>OZ241353.1:0-3778007 GCA_965200375.1 Candidatus Azotimanducaceae bacterium | reverse complement strand
CTCCTTGCCGTGTGCCGGACGTTGCCGTCCGGGTGCTTCTCCGCATGGCCGATGGCGTGCAGCAAGTAGGCCAGCAGCCTCCCGATCCGCTTGCCTGCCGCCTGGATAACGCCGCGCCCGTCGCGGTTTTCCGTGCGAAACGCGGCCACTGCCTGCGCGAGCGCCGGGAGCAGCGCCTGTACTTGTACTGGCGGCGGCAAGGACGACATCCTCAAGGCCGTCTCGATCTTTTGCAGTTTGATTTTGTTCGCAGGACTGAGGTCCAGTAGGTTGATGTCGCTCATTTTTCATTTCCTTCTGTTGTCTCAAATCTGTGTCTTCCCAAGTTCCACGCATCTACATTCAGACAGGCTACGCCCACCTCGGAAGGACAGGTGTAGTTTCCCACACCCCCTTGCCGCGCTCTCCCAAAGTATCCGCAGGTCCCCAAAGTATCCCCACCGCCCAAGTTCTCCATTCACAGGTTTCCTTCATTCTTCGGCCTGTCATTCGCTTCCCCGCACCGAAGTCCGGCTGGCCCCCGCCTGCACCACGGCGGCTTCGACGGCGAAGCCGAGGATCAGGATGGCGGCGGCGGCGATGTGGTCCAGCCAGCCGAAGGCGTAGGCGACTTGCGCCGCGGCGGCGATGGCCGCTACCCGCAGCGCGCCGCCGACGGCCATGCCGGTGGTGCGGCGGCGCACCATCAGCAGGCCGTGGCCGTAGTTGCGGGCGATGATCGCCGTCGGCATCAGGCACAGCACCAAGAGCGCCTCCACCGCCGGCGAGAGCACCGTCGGCGGGATGCCGAGCAGGCCGCCGAGCAGCCAGTCCGCGAGCGGCGTTGCCGCCACGGCGAGCATGAGGCCGGTGATGCCGGCGCACACCAGCGCCATGAAGCGCCGCTTGGCGGCGAGGTGGGCCAGGCCGAAGGTGACGAAGAAGTGCCGGAACTGGTTGGCGGCCTGCTGGAAGATGGAACTGAAGTCGAACGCCACGCGCAGCGCGGCGATGCTGGCGATGCCCTCCGGGGTGCGGCCGACGAAAGCGTACAGCACCGGCCGGCTGATGGCGAACATCGCCCCGGTGGCCGCCATCGGCGCGAAGAAGCGCAGCAGCTCGGACGCGCTGGGGGCGGTGCCGTCGGCTGGCAGCGAGACGCTGCGCCGCACCACGGCCGCAGAGCAGCCCCAGTGCAGGAGGCCCGCCGCGGCCTGGCTGCCAACCAGCGTGAACACCGGCGCGAGGCCCAGCGCGAACCCAGCCACCAGCGCGGCCACGGCGGCGGCCAGAAACGCCACGTTCAGCGCCGTCACCCGGCCGGTCAGCCGCGCCTGCACCAGGAGCCCGGTAAGAAAGAAGCGCTGCCCCGAGACGAACAGGAGCGGCAGCATGTAGCCGAGGTACTCCACCACCCGGGTCGCCAGCGCCGTCTCCACGCCGTAGGCCCAGGCGATGGCGCCCTGTCCGGCTGCCGTGGCCGCGACCAGCGCCAGCGGCAGCGTCAAGACCAGGCTGCAGACGGCGACGAAGCGCTGGCTGGCGCGCCTGGCGCGTACGCTGCGGGCGAACACGTTGGCCAGCTGGGAGGAGAAGTTCAGCCCGGCGTTGAACAGGCCGAAGGTGCTGCTCGCCAGGGCGAAGACCGCCAGCTCCGTGACCGCTTCGGGATAGCGGGCCAAGGCGCCGTTCTGGAACTGCACGGCCAGCACCATGGCGACGCCGGTGAGCGCCAGCGGCCAGTAGAAGCGCCAGTACTGCAGCAGCGAGGCGCTGTGCGCGGGATCCGCTGCGTCCTGGTCCGGGCGTCGATCGGCGGTTCCGCCGCCGGGCGTCATTCGCGCGTCACATTGGCTGCCTAGGTTACGCCGCGCTCGACCGCCCGCCGCAGTTCGCCGTGCCACGGAGGGCCCGGCTCGCGGCGAGGCAGTGGGCGCTACTCACACGCATGCGATGGGCCAAGCGGCCTCGAAGGGGGGAGCATGAACCTACTACACCTGTGGCGGCTGGGCGTTGTCGCCGGCATGGCGCTGCTGCTCGGCGCCTGCGGCGGTTCGTCCGAGAACGCCTCGCCGGGCGCCGTGGTTGTCGAAGTGCCGGTTGCTGGCGGCGGCGGAGGCGGCGGCACCGGCGGTGGCGGGGACGACGGCGACGATGGCGGGAGCGGTAGCGGCGATGGCGGCGACGACGACGCGGTGGCCACGGTCGTTCCCCCAAGCCTCGCGAACATCATCGCGGATTCCGGCGAGACGGCCAGCGCGGCCTTCGGCGGTCGCGCCATCTACACCATCGACGTCGGCGGCCTCGACGGCGGCGCCATCGATCCTGCCGGCGTGGTGCTCGGCAACGACGTGGTGTTCGAGATTTCCGGCGGTGCCCTGCGCGTGACGCCGCCGGCCGGCGCGGCGCGGAGCAGCGGCGGCGGTCTGCCGGACTGCCAGCTGACGGTCGCCCCCGGAGCGGCGATCGTCGGTGCGACGAACGAAGATTTCCTGGTGGTCCAGCGGGGCTGTGCGCTCATGGCCGAGGGCACTGCCGAACAGCCCATCGTGCTCACCGCGAAGGCCGAAGTGATGGACAACGTGGAGGCCAACCACCGCGGCCTGTGGGGCGGGCTGGTGGTCAACGGCTACGCGCCCATCAACGACTGCCCGGAAGGCGTGGCCGGCGGTGCCGCGGACTGCACCAAGGAGGGCGAGGCCAGCTCGGGCCTCTTCGGCGGCAGCAACCCCAACGACAACTCCGGCGTTCTGCGCTACCTGAGCGTTCGCTTCGCCGGTGCCAACGTCGATCAGGAGAACCAGCTCAACGGCATCGCCTTCCAGGCGGTCGGCGACGCCACCGTCGTCGAGTACGTGCAGGTCCACAACAATCTGGACGACGGCGTGGAGTTCTTCGGCGGCACGGTGGACGCCAAGTACGTCGTGCTCACCGGCAACGCCGACGACTCCCTGGACTGGACGGACGGCTGGACCGGGCGCATCCAGCACCTCTACATCGAGCAGACGGACGCCGCCGACAACGCCATAGAAGCGGACAACCGCGAGGGCGACGAGAATGCCGAGCCCCGTTCCAGTCCTGCCATCGCCAACATGACCGTACGCGGCAAGGCCGACGAACGGGCGCTGCGCCTTCGCAGGGGCACGGGGCTCAAGCTCCGCAACAGCCTCGTAGGCGGCTCGGATCGCTGCCTGCGCGTCGACGGCGCCAGCCGCGGCCTGCTCGGCAGCGAGCTGGTCGTCGAGGGCGTGAGCTTCGCCTGCGCGCGCATGCACGAGCGGGACGACGACAACGCCGTCGCCAACTATCTCGCCGGGGGCATGAACGTTTCCGAGAACGGCAGCCGGGTGGATCCGGTGCCCATCGCCGATGCGTTCTTCGACACTACGGACCACGTCGGCGCGTTCGGCGCCGACAACTGGGCCGCAGGCTGGACCTATCCGCGCTCGGTGAGCATGGCCGCGCAGGCGGGCTTCGGCTGCCCCGCCGGCACTTCGGCGTCCGCACGGCGCATCGGCGGCAAGCGCGTCTGCCAGCTCTCCGGCACGGTCGCGGCGGACCTGCTGCTCGACGCCAGCAACGTCTACGAGCTGGCGGACCGGGTGACCGTCGGCGGCGACAACGAGGCGTCGGCGACGCTCACGCTGCAAGCCGGCGCCACGGTCTTCGGCAGCACTGCGGACGACTTGCTGGTGGTTTCGAGGGGTTCGCGGATCGTCGCCAACGGCACCCGCACGGCGCCCGTCGTGTTCACCAGCGAGGCCGATCTGGAAGGCAGGGCGGATCTCGCCGCGTCCCGAGGCCATTGGGGCGGACTAGCGCTCAACGGCAACGCACCCATCAACGACTGCCCGGCGAAAGCCGCCGGCGGCGCCGACCCGGCGGACTCCAGCGGCCGGCTGCGCTACGTGGTGGTGAAGTACGCCGGCGCGTTGGCGAACCAGTCGGGAACCCGCCGGAGCGGTATCGCCTTCCGGGGCGTTGGCGCCGGCACCGACATGAACTACGTCCAGGTCCACGGCAGCGGCGGCGACGGGGTGGGATTCTGCGGCGGCACCACGGGCGCGAGGCATGTGGTTCTCACCAGCAACGCGGACCGCTCGCTCTACTGGACGGGCGGCTGGCAGGGCGCCATCGAGCATTTGGCGACCGACCAGGCGCCGGCCGCCGGCGACGATGGCGGCGAGGCGGACAACGGCGGGTACGACGCGGCCGTTCCGAGGCCGCTGCCGAAGATCGCCAACGCGACCATCGGCGCAGTGGCCAGCGAGGAGGACTGGACCCTCGGCTGGGCGGTGGCCATGCCCCGGGCCGAGGCGGACTTCGGCTGTCCCCGGGGCACCACCGAGATCGGCCCCGTGGGCGGTCGCCGCGCCTGCGAGCTGGCCGGCGCCATCACCGGCGAAGTGGCCCTGGACCGCAGCCACTACTACGTCCTGGGCGGCAAGGTGATCGTCGGCGAAGACACCGGCGACAGCCAAACCGCCGGCGTGCTGCGCATCGAATCCGGCACCATCATCGTGGGCGACGACCCGGGCGACTTTCTGGTGGTCTCCCGAGGTTCGCGCATAGAGGCGAACGGCGCCCGCAGCGCGCCCATCACGCTCACCGCGGTGGCGGACGTGCTCGGCGACATCGCCGACCCGCCCAACACCCAGGGGCTGTGGGGGGGCCTCGTGATCAACGGCTTCGCGCCCATCGACGACTGCCCGGAGGGGGCCGCCGGCGGCACCGTGGACTGCGTCAAGGAAGGCGCGGCCGACTCCGGGCTGTTCGGCGGCGCCGACGCCGAGGACTCCAGCGGCCGCCTGCGCTACGTGGTGGTGAAGTTCGCTGGCGCCCCGGCGAACCAAGAGAACGAACGAAGCGGCATCGCCTTCCGGGGCGTGGGCAGCGGCACCGAAGTGGACTACGTGCAGGCGTACAACAGCGCCGACGACGGCGTAGCGTTCTTCGGCGGCGCCGTGAACGCCAGCCACCTGGCGCTGGTCGGCAACGCCGACGACAGCCTGGACTGGACCGACGGCTGGACCGGCAGCATCCAGTACCTGCACCTCGAACAGACCGCTGCCGCCGGCGACAACATGATCGAAGCGGACAACCGCGACGGCGACGAGCAGGCCGTGCCGATATCGGTGCCGTCCATCGCCAACGCGACCATGGTCGGCAGTGCCGCGCGGGCGATTCGTCTGCGGCGGGGTGTCGGACTGCGCCTGTACAACTCCGAGGTGAATGGTTCGACAACCTGCCTGCGGGTGCAGGGAAGGTCTGCGAACCCGCTCGACACCCGCATCGAGTTCCAAGGCGTGGGCTTTGGCTGCGAGGCGCTGCACGAAGGCGACGACGAAGCCGCGGCATCGGCGTTCCTCGGCGCCGCCAACGTCACCCAGGACGGCAGCCGCCCGAATCCCGTGCCGCTGCCGTCCGGGTTCGACAGCGCCGGCGATACGATCCCGGGCTCGGACGTGGCGAACTGGGGCGGAGACTGGACCGTTGGCCTCGACTAGCCCAGGGGCCGTGCCGGCGCTCGCCGCGGTGGCGGCAACCGCGGCCGGCCTCGCCGCAACTGGCGCGGAACAACCGGGACCAGCTGCGGCCGTCGGTGCCGTCGAGGAAGTGGTGGTGCTCGGCAAGTTCGTGCCGGCGGACAAGCGCATCACCTCCGAAGTGGCCAACATCCTGGATGCCGAGGCGCTGTCCTTGACGACCGACACGGACGTGGGCGGCGCGCTGGCCCGGGTGACTGGCCTCAGCCTGGTGGGGGACAAGTACATCTATGTGCGCGGCCTCGGCGAGCGCTACTCGTCGACGCTGCTCGACGGCGCCCGGGTATCCTCGCCGGTGCCCTTCCAGAAGACCGTGCCCCTCGACATCGTGCCCACCAGCGTGGTCCGCAACCTCCTGGTGCAGAAGACCTTCTCGCCGGACCTGCCGGGGGACTTCAGCGGCGGCGCGGTGATGATCCGCACCCGGGCGACGCCGGATCGCAACTACCTGGCCCTGAAGGCCACCGTCGCCGGCCACTCCGAGACCACCGGCGGCGAGGGCTTGGGCTACCGTGGCGGGCTGCGGGACAACTGGGGCTTCGACGACGGCACCCGGCTGGTGCCGGACAACATTCGCGCCATGTCCAGCGAGGAGTTCGAGGCGGTGCCCTGGCCGGAGCGGGCGGCGCTCGGCGCGAGCTTCTACAACTTCTGGGACGTGCAGGAGAAGCAGCGCCTGAAGCCGAACATGAGCGGCGATGCCGAAGCCGGCCTGCGCCACGACTTCGGCAACGGGGTCTCCATTGGCCTCTTGGCGGCTGGCAAGTACGGCAACGAGTGGCGCAACCGCGACAAGGACTTCCGGCGCTACGAGTTCACCGGCATCGACGGCGGCAGCCGGCAGACGGTGGCGTACCGGCAGTTCACCACCCGCCAGACCATCAACTGGAGCGGCTTCGTTAGCTTCGGCGTCGAATTCGGGGACGGGCACTCGCTGCAGCTCGCCTACCTGGACTTGGCGCAGACGGACGACGAGACGCAGCAGGTCCGGGGCCTCTCCAGCGAGGACGACGTGACCGACGGCACCCGCGTGGCGAACTACCGCTTCCAGTGGACGGAGAACGCCATCCGCTCCCTCAAGCTGCAAGGCGAGCACTACTTCGCCATCGGCTCGATCGGGGAACTCGCCGTCGACTGGCGGGCCGTGGACGGCCGGGCGCGCCGGGACGCGCCGGACACCCGCACCTACACCTACGCCGTCAACGCCGCTGGCCTGGAGGAGGCGGCTACCACCCGCCTCCAGGCCGCCGGAGACCTGCGCGAGACGTTCCAGGCGCCGGACCGGGTGTTCGCCGAACTCGAGGACGACATCGCCGAGTACGGCGTGGACGCCGAGCTGACGTTCGCGGTTGGCGGCATGGAGGCGGCCCTCGAGTTCGGCGCCGCCGCCTACGAACGCGTGCGCGCTTCGAAGGACCGCATCTTCCGCTTCGACATCGCCCCCGGCGCCCCGGCGCACATCGGCCTGATGACGCCCTCGCAGCTCTTCCGCTTGAACAACTGGGGCCGCGGCTACCTGAGCGTGCGCGACTTCTCCGCCGGCGCCGCCAACTCCAGCGGCATCTTTCCGTTCGCGGAGTCCGGGGAAGAGACGGCGGCCTACTACGCTGGCGTCGACGTGCAGCTGACGCCGCGCATTCGCGCCGCCGCCGGCATCCGCCAGGAGGCAACGACGCTGTCCGCGGACGCCTGGGGCGGCAGCACCCCGGCCGGGGCCCGCAACGCCGTCAGCCGCGACTACTCGGACGCCTTGCCAGCGGCGTCGCTGACGGTGGAGTTCGTACACGACATGCAGCTGCGCCTGGCCTACTCCAGCACCTTGAATCGGCCGGGCCTCTTGGAAATAACCGGCACCACCATCCGCAATCCGGAGGACTCCAACCTCTACCGCGGCAACGTGTTCCTGGAACCGGCCAGCGTGGACAACCTGGATCTCCGCTGGGAGTGGTACTTCGGCAGCGACGACAGCCTGTCCGTCGGCTTGTTCGCCAAGGAATTCGACAATCCCATCGAAATCGGCAAGCTGCAGGCGCAGAACGACATCTTCACCTGGTTCAACGGCGAGACCGCGGAGCTCCGGGGCGTGGAACTGGAACTCGGCAAGGCGCTGCCCCTCGGCAGCTGGTTCGGCTGGGGGGAGGGCTGGAACCACTTCGCCCTGCAAGCCAACGCCTCGCTGATCGATTCCGAGGTGACGCTGTTCGGCGAAGGCGAGACCGCCGCCGACGTGCCCGTCACCGGCGCTCGGCAGATCGACCGGCTGTTCGAGAACGAACGCAGCCTCACCGGCCAGTCCGACGTGCTCGGCAACCTGATCCTGAGCTACCGCGGCATCGGCCGCGGCATCGAGGCATCGCTGGCCTACAACTACACCGGAGAGCGCATCGTGCTGGCCGGCGCCGAGAACGCGCCGAACATCGTCGAGGACGCCCGGGGCCGCCTGGACCTGCTGCTGCGCGGCCTGTTCGACCTGTTCGGACGCTCGGTGGAGGTGGAGTTCAAGGCCAGCAACCTCCTTGACGAGGACGTGCTGTGGCGCCAGGGCGGTCTGGTTTACGAACGCTACCAGCGCGGCATCGGCTACGGCCTCGGCATCAAGGTGGCGATGGAGTAGCGGACGGGCGCGTCCTGGCTCGGCTTTGCCGGCCTCAGCCGCCCGGCCTCAGCCGCCAAGCCGCGCCAGGGCGGCTGCGGCGTTGCCCAGCCGCTCGATGCCCTTGGCGAGCAGCGAGCGCGGGCAGCCGAAGTTGAAGCGCAGGTAGCCGGGAGCGCCGAAGTCCTCGCCGTCGGAGAGGCCGAGGCCATGCGCCTCGAAGCAGGCGGCCGGATTCGGCAGCGCCAGCGCCGTCACGTCCAGCCAGGCCAGGAACGTGCCCTCGACATGGGTGGCGGCAATGCCCTCGATGCCGGCGACGGCGTCCTCGAGAACCGCGCCGTTGGCGGCCAGGAAGCGGTTCTGCGTGGCCAGAAAGCCGCTCTGGTCGCCGAAGGCGGCGCCGAGTGCCGCGAACGCCAGCGGCGAGACGTTGCTGGCGATGCCCTTGGCCGCCGTCTCGAAGCGCTCGCGCAGCCCGGCGTCCGGAATCACCGCCACGGCGCCGCCGAGGCCGGCGAAGTTGTACGCCTTGGTGGGCGCGAACAGCGAGATGGTGCGGGCGGCGACTTCCGGAGACAGGCTCGCGAAGGGCACGTGCCGCCGCTCGGCGTCCAGCACCAGCGGGCAGTGGATCTCGTCGCTGACGGCCACCGCGCCGCTGCCAAGGACGAGTTCCGCCAGCCGTTCCAGCTCCGCGCGTTCGTAGACGCGGCCGGTGGGATTCTGCGGATTGCAGAACAGCACCCCGGCGGTGCGCGACGACAGCCGCCGGGCGAGATCGTTGAAGTCCATCTCCCAGCGCTTCTCGCCCTTGGCCAGGGGCGAGGCGGTCATCCGCAGTCCGGCCCGGTCCGGCACGGCGAAGAACGGCGGATACACCGGCGTCGGCACCAGCAGCTCGTGCCGCCGGGGGTTCGCGTCGGCCAGCACCTGCGCCGCCAGGTTGATGCCTGGCACCACGCCGGCGATCCACACCAGCACTTCGGCCGAGACATGCCATCCGTAGCAGCGCGCCAGCCACGCGAGCAGCGCCTCGACGGCGGCCGGCGGCGGCGCGGTGTAGCCGAGGATGGGATGCCGCAGCCGCTCGCGCACGGCGGAGAGCACGAACGGCGCCGTGGGGAGGTCCATGTCCGCCACCCAGAACGGCAGCACGTCCCTTCCCGCGTACTTCTCCCACTTGTCGGAGGAGGTGCCGGCGCGGTCGATGGGCGGTTCGCCGTAGCCGAGGGCCGGCGCGGCGCGCTCGGCGGCGGGGACATGGCGCTGGCTCTCGGAGGACGGCATCCGGCGATCCTAAACGCCTGCCGCAACTGCTGTTAGACTCCGCCGCACCAACGCCAACCGATGCGAGGCGGCCATGAGCGACGCGGTGCGAGACACCATCGAAGGACAGATCAAGAGCAACCCCATCATCCTCTACATGAAGGGTTCGCCCCAGGCGCCGCAGTGCGGCTTCTCGGCGCAGACGGTGCAGTGCCTGATGGCCTGCGGCGAGCGCTTCGCCTACGTGGACGTGCTCTCGAACCCGGACATCCGCGCCACCCTGCCCGGCTACGCCAACTGGCCGACGTTCCCCCAGCTCTACGTGGACGGCGAGCTGGTTGGCGGCTGCGACATCGTCACCGAGATGTACCAGTCCGGCGAACTGGAGACGCTGGTGAAGGACGCCGCCAAGCAAGCGGCGGCGGGCAGCGAAGACGGCTAGTCGGACCGGCGGTCCAGCGCCGCTGCATCCGCAACTGCGGAGTACGCGCAAACGACAGATCGCCCACCGTATGGGCAAACTCATTCGGTCGACGCCGCGTCCCACGTTGCCAACCGCCATGCGCAAGAAAGAGGTCGCCACGCTCGGCGACGATGCGCGCGGCGTCTTCGCCGATCTCGACGCCCCCTTTGTGAAGCACGTCCAGGGCGGCATCCGCTTCCTCGGCGGCGGCGAAGATGTTGAGGTCGAGGTCGTAGGTGCCTCGCGGCTCGGCGTAGAAGCCGAGCGCCAAGGCGCCGCCCACCGCGTGTTCGATCCCCGCGGAACGCAGCATTCCGCAGACCTCTACGGCGAGTTCCGGCGGCGTCAGCTGTTCCGGCGGTTCGCGGCGCATCTTGATCTCGCAGCCGTCCGAGCGCGCCTCGAGAACCTGCCAGCAGCCGAGGCAGACGCGGTAGATCAGATCGCCGCGATCTGCTTCCGCCGGCAGGGACGCCTCCTCGCGCTTGGCGGCATCCATGACGCGCTGTACGCGCCGCTCATGTGACAGTTCCTGTTGAATGCTGCGAGGTGTTGCTGCCACGACCGCCCGTCAACCCAAGTGGTCCAGAATACACCGAACGCTGTCGCACGGCTGATTCCACGCCGAACGGGTCGAACGGGAAGCAGGAAGGATCAGCTTGGCCGCAGGTCCTCGCCACTCAAGCAGGCTAGCTGGTTGCGGCAGCTTGCAGCCCCCGGGGTTGCCGTATATTGTTGAATATCTGACGTCGTAGTGCAGATATGCAACAACAAATCGAGCGTGGCCCGTTGCTGGACACGGTTCGCGAGGGGCTGTCCGAAGCGCCCGTTGTGGCGCTGCTCGGGGCACGGCAGGTGGGCAAGACCACGCTGGCTGCGCAGGTGGCGGCAACATGGGCGGGGCCGACGACCACCTTCGACCTGGAGGTGGCCAGCACACGCGAGGCGCTGTCTCGAACGCCGGAGGCGGTGCTTGGCGACTGCGAGGGGCTGGTGGTCGTCGACGAGGTGCAGCGGCTGCCGTCGCTGTTCGAGACGCTGCGCCCCATCTGCGACGCGGCGAACCGCAAGGCCGTGTTTCTGCTGCTTGGCAGCGCTTCCTGGGACGTGGTCCGGGGCATCTCGGAGACCTTGGCGGGGCGGGTGCTGTTCGTGGACGTCGGCGGATTCTCCTTGGCGGAAGTAGGCGCCGAGCATCAGAACAGCCTGTGGCTGCGGGGCGGCTTTCCGCGGGCGTGGCTGGCGCCTTCCGCAGCCGCCTGGCGACGCTGGATGCAGTCCTTCACGCGCACGTTCCTGGAACGCGACATCCCCGGCCTTGGTGCGCAAGTCCCGGCCGAAGCCCTGAGCCGCTTCTGGCGGATGCTGGCCCACTATCACGGGCAGGTGTGGAACGCCGCCGAACTCGGCCGTTCCATGGACGCCGGTGCCCGCACTGTCAACGGCTACCGGGATCTTCTGGCCGGCACGTTCATGGTGCGCGTACTGCCTCCCTGGTTCGAGAACCTCGGCAAGCGGCTGGTGAAGTCGCCGAAGGTGTACCTGCGCGACAGCGGCATTCTGCACGCCCTTCTGGGCATGGACGACATGCCGAGCGTACGCCTGCACCCGCGCTACGGCGCCAGCTGGGAGGGCTTCGCGCTGGAACAGACGCTGCTCGCCCACGGCCAGCGCGACGCCTACTTCTACGCCACGCAGCGGGGCGCGGAGCTGGACCTGCTGCTGTTGCGCCACGGGCGGCGCTGGGGCTTCGAGTTCAAGTGTACGGACGCGCCGCGCACCGCGAAGTCGATGCACATCGTCTCGGAGGACCTGGGGCTGGCGCACCTCTACGTGGTGTATCCGGGCAATCTGCGCTACCCGTTGGGCGACGGCATCACCGCGCTGCCTCTCAGGGAGATGGGCAGCGTAGGCTTGCGAGAGGCCGCGCCCTAGTCGAGCGCGTCAAGCATCTTTAGTCTGGCGTTCGATTGGAGGGTCCTCCTGGTCGGCCCGGTCGCCGACTCCTGCGTTCGAGGACTGGCTGCGCTCCAACTCGTGTTTCAGGATGGAAAGCTCCTGGGTGAGGTTCTTGATCCTGTTGGAGAACTCGGTGCTCTTCACGCAGAGCTGCAGGATCAAGAGCGCGCACAGGAAGATGCCGAAGAACAGCACCATGGGCACGACGTCCGCGATGCGCAGCCAGTTCGCCAAGGCGACCATGGGCTCGATCCACCAGCCATACGTCATGAAAGCCACGGCCAGCACGATCCACAACAGCGCGTAGCTCTCCTGGAGCTTGGTGCGGCGAACCAGCTCCAGGGTGAACGCGAGGATCATCGCGCCGCACAGGAGCGTGAAGAAGATGTGCTGGCCGGGAACGTCCACTGCGTCCTCAATTCCGGCGTTTGCCGCCCTTCGCTCTCAAGACGGTGACGACCAGCGACAGGGTCACCTTGAGCATGTACCAGGCCGGCATCAGCGCTCCCGAGTGCAGACCCCGGACAGTGTGACTCTCGTACATGTACACGGGTATCTCGTGCAGCCTGAGGCGGCCGCGAAGCAGAGACAAGAGCACGTCCGCGTCTGGGAAGTCGCTAGGGAAGCCGTCGCCGCTCAAGAGCCGGATGCACTCTCGGTTCATGCCGATGTAGCCGGACGTCGGGTCCGACACCCGCACCCCGCTCATGGCATGCAGCAGCAGGCGATGAATGCCTATTCCGACCCTTCGCAGAGGAGTGCCCCTGTACAGCTTCCGCGTCGGCTCGAACGGCGTGTCGACGTGCTCCAGGAAACGCGACCCGATCACGAAGTCGTGCGCCGCGAGCGCACCTTCGATGATGGGCACGAAGCGAGCGTCGTGCTGCCCGTCCGAGTCCAAATGGATCAGGTGCTCGTAGCCCTTGGCCAATGCGTACTTGTAGCCGGCCTGCAAGGCGGCGCCGTAGCCGAGGTGGTCGATCAGCGAGATCGTGGCGACGCCGTGGCGTTCCAGGATCGCAAGGGAGTTGTCCGTGGACGCGTCGTCGACGGCGACCAGGTCGTACTGCCTCTCGGCGCACACCAGCTTCAGGCCGTCGAGGATACGGTTGAGGGACTCGCCTTCGTTGTACACCGGCATGAGCACGAGAACGGACGATCTTTCCATTGTTGTTGCGCCGTGCCGGGACCTTGCGCTCGTCGTTGGCCTCGTTGGACAGGCGGGTTGGGAGAGAATGGCAGGACGCCAGCTTGACGCTGACGGCCAGTCGCGCAACCATCGCTGTACCAAGAGCAGCCCAACGCACAGGTTCTTGCGCGGGCGAGACTTTACCATGTTGCGTTGCGATTCATGTCCGTAGTCGAAGACGAAGACGGCCTGCCCGCCGCCACCGCCAACGCCGCTGGGCGAACGCCGACGCGGCGGCAAGACCCGGCGGAACTGGTGATCTCGCCGCGCCTGCTGCTGCCTGTGGCGCCGGAGAACATGGTTGCGAGCGGCGTCAGCGTCGCGGTGCGGGGCACGGACATCGTGGAGGTCGGCCCAACACCGGGCGTGCTCGAACGCCACTCCGGCGCCCGACGCCTCGCCCTTGATCGCCATGTGCTGCTGCCGGGTCTGGTGAACGCGCACAGCCACCTGGCGATGTCGCTGCTGCGCGGCCTTGGCGAGTCCCTGCCTCTGGACGCCTGGCTGGAGGAGACCATCTGGCCCCTCGAAGGCCGGTGGGTGGATGCGGACTTCGTGCGCGATGGCACCACGCTCGCGGTGGCCGAGATGATCGCCGCCGGCACCACCACCGCAGCCGACATGTACTTCTTTCCGGAGACCGCGGCGGAGGTCTGCCGAGACGCCGGCTTGCGCTTGCAGGCGGCCTTTCCGATCACCACCGTGGCCAATGCCTACTCGAAGGATGTAGACGACTGCTTCGCCAAGGGCCTGGCCCTGCACGATCGGTTTCGCAACGACGAGCTGGTATCCACCTGCTTCGGTCCCCACTCCGCCTACGCCCTGGAGCGCCGGCACCTCGAACGCATCGCCATGCTCGCCAACGAGCTGGACGCCGGCGTCCACATCCACCTGCACGAAACCGCCGCCGAAGTGGCGGCCGCCAAGCGCGCCGTCGGCACTACCTGGCTGCGGCTGCTCGACGGCATTGGCCTGGTCAACGAGAACCTGCAGGCGGTACACATGACGGCCATCACGGATCAGGACATCCCGCTGCTTGCGGAACGCGGCGTGCGCGTAGTCCATTGCCCGCACTCGAACATGAAGCTGGCGAGCGGCGTCTGCCCGGTCGCCAAGCTGGCCGCCGCCGGGGTGGCGGTGGGCCTCGGCACCGACGGCGCCGCTTCCAACAACGGTCTCGATCTGTTCGCCGAGACGCGGCTGGCGGCGCTGCTGGCCAAGAGCGCCGGCGGCGACCCGACGGCGCTGCCGGCGAAGGAGGCGCTTGCCATGGCCACCCTCGGCGGCGCCCGCGCCGTGGGGCTGGCGGACCGCATAGGTTCCATCGAAGCAGGCAAGAGGGCGGACCTGGTGGCGGTGGATCTGCATCATCCCGCCATGCAGCCGGTGTACGACCTGCACTCGCAGCTGGTGCATGCCGCCGCCGGGCCGCGGGTGACGCACACGTTCGTCAACGGGCGCTGCCTGTACGCCGACGGCGACTGGCTGACGCTGGACGTCGAGGATGCGCTGGCCCGGGCCTCGGCGTGGCGGGATCGGCTCGCGGCATAAGCGCAAGGCCATCCGCATGATCAATGTCGATGCCGAGGAAGTCGCCAAGTTCGAGGAGCTGGCCGAGCGCTGGTGGGACCCGAACGGCGCGTTCAAGCCGCTGCACGACGTCAACGGTCCGCGCATCGCCTACATTCGCGAGCGCTGCGCCGTGGCTGGCCGCCGGGCGCTGGACGTCGGCTGCGGCGGCGGCCTGGCCGCCGAGGCGCTGGCTGGCCTCGGCGCGACCGTGGTCGGCATCGACGCCGCCAAGACGCCGCTGGCGGTGGCCGAACGCCATGCCGAGGCGCACGGCCTGGGCGATCGGGTCCGCTACCTGCTGGCAACCGCAGAGGACTATCTCGCCACCGAACCGGGCGCCTTCGACATCGTCACCTGTCTGGAGACGTTGGAGCATGTGCCGGACGTCCCTTCCGCGGTCCATGCTCTGGGGCAGCTGGCGGCGCCGGGGGGGGACCTCTTTCTGGCCACCATCAACCGCACGCCCAAGGCGTTCGCGCTGGCCATCGTCGGCGCCGAGTACCTGCTGGGCATCCTGCCGAAGGGCACGCACCGGTACGAAATGCTGCTGCGGCCGGCCGAACTGGCCCGAGCCTGCCGCAATGCCGGCCTCGCCGTGCTGGACATCGTGGGCGTCTCCTACAACCCGTTCACCCGACGCTGCGCCACCACCAAAGACGTCTCGGTGAACTACATGGTCCATGCCAGGCGGCGCGACGGCTAGCGGTTCGATTCGGAATCGACATGGCAAGTGGCATGTTCGTCTGTCGTCGCCTCGGCGTGCGCTACTTGAGGATGCGCCGCCCCGCCATGCAGCCGGTATCCCGGTCGAGCGACGAACCCGCCCGCTGGAACACACGTAATTTTGGAAGCGGCACACTAGCGGTTCGACTAAGATGCCGCGCTCCGCTTGAACCAGATCCGCCGCAACCGCACGCCAAGCCATGTCCAGCGAGCGCTACGATCCCGACGCCGTCGAGGCCAAGTGGCAGGCCGAGTGGGAACGGCGCGGCACCAACGCCTTCACCGAGGCGCAGCTGCGGAGCGCCGCGGACCCCTACTACAACCTGATGATGTTCCCCTATCCGTCGGCGGAGGGGCTGCACATCGGCAACCTCTACGCCTACACCGGGGCGGATGCGAACGGGCGCTACTGGCGGCTCCAGGGCAAGGACGTGTTCCAGCCGATGGGTTTCGACGCCTTCGGCATCCACTCCGAGAACTACGCGCTCAAGGTGGGCAAGAACCCGAACGACGTGATTCCGGCCAGCATCGCCAACTTCACCCGCGTCCTCAAGCGCTTCGGCGGCATGTACGACTGGAACCACACCGTCGACTCCACCAGTCCGAGCTACTACAGGTGGACGCAGTGGGTGTTTCTGAAGCTCCTGGAAGGCGGCCTGGTGGAGCGCCGCAAGGCGCCGGTGAACTGGTGCCCCTCCTGCAAGACGGTGCTCGCCAACGAGCAGGTCGTCGCCGGCGCCTGCGAGCGCTGCGAGGCGCCGGTGGGGCAGCGCGAGCTGCCCCAGTGGTTCTTCAGGATCACGGACTACGCGCCGCGCCTTCTCGACAACCTGGCGCGCATCGACTGGTCTGCGGTCACCAAGAAGGCCCAGGCGAACTGGATCGGCCGCAGCGACGGCGCCGAGGTGGACTTCGCCGTCGTCGGCCAGGACGCAACGGTGCGCGTCTTCACCACCCGCCCGGACACGCTGTTCGGCGCCACCTACATGGTGCTGGCGCCGGAGCATCCGCTGGTGGAGGCCCTGACGACTCCGGCCCAGCGCGCAACCGTGCATGCCTATCGGGACGCCGTCGCCAAGCAGGACCTGGTGGAACGGCAGAAGGTGGACAAGCGCAAGAGCGGCGCGTTCACCGGCGGCTATTGCGTCAACCCGGTGAACGGCGCCGAGATTCCGGTGTGGATAGCGGACTACGTGCTCATGGGCTACGGCACCGGCGCGATCATGGCCGTGCCCGGCCACGACGGCCGCGACTTCGAGTTCGCTCGGGCGTTCGATCTGCCCATCGTGCGGGTCGTCGCGGAGAGTCCCGAGGACGCCGCGGCGCCGCTGACGGAGGCGTTCGCTGGCGATGGCGCGCTGGTCAACTCCGGCGCCTTCGACGGCATGGCGGTCGAACAGGCCAAGCGGGCCATCGTTGCCGATCTGGAGAAACGGGGCCTGGCCAGGGCCCGGGTGCAGTACCGGCTGCACGACTGGTGCGTGTCGCGGCAGCGCTACTGGGGGCCGCCGATACCCGTCGTCCACTGCGAGCGCTGCGGTGCCGTGCCGGTGCCGGAAGCGGACCTGCCCGTCGTGCTGCCGCGCCTGGAGGACTTCCAGCCGGACGACTCTGGCCAGAGCCCGCTGGCCAGGGCCGCCGGCTTCTGCGAGGTTCCGTGCCCCCGCTGCGGCGCAGACGCCCGCCGCGACACCGATGTGACGGACAACTTCCTGTGCAGCGGCTGGTACTACCTGCGCTACCCGAGCACCGATCGGGACGACGTGGCGATGGACCCGGAGCTCACCCGCAAGTGGCTGCCGGTGGACTCCTACATCGGCGGCAACGAACACGCGGTGCTGCACCTGATGTACGCCCGTTTCCTTGCGATGGCCCTTGCGGACCTCGGGGTGCTGCCCTTTGACGAACCGTTCGCCAGGTTCCGCGCCCACGGCATCCTCGTGCGCGACGGGCGCAAGATATCCAAGAGCCGCGGCAATCTCGTGGTGGCGGACCAGCTGATTGCGAAGTACGGCGCCGACGCCACCCGCCTGTACCTGATGTTCCTCGGACCCTACGAGCAGGGCGCGGACTATCGGACCAGCGGCATCCAAGGCCCCCACGGCTTTCTGAACCGCCTCTGGCGGGCGGTGCTGGACGCCGCGGACGGCGAGCCGGACGCCGCCGTGGAGCGAGCGCTGCACCGGACCGTCAAGCAGGTGGGCGAGCAGGTGCCGGCGTTGCAGTTCAACACCGCGATCGCCGCCATGATGGCCTATCTGAACGTCGTCCGCGCCGGGGGCCGCACCGCCCGGCGCAGCGAACTCGAGCCCTTGGTGATCATGCTGGCGCCGTTCGCGCCGCATGTCGCCGAAGAGCTCTACGAGCGCCTCGGCCATGCCGGCGGCCTGTTCGCGACCGCCCGCTGGCCGCGCCACGACCCGGCCAAGGCGCTGGCGCAGGCGGTGGAGATGGCGGTGCAGGTGAACGGCAGGACGCGGGGCCGGGTGCGGGTGGCGGCAGACGCCGACGAGCCGGCGGTGGTGGCCGCCGCCAAAGCGCACGACAACGTGGCCCGGCACTTGGCCGGCGCCACGCTGTGCAAGACCGTCGTTGTGCCGGGCCGACTGGTGAACCTGGTGGTGGAACGCTGAAGCCACGCCGCGCCTCGACTCTATGCGGGGTGCGCCGATGAAGCGCCGGCAGGCGATGGCGTTGCTGGCCTTGGCGCCCTTGGGCGGTTGCGGCTTCGAGCTGCGGCGCTGGGACCTGGGCAGCGCCTTCGACGCGGTGGCCATCCGCCGCGCCCGGGGCGTGGACCTGCACCGGGACCTGGCCGCGGCGCTGCGAACCGCTGGCCTCGAGGTGCTGGCCGGCGGCGCGGCCGGTGCCGACGTGGCGGTCGAGCTGTCGCGCCAGCGCCAGCAGCGACGCAGCACGGCGGTCGTCGCCGGTCGGGCCACGGAGGCCGAGCTGACCCTCGAGGTGGCGTTCGCCATCCACGCCGCCGACGGTCGCGCGCTGTTCGCCGAGCAAGTGCTGCGCAGCGTGCGTCGGGCCAACCTCGATGCGGACAACATCCTCGGCGCCAGTGCCGAGCAGGCCCTGCTGCGCAGCGAGATGCGGGCGGATCTCGTGGCTCGGATGCTGCGCGCCCTCGGTGCCGTCGCCAAAGGCCATGCGGATGCCAGAACCCATGCAGATCAACGCTAGCCAGCTGCCCCGCCACTTGCAGGACCAGGGCGCCGGCGGCGTCTACCTGGTGGCCGGCGACGAGCAACTGCTGGTGGAGGAAGCCTGCGACGACATCGTGGCCGCGGCCAGGTGCCAGGGCTTCGACGAACGCGCGCTGTTCGAGGCCGGGCCCAAGGCCGCCTGGCAGGAGCTCTTCGCCGCTGCCGGCAACATGTCCCTGTTCGGCAGCCGACGGGTGCTGGACGTTCGCATTCCGCCCCGGGGATTGGACCGCGCCGGTTCCGACGCCCTTCGCAAGTACCTTGAAGCGCCGTTGCCGGACACGCTGCTGCTGGCGCGAGCGGCGGGGCTGGAGTGGCGGCAGCGCAGCAGCGCCTGGTTCAAGGCTTTTGGCAAGGCCGGCGTCGTAGTCATGGCATGGCCGGTGCCGGCGCGGGAGCTGCCGCGTTGGCTGGACGCCCGCTGCCGCCGGGAGGGCCTGCGGCTGGCCCCGGACGCCCTCGACGCCCTGGCGCAGCGGGTGGAGGGCAACCTGCTGGCGGCGCGGCAGGAGATCGAACGCCTCAAGCTGCTGCAACCCGAAGGCGCTGGCGCCGAGATCGATGCCGGACAGGTTCAGGAAGCGGTGGGAGATTCCGCCCACTTCGACGCGTTCCAGCTGCTCGAGGCGGCGTTCGGCGGCCACCGCCGCCGGGTCCGCCAGCTGCTGAACGCGCTGCGGCTGGAGGGCGTCGCGATCTTTCTGATCCTGGGGGCCCTGACCAATCAGCTCGGCCGCGCAAGGGAGGCGAGCGTCGGCGGCAGACCGCGCTTGCCCGCCAGCCAGCGCGGCGCGGTGGCGGCGACCGCCAGGCGCCTCGGCACGCCCGGCATCGACCGCCAGCTCGAAGAGTGCGCCTGGCTGGACTGGCAGGCCAAGGGGATGCTGCGCGGCGACCCGTGGCAGTCCCTGGAGCGCATTCTGCTGGCGATTGCCGGCAGTCCGCAGAGGTCCCTGGCGAACGACGCCGAACGTCTGCTGCCGGATTGGGACTGAACGGCGCCGCCTATTGGCGCTTGCCGAGCGCCCGCAGCCGCAGCAGCATGGACGCCAACGTGGAGACGAGCACCGCCAAACCCGCCAAGTAGACGGCCTCGGGCCACAACCAGTGCCAGCCCAGCGCCTCGCGGCCGATGACGGTGCCGGCCAGCGCGAAGTAGGCGATGCCGTTGATGCGTCCGAGGCTGCTTGCCCGCAGCGGCTGGCCAGCGAGGGCCTTGGAATCCAGCAAATACTGGAGAAAGGCCAGGGCGACGAACAGCGGGAGCACTCCCGGCACCAGATCCACGCGCTCTTGGGCCTCGACGTAGGCCAGCGCCCACAGCGTTGCCGCGACGAAGACGGCGTCCGCGGCGTGGTCCAGCACGCCGCCGAGGGCCGAGGCAGTGCCCCGCCGACGGGCCACGAGCCCGTCCGCGAAGTCGCTCGCCACCGCCGCCACGAAGATGCCGGCCGCCAGCCACCAGCGGCCGCCGAGAATCGCTGCCACCGAGGCTGGCGTCATCGCCAGTCGGGCGCAGGAGATCGCATTGGCCAGCGTCAGCCATCGGCGTGGCGCGGCGGTCATCCCCGTTCCGCGAGCCGCTCGGCAATGCCGGCGAACGACGCTTGCGCCGCTTGCAGTTCCTCTGCGATTTCCCCGGCCAGCACTTCTGGCGGTGGCAGGGCGCTCGCATCCGTCAAGCTGTCGTCCTTGATCCAGAAGATGTCCAGGCTCAGCTTGTCGCGCTCGAGCAGGCGCTTGCAGTCGTAGCTGCGCCAGCGGCCGGTGGGGTTGGCTTCGCTCCACGTCTGCCTTCGCGCATGGGGGCGGCCGGGCTTGTAGCAGGCGATGAACTCGTCGAAGTCCTCCCGGCGCAGCGGCTTCTGCTTCAAGGTGAAGTGTTTGTTGGTGCGCAGGTCGTAGATCCACAGCTTGTCCGTCCATGCCCTGGCGCTGCCTTCCTTCTTGTCGAAGAAGAGCACGTTTGCCTTCACGCCGGGCGAGTACCAGATGCCGGTGGGCAGGCGCAGCAGGGTGTGGACGCGGCAGGTCTGCAGCAGGTTGCGGCGCACCTTCTCGCCGGCGCCGCCCTCGAAGAGCACGTTGTCCGGCACCACCACGGCGGCACGGCCGTCGATCTTCAGCAGCGTGTGGATGTGCTGCACGAAGTTGAGCTGCTTGTTGCTGGTGGAGGTCCAGAAGTCCTCGCGCACGATCACTTGATCTTCCTTCGACGTCTCGCCCTCCTCGTTGACGAAGGTGAGGCTCTGCTTCTTGCCGAAAGGCGGATTGGCGAGCACCACCGAGTATTCGTCGCTCCAGGGCGCGGCGAGGCTGTCGTGGCCGCTGTGGATCACCACCTCGTCCTCGCCCTCGCCGCCGATGCCGTGCAGGTAGGCGTTCATCGCGCACATCCGCCCGACCTTGGGCGACAGCTCCATGCCTTCCACCAAGTCCATCCGCAGCGTTCGCAGCTCGTCCCTGTCCAGTTCGCCGCCGAAACGATCCAGCACATGCTGATAGGCGTTGCAGAGGAAGCCGCCGGTGCCGGCCGCGGGATCGCAGATGCGGTCTCGCGGCGTCAGCCGCACCACTTCGCACATCGCCTGCACCACCGGACGCGGCGTGAAGTACTGCCCGGCGCCGCGGGAGGACTCCTGCGCCGAACGCGCCACCAGCTCTTCGTAGATGGTGCCCTTCACATCCACCGGCAGCGACATCCAATCCACGTCGTCCAGCAGGTTCACGATGAGCTGCTTGAGCAGCGCCGGGTTGTGGATTTCGCAGCGCGCCCCGCGGAAGATCGCGCCGAGCATCCCCGACGCCCCGCCCAGCGCCTCCAGGCTCTTGCGGTACTGCGCTTCCAGCGCCGCGCCGTCCAGCCGCAGCAAAGGCTGCCAGCCGAGTTCGGCCGGCACCAGCGGCTCGCGCTCGTAGGGCGGCCGGGCGAGCTGATCCGCCATCTTCAGGAACAGCAGCAGCGTGAGCTGCTCGACATACTCGAAGCACGAGAGGCCAGCGTCCTGCAACACCCCGGCGTAGCTCCAGGCCCGCTTGCCGATCTGCGAGGCGTCCATGCGGCGCTAGCGCACGGTGATGGCTAGGGGGTGATCGACCAGCTGCTTGTCTATGGTGAGGAATCGAAGTCCCTCGACTTGCGCCTGCACCAACAGGATTTCATCAAAGGGGTCCTTGTGGCGCAGAGGTACTTCCAGCGCTCGGGCGGCATGGGCCGGGGCGAGCGGCAGGAGCGCGACGTCTTCGCGCTTGAGGGTCTCGAAGATGGACTCAGGGTCGAACGGGCTCTTTCGCGCTCCCGAGCGGTGACGAGCGTCGTACTTGATGCGCGCCTCCCAAATGGACACGGCGCTGACGTGAACGCTGGCCTCATGCTCTGCAAGGTACTGACGCTCCGACGGCGAGAACAGCGCGTTCAACGCCATCAGCTTGTAGAGGTAAGTGGTGTCGAGGAGGACGCCTGTCTCTCGGCGGCTGGAGCTCGGCGTGGAATCGCTAGTCATCGTCCTCCAAGCCGAGCACCTTGCGGCTGAGCGCGGGGTTGTGGAACGCCGCGATCATTTCTTCCCCGACCTCGAGCGGATCGTCCACGATCCCCAAGCGCCGCCGCGTCTCCGCGAGCCGCTCGAAATTGATGCCGCCCCCACGCTTCCGTTTGGGGCAGGCAACGAGTTCCACCGCGGGCTCCCCGCGCCGAGTGATGACCACCCGCTCGCCGCGCTCGGCGGCGGCGATCAGTTCCGAGAGGCGCGGCTTGGCCGCGCTGACGGCGAGTTGCATGGCGCTGCTCCCACTGTTCTGGGGCGCAGTTTACGCCCATCCGCAGCTTGGCGGCTAGGCGGTGCCTGGCCAGTCGTCGGGCAGGCCCAGCACCTTGCGGCTGAGCGCGGGGTTTTCCAGATCCGCGATCACTTTCCTTGCGACCTCGGGGGGATCGTCCACGATCCCCAAGCGCCGTCGCGTCTCCGCCAGCCTCTTGAAATTGATGCCGCCACGGCGCTTCCGTTTGGGACACGCGACGAGTTCCACCGCCGGCTCCCCACGCCGGGTGATGACCACCCGCTCGCCGCGCTCGGCGGCGGCGATCAGTTCCGAGAGGCGCGGCTTGGCCGCGCTGATGGCGATCTCCATGCGGCTGCTCCAGTGCTTCCGAGGCGGCAGCTTATGCCTTGCCTTTGTTGGCGGCAATGCATTCGACGAGCTTCGAGGCTGGTTCGTCGTTGGGGTCTTGGGGCAGCAGGTTGCCGGTGAAGGCGCGGTGGAGAATCGACTGGCGCAGGCGCGTTGCCGAAGACAGCTTGTCCGCGAGTGTGGCTTCCACTTCATGGACGGCTGCCAAGTGGTTGCCAATCCTGTCGGCAATCTCGTGCTGTTCTTCAGGCGGGGGAACGGGCACGGCCACGGAGCGCAGCGAGCGCAAGTTCAAGCGTGGCCTGCCGACGCCATGTATTAGGCGCTTGGCCCTCTGCCGTGTTGGATCGGCGTTCACGAAGGAGCAGATGCACGCCCTCGACACCAAAGCGCTCGGTCGAAAACGAACACAGTCTGCCTTCACGATGGCCATGCCTACGTCATCTGGAATGACGCAGGCTCTGGGCAGATTGTTGCCAAGGGCGGCGAAGACGATGTCGCCCGCCTTGACTTCGTACTTCCGCAGCGCTTCAAAGCGCTCTTCGGAGATGTGTGCCTCGGCGTCCACGAATACGCCATCGCCGATGTTCTGAAGCCGAATGACCCTTGGGCCGCTGGTCGTGTAGTGCGCCGTTTTCAGATTCGATCCGAAAGGGCCGTCCGTCAGAGCACGGTTCTCCGGTGCCGCGATCTGATCGACTGTCGCCCACTCCCAACCCGCCGGCAGGGAGGGCAAGTCGGCAAGGTCCGGCGCAACCGGTTCTTTGTACTTCGCCTTCCAGTTCTTCGGAGGCGTTTTGCCTCTCTCGGTGTAAGTGCGTAGCTGCTCTTGCTCCCAATGCTCACGGCGCTCGGCGAGGATGCGTTGCAGGAGCGTGCTTGCTGGCTCGGCATCTGGATGCGCCGAGCGCCAGTCGGCGGTCAGATCGCCCTCCACCGCGGCCTTCAGCACGGAGGCGCGGTAGCGGTGCAGCTTCTCTCGGCAGCGTTCCAAGGCCGCGACGCCAGCATCCAGATTGGTGAAGAGGTCTTCCAAGCGCTCGACGATTCGAAGCTGCTCTGTGCATGGAGGGATCGGAAGGCGGAGTCCCCGCACAATGCGGCCTGATACGGCTTTGAACGTAGTGCCCGTTCCTTGGGCATCGAGTGCGTCGGCGAATCGACGTAGCGCGTACAACAGGAACTTCGGAGACACCTCGTCGCTCGGCTGAATGGCTGCAAGGCCCCGTCCGATGCAGCAAGCCGCTGGCGCAAGGTTTGTCGAGCCGACAGGAGCACGAACCGACAACAGAACGTCGTCCTGAGGTTGTTGCGATCCACCAGAAACAGCACGCGCTTCGCGCCGGCGTGCTTCAACAGCCGGTAGACGACGTTGACGGCGGTGAAGGTCTTGCCGGCGCCGGTCGCCATCTGAATCAGCACCCGCTCGTCGGCCCTGGCGAACGATGCTTCCAGGGCGTTGATCGCGCGGCCCTGCACCGCCCACAGCCGCGACTCGTCCAGCGCCGGCAAGCGCTGCAGCCGAGAACGCAGTGTCGCGGCAGGCTGTGCGCTCAACTCCGCCAAGGTCTGGGGCCGTGGAAAGTTGAACACTTCCCGACTGCGGGGAATGGGATCGCTGCTGTCGGTGAAGTAGGTCTTGTGCCCGTTGGACTCGAAGCGGTAGCGAAGCGCGGGCGCGTATCGCGGGCGGGGTTCTCGGACTTCCCAGTTCTGCTTGACGCCAGCAGCGTAGCGGGCGCTCTGCGCCTCGGCGCCGGACAACGTGCCGTGCGCTTTGGCCTCCACGATGCCAACTTTTTCCCGGTCGACATACAGCGTGTAGTCCGGCGTGCCGACGCGGCGCGACATGGGCACTTCCGCCACCGCCACGCCAGGAGCCGCGGAGATGTCCATGCGGTCGGCGCTCTGCACCTGCCATCCCGCAGCCCGCAGATTGTCGTCGATGACGCGCCGAGCTTGCTGCTCTGGCTTGTCCGGTTGTTCTGGCGTGGCGATGGTTGGCGTGGCGGCAGGTCGGTTGCCGCCAATCATACCGCTCCGGGTGCCCCAACGGACCGCCACGGACTGCCACGGACTGCCACCGCCGTTGCCGCGCAGCCCGGCAGCAAGTAGAGTCCAACCCACGCTTGCGAGGAGCAATGCCATGGCCGTGAAGCTGAACGTCAACGGAGAGCAGCTGGAGGCGGACGTCGCGCCGGACACGCCGCTCTTGTGGGTGCTGCGCGATCACTTGGGCCTCACCGGCGCCAAGTACGGCTGCGGCGGCGGCTACTGCGGCGCCTGCACGGTGCATGTGGAAGGCAGCGCCGTGCGCTCTTGCCAACTGCCTGTCGGCGGCCTCGGCGACAGCCGCATCGCCACCATCGAGGCGCTTGCCGACGCCCAGCCGGAGCTGGTCGACGCCTGGGTGTCCGGCAACGTGGCCCAGTGCGGCTACTGCCAGGCCGGGCAGCTGATGTCCGCGGCGGCGCTGCTGGACGCCAAGCCGCAGCCCACGGATGCCGACATCGACGCCGCCATGGCCGGCAACCTGTGCCGCTGCGGCACCTACCAGCGCATCCGCGCCGCCATCGGGCAAGCTGCGACCCGGCGCGCCGAGGGGAGTAGCCAATGAACGCCAGCAACGCCATCGCCAACCTCTCTCCCGGGCCGGGTGTCTCTCGGCGGGGCTTCCTCGGCGTCTCGGGCGTGTTCGTGCTCGGCGCCTGCGTGCCCGGCTGCGCGCCGACGCCAGCGCCGAAGCTCGCCAACGGCGCTTTCGAGCCGAACCTGTTTCTCGCCCTGGACCCGGACGGCACGGTGCGGATCACGGCCCACCGATCGGAGATGGGCCAAGGCGTGCGCACCGCGCTGGCGCAGATCGTCGCCGACGAGCTGGAGGCGGACTGGTCCCGCGTGCAGGTGCTGCAAGCGGCCGGCGATCCGAAATACGGCGACCAGAACACCGATGGCTCGCGCAGCATCCTCTTGAACTACGACCGGCTGCGGGCCGCCGGGGCCACCGCCCGGCTGATGCTGCGGCAGGCGGCGGCGGCGCATTGGCAGGTGCCCGTCGAGGAAGTGGCGGCTGCCAACCATGCCGTCGCCCACGCGCCCACCGGCCGCTCCCTGGGCTACGGCGAACTCGCTGGCGAGGCGGCGGCGCTGCCGGTGCCGGAGCAGGCGCCGCAGAAGACGACCGCGGAGCACCGCTACATCGGCCAGGCCCAAGTTCACGTCGACGCCGCGGACATCGCCCGGGGGCGCGGCACGTTCGGAGCGGACCTGACCCGCCCCAACATGGCCACCGCGGTGATCGTCCGCTGCCCGTGGCTCGGCGGCGGGGTGCGCGACGTGCGCAACCGGCCAGCACCGGAGCCCGGCCTGGTCGGCATCGAGATCCTGCGTCCGGCGCCGAGCGCCGGCCCGGTGTTCACGCCGCTCGGCGGCGTTGCGGTGATCGCCGAGGACACCTGGACGGCCATGCGCATCGCCCGGGGGCTCGACGTCGAATGGGAAGACGGCCCCAACCGCAGCTTCGACAGCGCCGTCCTTGAAGGCGCGCTGCGCGACGCGCTGCAACGGCCCGGCAGCCGCGTGCCGAACGCCGAGCAGGGCGACGTGGACGCCGCCTTCGCAGCCGGCCCGCCCGCTGGCGGCGCCGAGCTGTCCGCCACCTTCGAGACGCCGTTCCTGGCCCATGCGCCGATGGAGCCGCCGGTGGCGGTGGCGGACGTGACCGCCGATCAGTGCATCGTCGACGCGCCGCTGCAGGATCCGCAAAGCGCCCGGCGCATCATCGCCGAGGCGCTCGGCTTCCCGCAGGACAACGTGACGGTGCGGCCGACGCTGCTCGGCGGCGCCTTCGGGCGCAAGTCCAAGCCGGATTTCGCCATCGAAGCCGCCGAGCTGTCGCGGCGCATCGGCCGCCCGGTGCGGGTGCAGTGGCTGCGCGAGGACGACATCCGCCACGACTACTACCACGCCGCCAGCGCCCAGCACCACCGGGCGCTGGTGGACGCCGACGGCCTGCCCACGGCGTGGTTGCAGCGCACCGCCTTTCCGTCCATCACCAGCGTCTTCGAGGCGGGCGACGATCCGCCGCCGGCCACCTGGGAGCTGGAAATGGGCTTCTCCAACCTGCCCTACCAGGTGGCCAATCGGCGCATGGAGTCCGCCGGCGTTCGCCCGGGGGTGCGCGTCGGCTGGCTGCGCTCGGTGTGCAACATCTTCCACGCCTTCTCCGCCAACGTGTTCGCCGACGAGATGGCGGCGGCAGTGGGCCGGGACGCCATCGAACATCGGCTGGCCATGCTGGCGGAGGGCGGCAAGCTGGCGGTGCCCGGCATGCAGCCGCCGCCGGGCCACGAGCTGGACATCGGGCGGCTGCGCCATGTGATCGAGCGCGTGCGCGAGCTCTCCGAGTGGCAGCGACCGCGGCCGGAAGGGGTGGGCCTGGGCTTCGCCGTCCACCACAGCTTCCGCTCCTACGTCGCCACCGTGCTGGAGGCGAGCATGGCCGGCGGCAAGCCCGTGGTGTCGAACGCCTACATGGTGCTGGACTGCGGCACCTACATCAATCCCGACACCTGCCGGGCGCAGATGGAAGGCGCGGTGGTGTTCGGGCTGTCCCTGGCGCTGCGCGGCCGCATCGCCATGCAGGATGGCGCGGTGGTGCAGAGCAACTTCCACGACTACCCGCTGCTGCGGATGTCGGAAGCGCCGCCGACGCAGGTGGAGCTGGTGCCGGCCCAGGGCCGGCTGCCGGCCGGCGTTGGCGAGCCCGGGGTGCCGCCGGTGGCGCCAGCGCTGGTCAACGCGCTGTTCGCCGCCACCGGCAAACGCTACCGACGCCTGCCCGTAGCTTCCGGAGAGGCCGGAGAGGCCGGAGAGGAGGGAACGGCGGCCTGACGGGAGTGCCCTGCCGCCCGGTAGCGATCCCGCGGCGACGAATTGGCGTCGCTGCCGTTGGGCTGGCGCTGATCTGCGGCTGCGAGGAACCGGCGCCGCGTTTCGAGGCGCCGCTGGCGTCCGGCGTCGTCACGCTGCCGATGCCGGCCACGCAGCGCTTCGACGGGCGCCTCTCGGCGGCTGGACTGGTCGCCGCGCTGCGCGCCGGCGGCAACGCCGATCTGGAGGTGGCGGCCCTCGCCGACGATGCCGGGGCCTTCGTCGTCGCGCTGCCCCGGGCCGGCTTCGAGGCCACCGTGCTGGGGGGCGGCATGGTGGCGCTGGACGCGCTGGTGCAGGGCGGCCATGCGCTGGTGCTCGGCAGCGGCTTCACCTCGGTGTTCAATCCCGTGCTGCCGCTGGGCCTGTTGCAGCTCGATGGCGAGGTGGCGAGCGAACCCGCGCGCCACGGCTACACCCGGGTGCTGGGGGCGCGGGACGGGGAGCTGGCGGTGATCCACGTCGGCACTTGGCACCAGGGCCTCTTCGACTCGGCGATGCAGATAGGCCCCGGCATCGTCGAGGCGGGGGCGCTGGACATCCGCCCCACCGAACGGCAGCGGCCCGCGTACGTCCGCGCCTTCGTAGCGACCTGCCGAGAACACTACCTGGCTGGCATCGCGCAGACGCCCATGCATCTCTACGACCTGGGCCAGCTGTTGCTGACCTACTTCGAACGCACCGGGCGGGCCTGCGACGAGGTGGCGAATCTGTCCGGGGACCGCGAGGCGCTGCTCGCCGTGGCTGGCGCGGACCGGCGCACTGTCGCCTACTTCGGCAACCCCATGCTGCCCAAGGCGTCCATCGTCGCCTTCCGTCGTCGCCCGCTGCCGGCGGCCAGCGGCAGTTGACGTAGACTCGCCAGCGGCGGGGCCGGGAACCAAGGAGAGCGGGCAATGGACATCGGCATCTGCGTCGCCTCCCACGTCAAGGACCTGGACTATGTCGTCCGCGCCGAGGCTCTCGGCTACAGCCACGCCTGGCTCGCGGACAGCCAGATGCTGTGGTCCGACTGCTACGCGACGCTGGCGCTCGCCGCCACCCGCACCACGCGCATCCGCCTCGGCACCGGCGTGGCGGTGAGCGGCACTCGCCCGGCGCCCAACAACGCTTCCGGCATCGCCACCGTCAACGCGCTGGCGCCCGGGCGGACTTTCTTCGGCGTCGGCGCTGGCAACACGGCGCTGCGGGTGATGGGCCTGCCGCCGCAGCGAATCCGCGAGTTCGGCCGCTACTTGGCCACCGTCAAGCCGTTGCTGCGCGGCGACGAAGCCGTCTGGCACGGCCCCGGTGCCGGCAGCGGGGGCATTCCGATACGCCACATCATGCCCGATGCCGGTTTCGTCGCCTTCGAGCCGCCGATTCCCATGTACGTCTCCGGCTTCGGCCCCAGGTCCCTGGCGCTGGCCGGGCAGCACGGCGACGGCGCGGTGCTGGCGCTGCCGGCGAACCCGGCCGTGATGGCCAGCATCTGGCGCATGATCGAGGCCGGCGCCGAGAGCGCGGGCCGGCGCCTGTACCGCGCCGCGTACTACGCCACGGCGCTGACGACGATGGTGGTGCTGGACCCGGGGGAGGCCATCGACTCGTCCCGGGTGAGGGCCGAGTGCGGCGCCATGGCCATGGCCGCCGTGCATTTCAGCTACGACCAGTTCCGCAACTTCGGCCGCCAGCCGCCGGCCTTCATGCAAGGCATCTGGGACGACTATCGGGCGCTGATCGAAGCGCACCCCGCCGAGCGGCGCCACCAGCGCATCCACGGCGGCCACAACTGCTGGGTGCTGCCGGAAGAGGAGCGGTTCCTCACCCCGGAACTGCTGCAAGCGACCGCCATGATCGGCACCCGGGATGCGCTCCTCGAGCGGCTCCACGGCCTTGCGGAGGCGGGCTTGGACCAAGTGATGATCCTGCCGAACTTCGACACCCGCTTCGACGTTCTGGAACGAGTGGGCAAGGACATCGTCGCCAACCTCGCGGACTGATGCGAGACGCCCGCCCCGCTTGGACCCCGTAAGCCAAGCCACGATCGGCGCGCTCGCGCCGGCGTCGGTATTCGATCCCCGCAAGGCCCGCGCCGCGGCGCTGCTCGGCGGCGTCGCCGGCCTCGCGCCGGACGTCGACGTGTTCGTTTCCTCGCCGGTGGATTCGCTGCTGTTCCTCGAGTACCACCGGCAGTTCACCCACGCGCTGCTGTTCGTTCCCGTCGGCGCTGCCGTCGTGGCGCTTGCCGGGCACTGGCTGGTGCGCCGCCAGCTGCGGCCTTGGGAGTCCTATCTCGCTTGCCTGCTCGGCTACGCCACCCACGGCCTGCTGGACGCCTGCACCTCCTACGGCACCCAGCTCTTCTGGCCCTTCGCCGACGTCCGCGTGGCCTGGAACAACGTCTCCGTGGTGGACCCGCTGTTCACGGCACCGGTGCTGGCGCTGGTCGGCGCCAGCCTGCTGTGCCGACGACGGGCGCTGGCTTGGGCCGCGCTCGCCTGGGGCGTTGCCTATCTCGCCTTCGGCGCGGTGCAGAACCAGCGGGCGGAGAACGCCGGCGCGGCCCTCGCCGCCGCTCGCGGACACACGCCGGCGCGGCTGGCGGCCAAGCCGGGCTTCGCTAATCTGCTGCTCTGGAAGACCGTCTACGAACACCGCGGCCGCTACTACGTGGACGCGGTGCGAACCGGTTTCCACGTCGCGGCGTGCCCGGGTGCGAGCGTACCGGTGCTGAACGTGCCCCGGGACCTGCCTTGGCTGGACGCGAACAGCCAGCAGGCCCGGGACGTCGAGCGCTTTCGCTGGTTCTCCGCGGACTACGTCGCCTTGGACCCGGCCGCGCCGGACCGCGTCATCGACATTCGCTACTCCATGGTGCCGAACCGGATGGATCCGCTGTGGGGCATCGAGCTGCGGCCCTCGGCGGCGCCCGAGGAACACGCGAGATTCGTCGCCGACCGCCGCATCGAAGGCGACCAATACGCCGCGCTGCTGCGCCTGCTCCGAGGCACAGGCTGCGAACGGATCGGTTGAGCTGGCATTGCCGGCGGCTTACGCCATCCGACCGATGGAAGCGACCGGTGTGGTAGGCTGCCAGCCTGTGCTGCCTGGCGTTGACTGGTCGGGCAGGCACATGGCCGAACTGCGGGACATGCCGGAGGTCCGCGTACCGCCCACGGTGCTCGCCGACTGGGGTTCGAGGTGGTTGGGCACTGCGGGTAGCCGGCACAATGGTGGCAGCACTGTCGGCAAGGCTCCCAACCGCTTCGACAAGAAGCAGGGCATGGAATTCGGCCATGTGTTCGACGACGCGTTTGGAGCCGCGCTTGCGGCAATGCTTGGCGGCATCCCGGTCGTGAAGCCCAACGCCAATGCCCTGACGCCGCCGCTGCCGGACTGCGTGGAGGTGGGGACGACGCGCGTAATTGGCGGCATACGCCCGCAGAACTACGATGCGGCATACCGGCCCGACGGCCCTCGCGTGGTGTTCGACAGCAAGACGTTGAACGACGAGAGCAGCATCCGCAAGAACTGGCAGAACATGATCAACGACTTGGCTTCGGAGGCCGCCACCGTCCACACTCGATTTCCATTCTGTCTGGTGGTATTCGTAGTCGTCTTGCCCAATCCAGCGGTGCATGGCCGGCAGCTTCGGGCGATTGCCAGCACGTTGGAGCGGTTGGGTTCCAGAAGGGACGAACTCGATCAGCATCATCTAGCTGAGGCCATTGCCTTGGTTCTCTGGAATCCGTGCGACGGCACACTCGCTTGGCCGACGTTGCCGAGGTTGCCGCTTTCGATCCGGCCGCCAGCCGACTCCGCCATCCACATCAGCAACCTGCATCGACGGGTGCAGGCCGCGTACGTCGACCGCTACCAGCACCTGCCGCCGCACACGAGCTAGCCAGTATGCAGAGATTCAAGAGCAACAAGGAACCGCCAAGCGCCCGCAAGTTGCGTGGCGGCTACTACACCCCGGCACCGCTTGCGGACCACCTGTGCCGCTGGGCGATACGCGATCCTTCGGACCGCGTTATCGAACCCGCCTGTGGCGACGGGATCTTCGTTCGAACCGCAACGTCGCGGCTTGGGAAGGGGGCTCCGTGACAGCCGTCGAGGTGGTTCCGAGCGAACTGGAAAGGGCGAAGCGGTCCCTTGGCGGCTGCGGCCTGCATGTGCGTTGGCACTGCGGCAGCTTCTTCGATTTGGCGGTGCCGCTGCTCAAGGGCGAGAGATTCGATGCGGCAGTCGGCAATCCGCCGTTCATTCGCTTCCAGTACTTCGACAAGCAGGAGCGCGACCGCGCATTCGGTCTGCTGCGGCAGTTCGGCTACCGGCCCAACGGCCTTGCCAACGCGTGGGTCGCCTTCGTCGAGCTTGCGGCGGAAATGCTGAGAGACGGCGGGCGGCTGGCGATGGTCGTGCCGGGCGAGCTGTTGCAGGTGCAGTACGCGGCAGAACTCCGGTTTCGGCTGCCGCTGCTGTTCGAGGAGGTCTCGCTGGTCGCCTTCGAGGAGCTCGTGTTTCCCCAGATTCAACAGGAGGTCGTGCTGCTGCTGGCGGCCGGCCGCCGTCGGGGCGCCTTGACTCCCGGACGCATGCACATCGCGCAGGCGCGAAACGGCGAGGCCCTGACGGCCAAGGCGGGATGCGCGGGACGGACCGTGTCCAACCTCTCGGCGCATGTCGCGGCCGGGCACAAGTGGACGGCACTGTTTCTCCCCGAACCGGAGGCCGCGCTGCTGCGCGCATACGCGGATGGTGCGCACATGCATCGCCTCGGGGACCTGGTGGACGTCGATGTCGGCATCGTCACTGGCCGCAACCGCTTCTTCGTAGTCAGTGAAGAACAAGCGCAACGCTTGCATATAGGCGACCGTGCTTTGGATGTGGTCGGCCGAACATCGGCTCTGGAATCCATAAGGTTCACGAAGGCGGACATGCGACGCTACGCGACGACGAACCGGTCCAAGCTGCTGAATCTGAGCGGCCTGCCGCAAGCGGCGTTCTCCGAGGCCTTGGCCGCCTACGTCGCGCAAGGGGAAGCCGAAGGCGTCTCGCAGGGCTACAAGTGCCGCATCCGCAACCGCTGGTTCGACGTGCCATCCGTGGGGATGCCGGACGCCTTCCTGTACCGGCAGATACATACTGCGCCGCTCTTGGTAGCCAATCAAGCAGGGGCCACCTCCACGGACACCATCCACCGGACGCGCATCCACGCTGGCGTTGATCGAGAGCGGCTGTGCGGCGCCATGATCAACTCTGTGACCTTCGCTTGCGCGGAGACGGGCGGCAGGAGCTACGGCGGCGGCGTACTTGAGCTGGAGCCGCGGGAGGCCGAATGCCTGCCGGTGCCATATCGCTTCGCTGGTGAGCTGGACTTGGACTATCTGGATGCGCGACTGCGCGCCGGCGATCTGCCGAGCGCCTTGGCCCACGGCGACGACGTGCTGCTTCGGCGGGGCTGCGGAATGTCCCAGCGCGACGTTGAACTGGCTCGCGCCGGTTGGGATCGGCTGCGCAGCCGACGGCAACGGCGTCGCTCGGGTGCTCGCCGAGAACCAGCCGCGGTGCAGCAGGGGGCCTAGGTGTTGCGGTTCGTGCGCGTCATCCGCCCGGTCGCCGTTCTCATCGAGCAGGTGCCGAACTTCCTAGGCCAAAGCACCGACCGGTCGGCGTCTGGTGCAGGCGCAGGCTGAGACAATGGCGCCCTTCTACGTTTCGAGTCCATGCGGCCGCGACTTGAGCCGTTCTTGCCGTGAGCGTGCCTGTGTGCGGCCGCTCTCCGCGAAGCACAGGAGCCACACATGAAAATCGGCATATCCCTGCCCATCCGCGAACTCAAGGACGATGTCGGCGCCATCAGGGCGTTCGCGCAGCTGGCGGACGAACTCGGCTACGCGCATCTGCGGGTGCCGGACCAGGTGCTGCGGCCGCGCAGCGGCCATCTCCACGAGCCGCTGATGGCGCTGGCCTACGTGGCGGCGGCGACGCAGCGCATCGAGCTGGTGCCGTCCGTCGTCGTCGCGCCGGCGCGGCAGACGGTGCTGCTCGCCAAGCAGATGGCGACGCTGGCGGAACTCGCGGGCGGGCGGGTTCGCCTGGGCGTAGGCGTGGGCGGCAGCGAGGCGGAGTACCAGGCCCTCGGCCAGGACTTCCGCACCCGCGGCCGGCGCTGCGAGGAGCAGATCGCGCTGCTGCGACGCCTGTGGCAGGAACCGGCGGTGGACTTCGAGGGGCGTTGGCACACCGTGGCCGGCGCTGGGCTCGATCCGCTCCCCAAGGCGCCCATCCCGATCTGGATCGGCGCCGCCGGCCTGCCGGTGGCGCGGATTCGCCGTCGCATCGGCGAGCAGGCGGATGGCTGGTTCGTGCTCTGCGGGCCGGAGGAGTTCGACGTGGTGAAGGCCGACGTCGACGCTGCGGCCGAGGCCGCCGGCCGAAACCCGGGCGCGATCGGTACCGAAGCCGGGGTCGCCGTGGTAGGCCCTCGCGAAGCAGAGTGGCAGGACCGGGTGCGCGGCTGGCGGCAGAAGGGGCTCACGCACCTGTGCCTGCGCACCCTCGGCGGCGGCTTGGACGCGAACGCGCACCTTGCCAAGGCGCGCCAGGCGTGGACGACGCTCGCCCAGGCCTAGATCGCTTCAAGTGGCCTGTTGCTGCCGCTCGCCACGGCGCAGTTCGTGCTCCAGCATGTAGGCGTGCAGCGACGGGATGGCGAAACGCAACAGGCCGTCGTCGTCCGCCGACAGGACGCCATGCGCGATGGCGCTGTCTACGGCTGCGGCGCCAACGCTGCCGGCAACCACTACCAAAGCCATCTTGGAGTGATGGTCCAGATCGGCACCCGTGTCGTCAGCCCATCCGTCATCGCAGTCGGGTTGGCCCACTACTCTCGTATCCAGCTCGGCGACTTTTCTGAACTGTTCCTCGGCGCCCAATGCCGTGCCGATGGCCATGAACAGCCTGACGTTGAAGGAGAGCAGCTGCGGTTCGACCACCAGCGTCCTCGCGTCGCCGTGCCGGCCGGCGTCGACTTCGGCGGCGAATCGCGCCGGCGGTCCCGAGCGTCCCAGTAGACGTCCTCACGCATCCATTGATGCATCTTCATCCAGCGCAGCTTCGCGTTCGCTGACTGTCCGGCAGCGGGTGCCGGGTTCAGGCGAACTGCGCCTCCTCGGTGGAGCCGGACAGCGCCGTCACCGAGGACTGGCCGCCCTGGATGACCTCGGCCACGCGGTCGAAGTAGCCGGTGCCCACTTCCTGCTGGTGGCTGACGAAGGAATAGCCGGCGTTGGTGGCGGCGAACTCCTTCTCCTGCAAGTCCACGTACGCGGACATCTGCCGGTTCACGTAGTCGCGGCTCAAGTCGTACATGTTGAACCACATGCTGTGGATGCCAGCGAGGGTGATGAACTGGAACCTGTAGCCCATGGCGGCCAGCTCGCGCTGGAACCTGGCGATGGTGGCGTCGTCCAGGTTCGCCTTCCAGTTGAAGGACGGCGAGCAGTTGTAGGCCAGCATCTGGTCCGGGTGCTGCTTGTGGATGGCGTCCGCGAACGCCTTGGCTTCCCCCAGATCGGGCACCGCGGTTTCGCACCAGATGAGGTCCGCGTACGGCGCATAGGCGAGCCCCCGGGAGATGGCCTGCCGCAGCCCGTTGCGGCTTCGGTAGAAGCCCTCCGGCGTGCGTTCGCCGGTCAGGAACGGCTTGTCCCACTCGTCGATGTCGGAGGTGACCATGTCGGCCGCGTTGGCGTCGGTGCGCGCCATGAGCACCGTCGGCACGTCGCACACGTCCGCCGCCAGCCGGGCGGCAACGAGCTTCTGCACCGCTTCCACCGTCGGCACCAGCACCTTGCCGCCCATGTGGCCGCATTTCTTCACCGAGGCGAGCTGGTCTTCGAAATGCACGCCGGCGGCGCCGGCGGCGATCATCGCCTTCATCAGCTCGAAGGCGTTCAGGATGCCGCCGAAGCCGGCCTCCGCATCGGCCACGATCGGCGCGTAGAAGTCGATGCCGTCGTCCTCGCCCTTGGCCCACTGGATCTCGTCGGCGCGGCGGAAGGCGTTGTTGATGCGGTTGACGACGCTCGGCACGGAGTTCACCGCGTACAGCGACTGATCCGGGTACATCGTCTCCGAGGTGTTGTTGTCCGCCGCCACCTGCCAGCCGGAGAGGTAGATGGCCTTGATGCCGGCCTTCACCTGCTGCACCGCCTGGCCGCCGGTGACGGCGCCCAGGCAGTGTACGAAGCGCTCGGTTTGCAGCAGCTCCCACAGCTTGTCCGCTCCGTGCGCCGCCAGCATGCTGCGGTGCGGAATGGTGCCGCGCAGATTCACCACGTCCTCGGCGCTGTAGCCCCGCCGCACGTCCTTCCAGCGCGGGTTCTCCTCCCACTCCTGGTTCAAGTCCGCGATCTGCTCTGCGCGGGGCTTGCGCGGTACGAAGTGCAGCGCCATCGATGGTCTCCGTGGGGCGAAGTGGGCGAGCGGCCAAGCGGCCGCAAGGAGCGGGCATCCTAGTGGCCGCTCCGACTCGATGCAAATCGTTCCTCGTGGCCTCGCCTCGTTGCGGCGTGGTGCGCGGCGTTGTGCGCGGCGTTGAAGCGCCCGAAGACAGTTGCGTATGCTCGCCGTTCGCTTGGGGACCGGTCGGAGCGACGCCATGCCTTTGCCTCTTGCCCACATCCGGGTGCTGGACCTGACGCGGGTCCGCGCCGGCCCCGCCTGCGTGCGCCAGTTGGCGGACTGGGGCGCGGACGTGGTGAAGGTCGAGCAGCCGGGCCGCGGCAACGGGCAGATGGGCGACGCCCGGCATGGGCCGGACTTCCAGAATCTGCATCGCAACAAGCGCAGCCTGACGCTGAACCTCAAGGCCGACGCCGGCAGGACCGTGTTCATGAAGCTCGCCGAAGTCGCGGACGTGGTGGTGGAGAACTACCGGCCAGATGTGAAGCACCGGCTCGGCATCGACTACGAGGCGGTGAAGGCGGTGAACGCTGGCATCGTCTACGCCAGCATCTCCGGCTTCGGACAGGACGGTCCCTACGGCAACCTGCCGGGGTTCGATCAGGTGGCGCAGGGCATGGGCGGCCTGATGTCGGTAACCGGGCTGCCTGGCCAGGGCCCGGTGCGCGCCGGCATTCCGGTGGCGGATCTGTCCGCTGGCCTGTTCGCGGCGCTCGGCATCATGACCGCGCTCCTGGCCCGCGCCCAAACCGGCGAGGGCCAGTGGGTGCGCACGTCGCTGCTCGAAGCGCAGGTCGCCATGATGGACTTCCAGGCCGAGCGCTACCTGCTGAACAGGGACGTGCCCCGCCAGGCTGGCAACAACCACCCGACGGGCATTCCCACTGGGGTCTTCGCCACCGCCGACGGACACATCAACATCGCCGCCACCGGCGAGGCGATATACAAGCGGTTCTGCGCCGTCATGGAGCAGCCGCACTGGCGCACGGATCCGCGCTTCGCCACGCCCGGAGCGCGCTCCGTCCATCGCGACGCGATGAACGCGGAGATCGAGGCCATCACGCGCACTCGCACCAGCACGGCGTGGATCGCCGCCTTCAACGAAGCCGGGGTGCCCGCCGGCCGCATCAACGCCATCGACGAGGTGTTCGCGGATCCGCAAGTGCGGCACCTCGGCATGGCCGCCCCGGTGCGCCACCCGGCGCTTGGCGACATCGAACTCGTGGCGCAGCCGATCAAGCTCTCGGCCGCCGAGTTCGCGGTGCGTTCCCCGACTCCGGAACTTGGCGAACATACGGACGAAGTGCTCGCCGAGGCGGGCTACGACGCCGGGGCGATTGCGGCGCTGCGGGACGAAGGGGCGGTCTGAGCGGCAAGCCCTCGGCTGCCGCAGACCTTCCCCGAGAGCGTCGCGCTCGACGAGCACACAGGTCGTTGATTGCACGGCGCCGGCGCTGGGCGCTTGAGGGCCCAACAACCCGTTGCGCGCCTACAGTCGGCGATAGGGGTAGGCGTCCTTGATGTGGAAGTTCAGGTATCGCCCCTTGGAAGGGGCGGCCAGCAGCGCCTCGAACACCGATGGCGCCACGCCGAGATAGACGTAGGTGTTGCCGGAACCCAGGAAGCGCACCGTGAGCCGCCGCGTGGAGGCGTCGTAGCCAACCGCGTCGATGCTCGACGATTCGACTGCCACCAGCCGCGCCGGCGCGGGCACCGTCGATCTCCCCGACGTCTCAGTCCGCCAACGCGAAGGTCACCAGCACGTCCCGCGCCACCGCCTGCCGGATCTGCTCGTCGGTGGGCGCTTCGCCGCGCTTGGCGACGATGCCGTGGTACGGCGCATCGGCCGGGAACGCCGCCAGCATCCGGCGCAGCGCCGCTTCCTTGCGCGCCGCGTCCTCCGCTTCCGCGCTGGCCCTGGCAGCCACCGGTTCGCCGGCCAGCCGCAGCGTCGCCGGCGCGCCGGCGGCTTCGCCAGCGAAGTTGTGCCACCAGCCGGTCTCCCGGCCGGTGAGGCAGAACACCTCGCCGGCATCGCCGTGCAGATAGCGCACCGGCGTCCAGCGGGCCTTGCCGGTCCTGCGGCCGGTGAAGTGGATCACCATCACGTTGCCGCTCATCAAGCCGTGCAGCGGCGAGTGCAGAAGGCCGGCCACCACCCGGTTGACGAGGGGAAACAGCGGGTCGGGAATGCGCATGGCCTGCTCCGTTTCTATGCCTGCTCTCTACGCGGCGTCCGCACCAGCGATCTCAGCCCTTGAGGCTGGCGATCTCAGCCCTTGAGGCTGGCGATGACGCTGGCGATGGACGCCTTGGCGTCGCCGAACAGCATGCGCACGTTGTCGCCGAAAAACAGCGGGTTGTCCACGCCGGCGAAGCCAGACGCCATGGAGCGCTTGAGCACGAACACCGTGCGCGCCTGGTCCACGTCGATGATCGGCATGCCGTAGATGGGGCTGCCCTCGTCGTTGCGGGCGGAGGGGTTCACCACGTCGTTGGCGCCGATCACCACCGCCACGTCGATGGCCGCCATGCGCGGGTTCACGTCCTCCATCTCCACGAGCTGATCGTAGGGCACGTTGGCCTCGGCGAGCAGCACGTTCATGTGCCCCGGCATCCGGCCGGCCACGGGGTGGATGGCGTAGGTCACTTCGGCACCGTTCTCCTCGAGCAGCTCGCCGAGTTCCTGCACGACGTGCTGCGCCTGGGCCACCGCCATGCCGTAGCCGGGCACGAAGGCGACGGCGCTGGCGGCCTCGAGGATCAAGGCCGCGTCGTCGGCGTCGATGGGCTTCACCTCGCCCTCCACCTGGGCCCCGGCCTTGCCGGCCCCGAAGCCGCTGAACAGCACGTTGGCGAGGGACCGGTTCATGGCCTTGCACATGATGTTGGTGAGGATGATGCCGGCAGCGCCGACCAGCGAGCCGGAAACGATGAGCACGTTGTTGTTGATGGCGAAACCGGCCGCGCAGGCCGCAAGCCCCGAGTAGCTGTTCAGCAGCGAGATCACCACTGGCATGTCCGCGCCGCCAATGGGGACCACGGCCATCACGCCGAGCAGCCCGGCGATGGCCAGGACGGCGATGAAGTACGGCGAGTCCGGCGCCGGGTCCAGCATGAACAGCATCGCGCAGACGGCCAGCGCCGCGAGCAGGGCGCCGTTCAGGAACCGCTGGCCGGGAAACAGCAGGGCGCCGCTCGGAAGCGCTTCGGCCAGCTTTCCCCAGGCGACTAGGCTGCCGGTGAAGGTCAGCCCGCCGATGGCGACGGACAGCAGCACCGTGGCGGCCGTGAAGGCGCCCGCTTCGCCGCTGCCGAACAGCGCCGCCCACCCCACCAGCAGGCTGGCGATGCCGCCGGAGCCGTTGAACAAGGCCACCATCTCCGGCATGGCCGTCATCGCCACCAGCCGCGACGCCAGGGCGCCGACGAGGGCGCCGGCGAGGGCGGAGATGGCGATCCAGTGCCACTCGACGATGCCTTCGGAGAGCAGGGTCGCCACTACCGCGATCAACATGCCGCCGGCGGAGAGGGCGTTGCCGCGCCGGGCCGTGGCCGGCGAGCCGAGCATCTTCAGGCCAAGCACGAACAGCACCGCGGCCGCGATGTAGGCGAGGTTGACGGCGAGCGGGGGCACTCTTTGCTTGATCGGTTCGGCTGTTGGTCAGTCCGGTTTCGGCGGCGGCTGCCGGCGGCGGAACATGCCGAGCATCCGATCCGTCACCAGATAGCCGCCGACCACGTTCAATGTGGCGAAGAACACGGCCGCGCTACCCAGCAAGGTGGCCATCCACGCCGGCCCGCCGGTGCCGGCCGCCAGCAGAGCGCCCACCACGGTGATGCCGGAGATGGCGTTGGCGCCGGACATCAGCGGCGTGTGCAGGGTCGCGGGCACCTTGGCGATCAGCTCGAAGCCGAGGAAGATCGAGAGCACGAGGATGAAGGCCAGATAGACCGGGACGAGTTCCATGCGCGGCGCTCGTGCAGCTGGTGTTGGGGTGCGCCGGCGCTACCCGGCGGCAAAGGCCGGATGAACCACCTGGCCGTCCCGGGTGAGCACGCAGCCAGCGGCGATCTCGTCGCCGGAGTCGAGGTCCAGCCGCCGGTTCTCCGGGTCGTAGAACTCGTCCACTAGGTTGGCCACGTTGGCCGAGTACATCGCGCTGGCATCGCCCGCCACTTCCGCAGGCAGGTTGGCGGGGCCGATGACCTTGACGCCCTCGACGTCGACGATCTCGCCAGTCGCCGATCCCTCCACGTTGCCGCCGGACTCCACGGCCATGTCCACCACCACGCTGCCGCGGCGCATCGCCTCCACCATGTCGCGGCTGACGATGCGCGGCGCCGGACGTCCGAACACCTGCGCGGTGGTGATCACCACGTCCGCCCGGGCGACCACGGCCTTCATGCCCTGGCGCTGGCGTTCGAGTTGTTCCGGGGTGAGCGCCTTGGCGTAGCCTTGGGCGGTCTCGCCGGTTTCCCCTACGTCGATGGCCACGAACTTGGCGCCGAGCGACTGCACCTGCTCGGCGACCGCCGGCCGCGTGTCGAAGGCTTCGACCCGGGCGCCGAGGCGCTTGGCGGTGGCCACCGCCTGCAGTCCCGCCACCCCTGCGCCGATCACGAACACCCGCCCCGGGGCGATGGTGCCGGCCGGCGTCATCATCATCGGGAAGATCCGCGAGCAGTGGGCCGCGGCCAGGATCACCGACATGTAGCCGGCCAGATTCGCTTGGGAGGAGAGCGCGTCCATCTTCTGCGCCCGCGTGGTGCGCGGCACCATTTCCATGCACACCGCGGTAACGCCGCGCTCCGCCAGTTGCCGGACCAGCTCCTTGCTGTTGAAGGGATCCAGGAAGCTCACGTGGACCGCGCCTTCCGGCAGCAGCGCCGCTGCCTCTGGCGACGGCTTGCGAACTCGCAGCACGACGTCCGAAGCGACCACTGCGGAGTCGATGTCCGTGACCACATCGGCGCCGGCCTCCCGGTAGGCGTCGTCGCGGATGCCGGCGGCCGAGCCGAGCGCCCTCTCCACCATGACGTCGATGCCGAGGCCGACGAGCTTCCGGCAGCTCGCCGGCACCAGCGCGGCACGCCATTCGCCGGGCCACGTCTCCTTGGGCACGGCGATTCGCATCCTTCGGGAGCACCGTTCTTGCGACGGATTGCGAAGCATAGTCGAAACCCGTCGCGCATGGAACGCACGGCATCGGCGCGGATGCGACAAATCGCAGGTCAGCGACCGCTCTGACGCGGGGCGGGCGGGGCGTTTTCCGGCGATGGCGGGAAGGTGTGGCGGTGTGGCTTGTGCATGGTCCGCTGCACGCCTACGCCAACGGCCTGTGGACGGCGGACGACCGAATGGTCGTGGACCGTGCATTCGCCCGCGAAATCGAAAATGGCGCGCCGCCGGACTCGCCGCGGGGGCTCGGGTGTAGACTCCTCGGCATGGAAGCCGACAACGGTGGTGGTGCGCCCTTGGCGCGGGCGGAAGCCATCGTGCCGCGGATCGCCGCCGCGGCGGACGAAATCGACGCTGGTCGCGAGCTGCCGCCGGCGCTGGCGGACGAGATGAAGGCGCTGGGGCTGTTCCGGCTGCTGCTGCCGCGCTCCGTGGGCGGCGAACAGGCGGATTGGCCGGCGTATCTCGATGCCGTGTACGCGGTTGCCCATGCCGACGGCAGCGCCGGCTGGTGCTTCAACCAAGGCGCCGTGTTCGCCACCACCTGCTGCCGGGCGCCGCCGGCGCTGGCGGCGGAAGTGTGGGGCGATCCCCGCACTGTGGTGGCGAACGGCCCGCCGCAGGGCCCGGTGCAGGCGGCGCCGGCGCCGGGGGGCTTCCGGCTCAGCGGCCAGTGGATGTTCTCCTCCGGCTGCCGTCATGCGAACTGGGTTGCGGCTCTGGTGGCCAATCCGGGCGAACCGCCGCGCCTGTTTCTGCTGCCTCGTGATGCCGTCGAGTGGGTCGACGTGTGGCAGGTGCAGGGGTTGCGCGGCACCGGCAGCTTCAGCTTCCGGGCCGAGGCGCTGTTCGTACCGGAAGGTCGCGCCATGCGTCTGGACGTGCCGCCCCGGGAACCCTGGCCGCTGTATGTCGTACCCCAGGCGCTGCTGTTCGCATGCGGCTTCGGCTGCGTCGCCTTGGGGGTTGCCCGCGCGGGGCTCGACGCCGCGGTGGAACTTGCCAGCGACAAGCGGCCGCGCTTCGGCAGCCGGCCGCTGTGCGAGCATCCCGTCGTCCAGCAGCAGGTGGGCAAGGCGGAGGCGAAATGGCGGGCCGCCAAGGCGCTGCTCCACCAAGCGGTGGGCGAGGTGTGGGGAGCGGTCTCGGTCAGCGGCCGGATCACTCTGGAACAACGCATTCAGCTGCGCATGGCCGGCACCCATGCGATTCGCCAGTCTGCCGAGGTGGTGGATGCGGCCTACAACCTGAGCGGTTCCACAGCGATCTTCGCCGATCGCGCCATTCAGCGCCGATTCCAGGACGCCCACGTGATCACGCAGCAGATACAAGGCCGGGAAGCCCACTACGAAACCGCCGGCCAGTTCTTCCTGGGGCTGGAACCTAAGGGCGTGATCTAGCGAGGCTGCGCCTCGGACTCCGACTTGAACGCGACCATGTTCCGGGAGGCGTTGCGCAGGTGCCCGGCGGCCAGGCACTGCATCCACGCGTCGTACCACCAGGCGAACGCCGGTACCGGCCGAGCGCCGCGCAGCCAGTCCAGCATGAAGCCCGGCATCCAGGGTTTCACCGGCAGGTTGTAGTGCAGCACCTTGGCGTCCTTGGCCTCTAGGCCCTCGCGTTGGACGATGGTGTTGCCGGCGGTGAGGATGTAGTTGTACGTCGAACTCACCAGCCGGTGGCGCCCGGCGAAGTGCATGTTGTGAATGAGCTGCTTGGTGTGCGGCGTGTCGGTGTGATTCCAGGTTTCCGGCACCAGCAGCGCGAGCAGGTCCGCTTGCGCTTCGGCACCCAGGGCGGCGCGGTCCAGCATCATCATGCCGTCGTTGAAGGTGCGGTCCAGCGCCGGCCGGTCGGCGCTGCCGGTTTCGCCCTCCGGCAGCGGCTTGAACGTTGCAGCGTCGCGGCAGCGGCCCGCCAGGAACACCCAGTCCGGGCAGCACAGGAGCGCCCCTTCGGCAGCGAACAGCTCGTCTATGGGCTGGCGGAACAGTAGGTCGCCGTCCACCAGCAGCACCTTGGCGTAGTCCGTCAGCAGATACGCTTCCAGTATGTGCCAATGCATCAGCGTCGGCCGAAAGCGCGGGTGGGCCTCCCCCAGGCGGTGCAGGTGCTGCTTCAAGCCCGGGGACACCGGCAGCAGACGCAGGTCTGGGGCGAGCGCCGACAGCACCGCCGCCCCGCGTTCGGACAGGCCGTCGTGAATGACCACCACGTCGCCATCGAATCCAGGGTGCTGCGCCAGGAACGAAGCGAGGGTCACCACCGTGCCTGGCAGGTAGTCGTCGGTCGTCACCGTCGCGATGCAGCGCTTGTCGGTCATCGCGGGAACCGGGATGCCGCACCCGCGCTCATGCCGGCAGTTGATGATGCGGCACCGCGCGCTCGAGCCCCGCCTCGACGAGCTGGCGGCGCACGAAGGCGAGTATCTCCTTGCTCGAGCGCAGCCGCAGGGCGCGGGCGAGGATGCGGCGGCAGTCGCGCAGCGACACCTGCCGGATCACCCACTTCACCCGGGGCAGGTTGGCGGCGTTCATGGACAGCACGTCGTAGCCCATGCCCACGCACAGCACTGCGCCCTCGGGGGTGCCGGCGAGTTCGCCGCAGATGCCCAAGGGCCGATCTTCGGCATGGCAGCCCTTGGCGATCTCCCGCAACGCCATCAGCATTGCCGGGTGCAGTTCCTCGAACAGGTCCGCCACCCGCGGGTTGTTGCGGTCCACGGCCAGCATGTACTGCGTTAGGTCGTTGGAGCCGACGGCCAGGAAATCCACCAGTCGGGCGATCTCGCGGGTGAGATAGATGGCGGCTGGCACCTCCACCATCACGCCCACCATGGGCGGCTTCACGTCGCAGCCCTCCTCCACCACCTCCCGGTGCGCTCGGCGGATCAGCGCCTTGCCCTCTTCGATCTGCTCCAGGCGGCTGACCATGGGCAGCATGATGCGCAGTGCGCCTTCGAGGCCTGCGTTGGCCTTCAGCATGGCCCGCACTTGGCCGAGGAAGATGTCGGGATGATCGAGCGTGACGCGAATGCCGCGCCAGCCGAGAAACGGATTCTCCTCGTTGATGGGGAAGTAGGAGAGGGGCTTGTCGCCGCCTATGTCCAGCGTGCGCATGGTTACCGGGCGCGGCTCGAACGCCTCCATGTGTTCGCGGTACACGACCCGCTGCTCCTCCTCGGTGGGAAAGCGGTCGCCCATCGCGAACGGCACCTCGGTGCGGAACAGGCCGATGCCTTCCGCGCCCCGGTCCAGCGAGCGGGTGATCTCGCTGACCAGGCCGATGTTCACCCACAAGTTGATGGGGTGGCCGTCCCGGGTGGTGCTGGCGACATCCCGCAGATCCTCCAGTTCCCGGGCGAACTCCTCCTCCTCCTCCATGAACTGGCCGTAGGAGTCGCGCACCAACGGCCCGGGGTTCACGAACACCTCGCCGTAGTAGCCGTCGACGATGACGGCTTGGTCCTCGACCCCGTAGATGGGCACCTCGCCGGCGCCCATCACCGTGGGAATGCCCAAGGCATCCGCCAGGATGGCGCCGTGGGAGTTGCGCGAGCCCTTCATGGAGACGATGCCCCGCAGCCGCTCGATGGGGAAGTCCGCCATCATCGGTGCCGTCACTTCCTCCGCAACGAGCACCATGTCGTCGGGATAGCGCACTTCGCGGCCGCGTATCTCCTGCAGGTGGGCGAGCACCCGCTGCCCCAGCTCCCGGACGTCCGCGGATCGCTCCCGCAGGTAGGAGTCCTGCATGCGCTCGAAGGTCGCCGCCTGTTCCAGGATGGCTTGTTTGAGTGCGCCTTGGGCCCATTGGCCGCGGCGGATCAGGCGGCGGACATCGCCGGCGAGGGCCGCGTCGTCCAGCATGTGCAGATAGGCGTCGAACAGCTCGCGTTCCTCCGGGCCCAGGTTGGCGGCCATGCCGGCGTTGATGCGCTCTATGTCCTGGCGGGCGCTGCCGATGGCGCGTTCGAACAGCGCCAGCTCGGCCTCGACGTCCTCCGCCTCCATGTCCGGCACCAGATCCAGCCGCGCCGCTGGAAGCACCACGAAGGCGGTGCCGATGCCGATGCCCGGCACGCCGGGAACGCCCCTGAAGCGGGCCGTGCCCGGCTCGGTGTCGCCGCCGAGCAGGCCCTGGATGTCGCCAGTGGCTTCGGCGTGGGCGACGCGCCCGGCGATCTGCGTTGCCAGGGTGACCAGAAACGCGATCTCGTCCTCGTCGTAGCGCCGCAGTTCCCGATCCTGCACCACCAGCACGCCGAGCACGTCGCGCACATGGATGATGGGGGCGCCAAGGAACGCGCCGAAGGCGTCCTCCTGCAGGTCGGGCACCGGATGGAACCGCGGGTGCGAAGCGGCGTGTTCGAGATTGATCGGCTCGGCGCGCTCGGCCACCAGCCCGACCAGCCCCTCGTTCCACGCCAACGATACCTTGCCGACGAGGCCGGGGCTCAAACCCTCGTTGGCCACCAGATTGAGGCGTCCGGCGGCGCGGTCCCGCAGGTAGATGGAGCAGACCTCCGCATCCAGTATCAGCGACACCCGGGCCACCAGCAGATCCACGGCGGCGCGAAAGCCCGGCGCCGCGCCGATGTCCTGGACGATCTGCCGCAGGGCGTCGAGCACAGCGCCTATGCGCCCCAAGGCGCCATTGCGGGGTGCCGTGCGGGGGGCAAGCGGCTCGCCGTCAAACCGCGGCTGCCGGAGGCGCCGCGCCGTCCAGACGCAGCTTGGGCGCCAGTTCCCGCAGGGCCTCGCGATACACGTTGCGCTTGAACGCCACTACTTGCCCCACGGGGTACCAGTAGCTCACCCAGCGCCAGCTGTCGAACTCCGGCTCGCTGCCCCGGGCGACCCTCACCGCCGCCGGCGCCGCCAGCAGCCGCAGCAGGAACCACTTCTGCTTCTGGCCGAGAAACCGATCGTCCCGGCGCAGGCGGCGGGGTACCCGATAACGCAGCCAACCCTTGGTGCAGCCGCGGATTTCAACGGCCGCTTCGCCGAGGCCGACTTCCTCGCGCAGCTCCCGGAACAGCGCCTGCTCGGCGCTCTCGCCACGGCCGATGCCGCCCTGGGGGAACTGCCAGGCATCGTCTTCGCCGATGCGACGGGCCCAGAGCACTTGGCCGTCCGAGTTGTGTACCACGATGCCGACGTTGGGACGGAAGCCCCGACGATCGACATTGTCCAGCCCAGGGGCGTTCTGCCCGGGGGCTCGATTCCGACTTGACATGGCAAATGCGCACCACCGATGCGCCCAACCTTAGCAGGTGCGCCAAGACGGTACACGATGGCGGCGCACGGACTACCCGGCACCCTGGCGCGGGCCTGCCGGCGGCGTACAATCCCAAGCATCCCAACTACGAGGAGTCGCCATGGCCGCCGCTGCCGCCTCCCATGCCCACCCGCGAATCCTGCGCTGTCTTGCAGCCGGCGCTCTGGTGCTGGCCGCCGGCTGTTCGCCGGCGCCCGCAGCGCCGCCGCAGGACGGTGCCGAAGCCCCGGCCAAGGCTGCTGGTCAAGCTCCGGGGATTGTGGCGCAGCAACCGCTCGAGCGCGGGCGGGAGTTCCTCGCCGAAAACGGCAAGCGGCCCGGCGTCGTCACCACGGAGTCCGGTCTGCAGTACGAAGTGCTGGCATCCGGCGACGGCGCCACGCCCGGACCGACGGATCTGGTCACCACCCACTACCACGGCACGCTCATTGACGGCAGCGTATTCGACAGCTCGGTGGAGAGGGACCAGCCGATGGAATTCCCCGTCGACGGCGTGATCGCCGGCTGGACCGAGGCGCTGCAGCTGATGCGGGTGGGCGACAAGTGGAAGCTGTACGTCCCGTCGGAGCTTGCCTACGGCGGCCGGGGCAACATCGGCATCGGTCCCCACTCGGTGTTGATCTTCGAGGTGGAACTCCTCGGCGTACGCACCAGCTGAGCCGCTTGCCGCGTTCGAGCAGGGGCCGCCGCAACGCCGGCCCCGCAGCTCTGCCCAGCGCCCGGCCCGGGGGACGAGGATGCGCTCCCTGATCCGCGCTCGAGGTTCCGCGCAGATGGCGCGCACCATCGTGCTCGGTGCCCTGGCCGCCACGGCTGGTATTTGGTGGCTGGCGCGGGCCTACGACATAGAGGCCGCGGATTTGGTGGGCCACCTGGGCGGCAGCATGCTGCTTGTTGCCAGCGCGATAGTCGCCGCCATCGCCGGTGCGCTGGCGATAAGGCTCGTCGGCAGGCACCGGCGGCGCCCGTTTCTCGGCCGGCACCGCCCTCGGCAGGGCTCTTACGGCAGATCCGTGAAGAAGCGTTCGAACCGAGGCCGGTAGTACCGGCTCCGGTCCACCGAGAAGGCGATGGCGTGGGCGCGCCCGTAGATGTTCTTGCGATCCACGAAGCCGATCACCCGGGAGTCGCTGGAGTTGTCCCGGTAGTCGCCCATCATCCAGTACTTGCCGTCGGGCACCGTGAACTCCGGCAGCGTCGAGCAGTCGCCGTAGTCCGCGCAGCGGCACACCGCGGCCGCCAGCGCCCGGCCAGCGGCTTCGGCGACGGCACGGAACTGCTGGCACGACCGCAACGCCCGCTCCGCCTTGCGCCGGCGGCCGTCTCCGGTGCCCGGCTTGCTGTGCAGCATCACCAGCCGGCTCTCGCCAAGCAGGCGTTCGCGGTAGACGTGAAAGCGTCCTGGGTTGGCAATGGGGAGGCGGTCCTTCTCGGCAGCCGTCAACGGCGCATAGGTGGCCGCCTCGCCGTTCACCGCCAGCGCGTTGAGACGCCAGGACACCTTGTCTCCCGGCACGGCCACCACGCGCTTGACGAACAGGCGCCCGTCCAACGGGTTCTCGAAGGTGACGACATCGCCGCGGCTCGGTTGCGCCCAGCGCACAAGGCGGGTGTCCGTGAACGGCAGCCGCAAGTCCCAAGCGAGCTTGTCCACCACGATGCGATCGCCGTCCAGGATGCCGGGCTTCATGCTGCCGGAGGGCACCTGGTTCCAATCCGCCACCGCGGAGCGGAACACCAGCATGATCGCCACGAAGAACAGCAGGGAGCGCCAGTCGCGCCATAGCTTGGCGGCCCGGTCGCGCAGCGCCGGCGGCGGCCTCATGCGTGTTGTCGGCGGCATCAGGGCTCTTCGGCGGCAGCGCCGGCGCCGTCCGCATGGCCAGCGGCGCCGAAAGCCGCAAGCTGCTCGGCGCTGGCGTCGGACTGGTAGCGGGCCTTCCACTCGCGATAGGACATCCCGTACACCCGCTCCCGGGCCGCTTCGTAGTCCACCTGCTCGCCGCGCTCTTCGGCGGCGGCCACGTACCACTTGGCCAGGCAGTTGCGGCAGAAGCCAGCGAGGTTCATCAGATCGATGTTCTGCACGTTCCTGTTGGCGTCGAGGTGGGCCAGCAGGCGGCGAAAGACGGCAGCCTCGACGGCGTCGCTGAATGCGTTGTTCATCGGCGTTCCTTCCTCGACCTTCCATCGGGGCCTCACGGCGCCGAAGCGCCGCATCATACCGTCGTTCGTGCTTCAATGGCCGCGGCCGTTGGCTTGCAGAGGCTGCCCCGAGCCCCGTGGAACTCCTTGCCGATCCCCAAGTGTGGGCCGCGTTCGCCACGTTGGCGGCGCTGGAGATCGTGCTCGGCATCGACAACGTGATCTTCATCAGCGTGCTCACCAGCCGCCTGCCTCCGGCGCAGCAGCCCCGGGCTCGGGTACTGGGCCTGGGCCTTGCCATGTGTACCCGCATCGGGCTCCTGCTGTCCCTGTCCTGGGTGATGGGGCTGACCGCGGACTTGTTCGCAGTGCTCGGGCGCGGCGTCTCCGGGCGCGACCTCATCCTGTTCTGTGGCGGCGCGTTCCTCATCGCCAAGGCGACCCGAGAAATTCACAACTCGCTGGAAGTGGAGGAGCCCGCCAAGCGGCCCGGTCTCGGCACGGGCTTTGCCGCCGTGCTGGTGCAGATAGCCATCATCGACATCGTGTTTTCTCTGGATTCGGTGATCACCGCGGTGGGGCTGGTGGACCAGGTGCCGGTGATGGTCGCCGCCATCGTGGCCGCGGTGCTGGTGATGATGCTGGCCGCGGGCCAGGTGAGCGCCTTCGTGGAGAGCAATCCCACGGTGAAGATGCTGGCGCTGTCGTTTCTGGTGCTGATCGGCTTCGCGCTGGTGGCGGAGGGCTTGGAGATTCGGGTGCCGAAGGGCTACATCTACACGGCGATGGCCTTCTCGTTCGGCGTCGAGCTGCTCAACATTCGCGCCAGTCGCCGCAAGTCCATCAAGCTCCGCAAGGCGCAGCTAGGCGACTTGATCCAGCTGGACGCAGCGCCGGGCAACGGCGCCGATCACGGCGAACGGTCGCGCACGAAGGCCAGCTCGCCGTCCCGGGAGTGCGGCGCCGAGTAGCGGTAGCCGCCGCTGTCGAAGTCCTTCAGAGCCTTGACGGTCTCCGCCCGCTGCCGGGCGATGTAGCGGGCCATGAGGCCTCGCGCCTTCTTGGCGTAGAAGCTGACGATCTTGTACTGGCCGTTCTTGCGGTCCAGGAAGCGCGTGTGCAGCACCCGTATCCGCGGCTCGATGGCATCCGGGTCCACCGCCTGCCAGTATTCGTTCGAGGCCAGGTTCACCAGCGTCTTGTTGCGGTGGCCAGCGAGTTCGGCGTTCAAGGCGTCGGCGATGCGGCTGCCCCAGAAGGCGTACAGATCCTTGCCGCGAGGGTTGGCGAACGCCGTGCCCATTTCCAGGCGATAGGGCTGGATGCTGTCCAATGGCTTGAGCAGGCCGTAGAGCCCCGACAGGATGCGCACGCGCCGCTGCAGGGAGGAGAGATCCCGGGCATCCATGTGCCACGCCCCGAGCCCCATGTAGACGTCTCCGGTGAACGCCAGTGCCGCCTGTTTGCCGCCGGTGCCGTCCGCCCGCCACTCGTTGTAGCGATTGCAGTTCAACTCGCCGAGCTTGGCGCTGATGCTCATCAGGTCCGACACCTCGCCCGGGGAGAGCTTGCGCAACTCCCCGATCAGCGTTGCCGCCTGCCGGCCGAAGGTTGGCGCGGTGGCCTTGCGGGTGGTCGGGGGCGTCTCGAAGTCCAGGGACTTGGCGGGCGAAATGACGGCAAGCACGATGGTCTCCGCAGGGCGCGGCAGTCCGCAGCGATGGCCGGCATCCTACCAGCTTGCGTGCGCCGGCTGCTGCCAGGCATGGGCCCGGCTAGGATGCGCGCAGGTGCGCCAGGATCCGCTCCGCAAACGCATCCGGACTGGTGCCCCGCTGGTCGCTGGGCCTCGTAGCGCGATACAACGGCACCTGCCGCGACAGCGCGAGCAGGTGGCGGAAGTGGGCGTCCCTGCAGCCGAGCCCGGCTGCGTAGTTGAACCTCAGGATGTTCCTATGGAGCAGCCGGTACGCCTCCAGCCTTGGTACGCGCTCGATGTCGAAATCTCGTCGCGCCGGCCCTGCTGACGAGCCGCTCGTCGCCAGCAAGTAGACGGCCCGGATCGGCAGCGGCGTCGAATGCGCCATGCACGGCACGTACAGCTTGCCGCCGCGCACCAGGGGTTCCGGCGCTTGGTGCGAGCCAAGCCTTTCCACCGCCTCGCCCCAGAGACGTACGCCAGGAAACGCCGGCCATGCCTCGACGCTGCCGCTCGAGGCGACGCGTACCGCCGTCAAGTCGTCGGCCATCAGCGGCATCCCGCGCGCCGCCAGGGTGGCCGCCAAGGTGGACTTGCCGGCGCCGGAAGCGCCGAGGAACACCAGAGCGCCGTCTTCGGTGGCGCTGGCGCTTGCGTGGAAGGGCGTCATGCCGCACTGCTGCAGCACCACGGTGGACAACACCCGGTACATGAACCGGCCGAACCGATCCGGCGATCCGCTCGGCTGGGCCAGCACGGTGCGGGCGTCGTCGATGTAGATGCTGCCGATGCGGTCGACGTGCATCAGGAACTCGCCCGCCGCGGCCTGCCAGCGGGCCTTGCGTTGCGGCGTGTCTATGTGGCGTTCCGCAGCCGGCCGATGCAGCCTTCGCGGCACTTCTGCGAGGCGCAGCGTCATGTCGGCTTCGTCGACAGGCTCGGCCTGGCCGGACGCCGGCAGGGGCAGCGGCACCTGCGAACGCCAGCGCATGCAGAACGCGACGTAGTCGTGGGTCGGCACGTCGCCGCCCGTGGCATGGCCGTCGTCCGCTGGCGCCGGGGCCTCCTCGAGCCGTGACATCAATCGGCGAGTACCGAGGGTCCTAGCGCGTCCCGCAGCCGGGGGCGTCGCCGGCCGTCTGCAGATAGTTCCGCAGGCGCGCATGTTCGGCGGCGAATTCGGCACTTGCGGAGCATGTTCCCGCGCGGGGGGCGGCATTCCGTTCCATTCGACGCTCGGCTTTTTCCGCGAGCAGCGCCAAGAGGTCCTGCGCGGTGGCAACGGAGAGCACGGGAATGCCATGCTCGGCCCCCAGGGCCGCTACCGCAGTGATGCCGTCGGTCGCCTCCTGGCGGTCCAACGCCAACACCACGCCAACCACTTCGCCGCCGGCGCCAGCGATCGCAGCGAACGCCTCCCGCTTGGCGGTGCCGTTGGTCACCACGTCGTCCACCACGACGACTCTGCGGCCGGCCATCGGGGCACCGACCAGCACCCCGCCTTCGCCATGCGTCTTGGCCTCCTTGCGATTGAAGGCCACGTCCACTGGCTGGCCGGCAGCGGCCATTGCCACCGCTGCGGCAACGGCGATGGGAATGCCCTTGTAGGCGGGGCCGAACAGGACTTCCGGCGGCGTCGGCAGCCGGGACACCTGGTCCGCGTAAGCGCGGCCGAGCAGGGCGAGGCCGTCGCCATCGGCGACCTGCCCCAAGTCGAAGAAGTACGGACTGCGACGGCCCGACTTGAGCAGGAAGTCGCCGAACCTCAACACGCCGCGATCGATCATGGCGGCGAGGAAGCCCGCGGCTTCGCTCACGGCTCAGGCCAGCGCGCGCTGCTGCGCGTCGAACAACGCAGCGATGCCGCCTTCCGCCAGCGCCAGCAGTTCGTCGAGGGCGCCCCGCGCCAGCGTACCGCCGTTCTCGGCCGTGCCCTGCACTTCGATGAAGCCGCGCTGCCCGGGATGGCCGCCCTCCAAGCAGCCCGCCGCCGCAGCGCCTGCCGGCTTGGTGGTCATCACCACGTTCATGTCGGTTTCGGCGTTGGAGTCCTCGGCGTAGTCCAGGTCCAGCACGCACCGCCCGCGCCAGACCCCCACCGAGACCGAAGCGACCCAGCCCACGAGCGCCTCGGGCGCCACCTTCGCCACGGCGTCCACCAGCGCCACGTAGCCCCCGGTGATGGCCGCGGTGCGGGTGCCGCCATCCGCCTGCAACACGTCGCAGTCGATGCGCACCGTGCGTTCGCCGAGCGCCTTCATGCTCACGGCCGCGCGCAGCGAGCGTCCGATCAGACGCTGTATCTCCACCGTCCTGCCGCTCTGCCGGCCCCGGGCCGCTTCGCGGTCCGTGCGGGTGTGGGTGGCCGCCGGCAGCATGCCGTATTCCGCCGTCAGCCAGCCGCTGCCCTGGCCCCGCAGAAAGGCCGGCACGCCCTTTTCCACGCTCGCCGTGCAGATCACCTGGGTGTCGCCGAAGGCGATCAGCACCGAGCCGGCGGCGTGGCGGGTGAAGTTGCGCGTGATGGCCACCGGACGCGCTTCGTCGGCGGCCCGGCCGCTCGGCCTTTGCCAAGCCATGCGGTGGTCCTTCGGGGTGTGTTCAAGGGGAACATTATAATCGGCGCATGGCAGCCAGCGTGGGCGGACTCGACGTGCCGGCGACGACCGCATGGACTGGAATCGAAGGGCTAGTGGGCCAAACCGATTGCGATGACGGATGAGCTGGCGGCACGGGTGCCGATCTGGACCATCACTCCAATGTGGCTTTGGTGCTAGTGGCGGCACGGCTGTTTGTCGTTTCGGCGCCCTCGGGCGCCGGCAAGACGACCTTGCTGGACGCCTTGGTGCGGCAGGATCCGGCGCTTTGCGTATCCGTCTCCCACACCACCCGGCCCAAGCGCGCCGCCGAGGTGGACGGCGTCCACTACCATTTCACGGACTCCGCCAGTTTTGCGGCCATGCGCGACGACGGCGACTTTCTGGAGTGGGCGCAGGTGTTCGGTCACGCCTACGGCACCTCTCGGCGGATGGTGGCGGATGCCTTCGCAGCCGGTCGGGACGTCGTTTTGGAAATAGATTGGCAAGGTGCGCGGCAAGTGCGGCAGCGCTGGCGCGATCCTGTTTCCGTTTTCGTGCTGCCGCCGTCGCGGCAGGCGCTCCTCGACCGCCTGCAGGGCCGCGGCCAGGATGCGCCGGCGGTGATAGCCGCGCGCATGGCGCAGGCAGTGGCCGACATCTCCCACCACGGCGAGTTCGACCACGTCGTCGTCAACGACGACTTCGAAACCGCTTTGGGGGATCTTCGGTGCATCGTGCGGGCAAGCCGCGAAGGCGTCGCGCTGCGGCGCCGCGACCACGGCACTCTGCTGCGGCAACTGTTGTCGCCGTAGATGTTGGCGGTTAGACTCCCGGTGTCGTCGGCGGTACGCTGGCGACATCGGCAGCAAGCGTTTCGGCAGCAGAGCAGCGGCAGGAACAGGAACGGCAGGAACAGAAGAGAGGAACCATGGCCCGCGTGACCGTCGAGGATTGCCTGGAACATGTAGACAACCGGTTCGAACTGGTGCGGCGCGCCACGCGCCGGGCCCGACAGCTGCACCATCGCGGTGTCGATCCGCTGGTGGACGAAGAGGACGACAAGGCTACCGTGATCGCCCTGCGCGAAGTCGCCGAAGGTCTGGTTACCGAGGAAGTTCTCGAAGACGCGGACGCGGTGATACAGCAGGCGGAACAGGAACGGGAGGCGCTCGAGGCGCCCTTCGGCTACGGAGATGACCGAGACGACGACCTTTGATGTCCGCGATGTCCACGACGTAGGCCAAGCCGACGAAGACCACGGCGCTTCCGCTGGCCCTGGTCGCGGTGTCCGTGCCAACGCAGGCGGCTTGGAACGCAAGCCCGCCGGTCGTCTGGTCCGCAAGCGGCGCGACTCTGGAAAGGCCGGGGGAAAGGCTGGGAAGGCTGGAAAGACGCAGCCGCTGGTGAAGCGGCGCGAGGGCTTGGCGCCGCGCCGCCCGGAGCCGCGCATCAAAGGCTACTTGCAGACGCAGATGCGCGCCCAGGCGGTGGCCCCTCAAACCGCCGAGCCCACCACCATCGACGGTCTTGTCGAGACGCTGGCCGGCTACTTGGCCGAGGCGGATCTCGCCAAGGTGCGCCAGGCCTACGATTTCGCCAAGGCCGCCCACAGCGGCCAGTTGCGGCGCACGGGCCACGACTACATCACGCATCCATTGGCAGTGGCGGACATCCTCGCTGCCATGCGCATGGATTGGCAATCCATCGCCGCGGCCATCATGCACGACGTGCTCGAGGACAGCGCCTCCACCAAGGTGGCGCTGGCGGCGGCGTTCGGCGACGAAGTAGCGGAAATCGTCGATGGCGTGTCCAAGCTCGCAACGATCTTCAAGTCCCGCGCCGAGGCCCAGGCGGAGAACTTCCAGAAGATGGCGATGGCGACCGCCCGGGACCTGCGCGTCATCCTCGTCAAGCTCGCGGACCGCCTGCACAACATGCGCACGATTGGCGTGATGCCAGCCGAATCCCGCAAGCGCATCGCCCGGGAGACGCTGGATTTCTACGCCCCCATCGCCAACCGTCTCGGCATGAACCGCGTCCGCGTGGAGTTCGAGGAGCTCGCCTTCCAGGCCCTCTATCCGCTGCGAGCGGATCGCGTGCGCCGGGCCGTGGGAGCGGTGCTGCGCGGCAGGAAGGGGCGGTCGCGGGCGTTGCGCCAGGCCATCGAGGCGAGCCTGCGCCGGGAGGGGATCGACGCCGCCGTGCTGTCCCACGACAGCCACCTGTACTCCATCTATCGGAAGATGAAGGTGCAGCGCCGCTCCTTCGCCGAAATCACCGCCGCCTTCGGCTTCCAGGTGATCGTGGACCGGGTGGATGCGTGCTATCGCGCCCTGGGCGTGCTGCACAACCTCTACAAACCGGTGGCCGGGCGCTTCAAGGACTACATCGCCATTCCCAAGACCAACGGCTACCAGTCCCTGCACACGGCCCTCGTGGGCATGGACGCGACGCCCATCGAGGTGCAGGTGCGCACCCGCCAAATGCACGCCGTGGCGGATCACGGCATCGCTGGCCACTGGCTGCAACGAAACGACGAGGCCGTGCAGGGCAGCCGGGCCCGGGCCCGCCAATGGGTGGCAGGACTCCTGGATCTGCAGCGCCGGGCGGGCAATTCCCTGGAGTTCATCGAGAGTCTGAAGATGGACCTGTTCCCGGACGAGGTGTACGTCTTCACCCCCAAGGGCGAGATATTCGAGCTGCCGGGCGGCGCCTGTCCGGTGGACTTCGCCTACGCCGTTCACACCGACGTCGGCAACCACTGCATCGGCTGCCGGGTGGACCGCGCCCTGGCGCCCCTGTCGGCGCCGCTGGCGTCCGGCCAGACGGTGGAGATCATCACCTCGCGCTACGCCAGCCCTAGCCCGGATTGGCTGACCTTCACCGTCTCCAGCCGCGCCCGCGCCGCCATTCGCCAGGCCCTCAAGGTGCAGCAGCGTTCGGAATCGGTGCGCTTGGGCCGGCGCCTCCTGGACCGCTCGCTCGCCAACGCCGGCACCTCCATCAAGGCGCTGGACTTCCGCCGCCTGCGCCGCGTCTTTCGTCAGTTCGGCGTGCGCCGCCTGGACGACCTGCTCGCGGAGATCGGCATTGGCAACCTGATGGCGTACAGCGTCGCGCAGCGCCTGTTGGCCGCCGACAATCCCGCCTACGAGGCGGTGGACCTGCACCACGGCGGGCCGGTGGCGATTCGGGGCACGGAGGGGCTGGTGATTTCCTATGGCCGCTGCTGCGGCCCGGTGCCGGGGGACCCGGTGGTCGGCCACACCACGCCCGGCAAGGGCCTGGTGGTGCATGTGGATGCCTGCCACAACATCGCCGAGCTGCGCCGCCGCGGTTCCGCCCAGCTAGTGCCGGCGCGCTGGGCCGAGGGCACCGAAGGCGAGTTCGACACCGCCCTCGCGATCACGGCGCGGCAGCGCAAGGGCATGGTGGCGGAGATCGCCGCGGCGGCGAACGCCGCCGACGCCGGCATCGACAACATCGTCGTCGACGAGCGTTCCGCGGACCTCGCCAGCGTGCGCTTGGAACTCTCGGTAGCGGACCGCGACCATCTGGCGCGGGTTCGGCAGCGCTTGCTGGCGGTGCCGGCCGTGCAGACGGCGGATCGCCCCGTTCCATAGCAGGGTCGGTGTCGGGGCGCAGGAACCGCCGGCATTGTCCTAGCCTCCCGGGCGCCGGCTAGACGATGCCCGCGCCCGGCCGCAACGGAGATATGGACGCGCCGGTCACCGCGCTCCCGGGCATCGGGCCGAGCGCCGCGGAGAAGCTCGGCCGCCTCGGCATCGAGACGGTCCGGGACCTGCTGCTGCACCTGCCGTACCGCTACCAGGACCGCACCCGCTCGGTGCCGCTCGGCGAAGTGGCCGCCGGCCAGGACTGCGTGGCAACCGGCCAAGTGCGGGAGTGCCGGCTGGCCTACGGGCGCCGCCGGTCCTTGGTGGTCCGTCTCGCCGACGATCAGGGCCAGCTGACGGTCCGGTTCTTCCACTTCGCGGCCCGGCAGCGGCAGGCCATCCGCCCTGGCGCGTGGCTGCGCTGCTTCGGCACGGTCCGCGCCGGGCCGGAAGGCGCGGAGATGGTGCATCCGGAGTACCGCCTCTACGGCGAGGCGCCGCCGCCGCTTGCCGGTCGGTTGGCGCCGGTGTACCGCGCTACGGGCGGTCTCGCCTCCAGCCGCATCGCCGCCTGGGTGGAAACCGCCCTCGACCGCTGCCCGGAGGGCTTCGGCAGCGACTTGCCCGGCGAGGCGTTTCCCCGCCTCGCCGAGGCGATCCGCCATGTGCATGCGCCAGGCGCCGATCCGACGCGCTTGCAGGCAGCTCGGCAGCGCGTGGTGCTGGACGAACTCGTCGGCCACTATCTTGTGCTCAAGCGCCGGCGGGAACTTGCAGGCGCCCGCAAGACGCTGGCCCTGCCCCGGCGCGACCAGCTCGGGCGTCGGCTGCTCGAGCACTTGGGCTTCCGTCTTACCCGCGCCCAGGCCCGAGTGACCGGGCAGGTGCTCACGGATCTCGCTGTCGAACGGCCGATGATGCGGCTGCTGCAAGGCGACGTCGGCGCCGGCAAGACCGTGGTGGCCGCGTTCGCGGCGATACGCGCCGCCGAGCATGGCTGCCAGACCGCGGTGATGGCGCCCACGGAGGTGCTCGCCGAACAGCATTTCGAGACCCTGGGCGCCTGGCTGGCGCCGCTCGGCATAGACGTCGGCCTGGTCACCGGCCGCCAAGGCGCCGGCGAACGCCGAACGCGACTGGCGGCGGCCCGGGACGGCAGGGATCTGGTAGTTGTCGGCACCCATGCGTTGTTTCAGACCCAGGTGGCGTTCCGGGACTTGGCGCTGACGGTGATCGACGAGCAGCATCGTTTCGGCGTCCATCAGCGCATGCAGCTGCTGGACAAGGGCCGGCTGCCGCACCAGCTGGTGATGACGGCGACCCCCATACCGAGGACGCTCACCATGACGCTCTACGCGGACATGGACGTTTCGGTGCTGGACGAGCTGCCGCCCGGCAGGGCGCCGGTCCGCACCCGTCTGGCGGCCATGCCCCGGCGCCTGGCAGTGATCGAGCGGGTGCGCCGCCTCTGCGCCGCCGGCCGGCAGGCGTACTGGGTGTGTACGCGCATCGAGGAAGAAGAAGGCGAAGACGCGGACCGGCCGCCCCGCAACGCCGCCGAATCGACGCTGGCGGAACTTCGCGCCGCGTTGCCGGAGCTGCGTCTGGGACTGGCCCACGGCCGCCTGCCGCCGGCGGAGAAGAGTGCCGCCATGGCCGCCTTCAAGGCCGGCGACATCGACCTCCTGGTAGCCACCACCGTCATCGAGGTGGGCGTGGACGTGGCCAACGCCGCAATGATGGTGATCGACAACGCCGAGGGCCTGGGCCTCGCCCAGCTCCACCAGCTGCGCGGTCGAGTGGGCCGGGGGGCGGCGGCCAGCGAGTGCATCCTGCTGTTCGAACCGCCGTTGTCGGCCGTGGCCCGGCAGCGGCTGCAGATCATGCGCGACAGCAACGACGGCTTCGCCATCGCCGAGCGGGACATGGAACTGCGCGGCCCGGGCGACATGCTGGGCACTCGGCAGACCGGCGAGCAGCTGTTCCGGCTCGCGGACCTGGCGACGGACCGTGCCTTGGTGCCTAGGGCGGCGACCCTCGGCGAGCGGCTGCTCGCGGAACGGCCGGCCGCCGCCGAAGCCATCCTGGCGACTTGGGCGCAGCGGGACGCGGAGTACGCGGCCGTTTGAGCGGGGTTCCCCATCGGGTTCCGCGAGCGGCTGCTGCCACAACCGCGAGCGCCCTCTTAGGGGGCGCGCAGACGCTGTCGCGCTTCCGCGATGGCGATGCGCACCGCCTTCGGCGCCGTGCCGCCGATGTGGTCCCGGGCCGCCAGCGAGCCTTCCAAGGCGAGAAACCGGTAGACGTCGCTGTCGATGACGGGGGACAGGCTGCGCAGGGCGTCGAGAGGCAGCTGATCCAGCGTGGCGCCGGCGTCGGTGGCCCGGGCCACGGCGCGACCGACCACCTCGTGGGCGTCCCGGAAGGGCACTCCCTTGCGCACCAGATAGTCCGCCAGGTCCGTGGCGGTGGCATGGCCCGCCTCGGCCGCGGCGCGCATCGCTTCGGCGTTCGGCTGCATGGCCGCGACGACGCCAGCCACCGCCTGCAAGCAGCCCTCGACGGTATCGGCGGCGTCGAACAGCGGTGCCTTGTCTTCCTGGTTGTCGCGGTTGTAGGCGAGCGGCTGTCCTTTCATGAGCACCAGAAGGGCGTTCAAGTGGCCGATCACCCGGCCGGTCTTGCCGCGCACCAGCTCCGGCACGTCCGGGTTCTTCTTCTGCGGCATGATGCTCGACCCCGTGCAGTAGGCGTCCGGCAGGGTCACGAAGCCCCACTGCGGCGAGGCCCACTGCACCAGCTCCTCGCACCAGCGGGACAGATGCACCGCGGCGATGCTGGCCGCGGCGCAGAACTCCAGAGCGAAGTCGCGATCGCTCACCGCATCGAGGGAGTTGGCCGCGGGCCGATCGAAGCCGAGTTCGGTGGCGGTCCGCACCCGGTCGATGGGGAAGGTGGTGCCAGCCAACGCGGCGCTCCCCAGCGGCGAGACGTTGGCGCGACGGCGGCAGTCGCGAAAGCGCTCGCGGTCCCGGTGCGCCATCTCGAACCAGGCCAGCATGTGATGGGCGAAGGTAACGGGCTGGGCGGCCTGCAGATGCGTGTAGCCGGGCATCGCCGTCTCGACATGCGCTGCCGCCTGGTCGAGCAGCGCCGCCATCACTGCGGTGAGCCGTTCGTCCACGCGGTCCGCCGTGGCGCGCAGCCACAGCCGCATGTCCGTCGCCACCTGGTCGTTGCGGGAACGGGCGGTGTGCAGCTTCTTGCCGGCGTCGCCGATCAGCTCGGTCAGACGCGACTCGATGTTCATGTGGACGTCTTCGAGCGCTTCGTTCCACTCGAACTCGCCGCGTTCGATTTCGCCGCGGATGGCGTCGAGGCCATCGATCACGGCGCGGTGCTCGGCGGCGGTGAGTACGCCGATGCCGTGGAGCATGTTGGCGTGGGCGATGGAGCCGTCCAGGTCGTGGTGGTATAACCGCGCATCGACGTCCACGGAGGCCGTGAACCGGGCTACGAAGGCATCCGTGGGTTCGGTGAAGCGCCCGCCCCACATGCTGCGGCCGGAGCGGCGCTTGGGCTGTTGGGTCATGACTGCCTCTGCTTCGGCTTGCGCACCGCCGCAGGGCCTGTGACCCCAAGCTGCGCTCCAACCTTGGCTGCGCGGCTGGACCGTCGAGAACGGCAGTATAGCAACGCGGCAGCGGGTGTCGTTCGATGCGCTGGCCGCTCCGGCAATCCGGCGAAGCTTGACAACAGGGACCCGCGCTTGCAGACCATCCGCATCGCCACCCGACGCAGTCGCCTGGCGCTGGCCCAGGCCAACGCCGTCGCCAAGCAGCTGCGGCAGCGCAACGCCGGGCTCGCCGCCGAGCTGGTGGAACTCGCCACAACCGGCGACCGGCAACAGCAGGCGGACGCGCCGCCAGCGGGCAAGCAGGACTTCGTCGACGCCCTGCAGGCTGCGCTGGCGAGCGGCATGGCGGACGTTGCGGTACACAGCATGAAAGATGTTCCGGCGCAGCCGTCGGCCGCCTTCCCGATCTGCGCCTTCGGCCCCCGCGGCGATGCCAGGGATGCTCTCGTGCCGGCGCCCGCTGGCTGCCGCCGCCACGGCAGGGAGAACGCGCGCGCCCTGCCTGCCGGTGCCAAGGTGGGCACCTCCAGCCAGCGCCGTCAGGCATTCCTGGCCGGCCTGGACCCGACGCTCCACGTCGTGTCGGTGCGCGGCAACGTGGACACTCGGCTGGGCCGCCTCGACGGCGGCGAGTTCGATGCGCTGCTGCTCGCATGCGCCGGGCTGGACCGGCTGGGCCTGGGCGCCCGCATCGGCCAGCGTCTGGATCCGGGCATGTTCGTCCCCGCGCCGGGCCAGGGCGCAATCGCCCTGCAGTGGGCCGCGCAACGCGAGGACGTTGCCGCCCTGGTAGCTGCCCACGTGGACGCCGACGCGCAGCAGGCGGTCGCAGTCGAGCGCGAGCTGGCGGTGCGCCTCGGCGCCGACTGCGCGATGCCGCTCGGCATCCACTGCCACCGCCGCAACGACGGTGCCTGGCGTCTGCTGGCCCAGGCGGCGAATGCCGACGGCAGCCAGTGCATGCGTCTGGAGCTGGCAGGAGACGAACCGCACGCGCTTGCGGAGAGCGCCGCGACCCAACTCGCCGCCCTCGGCATCCGCGAGCTGCTCGCCGTGGCCGAGGCCGCGCCGCAGTGAGAGTCTGGGTGACCCGCACCGAGCCGGGCGCTGGCCGGCTGGCGGCGGCGCTGCGCCGGGAGGGCCACGGCGTGTTGCTGGCGCCGGTGCTTGCCATCGTGCCGACCGGCGCGCCGCCGCCGCTTGGGGGTTTCGACTTCGTGCTGTTCGTCTCGGAACACGCTGTCCACAACGCCGTGGCCGAAGGGTGGCGGCAAGCGGAGTGGGCGAACTGCCCGAGCGCAGCCATCGGCGATGTCGGCGAAGCGGCGTTGCGGAACGTCGGCGTCGCGCCGTGCCTGGCGGGCCTCCGGGACGCAGCCGGCGTGGTGGCGGCGTTGCCGAACGCGCCGGGCCGCAGCTTGATCGTGAAAGGCGAGGGCGGTCGGCAGGTGGTGCAGAACTGGCTGCGCCGCCAAGGCGGTTCGGTGCGGGAGTGGAACGTCTATCGCCGCCGGCGGCGGACGCCCGGCATCGGCGACCAAGCCATCGACGCCATCGTCGCTGGCAGCGGCGACGGCGTCGGTGCCATCGCCGAGGTCTGGCTTGGCGACCGACGCGACCCCGGGGTGCGCCTGCTGGTGCCGTCGCGGCGTGTTGCCCGGCAGGCGGTCCGCTTGGGTTTCCGCAACATCGTTGTTACGCTCGGCGCAAGGGCGAGCTCGGTAGTCGCCGCGCTGCGGCGCGACGAGACTGCGCCAGCGCAGCCTGCCGCCACCTCGCGCTTCCTCGCCACCGCGGGGCAACACCGCCGCCGATGACCGACTCCGAATCCAGCGACGTTGCGCGCCGCAAGTCCGATGCGTCAGGGCGCCTGTCGACTACGGCGTTGGCGCTCCTGGCCTTGCTGATCGCCCTTGGCACGGCCGCCTTCGTCGGCTACCGCGCTTGGCAGGATCAACGAACCGGGGCACAGGCGCGGGCGGCGCTGGAGAAACGCGCCGCGACGTTCGCCTCCTTGGAGCAGCGCTTCGACGAAGGATTTGCGACGCTGGCCACCGACGTCGAAGCATTGCGACGCGACGCCGAGCGCGCCGAGTCGGTGCGGCGCGAGCTGCGGGACTGGCAGACCCAGCGCGAGCAGGCTGTCGGGGATGCCGGGCCAACCCCGGTGCCAGCTCAGAGGTGGCAGGTCGCCGAGGCCGAGTATCTGCTGCGAGTTGCCAACTATCGCGCTCGGTTGGAAGCGGACGCCGGCGGCGCCCTCGGGATGCTGGCCGCGGCGGACCGGGCGCTGGCCGACGCGGATCCCTTCGCGTACCACGACGTGCGGGCCCTCTTGGCGCAGGAACGGGCCGCCCTTGAAGCCGTGGCCGGCACGGACGTGCAGGGCATCTATCTGCGCCTTGCGGCCCTGAAAGGCCAGCTCGATCGACTGCCGCTGCGCCCGCCGGCCTACATGGCCGATGAAGCGGACTTCGATGCCCAGGAGGAGGCGGCCGCCGTGCCGGACACGGTCCTCGGCCGCTTGGCGGGCCTGGTGCGGTTCCGCGGCGACGGCCCGCCGGCGCGACCGCTGCTGCCGCCGGAACAGGCCGAGTACCTGCAACTGAACCTGCGGCTGGCGCTCAACCATGCCCAGCTGGCGGCGCTGCGTCGGGATCAGGCCGCGTTCGCCGCCAGTCTGGCCGCCGCCAGCAAGTGGCTCGCGGACCACGTGAACCTGCGCGCGGATGCCGGGCGCGCCCTCGCCGCGGCCTTGGACGCCCTGCAGGAGGAGGATCTGGCAGCGACGTTGCCGGACATATCGGGTTCGCTGACGCGGCTGCGGGCGCTGCGGTCGCAACCCCGGGAGGACGGCGAGTGATGCCGTGGCTGATCGTCGTCTTCTGTGCGCTCGCACTTGGCGGCCTGCTGGCGGCTCTGATGCTGCGCGACGCTGGCTATGTGTTGATCGCCTACGACGGCGCCACCCTGGAGACCAGCTTGTGGTTCGCGCTGGCGGTGCTGATTCTGATCGCCACGGCCGCCTGCCTGCTCGGGAACCTGTGGCGGACGACGGCGCAAGGCGGCGCGCGCCTTGCCGCCGCGGCGGCAAGGCGCGGCCAGTGCGCCTTGCGGTCGCGCGCGCAGCAGGGCGTCATGCTGCTGCTCGAAGGCCGCAGCGCCGAGGCGGAGCGGCCGCTGCGGGAGACGGCGCCGCACCTCGACGTGCCGCTCTACGGCTTCGTCGCCGCAGCCTGGGCGGCCAACGAAGCCGAGCGCTTCGAGGATCGAGATGCCGTCCTCGACGATGCGAAGGCTGCGGTGCCGAACGCAGCCTTCGTCCTGGAACTGGCGCGCAGCGAGCTGCAGCAGCAGGCCGGGCAGTGGCAGGCGAGCCTCGACACGCTCGCCGGGCTGAGCCAGGAGGCGCCTCGCCACCCGTTGGTGAACGCTCGCTTGCTGGCTGCCCGCCAGGCCCTCGGCGATGCCGGGGCGCAGCAACCGGCGGCTGGCCGGCTCTAGGCGCCCGTTCCGCTGGCCCGCTTGACAGGCGAGGACCTTCGCAACGAGTCGGTTCGGATGCCGCAACGCCCGGCACGGGCGCTGGCGCTGCTGCGAGGCGGTAGGTCTGCTAGCGGTTCGATTCGGAATCGACATGGCGAATGGCACGTTCGTCTGTCGTCGCCTCGGCGTGCGCTGCTTGAGGATGTGCCGCCCCGCAAGGCCGCCGGTATCCCAGTCGAGCGACGAACCCGCCCGCTGGAACACACGTAATTTGGAAGCGGCACACTAGCGCCCGCGCATGGACTTGAAGAACTCCTCGTTGGTCTTGGTTTCCTTGAGCTTGTCCACCATGAACTCGATGGCGGCGATGTCGTCCATGTCGTGCAGCAGCTTGCGCAGGATCCACACCCGTTGCAGCTCGTCCTCCGGCAGCAGGCGCTCTTCCCGTCGGGTGCCGGAGCGGCGGATGTTGATGGCCGGCCAGACGCGCTTTTCGGCGATCTTGCGCTCCAGGTGGATTTCGAGGTTGCCGCGGCCCTTGAACTCCTCGTAGATCACCTCGTCCATCTTCGAGCCGGTGTCGATGAGGGCCGTGGCGATGATGGTGAGACTGCCGCCCTCCACGAAGTTGCGGGCCGCGCCGTAGAAGCGCTTGGGGCGTTCGAGGGCGTTGGCGTCCACGCCGCCGGTGAGTACCTTGCCGGAGGACGGCACGATGGTGTTGTAGGCCCGTGCCAGGCGGGTGATGGAATCGAGGAGGATCACCACGTCCTTCTTGTGCTCCACGAGGCGCTTGGCCTTCTCGATGACCATCTCCGCCACTTGCACATGGCGGGACGGCGGTTCGTCGAAGGTGCTGGCCACCACCTCGCCGCGCACCATGCGGCGCATGTCCGTCACTTCCTCCGGCCGCTCGTCGATGAGCAGCACGATGAGCACCACGTTCTCGTTGTTGGCGGCAATGGAGTCGGCAATGTTCTGCAACATCAACGTCTTGCCGGCTTTGGGCGGCGACACGATGAGCGCCCTCTGGCCCTTGCCGATGGGGGCTATGAGGTCGACGATGCGGGAGGACAGGTCCTGCGTGGTGCCGTTGCCCCGTTCGAGGGTGAGGCGCTCGTCCGGGAAATCAGGGGTAAGGTTCTCGAACAGGATCTTCTGCTGCTTGGAAATCGGTTCGCTGAAGTTCACCTCGTCGATCTTCAGCAGCGCGAAGTAGCGCTCGGCGCCGCCCTTGGGCGGCCGGATCTTGCCGGCGATGCCGTCCCCGGTGCGCAGGTTGAAGCGCCGGATCTGGTTCTGGGAGACGTAGATGTCGTCCGGCCCGGCGAGGTAGGAGCTGTCGGCGGAGCGCAGGAAGCCGTAGCCGTCCGGCAGAATCTCCAGCGTGCCTTCGCCGTGGATGTCGTCGCCGTTGGTGGCCTGCTTGCGCAGGATGGCGGCTACCACCTCCTGCTTGCGCGAGCGCGCCAGGTTGTCGAGGCCAATGCCGCGGGCCATCTCGATGAGTTCGCCCACGGGCTTACGTTTCAGCTCAGTTAGATTCATGGTGGTCTTCAATGGCGCCTGCGGGGGCAGGCTGGGGTGGTTGGGGCAGGGCGCGACCGCGCTCTTGGGGCTCGAAGTGGAGGGGCGCGACGCGCCGAGAGGGTTTGGAGACTAACACTGCGGAGCGGAGGGCGCCACTGGGTGTCCAGGCACCGGGGCCGAAAGCCGCGGTCTGGGCCTACCGCGGCGGCCAGGGCCTCGGGAGCGGCGGCGCATCAGATGTTGCTGTCCAGGAAGGCAGCGAGCTGCGACTTCGACAGTGCGCCTACCTTGGTGGCCTCCACCTCGCCGTTGCGGAACAGCATCAGCGTGGGAATCCCGCGAATGCCGTACTTGGGCGGGATCTCCTGGTTCGCATCGATGTCCAGCTTGCACACGTCCACGCGCCCGGCGTACTCCTCGGCGATCTCCTCCAGAATGGGGGCGATCATCTTGCACGGGCCGCACCACTCGGCCCAGTAGTCCACCAGCACGGGCTTCTCCGCGCCGAGGACCTTCTCGTCCCACTCGGCGTCCGTGATGTGTTGAATGTGCTCCGACATGGCGGCTCCTTGGGTTGAGGAATGGGCCCTGCAAGGGCGGGCCGAGGAAGGGAGAGCGGGATTCTACACCCCTTGGCGGGCGGTGTCGGCAGCCGCCTTCGCGAGCTTGGCGATGGAGCCGGGGCCGTCCGGATTCGCCGGATTGGCGACTACCTCGCCGGTCTTCGGCACCACTACCAGATCCATGTCCTCCATCGGCACGGCGCCGAGTAGCGGCTGATCGCCCATCACCAGAGCCCCCGTGAATCCGACCCGGTCCAGGCAGCGGGTCTCGATGGGGCCGACGTAGGGCACGCGCGTGGCGCTGCCGTCCGCCAAGGTTGCGGGACGGGTGTCGATGGCTTCGAGCGCGAGTTTGTCGCGCAGCGCCGCGGGGATGCACAGATGCACGGAACCGGTGTCCGCCAGCGCTTCGACGCGGACCGCGCCGAGCTCAGGGCGCCGGGGATTGCGCAGCTGCACCTCCGCCACTGCCAAGCCCATATGTCCTCCCGCCGTTGGGTGTCTCTCGATCATAGTAGGGCCGAAGCCGCCGGCAAAGCGGCGCGTTCCCGCGCCGCCGTAGGAGATTGGCCGTTCCCACTTGGCGCGGACGGGACCGGTCGGCACCGCAGCGGACGAGATACGGGGAGATGTGCCACCATTGGCGCCAGCCAGCGCAACGGTGCCAGCCATGTCCAACGGCCCCTACGAAAGCTTCGACGTCGACTTCCGCGGCCAGGTCGCCCATGTCGTGCTGTCCCGGCCCGACAAGCGCAACAGCATGAATCCAGCCTTCTGGCGCGAGCTTCCCGCCATCGTCGCGGACATCGACGGCCACGCCCGTGCCCGGGCCATCGTGCTGTCGTCCACCGGCCCGCATTTCTCCGCCGGCATGGACTTGGCGGCGTTCGGCGGCGGTCCGAGCGCGGACAGCGAGGCCGCCAAGGCGGCGCGCATCCGCCACGGCGCATCCTTCTACGACGGCGCCACGCATCTGCAACGGGCCTTTAGCTGCCTGGAAGAGTGCCGCATTCCAGTGCTCGCGGCGGTGCAGGGCGGCTGCATCGGCGGCGGCGTGGATCTGGTTTCGGCCTGCGACATGCGCTACGCCACGGAAGACGCCTACTTCACCATCTTCGAGATCAACATCGGCATGACCGCGGACGTGGGCACCTTCCCGCGGCTCGTGAAGCTCGTCCCGGAGGGCGTGGTGCGGGAACTGGCCTACACCGGCCGCCGCATGGCCGCCGCCGAGGCCAAGGAAGTCGGCCTCGTCAACCGCGTCTTCGCGGACCAGGAGGCGCTGCTCGCCGGGGTCTTCGAAGTGGCGGAGCAGATCGCCAGCAAGCCGCCGCTGGCGGTGTACGGCTGTAAGCGCATGATCAACTACTCCCGGGACCACAGCACCGCCGATGGCTTGGACTACGTCGCCATCTGGAACGCGTCCTTCCTGCAGCCGGCCGAGATGCAGGAAGCAATGCGCGCCGGCCGCGAGGGTCGCGCCGGGGACTTCGTGGACCTGCCGCCTCGCCGCGCCACGGCCGGCCGCTAGGCCAACGTCCGTCGCCAACCGCGGCAGCGCCGAACCGTCGCCGTGCGCTTCGCCCCTACCGAGGAGCAAGCCCAGCTGCGCGATGCCATGCGGCGCTTCCTCGCGGACCACTCGCCGCCGAGCGCCGTGCGCCGGCTGATGGCCACGACCGACGGCTGGGATGCGGCGGTCTGGCGCCGGCTCTGCCAGGAGATGGCGGTCGCCGGCGTCCATGTTCCCGAAGCCTACGGCGGCCAGGGCTTCACCTTCGCCGAGCTGGCGGTGGTGGTCGAGGAGATGGGCCGCGCCCTGTACTGCGGCCCCTACTTCTCTTCCACCGTGCTCGGCAGCACGGCGATTCTCGAAGCCGCGAGCCCCGAGGAGTGCGCGGAACTGCTGCCTGCGCTGGCCGCCGGCGAACGGCGGGCCACTCTGGCCATCGCCGAGGCGGAAGGTTGGCAGCTGGGCGGAATTCGCCTCGTTGCGGCTGGCGGACGCTTGACTGGCTGCAAGAGCCATGTGCTGGACGGCGCCAGCGCGGACCTGATCCTGGTGGCGGCCCGGGAGACGGGCGGCGCGGGCCGCGGCGGCCTGTCCCTGTACGCGGTCGATGCCGGCGCCGAGGGCGTCGCCGTGCAACCGCTGACGCCGCTCGACGAGACGCGCAAGCTCGCGAGGCTTGCCTTCGAGAACGTGCCGGCGCGCTGTCTCGGCACCGCCGGCGGCAGCGAGACGGCCCTCGGCAGAACGCTGCAACTGGGTGCCGTCGCCCTCGCCAACGAGATGGTCGGCGGCGCCGAGCGGCTGCTCGAATCCGCGGTCGGCTACGCCAAGGAACGGGTGCAGTTCGGGCGCCCCATCGGCTCCTTCCAGGCGGTGAAGCACCGCTGTGCGGAACTGCTGCTGGCGGTGGAACTGGCGAAGTCCGCCGCCTACCGCGCCGCTAGCGCGGCAGCCGAGGACGATGCGGACCTGCCGGCCCTTGCGAGTCTGGCCAAGGCCGCGGCAGCCGAGGCGTACATGCAGGCCGCTCGGGATTGCATTCAGGTCCACGGCGGCATCGGCTTCACCTGGGACAACGACACCCACCTCTGGTACCGGCGCGCCAAGAGTTCGGAGGTATTCCTCGGTACGCCGGCGGCCCATCGGGAAGCACTTGTGCGGCACCGGGGAGGGCGGCGTTCGGGCCGGCGCCCGCGCACCGAGGAGAAGCCAAGCGGAGATGCCGCCGCCCGCCGCGACTCCCCGGCGGCAGCCGCGGTGCGCCGCGAAGTGCGGGCCTGGCTGGCGCGGCACTGGAATGCGGACGCGAGCCTCGCCGCTTGGCGCGGCAAGCTGGTGGACTCGGGCTGGGGAGTGCCGGCCTGGCCCCGGGCCTGGTTCGGGCGCGACCTGCCAGCGGCGCTGGTGCCGGTGGTGGATGAAGAGTTCGCCCGCTGCCATGCATTGGGCGTGGCCAAGGCGGGCATTCGCCTGCTCGCCGCGGCAACCCTGCTGGAACACGGCACGGAGACCCAGAAGCAGCGCTACCTGCGCCGCATCCTCACCGGCGAGGACACTTGGTGCCAGCTCTTCAGCGAACCGGGCAGCGGTTCGGACCTCGCCGGGGCGGCTACCCGGGCCGAGTTCGACGGCGAGCATTGGATCGTCAATGGCCAGAAGGTGTGGACCACCAGCGCCCACCATGCGGACTACGGGCTGCTGCTGGCGCGCACGGACTGGGACGCGCCCAAGCACCAGGGTCTCTCCTACTTCGTGCTGGACATGCGGCAACCCGGCGTCGAAGTGCGCCAGCTCAAGCAGATGAACGGCCATGCCTCCTTCAACCAGGTGTTCTTCACCGACGCCGTGGTGGCTCCGCAAGACCAGGTGGGGGCCTCCGGCAACGGCTGGCAGGTGGCCATTACCACGCTTGCCCACGAACGCCGGGCGGCGGATCGCATCGGCGGCGATGCCGGCGCACCGGAGCGCGCCGGACCGATCTACGACGAAGAACGCGCCGAGCGCGCCATCGCGCTGAAGCCCTACAAGTGGTATCCGCAACGCGCCGGGCGCGTGGACCTGGTGCTGGATCGCGCTCGGACCACCGGCGCGATCGGCGATCCCGCCTGCCGCCAGGAAATCGCCCGGCTGCTTGCCCTTTCGGAGAGCGCGGAGTGGACGGCTCGGCGGGCCAGGGCGGCACAGGAACAGGGCCGGCCGCAGGGCCCGGAGGGGTCCCTCGGCAAGCTCGCTGGCAGCCACGTCGCCCGCCTCGCATGCCATGTCCACACGTTGATCGCCGGGGCGGACGCCATGCTGGCTGGTCCCGACGGCGCCTTGGACGGGCTGATCGCGGAGATTCTGGTTTCCGTGCCGGCCACCTCCATAGCGGGCGGCACGGATGAGATCCAGCGCAACATCATCGCCGAGCGGGTGCTCGGTCTGCCCAAGGAGCCGCGCATGGACGGCGGCCCGTTCCGCGATGTCAAGCGCAACTGAGCCCGATGGTTCGCCCTCCTGAAACCCCCGCGCTCCCGGAGGCCCCCGCGCCGGCGGGCGATGCGCCCTGCGCCAACTGCGGCCATCCCCGCAGCGGCCGCTACTGCCCGAAGTGCGGCCAGAACGATCGCGACTACATTCGCTCCCTGCCGCCGCTGCTCGGCGACATCCTCAAGGAGACCTTCGAGCTCGACTCGCGCATCCGCCGCACCGTGGGGCCGCTGTTTCTGCGCCCGGGGGCACTCGCCAGCGAGTTCTCCCGCAGCCGCCGGGCGCGCTACCTGTCCCCGGTGCGGATGTACCTGGTGGCCAGCATCGGCTTCTTCTTTCTGGTCTCGCTGGCCGGCGACTTGCAGCGGCCGCGGGCCGAGCGGCTGGTCGAGGGGGAAGAGCCTGCCCGCCTCGCGGAGGCCAGAGCAAGCGCGGACATCGACGCCCTCAAGGCGCTCTTGCCGCCGCCGCAGCAGCACAAGGTGGATGCCATCCTCGCCCGTCCCGGCATGTTCCTGGCCAAGTCCCTCCTGTACGAGATGTCGGCCAATCTGGAGGATGTCGCTGGCGACCCGCACTGCACGGACTGCTGGTTCGACGGTTGGGACGGATACTTGCTGGCGCGGGCCGTCGATGCGCTCGAAGACCCGGCGGAGGGCCTCTCGCTGCTGCTCGACAGCCTGCCCTTCGCGCTGTTCGTGACGCTGCCAGCCTACGCCTTGCTGCTGATGGCGTTCTTTCTGGGCAGCCGCCGCTTCTACACCGAACACCTGGTGTTCGCGGTGCAGCTGCACACCTTCGCCTTCATCGTGTTCGCCGCGACGGTGGCTATTCCTGACGACGACGGGCCTGACGAGGGAGGTCCGAGGATCAGCCTGGAGCGGCAGGTCGACGAGCCCGGCATCGAGGCGGCCGCAGCGGACGCTGTCGGGCCGCCGGTGGCCACGGACGCATCCCCTGCCGGGCCGGAAATCCGCGTCCAGGGCGGCGGCAGCGTCGCCGACTGGGTGGAGCTGCTGCTGTTTCTTTGGGTTCTCGTCTACCACTACCTGGCCCTGCGCCGCTACTACGGCAACGGGCGCTTCCGCACTGCCTTGAAGTGCATCGCGCTGACCGTCAGCTACGGCATCCTGCTGATTCCCGGCATGCTGCTGTCGCTGGCCATCGCCGTGGTGCGGCTGGGCTGACCAAGACCATCAGAGAGTTCCAGGAGGACGACGATGCAAGTGAAGAACGTGCGCTACACGGCTGGCGGCGGCGCGGAAATCGTGAACGCCGAGGTCGGCGAGCCCGGGCCCGGAGAAGTGCAGGTGGAGGTGGCCGCCTGCGGCATCTGTTCCTGGGACATCCAGACCTTCAAAAGCGGCAGCGACTCCCCCTACGCGGCCCCGCCGGGGCACGAAGGCGTGGGCTACGTGGCCAAGCTCGGCGCCGGCGTCCACGGCTTCGCCGTCGGCGAGCGCGTCGCTGGCGGCGGCTTCGGGCGCTTGCGCAACATCCCGGCCAGCCGCGTCTACAAGATCCCGGACTCCAACCTGGAGGACCAGCACTGGATCGTGGAGCCCGTCTCCTGCGTGGTCACCGGCATGGACCACTGCCTTCTCAAGGCCGGCGAGCGGCTGGCGATGGTGGGCTGCGGGTTCATGGGGCTGATGATGATCCAGGGGCTGGCTGGCGCCGGCGCGGACCAGCTCGTCGCCCTGGACGTGGACGACGGCCGCCTGCAGCTGGCCTTGGAGTTCGGCGCCACCGAGGCCCACAACGTCGCCGCCGATGGCTTCGGCCCGGTGCGCGAAGACCTGCGGCGGCGCGGCATCGACACGGTGGTCGACACCAGCGGCGCCCAGAGCGGCCTGGACCTGGCGACGGACATCGTGCGCCGGGCCGGGCGCATCAACCTCTTCGGCTGGATCAAGGGCAGCAGCGCGACCTTCAACCCCAGCACCTGGCATGGCAAGGCCGTCACCGTGGTGAACTCCTCGCCGGCGGCGCAGCTGAGGGATCCGTTCCCGCCGGCCATCCGGCTGCTGCAGAAGGGCACCATAGACCTGCGCCCGCTGGTCACCCACGTCGTGGACATTGACGACTATCCGCGCTTCATGGCCGGCGTCGTCGGCGGGGAGGTGGAGGGCTACATCAAGGGCGTGGTGAGGCACTGAGCCTCGCTGCGGTGGTCGCGGAGATCAGCGCCGCGCGGCCAGCGGCAGATCGAAGGTGGTGCCAGCAGCGTTCTCTATGGTGATCGTGAAGGAGTCGCCACTGCGGGTGTAGCGCAGCTTGGCGATTTCCGCCTCGGACGTGGCCTCGAAGGCCACCGTGTTGTCGCCGAGGTCGACCAGCTTCATGGTGGCCGGCGCCGGCGTGCGCGGCTTGAAGCCGGGGTCCCACTGCTGCAGCCGCAGCGTCAGGCTGCCCGCTTCCTCTTCGATGACGATCAGCTCCACCATGCTGGTCTTGCCGTCCCCCGTCATGCGCACGACGGCCTGGATGGCGCCGTCTCTCGGCACGGTCCAGTTCTCCTCCAGCTCGCCAAAACCCACCGGGCCGGCCCAGGTGCCGGTCATCCAGGAAAGGTCCGCAACGGCAGGCGCCGCCGGCGCCTGCCCAGCGCTGGCCGCGAGCGTACCGAACATCCCCAGCGCGAGCGCGATCCGGGACGTGTTGCACTTCATCCACTCGCCTCCAGCCACCGAGGGGAACCAACTTGGAGTTGCGCCAATCGAGTCTCTACCCGGGCGAGCATAGCAATCCTGTGCGCGCCAGTGGCGAGGGAGCGGAACCAGGAGCTGGCGCAGGTGGTACTCTCTGTCGCGCCGGCGCCCCAAGGGTTGGTGCCGAATGGCCTTGTGGACGGGCTCAGGGACCGGCGCGGCAGTATCAGCCCTAGTGTGCCGCTTCCAGAACAACGTGCGTTCCAGTGGGACGGGTTCGTCGCGGGCCCATGACACCGGCAGCCTTGCGGGGCGGCACATCCTCAAGTGGCATGTGCCGAGGCGACGACAGACGGAACGCGCCATTGCTATGTCGATTCGGAATCGAACCACTAGTCCCAGCGAGCCGACCGATGGCATCCCTCACCACGCGCATCGACCACGCCCTTCGCCCCAACGGCCGGGTGTTCCACGGCTGGTGGCTGGTGCTCGCCGCGGCGGGCATACAGTTCCTCTCGGGCCTCCTGTTCATGCACTCCGTCGGCGCCTACGTGGTGGCCCTGCAGCGCGAGTTCGGCTGGAGCAGCATGCTGGTCTCGGCCGCCTTCGCCCTGACGCGGGCGGAGAGCGGCTTGCTCGGACCGCTGCAGGGCTACCTGGTGGACCGCTTCGGTCCGCGTCTCGTGCTGCGCGTCGGGCTGGCGCTGTTCGCTGGCGGCTTCCTGCTGTTCGCGGCGACGGATTCGGTGTTGCTCTTCTACGTCTCCTGGGCGCTGATCGCCGCCGGCTCCAGCCTCGGCGGCTTCGCCACGCTCACCGTGGCCATCGTCCACTGGTTCGACAGGCATCGCGCCAAGGCGGTGGCCGTCTCGCAGCTGGGCTTTTCGGTCGGCGGCCTGTGTGTGCCGGTGGTGTATCTGTCCTTGGAACTGGTCGGCTGGCGTTGGACCGCCGCCATCTCCGCGGCGGCCGTGGCGCTCGTCGGGCTGCCGCTGGTTCAGCCGATCCATCACCGGCCCGGTGCCAAGGGCGAGGTGCCGGACGGCACCAGCGCGGCGCATCCGTCGGCGCCGCGCCCGCGCTTGTCGCAGCGGGACCTGACCGCCGGGGAGGCCGTGCGGACGCCGGCCTTCTGGCTGATCTCCGGCGGCCACGCCTTGGCCCTGCTCACGGTGTCGGCGACGATGGCCCACTTGGTGACCCACCTCACCCGGAGCCTTGCGTTGTCGCTGTTCGAAGCGGGTCTCGTCGTGTCGCTGATGACGGCCTGCCAGATGATCGGGCAGTTGATCGGCGGCTGGCTTGGCGACCGCTACGACAAGCGCATGCTCTGCGTTGGCTGCATGCTCGCCCACGGCGCCGGCTTCGGCTGTCTGGCCCTTGGCGCCGGTGGCGACGGCCATGCAGGCGCCTACAGCTATGTCATGGTGGTGGCGTTCGCGCTGCTGCACGGGCTCGGTTGGGGCGTGCGCGGACCGCTCATGGTGGCGCTGCGCGCCGACTACTTCGGTGCCGCTTCCTTCGGCACGATCATGGGCTACTCCTCGCTGGTTGCGGCGGTCGGCATGATGTTCGGGGCACTGTTCGCCGGGGCGATGGCGGACTTCACCGGCGACTTCGTACTGGCGTTCGCGCTGCTCGGCGCCGCCTCGGCCCTCGGCGCGGTGCTGTTCGCAGCCGCCAAGCGCCCGGCACGGGGGTGAGTTAGGCTGCGGCCGTGATTCGCCGCATCGTCAGCTGGAACGTCAACGGCCTGCGCGCCTGCGCCAGGAAGGGATTTCTGGATTTCCTGGCCGCCTCCGGCGCGGACGTGGTGGGCATTCAGGAGCTGCGGGCCCTGCCTTCGCAGCTGCCGCCGGCGCTGCGCGGGCCGAAAGGCTGGCACGCCGCCTTCGCGCCGGCCGAGCGCAAGGGCTACAGCGGCGTGGCGCTGTTCTCCCGCCAGCCCCCGGACAAGGTGGAGACCCGCCTCGGCATCGCCGAGTACGACGTGGAGGGGCGGCTGCTCGTCGCCCGCTTCGGGCGCCTGGCCGTTGCTACCGTGTACTTCCCGAAGGGCAGCGGTACGGCCCGGGACAACAGCCGCGTTCCCTACAAGCTCGACTTCTACGCCGCGCTGTTCGAGCGGCTGCAAGCTCTGCGGCGGCGCGGGCCGGTGTTCGTCATGGGCGACTACAACACCGCGCACACGCCCCTCGACCTCGCGCGTCCGAAAGCGAACGTCCGCAGCAGCGGCTTCCTGGACGTGGAGCGCGAAGAGCTGACCCGTTGGCTCGACGCCGGCTGGCGCGACACCTTCCGTCGCCAGCATCCGGGCGAAGGCGGCCACTACACCTGGTGGCGGCAGTGGGGCAACGCCCGCCAGGACAACGTCGGCTGGCGCATCGACTACGTGCTGGCCTCGCCCTCGGCCGCCAAGCGTGTACGCGATGCGTTCATCTGGCCGGAAGTGGCCGGTTCCGACCACTGCCCGGTGGGCGTCGACATCGCGCCTTCGTAGCGTCCGCGGTGTACGACCATGCTGATTCGGGAGTCTTCTCTGGGGCGGTTCTCGTCCAGAAGGTGCTGATCCCGCGATCCCGCGCAATCCCTTGTCAACCGTAAAAATGTAAGGCAAAGTCCTCTACGAAAGGGCGCATGGAGCTTGTGATGATCACGTCCACCGTCACCTCGAAGGGGCAGACGACGCTGCCCAAACCCGTTCGGTTGGCGCTGGGAGTGGGGGCCGGGGATCGGGTGCGCTACGTCGTCCACGGCGACGAAGTCCGGCTTCTGCCGGTTCGGCCCATCGGGCGGTTGTTCGGCGCACTGAAGCACGAAGGCCCGCCCGTGTCGCTGGAAGACATGGAACGCGGCATCGCGCAGGGAGTGTGCGAAAGATACGCAGCGGGGGTGGCGGCGAACAGGCCAGAGGCTTCCGTTGGCATATCGCGGGCGCGCTCGCCTAGCGGAGAGCCGGAAACTCAGCCGAACGCGGCAGGAGAGGCCGCCATCGAGTGATCGCGCTCGATACCAACGTTCTCGTCCGCTATCTGGTGGACGACGACGCAGAGCAGGCACTGGCTGCCCGAGTGCTTCTTGAAGATCTCACCGCCGAACGGCCCGCGTTCGTCTGCCGCGAGGTGGTAGTCGAGCTCGTCTGGGTGCTGGAAAGAGCCTATCGTCTGCCCCGCGCTCGGATTGCTTCCGTCCTGGAAGGGCTGATCGCTACGGAGGGGCTCGATATCGAGGCCGCGAACGACGTTGCCCGAGCGTCCTCCCGCTACCGCCAAGGCGAGGCTGGTTTTGCGGACCTGATGATCGCATCCGCCGCAGAGCGTTCGGGAGCATCTCCCCTCTACACCTTCGATCGGCAGTTCGCACGGATTGAAGGCGCCGAGCTGTTGAACACGCCGGCAGCGTGAGACGGGTGCGCTCCAGGGTCAGCCTTGGGCGCGGGCCGCCCGTCGTCAAGGGGCTTTGCAAGAGAGGCAGCCTGTCGGGCGGTTCGCCACACGGGTTCGGTGCTTGCAACCGCGGCCGAGGCGGCGCAGTCTACGCGCCACACTAGCTCCTTGAGGTATCCATGGCGAAAGCGAAAACCAACAGGCGCTCGTTCCTCGAGCTGCTCACCTTGGCCGGCGTCGGCGGCCACGCGCTCTTGGCCACCCGGGACGTCCGCGCTGCGGTTGCCGCAACCGAGCAAGCCAAGGACCGGATGCCCGGCGCCGAAGGGTGGCCGGCGATGGCCTACCGCACCCTCGGTCGCACCGGGTTCCGCGCCAGCCGGCTGGTGTTCGGCTGCGGCGCCTCGCTGGCTGGCGAAGCCAAGGACGACCTGCTGGAGGCCGCCTTCGAGAACGGCGTCAACGTCTTCGACGTCGGCTACCGCGGCTACTACAAGAACGCCGAGCGCAACCTGGCGCCGTTCGCCAAGCGGCACCGGGACGACATCTATCTGATCTCCAAGGCGCCGGTGGACGTGGCCGCGGACGAAGCGGTGGACCGTGCCGTCGCCCAGCGCGCCGCCAAGACGTGGACGCTGTTCCTGGAAGCGAGCCTCAAGGAGCTCGGCGCCGACCATGTGGACGCCTACTACCAGATGGCGGCCAACAACCCGGGCGTGGTGCGCGCCGAGGAGATGCGTCGCGCCTTCCTGGACGCGAAGGCCGCCGGCAAGGTGACCCACCTCGGCCTCTCCACCCACGAGAACGCCGAGCAGGTGCTCGAAGCCGCCATCGACACGGGCTGGTACGACCTCGCCATGATCGCCATCACGCCGGCCGGCTGGTACGACTGGAACAAGCGCGAGATCCTGCAGGGCAGCCGAACGATGACGGATCTGGCTCCGCTGCTCGAACGGGCGCGGCAAGCGGGCATCGGCCTGGTGGGCATGAAGGTGGGGCGGCTGCTCGCCGGCCGCTGGTGGGCCGGCGGCGGCAACGGTGCGGCTTTCGATCGCTTCTACGACGAAGCGTATCTCAAAGCGAAGCTCTCGCAGTTCCAGCGCAGCTACGCCTACGTGCTGGGCCACGGCATGGACGTGGTGAACGCGGACGTGCAGGACTACGCCATCCTGAAGGAGAACTTCGTCGCCGCGGCCACGGCCGACCACTATTTCGCGGCCGCATAGGTAGGTCTTGCGCTGGCCCGTCCGGCTGGCGGAGGTCCGCCGCGCCGCGGCCACGGCCGACCGCTACTTCGCGGCCGCATAGCGGTAAGTCTTGCACTGGCCCGTTCGGCTGGCGGAGGTCCGCCGCGCCGCGGCCACGGCCGACCGCTACTTCGCCGCGGCATAGCGCACGGTTCGGCGCCTGCCGCCGGCTACCCCAGCCACAGGCGGGCGATGCCGATGCCGGATTCGCCCGCCACCGCGTAGAGCAGATAGACGGCCTCGCCCTCCATGTAGATGGCCGGGTCGCGCAGCTGGTTGACCACGCCGTAGGCGACGCTGCGGATCGACGGTTCGAGGGGCGCCTCGGCCCCTTCCCAATGCCGTTCGGGGCGCAGCACCTCCACCGGCGGCGACGCCTGCCACCCGAGCCAGTCGCCGCGCAGATCCAGCGTCGAGAGCAGGATGCGTTCCGGCACGTCGCCTACCTGCGTCCAGAACACCAGCAGCGTGTCGCCCCGCACCAGCACCGCGGCGTGGCGCATGGCCGGGTTGAAGAGCAGCGGTCCCGGCTCGAAGCCGCCGAGGGCGTGGCGCGCCCGGTAGAACTGGCCGGGCATGGCCAGCGCATGGATGCGGCCTTGGTAGCGGAAGACGCGCATGTAGGTGCGCCCGAGCACCTCGGTGCCGCTGGCGAAGGAGACGCCGTCGTCGGACACCGCGGCCCGGGTGAGCTGGCGGCCGGCGTCCTCCAGGCCGTGGTAGTACATGACGATGCGGCGCGATTCGGCATCCACATGTACGTCCGGCGAGGCGATGTGCGGCGTGGTCAGCTCCTGCTCGAGGCTGTGGGCGTAACGTACGCCGCTCTGCCGCTGCTCGGCTTCCACACGCCGCAGCAGGGTCGGCGAGGCCGTGGGCGGTTCCACGGGGAACGGCGTGTCCGCGAGCCGCAGGCTCCCCGGTGGATGGACGCGCCACGGGCCCGCGAGCTGGTCGGCGAAGGCGAGGCGGATGTAGCGGCCCTTGTGGTCCGCGAAGTACAGGTAGTAGCGGCCCAGCGGCCGCGGCAGCCACGGCGGGGCGCGGATCAGCGACGGCCCTTGGATGTTGACGCCGATGCTCGGGTGCAGGGACGGCTCGATGATCGGCGCGTCCAACAGGCGTTCGACGCGAAGGACGGCGTGGGTCATGGGGGGAGCATAGCCGGTGCGGCTGCGCGCTCGCCCCGAGAGGGCCGCGAACCTGATACGTTCCACGCCGTTTGCGGAACGAGTGCGGAGGGGCCATGCCCAAGGACATCAAGGCGGCGGTGCGGGAGATCTGTCTGGCATTGCCGGAGGTGGCGGAGCGCGTCGGCCACGGCATGGCCGACTTCAAGGTGGCCGGCAAGACCTTCGCCACGCTGGCGATCAACCACCACGGCGACGGCCGCATCGCCTTGTGGACGCACGCGCCGCCGGGCGCCCAGCAGCACTATGTGGGGAGCGAGCCGGCCCACTACTTCGTGCCGCCCTACGTGGGCCCGAGGGGCTGGCTTGGGGTCCACCTGGATCAGGGCAACGACTGGCTGACCATCGCCGCGCGGGTGCAGGACGCCTACGCGCAAGTGGCGCCGGCCGCGCTGCGCGCCGGACTTGGCGAACCGATGGCCATCGAGCCGCCAACGGCGACGATCGATCCGGAAGAGTTCGATCCGCTCTCGGCGCCCCACGCGCAAGAGCGGCTGAACCAGCTGCGCGCCTGGTGCGAGACGCTGCCGGAGACCACCGAAGCGCGCCAGTTCGGCACGCCGGCCTTCAAGGCCGGCAAGAAGACGTTCCTGACCGTGCATCGCTACCAGCGCCGGCTCACGGTGGAAGTGTGGGTGGGCGCCGAGCTGCAGGCGACCTTGAGCGACGATCCCCGGTTCGCCATTCCGCACTACATCGGCCATCGGGGCTGGATCGACCTCGACATCGAGGATCGCTTCGACTTCGAGGAAGTGCGCCAGCTCGCCCTCAGCAGCTATCGCCACTTCGCCCTAAAGCGGATGCTGCGGGCCTTGGACGCGGCGCACCCCTGAGGGTGCGGCGCACCTTGGGGGGTGCGTTAGAGTTGCTTCGCAAACTCCCTGCGCCCTGAGTCTGGCACGGCTGCGGGATGCGGCGTCGATGTGTTGGCCGGGGCGCAACGAAGAACGCGGGGCCGGGCGACCGGCCCCCGCGGCCAACCTAGCCTCAGTAGGTGGCGAGTTGGTAGCCGCGCTCGCCCATGCACCGTTCGTAGACGGCGAAGGCCGGCGCGTCTCGGCGCTGGCCCGAGCCCTCGCTGGCGGCGACGGATTGGTCGCCGGCTGCCGCCGCGCACTCCTTGTTGTCGTAGCGGTACTGCGCCCGGGACTCCACCGTCTTCGAGATCCAGCGGTGCGTGGGGTCCAAGCGCGTCTCCGATGCCGCAACGGCGCAGCCGGCGCCGCCGATCAGGCCGACGAGGCCGATCGCCGCCGTTGCCAGCACCGTCCCGGCGCTTGCGGCGTGGTTTCTTGCGTTGTCCATGACGAGTCCTCCTTGCTCGACCGACTGGCCAGCCCCGTCTCCGCTGGCTGACCGCCGTTGAAGGGCCGAGCGTACCAGAAGGCGCGCGAAGTGTAGTCAAACCGTCACATTCGCCGGCTATATGGTCTCGCCATGACGCGGATCAAGCTACTGGCGGCCACCGTGTTGGCCGTTGCGCTGGGCGCCGGCCAAGGCGCCGCGGCCAGCGATGCCGTAGAAGGCGGCGGAGCAGCGGTGGCCGCGCCGCTGCCGGCCACGGTCGCCGGCCCAGAACCTGGCAGCCGTCCTGCCGGGGCGACGGCGCTGGCCTGCTTCGGCGGGTTGGAAGACGGCCAGGCGATCCTCAGCGCCGGCGCTTCCGCGGGCCGCTTCGGCGGCACCACGACCAGAATATGCCGCGCCAACGGCGGCAGGGCGCTGCGTGCGCTCCGCTCTCCGGCCATCGCCGTGGGCCGCCCCATCGTCGGCTAGGCACCTGGCGCAGAGCCGCTCGTGCCGCATCCGCGGCTTGGCCCAAGTGCGCTCAAGCGCCGAAAGCGTTGCGGCCCGCCATTGGCGTTAGACTGGCCGCGTTCCGCAGGAGGTGGGAGGATGGCGGTGGGCAAGCTCGCGCAGCCGCCTTGCGACACGTCGCTGATGGGCGTGGCGAGAGGCGCTCTGGATCATTTCGGCATCGCCTGCACGGCAGCGGAGGCATTCGCGATATCGGGCCACGCCTTCGTGGTCAACGTCCACGAGGAGCTGTGCCCGAGCGGGCCGTACTGCTGGGACCAAGGCCCGTTTCGCAAGCTCCTGGGCCACCTCGGCCTCGCCATGACGCCCATCGGCACGTTGCCGCCGGATGCGCCGTCGGCGGAGAAGGCCGACTTGGAGACGGCCGTGCGGCAGGCGATGGACGAGGGCGCCTTGTGCTCGCTGCTGCACCTCGACAACCAGTTGCTGCTCGGCAGCGACGACGACGGTTTCCTGCTTGCCCAACCCTGGGGCGGCGCCATAGCCAGCACACCGGCGCGGCTTTCGTCCTCCACTTGGACCGAGTGCCAGGGCGGACCGCCGGTGGCGTTCTTCAAGCTCGCCCCCTGCGCGGCGACGTTCGCCGACGGCGTCGGCGCTGGCGCCATCTTCGAGGCGTTGGACTTCGCCGTGAGCCTATGGCGCGAGCCCGAGCGCTGGGCCGAGGAACGCTATGGGCTGGGCGAACGCGCCTACGACAACTGGCTGGCGGCCCTCGACCTGGGGCATGGCGACGAGCACGGCGCCTGGTGGAACGGCGTGGTGTGGGCGGAGTGCCGGGAGCAGGCCGGGGACTTCTTCCAGCGCCTTGCCGCCGCGGACTTTCCCGGGCCCATCGACCAGGAGCGGGCGCGGCGGCTGGCCATCGACTACCGCGCGTTGGCGAGGCTGCTCTACCGCGCCGCGGACAGGACCGCGCCGCCGGCCGCCAAAAGGCAGTTCGTGGCCCAGGCGCAAGCCCTGGACGCCCAGTGCGTCGCCAACCTGGCGGCACTCCGCGACTGATCGAGGGCCGCCTCAGCCGGCGACCGACGTCGGCGCTACGCCGAAGGCCGGGTCCTTCATCACCCGGCGGGGGTCCAAGGCATCCCGGGCCGCCTCGCCGACGAAGATCAGCAGCACCAGCAGCGTTGCCAGCGTGAAGAAGCCGGTCAGACCCAGCCAGGGCGCGTGGAGGTTGTTCTTGCCCTGCGCCATCAGCTCGCCGAGGGAAGGGGAGCCGGCCGGCAGGCCGAGGCCCAGGAAGTCCAGCGCGGTCAGCGTCGTCACCGCCCCGCTCAGGATGAAGGGCACGAAGGTGAGCGCCGCCACCATCGCGTTCGGCAGCACATGGCGGCGCATGATGGTGAGGTTGGGCACCCCGAGCGCCCGGGCGGCGCGCACGAAATCGAAATTCCGCGCCCGCAGAAACTCCGCCCGCACCACGGAAACGAGGGCCATCCAGCTGAACAGCAGCAGGATGATCAACAGCCAGTAGACGCTCGGTTCCAGGACGCTCGCCAGAATGATGAGCACCAGCAGCGACGGCACCGCCGCCCATATCTCCACCACGCGCTGGCCGATCAAGTCCACGAGGCCGCCGAAGAAGCCCTGCAGCGCCCCCACCGCGATGCCGATCAGCGACGCTATGAACGTAAGCACCAGGCCGAACAGCACCGACAGGCGGAAGCCGTAGATGAGCCGCGCCAAGGTGTCCTTGGCGCTGTCGTCGGTGCCGAGCCAGTGGCGGGCCGAGGGCGCCTCCGGCGCCGAGCCTTCGATGTAGAGGTCGATGGTGCGGTAGTCGTAGGGGATGAGCGCGCCGATGGTCCAGCCGTCGCCCTCCTCTATGAGCGCCTGGACGTAAGGGTCGGCGTAGTCCGCCACCACCGGCAGTTCGCCGCCGAGCTCCGTTTCGGTGACCGTCTCGAAGGCTGGCCAGTGCAGCTGGCCGTTGATGTAGAGGACGATGGGTTGATCGTTGGCGATGAGTTCCGCGCACAGGGAGACGCCGAACAGCGCCAGGAACACCCACATGGAGTAGTAGCCGCGGCGGTTGGCCCGGAAGTTGGCCAAGCGGCGCCGGGTGAGGGGCGACAGCTTCACGGGCGCCGCCTTGGTTTCCCCACTCTTGCTCTCCTGCCCAGCCCGTCTAGCGGGTGTCGAAGTCGATGCGGCGGTCCACCAGCACGTAGGTCAAGTCGCCCACCAGGTGCATCACAAGCCCCACCAGGCTGAACACGAACACGGTGCCGAGCAGAATGGGATAGTCCCGCTTGATGACCGCTTCGTAGGAGAGCAGCCCCATGCCGTCCAGGGAGAAGATCACTTCGATCAGCAGCGAGCCGGTGAACAGGATGCCCACGAAGGCCGCCGGGAATCCGGCGATGACGATGAGCATGGCATTGCGAAAGACATGGCCGTAGAGCACGCGGCGCTCGGTGAGGCCCTTGGCCCGGGCGGTGAGCACGAACTGCTTGCTGATTTCTTCGAGGAAGGAATTCTTGGTGAGCATGGTCAGGGTGGCGAAGCCCCCCACCGTCAGCGCCAGGAGCGGCAGCGCGAGGTGCCACAGGTAGTCCGTTATCTTGCCGAACCAGCCAAGTTCGTGCCAATTCTCGGAAGTCAGCCCGCGCAGCGGAAACAGGTCGAAATAGTTGCCACCGGCGAACAGCACGATCAGCAGAATCGCCAGAATGAAGCCTGGTATCGCGTAGCCGACGAAGATGATGGTGCTGGTGACGAAGTCGAACCGAGTGCCGTCCCGCACCGCCTTGGCAACGCCCAAGGGGATGGAAACGCCGTAGATCACGAGCAGCGACCAGAAACCGAGGGAAATGGACACCGGCATGCGCTCCACGACCAGTTCGAACACCGGCCGGTCCTGGAAGTAGCTGTCGCCGAGATCCAGCCGCAGATAGTTCCACACCATCGTGAAGAAGCGCACCGGCAACGGCTTGTCGAAACCGAACTGCTTCTCCAAGTCCGCCACCAAGGCCGGATCCAGGCCGTAGGTGGCGGCGTTCTGGGCCGGGGACGCGGTGTCCATCGCCTGGGTGGTCATGCCGCCGCCGTCGCCGCCGCCGCTGATGCCCATCGTGGAGGACATCTGCCCCATCGTCGCCCTGGCGATGATCTGTTCCACCGGGCCGCCGGGCGCGAACTGGGCGATGACGAACACGATCAGCAGGATGCCGAACAGCGTCAGCGGAATGAGCACCAAGCGGCGCAGAATGTAGCGGCCCATCGTTTCCGCCTCAGCCTCGGCCTCCGCGCCCGATGCTACCGAAGAACCGCTGCCGGCGCAGAGCCCGCCCGCGGCTGGCCGTCGGCATCGTCCGGCGCGACGCCAAGCACCGGCGGCAGCCGCACCGGCAGGCGCCACTGCCGGTAGCCGACCGCCACCAGATACAGCCCGGTCGCTGGCGCCGTCGGCGGCGCCAGGCGGCGGTCGCGGCCGCGGAGCAGGGAGCGCACGGCGGCCGTCGATAGATCTCCGGCGCCCACCGCCCGCAAGGCACCAGCGATATTCCGGACCATGCGCAGCAGGAAGGCGTTGGCCACCACGTCGATGGCCACGTAGCCGTGCCAGCGCCGTACCCGCGCCCGGTAGACGCGACGTCGGGGAGAGCGGGACTGGCAGCCGGCGGCGCGGAATGCGGAGAAGTCGTGCTCTCCCACAAGACACTGCGCCGCCCGATGCATGGCTGCCACGTCGAGGGGCCGTTGCCGCGACCACCCCATCAGGGAGCGCCCAACCACCGGCGGCACCGGCGCATCGCTGAAGACGTACATGTAGCGCCGCCAGAGCGCATCGAAGCGCGCGTGGAAGGCGGCTGCCGGGCACTTGGCCCAGACCACGCCGACGCTCGGCGGCGTGAGGCTGGAGATGCCGCGCCGCCACGCATCCGGGGACCTCGCCGCGTTGGTGCGAAAGCTCACCACCTGCTGCGTAGCGTGGACGCCGGCGTCGGTGCGGCCTGCTGCGGCCACCTGCACTGGTTCGTCCGCCACGGCCGACGCCGCCTGCTCCAATGCCTGCTGAACGCTGCCAGCGTGCCGCTGGCGCTGGAAGCCGCTGAAGGCGCTGCCGTCGTACTCCACGCCGAGGGCGACGCAGTGCGCCGGCTCGGCAATGGCCGCCGGCCGGTCGCTTCCGGCCTTGCCTGGCACCGCAACGGCTCCGCCGAACGGCTTCCGAGGCTGGTTGCTAGAGCAGTTCCTCGACCTTCTCCGAAGGCCGAGCGATCACCGCGCGGTCGCCGCGCACGACCACCGGGCGCTGCATCAGCTTCGGATGTTCGACCAGCAGGCGGATGACGGCTGCGGCGTCCGTGTAGTCGCCGGCGCCAAGGCCAAGGGCGCGGAAGTGGCTGTCCCTGCGGACCAGTTCCGCCGGCGCGGCGTCGATCTTGCCGAGCACGTCGGCGAGCCCGGCGGCGTCGAGCGGCGACTTCAGATACTCCACGACCTCGAAGGCCACGCCACGCTCGGCAAGGATGTCCAGCGCTCCCCGGCTCTTGCTGCACGCCGGGTTGTGGTAGACGACGATGCTCCCGCTGCCCATCAAGCCCCCGATTTCTTCTTCGTCGCACTCTGCCAGAAGGCGCTTGGCTTTGCATCCGGTGCCAGCGTCGCCAGCCGGTTCAGTTCTGCGTTGGCAGGTTCGAGCCCGTCGCATGGCTGTGCTACGCCGGTTCCGGGCCTACCCGCCGCGAGAATCCCCCGGCTACCCGGAAACGCTCTTCCGCCACGGCCACTTCCAGCATGGCGAGGGGCTTGGGCGCCGGGCCGCCCACCACCTTGGCCGCGTCATGCACGTCGAACTCCGAGCCGTGGCAGGGGCACACCAGGCGGCGCTCGGCGTCGCGCCAGCCGTTCACTTCGCAGCCGGTGTGGGTGCAGGCGGCGGAATACACGAGGAAGACGCCATCGTCGGCCCGTACGGCATGGGCGTTGGCCCTTGGCGAAAGCGCCGCCGGGGCCACGCGCACCACGAGCAGTTCGTTGTGCAGCGAGCCGTCGCGCACCAGACCGGTCGCGGCGTCCATCGGAAACGCGATGAGCGGCTTGCCGCCAACCTCCGCCGGGGCGATGGGCCGCGCCTTGGCGGCGCCGAAGGCATGCACCAGCACGTCGCCCGGCTGCGGCTTCAGGCGGCGCGGCCGGCTGGCAGCCGCCACGGCCTCCCGGCCCAGCGGCGCGGCGCCAGCCGCGGCGAGCAGGCGGCGGCGGTTCACGAGCAGTCGGCGGCTGGTCCGGCTGCGCTCAGAACCGTTCCTCGGGCATTGCCATCACGGCGCCAGCGCCGGCCGCTACCGCCGCCTCCAGCGCCAGCGTCTTCGGCAGCAGCTTGGCGTAGAAGAACCGCGCCAAATGCCGCTTGGGATGGCCGTCGTGGACCCGGCTTGCCATCTTGGCCCACAGCCAGGCGTAGATGGCAAGCCCCGTGAGCTCCAGGAGATCCGCAGAGGCTGCGCCGGGCAGGTGCGCGTCCTTCGCGGCCTCGGCGGCAACGCCAGCTGCGGCCCGTTCGACCCGCTCTGTCGCTTCGGCAAGCGGCGCGGCGAAGACGGGCGCGACAGTCTCGGCGCGTATTTCGTCGAGCAGTTCGCCCAGTGCCTTGCCGCCGTCCCGCAGCACCTTGCGGGCGGCGAAGTCGAGCGCTTGGATGCCGTTGGCGCCTTCGTAGATCTGGGTGATGCGCACGTCGCGCACCACCTGCTCGATGCCGTGTTCCACGATGTAGCCGTGGCCGCCGAATGTCTGCTGGGCCAAGAGGGCGCACTCCATGCCGCGGTCCGTCAGGAATGCCTTGGCTACGGGCGTCAGCAGGTCCACCCGCTGCTGCGCACTGCGGCGCTGGTCCGCGCCAGGGGCGTGGTGGGCGCGATCCAGCAGCAACCCCAGGTAGGCGCCGAAGGCGCGCCCGGCTTCGGCGAAGGCGCGCTGGGTGAGCAGCATGCGCCGCACGTCCGCGTGAACGAGGATCGCGTCCGCGTCTGCGCTTGAGTCCTGCGCACCGGCGGCGGAGCGTCCCTGGCGGCGTTCTCGGGCGTAGGCGGCGGCGTTCTGATAGGCGAGTTCGGCAAGGCCGAGGCCTTGGATGCCCACCGAGAGGCGGGCGTGGTTCATCATGGTGAACATGCACGCGAGGCCTTGGTTCGGTGCGCCGACGATGTAGCCGGTGGCACCGTCGTAGTTGATTACCGACGTGGCGCTGCCGCGAATCCCCATCTTGTGCTCGATGCCGCCGCTGGCGAAGCCGTTGCGACGGCCGTTCGGCAGCACCTTCGGCACCAGAAACAGGGAGATGCCCCGGGGTCCAGCAGGCGCGTCCGGCAGCTTGGCAAGCACCAGGTGGACGATGTTCTCGGCGAGGTCGTGCTCGCCGCTGGTGATGAATATCTTGGTGCCGGTGATGGCGTAGCTGCCGTCCGCGGCGGGCTCGGCGCGGGTGCGGATGAGGCCCAGATCCGTGCCGGCGTGGGCTTCCGTAAGCGCCATCGCGCCGGTCCAGCGGCCAGCGTAGAGCGCCGGCAGGTAGCGTTCCTTGAGGGCTCGGTCGGCATGGGCGTCGATGCACAGCGCCGCGCCGGTGGTCAGCGCGCCATACAGATACAGGTTGGTGTTCGCCCCCCAGAACAGCTCCTCCACCAGCACCGTGAGCATCTTCGGCAGTCCTTGGCCGCCATGCGCCGGGTTGCCGGAGATGCCCAGCCAGCCGCCGGCGGCAAGACTCGCGAAGGCCTCTTGGAAGCCAGCCGGGGCCGTCACGGTGCCGTCCTGCCAGCGCGGCCCGCTCGCGTCGCTCGTCTGGTACAGCGGCGCCACGCCTGCCGCCAGCTTGCCAGCCTCCGCCAGCACCGCCGCGGCCAAGGCCTGGTCGATCAGACCTGCGAAAGCTGGCATCCGCGTCCACTCGTCGTCCGCCTCGAACAGGTCGAACAGCACGAAGGCCATGTCCTCGAGCGGCGGAACGTAGGCCAGCATCGCGCAGGTCAGATGGTCAGGTCAGGTTGACGCGCATGCCGCAAAGCATCACGCTGGTTGCGTCGACAGCGCAGCCCCGGGCCTTCGCCGCGGCCAGCACCGCGCCACGGTCCACCGTGAGCAGGTCCAGCCCCGCCAGACCCTCGGGACGGCCGTCCGTACACGGCACGAAGCGGACGCCGGCGTTTTCGACGTACAGGCACGGGTTGTCGGCGTCTACAACCTCCTGCTGAAGAATCTCGCCCCAGCGCTCGGCGGTCGCTGCGGGGTCTTCGGCCTGTATTTCGGCCGCGAGGATGTTGGCAACGCGATGCACACGCCGCGCTCGCTGCCAACCGTCGCCGCCGGCCGGCGTCCAAGGCCCGTCCGGATCCATTCCCCTCGGGCCGAGCTGTTGGTCGATCTCCAGGAACGTGCCGCCGGTGTCCTTGGGGTGGAGCTGCATGTTCACGAACGTGTCGCTGCGATGGTCGGTCACCAGTCGCACGCCAAGCTCGCCGAGACGATCCCGGTGCGGGCCGTGGTCCTTGCACTGGATGATGAACATGTAGCCGCCGGCGCCGCCGCGCCGCTCCAGGTAGCGCCCTCCGGCGGTGTCTTCCCGGATAGGCGCCAGGAGTTCGATGAACTGGTTGCCAAGCGGCAGCAGCGCGTTCTCCAAGCCGAAGTGGCCGACGCCGGGGTCGACGAAGCACACCTCGAGCCCCAGCACGTCCCGGAAATCTTCCACCACGGGTTGCAGCCGAGGGGCGATCAGCGCGATTTGGCGCAGCCGCAAGCGAATGTGTGTGTCTTCTGGATCATCCATGGCCGGGGCCCCGATCAGAAGTGCGAGACGCCGCCGTCCACGGCGACCGTGTCCCCGGTGTGGTAGGCGCTCTCGTCGCTCGCGAAGTACACCGCGATGGCGCGGAAGTCCGCCGGCTGGCCCCAGCGCCGCTGCGGAATGCGCTTCAGTACGCGGGTCTGGAAGGCTTCCGTCTGCAGCGCCCGTTCGGTCATCGCGGTCTCTATCCAGCCGGGAATGATGGCGTTGGCGCGTATGCCGTACCGCGCCTGGCCGACCGCCAGGGACTGGACGAGGGCGATCACGCCGGCCTTGGTGGCGGAATAGTGTTCGCTGCCGGCGGCGCCGAAGCGGGCGGTGCCGCTGCTGGTCACCACAAGCGAACCGCCGCCGCGCTCCTTCATGTGCTTCACGGCCTCGCGCAGGGTGAACATCACGCCGTCCATGTTCACGTCGAACACGCGGCGCCATTCCTCCCGCGTCATGGCGTCGAACCGGGCGCCGCCGCCGCCGACGCCGGCATTGGCGAAGCAGGAATCCACGCCGCCGAAGGTGTCCACCGTTTCGGCGAATGCGTCCACCACGGCTTGCTCGTCGGCCACGTCGCAACGGAGCGCCGCCACCTTGGCGCCGCCGCGGAGCGCCGCCAGACGGTCCTTCGCGGCTGCGTTCTTGGCCTCGTTGGTACCCCAGATGCACACGTCCGCCCCGTGCTCCACCAGGCCCTCGGCGAAGCCGAGGCCGATGCCGCCGTTGCCGCCGGTGACGAGCGCCACCTTGCCGCTCAAATCGAACATTCTCTTGGCGCCTCGCTGGACAGCTTGCGCGGAGCTTACGCCAAGCAATGGCGAATGTGCGACGTCCGGACACCGTTGGCGGCGTCGCAGCCGCTGCGCACGGGGTTAGAATCAGGCGGGACGCCACAAGCGAGGAGCCACGGGATGCAGAGCGCTGCCACCGAGATCAGCAACGAAGCCAAGCGCCTTGGGCTCGAACCCTACATCCTCGCGCTGGAGACGGATGGCCTTGCCGTGGTGCCGCCTGAGGTCACCGGCGTCCCCGCGGTGCTGTTCGAGCGCTGCACCGACGTGCTGCTGGCGAAGTTCACCCAGATGACGGGCGGCTGTCCCATTTCCCTCGCCGAGGGGCCGAAGGGCGCGCTGCGCTGGCCGGCGCCCGAGCCCGGCCAGGTCCGTCTCGCCCCCAAGGACGCGCCACCGCCGTCGCAGATGCTGATCCAGCAGCTCCTGCAGCTGGATCGCTGCTTCCGGGACCTGTTCGTGAATCCGGTGGTGGACGCCCTGATCGATCATCTGATCGGCCGCGCGCCTGCCTCCGGGGCCCGGATGCGCCGCCTGTCGAGCACCAACTCGTTCGTGAAGTGGCAGGGCGACTACGGCTACGGCCCGAACCTGGGTCTGCACTGCGATCAAGGCGCCAACCCGCTGCCGTGGGGCTCCCGGGCGCTCACCGCCAACGCCACCTGGTGCCTCACCGATTACTCCGAGGCGCTGGGCGCGCTGGCCTACGTGCCGGGGTCCCACCGTTCGAACGCCCATCCCGGCGCCAGCGCCGCGAAGCGGGCCAAGCCGGTGGTCTGCCCGGCCGGTGCCGTCATCGTCTGGCCCGGCGCCACCTGGCACGGGGCCTATCCGCGGCTGGCGCCTGGATTGCGCTTGAACGCCGTGGCGTACTATCGGCACCAAGCTGTGCTGCCGCAGGAAAACATGAAGGTCACCATGCGCGAGGAACCCTGGCAGGATTGCGCGGATCCGCAGCGGCTGCGGGAGCTCATCGGCTTCGACGACGTATTTCCCTACGAGGCGCAGAACCAGCCCGTGCCGACGCTGGCCGCAGCCGCCTAAGCGCGCACCGCCGGCCGGAACACCCGAGCGTCAACGGGGCGAACGACAGCCATGCAGGCCCAGGGCAGTAGCGACGCCGGCCAGGTGCGGGAGGACAACCAGGACGTCTTCGCCGTGCGCGAGGACCTTGGCCTCGCCGTGCTGGCGGACGGCATGGGCGGCACCCGCGCCGGCGGCGTCGCCGCGGAACTGGCGGTGGAAGCGGCGTTGGACCATCTCGCGAGCGCGCGACGGCGCGGCCCGCTGACGCCGGACCAATTGAGCGCCGCCATCAAGCAGGCCAACAGCCGCGTCATCGGCACCGCGAACGCCATCTCCTCCTATCGGGGCATGGGCACTACGCTGGTGGTGACAGCGGTAACGGACGGTCAAGGCTACTTGGCCCACGTTGGCGACTCCCGCGCCTACCGTTTCCGCGCCGGCGAGCTGTCCCAGCTCACCAAGGATCACAGCCTGGTGCAGGAGTGGGTGGACGCCGGCGTGCTGACGCCGGCAGAGGCGGAGAACGCGCCCAACCGGCACGTCATCACCCGCGCCATCGGCGCGAAACGGTCCGTGGAGCCGGATGTGCAGCCGCTGGAGCTCGGCGCGGAGGACTTGATCCTGCTGTGCAGCGACGGCCTCTCCGGCATGTTGGCGGACGCCGAGATCGCCCAGCTGCTGACCGACGCCGCTGGCGGCGAGGCCGGTCCAGCCCTCGCCGGCACGGCCAGCGAACTGGTGGACGCCGCCAACCGGGCTGGCGGCATGGACAACGTGACCGTCGTCCTCATCAGCCGCTGACGCCGCCGCTGACGCGCCGAAGACGCCGCCAAGCCGCCGAGGACGTCGCCGAAGATGCCGCCGACAGCCGCCGCTGGCCAGACGCCGTCGTCGACGCGCCAACGCATCGAGGCCAAGCTGGCCGAGGCGCTGGCGCCGGCGCATCTCGAGATCGTGAACGAGAGTGCGAACCACAACGTTCCGCAGGATGCCGAGACCCACTTCAAGGTGGTGGTGGTGTCGCCGCAGTTCGAGGGCGAGCGGCTGCTGGCGCGGCACAGACGCGTAAACGCGGCCTTGGCGGCAGAGCTCTCCGGCAGCGTCCACGCCTTGGCGATCCACACCTACACCACGGCGGAGTGGCAACGGCGCTTCGGGGACGCGCCGATGTCGCCGCCGTGCCACGGCGGCGACGGCAGCCTGCCGCCCAGGCGGTGACCGCCGGGCCGTTCGCGGTCGGCGCGTTCTACCGCTTCGCGCCGGTCGCCGACGTCGCTGGACTCGCCGCGGCGGTCGAGGCTGCCTGCGCGGCGCAAGATCTCAGAGGCACGATGCTGATAGCTCCGGAAGGCGTCAACGGCGCCCTCGCTGGCAGCCGCGCGGCCATCGAAGCCGCCGCCGGGCTGGCGCTCTCCGCCGCGTTTCCGGGATTGCGGATCCAATACTCGCCGGCACCGTCGCCGAAGGCCGCCTTCCGGCGGCTGAAGGTGCGGGCCAAGGCCGAAATCGTCACCTTCGGCGAGCTGCTCGTTGACCAGCCCGTGGGCGAGCATGTGGACGCGCCGACATGGAACGCCCTGCTCGCGGACCCGGCCGTGCGCGTGGTGGACGTGCGCAACGGCTACGAGAGCGCCATCGGCGCCTTCCCCGGCGCCACGACGCTTCGGACCGCGAACTTCGGGGAGTTCCGGGAAGCCGTGCGGGCCGGCCGTTGCGGCGACGGGCAGGCGCCGGTCGCCATGTACTGCACCGGCGGCATCCGCTGCGAGAAGGCGTCCGCCCATCTGCTGGCGCAAGGCTTCGGCGAGGTCTACCAGCTCGATGGCGGCATCCTGGGCTATCTCGACGCCTGCCAAGGGCCCTGCGACGAATCCAGCCCGGTTGCGGCGCGCCCCGAGAGCCGCTTCGCCGGCGCCTGCTTCGTGTTCGACGGCCGCGTTGCGTTGGCGGCGGACCTCGGTGCCGGCGGCTACCGCATGTGCAGCGCCTGCCGTGTCGTGCCGACCAACGCCGCACATGGCACCTGCCACTTCTGCGACGGCACGGCCGCGCCCGCAGAACCAGGCGCGACCTGCCGACCCGGCTAGCAGGCCAACCCGACTGCCGTGGCGGATGAGACGGCGGCACGGGTGCCGATCCGAACCTCGTTCCAAGTGGGCACTAGCGGGTTTGGCACTCGCCGGTCCGCATCACCACAGCGGCCCGCGCGGGAACCACGGCAACACGTAGATCCGAGGGGAGAGCCAATCGGGAACACCGCTGCAGTGGTAGTCCAGGTCGTAGGGTCCGCACTGCAGGCCCTCGGTGAAGTAGTCGTTGATCACGTGCATGAATCGCGCTTCGGGCAGCGCCGCTGGCGAGCCCGGCGGAAGAGCCGCCGCCGGGGCCATCAGGCCTGCCACCACGGCACCTGCGAGCAGCCGCTTGCGGATTCTGCTTGGTCTGCTTGGGATGTTGGTTCGCATGTCTAGTCCTCCGTGTCGTTTGGTTTCGTCCAGCGCGGGCCGTGACGGCGACCGCATCGGAACGCCACGCACCCTACGTTGCCGGCGGCGGGGCGGGAAGCGGACAGCCGCCCGGCCGACGGTAGGAAACCGGCCAGAGCCGGCCGCGGTTTTGGCCCACGACCGGTCGATCGCGAAACCGTCGAGGTCAGTTGGCCAGAGGCAGGGCGGTGGTGTACTTCACTTGCCGCAGCGCGAAGGTGGAGGTGAGGTTGCCTACTTCCGGCAGATGCACCAGCGTGGCCTTCAGCAGGTGCTCGTAGGCGCCCACGTCCCGCACCACCACGCGCAGCAGGAAGTCCGTCTCGCCGGAGACGGAATAGCACTCGACGATCTCCGGCACCGCCTGCACCGCTTCCTCGAACCGGTTCAAGGCATTCTCCTGGTGCCGCTTCAAGCTGACGTTGACGAACACGTTCACGGCCAGGTCCAGCTGCTCGGCATCGAGCAGCGTCACCCGCCGTCGGACGACGCCCAGGCGCTCGAGCCGCTTCACGCGCCGCCAGCAGGGCGTGTGCGAGAGGCCGACCCGGTCGCCGAGCGCCTGCATGGAGAGATCCGCCGCCTCCTGCAACTCGGCGAGGATGCGTCGATCCAGCTTGTCTAGAGACATCATCCCTACTTTTCACCTGTATACAGGATGGAGTATCAGAATACGCCCAATTCGGACAACGGATCGCAGCGACGCGCCTAGGAACGTCGCTCTATGTTGCTGCCACGGACCAGCGAACGTGGAGGTGCTTCGTGGCAGGGTCGGACGACTTGGACGTCGCACGCTACGACGCCGTGCGCGGCATGGCCTACCTCTCCGGCATCCAGGCGCTGGCACGGCTGCCCTTGGACCAGCGGCGACTGGACGCGGCCGCTGGTGTCGACACCGCCGGCTTCGTCTCCGGCTACCGGGGCTCGCCCCTCGGCGGCCTGGACCAGGAGCTGTGGCGGCTTGCGCCGCGCCTGGCGGCCCACGGAATCGTGTTCAAGCCGGCCATCAACGAGGACCTGGCCGCCACTGCGGTGTGGGGCAGCCAGCAGGTGGGCCTGTTCCCCGGCGCCAGGCACCAGGGCGTGTTCGGCCTCTGGTACGGCAAGGCGCCGGGCCTGGACCGCTCCTGCGACGCGCTGCGCCACGCCAACGCCGCTGGCACCAGCCCCCTGGGCGGCGCCCTCCTGGTGGTCGGCGACGACCCGGACTGCAAGTCGTCGACGCTGCCGAGCGCGAGCGAGTACTCCCTGCGGGACCTCGGCATCCCGGTGCTGGCGCCAGCGGACGTGCAGGACGTGCTGGACTTCGGGCTGTTCGGCTGGGCGCTGTCGCGGTTCGCCGGGTGCTGGGCCGCTCTGGCAACCGTTACCGACGTAGCGGACAGCGCTGGCCTGGTCGACGTGGCATTGGCGCGACATCGGTTCCGCTGGCCGCCTCGCATCGCCGCCCCGCACATCCGCCTAGACGACGCGCCGCTGGCGCAGGAGTCGCGGCTGGCGCTCAAGATCGAGCTCGCGCAGGCGTTCGCCGCCGCCAACGGCATCGATCGCGTGGTGGTCGACGTGCCGACTCCCCAGCTGGCGGTGGTGACGGCCGGCAAGGTCTACCACGACGTGCGCGAGGCGCTGGGCCTGCTGGGCCTCGGTTCGAACGCCGCCCTGCGCGCCGCCGGGGTTCGGCTGGTGAAGGTGGGCATGACCTGGCCGCTGGGCTCCGCCCTCGCCCGGCAGGCATGCCGGGGGGCGCGGCGGGTCCTGGTGGTGGAGCACAAGCGCCCGCTCCTGGAGCAGCAGTTGCGGTGCATGCCGCCCGTCGGCGGCCTGGCCGTGTACGGGAAGGCGGACCTGGCTGCCGCGAACGGCCACGGCGCCGGGCACGGGCCGCTGCTGCCGGCGGGCGGGGAACTCGACGTTCGGACCATCGCCGAGGCGATTGCCGCGACGTTGCCGAACGGCCCGCCGGATGCGAACCGTCTGCGCGCCACGGCGCTGGCGGAAGAGGGCCTCGCCGACGCACCGGAAGCGAAGACGGCCCGCAAGCCCATGTACTGCGCCGGCTGCCCGCACAACGCCTCGACGCAGCTGCCGGCCGGCAGCCGCGCCGGTGCCGGCATCGGCTGCCACTACATGGCGCAGTGGATGGGGCGCAACACCCAGACGGTGACGCACATGGGCGCCGAAGGCGCGAACTGGATCGGCCAGGCGCCGTTCACGGCGGAGAAGCACCTGTTCGTGAACCTGGGCGACGGCACGTTCTCCCACTCCGGCATTCTCGCCATCCGCGCCGCGGTTGCCGCCGGCGTCAACGTCACCTACAAGGTGCTGGCCAACGACGCCGTGGCCATGACCGGCGGCCAGCCGGTGGACGGCGGCCCGACCGTGGCGGACATCGTGGCGCAGGTGCTGGCGGAAGGCGTGGCGGTGGTGCGCGTGGTCTCGCACGACCCGAAGCGCCATCGCCGGGGTGCCCTGCCGCGCTCGGTGTCCGTGTTCCCCAGGCATCGGCTTTCCGCAGTGCAGCGCGAACTGCGCGAACTGCCCGGCTGCACGGTTCTCGTGTACGACCAGGCCTGCGCCGCCGAACTGCGCCGCCGGCGCAAGCGCGGCTTGGCGCCGGATCCGGACCTGCGGGTGGCCATCAACGACGCCGTGTGCGAAGGCTGCGGCGACTGCTCGCGGCAGTCCAACTGCGTGGCGGTGGCGCCGCTCCCCACCGCCTTCGGCGTCAAGCGCACCATCGACCAGAGCGCCTGCAACAAGGATCTGGCCTGCCTCGCTGGTCTCTGCCCGGCGCTGGTGACGCTGCGCGGCGCCAAGCCACGGCGTCTCGATGCGGCGGCCATCGCCGCGGACCTCGCCGAACGCCTCCCAGCGCCGACCATCGCAGCGGCCACCGCGAACATCCTGATCGCTGGCGTCGGCGGCACCGGCATCGTCACCGCCGCCCAGCTGCTGGCCACCGCCGCGCACCTGGACGGCAAGCCGGTGTACGCCTTGGACATGACCGGGCTGGCGCAGAAGGGCGGCGCGGTGCTGAGCCACGTCCGCGTCGGCGCCGCGCCGGCGACGCGAATTCCCGCCTGCTCCGTGGATTTGCTGCTCGCCGCCGACATCCTTGCCGCGACCAGCCGGGAAGCGCTGACGGCCCTCTCGCCTCGCCGAACCACGGCCGTCCTGGCCAGCGGCGTCGCGCCCACTGCGGAGTTCGTTCTCGGTCAACCGGCAGTGGACGCCGGCAACCCTCGACAGCGCTTGCTGCCTCGTGTGCGGTCCCTGCGCGCCGTGGACGTCGGCGGCTTGGCGACGCGGTTGTTCGGCAGCAGCGCCGCCGCCAACGTGCTGCTGCTCGGCTACGCCTGGCAGCTGGGCGCGGTGCCAGCGTCCCGGGACGCCTTGCGGCGGGCCATTGTCCTGAACCGCACGGCCGCTGCCGACAATCTGGCGGCCTTCGAGTGCGGCCGGGCCGCCGCCCAGGACCTCGGGCTGCTGCCGGCGGCGGCGCGAGGCCCGGCAAGAGTTGCCATGCAGCCGCCGCCGGGCGTTCCGCCCACTTTGACCGGGCGCATCGCGTCCCGGCGCGCCCACCTGGCCGTCTACCAGGACGATGCCCTGGCTGGCCGCTACGAGCGCCTGGTGCAGCGGTTGCGGGCCGCCGAGCAGGCGGTGGATCCGCGCAGCACGGCGGTGGCGGCAGCCGTCGCCGAGGGCTATTTCAAGCTGCTGGCGCCGAAGGACGAATACGAAGTGGCGCGGCTGTTCACGGCCTCCGCGGCGGCAGCAGGCCGGCGGAGCCAGTTCATGGCGCGGCTCGAACGCGAGTTCGCTCCCGGCTTCAGCGTACAGCTCCACTTCGGCCACGACATGCTGCCTTGGCGCCGAGGCGGGGGGGAGCGCCGCAAGCTCGTCGTCGGCGGCGGGTGGATGCTGCCCGTGCTGCGCCTCCTGGCGCGGGCCCGTCGCTGGCGCGGCACATGGCTGGATCCGTTCCGGCGGCGACCGGACAACCGCCGATCCCGGACGCTGCTGCGGCTGTTCGAAGCCGACTACGCTTGGCTCTGCAACCACCTGGCGCCTGGCAATCTGGCGGACGCTGCGGCCTTGGCCCGCCTGCCGGCGACGATCCGGGGCTTCGGCGCCGTGCGCCGACAAGCCGCCGAAGCGGCCCTTGCGGAACGTCGGCGGCTGCTGGCGCGGCTGCGCCGCGCACCGGTCGCGATGCCGCGGCCGACCGCCGCGCCACCGCCCGGTATAATCGCGCCCGAAGCGCCAGTTCGGAGAGACGCCGTTGCCTAGCCCCAAGCCCGCGTTCCGCTGCCTCGGCCTTGCCTCGGCACTTGTTGCCGGCATGGTGCTGGCGCAAGCCGTGCCGTCCGGGACCGTGGCGGACATCCGCGAGCGGACAGCGCCTTTCGGCAGCGTCTGCCTCGAAGGCGAGGACTGCGGCGGCCAAGTGGCGCCGCCGCCAGCCGCCGCCGGCTTGAGCGGCAGCGACGTCTACGACAAGTTCTGCCACACCTGCCACGGCACCGGCCTGAACGACGCGCCGAAGCTCGGCGATGCGGCTGCGTGGTCGCCGCGGCTGGCCAAGGGCATGGCGGCGCTGATGGAGACGACGCGCACGGGCCTGAATCTGATGCCGGTCATGGGCCTCTGCATGACCTGCACCGACAGCGAACTGCGGGGCGCCATCGAGTACATGACGGGCGTCGGGGCGCCCGTTGCCGAAGGCTGACTTGCGTCCGGTGCTGCTTCCGCCTAGGCGCTCTCGTCGTAATCGAAATAGGTGCGGGCCACGGCGTCGTGCAGGGCGGCGATCTGGCGTTGGCAGCGGTCGACGAAGATGGTCAGCGCCCGACTTGTTCCCGAACCGCCACCGGCCCCGTCCCCGGTGCCCTCGTCGTCCTTGCCGCTGCCTTCCCCGCCGGCTTGGCCCAGCCGAGCCACGTCCGTGCTCTCGATCAGGCGGATGGCGCGGTCGCACAGCTTTAGCGGTTCGGCGTGGCGCGGCAGCGCCAGCAGACTGCGCCGAGCGCCCTGCAGGCAGCGCAGGTAGGAGCGGGGCAGGCGCCGGTCCTTGAACAGGAAATCCAACGCCCGGCCGGCAACCACCGGCCCGCGCACTGCGGCGTTGTAGGACTGCATGGCGAACGAGGCGCGCAGGATGCTGCGCCACTGGATGTCCTCGAAGGGCGCGAGTTCGTGGTGGCTGGCGAACAGGTCCGCGGTGCGCATGTCGATGATGCGCGTCGTCATGTCGGCGCGCTCGACGTAGTTGCCGAGCCGCAGCAGGTCCCAGTGGGCGTCGTGCAGCATGTTCTGGGAGAGGAACCCTTCAAGCTGCTGAATGCGGCGGCTGATGCCCTCGAGGGCTTCGGCGCGGCGCAGCCTGGAGCTGGCGGCGGCGAGGGCGGAACGGGCGAACAGATGCAGTTCGTTGATGTACTCGAAGGTGACCCGCGGCATCGCCTGGCGAATGTTGCGGGCGTTCTCGCGCACCCCCGTGAGCGAACTCACGAGGCTGCCCGGATGCCGGGTGTCGGTGGTCATGAAGCGGCACACCTGGCGTTCGGAGGCTTCGGCATTCGGGCCGTACAGGGCCTCGAACAGCGTCGTGGCGCCGGTGATGTCGATCAGCGGCTGCCAGCCCAGCGCCTCGCGGCCCGGCAGATCCATGAGCAGACTGCCGTTCACGGCCACCAGCCGGGCGGTGGCGTCGCCACGTTCGAGATAGCGGCCCAGCCAGTAGGCCCGTTCGGCCACCCGGGAGAGCACCGTGCTCACGCGGGTTCCACCACCCAGGTGTCCTTGCTGCCGCCGCCCTGGGAGGAGTTGACGACGGTGGAGCCCTTGCGCAGGGCCACCCGCGTCAGTCCGCCGGTGGTGACATGCACGTCCTCGCCGGAGAGCACGAAGGGCCGCAAATCCAGGTGCCGCGGTTCCACGGCGTTGCTGCCCGCCAGCGTCGGCGCCGTGGAGAGCGTGAGCATCGGCTGCGCCATGTAGTTGCGCGGTTCGGCGCGGATGCGCCGGGCCGCTTCCTCGCGTTCCCTGCGGCTGGCATGGGGTCCCACCACCAGCCCGTAGCCGCCGGATTCGTTGGCTGGCTTCACCACCAGCGCGTCCAGGTTGTCGAGCACGTAGTCCCGCTGCGGCTTTTCCGCGCAGCGGTAGGACGGCACGTTGGCCAGCAGCGGCTCCTCTCCCAGGTAGTAGCGGATGATGTCCGGAACGTAGGTGTAGATCACCTTGTCGTCGGCGACGCCGCAGCCGGGGGCGTTGGCCAGCGCCACCTTGCCGGCCTGCCAGGCCTGCACCAGGCCCGGCACGCCGAGCACGGAGTCCGGGCGGAATGCCTTGGGATCGAGAAACAGGTCGTCGACTCGGCGGTAGATCACGTCCACGCGCTCGAGGCCGCCGATGGTCCGCAGATAGACGACGTCGTCGTCGCCGACTACGAGGTCCGAACCCTCCACCAGATCCGCGGCCATTTCCCGGGCCAGGTACGCATGCTCGAAGTACGCCGAGTTGTAGATGCCAGGCGTCAGCACGGCGATGCGCGGCCGACCGTCGCCCGCTGGCGCCAGCGAGCGCAGGCACGCCGCCAGCCTGGCCGGGTAGTCGTCCACCGGACGAATCCGGTAGTCCTCGAACAGCTCCGGCAGCACGCGCTTCATCACGGCGCGGTTTTCCAGCATGTAGGAGACGCCGCTCGGCACCCGCAGGTTGTCCTCCAGCACGTACAGCTTGCCGTCGGCGTCGCGTACCAGATCCGAACCGCACACGTGGCACCAGACGCCGTGGGGCGGATCGATGCCGACGCAGCGCGAGCGGTACTCCCGGGAACCGAGCACGTAGTCCTTCGGCACTACGCCGTCGCGCAGGGCGCGGCCGTGGTGGTAGACGTCGTCGATGAAGGCGTTCAAGGCGCGAACCCGCTGCTCGAGGCCCCGGGCGATGCGGTCCCACTCCTGCTTGAGGATGAGCCGCGGCACGATGTCGAAGGGCCACTCGCGGTCGATGTTGGCGCCGTCGTCGTAGACGGTGAAGGTAATGCCCATGGCGCGGATGGCCAATTCCGCCGCGGTCTTGCGTTCGCGTATCTCTTCCGCCGTGAACTTGGCCAGCGCCGCCAGCAGCCGCCCGGCGCCGGGACGGGCGTCGCCGTTCGGCAGCACCAGTTCGTCGAACAGGCCGCCGGTGCGATAGCGCCGCCAGTCGATGGTCACGGCGAGCCGCCAGCGGCCGTTCGCGAGGAGGCGCTGCTGGCCACCAGCCCGTGAACGAATCGCAGCTTCTCCACCACTGGCGGCGGCAGCGCGAACGGATAGGCGTCGGCAAGGCCGAGGCTGCGGTTCAAGTCGTTGATCGTCGTCGCCAGCAGCCGCCACTCGGCCACCATCTCGTCGAGTCCGTCGAACCCCTCGCAGTGGGCGTCCGGTCCGGCCACAGGATCCCTGAACCGGCAGCGCCGCACCGCCATCCCGGCTGCGGCCGCCGTTTCCAGCGCATCGACCATGTGCAGATAGTGGGCCCAGCACTCGGCGAAGTCCTCCAGCGGATGGCACGCCGCATAGGCGCAGACGTGCTGCGCCGGCCAGTCCGCCGGCGGGCCGTCCCGGTAGTGCCGGGCGAGCCCCTCCGCATAGGGCTGCCGCTCGTCGCCGAACGTTCGGCGAAACGCGCCCAGGCGTTCGCCGGCCACCAGCCGCTGCCAGTAGTAGTGGCCGGATTCGTGGCGGAAGTGGCCGAGCACCGTGCGGTAGGGCTCGTCCATCGCCACGCGCATGCGCTCGCGCAGCTCCGGGTCCGCTTCCAGCAGGTTGATGGTGATGCGTCCCTCCTGGTGGCCGGTGGTGACCGCATCGGCCGCTGGCGGCGCCACCTCGCGTCCGTCGAGGCGCGCGTCGGCAAGGATGTGGAACGCCAGGCCCCGGGGATGCTCGGCGCGTCCCTCCACCGGCAGGCCAAGCGCCAGCAAGGAGTAGATCAAGCGCCGTTTGGCGCGCTCCACGGCGTGGTAGAGGTCCAAGCGCCGGGGCGCACCGAGATCCGGCACCACCTCGGTGAGCCGGCAGGCGATGCAGTAGGCCGCGCCGGGCGCCGTCGCCAGCCAGTTGCAGGTGCCTTGGGCGCTGCGGTTGGCGCAGGCCAGGCCGTCGGCCTGGTTGCCGCCCCGGCGCAGCCGGCGCATGGCGAGGCGGCGGGGATCGAAGGCCAGCGCCGCGCCGCAGCGCAGGCAGCGGTCGTTGTCGAAGTAGACGCGGCTGCCGCAGCCGCATCGGAACGACCGCATGCGTCGCGCCGGCAGCCGGCTAGCCGCGGCCGTTGGCGATGGCCTCGAGCACCTTGGGCGGCGACAGCGGCAGGTCCGCCATGCGTACGCCGGTGGCGCGGCTGACGGCGTTCGCCACTGCGGCCAGCGGCGCCACGATCGGCGTTTCGCCGACGCCGCGCACGCCGTAGGGATGGTTGGCGTTGGGCACCTCGACGATCTGCGTTTCGATCATCGGCAGGTCCGAAGCCACGGGTACGCGGTAGTCCAGGAAACCGGGGTTCTCGAGTACGCCGTCGGCGTCGTAGAGGTACTCCTCGTTCAGCGCCCAGCCGATGCCCTGCGCCGCGCCGCCCTGCATCTGCCCCTCGACGTAGTCCGGATGGACGGCGCGGCCGGCGTCCTGGATCGCGGTGAAGCCGGTCACGGTGGTGCGCCCGGTTTCCCGGTCCACGCGCACGTCTGTGAAGTTCACCGAGAACGAAGGGCCGGGGCCCTGGGCGTTCAGCGACGCCCGCCCGGAGATCGGACCGCCGGTGCGGGCGGCGTTGCGGGCCAGTTCCGCCAAGGACAGGGGCTTGGCGTCGACGTTGACGCCGGGGGCCGGCCGGGCCTCGCCATCGCGCCACTCGACCTGCTCCGGATCGATGTCCCAGGTGGCCGCGGCGCGGCGCTTGAGCTGGCCGATGACGTCCTCGCAGGCGCGGATCACCGCCATGCCGGTGGCGAAGGTCACGCGGCTGCCGCCGGTGGTGGCGCAGTAGCCGGTGCTGTCGGTGTCGGCGACGTTGACGCGAATGCGCTCGTAGGGCACGCCAAGGGTTTCGGCCGCCATCAGCGCCATCGATGCGCGGCTGCCGCCGATGTCCGGGCTGCCCTCCACCACCTTCACCATTCCCGAATCGGCGATGTGGACCTCGGCGCTGGACTGGTTGGCGCCGTTGAACCAGAAGCCGACCGCCACGCCCCGGCCTTCGCCGTCGCCAAGCGGCTTGGCGTAGTTGGGATGGGCCTTGGCGGCCTCGAGACACGCGGTGAGGCCGATGGCGCCGAAGGTGGGGCCGTAGGCGGCGCGGGTGCCTGCCTTGGCGGCGTTCCGGAGCCGGAAGTCCAGCGGGTCCATGCCGATCTTCTGCGCCAGCTCGTCCACGGCCGACTCTCCGGCGAACATGGACTGCGGCGCGCCCGGGGCCCGGTAGGCGGCCACCCGGGGCCGGTTCACCACCACCTCGTAGCCTTCGATGAGCACGTCGTCCACGTCGTAGGGCGCGAACATGCACATGGCGCCGGCGCCGAGCGGGCTGCCCGGATAGGCGCCGGCCTCGTAGACCAGCTTGGCCTGCATGGCGACGATTCGGCCGGCGCTGGTGCAGCCGACCTTCACCGTGTTCACCGTGCCGGAGGCGGGGCCGGTGGCGCGGAACACCTCCTCGCGGCTCATCACCATCTTCACCGGGCGGCCGCTCTTCTGCGCCAGCTTCACGGCCAGCGGCTCCAAGTAGATGGTGGTCTTGCCGCCGAAGCCGCCGCCGATCTCGGCGGGAACCACGCGGATGTCGCCGAGATCCATGCCGAGGGCCATGGCGGTCATGGCGCGCACGTCGAAGTGGCCCTGGCTGCTGCACCACACCGTGGCCTGGCCGTCGGCGTTGAAGCTGCCGACGCAGGCATGGGGCTCGATGTAGCCCTGATGCACCATCGGCGTCACGTAGGTGCGCTCGACGACGGCGTCGGCCCTGGCGAAGGCCGCTGCGGCATCGCCCTTGGCGATCGCCTGCTTCTTGACGATGTTGGAAGGCTTGGACGGCGTCTCCGGCAGACCTTCGGTGAACATCGTCTCGTGCAGCACCGGCGCTTCCGGCCGCATGGCGGCGCGGGCGTCCGTGACCGCCTCGAGCATGTCGTAGTCCACCGCCACTGCGGCTGCCGCGGCCTCGGCAGCGGCGAGGGTGGTAGCGGCGACCGCGGCCACCGCGTGGCCGTGGTAGAACACCTTGTCGCTGGCCAGCAGGTTGTCGTTGAACGCCTTGCGCCGGGGGCTGAAGCCGCTGCGGTCCGGGAAATCGGCGGCGGTGATCACCGCCAGCACGCCGGGCATGGCTTCGGCCGCGCTAGTGTCGATGGCGCGAATGCGGGCATGGGCATGGGGGCTGCGGGCCACCTTGCCGTAGAGCATCCCCGGCAGAGCGCGGTCCGCGCCGAAGTTGGCGCGCCCGGTGACCTTCTCCACGCCGTCCGGGCGAATCGGGCGCGTGCCGATGTACTTGAGTGTCTGCGCGGTGCTCATGCAAGCTACTCCGGTCGAAGGCAAGACGACCAGCGAACTATAAACGATGGCCTACCAGCGCCTGCACGACCACTTCGCCCGCATCGGCCACTTGGAGCATGCCGAGGCCATGCTGGCCTGGGACGAAGCGGCGCTGATGCCGGCCGGCGCCGGCGCCTCCCGCACCGAGGCGCTGGCTGCGCTGCGGGGGACCATCCACGACGCTGCCGCGGCGCCGGAACTCGGCGACCTGCTGGCCGCGGCGGCTGCCGAGGACCTGGACCCCTGGCGGGCGGCCAACGTCCGCTGCATGGAACGGCAGTGGCAGCGCGCGGCTGCCGTGCCGGTGGCGCTGGTCACGGCGCTGTCGGAGGCGCAGTCCGTCTGCGAGCAGACCTGGCGTTCGGCGCGGGCGAAGAACGACTGGGCTGCGGTGGCCGGCAAGCTGGCCGCGGTGGTGGCGCTGGTTCGGGAGCAGGCAGCCGCCTTGGCGGACCGCCTTGGCTGCGCGGCCTACGATGCGTTGCTTGGCGGCCACCAGCTCGGGTGCTCCCTAGCGGACATCGGCCCGATGTTCGCCGAACTGGAGGCGGCCCTGCCGCCGCTGGTCGACGGGGCCGTGGGCGCCCGATCGCCGTTGCCGCTGGTCGGGCCGTTCCCGGTGGCGCGGCAGGAGGCGCTGGCCCGGGCCTTGATGGCGACGCTTGGCTTCGACTTCGCCCGGGGTCGCCTCGGCACCAGCCATCATCCGTTCTGCGGCGGTGTGCCGGACGACACCCGCATCACCACCCGCTACCACGAGCAGAACTGCCTCGAGTCCATGTTCGCGGTGCTGCACGAGACCGGGCATGCGCTGTATCAGCAGGGCCTGCCGAGCGCTTGGCGCGGCCAGCCGGTGGGTGCGGCCTGCGGCATGGCGGTACACGAGAGCCAGTCCCTGTGCGTCGAGATGCAGCTGGCCCGGGGCACGCCGTTCCTGGAGTTCGCGGCGCCGTTGATGCAGCGCCACCTGCTCGGCCGGCGCACCAGGGCCGCCGCCTGGCAGGGCGGCAATCTGGCGGCGCAGGCACGGCGCGTGGCGCCGGGCCTAATTCGCGTGGATGCGGACGAGCTCACCTATCCGCTGCACGTCCTGTTGCGCTACGAGCTGGAGACCGCGCTGATCGACGGCAGCCTGGCCATCGCGGACCTCCCCGAGGCCTGGGATGCGGCCATGACCAGGCGCCTGGGCATCGCCACCGGCGCCGACTACGCCAACGGCTGCATGCAGGACGTCCACTGGTTCGCCGGCTTGTTCGGCTACTTTCCCCTCTACACCGTCGGTGCCGTCATGGCGGCGCAGATCTACCGCGCCGCCAACGCCGCAGCGGACGTGGACGCCGCCGCCCGGCAGGGCGAGTTCGACGTCCTGGTCGGCTGGCTGCGACGCAACATCCACGGCCTGGGCCAGCTTCATGGCGCTAGGGCGCTGCTCGCCGAGGCCACTGGCGCGCCGCTGGGCACCGCGGCCTTCCTCGACCATCTGCGGCAGCGGTACGGGAGCTGACGGCGAGGTGCCGGGTCGCTGCCGTTGGCTCTCGCAGTGCGGGTCGCCGGTATTCCTTGCCGCGGCTGCGATGGCCGGGGCGGCCGAACGCGACCCGCCGGCGTCGACAGCGGCGGACGCCGGCCCGCTGAGCGTCGAGGAGGTGCTCGCGAACCCGCTCGCCGACGGCGACTACGCCGAGTCCCGCCGGTGCCTGGCCACCAGCCGCTACCGCCGCATCGAGATCGTCACCGATCAGGCGCTCGCGTTCGTAGGCCGCGGCGACACGGTGTGGCTGAACCTGCTGCCCCATCGCTGCCACGGCCTGCGCCGGGACATGGTGCTGGTGGTGGAGCAGTCGAGCATGCGCGTGTGCGCCCGGGACCGCGTGCGCGGCCTGGCCCGGGCCTCGACCGCGGTAGGCACCGCGACCTGCCCGCTGGGCCCGTTCCGTCCTCTGCCGCGGGAGAACTTCGACGCCATGCGCGATGCCCTGGTCGCCGCCCATCGCAATCGAACCGTGGCTAGGACCAGGCGCTCCGCGCCCGGCGACGGCGGCTAGCGCTAGTGTGCCGCTTCCAAAATTACGTGTGTTCCAGCGGGCGGGCTCGTCCGCTCGACCGGGATGCCGGCGGCCTTGCGGGGCGGCACATCCTCAAGTAGCGCACGCCGAGGCGACGACAGACGAACGTGCCATTTGCCATGTCGATTCCGAACCGCTAGCCGGCCCGCGCCTACTCGGCGCCGAGCAGCTGACCGAGCCGCGCCAGCGCGCGCTCGATGTCCGGTTCGGTGGCGAGCACCGGCGCCATGGGATCCCCCTGCCGCTTGAGACGGGCGACGGCGTTGCCGAGGTGGTAGTTGGCGTTCTTCAAGCGCCCGTTCAGCTCTCGCCAGCGCACCGGCATGGACACCGACGCGGCTGGTTCCGCCCGAGCCGACAGCGGCGCCACGAGCAGCTGGCCGTGGCCGTTCTGCAGGTAGTCGACGTACACCTTGCCGCCTCGCTGACGCACCGCCCGGGCGATGGTGCAGCGTTCCGGATAGCGCCCGACGACCACTCGGGCCAACAGCTCCGCGAGCGTGGTCGCCTGGCGGTGGGTGAGCCTTCTTGCCAGAGGCAGCAGGATGTGCAGGCCGCTTGCGCCGCTGGTCTTGAGGAAGCCGGGCAGTTCCACCTCGTCCAGCAGCGCCTTGACGGCTTTGGCGGTGGCGACGACGTCGCTGAAGGGCGCGTCCTTGGGGTCCAGGTCGAGCACGCACCAGTCCGGATGGGCCAGATCGGTAATGCGGCTGTGCCAGGCGTGGATGGGTATCGCCCCCATGTTGGCGAGGTAGACGAGGGACTCGGTGTTCTGCACCACGAAATAGTGGACTTCCCGCTCGGCGCTCTCGCTCCACAGCGTCTTGCGCACCAGCCAGTCCGGTACGAAGTCCGGCGCGTCGCGCTGGTAGAAGGACTTGCCGTGGATGCCGTCGGGAAACCGCGTCAGCACCAGCGGGCGGTCCGCCAGGTAGGGCAGCATCCACCGTGCGACCTGTTCGTAGTAGTCCAGAAGGTCGCCCTTGGTGAGCGCCTTCTCCGGGAAGAAGATCTTGTCGCGGTTGGTGATCTGCACCTCGCGTTGCGGCGGCGGAGCCGGCGCCAGGGCCAGCGGTTCGTGGTAGGCGCCGACGCACTCCGCCGGCGCCTTGTCGTCGCGGAAGCGCAGGAACACCGGCTCGCGGACATTGCCGTCCAGCGAGTACTCGCGGTACTCCACTTCGCACACCAGCGTCGGCTGCACCCAGCGCGCTTGCGGCACCGGGCCCCGCGCCGGGCCGCTGCCGGCGGCTTGCAGCCGCCGCTGCGCCTCCCGCCGCTGCGCCTGGCCGAGACCGGCGCCCACCCGTCCGCAGTGCGCCAGCACGCCGCCCCGGTACTCGCCGAGCACCAGCGCGCCCAGATCGGCCGCATTGCTCTTTTGCGGCACCCAGCCGAGCACGACGAAGTCCCCGGTGCGGTTGGCGCGCACCTTCAGCCAGTCCTGGCTGCGCCCAGCGCGGTAGGGCGAGTCGGCGCGCTTGCCCACCACGCCCTCCAGCGACAGCTTGGCCATCGCCTCGAAGGCGGCGACGCCGTCTTCCTCGACGTGGGCCGAGTAGCGGAAGAGGCCCCGGCTCGGCAGCAGCTCCTTGAGCAGGCTCTTGCGCGTCTCGAGCGGCTGCGCCTTGAGGTCGTAGCCGCAGGCGTGCAGCAGATCGAAGGCGTAGAAGGTCACCGGGTTGTGGCGCGCGGCTGCGGCCGTGGCTTGCTCGCCGCGCACCGCGGCGCGCTCCTGCAGCAGGCCGAAGCGCGGTGCGCCGCGGTGGTCGTGGACCACCACTTCGCCGTCGATGGCGAGGCGGTCGCAGGCCATGCGCCGGGCGCACTTGACGAGTTCGGGGAACCGCGGCGTCAAGTCGATGCCGCGCCGGGAAGTCAAGCGCACGTGGTCGCCGTCCCGGGTGATCAGCAGCCGATAGCCGTCGTACTTCACCTCGAACAGCCAGCCCGGGCGGCGGAACGGTTCCGACGGCGATGCGAGCATCGGCGCCTCGATCAGCCGCTGGCTGGCCGGGGGCCTTGGCCGCAGCGCCGCGATGCGGGCAGCTAGGGCGTCGGCCAAGGCCGCGGGGTCGGCGACGGTAGCCATGGTCAGCCCGGAGAACACCGAGTCCTCCGGCAGTGCCGCCTCGCCGGCCCACTGGTCCCGCTCCTTGATCAGCAGCCACTCCTTGCCGGTGTTCTCGCGTCCCTTCAGCCGAATCAGCGTGAATCGGCCGCGTAGCTTGTGGCCGTTCAGGGCGAACAGCAGCTTGCCGGCGTCGAAGCCAGCGGCGAAGTCCTCCAGCTCGATGTAGGTGCCCTGGTCCCACACCAGCACTTGCCCGGCGCCGTAGTTGCCACTCGGAATGCGGCCCTCGAAGTCCGCGTACTCCAGAGGATGGTCCTCCACCTGCACGGCGAAGCGCTTGTCCTGCGGGTCCATCGACGGGCCCTTGGGCACCGCCCACGAGCGCAGCACGCTGCCGACCTCCAGCCGGAAGTCCCAGTGCAGGCGGGTGGCGGCGTGCTGCTGCACCACGAACAGGCGGCGTTCGCCGCCAGCCGCGCTCGTCGGCGCGGGCCCCCGTTCGGCGGCTTCGTCGAAGGGTTCGGGAGTGGCCGACGCGCGCCGCCGCTTGCGGTAGGCGTCGAGGGCGCCCGGTGCGTCAGGCGGCGCCGCGCTCGCTGCCGCGGGCGGCCGCCGGCGGGTTGAGGGCATGGCTGGCAGCGGCTATAGTCCGCAGTTCGTTGCGGACCGGCGCGGATCGGAGGCCGCCGCAGGCCGGCAAGCCCGCGACTGAGACGATACGGGCAGAGGAGGATGTATGGCCGCGCGTCCCATGGGTTCCGGCACGATTTCCTTTGGCTTGGTTTCCATTCCGTGCAAGCTGTTTTCGACCGTGGACACGAGTCGCGCAGTGCGTTTCAACTACCTGAGCAAGGATGGCTCGAGGCTGCGCCAGCAGTATATCCGCGCCTCGGACGGCGAAGTAGTCGAGCGGGAGGATCGCGTTCAAGGCTACGAGTTCGCCAAGGGGCAGTACGTCACCTTCAGCACCGACGAGCTCAAGGCGTTGAACGTGGCCGCCACCAACGCCATCGACATCGACGAGTTCATTCCCCTCGCCGACGTGGAGCGCATCTATATCGAGCGCGTCTACTACCTGGGGCCGGACAAGGGCGCGGCCCGTTCCTACCATCTGCTGCGCGCCGCGCTGCTGAAGACGCAGCGCGCCGCCTTGGCCCGCTATGCGGCACGCGGCAAGAGCTACCTGGTGCTCATCCGGCCCTTCGGCGAGGGCCTGGTGATGGAGCAGCTCAAGCACGCCGACGAACTGCGCACCATGGCAGACGTGCCGCTCGACGTCTGCGACGTCGCCGAGGCCGAGCTTCAGCTCGCCATCCAGATCATCGAGCAGCGCGTAGGCGACGCCTTCGAGCCGGAGAAGTACGAGGACGAATACCGCGCCAGGGCCCAGGCGCTCATCGAGCAGAAGATCGACGGCCAGGACATCGCGGTGCCGCCGGAGGAGCAGCCGGCCGCGAAGGTCATCGACCTCATGGAAGCTCTCAAGGCATCGGTGGGCGACCGCGGCGGCCGGGGCCAGCGCGGCGAACGAAAGGGCGCGGCAAGATCCAGCGCTGCCGCGAAGGCACCCAAGGCGCCCCGCAAGGGCCGGCCCCGCAAGACGGCCGCCTCGAGCGCGCCCCGGGCCGCGAAGGGCTGACGCGGCGCCTGTTCCATGCCGAGCGCAGCCTCATGGCGCAAGTAGGGCGGGTGGCGCCGCTGGCGGCCAGCGAGGCCGACGGCTACAGCACCCGCGAGGCCGCGGCGGCCGCTGGGCTGACGCCCACGCGGGTGCGCGGCGTGGTGCGCCGAGGCCTGCTGACGCCGCGCCGGGGCGCCGAGCGTGGCTATCGGTTCTCGTTTCAGGACATGGTGCTGCTGCGTACCGTCAAGGGCCTGCTCGACGCCCTGCCGCCGCGGCGCGCGTTCGCCGCGCTGACGCAACTCAAGGCCGCGGGCCGGGTACCGCTGGCCGCCTTGCGCTTGCGCCCCGTCGGCCGCCATGTGGCCGTGCAGGAGGCGGCGGCGCTGTGGGATGCCGAGACCGGTCAAGGGCATCTCGCCTTCGATGCGCCACCGCCCGGCGAAGTGCGGTCTCTGGGCCGGGGGAGCGGCTGCAAGGGGGGGCCGAAGGCCGCGGCGGCGACAGCTCTCGACAGCGGCGACGCTGCGCAGGAGGACGGCGAGCTCGACAGCGACGACTGGTACAACATCGCCTTGGACTTGGAGGAGACCGCCCCGGACCAGGCGCCCGGGGCCTACGGCCAAGCGCTGGCTGCCAACCCGCGCAACGCCGACGCCCATGTGAACCTCGGCCGCCTGTTCCAGGTTCGCGGCGATCTCAAGCGCGCCACACGCCACTACCAGCTGGCGCTGCGGGCCGTCTCCCGGCACCAGCTTGCGCTCTACAACCTGGGCACGGTGTTCGACGAACTCGACGAATTCGACGCCGCGGTGGGCTACTACCGGCAGGCCGCCAGCGTCCCCGACGCCCACTACAATCTGGCGCGCATCTTCGAGCTGCGGGGCGACGAACTGCGCTCGCTGCGCCACATGCGCGAATACCGCATGCTCTCGACCCGTCGCGACCCCTCCTAACGGGCCTAACGGGAATCAATCGCGTTCGCAGTGCTAGTGGCGGTATCAGTCTCATAACTAATATAAAATCAATGAGTTACGATTGACTGCCTGCGTCTGTGGCGGTACTGTACATGGCTGGTCACCGGCAATGGGACAGCCATGAGAGCGCAAGATCCGAAGGTCATCGACTGCCTGAACCGCGTTCTGAAGAACGAGCTCACGGCCATCAACCAGTACTTTCTCCACGCCCGCATGTTCAAGGACTGGGGACTCCTGGCGTTGGGCGAATACGAGCACGGCGAGTCTCTGGACGAAATGAAGCATGCGGACCGGCTCATCGAACGCATCCTGTTCCTGGACGGTCTGCCCAACCTGCAGGACCTCGGCCGGCTGAGAGTCGGCGAGGACGTGGCCGAGATGCTGCGCTGCGACCTGGCCCTCGAGATGGACGCCATGCCGCTCTTGCGCGAGTGCGTGGCCTACGCCGAATCCGTGCAGGACTTCGTGACCCGCGAGCTGTTCGAGGACATTCTCGCTTCCGAGGAGGAGCATGTGGACTGGCTGGAGACCCAGATCGGCCTCATCGAACGCACGGGCCTGCAGAACTACGTGCAGTCGCAGATGGGGCATGCGGAACAGAACGGCTAGCGGGCTGGCGCCGTCGAGACGCATATTGATTCGGAAGCGGTACGCTAGGGGTTCGATTCCGAATCGACGTGGCAATGGCGCGTCCGTCTGTCGTCGCCTCGGCACGTGCCGCTTGAGGATGTGCCGCCCCGCGAGGCCACCGGTGTCCCGGCCCTGCGACGAAACCAGTCCCTCTGGAACGCACGTTGTTCTGGAAGCGGCACACTAGGGCGCGTTTCGAGCCGTGCCGGCCGCCAACTACCAGCCCCTGTGCCGCGCCATCGCCAGCGGCAGTCTGCCGGCGTTGCGGCGCGCCATCGGCGGTGCGCCGGTGGCGGCGAAGCACTGGAAGCCCATCGTCGACGCCGCCTTCGCCGGCCGCGCCGACTTCATCGAGACGCTGCTCGACGCTGGCGCGAACCCCAACGTCGTCTCCGGCACCGGCAGCCGCCACACGCCGCTGACGCGGCTGACCCAGCACCACGCCACCATCGCCAAGCACGACGGCCACCTGACGGCCCTCGAGGCGCTCTTGGCTGGCGGCGCGGATCCCAACCTGGCTGCCGGACCCCACGATTTCGAGCCCATCGCCTACGCGGCGATGGGCGCGGCCCACGGCATGATCGATCGGCTCCGTGCCACCCGCATCGGCATCCACCTGGCAGCCGTGCTGCTGGACCGGGGGCGCTTGCGGCGGGCCCTTCGGCGCCCCCAACGGGCCAACGAGGTGGACCGGCGGGGCCGCGGGCCGCTGCACTACGTGGCCGCATCGGGCCTCTGGCGGAGCGCGGGCGACAGCGTAGAGAACGAAGAGAGCGAAGAGGACGCAGAGCGCACCGTGGCTTGCGCCTCCGCGCTGCTGGATGCCGGCGCGGACATTGACGGCGCCGAGGCCATCGACGAAGGGGATGGCGAGATCTTCGCGGCCACGCCGCTGTGGCGGGCGCTCTCCTGGCAGAGCAACTACGCCTTGGCGGAGTACCTGCTGGAACGCGGCGCCAATCCGGCGCCGGCGGTGTTCGCGGCGTCCTATCAGGGCGTCGACGCCGGCTGCGATCTGCTGGACCGCTACGGCGCCGACTGGAACCAGCGGTTCAAGAGCCGCACGCCGCTGATGGACCTGATGTACTTCAAGCGCCCGGCCGGCAGCCGTTGGCTGCTTGCCCGGGGCGTGGACGTGAACGCCGCCGACGCCGACGGCCGCACGGCCTTGCACTTTGCCGCGTTCCGCGGCGTTGGCGCGGACACGGTGCGGTGCCTGCTGGACGCCGGCGCGGACCGATGCCGGCGGGACGCGGCCGGGCGCACTCCCGGCGACTACGCGAAGGAGAAGGGGCACCACAGGCTGGCGGCGCTGCTGGGGCCAGCTTGAATCGATGGTGCGGATCCGCAGCCGCGCTCCGCCTCATCCGTCAATGGCCAACCGGCTGGCGCGTCAGTGCCCGTGCCACCAGATATTCAGTCGCTGCAATGGGTTGGCCCGCTGGCCTCGGCTAGGCGAGTTCGATCAGGCGTCTCGCTTGCGGCGGACGTAGAGCACCATCTCGTGATGGACCAGTTCGTAGCCGTGCTTGGCGGCGATCTCGCGCTGCAGGGTTTCGATGCTCTCTTCGACGAATTCGGTGACCTCGCCGTTGTCCACGTCCACCATGTGATCGTGGTGCGCCTTGGGCGCGATCTCGTAGACGGCGTGGCCGTCGTCGAAGTTGTGGCGTTCCACCAGCCCGGCGTTCTCGAATTGCGTGAGCACGCGGTAGATGGTCGTGATGCCGATGGATTCGTCGATGCGCAGCAGCTCCTTGTAGACGTCCTCGGCGGAAAGATGGTGCAGCTCCGCGCTCTCGAGCACGTCGAGCACTTTCAGCCGCGGCACAGTCACCTTGAGGCCGGCCTGCTTGAGTTTCCTTTGCGCCTGCTGTTGTGGCACGGTTGCCTCTCGAATTGGCCTGGCCACGGCGTCATTGGCCGCGGTGTTGCCAAGGTGGCCGAAACAGTGGAACTTAGCGACCGACCGTGAACTCGTCAACGTTGGCCGCCCGCCCCGCGGCCCGCGAAAGCCGGAACGCGCCTCTGTGGCAGCGGCTGGCGCCGGTGGCCGCGGCCTTGGCGGCCCGCCGCGAAGCGTCGCTGGCTGCGGTGGGTGCGGAGGAGCGCCAGCATTTGGCGGATCTGGGGGTGGCAGTTGCCGGAGACGTCGCCCGGGTGGATGAAGACTTCAAGCCGCTGCGCAGCGCCGCGGTAACCGCCGCCTTGGCCGCGCCCACGCGGGCTTGGCTGCGGCAGCTCGACATAGCGCCCTGCATCGACAGCACCAACAGCGCCCTCCTGGCCCGGGCCGTCCGGGAACGCATCCACGGCTGCGTGTTGACCACCGAGGCGCAGGTCGCTGGCCGCGGCCGCCGCGGCCGGTCCTGGCTGAGCCCGTTCGGCCGCAATCTGGCGGTCTCCATCGGCCTCGGCAGCCGCCGGCCGGCGGCCGAGATCGGCGCTCTCAGCCTGGTTGCCGGTTTGGCCGCGCGGCAGGCCCTGTGCCGCTTCGGACTGGTCGGCGTGGCGCTCAAGTGGCCGAACGACGTGCTCCTGGGCGGGCGCAAGCTGGCGGGCATCCTGATCGAACTGGTACGCGCCGCGCCGCCGCTGGAAGTGGTTGTGGGCATCGGCGTCAACGTCGGTTGCGGTGCCGCGGTGGCCGGGCGCGTGGACCAGTCCGTGGCCGACGTGGCGGAACAGATCGAGCAGCCGTGCCGCAATGCGCTGCTGGCGGCGCTGCTCGATGCCGTGGTGGCCGCGGCGGCGCGATTCGAAGCGGAGGGCTTCGCGGCGTTCCGAACCGAGTGGCAGGCGGCGCACCGCTACCACGGCGCCGCCGTGACGGTGGCGCTGCCGGCGCCGGGGGCGAGGGTCTCGGGGACCGTGGTCGGCGTCTCCCGGGACGGTGCCTTGCGCATCGACACCGGCGCCGGCGTACGCGAGTACGCGGCCGGGGAAGTGACGCTGCGGACCGAGAGCGCCTGATGGACACTGCCGCCGAGGCGCTGGACCTCGACATCGGCAATACCCGCACCAAGTGGCGCTGCGGCGCCCGCACCGGCATCCTCGCCGCGCCGGGCCTGCCGACGCTGCCGCGCCGGCCGGCGCGGGTGCGGATCGCCACCGTGCGCGGCGACCGGGAGGTGCTGGCGGCTGCGGCACGACGGCGCTACGGCGTCGCGGCGGAGTTCGCAACCGTGGCCCCGGCGCTAGGCGGCGTGCGTTGCGGCTACTGCCGACCCGAGCGCCTGGGCATCGATCGCTGGCTGGGCGTGGTAGCCGCATGGGGTCAGGTGCATGCCGCGGCCGCGGTGATCGGCGCCGGCACCGCGGCGACCTTCGACTACGTCGCCGCCGACGGCCGCCACCAAGGCGGCTGCATTGCGCCGGGGCTGGCGCTGATGCGCATGGCGCTGCGCCAGGGCACGGCGGACGGCGGGCTGCGCGGCGCGGCCGGCGCCCCGGCGCCGTCGCTGGACGGTTGCGGGACGGGTGGCGGGCCGCCGGTGTCGCTTGGCCGATCGACGGCCGCCGCGGTAGCGGCTGGCACGTCCACCATGCTGGCGGGTTTCGCCCAAGCCGCGCTCGCCGGCTGCCCCGCCAGCGATGCGGCCGTGTTCGTCACCGGCGGCGACGCGCCTCTCCTGACCTCGGCCTTGGCGCCGACGTGGCCAGGCCCGGTGCGGCACGTGCCGACGCTGGTGCTGGACGGCCTGGCCATCGCGCTGCCATGACGGCCGTGTCCGGACTGCTCAAGGGATTGGCGGTGCTGCTGGTGCTGGCCAATCTGGCGTTGGCTGCCGCTTGGCTGGCACGCCCCTATCTGCGCGCGCAGGGGTTGTTGCCGCCGGTACCGCCGCAACGCTTGGAGGTTGCCCGCCAGCCGCTGCCAGCGGCGACGCAGCCGGCGCCGGAAGCGGCTGCTGCCACGGAAGTGGCGGATGCGCTCGGGACCGCCGTGCCGAAGACGGCAGCCGCCGAGCCGTCCGCGCCACCGGTCGCAGCGGACAAGCCGCTGCCTTGCGCGCTGATCGGGCCGTTTGCCGACCAGGCGGCGGCCCAGGCTGCGCGAGAGACCATCGAAGGCGCCGGGGGCACGGCCCAGCTGCAGACCGAACCGGGCGCGGACTATCTCGTGTTCGTGCCGCCGGCGTCCACTCTGGAGGCGGCGGCCGAGATTCGGGCCGCGCTCAGGCGACAGGGTCTCGACGCCTATGTCATCCCCTCGGGTGAACGCCGCCGCGGCGTCTCGGTCGGGGTGTTCCGGGATCGCGACCTGGCCCTGGCGCAGCAGCGGCGCGCCGTCCAGGCTGGCCACCCGGCGCAGATGGTCACCCGGGACCGGGCGGCGACCTACCGGCTGCTCGCCCGAGCGCCGGCGGCGGCGTTGGCCGGCCTGCCCCAGGCGGCCTGCGGCGCATTGGCGAACCCCACGCCAGTCGCCCCCTGACAGCGCTGTTGTGGGAGAATCTGGCCGCGGGTGCGGCGCCAGGCCGCCATAGCTCAGCGGGAAGAGCGGCTCTCTTGTAAAGAGCGGGTCCGGGGTTCGATTCCTCGTGGCGGCACCAACGCGCGAGCGACGCTGGCGGCGTGAAATTCGGCGTTGACATCGCTTTTGTCGATGGGCAGAATGTCGCGTCCTCTCGATAGCGACCCGGAGGGGTTCCCGAGCGGCCAAAGGGATCAGACTGTAAATCTGACGGCTACGCCTTCGTAGGTTCGAATCCTACCCCCTCCACCAGGCGGCGGGTTCGGTGCGAGGCGAGCCGCCGCTGCCCTTGTGCGCTGGTCGCCGGCGGCACACGGGAACGCGGTGCGATGCAACGGGTGCAGCGGAGTGCGGCGGGTATAGTTCAGTCGGCAGAACCTCAGCCTTCCAAGCTGGTGGCGCGGGTTCGATTCCCGCTACCCGCTCCAGGCGCAAGGTGTCCGGGTGCTGTCCGAACGCGGCCGGCAGTACAGGGAGGCTCGATCTTGGGTGACCGCTGACGGGCAAGTGCTCACATAGCTCAGTTGGTAGAGCACTTCCTTGGTAAGGAAGAGGCCATCGGTTCGAGTCCGATTGTGAGCACCAAGTCGGGTGGCGACAAAGGCAACGGAAGACGACAGGCAACGGAAGACAAGGGAACAAGAACTAGGGAGACAGTGGCGACATGGCCAAAGAGAAGTTCGAACGCACCAAGCCGCACATCAACGTAGGCACCATCGGCCACGTGGACCATGGCAAGACGACGCTCACCGCGGCGATGACGAAGGTGTGCGCCGCCCGCCAAGGCGGCGAGGTGAAGGCGTTCGACGAGATCGACAATGCGCCGGAGGAGCGCGAGCGCGGCATCACCATCGCCACCACCCACGTCGAGTACGAGAGCACCGCCCGCCACTATGCCCACGTGGACTGCCCCGGCCATGCGGACTACGTGAAGAACATGATCACCGGCGCCGCGCAGATGGACGGTGCCGTGCTGGTGGTGTCCGCCGTCGACGGGCCGATGCCGCAGACCCGCGAGCATGTGCTGCTGGCTCGACAGGTGGGCGTGCCCCGCATCGTCGTCTACATGAACAAGGTGGACCAGCTCGATGCCGACGAGCGCGACGAGTTCGTGGAGCTGGTGACGCTGGACATCCAGGAGATCCTCACCCAGAACGAGTTCCCCGAGGACACGCCCATCGTCGTCGGCAGCGCCCTCAAGGCCCTCGAAGGCGACGCTTCGGACGTCGGGGAAGGCAGCGTGCTCAAGCTGATCGAGACGCTGGACGACTACATCCCGGAGCCCGAGCGGCCCGTCGACCAGCCTTTCCTCATGCCCATCGAGGACGTGTTCACCATCCAGGGCCGCGGCACCGTGGTCACCGGCCGGGTGGACCGGGGCGTGGTGAAGGTCGGCGAAGAGGTGGAGATCATCGGCATCAAGGAGACCCAGCGCACCACCTGCACCGGCGTCGAGATGTTCCGCAAGCTGCTCGACGAAGGCCGCGCTGGCGAGAACGTCGGCGTGCTGCTGCGCGGCATCAAGCGCGAGGACGTCGAGCGCGGCCAGGTGCTGGCGGTGCCCGGCAGCATCACGCCGCACACTGGCTTCGAGGCGGAGGTCTACGTGCTTGCGAAGGACGAAGGCGGCCGCCACACGCCGTTCTTCAAGGGCTATCGGCCGCAGTTCTACTTCCGCACCACGGACGTCACCGGCACCGTGGAACTGCCGGAGAACACCGAGATGGTGATGCCGGGGGACAACGTGCAGATGTCCGTGGGCCTCATCAGCCCCATCGCCATGGACGAGGGCCAGCGGTTCGCGATCCGCGAGGGCGGCCGCACCGTCGGCGCCGGCGTCGTCACCAAGATCGTCCAGTAGCGCCGCGGCGAAGGCGAGATACAAGGCCAGTAGCTCAATCGGCAGAGCAGCGGTCTCCAAAACCGCAGGTTGGGGGTTCGATTCCCTCCTGGCCTGCCAAAGCGCGTCTTCCGGCGCGCCCATAGCGAAGGGATCCGGCAGCCAGCGCCCTGGCTGAGGGAGAAACGACCACATGGCGACAACCAAGGCGGCGTCCGAGGCGACCGGCGCGCTCGATTGGCTGAAGTGGATCGTAGTGTGGACGCTTGCCGCCGGAGCGGTGGTGGGCAACTGGTACTACCAGGAGGAGTGGTCGCTGCTGCTGCGGGCCGCGGCGCTGGTGGTGCTGGCGGCGGTGGCCGGCTTCGTCGCCGTGCAGACGGACCGCGGCCAGCGCGTGTGGGCGCTGATGCGCGAGGCGCGCCTCGAGCTGCAGCGCGTGGTGTGGCCGACGCGGGAGCAGACCACCCAGACGACGGCCATCGTGCTGGTGCTGATTCTGGTGTTCTCGGTGATCCTCTGGGGACTGGACTCGGCGCTGAGCTACTTCGTGCGGCTGGTGATCGGCTAGACCAGTGCGCTGGTACGTCGTGCATGCCTACTCCGGCTACGAGAAGGCCGTGATGCGTTCGCTGACGGAACGCATCGAGACCTCGAAGGTCAAGGAACACTTCGGCGAGGTGCTCGTGCCCACCGAGGAAGTGGTCGAAATGCGCGCCGGCAAGAAGCGGCGCAGCGAGCGCAAGTTCTTCCCCGGCTACGTGCTGGTACACATGGACCTGAACGACGACACCTGGCACCTGGTCAAGGCGACGCCACGGGTGATGGGTTTCATCGGCGGCAAGGCGGATGCGCCAGCCCCGCTCTCGGACGCCGAAGCGGAGGCGATTCTCAACCGGGTGCGCGAAGGCACGGAGAAGGCGACGCCGAAGACGATGTTCGAGCCCGGCGAGCTGGTGCGGGTGGTGGACGGCCCGTTCAACGACTTCAGCGGCGTGGTGGAGGAAGTGAACTACGACAAGAACCGCATGGTCGTAGGCGTCACCATCTTCGGCCGGTCGACGCCGGTGGAGCTGGATTTCTCCCAGGTCGAGAAGGGCTGAGGCGCCGATGGCCAAGAAGATCGCCGCCTACGTGAAGCTGCAAGTGCCGGCGGGAGGGGCCAACCCGAGCCCGCCGGTGGGGCCGGCACTCGGCCAGCACGGCGTCAACATCATGGAGTTCTGCAAGGCGTTCAACGCCCAGACCCAGTCCCAGGAGGCTGGTCTGCCGGTGCCCGTGGTGGTCACCGTGTACGCGGACCGCTCCTTCACCTTCATCACCAAGACGCCGCCGGCGTCCGTGCTGCTGCGCAAGGCCGCCGGCATCGACAAGGGTTCCAGCACGCCGAACACGGACAAGCGCGGCACGGTGAGCCGCAGCCAGCTCGAGGACATAGCCAGGCTCAAGCTGCCGGACCTCACCGCCGCGGACCTCGACGCCGCGGTGCGCACCATCGCCGGCAGCGCCCGCAGCGCCGGCATCGAAGTGGAGGGGCTGTAGCGGTGGCCAGAACGAGCAAGCGGATGCGCGGCGTCTACGAGCAGGTGGACCGCGCCAAGGCGTATCCGGTGGAGGAGGCGGCCGCGCTGCTGGCCGAGCTGGCGAAGACGCGTTTTGCCGAGTCGGTGGATGTCGCCGTCAACCTGGGCATCGACCGGCGCAAGTCCGATCAGAACGTGCGCGGCGCCACGACGCTGCCCCACGGCGCCGGCAAGACGGTGCGCGTGGCGGTGTTCGCCCAGGGCGAGGCCGCGGAAGCGGCTTCGGCGGCCGGGGCCGACGTGGTGGGCCTCGAGGACCTCGCCGAGCGGGTGCGTGGCGGCGAGCTGGATTTCGACGTGGTGATCGCAAGCCCGGATGCCATGCGCGTGGTCGGCCAGCTGGGCCGCATACTGGGGCCTCGGGGCCTGATGCCGAATCCCAAGACCGGCACCGTCACGGCCGATGTCGGGAGCGCGGTGACGAACGCCAAATCCGGCCAAGTGCAGTTCCGCTCCGATCGCGGCGGCGTGGTCCACGGCCGCGTGGGCACGGTGGCGCTGGCGCCGCAGCAGATCAAGGAGAACGTCGAAGCGCTGCTGGCGGACCTGCACAAGGCCAAGCCGGCTTCGGCGAAGGGCCAGTACGTGAAGCGCATCACGCTCTCCACCACGATGGGGCCCGGCATCCGCATCGACGAATCCTCGTTGGCGGCCTAGCGGAGCGACGGCTGTGGCACTGCAACTGGCGCAGAAGCAGGAGATCGTCGCCGCGGTACGCACCGCCGCGGACGAAGCGCTGGCGGCGGTGCTGGCGGACTACCGCGGGCTGTCCGTGGAGGAGTTGACGGGGCTGCGCCGGCAGGCCAGGGAGGGCGGCGTGTATCTGCGCGTGGTGCGCAACACGCTGCTGCGGCGCGCCGTCGCCGGCACGGAGTACGAGTGCCTGGCGGAGGCGGCCAGCGGCCCGACCATGTTGGCGTTTTCCCGGACCGAACCGGGGGCCGCGGCGCGCTTGCTGCGCACCGCGGCGGCGCAGCACGATGCGCTGGACGTCAAGGCCGTCGCCATCGGCGGGCGGCTGTTTCCGGCGGCGGACATCGACCGCCTGGCGGCGCTGCCGACCCGGGAGGAGGCGCTGGCGCAGCTGCTCGGGGTACTCAAGGCGCCGGTGGCGAAGCTGGCGCAGACGTTGCGCGAAGTGCCCGCCAAGCTGGTGCGGACGTTGGCGGCCGTCGGCGAACGCTCCACGGGCGACGCTGGCGGAACGGCACCAGACTAAAGCAACTTAAGGCAAGCAAGGAGACAACCCGCATGGCCCTGGCCAAAGAAGACATCGTCAACGCGATCGCGGACATGAGCGTCATGGAAGTGGTGGAGCTGGTCCAGTCCATGGAGGAGAAGTTCGGGGTCTCGGCCGCGGCCGCGGTGGCAGCAGCCCCGGCCGCCGCCGCTAGCGAGGAACAGAACGGCAGTGCCGAGGAGCAAACCGAGTTCACCGTCACGCTCAGCGGCGTAGGCGACAAGAAGGTGAACGTGATCAAGGCGGTGCGCGCCATCACCGGGCTCGGCCTGAAGGAGGCCAAGGCGCTGGTGGACGAAGCGCCGTCGCAGCTCAAGGAGGGCATCTCCAAGGACGAAGCGGAGGAGGCCAGGAAGCAGCTGGAAGAAGCTGGCGCGGCGGTGGAGGTCAAGTAGCCACGCCGGGCCGCGTCGACCTTGCTGCCACGCCGCCGCGGCCGCCAGGGCCGCGACACGGACCGCGCTGGCGCGATTCGCGCCGGCGGGCCTTCCGTCGCCCTGCGGCCGCGGGCCGAGGGGCCCGACACACCGTTCCGGCGCCGAGGTGCGCCGTTCCGCCCCTGTAGCACGTTCCCGCGCCGGGCCACCGGCGCCGGGCACGGACACTTCGGGCCCGCCTAGCGGCCGGCCTTTTTCGCGTCGAGGACATCCCGCGTCGAGGACATCCGATGGCTTACAGCTTCACAGAGAAAAAGCGCGTCCGCAAGGATTTCGGCAGCCTGCCGGACGCCATGGGGATCCCCTACCTGCTTGCCATACAGGTGGATTCCTACGCCAGGTTCCTGCAGCTCGGCGTGCGTCCGAGCCGGCTCAAGGACCAGGGTCTGCACGCCGCGTTCCGTTCGGTGTTCCCGATTGCCAGCTACTCCGGCAACGCGGCCTTGGAGTACGTCGACTACAAGCTCGGCGAACCGCCCTTCGACGAGCGCGAGTGCATCCTGCGCGGCTTCACCTACGCGGTGCCGCTGCGGGTGCGGGTGCGCCTCATCATCTACGACCGGGAGTCCTCCAGCAAAGCCGTCAAGGACGTCAAGGAGCAGGACGTCTACATGGGCGAGATCCCGTTGATGACGGACAACGGCACCTTCATCGTCAACGGCACGGAACGGGTGGTGGTATCCCAGCTGCACCGCTCGCCGGGGGTGTTCTTCGACCACGACAAGGGCAAGACCCACTCTTCCGGGAAGATCCTCTACCACGCCCGCGTCATCCCCTATCGCGGCTCCTGGCTCGACTTCGAGTTCGACCCGAAGGACAACGTGTTCGCCCGCATCGACCGCCGGCGCAAGCTGGCGGCAACGGTCGTGCTGCGCGCCCTCGACTACAGCGCCGAGGAAATCCTGGCCATGTTCTTCGAGAAGAGCGTCTTCCACGTGAAGAAGGACGGCTTCTCGATGGACTTGATCCCGGAACGGCTGCGGGGCGACATCGCCACCTTCGACATCAAGGACGCCAAGGGCAATGTCGTGGCGGAGGAAGGCCGCCGCATCACGGCCCGCCATGTGCGCCTGCTCGAAGGTTCCGGCAGGAGCCGCCTGGACGTGCCCCGGGAGTACGTGCTCAAGGTCGGCGAGAAACAGCGGCGCACCGCGGTGGACATCGTGGACAAGGAGACCGGCGAGGTCCTTCTGCCCTGTAACTCCGAGCTGACGGAAGACGTGCTGGACCAGCTGGTGGAGAAGGGCATCAAGAAGATCGAGACCCTCTACACCAACGACATCGATCGCGGTGCCTACATCTCCGAGACGCTGGCCAACGACACCACGCGCAACCGCCTGGAGGCGCTGGTGGAGATCTACCGCATGATGCGGCCGGGAGAGCCGCCCACCAAGGAGGCCGCGGAGAACCTGTTCGGCAATCTGTTCTTCACGCCGGAGCGCTACGATCTCTCCGCGGTCGGGCGCATGAAGTTCAACCGCCGTCTGCGCCGGGACCGCATCACCGGCCCCGGCACGCTCAGCAAGGAAGACATCGTCGACGTGCTGAAGACGCTGGTGGACATCCGTGACGGCAAGGGCACGGTGGACGACATCGACCATCTGGGCAACCGACGCGTGAAGTCGGTCGGCGAGATGGCCGAGAACCAGTTCCGCATCGGCCTGATCCGCGTCGAGCGGGCGGTGAAGGAGCGGCTGTCGCTGGCCGAATCCGAGGGCCTGATGCCCCAGGACATGATCAACGCCAAGCCGGTGGCGGCGGCGGTGAAGGAGTTCTTCGGCTCCAGCCAGCTGTCGCAGTTCATGGACCAGACCAACCCGCTGTCCGAGGTGACCAACAAGCGGCGCGTCTCCGCCTTGGGTCCCGGCGGCCTGACCCGGGAACGGGCCGGTTTCGAGGTGCGCGACGTACACCCGACGCACTACGGACGCATCTGCCCCATCGAGACGCCGGAAGGCCCGAACATCGGCCTCATCAACTCGCTGGCGACCTACGCCCGCGCCAACCAGTACGGCTTCCTCGAGACGCCCTACCGCAAGGTCGAGGACGGCCGCATCACGGACCAGATCGAGTACCTCTCCGCCATCGACGAGGCGGAGCACGTGATCGCCCAGGCCAACACCCAGCTGGACGAACAAGGCCGCCTGCTCGGCGAAACGGTGGACGTGCGGCACATGGGAGAGGCCGCCGCGCAGACCCCGGACCGCGTGGACTACATGGACGTGTCGCCGAAGCAGCTGGTGTCCGTGGCCGCGGCGCTGGTGCCGTTCCTGGAGCACGACGACGCCAACCGCGCCCTGATGGGCACCAACCAGCAGCGCCAGGCGGTGCCCACCGTCCGCACCGAGCCGCCGCTGGTGGGCACCGGCATCGAGGGCCATGTGGCGAGGGACTCCGGCGTCTGCGTGATCGCCAAACGCGGCGGCGTGGTGGACTCGGTGGATGCCGCCCGCATCGTGGTGCGCGTGGACGACGCCGAGACGACCCTCGGCGAGGCTGGCGTGGACATCTACAACCTGGTGAAGTTCACGCGCTCCAACCAGAACACCTGCATGAACCAGCGGCCGGTGGCCCGCAAGGGCGACCGCATCGCCGCCGGCGACATCCTCGCCGACGGTCCCTCCGTGGACACCGGCGAACTCGCCCTCGGCCAGAACATGCGCATCGCGTTCATGCCGTGGAACGGCTACAACTTCGAGGATTCGATTCTCATTTCCGAGCGCGTGGTGCAGGAGGACCGCTTCACCAGCATCCACATCCAGGAGCTCACCTGCAGCGCCCGGGACACCAAGCTCGGACCCGAGGAGGTCACCTGCGACATCCCCAACGTCGGCGAGTCCGCCCTCAACAAGCTGGACGCTTCCGGCATCGTCTACGTCGGCGCGGAGGTGAGCGCCGGCGACATTCTGGTCGGCAAGGTCACGCCCAAGGGCGAGACCCAGCTGACGCCGGAAGAGAAGCTGCTGCGCGCCATCTTCGGCGAAAAGGCGTCGGACGTGAAGGACACCTCGCTGCGGGTGCCGAACGGCGTCCGAGGGACGGTCATCGACGTGCGCATCTTCACCCGCGACGGCCTGGAGAAGGACGAGCGCGCCCAGGCCATCGAACGCATGGAGCTGGAGGAGGTGAAGAAGGATCTCGACGACGAGTACCGCATCGTCGAGAACGCCACCTACGCCCGCCTGCGGGAAGCGCTGCTTGGCAAGGAAGCGGTGCTGGCGCCCGGCCTGGTCGAGCGCTCCGCGGAGGGTCCGGTGGCTGGCCAGCTAGTCACCGAAGAGTACCTGTCCGGCCTCGACAAGGAAGCCTGGTTTCGGCTGCGCATGGCGGACGACGCCATCAACGAGCAGCTGGACAAGGCCGAGCGCCAGCTGCGCGCCCGCCGCCGGGAGTTGGACCGCAAGTACGAGGACAAGGAACAGAAGCTCAAGGGCGGCGACGACCTGCGCCCCGGCGAGCTCAAGTACGTCAAGGTGTATCTCGCCATCAAGCGCCGCATCCAGCCCGGCGACAAGATGGCCGGGCGACACGGCAACAAGGGCGTGGTGTCGGTCATCATGCCGGTCGAGGACATGCCCTTCGACGCCGACGGCGAGCCGGTGGACATCGTCCTGAACCCCCTCGGCGTGCCTTCGCGCATGAACGTCGGGCAGGTGCTGGAGACGCACCTCGGCTGGGCCGCCAAGGGCATCGGCCGGAACATCGGCAAGCTGCTCGACGCCGGCGCCCGAGTGGGGCAGGTGCGCAGCCAGCTCTCCCGCATCTACCAAGGCGGCGAACACGGCCGGGGAGCGGATCTCTCCGCCCTGGCCGACGGCGAAGTGATGGAACTCGCGAACAACCTGCGCGCCGGGCTGCCGGTTTCGACGCCGGTGTTCGACGGCGCCACCGAGACCGACATCAAGGCGCTGCTCGAACTCGCCGACCTGCCGACGAGCGGCCAGACCAAGCTCTACGACGGTCGCACCGGCGAGGCGTTCGACAAGCCGGTGACCGTGGGCTACATGTACATGCTCAAGCTCAACCACCTAGTGGACGACAAGATGCACTGCCGCGCCACGGGCTCCTACAGCTTGGTGACGCAGCAGCCCCTCGGCGGCAAGGCGCAGTTCGGCGGCCAGCGCTTCGGCGAGATGGAGGTGTGGGCCCTCGAAGCCTACGGCGCCTCCTACACGCTGCAGGAAATGCTCACCGTCAAGTCCGACGACGTGGCCGGCCGCACCAAGATGTACAAGAACATCGTCGACGGCGATCTCGAGATGGAGCCGGGCATGCCCGAGTCCTTCAACGTGCTGGTCAAGGAGATCCGCTCCCTCGGCATCGACATCGAACTCGAGCTCGACTAGGCCCGCGCTCACCTTAGGAGACAACGCATGAGAGATCTGCTGAATCTGTTCAGGGCGACGCAGGGCGGCATCGAGGAGTTCGACCGGCTCAAGATCGGCCTCGCGGCGCCGGAGATGATCCGCTCCTGGTCCTTCGGCGAGGTGAAGAAGCCGGAGACCATCAACTACCGCACCCTGAAGCCGGAGCGCGACGGCCTGTTCTGCGCCCGCATCTTCGGCCCGGTGAAGGACTACGAGTGCCTGTGCGGCAAGTACAAGCGCTTGAAGCACCGGGGCGTGGTGTGCGAGAAGTGCGGCGTTGAGGTGACCCTCTCCAAGGTGCGCCGGGAGCGCATGGGCCACATCGAGCTGGCGAGCCCGGTAGCGCACATCTGGTTCCTGAAGTCGCTGCCGTCCCGCATCGGCCTGCTGCTGGACATGACCCTGCGGGACATCGAGCGGGTGCTGTACTTCGAATCCTTCGTGGTGGTGGACCCGGGCCTGACCGACCTCCTGGCCGGCCAGCTGCTCACGGACGAGGAGTACTTCGCCGCCATCGAGGAGCACGGCGACGAGTTCACCGCCAAGATGGGTGCCGAGGCGGTGCTGGATCTGCTGCGCGGTATCGACATCGAAGGCGAAGTGGCGCGCATCCGGGAAGAGCTGCCGCAGACCAAGTCCGAGACCAAGAGCAAGAAGCTCTCCAAGCGCCTGAAGCTCATGGAGGCGTTTCTGTCCTCCGGCAACAAGCCGGACTGGATGATCATGACGGTGCTGCCGGTGCTGCCGCCGGACCTGCGTCCGCTGGTGCCCCTCGACGGCGGGCGCTTCGCCACCTCGGACCTGAACGACCTCTACCGGCGCGTCATCAACCGCAACAACCGCCTGAAGCGGCTCTTGGACCTCAACGCCCCGGACATCATCGTCCGCAACGAGAAGCGCATGCTGCAAGAGGCCGTGGACGCGCTGCTGGACAACGGCCGTCGTGGCCGTGCCATTACCGGCACCAACCGCCGGCCACTCAAGTCCCTGGCGGACATGATCAAAGGCAAGCAGGGGCGCTTCCGGCAGAACCTGCTCGGCAAACGCGTGGACTACTCCGGGCGCACGGTGATCGTGGTCGGGCCGACCTTGAAGCTGCACCAGTGCGGCTTGCCCAAGAAGATGGCCCTCGAACTCTTCAAGCCGTTCATCTTCGGCCAGCTCGAGGCCCTCGGGCTCGCCACCACCATCAAGGCCGCCAAGAAGATGGTGGAGCGGGAGACGCCGGAGGTGTGGGACATCCTCGCGGACGTGATCCGCGAACACCCGGTGCTGCTGAACCGGGCGCCCACCCTGCACCGGCTGGGCATCCAGGCCTTCGAGCCGCTGCTGATAGAAGGCAAGGCGATCCAGCTGCACCCGCTGGTGTGCGCCGCCTTCAACGCCGACTTCGACGGCGACACGATGTCCGTCCACGTGCCGCTGACCCTCGAAGCGCAGCTGGAGGCCCGGGCGCTGATGATGTCCACCAACAACGTGCTCTCCCCGGCGAGCGGCGAGCCGATCATCGTGCCCTCCCAGGACGTCGTCCTCGGCCTCTACTACCTCACCCGGGAACGCGCCGATGCCAAGGGCGCCGGGCTCAAGTTCGCCGACGTGGCCGAGGCCAGCCGGGCCCGGGAGGAAGGCAAGGTGGGGCTGCACGCCCGGGTCGAGGTCCGCATCGCCGAGCGCGACGCCGCCGGCGAACTCGTGTTCTCGCGCCGCCAGACCACGGTGGGCCGGGCGCTGCTCTACGAGGTGGTGCCTCCCGAACTCCCCTTCGACCTGGTCGACCGGCCCATGGACCGGGGCGCCATCTCGGCGATCATCAACGAGTGCTACCGGCGGGTGGGGCTCAAGGAGACGGTGGTATTCGCCGACCAGCTGATGTACCTGGGGTTCCGCTACTCGACCGTCTCCGGCGGTTCCATCGGCATCGAGGACTTCGTGGTGCCCGAGGAGAAGGGGCGCATCATCGACACCGCCCGCCGCGAAGTGCGGGAAGTGGAGGAGCAGTACTCCTCCGGCCTCGTCACCCAGGGCGAGAAGTACAACAAGGTGGTGGACATCTGGTCCGGCGCCGAGGGCCGGGTGGCCGAAGCCATGATGAAGGGCATCTCCGAGGAGCGCGTGGTGCTCGCGGACGGCACCGAGCGGGACGAGCAGTCCTTCAACTCCGTCTACATCTACTCGGACTCCGGCGCCCGGGGCTCTCCCACCCAGATCCGCCAGTTGGCGGGGATGCGCGGGCTGATGACGAGGCCCGACGGACGCATCATCGAAACGCCGATCGTCGCCAACTTCCGCGAGGGGCTGTCCGTGAACGAGTACTTCACGTCCACCCACGGCGCCCGCAAGGGGCTGGCGGACACGGCCCTCAAGACGGCCAACTCCGGCTATCTCACCCGCCGCCTCGTGGATGTCGCCCAGGATCTGGTGGTGACGGAGCCCGACTGCGGCACCAGCGACGGCCTGGTGATGGCGGCGCTGATCGAAGGCGGCGACGTCGTGGAGCCGCTGGCGGCGCGGGTGCTTGGCCGGGTGGTGGCGAGTCCCGTGCTTGCCGCCGATGGCGAGACCGAGCTCATTCCCGCCGGCACCATGCTGGACGAGGCCTGGGTGGACCGCCTCGAGACCCTCGGCGTGGATGAGTTGATGGTGCGCTCGCCGATCACCTGCGCGACCCACCACGGCGTCTGCGCCGAGTGCTACGGGCGGGACCTGGCCCGGGGCCACAAGGTGAACGTGGGCGAGGCGGTCGGCGTCATCGCCGCCCAGTCCATCGGCGAGCCGGGCACCCAGCTCACCATGCGCACCTTCCACATCGGCGGCGCAGCCTCCCGGGCCACGGAGAGCGACAGCATCCAGGTGAAGCACCGGGGCACCGTGCGCATGCACAACGTGCGCACGGTGGAGCGCGAGTCCGGCGAGCTGGTGGTGGTGTCCCGCTCCGGCGAGGTCGCCATCGTCGACGACCAGGGGCGCGAACAGGAGCGCTACAACAAGCTCGACTACGGCACGGTGCTGTCGGTGCGGGCGGACAGCCGGGTGGAAGCCGGCCAGGTGATCGCCCAGTGGGATCCGCACACCCATCCCATCATCACCGAGGTGGCCGGCAAGGTCGAGTTCGCGGACATGGAGGACACCCTCTCCATCACGCAGCAGACGGACGAGATCACGGGCCTGTCCAGCATCACCGTGATGTCCGCCCAGGAGCGCCCGGAAGCGGGTCGGGACCTGCGGCCCATCATCCGGCTGGTGGACGAGGAGACCAGCGAACCGGTGCATCTCGCCGGCACGGACCGGCCGGCCCAGTACCCGCTGCAGGAGGGCGCCATCACGAACCTGCAGGACGGCCAGAGCGTGGGCCAAGGCGACGTGATCGCCCGCATCCCCCGGGAAGGCTCCAAAGCCCGGGACATCGTGGGCGGCCTGCCCCGGGTGGCGGAACTGTTCGAGGCCCGCACGCCGAAGGACCCGGCCATCCTGGCGGAGGCCACCGGCACCATCAGCTTCGGCAAGGAGACCAAGACCAAGCAGCGGGTGCAGGTGATCACCGCCGACGGCGAGACGGTGCCGGCCACGGCGCCGGAGCTGATTCCCCTGGAGCGGGAACTGTCCGTCTTCGAAGGCGAGCACGTGGAGCGCGGCGAGGTGATTTCCGAGGGCCAGGACAACCCCCACGACATCCTGCGCCTCAAAGGGCCGCAGCTGGCGGATGGCGGGTACGCGCCGGGGATCGCCGAGCTGGCCCACTACATCACCTACGAGATCCAGGAGGTGTACCGGCTGCAAGGGGTGCCCATCAACGACAAGCACATCGAGACCATCGTGCGGCAGATGCTGCGCAAGGTGGAGATCACTGCGCCCGGCGACTCGGAGTACATCCGCGGCGAGCAGGCGGAGTACTCCAGCGTGCTGGCGGAGAACGAACGCCTGGCCAAGGAGGAGAAGGCGCCGGCGACGTTCCAGCGCATTCTGCTGGGCATCACCAAGGCATCGCTCGCCACGGAATCCTTCATCTCCGCGGCGTCCTTCCAGGAGACCACGCGGGTGCTCACCGAAGCCGCGGTCACCGGCAAGCGGGACCATCTGCGCGGCCTCAAGGAGAACGTCGTGGTCGGCCGCCTCATTCCCGCCGGCACCGGCCTCGCCTACCACAAGGAGCGCCGCGCCCAGCGCGAGCAGGAGCTCGCAGTGCGCCTGGCCCGGGCCCAGGGCGCCACCGCCGACGAGACGGAGCAGCTGCTGAAGGAGGAACTGGCGCGGGAAGAGGAAGAGCGCGGGGCGTCTTCCAGCTATTCGCTGTAGGGCTGCCGCGCCGCTCAAGCCCGGGGATGAACGAGGGCGCTGCGACGCTCCATCAGGCCCTGCAAGCCTTCGCCGCGGCGGCGACGGCCAAGACCGGGCTGCGGCCGGGCGGCGGGGCGGAGGAACAGCTGCGGAGCCCGTTCGAGAACTTCGTCGCCGCGGCCGGCGCCGCCCTGGGCCGGGAGCTGGTCTGCGCCGGCGAGGCGACGCTGCCGAGCCGCCTGGGCCGGCCGGACTTCGCCATCCACGACCAAGGCGCCTTGCTGGGCTACGCGGAACTCAAGGCGCCCGGCGCTGGGGCGGACGCGAGCCGCTTCCGCGGGTACGACCGGGCGCAGTTCAACCGCTTCGCCGCCATCCCGAACCTGCTCTACAGCGACGGCAGCCATTGGGCGCTGTACCGCGGCGGCCGGCGCGTCGGCAAGGTGGTCAAGCTGTCCGGCGACGCGGTGAAGGACGGCGCGGACGCCGTGGGCGAGGACGATGCCCGCGCCGTCGAGGGCCTGCTGCGCGGCTTCCTTTCATGGACGCCGATCCTGCCGCTGGATGGCAAGGGCCGGGTCGATCTCAAGGCGTTCGCCGAACTCATGGCGCCGCTATGCCGGATGCTGCGCGAGGACGTGGCCGAGGCGCTCGGGAACCCCGAATCCCCCATGCCCGCCCTGGCCGCGGACTGGCGGCAGCTGCTGTTCCCGGAGGCGACGGACCGGGAGTTCGCCGACGCCTACGCGCAGACCGTCGCCTTCGCCCTGCTGCTGGGCCGCAGCGAGGGCGCCGAGCCGCTCACCTTGGAGGGTGCCCAAACCGCCCTCGCCGTCCAGCACAGCCTGCTTTCCCGCGCCCTGCAGGTGCTCACCGACCACCAGTTGCGCCGGGAAATGTCCGCCTCTCTGGACCTGCTGCTGCGCGTCATGGCCGTGGTGCCGCCCGGTCCGCTCGCCGCACCGGGCGACCCGTGGCTCTACTTCTACGAGGACTTCCTCGCCGCCTACGACCCCCAGCTGCGCCGGAACGCCGGGGTGTACTACACGCCGGTGCAGGTCGTGTGCGCCCAGGTGCGCCTGATCGACGAACTGCTCACGCAGCGCCTGGGCAAGCCCCTCGGCTTCGCCGACCCGGAGGTGGTGGCGCTGGACCCGGCGGTCGGCACCGGCACCTACCTGCTGGGCGTGATCGAGCAGGCGTTGCGGCGCGTCGAGGCGGAGCGGGGCCTAGGTGCCGTACCCGGCCAGGCGGCGGCGCTGGCCGGGAACCTGCACGGGTTCGAGCGCCTGGTGGGCGCCTACGCGGTGAGCGAACTGCGCGTCAGCCGCGCCCTGCGGGACCAAGGGGCGCCGCAGGACAGCGCCGCGCAAATCTACCTCACCGATACCCTGGCCAGCCCCAACGCCCAGCCCCGGCAACTGCGGATACCGCTGTTCATGCAGCCCATCTCCGAGCAGCACGAGCGGGCGCTGGCGGTGAAACGTGACGCGCGGGTCATCGTCTGCCTAGGCAACCCGCCGTACGACCGGCACGAAGCCGCAAGGGCGGACAACGGCGACCGCACCGGCGCTTGGGTGCGCTGGGGAGACGAGGGAGGGGACACGGACGCCATCCTGGGGGACTTCGTGGCGCCCGTGGCGGCGGCCGGGCGCAGCGGGCAGCTCAAGAACCTCTACAACCTCTACGTGTATTTCTGGCGCTGGGCGCTGTGGAAGGTGTTCGAGCAGGAGGGCGCCGACGGGGCCGGCGTGGTCAGCTTCATCAGCGCCTCGAGCTATCTGGACGGGGACGCCTTCCTCGGCATGCGCCGCCACATGCGGCGGCTGTGCGACGAGATCTGGATCATCGACCTCGGCGGCGAAGGGCATGTCTCCGGCCGCGACGACGACAACGTGTTCGCCATCCGCACGCCGGTGGCCATCGCGGTGGCCGTCCGGGGGAGCGGCGCGACGGCGGATCAGCCGGCCAAGGTGCGCTACGCCCGCGTCGAGGGCGCCCGCCAAGGGAAGCTGGACGCGCTGGACGCCATCGACGGCTTCGCCGCGGTGCGCTGGCAGGACTGCCCGGACGGCTGGCAGGCGCCGTTCCGCCCCGCCGGGCAGGGCGACTACTTCCGCTGGCCGCCGCTGACGGACTTGATGCCCTGGCAGCACTCCGGCGTCCAGCTGAAGCGCACCTGGCCCATCGCGCCGGACGTGGACACCTTGGAGCGCCGTTGGCGGCGGCTGCTGCGGCTGCGGGGCGCCCGCCGCTCGGAAGCGTTCCGGGAAACGGCGGATCGAACCACTGCGGGCAGCTACGGCCCGGCCCTCGCCGCAAGCGGCGACCGTGCGCCCATCGCCAACCTGCCGGCCGGCGCCCCCATGCCCGAGGCGCGGCGCTACGCCTGGCGCTCCCTCGACCGGCAGCACATCATCGCGGACGCCCGCCTGATATCGCGCCCGCGCCCGGACCTGTGGCGCGCCCACGGCGAAAGGCAGCTGTATCTGACGGGCCTTTTGACGGCTGCTCTGGGTGGCGGGCCAGCCCTCGTGGCCTGCGCCGAGGTCCCCGATCTCCACCACTTCTCCGGGCGTGGCGCGAAGGACGCGATTCCGCTGTACCGCACGGCGGACGCCTCGGCGGCGAACATCCTGCCCGGCCTGTTGGAAGCCCTTGCCCAAGCCTACGGCCACCCGGTCTCGGCGGAAGACTTCTGCGCCTACGCCTACGGCGCCTTGGCCCATCCGGCCTTCGCCGCCCGCTACAAGGCGGAACTCGAAGGCCGGCGACTGCGCCTGCCGCTCACCAAGGACGCCGCGCTGTTCGCCCAGCTCAAGGCCGTCGGCGCCCGGCTGCTGTTCCTGCACACCTACGCCGCCCGCTTCCGGCAGGACGGCTGGCCCAATCGGGTTCCGCCGGGCGCGGCGCGATGCGTCAAGGCCGTTTCGGGCGAGGCCGTCGGCTATCCCGACGCCTTCGACTACAGCCCCGCACACTGCACACTGCATGTGGGCGAGGGCGAGTTCGCGCCGGTGGCCGCCGAGGTTTACGAGTTCCAAGTGTCGGGCTTGCAGGTGGTGCGTTCCTGGCTCCGCTGCCGCATGCGCCAAGGGTCCGGCCGCAAGTCCTCGCCGCTGGACGACGTCCGCCCGCAACGCTGGACGGCAGCCTGCACCAACGAACTGCTCGACCTGCTCTGGGTGCTGGAGGCGACCGTGGCGCTGCGGCCGGAACAGGCGCGGCTGCTGGATGCCGTGGCCGCCGGCGACTGCCTGCTGGCCACCGACCTGCCCCCGGTGCCAGACCACCTGCGCCACCCGCCTAGGCCGGAACGGCAGGGCGCTACCTTGCTGTAGGCGGAAGACGTCACATAACCTACTGAACTGTTGAACTGTAGGGAGCAACTCATGGATGACCATTACACCTACCGCGTCACCTGGTCCGCGGAGGACGCCGAGCACGTCGGGTCGTGCGCGGAGTTCCTTCCTTGAGCTGGCTGGCGCGGACGCCGATGGCTGCGCTCGACGGCATCCGCAAGGTCGTGCGCGAAGCGTGCGCGGACATGGAGGCTTGCGGGGGACAGCCGCCGAAGCCGCTCGCGGACCGTGCCTACAGCGGCAAGTTCGTCGTCCGCATGCCGCCGGAAGTCCATCGGATGCTGGCGATTGCGTCCGCGGAGGAGGGCGTAAGCCTCAATCGCCTCGTGAACGCTCGGCTTGCGGGCTGAGCCATCCGGCTACCGGTGCGCGACGACGATTGCGCGGGCGAGGCGCCCCGCCTATGCTGCGCCCCATGCCTAGGTGCCGGAATTGGCAGACGGGCTGGATTTAGGTTCCAGTGTCCTTAGTGGCGTGAGGGTTCGAGTCCCTCCCTAGGCACCAGAGATCGTCGTTGGTTCGCCGGCTCACCAGCTGTTGCGGAGCTCGCGCAGCTTGAGGAACACCTCCTTGGGCGTCGGCTCCGCGGGGAGGGCGGGAAACGACTCCCGCAGGCGGGCGATCACCGTTGCGCTGGTCAACCGGAAGAAGGTGTTGAAGGTTCGCTCCTGGGCCAGCGTGGTCACCAGCGGGGCGCCTGGGTCGTGGCTCTGCTCCAGATCCTCGAGCAGCGCCTGCGCGGCGGCGTTGTCCGGCTCGCGGTCCAGCGTGAACGCCAGGTTGTTGGTGATGTAGTCGTGGCCGGGGTAGATGCGCGTGTCCGCCGGCAGCTGCGCCAGCTGGGAGACGAACGTGTCGTAGAGTTCCTCCGGGTGGCCGCCGCCGTGGCAGTTGCCGGCGCCAGCGTTGAACAGCGTGTCGCCGCTGAACAGCGCCGGCTGGTCCGTCTGCGCGAGCAGGCAGACGTGGCTCATGGTGTGGCCGGGGGTGTCCAGGGCCAGAAGCTCCACCGACCGGCCCACGGCTACCACGTCCCCGGCGTTGAGCCCCACGTCCACGCCGGCGATGCGCGCCCCGGCGTTGGCATGGGCGAGCAGGCGCGCCCCGGTGGCTTCGATCACCGGCCCGTTGCCGCCGGTGTGGTCGCCGTGTTCGTGGGTGTTCACCACTTGCGTGATGGTCCAGCCCTTCTGCTTGGCGGCCCCAAGGCACTTGGCGTGGTCCAGCGGGTCCACCGCCAGCGCCTCGCCGGTCTCCGAACAGGCGATCAGATAGTTGAAGTTGCGGTAGGCGTTGCCGGTCCAGATCTGCTCTACCAACATCATGGGCGTGCTCCTTCGAACTCCGTCTTGTCTCGCGACCAACCTGACCCGACTCGGACGGCGAGCAGCGTGTCGGAACGGTCGTGCGGCGTGCAGTCTAAGGCCGAACCGCCTGCGTGGCACACCCGGCGGACTGCTGCGTGACCGGCAAGCGCTGCTCCCTCGACGGCCTGCCGCCCCTCGAGTGGCCGTCGGACGCCCGGGACGTGGCCGTGGCACTAGGCCGGATCGGCGCGTTCGATGCGTGTCTGCGGCCCGCCGAACGCGCCGCGGCGGCAGGCATGGGGCCAGCAAGGAGGGCCGCCTATGCGTCCGGTCGGCGCGTGGCGCATGCGGCCCTCGCCATGCTCGGCGAGGCGTCGGCGCCGGTGACGAGCCGCGGCCGGCTGCCGCGCTGGCCGCCGGCCTTCGTGGGCTCCATCGCCCACAGCGACGCCTTGGCCGTGGCGGTGGCGGCGCGGGGGGATCAGGTGCAAGGTATCGGCGTTGATGTCGAGACCGAAGGCCGCGTCGGCGTCCGGACTGCGAACCGGGTGCTGGTGGAAGCTGAGCTGGAACGTCTCTCGCCGGCGCACTGGACGCTGGCGTTCAGCGCCAAGGAAGCGGTGTACAAGGCCGTCAACCCCATCGTCGGCGAATATCTCGGCCTGACCGACGTCGCCATCGAGATGGCTGGGCAGACGTTCTCGGCGGCCACCGCCGCGCCCTGCGCGTCGACGCCGCTGGTGGCCGCCGGCCGTGGCTTCTTCCGGCGCGTGTACGGGCACTGGCTGACCGTCTTCGTCTGTCGGCATGGAACGAGCGAGAAGCCGGTGTAGTAGGCTTCCATTCGGTGAACCGCGGGCGGGCGATGAGTGGCAGGCGATGAACAGCTACCGACTGGTGCCGGTCGTTGGCCTCGCGCTGGCCCTGCAGGGCCACGCCCAGGCGCCGGCGGGCATGGACGATCTGGCGCTGCCCCGGGGCAACTTCGGCGATCTGGACGGCGACGGCAAGGTCGACGTGCTGCTGCGTCGCGCCGACGGCGCCTGGCTCTACTACCCGATGGACGGGCCCCGGCAGGCAGTTGGCCGGGGCGGCGCCAACCTCACCCGGGATCGGAACTGGCGGTTCGCAGCCGCTGCGGACTTCGGCGGCGACGGCAAGGCGGACGTGCTGCTGCGCCGGCGCGACGGTCGCTGGTACTACTACCCGATGGACGGCCGCCGCAGCCTGCCTGGCCGCGGCACGGCCAATTTGACGCGGGATCTGCACTGGCGCTTTCTGGGCGTTGGCGACTTCAACGGCGACGGCCGGCACGACGTGTTGCTGCGGCACTCCGAAGGCCCTTGGCGCTACTACGCGATGGACGGCCGCCGCCACTTGGCGGAGAGCGGCGAGCTGCCCTTGCCGGCGGATACGAGCTGGCGGTTCGCCGGCATCGGCGATTTCGGCGGCGACGGCCGGGACGACGTGCTGCTGCGGCATGCGGACGGGCGCTGGCGCTACTTCCCGATGCATGGGCAGCGCGTCCTCGATGGCGGCGGCTACGCCAATCTGACGCGCAACCCTCGCTGGCGGCTGGCTGGCATCGCGGATCTCGATGGCGATGCTCGGGACGACGTGCTGCTGCGGCATACCGACGGGCGGTGGTTCCACTACCCCATGGACGGCCGCCGCCACATCGTCGGCGGCAGGGGCTTCGCTGGCCTCCCCGTCGACGGCGCCTGGCGGCTGGCTGGCCTTGGCGACTTGAACGGCGACGGACGGAACGACGTGCTGCTGCGCCATACGGACGGCCGCTGGCACTACTACGCGATGAACGGCCGGCGGCCGGCCTCCGAGGCACCGGCGAACCTGACCCCGCGGCTCGATTGGCAAGGCGTGTTCGCGGACGGCGCGAGCGCCATCAGCACTTCCGGCTGGCTCGAGGGCGTGTTCGCCGACGCCGCCGGGTTCAAGGACCGCTGCGCCGTGCCGCGCCAGGGCTTGGACGCCCAAGGCGACCCGTTTCCGGATCGCCCGGGCCAGATGCTCGACGAGAACAACTATCTGCGCTCCTGGAGCGACGACACCTACCTGTGGTACGACGAGATCGTCGACCGGGATCCGGCTTGCTGCACGACGCTGGACTACTTCGACGGCCTGCGGACGCTGGCGCTGACGCCCTCCGGCGCCCCGAAGGACGGATTCCACTTCGCCGAGGACACGGCGGCCCGGGAGCGCCGGGTCAGCAGCGGCGTCGTTGGCGGCTACGGCGCCAGATTCGCCGTGCTGGCCTCGCGGCCGCCCAGGGACGTGCGCGTGGCGTACTCCGAACAGACGGGCCCGGCAGCGGCGGCGGCTCTCCGCCGCGGGGCCAGGATTCTGGCCATAGACGGGGTCAATGTGGCCTACGGCGCACCCAGCGCGTTGAACGCGGGGCTCTTTCCCCGCTTGGGCGAGACCCACGAGTTCCGAGTGTTCGACGTGGGCGCCAGTGCGCCGCGTACCGTCGCGATGACGGCCGCGGAGGTCGCCTCCGTGCCGGTGCTGCGCACGAAGACGATCCGGACCGACGCCGGCAGCGTCGGCTACATCCTGTTCAACAACCACGTCGCCACCGCGGAGACGGGCCTGATGGACGCCGTGGCGGAGCTGGCCGAAGCCGGCGTTCGGGATCTGGTCGTGGACATGCGCTACAACGGCGGCGGCTATCTCGCGATCGCCAACCACCTTGGCTACATGGTGGCCGGCCGCCATGCCCGGGGCCGGGTGTTTTCGCAGACGCAGTTCAACGACAAGCATCCCTACATCAATCCGGTCACCGGCGCCGTCCTGTCGCCGCGGCGCTTCTACGAGACCACCACCGGCTGGTTCGACGCCGCGCGGGGCCTGCCGCTGCCGGTGCTGGACCTGGACCGCGTATTCGTGATCGCCGGCCCCGGCACCTGCTCGGCCAGCGAGGCGTTCCTCAACGGCCTGCTCGGCATCGACGTGGACGTGGTGCTGATCGGCGCCACGACCTGCGGCAAGCCCTACGGCTTCTATCCCGTGGACAACTGCGGCACCACCTACTCCTCGATCCAGTTCCGCAGCGTCAACGAGGCTGGCTTCGGCGACTATGCGGACGGCTTCTCCCCGGCCAATGCACCGGACGCGCGGGGGGTCCCGCTACCTGGCTGCGCGGTTGCCGACGACTTCGACCGCCCGCTAGGGGATGCCAGCGAAGGCCGTCTGGCAGCGGCGCTTGCGTTCCGGCGCGATGGCGTCTGCCCGCCGCTGGCACGGTTCCTGGAACGGCGAACCGCAGCCGCTCGGCGCGACGGCGCTCGCTTGGAGGATCCGTCGCCGGCCGCCCGGGGCGAGGCCATCCTGCTGCCAACGGAGCCGGCGCCGTAGCCGACGGCCGGAGTGGTACGCCAGGCAGAGACGCTCAGCGCGCGTCACGCTCAAGGACATCGATGCGGCGTTGCAGATCCTTCGGCAGCGGCAGCGGCTGGACGTGGACGAGCACCCCGAAGGCGGGATGGTCCAGGTAGTGCAGCTCGTTGCTGCGCAGGCGGCGTCGCTCGGTCAGCACTGCGATGCCGCCGTCGGCGAGCCGCCACTGCAAGTGCGCCGCCAAGTGGACATAGCGCCCCACGGTGGCCGCCAAGGTGCCTTCCAAGGGATGGCGACGGCTTGCGTCCCGGGGCCCGGCTTGCAGCACCAGGCACCGTGGCGCGCCCCGGGGCGGCAGCGCCTGATGCCAGCTGCCGGCGAGGATGATGCGCCGGTGCGCGCCCAACCGGGCCAAGTGCCGATCCAGATTCGGGGCACGGTACTGCCAGACGTAGCTGCCGCGCCGCAGCCTCGCCTCGTGGGCCGCGAGATCGCTCCTTAGCGCCGCGTCCACGCTGGCGTCGGCGGCGGCAACGGCGGCGCCGGGCGTTCGCGGATCGGGCTGGCGAGGCGCCGCCAGCACCCGCGTCGGAGGGTAGTCGGGCCAGTTCGAGAACGGCGGGTCCGGAAACGCCGCTTCCAGGTCCGCCTCGGGGGCGGGGAGGCAGGGATCCGGACGGCGCCCGGCGGCGCCCGGCCACGCCGGCAGCACGCACGGCCCCGCGAACCACGCCGGCGGCGGCAGATTGGAGACGACCCGGGGCGGCAGGTCTGCCGCCAGCGGCGGCGCCAAGGCCAGACCCAGACGGCTGCCCGGCGAGGCCGGGGCAAGGGCCGCGGCTGGCCGCGGGTAGCGCAGCGCCGCGAGTTCCACTGGCCGCGCCGCGCCGGCCTCGAGTTCTTGGGCGAACACCGCCACCTCGATCCGATACCAGCGCTCCTCGAGTGGATCCGCCGGTGCTGCGCTGGCGACAGCAGAGAGCGCCACCCCTAGCAGCACCGCTGAACTTCGGGCGCGGACCGCTGTTGCCAGCTTGGCGCTTGGATTGACGACCGACACCGGCGCCCTGTCGCGCTGCAGTCCGGCTTAGCCGCTGGCGATGGCCAAGGGTGCTTCCTCCCGGTCGCCCTCCGCGATGCCGTCGGCTGCCAGATGGCTGAACAGCTGCTCCACGGCACCGAACCGGGCCTCCGGGGCTTCGAGCCGGCCGGCGACGGTCAGCCGCGCCCCCCGGTCCCCTGCCGCCGGCCGCAGGCCGTAGCTGTTCGGCCGGCCTTGCACCAGCCGCACGATGGCGAGCGGCGCGACCGGCGTGTCGGCGTCGAACTCCACGCGCCCGCCGCCGCTGCCCACGTCTATGCGGGCGATGCCGAGCGCCGCGGCGCGGAGCTTCAGCGCCGTGGCGCGCAGCAGGTTCGCCGTCGCCGGCGGCAACGGCGAACCGAAACGGTCGATCATCTCCACCTTGAGTTCGTCGAGGGCGGCTTGGTCCGGCGCATTGGCGATGCGCTTGTAGAGGATCAGCCGGGCGTGGACGTCCGGCAGGTAGTCCTCCGGGATCAGCATCGGCACGTGCAGGTTCACTTCCTGGGTGGTTTGCAGGGGCTCGTCGAGATGCGGCGTGCGCCCGGCGCGTATGGCGGCCACGGCGCGTTGCAGCATCTCCATGTATAGATTGAAGCCGATGGTGGCGATCTGGCCCGACTGCTCGTCGCCGAGCAGCTCCCCGGCGCCGCGGATCTCCAGGTCGTGGGTCGCTAGGGTGAAGCCGATGCCCAGTTCGCCGGCGGCCTGCACCGCCTCCAGGCGCTTGGCGGCGTCGGCGCTCATCGCTTTCGGATGCGGCGTCAGCAGATAGGCATAGGCCTGGCGATGGGAACGTCCGACGCGGCCGCGCAGCTGGTGCAGCTGGGCGAGACCGAAGCGATCGGCGCGTTCGATGACGATGGTGTTGGCATTGGGTATGTCGATGCCGTTCTCGATGATGGTGGAACACACCAGCACGTTGCTGCGCCGGTGGTAGAAATCCGCCATCACCTGTTCCAGGCGGCGCTTGGGCATCTGCCCGTGGCCGACGCCGATGCGCGCCAGCGGCGCCAGCGCCGCGACCTCCTCTGCGGCGCGCTCGATGCTGCGCACCTCGTTGTGGACGTAGAACACCTGGCCGCCCCGGGCCAGTTCCCGGGCGATGGCCTCGGCGACCATGCCCCGCCGCCTCTCCATCACGAAGGTCTTGATCGACAGCCGTTTCGCCGGCGGCGTAGCGATCACGGACAGATCCCGCAGGCCGCTGAGCGACAGGTTCAACGTGCGCGGGATGGGCGTGGCGGTGAGCGCCAGCACGTCCACCTGCGCCCGCAGGCTCTTGAACTGCTCCTTCTGCCGCACGCCGAAACGGTGTTCCTCGTCGATCACCACTAGGCCCAGGCGCTTGAAGGCGAAGCGCTGCGCCAGCAGGCGATGGGTGCCGATGACGATGTCCACCCGCCCTGCCGCCAGCCGCTCGGCGAGGGACTTCACCTCGCCGTCGGTGCGCAGGCGGGAGACGAGGTCGATGCTCATCGGCCAGTCGGCGAAGCGATCGCCGAAAGTCTCGAAGTGCTGGCCGGCGAGCAGCGTGGTGGGGGCCAGCACGGCGACCTGGCGGCCGCTCGCCACCGCCAGAAAGGCGGCGCGCATCGCTACCTCGGTCTTGCCGAAGCCCACGTCGCCGCAGATGAGCCGGTCCGTGGCCCCGTCGCTGGTCAGGTCCTCGATCACGGTGGCGATTGCGGACTCCTGGTCCGGAGTAGCCTCGAAGGGGAACTGCTCGACGAAGCGCTGGTAGTCGTCATCCGGCGGCGCGAAGGCGAAGCCCTTGGCGGCCTGGCGCCGCGCGTACACGTCCAGCAGTTCCGCGGCGGCGTCCCGGGCCTGCTCGGCGGCCCGCCGCTTGGCCTTGGCCCACTGGTCCGAGCCCAGGCGGTGCAGCGGCGCCGACTCGGCATCGGCGCCGGCGTACCGGGACACGAGGTGCAGCGACGCCACCGGCACGTAGAGCTTCGCCTCGTCGGCGTACTCGAGGGTTAGGAACTCCACCCGATTGCCGTCTATGTCGAGGGTCTGGAGCCCCCGGTAGCGCCCTACGCCGTGGTCGACGTGGACCACCGGCGAGCCGGGGCGGAGCTCGATGAGGTTCTTCACCACCAGGTCCGGATCGATGCCGCGCCGCCGCGCCCGGGCCGCCGCGGTTTCGCTGCGGTGGCCGAAAATCTCGGTCTCGGTGACGACCGCCAGATCGCCCAGCCAGAAGCCCCGCTCGATGCCAGCCAAGGCCACCGCGAAAGGCAGATCGCCGGCCTCGAAGGCAGCGAAGCCGTCGACGCTCGCCGCGGCGAGACCCTCGCGGCGCAGGAAGTCCTCCAGATGCACCCTGCGCCCGGGCGTTTCCGCGGTCGCCAGCACCCGCGCCCCGGCGTTGCCGACGAACGCCCGCAGCTGCGCCGCCGGGTCGTTAGCGCGGTGGTTTGCGGCGAGCGGCGGCAGCGGCCGGCCGCCGAAGCCCACGCGATGCCGATGGCGTTTGGCGTCCGGATCCAGGAAGACTCGGCCATAGGGCGCAAGCCTGGCGTCCAGCTCGCTCTTGGCGAGGAACACCGCCTCGGGAGGCAGGATGGGACGCTCGGCGTCGTGGCGCAGCGACTCGTAGCGCTCCGCCACCGTATCCAGGTGCCGCTTGGCCGCGGCGCCGGCGCCTTCTTCGAGCACGAACACCGTGTCCTCGGAGAGATAGTCGAACAGCGTCCCGGTGGCGTCGAAGAACAGCGGCAGGTAGTACTCGATGCCTTGCGGCGCGAGCCCCTCGCTCACGTCCTGGTAGATCGGGCAGCGGCGAACGTCTGCCGTGAAGGTGCGGTGCCAGGCATCCCTGAAGCGGGCGATGCCGGCGCGGTCGAAGGGCATCTCGGCGGCTGGCAGGATGCGTACTTCGGCGGTTTCGGCGACGGTGCGCTGGGTGTCGGCGTCGAACAGCCGCAGGGTGTCGATCTCGTCGTCGAAGAGATCGATGCGCACTGGACGCCGGGCGCCGAGCGGGAACACGTCCATCAGGGAACCGCGCACCGCGAACTCGCCGCGTTCGGCGACCGTGTTGGCGGCGCGATAGCCGGCCGCCAGCAGCCGTTCGCGTTCGGCGGCAATGTCGAAACGCTGGCCCACGGTCAGCACCAGCGACTGGCGGCGGACGAAGGCCGGCGGGGCAAGCCGTTGCAGCAGCGTCGGCACGGGCACGACCAGGACGCCGCGGCTCGTCGTCGGCAGATCGTAGAGCGTCGCCAGGCGCTCGGAGACGATGTCCTGGTGGGCGGAAAAGTGGTCGTAGGGCAGTATCTCCCAGTCCGGGAAAGTGAGCACTGGCAGGTCGCCGGCGGCGTAGAAGCGAACCTCCTCCTGGACGTGGAACGCGGCGTCCGTGTCCGCAGCGACGTACACCACCAGCGCGTCCGCACGGCCGCCGAGGCGGGCCGCGGCGAGGCTGCCGGCGCTGCCGTGCAGCCCTTGCCAGTTGTGGACCAAGTGGCGCGCCGGCGGGGTCGGCACGGGAGCGGGCACCATGCGCCGATCCTAACACCGCCGCCGCGGCGGCCTGGCTAGTGCGGCAGCAGGGTGGCTAGATCCCTGGCGAGCTACGCCCGTTCCACCAGCGGCCAGTCGGCCTGGCTGTGTTCGCCCCAGGGCTTGCGGGCGAAAACCCGCGCGACCAATGGCGCGAACCGGTCGATGGGCAGCGTGTCGTAGCCGGGATCGAAGGATGGCTGGTCGTAGTCCGCGCAGAAGCGCGCGGCGAGGTCGAAGGCCGGATGGCCGCGATGCCTCTCCCGGGCATCTCGGTCCTGGCCTACCTTGTCGAAGTAGTAGTAGCCTTGGAACAGGCCGTGCTGCTCCAGCATCCATGCCGTGTGGCGAGCAACGTAGGGCCGCAGCACCGCGGCGCCGAGCTCGGCGTGGTTCTCCGGCGCCAGGGCGTCGCCGATGTCGTGCAGCAGCGCCGCGACCACGATTTCCTCGCCCTCGCCGGCCCGCAAGGCCCGGCTCGCCGTTTGCAGCGAGTGCTCGTAGCGGTCCACCTGGTAGCCGAGCAGGCCGTCGGCCAGGCTCGTCAGGTAGTCGAGGGCCCGCTCGCCGGTCTGGGCGATGTAGGGCGCGGCGAGCTCGTCGAGCAGCGCGTAGTCGGCGGCCGTTCCCGCTGCCATGCTGGTGAAACCGACGGTCTTCTTGGTCACCTGGCTGTACTCCGTCGTCTCCGTGCTCCGCGCTGGCATCGTGCGGGACGCGACCCCGGCACTCGCAGTCCGGCAGCGCACGGTGGTCGCTCGCGCCGGCAACGATGATCGTGGCCGAACAGATGAGCGTGGCCGGACGCAAGCATAGCGCTGTCCGTCCGTATCCGTGGCCGGCCCCGCCGCCAGCCTGCTTGGCAGCTTTGCTAGGACACCGCTGCCCGGAACGCATCCAGATCCGTGATCGGACGCCCGCATGAGAAGCCGCTGCACCGGAAGGCCAGCACCCGCCGCTGTGCTTCCGCCGCCACCAAGCGTGGCAGGTAGGCCGGAATCCGGTGCGCTTGGTAGGGGATGAGGTAGGCGGATCTGGCTGGCCGGTAGCCGATTCGCGCCGCCCGCATCCACGCCTCGGCTTCGGCAGCCGGGCCGCGCACGATGATGAGTTCCGGCGCCTCGGAGACGATCTCCACAGCCGTCAGCAGGGCGCAGTGGCTGGCCGGATGGCGGGCAGCGAACGGCAGCGCCCAGCGGGCGGCCTGCTCGGCCGCTTCCAGATAGCGCTGCTCGCCGGCGAGGTGGGCGAGGGCGGCGAGGGCGCGGATGGCGGTGGCGTTGCCAGGCGGCAGCGCGTCGTCCTGGGTGGGTTTGGGGCGGTGGATCAGCGTCTCGGCGTCGTGGGGCGTGAAGAAGAAGCCTCCCGGCGCCCTCCGGGTCTGCCGCCCTGCCGGGCCTCCCCGCTGTCCGTCCTCGCCAGCCTCGCTGCCCTCGTCCCGAAACCGGTTCAAGAGTTCGTCGCCGAGAAACAGCGCCAACGTCCAGTCGCTGTCCCGCCAGCGGGCCGCCAGCAGCGAGAGCAGGCCCAGCAGCACGTTGGCGTGGTCGTCCAGGAAGCCGACGTGGCCGAGTACGCCGTCCTTCCAACTGGCGTGCAGGCGGCCATCGGCGATCAGAACCTCGCGCAGGAAGTCCGCCGCTTGGCTGGCGGACTCTATCCAGCGCGGCTCGTTCAGGCGCACCCCGGCCTTGGCCATGCCGCCGATGGCCAGACCGTTCCACGCCGCCAGCACCTTGTCGTCCTTGGCGGGGCGGGGGCGGGTCTGCCGAGCGGCCAGCAGCTTGGCCCTGGCGCTTGCCAGGCGGCGTTCGGCCGCGTCCGGCTCGAGATACAGGCGTTCGACCACGGCTCGCCAGGCGTCGCGGCGGCTCAGATGCCACTTGCCCTCGAAGTTGGCTGGCTTGTCCAGGCCGTACAGTGTCTCCACCAGCAGATGCTCTTCCTCGTCGAGCAGCCGCTTCACCGCATCGCGGCGCCACAGGTAGAACTTGCCCTCCTCGCCGTCGCTGTCGGCGTCCTGCGCGGCGCTGTAGCCGCCGGCCGGCTGCTGCATCTCTCGCATCAGCCAGCCGGCCGTCTCGCGCACGGCGCCGGCGAACAACGGATCCGCGCCGAGGGCCAGCGCGTCCGCGTACAACGCCAGCAAGGCGGCGTTGTCGTAGAGCATCTTCTCGAAGTGGGGGATGCGCCACTGCCGGTCGGTGGCGTAGCGGAAGAAGCCGCCGCCGAGATGGTCGTGGATGCCGCCGCGGGCCACCTGCGTGAGCGTGGCGGTCACCATGTTCAAGGCCTCCCTGTCGCGTCTGCTCTCGGCGCTGGCCCAGTGCCGCAGCAGCCGCTCCAATGCCGCCGGCATGGGAAACTTCGGGGCGGAACCGAAGCCGCCGGCCATGTTGTCGTACTGGCTGCCGAGCTGCTCGCGGGCGTTGGCGGCGAGCGCTGCCAACGCGGGGGCTTCGCCGGATTCGTCCTCCGGCGGCGCCTGTACCGCGGCAATGGCGCTCGCCAGCCGTTCGCCCTGCTTCGCCAGCGCCTCGGGCTGGTTCGTGAAGGCGTCCGCCAGGTGCCGCAGCAGGTCCGTGAAGCCCGGCAGGCCGTAGCGGGGCCGGCGGGGAAAGTAGGTGCCGGAGAAGAACGGCAGCAGCGTCTCGGGGTCCAGGAAGGCGGTGAGCGGCCAGCCGCCGGATTGCCGAGTGAGCAGCCGGTGGCCCAGCTGGTAGACGCTGTCCACGTCCGGCCGTTCCTCGCGGTCCACCTTGACGTTGACGAACCGCTCGTTCATGAGCACCGCGGTGGCGGCGTCTTCGAAGGACTCCCGGGCCATCACATGGCACCAGTGGCAGGCGGAGTAGCCGATGGAGAGCAGGATGGGCCGCGCCTGGGCTCGCGCCAGGGCGGTCGCCGCGTCGCCCCAGGGGTGCCAGTCCACCGGGTTGTCGGCGTGGGCGCGCAGGTAGGGGCTGGTCTCGCCGGCGAGCCTGTTCATGCGGCCTGCACTGCGCTGTTGCGGCGCTCGGCAGAGCACGGCACTCGGCACCGCCGGCACCGTCGGGACGCGGACCGCCGGCGGCTTGGGATCCGCGTGGCGGTGTCCGGCCGATGCGCCGGCGTCATGCGCTGCGCAGGACGATCTTGAAGGCCGCCCCGTCGAGGGACGGCGCAAGTTCGATGTTGCCGCCGGCGTTGCGCAGCAGGGTGCGGCATATGGCGAGCCCCAGGCCGCTGCCGCCTTCGGCCTGGCGGGTGGTGAAGAACGGATCGAAGATCCGCGCCCGGTTGCCAGGCGAAATGCCGACGCCGTTGTCGCGCACCAGCAGCTCCACTTCGCCCCCGACCGTCCGGGCGCTGGCGGACACCTTCGTAGCGCCATGTTGCCGGGCGTTGTCGGCCAGGTTGTCGAGCACGGCCGTGAGCGCGGAGCGGGAGATGCGGGCTGGCACCGGCGTGGCCGACGGCGCCACGGCGATGGCGTCCAGCTCCCGGCCCACGGCCAGCACGTCGACGGCTTCGTCATCCTGCGGCGCCATTTCCGCCTGGGCCAAGGCGACGAGACGAGCGGTCAGGTGCTCCAGGCGGTCGATGTCGGCAGCGATGTTCGCAACGAAGCGCTTGGCATCCCGGGGCGCCATTTCCTGCTGGTGGTCGCGGAGCAGTTCCAGCGCTCCCCGCGCTGCGGCTATGGGCGTCTTGAGCTCGTGGCTCAAATGGTGCGAGAAGTCCCGCAGGTAGGCGGCTCGCTGCTGCAAGTTCGCCACCATCGCCTCCACGCTGTCCGCCAGATCCGCCAGTTCGTGGACGCGATAGTGCCGATAGCGCTCGAAACGATCCGTCTCGCCCCGGGAAACGCGCCCGGCCGCCAGCGCCAAGCGCCGAATCGGCAGCGCCAGCGTACGCGTCGTGAGCAGGGCCACCGCCAGCGCCACCGCCAGGAACACGGCGCCGCCTTGTGCGAGCAGGCTCCGTTTCGCCTGCAGCGTGTCCAGGATGTTGGCCGGCTGCCGGGAAATAGCGACGGCGCCGAGCCTCCCGGCGGCAATGGGCAGCACCAGCAGCACGTCCACCATCGCGCCCCGCAGCAGGGGCCACTCCCGCTTGCCGGACGCCGACCGCAAGCTGCTCACGGCCGTGCCGGCCAACGCCGTGGCGACATCGTCCACATGGGCCAGCGACAGTCCAAGATCGCCAGCCGTGGTGGCCACCACAACCCCTCGGGCGTCCAGCAGCCTGATGGCGGTGCCGGTTGCCGCGGCCGTGGCGGCGACCACGGGCGCCAGCTGCCGGCCGGCGGCCGTCGCCGCCGGCCGCGCGGGGCCCGCAGGGCGCGCCGGTGGCAGCGCTGCCTTCGCCTGCGCACCGAAGCCCAAACGCGGCGTTGCGAACCGAAGAGGTTCCGCCGCCCCGCCGCGGCTGCTGGCCAGAGCCGCGGCGTAGCTGCTCGCCAAAGCGGCGGCGGCAATCGTCAGGTCGTCCTGGGTGCGGTGCAGCAGCGTGGTTTCGTGCAACCGCAGCGCATACAGGCCAACGAGCGGCAGCATCAGGATCAGCAGGCTCACCAGCACCAGCACGCTCCGCAGCCGCAACCGCAGTCGCGGCCGGGCGCGCCGCGCCTTGGCGTCGTCGTCCCGAGCGGCCGCTTGGGGGATTGGCAGCTGGGCTGGCGTCTCGCTCACGGCGCCACCATACACAGTTCGTTGGGCCACGGTGGCTGGCGCACGGCCCCGCGAAGCCCAACGGTGCTAAGGTGGTTGCCGGCACTTGGGAGCGGACTCGAAGGATTCGACAGAGCGTGGGCAGGATCGTCGTCTCGGCAAGCATCGAAAACGGCATGGATCCGTCGTTTCGCATCCAAAGCGATGCGTTGGTGGATACCGGCGCGGCCTATCTGACCTTGCCAGCCGTTTGGCGCGAGCGACTGGGGCAGTTGACGCACTTGGACACGGTCTCGGTCGAAACCGCCACCCAGGCCGTAGTAAGCGGCGACATCTGCGGCCCGGTGCTGCTCCGCATGGGAGACTTCCGGCCGGTACTTACCGAGGCGCTCTTCATCGAGATGGAACCAGCCGAAGGCCGTTACGAACCGCTCGTCGGCTACATCCCGTTGGAACAGGCGCAAGCGGTGGTGGACATGGCTGGCCACCGTCTTGCCAAGTTCGGCCGCGTCGACCTCAAGTAGAAGCCGCTGGGCCGTCCGGCGGCCTTCCAGTCAGCCAGCGCCGCTCCGTTGGTATGCTGGCATTCTCGCTGATGAGCCATGTGCAGAAAGAGGCTGCGTCATGTGTTGCAAACGGATCCACCCGCAGAGGCCGAACGTCGCGGCAAGGCGCATGCTGGCCGTCTTGGCGTTGCTGCTTTGGCCGGCCTTGCCGGCGAGCGCGGCCGAAGATGCGGCACCGCCATCTTCCTTGCCGCCCGAGGCGGCCTACGGCCAGTACGCCGTCGGCGTGGCGACCGGCTTCGCGGTGGACGCCTTGGCGCACCTCGATCCGTGGAACGGCTTCTACGGCAGCGCCGAATACCAGGCTCTGCTGCGCCGCATCGACGCCACAGGACAACGCCGCACCGTGATGTTCCAGCTCTGGTACCCGGCGCCGCCGTCGCCGGAGAGCCAATGGCAGGAGCGGCAACGCAGCCCGCTTCCGGCGGCTAATGGTCGACGCGCCAACTACCACGACTTCTTCTTTCGTGACCCGCACATTGCCGTGCGCCGCACCATCGCCGGCATGGCCGCGGCCGAAATCACCCAAGTGCGCCCCGGCGGCGCGCTGGCGGAGATGTCCGAGGCCGACCGGCAAGCCGCTCTTTCCAGCATCGGCGGGCACATCCTGGAGACGCCGCAAGGCGCTTGGCAGGACGCGACTGCGGCAGAAGGCCGGTTTCCGGTGATCGTGGTGGCGCACGGCTTGGGCGGCAACCACGCGATGTGGGGAACCTTCGCCGAGTTCCTGGCCTCCCACGGCTACATCGTGGCGGCGCCCACGTTCGTCAGCGACGGCACGCTGCCGCTGGTGTTCCATGACGAGGATGCGGCCTTCCGCAACGGGCGCGAATGGGCGGAAGTGGCGGCGGCCCACGAACAGCTGTCCAACGAGGCGAAGGTGGTGCCGTACTTCCACCGGCTGCTGTTCGACGGCGAGGCCGACCCCGCCAAGCGCAAGGCCGTGCCCGGCGGCGTCGAACGCGCCACCACGATGATGCGCAACCTGTTCCGCCAGCGCCTCGGCGACGTGGCGCTGATGCTGCGCACCGTGCTGAGCATGGGCATGGACGAGCCGGACTGTCGCACCGCGCTGGCGTCAATGGGCGCCACAAGTGCCGCCCGTCCGACATCGAACAGTTACTTGTGCGATCTGCTCAACGGCCGCATCGATGCCGAGAACATCGGCGCCGCCGGCCACTCGCTGGGCTCCATGACCGCTCAGCTGGCCGCCAACCACCTACCGGCGGTCGACGCCGCGTTTGGTCTGAACAACGCGCCGCCGTTCAAATGGACGCCCGAGGAGATGCTCGGCGGCAGCGAGGGCGGCGTGCGCAAGCCGCTGCTGCTGATGGTGGGCGACGAGGACGCCTTCGTGCAGAGCATCTTCATCGGCCTCTTCACCACCGCCGTGCAAGCCGCAGGTGGCGATGCCAAGCAGGCATTCCCGCTGGCAGCGGAACGCGCCGCCCCGGACCGGATGACGAATCCACAACCAGTGGCCCTGAGCGGCTGGCAACGCGCCCGCTCGGACCGCTTCCTGGTAATCGTGCGCGACGTCGGCCACGACACCTTGGTGAACGAAGCCGCCCGCCTGTTCCCCTGGCCCGCCTTCGTGCGCGGCGAACTGCCCTTCGGCCAAGACCCAGGCCGCACCCGCAAAGCCACCGGCGAGGCGGCCTTCGCCCAGAATCCACCGGTCGGCGAGCGCTACGACGAGCTTGGCTGGACGATGTACGAGGACGGCCAGCAAGCCTACCTGCCCCATGTAGTCCGCGACTGGTACGCCCTGGCATGGTTCGACTGGCACCTGAAGGGGGACGACGCGGCCCGGGCCCGCTTGGCCGCCGCCGACCCGTTCGGGGAGCGCACCCATGTGCGGAAGGAGATGCGGTGAGGGGAACACTGGCCGTTGCCTCGTGCGGACAGACGATGCTAGTGTCCGTACGGCGTTGAGGATGGCCAGACGGAACCAGCGATGCGCTTGTTGACGGCAGGGATCGACTCGGAGTTCGCACGTGTCCTCAAGGACAAGCGAGTACAGCGCGTAGACATCGCTACGGCTTGGGCCACCGAAGGCCCGGGGCTGGATGCACTCGAAAGAGCGGTCAAGCAGCGGGAGGTACGGGTTCGTACGCTGGTAGGGATAGCCGGCGGTCACACGACACCAGATGCCTTGAAGAGGCTGTGCAAGCTCGGCAAAGTACGGTTGGTCGAAGGCCATGGCCTGTTTCACGTCAAGCTCTACCTGTTCCACAAAGCCAGCACTTCGTCCGCGTGGATCGGCAGCGCTAACTTCACCGGCCCGGGATTCGAGAAGAACGAGGAGGCGCTCCTCAAGACGACCGATACGGCAGAGGCCGTAGATTGGTTCGAGGGCCGATGGAAAGAAATCGATGCCGAATGGTCGCGCCAGCGGTTGAAGGAGTACTGCAAGACGTGGAAACCGCCCGCCACACCCCCGCCTGACGATGTGGATGAACTGGCGCACCGTAGGGACGATACAGATGACAAGATCGTCTTCGTTCAGGAGGGAGAGCGTCCTCCATCCCGCGTCAAAGGAGGCAAGAGAGGCAAACCAGCGCGTGGTTCGGTGGCAATTGCCGGCAAGAGCTTTCCTTACAAGTCAGCTCAGCAGGCCGTGGAACGGGTGTTTAACGAATTGCAGAGGAGGGATGAGAGCTTTCTTCCCACATGCTGTGAGGACGATCGGTTCGACAGAGGAGGGACGCGTTTCGTTTCGGGCAACAAAGATGGCCTAGGTACGCCGGATTTCAAAAAATATTCGCACAAAATCGGTGATCGGTGGTGGATTTCCACCAAGACTCAGACTCAAGATAAGTGGGAACTCGTCGTGTTGGCTGCCAAAATAGCGAAACTGCAGATCGTAACTGGGAAGTACTGGAAGGCGGAGGCAACGTCGCGGGTGAAGGTCGGGTTTTGACGACTCTGCGGAGGTTGGCCGGCGATCCGCTGACGGCGTCCCTAGCACAGCGGCACATACAATGACAGCCCACCTCGCAATCGTCCAAGCCTGCGAACAGGCGCCTTCAACCCCTGCGCCCACCGTAGAGGAACGCCCCTGTCTGTTCGCAGACCGCGTTGGCGCTTGGTACATCGCGTCGAGATCGAGCCAGTATCGGAAGGCGCATGGCCTTTATTTGACGCCGGTGCCGGTGGCGGACTTCATGGCGGCGCTCATCGAGGCTCGCGGCGCTACGGTGCGGCTGCTCGACCCAGCAGCGGGGGCAGGCGTGTTGTGTTGCGCCGCAGTAGAGCGACTGGTCAGCCGTCGCGGTGCGCCGGGCAGCATAGAACTGGTCGCGTACGAGAGCGACCCAGAGCTGTGCGGCCCGTTGGCCACGGTGCTCGAATACTTGGCGGAGTGGTGCCGCTGTCGGGGCGTCCTTCTGACAGCGCGAATCGAGAGCGAGGATTTCGTGGTTGCCCACGCTGGAGCGCTGCAGTCTGTTGGCGACTTGCTTCCCTTGAACTCGCCAACCCCGAACTTCGATGCCGTCATCGCCAATCCGCCGTACTTCAAGATTGGCCGCAACGATCCTCGCGCCTTGGCGGTTTCCAGCGTCGTGCATGGCCAGCCGAACATCTACGCTCTGTTCATGGCTGTGGGTGCGGCGTTGTTGCGTCGGTCGGGCGAGTTCGTCCAAATCGTGCCGCGCAGCTTTGCTTCCGGGCCCTATTTTCGGCAATTCCGCTCTGTCTTCTTCGACCTCATAGAACCAACGGTCATCCACGCGTTCGACTCTCGGCGAAGCGCGTTCAGTCGCGACGACGTATTGCAGGAGAACGTTATTCTCGCTGGACGCCGGCGAGACGGCTGGCTTCAAGACGGCCAGCAAGGCGAGGCGGTGATCTCTTCCAGCCAGGGCGTTGCGGACATCGGTAGCCCGACGCGCCGCCGAGCGCCGCTGGCCACCGTGCTCAATCCGAGCGACCGGCACCAAGTGCTGCGGGTGCCGCTATCGGACGACGACGCCGCGGTGTTGGCACTGGTGGATGGTTGGCCCTGCACCTTGGCGGACCTCGGACTGGCCATCTCCACTGGGCCGGTGGTTCCGTTCCGAGCCGCGTCGGCGGTTTGCGCCAGCGGCGACGTGCCGGATACCCATGCGCCGCTGCTGTGGATGAACCACGTTCGCCCAATGCAGACGACTTGGCCGTTGCGACGGCACAAGAAAGAGTACGTCCTCTGCGCCGGTGCCGAACGTCTGCTGCTGAAGAACTGCAACTACGTGCTGATTCGCCGGTTCAGCACGAAGGAGGAGAAGCGACGCCTGACGGCGGCACCACACATTGCCAAGCGGTTTCGCTTCACGGCGCTCGGTTTGGAGAACCATCTCAACTACGTCCACCGTCCCAAGAGCGTCCTGTCCGAGGACGAGTGCTGGGGCTTGGCCGCGCTCTACAACAGCCGCCTGCTCGACAGCTACTTCCGCTGCATCAACGGCAACACCCAGGTCAGCGCCACGGAACTGCGTGCCATGCCTCTGCCTGCTGCAAGCGCGATCACGGCTCTGGGCCGCCAAGTGAGGCGCATGGCCGATCCGTTGGCGACATTGGACGACGCGGTCATGGCAATCGCCGTTCCACAGAAAGAGGGGCAGACGACTCTTGGCAAGCGTTGAAGAGGCGCAGGATGTTCTCAAGGCGCTCGGCATGGCGCCGCCGCAACACAACCGCATGGCGGGGCTCACGCTCCTAGCGCTGTGCCGGCTCGGCCCGAACTCGCCTTGGTCGCAGGCGACTCGCACGCGATGCACCGTGACCAAGGGCGTCATGGACTTCCTGCGCGATCACCACGACGCCGACTATGCGCCAAACACCCGGGAGACGTTTCGCCGCCAGGTTCTGCATCAGTTCGTGGACAGCGGAATTGCCGATTTCAACCCCTTCGAACAGGATTTGCCCACCAACAGCCCGAATGCGCACTATGCAGTGAGTTCAGCGGCACTCAGTGCGATCAGAGCCTTCGGCAGCGGAGCTTGGGAAGAAGCCTCGGCGCGTTTTCGGCAACAGCGAGCGCGGCAGTTGGGCAGGCGCAGCCGCGATGCGGCGCGACATCGCGTACCAGTGCAGCTACCGGAAGGGCACGAACTTCTGCTCTCGCCGGGCAGGCACAACGAGCTCCAAAAGGCCGTGGTGGAAGAGTTCGTTCCCCGTTTCGTTCCCGGCGCGCACCTGCTCTACCTAGGCGACACAGAGGACAAAGAGCTTTGGGTGAACGAAGAAGGCTTGGCCGAAGTCGGCATCGCGATCACTGCACATGACAAGCTGCCGGACCTGATTCTCCACGACAAGCAACGGGAATGGCTGCTCTTCGTCGAGGCCGTCACATCGCACGGCCCCGTTACCGAGCTTCGCTTGAACGAGTTGACCAAGCTAGCCGACGACACCGGGGTTGGGTTGGTATTCGTTACGGCGTTCCCCGACGCGGCGGAGTTTCGTAAGCACATGAGCGCCATCGCTTGGGAAACCGAGGTGTGGATGGCAGACCAGCCGGATCACCTAGTTCATTACGACGGAGATCGGTTTCTTGGACCGCGGCGTTGAGCGCAAGTGGCAGGTGAGCCAGCCGCTGGTGTTCCAGGCGAGGGTTCGCCGTTCCGCAACCAACAGTCTTGTGCTACGGAGGAAGCAGACATGAGCGAACCGTCGCTTGCCCACCCGGTGGCATTCGCGCTAGCCGAGGCGTCCATGGACGATGAGGCCGTCACTCGTAGCGACGCGGAAGCGATGGCGGAAGGCGAGCGCGAGCGATGTCGAGGACGGACGTGTTGTCTCCGCAACGGAGCTTCGGGCTCGGCTCGGCCTGTGACCGCCAGCGTTTCCACGGTGTCGGACAGCGACCCTCGGCCGCTCGAAGTGCGCTTGATCCGCGAACTCGATCCACCATGGAACAGCCAGCGCTGAGCCACGCGGCAGCCACGCCGCCACGCGAGACGACGGCGAACGTGGAAACCTTGGCCAGCATGTAGGGACCGCGCGGCTTCTGCGGCGGCGATTGACTCCAGTAGCACAGAGTCGCGGCGTATACTTCTGTCTATGGCGTCAAACGCACAACGGGTCTTCGTGGCGGGCAACGGCGCGGCGCCTCCAGCGCTCACTGGACGCGCGTCCGAGCAGGCCGTGCTGTCTCGATGTCTTGCGGACTTGCGCAGCAACTCCGCGCCGCCCCACGACGTTGTTCTCGTGGGGCCCCGGGGCAACGGCAAGACCGTGCTGCTCCGTTGGTTCGAACACGCCTGCGCCCAGAACGAACCGGCCGTCGATGTGGCGTGGCTCACGCCGAGCGCCGTCCCGAATCAACCGGCGCTGCTGGATGCCCTTGCGCCGCGCCGACGGCTCGCCAAGCTGCTCCCGCGGAAGCGCCCCAATGCCGGGACCTCACGGCCCCGCCTCTTGGCCCAGGCCCGCCTCCTTCAAGGGAACTGCCGCCCCGCTCGCTCCGCTCGCACGACGGCTGTTCCATGGAAGGCTGGCATCGCTTCGGTCGGTTCGGCGGAGTGGGCCTCCCCCAACGGCCGCGGCAACGGCCGCGGCGGCTTGGCCGAGGCGGTGGCTTCGCGCTGTCGCCGCCGTCCGTTGGCCGTGCTGCTCGACGAAGCCCACACGCTGGCCCTGGATGTCGGCACCGCGCTCCTGAACGGGAGTCAGGAGGTTCGGGGCGCCAGAGCGCCGTTTCTGCTCGTGCTCGCCGGCACGCCGGGGCTGCCGACGCACTTGGACGCCATGAACGCCTCCTTCTGGTCGCGCCTGGGCGAAGGCGAGCTCGGCATCGGGCGGCTTAGCGAAAAGGCCGCCAAGCAGGCCCTTGCCGAGCCTCTGGAAGCGCATGATGTGGACATCGACGCCGACGCGCTCGCGCATGACGCCGACACGCTCGTGCGTGTCGTGGCGCAAAGCCAGCGCTATCCGTACTTCATTCAGCTTTGGGGCGACGCGCTGTGGCAGCGGCATCTGGCATCGGGCGCGACCGCCATTGCGCGCGAAGATGCCGATGCCGTGCAGCCGACTGTGGCGGCGCGAGTGGCGAACTACCACCAGCGGCGGTTCGCGGAGTTGGAGTCCGAGGGGCTGGTGCCGGTCGCTGCCGCGGTGGCGCGGCTGTTCGTGGAAGGCGATGCCGACACTGCCTCCAATCAGGACGTGGACGCCGCCCTTGTGACATCCGGCATTGACGACGCCGGCGAACGGTACGCCAAGCGGGAAGCGCTCAATCGCCTAGGCTACGTCTGGCGGCCTCCCTACCAGCAAGCCCCGTTCCGTTGGCATGCCGGCATCCCGTCGCTGATGCCCCATGTGCTGAAAGAGGCTGCATGATGGAACAGCCTTGTCGAACCGCTGGATGCGCGGGCGACGGATCGTTGAACAACGGATGCCGGGAAGCATCGGTTCGGCGAAGACGACTCATCCGGCAGAGCGGCGTATGATGATGGGTGTCCAAGCGTCGAGGACGCCCCGACATGCCGTTCCCCCACGATCCCAAGCTCCGAGGGCTCGCCGCGGCGCTTTTCCATAGCGACATTCCCCCTTGGGAGTACGACATTCGCGCCGTTCCGCCCGGCACCGAGCCCCTGCGGGTATCGGACTGGCACCGCAGACACGGCAGGGCCAACGACGAATCGGGAAGCATGGAACGGACGGCCGAGGCGCGGATCAGGCCAGTGACGAGGGTGCCCGAGGGTGACTGACGAGCCCTTGGGGCCGGGCTTCGACACCGTGACCTTGACTCGGCCGACGCCGCGCAAGCTCGTGTGCTTGTGGATGGAACAGGCGGGACTGCGCACCGTGCTGCTGCCTACCGTGTGGGAGCAGCTAGCGAGTACGCGCAAGGGCAGGATCGGCGTCAGCGCAGCCTCTTGGCGGCGCGTGCGTACGCACCGCGACGCCCCATTCAGGTGGCTGGAACTGGACGACGAGCAGCGGGAAGCCGTAGACGACGTGCTGCAGCACTTCACAGAGCCGTGTTTTCCCAGGCTTGTGGCGGATCAGATACCTGACGACGCCGATGCGAACATCATCGCGGAAGCGCTGGTCGTCGGCACTGACGTGTTGGTGACGCAGGACATCAACTCGATCAACCACGACGAGATCAACTTCGTGATCGAGAAGCGGCTAGGGGTGAACTCGGGGTTCGTTCTCACCGTGGACAGAGCGCTTGCGCGAGCCTTTCCCGGGGGAGAGTCGGCGGACCACCTGCTGATGTTGGCTTTGGCCACCGTCGCTCCAGCCGCGCATCGCGAATGGGCGATCGACGACGCCCACTTGGACTTCTCGAATCTGCTTCAGGCGCTCGCGGGGGCCAACGTCAGAGAGACGGCGGAACGGCTGGATGTGCGATGGAATCAGTGCTGCGGTTTGGAGCGGCTGCTAGAGGAAGCGCGGAGGATTGCGGAAAACTCTTGCGCGATGCGGTTTGAGCGCATGCGGACAGAGTGGCAGCGTGAAGCAGTCCGCCGCGGGCGTTCAACACAAGGCCGCAAGGAGCATCGGCGATGACTGTGGACATCCCGATACTGCAATGTGCCTGCACCTTCTATCGCCAATTCGCACGAGCTAAGTGGAACTGTGTTGTTTGAACTCGCGGGCAGTCAGAGTACACACGAACTGCCTTTTCTCAACTCCAGTGGCGGTGGAGTTTCTCCGCCAAGTCGACGATGAGCTTTGCATGGGCGATCCGAGTCAGCCATCGTTCTGGTATCCCCTCCAGCCCGTAGTAGGCACCCGCGATCTGCCCGTGGATCGCCGCCGTGGTGTCCGAGTCGTCGCCTAGGTTCACCGCCAGCAAACATCCCGCCTCGTAGCTGTCGGCCTGCGAGAAGGCCCACAGGGCGGCCTCAAGGGCCTGCACCACATAACCGCCTCCCTTGATATCTGGGGGCGTTCGGCGTTTGAAGGAGCCCGATGCAACCTCGGCCACTTCGGCGCACAGAGGCTTGTCGTCCCACAAGCGATCGGCAGGTGCGTACTGCGCCGAAAGCAGCACTTCCTTCGACTCGCCTCGCACTGCCCCAACGATCAGGCCGCCGAAATATCGACAGGCGTCTATGCACGTCTCGGTGCCATGCGTTGTCCGCGAACTCTCGCCGCTCATGGCGACAGCCTGCGACGGTTCTGCCCCGAAGAACAGGGGCACAGGTGCCAACCGCATGAGGCTTCCGTTGCCCGCGGCCCAGGTGTCCGTCGAACCTGCGAAGGGCTCGTCGGTGTCGAGGAACCGCCGCAGCGCCGCCTGAACCGTGTTGCCGATGTCAAAGCAGCGGCCGTTGCTCGCAAGGTGCCCTTCCTGCCACCAGCGGACGTACCGCTGCATCTGGTCCCGGGCGTCGAAGCCGTTGCAGTTGGCCAAGCTCTCAGCGAGGCACAGCGCCATCGAGGTGTCGTCGGTCCACTCGCCGGCAGCCAAGTCGAAGGGGCCGCCACCGACCATGTCCGTAACCGGCTCGAAGGTGCCGGGAAGCTCGAACTCGACCGTCGTACCGACTGCGTCCCCAACTGCCAAGCCGACCAAGCAGCCGCGGTATCGAGACTGGACGTTCATTGGCCAGCACTCCAACCAAGAACAAATCGCTCTTGGGCTGGCGTTCCCGGGGATTCTCTGCAAGCAGACTTCGGGCACGTCCCGCAGCCTACGCCTTGGCGACTTCGGAAGTACCCGTCTCTGCCTAAGATTGGCGGTGGTGCAGCTCCTTCAAACACTTGACTCCACCCATCTGGCGAAGGAAGTTGCAACGGTGGCAATCTCGTCATCTCTGATACGGTCGCCATCTTCGTTTGCCTTTTCCTGCCCGTCAGGGTGCCGAAGATATATGGCCTTTGCCCTTTTGTTCACGCCGGCCGTCTTCGGCGTGGCCATGAACACCTCGTAGCTGTCCGGTCGTTGCCGTTCAAACCGCTCCAACTCCTCGGCGGAGTACCTCTGCGCAATCACCAAGCTGGGGTTGTTCAGCCCCTTGCTGGCAGCGAAAGTAGTTGACGGAAGGTCGACGACGGCAACAAGGCGAGCGCGACTAAGCAACCAAGATCTAATTTCCTTCGCGTTTCGATTGTTGAGAATCCCGTCCGGCAAGACTATCAGCAAGAAACCACCTGGCTTCAAGAACCGCATCGCCGCTTCAATGAACAATCGCTCTGACGGCATGGAGGTCAACGCTTTCTCTCGATCCCAAGAAGGAAGTTCGTAGCTGCCTAGTACATGCTGATCCATGACCTTGGCCCGTCCTCCGAAAGGAGGATTGGTGAGCACAACGTCCACCTTTCCATACGGCACACCCACTTGGGCTTCGTCACTCCATTCGCCCGGCGTCTGAACTGAGTTGACGCGATGCACGTTCGTCGCTCCGTCTCCGTGCAATACCAAGTTCATTTGGCAGGTTTTCACCAGCTCTGGGTTGATATCCAGACCATATAGGTTCTGCGTGCAAACATCCTTGGCCCTCCGTCGGGCACGTTCTTCGTCTGAGCCTCTCCCGCCCCTCCTCTTCCTCTCCCGCTCTAGCAGCACCTTATGAAGGTTGTTCAACCACGAAACGAGGAATCCTCCTGTACCGCAGCAACAATCAAGCACCTTAAGCGATGTAAGTTCCTGCCTGTCATGTAGCGCCATTGCCATTTTTACCGCCATGTCGCACACATTTCGGGGCGTAAAAAACTCGCCACGATCGCCGCGAAGATTTGCACCCACCAACTCTTCGTAAGCCTCTCCTTTGACGTCCGTTTCCGTATCCATCAAGGAGGTGAATTGAAGCTCTGAGACCACATAGGCCGCGACATCGGCTTCAAGGCGCAGCGACTCCTGCTTTTCGTCGAAGATGAAAGGATAGCGCCGCATCACGGCGCTAAACAACGGAGTGAGTCGATCCTCTAGCAAACGTCGTTGTCCACTGGTATTCTTGCGTTCTCTCGGTCCCACAACGAACTGTGGCTCGGCAAATTCCTCTTCATCGTATGTCTTGCAGAAGATCAGCTTCAACAACTCGTGAAACGCCTCAGCCTTTTGCAAGCCTGCGTTCGCGTATATGTAGTTGTGGCACCTGCGAAACACGGATTTCAACTCGTGCGATCTAGCTAGGTCTGAACGTGTGGGGGCCGCGTAATCGGGGCTTCCGTATCTTGGTATGTCGTGAATGCGTTCTATGCCTTCCTTTGTCTTCTCGTAAGCGGCTCGTTCCCCTCCGACCCACAGCCCGAATTGGCAGGTCGCGCAGGCTGCCATGTAACTGTGCAACTGTCCCACTCCGTTGGCCTGGTCGGTTGTGAGTGTGCTCTCCCTTTTCGCCTCTACGACTATTTCGATGTTGTCTTGGGCGTGTGGCGCACCTTGTCGGTAGATGACAATGTCGGCACGCTTGTGCGCACGTCCCATCGTTATGATGGCTTCAACGCCGATGTCCTTCCTGTCGTACCCATATTCCTCCACCAAGCTGCGCAACCAGCGCTGACGGACATTCTCTTCCCCTGTGTCCTTGCGAAGGACACCCGTCAGATAGCACTTGATCTTGCCCGGCGGTATCAGTTGGTAAGCGCTGCTCTCTACTTTGGCCATGCGTTCACCAATGTGTGGATGGAGGACTCTCTTTGGTCCAAAGCGGTCATTATCCGCTGGCTGATCTTGCCAATCTTCTTTGGCGACAACATTGGGACCTCAAGCTGACCCACTTGCTCCGCAGTTACGTGCGTGATCTGACCTCCATGCACATGCCTATGGATTTGGTCTCTGGCCGCATCCGTCATGCACCATGCCAGCAAATAGCCGGTCATTGTCGGTTCGTTGGGCACGATCCGTACCAAGTCGTGTGTGGCTGCCCACCCATCCAAGCGACGCGGCACACAGTACGTCCTGCCGATCGTGCCCGAACACGTCATCAGGAGCCACCCTTCTCGGACAATTAGCTTGTTTACATCCGTATTCGATTGGTCAGAGAGGAAACGCGCCTGCGCCGGTTCTCCGAGAGCGAACAGAGGTAGCAGGTCCGTGGCGTTGAAGTACGGCGTACCATGATCTTGATCTGCGGCCCAAATCCGTTCGAATCGGTTAGGCAGGAACAGTTGTGCAAGCCGACTCAGCAGCTCAAATCTCCCTTGGGTCGATCTGGTCTCGGGCGCGTAGTGCGGCGCATCAAGACGGGAGATCTCTTGGCCCAAGATGCGCTCAATTGGGACAGTCCAGCTAGTGGCGACGTTGTCATGAACGTCACGAACCTTGTCCGCAATGGACGAGACACGAACGTTCATGTCTTGACTCCTGACGAGGCTCGTCGGTCGCTTCGCGCCCGCACATCCCGCACTGTCATCGCTCGCCCCTTGCTTCAGTGTCCCAGCGTCGCCCCACGGCCACGCTTCCTGTGTATTTATGCACCATCTGCGCCAACTGTCAACCCCTTGTGCGGGATCAGCACCTTCTGGACGGAGTCGCGCCCGAGGCGTCCTCGGGCGCGACGGTTCGGCAGCCTGTGTGTTGGTGAACAACATGGGAGACCGAACATGCGGATGTTCGCACAGGACCCGGCGTTCTACCGGAAGGTGCGGGTGGACGAGACGGACGCCCCGGAGGCGCTGTCGGCGCTGGGGGTGGGGCGGAGCACGTACTGCGAGCGCAAGCGGCGGCTGCGCGAGGAGGGCGCGAGGGGCCTGGTTCCGCGCAGCAGCCGGCCGAAGAGCCACCCGGGGCGGCAGTGGACGATGGCGGACGCGAGGCGGGTGCTGGACGTCCGGCGGGAGATGCCGTGGGCGGGGAAGGCGCGGATCGCGTTCGACGTGGCCGAGCGGTGGCCGGAGCGGGTGCCGAGCGAGGCGACGGTGGGGCGCATCCTGCGGTGGGCGGTGGAGACGGGGCGGGCGAAGCCGTGCTCGTTCTGCGAAGGGCGGCCCGCCTGCGGCACGCTTCGACCACATGACGACGCACATCGACGGCAGGACGCTCAAGGAGGTTCCGGCGGACTCTGCGAGTCCGGCCGTCTGCCCGGCCACCCGGCTGCAGCACGCCAGGGTCTACTCGAGCGCCACGGCGCACACCGCCAGGGCGTTCCCGAGGGAGGCCGCGGAGCGGCTCGACGTCAAGGCCGTGCAGGTGGACTGTGCGCCGTGCAAGCACGGCGGCTCGGAGTTCATGCGCCATTCATGGCGCTCCGGCTTCGAGGACGAGTGCAGAGAGCGCGGCCTGCCGCTGCTGGTGCTGCCGCCCCGCTCCCCGCAGCTCAACGGCATCGGTCGATGCCTGCTGAAGCAGGCGCGCCAACCGCACCGTGCGCATCGAGTGCTGGAGCCAGTACCGGGACGAGCTCGCCTGCGCGGCGATGAACAAGGCCCTGGACAGCTGCCTCGACTACTGCAACAACCGCCGCCGGCACCGCTCGCTGGGCATGAAGACGCCCGCCGAGTTCGCTACGACGACGGCGATGGCTGCCTGACCTCAAACGTCCAGAAGGTCGGTGATCCCCCACACCCCTCAAGTGGCAGGCAATCGCATTTGGACTGAGGTGGTGCAGCGACAGTGCAGGAATGGGCGTCTCGATCTGAGGACAGAGGGCGAGATGTGGGATAATTTATCGATTTTTCAAGAAGTTGAAGGCCTAAGGCGGCAACGCCAATGTCGGCGGAAGCAAGACCACGGCCTGCACGAAGTGCCGGCTGTCGCGCCGCTGTCGATGATCGCGGGCGAGCGGACGTGCGTTGTTGCGGGCGCGGACAGCGTGAGGGCAGCCTTGCGCTGGATTCCGCAGTTCGGGGGCGCAGCCGTCTCACGGAGAAGGGTGCCAAAACACCGCCCAGATTACTCAACCATGAAAATCCAGCGGTAGCCGCAGATATTTCATGGTAGATTGGCGCGATGATTCGTCGCGCCGCCCACATCCGTGCCCTCTTGCAGCGCTTGGGCGCGTTCCCCGTCGTCGTCATTCTCGGGCCTCGGCAGATCGGCAAGACCACCTTGGCGCGTCAGGTGGCCGACGAACACGCCGGCCCCGTGCATCGGCTGGATTTGGAGAATCCGGTCGACCTCAACCGCCTGCTGGAAGACCCGGTGCTGGTGCTCGACGAGATGCGCGGCCTGGTGGTGATCGACGAAGTGCAGCGGCGCCCGGACCTCTTCCCCGTGCTGCGCGTGCTGGCGGACCGTCGTCCCCTGCCGGCGCGCTTCCTGGTGCTCGGCAGCGCGTCGCCGGCGCTCATCCGGCAGTCCTCGGAGTCGCTCGCCGGGCGCGTCCACTACTACCGCCTCGGCGGCCTTGGGCTGGACGAAGTGGATGGCCAGCTCGACCGTCGTTGGTTGCGCGGCGGCTTTCCCGAAGCGTGGCTGGCGGACGACGACGCGGCCGGCTTCCTCTGGCTGGAGAGCTTCGTCCGGACGTTCCTCGAACGCGACCTGCCCGAACTCGGCGTGCGCGTGCCGGCGCCAGCGTTGCGGCGCTTCTGGACCATGCTGGGGCACTGGCATGGCCAAGTGTGGAAGTCGTCGGAGTTCGCGCGTTCCTTCGGCGTGGCGGATACGACCGTGCGCCGCTACTTGGACATTCTCAGCGCCGCCTTGGTCGTGCGGCAGCTGCAGCCGTGGCACGAGAACATCGCCAAGCGGCAGGTGAAGGCGCCCAAGGTGTATCTGCACGACAGCGGCCTGCTGCACGCGCTGCTTGGCGTCGAAACCCTGGAGGCGCTGAACGCGCACCCGAAAGCCGGCGCAGCCTGGGAAGGGCTGATCGTGGAAGCGATCATCGACCACCTCGGCTTGCAGGACGACCAGGCGCACTTCTGGGCCACCCACGGCGGCGCCGAACTGGATCTGCTCCTGGTGCGCGGCGCCAAGCGCGCCGGCGTGGAGATCAAGCGCACCAGCGCGCCGAAGGTCACGCGATCGGTGCGCATCGCCATCGACGACCTGGGCTTGGAGGAAGCAGTCGTCGTCCATGCCGGGCGCGAGTCCTACCGGCTCGGCGAGCGGGTACGGGCGGTCGCCGCAAGGCGCCTTGGCATGGACCTCGGCCTGGACGACTACAGCCGCCGCTGATTCGTCGGCTCGATGGAGGTCCAGCCCAGGCAGCGCGGCGTCGCGTCCGGCCTGCCGGTGCGTTCCCGGCGTCCGCCAAGCCCTATAATCCCGCGCCTTCGACGGCAACGTGCTCCACGGCATGGCGAAACACGAGACCATCGCGATTCTCGGCGGCACCGGCGATCTCGGCACGGGCCTTGCCATGCGCTGGGCGAAGGCCGGCCACCGCATCGTCATCGGCTCCCGCACCTTGGCGAAGGCGCAGAAGGCGGTGGCGGCATTGGCGGAGTTCAGCCCCATGCAGGATTCGGAGCAGTACCGGGCGATGGAGAATCCGGCTGCCGCCGAAGCCGGGGAGGTCGTGGTGCTGACGGTGCCGGCCGCGCACCAGATCGGCACCTTGGAATCCGTCCGCGGGGGCTTGGCAGGCAAGATCCTCATCGACGTCACGGTGCCGCTGGCGCCGCCTCGGGTCGGCACCGTGCAGCTGCCCCAGGAGGGCAGCGCCGGCAAGCGCGCCCAGGACTGTCTCGGCAGCCGCGTACGGGTGGTCACGGCGTTCCAGAACGTGGCGGCGCACCTGCTGAAGGAGGACGTGGCCATCGAGTGCGACGTGCTGGTGTGCGGCAACAAGCGCGGGGCCCGCCAGCGCGTGATCGAGCTGGCGCAGGAGGCCGGCATGCGCGGCTGGCACGCTGGTCCCATCGAGAACTCCGCCGCCGCCGAAGCGCTCACCAGCGTCCTCATCCAAATCAACCGCCGCCACGCCGTCTCCCACTCCGGCATCAAGATCGTCGGACAGGGCCAGTAGGCGTTCGCGCCGGGCGCAGCCGCATGGCGGGCTTCGCCATCACGCCGTTGCGCGGCATCGGCTTGGTCGAACCGGGAGCGTCCCTCGGGCAGCTGCTGCTCGAAGCCTTGGCCGCCGAAGGCCTGGAACTCCAGGACGGCGACGTGCTGGCCGTTGCCCAGAAGATCGTCTCCAAGGCGGAAGGCCGTCTGGTGGATCTGGCGACCGTCGAGCCGTCGGCGGAGGCGCTGGCGCTTGCCGCCAAGACGGAAAAGGACCCGCGCCTCGTGCAGCTCGTGCTGGACGAATCCACGGAGGTGGTGCGGCACAAGCCAGGCGTGCTGATCGTTCGCCACCGGCTCGGCCTGGTCGGCGCCCACGCCGGCATCGATCAGTCCAACATCGACCATGAATCCGGCCAGTGCGCTCTGCTGCTGCCGAAGGACCCGGACGGCAGCGCCGAGCGCCTGCGCCAGGCCCTCGCCCAGACCACCGGCCGCGCCGTCGCGGTGCTGATTACGGACAGCGCCAACCGGCCCTGGCGGCTCGGCACCGTCGGCATCGCCATCGGCGCCGCCGGCCTCGAGGTGCTGGACGACCGGCGCGGCGGCTCGGACCTCTACGGCCGCGAGCTGAAGGTCACGCTGATCAATCGCGCCGACGGCCTGGCCGCGGCGGCGACGTTGGCGATGGGGGAGACGGTCGAGCGCACGCCGGCGGCCCTGATACGCGGCCGCATCACCGGCGCCCGGGCGCACGGCCGCGCCGGCCAGCGCCGGCAGCGCGCCGCGGACATCGTGCGCCCGGCGGCGGAGGATCTGTTCCGGTGACCGTGCTGGCGCTCACCGGCGGCGTCGGCGGCGCCAAGCTGGCGCTGGGGCTCGCGCAGGTGCTCGGGCCGGACGCGCTCGCCTTCGTGGTCAACACCGGCGACGACTTCGAACACCTGGGCTTCCACATCGCGCCGGACGTGGACACCCTCGTATACACCTTGGCCGGCGCGGCGAATCCCGCTGCCGGCTGGGGGCGAAGGGACGAAACCTGGGCCTTCATGGCGGCCCTCGAACAGCTCGGCGGCGAGACGTGGTTTCGGCTCGGCGACCGGGACCTGGCGCTGCACGTTCGCCGCCGGGCGTTGCTGGACGCCGGGGAAAGCCTAACCGGGGCTACCGCCGCCATCGCCGTTCGGCTTGGCGTTCGGCACACCGTGCTGCCGATGTCCGACGATCCGGTGCGCACGCAAGTGCTGACGGCGGCCGGGCCGCTGGCGTTCCAGCACTACTTCGTGCGCGATCGCTGCCAGCCGGTGGCCGAGGGCTTCGCGTTCGCGGGGACCGCGGGCGCTCGCCTCAATTCGGCCATCCCTTGGCAGGGGTTGCGGGCGGTGGTGATCTGCCCCTCCAATCCTTTCCTCTCCGTGGACCCCATCCTGGCGGTGCCCGGCATGCGCGAGGCGCTTGCCGCCGCTGACGTACCTATCGTCGCCGTCTCGCCCATCGTCGGCGGCGCGGCCATCAAGGGGCCGACGGCGAAGATCATGCGCGAGCTCGGCGTGCCGGCCACCACGCTGGCGGTTGCCGAACACTATGCCGGGCTGGTCACGCACTTCGTCGTCGACGCCGTGGACCGAGCCGCGGTGCCGGCGGTGGCGGCGCTCGGCATGGACGCAACCGTGGCGCAGACGGTGATGCGCAGCCTGGAAGATCGCGTTCAGCTCGCCCGCGCCGTGCTCGCCTTCGCGGGCGCGTGTGCCGCGTGAACCTGTGGGCGCTGGTGCCGTTTCGGGGCGCGGCCGGGGCCAAGCGGCGCCTGCGCGAGGTGCTGTCGAAGGCCGAGCGCGCCGCCTTGGTGGAGGCGATGCTGCGCGACGTGCTGGCGACGCTTGCCGGCAGCGACGGCCTGGCGGGCGTGCTGCTGGTGTCCCGGGATCGCGCGGCGCCGGCGCTGGCGGCGGAGTTCGGCATCGAAGCGTTTGCCGACAGCGCCGGGGATCTGGCCGGCGCGGTCACCGAGGCCAGCGCTCACGCCGCACGTCGGCTTGGCGCCGCCGGCACGCTGTTCGTGCCCGGCGACGTGCCGCTGGCGACGCCGGTGGATATCGCCGCGGTGCTGGACTGCCACGAGCATGTGACGCTGGTGCCCGACGATCGCGACATCGGCACCAACGCCGCCGCGGTGTCGCCGCCGAATGCCTTTCCCTACGTGTTCGACGGCAGGAGCTTCAAGCCCCACTGCGCTGCCGCGCGGCAGGCGGGCTTCGCGCCTCGCATAGTGCGCCGGCCGGGCCTCGGGCTGGACGTCGACACGCCGGCGGAGCTGGTCGAGGTGGCCCGGCGGGCAGGCGGCACCCGCACCGGCGCGTTCCTTGCGGCCTGCGGGCTGGCGGAGCGGCTCGCGGCGCGTTGCTGAGTCACGCCCCGGCGGCCTGCGCCGCGGCGGCGGCGCGTGTTCCGGATTCCATGGCCCCTTCCATGCCCCGACTGTCCACCGCCAGGTGTTCGCCGCAGAAGTGGATGCGCCCGTGGCGGCCCTCGAGCGCGGCGCCGAAGCGGCGGATCTGGCCGGGGCGGTAGTACGCCCAGCCGCCGCCAGCGAAGGGGTCCCGGCCCCAGCTCTGGCGGCCGACGTAGCGCAGCTGGCCCCGGGCGGCCGGACGCAGCGCCTCGATCTCCCGCTGTACCGTCCGCGCGGCATCGGCTTCCTGTATCGCATCGAGGCGAGCGGCGTTGGCGCCCATCGCCCAGGCGGTGAGGCCGGTGACTTCGGTGGGCTTCTCCGCGCGCCGGCTGGCGGCCACCATGCCGGCAAGGCCGTCGGTGTACATGCTGGCGCCGTAGCCGTCGCGTTCCCAGAACGGGCGTTGGCAGGCGAAGTAGAGCTGCGTCATCGGCTGGTAGGACAGCGCCCTGGCCGCTGCGGCAATCGGGCCCGTCAAGGGCGGGTCGAAGGCCACGCCGGCCAATGCGCTGAACGGCACGGAACAGATCGCCTGCCGCGCCCGCCACAAGCCGCCGGCCGCCGTGCGCAGCCGCACCTCCTGCCGGTCCTGCTCGATGGCGACCACCGGCTGCGCCAGCGCGACTTCCCGGGGCAACGCCGCCGCCATGGCCTCGGCGATGCGCTGCACGCCGTCCCGGGCGGTATAGCCGACGATGCCCGGCGGGGTCTGCCGGCGCTGGGCGGTCGAGAAGGCCGCTCGGGCCAGCAGCATCAGCGCCGAGACGTCGTCGGCGTCCCGGCCGTAGCTCGCGTTCAGGTCGTAGGCCATGCGCGTGGCCCGGGCGTCGAGGCCCAGGCCCCGCAGCCAGTTGCGCATGGAAACGTCCTGCGCGGCGTGGCCGGCTTCCCGCCAGGCGCCTGGATGCGCGAGCGGGTTGTGGCGGGCCGTCAGAACGCGGCTGTAGGCCCAGGGCATGTGCATCCGGTCTGCTTCCGGGAACGGATTGGCCGGGTCGTTCGGCCAGTCCCGCTGCCGGATCAGCCGGCCCCCGAGCGCCAGCTCCTGCTCGCGGAAGAAGGCCAGCATCGGCGTCGCGTCGATCAGCGCCACGCCGAAGCGCCGCGCTGCGCCGATCACGGCCTGGTAGCCGCCGCCGATGGTGGTGCCGCCAGCCTCTTCGATGCCGTCGCCGCGATCCAGCGAGCGCACACGGCCGCCAACCTGGGGTTTGGCCTCCAACACCTGCGTTTCGGCGCCGGCATCCTGCAGGTGGAGCGCCGCGGCCAGGCCGGAGAAGCCGGCGCCGACCACGACCACCGGCAGGCGAGCGGGCATAGTGCCTTGGGCAACCGTCAGCGACTGACTTCGACGGCGCGGACGTGCGCGCTGATGGCGGCCACCACGTCGCCGACGAGGGGATCTGGCAGGTCGTGGCCCATCTTCTCGAAAGCGACGAATTTGGCGTTCGGCACCGCCGCGGCCGTTGCTCGGCCGGCCTCGACGTCTACCAGCGGGTCCGCCTCGCCATGCAGCACCAGGGTGGGCGCCTGCACCGCCGCCAGCGCCGGCCGGCGGTCGCCGTCGGCGAGAATCGCAGCTAGCTGGCGCGCCACGCCGGCGGGGCGACTGGCGCGTTCGACGGCGCGGCGGGCGTAGCGGCCGATGCCCACTTGCGCCGAGGAGAAGTGGGGGCCGCCGAAGGTCTCCCAGGCGTGGACGAGGCGGGCTTCGGCGGGCCCCTTGTCGGCTACCGACGCCCCCTCAGCCAGACGCAGCAGGGCCGCCACCGCCGCTTCCTCGGGCGCTGGCAGGTCCGCGCCCCCCGGCGAGGACATGATGGAGACGAAGCTGTAGACGCGCTCGGCGTGCTCGATGGCCAGGCGCTGGCCGATCATGCCGCCCATGGACAAGCCGACCACGTGCGCACCCGCCTGGCCCAGGTGGTCCAGCAGATCGACGGCGTCCCGGGCCATGTCCGAGAGGGTGTACGCGGGCGCCAGAGCAGCCGGGTCCGCTTGGGCGGCCAGCAGCGCCGGCGCGGAAGGCGGCTCGGCGTCCGGCCCTTCGGACAGCCCGGCATCCCGATTGTCGAACATGACCACGCAGAAGCCGGCGTCGACCAGGCCATCGGTGAACGCTTCCGGCCACTGCACGAGCTGGCAGCCGAGGCCGTGGATGAGCAGCACTCGCGGGTTGGCGCGGGAACCCCGGTGCTCGAAGTAGATCGATCCGCTGCGGGCTTTGAACCTAGGCATCGTGTTCCGCCAAAGACATGCGGCACCGCAATAGCTGCCACCGCCAGCGCTGCCTCGCGGCCCAGCAGTGGCAACGGCCGCCATGCCGAGGGGCCGCGCACCCCATGCCAGCGCCGCTGCGACATTCTAGCCTGCCCGACAGGCGAGGATATTCAATAAATGAGGCAAGGGCGTGCGGTAGATCTCCGGCAGGGACGCCGCAGGTTGGGTGGAGCAGGAGTGCCACCGCGGAACTCCGCCGGATCAAGCGCCAGCAGGCTGAAGCGCCGGACTCTCGGGGTGCGCCGGTGGACGAGGGGGGTGGGAAGGCGTGTGGCGGGCAGGTCACCGCTTCTCTTCCAAGAGCATGAAAGGATAACATCATATCCAAAACATCCTAAATGCCCGTCTTTGGGATATGGTATTGTCTATTTTCTTGCAGATGGGGCAACCTAGGTGAGCGACCTGCTGACCACGCCGGCAGACGCCCAACGGCAGCTAGCGGCGGCCGTGCGCGAGCGTCGGAAAAGCCGCCGACTCTCGCGGGCTGGCTTGGCTCGGGCGAGCACCGTGCCGGCTTCCACCATCAAGCGCTTCGAGACCACCGGGGAGATTTCGCTGCGCCAGTTCATCCTGCTGTGGCATTGCCTCGACGACCTGTCCGGCTTGACGGCGCTGGCGGCCGAGCGTGCTCCTATGCCGCGCAGCATCGATGAGGTCTTGGCGCGATGACCGCTTTCGCGCGCACCGACCGGCTCGACGTATTTCGTCGCTTGAGCTCCGGCGAGCGCACGTTGGCGGGGCAGCTGGCGCAGAACCGGCAGGGGGTCTTCTTCCAGTATGCCGCCGACTACTTGGCGTCCCACCCCAACCTGTCGCCGTTCCGGCTGCCGTTCGATGCCGTGCTGCATCAGGTGCCGGCGGTGCCCCACGGCGGACTGTTCGGCGTCTTCGCGGATTCGCTGCCGGACGGCTGGGGAACGCTCGTGATGGATCGGGTGCTGCGGCAGCATGGCGTGCTGCCGAGCCAGGTCACCGGCATGGATCGGCTCGCCTACGTCGGCGACCGTGCCGCCGGCGCTCTGGAGTACGCGCCGGTACCGGGCTATGCAACGGCCAGCGAGGGAGAAGTCGCGCTCGACGTTCTGGGCAGGGATGCGCTGGCGTTGTTCGACGGCGCTGCTGGCGACGCCCCGCAAGCCGTGCCGCGTGCGCTCGCCGGCGCTGGCAGCTCGGGCGGTGCTCGCCCCAAGGCGCAGATCTGGCTGCCGAGCAGCGGCACGGCGCAAGTGCATTTGCGCCCACGGCCCGGCTTCAGCCCGTGGCTGGTGAAGTTCACGTCCACGCTGCTGCCGCTCGGCCACGAAGAAAGCCTGTGCGAAGCCGCCTACCTCGTCTTGGCGGCAAGAGCGGGCATCGAGGTGCCGGAGTGGCGCCTCATTCCCGCGCCGGCCTCCTCGCCGGCCATTGCATGGCTGGCCCAGAAGCGCTTCGACTGCCACGGCGACACCGGTCGCTACCACATGCACAGCATTTGCGGGCTGCTCGATGCGGACTACCAAGCGCCGTCGATGGACTACGAGGATCTCGTGAAGGCGGCCGTCGTGCTGTGCCGCAGCCCAGCGGCGGGGCAAGACCAGTTCGCGCGCGCCACATTCAACCTGTTCGCCCTCAACCAGGACGATCACGCCAAGAACTGGGCCTTCCTGCAGGACGACGCCGGCGCGTGGCGGCCAACGCCCTTCTACGACGTGACCTTCAGCCCCAGTCCCTCGGGCGAACACACGACCGCCTTCCTCGGCCACGGCGCGCAACCGCCGCTGGCCGCCATGCAGCGCCTGGCGAACCAAGCCAGCTTCGCCAATTGGCGCCGCGCCAGGGAAGCGATCGAGCGCGTTGTCGACGCCTTGGCCGATTGGCGCGGGGTCGCAGCCGACTTGGGCGTTCGGCAGAGCACGCAAGCGCTGATCGCGCGGCAGTTGGACGACGTGCGCCATCGCAACCGCCACCTGATCGCTGGATGAGCGGCGGATGCCCGCATCGACGGTTGTTGCCTACGCCACGCCCAGCTTGTCCACGCGCTGGAACCCCCGGGGCAGCAGGCGGCCGCGCTGGGCTCGGGCGCCTTGGTAGTTGCCGAGGTCCTTCAGGCGCAGCGCCGTGTGGCGGGCGCCGGCGTACACCACCAGCTTGTCGCTCTCCGCCAGCGCGACGGCGCCCGCCATCCGCTCGCCCTCCTCCCTGAACGCCTTGGGCGGAATGCCAATGAGCTTCTGCCCCTTGCCCCGGGCCAGCGTCGGCACTTCCGCCAAGGCGAGCACCAGCAGCCGCCCGCGGTTGGTGGCGATGGCGACGTGGGACGCGCCGTCGGCAACGACGAACGGCGCCAGCGCCGCCGCGCCTGCCGGCACGTTGAGCACGGCCTTGCCGGCGCGGTTCTTCGACAGCGTCTCCGCCAGCGTGGTCGCAAAGCCGTAGCCGGCGCTGGAGGCCAGTAGCAGCCGCGTCGCTGGCGGCCCCAGCGCGATGCCTACGAAGCGCGCCCCGTCCGGCACCCGCAGGCGTCCGGTGAGGGGTTCGCCCTGGCCCCGGGCGGAGGGCAACGTGTGGGGCTGCACCAGATAGGCCCGCCCGGCATCGTCGAGGACCATGCCGGCATCGTTGCTGCGGCCCTTGGCGGCCACCAGGAAGGCGTCGCCGCTGCGATAGGAGAGCTCCGCCGGGTCCACATCGTGGCCCTTTGCCGACCGCACCCAGCCCTTCTCGGACAGCACCACGGTCACCGGCTCCGAGGACAGCAGATCGGTCTCGGTGAACGCCTCGGCCTCCGGCGCGCAGGCGATGGCTGTGCGGCGTTCGTCACCGTACTCCTCGGCGTCCGCGGCCAGTTCCTTCTTGATGAGGGCGCGCATCCTCGCCTTGGATGCCAAGGTACGCGACAGGCCCTCGCGCTCGTCGCCGAGTTGGCGCTTTTCCGCGGCGAGCTTGTCTTCTTCGAGCCGCGCCAGCTGGCGCAAGCGCAGTTCCAGGATCGCGGTGGCCTGTTCGTCGGAGAGATCGAAAGCCGCCATCAGCTTCGGCTTCGGGGTCTCTTCCTCGCGGACGATGCGGATCACCGCGTCCAGGTTGCGGTACGCGGCAAGCAGCCCGTCGACGATGTGCAGCCGGCGCTCGATCTGCGCCACGCGGTACTCGATCCGGCGGCGCACCGTGGCGGTGCGGAAGACCAGCCACTCGGCGAGCAGCGCCGGCAGCCCCAGCACCCTGGGGCGGCGGTCCAGGCCGATGGCGTTGAAGTTCAGCCGGTAGCTGCGTTCCATATCCGTGGTGGCGAACAGGTGGCTCATCAGCCGCTCCACGTCGACGCGGTTGGAGCGCGGCGTGAGCACCAGCCGGGTGGGATTCTCGTAGTCCGACTCGTCGCGGACGTCCACCAGCATGGGCAGTTTGCGGGCCTGCATCTGCGCCGCGATCTGTTCGAGCACCTTGGCCGGAGACGTCTGGTAGGGCAGGCCGGTCACTAGGATGTCGCCGTTCTCGCGCTGGTACCGCGCCCGGGCTCGGATGGAGCCGCGACCCGTGGCGTACGCTTCCTCCATCTCCGCCGCTGGCGTGGTAACGATGCAGTCGGCCGGGAAGTCCGGCCCGCGGATGTGCATCATCAGGTCCGCGGTGGTGGCGTCCGCCTGTTCCAGCAGGTGGATGCAGGCGGCTGCGACTTCGCGCAGGTTGTGGGGCGGAATGTCCGTGGCCATGCCCACGGCGATGCCGGTGCAGCCGTTCAAGAGCACCATCGGCAGGCGCGCCGGCAGGCGGACGGGCTCCTCCAGGGAGCCGTCGAAGTTCGGCGCCAGGTCCACGGTGCCCTGCTTCACCTCGGCGAGCAGCAGCGCCGCGAAGCGCGACAGTCGGGATTCGGTGTAGCGCTGCGCCGCGAAGGACTTGGGGTCGTCCGGGGCGCCGAAGTTGCCATGCCCGTCCACCAGCGGATAGCGGTAGGAGAAGGGCTGCGCCATCAGCACCATCGCTTCGTAGCAGGCGGCGTCGCCGTGGGGGTGGTACTTGCCGATCACGTCGCCGACGGTGCGGGCGGACTTGACGAACTTCGCCGCCGCGGTGAGGCCCAGCTCGGACATCGCGTAGACGATGCGCCGCTGCACCGGCTTCAAGCCGTCGCCGACGTGGGGCAGCGCCCGCTCGCCGATGACGTACATGGAGTAGTCGAGGTAGGCGCGCTCGGTGTACTCGTGCAGCGGCACGCGCTCCACGCCGTCGCCGAGCAGATCGCCGTTGGTGCGCGGGTCCGTCATCCGCCTTAAGCGGCCTGCGCCTGGTCGCCCTTCGTCTCCAGCCACGCGCGCCGATCCGCGGCCCGCTTCTTGGCCAGCATCATGTCCATCACCCTCACCGTCTGCTGTTCCGCGTCGATGCCGAGCTGCACCAGGCGTCGGGTGTCCGGCGCCATCGTCGTCTCCCGCAGTTGCAGCGGATCCATCTCGCCGAGGCCCTTGAAGCGCTGCACGGTGGGAGTGCCCCGGCGCCCTTCCGCCGCCAGCCGGTCGAGAATGCCGGCCTTCTCGGCCTCGTCGAGGGCGTAGTGGGCCGCCTTGCCGATGTCGATGCGGTACAGCGGCGGCATGGCCACGTGGATGCGGCCGGCGGCCACCAGGGGCCGAAAGTGCATGAGAAACAGCGCGCAGAGCAGCGTCGCGATATGGGCGCCGTCGGAATCCGCGTCGGCGAGGATGCAGATCTTCCCGTAGCGCAGGCCGCCTAGATCCGCCGCGCCGGGGTCCACGCCTACCGCCACTGCGATGTCGTGGACCTCCTGGGAACCGAGCACCTGCGCCGGGTCCACTTCCCAAGTGTTGAGGATCTTGCCCCGCAGCGGCAGCACGGCCTGGAACTCCCGGTCCCGGGCGCCCCTCGCGGAACCGCCGGCGGAGTCGCCCTCCACCAGAAATAGCTCGGTGCGCTCCGGGTCCTGGCTGGCGCAGTCCACCAGCTTGCCGGGCAGCGCCGGGCCGCTGACGATCTTCTTGCGCACCACCTTCTTGGCGGCCTGGCTGCGCCGCTGGGCGTTGGCGAGGGCGAGTTCCGCCAGCTGGTCGCCGTCCGACGGCTGCTCGTTCAGCCACAGGCTGAAGGCGTCCTTGGCGATCCCGGCGATGAAGGCGCTCGCCTGCCGGGAAGCGAGGCGCTCCTTGGTTTGGCCGGTGAACTGCGGTTCGGCGAGCTTCGCGGAAAGCACATAGGCGCACTGCTCCCAGATGTCCTCGCCGGTGATCTTCACCCCCCGGGGCAGCAGCCCGCGAAACTCGCAGTACTCCCGCAGCGCTTCGACGAGGCCGCTGCGCAAGCCGTTCACGTGGGTGCCGCCGGCGGGGGTGGGAATGAGGTTCACGTAGCTCTCGGCGATCGTGGCGCCGCCGTCCAGGCGCCACTGCAGGGCCCACTCCACGGCCTCCTGATTGGCCTCCGCCCGATGGCGAAAGGGCGTTGCCGGCAGGCACTCGGCGGCGCCTTGCTCGGCCTCGCCCTCGGTCGCGAGCTCGGCGGCGAGATAGCCGGCAAGGCCGTCTTCGAAGCGCCAGCGCTCGCTGGTCGGTTCGCCGGACGCCGGCGCCACGGTGAGGGAGACGGAGAGCCCCGGGCACAGCACGGCCTTGGCCCGCAGCAAGTGGCGCAGCCTGCCCAGGGCTAGCTGCGGGGTGTCGAAGTACGCCGGGTCCGGCAGGAAGCGGATGCGCGTGCCGGTGTTGCGCTTGCCGACCTCGCCGACCGTCCGCAGCGGCGTTGCCGGGGCCCCGGCCTCGAAGCGCTGCTGGTGGACGGCGCCGCCCTGCTTCACTTCCACGACCAGCCACTTCGACAGCGCGTTCACTACCGACACGCCCACGCCGTGCAGGCCGCCGGCGAAGCGGTAGCTGTCGTGGTCGAACTTGCCGCCGGCGTGCAGCTTGGTGAGGATCAGCTCGACCCCGGTGAGACCGTGCTCGGGGTGGACGTCGACGGGCATGCCGCGCCCGTCGTCGATGACTTCGACGGCGCCGTCGGCGAACAGCGTCACGTCGATGTTGCCGCAGAAGCCGTTCAGCGCTTCGTCCACGCTGTTGTCCACCACCTCCTGGACCAGGTGGCTGGGGCTTCTGGTGTCCGTGTACATGCCCGGCCGGCGGCGCACCGGATCAAGGCCGGAGAGCACTTGGATGGATTCGGCGGAATACGTCTTGCTCATGGCGAGGGCGGGCTCCCTGGGCGTTCGATGGCGAGTGCGCAGTCGGCGCGGCGCACCGCCGTGCGTACGCCGTCCGCGCCGAGCGCCAGCCAGCGCCAGCCGGGACCGGCGTCGTCGATGGCGAAGCTCGGCGAGCTGGCGGCGAACTGGAAGCAGGTGGACGGCGTGCCGTAGATCGCCATGCGCCGGTTCCCGGCCAGGTTGCGCTGGCGCTCGAAAGGCTGGTGGATGTGGCCGAAGACGTAGGCGTCGACGCCGCCGGCCGCCATCGCCTCGAGCAGCGCGGCACCGTTCGAGATTCGGTGGGCGTCCAGCCAGTCGCAGCCGATTGGCAAGGGGCAGTGGTGGCCGGCCACCAGCGTCGGGCCGGGCGGCAGCGCGGCCACGCGGCGGAGCTCTGCCTTGGCGACGTTGCCGCCCACGACCTGGTCCACATGGGTGTCGATGCCGACCAGGCGCCAGTCGCCAAGTTGCAGGTCCTCGGTGGGCAGTTCGGCGGCAAAGGTGGCGCCGTGGTCGTGGTTGCCGGGAACGCACAGCAGCGGCGCGTCCGAGTAGCGGCGCAGGGTGGCCAGGAACAGGCGGTAGGTCTCGGGGCTCGGCTGCTCGGCGATGTCGCCGGTGGCGAGCACGGCGTCCGGTGCCTGTTCGCCGCAAGCCGCTTCGAGCACCGTCTCCAGGCTGTCGAGCGTCGCCACGCCATGGAGCGTGGCGGTCCCGCTGGGGAACAGGTGACAGTCCGTTATCTGCAGGATGTGCAGCGTCGCCATGCTTCCGTGCTTCGTCTCGCCTTCCCTAGCCTCGCCTTCCCTAGCTTTGTCGACGTTCTGCCACCCTCGGCACGGCCCGACCGCCGCGCGGGTGCCGATTCTAGACCAATCTGCTGTGCCGATGCACAGTATCCGTCCTATGCGCCATGCGCCTTCAGGTGTCTGCCGTCGCCAGTTCCCTCGCCACGCCGTGCCGCAGGCAAAGCGACAGCAGCTCGCGCAGGAAGTGATTGACGCGGACCTTCTCGTCCGGCTGCCGCATCAGCGGGTTGGGGTAGTCGTAGCGGGACGCGAAGTGGCGCTGGCCTTGGAACTCGATCACTTCGGCGCAGCGGGCGTCGTGGTAGAGGCGCACCTTGATGCGGGTATCCGTCACCCCTGGGCCCAAGGCGCCTTGGCGCAAGGCGACGACGGTGGTGTAGCGGCACTGGTCCACCACCCGCAGCACGACGGCCGGCGCGCGGCTGCCGAAGGCGATGGTCACGGCGTCCGGGCTGGGAACGTCTAGGTCCGGCAACAGCCGACACAGCCGGTGGTAGTTGCCGTCGCACTCCGCGAGATGCGCTCCGAGGTCGATGATGTAGCGTCGCGTCAAGGCTGTTTCCACTGCCGGGCAGTCGCTCTCTCGCAAACCCGTGCGTACATCCGACCGTTCCAAAGCGGCGGATTCTAACCGCCGCGGCGTATGGATGGGCAAGCGGCGTGCGCCCGGCCGCGGCGAGCCCTGCCGACGGGATTCAGCCTACGGATCGGCGGGCGAAAGTCGCGCGCCGGGGTTGGCCGGCCATTTGCTAGACTTGCCTGGTGGCCGCCAGCGCGCATGGCGAACTGCGCCACAGGCGGTGCTCTCGAGAACGGGAGCGCGGGCGGCGGCGACGCGCAGCCGGTACCGGCGGCGGCCAGCAGCAGCGGCGCGGCGCAACGAGACAACACCAGCGAGGCGTACACAGCATGTCCATGAACCGGGTTGCACTTTGCGGCGCAGGCTGCGCGTGGCAGGCTCCGAACGGGCGCAGCGCGGCATTGGCGGCTGGTGCCATCCTTGTCGCCGGCTTCGCCCACGGCGCCAATCCGAGCGAGGTGTATGCGCAGGCGCTGCAAAACGATCCGCAGCTTGCCGCGGTGCGCGCGGGAACCGCAGCCAGCAAGCAGGCGGTCGCCATCTCCCGGTCCCTGCTGCTGCCGCGCATCACCGCCAACGCCAGCGCGTCCAAGACCACGGTTCGCGTCGACGGCACCCAGACCAACCCTGGCAGCGCCGACTTCGGCGGCCCGGTTCCGGACCGGGAAGTGGACCGGCGCAACTGGGGCGCCGGCGTCAGCCAGCCGGTTCTGGATCTGCCGAGCTGGTTCGGCTACCGGGGCGCCCAGGCGCGAGCGCGGCAGGCGCAGGCGGACCTGGAGGCGGCGTCCCAAGGCCTCGTCACCCGCATTGCCGAGGCGTATCTCAACGTGCTGCGCGGCGAAGCGGCGCTGGAATCCTTCGTGGCCGCGGAAGAAGCCGTCGGCCGGCAGCTGGAGCAGGTGCAGCAGCGCTTCGACGTCGGCCTGGTGGCCATCACCGACGTGCTGGAAGCCAAGGCGGAATACGACAATGCCGTCGTCAACCGCATCCAGGCCGAAGGCAACCACGACATCTTCTTCGAAGGGCTGCGCACCATCACAGCGAACCCGGTCGCAGCCGTGGACCGGCTCGCGGACAGCCTGCCGATCGTGGACCCCGTGCCCGCCGACGAAGAGGAGTGGGTCGCCACTGCGCTGGTGGGCAACCACCGCATCCACGGCGCCCGCCAGGCGGTCGCCGCCGCGGAGCGGGACCTGAGCGGCCAGCTCGCCGGCCACCTGCCCACCATTACCGCGTCCGCCAACTACGGCGCCTCCACCGGCAGCCAGGCGTTCGGCGGCCTCGTCTTCCCCACCCAGCCTTCGGACAACGTCACCTACTCGCTGAACCTGAACGCGCCCATCTTCCAGGGGCTGCGCAACCACGCCAGCGTCAAGCAGGCCCGCCACAACCTGGAGCAGGTCAGGCAGCAGCTGATCCGCGAGGAACTCACGGTGGCGCGGGACACCCGCAACCTGTTTCGCGCCGTGCAGACCGAGGTGGTGCGGGTTGGCGCCAGGGCCGAAGCGATCAAGTCTTCCGAATCCGCCTTGGAGGCCACCCAGACCGGCTACGAGGTCGGCACGCGCAACATCGTGGACGTGCTGCTCGCCCAGCGCCGTCTGTTCGCTGCCCAGTACGACTACGCCAACTCCCGCTACGACTACGTTCTGAACCTGCTGCGCTTGAAAGAGTCGGCTGGCGTTCTGGGGCCGGCGGACCTCGAGGAACTGAGCGCCTACACCACCCGCGACAACGCGGTGACGCCGCTGGCGGGGGTCGGGCAGGGCACCTGACGATGGTCCGAATCGGCATCCCGCCCCCACCAGCGCCGACGACAACGGAGCGGCTGGCCGAGCGGGAGGCCGAGCACAAGTGAACGGTGCTCTGCGCCTGCCATCGCCTTGCCGACTGGTGGCAGTCGGTGCGATGGCCGAGGGCGGACGCGGCTAGTGGTCCGTTTGCGAACGGACGTGGCAAATGGCAAACCGCCCCGGCGTCGCTTCGGCATGTCCAGGACGAGGATGTACCGCCCCGCAGCACGACGTGCGCTTGTTTCCCGCGACGGGGCTGGCGCCGTCGAGACGCATGTTGATTCGGAAGCGGTACGCTAGGCCAGCGGGTTGATGCCGGCTGCCCGCAGCATGGCGCCGAGCTCGATCAGCGGCAAGCCGATGGCGGCGCTGGGATCCACGCCGGCTACGCGTTCCAGCAACAGCGGGCCAAGCTGCTCGAAGCGGATGCCGCCGGCGCAGTCCAGGGGACGATCCCGTTCCACGTAGGCCCGTACTTCGGCGGCGCTGGCCTGGCGGAAGCGCGCCACCGTGACGTCGACGTGCGTGTTCGCATGGCCGGTCCCGGTTGTCAGCACGGCGACGCTGGTCAGAAACTCCACCGTCTTGCCGCCGAACTCCAGCAGCATGCGCTCAGCCGCGGCGAGGCTGGCTGGCTTGCCGAGGACGGCGCCTTCGAACACCGCCGCCTGATCGGACCCGACCACCACGGCGGCAGGCCACTCGGCCGCGACGGCCCGAGCCTTCGCCAGCGCCAGCCGAACCACCATCTCGCGTGGACCTTCCCCCGGCAGCCGCGTCTCGTCGATGTTCGGCGCCGCGGCGGCGAAAGGGATGCCGAAGCGCGCCAGCAGCTCCCGCCGGTAGCGGGAGCTGGAAGCAAGGACCAGTTGCATCGCTTATCCCTTGGCGCCGCCAGCAGAAGCCAACCCTAGCCTACTCGGGAGGCCGTGCGCGGAGCGCTGTCGTCGGCGAGGCCGCCTGTACGACGGGCGACCGGCGCGGCAGGCGGCGGCGTTACAATGCGAGCGTCGCTTGCAGCGGGCTCGTCCCGGCAGCGGAACCGCCGGCAAGGCGCAGCTCGAGGCACCGCACCATGACCAACGCCATCTCTCCCGCCGACGGCCCGGTGGCCGTCACCGGCGCGAGCGGCTACATCGGCTCCTGGATCGTCCGGGACTGCGTTGAGCAGGGCTACCGGGTGCGGGCCTGCGTACGGGACCCGAACCGCCCGGAGAAGATCGATCACCTGACGGCGCTGAACGATGCCGGCCTGCGCGGCAGCGTCGAACTCGCGGCCGGCGACCTGTTCGAGCCCGGCAGCTACGATGCCGCCTTCGACGGCTGCAGCGCCGTCGTCCACGCCGGCGCCGCGGTCGGCTACAACCGCGAGACGCCGCAGCAGGTGTACGACGGCTGCTTCACGGAAGTGGCGCACGTGCTGGCCTCGGCGCGCAAGAGCGGGGCGCTGAAGCGGTTCGTGTTCACCAGCTCCTTCGCCGCCGTCGGCCACCCGCGGCCGGAGGGCTACGTGTTCACCGAGAAGGACTGGTGCGGCGACAACATCGAAGCCTATCGCGGACGCTGGACGGAAGACCGCATCCCGGAGAACCGCGACCTGGCCTACGCCATGGCCAAGGCCAATGCCGAGCGCATGCTGTATCGGGAGGCGGAGGAGGACGGCGGCTTCGAGGCCATGGCCATCCTGCCGCTGCACGTCATCGGGCCGCTGATGTGCGCCAACCACGACCAGGGCTGGAGCTGGCAGAACTGCATCCGCTACATGCTTGCTGGCAAGCCCTACAAGAAATCCCGTGGCGGCCGCATGCTCTGGAACAACGTGGACGTTCGGGACACCGCCCGCGCCCACCGCCTGTGCGCCGAGAGCCCGGTGGCGAAGAACGGTTCGCGCTACATCCTCTCGGCGGCGGACCGCAGCGGCGAACTGTTCACCTGGCAGATGCAGGAGAAGCTCAAGGCGCTGTTCCCGGCGCTGCCGAGCATCGGCGGCGAGGAGATGGACGGCGAGCGCCCGGCGGCGCACACCTACGATTCGCCCCGCAGCTACTGCCTGCTGGCCAAGCAGGAGCTGGGCCTCACCACCTACTCGATAGACGACACCCTGCGGGCGACCGGCGACTCCTACTTCGCCCTCGGCCTGCTGCCGGCGGATTCCTAGGCTGGCGGACGAGTCGCGGGAGGACGTCATGGGCGAGGCAACCGGGGGATGAACACGGACTGCGTGGTGGGGCCGCCGCTCAGCGAGCCGCTGACCGGGCAGATCGTGCTCGAAGGGCTGGATCTCATGGCAGACTGCGCGAATCGAACCCTCGGCCCGCGCCCGGAGTCGCCGGACTACCCGCTGCTGAGGCTGAAGTGAGCACGCTCGGCGGGGTTGCCGCGAGCCGGCTCGCCGGCGGTGCCGTTCGCTGGGGCGCGCGTGCGTTTGCGCTCGCCTGGGCGGCCCAGAGCGCGGCCGGGCATGCCCCTGCTGGGGACGCCGGCCCTGCCGAGGAGGCCGAAGTCGCTGGCGCCGGCGCGAACGTCGAGACGATCGTCGTGCGGGCGGACTTGGAGAGTCTGCCGGGCGACAGCGTGCCCACGCTGACCGGCTTCGAGAAATCGCTGCTGGAGACGTCGCGTTCCGCTTCCACGATGAGCGACGAGATGCTGGCGCGCTTCAACGTCCGCGACATCGACGAACTCATCGCCTTCGCGCCGGGTTCCTTCACCCAGTCCTTCTTCGGCGTCGCCGGCGCGCTGGACATTCGCGGCACCAGCGGCGAGACCTACTTCCGCGGCATGCGCCGGCTCGACAATCCCGGCAACTATCCCACCCCCATCGGCGCTTCGGCGCGGGTGGACATCGTGCGCGGGCCGGCCTCGCCCATACACGGGCCGGCGAAGATCGGCGGCTACCTGAACTTCAGCCCGAAGTCCGCGCGCATCGAGGAGACCGGCGAGTTCATCGACGAAACGGTAGCGGAGCTTGGGCTGGACTTCGGTTCTTGGCGTCGCCTGGTGGCCACCGCGGAAGTAGGCGGCCCGGGGCGCATCGGCGGCGAGAACTTCGGCTACTGGCTGTACGTCGAGGCGGAAGACTCCGACAGCTACTACGACAACACCGCGACCGAGGGCCTCCTGGTGCAGGCGTCCTTCGACATCGACGTCACCTCCAGCCTGGAGCTGCAGTTCGGCGGCATGCACCACGACCACGACGGCAACCAGGTGGGCGGCTGGAACCGCCTGAGCCAGGCGTTGATCGACGACGGAACCTACCTGAGCGGCCAGCCGCTGCCGCTGGACCGGGACGGCGACGGCCGCATCTCGCACCAGGAGTTCGACGTCGACGGCGACGGTTTCTCGGACTTCGCCCCCTTCGTCGCTGGTTTGACGCCGGGCGCGCCGCACCGCCTCGACGCTTCCGGAGCGCCGGTGTGTACGCTCGGCACGGCCGCCGTCTTCGGCTGCCATCCCGAACTGTGGGCGCTGACGAACCCCGGCACGGCGCGGCTGCGGGGCAGCCAGGTGAACGTGGCTCCGGAAGACTTCCAGCGCACCGCCGTGACCACGCTCTACTTCGACGCCATCTTCGATCCGGCCGGCGCGTGGACGTTGCAGAACCAGCTGTTCTTCGAGTCCTACGACCACCGCACCGAGGTGGCGATCGGCTTCTCGCAGTTCCACGACACCTGGGTGGTGGAGGACAAGCTGGTGCTCGCCGGGGCCTTTGCCGCCGGCGCCGCCGGCGAGCTGCGCGGGAACGTGCAGCTTTCGCCCTCCGTGCGGTTGACCGACTTCCGCCACGGCGACGACTACACCAATGAACACTTCAACCGCCGCGACCTCACCCTTCCGGCTGGCCCTCTCGACACGCGCCTCTTGGCCACGCGGATCGACCGCGACTACACCGAGTACTACGTCGGCGACTATCTGGACATCGGCTTGGCGGCACTGGCGGACCTGGACTGGCGCCGCCTCAACGTGCTCGTGGGGGCGCGCGTGGACAGGATAGACATGGAGAGCCGCCAGCCGGTCGACAAGCTGCTGCTGCCGAGCGCCAACAACTTCTGCCTGGACGCCTCCTGCGTCGCCGTGGCTGCGGCGAACGAAGCAAGCGGCGTCTCCTGGACCGCGAGCGTGAGCTACGCGACGCCCTTCGGCCTTGTGCCGTACGCCACGTTCTCGAGCCAGTCCACGGTGATCGCCGGCCAAGGCGCCGAGATCGCCACCGCCGACATCGCCGCCGGTTCGGCGTTCGATGCGTCCACGCTGCGCGAGTTCGGGCTCAAGGGCAGTCTGCTGAACGACACGCTCTACTTCGCCTTGGCCCTCTACGAGCAGGAGCGCACCGACCGTTCCGCCCAGCAGACGGTGACCAACCAGGCGAGCCGCACCAAGGGCACGGAGTTCGAGTTGCGCTGGGCGGCCCGGGATCGACTGCTGCTCACCCTCGCCTACACCCACATGGAGGTCGTCAACCTCAACACCCTGGCGGCCGGCGGGCGGTTCTCGTTCATCGGCGCGGAAGACCTGCCGAATGTTCCCGCGCAGACGTGGTACGGTGCCGCGCTGGCCGGCGAAGTGCTGCGGCCGGGCAGGGCGGGCGCGATCCGCGCCGGCATTCCGAAGACGATTGTTTCGGCAACCGCCACCTACGATTTCGGCAACGGCCTCGCCGTGGCCGCCAGCGTGTCCGACGTGGCGGCCACCACCGCCGGCTTCTCCAAGACGGTGGCGTTGCCGGCGTACACCCTGGTGAACGCTGGCGTGGTCTTCGACTCGGGCCGCTGGTCGCTGAGCGCAACGGCGAAGAATCTCACCGACGAGCGCTATTTCCGCGCCAACTTCCCCAACCTGTTCGGCGGCACCATCGTCCTGCCGGAACTGCCGAGGCACTACGCCGGGCGCATCGTGTATCGGTGGTAGCTGAAGGGCGCGACCGCCGCCATGCGGCTATAGTGGCGGCAGCCAAGCGACGGCCCACGCTTTGCCCAGTTTCTTCGAACAGCCGATTCTCAACTCGCCCTACGAGCGCCCGCGGCGGCATTGGGAGCTTGACGAGGGGCGGCCTACCCACCGCATCGTCGAGAACCGGCGCGAGGCGTCCTTCATCACGCCCATCCCCAAGCCCAGGCGCTTGCCGCGTGGCCAGCGCCAACTCGCCCTCGACGAGGCCGCGGCCGAAATAAACACCGCCGAGCAGCAGTATCAGCACGCGCACGTCATCAACGGCGTGCGCCAGCAGGTCGCCGCATGGCGGGAACTGCCGGAACGCCAGTGGAAGGTGACGCCGGAGACGGCGCGGCTGCTGCGGCACTGGCGGCACCACCCGTTCGCCGGCATCCGGCCCTTCTTCTGCCAGGTGGAAGCCGCCGAGACGGTGATCTGGCTGATGGAAGTGGCGCCGAAGCTCGGCCGCCAAGCGCGGAGCTTCCTCGACCACCTGCAAGCCGCCAACGAAGGGGCGAATCCAGGCCTCAGCCGCCTCGCGCTGAAGCTCGCCACCGGCGCTGGCAAGACCACGGTGATGGCCATGCTCATCGCCTGGCAGACGGTGAACGCGGTGCGCCGCCCGAACAGCCCGCGCTTCACCCGCGGCTTTCTGGTGGCGACGCCCGGCATCACCATCCGCGATCGCCTGCGCGTGTTGCTGCCGAACGACCCGGAGAGCTACTACGCCAGCCGCGAACTCGTCCCCACGGACATGCTGGCGGACCTCGGCCGCGCCGAGATCTTCATCACCAACTTCCACGCCTTCATACGCCGCGAGCGGGTGCAGATGTCCAAAGGCACGCGGCGGCTGCTGCAGGGCCAAGGGCCGGGGCAGGAGCCGGCCACGCTGGAGACCGAAGGCCAGATGCTGCAGCGCGTGTGCGGGAAGCTGATGGGCATGAAGAACGTGCTGGTGTTCAACGACGAAGGCCACCACTGCTACGCCGCCAAGCCCGAGGAACTGAGCGAGGAAGGAACGCTCAAGGGCGAGGAACGTGGCGAAGCGCAGAAGAACAAGGAGGCGGCGCGGATGTGGATCGGCGGCCTGCACGTTCTCCAATCCAAGCTCGGCGTCAGCCGCGTGATCGACCTCTCCGCCACGCCGTTCTTCCTGCGCGGCTCCGGCTACGCCGAGGGCACGCTCTTTCCGTGGACGATGACGGACTTCTCGCTGATGGACGCCATCGAGTGCGGCATCGTCAAGCTGCCCCGGGTGCCGGTGGCGGACAACGTGCCGAGCGGCGAGATGCCGAAGTTCCGCGAACTCTGGGCGCATATCGGCAAGCGCATGCCGGGCGCTGGCACCAGAAAGCGCAGCCTGGACCCGCTGGCGCTTCCGGCCGAGCTGCAAACCGCCTTGGAAGCGCTCTACGGCCATTACCAGAAGACCTTCGAGGCATGGCGAGACGCCGGCGTGCGCGTGCCGCCGTGCTTCATCGTGGTGTGCAACAACCAGGCGACGTCCAAGCTGCTCTACGACTACATCTCGGGGTTCCTGGTGGCCGGGGAGAGCGGCGAGGATGGCGAGGCGCGTACGCCCCGCCTGGAACAAGGCCGCCTGCCGCTGTTCCGCAACTTCGACGAACAGGGCCAGCCGCTCGCCCGCCCCAACACCCTGTTGATCGACAGCGAGCGGCTGGAATCCGGCGAGGCCCTGGACGCCAAGTTCCGCGCCATGGCGGCGGACGAGATCGAGCGCTTCCGCCACGAGCGCGTGGAACGCACCCGCGACTTGGCGAGCGGCGAGAAGATCTCCGACCAGGACCTGCTGCGCGAAGTGATGAACACCGTCGGCAAGGAGGGCGCCCTGGGCGGATCCATCCGCTGCGTGGTTTCCGTCTCCATGCTCACCGAGGGCTGGGACGCCAACACCGTCACCCACGTCCTCGGCGTGCGCGCCTTCGGCACCCAGCTGCTGTGCGAACAAGTGGTGGGCCGCGCCCTGCGCCGCCAATCCTACGAGTTGAACGAGGATGGCCTGTTCGGCGTCGAGTACGCCGACGTGCTGGGCATTCCCTTCCACTTCACCGCCGAGCCGGTGGTGGTGAAGCCCCGCCCGATCGCTCGGCCGGTTCACGTCAAGGCAATTCGGCCAGAGCGCGACGCCTGCGAGATCGTCTTTCCGCGAGTCGTCGGCTACCGCGTGGAACTGCCGGAGGAGCAGGTGCGCGCGCGCTTCGACGAAGACTCCACGCTGGTGCTCACCCCGGACCTCGTCGGCCCGTCCATCACCCGCAACGAAGGCATCGTCGGCGAAGGCGTGGACCTCACCTTGGAGCGCCTAAGCGCCTACCGCCACAACACCATCGCCTACCACCTGACGAAGCGCCTCATGGAGACCAAGTGGCGCGCGCCGGGCGAGCCGCCCAAGCTGCACCTGTTCGGCCAGCTCAAGGCCATCGTGCTCCACTGGCTGGCCACGCACTTGGTGTGCAAGGGCGACACCCGCCCGGCGCAGCTGCTGTACCTGGCGCTCGCGGACATGGCCTGCGAGCGCATCGCCAGCGCCATCGTTGCCCAGCACGTCGGCGAGAAGCCCATCCTCGCCACCCTCGACCCCTTCAATCCCCAAGGCACCAGCGCCGACGTGCGCTTCCGCACCGCCAAGAAGACCATCTGGCGCACCGACGCCAGACGCTGCCACGTGGACGCCGCCGTATGCGACAGCGACTGGGAAATGGAACTCTGCCGCCTGCTGGAATCCCACCCCAACGTGCTGTCGTACGTGGCGAACCAGGGCCTCGGCTTCACCGTGCCCTACCGCATGGGCGGCGAAGCCCGCGCCTACGTCCCGGACTTCATCGTGCGCGTGGACGACGGCCACGGCGCGGACGACCCGCTGAACCTGGTGGTGGAAGTGAAGGGCTACCGCCGCGAAGACGCCAAGGCGAAGAAGCAGACGATGGAGACCTACTGGGTGCCAGCCGTGAACCAGCTGGGCGACCACGGGCGCTGGGCGTTCGTGGAACTCAAGGACGTGTACACGATGCGCGGGGATGTGGATGGGGCGCTGGAGGCCGTGGTCGGCGAAGCGCTGGCGCCGCTGCTGTCCGAGCAGGCCGCCGCCGACTGGTTGGCGAAGGCGGGGGGCAGCGACCCGAACGTCAAGGACGTGCCGCGCCGTCGGAGCGCATTGGGCGGGTGATTCTGCCGCGTTGACCCCATGTCGTCGGCTGAACAGTCTGCGCCATTGGGTTGCCGCAGTTCAGCGAGAGTGAGATTTGCGCTCCCACGGCATTCACTTATACTGTAATCTGTGGTCTGTGGGCTACGAGGTCGAATACAAGAAGTCGCCGATGGCTCGGCTAGCCAAGTTGGACTCCGGCACTAGGGCTCGCATCGTCGCGAAGGTGGCCGCAGTCGGCGAAGACCCGATGGTGCCGAACCCGAACGTCAAGCCTTTGACCGGTGTGCCAGGCTTTCGGCTACGCGTTGGTGACTGGCGTGTGCTGTTCGAGCTGGATCATGGCAGCGGGCGACTCGTAGTCCGCGACATCGAGACTCGCGGCGACGCATACAGGAGGCGGCGATGAAGCCAGTGCAATTCGAGATCGAGGGGCGCGCTTGGGCGCTGCTCCCGCTGGAAGACTACGAGGAGCTCTGCCAACAGGCCGAGGACGCCGCCGATGCCGAATCGATGCGGCGTGCCCAGGCCCGCGACGAGGAGTCCTTCCCGTCGTCGTTCGTCGAGCGCCTGCTCCTGTCCGGCGAGAACCCGGTGCGCGTCTGGCGCGACCACCGCGGGCTGAGCGCCAGCGAGCTAGCCCGCCGAGCCAACGTCTCGAACGCGCACATTTCCGCCATCGAGTCGGGCGCTTCGACTGGATCGGTGCAGACGCTCCGGCGCATCGCCGACGCGCTGGACACGACAATCGACACGCTTGTGCTGTCGTGAACATTGCGGGGCAGCGACTACGATGAGCACGCACGAAGACTGCCAAACAGGGTCGAGAAGTGCTACCGACGGCCCATGTCGAGCTGACGACTGTGCCACTTGCCCTCTTGTTCAAAAGACCGGAGTGACCACCGCATGCATGTCGAAGTGATAACCGACCTCACCGTCGGCGACTTGATTGACTTCAAGCAGAAGAAGATCTTGACGGTCAACCACGAATATCAACGCGGCCTTCGGTGGACAGACCTCCAGAAGCGCATGTTCCTCGACTCCATATTTCGGGACTACTCGATACCCGCGTTCTACTTCCATGAGATCAAGGAGAGTGCCGCCGGCATTATCAACACGTTTTACGAGATTGTCGACGGCCAGCAGCGAGTGGATGCCATCTACACATACAGCGAGAACGCGTTCCAACTTGTTGATCCGTCAGATACGTCTGGCTTTCGGTTTCCAAACTTCGTGAAGGATCGGCCGTGTCCTTGGGCCGCTCGGCGGTACGAAGAACTGCAAGAAGATCTGAAGAAGAAGCTCAGAGAGACCAAGATCGTTGCATACAAGCTCACCACTGACGACGAGAACGAGATCAGGGACCTATTCATTCGCCTCCAAGGCGGCACCGCCCTTACACCGCAAGACAAGCGTGACTCTTGGCCCGGCAACTTCACAGAGTTTGTGCTCAGGGTAGGAGGAAAGTCTCAAGTTTCTAAGTGGTACGGGCTTCCGCTATTTCGGGAGCTCGTCAAAGGCAACGAAAGCAGGCGCCGGCAGCTAGTCGCGCAGGTGTTCATGTTGTTCGACTCTGTGCGACGGAACAAGGCGTTTTGTGACATCAAATCCGCCAATATCGATGAGTTCTATCACGCGAACGTAGATTTTGACGACAGCTCGGCAGACGCGAAGAGATTTGAGAAGATATGTCAGACACTTTATGACGCATTGGCTGGCAAGCAGAAGAAGATCGTGGGACATCACCTCATTCACTCGATCTTGCTGTGCGACTGGCTGGAGGCAGACTACGCCAAGGGTTGGGAGCAGAGGTTGGCGAGTTGTCTACATGACTTCGAGCGCCGTTGCGCGGAGGCATCCAAGTCGATGAAGGGCGATCAGAATAGCGAGTTCATACGGTACTGGCCCTCTTACGCGCAGTGGACCCAAACCCAGGCTGACATAGGGAGAACGATACAGCGCCGTCAAGCGTTCTTCGCTGGGGAGATGCGCAGTCTGTTGAAGCCGAAGCGCCTTGATGATCGACGCGGCTTCTCAGACCTTGAGAAGCAGGTGGTCTTCTTCCGAGATGGGCAGCAGTGCCAGCGTTGTGCAATGGTAGGCGAAGCGCATCCTGTTCAGTGGGACGACTGCGAAATACATCATATTATGCCGTTCGCAGAAGGTGGGCAGACTGTGCTGGAGAATGGTGCGTTGGTACATCGTGACTGTCATCCGCGGGCGGAGTCGGAGGTGGAACGGTTCAGAGAGTGGTGGCGGCAGAGAGTCGAACAAGGTGGAGGGCGATCTGGTGGTCAGAGGAAGCTGCCTCCAGAAGGCACGAACGTCAGATTCGACTATAAGAAGACGACGTACACCGGCGTGATCGAGGGAGGCGCGGTTAGGTTGCACGGGTCGCACACGGGTGCCTACAAGACGTTCTCGGCGGCGAGCAAGGCAATAGCCGGGACGGACCGCAACGGATGGCGGGATTGGGAGGTAAGGTTGCCGGGTGAAGATGGCTGGGAGGCGGCCGAAGTGTGGAGATGTCGCAAGCACTCGTCGTGACGTGATGTTGCCGGAGAATCGCGTGGCCAAGCAGTGAGAAGCACTTGAGGGCGAAGAGGCGCAAGCGAGAGGCGCCCTGGGCGGTTCCATCCGCTGCGTGGTATCCGTCTCCATGCTCACCGAAGGCTGGGACGCCAACACCGTCACCCACGTCCTCGGCGTGCGCGCCTTCGGCACCCAGCTGCTCTGCGAGCAAGTGGTGGGCCGCGCCCTGCGCCGCCAATCCTACGAGTTGAACGAGGACGGCCTGTTCGGCGTCGAATACGCCGACGTGCTGGGCATCCCCTTCCACTTCACCGCCGAACCGGTGGTGGTGAAGCCGCGCCCGGTCGCTCGGCCGGTTCACATCAAGGCGATGCGGCCAGACCGCGACGCCTGCGAGATCGTCTTCCCGCGTGTCGTTGGCTACCGCGTGGAACTGCCGGAGGAGCAGGTGCGCGCGCGCTTCGACGACGATTCCACGCTGGTGCTCACCCCGGACCTCGTCGGCCCCTCGATCACCCGCAACGAAGGCATCGTCGGCGAAGGCGTGGACCTCACCTTGGAGCGCCTAAGCGCCTACCGCCACAACACCATCGCCTACCACCTGACGAAGCGCCTCATGGAGACCAAGTGGCGCGCGCCGGGCGAGCCGCCCAAGCTGCACCTCTTCGGCCAGCTCAAGGCCATCGTGCTCCACTGGCTGGCCACGCACTTGGTGTGCAAGGGCGACACCCGCCCGGCGCAGCTGCTGTACCTGGCGCTCGCGGACATGGCCTGCGAGCGCATCGCCAGCGCCATCGTTGCCCAGCACGTCGGCGAGAAGCCCATCCTCGCCACCCTCGACCCCTTCAACCCCCAAGGCACCAGCGCCGACGTGAGCTTCCGCACCGCCAAGAAGACCATCTGGCGCACCGACGCCAGACGCTGCCACGTGGACGCCGCCGTGTGCGACAGCGACTGGGAAATGGAACTCTGCCGCCTGCTGGAATCCCACCCCGACGTGCTGTCGTACGTGGCGAACCAGGGCCTCGGCTTCGCCGTGCCCTACCGCATGGGCGGCGAAGCCCGCACCTACGTCCTGGACTTCATCGTCCGCGTGGACGACGGCCACGGCGCGGACGACCCGCTGAACCTGGTGGTGGAGGTGAAGGGCTACCGCCGCGAAGACGCCAAGGCGAAGAAGCAGACGATGGAGACCTACTGGGTGCCGGCCGTGAACCAGCTGGGCGACCACGGGCGCTGGGCGTTCATGGAGCTGAAGGACGTGTACACGATGCGCGGGGATGTGGACGGGGCGTTGGAGGCCGTGGTCACGGAGGCGCTGGCACGGATTCTGATGACGCAGGCCACAGGTAACGTTGGCGTCCCGCACGGTGGCTCTGCTAAGGTGGACTGGGCCCGATGAGCAGGACGCAGCCATGAATCCGGTGCAGTTCGGCTTGAGGGCGTACTTGGGCACAGTGGCCCAGCGGGCACAACCCGGAGACGGATCATGAGCGACGCATCGTTGGAACCAATGCGCGGCAGGCGGCAGACCGTATCGCTCGCCAACCTATATCTCGACCCAAACAACTTTCGCTTCGCCGACAATCCGGACTACCGCCTTGTTGCCGACGAGGATTTGTTCAGGGCAGACGTCCAACGTTTGGCTCAAACATTCGTTGCCGGTAAATCCCAGGAACACATTCGAGACCTCATCGACAGCATCAAGGAGAACGGCTGGCTTGAAATCGACCCCATCCTGGTGGACCGGCGGGAGAGTGGCAAGTTCCTCGTCGTGGAAGGCAATCGTCGCGTCGCCACGTTGAAGCACCTCCAACGGCAGTATCAGGACGGTGGAACGTATCTAGGCAAGCTCGACGTGAATCTGTTCTCCAGTGTGCCGGTGGTCCTTTTCGGGGCAGCCGATGAGCGGCAGCACATGGTGATGATGGGGCTTCACCACATCAGCGGCAAACGCCGCTGGCCAGCCATAAACCGGGCCTTGGCGATGAAGCGGCTGCAGGATCAGTTCGATGGGGACGCCGCTGCGGTGTGCCGCGCCCTCGGAGTGACCAAGCAGGACTTCAATCGCTCGGTGCGAACTCTGTCGTTGGTGGACGCCTACAAGGAGAGCGACTACGGCGATCAATTCAAGTCCGACCAGTACACGCTCTTTCGAGAGGTCCTCGGAAAGCCGGCCATCCGCTCTTGGTTGGGTTGGAACGACAAGGCTTCGGTTGCCTCGCAACAGGACAATCTGGATCGTTTGTTCAACTGGATGTCGGAAGTCGTTGACACCGAAGATGGGGACGTGAACAGCGGCGACGTAGACCTGCGATCGGAGTCCGGGCCGGTCATTACAACTCCCGGTCACGTCCGGGAGCTGGCGAAGCTGATTGAGGATCCGACCGCCATCAGCAGGCTTGACGAGACGCGTAGCCTTCAGGAAGCAACGCTGTCGAGTGATCTTCTAGTGAAGACAGACATCGACCGCGCCTTTAGCGCTTGCGATGACGGAGTCACGAAGTTGAACAGGCAAGTCGGCGATCTGGACTCGGAAGATCTGGACCGGGTGGAACATCTGATCGGCAAGCTCCAAGGCATTGCCATTGCGCGGAAGCGGCGTCCTGCGATGTCGGGCGAACGGTTGCCTTGGGAGCCGTTCAACGAGATAACGCACTCCCAGTTTTCGACCGTTCATGTCGACCAGTACCGAGGCATCAACGGTGTTGTGCTGGAAGACCTGCGGCGGGTCAATCTCATCTCTGGCGTGAACAATGCCGGCAAGACCTCCCTGCTGGAGGCAATTTACCTGCTGGTCCACCAGAACGACGAGACCGCGCTGTTGGATGTCCACCGCTGGCGTGGCCGCGTTGAGGGGGAGCCCGACCCAGCTTGGCTGGTTCGGCAACTGCCCCCTGCGATTCGGCTTTCCGGTTCCTTTGACGACATGCCAGACAACTCGTGTCGCCTTGACATCAGACGCGTGGACGAACCCGACGACAACATACGGGATCAGATGTACTTCCTCGCCAATGTGGCCTTGGCCTCGAGCTACGGCGATCGAGGGCAGAGCGCGGAGGTAGCGTTGTTCTCGAACCGCCCCCCACGTGCCAGTTTCCAAGGCAGGCACTGGCTTTGCCGATCGGCGCTGACCAGCTCATTCTGGTCCAACCGTCTGGACACGATCGTCAAGGCCAACGAAGCTGCGTTGACCACGGGCAGCAAGGCCAAGGTGATCGAGTTCATCAAAGCACGGGTCGATGCACACCTGATCAACATCGAGCTGGTGGACGAGCAGCGCCGTTTTCTCGTGAGCCACCAAGACTTCGATCCGGCGCCCGATCTGTCGTCATTCGGCGACGGAATGCGGCGCGTATTCGAGATTGGCCTGCTGTTCGCGGGCGTCCGCGGTGGCGTGCTGTTGATTGACGAGTTCGAGAATGCCATTCACCCGGAACTGCTCACCGCCTTCACCCGTGTGGTGCAAGAGCTAGCGGTGGAACACAACGTGCAAGTGTTCCTCACAACGCACAGCAAGGAGGCCCTTGATGCGTTCATCCTCAACGACTACGCAACCGATGACGTCGCCGGCTACGCCCTGTGCCGTGGAGAGAGCGGTGTCGCCGTTCGGCGGTTCGACGGCGAAAAGCTCGCCCGGCTGCACAGGGTGCTCGACTTCGACCTCAGGGGAATGGGCGTGGAGACCGCTCGGTGAAGGCGGTGCTCGTGATCTGCGAAGGGCGGCATGAGATCATCTTTGTTCAACGAAGTTTGGGTTCGTTGGCAGGCTGCGACTGGTTCGACCGCCCCATCGGGGAACTTCCGTCGCCCTTCGGGAGCATGCCGCCACGGTCGGGCAAGGGGCTGATAGCTCGGCGACTTGAACGGAACCCCGATGCCCTCACGCTGCGAGCAACAGCCTATCCGCCGCTGCCGCAGTTCGAGTCCGCCGTTGTGGATGAAAATGCGCAGACCATCTATGTGCTGATTCGAGCGAACGGCAAGCAGCAGGCTGGTGCGGTGGTCGGCCTGCTTCGCGACTTGGATGATGCTCTGGACGTAGGCGCCGTGGACATCTCGCGCTACGCCACCGCGCTGCTGCTGGACGCCGACGAAGATCTGGAAGCGACGCTGGCCGCCTTCCGCAAGAGCTATCGGCAACACTTTGGAGACCTATCGGCGGCTGACCACGCCGGCTGGGTAGACGCGCCGACGTGCCATGTGGGCGTGTTCATCATCCACAAGTCGCCCTCGGATCCCACCGGTACGCTCGAAGATCACCTAGCCCCTCTGGCAGCGGCCGCTTGGCCGAGCCACTTCGGTGAAGCGGAGGCCTTCATCAATGGAGGTAAGCAAGGAGATGAGCCTGCATCTGGGAGCGAGGCGAATCGGCTGAAGGCCATCATCACCTCGGCCGGTCAGTTCCAGCATCCGGGAGCGCCATTGTCGACGATGGTTGCTCGGGAGGGCATACCGACTGCACAGTTCGAGGGGTGCAAGCTCAGCGAAGACCTCGTGCGCTTTCTGCAGGCCGTGCCTTGGCAGAAGTCGTCTGACAAGCCGACCACGCCGGCACGGGCCAGCTAGACGATGCCGCGAAAGACCGCAAGCCCAAGGAAGTCACGGCGTTGACGCACGACGACGCTTCGCGCAAGAACATCCCCACGGCGGAGTATCAGACGGCGTTGGCGGCCGACGACCGCTCGCCCATCCAGGTGGCCTATGAGCGCACCAAACCGGGACTTGGACCCGCAGCTGGTGTGGCGTGGCAAGGATATGCAGGACTGGGCCGAGCACGAGGACTGCCACCACATCGAAACCGCCGTCTGACGCCGCCGCTTCCTATGGTTTAGGCTCTATGCCATCGAGAGCAAGGGCATGTCCGAGCGAGGACCGAGCATGGCTCGAAGCGATCTGCTGCTGACGCTGGTGAAGGCCGGCTCGTGCGGCGACACCAAGGCAGTTCGGGCGGCGGCGGAAGCCATCATTGCCGAGGAACGGGCGAAGCGCCACAACGTGCTGGCGGACCGACTGGCCGAGGCCATGCATGTGAATGGCAACCCCCCGTTGGGCGGCGGATTCGTCGGGCCTGCCAGGGCGCCGCACCGCGAGTTCCTCATCGAGCTCACGCCCCGCCGGCGGCTTGAAGACCTGATGCTCTCGGACGTCAACCTCGAAGCGTGCCGGGAGCTGATCGAAGAACAGCACCGTGGGTCGGTGCTGCGCACGCACTCCATGGAGCCAAGGCACCGTGTGCTGCTCGTCGGCCCGCCCGGCAACGGCAAGGCGTCCTTGGCAGAGGCCATTGCGGAAGCGCTGGCGGTGCCGTTCTTCGTGGTGCGCTACGAAGCGATGATCGGCAGCTTCCTCGGCGAGACGGCGGCAAGGCTGAAGCGCGTTTTCGACTACGCCCGCACCACGCCCTGCGTGCTGTTCTTCGACGAGTTCGACGCGGTGGGCAAGGAGCGGGGCGACCTGCACGAGACTGGCGAGATCAAGCGCGTGGTCACCTCGCTGCTGATGCAGGTGGACGATCTGCCGAGCTACACGGTGGTGGTGGCGGCAACCAACCATGCGGAACTGCTCGACCGTGCCGTGTGGCGGCGATTCCAAGTTCGGCTGCTGCTCAATCCGCCCTCAAGGAAGGACCTCACCATCTACATCGAGTGTTTCGCAGCCACGTTGGACGAGCCGATGGGCAGGGCCCCGGAGACGATCGCGAAACGCTTGAGCAAGGTGAGCTACGCCGAGGCCGAGGAGTTCTGCCGCGACGTGCGGCGACGGAGCATCTTGGCGATGGGCGAGAAGCCGATGGCCACCATCGTGGCGGAACGGCTGACGCAATGGTCGGCAAGGCAACGTGCGTCCGTTGGCAAGGAGTTTGGCAATGACGGACTTTCCGCTGCTGCCGCTTCCGAGGAGCGGGCTTCGGCCTACCAGTGCTCGCCAAATGGATGCTGCCTATCCGGTGGGCGTGTGGACGCTCTTGGATGCTGGATTCCGCGCAGCCCGGCCATGCCGGCGGATTGCCTCGGCGAGCGGCCCCAATTCTGAGGGGCCGGAGTACGCCTCGTCCGTCGAGAGGCGTTCGACGTCCTTCGCGTCCATCGCGGCAAAATACTTGAACAGCCTCGGTATCGCCGCAGCCCTGGACTTCGACGCCGGCGGTTCGATGTCGTAGATGGCGCAGAAGTTTCTGATGTCCGCGCACGATGGCAGAAAGCGCTTCGCCTCGAATCGCTCCGCCAGTGCCATCACGGCGGGGCGCTTGTCGGCATCTACGTCCAACTTTTGGACGTACTCAATTGCGTTTGCCTTTCGGTTGCGCTGTCCAGCTCTCGCTTGAGTATCGCGGTGTCGTTGGCGGACAGGCCGTTGCTCGGCCTTCAACATCCGGAGTTCAAGACTAACCGCCTTGAAGCCGTGGCGGCCAACTAGCAGCCGAAGTTCATCTGCCAAGGGCCCCTTGGCCTTTGCCTCCGTGTTGGGGCGCTTTAGCTCTTTGACCATCCTCGTCCTCTCGTGGCCTCGTGCGGCGACCCCAGTTGCGCCAGGGTGCCTAGCCAGCCAGTTTGACGCTCTGCCCCGAGCCGGTGCGAAGCAGTCTAGCACCGTCGATGCAGCGCTCGGGCCGCGTGGTTGGTGGTGGCTGGATGGCGCTGGAGGCGGCGACGAGGCGACCGTCGTCCAAAGACAAGAGGCCAACGGCGCAGCCACCCGCACCCCGGCGTGTGTAACAATACGCCCAATCGCCCGTAAGCGTGTTTTGGGGCGAACACAGGGCTGCCCAAGAGGGTGATTGTGGCCAGGAGAGCGAAGCAGCGGACGCCGAAGCGCGTGGAGGCGTTGACGCACGAGGACGCCTCGCGCAAGAACATTCCCACGGCGGAGTACCAGACGGCGTTGGCGGCGGATGATCGCTCGCCCATCGAGGTGGCCTACGAGCGCACCAACCGGGACTTGGACCCGCAGCTGGTGTGGCGTGGGAAGGACGTGCAGGACTGGGCCGATCTCGTGGTGCCGGCGCCGCCGCTCTTCATTCAGGAGAAGGTTCACCCGAAGGCGTTGATCGACGACCTCTTGCGGCAGAGCGCCGAGACGCGGGCCCAAGAGGCACCGCAAGTGGATCTCTTCGCGGACTTCAACGGCCTGCCGGACGACAACGCCCGCACCGAGTTCTACCAGCACGACGCCAACTGGGCGAACCGCATGATCCTCGGCGACAGCCTGCAAGTGATGGCGTCCCTGGCCGAACGCGAGGGCCTGCGCGGCAAGGTGCAGTGCATCTACATCGACCCGCCCTACGGCATCAAGTTCAACTCCAACTTCCAGTGGTCCACCACCAGCCGCGACGTGAAGGACGGCAAGGCCGAGCACATCACCCGGGAACCGGAGCAGGTGAAGGCGTTTCGGGACACTTGGCGGGACGGCATCCACTCGTACCTGACCTATCTGCGCGACCGGCTGACGGTGGCAAGGGATCTGCTGACGGAGAGCGGCTCGGTGTTCGTGCAGATCGGGGACGAGAACGTACATCGGGTGCGGGCGTTGATGGATGAGGTCTTTGGAGCGGAGAATTTCATTAGTCTGATCTCGCTCAAGACGTCAGTTGGCTTGGGCTCTCAGTACCTAGATAACACAAGCAACTACTTGGTGTGGTTTTGCAGGGATAGCAGCAAGGCAAAGTACCGAGCGTTGTTCCGGCTGCTTCTACCAGGCGGAGAAGGCGCGACTCGATACAAGACAATCCGCTTGCCGGACCTTACGGAACGAAGAGCTACAGAGGATGATCTGCGCACATCCGATCATTTACGATGGTTTAGGGATCAAGGCCTAACATCTCGGTCTGCGTCCCGCACGACGCTGTTCCCCGTTGTCTACTGTGGCAGAACATATCGGCCAACCACTGGCGGATGGCGCACATCCAGCGCCGGCATGGGCCGCGTCATTCGGGCTGACCGTGTACTGCGGACTGGTAACAACATTGCGTTCCGGAAGTACTTTGATGACTTTCGAGCGATAGGGCTAGACAACTTCTGGAGTGATGTGTCTGGTGGAATAACGAGCAGGGCCGATCCCAAGATCTACGCCGTGCAGACTTCGTCGAAGGTGATTGAGCGCTGCATCCTGATGACCACCGACCCCGGCGATCTGGTGCTGGATCCCACCTGCGGTTCCGGCACCACGGCCTACGTCGCCGAGCAGTGGGGGCGGCGCTGGATCACCATCGACACCTCCCGCGTCGCCCTGGCCTTGGCCCGCGCCCGCGTCATGGGCGCCCGCTATCCCTACTACTTGCTTGCAGATTCACCCGAGGGGCGGCAGAAGGAGGCCGAACTCTCGCACAAGGCACCCTCCGAGAGCCCAACGCAGGGCGCGGTCCGGCAGGGCTTTGTCTACGAGCGTGTGCCGCACATCACCCTCAAGTCCATCGCCAACAACGCCGAGATCGACGTCATCTTCGACAACCACCAAGCCACGCTGGAACCGCTGCACGAGAAGCTCAACAAGGCTCTCAAACAGAAGTGGGAAGAGTGGGAGATTCCGCGCAACGCGGAAGCCGAGTGGCCAGAGGAAGCCCAGCGGCTTCATGCCGAGTGGTGGGAGGGGCGCGTCGAACGGCAGCGGGAGATCGACGCCTCCATCGCCGCCAAGGCGGACTACGAACACCTCTACGACCGCCCCTTCGAGGACAAGAAGCGCGTCCGCGTGGCCGGCCCGTTCACCGTGGAGAGCCTGTCACCCCACCGCGTCTTGGACGCGCAAACGGAACCCCCGGACGCGGACGGCGTCGCCGAGGCGAGGGCCGTCTATCAGGTGACTGGCGGCGAGAAACGCGACTTCGCCGCCATCATTCTCGACAACCTGCGCACCGCCGGCGTCCAGCAGGCGCACAAGGAAGACAGGATCGCCTTCACCGCGCTCACCCCTTGGCCCGGCGATGCCGTCTGCGCCGAAGGCCGCTACCCGGAAGGCGACGAGGAGACGGGCAGCGAGCGTCGCGCCGGCATCTTCGTCGGCCCGGAGTTCGGCACCGTCTCCCGCCCCGACTTGGTGGACGCCGCCCGGGAAGCCGCCGAAGCCGGCTTCGACGTCCTCATCGCCTGCGCCTTCAACTACGACGCCGGCGCCTCCGAGTTCGCGAAGCTCGGCGCGTTGTCCGTGCTGAAGGCGCGCATGAACGCCGACCTGCACATGGCCGAAGACTTGAAGAACACCGGCAAGGGCAACCTGTTCGTCGTCTTCGGCGAACCGGACATCGCCGTGGAGGAAGCGGATGGCGGCCAACTGCGCGTGCGCGTCCACGGCGTGGACGTCTACCACCCCGGCTCCGGCGACATCCGCAGCGACAACGCCGACGGCATCGCCTGCTGGTTCGTCGATACGGACTACAACGGCGAGAGCTTCTTCGTTCGCCACGCGTACTTCCTGGGCGCCAACGCCACCGATCCCTACAAGTCGTTGAAGACGACGCTCAAGGCGGAGATCGACGCGGATGCCTGGAACACGCTCTACAGCGACGTGTCCCGGCCGTTCGAGAAGCCGCAGTCTGGGCGGATTGCTGTTAAGGTTATCAACCACTTGGGGGATGAGGTGATGAAGGTGGTGAGGGTCTGAGGTGCCATGCCGTCAAAGACCGTCCCAAAGAACCCCAAGATCGTGCATATCATCCACGTCGACCGCTTGCCGTCCATCATCAAGGAGGGTTGCCTTTGGTGCGACGCGGAGGCGGCCAAGCGCTCGTTGGCCGGTACCACGATCGGGATTGGCGAAATCAAGCAACGTCGCATGTCGCACCCACTGACGAGCCACCCGACGCTGAAGGTCGGAGAGTGCGTGCCGTTCTATTTCTGGCCACGCTCCGTCATGCTGTTCTTGCTGGCCCGTGCCAACCACCCGGCATTGGCGTATCGTGGTGGCCAGGACCCCATCGTCCATCTCGTCGCTGACCTGCGGCAGACCGTGCGTTGGGCGGACGACTCCGGCCTGCGATGGGCCTTCACGCTCACGAACGCTGGCGCTAGATACTTTGAGGACCGATGTACGCTGGACGATCTCGGCGACATCGACTGGGACGCTGTGAAAGCGAGAGACTGGCGCGATCCAATGATCCAGGAGAATAAGCAGGCGGAGTTCCTTGTTGAGAACCGCTTCCCTTGGCAGTTGGTCTCTCGGATCGGCGTAATGACCGACACGGTGCGGCGGCAAGTGGCAAAGGCGCTCGCGAAGAGCGGCCACCAGCCCCGCGTGGAAGTCAAGCGAGACTGGTACTACTAGGCGGTACGAGGAAGGAAGGGCGATGATCGAGTTCAAAGTGGGCGACATCTTCTCCGAGGATGCCGAGGCGCTGGTCAACACCGTCAACTGCGTCGGCGTGATGGGTCGCGGCGTGGCATTGCAGTTCAAGCGGGCATTCCCGGAGAACTTCAAGGCGTATGCGGAGCGCTGCGAGCGAAAGGAGATGAAGCCGGGCGAAGTGTTCGTGTTCGAGACGGCGAACTTGGGCAGCCCCCGCTACATCATTAATTTCCCAACCAAGAGGCATTGGAAAGGCAAGAGCCGCTTGGAGGACATCGAGTCCGGCTTGAAGTCGCTGATCGAAGAGATCAAGGAACGAGGCATACGCTCGATCGTACTCCCGCCCCTCGGCAGCGGGCTTGGCGGCTTGGACTGGAACGGGGAGATTCGCCCTCTGTTGGAGAGGTCGCTTTCGGAACTCCCTGACGTCGATGTCGTGGTGTTCGAGCCGGGCGGCGGTCCACTGGATAGGCGAGCGAACCGATCCACCGACGTTCCGAAAATGACGCCAGCGCGAGCAACGCTGGTGATGTTGATGGATGGGTACATACGGGTGTTGCTCGATCCTGAGATCACGCTGTTGGAAGTACACAAGCTGATGTACTTCATGCAAGTGGCTGGCGAGCCGCTGCAGCTGCGGTTCGTCAAAGGCATCTACGGCCCCTATGCCGAGAACCTGCGGTATCAACTTAATGCCGTCGAAGGACACTTCATCTCCGGCTACTACGACGGAGGCGACGGGCCAAGCAAGCCGCTCGAGTTGGTGCCTGGGGCTGTCGAAGACGCGCAAGCGGTCCTAGACTCGGACAAAGACGTTCGGCAGCGCATGCAACGTGTGCGTAGCCTCGTCGAGGGTTTCGAGACCGGCTACGGCCTCGAACTCCTGGCAACCGTGCATTGGGTTGCGGACCGGGAAGAGCCTCGGAACTTTGGCCATTTGACGCAGCTGGTTCGGGCATGGGGAAAGCGCAAGCGTCGATTCACCGAACGTCAACTGAAGATCGCAGCCGACAGATTGCAAGAAGGCGGCTGGATTGCGCCTTCGCGGTAGAACAGGGCACTCGGATCGAACCCAGTTGACAGTGTTGGTCTAACGCCGATGCCGGCCGGGCTATTCGACCCGGATGGCGTCCCCTTCGTACCGCCTCGGCAGGAAGGCCGGGACGAGCCCGAGGTTGATCCGGTACGCACGGCCGTCGGGGCGGAGCAGGCCGAGGTCCACAAGTGCCTGGGCGTCGCGAATCAGCGTGCGCCGGGAGAGGCGGGCGTAGGCGCGGGCCACGTCGACGCCAAGGTCCGGCAGTTCGTCGAGCGGCACAGCGTTCGTTCGCGAAGAGAGCGCGAGGGCGAGCGTGCGGCGCCGCCGATCGGTCGCGCTGCGGGTCGTTCGGAATCGCTCGTGGACGAGGTGGACCCATGCCACCTGCCACTGATGCTGGCGGATCACGCTCCGAGAGCGTGTTGCCCTCGATGGCGGTGGTCGCAAGCGCGCCCTTGGCGAGATACAGCTGGTGAACGTCGTGGGAGACTTGCGGATCCAGGGGCGCGGCGGCGATGTGCGAGCACTTGGCGGCTGCTTCGCCCAGCGCGAGCCAGTCCGTGTGCTTCAGCCGGCCAAGATCGAGATGGAAGGTGAGCCACGGATGCGTGCCGTTCATATGGCCTTTGGCTTGTCACGTCTTTTGTCCATCGTCTACACCGCAGACAGCATTGATATTACAGCATTTTCTACCGCATAGAAGTTAGCAAATCGTCGATCCTTGACGTCTTGTTGTCCACTTTCTTGACCGGCATTGCCGAGCCAGTGGCGGCAACTCACCCCAGCTCCACCCTCACCGCCGCCGCTGCGCCCCGCGCCTTGGCGCGGGCATCCTCCACGCTCTCGCCCAGCGCCAGCGCCACGCCCATGCGCCGCTCGCCGCGCACCTCCGGCTTGCCGAACAGGCGCAGCTGGGTGTCGGGCGCGGCCAAGGCGGCGTCCAGGTTGGCGTAGCCCACCTGGGCGGAGTCGCCGGCGGCCAGAATCACGGCCGAGGCGGCCGGTCCTCGTTGCCGAATGGCTGGAATCGGCAGCCCCAGGACGGCCCGGGCGTGCAGCGCGAACTCGGAGAGGTCCTGGCTCGCCAGGGTCACCAGGCCGGTGTCGTGGGGGCGCGGGCTCGCTTCGCTGAACAGCACCTGCTTCCCCTGCACGAAGAACTCCATGCCGAACACGCCGAAGCCGCCAAGGGCTTCGCCCACCAGTCTGGCGATGCGCTGGCATTCGGCTAGGGCTGCGGCGGCCATCGGCTGCGGCTGCCAGGATTCGCGGTAGTCGCCGCCCGCCTGGCGATGGCCGATGGGTTCGCAGAAGCCGACGCCGCCGGCGTGGCGCACCGCAAGCAGGGTGATTTCGTAGTCGAATTCCACGAAGCCTTCGACGATCACCTGCTCGGCGCCGCCCCGGGCGCCGGCGCGGGCCGCTTCCCAAGCGGCGGGTGCGTCCTCCGGGCGCTCCACGGTGGATTGGCCCTTGCCGGAGGAACTCATCACCGGCTTCACCAGGCATGGCGGGCCCAGCGCCGCCACCGCGGCCCGGGTGGCGTCGGCGCTGTCGGCGAAGCGGTACGGCGATGTCGCCACGCCGAGCTCCTCCGCCGCCAGGCGCCGGATGCCTTCGCGGTTCATCGTCAGCATGGCCGCCTTGGCCGTAGGCGCCACGTGCCAGCCTTCGGCTTCCAGCGCTGCCAGCTCGGTGGTGGCGATGGCCTCGATCTCCGGGATCACGAAACCGGGACGCTCGGCTTCCACCACCCGGCGCAGTTCGCGGGCGTCCATCATGTCGATCACATGGGCACGATGCGCCACCTGCATCGCCGGCGCGTTGGCGTAGCGGTCCACGGCCACCGTCTCCACGCCGAGGCGCTGCAGCTCGATGGCGAGCTCCTTGCCGAGCTCCCCGGCGCCGAGCAGCAGCGCCCGGGTGGCGTTCGCCGCCAGCGGCGTCCCTATCCGCACGGCGTCCACGGCTGGCGCCGCCTAGGTGGTGCGCCCGGCCCGATGGGCGGGCAGTTCGGCCAGCTGCGCCTGGTAGCGGCGGAAGTTGCGCACGTAGCGGTCCGAGAAGCCGGTGATCTCGGCCACCTCGTCGTCGCTCAGCTCGCGCACCACCTTGCCCGGCGAACCGAGCACCAGGCTGCGGGGGGGGATGCGCTTGCCTTCCGTAACCAGCGTGTTGGCGCCGATCAGGCAGTCGTCGCCGACGTCGGCTTCGTTCATCACCACGGCGTTGATGCCCACCAGGGCGTTGTTGCCGATGGCGCAGCCGTGCAGCACCGCCTTGTGGCCGATGGTCGCCCGGTCGCCGATGGTCACCGGGAAGCCCTCGTCCATGTGGACGACGGCGTTGTCCTGCACGTTCGAGCGCTCGCCGACGACGATGGCGTCGTAGTCGCCGCGCAGCACCGCGCCCCACCACACGGATGCCTCGTGCTTGAGTGTCACGGCGCCGATCACCACCGCCGTAGGCGCGATGAAGGTGTCGCCGTGGCGGCGCGGCGCGTTGTCGTCCAGGGCGTAGATCAAGGCGTCTCTCCGCTAAAGCGCAAACAAGCCCGTTCGGCCTTGGCGCCATTGTCGCCAAGGCTGGCTGCGGAAACCACAGCGTCTAGGCGCACGGGCGCATGAGTACTGGGGCGCACGATTCATGCGGCGCATGGGTACGCGGTGGGTATGCGTGTGCGAGTACGCGCATAATGGTCCTCACGCAAGCGCGTGGGAACCCGCATGGCGGATCTGCTGGCGCTCTCGGAAGCGGTGCTCGACGGCGGCAAGGGTCTGGCCGAAGTCGGCCCGATCAACCGCATCAACCACCGGCTCTCCGTGGTGGCGGACGGCGTCGCGGTGGTGGAGGCGTTCTCCCACTGCGTGCTGTTCGAAACCGACGACGGGCTGCTCGCCTTCGACACCAGCAATTCCCTTGGCGGGGCACGGGCCGTGGCGGCGGTGCGCCGCTGGCGGGCGGCGCGCTTCAACACGCTGGTGTTCACCCACGGGCACCTGGACCACGTAGGCGGCAGCGGCGCCTTTCTGGCGGACGCCGCGCAGCGCGGCGATCCCCGGCCGCAGGTGGTGGGCCATGCCAACGTGGCGAGGCGCTTCGAGCGCTACCGGCTCACGGCCGGCTACAACCGCGTCGTCAACGAGCGGCAGTTCGGCCAGTTCCGGCGCTTCGGCTACGCTTTCTTCGACGCCGACTTCGACGCCGACCGCGAGTCGCCCGCCGAGGGCGGGGCGTTTCTGCCAGAGGATACGCCAGAGCCGAGCGTCACCTACCAGGACAGCCACGAGCTGGACGTCGGCGGCCTGACGGTGCAGCTCAACCACGCCAAGGGCGAGACCGACGACCACACCTGGGCGTGGATCCCGGCCCGCGACGCGGTGTGCGGCGGGGATTTCTTCATCTGGAACTTCCCCAACGCCGGCAATCCGCAGAAGGCGCAGCGCTATCCGTTGGAGTGGGCCCGGGCGCTGCGCGCCATCGCCGGGCGCAACGCGGGGCTGTTTCTGCCGGCCCACGGCCTGCCCATCGCCGGCGCCGAGCGGATTCGCCGGGTGCTCGTCGAGGTGGCCGAGACGCTGGAGGGCCTCGTGGCGGACACCTTGGCGCTGATGAACGAAGGCGCCCGGCTGAACGACATCGTCCACAACGTTCGGGTGGCGCCGGCGCTGCTCGCCAAGCCCTATTTGCAGCCGCTCTACGACGAGCCGGAGTTCGTGGTGCGCAACATCTGGCGGCTGTACGGCGGCTGGTACGACGGCAACCCGGCGCACCTGAAGCCGCCGGCGGACGCCGATCTGGCCGCGGAGGTGGCGCATCTGGCTGGCGGCCCGCTGGCGTTGGCCAAGCGCGCCAGGACGTGGGCGGATCGGAACCTGCGCATCGCCTGCCAGCTCGTGGAGTACGCGGCGCAGGCGGCGCCCGGGGACGCCGCGGTACACGAGATCCGCGCCGAGGTGTACCAGCGCCGCCGGGACGCGGAGACGTCGCTGATGGGCAAGGGCATCTTCGGCGATGCGGCCAACGCATCGCGCAAGCGCGCCGAGGCGGCTAGCGCCACGGAGCCCGGCGCTTGACGACGGTGATAGCCCGTTCGCCGCCGGCGGCGCCGAACTCCGGCTGCGGCAAGTTCCAGGACCCGGCCACCACCGCCGACGGCGCCCGTCGCGCCACGGTGGCCTTGACGCGGCTGCGCACCCTGTGGCTGAACACCGGCACGCTGTGCAACCTCGCCTGCGCCAACTGCTACATCGAGTCCAGCCCGCGCAACGACCAGCTGGCCTACCTGAGCCGCGCCGAGGCGCGTTCGTACCTGGACGAGATCGCGGCGCTGGAACTCGGCACCGAGGAGATCGGCTTCACCGGCGGCGAGCCGTTCATGAATCCGCACTTCCCCGGCATGCTGGCGGACAGCCTGGAGGCTGGACACCGCGCGCTGGTGCTCACCAACGCCATGCGGCCGATGATGAAGCGCGCCGAGGCGCTGCTTGCGCTGCGGCGGCGCCACGGCGAGCGACTGATGCTTCGGGTCTCCGTGGACCACTACCGTCCGGATCTGCACGAACAGGAACGCGGGCAGCGATCCTGGGCGCCGACCTTGGACGGCCTGCGCTGGCTCAGCGGCCAGGGCTTCGCGCTGCGGGTGGCCGGGCGGCGGCGGTGGGGCGACGAGGAGCAGACGCTGCGCGACGGGTTCGGGGCGCTGTTCGCGGCCGAAGGCATCGCCGTGGACGCCCAGTCGCGGGCCGAGCTGGTGCTGTTCCCGGAGATGGACCTCGCCGCCGAGACGCCGGAGATCACCACCGCCTGCTGGAAGCTCCTGGGCGTCTCCCCGGCGGACGTCATGTGCGCTTCGTCGCGGATGGTGGTGAAGCACCGGGGCGCCCCCGCGCCGCACGTCGTCAGCTGCACGCTGCTGCCCTACGAGGCGGGCTTTGCGCTGGGGACGCGGCTGGCGGACGCGCTCGGCCCGGTGGCGCTCAACCACCCCCACTGCTCGCGCTTCTGCGTCCTCGGCGGCGGCAGCTGCTCCTCCTAGTGGTTCGACTCCGAATCGACGTGGCAATGGCGCGGTGTTCCGCCTGTCGTCGCCTCGGCACGTGCTACTTGAGGATGTGCCGCCCCGCAAGGCCGCCGGTGTCCCGGCCCCGCGACGAAAACCGTCCCACTGGAACGCACGTTGTTCTGGAAGCGGCACACTAGTCGCCGGTGGACCGAGTGCTCGAGATCGGCGGCTACGCGGCTGGCTATTGCGGGCGGCTGTTCGCCTTGGCTGGCCACGAGGTGGTGCGGGTCGAAGGCTCCAGGCCCCCGGCATGGGTCGGCGACGAGGCCATGGACCTGTATCTGCACGCCGGGAAGCGCCGTGTGGCCACCGGCGATGCGGCTCTCCTGGCAGACTTGGCAAGCCGTGCGGATGTGGCGGTGGTGGAGGCCGCCACGGCGGGTGCCGCGACTGCTCTCGGCCTCGACGACTGGACGACGCCGGTGAAGGTGGCGATCACGCCTTTCGGGCGCACCGGGCCGAAGCGCAACTGGCAGGCGGCGCCGAACGTGCTGCTCGCGATGGGCGGCTACACCAATCTCATGGGCGACGCCGGACGGGCGCCGCTGTCGCTGCCTGGACACTACGTGGAATTCCAGAGCGGCGGCTTCGCCTTCGCCGCGGCCAACGCCTGCCGGCTGGCGGGGGAGCGCAGCAGCGTGGACATCGCCATGCTGGAGGCGGTGATGGCGCTCAGCCAGTTCACCACCGTCATGTGGCACTGCGCTGGCGTGGTGCGTTCGCGGCACGGCAGCGACTTCTGGTCCGTGGTGCCCACCAACTTGTTTCGCTGCGCGGACGGCTGGGTGTACGTCAACATCGTGCCGACCTTCTGGGACCCCTTCACCGTGTTTCTGGACCGGCCGGAACTGGCGCTGGACGAACGCTTCGCCGGCAACGAGGCGCGCATGGCCAATCGCGACGCGCTGCACGCGCTGGTGGCCGAGGCCCTGGTGCCGCGCACCAAGGCCGCGATCGCCGAACGCGCCGAGGAGTGCCGAATTCCCTTGGGGGTGGTGCAGTCCTTCGCGGACGTGCTGGCGGACCCGCACCTGGCCGCCCGGGACTTCTGGCAGCGGCTGGGAACCGGCGACGGCGCGGTCCGCAGCCCGCGTCCTGGCTGGCACGTTCGCGGCGAACCCTGGCCGACGCTGCCGTTGGCGCCGGCCCTTTAGATCCAAGAGCGGTGGCAGACGGCCCGCTGCGCGGTACGCGCATCCTGGATCTCACCCACGTGTGGGCGGGCCCACTCGGCACCCGCATCCTCGCGGATCTGGGCGCCGCGGTGGTGAAGGTCGAGGCGCCCATGGGCCGGGGGCCGCGGCAGTACAAGGGCGGGCTGCCCCTCGGCGGCTGGCTGGGCGGTGCGCCGCCGGCGGAGCCGTGGAACGTCAACGCCATCTTCGTGAAGCTGCAACGCAACAAGCGCAGCCTGGCGTTGGACCTGAAGACTCCTGCGGGACGCGGCGCGTTTCTCGAGCTGGTTGCGGTGGCGGACGTGGTGATCGAGAACTTCAGCGCCCGGGCGATGCCGGAGCTCGGCCTTGGCTACGAAGCGTTGGCGGCAGCGAACCCGCATATCGTCTACGTGATCATGCCGGGCTTCGGCGCCAGCGGCCCGTATCGGGACCGGGTGGCGTTCGGCCCTACCGTGGAGCCGATGTCCGGTTTGACGGCCGTGATGGGCTACGGCCCCGAGGAACCCCGCAACACCGCCATGGCCTTGATGGACCCGATCACGGCCGTCAACGCCGCGGCAGCCGTGGTCGACGCCCTCCGTCGCCGCGAACGCACCGGCAAGGGCGCGTTGGTAGAGATGTCCCTGCACGAAGGCGGAGTCGCGTTCTGCGGCCCGTGGCTCCTCGAACACCAGCTCGGCGGCGACATTCGCGCTCTTGGCAACCGTCACCCGCGCATGGCCCCACACGGCGTCTACCGCTGCGCCGGCGACGACGCCTGGGTGGCGCTGGCGTGCCGGGACGAGGCGGACTGGCGGGCACTCTGCCGGCTGCTGCCCGGCCTGCCGGCCAGCGCCGATCTGGCCGCCCGCATCGCCGGCCACGACGCCATCGACGTCGCGCTGGCGGCTTGGACCGGGCGCCGCGCCAAGCAGCAGGCGGCCGAGGAACTGCAAGCGGCCGGCGTGCCTGCCGGCCCGGTGAACATCACGCCGGACATGACCGCGGACCCGCAAGTACGGGCCCGCGGGTTCTTCGTGCCGCTGGAACCCGGCCCCACGCCGATGCCCGGCAATCCGGTGAAGATGGCCGGCATCGACAGCGCGGACTGGACGCCGTGCCCGCGGCTGGGGGCGGACAACCGTGCCGTGCTGGCGGACTGGCTGGGCTACGATGCGGCGCGCATCGATGCGCTGGAAGCGGCCGGCGTGCTGGTGGACAAGCCGCCAAGGTAGCGGTGCGCCCAGGTGCGGCAGCACTTGGGTGCGGGTGCGCTTGGGCAGGCGAGCGAAGCCGCGTTGGGGGAACGACAGGAGGTGCAGCCATGCGCATTGCAGACGTAGCCGTGACGTTGTGGAAGTGGCAGGACATTCCGCCCACCCGCTACACCAGGACCATCGCCAGCGCTGGCGCCGGCAGCACCGAGCTGGGCCTCGTGCGCATCGTGGCCGACGACGGCGCCGAGGGCCATGCCTTTCTGGGCTCGGCGCTCGGTTCCGCGGCCGCGGACGCGCGGGCGCTGGTGGATCGCTTGAAGCCGGTGCTGATGGGGGAGGATGCGCTGGCCCGGGAACGCATCTGGCAAACCATGATGCGCCGCACCCGGGGCCAGCTGCTGCGGGCCATCGGCGCCGTGGACGTGGCGCTTTGGGATTTGGCGGGCCGTGCCGCCGGGGTGCCCGTGCATCGGCTGATCGGCAGCTACCGCGACAGCGTGCCGGCGTATGCGAGCTCCGCGGTCCTCGATTCGCCAGTGGCCTACGCCGAAGAGGCCGTGCGCCACAAGGAGGCGGGCTGGACCGCCTACAAGATCCATCCGCCGGCGGCGCCGGACCTGGACATCGCCATCTGCACCGCGGTGCGTCGAGCGGTCGGCGACGACTTTCGGCTGATGCTGGACTCCACCTGGTCCTACAACTACGTGCAGGCGCTGCGGGTGGGCCGCGCGGTGCAGGAGCTGGGCTTCTACTGGTACGAGGATCCGCTGGTCGAAGACGACGTCTACCACTACGTGAAGCTCAAGCAGCACCTCGCCATTCCCATCATGGCCACCGAGTATCCCGCCGCCGGCCCGACCGCCTACGCAACCTGGGTGTTGGCTCGGGCCACGGACTTCCTGCGCGGCGACGTGGCGGTGAAGGGCGGCCTCACGTCCTGCCTGAAGACGGCCCATCTGGCGGAGGCGTTCCACATGAACTACGAGGTCCACCACGGCGGCAACTCGCTGAACAACGTCGCCAACCTGCACCTGCTGATGGCGATTCCGAACTGCGAGTACTTCGAGGTGCTGCTGCCGGACGCGGCCCAGAAGCACGGCCTGGTGCAGGACATCGAAGTGGACGCGAACGGGCAGGTGCATGCCTTCGAGGGCCCCGGCCTCGGCGCGGACATCGACTTCGATCTCATCGAGCGCAACAAGACCGGCGTGTTGCGGTAGCCAGGGCAGGCAGCGGACATGACGGCGCGAGGACGCGTGGACAGGCTGCGCTTCACCGGCGCCGCGCCCCACGATCCTGCCGTGGAGGACTGGTTCGCGGAACGCAACGACGCCCTCGCGTCGATGGCGCACGCCTGGTTCGAGCGGATGCGCGACTGCGGCGGCGACGTGCTGGAACTCGTCCACGACGGCTGCCCGGTGGCCTGCATCGGCGACGTGCCGTTCGCCTACGTCAACGCGTTCGCCCGGCACGTCAACGTGGGGTTCTTCAACGGCGCCGCCCTGCCGGACCCTGCGGCCTTGCTCGAAGGCCAGGGAGTGTACATGCGCCATGTGAAGCTCCGCCCGGCGGTCGACGTCGACGCCCACGCGCTGCGTACACTCATCGCGGCCGCCTACGAAGACGCCCGCGCCTTCGTGCATGGCGCGGCTAGCGGGAGGGCGCCTCTTGGGAGTAGCGCTTAGGAGATAAGGGAGAGACCTGCCATGCCAACCGAACCGCTTGAGGCTTCTGCGGCCGACGCTCGCTTGGGGAAGCTCCTGTGCGATGCCCTGCCGCCGCAGGGGGCTTGGAGCGATGGCGAGTACCTGTGGCTCACGGATCGCAGCCGGCGGCTCATCGAGTTCACCGACGGCTGGCTGGAGGAACTGCCCATGCCTACCTCCACCCACCAGGCCGTGCTGCTGTTCCTCTACGACGTTCTTCGCGCCTACTTGGAGCGCCACGGCGGCGTGGTGATGGTGGCGCCGCTGCGCATGCGCGTCCGCGCTGGCAAGTTCCGCGAGCCGGACGTGCTGCTGCTGCGGGATCGGCAGGACCCGCGCTTCGAGGATCGCTACTGGCTGGGGGCGGATCTGGTGGTCGAGGTAGTGAGCCCGGACCGCCCGGACAGGGACTTGGTGGAGAAACGCTTGGACTACGCCGAAGCGGGCGTAGCCGAGTATTGGATTGCCGATCCCCGCGACGAGACGCTGAAGGTGCTCGGCCTCGACGGCGGCGGCAAAGGAGACGCCGCCGAGGGGCGCACCTACCAGGAGGTGGGCGTCTACCGGCGAGGCGAAGTCGCGCGGTCGCCGCTGCTGCAAGGGCTGCACGTGGACGTCGCCGCGGTGTTCGACGCGCCAAGGCCGGCGCGGTAGGGAGGCGCCCGCCCGACCGGATCGGACCAACTGCCGGCAGTTGCGCTGCGGACCGGCGGCGCATGGTAAATTGCCCCTACTTCCCAACAGGCAACAGACGGCCATGCGCATCGAGGAACAGCAGCGGCTGCTCGACATTCTCAAGAGGGGCTTCGACAACGGCGGCGGCGAGATCCATGGCGCCGGGGTGGTGAGGAGTCCCCTCGAGGACTTCACCTGCCCACGCCTGCTCGCCGATGAGCAGCGGCTGTTCTTCCGCGAGACGCCGCTCTTCATGGGTCTCTCGGGGGACTTGCCGAAACCCGGCACCTACTGGGCCGACAGCGAGACCGGGCTGCCGATCCTGATGACGCGGGACCAGGCCGGGCGCTTTCGCGCCTTCGCCAACACCTGCCGGCATCGGGGCGCCCAGGTGGTGCCGGACGGCCACGGCCGGCGGGACCGCTTCAGCTGCCCGTTCCACGCTTGGACCTACGCTGCCACCGGCGATCTCGTCGCCGTCAACCGCGAGCAGCGGTTCGGCGATATCGACAAGAGCGGCTTCGGCCTGATCGAACTGCCGGCGGCGGAGCGCCACGGCATGCTGTGGGTGCGGCCCACCCCGGGCGACGCCATCGACGTGGACGAAATGCTCGGCGACCTCGCCGACGACATGGCGAACTGGGACCTGCCCGCCCACAGCTACGCCGCCTCGCAGACCATCCGCGCGGACGTCAACTGGAAGCTCGCCATCGACACCTTCGGCGAGAACTACCACTTCGACGTGCTGCACCGGAACACGCTGGCGGCGGACATTCGCGGCAACCTGCAAACCCACGACGTGTTCGGGCGCAACTACCGCATGGTGTTCGCGCTGGCAAAGCGCTTCGAGGAGCTGGGCGACGCCGCGCCGGACCTCGACGAACGGCCGTTCCGCAGCATGACGTTGTCCGTGTACTTCGTGTATCCAAACACCATCTTCCTGGTGGACCAGGGCTCCTTGGACGTGGTCCGCATCTTCCCGGACGGCGACAGTCCTCGGCGTTCCCGCACCGCCCACAGCTTCTACCTGACGGAGAAGGCCCGCCACGCCTTCGCCGGCTACCGGTTCGAGGAACGCTTCGTGGGCTTCAACGCGGTGGTGGAACGGGAGGACTACGCGATGGCCGCGTCCACCCAGCGCTGCGCGGACGCCGGCATCCAGAGCCATGTGCTGTTCGGGCGCAACGAGCCGGCACTGCTGCACTACCACAACGTCCACCGGCAGGCGCTGGGCCGGCCGCTCCTGGAAGCGCAGGCGAGGGCCTAGCCGGCGCTGGTTCCGTGCGAGAGGCGGTCCTTCTTCGGCTGCGGGCTACGCCGTCTCCATCAGCTTCTTCATGCCCTCGCCGAGGTTCATCCACGCGGCGCGGACGATCATCCGGTCCCAGCCGATGCAGAAGTCCCGCACGCCGAGGTCCAGATAGCGCTTCGCCTGCTCCACCGCGCCGATCTCGATGCGCGGGCGAATGCCGTACTCCAGCGACTTGGCGATCACCTTCTCCTCGAAGGGGCGGATGTCCGGCGAGCCCATCAGCCGCATCTGGCCCCGGGAGAAGCTGAAGTCCGCCGGGCCCCACTGGGTCATGTCCACGCCGCGCTCCCGGGCCCGTTCGAGCACGGCGTCCAGGTCCTCCACCGTCACGTTCTTCTCGATCATGATGGCGAACACGATGCTCTGCAGGTCCTCCAGGTAGCCGTCCATGCTGTAGCTGCCGAGCGCCGGGCGGCGCAGCTTCACCCCCATCAGGCCGCCGGTGTTGGGGGTGTCCGGCGCGATGGCGCGATGGCAGTCGTCCACGTCCTCGGGCGTACGCACGTCCGTGAACAGCACGGACTTGAAGCCGGCGCCGAGGGCCACCTGCGCCCAGAAGCTCTGCGCTTCCTGATCGAGCTTGATCATCAGCGGCAGGTTGCCGCACTGCGCGGACCGCGCCAGGTGGTAGAGCAGGCGCATGTCGAAGGCGGAGTACTCGGCGACATACTCGCCGTAGTCGAAGAAGCCCGTGTCGCCGATGATCTCCGGGATGTCGGCGTCGGCGAGCAGAAAGTGCGTGCCGACGGTGGGCTCGCCACGGTCGAACTTCTCGCGGAAGGTGTTGGGCAGAATCATGGGCGTCCTCGGATGGCGGGCGGCAGTTGAGCGCAACGTTAAACGACCGGCGGGCGGGGCGGCAATGGCGAGCGGGGACGGCGCCGCCAGCTAGCGCGCTGCATCGGCCTCCTCGCTGGCGCGAATGGCCCGGAAGCAGGCCCGCACCTCCTGCACGAACGCCTCCGGCTGCACGAAGGCGGCGAAGTGGCCGCCCTTGTCCAGCACGTTGTAGTAGCGCAGGTCCTTGAAGCGGGTCTCCGCCCAGCGTCGGGAGGCCTTGAAGATCTCCTTCGGGAAGATGCTGACGCCGCTCGGCACGGTCACCTCCGCCATGCCGCCCCGGGCGAAGCTCTCCCAGTACAGGCGGGCGGAGGAGGCGGCGGATCCGGTGAGCCAGTAGAGCATCACGTTGTCCAGAAGTTCGTCCCGGGAGAACACGTTCTCCGGGTGGCCGTCGCAGTCCGCCCACTGGTAGAACTTCTCGAGGATCCACGCCGCCTGGCCCACGGGGGAGTCGGCCAGGCCGTAGCCCAGGGTCTGCGGGCGCGTGCTCTGCTGTTTGGAATAGCCGGAGTCCCAGTCCTGGTAGAACTGCCGGGCGGCGTTCGCGTCCTGTTCCAAGGGCGTGGGATCGCGGCTGAGGGCCGCCGGCGGCGCAACCACCGGCATGTTGACGTGGACGCCGGCGCAGTGCGCCGTGTCCATGGCGCCGATGGCCGCGGTAACGGCGGCGCCCCAGTCGCCGCCTTGGGCGAAGTAGCGGACGTAGCCGAGGCGCGCCATCAGCGCGCTCCACGCCCCGGCGATGCGCTCCACGCCCCAGCCGGGAGCGGCGGGTTTGTCGGAGAAGCCGTAGCCGGGGAGGGTAGGCAGCACCAGGTGGAAGGCGTCGGCCTCGGTGCCGCCGTGGGCCAGGGGATCCGTGAGCGGACCGATCGCCTTGAGGAACTCGACCACGGATCCCGGCCAGCCGTGGGTGACGAGCAGCGGCATGGCGTTGCTCACCTTCGACGGCACGTCGACGAAGTGGATGCCCACGCCGTCGATCACGGTCTTGAACTGGGGCAGGGCGTTGAGGCTGGCTTCGGCCCGCCGCCAGTCGTATCGCGTCCGCCAGTAGCCGCACAGCTCCTTCAGATAGGCGAGCGGCACGCCCTGGCGCCAGTCCGGCACCGTCTCGGCTTCCGGGAAGCGCGCGTTCGCCAGCCGGGCTCGGAGATCGGCCAGATCGGCGTCGGCGACGTCGATGCGGAAGGGCGTGATGTCGGTGTCCACGGTTTCCTCCTGCCGCTGTGGTTGGGTACGGCCTAGCCAGGCTAGTCGGCCGGCGGCGCCAGCTCGAAAGCCAGCAGCACGTTGCCGGGCATCTGACCGAACATGTCGTAGCCGGAGAGCACGAACAGCTGGTCGTCCACGGCGAACGGCCCGGCGTTGTCGATGGCGCCGCCGTGGCCGTCGAGGCCGTTGGCGGCCTCGAAGGGGCGCTTGGTGGCGAACTCCCACAGCACCTCGCCGTCCTCGCGGCTGAACGCGAAGGCGCGGCCGTCGAGGGCCCCGGCCAGCACCACGTCGCCGGCGACGCTGGCCGCGGCGGAGAACTCGTAGCGGAACGAACACGCCGGCCACGGCACCCCCCGGCGCGCGCTGGGCACGCAGCCGCGAACCGCCGAGTGGCCCCAGACGTCGCTGCCGTCGTCGATGCGCAGCGCCCAGACGCCGGGCCTGCGCTTCGCATTGCGGGGGAATGCCGGGTCCGCAATCGGCACGTACACCTGCGTCGCGTCCGCCGCCAATCCCCAATGCACGCCGCCGAGGGCGCTGCCAGGGCCGATGCGCCGCTGCCAGATCAACGCGCCGTCGTCGGGATCGAGCGCGAAGACGCTGCCGGACTTCTGCCCGGCCAGCAGCACGTCCTTGCCGGCCGTGTTGCGGGCGATGACCACCGAGGCGCCGAAGTCGAAGTCCGGCCCGTTCTCCTTTGGGCAGCTGGCGGAGCGTCCGCGTCCGCCGCAGGCCATGTTGAAGGCGTCGTTGGCAGTGCCCTGGAAGTGCCACTCGATGCCGCCGTCCGCCATGCGGATGGCGACCACGGCGTCGGAGAGCTCGGTGGCCGGGGAGGAGGTGTTCTCGCCGGTGCCCACGTACAGCAGGCCGCGCCCGGCGTCGATGGCCGGCGTGGTCCACACCGCGGCGCCGGAGGGGCCCCACATCTGCACCCCCAGCTTGTTCTTGTAGGTGGGCTTGGCTGGCGCGGTCATGCGCGTGGTCCAGAGCACGTCGCCGGTCCCGGCGTCCAGGGCCCGAACCGCGCCGTGGGATTTGCAGCACTCGTATTCCGGCTGCATCGCCAGCGCCACGCCGAAGGCGGAGATGGGCACGAACAATCGATCGCCGTGCTGAATCGGGGCGCCGGTGGTTATCGAGGCGGGAAAGAGGCCAGCGTCGCGCTGCCAGATCAGCTTCCCGCTGGCGGCATCGACGGCGTGGACGGCGGCGCCCTGGTCCCCCACGAACACCGCTGGCCGCGGGCCCACGGCGCCCAGCGTCGCCGTGGTGCGCAGCGGCCGCTCGGCACGGTAGCGCCAGCGGATGCAGCCGGTTCGCCGGTCGAGGGCGAACAGTTCGCCGTCCTCGGTGGGCAGGAACACCGTATCGGCGCTCACGGCCGGCTGGGAACGCATGGTGGCGACGTTGGGCGCCGCGAAGGTCCACGCCAGGCGCAGCCGGCCGACGTTGCTGGCGCGGAGCGCCGTGCGCTGCTGCCAGCGCCGGTTGCTGGCGTCGAAGCCCCAACGGTCCAGGCGCGCCGTCGTCGACGGGGCGCCGGGGCAGAAGGCCGTCTCCGGCATCAAGGAGGCCTGGTCCCGAGCCAGGTGCGCCGCCAGCGCCGCCACCTGCCGCCGGTCCATGAAGCCGACGTACTGCGCCATCGGGCCGTCCACGAGGGCGTGGCGGATGCGCGTGCGGCTCATCCGGCGGATGGCGTCTACGGGCGGCGTCTTGGCGTCCGGCGGCTGGTCGTGGCAGCCGGCGCACCACTGCCGATAGTTCTCGGCGGGCGTCTTGCCGGCCTCGGTCTCCGTGGCGCTCGGCGCCTCCGCAGCCCAGGCCAGGGCCGGCAAGGCAAGAGCAAGGGCGACGAGGCTCGGCCTCAACGCTGCGCCCAGCCGCCGGCGAAGGGGAACGCCTGGCCGGCGAAGAAGCCGCTGTCGTCGCTGGCCAGGAACAGCGCGAACAGGGCGTCTTCCCGGGCCGTGCCCAGCCGCCCCGCCGGCACCTGGCGCTTCAGCGAGCGCACGAAGGACTCCTTCCGCATCAGTTCCGGCGGGTAGTACTCGGCGTTCTCCACGTAGTTCTGGGCGATCAGGTTCACCTGCACGTTGTGCGGCGCCGCTTCCACGCCCACGGACTGCACGTAGCCCACCTGGGCGGCCCGGGCCGCCGAATATGCTGCCACCGTCTTCAAGCCCCGCAGCGCGGTGGCGCTGCCGTAGACGACGATCTTGCCCCGGCGGCGAGCGATCATCTGCGGCAGCACCGCCTGCGTCAGCCAGTGCAGCGGATCGACCAGCATGGCGAAGGGCGTGCGCCAGTCCTCGTCGGCGAGGTCCGTCGTCGCGGTGCCGCTGAAGTTGGGCGCTGCGAGGTTGGCCACCAGCACGTCGATGCGGCCGCTCTCGGCCACCAGCCGTCGGCAGGCGTCGGCGCTGGCGAGGTCCCCGTCGTCGGCGAGCACTTCGGCGTCTTCTTCGGCGAAGACGCTGGCGGTGGCCGGCCCCATGTAGGCCCCGGCCTGGGTCAGCAGCACGCGCTTGCCGCTCAGTCGCTTCGCCATTCGTCCTCTCGCGCCCTCTCGTCCGCCCATGATGTTAACGCGGCTACACTGCGCTCTCTGCCGCGCGTGCAGCGGGCGGAACGGAGGCACAAGCGCGCCATGCCCTTGATCGAGGCCATCGAACGGCAGCAGGCCGAACTCGCGAGCTGGCGGCGGCACCTGCACGCCCACCCGGAGCTCGGCTTCGAGGAGCGGCGGACGGCGGACTTCGTGGCGGCGAAGCTGCGCGAGTTCGGCCTGGACGTGCATGTCGGCATCGGCGGCACCGGCGTGGTGGGCGTACTGCGGGTGGGCAACGAAACCCGCGCCATCGGCCTGCGGGCGGACATGGACGCGCTGCCCATCGACGAGCGGAACGTCTTCGACCATCGCAGCCGGCACGACGGCGTGATGCACGCCTGCGGCCACGACGGCCACACCACGATACTGCTCGGCGCCGCCCGCTACCTCGCCGAGACGCGCCGCTTTCGCGGCCAGGTGCATTTCATCTTCCAGCCGGCGGAGGAGGGCATCGGCGGCGCCAGGGCGATGATCGACCAGGGCCTGTTCCGGGACTTCCCCTGCGACGCCGTGTACGCGATGCACAACGCGCCGGGCATCGCCCTGGGGCGGTTCGCCGTGCAGCCGGGGGTGGTGGCCGCCGGCGGCGCGTTCTTCGACATCGACGTGCAGGGCGCCGGCGCCCACGGCGCCCATCCGGACCACGGCGTGGATCCCATCGTGGCGGCATCGCAGCTGGTGGCGGCGCTGCAAACCGTGGTGGCCCGCAACCTGCGCCCCGGCGCACCGGCGGTGCTGTCCGTCACCCAGTTCCACGCCGGCGACGCCTACAACGTGATTCCGGCTGCGGCGCGGCTGTCCGGCACCGTGCGGGCGTTCTCCGAAGCGGTGATGGAGCAGGCGGAGGAGCGCCTGCGGGCGCTCGCGGAGCACACCGCAGCCGCCTTCGGGGCCGAGGCGAGCGTGGACTTCCGCGTGGTGTTCGCGCCGGTGGTGAACGACGCCGCGGCTGCCGAGGCGGCCGCCGGCGTCTGCGCGGAACTGGTGGGCGAGGACCGGCTGCGGCGGCAGTACGCGCCGAGCACCGGCTCCGAGGACTTCTCCTTCATGCTGCAGGAGGTCCCCGGCTGCTACCTGCTGATCGGCAATGGCGACGGCGACCACGCGTGCCCGCTGCACAACCCGAACTACGACTTCAACGACGCCGTGCTGCCCGTGGGCGCGAGCTTCTTCGCCCGGCTGGTGGAAACGCAGCTAGCCGATGGCGGCGGCTGACGGCAGCGCGCAACGGCAGGAAAAGCCTAGGAGACCAGGCATGAGCGACAGCGACGACGCGACGGGCTTCGACAGCATCGAGTACGAGGTGGCGGACGGGCGGGCGCGGATCACGCTGAACCGGCCGGAGAAGCTGAACGCCCTGTCGCTGAAGCTGCAGTCCGAGCTCAACGAAGCGCTTTGGGAGGCGGACAACGACACCGCCGTCCACTGCGTGATCCTGCGCGGCGCCGGGCGGGCGTTCTCGGCCGGCTACGACCTGACGGGCGCGGACGGCAACGTGCCGGTGTCGCGGGTGCAGTCTTCGCAGAACAGCTACCGCGGCGGGCGGGGCATCGACGACGACGCCTGGCAGCTGGAACGGGCGCAGCGCTACCGCATGGCGCTGTTCGACATGCACAAGCCCTCCATCGCCCAGGTGCATGGCTACTGCCTGGCCGGCGGCACGGACGTAGCGCTCCTGTGCGACATGGTGGTCTGCGCGGAGGACGCGCTGTTCGGCTTTCCGCCGGCGCGGGATCTCGGCGCCCTGCCGAACAACATGTGGCTCTACAACGTCGGGCCGCAGTGGGCGAAGCGGCTGATGCTCACCGGCGACTCCATCACCGGCGCCGAGGCGCAGCAGATCGGCCTGGTGCTGAAGGCGGTGCCGAAGGAACACCTGGAGTACGAAGTGGAGCAGCTTGCCGATCGGCTCTGCCAGATCGATCCCGACCTTCTCTCCACGAACAAGCGCATCATCAACATGGGCTTGGAACTCATGGGCGCGCGCACCTTGCAGCGCATGGCGGCGGAGAACGACGTGCGCGGCCACAACGCCAAGGCGGCGACGGGCTTTCGCGAGTCCGTCGCCAGGATCGGATTGCGGGAGACGCTGCGCAACCGCGACGCCAAGTTCGGCGACGGCCGGGTGCGCGTACACGGCCCGGAGTTCCGCGACGCCGACGGGCGGCTGACGGACCGGCCGGGCTAGGCGCCCGCTGGCCGACGTCGAGCGGCCAACGCCCATGGAAACCCTGCAGCTGCTGTTCAGCGGCATTTCCCACGGCTGCGTGTACGGCCTCATCGCCCTCGGCTTCGTGCTCGTCTACAAGGCGACCGAGATGCTCAACTTCGCCCAGGGCGAACTGATGATGGTGGGGGCCTTCGTAGCCTTCACCCTGATCAACATCCTCGGGCTGCCGTTTCTGCTTGGCTTCGCCGTGGCGCTGGTGCTGATGGCTGGCTTCGGCATGGCGCTGGAGCGGGGCGTGCTGCGGCCGATGATCGGCGAGCCGCCGTTCGCGGTGCTGATGCTCACCATCGGCCTCGGCTTCGTGCTGCGGGCGGTCGCCAGCGCCGTCTGGGGCAGCGAGCCGCGCACCCTGGACGTGCCCTTCGCCGGCGAGGTGCTAGCCGTCGGCGGCGTGGTGGTGGGCTACGACAACCTGGTGATCGTCGCCGGCACGGCGCTCCTGTGTCTGGCGCTGTGGGTGTTCTTCCGCTTCTCCCGCATGGGCGTCGCGATGCAGGCGGCGTCCCAGAACCAGCTTGCGGCCTACTACAGTGGCGTCCCGGTGAAGCGCATCACGTCCCTGGCGTGGGGCATCTCGGCGGCCATCTCGGCTGCCGCCGGGGTGCTGCTGGCGCCGGTGGCGCTGATCGATCCGGCGATGGGGCTGGTGGGCATCAAGGCCTTCGCGGCGGCCATCGTCGGCGGCTTCGGCAGCCTGCCCGGCGCCTTGGCGGGCGGCTTGCTGATCGGCGTGGCGGAGCAGTTCGTGGGCCGCTACCTGCCGCCCGGCCTCGGCGAAGTGAGCGCCTTCGTCATCCTGCTGGCGATGCTGTTCGTGCGCCCGGAGGGGATCTTCCCGTCGTTGCAGGCGAAGAAGGTGTAGGGGCCGCCGTGCGCTTCGTTCTCGCCACCAGCTACGGCCAGGACGTCGATCTGTTCCGCCACAACGGCGAGCGCTTCTGGTACGCGCTCTTGGCCGTGGCGGTGCTGGTCGTGCCGTGGCTGTTGGGCGAGTTCTACGTCGGCGAGCTGGCGCTGGTGTTCATCTGGGCCATCGCCGGCATCGGCCTCATGATCCTTGTCGGCTACACCGGCCTCGTGAGCCTCGGCCATGCGGCGTTTCTGGCCATCGGCGCCTACAGCCACGCGGCGCTCTTGAAGCTCGGCCTGCCGCTGCCGTTGTCGCTGGCGGCGGCAACGCTGCTGGCGGCCGGCATCGGCGCATTGGTGGGCATTCCGGCGCTGCGGATGACGGGCGTGTACCTGGCGGTGGCGACGCTGGCGTTCGAGCGCATCGTCGCCTACGCGGTGGAGCACTGGACGCCGGTGACCGGCGGCATGCGCGGCATGGCGGTGCCGCAGCCGCAGTGGTTCGGCGTCAGCCTCGTCGACGCGCACGTCTTCTACTACGTCTGCCTGGGACTGCTGGTGCTGGGACTGCTCGCGGCCCGCAACCTGCTGCGCAGCCCCACCGGACGCGCCTTCGTGGCGGTGCGGGATTCGGAAATCTCCGCCGAGAGCATGGGCGTCCACCTGGCGCGCACCAAGACCACGGCGTTTGCCGTCTCCGCCGCGTTCACCGGCTTGGCGGGGGCGCTGTACGCGCACAAGATCGGCCACTTGTCGCCGGAGGCGTTCACCGTGCAGACCTCCATCCAGCTGCTGCTGCTGGTGGTGGTGGGCGGCCTCGGCTCGCTGCATGGCGTGGTGTTCGGCGCCATCTTCGTTGGCTACCTGCCCCAGGGCCTGGCCGTGGCCCGGGACTACCTGCCGCCGGCGGTGGGGCAGATTCCGGGCCTGGAACTCGGCATCTTCGGCGCCATGCTGGTGCTGTTTCTGGTGTTCGAACCGCTGGGCATCTACGGCCGCTGGCTGAAGGTGCGGGCGTGGTGCAACGAGTTTCCCCTGTACCGCAAGGCCACCTTCAAGCGGCAGAAGTCCTATCTGCGCACGGAGCGGGTGCATTGACTTCCGGCCCGGACGAGGCGGCGCCGGCGGACGAGGCAACGCCGGTGTTCGAGGCCGAGAACCTCTGCCTCAGCTTCGGCGGCGTCCATGCGGTGCGCGACGTCTCCTTCCGCATCGCCGCCGGGGAGGTGTTCAGCATCATCGGCCCCAACGGCGCCGGCAAGACGACGCTGTTCAATCTCGTCAGCCGCTTCTACGACGCGGACGCCGGGCGCATGGCGTTCGCCGGCGAGGACATGACGCGCACCCCGGCGCACCATGTGGCGGAACTCGGCATCGCCCGCACCTTCCAGAACACGGAGCTGTTCGATCGCGAGACGGTGCTCGACAACCTGCTCATCGGCCGCCACGTGCATCGGCGCACCGGGCTCTTCGCCGAGCTGGCGTTCCTGCCGGCGGTGCGGCGCCAGGAGGTGGCGTTCCGGGAGCAGGTGGAGCGCATCATCGATCTCCTGGACCTGCAGAGCCACCGCCGGCAGGTGGTCGGCAATCTGCCGTTCGGGGCCCGCAAGATGGTGGAGATAGGGCGGGCGCTGTGCAGCGAGCCTCGGCTGCTGCTGCTGGACGAACCTTCCTCCGGCCTCAACCCCGAGGAAACCGAGGATTTGGCGTTCTGGATCGAGGACATCGTCGAGGAGCTCGGCGTCACCGTGGCGATGGTGGAGCACGACATGAATCTGGTGGCGGCCGTTTCGAACCGGGTGCTGGCGATGGCGGACGGCGCCGTGCTGGCGACCGGCAGCGCCGCACAGATGCAGCAGCATCCCGAGGTGCTGCGGGCCTACCTCGGCGAATGAACGCGGGGTCCGGCGGCGACGAGGACGGTGCGCCGGCGCTGCTGACGCTGCGCAACATCGAAACCTACTACGGGCCGATCATGGCGATTCGCGGCGTCTCGCTGACGGTTGCCGAGCGCCGCGTCGTCACCATCCTCGGCGCCAACGGCGCCGGCAAGACGACGGTGCTCAAGACCATATCCGGGGCCATGGATCCGCAGAAGGGCAGCGTCGTCTTCGTCGGCGCCGACATCACCGCCAAGGATCCGGACCGCATCGCCCGCCTTGGCGTCGGCCATGTGCCGGAAGGCCGGGAGGTGTTTCCGTTCCTGAACGTCGAGGAGAACCTGGGCGTCGGCGCCTTCACCCGCCCGCGCGGCGATCTCGCCCGGGACCTGGAGATGGTGTACGGCTACTTTCCGGCGCTGGCGGAACGGCGCCGGCTGCCGGCGGGATTTCTGTCCGGCGGCCAGCAGCAGATGCTCGCCATCGGCCGGGCGCTGATGGCGCACCCGAAGCTGATGCTGCTCGACGAACCGTCCCTGGGCCTCGCGCCGCGCCTAGTGGCCGAAATCGCGGCGATAGTGGAGCGCTTGAACCGCGAGCAGGGCATGGCCATCCTGCTGGTGGAACAGAACGCCCGCATGGCGCTGGACGTGGCGGACTACGGCTACGTGATGGAAGTGGGCCGCATCGTCATGGAGGACACCTGCGAGCGGCTGAAGAACGCGACGGACATCCAGGAGTTCTACCTCGGCATGAAGGACCACGGCGTGCGCGGCCGCCGCCGCTGGAAACAGCGCAAGACGTGGCGGTGAAGGGCAGGGCGTCGACTGCGCTCCTGACACAAGGCTGCCAGTGCGAAAAGCGATGTTGAATCAATGACTAGCGATCATAGTGTGGCGGACGTCCCCACGGCCATCGACGGCTTCGCCACGGTGCCGACGCTGTTCCGGCACCGGGTGCGCAGCCTGGGCGGCAAGGTGGCGCTGCGCGAGAAGGACTTCGGCATCTGGAACGAATACAGCTGGGCGGACTGGGGCGAACAGGCGCGGCTGGTGGCGCACGGCCTGCTCGCGCTCGGCCTCGAGCGCGGGGACGTGTGCTCCGTGGCCGCGGAGGTGGCGAAGGAGTGGCTGTTCGCGGACCTCGGCGTCATCTGCGCCGGCGGCGTCACCAACGGCGTCTACCCCACCGACTCCGCCACGCAGGTGGAGTACCTCGTCAACGACAGCGGCACCCGCTTCTACTTCGCCGAGGACGAGGAGCAGCTGGACAAGGTGCTCGCGGTTCGGGAGCGCACGCCGACGCTGGCGAAGATCGTCGTCTTCGACATGGAAGGGCTGCGGCATCTCGACGACCCCATGTGCCTTTCCTTTGCGGACTTCCTAGCCTTGGGGCGCACCCATGCCGAAGCCAATCCCGCCGCCTTCGATGCCGCCGTGGATGCGGCGCGGCCGGAGGACCTGATGATCCTCACCTACACCTCCGGCACCACCGGTCCGCCGAAGGGGGCGATGATCTCGCAGGCGAACATGATGTTCATGATGGCCACGCTGGCGGCCTGCTACGGCGTCTCCGATGGCGACGAGCAGCTGGGCTTCCTGCCGCTGGCCCATGTCGCCGGGCGGCTGTTCTACACCTTCGCCGTGATCCAGGCGGGTTCGGTGGTGAACCTGGTGGAAGGGCCGGAAACTCTCGGCAGCGATCTCCAGGAGGTCTCCCCGACCATCCACTTCGCGGTGCCCCGGGTGTGGGAGAAGCAGTTCTCGACGGTGCAGATCAAGCTCAAGGACGCCACCCCGGCGGGGCGGCTGGCGTACCGCGCCGCCATCGCGCTGGGCGAAGGCAGGGCTGGCTACCTGAAGAACGGGCAGGCGCCGCCGGCGCTGCTGCGCGCCGCCGCCTTCTGCGCGGACCGGCTGGTGCTGCGCAACGTGCGCCGGCTGCTCGGCATCGACGACTGCCGCTGGCTGGCCACGGCAGCGGCGCCCATCGCGCCGGAACTCATCGACTGGTTCTGGGCCCTCGGCAAGCCCATGTACGAGTGCTACGGACAGACGGAATGCACCGGCATCGCCACCGCCAACGTCGCCGGCGACTTTCGCATCGGCAGCGTCGGCAAGGCGGCGCCCGGGGTGGAAGTGGCGCTTGCGGCCGAGAACGAGATCGTCATTCGCAGCCCGGGCGTGATCCAAGGCTACTGGCGCAAGCCCGAGAAGACCGCCGACGCCTTCCGCCAGGGCTGGCTGCACACCGGCGACGTGGGGCGCATCGACGACGACGGCTACGTGTACATCGTGGACCGGATGCGCGACATCATCATCACCGCCGGCGGCAAGAACATCACCCCCAGCGAAATCGAGAACCAGCTCAAGTTCTCGCCCTACATCACCGACGCCGTGGTGGTTGGCGACCGTCGTCCCTATCTCGTCTGCCTGGTGATGATCGACCACGACAACGTCACCAAGTACGCCCAGGACAACGACGTGCCCTTCACCAACTACGCCAGCCTGTGCCGGGCCAAGCCGGTGGAGGACCTGGTGGGCGCCGAGATCGAAGCCGTGAACGCCAAGTTCGCGCGGGTGGAGACGATCAAGAAGTTCCGCCTGATCGAGGAGCTGCTGGACCCGGAAGACGACGAACTGACCCCCACGCAGAAGCTCAAGCGCAAGGCGGTGAACGAGAAGTACGCGGACCTGATCGAGGGGATGTACGGGGGCTAGCGCGATCGGCACGGATCCGCTGCGCTCGCTACATGAGCTCGTAGCCGAAGCTGCCGAGCACTGCCGCACTCGGGCGGAACACGCTGTTCATGGCCGCGATCTGCCCTTCGTCCAGGCGGCCGATGTGCGTTTCGTTCATGTTCGTCAGTTCTTCGTAGTAGCTGTCCTTCACGGGCAGACGCTGCCGGAGATCGAAATCGTCGATGGCTGGAACGAGTTCGCCGACGAGAGCGACCACCCGTTCCGGAACATCGCACATGGTCTCGTAGCTGAAGAAGGCGCCGCGTTGCGAATGGCGGGCCATGACTTCGCCTAGGCGCTTGAAGCATGCGACGTAGTGCGTGGCCGCGATTTCCTCCAGCGGCAGGTGGGCGGCATGGCCAGGGTACTTCTCGCGAAAGCTGCGGCACAGGGCCTCGCAAAGCGCGTAGGGGTTCCGAACCATGAACAGGAACTTGGCATTGGCGAAACGGGCGGCGAGCAGATCGGCCTGGAACAGATGCCGCGGCGACTGCGAGAAGAACACCGACGCGGCGGGGCTTCGGGCCTGTGCTTGGAAGTACCAGGCGCGTCGCGTCCGCGGCCAGTCGTAGCCGTCGTCGTCGGTCAGGAGCGCTTGGCGGCGGAACCCCACGCCGTGGAAGGCAGCGGGAAAGGGCAGCGCGGGGCGAACTCCGCCGAGCAGCCACGACGCCTCCTCCGGCGCCGCCCAGATCGCCGCCGACGTCGCCATCGCCTGCCTCACGAAGGTGGAGCCGCCGTGGCTTGGCGACAGACAGAAGAGGTGCGTCTCGACGATCTTCTCGAGATCGACTTGCGCGCCGTAGCAGCGCGCGCCCGCTGCTTGCGAGGGGACGTCCTTCGCTCCCCGTCGAGGGCTCACCGATGCCGGCCCCGTCTGGCCGCGGTGCGCAGGCGCAGCGCGTTGAGGCGGATGAAGCCGGTGGCGTCCGCCTGCCGGTAGGCCCCGGCGTCGTCCTCGAAGGTGGCGAGGGGCGCGTCGTAGAGGCTGTCGGTGGCGGATTCGCGTCCCGCCACGGCGACGCCGCCCTTGTACAGCCTGAGCCGCACCTCGCCGTTCACGGGACGTTGGGTTTCGGTCAGAAGCGCCTGCAGCGCGACGCGCTCCGGCGCCCACCAGTAGCCGTTGTAGACGAGGGCGGCATAGCGGGGCATCAGCTCGTCCTTGAGGTGCATGACCTCGCGATCCAGGGTGATGGACTCCATGGCCCGATGGGCCTTGAGCAGAATCGTCCCGCCGGGCGTTTCGTAGCAGCCCCGGGACTTCATGCCGACATAGCGGTTCTCGACGATGTCGCTGCGCCCCACGCCATGCCGCCCCCCCAGCGCATTGAGGCGGCGGAGCACGCTGGCCGGCGTCATGGCCTCGCCGTCCACCGCCACGACGTTGCCCTGGGCGTAGCGCAGGCGCACCTCCTCGGCGGCATCCGGGGCGTCCTCGGGGGCCGTCGTCCAGCGCCACATGGCGCTGTCGGCGGCGGCGGCGGGGTCCTCGAGGCCGCCGCCCTCGTAGGAGATGTGCAGCAGGTTGGCGTCCATCGAATACGGCGAGGCGAAGTCCGCAAGCTGGTGCTCGACCCGTATCTGGTGCCGCTCGGCGTAGGCCATGCATGCCTCCCGGGACTGCAGCTGCCACTTCGGATCCCGCCACGGGGCGATCACCTGGATGTCCGGCGCAAGCGCGTAGGCCGAGAGCTCGAAGCGCACCTGGTCGTTGCCCTTGCCGGTGGCGCCGTGGGCGATGGCGTCGGCGCCGGTGGCGGCGGCGATTTCGACCAGCCGCTTCGCGATCAGCGGCCGGGCGATGCTGGTGCCGAGCAGGTATTCGCCCTCGTAGAGGGCGTTGGCGTGGAACATGGGGAACACGAAGTCGGCCGCGAACTCGTCGGTCAAGTCCTCGACGAACATCTCGCGCACGCCGAGCGCCGCGGCCTTGGCGCGCACCGTGTCGAGCTCCTTGCCTTGGCCGATGTCGGCGGTGAAGGTCACCACCTCCGCGCCGTAGGTCTCCTGCAGCCACTTGCAAATCACCGACGTGTCCAAGCCGCCGGAGTAGGCGAGGGCGATCTTCTTGAGCATGGGAACCGGTCCTGCTGGCCGATGGCCGGTCGAGCGAAGCCGGGCACCTTAACGCAAAGGTCCGTTGTCCTGTTAGGCTTCCTCTTGTCCAATGAGGGTTCGAGCCCGGCGTCGGCGTTGGGTTGCCGCCAATCCAAGGAGCCAGGCGATGGAGATGCGCTCGCGTTTTCGCGGCTACCTGCCGGTGGTCGTGGACTTGGAAACCGGCGGCTTCGATCACGCCACCCATGCCCTGCTCGAGATCGCCGCGCTGACGCTGGACTACGAGGGCGACCGGCTGGTGATCGGCGGCCGGCACCGCTGGCAGGTGGCGCCGCATCCGCGCACCGAGATAGCCCCGGCGTCGCTGAAGATCACCGGCATCGACCTCGACGATCCGGCCCGGGCGGCCGTCTCCGAGCATCGCGCCATCCGCGAGCTGTTCCGCCTGGTGCGATCCGAGATCAAGCGCCACCGCTGCCAGCGCGCCATCGTCACCGCGCACAACGCCCACTTCGACCACGGTTTCATCCATGCCGCGGCGGATCGGAACGGCGTCAAGCGCAGCCCGTTCCATCCGTTCTCGGTGATGGACACCGTGGGGCTGGCGGCGCTCGCCTACGGCCACACCGTGCTTGGCGAGGCCTGCAGCCGGGCCGGCATCGGCTATGCCAGCGAACGGGCCCACTCGGCCGTCTACGACGCCGAAGTCACGGCGCTGCTGTTCTGCGCGGTGGTGAACGCCGCCGGCGGCATACCGTGGCGCAACGACGGGCCGTCCGGCTAGCCGCCCGCCCTCGCACCTCTGGCGCAATCGACGCAACCGACAACGATCGCAGGCGTCCGGCGCCGGCAGGCTACAATCGCCGTCCCTTGCGCCTCTCGAGGCCGCCCATGCCGCAACTGCCTGCCTTGAGCCTTGCCGCCGTGCCCGGCCGCCGCCAGGCTACCCTCGACCTCGCCCGGGACATCGAGGCCCGTGGCTTTCCGGGCATCTACTGCCCAAGCATGAGCGATGGCGTGTCGCTGTGCGGCGCCTTGGCTTTGGCCACGGAGCGGGTGCGCTTCGGCACCAGCATCCAGCCCATCTACACTCGCCACGTGCAGGACTTCGCCCAAGCGGCCAGCTTCATCCACGAAGTCTCCGGCGGTCGATTCGACTTCGGCATCGGCGTCAGCCACGGACCGGCCATGGAGCGCCTGGGCGTGGCCACCGGGCGGCCCTTGAGCGACATGCGCCGCTTCGTCGCGGACTTGCAGGCGGTGCCCCGGGCCGGGGAGTTGCCGCGGCTGGTGCTCGCTGCCCTGCGCAAGAAGATGATCGCCTTGGCCGGCGAGACGGCCGGCGGCCTGGTGTTCGCCAACGGCGCCCGCTCGCACATGGCCGAGTCCCTGGCCGCTCTCGACGCCGAGCAGCGCCGCGCCGACGGCTTCTTCATCGGCAACATGATTCCCACGGTGGTCGACGCGGACATCGACGCCGCCAAGGCCCGCCATCGGCGCACCTTATCGAGCTACGCCGCCTTGTCGAACTACCGCGCCTATTGGCGGGAGGCCGGCTACGCCGAGGAGATGGACGCGGTGGAAGGCGCGCTGGCTGCCAAGGACTTCGAGCGCATCCCCGGCTGCCTCTCGGATCGCTGGCTCGCCGACACCACGTTGTTCGGCAGCGCCGCTGCGGTGCGCGAGGGCATCGAGGCCTGGTTCGACGCCGGCATCAAGACGCCCATCGTCGTGCCGTCCTCCACCAGCGGCGGGCAGTTCAGGGCCTTCGAGGAGTTCTTCGCGATCTGGCGCTGACCATGGCGCAACGCATCTGGCTCATTCGCCACGGCAAGTCCTCGCGGCCTGTCGGGGTGATCGACCACGAACGGCCGCTGTCGCGCCGTGCCAGCGCCGATGCGGCGCTGATCCGCGCGTGGCTCGCGGGTGCGCCGGCGGCGTTCGTCACCAGCACCGCCAAACGCGCCAGGGAGACCGCCGCGCTGCTGGCTGGCGAATGCCCGGTGGAAGCGAACGATGCACTCTACCAGGCCAGCGAGGCGGAGTTTATGGCGGTGGTCGAGGACGTCCTGGCGACCGTGCCGGCGGTGGCTTTCGTGGCCCACAATCCCACCGTCACCAGCCTCGTCAACCGGCTCGCCGGGCGCAACGTGGTGGACAACGTGCCCACCTTGGGCGTGGCCGCGTTCCGGCGCCCGAAGGGGGCCCGCTGGCAGCTACGCGGCTACGCGGCCCCCAAGCAGCTTCGTTAGCCGCGCCAGGAACAGGCCGTCGAACAGGCGGTCCGGGCGAATGCGCAGCGTTCCCGGGAGGACGCCGGGCTCGGCATTGGGGTAGTTCGAGGCCTGCAACGGCAGCAGCCGCGCCGTCGCCTCCCGACGCAGCAGGTAGGCCACGGTGCGCTCGTTCTCGCGCAGCGAGAACGAGCAAGTGCAGTAGACGAGTACGCCGCCGGGCTTCAAGCACCGAAACGCGGCCCGCAGCAGGCCGCGCTGCTTGTTCGCGGCCTCGCGCACCTTGCGTGGCGACCAGTGCCGCCAGCTGGCGGGCGCAGCGCAGCGAAAGCGCGCCTCCGACGCGCAGGGCGCATCGAGCAGCACGCGGTCGAAGCGTTCCGCCGCGGTGCGGCCCAGCTCGCGTCCGTCCTGCCAACGGCAGTCCGCGATTGCCACGCCGCAGCGTTCGAGGTTCGCCGCTAGCCGGTGGAAGCGGCGCTTGGCGGGTTCCACCGCTACGATGGCGCCGGCGTTGCCCATGCGCGCAGCCGCCAGCACGGTCTTGCCGCCGGGTGCGGCGGCCATGTCCAGCACGGCCTCGCCCGGCATCGGCGCCAGGGCGAGAACGGCAACTGCGCTGGCGGGGTTCAGGATGTAGGCCCTGCCGCTGCCCGCGGCCGGATGACGAACCAGCCGCTCCCGGTCCGCGCTGGCGCATGCATAGACGCCGGCAAGGCCGGGCACCGGAGCGCCGAACGCCGGCAGCTCGCCGTCGCGGAGGGCGTTGACCCAGTACGCGCAGTCCTTGGCCTCGGCCATGGTCGCCAGCACCCGGTCCGCGGCAGCGTTGCCGAGTTCCCGTCGCAGGCGTTCGGCGAACGCCGGCGGGACTTCGGCAGGTGCCATCAGGCCCCACGGCAGATGGGCCGGATGGGCCGGTGCCAGCCCCGTGGGGCGCCGGCGGTTGCGCTACCATCGTCGCCAGCCCACTGGAGATTCGCCATGAGCTTTCTCATCTTCCTCGCCGCTGCCGCCACAGCCTACTTCGCTTGGCGCATCCTCGATCGTCTGCCGGACGTTCTCTTCCGCTTGAAGGAGATCCAACGCGAGTTGGCCGAACTGCGGGCGCAGCTCGGGGCCGAAGAGCCCGCGTCCGGCGGCGAAGGCGGGCCGGTGGCCAGCAGCGACGAGGCGGGTGGCTGATCCCATTGCCCTGCTGCGGGCGGACCGGGCCGAAGCCAGGAACCTGGCGGACCCGAACGCCAACCTGTGCGCCTGCGCCACGGTCGCGGCCGGCGAGCCGCAGGTGCGTACGCTGGTGTTGCGCGAAGTCCACGGCCGCCTAGCCTTGTTCGTCAATCGAAGCAGCCCGAAGCACGACGAGTTCGGCCAGTCGGCGACCGTGCAGCTGCTCGTCTACCTGCCGACCCTGGCGGTGCAGTACCGCTTGACTTGCGATCTGGCGGCGATGCCGCCAGCGGTGGTCCACGCCAGCTGGCGGCAGCGGCCGCGGCTGCCGCGCCAGCTGGACTGGCTGTACGCCGAGCGTCCGCAGAGCTCGACGCTGCCGAGCGCCGCCTGGCTGGAGACGGCGCTTGCCGCTGGCGGCGCCCCGTCGGCGCTGGACGTCGCCCCGGATTCGGCCGTCGGCTACTACCTCGTGCCGCACCGCGTCGAGCGGCTGCATCTGGGGCAGGACGGGCCCCACGACAGGCGCTGCTACACGCTGGCCGACGGCGCTTGGCGCAGTGCGGCGCTGATGCCTTGACAGGGCATGGCGTCAGGGACGGCGACGCCCTCGTCCGCGGGCACGATGCCCGCGAGGTTGGCAAAGCAGATCGCCTTTGGCGATGGGGCACATGCGCGGGTGCCGTGGTGCCGCATGTTGGAGGCTGGAGTCGGATTCGAACCGGCGTACACGGAGTTGCAGTCCGCTGCATAGCCCCTCTGCCATCCAGCCTAGCGCACCGAGGAATGCGGCCGGATCGTAGCACGAACTACCGGGATGCGAGTTCGCCAGGGCGGACTCTGCTGGGCCGGCGAGAACCGAACTCCGCTGGGCGGATTGCCCTTTCGATGCACGATCTGTGCAGAGTAGGCGGACGCTGATTGCTGGCCGAGACCAGAGACAGGAACAACGTGCGACGGTCGTGAGGCAAGAACGATGAACATCCTGCTGCTGCACCCTGGCGAGATGGGCAGTTCCATCGGCGCAGCCCTGACGGCTGCCGGGCACGAAGTGGCCTGGGTTCCCGGGGGCCGCAGCGCCGCCACGGCCGGGCGGGCGGCAGAGGCGCGAATGTGCCCGGCGGCGAACTTGGCTGCTGGCCTCGGCCAAGCGGAACTGGCTATTTCCGTGTGCCCCCCGCACGCCGCGGCCGAGCTCGCCGCCAAGGTCCACGCGGCCGGTTTCGGCGGCACGTTCCTGGACGCCAACGCCATCGCGCCGGCCACGGCGGTGGGCATCGAGGCGCTGTTCGGCAAGCGCTACGTCGATGGCGGCATCGTCGGCCCGCCGGCCCGGCGCGCCGGTGCCACGCGGCTCTATCTTGCCGGTCCGCGGGCGGGGGCCGTTGCGGCGCTGTTCGCCGGCACGCTGGTGGACGCCCGCGTCTTGGCCGGCGGCAGCCCCGCGGCATCGGCGTTGAAGATGTGCTACGCCGCATACACCAAGGGACTGTCCGCGCTGCTGCTCGGCGTGCGGGCAGCGGCCGCAGGGCACGGCGTGGCCGATGCGCTGCTGGAGGAATGGGCCATCTCCCAGCCCGGCCTCGCGGACCGTTCGGCTGCGGCGGCGAAATCCACGGCGCCCAAGGCCTGGCGCTTCGCCGGGGAAATGGCGGAAATAGCGGCCACGTTCGCGGCAGCAGGTCTGCCGGACGGCTTCCATGCCGCCGCGGCCCAACTCTACGCCCGCTTGGCCGTGCTGCGCGACGCGCCTAGCGAAGCCGAGGTAGCCGCCATTGAGGCTGCGGTGCGGGCGATCCTCGAGGAAAACCCTCCGAGGGAGCGCGAGTAGGGCACGGGGCAATCCCAGATGCCCGGCGGATCCGGCGCTCCGTGCGGCTGCAGAGGACCCAGGCCGCGGGGCGTGTGTTAGGTTTCGCGCCCTCACTGGTTGCGCCCCCGTGACACCCATGTCCGCGATGTCCGTCCTGCGGTCCCTGCGCCTTCGCCTGGAGGCGAACGCGCCGTTGCTGGTGCTGCTGACCGCGCTTGCGACGTTGTTTCCGTTCTTCTACGAGTCCGGACCGCTGCACCGGCCGCCGGAGGCCTACGACATCGTAACGTTCGAACATCTCATGATGGCCAAGAACCTCTCCGCCGAACACGACTGGCTGAGCTTCCGCCGCCGCACCGTGGACGACAGCGGGGTGAGCTATGACGTGTACCACCGGTTCCCGCCGGTCGGCTACGTGATGATCAAGCTCGCCACCATGACCAGCCTCGGCGACCTGTGGGGCCAGGTGCAGGCGGCGCGCATGCTCATGCTGGCGCTCTATGTCGGTGCGGCGGTGCTTGCCTACGCCGCGCTGGCGCTGATCACCGGTCGTCGATGGCTGGCCGTTGCCGCGACCTTGGCGGCCTTCGGCTCCCACGCAGCACTGCGCACGTGCGACATGGTCGCCACCGAGGGCACGACGGACCTGTTCGGCACCATGTTGGCCTTGCACGGCATCGCCCGCTACTGCTTCCCGGGAAAACCGGGCGTCCCGGCCGCTCCCGGCGAACACCGGCGCTTCGGGCAGATGCTGGCCAAGGCGTGCGCCGCGCTGCTTCTAGGGTGGCATGTGTATGCGCTTCTAGCGCCTTTCGTGGGCCTCGGCGCCGTTGCCGCTCTGGTCGGCAGGAACTGGGCGGAGTTCCGAAGGCTGGCTCTGTTCGGGGCGCTTGTCCTGCTGTTCGGCTTGGCCGTTCTGGCGCAGAACCTGGCCCGCGAGCACATCGGACTGGGCGGCGGGACGCCGGTCTGGGACCTGCCGTCCTTTCGTTCGGCGCGGAACAAGTCCTTTTTCGGCTATAGCGAGGGCTTTTGGCTGGCCTTCGTGGCGGATCAGCTGTGGCGCACCGGCTTGGCGCTGGTGCCGTACGCGGCAACGCGTATCGACATTTTCTGGGCCGGCTGGACGCTGGTGGGCGCACTGGGCCTGGCAACGATCTTCGGCCTTGCGCTCGCCGCGGCGTGGGGCGGCGAGCGCCGGGGGCAGAGCGCCGTGCGTCGACAGGCTAGGGCGGCTTGCCTGGCGCTGGTGCCGCTGGCGGTGACCGGCCACGTATGGGCGACCGGCATGCGCGGCAACATGACCAGCTATCTGTTCGAGTGGGGGCCGGAGAGGGGCGTGGGAGGGTCGGACATCTTCGAGGCGATGTTCCTCGTCGGCGCGCCGCTGGCGCTGATCTCCCTGCTTGGGCTGCTGCCGGCCATCGGGACCCCGGCTCGCCTGCCCGGTGCGCTGCGCCGGGCAGGCGGGGCCGTTTGCGTGACGGCGCTGTGGCTGGCGTTCGTAGCATCCGCGTTCCACATGGGCCGGCTGCACCGCGATTCGGAGACGACGAGCCAGGAGCGGGCGCTCCACGCCGACGCCGATGCGATTCGAAACGTGTTGCCGGAGGGGAGTGTCGTTGCGATCCCGCGCGGTCCGGGCCCAATGCCGCTGCGGCGACGAAACCCCTTCTACTTCACCGGCCATGTCGTGACCGGGAGTCTCACCCGCGCCGCGGCCATCGAGTTCGTTGTGGCGCCGCGGATCCCCGAGGCGTACACGTTGACGCCCGACAACCACCAGTATTTGCTGTACCGCATCGAGGAGTACCGCCGGCACCGAGGTCCGCCTCGGCGCATAGTGGGACAGTACTGACTTCAGACCTACCCTTCGGCCCCGATGCCGGCGCTGCGACCCGCACGGCGCTGCGCCGTTGCGGGCCGCTGCTGATGCTGCTCGGTGGGCTGGCGCTGCTGTTCCCGGCTCTCCGGGAGGCGGGGCCGCTCCACCGCGAGGCCCACTTCTACGACCACATTACGTTCGACCATCTCTCTGTTGCCAAGAACCTCTCCGCGGAACATGGCTGGCTGGGCTTCTACCGCCGTGCGCTGAACGAGGACGGCGAGCCGGTCTACAGCCACGTCTACCACCGCTTCCCGCCGGCGGGCTACTTTCTGATCAAGCTCGCCATCCTGACGCAGCCTGGCGACCTGGCGGGGCAGGTGCAGGCGGCGCGCATGCTCATGCTGGCGCTGTACGCCGGCGCCGCGGTGCTCGCGTACTTCTCCCTCGCCCTTGTCGTCGGGCGGCGTTGGTTCGCGCTGGCGGCGACCTTGACGGCCTTCGGTTCCTACACCGCCTTGCGCGCCTGCGACATGGTCGCCACCGAAGGCGTCGTGGACCTGTTCGGCACCATGCTGGCCTTGCACGGCGTCGCCCGCTACTGCTTCCCGGGGAAACCGGGTGTTCCGGCCGCTCCCGGCGAACGCCGGCGCTTCGGACAAATGCTGGCCAAGGCGTGCGCGGCGCTGCTGCTGGGCTGGCACGTCTTTGCGTTCCTGGCGCCGTTCGTGGCGCTGGGGCTGGCGGCGGCGCTCATTGCGCGGGACTGGCCGGAGCTCCGGAGGCTGCTGCTGTTCGGTGCGCTGGCCTTCCTGTTCGGGCTGGCAGTGCTGGTGCAGAACTTCGCTCGGGAGTACCTGGCGCTGGACGGGGAGACGCCGGTCTGGGACCTGCCGTCCTTCAAGTCGATGAAGGCCAAGTCCGTTTTCTACGAGCGGAGGGAGGGGAACTGGCTGCTGTTCGCGCTCGATCAGCTGCAGCGAGCCGGGCTGGCGCTGGCCCCGTATGCGGTGACGCGCGTCGACGTGTGGTGGCGAGGATGGGCGGTTCTCGGTGCCTTCGGCTTCGCCGTCGTTGGCGCAGGTGCGCTGCTCGCGCTGGCGCCGGCGGCAAGCGCCGTGCGGCGGCGGGCCCAGACGGCGAGCGGCATACTGGTGCCCTTGGCGCTCACCGGGCTCGCCTGGACGGTCGGCATGCGCGGCAACGTCTTCAGCTACAACTGGACGTGGGGGCGGGAACACCGGTTCGAAGGCTGGGACGTCTTCGAGTCGATGTTCCATGTCGGCGTGCCGCTGGCAGCGTTCGCGCTGCTGGCGCTGTTGCTGCCGATCCGCCCCAACCGCACACGTCTGCGCCAGCTGGCAGCCATCGCCGCCATGGCAGTGCTGTGCCTCGCGTTCGCGGCCTCGGTGCTGCACATGGGCCAGCTGGACCGCCACCCCGAGATGGCGAGGCAGGAGCGCGCCATGCTCGCCGACCTGGACGCCGCTCGACGCATGGCGGCTGGAAGGAGCATCTTCCCGTATGGGCAGGTCTGGCCGGCGCCGTGGCCGCAGCACAACTACGTGTCCGTGGGCCGTGCCCCGCACTTCTACTTCGCCAACCACGTGCATGTTCGCAAGCCCGAGCGCGCAGCCGCGGCCGAATTCGTTCTGGCCCCCAGAATTCGGCACGCCCGCACCTCGACCCCGGACAACCGCTTCTACTTCCTATACGGCATGGCGGAGTATCTTCGGCACTGTGGCGCACCCCGCCTGTGCAAGCCCGCAGGCGAGCCGCAACGCGGATGACCGCCACCGGCGCGCACCGTGCCACTGCGGCATTGCTCTCTCGCCAATGCACTGGCGTTGGGGCAAACTCGTCCGCTTCCAATCCAACGGAGACTCGCAAGCATCATGGATCAACCCCCCGAAAACGGCGACTTCAGTGCCTTGGAGGCGAAGGTGGACGAACTCATCGCCTTGTGCGATGCCCTGCTGCGCGAGAACAGAACGCTGCGCGAGCAGCAGCAGGCGCTGCAGGCGGACCACGCCAGGACCTTGGAACGCAAGGACCTCGCCGCCAGCAAGCTCGATGCGCTCATCGGGCGGCTCAAGGCGTCCGATCAACAGCCGTGACCGACATGGCCACCGTCCGCGTGCAGGTGCTCGACGGCGAGTACCAGGTGCGGTGCGCCGAGGACCAGGTCGACGAACTCCGCGCATCCGCCAAGGACCTGGACGGCCGAATGCGGCAGATCCGCAACACTGGCCAGATCTACGCCGTCGATCGCCTCGCCATTCTGGCAGCGCTGAACATCGCCCACGACAACCGCCGCATGCGCCGTCGCCTGCGCCGCGCCGAACACGGTGCCAGCGCCCTCCTGGCTCGCGTCGACGAGGCCCTCGTCGCCGGGCAGACGGCGCCTGGCGACTGATCCCCTCGGCGGGGCTATACTCGGCGGCGTCTCCTGGGATGCTGGCCAGCTTGGCTTCATCCTTGAGCCGTTAAAGAAACCGTAGGGGGCTCGGCGACGGCGACGGTGCGCATGCCCTTGGCAGCCGCAGCGCGGATCACGGGAAGCCTTAGGCGCCGCCCGGGTCACCGCCTTGAACCGAACGGTTCAGGGTTACCAGGCAGCCGCATAGCCGGGAGACAACCGCACCGCCCGGTCCCGGCGGCAACCGCGTTCCGCGCAGGCGCATCCGCCGGGGAGCTGGCACTGAGCCAACGGGAACACAAGCGCTTGGCGGCGCAGGCGGCGCTGGACCTGGTGGCACCCCTCTTGGTCGGCGGCGCCGTCGTCGGCGTCGGCACCGGCAGCACCGCCAATCTCTTCATCGACGCCTTGGCCCGGGCCAACGCCGACTTCGAGGGCGCCGTTCCAAGCAGCGCAGCCACCGCTGCGCGTCTGCGCGCGGCCGGCATCGCCGTGCTGGATCCCAACGACGTCGGCGCCGTGGCGGTGTACGTCGACGGCGCGGACGAAGTCGCGCCGGACCGCACCCTCGTCAAGGGCGGCGGCGGCGCCCTGACCCGGGAGAAGATCGTCGCCGCCAGCGCCGAACGCTTCGTCTGCATCGTCGACGCCAGCAAGGCGGTGGCGCGGCTCGGGGCCTTCCCGCTGCCGGTGGAGGTGCTGCCCGTAGCCCAGAACCTCGTCCTGCGGACGCTGCGCCGGCTTGGCGGCGACGCCCGCGTGCGGCGGGATGTCGTCACCGACAACGGCAACCACATCCTGGACGTGCGCGGCCTCGATCTCGCCGCGCCGGACTCGCTGGAACAACGCCTCAACGCCATTCCGGGCGTTCTGGAAAACGGCATCTTCGCAGCGCAGCGGCCGCAGCAGGTGCTGATCGGCGGGCCCCGGGGCGTCGAACTAAGGGAGTAGCTTGCCCGGGTTCATCACGCCGTTGGGGTCCAGCGTCGTCTTCAGCGCCCGGAGGATGTCCAGCTCCTGGGCGCTGCGCGAAAACTCCAGGAAGTCCCGTTTCAGGAGGCCAACGCCGTGCTCGGCCGAGATGCTGCCGCCACGCTGCCGGACGGCCCCGAACAGCTTCGGGCTGATGGCATGGCAGCGGCGGTAGAAGGACTCCTGTCCGAGGCCGGGGGGCTTGAGGATGTTGAGGTGCAGGTTGCCGTCGCCGATGTGCCCGAACCAGCACACTTCGAGATCCGGATAGTGCTCGGCAACCAGCCGATCGACGTCCGCCAGAAAGGCGGGCACTTGCGAGACGCGTACCGCCAGGTCGTTCTTGTAGGGCGTGTACGGGGCGATGCTCTCGGTAATGCCCTCCCGCAGCGCCCACAGGCTGGCCGCCTGGGCCTCCGAACGGCTGACTACACCGTCGGTCACCCAACCCGCGTCCAGCGCGGTCTCGAACACGCCCAGGGCGGCTTCCTCGCCGTCGGCATCGAACTCCAGCAGCACGTAGAACGACGCTGCCTGGGCGAACGGCCGGGGCAGGGCGCGATGCGCCACCACCTTGGCAAGCGCCAGCTCCGAGAAGAACTCGAAGGCGGAAAGCGCCACCGCGCCTTGGAGCGCCGGCAGCAGCTTGAGCACGTCCCGGAAGCGCTCGAGGCCCAGCACCATCACCCGGCTCGGCGGCGGCGGCGCGGCGAGCTTCGCCTCCGCCTCGACGATGAAGCCGAGGGTGCCTTCGGAACCGATGAACAGATGCTTCAAGTCCGTGCCCGTGGCGTCCTTCACCAGGCCGCGGCCGAGTTCCAGCACCTCGCCGGTGCCCGCTACCACGGTGAGGCCGCCGATCCACTGCCGGGTGGCGCCGTAGCGGATCACCTTGATGCCGCCGGCGTTGGTGGCGATGTTGCCGCCGAGCTGGCTGGCGCCGGCGGAGGCGAAGTCCACCGGGTAGAAGAGCCCCTGCTGCCGCGCGTAGGCCTGCAGTTGCGCGGTGACGACGCCGGCTTGGCAGCGCACCAGCCGATCCGCCGGCGAGAAGCCGAGGATGCGGTTCATCCGGTCGAAGGACACCACCACCTCGTCGTTGCTGGCCACGGCGCCGCCGGAGAGGCCCGTGCGCCCGCCCGAGGGCACCAGGGCGAAATTCGCCTCGTTCGCCAGCCGGACGAGGGCGGCGACCTCGGCGACGGTTTCGGGAAACACCACCGCGCTCGGCGCCACCGCGTAGCTGCGGGTCCAGTCCCGGCCCCAGACGGCCAGCGTCTCCGCGTCCGTCTTGATGCGCGCAGCCGGCAGGGCCCGTCCAAGGCCCTCGATCACGGCGTCGGCTCCGTACGCGCCAACAAGGCCGCGACTGCCGGCAACTCGCGTCCGGCCACGAACTCCGTGAACGCGCCGCCGCCCGTGGAGAGGTAGGAGATGCCTTCCCGCAGCCGGTACTTGTCCACCGCCGCCAGGGTGTCGCCGCCGCCGGCGACGGAGTAGGCCGCCGCACTGGCCACCTCGGCGCCAAGCAGACGGGTGCCTTCGCCGAACTGATCGAGTTCGCACACGCCCACGGGTCCGTTCCACAGTATCGTCCCGGCGCCCGCGAGCACGGGCCGCAGGCGGCGCACGGTCTCGGGGCCGAGGTCCAGGATGCATTCGTCCGCCGGCACTTCGTCCACCAGCCGCAGGCGCGCCGGCGCCGCAGGGTCGAGTTCGCCGGGAAGGCCGCGGCCGGTCATCACGTCCACCGCCAGCGGCGCCTCCACCTCGGCCATGATCCGTCGCGCCGCCTCCAGCTGGTCCGGTTCCGCCAGCGACGCGCCCACCGGCTTGCCGGCAGCCATGAGGAAGGTGTTGCCGATGCCGCCGCCGACGATCAGGCTGTCCGCCCTGGCGGCCAGCGACTCGAGCACTTCCATCTTGGTGGAGACCTTGGCGCCGCCGACGATGGCCACCAACGGCCGTGCCGGCCGGGCAAGGGCTCTGTGCAATGCCTCGAGTTCGGCCGCCAGCAGCGGTCCGGCGCAGGCGTCCCGGGCCGCTTGGACGGCTGCGCAGGTCGAGGCGTGGGCGCGGTGGGCCGTGGCGAAGGCGTCCAGGACGTAGAGATCCCCGAGGTCCGCCAGCGCTTGCCCCAGGGCCGCATCGTTGGCCTCCTCGCCGGGCTCGAAGCGGATGTTCTCGAGCAGCGCCACGGCGCCTGGCGGCACCCGAACGCCGCGGTGCCAGTTCTTCACCAGCGGCACCGGACGGCCGAGCGCCGCGGCGAGCGCCGCCGCAACCGGCGTCAGCGACAGAGCGGCGTCCGGCCGCGCTGGCACGGGCCGGCCGAGGTGGGAGATCAGCAGCACGCCGGCACCGTGGCCGAGGCAGTAGCGGACCGTCGGCAGGGCGGCGTCCAAGCGGGCGGCGTTGGCCACGCGGCCATCCTGCAGGGGGACGTTGAGGTCCTCCCGCAGCAGCACCGTCCTGCCTTCGAGAGAGCGGTCCGCCAGCAACGGCAGCACGGGCCTCGTGGAATTGGGCACGCCTGCTCCTCGACTCAAGCGGGATACGCTGCCTTGGTACCGCGGCCGCAAGCGTAGCACCTCGACGCCGGCGCTCGGCGGGCCGAGGCACGTCTGCGGGACCGGCTGATATGCTCCCGCTCCCGTGCTGCGGCAGTAGCTTGCGTGCCCTCGCCAAGCGGCCTGACCGGCAAGGCCAGCGACTTTCTCAAGATCGCCGTCGGCGCCGCCGGCCGGGGCGACCTGGCGACCGTGCGCCAGGTGCTGGCCGAACGGCCCGACTGGGTGCGGCGGGTGGGATCCCACGGGCGCACGATGCTCTGGGAGGCCGCGTATCGGGGGCGGTCTGCCGTCGTTGCCGAGCTGCTTGGGCGGGGCGCGGACATCGACGCCCGGGGCTGCCACTTCACTCCGCTCTTGGTGGAGGTCACGCCCTACTGCGCCGCGCTCTGGCGCGGCCACGAGGCGGTGGCGGCGCTGCTTCGGGAGCGCGGCGCCGCCAGAGACTTCCCGACCGTGGTGTTCCTGGGCGACGAGGCCGCGGCGCGAGCGCAGCTGCGGGCCCAGCCGAGCCTGGCGACCGCCGAGTACGCCCAGCACGACGGGAACGTCCGCGCCACGGCGCTGCACTACGCCGCGAGCCCCGGCCATCTGGCGCTGGTGCGCCTGCTGCTCGCCGAGGGCGCGGATCCCCGCCCCCACGGCTTCTGGCTGGGCCGGTTCTGCATCTGGCGGAACCGCCCGGACATTCTCGCCGAGCTGTTCGCGGCGGGATTGCCGCCGGCGGACGTGGAACCGCCGCGCAGAGGCGTCGACAGCCTTGAGATGGTGGCGCTGCTCGAAGCCCACGGCGTGGACTGCGGCCCGGATCGTCCCGAAGGCGGCTGGCCGCCCTTGGTCTTCGCCTGCCGCGGCGACCGCGGCGGCAACTTGGACCGGGTGCGGGCGCTGCTGGCCGCCGGCGCGGCCGTGGACGCGCGCAACCACAAGGGCCAGACGGCCCTGCACTGCGCCGCCAAGGCCGGCTTCGCCGCCATCGCCGGATTGCTCTTGGAGCATGGGGCGCCGGTGGACGCCCAGGACGACAGCGGCGCGACGCCTCTGGCCTCGGCACTCCGCTCCAGCGTGAAGGACAAACGGAAACTGCGTGCAGTCGTCGATCTTCTGGCGGCGACCGGAGCGGACCTGGACCGGGCGGACAAGCGGGGCGCCACGCCGCGGGACATCGCCAGCCGCAAGCGCGATGCCGCGTGGCAGTCCGTCCTGGACGGTACCCGCTAGTGGGCCAACCCGACTGCAATGACGGATGAGCTGGCGACACGGGTGCCGATCTGGACCATCACTCCAATGTGGCTTTGGTACTAGCGCGGCTGCAATCGATAGATGGTGCCGCGGACGTTGTCCAAGGCTTCCTCCATCGCCTGCTGGCGACGACGGCGCACCAGGCCGGAAGCTTCTTCGCCATCCGCGGCGCCGTACTTGCCGAGGTAGGCGGCGACCACCCGCTGGCGCTCGGCGGCATCCTCTACCACGCTGGCCCGCAGCGGGTATACGGCGCCAGCGATGCGCACCCGAACGCCGTCTTCCCGTTGCAGGCGGCTGCTCCAGGCGGAGCCTTCGGGGCCGGTGGCCACGTAGAGGTGGCGGCCGATGGCTACGGCCCATACGTTCACCGAGTAGGGTTCGGCGGGCCGCACTTCGAGCTGCACGGTGTCGGGCACCGCGCCCCATGCCGCTGGCGGTTCGGCGCTCGCGCCCGACAGCTCGCCGCCGGCGAACGGCCCCAGCGGTCCGCCGCATGCAGCGGTGCCCAGCGCCGCCGCAACGCCGCTCCACCGCATGCGCCGTGTCCGACGGCGAGAGCGTCTTGCAGCCAGCTCGCGCCCGATGGCCATGTGGATCCTCTTCGTGGATTGGACGTTCGCAGGCCGGCGCCCATTGTGCCGCACGGCGGCCATGCCTTGCTCGCGCCTGGCGGCGCATCGGTAGACGCAGCGCCGCCAAACTTGCTACAAAGGGCGTCCGCAACCACAGGCCCATGCCATGACGTCCATGCTGCCGAAGAGCGTCGCCATCACCGACGACACCATGCGCGAGGGCTTGCAGATCGAAAGCCCGGACATCCCGGTCGCCGACAAGCTGCGGCTGCTCGACGCCCTCGGCGAGACCGGCGCCAAGGTGATCTCCATCGGTTCCTTCGCCCACCCCAAGTGGACGCCGTCCATGGCCTGCATCGACGAGATCGCGGAGCGCTTCGTGCCCAAGCCCGGCGTCAAGTACACCGCGGCGGTGTTCAACAAGAAGGGCTTCGACCGGGCGGACGCCTACTACCCCAAGATCGATGTGCGCGGGCGGCGCTTCGGCACCCACGTGGAGCTGTGCGACTCCTTCGCCCGCCGCAACTACAACCGCACCCAGGCGCAGCAGGTAGCCGGCATGGATGCGTCCATCGCCGGCGCCAAGGCGGCCGGCGCCGAGGCCGCCTCGGTGGCCCTCGGCAACCCCTTCGGCTCCAACTTCGAGGGGCCGTTCAGCCTCGAACAGCGCATGGAACTGCTGGCGCTGATGGTGGACAAGTGGCATGCCGCCGGCATCCCGGTGAAGAAGGTGTCGTTCCTGGACGCGATGGGCTGGAACATGCCCCACGAGGTGCGGGAGACCATCGCCGCCATCCGCGACCGCTGGCCGGAAGTCGAGACCTTCCACATGCATCTGCACAACACCCGGGGCGCCACCATGGCCAGCTTCTACGAAGCGCTGATGCTCGGCGCCACGGAGTTCGACACCTCCATCGGCGGCATGGGCGGCTGCCCGTACTGCGGCAACGGCCGCGCCGCCGGCCATGTGCCGACGGAGGATTTCGTACACCTCTGCCACGAGATGGGCATCGAGACCGGCTACGACCTGGACAAGCTCATCGAGGCCGCGGCCATCGCCGAGGAAGTGGTGGGCCACCCGCTGTGGGGGCACGTCTCCAAAGGCGGCCCCCGGCCCCAGGAACAGCGGGATATGTATCCGCTGAACATGCCTTTCGTGGAGACGTTGGAGGAAGCGGCGCACTTCCGCAAGGGGCCAGCCGTGTACGAAGGACAGATCTCGCCCTGGCAGCAGGGCAGCGCCCTCATCGACGGCGAGCGGGCCACCGCGTGAGGACTCTCACGGCCCTCCTGCTTTCGGTGCTGACCATCGGCTATCTGCTGCCGACGAGCATCGCGCTGGTGCGGCGGGTGCCTACGGGCGTCTGCTTCTTCGTGAACCTGCTGCTCGGCTGGACCGTGATCGGCTGGATCGCGGCGCTGATCCTGGCGTTCCGCACGCCGCCGGAGTTCATCGCGGCCTAGCCGGCCAACTGCGCGGGAAAACACCGCTTTTCGGGGAACCGACGTGAACATCAAGCTCTACCACTGCACCCGCGCCCGCTCCATGCGACCGCTCTGGACGCTGGAGGAGATGGGCCTGCCCTACGATCTGGAGGTGATGCCTTTCCCGCCGCGCTATCTGCACAAGAAATACTTGGCCGTGAACCCCTTGGGCACCGTGCCGGCGATGACCGACGGCGACCTGGTGATGACCGAATCCGCCGGCATCTGCCAGTACTTGGTGGACAAGTACGGTCCGACGGATCTGGCCGTGGGCAAGGACGAGGCGGACTACGGCGCCTACCTGAACTGGCTGCACCGCAGCGACGCGACGCTGACGTTTCCGCAGACGCTGGTGCTGCGCTACACGCGGCTGGAACCGGAGGAGAAGCGCAACCCGCAGGTGGCCAGCGACTACCGCAAGTGGTTCCTGCACCGCATGAGAAGCGTCGAGCGGGCGCTGGAAGACCGCGAGTATCTCTGCTCCGGCCGCTTCACCATCGCCGATGTCTGCATCGTCTACTGCGTGGTGCTCGCCAACTCGCTGGACATCGAGGAAGTGTTCACGCCCAACGTCAAGCGCTACTGGGATTTGGTGACCCAGCGCCCGGCGTACCGGAAGGTCTTCGAGATTTGAGGAGCTAGCGTTGTCCGTCATCCAGTCCCGGCTCGACACCAAGGGCGAGCAGTTCCAGAAGAACCGCCAGGAGATGCTGGCGAAGCTCGCCTTCCTCGACGAGCTCTACGCCGAGGCCGCCAAAGGCGGCGGCGAGGAAGCCATGGCGCGGCTGCGTTCGCGCAACAAGATGGCGGTGCGCGAGCGGGTGGCGCACGTGCTGGACCCGGACTCGCCGTTCCTCGAAATCAGTCCGCTCGCGGCCTGGAACTCCCACTTCAACTTGGGCTCCGGCTTCATCGTCGGCATCGGCGTCATTTCCGGCGTCGAGTGCGTGATTCTCGGCCACGATCCCTCGGTGCAGGCCGGCGCCATGAACCACTACAACTCGAAGAAGCTGATGCGCGGCCTGGAGATCGCCCGCGAGAACCGCATGCCCTACGTGCAGTTCGTGGAGTCCGCCGGGGCGGACCTGCGCGGCGGCGGCGGGCGCGGCGGGCCGAGCCAGGCACCGAGCATCGACGACCGCGAGGCGTACACCAAGTACCTTCTGGAAGGAATGCGCGGCGCCACCGGCCACTTCGCCGAATCCGGACGCTTGTTCTACGAGATCACCGAACTCTCGAAGATGCGCATTCCCACCATCTCCGTGGTGTTCGGCGTCTCCACGGCTGGCGGCGCCTACCAGCCGGGCATGAGCGACTACAACATCTTCGTGCGCAACCAGGCCCGGGTTTCCCTCGGCGGTCCGCCGCTGGTGAAGATGGCCACCGGCGAGGACGCCGACGGCGAGGAGCTGAGCGGCGCCCTGATGCACACCACCAAGTCCGGCCTCGGCGACTACCTGGCGGAAGACGAACTCGACGGCATCCGCCTGTGCCGGGAAGTGGTGGCGCACCTGAACTGGCGCAAGCAGGGCCCCGGGCCGACGCTGCCAGCCGATTCGCCCGTCTACGACAGCGAAGAACTGCTCGGCATCCTCGGCGAGGACCTGACCATCCCCTTCGACATGCGCGAAGTGATCGCCCGCACCGCGGACGGCTCCCGCTTCGAGGAGTTCAAGCCGCTCTACGGCCCGACGCTGGTATGCGGCTGGACCTCCATCCACGGCTATCCCATCGGCATTCTGGGCAACAACGGCGTGCTGATGTCCGAATCCTCGGAGAAGGCCTCCCAGTTCATCCAGCTCTGCAACCAGATCGACGTGCCGCTGCTGTTCCTGCACAACATCACCGGCTACATCGTCGGCACGGACTTCGAGCAGCGCGGCATCACCAAGAACGGCTCGAAGATGATCAACGCCGTCTCCAACTCCACGGTGCCGCACATCACCGTGATCGTCGGCGCCTCCTACGGCGCCGGCAACTACGGCATGAGCGGCCGCGCCTACGGCACCCGCTTCGCCTACACCTGGCCCACCGCCAAGATCGCCGTGATGGGGCCGAAGCAGCAGGCCGGCGTGATGACCATCGTGCAGCGGGCAGCGGCCAAGCGCCGGGGCTTGGAGTTCGACGAAGAAGCCAACGGCAAGCGCGTCGAACGCATGGAACTGCAACTCGAAGAACAGTCGAAGGGGCTATTCGCCACCTCGCGGGTGGCGGACGACGCGATGATCGATCCGCGGGACACCCGGGACTTCATCGGGATTTCACTCTCGGCCTGCCACAACAACGAGGTGCGGGGAACGAAGGAGTTCGGAACGTGGCGGATGTAGTGCGACGGCTTTGCCGTCGCCCGGAGTTTTCGCCATGCGAAAACTCCCATGAAAATGTGCCGCGATCGTTGGTCTAGGAGTGAGCAGATGACCATCAAGCCCATTCGTCGTCTGCTCGTCGCCAATCGCGGCGAGATCGCCCGGCGCGTCATTCGCAGCGCCCACGAGATGGGCATTTCCACGGCGGCGATCTACGCGGACGGCGACGTTGGAGCCCCCTTCGTGCGCGATGCGGATACCGCCATCGCCTTGAACGGCACGACATCCGCGCAAACGTACTTGGATGTGGGCAAGGTCTTGACCGCCTGCCGCCGCGTGGGTGCCGATGCGGTGCATCCGGGCTACGGGTTCCTCTCCGAGAACGCGGCTTTCGCCAAGGCGGTGGTGGACGCGGGGATGCGCTGGGTGGGGCCGTCGCCGGAGGCCATCGAGCAGATGGGCGACAAGCTGGCGGCAAAGCGCGTGATCATGGAAGCCGAGGTGCCCACGCTGCCGGCCATCGAACTCAAAGCCGGCGAGGATTTCCAAGCCGCCGCGCAGCAGATCGGCTATCCGGTGCTGGTGAAGGCGTCCGCCGGCGGCGGTGGGCGCGGCATGAGGGTGGTGGAATCGCCGGACGAACTCGATGCCGCCATCACCGGCGCCCGGCGCGAAGCCGGCGCCGCCTTCGGCGACGACACGCTGTTCCTTGAACGTTGGATAACGGCCGCCCGCCACGTGGAGATTCAGATCCTCGGCGACACCCACGGCAACGTGGTGCATCTGTTCGAGCGCGAGTGTTCCATCCAGCGCCGCCACCAGAAGATCATCGAGGAAGCGCCTTCGCCGGCCGTTGACCCCGAGCTGCGGGCGGAAATGGGCGCGGCGGCCGTTTCCGCCGCGAAGCGCATCGGCTATGCCAGCGCCGGCACGGTGGAGTTCCTGCTCGACGGCAACCAATTCTGGTTCCTCGAAGTGAACACCCGCTTGCAGGTGGAACACCCCGTCACCGAAGAGATCACCGGCCTCGACCTGGTGCGCGAGCAACTGCGCATCGCCGAGGGCGAGGAGCTCGGCTACGGCCAGGGCGATCTCGCCATCGACGGCCACGCCATCGAAGCCCGGCTCTATGCCGAAGACCCCACGCGCAACTTCCTGCCGTCCCCCGGCGCCATCGAGGTCTGGCGTCCCGCGCCCGGCGGCTTGGCGCGTTTCGATTCCGGCGTGGAATCCGGCAGCGAAGTCTCCGTGGAGTTCGACCCGATGATCGCCAAGGTCATCGCCCACGCCCCCACCCGCCGGGAAGCCGCCGCCAAACTCGCCCGCGCCTTGGAGCAGACGGCGCTGCAGGGCCTGCGCCACAACCGCGACTTCCTCGTCGCCACCCTGCGCGAACCCGCGTTTCTGGCTGGCGACACCACCACGGACTTCATCGAACGCATCGATCCGCCACGGCGCAGAGAACTCGACGCCCAATCCCTCTCGGACGCGGTGATCGCCGCCACCATGGCCGCCCAAGCCGCCCACCGCGCCAACGCCAAGGTCCTCGCCGCCTTCCGCAGCGGCTGGCGCAACTCCATGATGCCCCCGGAACGCACCAAGTTCCGCCACGGCGACGACGAGATCGCCGTCGGCTACCGCTCCCAACGCGACGGCACCTTCCAAGTGACCCTCGACGAAGACGAACCGCGCACCGTGGCGGTCTTCGGCGTCGAAGGCGGCCAGGTGGACTTGGAAATCGACGGCCGCCGCCTGCAACTCGCCATCGCCGGCACCGAAGACCGCTGGCTCGTCCACGGCACGGACTTCGACGTGGAACTCACCGAACTCCCCCGCCTGCCGCCGCCGGGCCTCTTGGAGATCAAAGGCGGCCTTACCGCCCCCATGCCCGGCAATGTCCTCGCCACCCACGTGCAGCAGGGAGAGGAGGTCCGAGAAGGCCAACTGCTGCTGATCCTGGAAGCGATGAAGATGCAGCACCGCATCGTCGCCCCGTTCGACGGCAGCGTGAAGGAACTGCATGTGGGCGAAGGCGATCAGGTGGACAACGGAGCGCTGCTGGTGATGTTGGAAGAGAGGGGGAACTCCGAGTGACCGTTCAGTTCTTGCTGTATGACCTGCCGTCGGATCATGAGGTCGAGCAGAACATCGTCACTGAGTGCGACGTCATACGAGCAATCGTGAGCAACAGAAATCAGGGCAAGAAGGTGAAGACGGTTAGGTTCGCCAGCGCTAGCAGCTTTTGTGACGATGACGATAAAGTTAAACCAACCAAAAAAGTCACATATGTTCACTTGGCAGGTCATGGCAGCAAGCGAGGTCTGGGCTTTATCGACGGTGTCGTTAAGTGGCCAAAAGTAGCGAAAAGGATAAAAAAAGCACTGACAGAACTTGGGCCGAAGGACAAGAGAGTCCTGTGCGTCTCCTGTTGCTACTCGATGGCAGCTGTCAAGAAGCTGGAAAGACACTTGGCAGGCTACTTCACTGGTATGTACTACTTCGTTGAATCCAAGATTTCGTTCTCTACCGCAATGACTGTTTGGTCTATGTTCTACAATGAGAAGAACCTAAAACACCCCCATAAGCGAATAGTTCCACGAATTAATGCATTCTTCCCACCCGGGGCACCGTGCGGGACCCGGACGGCGGCCCCTGGGAAGTACGGGCCATTGCAGTTCAAATTGGTCCGACCCTGAGAGTTCGGCGCATATGCGCTTCTTCAGCACCGCCGGCCCCGTGCGCCCAGACGAGCACTACGCGATCCCGCCCTTGGATCGTGTGGATCACTGCGACCTTCTGGAACTGATCCGAAGCAAGCAGTACTTCGTCCTGTACGCGCCTCGTCAGACGGGCAAGACCTCCGCCCTGATCGCGTTGCGCGATTACCTCAACAGCGGCGCGGCAGGCCACTTTCGTTGCGTGAACGTCAACGTTGAAGGGGCGCAGGTGGCCCGCGACGATGTGGTGCGCGGCATCCGGGCTATTCTCAGCCAGCTAGCGCAGCGGGCCCACCAGCTCGGCGACACGTATCCCGAGACGCATTGGCGGCGAATCTTCGAGAGTTCAGGGCCGGAGGATGCGCTGAACAACCTGCTCGCCAACTGGTGCGAAGCGAATCCGACACCGCTGGTGCTGCTGGTGGACGAGATCGATGCGCTGGTGGGCGACACCTTGCTCTCCGTGCTCCGGCAGCTGCGCGCCGGCTACGAGCGGCGGCCCGAGAGGTTTCCGCAGAGCGTCGTTCTGTGCGGGATTCGGGACATCCGCGACTATCGCATCCGCTCCACGACGGGCGAGGTGATCGCGGGGGGCAGCCCATTCAACGTAGCCGCGAAGTCGCTGCGGCTAGGCGACTTTACCAAGGCCGAGACCTACGCCCTGATGGAGCAGCACACCACCGAAACCAAGCAGCGCTTCGAGGAGTCGGCATTGGCCGAAGTGTGGAAGCAGACCCAAGGCCAGCCGTGGCTGGTGAACGCGCTGTGCGCGGAGGCCTGCTTCGAGCGCAAGGAGGGGCGGGACAGAACGCGGCCCATCACGAAGGCGCACATTCACGCCGCCAAGGAAGCGCTGGTGGTGTCGCGGCGCACCCATCTCGACTAGCTGGCGCACAAGCTGGAGGAGGAACGGGTGCGGCGGGTGGTGGTGCCGATCCTGAGCGGCGGCGAGGCCCGCCATGAAGTTCGAGACTTGGAGTACGTTCGGGACTTGGGGCTGGTGGACGCCAGCCAGCCGCCGCGCATCGCGAATCCCATCTACGCCGAGGTGGTGCCTCGGGAACTCGGCTACGTGGTGCAGAGCGGCTTGGACCAACGGGCGGCTTGGTACGTGGACTCCGCCGGCCGGCTGGACATGCGCAAGCTCCTGCGGGCCTTCGCCACGTTCTACGGCGAACACGCGGAGCATTGGCTCGGCCGGCTCGCGGACTACAGCGAAGCAGGCCCCCAGCTCATCCTCCAAGCATACTTGCAGCGCATCGTGAACGGCGGCGGGCGCATCGAGCGCGAGTACGGCATCGGGCGCGGCGCCGTGGACATCCAAGTGCTGTGGCCAGAGGAGGCAGGGCAGCCTTCGGACCTGTGGGCGCGGATCGTGGTGGAGTGCAAAGCGCTGCGGGCGAGCGGCCGACAGAGCTTGGAGAGCACCATAGAGCGCGGGGTTGCCCAGACGCTCCGCTACATGGCGCAGTGCGGCGCTGCGGAAGGACACCTGGTGGTGTTCGACCGGCGCGAGGAACCGCGCTACGGCGATGCCCGCGAGCCCACGACGGTCGAACGGAAAGACGGCAGCGTCGTCGTCTGGCACCTGTAAGGCCAATGATTGAGTAATCTAGCGGCATGCGTTTCTTCAGCACCGCCGGGCCCGTGCGCCCTGATAGGCACTACGCGATCCCGCCCTTGGATCGCGTCGAACTCTGCGACCTTCTCAGTTTGATCCGGGATGAGCAGTACTTCGTTCTGCATGCGCCGCGCCAGACGGGCAAGACGTCCGCGCTGATCGCGCTGCGCGATCACCTCAACAGCGGTGCGGCGGGCAACTTCCGCTGCGTGAACGTGAATGTCGAGCCGGGCCAAGTGGCCCGCGACGATGTGGCGGAAGGCATCCGTACTGTCATGGGCAGTATCGCCGAGTGTGCCGCGGAGGTCGGCGACGACTATCCGGAGCGCGTCTGGCCGGACGTTCTAGACCGGATGGGGCCCCAACTGGCGTTGCGTAGCCTGCTCTCCCGCTGGTGCATGGAGAATCCGGTGCCTCTCGTACTGCTGGTGGACGAGATCGACGCGCTGGTGGGCGACACCTTGCTCTCCGTGCTTCGGCAGCTGCGCGCCGGCTACGAGCGGCGGCCCGGCGGCTTTCCGCAGAGCGTGATCCTGTGCGGGATTCGGGACATCCGCGACTACCGCATCCGATCCAGCACCGGCGAGGTGATCGCTGGCGGCAGCCCGTTCAACGTAGCCGCGAAGTCGCTGCGGCTAGGCGACTTCACCAAGACCGAGACCTATGCGCTGATGGAGCAGCACACCACCGAGACCAAGCAGCCCTTCGAGGAGGCGGCGATGGCCGAAGTGTGGAAGCAGACCCAAGGGCAGCCGTGGCTGGTGAACGCGCTGTGCGCGGACGCATGTTTCGAGCGCAAGGAGGGGCGGGACAGAGCGCGGCCCATCACGCAGGCGGACATCCACGCCGCCAAGGAAGCGCTGGTGGTGTCGCGGCGCACCCATCTCGACCAGCTGGCGCACAAGCTGGAGGAGGAACGGGTGCGGCGGGTGGTGGTGCCGATCCTGAGCGGCGGCCAAGCTCGCCATGAAGTTCGAGACTTGGAGTACGTCCGCGACCTCGGGCTTGTGAATGCCAGCCAGCCGCCCCGGATAGCGAACCCGATCTACGCGGATGTGGTGCCTCGGGAACTCGGCCATATGGTCGAAAGCGGGCTGGACGAGCGTGCGGCGTGGTACGTGGACTCCGCCGGCCGGCTGGACATGGCCAAGCTCCTGCGGGCCTTCTCGACTTTCTACGGCGAACACGCGGAGCACTGGCTGGGGCGGCTTGCGGACTACAGCGAGGCCGGGCCGCAGCTGATCCTGCAGGCGTACCTGCAGCGCATCGTCAACGGCGGCGGGCGCATCGAGCGGGAGTACGGCATCGGGCGCGGCGCCGTGGACATCCAAGTGCTGTGGCCGGAGGAGGCAGGGCAGCCTTCGGACCTGTGGACGCGAATCGTGGTCGAGTGCAAGGCGCTGCGGGCGACCGACCGCCAGAGCCTCACGAGCATCGTCGAGCGGGGCGTTGCGCAGACCCTTCGCTACATGGCGCAGTGCGGTGCTGCGGAAGGGCACCTGGTGGTGTTCGACCGGCGCGAGGAACCGCGCTACGGCGATGCCCGCGAGCCCACGACGGTCGGAGGGGAGGACGGCAGCGTGGTCGTGTGGCACCTGTAGTTCGCTGACGCCGTGTGCCGACGGTTTCAAGGCGCGACATCGCAACAGCCGTCGGGTACGTTCTCCCGGACACACCGCACCACGCGCGCCCGCACTAGCTCTCTGGGGATGTCGCCGCAGTCGGCGTCGTCGGGCTCACGCCGTCCGCGTAGTAGCCGAACGTCTCGTGAAACGAAGAACCATCGCTGAGCCCTCAGCGGGGGAGCGCGAGGGGCTTGCCCCTCGCATGAAAGCCACGGCGTCGACGACGTCGGCGTCCGACGACGGCAGGTCCATGGGGTACAGGTCCAACTCCATCGACAGCAGCAGCTCGGGCGGCGCGTTCGGATGCGCACCCAGAATGGATTGGCTGCCGACCACGATGAATCGCGTGTCCCCCTTCGTCGAGAGAATCACGCGGGCGGCGCGCAGAATGTGCTCCGCCTCATCCCGCCGCACACCGGATCTCCATGCGTTCCCGCTGCGTCAGAATGCCCACGAACGGCGAGGACTGCCGCAGGCGGCGGCTCTCCTCGTCGTCTTCAACCAGGTGTGGCCGGATGCGCTCCCACGGCAAGGTGCGAAGCAGCCCTTAGCCACTCCGCCAAGGCCGGCGGCGTGCGGCCCATCTGCCGAGACCACCGCGCGATGTTGTCGAGCGCCTTGCCCAGCAGGGACGGATCGGCGTCGATGCGCTTGGCGATCTCCCTGTGCGTGGCCAGCCTTCTGGCATCCAGAAGGGCGTGTCGGCAGCGTGTCGGTCGCGGGCGTTGTTCGATCGATGTCTCCATGAGACCGCGATCATAAGCCTTTGCATCTCGGTACGCCGCAGTACGACCACAGTGTTGGTCGGCCCGCCCACCAGCTAACCGTTGCTCCAAGCCTCTCTCGAAACTACGCCGTCTCGCACTGCCGGGTTGCCGCTGCGCGGCAGCGCGAACTGCAGGCGGATGCCGGCGTCGCGCGCTGCCTGGTAGGACGCCGCCGACCATTGGCCTTCCGGCCACGCCAGCCAAGGCATCTGGCCGCGTTCCTCCACGGCGTCCGCGAGCGCCGCCAGTTCCGGCGCCAAATCGGAACGAGTGGAAAGGTTCTCGTGCATGTGCCCGTGCGAGGCGATCACCCAACCCGCTGCCTGCAGGTCGGCGATGTCCTGGGCGGCGAGCAGCCAGTCCGGCGCCAGCATCGGCGCGATCCCTCGCGCGTCCAACAGCGCGTGTTGCGCGGCCTCCGGCAGCGTTTTCAGGTGGGTTCTTGTGGCTGTGCCGAGGGCTTGCTCGTCTTCTGGATCGATGCCCTCGGCCGCGCAGTGTTCATAGAGGCGTTGCAGCGGCAGCGGCCGGGTCGGCGTTTGGAAGTGGTTCTCGCCGACGAACAGCACCGGGCACAGCGCGGGCAGGCGCTGGAAGGCGTCCGCCAGGCACAGGACGTCCTTCCAACCATCGTCGAAGGTTGCCAACGCAACAGTGTCGGCTTGATGACGCCGATTCCAGCTACGCACCTCGTCGTTCAGCGTGACCAGCCGTCGCAGCAGTTCGGACTTCTCAATGGACATGCCGAAACGCAGGTGGATGCGCTGGGCAGGGCTTGGCGCAGCGTCGTGGACGCGATGCAAGGCCGGCACTGCGTGCGGATAGAAGCCTTGGTTTCTGCGCCCCCCAAACGCGCCTGCCGGGCGCTGCTGATCCGCCCACGCGACCACGTCTTCAACACTTTCGCAGCCGTGTATCGGCGGGCGTCGGCGATGGTCGAGCGCTGTGCCGGCCAGCTTGTCGCTCCAGCCGTCCACGCCGCGCAAGGCAGCAATGGGCTTGCGCTCCTGCCAGGCGATGGCCAGCTCGCTCAACGTGCCAGCCCCGCCGGAGACGGCCACCACCAAGTCTGCCGAACGCACCACCAGGTGGTTTCGCATGGCGCCCAAGTTGGTGCGCACCACGCTCGCCGGGTGCGGATTGCGCTGCCAGGCGCGGCCTTCGCCGGATTCGATGTGAACGAGGTCGACGTCCTTGCCCGAGCGCCCGCGACCGCGCGCCACCGCCCGCATCACACCGTCCATGCCGCCGGTCACGAGGTCGAAGTTGGCGTTCGCCAGTGCCTCGGCCAATGCCTCCGTTTGCTGCCGCACAGCGGCCGGAACGGTGCCGGCGGCGCCCACGATGGCGATCATATTGCGTCTCATCTTGGCGTGTCCGCGTCTGGCGCGAGCTCGAACGCCAGGTGGTCGGATGCGGGCGTGAAGTTCACCAGCTCCACGGTTGGCACGGTGACGCGCCGGACCTCGCGCAAGCCGACGCGGGCGAACTCCGCCAGCAGTGTCTCTTCCGGCCGATGCACTTCGCGGCGCTGGCGGCCGGACGTTCGCACCGTCTTGTGCCACACGAAGGTGTCCTCGTAGCGCGCGCCGGGCGGCAGTTCGCGTTCGGCTTCCGGCGTGGGGCCGCAGAACGTGAAGTGCGGGTCGCACAACGTCACCACCACGCGGCCATCCTTCGCCACTGCGCTGCGCAGATCATCCAGGATGCCGCGCATTTCGGCATCGTCTTCGATGGTGCAGAGCACGCGTTGGCAGACGACGAGATCGAAGGGAGCGCCGGCCATCGCCTCGTCCCGCACTGTCGTGAAGCGCAAGTCGCTCTTGCCGTCGGCGAGCGGGTGCCAGCGCTTGTGCCGGGTGTCGTCTCGGTCATAGCCCAGCACTTCGGCCCCGCCATCCGCCAGCGCCTTCGCCACCTTTCCACTGCCGCAACCGTAGTCGAGGACGCGCCTTGGCCGGCCGGCGACGAGCTGCAAGGCGATGTCTTCGCAGGCTTGGCGCTCGCCGGCCATCCGCAAGACGGCTTCGTGGAAGCGGTCGAAGCGAGCCAGCTCCGGCAAGTCGGCCTGGCGCAGCGCCCGGCGCATCAGCGCCTTCAGATCGGGGCGATCGTGGCAGCGGAAGGAGAGCCACGCACGATGGCACATCGTCGTGAACTCGCGCTCGTCGTCGAGCGGGTGGAGGTCCGAACCGTAGTCGATGAGGCGCACCCGTCCGCCTGCGACGCGCAGATTGTCGGGGTGGATGTTGCGGCACACCACGCCCTGTTGCCGACACTCCACGAGCAGGTTCACCAAGCCGGGGCCGTGGCCTCCCGTGTACGGTTCGCTGGGCTCAAAGGGATAGATCAGCACGGCGTCGCGGCCCTCTTGGTGGAAGGCGAGCAGCGGATAGAGGCTGCGGGTGTCTCGCCAGGCGCCGACGAGCGAGCGCAGGTAGTCGAGGGTGGAGTCGAGCCGCCAAGACTTCCAATAGTCGAACACCTTGTAGACGTGCTTGCCATCGGTGAGCACGACGCCTTCGCTGCCGCACCCCAGGGTGCCGAGAGCGCCGGCAGGTTCCGCCAAGCGTCTGGCCACCGCCTTGGCGTTGGCGACGCGTTCCGGTTCGAAGCCGCGGGCCAACGCCGCCGGCTCGGCCAGACGAGCGCGGTGTTGTGCCAGTTCGGCCGGCAGTTGGGCGAGAAACGTCTTGATCTGCGAGTCGCGGATGTCCGCGATGCGTTCGATGTCGGCAAGCACGTTGTTGGCGTAGGATTTGTCAAGGCGATCGCAGAACGCCCGCAAGTGGTTCCTAGCGTCTGCGTACTTCTCCTCCTGCCACCAAGCGCCGTCGCGCTCCACCAAGTCGCGCAGCACGCTGGCGAGACCGCGCACCCGATGGAACGACAAGCGAAACGCCGCCAGTCGCTCGTTCAAGAACTTGCGCACGCGGCTGACGAGTCGATCCACCCTTGCCGGCGCGAGTTGCAGGCGCAAGTCTTCTTCGTCGTTGACGAAGTAGACCTCCGACACGGCTTCAAGCGCGGAAAAGAGCGCATAGCCGCGCATGTCGTCCTGGACCTTTTCAACGTCCATCCCGGCAACGGGGCCGCCGGATCGATCCTGATGCAGCGCCAGCGGCATGCCAACCACTTTGCGTCCGAGGTGTCGTTTCTGCAGCAGCGCCCACATCATGTCGGACCGCCGAGTCGGCCGGCCGTCGATGGCAGGCGACGGATTGGGTGCCAAGCGCAAGGTCTCGATGTCGAGCACGAAGGTGTTGCCGCCGCGCTGCAAACTGTCGCTGAGCGCCAGCGTGTCGGCCTCCGCGTCGATCGCCAGCGGCCGGAACAGCTGCTCTCCGGCCAGTATCCGTTCTGCGCGACGGGCCAAGCGCTCGAACGCCTCGCCAACCAGCTCGCCACCTTCGGGCGTCACCCAGAAGGGCGCTTCCAACCGATCCGTCTCATTACGCGAAAGGTCGTAGTAGTAGTCGCGCCGCCCCTGCCGGAGCATGGCGTTCTCCATCGCCCGATCCGGCAACGCTGCCTGGGGCGACAGCTTGGCCAGCCACGTGAGCGAGGCGACCAAGTCCACCATTTGCGTGCGCACTGCGGCGGCGAACGGCACGGGCGGGTCGCCGGTGCAGCGGCCGATCACCACGTCGGCTTCGCCACGTTCGCGCAGCGCCTGCATCTTGCGCAGCGCGGGCAGCAAGGGCCGAGGCTGGCGCCGGAGGTGCCCTTTCGCATCGGCCGCGAGGGGATCGAGCCGCAAGTCGTCGTCCACGATCCAGACGATGGCGCCGGGGCGGCGCGCGGCGAAGGCATACAGGTAGGACTGCAACACCGTTCGCGCCGGCGCGATGGGCAGGTATCGTCCGGTGGCGGCGCCGCCGTCCAGAACCCGCCCCGCTTCGGCGTCTTCGACGTGCCGAGCGCGGTCCACCAGATGAACGCGCAGCCCGCGCTGGCGTTCGCGCTCTGCGAGATCGCGCAGCTTCCGGCTGGGGCGCTGGCTCTCTCCGTTCTCCAACACCACTACGTCGAGGCCGGCCAGCTCCGAACGCCGTCCGAGACCGTGCAGATCTTCCAGCAGCCCGGCGAGGTCGGCCAGCGCGGAGGTGTCTGCGATGGTGCCGACGACGAGATGCGGCGGCGGGCCGCTCACCTTCTCGGGGGGCGAATCCGGGGGAGTGCTTGGAGAGACCGGCGCGTCTGGTTGCGGCGCCGTCTCGCTCCAGCCAAACAGCTGCTCAGCCCGCTCGCGGAACGCCGCCTGCTGATCGGCCGACATGCGGCCCCGGTACTTGGCGAAGAATCGACTCAGCCCTTCGTTCTTGGCCCATCCGCCGGGCTTCGAGAGCCGGGCGCGCGTCTCGCTGGCATGGTGATGCACGGTGGGTCTTTCCGTGGTGCCGTAGAGAACGCCCGGCAGGTCCGCGACGCGGATGCACAGGTCGCGGTCCGTGCAGCTTGGCAGCCATTCGTCGAACAGGCCGGCTTCCAGCAGGACGCTGAGCCGACAGAACAGATTGCTGCCTTGGATGTTGGGATTGCCGACGAGGAAGTCCGCAGCGTCGAGGCGCTCCGGTGGGATGCACAACTTTGCCGGGGCACCGTCTTCGTGCCGCCACAGCTGCGCCGCGACCATGTCGAACTGCCTGCTCTGTGCCGCGTCGAAACAGGTTCGCAGGTGCTCGGATTCCCACTTGTCGTCGTCGTCGAGAATCGCCACGTAGAGCTGGCGGGGATCGGGCGTGAGGCGAAGCAAGTGATCCAACCCGTCGTTCCACGCACCGGCTGCGCGTTTCCTGCTGCGGGTGTTGCGAAGGTACTTGATGCTCGGATGCTGCTTCATCACCTGCTTGGTGGCCCCCCGGAAATCGTCGCAGGAGTCATCGACGACGACGATGTGGAGGGGGGAGAAGGTCTGCCGTTCGACGGAGCGAAGTGCCCGGACAAGCAACTCCGGGCGGTTGGCCGTAGCGATGAGAACGGCCACGGCGACATCGGAGTGGGAAGTCATGGTTGCCCCTTGGCGTACACACACGACAGTGGACTGTGCCAACCTCTGAACACCCGCTGAATCGACCTGCTGCACTTGGCGGTTGCACTGATAGCGCCAGTCGCCATGACGTCGGCGCACCAAGACTATACTCGCGCAATGAACGCCCAAGCCGAGCAACTCTTCGCTCCCGGTACCGGCACCACGCCACCGGCGTTGACCGGACGCGGAAAAGAGCAGGCCGTCTTGTCGCGTTGCTTGGCCGCGCTGGCCGGCGGCAAAGCGCCAGCGCACGATGTCGTCCTGGTCGGGCCGCGCGGCAACGGCAAGACGGTGCTGCTCAACTGGTTCGCACAGGCGTGCCGCAAGAGTTCCAAGCGTGTCGATGTTCTAACGCTCACGCCAGCCGACGTGGGAGACCGCCAGGCCTTGGCCGAGGCACTGGCGCCGCGAAGAGCGCTCGCCAAGCTCCTGCCGAAGAAGGTCGCCATCGCGTCGGTGGGATCGGCCGAATGGTCCACGTCGGCCGGCCCGCGAAGCATCGCTGGCGCGCTGACGACCCGCTGTCGACGCAGGCCGCTTGCCGTGCTGCTCGACGAAGCCCAAGTGTTGGATGTCGAAGTCGGCGGCGTGTTGCTCAACGCCAGCCAGCAGGTGCGCGTACACGCGCCGTTTCTGCTGGTTCTGGCCGGAACGCCCGGGCTGCCACGGCACTTGGATGCGATGGACGCTTCCTTCTGGTCCCGCTTGGCGGACGGGCTTCTCGGCATTGGCCGCCTGGACGAAGACGCTGCCAAGGCAGCCTTGACGAGACCGCTCCTGGCCCGCGAAGTGTCGATTGAGTCGGACGCGCTGGCCACGGCCGCCGAGCACAGCCAGTGCTACCCCTACTTTGTTCAGCTATGGGGCGATGCGCTGTGGAAGCGGCACTTGGCGACCGGCGTGGATCGGCTGAGCGGCGCCGACGTGGCTGCCGCCATGCCGCAAGTGGCGGCAGCAGTGACGAACTACTACCAGGTCCGCTATGCGGAACTCGAGGCTGCCGGCTTGGTGGCGGCTGCGGCGGCGGTTGCACCGCTTTTCCAAGGCGGTCCGAACGAGGGTGCATCCAACCAGGCGATCGACGAGGCGCTTGCGGTCGCCGGCATGGACAGGGATGAGGAGCGCTACCAAGCCTGCGAGGCCCTGAACGACCTAGGTTACATCTGGCGGCCGCCCAACCAGCTGCCACCGGTGGTTTGGCGGGCCGGCATTCCCTCCCTGACGACCCATGTGCTGGCGCACGCTCCGAAGAGACGTGCTCTGGGGCGAGAGGTGTGCTAGCCAGGCTAGGCCCTGAGCGAGACGCCAGCGTACGCGATCATCGGCGACTTGCTGGCGGTCCCCCGCCAGCCACCGCGTCGAAGAGCGCCACCACCGGCCGAGGCGGCGGCGCCGTCGCCAAGGTGGCCACAACGCCGCAGAGCACGGCGATGGCGCATCCAGGCGCGGCCGGCTGGATGTCCATGATGCCGCCGGGGCCGCCGCCGAAGTAGCCCCACACCGTCGCCGTGGCGGTGCCGGCAACCATCGCGGCCAAGGCGCCGGGCGCGTTGAACCGCCGCCAGTACAGCGCCATCACCGTCACTGGCGCGAAGGCCGCGCCCATCCCGCCCCAGGCGTAGGAAACGAGCGCGAACACGGATTCCTCGCTGAAGATCGAAAGCGCCGCCGCAACCACGCCGGCCGCCACCAGAAACGCCCGGCCGAGCCACACCCGTCTGCCGGCCCCGAGCGAATAGGCGAATCGCCGCACCACCGGCAGATCGTCCGTCGCCACCGCGGACGCCAGCAGCAGTTGCGAATCCGCTGTGCTCATCACCGCGGCGATCACGGCCGAGAGCAGAATGCCGCCGACGATGGGGTGGAAGAACGCTTGGCTCGCCACCAGAAAGACGCGCTCCGGGTCCGCCAGCACGTCCTCCAGCCGGCCGATTTCGGCCAGCGCCGGCAGCGCGACCAGGCCAAGCAGCAGCGCGAACAGATAGAGCAGCAGCATCCACGCCGTGCCGATGTTGCGGGCCAGCGGCAGGCGCGCCTCGCTCTCCACGGCCATGAAGCGCTGCACCACGCGCTGGGATCCCAGATAGCCCAGCCCCCAGCCGACGGCGGAAAGCAGGAAGATCGCGCCGATGGCCTCGCCTTCCCGATCCGTGAGCGGATTCCAGAAGCCGGGCGTCTTGGCGCCGAGGCCGGCGAAGGGGCTCTCGGCCGTGGCGATCAGCCACAGCGGCATGACGACCAGCGCCGCCAGCATCATCGTCGCCTGGAACACATCCGTGCGGGAGACAGCTACGAAGCCGCCGATGAACGTGTACGAGGCCACCGCCAGCAGGGTTGCCAGCACCCCCGCGGTGCGGTGCAGGCCGAATGCCGTCTCCAGCAGCTTGGCGCCGGCGATGAGGCCGGAGGCGATGTAGAAGACGACGAAGAAGATGGTCACCAGCGCCGCCACGGTTCGCAGTGCGCCCGTGGAGTCGGCAAAGCGCCGCTCCAGGAACTCGGGCATGGTCAGCGCATCGCCAGCTTCCATCGTGTAGCGGCGCAGGCGCTTGGCGATGATCGTCCAGCTGCACCAGATGCCGGCCACCAGCGCCAGCGCCGTCCACATCTCGCCGAGGCCGTGCAGGAACGCCAGCGCCGGGAAGACGAGGATCGCCCAGGCGCTGGTGCCGGAGGAACTCGCGCTCAGCGCGGACGTGAACGCCCCCATCCGCCGCCCGCCGAGGACGTAGTCCGACATCGCCGCCATGCGCGTGGCGCGCACCAGCGCAATGCCGATCAGCACGGCGAAATAGCCGACGAAGACGGCGAGCAGCCAGAGGTCAGACATGGCGAGCGCCCAGATGCACTACTCGATCCCGTTCCTGCGGCCGGTTCGCTTCCGCAAGGCATCTTCGCACGGTCAACCCGTGGACGGCGAGCGCTTGGCGCTCGATCACTCGATCCACTCGTCTTGTGGACGGCGGTGCGAGACGCGGTTTGACGCCCGCTGCAGCAACATGGGACGCTCCCGCCGAGCAAGCGGCGCACCGGAGCGCCGTGCGAACCAAGTCGCAACTGGAGCCCCCATGGCCGAACTCGAAGCCACCCTGTACGAGATCAAGAACGGCGCCGCCTGGATCACGTTGAACCGACCACAGAACCGCAACGCGCTCTCCGCGGTGCTGGTGAGCGAACTCTACGACCATCTGCTGGCCGCCAACGAGGACCGCGCCGTGCGCTCCATCGTCGTCACCGGCACGGACCCCGCATTCTGCGCCGGTGCCGATCTCAAGCGCCCGCCCGGCGCTTCCATCGACGGGCGCAGGTCCGTGCCCTACCCGCGGGTGCTCACCACCATCCTGGAGAGCCCGAAGCCGGTGATCGCCGCGGTGAACGGCGCGGCGTTCGCGGGGGGCCTGGGCCTCGTTGGCGCTGCGGACATCGTGGTGGCCGCCGAGGAGGCCAAGTTCAGCTTCAGCGAAGTGCGCATCGGCGTCATTCCCGCGGTCATTTCCGTGGTGTGCATCCCCAAGCTCGGCACCCACCACGCCATGCGGCTGTTCGTCACCGGCGCCCGCTTCACCGGCGCCGAAGCGGTGGCGATGGGCCTCGCCCACCGAGCCGTGCCTCGGGCGGCGCTGGAGGACGCCGTGAACGAGGAGCTCGACATGATCAACCGTGGCGGACCGAACGCCGTGGTGGAGTGCAAGAAGCTGGTACGGCGCGTGCCGCAGCTCTCCACCGAGGCGGGCTTCGAGGAAACCGCCGAGTGGAGCGGACGCATGTTCCGCAGCGAGGAAGCCGCGGAAGGGATGGCGGCATTCCGCGAGAAGCGCGACGCCAAGTGGGTGGGCGAGGCGTAGCAGTCGCGGACCCGGCGACGCTGCATGTTTAGAGCAGACGACGAGGAGGAGTTGGCGGTGGCCCAGAAGATCCGCCTTTGGGCGGTTGTGGACGACCAGACGCTCAAGGACGTGCCGGAAAGCGACATTGGCTTGGAGAAGCGGCTGCACGACTGGCTGGAGAACGACATTGCCGTGTTGGATCCGGATTTGCTGGTCGTCGGGCGGGAAGTTCGCACCCAATACGGAGGCGAGATCGACTTGCTGTGCATCGACCGCGACGGGGGGCTCGTCGTCGTCGAGATCAAGCAGGGGCGGACGCCTCGGGAAGTCGCCGCGCAAGCGCTCGACTACGCGTCTTGGGCGAAGGACCTTGAGGCTGGCGACATCGAGAGGATCGCCGAGGAGTACCCAAGATTGGGCGGGTCTCTGGAGGACGCGCTGCAAGAACGGTTCGGCGAGGTGCCAGACGCCTTGAACGGGAGCCACCGCTCGCTGATCGTCGCCGAAGCCATCGACTACAGCACTGAACGGATCGTCCGCTATCTCTCCGAACTCGGTGTGCCGATCAACGTCGCCACCGTGCAGGCTTTCCGGGACGCCAACGGACAAGAGATGCTGGCGCGGGTGTTCCTGGTGGAACCCGAGGTCGCCCGAGACCGCGCACGTCGCATCTCGCGCAAGAGGTACCGCACCGCCAGCGAAATGGAGGCGCTTGCCGACAGCAACTCCTTGGGGGACTTGTACCGGCGAGTGAGAAGGGTCAGAGAGGTCATGAAGGCGCGTATCGCCTACTACAGTAAGGACACGTTGTACGGCTGGCGCTTTGAGGACCAGGACGGCCGGCGAACGCGGGCAGCGCTTGCGGTTTCGGCCACTGGCGGGATCGACAACGGATTGGAATTCGACCTTCATGCGAGCCGCTGCTGCGACTACCTGAAAATCCCGCTGGAGCAGCTGCGGGCGATGTTGCCGGCCAACGCTCGTGAAAGCGACGTGCGCAACTGGGTGGGCAGCTCGCCAGAGGAGCGGCAGAACGCCATCGGGTTGGAAGGCGCCTTCCACTCGATCGAGGAAGTGGATACTTTCGTTGCCAAGCTGACCGAAGCGGCAGCGCAGCTGGAAACGACTTGACCAGCTTGCGAACGGTGGCGGGCTAGGAAGCGGTACCGATCTTCCCCGTGCCGCGCAAGTACGTGCGCACCTCGTCGGCGTTGCCGCGCATCACGATGCGGTGCGCCTTGGCGCGAAGCTGGTAGTCGTACATCGGGTCGTAGTAGTCGGCCAGCAGGGCGCGGATCCAGCATCGGTGCGCCTCGGCCGCCTCCGCTTCGCTTGGGGCGGCAAAGGCCGCGGCCATGAGCCCGGCGATGCGGCGATAGCGCTCCCCGCCGAGGCGCCGTTCGATGCGCCGCAGCGCCTCCGGCAGCTGCCGCTCAGGCGCTTGCGCCTCGCAGACGTACTCCTGGTAGACGTTCTCCACCCGCGCCGGCGTCGGCGCCTCGAGCAGCGCGATGGGCGCCTTGGCCATCGCCTCGAACAGCGGCGCCGGAATCGCCAGCCGGCCTATGGTGCGAGCCTCGTCCTCCAGCACCAGCGGGCGGCCTTCGGCACGTTGCAGCAGCGCCCGCGCCAAGGCGGTCTCGAAGTTCACCGGCGTTGGCTGCGGCACGGCCCAGGCGCCGAACGCGGAGCCTCGGTGGCGGGCGAGGGCTTCAAGGTTGACGGCGTTCGCAAACCGCTTCAAGAGCTTCGTCTTGCCGACGCCGGTACGGCCGCCGAGCAGCACGATGGGGCGTGCCGCGGCGGCTTCCAGGATTTCCAGACAGCAGCGGCGCAGGGCCTTGAAACCCCCTTCCACGCGCAACGTCGGGGCGCCGGCGTCCGCCAGCCAGCGCTGCACGAGTTGCGAACGCAGGCCGCCTCGGGCGCAGTAGAGAAGCGGCTTCGGATGCGCGGCCGCGAACTCGAGCCACGCTCCCATGCGGGCGTCCTTCGCCGCGCCAGCAACCAGCCGATGCCCGGTTTCGATGGCGGCGTCCCGACCCCGCCGCCGGTAGACGGCGCCCACCTCGGCGCGTTCGGCGTCGTCTAGCAGCGGCAGATTCGCCGCGTTGGGCAGGCCGCCCTGGGCGAACTCGACCGGCGCCCGCACGTCGATGGCCGCCGGCGCGTCGCGCAGGATCGCGCGGCAGTCGCGAACCGTCGGCAGCATGGGTGCGGGCAGCCTTGTCGCTGCGCTAAGGCACGGTGTCGTCGCTGATCGGCTCGCCGGCGCGAAAGGCGTGCAGGTGTTCGCGCAGGATGGCGAGTTCGCCGTTGGGATCGTCGTTGGCCACCGCGAGTTCGATGGCCTCCTGCTGCACGGCGATGGCGCGTTCGAAGTTGCCGTTGGCGGCGTAGGCCGCGGCCCAGGTGTCGAGGTACGCGGGATTCCTGCGGGCGGCGTTGTCCTCGTCCGCCATGACGTGTTCCATGATGGCCAGCGCGTAGCGCTCGTCGCGCAGCCGCGGCAGGTGGCTCACGGTGAGCGTCCAGGCCACTTCGTTGACCAGATTGGCATCGTCCGGCGCGGCTCCGGCAGCGCGCTTGAACCACAGCCGGGCCCGCCGCAGGCGCTTGGCCACATGCACGCCCTTGGCGTAGAGGTGGCCGACCAGCAGCATCGCCCGCGGGTCCTCGGCTGCCGCCAGCTCCCGCAGCCAACGCCAGGCGCGGTCGTTGAACGGGCGCTCGAACGGCGGATGCAGCAGGAACCGGGCGTACTCGATGCGGGCGCGATCGTCGCGCTCGGCGGCGTCGACGAAGTGCCGTTCGGCAAGGTCCAGATCCCGGGGCGCGCTGCCGCCCTCGGCGTGCAGCCAGCCCAGCGCCAGGAGCGCATCGACGTTGCCCAAGGCCCCGGCGCGGGCGAGCAGGGCGATGCCTTCGCTCGGGCCGGCATGGTCGTAGAGGCCGGCGAGATACATCCTCCCCAGGTGCAGCATCGCTTCGTCGAGGCCGGCGTCGATGGCCTCCTGGAACTGCCGCTCCACCTGCTCCAGCCAGCCGCCGCGCTGCTCCGGGCTGGCGCGGCGGGCGCGTTCCGCGTACAGCTCGGCAAGGCCGAGGTTCGCCAGAGCGTTGCCGGCGCGAGCCGCCTGGTGCAGCCAGCGCCGTCCATCGTCGCCGCGGCCGGCGCGCAGCAGCTCGAAGCCGAGGGTGGTCTGCGCCGCGTCGTCGCCGGCAAAGGCCAGAAGGTGAACGAACGCGCGGGCGTCGAAGTCGTCGCAGAGGCCAGCGCTGGCGCAGGTCTCGTGGCGGCCGACGGGCAGCATGGTGCCTTTGTCCTGGCGCACTCTCGGCGCCAGGGCCGCGAAGCCTTCCAGCCGAAAGGAGATCGAACGAACCGGGCCGGTCTCGGGCGCCGCCAGCGTCCACAGGCGCAGCTCCTCCGGGACATCCTCGGCGGGCCGGTCCACGCTGTAGGTGGCGCCGGCGAGGCGCAGCGACATCGCTCGCAGAAGGGCTTCGGCCGCGGCCGGGGAGAGCACGCCGTAGGGCGCTTCGGCGCTGCCGTCTCCGGTGGCCGTCAAGGCCGCGTGGATGGCCGCCGCCCAGGCGTCGTGCAACTCGGCCTGATCCTCCGCGCCGACCTCTCGATAGAAGCGGGCCAGCGCCAAATGGCCCGCCAAGCTGCCGTAGTAGTGGTCCAGGATGGCGGAGCCAATCGCCCCCAGACGCAACGGCTGGTCCGCCATCAACGCCAGCGCCTGGCGTTCCAGCGAGGCCAGCTGGCGCAGCCGCACATCGAAATCCGGCGCCGCGACGAGCGCCGTCTTGAGGGCGGCAGGGGCGATCTCCGCGCCCTCGGCAGCACGCTCCGCCACGGCGTCGTAGGGCAGCGGCGCCGTGGCCGTGCAGCCGCTCAAGGCCAGTGCTGCGGCCAGCAGCGCGGCGGTGCGTCGCTTCGCGTTCATGGCTGGAGATTGTAGCGCACCCGCTTCGGCGGCCATTGCCATTGGGGCGTTTGGGGGAGTGCGCGGGAGCGTTTGAGGGCGAGGCTTGGCGCCATCCATGCGGTAGTGCCGCCGGCGCTTGACACGCCGACGGCGCTGGTGTGCGCTTGGTCGCCATGAACGACGTCTCGAAGCAACGCTGGCGCTGGCCGGAGTGGGCCCATCTGGTGGTGCTGCTGATCACCGTGGCTTCGGCGACCTACTACCTCGGCAGCGAGATATCCGGCGTCAAGGCCGGCCTGGCCCGCGTGGAAAGCGGCGTCAAGGCGGACGTGGCCGGCGTAGCCGACCGCGTGGAAGCGATGGAGACCCGCATGGTGGCCCTGTTCGCCGACCAGTTGCGCGACAACCGGCGCGACGTGGCGGACATGCGCGAACGAATCTCGGCCCTTGAAGCCCGCGAAGGCTAGTCGTCCGAAGTGCAACTGCCGGCGATGCTCCCGTCTTCGCCTGGTGTCGAAGTTCGGTATGCTTCGGCGCGTTCCGCAACGTCCAAGGAGACGCGATGGCACTCGCCCGCAAGCTAGGGCTGCCGGGCCCGGACGAAGCCCTGCCAGGACGCGCCGCCGCGATGCCGGTGCCGCCCCGGCACTTCGTGTGCGGGCGGCCCATGCAGCCGCCCTTTCCGGCCGGAAGCGAGCGGCTGCTCGCTGGCCTCGGCTGCTTCTGGGGGGCGGAGCGCAAGTTCTGGGAAACGCCGGGCGTACTTACTACCGCGGTCGGCTACGCTGGCGGCGTCACGCCGAACCCCACCTACGAGGAGGTGTGCTCGGGGCGCACCGGCCATGCCGAAGTGGTGCTGGCGGTGTTCGATCCGGCCCGCGTCCGCTATGCGGAACTGCTGCGCGTCTTCTGGGAGGCCCACGACCCCACCCAGGGCATGCGCCAGGGCAACGACGTCGGCACGCAGTACCGCTCGGCGCTGTACTGCTTCGACGAAGCCCAGCGCGAGCTGGCGCTGGCGTCCCGGGAGAGCTACCAGGCGGCGCTGGGCGCGGCCGGCTACGGTGCCGTCACCACCACTGTCGAGGCGGCGCCGACCTTCTACTACGCCGAGCACTACCATCAGCAGTATCTGGCCAAGGTGCCGAACGGCTACTGCGGCCTCGGCGGCACCGGCGTCGGCTGCGATGTCGCCGGCCTGGTGGAAGCCCCGGCGCTGGCCACGTAGCTCGGAACGTCCGGCCTCGCGGCGTCCGCCACCTAGTCGCCGCAAGTCCTTGATCTAGCAAGGTTTTCCGAGGGTGCGGCGGCTTGTCATAACGTATTGTCCTAACATTGGCTGCCGGAAGGCGTCTTGGCGCTTCGCACGTTCGATCGTAGCCACGAGGCGCACTGTGGGCGCAGTTCCTGCCGAGCGTGGCCAAACGCACTGCCGGAACTCGACTCTGCCCACAGGCCTCTGGGCGCGTTCCAGGGCGTCTTGGCCGCGCAAAGCCCCGCGCGATCAACGACGCAGCTGCCAATGGCGCACCGGAAGGCGTCCAGGGCTGCCCGGCAGCGTCCAGGGCGCTCTCCGGTCGCAAGACGCTCGCAAGCCATTGATTGCAGAAGGAAAGTTCGGAAAGTTCGACTTTCTTCGCCACAAGGGTTGACCCCCCCCCCCCCGTGGTTGGATAGCCGCGTTCGCGACGGAGGATTCGAGCCTTCGGCTTGGGGCCGGGGCGCCTGCCGAACAAGGTTGGCGAGACCATTGGCGGTCGCTCCGTCCGTGGTCGCGCAAGCAACGGCCCAATAGGCAGGAAGGACATAGTGCGTTCTCGAGTCAAGCACGGCCCGGCCACTGGCCGGATTGCAGACTTGGGAACGCACGGAGACAGACGAATGAAAAACGCCATGCTCGCCATCCTGGCGGTGGCGTTCGCAACGCTCGCGCCTTCGGCGATGGCCGCGGAAGGGCAGGGCGACAACAACGCCGGCAAGCAGCCGACGATGGCGGAGTTGAGGAATCAGATTGCCGCCCTGGACGCCAAGCTGGGCACGCTCGCAACGGCCAACGCCGTGAACGCACTCGCAACCACGGTAGGCACACTCGCAACCACGGTGGGCACTCTCTCTAGCACTGTCTCCGCCAACCACACAACCATCGTCGGGAAGTTCGCGCCGCAGATGGCAGTGGTAATGTCGGTTCCGCCGCAGAGGCTCGGGAACAATCCGTCCGCGAACATCAGCACTTCGGGCGGCTCCGGGGTGCCACATCACCTTGTAGGCGAAAGCACGATCCCCGGCTTCCCGGCAGGAACGGTAGGCACCAACGGGTTGTTCACAGACAGGACGCTGCCGGCCGGCACCTATCTGTTCGAATTGCAGCAGCCCTACGGCGACAACACGATCTGCCAAAGGGCGCTCTCTCGCCGCCATCTGTCCAACACCAACGACCGGCACAAAGCCGCCTGCCCCAGGGTGCGCCTGCATCCGTTCAGCAATCGCACAAGGCTGGAGGATGGCTACGGCATCTACACCTACGCGGCGCCGGCGAGCTTCAGGCTGGATCACTATTGGCCAGATGGCTTGAAGTTCAGCGAGAATACAAGCCTAACGGCAACGGAGAGGGCCAGCGCCAGTTCCATTTCCAGCTACACCGGCGCGGTGCGAATAACGAAACTCAAGTAGGAAACTTCCGGAGGTTCAACGATGGCGGAAACGACGACCAAGCAAGCGGCGGTGTGGAAACCGCCGCGGCTTATGAAGCTCGCTTTCGGCGGCACCGAGAGCGGCACCAAGGGCAGCCCCGACATCGCCACTTGGGAAGTTACTGGTGCGCCAGTTAGCTGTCCCCTAGCGATAAACTACCGGATGCCCAACTCCGGCGAGCCTTCGTCGGACCGCCCCAACTGCTAGGTTTCGTCGTTTCGTCGCAAGAAACCAGCGTTGCAGGCAAGACGCCTAGAGTCGAAAGCGCTTGCTTCGCCAGTGCCACCTAGGGCGCTCTCAAGGCATACTGGCAGCGCGGTTTCCAACCGACGCAAGCCTTGCCCGCAACGCTCGCCGCGGAGACAACGAAGTTTCTTCGACGCCGCGGCGGGCTTCCTATCTAAACATAGCGACTTAAATAACGCCGCATAGACGACGGAGAGTGGAGTTGGGCTGTTTCCATGCCACAAGACGCGAGGAGACCGCGTCGACCAGTGCTTGGAGGTCCTCGAAGTGGAGGTTGTGGGTGGCGAGTCGACGGGCCAGCTTCCAGACCCGTTCGATTGGCGCGAGGCGGGGGCTGCAGGGCGGGAGGAACAGCAGTTCGAGAACGCCGGCGCGTTCGCGGAGGAAGGGCTCGAGCAGCTTGGCGTGGTGGCATCGGGCGTTGTCGAGCACGACGACGATCCTGCGGCCCGGCGAGCGGGGGCGGAGCAGCAGGCGAAGGAACTTCTCGAACTCGACGGCGTTGAACGCCGGCGAGAAGGAGTGGGCGAACTTGCCGGCGCGCAGGGCCACCGCGCCGAAGCAGGCGATCGACCGGCGGGTTGGGGCGTGCCGGAGCACGGGATCCTTGTCCTCGGGCGGGACCCACATGCGGCAGCGGCTGCCGTGGCGCTGGAAGTGGCACTCGTCCTCGCTCCACAGGTCAACGTCGTCGCGGATCGCCAGCCTGCGGAGTTTTTTTGAAGGCCTCGGACCGTTCCGCGTCCGCGGCTCCGGCCACCTGCGGACGCGGCTTGCGGAGCCTGAACCCCATCTGGCGGAACAGCCGCTGGCACTGTCTGATGCCCAGGTCCACCGCGTACGTTCGCCGCAGATGCTCCGAAAGCAAAGGCCCGTCCCACAGGTGGCCGGCCAGCCCGAAGCTGTCCGGGCGGTCGCGCAGGTCCGTCTCCAGCGCCGCCATCACGTCCGCTCCAGCTTCGGCGGACGCCCGCTGCGGACGCCGTCGCGCAGCCCGTCGAAGCCGTCCCGCCCGTACGCCCGCGTCCAGCGCTGCACCGTGCGCGGGTCCTCGCCAAGCAGCAAGGCCGCCTGCCGGCAGCTCTGTCCGTTCGCCACCAGCAGGAGCCCGTGCAGACGGTGGTCGTACTTGGACTCGTCGGAGCGGCGGATCTCCTCTTGGATGGCAAGAACCGCCGTCCGCGAATTCGCGATTTCGATCTTCCTCATCGCCGCACTCGTCAAGAGACAGGTCCGGCAATGCTGCCGCCCGTTATGCGGCATTACTTATGTCGCTGTGTATAGCGGCGAGTTTCTGCCGAAGTCTGAACGTTGAAAAAAAGGTGCGCGGCCGGCTTGAATCGTCGCCAAGACCGGCAAGTTTTTCGCGCCGCTAGCTGCGGCGAAGAAAGAAAACTGGCGAGAAAAAAATGGCGTCAATCGAAGTTCCAAGCGGCAGGATTCGCAGAGACGAGCTCAGGGCCGCGATTGCCGCTTGTGGAACTTTGGCGCAGCAACGCGACTGGCGGAACTCCAATGGCGAGATACGCGAACACATCGAAAACAATCCGCACGTTCGCAATCCAAAGGACATCGCCAAGCGCTTTATCGGCAGGAACTCCGCGGCCGTTCGCGCAGAGAGAATCGCCAAACCGTATGGTGGTCGTGGCAAGGACATTCTGCGCGAGCAGGCCGAGTTCTGGCTTGAGAGAAAACTGCCCGAAAATCCCCATGTCCTTTTCATGCACCTTTGCTTTGGAGGCGGCACCGGCGTAGACGCCGCGGCGAAACTTTCCGACTTGCCAATCGCCACAGCGTGGACATTGGCGCTTTGGAGTTCGCGCTGGGCCGGAACGCGGCCAACAGGCACTGGCTAAGGTTCCTAATTTAGAGCGCAGCGCTTGGCGTCAACGGTTGCGCCAGGCGCAGCGGCTTGTCAGTGCGATAGCCTTTGGCGATGGCCAATCCATGACAGCTGAGATACGTTGCTTGACATGGCCGGCGGTAGTGCGCTTGGTGTGCCAGATGCGCTCTAGGCAACCATTAGGTGGCGGCGCTCCGCACCGCTCGCTTCGGCGGCTACGCGCCGAGGGCTTGCCGGGCAGCGGCGATGTCCTCGAGCAGCTTGGCGTCCGGCTTCGGGAAGCGGGGCGCCATGGCCGCCAGGGTGTCGATCACGATGGCGGCGACGATCACGCGCATCGCGCCCTTGTGGTCCGCGGGCACCACGAACCACGGCGACTCCTTGGTGCTGGTGGCCCCGAAGGCCGCCTCGTAGGCGTGCTGGTATTCGTGCCAACGCGCCCGGGCGACGAGGTCCGAAGGGTCGAACTTCCAGTTCTTGGCGGGGTCGTTCAGCCGCCCCAGCAGCCGCTTCTTCTGTTCCTTCTTGGAGACGTGCAGGAAGAACTTGGCGAGCGTGGTGCCGTTGCGGGCCAGGTGCCGCTCGAAGGCCACGATGTCCCGCAGCCGCTCCTGCCAGAAGTTGTCGTCCACCGGCTGCGGCGGCAGCTTGCGGGCCGCCAGCAGGTCCGGAAACACGCGCAGGGTCACGGCTTCCTCGTAGTGCGAGCGGTTGAAGATGCCGATGCGGCCGCGCTCCGGCAGCGCCGGCCAGTGCCGTTGCAGCCAGGAGTACTCCATCTCCTTGAAGGTCGGCCGGGTGAAGTTGGCAACGCGAAAGCCCTGCGGATTGACGCCGGAAGTGACGTGCTTGATGGTGCTGTCCTTGCCAGCGGCATCCATGCCTTGGAAGACCAGCAGCAGCGCCCTTCGGCTTTCGGCGTACAGGCGCTCCTGCAGCGCCGCGAACCGAGTCACCTGGCCTTGCAGCATGGTGCGCAGCTTCTTGTTGCCGAGGGCCGCCAGCGGCGATCGGGTCGGCAGGGCGGCGAGGTCCGGCACCGCGCCCTCCGGTACGCGATAGTCCTCGGCGGCGACAGCGGGCGTCATCGTGGCACGGCCTTCAGGATGGCAGGCAGCGGATCGGGAGCATAGCAGTCAAGCAGCAAGGGCCGCCGGGGAGCGCCGCGACACCGCCAGCAGCCGCAGGCCGAGGGCCGCCGCGGCGAGCGCCAAGCTCGCCACTAGGCCCCACCAGAAGCCCTCCACGCCGAGGCCGCCGACGCCCGGCAGTTCGTCGCTGCCGAAGCACAGCAGATAGCCGAGCGGCAGCCCGAAGGCCCAGTACGCACCGAGGGCGATCACCATCGGCACCCCGGCGTCCTTGTAGCCGCGCAGGGCGCCCATGATCGTCGCCTGGCCGGCGTCGAACACTTGGAATGCCGCGCCGATCGCCAACAACCCGGCCGCCAACTGGACGACCGCCAGCTCGTTGCTGTAGAGGCCGACGATGTGCTCCCGAAGAGCCAGCATGACGGTTGCCATCGCCAGCCCCCAGGCCAGCGTCGTCGCCACCGCCACCCCAGCCGAGCGCCGCGCCGCGGCCAGATCCCCGGCACCGACGTTGAAGCCGACGCGGATGGTGGCGGCCATGCCGAGCGCCAGCGGCACCATGAAGGCAACGCCGCAGACGTTGAAGGCCACCTGGTGGGAAGCCACCGTCTCCACCCCCAGCCTTCCGATGAAGATCGTCACGAGGGAGAAGAACGCCACCTCCACGAACAGCGCCAGGCCAATCGGCACCCCGAGGCGCATGAGTCGACCGATGGCGCGTGGCTCTGGCCACGAGAAACCGTCGAAGACGCCGGCCTGCCGAGCCCGGGAGCGCAGAACCACAGTCAACATGGCCGTCAGCGAGTAGATCATCACCACCGCCGTCGCCCAGCCGCAGCCAACGCCACCCATCGCCGGCAGGCTCAAGGCCGGAGCGCCGTAGACGAACAGCCAGTTCAGTGGCAGCTTCAAGGCGAGAGCGCTGGTGCTGATGAACATGGCCGGCTGCGTCCACGCCATGCCTTCGCACAGACAGCGCAGGGAAGCGTAGGCCAGGAACGGCACCAGGCCGATGCTGGCGGCGTCCAGGTACGCCACGGCCACCGGAACGGCGGCGGCATCGACGCCGAACCAGCGGTAGACGGGTTCGGCGTTGCGCAAGGCAATGACCACCAGGGCGCCGCCGCCGACGGCGATCCACAGCGCTTGCCGCACCACGACGCCGGCATCGCCCAGCCTGCCAGCGCCGCGCAACTGCGACACGGACGGCGTCACCGCCATGACGATGCCGGACATCAGCAGCATCACCGGCCAGTAGAGGTTGCCGCCCAGGGTGACGCCAGCGAGGTCCGTAGCGCCGACTCGGCCGGCCATCACGGCGTCCATCACGCCCATGCCCATCTGCGAGAGCTGGGTGACGATGAGCGGCAGAGCCAATACGCCGAGGGCGCGGAACTCGGCCAGCGCGGACCTTGACATGGACGAGACCGGCGGAGCGGCGGGAGGAATGGATTGTACAGGCGGCGCTAAGCGCCCAAGAGTGAGGCCACGCCAAGCGAGGCATAGCGCATCGGCGCTAGGCGCCGCAGGAAGTGGCGGGCCGGCCGGGCGTTGGCCCGGCCGCTGCCGGTTCAGCTACGAGGAGCTAGTGTGCCGCTTCCAAATGACGTGTGTTCCAGCGGGCGGGTTTCGTCGCTCGACCGGGATGCCGGCGGCCTTGCGGGGCGGCACATCCTCAAGTAGCGCACGCCGAGGCGACGACGGACGAACGTGCCATTTGCCATGTCAATTCGGAATCGAACCACTAGACGCCAGCCCGCCGCTTGCGGGAGATGACGATGTTCCTGCTGCGGCCCATCTTGTCCTGGCCGCTCACGCCCATGGGAATCACTTGGATCTTCTTGCCGGATGCGAGGAAGTCCTGCAGGTCCTGTTCAATGGTCTTGCGCATTTCGATGTTGTTTTGCGCCAGCTTCTTCTGTGCTCGGCTCAAGGTTCCTCCTCATGCAGCCAAAGTGGTGCCCTGCCGCAACGACGGCATGGACGGCATAGCAGAATCAGGGGCGGCTGCGCCTTCGTCAGGCCGACCGCCAGCATTGCACCAGCCCTTGCCGCATGGCGCCCGTCCATGGACGCCCGCTGGCTGCCGCTACTCTCGCGCCGCCTCTCTCCGTCGCCTGCCACCACCCGCGAAGGGCCGGGCAGCGAGGCCGCGCTAGAGTGCGAAGGCTGGGCGCGTTGCTTGTGCCCGATCCTTCCCCTCGGTTCCGAGACTACCGCGGCGGCCCGCCAAAGGCAACTGCCTGTGCGGGATTTAGCCAGGGCGGTAGGCGCGAGGCGGCTGGCAGCATGTTGGAGAGGTGACGATCCGTGCATGGAGTCGGCGGAGAGCGTGCTTCGGGGCAGTCGGGCCACCATCGGGTTGCAGTGCGGAAAGCCGGCACGGGCGTGTCCGGCGGTGGACAAACGGGGCGCTCGGCCCTATTCTTGCGCTCCTAAGCAACCAAGTAGAGGGTCCGCAAGACGCCATGCCCGACGCCGCCGACAACGCGTCCGCCGAAGACGCCTCCACGGCCGACGAGGACACCCCCAAGGTGGAGCTCTCGTCGGTGATCATGCGCAACGAAGCCATCGTGTTCACGGACTTGGACGACAGCATCGTGATGATGGATGTGGACGAAGGCCACTACTACGAACTCGATCCAGTAGCGGCCAGGATCTGGACGCTGCTCGAGGAGGCCAGCTCCGCCAGCAAGATATGCGACACCCTCGCTGGCGAGTTCGAAGTGGATGCCGAGACGTGCCAACGCGACACGTTGGAATTCCTGCAGGCGGGCCTGGAGCAGCGCATCTTCGAGTTGCAGGCTGCGTCCTAGGACCAGTTCCCGCCGGCGGCTTGCCCTCGGCACGCGATGGATTCGGCGCATCTCGAACGCCTGCGCGCCGGTTCCCACCTGTCGGCGGGCAATGCCTACCTCGAGGCGCTGTTCGAGGCGTACTTGGAGGATCCGGCCCAGGTGGCGGCCGAGTGGCGGCGCTACTTCGAAGCCCTGCCAGCCGCCAACGGCGTCGACGTTCCCCACGGCAACGTGCTGCGGCACTTCGAACGGCTGGGCCGGAACCGTCTCAAGGCGCGCCCGGAGCGCGTCAGCGCCGAGGTGGAATCGGCCCACGCCCGCCGCCAGATGCGGGTGCTGGAGCTCGTCAGCGCCTATCGCCACAGCGGCCACCGCAAAGCCAGCCTCGATCCCCTCGGCCTCTGGCAGCGCGAACCGACGCCCGAGCTGACGCTCGGCTACCACGGCCTCGGCGAGGCGGATCTCGATGCCGTCTTCGACGCCGGTTCCGAGCACCTGTTCGAGCATCGCAGCGCTCCCCTGCGGGACATCGTCGCCGTCTTGGAGCGCACCTACTGCGGCTCAATCGGCGCCGAGTACATGCACATCACCGATGCCGCGGAGCAGGCGTGGCTGCGGCAGCGCTTGGAGTCCGTCCAGTCCGCGCCGGCGTTTCCGCCGGACGCCCGCTTCACCATTCTGGATCGCTTGAGCGCCGCCGAGGGTCTGGAACGCTACCTGCACGCCAAGTACCCCGGCACCAAGCGCTTCGGCCTGGAGGGCGGCGAGAGCCTCATCTGCATGCTCCACGAAGCGTTGCAGCGGCTCGGCGGCCACGGCGTGGTGGAGGCGGTGATCGGCATGGCCCATCGCGGCCGTCTGAACGTGCTGGTGAATATTCTGGGCAAGGACCCGAGCGATCTGTTCGACGAGTTCGACGGCGTCATGCCGGAGACGGACCACAGCGGCGACGTGAAGTACCACCAGGGTTTTTCCTCCAACGTCATGACGCCGGGGGGCGAGATGCACCTGGCATTGGCCTTCAATCCCTCGCACCTGGAGATCGTCGGCCCGGTGGTCGCCGGCTCGGTGCGGGCGCGCCAGGACCGACGCCGGGACTACGCCGGCGACCTGGTGGCGCCGGTGATTCTGCACGGCGATGCGGCCTTCGCGGGCCAGGGCGTGGTGATGGAGACCTTCCAGATGTCGCAGACCCGCGGCTACCGCGTCGGCGGCACCATCCACGTCATCGTCAACAACCAGATCGGCTTCACCACCCATCGCGCCGACGACGCGCGCTCCACGGAGTACTGCTCCGAGGTCGCCAAGATGGTGCAGGCGCCCATCCTGCACGTGAACGGCGACGACCCGGAGGCCTGCGTGTTCGCCGCGCAGCTGGCCGTGGACTACCGCATGCGCTTTCGCAAGGACGTGGTGGTGGACCTGGTGTGCTACCGGCGTCGGGGCCACAACGAGGCCGAAGAGCCGATGAAGACGCAGCCGGTGATGTACCAGACCATCCGCGACCACCCCACGACGCGCCGTTTGTACGCGGATCGGCTGGTTGCGGAGGGCGCCGTCACCGCCGAAGAGGCGGACGCGATGGTGGGCCTCTACCGCTACGCGCTCGACACCGGGGATCGGATGGCGCTGTCCCTGGTCCACGAGCCGGATCAGAAGCTGTTCGTGGACTGGCGCCCCTACCTGGGCCAAACCTTTGATGCGGAGGCCGACACCCGGGTGCCCGCCGAACGGCTGCGCGCGTTAGCGGCGCAGCTGCACCAGCTGCCGGAGGGCTTCGAGCTGCATCGCCAGGTGCGCAAGGTGATCGAGGACCGAGAGCGCATGGTCGCCGGCGAGGCGCCGATGAACTGGGGCTGCGCCGAGACGCTGGCCTATGCGACGCTGCTGGCCGACGGCTTCGACGTGCGCCTGACCGGCCAGGACGTGGGCGTGGGCACATTCTCCCATCGCCATGCGTCCCTCTACGACCAGCGCGACGGCAAGCGCTTGATACCGTTGAACCTGCTCTCGAAGGAGTACACCTTCGACATCTACGATTCGCTGCTTTCCGAGGAGGCGGTGCTGGCCTTCGAGTACGGCTACGGCGCTACTTCGCCGCGTACGCTGGTGGTCTGGGAGGCGCAGTTCGGGGACTTCGCCAACGGCGCCCAGGTGGTGATCGACCAGTTCGTCACCAGCGGCGAAACCAAGTGGGCGCGTCTCGCCGGCCTGACGCTGCTGCTGCCCCACGGCTACGAAGGGCAGGGGCCGGAACACTCCTCGGCGCGCCTGGAGCGCTACCTGCAGCTGTGCGCCGAGCACAACATCCAAGTGTGCCTGCCCACCACGCCGGCGCAGATCTTCCACCTGCTGCGGCGGCAGATGATCCGCCCGGTGCGCCGGCCGCTGGTGGCGCTGACGCCCAAGAGCCTGCTGCGCCACCGGCTGGCGACGTCCGCGATGCGGGAACTCACGGACGGCGGCTTCCAGCCCGTGCTCGGCGACGCCGGGGACCCGGACGCCGTGGATCGTGTGGTGCTGTGCAGCGGCAAGGTGTACTACGACCTCGTGGAAGCCCGCCGCGAGGCGGCTCTTGGCAACGTCGCGCTGGTGCGTCTGGAGCAGCTCTATCCGTTCCCGGAGGCGGAACTGGCCGCGGCGCTGGCGCCGTACACGCGGCTGGCCAGCGCCGTCTGGTGCCAGGAGGAGCCGATGAACCAGGGCGCCTGGTATTCAAGCCAGCATCACATGCACGCCGTGCTGCACGAGCACGATCCGGCGCTGCGCCTTGCCTATGCCGGGCGCGAGGCGTTCGCGGTGCCCGCCGGCGGCTACGCGGCGCGCCATGCGGAACGCCAACGCCGGCTGGTGGGCGAGGCGCTGTTCGGCGCAGACTGATTGCTTGTAGCGGCGGCGACCGAAGGCTGTTGGGCGGCAGCGACCGAAGGAAGGGGGTGACGTGTGAGCGTGGACATCAAGGCGCCTGCCTTTGCCGAATCCGTTGCCGAAGGCACGGTGGCGGCTTGGCACAAGCGCGTCGGCGACGCCGTGCAGCGCGACGACGTGCTGGCGGACATCGAGACGGACAAGGTGGTGATCGAGATCTTCGCACCCACCGACGGCGTGCTTGCCGAGATCGTCAAGGCGGAAGGCGAGACCGTGGAGTCCGAGGATCTGCTTGCACGGCTGGCCGAGGAGGCCACAGCGGCCGTCGCGGCGCCACAGAAGCCGGCGGCCGCGGCGACGCCGGCGCCGGGCGCCTCCCCGGCTGCCCGCCGGCTGGCGGCGGAAACCGGCGTCGACGTTGCCAGCGTCGCCGGCACCGGGCGCGGCGGCCGGGTCACCAAGGAGGACATCGTGCGCGCCAAGGCGACGCCGGCCGAGAGCCCGCCGGCGGCCGCCAGCAGCGATTCGCAGCCGCCGGCGCCCGCGGCGTCGACGGACGATGCCGCTGCCGCCGTCGAGGACGCGACCCGCGTCGAGCGCCGGGTGCCGATGACGCGGCTGCGCGCCAGCATCGCCGCGCGGCTGGTGGAGGCGCAGCGCACCGCCGCCATGCTCACCACCTTCAACGAGGTGGACATGCAGCCGGTGATGACCATGCGCAGGAAGTACGGCGAAGAGTTCCAGGCGCGGCACAACGGCACCAAGCTCGGCTTCATGAGCTTCTTCGTGCGCGCCTCGGTGGAGGCGCTGAAGCGCTTCCCGGCGGTGAACGCGAGCATCGACGGCAGCGACGTCGTCTACCACGGCTACTACGACATCGGCGTGGCGGTGAGCACCGATCGCGGCCTGGTGGTGCCGGTGGTGCGGGACGCGGACGCCCTCGGCATGCACCAGATCGAGGACGCCATCGCGGAATACGGCAGCCGCGCCCGGGACGGCAAGCTGACGCTGGCCGAGATGCAGGGGGGCACCTTCACCGTCTCCAACGGCGGCGTGTTCGGCTCGCTGCTCTCCACGCCCATCCTCAACCCGCCGCAGACGGGCATTCTGGGGCTGCACAAGATAGAGGAGCGCCCGGTGGCGGTGGACGGCGCCGTGGCGGTGCGGCCGATGATGTATCTGGCCCTCTCCTACGACCACCGGCTGATCGACGGCCGGGAAGCGGTGCGGTTCCTGGTGGCGGTGAAGGAACTCGTCGAGGATCCGGCGCGCATCCTGCTGGAGCTGTAAGGGGGAGGGCCCCTCCTGGGTCCCTATGCTAAGGATGTCCAACTGGCCCGCTTGGCTGTACTTATTGGTGGGCGCCGCAGTAGGTGGGATGTTGGTCCTCTGCATCGGCGTATTCATGGGCGACGGCCCCTCTCTCGCGGATTTTGGCAAAGGCGCCTTGCTTGTCTTTGCGATACTTGCTCTCCATGTCCTCTTGCATCCGAAGGAACGCCGAAAAGAAAATGACATCAAGGACTGATCATTCTTCGGCAAGGCGTCTCAATCGAAACCACTGGTTCCGCCAGTAACCACCTAGAGCGCTTGGGCGTACTGCAACGTTGCTCGCAGAAGACACAAGCCTACAGTTTTGGCCCACCACGGCCCAATTGCGATTGCCCTGGGCTTGAGGCGCCTTGCTAAAACAGTGCAGCCGCCCATCAACACTGGCTTGGTGCCGATGGGCGGCAATAGCTCCGTCAGCGACGGCGCGCCGTCAAATTGGCGAACCGCGCAGGCTTCCAGAAGCCACGCAACGTAGGGCCGTGCCTCAAGTAGTGAATCAACGCGGCTACGAACACACAGACGCAGCAGATGATCACGAATTGGAGGCTTACTGCTTCTCCGGGCTTGAGCCAGAACTTGAGCAGCCAGCCAAGGCCGATGAAGCTGCCAGCGAGCACGACTTGAAACAGCCAGTACAGCAAGTGCTTCAACGGTGTTGGCCGCCGATTGACGGGCATATGTCGTATATGTCCTCCAGGATGGCCGTGGCAATCGAGCAGGCTGCCCCGCGACTGGCCCGCCCGCGGCCCCGCAGCTTACACCGAACGCCAGCGACAGGTGCCGTCCGGCAAGTCGCTCAACCCTGCCTTAAGCGTCGTGCGGCCATGCTCGCTACCGAACGCAAGGGCCCCGGAGACAACCTAATGGCCAACGGCGCGACAGGATATGCACGGCCGCCATAGCCGCGGCGCAGCGCCGAAGGCGCTATGATGTGCCGCCCATGAGCGAGCCCGTGGCCTACATGGCGCGTACCCGGCGCTACTACGAAGCGCAGGGCTTCGAGCGCCCGTACCGCTGGGCCCGGCACGAGACGACTCCCTTTGCGCCGCTGCCGAAGCCCTTGGCGGAGTGTGTGCTGGCGGTGGTGACCACGGCGGCGCTGTACGACCGCGAGGAAGCGGACCCGCGCTACGTGGCGTCGGCGTCCGTCGCCGAGCCGCCGGCGCGGCTGTTCGCCGGCGATCTCGCTTGGGACAAGCGCGCCACCCACCTCGAGGACCGCGCCTCCTATCTGCCTCTGGAAGCGCTCGGCGAACTGGTGGCCGCGGCCCGCCTAGGGGCGCTGGCGCCGAGATTCCACTGTGCGCCGACCGAATACAGCGCCCGCCGCACCCGGGAAGCGGACGCTCCGGAACTCGCTAGGCGCTGCCGCGAAGACGGCGCAGACGTCGTGCTGTTGGTGCCGTTGTGACCGGTGTGCCATCAGACCGTCAGTTTGACGGCACGGCACATGGAAGCATCGGGAACGCCGACCGTGGTGCTTGGATCGGCCCTCGACATCGTGGAGCACTGCGGCGTGCCGCGGTTCGCGTTCGTCGACTTTCCCCTCGGCAATCCCTGCGGCCGCCCCTACGACCGGCAGATGCAGCGGGACGTGGTGGCGGCCGCGGTCGGCATGTTCGAGACGGCAACCGCCCCCAACGCCACCTTGCGGCTGCCGCAACGGTGGGGCGACGACGGCTGGCGGGACGCCTACATGGCCATCGACGATGCGGAGCTGGCCGAACTGGCGCGACGAGGCGCCGAGCGGCGGGCGCATCGGCAGGCGCTGCGCGAAGCGGGGCGCGTGCGGCAGGGGTAGGCAGGTCGAGGCTGCCATTGCGCGGCAGCACCTGGGCGGAGGGATGCGAATGGCTAAGTTGCTGGGCGTTGTCGGCGGTGTCGGGGTTTTCGGCTGTTGGATGATGATAGTCGGCAATCCCCATGTGGTGGAAACGGTGATCGGTCTCCTGCTCGGCGCCGCAGTGGGCGTCTTCATCTGGAGGAAGGTATCGGCCCGGCAGTGAGGCGGGCCTGGACAAGGCCAGTCGCCGTCGGGCGCACAAGAGAGGAGGGAGCATGAAGTTCGGAGTGCAGGTGAACTGCTATCGCACCAGCTGGGAGGCCATCCGGTCCTCCATCGAGTGCATGGAGGCGGGGCGTTGGAACAGCCTGTGGTTCGCGGACCACTTTCTGCCGCCGGGGCGCAGGGAGGACGAACACCTCACGGCGTTCGAGGGCTATACGCTGATCAGCGTGGCGGCCGGCATGACGCGCAAGCTGCGTCTCGGCCACCTGGTGCTCGGCAACACCTACCGGAACCCGGGCCTGCTCGCCAAGATGGCGACGACCTTGGACCAGGCCTCCGAGGGGCGTTTCGAGCTGGCCCTGGGCGCGGCGTGGTTCAAGCGCGAACACGAGGCCTACGGCTGGACGTTTCCGTCCATGAAGGAACGCCAGGACCGCTTCCAGGAAGCCTGCGAACTGCTGCGCCTGCTGTTCACGGCCGACGGCCCGGTGGACTACCAGGGCCGCTACTACCGGCTGGATCAGGCGCCGCTGTCCCCCGGCTGCCATCAGCAGCCGCACATCCCCATCATGGTGGGCGGCACCGGCGAGCGCCGCACGCTGCGCACGCTGGCGATGTTCGGCGACATCTTCAACCTGGACGGCTGGGCCGGGCAGGGCATGTCCCTGGACGTCTACCGGCACAAGATCGGCGTGCTGGAACGCCACTGCGCCGACGTGGGCCGGGACCCCGCCGAGATCAAGCGCACGCTGCTCATGCCCCTGCTGCTGACCGACGACCGCCAACGCATCGAGGGCTTCCAGAAGAGGCTCGGCCCGGGCTCGATGGCGGGGCCCAGGAACCAGGTCATCGACCGCATCGGCGAGTTCGAGCGGGAAGGCGTGGCGGAGATCATGTTCGGCGCCATCCCCACCGGCAACGTCGAGCTGTACCAGCGCGTCGAGGAGGAGATCGTCGCCGCCTTCGACTGAGTGCGGCGCACAGCAACGGCATCGAAACGCAACGGGAGAGAGGAAGAGATATGACGCACGACATCGTGATTCGCGGCGGCGAACTGGTGGACGGCACCGGCGAGGCGCCGAGGCAGGGCGATCTGGCCATCGACGGCGACACGATTGCCGCAGTGGGCAGCGTCGCCGGCGCCGGCAAGCGGGAGATCGACGCCAAGGGTCTGGCGGTGACGCCGGGGTTCGTCGATCTGCACACCCACCTGGATGCGCAGATCGGCTGGGATCCGGAAATGACGCCGGTGAGCTGGCACGGCGTCACCACGGCGCTGCTCGGCAACTGCGGCGTCACCTTCGCGCCCTGCAAGCCCGAGGACGTGGAGCTCCTGGCCGCCATGATGGAGACGGTGGAGGACATTCCGAAGAACGCCATCCTCACCGGCCTGCCCTGGGACTGGGAACACTACGGCGGCTATCTGGACGCCATCGAGCGCTTGAACCCGGCGCTGAACGTCGCCGGCATGGTCGGCCACTGCGCGGTGCGCTTCTACGTCATGGGCGAACGCGCGGTGGAAGAGCAGGCGACGCCGGCCGAGCGGGCGCAGATGGCGGACGTGGTGGCGAAGTCCATCGACGGCGGCGCCGTGGGCTTCTCCACCAACCGCTATCCGCCGCACAAGCTGCCGGACGGCCGCTCCATTCCGGGCACTTTCGCCGATCCCGTCGAGCTGGTTGAAATCGCCAAGGCGGTGGGGCCGCGCAACGGCCTGATGCAGGCGGTGGGCGCCAACTTCGAGGTGCTGAAAGCGATGGCGGAAACCACCCAGGGCCGCATCCTGTTCAGCTACGGCACCGGGCCCCAAGCGGGCTCCGGCCAGGCCCAGGCGGACAATCTGGCGAAGCTCTGCAAGCACGGCGACTTGACCGCCATCACCCAGGTGCGCGGCTCCGGCTTCATGTTCGGCCTGCAATCGGCGCTGCCGGTGCAGGGCGAGACGTGGGACGCGCTGCGCAAGACGAAGCTGCCGGAGCGGCTCACCGCCATCCGCGACCCCGCCACCCGCGCCAAGCTGGTGGCGGAGGGCAAGGCGGCCAAGCAGCGCTTGCCGCTGGCCAACGTGTTCTACCTGGGCGCCGCCGAGTCGCCGAACTACACCACAGCGCCGGAGGAGAACCTCGAGGCCCAGGCGAGCGCCGCCGGCGAGCACTGGGTGGAGACCTTCCTGCGCCTCTCGGACGAGACCGACGGCCGTGCGCTCTTCAATCTGCGCATGTTCAACCAGAGCCTGAAGGAGCTCGGCGACCTCTTCAGGAGCGAGCACATCTTCCCCAGCCTCGGCGACGCTGGCGCCCACGTCTCGCAGATCATGGACGCCGGCTGGCCGAGCTTCGTGCTCTCGCACTGGATTCGGGACGCTGGCCTCTACAGCCTCGAGGAAGGCGTGCGGCGGCTCACGTCCGGCCCGGCGCGGGTGCTCGGGCTCAAGAACCGCGGCGCGCTGCGGGTGGGCATGAAGGCGGACGTGAACGTGCTGGATCCGGCGGCGGTGGCGGAACGCCAGCCGGAGCTGGTCCACGACTTCCCCGGCGGCGCCCCCCGCTACATCCAGAAGTCCATCGGCTACAAGGCCACCCTCGTCAACGGCGCGGTGACCCTGGAGAACGGCGAGCACACCGGCGAACGCGCCGGCAAGGTGCTGCGGCACGCCGGCTGAACGGCCGAAGCCTGCTGGCCGGCGGCCGTCGGCCAGCAGGCACGGCATCTGCGCGGCCCGGCGGCAACCTTCCGCCCGAATTTCGAGGAAGCCACCGTCGTGGACGACAACCCCAGAGCCGAGGAAATCGTGTGGATGCAGGTGTCGGACTTGGCGTTCGATGCCAAGAATCCGCGCTTGGCGGAGTGCGATGTAGTTGCCGACGAAGCCGAGATGATCAAGGTGCTGTGGGACACGATGGATGTACGGGAACTGGTGCTCTCCGCGAGCGGCTACTTCAGGCACGAGCCGGTGATCGTAGCCAAGGAGAACGACCAAAACGTCGTGATCGAAGGCAATCGACGGCTTGCTGCGATCAAGTTGCTGCTGCAGCCTGGCATCGGGCGGGATCTGAACGCCAGGATTCCCGACATATCGAAGGAACGTCGGAGAGCGCTTCGCAAGATTCCGGCGCTGCCAAGTACGCGGGACGGCGCTTGGCGCTACCTTGGTTTCAAGCACGTCAACGGCCCTGCGAAGTGGGGAAGCTACGCCAAATCAAAGTACATCGCCGATGTCCATCGCAACTACGGTGTGTCGCTCGACGACATAGCAAGGCAGATTGGCGATACGCACCATACCGTTCGGCGGCTGTACCGTGGGCTTATGGTCGTTGAGCAAGCCGAAAGAACAGGCGCCTACGATCGCAGCGACCGTTGGCGCGGGCACTTCGCGTTCTCGCATCTTTATGTAGGCCTGCAATACCCCGGCGTGAGCGACTTCCTTGGGCTGCGCCCCACGGCCGACGAGGATGAGGAACCGGTTCCTGCCAATAGGACGGATCGTCTACGGGAGCTGCTGGTATGGATGTACGGCAGCAAGAGCGAGCGAAAGCCGCCCGTCATTCAATCCCAGAACCCTCACCTGCGGCAGCTCGACTCGGTCTTGGCGAATACGGAGGGCCTCGCCGCGATGCGTGCCGGGGTCGAGCTGTCCGTGGCCTTCGAGGCAAGCCGGCCGTCGTCGAACGTATTCGAAGAGGCGCTGATAGGTGCGAAGCAGAGCCTCGAGAAGGCGCGCGGCACACTGTCGACCGGCTACGACGGTTCCGGCGCGATGCTCGGAATCGCCAGCGACGTTGCGGACCTGGCCTGCGACCTGCATGAGGAGATGCAACGCAAGTGCCGCCCGCGTTCCGTTCGGCGCCAATAGCGCGATGTTCAAGTGGCCAGGAGGTCCATCGCCTAGGGCAGAGGAACACGAACTGGCGGATTTCGTGGAGCTGGTGGCGTGGCGCGAAGGGCGCATGTCGGCGGTTGAACTGACGAGGTGCCTCGGTCGGCTCGATGAGACGGACTACACGGATGGCGTACCGGAGGAGGACGAACTGGATGCTGCCGTGGTGCCTGTGTTTGCGGAGCTGGAGCGCAGATCGGAGGCTTGCCCAGGCGGCTACCCGTTCCGCCTCGACGATAGCGGCCAGACGGCTCGGTTCATTGCCGATGGAGCCGGCAACGTGGGACATGCGATCTACGCCTACCTGCTGCTGGCAACCCGCCTAAACATGAACGTCGACCGGATTCACGGCGGCATCGATGGCGCAGCGCTCTTCGAGGAAGTCGCGGCCGCCTCTGCCAAGTGCTATCTCGGAGAACGTTCCAAGAGCATTGTGTTTGGCGCGGCTGCGCAGGATGTCGCGTTCGACGCGAAGATCGAGGACCTTTGCAGGCGGATCGGCGAGGGCGACGGCTTTTTCAATCGTGACAGAGGTAGACGTAGGCAACGAGACGGGAAGCTGGATGTTGTCGCGTGGACCCCTTTTTCGGACCGTACGCCGGGCAAGGTTCTCGTCTTCGGCCAGTGCAAGACAGGCACCCACTACAGGGATCATCTAGCCCAGCTACAGCCGGATGCCTTCTGCAGCAAGTGGTTCCGGTCCCAGCCTGCCGTCAAGCCAGTGCGGGCCTTTTTCGTGGCCGAGGCGCTGCCGCGTTCACGATGGCGCGACATCGCAGTCGACGCCGGTCTGTTGTTTGATCGATGCCGTATCGTGGACTTCGTCGACGGCACGGATGCTCAAATACTTGCCAAGGTGCAGGCATGGACGGCGGCTGCCGCTGCGACCACTGAGATATCCGCCGTCTCGGCGACGTGAGGCGCAAAGTTGCCGTTGAGTACCATGTACCTAGGTTGTCAAGACAGTAGTTCCGGTACGCCCTAGCCAACTCCGAACGCCGCTGCGGCGTTGTCCCAGAAGATCTTGCGGATGGTGGCTTCGGGGAGCGGCTGCTGCTCCAATGCCTCCATGCCGGCCGGCCAGGTGCCGTCGGGATGGGGGTAGTCGGTGTTGAACGTCACGTAGTCGTCGCCGACCAGCTCGCAGACGGCGGGCAAGGTCATCTCGTCGCCTCGGCAGGCGACGAGGAAGTTGGACTTGAAGTACTCGGTGGGGCGCTTCCTCAACTGCGGGTGTTCGGCGTTGCCGGAGAACTCCCAGTGCTGCTCCATGCGCTGCAACCAGTACGGCAGCCAGCCGGCGTCGGCCTCCACGTGGACCACGCGCAGCCGCGGATGCCGTTCGACGACGCCGAACCAGATCAGGCTCATCATGGCCACCATGGCCTCGAAAGGGTGGGCGACGATGTGCCCGGAAGTGTGCGTCTCCATGCGTTCGCCGAAGGAGGGCAGATAGGGCGAACCGGAGTCGTGGATGCACGCCGGCAGCTCCAGCGCCTCGATGGCGTCCCATAGCGGTTCGTTGGCGTCGTGGTGCAGGTTCCTTCCGCACACCGGGTTCGGGCGCACGTAGAAGCAGGCGGCGCCGAGGCTGGCGACGCGCCGGGCTTCCTCGACGGCGAGGTCCGCGGCCTGCACCGGCAGCATGGCCGCCATGCGCAGGCGCTCCGGCGCATGGCTGCAATACTCGAGGCTCCAGTCGTTGTAGGCGCGGCAGACGGCCGCAAGCAGCTCCGGATCCTGGAATTGGCGGCCGAGCAGCTGGCCGCCGACGGTGGGGTAGAGCACCTGCGCGTCCACGCCGTGTCGGTCCATGTCGCCGATGCGGGCCGCCGGCTTGAAGCCGGCGGCGCGGCTCTGCTCGTGCTTCTCCATGCCCCGGGCGGCAGCGGCCAGGAACTCTTCGGAGTGCATCGGATAGCTGCCGTCCTGCTTGGCGACGGGCTCGCCCTCCACGCACATCCCCGGCCGCCCGTTGCCGACGTCGCCGATGCGCGGCGCCCGGTCCGCGAACAGGGGGTCGATGTAGTCCGCCCAGATGCCGGGTGGCTCCATCTGGTGCGAATCCGTGTCGAGTACGCGATGGCCGTTGCGCATGGCGTTCCTGGCGGTGTGCTGGCAGTTGTCGCCAACCTAACCGTTGCGCCGCCTCGGTTCAATCTCCCCCGCGCTGCGGTGCCGTGCGGCGGCGCACCCTGCCGGAGCGGCGGTTTGCGCTATGCTGCGCGGCTGCGGATTTCGAGGGCGGCGGATGCATTTCGGGCTGCGCTACTGCAACACCGGGCGCTACGTGGATGGCGCCTTGGCGGTCGAGCTTGTGCAGGCGGCGGAGGAGGCCGGCTTCGAGAGCGCCTGGACCGTGGAGCACACGGTGGTGCCGGAGGGCCATGCGTCGGCGTATCCGTACTCCGCGGACGGCCGCATGGCTGGCGGCAGGTACGACGTTCCGCTGCCGGACCCCCTCGTGTGGATGGCCTACGTGGGCGCGCGGACGCGCGCCATCCGCCTCGGCACCGGCATCCTCATCCTGCCGCAGCACAATCCGGTGGTCGCGGCCAAGCAGGTGGCGACGCTGGACGCGATGTCCGGCGGACGCATCCTGCTCGGCATTGGTGTCGGCTGGCTGCGGGAGGAGTTCGACGCCATCGGCGCCAGCTTCGACGACCGGGCCGCGCGCACGGACGAGTACGTGGCCGCGATGCGGGCGCTGTGGTCGCAGGAGCGGCCGACGTTCGGCGGCGACTTCGTTCGCTTCGACGGCGCCTACTGCCGGCCGCAGCCGCTGCGGGGCACGGTGCCGATCCACGTCGGCGGCCACTCGAAGGCCGCGGCGCGACGGGCGGGACGGCTTGGCGACGGCTTCTTCCCCGCCCGCGGCAATCCGGCCCCGCTGGTGGACTTGGCGCGACAATCGGCGCAGGCGGCCGGGCGGGATCCGGCGGCGCTCGAAATCACCTTGAGCTGCCCGCAGGACCTGCAGGCGCTGCCGGAGCTGAAGGCGCAGGGCGTTGCCAGAGTGCTGGTGCCGGTGAACCCTCAGCCGCACATGGTCGAGGCGGCGCGAACGCCCGAACAGGTGCTTGCATGGCGGTCCCGCATCCAGGATTTCGCGTAAATGCCGACGGTCGCCGACGCCGACCGCGATGCCGGTCTGGTCCGACAGCTCGAGCGCCTCGGCGACCGCGACGTCGGCGGCTGGAAGGTCGGTCTCACCTCCGGCGCCGCGAGAGACGGCATGGGACCGGGCTTTCGCCCTTTCGGCTACATCCTCGAGGAGCGCGTCTTCCCCTCCGGGAAGCAGCTCGCACTGGCCGACTTCGCCAGCGTGGGCGCGGACTCGGTCCGCATGGGCGCGGACGCGGTCCGCGTAAGCGTGGAGAACGAACTGTGCTTCCGCCTGGGAGAGGCGCTGCCGGGGGACGCGGATCGAAACGCTGCCATTGCCGCCGTCGACTGCGTGGCGCCGGCCTTCGAGATAGGCGAGGCGCGCTTGCCGCCTGGGGCGGCCGCAGCGGAGCGCTTGGCGGACAACCTCGGCCAGTACGCCGTGGTGGTCGGCCCCGAGGTGCGGCGTCCTTGGGCCGCGTTCGATTTCGATGCCCTGGTGGTGGCGCTGAAGCGCAACGACGCGCCGGTGCAGACCGTCGCCGCGGCGGGGCACATCGACGACCACTTCGCGTCCATCGCGGCGCTGGCCCGGCAGCTGGCGCGGTTCGGACGCCGCCTGGCCGCCGGCGATCGCGTCATCACCGGGTCCTACACGCGCCACCGGGTGGCTGCCGCCGGCATCTACTGCGGCGAGTTCGGTCCGCCGTTCGCGCCGGTCCGCGTGGAGTTCCGGTGAAAGTCGTTGTCGTCCCGGGCCTCACGTTGTCCGCGGTCCGCCCGGCGGACGTCGAACGCATCCGCGTTGCCGGCGGCGGTGCCGACGTGGTGGTGGCCGAGGCCCGGAACGCCGAGACGGCGGTGGCGGATGCCGAGGTGGTGCTCGGTTTCGTCTCGCGGCGGATGTTCCTGGCCGCGAAGCGGCTGCGCTGGGTCCACGCCATCGCCTCCGGCGTGGACGCCTTCCTGTACGACGAGTTCAGGAACAGCGACGTGCTCCTCACCAGCGAGAAGGGGCTGGTGGGCGAGCACCTGGCGGACCATGGTTTCGGTTTGCTGCTGATGCTGACGCGCCAGCTGGCGACGGCGCTGCGCTTGGGACCGGCCGCCTGGCAGCACCGCGGGGCGATGCGCGCCAAGGAACGGGAACTCACCGGCGCGACCATGGGCATCTTCGGCTTCGGCGGCACCGGTCGCGCCATGGCCCGCCGCGCCGCCGCCTTCGGCATGCGCGTGGTGGCGTTGGACAGGGAGCAGGTGGCCCCGTCCCCGGAGGTGGCGTCGGTGTTGCCGCCGGCCGGCTTCGACGAGCTGCTGGCGGCGGCGGACGTGCTGGCCGTCTGCTGTCCGCTCACCGCCGAGACCAGGGGCCGCTTCGACGCCGCGGCGTTTCGGCAGATGAAGCCCGACGCGATCCTGGTGAACGTCACCCGGGGCGAAGTGATGGTGGAGAGCGATCTGGTGGCAGCGCTGGAAGGCGGACAGATCGGCGGCGCGGCCCTCGATGTGGCGCCCCGGGAGCCGCTGCCGGCGGACAGCCCGCTGTGGACCCTGCCGCAAGTCGTGATGACGCCGCACACCGCCGGCGCCAGCCAGTTCCGAGCGGCCCGCAACCTCGATCGCTTCGTCGCCAATCTCGGTCGCTGGCGCCGCGGCGAAGCCCTCGAGGGCGTGATCGACAAGCAGCTCGGCTACTGAGGCGGTCACCCAGTGCCGGAAGAGATGCGTTCGCCGACGTCGCCCCTGCGCGGCACCCGGGAGCTGCTGCGCGAGGTGGTCGCATTCTCGCCCCGCCGCGCTGGTCTTGCGGTGTGCCTGCTGCTGGTCGCCGGCGTCACCGAGGCGTTCGGCATCGTGATGCTCATTCCGCTGCTGTACGCGATGGGCATTGGCGGCGAACTCGGCGAGGGGGACGGCATCGCGAGCCGCATTGCCGAAGCCGCAGGGGCGATTGGCGTCGACCTCGGCCTGGGCAACGTGCTGCTGCTGTTTCTCGTTGGCGTAGTGGTGCGGGCGGCCGTGTCCTGGTGGCGGGAGCAGGTCCTCACCGAAGTCCGGCACGGCTTCGTCGACGCCTTGCGGACCAGGGTGTACGCGGCCATGGGGCGAGCTTCGTGGGAGGTTCTGCTTCGCAAACGCCAGTCGGACATCCAGCATACGGTGAACGCGGACGTGAACCGCACTGGCTCGGCGATGATGATGTTCCTGCGGCTGCCCATCACCGGCCTGTTGGCGCTGGTGCAGGTGTCCCTCGCGGTCGCCATCGCGCCGGGGGTGTCGGCGGTCGCCCTGGCGGTCGGCACTGTCGCGCTCGTCGCTTCCCGCGTTCTGGTGCGCCGCTCCCGCGAGATCGGCGAACAGATGACGGAATTCAACCGGCGCCTGTTCGGTTCGACATCGGACTTCCTCGCCGGGCTGCGGCTCGCCAAGGCGTACGGCGTCGAGCAGCGCCATGTCGATCACTTCGTGGAAACCACGGCCGCCATGCGTGGACGGCAGTTGGCGTTCACCCGGGTGAACAGCTTGGGGAGCGCCGCCATGAACGTGGGCGGCGCCTGCACCGTGGTGCTGCTGGTTTGGCTCGGCGTCCGGGCCGAATTGGGCGTGGCGGAACTGGTCGTGACCGTGGTGGTCTTCTCCCGAGTCCTGCCGATGCTGCTGGGCTTCCTGGGCAGCGCCCAGCAGCTGGCGAACACGCTGCCGGCGTACCAGAACGTGATGGCCATGCAGCGGGAGTTCGCCGCGGCGGCGGAGCGTCGGACGCCCGCCAGCGGCGCCGCGCTGCCGCCAGTGGCCCTCGCGCGCTCTTTGGAACTGCGCGACGTCTCCTTCGCGTACACCGTGGACACGCCGGTCCTGAAGCACGTCGACTTGAACATCGCCGCTGGCACCATGACGGCGATTGGCGGCCCCTCGGGCGCAGGCAAGAGCACGCTCGCCGAGATGCTGCTTGGCCTCCTGCCGCCGGCGTCTGGTGTCGTGGGGCGCCCCCCGGGCAGGATTCTGCTGGACGGGCAGCCCCTCGCCGGCGAGCTGGCGGTGCGCTGGCGAAGGTCCGTCGCCTATGTGCCTCAGGACCCCTATCTCTTCCACGACACCATTCGCGGCAACCTGCTGTGGGCCCGCCCTGGGGCGACCGAAGCGCAAATCCAGGATGCCTTGCGCACCGCGGCGGCGGACAGATTCGTGGCGGCGCTGCCGGATGGCGTCGATACCGTGGTTGGCGACCGCGGCAGCCGGCTCTCCGGCGGCGAACGGCAGCGGATAGCCTTGGCCCGCGCTCTGATGCGGCAACCGACGCTGCTGTTGCTGGACGAAGCCACCGGCCAGCTCGACGCCGAGACGGAGCAGCGGGTGGCCGCGGCGTTGCGCCGGCTGCGGGACCGGACCACGGTGGTGGCAATCGCGCACCAGCCGGCCGTGCTGGCCGCCGCAGACCGGGTGCTGATCGTGAAGGCCGGCTGCGTCGCGGCCGCGGGGCGGTGGACGGAACTGTCCGCGGGCTGGGATACGACTGGCTGGGACGCCGCGGCATCCGATGGAGGCGGCGCCGGCTAGATCGACGGTTCAGATCGATAGCCGCTATCCGCACAGGCGCCGTCGAATGCCTCGAACACCAGATGGATGCGGGGTGCGGGGGAGCCGTTGAAGACGCTGTGCGCCACGATGTTGTTGGTCTCCCAGGCGTGGCCGGCAGCCAGGTGGTGGCGCTGGCCGCCGACCGTGAAGACGACCTCCGGGCTGGTTTGCAAGGGCACGTGGATGCGATGCGTCAAGGGATGCGAGCCCTCGCCATCTTCGTGGCGGGCGATGCCCCGGCCAGCGGCCAGCCGCGCCAGCATCACCTTCGGGTAGACGGCGCTGGCGAATCCGTAGGCGGCGGTCGCCGCCCGCAGCACCGGCAGCAGCAGCCCTTGCCACGGCGTCCAGATCGGGTTGGTGTAGAAGCGCATCGGGTGGCTGTTGCCGGCGATGAACCGGAACACGATGTGATGCGTGTGGTCGAAACAGAAGTAGTCGTTCTCCTTGGCGCCGTCCTCGCGCTGCCACAGGTCCTCGCTGACGCGGCGCGTGGCCCGTTGCAGGGCATGCACGTCCACCGCGCCCAGATGCCGCACGAAGGCGGGCTTGCGCACCGGCGGCGGCAGCGGCGGCAGCTTGTGGCAGGCCTCCGCTTCCCGGACCTTCGGCTGGCTAGGCACGGCGCAAAGCGGCGGTTGCGTCGGGGAGCATTGGCGTTGGCGTTGTTCGATGGCCGGCGCGGCATTGTACTCGAAGGCCGTGCGGGGCCGCTATGATCGGCCCTGATGGCTGAGACGGAAGAGATGGTCGGTCACAGCTACCGCGCCTTCGGGCTTGTCTTCCGCTCCAGCCTTGCGCTTCCCTTCACGGCGTTGGCAGCGCATCGGCCGCCGGATGTCGTGGTCGCTGCGGGCGACGTGCCGGCGGCCTTGCCGGCGCCGGTTGCGGACCACGAGACGTGGCAGGCGGAACCCGGAATGTTCCTGATGCGGGCCCCCGGCTTGGCCGACGTCCTCGTTCGGCGGGGGCGCGAGATCGTGGTCGCGCCAAAGCGAGCCAGCGAGGCTGCCATCGGCAGCCTTCTCGCCGGTCCGGTGGCGGCCGCGCTGCTGCAACAGCGTGGCTTGACGATGCTGCGGGCCGGCGCGGTAGCCTTGGGCCACGGTGGCGCGGCCCTGTTCCTTGGCGGTACGGCACTGGGCAAGTCGTCCTTGGTGGCGGCCCTCGTGGCGCGTGGACACCGGATGCTCGCCGACGACTTGACCGCGTTGGCCTGGTGCCGGGGCGAGTTGATGGCGCTGCCGGCGTTTCCGGCGTTGCGGTTGTGGTCCGACGCCTTGGCCCAGCTGGGCTGGGAGGGCCGGGTACGCGAGCCGCTCACGGAGGACGCGAAGAAGCACCTCGTACCCCTGCCGGAGGCGTTCTGCGGGGTGCCCGTTCCGGTGTGCAGGTGCTACCTCCTGGGGGATGGCAAGGACCGCGAGACCACGTTGACGCCGATGGCCAAGCGCCATGCGCACTTTGCCTTGCTTGAACTCAGATACCGCAAGTTCTTCGAAGCGTGTGCGCCATCGAGAGCGGCGCCTTTCCATGCCATCGCGGCCTTGGCGCGGCGCGTGCCGGTGTTGCGCGCGGAGCGCTCCCTCGATGGATTCCCTTTGGCGGGGCTCGCGGACGCCGTGTCGCGGGACCTGGCGCGTTCCGCAACGGCTTGCAGTGACGGATGAGATGGAGGGGACCGCAGCAGGCCGAGGGCGCCGGCCGTTCGTGTGGCTCGCGTCCTACCCGAAGTCCGGCAACACCTGGTTTCGGGCGCTGCTGACGAGCTACTTGACCGGTGCGCCGCCCGCCATCAACAGCCTCGTCGGAAGGTCCTTCGTTGTGGACCGGGAACTGTTCAACCAGTACATGGGAATCGACTCCTCCGAATTGCCGGAGGCGGAGCTGCTGCGGTTGCGGTCTGCCTTTCATCGCCTGCTGGCGGCGACTCTCGCGAAGGCCCCCCGGCCGACGTTCCAGAAGGCCCACGACGCCTTCCTGCCTTTGCCCCCGCGTCCGGCCGAGCAGGAAGAGGGCCGGGACTGGCTCTATGCCGGCGAAGTCACCGCCGCGGCGATCTACATGGTACGCAATCCCCTCGATGTCGCGGTCTCCTACGCCGACCACCGCAACATCACGCTAGCGGACGCCATTGCCTGGATGGACAGTCCAACCGCCGCCGAAGGGCACCTGGTGCGCGGCCTCAATACTGTGATTCCGGAGTTGCTCGGCCGATGGAGCGACCATGTGCTCGGCTGGCTCGAGCAGCAGGAGTTCCCGATGCGCGTGGTCCGCTACGAGGACCTGGCCGCGAACGCCGCGGCGGCCTTCGGCGCCGCGGTGGCCTTCCTCGAGCAGCACGGTCTCGCGTTGGCAAACGGGCCGCGCACGGAGACCATCGCCGGGGCGGTGGCCAACGCGGCCTTCGACCGCTTGCAGGCGCAGGAGGCCGCGGAGGGCTTCGTGGAGGGAGCAGTTGCGGCCAGATCGTCTTTCTTCCGGGCCGGTGTTGCCGGCGGCTGGCGCGACGCGCTTACCGCGGACCAGGTGGCCGAAGTGGTGGCCGCCCACGGGCCGGCGATGGAGCGCCTCGGCTACCTGGCGGAGGCGGAGGAGTTCCTGCGGGATGCCGGCAGGTAGGCCAGCGCGTCCCGGCTTGGACTGCTACGAGCTCGGCACCAGGCGGAAGCCGACGCCGTGGACGGTGCGGATGGGATCGCTGCCGCCCTGCCGCAGCTTGGCCCGCAGGCGGCGCATGTGGCTGTCGATGGTGCGGTCGCTGACGATGCGATGGCCGGCGTAGGCGCCGTTCATCAGGGCGTCTCGGCTGAGCACCCGGCCCGGGCGTCTGGCGAGGGTCAGCAGCAGGCCGAACTCGGTGCGGGTGAGGGAGACCGGGCAGCCGGCAAGGGTCGCCGTCTGGGTCGCCGTATCGATGGCGAGCGCGCCCGCCACCACCGTCTCGCCGGCGGCGTCCTCCAGGCTGTCGAGGCGCCGGAAGTGGGCCTTGACCCGGGCCACCAGTTCCCGGGGGCTGAAGGGCTTGACGATGTAGTCGTCGGCGCCGAGCTCCAGGCCGACGATGCGGTCCACTTCGTCGTCCTTGGAGGAGAGAAACAGGATCGGCAGGCTGCGCCCGCCCGGCGCGCTGCCGGTGCGCAGCGCCCGGCACACTTCCAGGCCGTCCATTTCCGGCATCAGGACGTCCAGAACCACCAGTTCCGGCGCATCCCGCTCGATGCGGCGGAGCGCCTCCAGGCCGTCGCTGGCGGTGGCCACTTCGTAGCCGGCGCGCCGCAGCGCGAAGGTGATCACTTCCCGAATGTGGGCGTGGTCGTCCACCACCAGCACCTTGCGCATCGCGGGCGCCTACGCAGGTTGGACCGCTCGGCAGACGCTGTCGAAGTCCTGCCAGTAGTCCGCGTAGGTCTTGGCGACGCAGCCGGGATCCGCGATCGCGCAGCCGCCGATGCCGCTCGCGAGCACCGACAGCGCCATCGCCATGCGGTGGTCCTCGTAGGTGTCGAAGCGCGCCGGGCGAAGCTGTCCGGTCGGGTGGATGGTCATGGCGTCCGCCGTGGCCTCCACCGGCACGCCGGCCTTGGCCAGCTCCGCCGCCCCGGCCGCCAGGCGGTCGCACTCCTTGACGCGCAGCGTGGCGAGGCCCGTGATGCGCGTGGGCTCCGGCAGAAACGGCGCCAGCGCCATCAGCGTCGGCGCCGCGTCCGGCATCGCGGTCATGTCCGCGTGGCCGATGGCGGCCAGCCGCGTCGGACCATGCACCGTGGTGCGGGCGGCCGTCCGCACCACCGTGGCGCCGGCGCGTTCGCAGAGGGCTAGGAAGCCGTAGTCCCCTTGTCGGGTGGCGCTGCCGAGGTTGGCGAAGGCGACGCTGCCGCGGTGCAGGGTCGCGAGCGCAGCGTGGTAGCTGGCCGCCGAGGCGTCGCCTTCGACGACCACCTCGCCGCCCCGGTAGCGGCCCGGCGGAACCCGCACCGTGGCTGCCGCTGGCGTCTCGACGGCGATGCCCCGGCGGGCCATTTCGGTGGCGGTCACGTCCAGATAGGACGCGCTGGCGCGAGCGCCCCGCAGCCGGATCGAAAGGCCCCGGGGCAGTGCCGGAGCGGCCAGCAGCAACGCCGAGAGGTACTGGCTGCTCACCTCCGTGCGCAGCGTGGCGGCGGCCTTCGGGCACCGCGGCCCGGCTATCTCGATCGGCAGACGGCCAGCGGCGGAGCGCACTTCGCAGCCGATTTCCGCCAACGCGGCCAAGAGGTCCGCGTTCGGGCGCTCGTGCAGCTGGGGGTGGCCCGTGAAGCGGGTGGCCGTTGGCCGCAGCGCCGCGTGGGCCAGCAGGAAGCGCAGCGAGACGCCGCTCATGCCGAGGTCCAGCGTGGTCTCGGCTGGCGCGGCTGCCGCTGGCGCCAAGCGGACCGCCTTGCCGCAGCGCGACACTTCGGCGCCGAGGCGCCCGACGGCGTCCAGCATGGCGTCCACGTCGTCGCAGCGCGGCACGCCGTCGATGCGCGTCGGCGCCTGGGCCAGGGTGGACATCAGAATGTGCCGCAGGGCGATGGACTTGCTGCCGGGCAGCGTGAGCTCCACCTCGAACGGACCGGCAAGCCGCGGCACCGGGCGCGGCGCCGGGGCGCTGGCTGGCTTGTCGGCGTCCGCGTCCATGGGCGGCGATGCTAACCCACCCGCCTTGAAGTCCTCCTCCCCCAACGCCAGACGCAGCGCCAGCTCCTCGAGCCGGCCATCATCGCGATCTCCTTTCGCCGGCGTTCTTCAATGCCTGGCTGCCAACGCCTTTGCCACCGAATGTCGCCTCCCCGTTGCGGGTGGCGCGCAGCCACCAGGCTTTGACCGGCCTCGCCGCCGGGCGCAGATTCGACAGCAGTTCCCGGTAGCCGCTCACGAGGGCGCCGGCGCGGAACCGCCATGCGATCAGGGCGACGAGACCCAGGGCGCCAGCCCATTGCAGGGTGGCGATGGCGGCGGAATCCGACGCGTCGAGATCGACGGTGAGCGACCAGCCGGCCAGCAGCAGCAAGGCATCGATCGCAATGCCCAGAACCACGGTGACGGCGACCACCGAGCCCACGTAGATGGAGGCGAAGCGGGCCCCGAACTGGCTGACGACGATGGCGATGGTGCCAGTGTTGGTAGCGGGGCCGGTCATCAGGAACACCAGCGCGGCGCCGGGGCTGAATCCCTTGGCGACCAGAGCGGCCGCGATCGGCGTGCTCGCCGATGCGCAGATGTAGAGCGGCACGCCCACCAGCACCAGCGCCGGATAGGCCAGCCAGCGGGCGTATTCGCTGGCCATCAGATCGCCGGGAATGGCGAGGTAGAGCAGGCCGCCCAAAGCGACGCCGACCAGGAGCGCGAACAGGATGTCGTCCGCCACCTCCACGAAGCCGTAGCGCAGCATGTGCCGGGCAATGGTCCCGAACGCCGGGACGTCCTGCCGCTGCGGCGCATCGCCCCCCGGCGCCGCATCGGCGTCCGTGGCCGGGCGGCGATGGAACGCTGGCTTCGCCCAGGAGCCGCGCTTTGGCCTGCCGAGCGTCGCCAGCGCCCGACGCAGCGCCGCCCCAAGCTGCGCCGGCGCGACGTAGCAGTCGTCCCGGCCGGCAATCAACGGCACATGGCCGCCGTGTCCGTGGCCGTCGCAGCCAGGGCCAGCGGCCTGGCCGCGGCGCTCCTGGCCGTCGCGGTTCCAGCGGATGCAGAGGACGCCGCCAACCACCGCAGTGACGAAGCTGACGATCGGACGCGCCACTGCCGCAGCGAAGCCGAAGAACGCATGGGTCACCAGGATGGAATCCGCGCCGGTTTCCGGCACGGTGATCAGGAAGGACATGCACGACGACCGCGATGCGCCCTTGCGGCGCATTTCCCCCACCACCGGCACCACCGAGCAGCTGCACAGCGGCATGGGCACGCCGATGGCGGCCGCGGCAGCGACGGAACCCAAGCTGTCGCGGCGCAGCCACTTGAGGATGGCGGCTCGGGAGATGAGGACGTGAATGAGGCCGGAAAGGAACAGGCCCAGCATCAGCATGGGGCCGAGCAACAGGAACGACGTCCACAGGAAACCCAGGAACTCGCTGGCCGCGGCCGTCACGGCGCCCGTCTCTCGGTTCGCCCGGACAAACGAGTTGCCGCCGACGCGAGCCAAGGGATGTCTTCTGGATGCTTCGACGCCATGCCCGCTCCGCAACAAGCGAACTGCTTGGACCCTACCATGCGGCGGCGTGTCCTCGTGCCGGAATCGCGTAAGCTGATCGGATGGATCCCCCCCTCCTGCTGCTGACGGGGTACACCGTGGCCCTCGCCATCGCGTCGTTCGCGGGCGGCTGGCTTCCCTCCGCTCTTGGCTCGTCGCACATCCGCATGCAGGCGGCGATGGGCCTGGTCGGGGGCCTGATTCTCGGTGTCGCCTTCTACCACTTGCTGCCCCACGGAGTGATGCTCCTGGAAGATTCGGGGGCGCCGCGGGCGGTGGAAACCGCGGTGTGGTGGGCCGTTCTCGGCGCCGTGCTGATGGTCCTGCTGCTGCGCTTCGTGCATTTCCACGAGCACGACTTCAGCGCTGAAGCCCATCGCGGCGGCGCCCACGCCGCCAGCTGGATCGGCATCGGTTTGGGCATGGGCGTTCACGTCGTCGTCGAAGCCGTTGCGCTCGCCACCAGCGTGTTGGCGCTGGAACAGGGGCCTGGCGGCCTGAGCTGGGCGAGCAGCGGCGCTTTCCTTGCCATATGTCTGCACAAGCCCCTGGATGCCCTCTCCGTCACCAGCGTAATGCGCAGCGCCGGCGCCAGCGAACGCACGCGCTTGGCGGTCAACGCGCTGTTCGCCCTGCTTTGCCCGGCGGCGGCCTTTCTCGCGGTTTGGGGCGCGGGACTCTTCGCCGGCGCCCAGCAGGATGCCGTCGTCGGTCGGGCGATGGCGTTCACGGCGGGCGCCTTCCTGTGCATCTCGCTGAGCGATCTGCTGCCGGAGACGCACTTCCACAGCCACGACCGTGGCAAGCTGGCGGCCTGTTTTCTGGCCGGCATCGGCCTAGCCTACGCGATGCATCTTGTGGAAGCCAAGGCGCACGGCCACTAGTGTGCCGCTTCCAAAATTACGTGTGTTCCAGCGGGCGGGTTGCTCGACCGGGATGCCGGCGGCCTTGCGGGGCGGCACATCCTCAAGCAGCGCACGCCGAGGCGACGACAGACGAAGCGCCTTCACCGGGCTGGCGGGAAGGCGCGTGCCATTTGCCATGTCGATTCCGAATCGAACCACTAGCGCCGGCCATCCTTGCGCGGCCGACAAGTTCTCGAACGCGCGCAACGCGCGCGCCCGCGCCCGGGCGGCGGCAGGCGAACTGCTACAATCCGCCGCTTGCCTGGCAGGAACAGCGGGGAGCGCATGGCGGCAGCGGCATTGGCGGACGTGGAGGCGGATCTCAACAATCTCGTGATGAGCGAGGAGGTGGAACCGCTGTACGCGGCGGTGAAGAAGTTCATCGCCGAGGAGGTGGAACCGCGCACGCCGGCGTACTTCGAGGCGGCCTTCGAGCACGGCGACCGCTGGAGCCTGTCGCCGCGCCAGGAGGACATCCTGGGGGGCCTCAAGGACCAGGCCAAGGGCAACGGCTTGTGGAACTTCTTCCTGCCCGACGCCGAGACCGGCGAGGGCCTCAAGAACCTGGACTACGCCTACATCGCCGCCGAGCTCGGCAAGAACCCCATCGCCTCCGAGTGCCTCAACTGCAGCGCGCCGGACACCGGCAACATGGAGGTGCTGGAGCGCTACGGCACCCCGGAGCAGAAGGAACGGTGGCTGAAGCCGCTCCTGGCCGGCGAGATCCGCTCCGCCTACGCCATGACGGAGCCGAACCTCGCCTCCTCGGACGCCAAGCAGATCGCGACGCAGGCCCGCCTCGACGGCGACGAGTGGGTGCTCAGCGGCGAGAAGTTCTACATCTCCGGCGCCGGGGACTCCCGCTGCAAGATCATGATCGCGATGGTGCAGACCAGCCCGGAGGCGCCGCCGCACCGCCAGCAGTCCCAGATTCTGGTGCCCAAGGACACCCCCGGGGTGACCATCATCGAGCCGATGACCGTGTTCGGCCACGACGACGCCCCCCACGGCCACATGCACCTGCGCTTCGACGACGCCCGGGTGCCCAAGGAGAACATCCTGCTCGGCGAGGGCCGCGGCTTCGAGATATCCCAGGGCCGGCTAGGCCCCGGGCGCATCCACCACTGCATGAGGTCCGTCGGCCAGGCGGAACGGGCGCTGGACCTGATGGTGCGCCGCGGCATGGGCCGGGAGGCGTTCGGCCGCCCGCTGGTGCAGCTCGGCAAGAACCTGGAGCTGGTCTCCCGGGCCCGCATCGAGATCGAGGCCATGCGCCTGATGGTGCTGAAGGCCGCCAAGGCGATGGACGTGCTCGGCAACCGCGAAGCCCGGGTGTGGGTTCATATGTGCAAGGCGATGATCCCGGAGCGCGTCTGCCAGATCATCGACCAGGCCATCCAGATCCACGGCGCCGCCGGCGTCTCCCAATGGACCCCGCTGGCCGGCATGTACACCGGCCAGCGCACCCTGCGCATCGCCGACGGCCCGGACGAAGTCCACCACCTGGTGGTGGGCCGAGCGGAACTGCGAAAGTACGACGAGGACTTTGGGCGCGGGGGGCGGTGAGAGGCAGGGGATCTCTCTGGTGTGTGGTCGGGGCCTCGTTAGGGTGGGAGGTTCTTGAGAAAGGGTGTGAACGCTTGGCGCATCCTGTCAGCGGCCTCGATCAGCCATTCCCGTGCCTCGCTATCATCGGAGGCGTCCTTTGACGAATTAAGGGAAATATACGTCCCCCGGCTCCAATCCAGAGACTCGCCTAGGATCGCTTCAATCCGGGCCTTGTGCTGGTAGAGAGCTTTGATCTTTTCCGTTTCCTGATGGTATAGCTCGACTCGTAGCGGATATGTGCCCTTGAGCGCACAGGAAATGCGGAACCCGCGGAGGTACAACGGGAAGAACATCGAGTTGGAAGGCTGTGGTTTGCGCTGATGGGTCCAGTCGGGGTACTTGCTGCGAAACGCAGGCATGAACTCGGCCCAGAAGCTTCGGTACCGACGTTGAAGGTCATCGGCCAATTGGTTGTCCTGCTTATCGTGCGGTTCGACCTCGACGCGCAGCCAAGGAGCGGGTGGTGAGTCGTCGATGCGCCAACCCTCTATGACGACTCCAAAGAAATGCAGGTCCGCCGAGGAGGAATTGAGCCACTCTAGCGCACGTCGATGCTCGTCCTTGAGTTCCTCCGAGATCAGAACGGCACAGGCGGCCCCGAGGCCGGCAGCGTAGCTGATCAGCTTGCCAAGATGGTCGTGGTCGGACGTGCCAAACATGTTCTCCACAACGACAGTGTTCTGCGTGGAGTCATCGCGAAAGACCACATCGGACCGAAGTCGGGCCCCTACCCTAGCCTCGGTCTCTACCACATGATGCTCCAGATCCATGCCGAGCGCCTTGCCGAGCAGGACCGCATTGTTCGCCAGCCACGGCGTGAAATTCTTGTCTTCCCTTCGCCACATTTCCCCTCGTATGTCCTCTACCTTCGTTAGGGTACCGATCTTTTTCTCCATTGCGTCCTCTTGCACCGTTTAAGTTCCGGCCGCCTATCCCGAATCATACGCCAGCCTACCCGGCCGGCGCAAATTCCTCCACCCGCGCCCGCAGCATGTCCCTTTGCTCGTTCACCAGCCGCAGGGTGGTTTCGTTCTCCCAGGCGATGGCCTCCAGCTGCTGCGCCAGCGCCCGGTCCAGGTCGAGCTTGCGGGCCGGCCCGGCGAACCAGTTGTCGCCTGTCTGCGGGCGTTCGAACAGCCACAGCGCCGTGTAGGTGGCAACCGCCAGCGTCCGGCCGTCCGGCGAAAGGTCCGCGCCGGTGGCGAGGAACACGTCCGGGTGGCGGCCCACCAGCGTCAGCACGTTCTCCCGATCCGTGTAGTCCGTATCCAGCCGGTACAGCTTGGCGCCGGCTTCCCAATCGCTGATGCGCCCCGGCTGCCGGTGCTTGGTGACGAAGTAGAGCTTGCCGTCGGCGGCGAACACCGCCTCGCAGTCGAAGTGCCAGACTTCGGCGGGGAAGGCGCGCTGGTCCGGGTAGCGCAGGGGCAGGTGCCTGAGGGCCCGCATCTTCGGGACGGCCCGGGGGTCCGGTTCGTTGACCACGTACACGCCGAGATCCCGCCGGGCGTTGCCGTTGTTGCCGACGTCGGCGATGTAGAGCGCGCCGTCGGCCAGCGCGATGTCCTCCCAGTCGAAGTGCCAGGCGGCGTCGACGGCGTGCCCCGGCCAGTCCTCGGCGCGGGAGATGCCGAGGTAGGGCGGCCAGATCGGGACGCCGGCATCGTCGATGGCGAAGAGGCGGGCGTCGTCGCCGCTGTCGTTGTGGACCCAGTAGAAGTCCCCGGCGGCGGACTTGACGATGCCGCTCACCTCGGCGAGGGCGGGGTGGCCCAAGCGTCCGATGCGCTCCACGGCATCGGCGGGAACGGCTGCCAGCGCGGCGAGGGCGAGCATCCGGCCCGCCAGCGCCCTCGTCGTCGCGCCGTGGCCGGGGCGCCGCCTTGCTGCCGCCTTGGAGCGGGCAGGGCGCGGGCGGCTCGACGCCAAGGCCCTCAGCCGTCGATGGCGTAGCGGATCATCACCCGACCGCCGTCGGCGAGGCCGGCCTCGAACCGCGGCCCCCAGCGGGACCAGCCGTCGTCCGCGTACTTGCCGGCCATGGCGGCCAGCACCGCCGCCTGGGTTGCCGCATCCGTCTCGATGGCGGCGCTGGCCATGAGCTCCGGCCCTTGCCGGAAGGCCCCGTCGGCGCGGGTCCAGACGCCGTACTCGCCCACCCACATCCGGGCGCGGCGCAAGCCCTTGGCCACCGCCTGCGCCCGCCAGGCCTCCGGCGGCGTCACCACGAACACGTCCCCGGCGTGGTAGCCGAACCAGATCTCCGCCTTGCAGCGGCTCTCTTCGCCGTCGCTCTTGAGCGGCGTCAGGTAGACGAGCTTGGAGGTCTCGAGGCTCGGCGTCGCCGCCGCCAGCGCCCGGGGCAGCCAGAGCGCCGCGGGAGCGAGGGCGGCGCCGGCGATGAACGCGCGGCGGCGGATCATGCCGCCGGCCTCGCATCGCCGACGATGGAAACGCGCTCGCCGTAGCGGCTGTGGGGGTAGTAGTCCCACACCGCGTGGTGCTGGGTGCAGCGGTTGTCCCAGAACGCGAGGGTGTTCGGCCGCCAGGAGACGCGGCACCACAGCCGGGGCGTGGCGTCGATGTGCCGGTAGAGCATGTCCAGCACCGCCCGGCTCTCGCGCCGGGCGAGGCCGCGAATGTGCGACGTGAAGCCCTGGTTGACGTACAGGATGCGCTGCCCGGTCTCCGGGTGGCGGACCACCACCGGGTGTTCGTTGCGGGGATAGCCCCCCGGAGGCGGCTTCGACTTGTAGGAGCCGACGTAGGGTATGGCGCCGTCGTGGACCGCCGTCAGGCCGCCGAGGAACTCGCGGATGGGCGGCGAAAGCAGCCGGTAGGCCAGCGCCATGTCCGCGAACAGGGTGTCGCCGCCGCCGCAGGCCGGGGTTTCGGTGACGTACAGCATGGAGCCCAGCGGCGGCACTTCGTCGCAGGTGACGTCCGTGTGCCAGCCGTCGCCGGCGGTGTAGGGGGAGTCGCCGGTGGTCTTGACGGTGAGGATCTCCGGGTCGCCGCCGTACTTGTGCTGCATCGGATGCACGTGCAGCTTGCCGAACCGGCGCCCGAAGCGCTTGTGCTGGTCCCGCGTCAGGCGCTGGTCCCGGAACACCAGCACCTTCCAATCCATCCAGGCGTCGTGGATGTCCTGGGCGCATTCGTTGGAGAGGGCCCCGGCCAGGTCCACGCCGGCCACTTCGGCGCCGATGTGCGGCGTCAGCGGCGCCACCTCGAAGGTGCGGTAGCCGGTGCGGATGGGGGGCGTCTCGAGCTGATCGTCCTTGGTGTTGAACATGGCGGGCTTGCCTACAGGGTGCATGCGCTCTTTGTAGCGCAACCGGCGCGCTCGGCACAACCGCGGGAGTGGCGGCCGAAGCCTCGTGCCCGCCGGTTAGGGTTTCATCGCCAGCAGCCTGTCCCTCAGCTCGACCGCCAGGACATCCAGCACCTGACCGCGCTTGATGCCGTGGTCGTAGGCACACGTCTTGACGCGTGTCTCCACGTCCTTCGGCGGTTCGTACTCGTGGCGGACGTAGTCGAAGCACTTCTCCTGGATCTCGTAGGGGGTCTTCCCCTCGACCTGCGCTTGCAGGAGCGGCGCGAGGCTCTGCGCCAGCTCGGCGGCGCCGAGGCGCTCGGAAATGGACTTGCCGCAGTCCGTCAGCTGGAGCGGGCTGCCATCGGCCACGGTGGGAGACGGCAACCGCCCGAGTATCTCCTTGATGTCGTCGCGAACTTCCTTCATGAACTCCTTGAACGAAGCCCGATCCGAGTCCACCTTCCCCTTCCATGTTCCAAAGGCGAAGGCCGCCCCCACCACCGCCGACAGCAGCGACAAGGACGCAACCCAAGCCACTGGATTGGCGAGCCACTCGTTCACGATTGAAACTCCACGTCTCCAAGGCATCGTAAGAGAAGTCGCAGGGACTCGCAATGGCAGAGCGGGCTGGCAGGCTATGCTTGACCCGACAGAGCTCGGAGCAAATCGCGATGGTCGTGGACTGCGACTCCCATGTCATGGAGCCGCCGGATCTCTGGCAGCGCTACCTGGAACCGAAGTTTCGGGATCGGGCCATCCGCATCGAGGTGGTGGACGGCGAGGAGCGGCTCGTCATCGGCGAGCGCGTGGTGCTGCGCCGGGTGCTGGCGGCCTTGGGCGGCGCCCACGTGGACCGGGCCAAGCTCTTCGCCGGCGGCATGCGCTACATGGACGGCTGCCCGCCGGCGAGCTACGACGGCCGCGCCAGGGCCGAGCTCTTGGACGAGTGGCGCGTGGACCGAGGCGTGCTGTTCCCCACCATCGGCATCCTGCCGTTTCCCACCGAAGACGTGGAACTCGCGAGCGCCTACTGCCGGGCCTACAACACCTGGCAGGCGGAGTTCAGCCAAGAGATTCCGGATCGCGTCGTGCCCGTGGCGGTGGTGAATTGGCACGACGTGGGCGGCGCCGCCGAGGAGCTGGACAGATGCCTGCGGCTCGGCTTTCGCGGCCTGTTCGTGCCGCCGGAGACGGTGGCCGGCAAGCGCCCGGGCAACCCGGCCTTCGATCCCCTCTGGCAGCGCTTGCAGGATGCCGACGTGCCCGGCTGCCTGCACGTGATCGTGCGCTTCGAGGGCGCCGCGGCGCCGTTCGCGGCCTGGCACGAGGGCGGCGCCTCGCCGGTGTTCGCCTTCGGCCTCGGCGCCACCGGCCAGCTGCTGCCGGCGATGGCGAGCCTGGTGCTCGACGGCCTGTTCGAGCGGCTGCCGCGCCTCAAGGTGGTGAGCGTGGAGGCGGGCTGCGGCTACGCCGCCTACCTGATGGACCGCCTGGACGAGAAGTTCCACTTCTTTCGCGCCGCCTCGCCGCTTCGCGGGAAGCCGAGCGATGCCATTCGCCGCAACTGCTACTTCGTGGCGGAACCGGAGGAGCGCTGCATCGGCGCCATGATGGAACTCGTCGGCCGCGACAACATCCTCTGGGGCAGCGACTACCCCCATGTGGATTCCCGCCTCGACGCGCCGGCGCTGATTCGCGGCTCGGTGGCGGCCCTCGACGAGGACGCGCGGCGCCGCGTGCTTGGCGAGAATGCGGTGCGGGTGTTCGGCCTCGGCTAGGGTGCGCCCCTAGCGGGGCGCATTCGAGTTTGCTGTGCAAACTCGGTGCCGTGCGCGTTCGAGTTTGCTGCGCGGACTTCGGTGCCGGTCGCGATCCGGATCAGCCGTCCTCGGCTTCCGCCTGCTGCCAGTAGGGCGGGTTGTTGAGCGGCCCCGGCGTCTGCCCGAGCTGGATCAGCAGGCCGTGGGCGCTCTTCGGGGAGATGAACGCATCGACCGCCTGGGGGTCGTCCAGGTGCTTGTCCACCACCCGCACGCCTTGCCGCTCCAAGGCCGCCACCTTGCTGGCGAGGTCCGGCGTTTGCAGGGTAAGGTGGTGGAAGCCCTCGCCGCGCTTGGCGAGAAACCTGGCCAGGAATCCGTCCGGGTTGATGGGCTCCAGAAGCTCGATGCAGAAGTCGTGCAGGTCGAACAGCGCCACCCGAAAGTCGCCGGAGGCATGGTCCTGGGTGAGGCGGTGCCGGGCGCCGAGCACGTCCTCGAAGAACGCTCGCGCCGTGTCGATGCTGTGGACGGCGATGCCGATGTGGTCCAGACGGCCGATGCCGCCGTCCCCGGATGCCGATGGCATGGCGAGACCTCTCCGAAACGGTGCCATCGAGCTTAGCAGCCTTCGGCTACACTCGACGGCCAACGGCGGCACTCGGCGGAGGCAGGACGGCATGGGAGCGGCGATGGCGACGGCAGGCGAACCGACAGTGGGCAAGCGGCTGAGCGAACGCCCGTACCAGGTGACGGAGGCGGCGCTGGCGGACTACTACAACGGCCTCAAGCTGGAACCGCGCAGGGACGGGCTGGTGCCCACCACGGTGGCGAGCGACGCCGAGAACGGCTACTTCAACGAGATCGCCTTCGCCAACCACGTCGGCCACCTGTGGATGCGCCAGGGCTGGGAGAGCTTCGCGCCCATGCAGGCCGGCGCCAGCTACGCCGCCAGCGGCTGCATCCGCGACATCTACGCCCATCGGGACCGCTCGGTGGTGTACTACGAAGTGGACGTGAAGGATGCCGCCGGCGCCACCGTGGTGCGCACCCACCACCACCAGAGCTTTCTGCGCGAGCAGCCCGCCGGCGGCGAAGTGGCGTTTCGGGATCCCCGCCGCAAGCCGGGTGCCCGCAAGTTCGACGTGCCGGCGGGGAGCCGCTTCGGCGGCCTGACGCGCACCATCACCCTCGAGATGTGCGGCGAGTACTTCCACGGCGACGCCAACTACCACACGGACAAAGCCGCCTCCCAGGCGCTCGGCTTCCGGGACGTGGTGGTGGGCGGGCGCATGACGCTGGCCTACGCCGCCCACGTGCTCGAAGAACGCTTCGGGGACGCCTGGTGGCGCAGCGGCCGGCTGAACGTGAAGTTCACCAATCCCACTTGGCCGAACGACACGCTGGTCGTGCATGGCGTCGCCACCGGCGCCTTGGCGGAGGATGCCTCGCGGCAGGGCGCCTTCGTGTGGATCGGCAAGGCGGACGGCACCGTGGTGCTGGTGGGCGAGGCCAGCGTCGCTTCCTGAGCGGCTGCCGGGCCAGCCGCTGCTTGGCGGCAGCGTTGACGGAAACCGTCGCCTACGGACGCGCGGCTGGCGCCGAGCTCTTGGCCGAGCTGCATCGGCCCGATGGAGCCCAAGGAGGAGACGCTGCCGCGGACCGCGCCGTGGTCATGGTGCATGGCGGCGCTTGGAGCCGCGGCGACCGCCACGCGCCAGCGGTGCTGTGCGAGCTGCTGGCGGCGGCGGGATTCGCGGTGCTGTCGCTGGACTTCCGCGACGGCCGCCAGGCCCGGCATCCGTGCGCGGTCCAGGACGTCGCCGCCGGCGTCCGCTATGCGCGCGCCAATGCGCCGGCGCTGGGCGTGGACGCGCACGCCGTCGGCTTGATCGGCAGCTCCTCGGGCGGCCACCTGGCGCTGGTGGCCGCCTTGCGGCCGGATGCGCCGGAGCATCGCGGCACGCTGGTGCGCGTCGGCACGGCCTGGGAAGACGCGGACGTCTCGGCGCAAGTCGCGGCGGTGGCGGCGCTGTGGCCGGTTTCGGACCCGGCGGCCAGGTTCGACTACGCCCGCCGGCAAGGCCGCGAGGACCTGGTGGCCGGCCATCGACGCTACTTCCGCGACCAGGCCCAGATGGCCCAGGCCAGCGTGCCTCGCTTGCTGCGGGAGGGCGAAGCAGAGCGTCTGCCGCCGCTGCTGCTGGCGCAGCCAGGCGCGGACGCCAACGTGCCCCAGCCGATGACGCTGGATCTGGTGCGCGAGTACCAGGCCGCGGGCGGTGCGCTGCATTATCTGTTCTACCCCGGCCTGCCCCACGGCTTCGCCTACGAGGCGTCGGCGGCAACGGCAAGCCTCGGCGAGGAAGTGGCGACGTTCTTCCGCCGCCAGCTGGGCCCGCCCCAAGCCGGCCGCTGACCGCCGGCACGTCGGCTTCGGCGCACCGGACCGTAGGAAATTCGCCCTTCCGACGCAGACCGTTGCTCGCCCGCCCTACAATGGCAGCCATGACGGTTGGACGCCTTCACTCGCCGGGGCAGGCCGGCGCTGCCTTGTCGCGGCCGGGCCGGGACGCCGCGGCGACAGCGCTGCTGCTGGCCGCGCTGGCCGGCGTCGCCCTGGCTGCCGCCGCGGCGCCGCTGGCGGCTGCAGGCTGGCCCTCGGCCGGCGTCCTCAAATGGCTGTTCCACGCGGTTTGCCACCAGCTGCCAGAGCGCAGCTTCCACTGGCTGGGGTGGCCGCTGGCGGTGTGCCATCGCTGCTTGGGGCTGTACCTCGGCTTTGCGCTCGGCCTCGCGCTCTGGCCAGCCTTGCCGAAGGCCCTCAGGCGGCTGGCCGTGCGGCCGCTCTGCCTGGCGTCGTGTGCGGCGCTCCTGGTGGTGGACTGGGCGCTGCCGAACACCGCCGCGTCGCGGTTCGGCACCGGCCTGCTGGCGGCTTTTCCCGTAGCGCTCCTGGCGCTGATGGCGTTGCCGTCGCCTCGGCGCCGTTGGCGGAAGACCTAGTATTCCGTCACGATTCAATTTGGGGGTAGAGACGCTTGAGTTTGGTGCGGGCGTTGTCGACGGTGTACTGCCAGTCGATGCCCGTTTGCCGTCTGTTCCTGTCCTCCGCCCAAGCGTGCGCTCGGACCCGAACCTCCTCCGTGCTGGCGATGCGGTCGCCGAGGGCCTGGCGTGTCAGGACGCTCAGTTCCGGCTCGGCCATGTTCAGCCAGCTGCCGTGCGCCGGGGTGAAGACCAGGTCCAGCCGCCGCGCGATGCGTCTCGCCTCGTCGGGAGGGAACGCGTCGTACAGGGAGCCGATGTCGTGGGTGTTCAGGTTGTCGCACACCAGCGTGATCCGCTCGGCGCCGGCGAAGCGCGGATGGTCGACCAGCCACCGCATCCGCGCGGCCCAGTCGGCCGCCGTCCGCCGCTCGGTCACCCGCACGCCGCGCCACGCGCCGAGCGGCTCGACGAACATCCACGCCACGCAGACGCCCTCGCGCACGTACTCGTGGTCCACGCGCTCCACGGCGCCGGGAGACATCGGGACCGGCGCCCGCGTTTCGGAGATCAGCTGCTTCGGCTGCTCGTCCATGCACACCACCGGACGCTTCGGATCCCGGGGCCGCCCGTACACCTCCAGAACCTCCTCCATCCGCGCCACGAACCGCCCGTCGCCTTTCGGAGGAATGCACCACATCGCCCGGCGCCACGGCTTCAAGTCGTTTTTTTTAGCGTCTGCCGCACCGTCTCGTGGCTGATCGACTCCACCACATCCAACTCCACCAGACGCTCCGCCAGCAGCCGCAGGGTCCAGCGCGACCGGCCGTCCGGCGCTTGCGAGCACGCCAGCTGCGCCAGCCGCGCCTCGCCTTCGCCGTCCAGCGCCCGCGCCCTCGGCGGCGTCGGCGGCCGCTTGCGCCGCAGCACCGCCAGCGGCCCGTCCTCCACCGCCGTCCGACGCCACCGGGCGATCGTGTTCTCGCTCGCGCCCACCGCCTCCGCGCACTCCTTGTCGGTCCATCCCGAACCGGAGGCCCCTTGGTCACACAGCAGCAGCGCCCGGGCGCGTTCCATCTTCCAACGCGCCACTCTCCGATTGCCTCTCCTTCCCTTCGCCACCCCCTCCAGCTCTTCCCGCTCCTCCGCCAACAGCTTCAACACATGCCTCTTGTGCATCCCGTCCTCCGTGACGAGTTCCAGCAACAGAAACATAGTAACCCACTACTTCAAAGTTGACGGAATACTAGAGCACCAAAAAAAGAAACCAAGGAGAGACCCGCGCATGGACAATGCCAAGCTTCAAGCCGCCCTGATCGCCGGCCCGGTGTTCGGGGTCCTCGCCAACGTGCCCTTCGTCGAGTTTGCGAACCTGGCCTGCTGCGCCCTCTACGTCGGCGGCGGCGTGCTGGCGAGCTACCTGTTCTTCAAGGGCAGGGCGCCGGTCGACAACGCCTACGCCGAAGGCGCGGTGACGGGACTCCTGGCCGGCGTCTTCGGCGGCGTCGTCAGCGGCGTGGTTGCCGTGGCCCTCCAGCTGCTCGGCCTTGGCGTGGGCGATGCACCCGACCCATTGGCGAACATGAACGAGGACATCCAAGTCCCGGAGTTCCTGCTAGACCTCGTGGGCCTAGGTCCGATGACGCTGACGACGGCGGTCTTCACCGTCGTTCGGGCGATCGTGCTCTACAGCGTCTTCGCCACCGCCGGCGGCCTGCTCGGAGCGGCCTTCTTCCGCAACAAGGGGGAGGACGGCTGACACGCCGTTGTGCCATGCGCATCGCCACCTGGAACGTCAACGGCCTGCGCGCCCGGCTGGACTTCATCCTGCTGTGGCTGCGCGACCGGGCGCCCACGGTGCTCGGCATGCAGGAGCTGAAGGCGACGGACGCGGAGTTTCCCGTCGGTGCCTTCCGCGAGGCGGGCTACGAGGCGCTGGTCCACGGGCAGAAGGGCTGGAACGGCGTGGCGATCGTCGCCAAGGCGCCCATCGAGGCGGAAGAACGCGGCTTGCCGGGAGAGGCGGACCAAGGGGCGCGTCTGGTGCAGGCGGACGTCGCTGGGCTGCGTTTCGCCACCGTCTACTGCCCCAACGGCAAGACCATCGACCATGCGGACTTTCCCCGCAAGCTGGCATGGTTCGACAGCCTGCGCGGCCACCTCGCCAAGGTCGCCGGCGACGCCTTCGTGCTCGGCGGCGACTTCAACGTGGTGCCGGCGGCGTTGGACTGCTGGCGGGGCGAGGCGGCGGACGGGACGATCTTCTGCACCGACGCCGAGCGCAGCCGCTACCAGGCGTTGCTCGATGGGGGACTGGTGGACGTGTTCCGTCGCCTGCATCCGTCCGAGCAGCGGTTCTCCTGGTGGGACTACCGCGGCGGCGCCTTCCACCGCGGCCTGGGGCTGCGCATCGACATGATCCTGGCCTCGGAAGCGGTGGCGCAGCGGACGCGACAGGTGGTGATCGACCGCGACTACCGGCGCAAGCGGGAGGGGCTTACGGCCTCGGACCACGCGCCGGTGTACGCGGACATAGACTGGCCCGTGCCGGAGTAGCCCAGCGCAGCTCAGCGGTGCGCGCCTGCCCGCGCGCCAGTTGGTTTTCGCGCCGCGTATGGATGATTATCATCCATGCCATGAATGAAATGCTGCCGAGGCTTGTGGCAGGGCAGTTGGCCAGGCATCTGCGGACCATGCCGGCCGTGGTGCTGACGGGCGCTCGGCAAACCGGCAAGAGCACGCTGGCGCAGGCCGCCGAACCCGTGCGGCGCTATGTCTCGCTGGACGACTTCGACGTGCTGGATGCCGCCAGACGGCAGCCGGAGATGCTCACCGGCACCGATGCGCCGGTGACGTTGGACGAGGTGCAGCGGGTGCCGGACTTGCTGCGCGAAGTGAAGATGGCCATCGACCGGGGCCGGCAGGCCGGCCGGTTCCTGCTCACGGGTTCCGCCAATCTGCTGCTGATGAGGCAGGTGACCGAGTCCCTGGCCGGCCGCGCCAGCTATCTGAACCTGTGGCCGATGACGCGGCGCGAGCAGCTTGGCCTTGGCCGGTGCGGCATCTGGGATGAGCTGCTGGGCAGCGACCACGCCCAGTGGCCGGCCCTCGTCGCCGCGCAGCAGGCGCCGGCCGAGGACTGGCGGGCGCTGGCGCGGCGCGGCGGCTTTCCGTTCCCGGCGGTGCATATGCAGGATGCCGGCGACCGCGCCATCTGGTTCGAGGGCTACGTGCGCACCTATCTGGAACGCGACTTGGCGGGCCTCTCCGCCATCGCGTCGCTGCCGGACTTCCGCCGCCTGATGTGCACCATCTGCCTGCGCCTTGGGCAGCCGGCGAATCAAGCCGCGCTGGGGCGAGACGTGGCGCTGCCCCAGGCCACGGTGCATCGCCATCTGAACCTCTTGGAGACCTCCTACATGCTGGTTCGGTTGCCGGCCTACTCGGTCAACCGCACCAAGCGTCTCTTGAAGGCGCCGAAACTGTACTGGGGCGACACGGGCCTGGCGCTGCACATCGCCGGCACCGACGAGCCCCAGGGCGCCCACTTGGAGAACCTGGTGCTGGGCGACCTTCTGGCTTGGCGCGATGCCAGGCTAGGCCGCGCCGAGGTGCTGTACTGGCGCACCGCAGCTGGCGAAGAGGTGGACTTCGTGATCGAAGCCGGCGGTCTGGTGCTGCCCATCGAGATCAAAGCAACCGAAAGGCCGCGCCTGCGCGACACGAGCCGCCTGCGTTCGTTCCGCAAGGAGTACGAAGGCCAGGCGCGGGCGGGCCTCTTGCTGCACACCGGCGAGGCGGTGGAGTGGCTGGCCCCGGACGTGCTGGCGGCGCCTTGGTGGCGCGTGATCTGACGGTGCGGTGCTACGGCGGGCAGGGCCGCCGCGCCGCGCCGAGGTAGGCCACCACATGCCAGATGTCGTCGTCGCCGGCCGGCAGCTTGCCCCGGAAGGCGATCATCGGCGTGTTCGGCACGCCGTCGGCGATGATGTCGAACATGGCCTGGTCGCTGCCGTCGCCATGCTTCCAGACGCAGTCGAGCAGGTTCGGGGCGGCGCGTTCCACCGTCGGGCTGTGGCAGTAGCCGGCGCAGGTGCCGACGAACAGCGCCTTGCCGCGCTTTACGGCGTCTGCGTCGGTTCGCAGCGCCGCGGCTGGCGTTGGTGGTTGACAGCCGGCCAGCAAGGCCAATGCGGAGACGCAGGCTGCCGCGAGGCGGCGCCAGGCCGCAGGTCGCTGCCGCATCTGCCTGCCATGCCCACACGGCGATGGACGGTTCACTGGCTTGACAGTGAACGCTCGTGGCGTAAGGTCGGAATGCAACACGACGTCTGGAGATTCGAGGACATGTTGATCGCGCTGGACGGCCTGCGGAATTCGAGCCCGACTCCTGCCAAGTCTACTTGGATGCGCTTCGCGCCTACTACTCTTGTGCCATGACATGACCGCCGAAGGCTAGCGATCCGAAAGAGCGGCTGTGCTGATCGGCATGGATGGCGCGACGCTGGCGCCGGCCATGCTCGCCGCGGTTGCGGCGGCTGCCACCGCCGGCACCGCACCGTGGATAGACCAGGTGCGCCTTTCGCCCGATGGCGAGGGCGTGTTGGCGACGGCCACCAGTAGCGATGGCGTCGCGCTCGTCACGTCGGATCTGGCCTCCGGGCGGCGCAGCACGGCCCTGCAGCCGGCGCCCAAGCAGCTCCTCGACGAGTGCGGCTGGGCCTCCGACAAGCGCATAGTCTGCTCGATCCTGCTCTTCCAGGAACGGGCCGGGCCAGCGGAGCCCCATCCCCGCCGGCACCTGCGTCGGCTGATCGCCTTGGACCCGGACGGCGGCAACCGCGTGCCGCTGCTGGACAGCCCGCCGTCCCGGCCGCCGAAGTTCGGCGGCGTGGTGCCGACCTTCCACACGCCTTGGGACGACCACGAGCACGTCGTGGTGGACTATCTGCCGGCGCAGCCGAACTTCGTGCTGATGGCGGCGGCCCGGGAGGCCAGGGAATACCGCACCCTCTATCGCGTGGACCTTCGCGACGGCAGCGCGACGCGGGTGGTGGGCTGGCACGGCGGCATCGTGTTCTGGCGCACCGACTACGATGGACGTGTGCGGCTTGGCACCGGCTGGTACGAGTACGGATCGGGCACCCCGTCCATCGCCGGACATCGGATCGTGGAACCGTTTCTTGGCCCTACGGCTGTCGCCGCGATGCCTGGCGGCGGTTTCGAGCGCCTCGACGTCGCGCGTCTCGCGGCCCGCATCGGGCCCGAAGACACCGCCGGCCCCCGGGTGCTCGGCTTCTCGGCGGACGGTTCCCGCGTCTATGTCGAGGCCCGCGTCGACGGCGCGGACCGCACCGAGGTCTGGGAAGCCGAGGCCGCCACCCTGAAGCCGCTCCGCGCCATCGTCCGGGACGCCATGCGCGACGTGGCCGCCACCGCCATCGGGGCGGCCGGGTGCGGCGTGGTCGGCTTCATGCATCCGCTGCCCCAGCGCCCGTTCACCTGGCTCGACGCCGAGTTCGGCCGCGCCATTGCGGAGGCGGCGGCCAAGGCGCCGTTCGAGATCGTGGCGGTCGGCGCCATGTCGGCGGACTGTCGACGGCTGGTGCTGGCGGCCACGGACGGCTACTCGCAGCGGACGTTCCATTGGCTGGACCGCGCCACCGGCGCGGTGCGGCACTTGGGGGGCCAACGCGCCGCCGCAGCCGACGCGGCCGGCATCGCCCGGCGCAGCGACGTCTACCGCACCAGGGACGACCGCCGCCTGCCAATAGCGCTGACCCTGCCGCCGGCGCCAGCGCCGCCCGTGGTGGTCCTGCTCGACGGCGATCCGGCGCCGGACAGTTCGGCGCCGCTGGACGCCTGGCCCGGCTTCTTCGCCGCCAAGGGCTACGCGGTGGCGCAGCCCGTTGTGCGCGGCACTCGCGGCTACGGCACCGCGCTCTACGTCGCTGGCCTCGAAGACCGCGCCGCGAAACTGCGCAACGACGTGAACGACGCGCTGTCCTGGGTGGGCGCCCGGGGCTTCGGCGACGCAAAGCGGGTGTGTTTCCTGGGCCGCGGCCGCGGCGGCCACCTGGCGCTGGTCGCCGCCATGGCGGCTGGCGGCGCCACGGCGGCGAGCGGTGCCGACGCCCGATGCGCGGCCCTGTACGCCGTCATGGACGCGAAGCTGATGGGGCGCGCGCACCACAACCCGCGCCTGGGCGGCATGCACCCGTGCTGCGACTGGCTGCGCTGGGCGGCACCCGAAAGGCTGCGCTACCGCACCCGCCGGAAGCAGCCGGAGGAAATGCGCCGGCACCTGTTCGGCGCCGAGACGCAGCGCTCGCCGCTGCTGGACGCCACCCACCCGGGCTTCCCGGTGCTGGTGAGGAGCGATGGCGCGAGCGTGGTGCATGAAGCGGATTCGCCCCGCTTCCGGGCGCATCTCAAGGCGCTCGGCGACTTTCGGCACATCGCTGCTCGGGGCAGCGCCGCCGAAGCGGTCTTCCTGGCCGACGCCGAGGCCCTGTTCGCGAAGGTGCTGGGGGGCTAGGGCCGCCGCAGATCCCGCAGGGCCGCGGGACTGTGAGGGGTGGCGAACGGTGCCCGGGGCGGCAGGCCGTGGCGTTCGATGCAGGGACAGCATCGCGCTCCGGGTGGCCGCTTCTGCACAGGGCGTCGAGGGCCGGCGGAAGGTGTCTAGGGCACTCTTCGATCACGTTCCATCGTAAGTCATTGATCGTAGAAGGAAAGTTCAGAAAGTTCGATTTCTTCGCCACAGGGGTTGACGCCCCCCCCCCCCCCGTGGTTGGATAGCCGCGTTCCGCGGTGGAGATTCGCGCCTTCGGCCTGGGGCCGGGGAGTTCCTACTCCGCCGCGGTGCGGATTACGAATAGGGAACTGCCGGGGGTTTCAACGATGGCGAAAACGACGACGAAGCAAGTGGCGGTGTGGAAACCGCCGCGACTTACCAAGCTCGCTTTGGGAAGCACCGACAGCGGCACGAAGGGCGCGGGCTCCGGAATCTACGAAGGGTTCAACAACCACCTTCCCGGCATCGCCCCTCCGACCAACAACCAACCGAGCGCGGGCTATCGAATGCCGACTTCCGGCGAACCCGTCCCGTATCCCTACCCGTGGCAGTAGGCAAGACGCCTAGAGTCGAAAGCGCCTGCTTCGCCAGTGCCGCCTAGAGCGCTCTCAAGGCACACTGGCCAACGCGGTTCCCAGCCGGCGCGGGGTTGAAACGCCGGCTTCCCTTCTTCTCAGATAACGCCGATGCTGATGGTCACGGGGTAGAGCCATAGCGGACTGCCGCCCGCGCCAGCGCCGCCATGGCGGCGAGCGACGCCGACCGCCGGTGCGCAGCCGAAGCGGCCTTCCTGGCCGACGCCCTGTTCGCGAAGGTGCTGGGGGCTAGGGCCGCCGCAGATCCCGCAGGGCCGCGGGACTGTGGGCGGTGGCGAACGGTGCCCGGGGCGGCAGGCCGTGGCGTTCGAGCAGGGCCAGCATCGCGCTCTGGGTGGCCGCTTCTGCGAACAGAGCATCGAGCGCCGGCCGCAAGGCGTGGTCGCGGCGGGTGGCGGCGTGCAGGTTCCAGCGCAGCGCCGGGGGCGGCTTGAAAGCCGCGTTGCGGCGCGCCTCCATGCCGGCGAGATCCGGCCCCCAGACCAGCGCCGCGTTGGCGTCGCCCCGGCGCAGGGCCGCCAAGATGTCGGCGGTGGTGCGTTGCATGGTCCACGGAATGTCGGCGGCGTCGAGAGCGGCGTGGGCGACGGTGTTGGCGCGCACCGCGACTTTGGCCGCAGCGGCCCCGGCGTAGGCTCCGTCCCAGCGCAGGTCCGCGTTCGCCGGCAGCAGTTCGTAGGCGGCGCCGTAGTACGGCTTCGTCAGGGCAAGCCGTGTCCGGAACCGGGCGATGGCGGCGTCGCCCGGCACCGAGAGCTGCGCGTCGCACTCGCCGCGCAGCAGCGGGCGGAAGTCGAGGTCCGTGGATTCGATGTCCGTCTGGCCCTGCTCCGGCAGCCACACCAGGCGCAGCGGGCGTTGCAGCCGCGCCGCGGCCAGCCGGGCGACGTCGATGTCCAAGCCGGCAGCGCCAGCCTGCACGGAGCGGGGCGGATCGTTCGCCGGCAGGCACACTGCCAGCGCGGCCTCGGAGGCTGCCGCCGCGGTGCCGCAGAAGCTGGCAAGCCCCACGGCCACGGCCAACATCGGCCTGCGGGGCAGAGCCCGGTCGGCAGCCGAGTCCCTTCGGCGCGCCGCCGCAGTCACTCCTGGACGCTCCACCCCCTAGGGCAGGGCGAACACGAACAGGTGCCCGCCTTCGGGTATCGCCGTGCGTCCGCCGGCGAAAGCGACGAAGGTGGCGTAGTTGCCAGCGCCGATGGCCACGTAGCTCCTGCCGCCGGCGCGGTACGCCACCGGCTGGCTGCGCATGCCGCTGCCCATGCGGAACCGCCACAGCACGTCGCCGCTCACGGCGTCGAGGGCCAGCGCGAAGCCCTCCTGGTTGCCGGTGAACACCACGCCGCCGGCGAGGGACAGCACGCCGCCCATCATCGGGTCCTTGTCCATGTAGCGCCAGCGCACTTTGCCCGTGTGTACGTCCACGGCGGTCAGATGCCCGTGCGCGGCACCGCTCTCCACGTCCACGGGGATGGGCGTGCCGCCCATGAACGGCTGCCCCTTCACGAAGGCGGTGATGCCTTTCTGGTAGAACTGGCAAGATTCCACGACGGGAATGTAGGCGAAGCCGAGGTCCGGGTTCAGGGCCCCTGTCCAGGCGCCGTTCATGCCGCCGAGGTTGCTCGGGCAGACGCGGTAGTCCGGTTCTTCGGTGGGATTGGCGCGGGGGTCCACTACCGGCCGGCCGTTCTCGTCCAGCGTCGCCCAGTTGAGTTCCTCAACGTACACGCCGGCGTCCATGAACGCGCCGGTGTCGCGGTTCAGGATGTAGAAGAAGCCGTTGCGGTTGGCCTGCACGATGGCGGGCACGGGGCCGCCCTCCCGTTCCACGTCCACCAGGAACAGCTGGGTGTTGCCGTCGTAGTCCCACACGTCGTGGGGCGTGAACTGGAAGTGCCACAGGCGCTCGCCGGTATCGGGGTTCACGGCCAGCAGGCTGTTGGAGAACAGGTTGTCGCCGGCGCGCAGGTCGCCGTTCCAGTCCGGGGAGGGATTGCCGGTGGTCCAGTAGAGGACGTCCCGCTGCGGGTCGTAGGCGCCGCTGGTCCAGGCGGGCGCCCCGCCGGTCTTCCACGAATCCCCGGCCCAGGTGTCCGCGCCGAACTCGCCGGCCACCGGCACCGTGTAGTGCCGCCAGCGCAGGGCGCCGGTGGCGACGTCGTAGGCGTCGAAGAAGCCGCGCACGCCGTACTCGCCGCCGGCGATGCCGATGACGGCCATGTCCTTGACGATCATCGGCATGGAGGTGGCGCTGTAGCCGTCGCCGTGTTCCGCCAGGGTCGTCTGCCACTCGATCTCGCCGGTCAGCCGGTGGAACGCCAAGAGCTGCGCATCCAGCGTCGCCATGAGCACCAGATCCCCGGCTATTGCCGCGCCGCGGTTGACGGCGCCGCAGCAGAGCTTCAAGTCCGCGCGGTCCCCGAGCGGGTGGTCGTAGCGCCAGTAGAGTTCGCCGGTGGCGGCGTCGAGGGCCAGCAGGCGGTTGAAGGAGGTGGTGACGTACATGATGCCGTCGTAGACGGTGGGCGACACCTCGAACTGCTCGGTGGTGCCGGTGGGGAACGCCCAGGCCACCTGCAGCTTCGCCACGTTGGCCGGGGTGATGTCGTCGATTGGCGAGTGGCGGTGGTTGCCGTAGTCGCCGCCGTACAGCAGCCACTTCTCGGGATCCGCGGGGCCGGCCAGCAGCAGCTCGCTGGTCACCGGCCCCAGGCCGTTGCCGATTGGCTGGTCCGTGGTCCAGTGGGTGGGCAGCGGCGGCGCCGCGGCAGCCTCCACGGCGGTTTCCGCCAGTGCCGGCACGGCATCCGCCGCGGGCGGCGCGTCGGTCTCCCCTTGGCAGCCGAGCAGCAGGCTGCCAGCCAGCGCAGCCGCGAGCTTCGCGTGTTTCACGTTCGCCCCTCCTGTTCCGTGTCGGGCCATTATTGCCGATTGGCGCTGCGGCGGGGCGGAAGCATTGGCGTTGCGTGGAGCATGTCGGGTAGCCAAGCTCGTCGCTTGGTCTATGCTCTAGTGTGCCGCTTCCGAAATGACGTGTGTTCCAGCGGGCGGGTTTCGTAGCTCGACCGGGATACCGGCGGCTTTGCGGGCGGCACATCCTCAAGTAGCGCACTACGAGGCGACGACAGACGAACGTGCCATTTGCCATGTCAATTCGGAATCGAACCTCTAGGCGTTGGTTCACAATCCACTCTGCCAGTCGCCGCAGGAGCAAACGTTGACAGCCACGGCCACCGGTGCGGACCCGCGGCCCGCTGCTGATGCCGCGGCCAACTCGGCCCCCGGCGTCCCCGAGCGGCTCGAAAGCGAAGAGTCGAACGGCCGACGCCTCTCCGAACGGCCCGACATCGCCATCTGCCTGGGTGCCGCCGAAGACCACTACCTGTCATGGCCCGCGCCCACCTGCATCGTTTCCGACGGTCCCTACGGCGTGAGCGGCTTTCCCGGCGATCAGCGCACGCCGGCGTCCCTGGCCGAGTGGTACGAGCGGCATGTGCAGGCGTGGAGCGCCCGCGCCACGCCGCAAACCACGCTCTGGTTCTGGAACACCGAAGCCGGCTGGGCGGCCGTGCATCCGCTGCTGCTGGCGAACGGCTGGGAGTTTCGCTGCTGCAACACCTGGGACAAGGGCCTCGGCCACATCGCCGGCAACGCCAACAGCCGCACGTTGCGCAAGTACCCGGTGGTGACCGAAGTGTGCGTCCACTACGTGAAGGCCGCCCGGTTCGCCATCGATGGCAAGGCGCTGACGATGCAGCAGTGGCTGCGGCGGGAGTGGCAGCGCAGCGGCCTGCCGCTGCGGCTCGCCAACGAAGCCTGCGGCGTCTTGAACGCCGCGACGCGCAAGTACCTGACGGCCGATCATCTCTGGTACTACCCGCCGCCGGCGACCTTCGCCAAGCTCGTCGCCTACGCCAACGAACGCGGCGATGTTCGCGGACGCCCGTACTTCAGCGTCGACGGCAAGACGCCGCTCTCGGCTGGGGCGTGGTCCCGAATGAGGGCCAAGTTCAAGTGCGAAGTGGGCGTCACGAACGTCTGGCGCGAGCCGCAAGTAGCGGGCGCCGAGCGCATCCAAGGCACCCGCAGCGCCATGCGGTACAAGTTCCGCAGCCTGCACGGCAGCCAGAAACCGCTCAAGTTCATCGACCGCATCGTCCGCGCATCGACGGACCCCGGCGACGTGGTCTGGGAACCCTTCGGCGGTCTGTGCCCCGGCGCCGTGGTCTGCCGTCTGCTGGATCGACGCTACCGCGCCGCCGAAACCAACCCCGAATTCCATGCCGCCGCGGTAGCGAGGCTCGAGGCCGTTTGACAGTGGCGGACGCGATCGACGCCGATGTGCGAGCGGCAGTCGCCAGCCTGCCGACGTACTTTCGTACCGAGACGAGCATTTCCGGCGTAATGGCAACGGACCTGCACACGCTGAACACGGTCCTCGGCGCGACGATAGAAGAACAGGTTGTGCATGCCTTGAATTCGGTCCGCAACACATGGGATGCAGACGGCGGCCATGCGCTGTATGCCTTCAGTCGCCAAGCGCAGACGTTTCCCGATGTCCTGCTGCGTCGCCCTTCCGACGGCGACGTACTGCTCGGAATCGAGCTGAAGGGGTGGTACCTGCTGGCCAAGGAACGGGAGCCCAGCTTGCGCTTTCAGGTAACGGAGGACGCTTGCAGCGAACGGGACTTGATCGTCGTCGTGCCATGGGCGCTGGACCACGTCATCAGCGGCTCGCCGATCGTGTTCGAGCCTTTCGTCGAATCGGCCAAGCTCGCCGCACGGCATCGAAACCATCACTGGCAGCATGAGCGGCGCACCAGGCTGGACACGGCAATTCGTACGCCCGAAGGCATCCGTCCGTATCCGCGGAAGACGGATCGGATACTCGACAGGCCCGCTGCCGACGACGGCGGCAACTTCGGACGACTGGCGCGGACCGGCTTGATGGACGCCTACATCGAGAAACTCGAGGGAGAAACGCTGTGCGGCATCAAGATCTCCTATTGGCGGGACTTCCTCCGCGCCTTCCAGGAGGGTACGGACGAGGACCAAGCGCACAAGGCGCTTGCCAGGCTGACACGCCGCATCGAAGGGGAAGGAGGCGTGGCTCCGTCGCCGGCAGCGGACGCAACCCTCGCCATCGTCGATCAGCTTGAACGGCTGCTGCGGCTCTCGTGACGCGCTGCCGGATGGCGGCGTCTGGGTCTGGCAGCGGCGCGGGCGTCTCTCTCCGGGCCGCCTGCGCCTAGGACGCCTTGCTAGGCTACCCGAGCTGCTTGCGCACCTCCGCGGCGAAGTCCTCCTCGCGCTTGTCGATGCCTTCGCCAACCTCGAAGCGGGCGAAGCCGGCGCATCTGGCCTTGGCGTCGGCGAGCAGCTTGCCGACCTTGACGTTGGCGTCCTTCACGAAGGGCTGCTCCACCAGGCTGGATTCGGCGAGGAACTTGCGGACGCGCCCGGACACCATCTTCTCCACGATGGCCGGCGGCTTGCCGCTCTCGGCCGCCTGCTGCACGAAGATGGCGCGTTCCCTGGCCACGACATCCGCTGGCACGTCCTCTCCCTTCACTACCAGCGGCCGCATCGCGGTCACGTGCATGGCGAGGTCCCGGCCCAGCTGCTCGTCGCCGCCGTCCAGGGCCACGAGAGCGCCCTTCCTGCCGTCCTGGTGGAGGTAGCCGACCACCGTGCCGTTCGGCGGGGCCACGAGGCGAGCGGCGCGGCGCAGCTTCACGTTCTCGCCGATCTCCTGCACCAGCGCCTGGCGATCCTCCTCCAGCCGGTCCGCGATGGCGCCTTCACCATGGGCCAGCACGGCGTCCACCGCGGTGGCGACGAAGGCGGCGAACTTGGGGTTGCGGGCCGCGAAATCGGTCTCGACGTTCACTTCCACCATCGCGCCCCGGCGGCCGGCGGCGCCGCTCTGGTCCGCCGCCACCTTGAGCCCCAAGAGGCCCTCGGCGGCGGTGCGGTCGGCCTTCTTGGCGGCCTTGGCGCCGCTCTGCAGGCGCACGATGTCCACCGCCTTGTCCATGTCCCAGCCAGCCTCCGCCAGCGCCTTCTTGCAGTCGCCGAAGCCGACGCCGGTGCGCTCGCGCAGCTCCTTCACCATCGCCATGTTCATGGCGCTGGCCTCATGCCTCGGCCGGCGTCGCCTGTTCAGGCGGCGCGGCGGGGGAGGGCGCTGGGGCCGGAGCGGGCGCGGTCTCGGCGGGCTGTGCCGCGGCAGAGGGCGCCGGGGCGGTCTCGGCGGCCGGGGCGGGCGGTGCGCCCAGCGCTTCTGCCGGGGCGTCGCCGACGTCCACGAACTCGTCGATGGCGACTTCGCCAGCGCCCCGCGCCTTGCCTTCTTCCACGGCGTCCGCCACCGCGGTCACGAACAGGCGCACGGCGCGTATGGCGTCGTCGTTGCCGGGGATCACCCAGTCCACGCCGTCCGGGTCGCTGTTGGTGTCGACGATGCCGATCACGGGAATGCCGAGCTTGTTCGCCTCGGTGACGGCAATGCGCTCGTGATGCACGTCCACCACGAACAGCGCGTCCGGCAGGCCGCCCATGTCCTTGATGCCGCCGAGGCTGCGTTCGAGCTTGGCCAGCAGCCGCCGCTTGTGCAGGGCTTCCTTCTTGGTGAGCATGTCGAAGGTGCCGTCCTCGGCTTCGGTGGCGAGGTCCGCCAGGCGGCGGATGGACTGGCGGATGGTCTTGTAGTTGGTGAGGGTGCCGCCGAGCCAACGCTGGTCGATGAACGGCATGCCCACCCGTTCCGCCTGCTCGCGGACCACCTTGGCGGCCGAACGCTTGGTGCCGACGAAGAGGATCTTGTTCTGGCGGGCCGCGATCCGCTTCACTTCCGCCAGCGCCGCTTCGAGGGCGAGGGCGGTGGCGTCGAGGTTGATGATGTGAATCTTGTTGCGGGCCCCGAAGATGTAGCTCGCCATCTTCGGGTTCCAAAAGCGCGTCTGGTGGCCGAAATGCGCACCGGCCCCCAGCATGTCGCGCATGCTGATGCTGCTCATGCCGTGTCTCCGGGTTGGGTTTCCCGCTGCGCCGCGCCGTTGAATCCGCTGCTTGCGCAGCCACCCGCAACGGCGCTGCCGACGCAGCGCGTTCTTGCTCGCCGGGCCGCACCGTGGCGGCACAGGCAAGCGGCGCACCATATCACAGTCGGCGGCGAACGGACCCGACCTGTGCGGCGTTGCGGATCGCGTTCGCGCACCTCGCCTACGACGCTGATATGCTTACAGAAGCTTGTGCATGGTTGACGTGCTGATTGGACGATTTCGCCGCTAAGTGCCTGGCTTTGGACTTGGAAGTCGGTCGCGAAGACAGTCGTATCCACGCCTTCGCGGCAGTGCGTGGCGATCGCCGCCCCCTGATCCATCGCGGTGGCAGCTTGGCCTCGGCACTTGTGCGGTTGGATGCGTACGCGGAGGACGCAGCCTACGTTGTAGGCCATAACCTGATCGCCTTCGACCTGCCCCACTTGCGGGCGGCGAATCCGAGCCTGCGCCTGCTGCGCTTGCCGTCGATCGACACGCTTCGGCTGAACCCGCTGGCCTTTCCGCGCAATCCCTACCACCACTTGGTGAAGCACTATCAGGACGGGCAGCTGAAGCGCGGGCGGGTGAACGACCCGGCGCTGGATGCCCGGCTGGCGCTGCAACTCCTGGCCGACCAGCGCGACGCGCTGCGCAAGGCGGTGCCGGACCTTCTGACCGCGTGGCATTGGCTGACCACGGCGGCCACGGTGCGGTGGCCACGGTGGCGAGCGCAGAAGCACGCCTCGATGGATCGGGCCGCGCAAGCGCAGGCCGGCTTCGACGCCTTCTTCTCCACGCTGCGCCAAGCGCCTCGGCCCGCCGACGCCGAAGCCCGCGAAGCCATTCGTCAGAGGCTGGCCGAGGCGGCTTGCCGCAAGCAAGCCGAGAAAGTACTCGACCAGTCGGCGCACCACGGCTGGACGCTGGCCTACGCCCTGGCTTGGCTCTCGGTGGCCGGCGGCAACTCGGTGATGCCGCCTTGGGTACGGCACGAGTTTCCCGAGGCCGGGCAATTGGTGCGCCGGTTGCGGGACCTCGCCTGCACCGATCCTGCGTGCCGTTGGTGCCGGGAGCGGCAGGACGCCCGCAAGGAGCTCAAGCGCTGGTTCGGTTTCGACGACTTCCGCCCGGAGCCGGCGGACGACAACGGCCGGCCCATGCAGCAATCCATTGTCGAAGCGGCCATGGCTGGCGAATCCGTGTTGGGCATTCTGCCGACGGGAACCGGCAAGTCGCTGTGCTACCAGCTTCCGGCGCTCTCCCGCTACGACAAAACCGGGGCGCTGACGGTGGTGATCTCCCCCTTGGTGGCGCTGATGGCGGATCAGGTGGCCGGCTTGGAGCGCCAAGGCATCGACTGCGCCGTCACCGTCAACGGCCTGCTGTCGTTGCCGGAACGCAAGGAGGCGCTGGATCGTGTGCGCTTGGGCGACGCCGGCATCCTCCTCATCGCCCCGGAGCAGCTGCGCAGCGTCGCCGTGCGCAGCGCCCTCGCACAGCGGGAGATCGGCGCCTGGGTGCTCGACGAAGCGCACTGCCTGTCCCGCTGGGGCCACGACTTCCGGCCGGACTACCGCTATGTCACCCGCTTCATCCGCGAGAAGGCGCCCGATGCGCCGGTGCTGTGCCTGACCGCCACCGCCAAGCCGGACGTGCGCGACGACATCCTCCGCCACTTTCGGGATGGCTCGGACGTCAAGTTGAAGGTGTTCGACGGCGGCGCCAGTCGCACGAATCTGGAGTTCGCGGTGGTGCAGACCACGCCCGGCGAGAAGTTCTCCCACATCCGCCAGATTCTGGAGGCGGACCTGCCGCCGCACCTGCCGGGCGGCGCCATCGTCTACTGCGCGACGCGACGCCAAGCGGAAGACATCGCCGAGTTCCTAAGCCGCAAGGACGTTGCCGCCGAACACTTCCACGCCGGGCTGTCGCCGGAGATCAAGAAGACCGTCCAGCAGCGCTTCATCGATGGCGAACTGCGCGTGATCGTCGCCACCAACGCCTTCGGCATGGGCATCGACAAGCCGGACGTGCGCCTGGTGGTTCACGCGGACATTCCCGGCTCCTTGGAGAATTATCTGCAGGAGGCGGGCCGCGCCGGCCGCGATCGCGCCTCCGCCCGCTGCGTGCTGCTCTACACCACCGAGGACGTGGAGCGCCAGTTCGGCCTGTCGGCCCGTTCCCGCCTCACGCGGCGGGAGATACAAGGCATCCTGAAGGCGCTGCGCAATCTGGATCGCAAGAAGCGCGCGGCTGGCGAGGTCGTCGCCACTGCCGGCGAAATCCTGGGCGAGGACGAATACGCTGCCTTCGAGCGGGATTCCGCCACCGACGACACCCGGGTGCGAACCGCCATCTCCTGGCTGGAAGAGGCGCAGCTGCTCCGCCGGGAGGAGAACCGGGTGCAGGTCTTTCCGTCCTCGCTGCGGGTGGGCTCGGTGGCCGAAGCCGGCCGCAAGCTGGCCAAGCGCGACCTCCGCGCCGGCTACCGCGACCAGTTGCTGGCCATCGCCAAGGCCTTGATCGAAGCGGACCCGGACGAAGGCATCTCCACGGACGAACTCGTCGGGGTGTCGGGCCTGAAGCCGGAAGCCGTGCGCCATGCGATGTTCGACTTGGAGGCCCTGGGCATCGCCAGCAACGACACCGCGCTAACCGCGTTCGTCCACGTAGGCGTGCAGCGGACGTCGCGCAAGCGGTTCTCGGAAGCCGCCGCCTTGGAAGTCGCGCTCATCGAAGCGCTGCAGGAAACGGCACCGGACCTGCAAGTGGGCGATGCATCCAACCTGCACTTGCGCCTCGTCACCCAGCGCTTGAAGGACGCTGGCCACGCCCAGGCGTTGCCGGAGCAGGTGTGGCGCATCCTGCGCAGCATTGCCGGGGACGGGCGCGACGAGGGCGGCGGCAAAGGCAGCCTCGGGTTGCGCCGCGCCGACTCCGAGACCGTGCGCGTGACTCTGAATCGGCATTGGAAGGCGCTCGCCGAAACCGCCTTGCGCCGCCGCAGCGGCGCCGAGCGTCTGCTCGATCACTTGCTCGAGTGCTTGCCGCCACGGGCCCGCGGCACGGACCTGCTCGCCGAGACGACCCTCGGCAGGCTGATGCAGGCGCTCAAGTCCGACTTGGAGCTGAAGGTCAAGACCGCCGACCCGGAAAAGCTCGCCAAGTTGCTGGACCGCGCTCTGCTGTGGTTGCACGAGCAGGAGGTCGTGCGCCTCAACAAGGGGCTGGCGGTGTTCCGGCCGGCCATGACCATCCACCTGGGACAAGATCGCCAGCGGCGCTTTCTGAAGGCGAACTTCATGCCGCTTGAACTCCATTACAAGGACCAAGTGCTGCAAGTCCATGTGATGGCGGAGTTTGCGCAGCGCGGCCTGGACGCCATGGCGGAGGCGCTGCGCTTGGCGATGGACTACTTCGGCCTAAGCCAAAAGGACTTCCTGCGCCGCTGGCTGCCACGCGGCAACGAGGACCTGGCCCGGGAGACGACCCCCGAGTCCTGGCGCAGCATCGTGGAGAGCTTGAAGAATCGGGCCCAGCAGGAAGTCGTCGCCGACGACGAGGAGCGCAACGTGCTGGTGCTGGCCGGCCCGGGTTCCGGCAAGACCCGGGTGCTGGTGCATCGCATCGCCTACCTGCTGCGGGTGCGGCGCGAAAACCCGCGCGGCATCATCGCCTTGGCCTACAACCGCCATGCGGCGGTGGAGATTCGCCGCCGTCTTGCGGAGCTGGTCGGCGACGACGCGCGGGGCGTTCTGGTCTACACCTGCCACGGCCTCGCCATGCGCCTGGTGGGAGCCAGCTTCAGCAGCCGCGCCGAGCAACCCGACGACGACGCCTTCAAGGACGTGATGCGCCAAGCGGTCGCCCTGCTGCGCGGCGACGGGCTGCCGCCGGAGGAAGTGGACGAACACCGAACGCGGCTCTTGGCCGGCTTCCGCTGGATACTGGTGGACGAATACCAGGACGTCGGCCCGGAGCAGTACGAGCTGATCTCCGGCTTGGCGGGCCGAACGCTGGCCGACGAGGACGACAAGCTCAGCCTGTTCGCCGTGGGCGACGACGACCAGAACATCTACGCCTGGGCCGGCGCCTCGGTGCGCTTCATCCGTCGCTTCGAGGAGGACTACCAAGCCAAGCCGACGTTCCTGACGCGCAACTACCGCTCCACGGCGCACATCGTCGACGCCGCCAACGCCGTCATCGAATCGGCCGCCGAGAGGATGAAGGCCAGCCACCCCATTCGCGTGGACCGAAACCGCGCCAAGGCACCGTTCGGAGGGGACTGGGAAGCGTTGGACCCCGTAGCGCGAGGCTGCGTGCAGATTCTTGACGCGCCTTTGGATGCCATCGTCCAGGCGCAGGCGGCGATGGCCGAGTTGCAGCGCCTTTCCACGTTGACGACGGATTGGGACTGGTCGGCCTGCGCCGTCATCGCCCGGCAGTGGAAGTACCTGGCGCCGGTGCGGGCGTGGTGCGAGATGAACGGCGTTCCCGTGCAGATGGGCAACGAGCAAATCCCCAGCTTCTGGCATCTGCGCGAGACCCAAGCCCTCTGCGCGTGGCTGCGCGGACGGCCAAGCGCCATCGTCGGCGGCACCGCCTTGCGGCACTGGCTGGCCCGGCAGCGTCCCGGCCCTTGGATCGAGCTGCTGGGCGAAGCCGTGGAAGAACACGACTTGGAAACCGGCGGCACAGAGGCGCCGGTGGAACACTTCATGGAGTGGCTTGCCGAGTGGGGCAGGGAGATGCGCCGTCGCCAGCGCGGACTGCTGCTGGTGACCGCCCACCGCGCCAAGGGCTTGGAGTTCGACCATGTGGCGGTACTGGATGGCGGCTGGCGCGACGCCAACCAAGGCGAGGACGCCGACGCGTCGCGCCGCCTCTACTACGTGGCCGCAACCCGTGCCCGCAAGACCCTTGCGCTGATGCGTTTTCGTGGCGAGGGGCGGAACTTGCGTGCGCCGCCTCCCCGCCAAGCGCGAGCCGAGACGCCTATGATTCGCGACGAACGCGCCAGCTATCTGATCGAGGGTGCGCCGCCGCCACCGCCGACCTTCGCGCACCCGCATCCGCTGCCGCCGGTTCTGGAACGCAGAGCTGGTGCGCTGCGCCGCGAGCCCGCCTCATTGCCGCCAGCCGCACCCGGCCTTCGTACCCGCCACCAGCGGCTGGCCATGAAGGACGTCGATCTTGGCTTTGCCGGGCGACGGGGCGCCAGCGATCCGCTGCACCGCATCATCGCCGATCTCGCGCCGGGCGACCCGCTGACGCTTCGCGCCAACGGGGAGCGCTGGGAGTTGTTCAGCCGCGCCAACCAGCGGGTGGGCACCCTCGCCAAAAGTTTCGCGTGCCCGCCCGGCATGCGCTGCCACTCGGCAAAGGTGCTGGCCATCGTCACTTGGCGCCGAGAACGCTCCGAACCCCAGTACCAGGACAGCGTCAGGTGCGACTCTTGGGAGGTAGTCGTTCCGGAAGTGCGGTTTGTGGCGGATGATGCGTAGGCAGCCGGATGCCGTCGGTTGCCACCCAAGTTCGATTATTGGCTTCGGCTTGACTCGGGCGACACCATTGGTGTGGCGTGTGGGTGACGGTGTGTGGCGAGGAAATTGTTGCTACGGTAGCCCGATGGCTGCCTTGGGCCGAAGGGGAGGGCGAGACGAATGATCGACAGCCGCTGGCGCCGGGGCGCTGTCGCCGCAGCCGTGGCGCTGGCCGTGGCCGGCTGCGCCACCGCGCCTCGGGCGACGTTGGCGATGTTCCAGGGCGACGCCGGCTGCTACGACCGGGCCAGGTCGCCGTACACCGCGGTGGTGGATTCGCACCTGCACTTCCGGCCTTTCGGGGGCCCCGCCCTGCCGTTCGCGGAAGTGCTCGGGTACCTCGAGCGCACCGGGGTGCTGTTCGCCAACGTCTACGGCATCGGCCAGATGCTGCCGACCTCGTCGCCCTGCGCCTACTACCTGGACTGCGTGGGCACACCGGTCTCGCCGACGCTCAAGAACGACTTCGTGAACGCCGTCGAGGTGGCGGCCCACAAACCGGAGGGCGTGCGCCTGGCCCTCTCCATGACCTTCCCGGATTTGGCGCGGCCGGAGTCCATCCTGCCCCGCATGCGCCTCCTGGACTACGAGTTTCCGGGCATGTTCACGTGGATGGGGGAAGTGAACCTGGTGAAGCAGGCGTTGTTCGGCAACGGCCATGTGGCGGTGCCGCGGGCCACGATACGGCGTTGGGCGCCATTCATGGCGGTGCTCCGCAAACGCGACATCCCCATCGCCATCCATTCGGACCTCGGAGACGACGGCGACATGGCCAAGTACCAGCCTTGGATCGAGGAGGTGCTGCGGCGGTATCCGCGCAACAAGATCGTGTGGATGCACCTCGGCCTCTCGCGGGAGCTCACGAAGGTCGATGCGGACCGGCACATCTGCATCATGCGGCGACTGCTCGACCGCTATCCGAAGCTGATGCTCGATCTGTCCTGGCGCGTGATCGCCGACAGCGTGTTCGCCGAGCCGGCCATGCGCCGGAAGTACGTGGACTTCATCAACGCCTATTCGGACCGCTTCCTGCCCGGCACGGACTTCGTGGCTTCCGCGAACAAGAGCTTCGCCATCTATCGAGAGGAACTCGAAGCGACCGGCCGCATCCACAAGGAACTCGACGACGCCGCATTCCGCAACATCGCCCTGGGGCAGAACTACTTCCGCCTGCTGGGCCTCGACTACGAAGCGCCGCCGGTGTGCGGGACGCAATAGCGACGCAGCGCGAGGGGTTTCGGGATTGGACCGGTGCGGTCTCAGGTCGACGGCAGCAGCTTGACAACGGTGAGCGCGATGCCGGCGGCCACGAGTATTGCAGACAGTGCGCCACCAAGAATCCACACCTTCAAGCTGGTGATGTCGTTCTTGACGGCCATGTTCTCGCGAATGTTCTTGACTCGTTCGTCGATTCGCGCCACGTCCACCTCGAGTTGGTGCAGGCGATTGCCCCCGCCGCCGCCATCCGAACCGGCCGGAGAAGCTACCGGGTCGTTGTCTACGGCTATCCGTGGACTTGGCACTAGTCTTCCTCGTTCGAATCAAGCCACTCCCAAAGGGCGCGGTTGGTGTAGCCCGAGTAGCCCGTCCCAAGGCGGAACACCACGCCGGACGCCTCAAGCACCCTGTTCTCGCCCTTGATGCCCGCCGCCACGGCGACGTCCTGGCTGAGGGTGCGCGCTTTGCATCTCACCAACCAGCAGGTGTCCGTGTATTCGAAGGCATCCTCGAACTCGGCTTCGATTCGAGCGGCCACCTTGTGGTTGCGTTCCGTCAGGACGATTGCGAATGCTGACGTTGCCATTGCGCCTTCCACCTACATTCGGTTTCGCAATACAGGCGAAACGCGACTCGCGGGGGGCACCGCTGCTGCGTTCAGTCGCATCCGTCTAGCCGAAGCGTGCCGCATCGCCGATGACGCCGGCGGTCCGCAGCGGCGCCAGCTCGGCTTCCTGGAGCCCCAGCTCCGCGGCCAGCACTTCGTCCGTGTGTTCGCCCAGGCGGGGCGGGCGGCGCATCGGCACCTCGGAGGCGGAAAGGCGCGGCGCGAAGCCGAGCATCGGCACCTTGCCGTGTACCGGCAGATCGAGCTCCTGCACGAAGCCCCGGGCGGCGAGATGCCGGTCGTGGTGCAGCTCGCCGGTGTCGAGGCACGCCGAGCAGGGCACCCCGGCGGCGGCGATGGTCTCCATGGCCTCGTATTTGGTGCGGGCGCGGGTGAAGGCGGCGATCTCCTCGTAGAGCGCGGCGCCGTTGTCGATGCGGCCGCGGGTCGTGGCGAAGCGCTCGTCGATCAAGAGATCGCCCCGGTCGATGGCGGCGCACAGCGCGTCCCAATGGCCCTGGTTCACCGGCATCAGGTAGATGTAGTCGTTCGGCCCGAAGGGCTTGCAGGGGTAGATGTTCACTGGCGGCAGTCCGCCGGCGTTGCCGGTGCGGGGCGTCGCCTTGGTGCCCCAGGCGGAGCCGATGTAGGCCCGCGTCCGCACGTAGTAGGCCATCGCCTCCTGCATCGACAGCTCGATCTGCTGCCCTTCGCCGGTGCGCAGCCGCTGCACGTAGGCGGCGAGAATGGCCATCGCCGCCTGCACGCCGGTGCCGGAGTCGCCGGTGGTGGGCCCCGGCATCATCGGTGGGCCGTCCGCTTCGCCGGTGATGGAGAAGGCGCCGGCGGCGGCCTGGGCCACCATGTCCATGCAGCGGAAGCCGGCGTAGGGGCCGCTGGTGCCGAAGCCCTTGATGCGGGCGTAGACCAGGCGCGGATTGGCGGCGGCGAGCCTGTCGTAGCCGATGTCCAGCCGCTCGACGACGCCGGGGCCGTAGTTCTCCACGAAGACGTCGAACTTCGGCACCAGGCGCATGAAGATGCCGTGGCCGTCGCTGCTGCGAAGGTCCAGCGCCAGGCTGCGCTTGTTGGCGTTCCAGGCGCAGAAGTAGGCGGAGTAGTCCTTGTTCCCGGAGCGCCCGACGCCGCGGCCCGGATCCCCGTACTGCGGCGCTTCCACCTTCACCACGTCGGCGCCCAGCCAGGCAAGCGCCTGGGTACACGAGGTGCCGGCCTCGTACTGGGTCATGTCGAGCACTCTCACACCGTCCAGGGCGGGCATCGCGTCTCCAGGTGGCTTGCTTCGCGCTAGTGTAACGCCGCCCGCATAGGCTGGCCGGCACGGGTCGCCTGCTGTGCAGCGCGATCGCCTATCGGCCATACTTCGCCGCCATGCCGGTGCTCGCCGAGACGCCAGAGGAAGTCGCCAGGATGCGGTGCGCCGGCCGGTTGGCGGCCAGCGTCCTGGAAATGATCGGCGACCATGTGCGCCCCGGCGTCTCCACCGAGGAACTGGACCGCATCTGCCACGACTACATCGTGAACGAGCTCGGCTGCATCCCGGCGCCGCTCAACTATTCCAACGCGCCGGGCCAGCCGCCGTTCCCCAAGTCCATCTGCACTTCCGTCAACCACGTCATCTGCCACGGCATTCCGTCGCCGAAGAAGATCCTGAAACGCGGCGACGTGATGAACATAGACGTCACCCTCATCAAGGACGGCTACCACGGCGACACCAGCAAGATGTTCTGCGTCGGCGCGGTGGGCGTGCTGGCGAAGCGCCTGGTGGACGTCACCCAGGAGTGCATGTACGAAGGCATCCGCCAGATCCGCCCCGGCGCCCGCCTCGGCGACATCGGCTACGCCATCGCCAGACACGCCAAGGCGCACCGCTTCTCGGTGGTGCGGGAGTTCTGCGGCCACGGCATCGGCCGCGTGTTCCACGGCGATCCCCAGGTGATGCACTACGGTCGGCGCGGCCAGGGCGAGGAGATCGTCCCCGGCATGACGTTCACCGTGGAACCCATGATCAACGCCGGCAGCCGCCACATCCGGCTGCTGCCGGACATGTGGACCGCGGTGACCAAGGACCACAAGCTCTCGGCGCAGTGGGAACACACCATCCTGGTTACCGACACGGGCTGCGAGGTGCTGACGCTGCGCCCGGAAGAGAGCCTCTAGAGGGTGGCGTCCGGCAGCGGCGCCGGCGCCGGTTCGGACCGGCAGCCAGAACCGGAAGCCGCCACCGGGCCTGGTCCGCCGTTGCCGATCAGGCCGTCCAAGCGGCTCGACATGGACGATCTGCGGCGCCGCATCCGCCGCGCCGACGAGGCGCTGGCGGCGCGGTTCTGGGCCGGGGCGGAGGCGACGGCGCTGGTTTCGGAGCGGGCGCGGTTCATCGACGCGTTTCTGGCGGAGGTGTGGCAGCACTGGTTCCAGCACAACGACTCGCTGGCGCTGCTGGCGGTGGGCGGCTACGGCCGCGGCGAGCTGCATCCGCGTTCGGACATCGACCTGCTCATCCTGGCTCGCCGCCCCCAGGCGGTGCGCGAGGAGATCGCGGCCTTCGTGCGCCTGCTCTGGGACCTGCGCCTGGACATCGGCCACAGCGTGCGCACGCTGGCGGACTGCAAGCGCGAGGCTGCCCGGGACTTGACCGTCGCCACCACCATGATGGAGCGGCGGCGGCTCGCCGGTTCGCATCGTCTGGCGGCCAGGCTCGACGCGCTCTTGGCGCGCCGCTCGTTCTGGCCGAGCGCGCGCTTCTTTCGCGCCAAGCAGGCCGAGCAGGCCGAACGACACCGGCAGTTCGATCATGTGGACTACGGCCTGGAACCGAACATCAAGAGTTCCCCCGGCGGCCTGCGCGACATTCAGACGGTGCAGTGGATCACGCGCCGGCACTGCGGCTCCGCGGCGCCGGCGGAACTGGTCGCCTCCGGCTTCCTGACGCCGCTGGAGTGCCGTTGGCTGGAAGAAGGGCGGCGCTTCCTGTGGCGGGTGCGCTTCGGGCTGCACCTGGTGGCCGGACGCCGGGAGGATCGGCTGCTGTTCGACCATCAGCGCGAGCTGGCCCGGCGCTTCGGCTACCGCGACAGCGCGGCGCAGCTGGCGGTGGAGCAGTTCATGCACGACTACTACCGGCATGTGCTGGCGCTGCGGGAGGTGAACGACATTCTCCTGCAGCACTTCGACGAAGCGATCCTGCGCGCCGGGGAACGGCCGCGCATCGTCTCCATCAACGCCCGCTTTCGAATTCGCAACGGCTACGTCGAGGCGGCCTCGGACGACGTCTTCGCCGAACGTCCGGCGGCGATGATGGAGCTGTTCGTCCACATGGCCAGTCGTCTGGACGTCGACGGCGTGCGGGCGTCCACCATTCGCCTGGTGCGCGAACACCTGCATCTGATCGACGAGGACTATCGGCGCGACCCGGAGGTCACGGCCCAGTTCCTGGCGCTGTTGCGGGCGCCGCACACCTTGGTGAGCCAGCTCACGCGGATGCGCCGCTACGGGGTGCTCGGGCGCTACATCCCGGCGTTCGGCCGGGTGGTGGGGCAGATGCAGCACGACCTGTTCCACATCTACACCGTGGATGCCCACACCATGATGGTGATTCGCCAGATGCGGCGCTTCTTCCAGCCGGCGGCCGAGGAGCGGTTCCCGGTGGCCGCGGCCGTGGTGCGGGAACTGCCGAAGGTGGAACTGCTGTACATCGCCGGCCTGTTCCACGACATCGGCAAGGGCCGCGGCGGCGACCACTCGGCCCTCGGCGCCGAGGACGCTGTGGCGTTCTGCCGCCGGCACGGGCTGGACGAGGCGGACACGGCGCTGGTGGCCTGGCTGGTGCGGGACCATTTGGCGATGTCCGCCACCGCGCAGCGCCAGGACATCGCGGATCCCGAGGTGGTGGCGGCTTTCGCTCGCCGGGTGGCTACCGAGACCCGCCTGAACTATCTCTACGCGCTCACCGTGGCCGACATAAACGCCACCAACCCGACCCTGTGGAACAGCTGGCGGGCGACGCTCATGCGCCAGCTCTACTACAACACCCGCGCCGCGCTGCGCCGGGGCCTGCGGGCGGCCGACGAACGCGCCGATCGGGTGGCGGCGCGGCGGCGCGAGGCGCTGGCGGCCCTCGACGCCGCGGGCTTCGGCAGGGAACGCGCCGAAGCGCTCTGGCGCGACGTGGCCGACGAGTTCTTCCTGCACCACACGGCGCCGCAGATCGTCGCGCTCACGCGGCGCATCGACGGCCACGATCTCGACCTCGGGCCGCTGGTGACAGTGCTGGACGCCGACGCCGCCAGCGAGGGCGCCACCGAGTTGTTCCTGTACGCCGAAGATCGCGACGGGCTCTTTGCCGACAGCGTGGCGGCCATCGACGGCGCCGACCTGCGCATTGCCGCGGCCTGGATCTCGACCACCCGCGCCGGCATGTGCTTCAACTCCTACATGGTGCTGGATCCGGCGGGCCGGCCGTTGGCGCTCCGCGGCGGCTGCGAGCTGGTCCGCGCCTTGGCCGCGGCCATCAAGGCCGGCAACGCCTCGGCCCAGCGTCCGCGGCGGGTGTCGCGGCAGCTCAAGCACTTCGCGGTGCCCACCGAAGTGGCCATCGACGGCGAGCCCGGCGGGCGCACGTCGACGCTGCGGGTCGTGGCCGCGGACCGTCCGGGGCTGCTGGCCACCCTGGGCGGCCTCTTCGAGGAGTTGGACCTGAGCATCCACAGCGCCCGCATCACCACGCTGGGCGAGCGTGTCGAGGACGTGTTCGAAGTGACCAACCGCGCCGAGCGGGCCATCACCCACAGCGGCCATGCCCAGACCATCGCCGATGCGATCCGCAGCCGCCTGGACGCCGAAGTTGCCGGCACGGCCACGGCGGTCGCGTCGTGAACCCGGGCGCAGACCGGGTGCGCATGGCGCTGGTGCCCGTCGACGAGCGCGTCGCCGGGGCGCGGCGGATGGCGGCCTTCGCGGCGGAATTGCCGGCGTCGTGACTTCGACCGCCGGCGAGGGAGCGGCGGCGGAGCTCGGCGCTGCCGTGCAGGCGCTGGCTGCGGCGTTGATCGAGCGGCCGTCGGTGTCCCCCGACGACGCCGGGTGCCAACGGCTCCTCGGTGCCCGCCTCGCCGCGGCCGGGTTCGCGCTGGAACCGATGCGGTTCGGCGCCGTGGACAACTTCTGGGCGACCCACGGCGCCGGCGCGCCGACGCTGGTGTTCGCCGGCCACACGGACGTCGTGCCGCCCGGACCGGCGGCGGCGTGGCAGTCGCCGCCCTTCCTGCCCACGGTGCGGGGCGGCTGCCTGTACGGGCGCGGCGCCGCGGACATGAAGTCGAGCCTGGCGGCGATGGCGGTGGCCGCGGAGCGCTTCGTGGCGGCCCGGCCCGGCCACTCCGGCACCTTGGCGATGCTGGTCACCAGCGACGAGGAAGCGGACGCCGTGGACGGCACCGCGCGGGTGGTGGCGGCGCTGCGGGAGCGCGGCGTCCGCTTGGACTACTGCGTGGTCGGGGAGCCTTCCTCCTCGGTCCGGCTGGGCGACACCGTGCGCATCGGCCGCCGCGGCTCGTTGAGCGGCACGGCGACGGTGCGCGGCGTACAGGGCCATGTGGCGTACCCGGACCAGGCCGTCAATCCCATTCACCACGCAGTAGGGCCGTTGCAGCGCCTGGCGAGCGCCGTGTGGGATCGCGGCGATGCGGACTTTCCGCCCACCAGCTTCCAAATCTCCAACATCGAGGCCGGCACCGGCGCCGGCAACGTCATCCCCGGCGAGCTGGTGTGCCGCTTCAACTTCCGCTTCGGCCCCAGCCAGACGCCGCAGCGCCTGCGGCGGGCGGTGGAGCGGGCCTTCTCGGGCCTCGCCTGCGACATCTCGTGGCGTCTTTCCGGAATGCCGTTTCTGACCAGGGGCGGGCGGCTGATCGATGCGGTGCGGGCCGCGATCCGCGTCGAGCTCGGCGCGACCGCCGCGACATCCACCTCCGGCGGCACGTCGGACGGCCGCTTCATCGCTCCGGCGGGCGCGGAGGTAGTGGAGCTGGGCCCCGTCAACGCCACCATCCACAAGCGCAACGAGTGCGTTCGGATAGCGGACCTCGGGCCGCTGGCGCGGGTGTACGAGGCCGTGGCCTGGCGGTTGCTGGCAGGCGCTTGATGCGTCTCGGCGTCGCCGCCGTCGGGGTCCTCGCCTGTGCCGCGTTCTTCGTTCTCCTGTTGCCGGCTCGGGCGCTGCTGCCATTGGCGGAAGGCGTCGGCGGTTTGACGGTGCGCGACGTGGACGGCCGCTGGTGGCGCGGAGAGGCGGAGGTCGGCTGGCGCGGCTTCGCGCTGGGCCGGCTGGCGTGGCAGTGGGCGCCGGCGGGGCTGCTCGCTGGCGAGCTGCGTCTCGACTGGCAGCTGGAAGGCGCTGCCCACGCGCTGGCCGGCAGCGTCGGCTGCGGCATGGACTCGTTGGCGGTGTCCGTTGCCGGACGTGCCGCCGCGGCGGCGATCAATCCGGTGCTGGCGACCTACGACATTCGCCTGGGCGGCAGGGCTGGAAATCGCCCGGGAGGCGAGGAGGCGCCAGGGGAGGGCGGGTTCGCGTTCACAGGGCTGGAAGGGCGGGTGGAAGCGGGCGAGGTGGCGACCGCGGCCGGCATCCTGCGCTGGTCCGGCGGCCCGGTGCGCTATCGGCTTGGTCCGCGGCTGCTGGCGGCCGAGCTGCCGGCCATGGTCGGGGTGCTGGACGTAGTGGATGGCGAACCGGCCCTCGCCGTCGCCACCGCCGCCGCCGAGCCGCTGTTCGACGTGCGGCTGGCGGCGGACGGCTGGGCCCACGTGGCGCTCACCAGGCGCTTCGTGGACCTGGCTGGCAACCCGTGGCCAGGTACGTCGGCGGCGGACGCCGTGGTGATCGAGGTCTCCAGGCAGCTGGAGGCCGTCGAGTGGCTGCCCTTGCGAAGCGCGGTCGCGCTAAGATCGACGGCCGGCCTCTGCGGAGTGGCTTGAAGCCGCGGGCGCCAAGTGGACGGGCCAAGTGGACGGAAGGCAGCGGAAGGGCATAGGGCGGGGCGTAGGCTGGAAGGGACGCAGGCGGCAGAGTGATTAGCGCCACGCTTCACAAGCGGCTGACGTTGGCCGTCCACACGCTGATCGTGGTCGCCCTCGCCCTGGTGCTGGCGCACACGGTGCTGTTCTTCGCCTATCCGCCGGAGCGGTTGCCGCCGAGCGTCGCCGGCCCTGCCGCCGCCGACGCTCCGAAGGAAGTGGACATCGACACCCTGGTCGGCCTGCACCTGTTCGGCATGCCGCCGAAGAGCGCCGCGGCCGAGCCGTTGGCGGCCACCGAACGACTCGAGGAAACCAGCCTGTCCCTGGTCCTGGTGGGGGTGTTCGCGGCCCGGGACGGCGGCGGTTCGAGCGCGCTGGTGGCGCGGAACGGCCGGCGGCCGAAGCTCTACCGCGTTGGCGACCGCCTCCCCGGCAATGCCCGGCTGGCCGAGGTGTATCGGGACCGGGTGGTGATCACCCGCGGCGCAGCCCGGGAACTGGTGCGCTTCGCCAAGACCAAGGCGATGGTGGAGGCGGCCGAGGCGCCGGTCGCGGTGGCAGGACCTGGTGCGACTGAACCGCAAGCTCCGGCCGCCGCAACCGTGGACGCCGTGGCGCCGGTGCCCCGAGCCGTGGCGCCGGCGCGCCGCATCGCGGACTACGTCGCCGAGCTGACCCGTGCGCCCCGCGAGGCGCTGGCGGAGCTCGGCATGGCGCCGGCGGGCGGCAAGTCCGGCCACGGCTATCGGGTGGGCGCTCTGGCGGATCGGCCGGAGCTCCGCCACACCGGCCTGCAGCGCGGCGATCTGATTCTGTCCGTGAACGGCCGCCCGGTGCGGGAGGCAGCCGAGGACCGGCTGCAGGCGGCGGACCTGCTCGCCGAGGGCGCGGCCCGGCTCGAAATCCAGCGTGGCGAACGGCAGCTGGTGGTGACCGTCGCGTTGGACTCCTTCGACTAGCCGGGCGGGGTCGGACCATGCGCATTGCCAAGGCCCCCCGGTGGCCTTCCGGCTCGCTGCCTCGGTGCGCCGCGGTTCGCCTGGCGGCGGCCGTCCTCGCGTCCTGCCTGGTTCTCGGCGCAGCCGCCCCCGCCACTTGGACCGTCAACGGCAAGGCCATGCCGATCGGCGACTTCGTCGCCCAGGTGGCCGAGGTCACCGGCAAGACGATGGTGCTGGATCCCCGGGTGAAGACCCAGGAAGTCACCGTGATCTCCAACGTCGCCCTCGATGCCGACGGCGTCTATGCGCTGTTTCTGACCGTGCTCAAGGCCCACGGCCTCGGCGCCGTCGAGAACGACAACGTGGTGAGCGTCGTCCAGCAGCAGGTGGTCCGGCAGTCGGCTGGCGCGGTCGGCGACGGCGCCGCGCAGTCCGCGGACCAGTTCGTCACCCAGGTGGTGCAGGTGAGCTACGTGCAGAGTTCGGAACTGGTGAAGACGCTGCGACCGCTGATTCCCCAGACCAGCCTCATCGCCGCCGTCGACCAGCCCAACGTGCTGGTGGTGGCTTCCTACGCCGGCAATCTGCGCCGCATTCTGGACCTCGTGCGCCAGATGGACGTGGTGGACAAGGACGAAGTGGTCAAGCGGACCTTGGACCATGCGTGGGTCGGCAGCCTGGCGGCGGTGCTGGAGGAGATCGCGCCGGAGGAACTCGGCCGCAACGCCAAGGGGCCGCGCCGGGTGCTCGTGGTCGCCAACGAACGCGACAACTCCCTGGTGCTCAAGGGCAAGGCCCATGCCATCGCCGAAGCGCTGCGGCTGATCGACAAGCTGGACGTGCCCGAGACCACCACCAACGCGGCCCGCGTCATCCATCTCAACCACGCCGACGCCGCCGCCATCGCGCCTATTCTGGACAAGCTGGTGAACGAGGGCATGATGCTCGAGACCAGCGGGCCGGTGGCGAACATCCAGGCCGACGAGACGCTCAACGCCCTGATCGTGCGCGCCAATCCCGCGACCCTCAACGAAATCCTCGCCACTGTCGCCCAGCTGGACGTGCGCCGGGCGCAGGTGCTGATCGAGGCGGCGGTGGTGGAGGTTTCGGTGAACACCGTCGACAGCGCCGGCGTCGAGTGGGCGGCCGGCGATGGCCGGGGCAGGGGCGTGCCGGTGCTCTCGACCAGCCTGAACGGCATCATCGGCAACCTGCTGACGCGCCTTGGCGAGAGCGGCGAGGCGGAAGTCGACCCGCTTGCGGTGGCGGCCGGCTTCGCATCCCCCACCATAGCGTTCGCCCGCCTCGACGCCAGCGGCATCGGCCTCGGCGCCATCGTCAGCGCCCTCGCCACCGACACCCAGGCGAACCTGCTCTCCAATCCCAGCGTGCTGACCTTGGACAACGAGGAAGCGAGCAACGTCTCCGGCCAGCAGGTTCCGTTCCGCACCGGCTCCTTCACCACCACCACCGACGGCGCCAGCAATCCGTTCCAGACCATCAGCCGGGAGAACGTCGGCGTCGAGTTGAAGGTGACGCCGCACATCCACGACAACCTTTCGATGCGCATGGTGGTGAGCCTCGAAGTCGGCAACGTCGCCAACACCGCCGAGGGCGGCGGCCCTGGCGTCGGCAGCAGCGGCTTCGCCGACATCGTCACCAACAACCGCAGCCTGGAGACCACCGTGCTGGCCGACGATCAGCAGATCATCCTTCTGGGCGGCCTGATCCAGGACGACTACCGGGACATCGAACGCCGGGTGCCGCTGTTGAGCCGCCTGCCGCTCCTGGGGCGGGCCTTTCGCAGCAAGCGGGAGACGCTGGTGAAGCGGCACCTGCTGATGTTCCTGCGTCCCACGGTGCTGCTCTCCGGCGACGCGGCCGCCGAGACCGCCTTGGACCGCTTCCAGGGCATCTACCGTCTTGGAGACGACCGAGACGCGGCGCGGCTGCCGGCGGATCTCGAGGGAGCGTTTTCCGGCGTCGACGGCTGACGCCCCCGTCGACGGGACTCAAGCAATGGGGGCAGGGCGCTCCAAGGCGGCACTGGCGGACGGTGACCGGGCGCCGAGCATTGCCGCGCTGTGGTCCCGGACCTTAAGGGGCTGCCTGCGAGCCTGGGCCAGACCGACCGTGGTGGGTGCCGAACCGGCCGTCGACGGCGAACTCGTCTACGCGCTGGCCAACTCGTCGAGCGCCGACGTGCAGCTGCTGGACATCGTGGCGGCGGAGCACGGCCTGCCGGCGCCGGCGGCAGCCCTGGAGGGGTTCGGGGAGTCCGGCCGCTACTTCTTCCTGAACAAGCCGGCGGGGCCTTGGCGACGCAACACGATGCGGGAACTGCCGACGCGGCTGCGGCGGCTGGAGGCGAAGCTGTCGGCAACGCCGGAAGCCAGGCTGTGGCTGGCGCCGGTGTCGATCTTCTGGGGACGCGCGGCGAACAAGGATCGCTCCTGGATCCGGGCGCTGCTCTCCGAGGGCTGGTCCATGTCGTCGCGCCTGCGCCGGACGCTGATCTTCCTGTTCAACCGCCAAGACATCATCGTGCAGATCGGCGAACCGCTGGCGTGGCACGAGATCGTTGCCGCGCGCCCAGAGGCGCTGGCGCGGCGAACCGCCCGGCTGCTGCGGGTGAAGTTCCGCAATCAGAAGGTGGCGGCGCTGGGCCCGGACCTCTCCCACCGGCGCACCCTGGTGGCGCAGATACTCCGCAGCGCGCAGGTGACCGCAGCAGTCGACGCCGAGGCGGTCCCTGGCCGCCGCGATGCGGTGATGCGCCGGGCGCGCCGAGCCGCCTGGGCTATTGCCGCCGACATGTCCTATCCCACGGTGCGCTTCTTCGACATTCTGCTCACCTGGTTCTGGAACCGGGTGTACGACGGCGTGGTGGTGCGGGGCATCGACGAACTGGCCGCCGCGGCGGAGACGCATACGCTGGTCTATGCGCCCTGCCATCGTTCGCACATCGACTATCTGCTGCTCTCCTACGTCCTCTACCACCGTGGCTTGATGCTTCCCCACATCGCCGCCGGCGACAATCTCGACATGCCGATCGTCGGCGGGCTGCTGCGCGGCGGGGGCGCGTTCTTCATGCGCCGGCGGTTCCGCAACGACCGGGTGTACGGCGCGGTATTCGCCGAGTACGTCTACCAGGTGTTCCGGCGGGGGCACTCCATGGAGTATTTCGTGGAGGGCGGACGCAGCCGCACCGGGCGGCTGCTGCCGGTGCGCACCGGCATGATCCAGATGACCTTGGACGCTCATGCCCGGGGGGTGCCGCGGCCGCTGGCTTTCGTGCCCGTCTACTTCGGCTACGAGAAGCTGGTGGAGGCGTCGAGCTACGTCGAGGAGCTGCGGGGTGCGGACAAGCGCCGCGAGACCCTGGCGAACCTGATGCGCAGCGTTGGGCTGCTGCGGCAGTCCTTCGGCACGGCGCATGTCTCCTTCGGCAAGGCGATTGCCTTGGCGGATCTGATGCGCACCGAGCCGCCGCCGACTGCCCGGGACGTCGGCGAGCGCATCCTCATGGGCGTCAATGCCTGCGCCGCAGTCAACGGCGTCAACCTCATTTCGTTGGCGACCTTGTCCATGCCGCGGCAGGCGATAGAAGAGGCATCCCTGGTGGCGCAGATCGACGCCTGTCGGGACCTGCTGCGGCGGGATGCGGATCGCCATGCGTACACGGTTACCGCCGCGCCCGCGGGCGAGCTCGTGCAACGTGCCGAGGAACTCGGCTTGCTCAAGCGCGAAGCGGCGCCGCCGTCGCTCGGCGCTGGTCGTGCCCCGGCGGCTGGCGACATCCTCAGGCACGACGACTTCACCGCGGTGCTGATGACCTGGTATCGCAACAACGTCCTGCATGTGCTGGCTGCGCCGGCGTTCGTCGCTTGCCTCGTCGTCAACCGGCGGCGAGGCATTCGCCGCAGCACCGTGCGCCGGCTGGTCGCCACGGTGTTTCCGTTCGTGGCCCAGGAGCTCAAGCTGCCGATGGATGCCGCCACAGCGGACCGTTGGCTGGACCACTTGCTGGCGGCGGGCATGGTCGAGCAGCGCGGCGACGGCTTCGTGGCCGCCAAGGCGCCGGCGCAGCGGCTCGCGCTGCGTCTGCTTGCCAATACGGTGATGCAGACCCTCGAGCGGTTCTACATTGCCGCGGCACTGCTCACCGACGCCGGCGCTGGCGTGCTGGACCGCAAGGCGCTGCTGGCGGCTTGTCGCGCTACCGCGGCACGAGTGTCCAGCCTCTACGGCATCGACGCGCCGGAGTTCGCCGACGGGCGGCTGTTCGAGGGCTTTCTGCAGGGCCTTGTGGAGCGCGGCGCTTTGGCCGAGGACGAGGATGGAAGGCTGGTGTTCGAGGACGGCGTTGGCGAACTGCTGCGGGCGGCCCGGGGCGTCATAGCCTCGGAGCTGCGCCAGGCGCTTGTAGCCAAGCCGCATTGAAGTGGATTGTTCGCGTCATCCTGGGGAATCCCGCTGCTCGGCGACCCTCGGGCGGTAGACGTCGAAGCGCACCGTCTTGGCGGCGATCTGCCAGGCAGGTGCGCCGTGGGCTTTGGCGGAGCGGCGCCGCTTCACGACCACGCGGTCGCCGGCAACGCCGCGCGCCAGCTCGATGAGCGCACCGACGTCCTCCAGCGCCGGGGCGAGTTCCGCCAGCAGCCGCATGTGGCGGCTCGGCGCCGCGGTCTTGGGATGCAGGCCGAACATGGGATCAAGGTAGATGACATCGAACACCGGACCTTGGCGCCAGCGTTGCCGGGCATCTTCCAGCGCTGCCGTGATCCGCCAAGGCGCGGCCCCCGGCTTGGCAGCGCGAGGTTGGGGGCTGGCAGGGCGCCCGTCGCAGCCATGCTCCCGAAGCCGCGCCAGCAGCCGCCGGTAGATCTCGGGATGGCGTTCGCTCATGTGTACCGCGCAGCCGAGGGCGGCCAGCACCAGGCCGTCCGTGCCCCATCCCGCGAGCGCGTCGTGGACCCGCAGGCGTCGAGCGGAAGCCGCCGAGCGCGGAGTGCCGGGGACGCCGCAGGCACGGGCCAGCGCCAGCCGCCGACCGCCACGCACTCGGGGTGCGATGGCTGGCAGCGGGAGGTTCGCCATCGTTGTCGGCTCTGGCATTGCTTCCTTCTAAGCGCTCGGCCGCCAGGGCGTGTCGCCGTCGACGTAGAACGGCTGCGCCAGCGCCGGGGCCACCGCCTCCTCGCGCCGCTGCCACGCCATGTGCGCCAGCGTGCTGGCGCTGGGCGGAAAGCGCTCGCCTTGGATGCCGGCGCCAGCGGCCGGGGCTGCCTTCTCCGCCACCAGCCGGTCGAAGGCGAGGCAGCGGCAGCCGTCGTCCTCGAGGGCGTAGCGGGCCAGGTAGCGCCACCCGGACCGGGACGGTCTGTCGACGGCGAAGGTGCCGCGCCATTCGGTCTGGCGGCGGGCGGTCTCGGCGACAAGCGCGGCGCTCGGCAGCGCGACCACCCGCGCCCCGATGCCGAAGGCCATGCCCTGGGCAACGGCGGCGCCGATGCGCACGCCGGTGAAGGAACCAGGCCCGCCGCCGAAGGCGATCCAGCCTAGATCGCCGGGGGCCGTGCCTGCGGCGCGCAGCAGGCGGTCGATCATCTCGAGCACGATCTGGGTGTGCAGCCGTGGCGCCAGCCGCGTGTGTTCCAAGCATGCGCCGGGGCGGCTCAGCACCGCGACGCTGCACCGCTCGGTAGTGGTGTCGATTGCCAGCAGGCGGAGCACTTCGCCAGTGTACCGCTTCCGCCGGGTGCGGCAGCAGCGTTCGGCTGGCGCAGCTGTGGGACACTCTGCATATCGCTTCGGATGCGAAGCGTTCGGTGAGGAGAGGCCCCTGCTTGCTGTCGATGCCGCCCGGAGCCGGGCGGTTGCGCTCGCCAAGGCCGTCGCCGAGTTCGAGACGATTCCTTGCGCCGAGGCGCTCGGGCGCATCGCCGCCCAGGACGTCGTGGCGCCCATGGACCTGCCGCCCTTCGATGCATCGGCGATGGACGGCTTCGCCGTACGGGCACCGGCGGCTGGCGGCGCGCAGCGTTGGCGCGTGGTCGACACGAGCGCTGCGGGGCGTCCGGCCAGGCGCAGCGTCGGCGCCGGCGAAGCGATCCGCATCTTCACGGGCGCAGTGCTGCCGAAGGGCGCCGATGCGGTGGTGCTGCAGGAGGATGTGGCGCTGGTCGGCGATGTCGCGGAGAGCACCGAGCCGGTGCGGTGCGGGCAGCACGTCCGGCGCCGCGGTCAGGATGCAAGTCGAGGCGAGGTGCTGCTGGCGGCTGGCACGCGGCTGACGGCCTACCGGCTGGCTTGGCTTGCGGCTTGCGGCATCCGCGACGTGAAGGCGACGCGCCGCATTCGCGTTGCGCTGTTCGCCACGGGCGACGAGCTGGTGGCAGCTGGCCAGCCCCTTGGCCCTGGCCAGATCTACGAATCGAACCGATTTGCGCTGGCGACGTTGCTGGCGCAGAAACCGGCCCTGGTGCGGGACTTCGGTTGCGTCGCCGACAGCCTTGACGCCACCCGCTCGGTGCTTGGCGAGGCGGCCCGGCGAGCGGACCTGATCGTCGCCAGCGGCGGCGTGTCCGTGGGCGATGCGGACTTCGTCAAGCGGGCGGTGGCGGAGCTCGGAAGCATCGACTTCTGGCGCGTGGCGCTGAAGCCCGGCAAGCCCTTGGCCGTTGGCCGCGTTGGCGATGCGCTGTTCTTCGGGCTGCCGGGAAATCCGGTGTCGACGATCGTCACCTACCTGCTGTTCGTGGCGCCGGTATTGGATGCTCTCGGGGGCGCGGCCCCGGCTGCGCCGCTGGAATTGCCGGCCACGTTGGACGCGCCTGTTCGCCACAGCAAGGGTCGCCGAGAATACCTGCGCGGCGCTGTGCGGGCGACGGGAGGAGGACTGTCGGTATCGGTGGAGAAAGACCAAGGCTCGCACCGACTTGCGACGCTGGCGCGGGCCAACTGCCTAGTCGTCGCCGGCGAAGAACACGGCGACTTGGTCGCTGGCGATACGGTAAAGGTGCTGCCTTTCTCTGGCGCTGCCGACCACCTGCTCGCCGCAGCGACAGCCGTACCCGGCTAGTGGGCCAACCTGTCCGCAATGACGGATGAGCCAGTGGCACGAGGGCCGATCTGGCCATCATTCCAATGGCGCTTAGTGGTTCGACTCCGAATCGACACTAGCCTTTAGGTTGCCGCCGCGGGCCGGATGCCGACGAATGTCCGCCATCACGCGCAAGCGGGCAAGCTCGGCATCCCGGCGCTCGGTAGGCGTCAGCGCCGGCGGCGGCTTCGGGGCAGGGCGCCACTGCCGGAACTCGGCACCGTCGGAGGGCCGCAAGGCGTCGATGATCTGCTCTAGGCGGTCTCGAATATCCGCCAGCGCACGAAGGTCCGGCGCGTCCTGGGCGGCGGCTGCATCATCCACAGGCCAGACCCGTTGCGGTGCCGCTTGCGAACCGATTGCAACCCACGTTCGTTCGAACGTGGGCCCCGCCAACGCGCCGGACTAGGCTGCCCGGGCCTTGCGGCGGCGCTTGCGCTGCTTGCGCGGCTTCGGCACCAAGGAGTTCTGCGCCGCTTCGACCTTTTCGTCGTACTCCTTCTGCAGCTTGGCGCGGCGCTTCTCGGCACCCTCCTCGCGCACCTTGGCCTTCTTGCGCTCGGTGCGCAGCAGCCGGGCCTCTTCCGTCGCCCGGAACTTCGCGGTTGCGCGCTCGAGTTTGTTCGCCACCCGGTCGCTGGCGGCGGTGGCCTGCTGTTGCAGCTGCTGTTCGATATTGTGCAGACGCGCGTTGAGACGGTCCTTGGCCTTGAGTTCCACGACTCGGGCCTTGGCTTCGCGTACCGCGGAGCGCTGCTTGACCACCCTGGCGGAGACCCGGTCGGCCTTTTGCCGCGCCTTCTTGGCGGCCGTCTTGTCGGCGCGGCTGCCGGTCGCCCGCGCCTTGCTGCGAGCGTCCCCGGCGGAGCCTTCGGCACTGGCCAGGGCGGTGCGCTCTTCCTTCAGGATATTGATGGCGCGTTCCGCGGCGCCAATCGCCCGGGTAGTCGCCGGCGAGGTCGGAATGCGCCGGCCGTCGAACTTCGGCGGGGTTTGCGCGGCTGGCGTATGTTTCGCCTTGGCGGTTTTGCGTCCGTTGCTCGGACCGGCGGCGCTAGCGGCCTTCGGCGGACGTCCGCGACGCTTCTTCGGTGCGTCGGTGGCGCTGCTCTTTCGTCGTGGCACAGTTCCCTCCCACGGGGTGTTGCACATCGCCGCGCATCTTATTCGTGTATATCCACAATGTCCACACCGAAAATTGAACCGATTTGAGCCCGGCGTTCCGCAACACTCGACGCTGCGGAAACGGTCCCCGTGTTGCAGCCCGTTTCGGGGTGTCGTTCGGGATTGGTCGCAGGACGCAAGGAGGCCGGCTATTGCCGCCGCAGCTGCTCGGCGATGGCGGTTCGGACAGCCGCGACGCTGCCGCGGCCATCGACGGCGACGTAGCGGGTGTCGGTGCGGGCCGCGAGATCGCGGTAGAAAGTCGCGAGGGGACGTGTCTGCTCACGGTATACGCGCAGTCGATCGCGTACGGTTCCTTCCTCGTCGTCCGGACGCTGTACCAACGCATCGCCAGTCTCGTCGTCGATCCCCGGTTGCTTCGGCGGATCGTATCGAACGTGGTAGATGCGGCCGCTGGCCTCGTGTACCCGTCGGCCGCTGATGCGATCCACCACGCTTTCGTCCGGCACTTGGATTTCAAGAACGCAATCGACGGCAACGCCGGCGGCAGCCAAGGCCCGCGCCTGCGGAATGTTGCGCGGAAAGCCGTCGAACAGGAAGCCGCGCTGGCAGTCGGCGGCGCGCAGCCGAGACCGCACTAGTTCGATTACCGTCGCGTCGTCCACTAGCTGCCCTGCGGCCATGATGGCGCGCACTCTTTCGCCTAGGGGCGCCGCCTCGGCAATCGCCGCCCGCAACAGCTCTCCAGTGGAGATGTGCGGTATGTCCAGGGACTGGCAGACGAACGCGGCCTGGGTGCCCTTGCCGGCGCCCGGCGGGCCAAAGAGGATGAGCTTCATGGCGCCTCCACGGAACGCTGTCGTCGCTGGCCGAGCGCGTCAGATGCCGGTACGGCGCACGTGGGCGACGTCGGGAACGCGGCCAATTTCGGCGACTATCGCATCTTCCTGGTCGGTCTCGGCAAGCTGCAGGTCCAGCGTGATGGTCGCCCTTTCGCCGGGGACGTCCGCCTTGGCGGTGGCCGCCACCATCGGAACGTTGGCTCCGGCGACCACGGCCGTCACGTCGCGCAACAAGCCGTCCCGATCACCGCCGACGACGGTGAGACGGAGTATTCGTCGGGGCTCGGCAACCGTGGCGGCATGTTGTTGGTCCGCGGCGTGTGGCGCCGCGGCGTCGCCATGCGGCGGCTTGCCGCCCGTGGACCGGGCCAGAAACGGCGCCAGATCGATCACTAGCTGTTCGCCGACACCGACCGCCAGCAGCAGCGCGTCGGCATCTCGGTAGCCAGCCGCTTTGGCCAATGCCGGCCAATTGCCGTCGGGAGCGATGGCTTCCTCAAGCAGCGCGCGGCCGGCCGCGACGTTGGATTCGGCGAGCTGGCCGCGGAACCAGGACTGCACTTTCGACCGTGCCCGGGCCGTATTCACGTAGCCGAGCGCAGGATTCAGCCATTCCCTCCGGGGCTCGGCGGGCTCGGCGGTTTCTATTTCGACGCACTCGCCCGTATGGAGGCGCGTGTTGAGCGGCACGGGGCGGCCGTCGACTCGGGCGCCTTTGCAGCGATGGCCGATCTCCGTGTGGACGCGGTAGGCGAAATCGACCGGCGTGGCGTTCGGCGCAAGATCCAGCACATGGCCCTGGGGCGTGGTGACGAAAACGCGATCCTCGCGGTCGAAGGGGCCAGTGCCGTTGGCGCTTGGCTGCCCGGCTGGATGTCCGCTGCCGCCATCCGAACCGCGTTGCTCTTCGTGCCACTCCAGCAGGCTGCGCAGCCAGTCCATCTGTTGCGAGTCCAGCACGTCGCGCCCCTTGCCGTCGCCGCCGTTGGCGTCGTCCTTGTAGGCCCAATGGGCGCATATTCCCAGCTCGCATTCTTCATGCATGGTGCGCGTGCGGATCTGCACTTCCAGATTCTTGCCGGCGGGGCCGACCACGGCGGTGTGAATGGATCGGTAGCCGTTGGCTTTGGGGTTGGCGATGTAGTCGTCGAACTCCCTCGGAATGTGCGGCCAGGAGTTGTGGACGATGCCGACCACGCGATAGCAGGTGTCGACGTCGTCCACCAGCACCCGCACCGCCTGCACGTCGTAGACCTCCGCGAAGTCGATGGCCTTGTGGCTCATCTTGCTCCAGATGCTGTAGATGTGCTTTGCCCGGCCCTGCACTTCGGCGCCTCGAATCCCGCCGGCGGCGAGGCGAAAAGCGAGGTCCTGGCGAATCGCCTCCACCTGTCGTTCCCGGGCCTCGCGACGGCCGTCGAGTTTGGCCGCGACGTCCTGGTAGGCATGCGGATACAGGCGTCTGAAGGCGAGATCTTCGAGGGCCCACTTGAGCTGCCAGATGCCCAGGCGGCCGGCGAGAGGCGCGAAGAATTCCATGGCTTCGCGAGCCGCCACACGCCGCGCGGGACGATCCGCGATGTCCTCGAGCCGCAGCGCCACGACCCGCTCGGCCAGCTTGAGCACCGCTACCCGAGGATCGTCGATCAACGCCACCAGCAGGTGGCGCACGTTGTCCGCTTGGGTCTTGGACTCGCTGGCCAGAACCTTGGCATCGTGTCGCGCCAGCACGTTGGTGGCGGACAAGCGGCGCACCGCGCCTACCAGACTTGCCACCGGCTTCGGCAGCGCGTCGGTGGCGAGATCGCCGCGGTCGACTGCGAACAGGGACATGCCAGCCATCACGGTGACGATGTCCATGCGCAGCTGCAGAAGCAGTTCCACCAGCGTCAAACCCGGTTGGCGGGCGGCCGGCGCAGTCACCATGTCCAGCACCCGCACTGCCTTCTTGCGGCTTGCCGAGGACAGCCCGGAGGCGCGGTCCAGCCACATGTCCAGATCCGGCTCGCCGCTCGGCAGCCGTGGCAGCGGGGCGCTGAAGTCGACCACGTGCGGGCTCCCCTAGGCGGCCGCGGCGCGCCCGGCGAACAGGGCGCGAGTGGCCAGCGCGCTCCGCAGCCGCGGTCGCAGCGCCAGGCGGAAGACGCGCTTCGCCGCTCGGCGCACGGCCGTCTCCCGGTAGTCGCCGGCCGCCATTGCGGCGATCTGACGGCCGCTGACGAAGCCGCTGCTGGCGCTCCTGGCCGCCCGGAAGCCCTCGCCGGGCACGAGTTCGTAGGCGGCGTCGGCGTCAATCGGACGGCCGCTGCGCACGTCGCGATCGAAACTGAGGCCGTAGCCGAGCTCGTCGAGAAGGCGGCGCTCGAAGACCCGCAGCGCCGGTTCCAGATCGGCGCCGCCGGCCAGCGCCGAGAGGGTCTCTCCGTAGCGGGCAAAGACCGCCGGCATCGGTTCCTCCGGGCTCAGCGTCTTCACCAGGAGTTCGTTGAGGTAGAGCCCGGCGAACAGCTGCTCCCCGGCGAGCCGGCAGGCGCCGACGCCTTCGCTGCCGATGACGTTGACCAGCTGGCCTCGGCCTCGCCAGCTGACCGTCACTTCCTGGAACGGTTCGATCTGCATGGCGCGCCGCCGCCCCCTGGCGCCGCGCACGACGCCGCCGATGCGTCCGAAGTCCCTGCTCAGGAACTCCACGATGGCGCTGGTTTCGCGGAACGGGCGCCGGTGCAGAATGTACGCCGGCTGGCGTTCGGCAGGGCGGGCCACTAGTGGTCCGTTTGCGAACGGACGTGGCAAATGGCAAACCGCTCCGGCGTCGCTTCGGCATGTCCAGAACGAGGATGTACCGCCCCGCAGCACGACGTGCGCTTGTTTCCTGCGACGGGGCTGGCGCCGTCGAGACGCATGTTGATTCGGAAGCGATACACTAGTGCCACAGCCACGTTGGACCGATGGTCCAGATCGGCATCCGCGCAACCATCCCATCCGTCATCGCAGTCGGGTTGGCCAGTCGTCCCGAAGCCGGATTGGAACGCCGCTGCAATCGGATGGGTCCACTACAGGTAGCCTAGCTGGCGCAGCGCTGGCGGCCGGTCGCTCCAGCGGGCGTTGACCTTCACCCACAGGTGCAGCATCGCCTTGCGCCCGAGCAGATGTTCGACATCCCTGCGGGCGTCCGCGCCGATGGATTTGAGCATCGCTCCCCGGTTGCCGATGGCAATGCGCTTCTGCGTCTCGCGTTCGACGAATACTACCGCATGGACGTCGATGCAGCCGTCGTCTTCGGCAATGCGCTCCACCACCACCGTGGCTTGATGGGGCAGTTCGGCGCCGAGCCGGCGCGTTGCCTTTTCGCGGATGATCTCGGCGATCAGGAACTCCGCGGGACGGTTCGTCACCTCGCTCGGCCCGTACCGTGGCGGCGCCGCAGGCAGACGTTCGGCGACGGCATCGACGAGCACCTCGAGACCCTGGTTCTTCAGCGCGGCGACCGGGACGATGGCGGCGAAGTCGTGCCGCCGACGCAGGTCGTCGATGAGCGGCAGCAGGCGTTCCTTGTGCGCCAGGCGGTCGATCTTGGTGATGACGCAGAGACACGGCGCGCCGGCCTTGGCCACATGCTCGCGCACGACCTCGTCGCCGTCGCGCCAGCCTCGACAGTCCACCAGCATGAGCGCCAGATCCACCCCGGCCAGGGAACCCACTGCCTGGCCGACCATGTAGCGGTTGAGGGCGCGCCCCTTGGCGCGGTGGATGCCGGGCGTGTCCACGAAGACGATCTGGGTGGCGCCCCGATTGAGGATCCCCACCAGCGCGTGGCGCGTGGTCTGCGGCTTGCGCGAGGTGATGCCGAGCTTGCGTCCGAGCAGGTGGTTGAGCAGCGTCGACTTGCCGACGTTGGGGCGCCCCGCGAGGGCCACCGTGCCGCAGCGGCCGGGCTGGTCGCCAGTCATGCCTTCGCCAGCCGCCGCAGCGCCCGCTCTGCGGCGGCCTTCTCGGCTTCCCGCCGGGTGCTGCCGCGCCCTCGGGTGCGGACGTCGGCCCCCGCCCGGCACTCGACGCTGTAGGTGCGGGCATGCTGAGCGCCCTCGACGGCGACCACGTCGTATGCCGGCAAGGCGAGGCCACGCCCTTGCAGCAGCTCCTGCAGGCGCGTTTTCGGATCTTTCAGTCCGGCGTCGAGCCGGGGGTCCTCGCCGCCGGCGCGGATGGCCGTCAGACGGTCCCCCCAAAGCTTGGCGACGGTGTCCGCAGCGGCCTGGGTGCCGCCATCCCGAGCCACGGCGCCGAGCACGGCTTCGAGGGCGTTGGCCAGAATCGAGGGCCGCTCGGCACCGCCGGTCTTGCGCGCGCCGGCGCCGAGGTGCAGGAACTTGCCGAGCGCCAGCTCCCGGGCGACGGTCGCCAGCGCGGCCTCGTTGACGAGGCTGGCGCGCAGCAGCGTGAGCCGTTGTTCGCTCGCTGCCGGCAAGGCGTCGAACAACAGTTCGCCGACCACGAAGCCGAGCAGCGCATCGCCCAGGAATTCCAGCCGCTCGAAGTTGTCGGCGCCGGCGCTCTTGTGGGTGAGCGCCTGGCGGAGCAGGGCAGGGCATGCGAAGCGATAGCCAAGCCGGGCCTCGAGATCGGTCTGCGGCTCCGGGCCGGCTTGCGCCGGGCGGGGCCTGATCGCGGGCTCGGCCGACGCGTTCACCGTTCCACCCGCAGGGCGGCCAGAAACGCTTCCTGGGGTATTTCCACCCGACCGATCTGCTTCATTCGCTTCTTGCCCTGTCTTTGCTTCTCGAGCAGCTTGCGCTTGCGGGTCACGTCGCCGCCGTAGCACTTGGCGGTGACGTTCTTGCGCAGCGCCTTGACGGTCTGGCGGGCGATCACCTGGCGGCCAATCGCCGCCTGCAAGGCCACGTCGAACATCTGCCGCGGGATCACGTCCTTCATGGTCCGCACCAGTTCCCGGCCGCGCCGTTCGGCCACGGAGCGATGGACGATGACCGCGAGGGCGTCGACGGCTTCGCCGTTCACCAGCACGTCGAGGCGCACCAGGGGCGCTGTCTGGAAGCGGTCGAAGACGTAGTCCAGCGACGCGTAGCCCCGGCTTGCGGACTTCAGACGATCCAGAAAGTCGAGCACGACTTCGCCTAGCGGAATGTCGTAGTCGATGGCAACCTGGCCATCGGCGAACTGCATGCCGCGCTGCGCTCCACGACGTTCCTGGCACAGGGCAAGGACGCTGCCGACATGCCGCTCCGGAGTCAGGATGCTCACCTTGGCGATGGGCTCGCGCATTTCCGCAACCTGCGCCGGGTCCGGCAGATCCGATGGATTGGCCACCTGGCGGAGCTCGCCGTTTCGGAGCGCCACCTCGTAGACCACCGTGGGCGCGGACGTGATCAGCGCTAGGCCGTATTCGCGTTCGAGACGTTCCTGGACGATCTCCATGTGCAGCATGCCGAGAAAGCCGCAGCGGAAGCCGAAGCCGAGGGCGTCCGACGTCTCCGGTTCGTAGCGCAGCGAAGCGTCGTTGAGCGTCAGCCGCGCCAGCGCCTCGCGAAAGTTCTCGAAATCGTCGGCACCGACCGGGAACATGCCGGCGTACACCTGCGGCCGGATGCGTTCGAAGCCCGGCAGCGCCGCCACGTCCGGATGCCCGGCGGCAGCGAGGGTGTCGCCCACCGGGGCTCCGCGCACGTCCTTGATGCCGGCGACCACGTAGCCCACCTCGCCGGCGCCAAGACAGCCGCGGCGCTGGCGTTTGGGGGTGAATACCCCCACCTCGTCCACGCTGTGGCTCTTGCCGATGGACTTGGCGACGATCCGCTCGCCGGCGGCCACGCGGCCGTCGAGCACCCGCACCAGCGACACGATCCCTAAGTAGTTGTCGAACCAGGAGTCCACGATCAAGGCGCGAAAGGGCGCTTCCGGGTCGCCGGCGGGCGGCGGAACGACAGCCACCAGCTTGGCCAGCAGGGCGTCCACGCCGGCGCCGGTCTTGGCGCTGACGAGCTGCGCCTCGGCAGCGTCGATGCCGATGATGTTCTCGATCTCCGCCGCGGCCCGGCGGGGGTCCGCCTGCGGCAGATCGATCTTGTTCAGCACCGGCAGCACTTCGAGACCCTGGTCGATCGCGGCCCTGCAGTTGGCGACGGTTTGCGCTTCGACGCCTTGGGCGGCGTCCACCACCAGCAGGGCGCCCTCGCATCCGGCCAGCGAACGCGAGACTTCGTAGCGGAAGTCGACGTGTCCCGGGGTATCGATGAAGTTCAGGCGGTAGCGGCGCCCGTCCTGTTGGTAGTCCAGGGTCACGCACTGCGCCTTGATGGTGATGCCGCGCTCGCGTTCGATGTCCATCGAGTCGAGCACCTGCTCTGCCATCTCGCGGTCGCTCAAGCCGCCGCAGCGCTGGATCAGCCGGTCCGAGAGCGTGGACTTGCCGTGATCGATGTGGGCGATGACGGAGAAGTTGCGAATGTGGGCCAGGGACGGCGGCGACGCCCCTGTGCCGCGGCGCTCGCTCACCGCTTGCCGCGTTCCGGCGTTGCCGACGGCAGCGCCGGTGCGCCTGCGGATCGGTTCGCGGGTAGCCGCATCAGCGCAATTCGACGCGCAGCGCTTGGTCCCGCTCGACCACGGAGCACCGCTGCCGCCGCTCGAAGGGCCGCAGCAGAAGCGGGACGGCCAGTCCGACCGCCGCGGCGCCGAGCGCCAGCGGTTCGGGCCAGGCGGCGCTTTCGGCCAACGCGGCGAACCCGACCACGGCCGCCACCGGCACGCCGAACACCACCGCGGCGCGGCCCAGGAGCTGCCTCGTCGCCACAACCACCTCCACCGGGCTGCCCAAGCGAAGGCACGGCAGCGCCAGCGACGGGGTACGGCCGAGGCGGAGTCCGCAGCGGCCGTCGCAGCCGCCGCAGCGTTGCTGGTCGAAGGCCACGGTCAAGCGCCCGTCGGCGCCGCGAACCACCACGCCGGTTCGCGCTGTCCGCTTCATTCGGCCTGTCGATAGACGCCGGCGGCCACGCGCCGCGCCGTGGCCACCGGCACTTCGCCGACCACCGTAACCAGATGCCCGCCGCCGCCGGACTTGGCGTGGGTGAGCACCACCGTGGCGCCTCGACGCGAGACGACGTTGGCGGCGCCGCCCTCCGGCATCGCTTCGATGAACACGGAGAAAGCGGCCAGGCCGTCGCTGTAGACCAGTGCGCTCACCGCGGAACCGGCGAGGGGTGCACCGCTGGCGCTGGCCATGCGGAACCCCCTTGGCACCCAGCCGGCGCGCCACGTCGAGGCGGAAGCCGACGCCGGCCCTGGCGGCGCGGCTGGCTGCGCCAGGTCGTGCAGCACGGCGTTCGGCGTGGTCGGCGCCAGATCTTCCGCCTCGACGCCGCCGATGCGTACCGAGACGAACTGGAAGATCTCGAGCTTGGCTTCCTGCACGTCGTGCAGTTCCGAGCGCAGCAGCAGGCCGGTGGCTTCGTCCAGCCAGAGCCGATAGCCGAATCGGTCCTGATCCCTCGGCGTTACGCCGAGGCGCACCGCCGGCCGGCCGGCAATGCGACCCCGGCCGCTTGCCGCAACATGGTAGTTGTCGCTCATGTGGTCGAATCGACGAGCGAAGACGCCAACGTAGGGGGTTGCCGGCAGGGTGCCCTCGAGGGCCAGCAGCCGGTCCCCGGGTTGCAGCACCCCGACGATGCGCTCGCCCACCCGCAGCACCTCGCGTGGCGGCCCGTCCAAATGTTCGATGCGCTCCCGTTCGATGCCGTTGACGACCTTGTGGACCACTCTGTAGGTGGCCAGGCGGGTCTGTGTGCGCAGGCCTACGCCGAAGCCGAGGGTTCGCTCGGGTTGCTCGGCAGCCGGAGCTGGCACCGGCGGCGCGAGCTGCTGGGCGCGTTCGGCGGTGTAGTAGCTGAACACGCCGTCGTAGTCGAGGTTGCGGAAGGCGCCGTCCATGGCATGCAGCCACTCGCGGGGAGTCTTGGACTCGGTCGGCGCGGCATGCCCCGAAGCGGCAGCGACCGCGAGGGCGGCAGCGACAAAGGACGCCGCGGCGCCGCGGCAGCCTACCGGGAGAAGCGGCCGCCTGCCGTTGCTCGGAGCGCGGAGCAGCTGGTTCGCCACGGCGGCCGGAGAGCGACGGCCTAGTCGTTCCGTGGCGGCGCGGCGGCGGCGCGAATGCGGCCGTCGTGGGCCAGCGCCTTGACGAACGGCATGGCCGCTGGCCGCGCCGAGGCCGCAGCATGCCGAGCGTGCTGCAGGAGGTAGGCGTTGGCCCGGCGCACGTCCTGCTCCGATGGCGCGATCAGCGGCAATGCCGGGCTGCGGCCGTCTGCTAGCTGCGGCTGCTCCGGCGCCGGTTTCGCCGGCGCCGACACGGGTGCGCCGTGGACGTCGCCGGCCGCCAGGTCCACGGCCGTTCTGGCCAGGCGGCCGCCGAACACCACGACCACCGCCAAGGCGGCGCTCGCCGCGACGGCACCGCCGGCGACCGGCCCGAGCCAGCGCCACTGCCGGCCCGCTGCCGTTGCTTCGGGACCGTTCCCGGAGGCGCTGTCCAGCTGCGGCGGCTGCGCCTCGGCCGCCGGGGTCTCGCCGCGAATGACGCTGCCGATCACATGGGCGCTGCGCCAACGGGCCAGCAGATCGGCATCCTCCGCCACGGCGTTCAGCACGCGACGCAGTTCCAGCGGCGCTGCCTCGCCGTCTATCGCCGCCGACAGGGATTCCTGCAGGCGCCGTTCGGTTGCTCTCGTCATCGTCGGTTCGTCATCGCTCGCCATCGGCGCCGAACTCCCTTGTCGACTCAGTTGCGCTGGTCCAGCAACGGGCGAATGTGCCGGTCCACCGACTCCCGCGCCCGGAAAATGCGGGACCTCACCGTGCCCACCGGGCAAGCCATGATCGCTGCAATCTCCGCGTAGCTTAGACCATCGAACTCCCTAAGAGTTAGCGCCGAGCGCAAATCCTCCGGCAGCGCCTCCAAGGCCCGCGCCACCGCGGCCTTGAGTTCGTCGCCGCGCAGGGCGCCTTCGGGGTCCTCCTCGTCCTTGAGCGCTTCGGCCGCTTCTCCCGTGGCGTCGTCGGCGTCCAGCACTACCGCCTGCGGCCGGCGGCTTCGGGACGCCAAGAGGTTCTTGGCGGCGTTGATGGCGATGCGGTACAGCCAAGTGTAGAAGGCGCTGTCGCCGCGAAATCTCGGCAGCGCCCGGAACGCCTTGATGAAGGCTTCCTGGACGACGTCGTCGACGTCGTCGTGGGGCAGGTAGCGCCCGACCAGGGCGTGTATCTTGTGCTGGTAGCGCAGGAACAGCAGGTCGAAGGCCCGGCGGTCGCCGCGTTGAACGCGCCGCACCAGTTCCTTGTCGGTGTCGGCGCTCAAGCGGTAGTCTCCGTCTTCTCGGCTGGCGCGGCGTGGTCCGCTCGTCGCGTCGTCGGCTTCGACGCGGCGGTGCGCGGCCGCGCATTATCGCAACCAAGGGACGGTTGCGGGCTGGCAAGGGGAGCCTTCGTGCGCCTGATGGTCAAACTCTCCGGCGAAGCCCTCGGCGGGGCTGCCGGGCGCGGCCTCGACGCTACGGTGCTGCGAACGCTGGCGGAGGAAGTGGTGGCCGCCGCCACTGGCGGCACCGAGCTGGCGCTGGTGCTCGGCGGCGGCAACCTGTGCCGGGGCGCAACCCTCGCCGACGCCGGCATAGATCGAGTGACCGGCGATCACATGGGCATGCTGGCCACCATCATCAACGCTCTGGCGTTCCGGGATGCGCTGCGCCGAGCCGGGGCGGCTGCGACGCTGCTCTCCTCCCATGCGATCGCCCAGGTGGCGCCTGGCTACTCGGCAGCGACGGCACGGGCGCGGCTGGCCGCTGGCGAAGTGGTGCTGCTCGCTGGCGGCACCGGCAATCCGCTGTTCACCACCGACACCGCAGCCTGTCTGCGCGGCGTCGAGGTGGGCGCGGATCTGGTGGTGAAGGCCACCAAGGTGGATGGCGTCTACAGCGCGGATCCGCAGCGCGACCCCGCTGCGGAACGCCTGGAGAACTTGACCTACCGCGAGGTTCTGACGCGGCGCTTGCGGGTGATGGACATGACGGCGATTGCCCTGTGCGAGGAATACGCCCTGCCGCTGGTGGTATGCGACATCGGCGTGCCGGGAACGTTGACGAAGGTGGCCGCGGGCGCCAAGGTTGGCACTCGCGTCTGCGCTTGAGCGGTTCTCGCAGCAAATCGACTGGTGTTCGCCCCGTGATCGACGAAATCAAGCAGGATGCCGCCGAGCGCATGGGGAAATCCCTGCAAGCCCTCGGCAGCGCCTTCTCCCGCATCCGCACGGGACGCGCCAGTCCGGCCATCCTGGACGGCGTGGAGGTGGACTACTACGGCACCCCGACGCCGTTGAAGCAAGTGGCCACGATCGCCGTGGAGGAGGCCCGCAGCCTGCTGATCTCGCCCTGGGAGAAGCGCCTGGTGCCGGACATCGAGAAGGCCATCCTGAAAAGCGACCTGGGCCTCACGCCGGCGAGCAGCAGCGACGCTGTCCGTCTGCCGATGCCGCCGCTGACGGAGGAGAACCGGCGGGACCTCATCCGCCAGGCCCGCCAGGAAGCGGAGCAGGCGCGGGTCGCCATCCGCAACATCCGCCGGGAGGCCATCGCCGACATCCGCGAGCTGGTGCGTGAGAAGGAGGCTACGGAGGACGACGGCCGCCGCTCGGAGGAGGCCATGCAGCGTCTCACCGACGACCACGTCGCTCGTGCCGACGCGGCCTTGGCAGCCAAGGAGTCGGACCTGCTCGAGATATAGGCGCCCCGCGCTTCCGAAGCGTCGCAAGCCGCAGGGCCAGTTGCGATAGACTGCCCGGCAAGGGCCTATAGCTCAGTGGTTAGAGCAGTGGACTCATCGCTGGAGCGCGGGCAACGGTGCGCCTTGAGCGCAGCTTGCCCAGCGCAGGTGGTGCGCCGTCGCCGCGAGGCGGCGGATGAACGGGATGAACTCAGGGAAACCGTCGGCGCCGGCTCGGCGCCACGGCAATCCTGAGCCAAGCCGGCGGTACACCGCCGGAAGGTGCAGAGACTACCTGAGGGCTGGCGCGCAGCGCGTGCCGAGCGCCCTTGATGACAGGCTGGAGCGTCCCGCACCCTCGCCGGGCCAACCCGACGAGGGTGGTGAGATAGTCCGCGCCCGGCGGAAACGCCGGGGCAACGCGAATCCATCGGTCCCAGGTTCGAATCCTGGTGGGCCCACCAATATCTGTCGAGGCTTCGGCATGGGCCGGTTTCTGGCCTGTCCCCTCAGTCGCCGTAGCGGACGCCCGTCTCCTTCGCGGACGGCTTCTCCATGCCAGCGACAGGCCGCTCCTTCGGGGCGCTGTCGTAGGCGCCGCGGAAGTCCCGGAACGGCCCGTCGCGCCACTCCAACGCCGCCTTCAGGCCGTCCTCGCGCACCCGCCGGCCCCACTCGGCAGCGGCGTCGCGCTGCGCCGACAGGGCCTGGATCTCGGTGCCCGAGTGCAAGCCGTCGCGGATGCCCTGGGTTTCGTACTGGCGGTTCACGGCCCGCTTCGAGTACATCAGCATCTCGTTGTCCACATGCGCCATGCGGCGGGCGAAGCGTTCCGTGAAGTCGGCGAGTTCGGCGGCCGGCACGGCGTAGTTGGCCCAGCCGAGGCGAGCCATCTCGGTTCCAGAGAAGGAATCGCCGATGTAGGCGAACTCCCGCGCCTTGCAGGGCGGCAGATGCCAGGGCGTCCACATCATGTCCATGGTGGTCATGGCCCGCACCGGGGGATAGCCGACCTTGGCATCCTCGGCGCAGATGCGGAAGTCGCACACCGTCGCCAGCTCGGTGCCGCCGGCCAGGCAGTGGCCCTGGATCTGCGCCACCACCGGCTTGGCGAGTTCCCAGACGATCCAGTTGGTCATCACCACGTGGCGGGCCCACTGGGTCTTGCCCGGATGGGTGGAGCCGGTGTCCGGCAGGCCCGATCGGGGGCTGACGAACTCGAAGCTGTCCGCGGCCCGGGCCGGGGAGAGGTCGTAGCCGGCCGAAAAGGCCCGGCCGGCGGCCCGCAGCACCACGACGCCCACTTCGTCGTCGCTCTCGGCCTCGCGCATCGCGTCCATCACCTCGCCGCGCAGGTTGTTGCTCAGCGCGTTCAGCTTCTCCGGCCGGTTCAGCGTGACGAACGCGAGGCGGCCGTCGGTCTCGTAGAGGATGTCGGAATAGGGCATGGTCTCCCCGTCTACTGGTCGTTGGCGACCATCTTAGCGGCTTGGTCGCGCAGCGCATCGAGGTTGAGGTCGATCTTCGCCTGCGCGGACCACTGCGCCTGCTCGGAGTTCTGCGCGTTGACGTTGTCGAAGGTCCGCAGCAGGCCGATGCGGCGTTCGGGGCTGAACACCCGCAGCGTGCGCCCGACGATCTGCCAGTGGAACTCGCCGTGGATGCCGTTGTACTCGATCATCGCGGATGCTGCCCGTACCGCTGTCTGTCCGCCGAGTATGATCCTTGGAACGCGCGGCAACTGCCAGTGCGGGTCCCGCGTTGCCGATGGAGCCAGCCATGCCGAACCCGAACACGCCGGTGATCGTCGGCGTCGGCCAGTTTCTGAACCGCATCGAATCTCTCGACGAGGCCCTCGAACCCCTCGAGATGATGCTGCGGGCGGCGCGCCTGGCGGAGGCGGATGCCGGCGTTGGCCGGTTTCTCTCGCAGGCGCAGTCGGTGCGCGTGGTGCGCGGCATGTGGCGCTACGGGAACCCGGCCGCGACCATTGCCGAGCGCATCGGCGCTGCCGGTGCCCAGACCGTCGGCACGCTCATCGGCGGCAACCAGAACCAGGCGCTGATGAACCGCACCGCGGCCCAGATTCTCGCCGGCAAGTTCGATCTGGCGCTTGTCGTCGGCGCCGAGAACGGCTACAGCAGCGGCAAGGCCCGGCGCCGCGGCAGGCGGCTTCCGGAAACGCCGGCGCCGGGCCAGCCGGACCTGGTGTTCGGCGCCGAACAGCAGCCGGAGCACCACGAATACGAACGCGCCAGGGGCATCAACCGGGCGATCCAGGTGTATCCGATGTACGACAACGCCATCCGCCACGCCCGGGGCGAGACCTTCTCTGGGCACCTGAAGCGCGTGTCCGCCCTGTGGAGCCGCTTCAGCGACGTGGCGCAGCGGAACCCGAACGCTTGGCTGCGGACGCCGGCGAGCCCGGAGGAGATCCGCACGCCGGGGCCGCGCAACCGCCGGGTGAGCCTGCCGTACACCAAGCTGATGAACGCCAACCTGTCCGTGGACATGGCGGCAGCGCTTGTCGTCTGCTCGCTGGCGAAGGCCCGGCAGCTCGGCATCCGCGAGGAGAAGATGGTCTATCCAGTGTCCGGCGCCGAAGGCTACGACCACTTCTCGGCGTCGGTGCGCGACAACTTCCACACCTCGCCCGGCATCCGCATCACCGGCCGCCGCGCCATGGACCTGGCTGGCGTGGACGTGGCGGACCTGGACTTCGTGGATCTCTACAGCTGCTTCCCTTCGGCGGTGCAGATCGCCGCCGCCGAGCTCGGGCTCGGCGAGGAACGTCCCCTCACCGTCACCGGCGGCCTCACGTTCGGCGGCGGACCGCTCAACAACTACGTGATGCACAGCATCGCCCGCACCGTGGAGCGGCTGCGTGAGCAGCCGGACGGGTACGCCCTGGTGACGGCCAACGGCGGCAACCTGTACAAGCACGCCCACGGCATCTACGCCGGCGCGCCGCCGCGGCAGGACTTTCGCTGCGCGGACGTGAAGCAGGAGATCGCCGCGCTGCCGAGCCGCCGCTGCCTGCCCAGCCACGACGGCCCCGCGACCGTCGAGTCCTATACCGTGATGTACGCGGAGGACGAACCCGCCATCGGCCATGTCAGCTGCCTGACGGACGCCGGCGAGCGCACCTGGGTCAACGTGGAGGACACGCCCCTGCTCGAAGACATGGCGACTGCTGAATTCTGCGGCCGGGCGGTGCGCTTGCGCGCCGGTGCGCTCGCCGCAGTGGCGTAGCGACGCGAGCCTGATAGGCTTGGCGGCGCAAGCCGCCGGACAGACAGGGAACGCCATGCCGACCTTCGAGCGCGACGATGTCTCCATCCACTACGAGATCCGCGGCACGGGCTTCCCGCTGCTGCTGTTCGCGCCGGGCGGCATGCGCTCGGCGATCTCCTTCTGGCGCGGCACCGAGTGGGATCCCGTTGCCACGCTGTCGCCGCACTTCCGGGTGATCGCCATGGACCAGCGCAATGCCGGCCGGTCCCGAGCGCCGGTGACCGCCGAAGACGGCTGGCACAGCTACGCCGACGACCACCTGGCGCTGCTGGACCACCTCGGCATCGACAAGGTCCACCTGCTCGGCGGCTGCATCGGCGGCCCCTACTGCTTCGGCGTCGTCGAGCGGGCGCCGGAGCGGGTGGCCGCGGCCGTGCTGCAGCAGTCCATCGGCAACGACGGCAGCAACCGCGACATGTTCTTCGCGATGTTCGACGAGTGGGCCGACGGGCTGCGGGAAACGCTGCCGGAGGTGACTGCGGAGACCTGGGCGAGCTTCCGCGCCAACATGTTCGACCAGCCGTTTCTCTACAACGTCTCCCGGGATTTCGTCGCCAGCTGCCAGACGCCGCTCATGGTGCTGATGGGCAGCGACGCCTACCACCCGGAGGCCATATCCCGGGAAATCGCCGCGCTGGCCCCGAACGCCCGTTTGGTGGAGCAGTGGAAGAACGCCGCCGAGGACGGCACGGTGGAGACGGTGGCGGGCTTCCTGAGGGCGCACACGCCGTAGCGGCCGCCTACCCGCCGGCGAAGAACCGTTGCGGGTTGTCCACGAACAGCATCTCCACGTCGGCATCGCTGGCGCCCAGCTCCCGGAGCTCGGGGATGACGTGGCGGTGCATGTACAGGTAGCCGTCCGGGTTGCGCAGCGCCAAGGCGTGTTCCTCCGGCAGCGTGCCGTCGGCGCGTTCGTTGAGGATGTGCAGGCAGATGCAGTCGTGGGCCGGGCATAGCCGTTCGCCGTAGCCAGCGTCCATCAGCGCCTTCATGGTGCGGGTGCGCATGTGCGGGCTGACCAGGTGGCCGGGGTAGCGGTCCAAGCCCAGGAAGCAGCCCTGGTCGAGTATCCACTTGAGATACTCGGTGTCCGTGGTGTCGTTGGAGTGGTCGATCTTCACGCGCTCCAGGTCCACGCCTTCCTCCTTGAAGATGGCGATCTGGCGGCGGGCCACCTGGCCGGTGGGGTAGGAGTGGACCATGATCGGCACGCCGGTTTCGTTGTGGGCGCGGGCGACGGCGCGATTCATGATTTCGAGCTCCGGCGTCACGCCTTCGAAGTCCGCCGCGCACTTGAGCCCCCCGGCCTTCACGTCCGTGCCGCGAAAGCCGGTTTCTATGTCGCGCACGAACTCCCGGGCGAGCTGGTTGGGGGAGACGTTGCGGATGAAGCGGGGCACGTCCAGCCACCAGCCGGTGACGTTCACGATCTGTACGCCGGAGGCGGCGGATACGGTTCGCAGCAGCTGGGGGTCCCGGCCGAGATCGAAGGTGGTGGCGTCCACGAAGGTGTCGATGCCGGCGGCCTTGGCCTCCTTCAGCGCGTCGATGGCGCGCTGCTCGCGGTTGGGGCCGAGCAGGTCCGGGTAGCTGCGGTACATGCCCGGGGCGCTCACCATCACATGCTCGTGCATCAGCGTGAAGCCCAGCTGGTCGGCGGCGATGGGGCCGGTGACGGAGTTGATCATCATGTTCTCGTGCTTCGGGGGTCTGGCTAGATCTCGAACGAGAGACGCAGGCCGACGCTGCGCGGTCGCTGTTCCGTGGTCGCCGGCATGTAGCGCCCGCCCACCTGCACCGTCGTCGCCTCTTCGTTGCCGACGTTGTCCGCGAACAGCTCCAGCCGCCAGTCGTCGCGGACGGCGCCGAGTGCGATGTTGAGGGTGGTGGCGGAAGGATTCACGAAACGGGTGCTCGGCGGCAGCTCGCGGCCGCCGCTGCCGTTCGGGATGGGGATGTTGCCGAAGGCGCCGCCTTCGTAGTGGATGCCGAGCCCGGAGCGGCGGCCGGTGTGCCAGAACAGCGTGTCGTCCATGTACGCCGCCTTGCCGAGCATGCCAGCGAGGCTCTCGCCCCGATGCACCACGCTGGCGGCGAAGTAGGCGTCCGCCCCGAAGCGGGGCAGGGCGAAGTCGTAGCGCAGGCGCAGATTGCCGGCGAACCGGGGCGCGAGGGGCAGTTCGGCGCCCACCGGCACCGAGACGTTCGCCAGCTGGGCGTTCAACCGCGTCAGCTCGGTGCCGAGCAGGCTCACGGCCCCGGATACGGTCAGCGCGGCCGTCGGCAGCAGTTCGAACTCCACGTCCAGCCCCCGGGTGCGGGCGTCGCCGACGTTCTCGATGAAGTAGTTGAACGCCACGTTTATGGGGTCGTAGCGGGAAACCTGCAGATCCTCGATGCGGGTCCGGTAGGCGGTGGCGTTCAGCCGCAGCCGCCCGTCCAGAAAGTCGCCCTTGACGCCGAGTTCGATGTTGACGAGATGGTCCGTCAGCGCCACGGCGGGCACGGCGTAGTTGGCGAACACGCCGGTCTGCACGTTGGCGAACTGGCCGCCGTTGCGGTTCAGCGTCGCTGGCCGGTAGCCCTCGGAGAACGTGGCGAACAGCAGCAGGCCGTCCCGGGGTTCCCAGGAGAGGGTGCCCTTGAAGATGGTGTCCACCTCGTTGATGGTGCCGTCCGGCTGCAGGCCGGCCAGGCGCAGATCCCCGCTCTTGATCGCCTGCAGCGTCGCGGCGTTGCTGCCGCCGCCCCGGAACAGGTCCCGGGGCGTGCCGTCCTCGCCGTTGGGGCTGCGGGCGTCGAGAATCAGGCTGTCGTCGCCGGTGGCGGCGTATTCGCCCAGCAGCCGCAGACGCAGCGTCACGTCGTTGCTGAAGTCCGTGCCGTTGCAGCGGCCGTCTTCGGTTCGCCTGGCGTTGGGGCCGATGCCGTAGCGGCAGCCGAAGGAGAAGTTGGAGGCGCCCTGCAGGCCGGAGACCAGATCGTAGCGTCGGGCGCTCAAGGCGAGGTGCCAGCGGTCGCCCAGGTCGACGGCGAGCTCGCCGAAGAACGCCAGCTCCTGCTCGGTGCGGGTGTAGTCGTTGAAGAAGGCCACCTGCGGCGGACGTGGCCCAGCCGAAACGACCCCGGGCGTCGGCAGCGTGGCGTTGCCGAGCAGAAAGCCGTCGCCGGAGCGGTCGTCGTAGTAGCTGCTGATGTGCTCGGCGAAGGCCGCGTTCACGCTGGCGTAGGCGAAGTCCCCGAGGTGGGTGCTCCTGGTGTCGTTCCAGTACGCGCCGGCCAGCAGATGCCAGCGCCTGGCGGGGTCCGTGGAGAGCCGCAGCTCGTGGGTCTCGCGGTGGTTGGTGGTGGCGTCCGTGTACTGCTTGGTCGGGTCGTAGCAGTTGTTCGGATCGGTGGCGTCGTAGACGTTGCCGCTGCAGAGGTAGTAGGTGATGTAGCCGCCGCCGGCGTTGTAGTGGGTGTAGTCCACGACGCTGTCCACTTCCCGGGAGAGGCGGCCGCCGGCGTAGATGACGTCCAGGTTGGCGACGCGGCCGCTCACGGTCCAGGTCGAAAGCCCGAAAGCGTCGCGGTTGTAGTCTGGCGTGAAGACGGCCGTGGCGTGGGGCGTGTCGAGGCTGGGGTCGAGCAGGAAGCTGCCCTCGGTGGCGAGCGTTTGGCTGGTGTGCTGCAGCAGCGCTTCGAAGTCGTCGCCGATGGCCACGAGGGCGCTGGCGCGGCCGCCGCGGTAGCTTGCTTCGTTCCAGTTCGCTCGCACCAAGTGGTCGTTGCGGGCGACGGCGACCGCGTCCGCGTCCGCCAGCCGCGGCCCGTAGCCGACGCTGTGCCGGTCCACCACCTCGGCGCTCGGCGTGAAGGTCGCCGCCACGTTGTCCAGCCATCCGCCCTGGCTGTCGCTGTAGGCGACCAGGCGCAGCGCCAGCCGGTCGCCCAGGGGCAGGTTCACGAAGGCGTCCGCGGCGGCGCTGTCCGCGCCGCCGCTGGTGGCGGCGTAGCGGCCGTTGAAGCCGGCGCCGAAGGCGGCGGGGTTCGGCTTGCGGGTGATGAGACGCAGGTTGCCGGACTGCGAACTGGCCCCGAACAGCGTGCCTTGCGGGCCGGAGAGCACCTCGATGCGTTCCAGATCCGCGGCGTAGAGGTCCAGGTTGCGCCCGCCGAAGGAGACCGGCTGTTCGTCCACGTACAGCGCCACGCCAGGCGCCGAGCCTTGCTGCGTGCTGACGGTGACGCCGGACTGCTCCGTGGCGGTGCCGCGCAGATAGATCTCCTTCTTGCCCGGGCCGTTGCCGGCGTCCGCCACGTTGGGCAGAAAGCGCATGTACTCGTCGAAGGTCTCGACGCCGAGGCCGTCCAGGCCCTCGGCGGTGACCGCCTGCACGGCGATGGGCACTTCCTGCAGCGTGGCGGTGCGCTTGGTGGCGGTGACGACGATGGTCTCCACCCTGCGGGCCGCCGCCTCGTTGGCCGTCGCTTGCGTGGCTGCCACCGCCGCGGACACGGCCAGCGCCAGCTTGCGGCGGGCGAGCGGCGCGTCGCCGCGCGCCTTGGGCCGGGCGCGTCCGACCAGCGCCCCGCGCCTTCGCCTGCCCGCGGCCGTTGGTCTCCCCGCCATTAGCGGAACATAGCATGCCCGGTGTGCCGGGCGGGCGCCTGTGCTACGTTCCGCCGCAAGTCGGTTGGAGGCCGCCATGTCCTTTCGCAGCGAGGTCCGCCAGTGGCTGGACGGGAACTGCCCCGGGAGTTGCCGTGGCCCGGGGGAAGTGCCCGGCGGCGGCACCAAGGCGCCGATGACGGCGGACCAGCGCCTGTGGCTGGAGCGGTGCGCGGAGCGGGGCTTCACGGTGCCCACCTGGCCGGAGGACTACGGCGGCGCCGGGCTCGACAAGGCCCGCTACCTGGTGCTGCTCGAGGAGATGCGGCGGTTGCGGATTCGAGCGCCGGTCGCGGGCATGGGCACGGCGATGATCGGCCCGACGCTGCTCGAACATGGCACCGACGATCAGAAGTCCCGGCACCTGCCGCGCATTGCCAGGGGGGAGGTGTGGTGGTGCCAGGGCTACTCGGAACCGGGTTCCGGGTCGGACCTCGCGTCGCTGCGAACCCGCGCCGAGGACCACGGCGACCACTTCGTGGTGAACGGCCAGAAGATCTGGACGTCCGGCGCCTACAACGCGGACTGGATATTCTGCCTGGTGCGCACGGCCCCGGACGCGCCCAAGCACGAGGGCATCAGCTTCGTCCTGTTCGCCATGGACCAGCCCGGCGTCACGGTACGCCGGATACGCCTGATCTCCGGGGCCTCCCCCTTCTGCGAGACCTTCTTCGACGACGCCATCGCCCAGAAGGCGGACCTGGTGGGCGGCCTGAACAAGGGCTGGACGGTGGCCAAGCGCCTGCTGCAGCACGAGCGTTCCGGCATTGCCATGCTGGCGAGCGGCGAGAATCGGGAAACCGGCGCCGAGCTGCACGCCTTGGCCCGCAGCTACGCCGGCCAAGGCGCCGCCGAGGGCCGCATCGAACCGCCGGCGCTGCGCGCCGCGATCGCTCGCCACTACATGGATGCCCGCGCGTTCCAGCTGACGCAGCAGCGTACGGTGGAGGAATCCGCCGGCGCCACGCCCGGCGCCGCGACTTCCATCTTCAAATACGCGGGCGCCAACCTGCGCAAGCAGCGGGCGGAGCTGCAAATGGCGCTGCTTGGCACCCAGGGCGTCGGCTGGGAAGGCAGCGGGTTCGCGGCCCCGGAACTGGCCATGACCCGCGCCTGGCTGGCCGGCAAGGCCGGCTCCATCGCCGGCGGCAGCAACGAGGTCCAGCTCAACATCGTCGCCAAGCGAGTGCTGGGGCTGCCGGACTAGGAACGAAGCAGCGAGGACCGGGTTCAGATGGCGGAAGACGCGCCCTTCGCGTGGGAGGACCCGCTGCTGTTCGACGCGCAGCTCGCAGCGGACGAACGCCTTGTCCAGGATACCGTGCGCGAGTACGCCCAGCAGAAGCTGCTGCCGCGGGTGACGGCCGCCAACCGCGACGAGCGCTTCGATCGAGAGATCCTCAGCGAGATGGGGGAACTCGGCATGCTCGGCGCCACGCTGCCGGCCAAGTACGGCTGCGCCGAAGCCAGCTACGTGGCCTACGGCCTGATGGCGCGGGAAGTGGAGCGCGTGGACTCCGGCTACCGCTCCGCCTTGAGCGTGCAGTCGTCGCTGGTGATGCACCCGATTCACGCCTACGGCACCGAGGAACAGCGGGCCAGGTACCTGCCGAAGCTCGCCCGGGGCGAGTGGGTAGGCTGCTTCGGCCTCACGGAACCGGACCACGGCTCGGATCCCGGCAGCATGGAAACGAAGGCGGTGGAGGCCGGCGACGGCTATCTGCTGAGCGGCGCCAAGACGTGGATCACCAACGCCCCCATCGCCGACGTGGCCGTGGTGTGGGCCAAGCTCGACGGGCGCATCCGCGGCTTCGTTGTGGAGCGCGGCACGGCCGGCTTCGCAACGCCCAGCATCGAGGGCAAAATGAGCTTGCGGACCTCGGCGACCGGCCGGATCGCGCTGGACAACGCGCTTGTTCCAGCCGCCAATCTCCTGCCCGGCGCGAGCGGCCTGGGCGGTCCCTTCGGCTGCCTCAACCGGGCCCGCTACGGCATCGCCTGGGGCGCGATGGGCGCTGCCGAGTTCTGCTGGCATGCGGCCCGGCAGTACACGCTGGACCGAATGCAGTTCGGACGCCCGCTGGCGGCCAACCAGCTGGTGCAGAAGAAACTCGCGGACATGCAGACGGAGATCGCTCTCGGGCTGCAGGGCTGCCTGCGCATGGGGCGGCTGCTCGACGAGGGCAGGCTGCCGGTGGAGAGCATCTCCCTGCTCAAGCGCAACAACGCCGGCAAGGCGCTGGACATCGCCCGCCAAGCCAGGGACATGCACGGCGGCAACGGCATTTCGGACGAATACCACGTGATCCGCCACATGATGAATCTCGAGACCGTGAACACCTACGAGGGCACCCACGACATCCACGCGCTGATCCTGGGGCGGGCGCAGACGGGGATCCAAGCGTTCGCGTGAAGGCCGTCGGGAACGTCAGAACGGCCTGCGAATAGCCAGGCCAGGCGAGCCGATGGTTTCGATCTGACGACGATCGCCGGCGAACTCACGCCGTGGAAGTGCGCCAGCCCATCGAGTTGGCGGGGGGACGCACATCCTCGCATGGCGTGTGCCGAAGCAATGCCGGACGGGTGCGCCGTTTGCCGCGTCAATTCGGAATGAAACCACTAGGCGGAGCGTGCAAGGGAGACGATGTAGGCGGCACAGGTTCTTTCATGCGGGCGAGTAGCCGGCGCCCAGGGCAGACGCCGTCCGGACGCCGGGCCGACGATTCGTAGCAGGGCGGAAGGGGCATTTTCTGCTTTGCGTCGACAACAGCTTCCGCCGTTCGCGATTCGCGTTGCGCCGGAACGCGCAACGCTGTATGTTGCGTGCTCTTCGATGCGCCGTCCCCTTCGTCTAGTGGCCTAGGACTTCGGGTTTTCATCCCGGCAACAGGGGTTCGACTCCCCTAGGGGACGCCAGCTTCTACTTGTCATGCGCAGGCCAGCGGCGCGGGTTCGCCAACGCGAGCGGGGGCAGGCAACGCGATGGGCGAGAGATGAGCGAGATGGATGCGGCGCCGGCGGACGGCCCGGTGATCGTCGCCAAGGGGCTCGGTCACGTCTACAAGGGCGGCCACGCAGCCCTCGACGGGGTGGATCTCAGCCTCGGCAGGGGCCTCTTCGGGCTGCTCGGACCCAACGGCGCCGGCAAGAGCACCCTCATGCGCATCATCTGCACCTTGCAGACCCCGACCCGCGGCAGCGTCCGGGTGGCCGGCTTCGACACCGTTCGGCAGCGCCGGGCGGTGCGCGAACGCATTGGCTATCTGCCGCAGGAATTCGGCGCTTGGCGCAGCCATCGCACGGAGGAAGTGCTCGACACCCTGGCGCGGCTCTCCGGGCTGTCCGACAAGCGCCACCGCCGCCGCCGCGTCGCCGAAACCTTGGCGCAGGTCGGCTTGGAAGGCGTCGCGGACCGCAAGGTGAGGAGGCTGTCCGGCGGCATGGTGCGGCGCCTCGGCGTGGCCCAAGCGCTGGTCCACGAGCCGCCGGTGCTAATTGTCGACGAGCCGACGGTGGGGCTGGACCCCGAGGAGCGGATGCGCTTCCGCCAGCTGATGGCGCGCCTGGGACAGGACCGCACCATCCTGCTCTCCACCCACATCGTCGCGGACCTCGGCGCCGGCTGCGCCGAGATCGCCCTGCTCGACGGCGGGCGCATCGTCTACCGGGGTACGCCGGCGGCGCTGCTCGGCGCCGCGGCCGGGCAAGTGTTCGAGCTGGCTGCGTCGGCGGCCGAATCGGAGGCTATCGAGGAGCGCTACGAGGTCGTCTCCCGCAGCGTTGCCGACGGCAGCGTCCTGGTGCGCGGCGTCGCCCCGGAGGAGCTGCCGGCCGGGGCCACTGCGGTGGCGGAACCCACTCTCGAAGAGGCCTATCTTGCCTTCATGGCGAAGCGCGGCCGGTCGGCGGCGGCGCGGCAGGACGAGCAGGAACTGGACGCCGAAAGCGAGGCAGACGCCGATGGTTGAGATCGCCCAGCTGCGCGAGGCGCTGGCAGTGGCCAGTGCCGAGGCGCGCAGTGCGCGGCGTCTGGCCCGCACTTGGCTGTTCGCGTCCTTGGCACTGCTTATCGGCATCGGCGCCTACCTGTACTACACGGTCATTCACGGCATGGTCTCCGGTTTTTCGGCGACGCTCGGTTTCATCAATGCCCGCTTTCTGCTGGCGTCCCTCGGCATTTTCGCCAACGCCATTCTGGTCGTCGCGCTGGTTTTCCTCGCGTTCGACATCCGAGCACGGGATCTGCGCGAACACATGGCCGAGGTGCTGGACTCGCGCCCCGGCGACAACTTCACGCTGCTGTTTGGGCGGCTGGCGGGACTGATGTTCGTTGTCTGGCTGCCGCTGGCGGTGTGGGTGGCGCTGGTGCAGGGCGTCGGAGCGCTTGCCGTGGCCCTCGACTGGCGCGTTGGCCAGCCGGTGGAGCCGGCGTCCATCCTGGCGTTCCTGCTGCTCGATGCGCCAGTGACCCTGGCGTTGTGGGGCGCGGTGGTGCTGTTCCTGGCAGCCGCGCTGCGCAATCGACTTCTGGTGGTGCTGGCGGCGCTGGCCCTGTTTGCCGGCTATGTCTGGTTGTTCTTACGCACGCCATTGTATTTGCTGCCTATTCACAGCGTACCCGCCAACCTCGCTTCGGACCTGCTGCCGCACTTCGTCGATGGCCAGGGTGCTCTTCAGCGGCTGGCCATGCTGCTCTTGGCCGGTGGCTTCCTGTTCCTCGGCGCCACGGTCCACACGCGGCGGGACGACCGGCCGGCGGTCCAAGGCATCGGCCTCGGCGTCGGCTTGCTGCTGCTTGGCGGCGCGGTGCTCGGCGCCATCGCCTGGCCGGCGGTGGCGGCGAGGATGGAGCAGGAACGGTGGCTGGCCGTTCACGAGGCCAACCAGGGCGCGCCGCGGCTCGACGTCTTGGGAATAGCGGGAAGCGTTGTCGTGGACCCGGGCGAACGGCTCTCGCTGGACTTGGCATACCGCTTGGCGGCGCCTCCCCAGGCGCTGGCGAAGGCGGCGTTCAGCTTCAATCCGGGCATGACGGTGACGGCGTTGCGCGTGGACGGCGCGGACGCGGAGTTCGAGCACGGCCAGGGCTTGCTCACCGTGTCTTTGCCGGCGACGGCCCGCGGCGAGGAACTCGCGCTTTCCATCGTCGCCGAAGGGGTGCCGGACCCGGCATTCGCGTACTTGGACGGCGTGGTGCAGCCCCAGCTGGCGTCGGGGAACGACAGCAATGTCCTGCTCCTCGGCAGCGAGGCTGGCATCTTCGAGACGCGCTTCGTTGCCCTGATGCCGGGCACCTACTGGCTGCCGATGCCGGGGGCCGCCGTAGGCCGGGAGCAGGCCGCCAACTACGGGCGGGACTACTTCACGCTGCAGCTCGCGGTCGAGGTGCCGCCAGACTGGCTGGTCGCGGGGCCTGGCAAGCGCCGCGGCGAAGGCGGGGCGTTCAGCTATCGTCCCCCGGCGCCGCTGCCGGAGGTGGCGTTGATCGCCGCGGCCTTCGAGCGTCGCGCGTTGACCGCGAACGGCGTGGAACTCGAGCTGCTGTTGCATCCGAAGCACCTGCACAACGCCGCCTTCTTCGCGGACGCCGCAGAAGAGATTCGGAAGAGCGCCGCGGAACTTCTCGCCGAGGCGGAGCGGCTTGGCCTCGGCTATCCCTATGAAGCGTTCACCTTGGCGGAAGTGCCGGCGACGTTGCGGACGTTCGGCGGCGGCTGGCGCCTCGGGTCGGTGCAGGCGCTGCCTGGCGTCGCGCTGCTGCGGGAGTACGGGTTCCCGACCTCGCGGTTCGGACTCCGGTTGTCGGACACGGAGGACTTCGAGGACTGGGAAGGCGGGGTTGCCGCCGGCAAGCGCTACGTCCTGGCGGACTTCTTCGCCAACGACGTCGCCGGCGGCAATCCGCTTCACGGCGCCGTTGGCAACGCCTTCGGTTTTCTGACCGGCGCCCGCGGCGAGGGCGCGGTCGCCATGGACTTCCTGACCCACGAACTGGCGGTGCAGCTGATCGCGCAGCAGCGCGGCAGCTACTTCTCGGCACACGACTACGGCGACGGCGCGCAGATGGGCGCGCTGTTCCAGCGGGCGGTCACGAGCGCGTTCGGCGGCTTCCGACGCCAAGGAGGGAGCATCGTCGCCAGCGTCCATGACGGTGCCACCAATCAGCCCTCGGTGTGGAACCGTGCCCTAGGTGCGGCACTGGCGGACCTGGACACCAGCGACGCGGAGTTGGCGGTCGCCGTGCTGTGGCTCAAGGTGCCGGCCATCGCCGAGGCCATCGTCGACGGCCTCGGCCGCGAGCAGGTCGCGGCCCTGCTGGCGGAACTGCGCACTCGCCACATGGGCGGCAACTTCTCGGTCGCCGACTTCGAGGCGGCCGCGAGCGCCGTCGGCGTCGACTTGAACGGGCTGCTCGGCGACTGGCTGCACGACGCCGCCCTGCCGGGATTCCTGGTGGCGGAACCGCGTGTCGTACGCTTGGCCGACGACGACGAGGGCCAGCCCCGCTACCAGCTGAGCGTTCATGTGCGCAACGACGAGCCGGTGCCTGGCCTCGTGCAGCTGGCCTACCTGCGCCCGGACGAAGAGCGCGAGCGCACCGACAGCACCGGGCCGGTGCGGATTCCCGGCCATGCGTCCGTGGAGCTGGGGCTGGTGGCCCGGGCACCGCCGGCGCGACTGTGGCTTGCGTCCTACATGTCGCTGAATCGGGGCGAGGTGGCCCTGGCCGTGCCCGCCGTGGACGAGACCGAACGGACGCAGATCGAGGCGTTCTCCGGCGTTCGCCCAAGCGACTGGATGCCGACGCCCGACGGCATCGTCGTCGACGACCTGGATCCGGGCTTCGCCGTACGGGTGGACGATGCCGCAGACGGTCGGATAGGGGCGGGTAGCTGGTTCCTGCCGGCGGCCGACATCGACGAGGGGCTGCCGGTGTACAGCCCGTTTGCTGGCGGCGCGCAGTGGACGCGCCAGGAAGTCGAGGCCAGCTGGGGCAAGTATCGGCATACGCTTGCCCGGATCGGCGCCGGCGACGGCGCCGCGGCGGCGACCTTCACGGCCGCCTTGCCGGCGGCCGGCAGGTGGCGGCTGGCCTACCACCTGCCGGCGGTGCCCGGGGGCCAGGGCAGCGTGAGCTTCGGCACCGGCGGCGCCAGCGTCAGCGTCAGCCGTGTGTCGCCGGGCGAGGTGCTTGGCGCCTACGACCTGCGCCTTGTCGCAGACGGCGTGGACGTCGCCGTGGAGTTCGACGGCACCGCGGCCGAGATCGGCTGGAACGACCTGGGGGACTTCGAACTGCCGGCCGGCGAGGTGCGGCTGTCGGTGAGCAACAAGACGACCGGCCAGCTGGTGGTCGCGGACGCCATCCGCTGGCGCCCGCTGACGCCGCGCTAGTGTCCCGCTTCCAAAATTACGTGTGTTCCAGCGGGCGGGTTTCGTCGCAGGGCCGGGATGCCGGCGGCCTTCCGGGGCGGCACATCCCCAAGTAGCGCACGCCGGGCGACGACAGACGAACGTGCCATTTGCCATGTCGATGCCGAATCGAATCGCTAGGGGCCCCTTGACGCCCCTCGCTGTCTTCGGCAGCCATGCCGTGGCTTCCTCGTCTACCTCGCTTGGGACCGCGCGAGGAGTCGCCGGCGCGGTCAGCGGAAGCAGCCAGCGGTCGGGTGGGCTAAGCTAGGCCAACGCAGCCGTCGAAGTCCGCTGGTTTCCGCTATGCGTCCGAACCGTTCCTGCCACGCGGCGGTGGTGCCGCTGGTCGCGCTTGCCGTCGGATGCAGCCAGCCGGCGGAGCGCCCCGAGGTGGAGTTCCGCATTCCCGTCGAGACGGCGACCGTGGCGTCTGGCGCTGTCGAGGATCTCATCGTCGCCACGGGCACGCTGCGGGCCCGGGAACTGGTGCGCCTGGCCATCGAGACCCCCGGACACCTGCAGATCGAACGCGACGCGGACGGGCGCCGCTTGGCCGAAGGCGCCGTGGTGGCGGCGGGGCAGACCATCGTCCGCGTCACCGGCGAGGACGCCCGCCTGCATGCGCGCCTGGCCTCCACCCGCCGCTCGCTGGCGGCTGCGGAGGCGCAGCTGGCTCGGCGACGTGAACTGTTCGCCGCCAAGCTCGCTTCCGAAGAAGAGCTGCATCAGGCCGAGGAACGCCTCGAGAACGCGCGCTACGAGTACGAGCGCGGCCTGCTGAACGCCGCCAAGGCGACATTGGCCACGCCCATCGCGGGCACCGTTCTGCGCCTTGCCCGGGATACCGCCGGGCAGCCGATGGCGGACGGCCAGCTGGTGGCCGCAGGCTTCGTGGTGGCCGAGATCGCGCCCCTCGAAGAGTTGATCGCCGACATCGACTTGATCGGTCCGGAACTGGCGCGCATGGCGCCGGGCCTTCCGGCCCGCATCCGCCACTACGCCTTTGAGGATGCGTCCATCGTCGGCGAGGTGCGGCGGCTGTCGCCGACCATGGATCCGGTGCGGCACACGTTCCGGGCGGAAGTGGCGGTGGACAACAGCGCCAACCTGCTGCGGCCAGGGATGTTCGTGGAGGTTGCCGTGGTGGTGGAGCGGCGCAGCGACGTCCAGGTGGTGCCGCGCCAGGCTGTGGCCCGCCGCGCCGGCCGCAGCGTGGTGTTCCTGCTCGACGGCCAGCGCGTCAGCCGCCGGGACGTGCGCCTGGGTCTCGGCGACGACGACCGGGTGCAGGTGGTCGACGGGCTGGCGCTAGGCGACCGGGTGGTGGTGCGAGGCCTCGAGACGCTCACCGACGGTACGCGGGTACGGGTCATCGGCAGCTGATGGCGTACACGGTCGCCGCGGCGCGTACCGCCGCGCCGGCGTCGTTGGGGCGGCGATGAACGCCTTCGAGAAGACGGCCGCCTTCGCGGCCCGGCGGCCGATCGCCGTGGCCGTCGTCGCATTGGCCGTGGCCCTGGTGGGCTGGCTCTCCTGGCGGGATCTGCCGGTGGATCTGCTGCCGGACCTGCAAAGTCCCACGGTGGTGGTCGCCATGCGCGCCGGCGACCGCCCGCCCACGGAGATGGAGCGACTCTACGGCGAGCGCGTGGAGCAGCTCCTGTTCACGGTGCGCGGCATCCGCAAGGTGTCGCAAGTGGCTCGCTCCGGGCGCCTGGTGGCCACCGTCGTCCTGGACTGGGACATCGACCTCGACGTGGCGCTGGTGGACGTCCAGAAGGCGGTGGGGCCGATTGCCGGCGACCCCGAGGTAGACGAGGTGCTGGTGCGGCGCTTCGATCCGCGCCAGGCGCCGATTCTCACCTTGGGCCTCTTGGCGCCGACAGGACAGCCGGACCTGGCGGAGCTGCGCCGGCTCGCCCGGCGGCAGCTGGCGCCGGCCCTTGAGCAGCTCCCCGGGGTCGCCGAGGCGCGGGTCACGGGCGGTCGCGAGAAGGAAGTGCGGATTGCCGTGGACCGCTACCGCCTCGACGCCTTCGGCATTTCGCTGGCGCTGCTGGAGCAGCGGCTGCAGGCGGAGAACGTGGACGTCGCCGCCGGCACCTTGGAGGAAGACGCCCAGCTGTACCAGCTGCGCGGGCGCTCCCGGTTCAGGACCGTCGACGACGTCGCCCAAGTGGTGCTGCGCTACGCCACCGACGACGCCGGGCGGCGCAAGGCGGTGCGGGTCGGCGACGTGGCGGCGGTGGCGCTGGTCGACGCCGAGATCGACCACCTGGTGCGCGTGGACGGCGCCGAGGGGGTGGGGGTGGCGATCTACAAGGAGTCCGGCGCCAACACCGTCGGCGTCTCCGCCGAGGTCAAGAGCGCGCTGGCCGGCCTGCAGGAGGACCTGCCGCATGTCGAGGTGCGCGAGATCGCGGACGATGCCGGCCTCGTCACCGACGCCCTCGACGATCTCAAGGTCGCCGCTGGCGCCGGCATCGTGCTGGCAGTGGCGGTGCTGGCGCTGTTCCTGCGCTCGGCTGGCCCGACGCTGATCGTCGCCGCCGCGGTGCCGGTGTCGATCTTCGCCGCCCTGTTCTGCATGAACATCGCCGAGTACAGCATCAACATCGTCACCCTGGGAGGCTTGGCCCTCGGTGCCGGGATGCTGGTGGACAACGCCATCGTGGTGGTGGAATCCATGTACCGGCGGCTGCACGCTGGCGACGCGCCGGAGGCGGCAGCGGCCCAGGGCACCGGACAGGTGGCCGGCGCAATCGTGGCCAGTACGCTCACCACCTGCGTGGTGTTTCTGCCGGTGCTGTTCGTCGAGGGGCTGGCGGCCCGGCTGATGGACGGCATCGCGTTCACAGTGGTGGCGTCCCTGCTGGCGTCGCTGCTGGTCGCCGTGCTGCTCATTCCCGCCCTCGGACGCTGGTTCCTGCCCCGCGCTGCGGTGCGGCAGACGCCTCAGGGCATGGCCGCGGAGCGGGCGCGAGAGCGCCTGGAGGCACTTGTGGGACGGCTTCTGCGACGGCCCGGGATCGTGGTCTCGACGGCCGCCGTGCTCGCCGGGTTCGCCATCTGGGGGCTGCTTGGCCTCGGCACGGAACTGCTGGCGCCCACCGATCCCCGCCAGTTCTCGGTGCGTCTGGTGGGTCCGGCCGGCCAGCGGGTGGAGTCCACGGCCCAAGCGGTGGCCGGCGTCGAAGCGCTGCTGGCGCAGGCGGCGGGCGGCGAAGGCGCCGGCGAGCGCGGCAACCTTGCCGCGGTGCTGTCGGAAGTGGGCCGCCTGCCCGAAGACGATCGCGCCATTCGCAGCGAACTCAATGCCGAGAACACGGCTCGGCTGATGGTCCGCGTCGCCCCGGCGGGCCCCACCGGACGCGAAGTGGCAGGCCGGTTGGGGCCGTCCCTCGAAGGGCTGCCGGAAACGCAGGTGGACTGGGAGGTCAGCCGTTCGGCGCTCACCGACGCGCTTGGCACCGCCGGGCCGCCGGTGCTGGTGGAGGTGAGCGGCAATGCGCTGCCGGACCTGCGCCGCGCCGCGGCCGCGGTGACCGAGCGGCTCGCGCGGCTGCCGGAACTGTGGGGCGTCCGCTCTTCCTTCGAGGGCGGCCCGCCGGAGCTTCGCGTCACCTTGGACCGGGCCATGGCCGATGCCCTGGGCGTCGACCTGGGAGCGGTCAGCCGAGTGCTGCAGGCCAGTCTCGATGGTCGCGTTGCGACGCGCCTCTCCACGGGCGACGAGGAACGCCGGGTGAGCATCCGCCTGCCGGAGCGCCGGCGCGACGATCTGGCGGCCTTGCAGTTCCGCAGCGCGGCTGGCCAGCTGGTGGCCGTCGGCCAGGTGGCCCGCTTCGAGGAAGCGCCGGGGGCGCGAGAGGTGTTTCGCCGGGACCAGCGCCGGGTGGCGGAGGTGACCGCCCAGCTGGCGGACGGCGTCAACCAGGCCCAGGCGGTGGCCGCGGCCGAAGCGGCCCTGGTCGGTGCGCCGCTGCCGGGGGGCGTGCGGGCGCGCCTGCGGGGCCAGGAGGAAGAACGCGAGCGCACCTTCGGCGAACTGAGGCTGGCGGGAATCCTGGCGCTGGCGCTGGTGCTGATGGTGCTGGCCGGGGCGTTCGAGTCGCTGCTGTTGCCGGTGGCGGTGCTGTCGGCCATCCCCCTGGCGCTGGTGGGCGTCGCCGCGGTGCTGGTGCCGAGTGGCGAGCCCCTAGGCATGATGGCGATGCTCGGCGGCATCGTGCTCGCCGGCGTCGCCGTCAACGACGCCGTGCTGCTGGTCGCCACGGCGCGCCAGCTCGGTGCCGACGGGCGCAGCCGCGCCGATGCCTTGGCCGCCGCCGCCGGCGTGCGGCTGCGGCCGATCGTCATGACCACGCTGACCACGGCGCTGGCGCTGACGCCCCTCGTCTTCGGCCAAGGCGAGGGCGCTGCGCTGCGGGCGCCGATGGCCATCACCATCGTCGGCGGCATCGTTGCCTCCACGGTGGGCGCCCTCTTGGTGCTGCCGTGCCTGTGTCTGCTCCTCGACCGGCTCTCCCCGGCGACCCGGCGCAGCGCCGGCGAACCCCGGCCGGCGGCGCCATGAGTCTTCTGGACGTGGCGACCCGTCGGCCGATGGCCGTGGCGATGGCGTTCCTGGCGATCAGCCTCATGGGCGTGGTGGCCTGGCAGCGCATTCCCGTGGAGCTCATGCCGGCCATCCAGGGCGACACCCTGTTCGTGAGCTTCGGACGCGCTGGCGCGGAACCCGAAGTGCTGGAGCGGGACGTGCTGCTGGCCCTCGACGCCCGCGCCTCCGCGCTGCCAATGGTCGCCGAGAGCGGCGGCATGGTGCGCGGTTCGGGCGGCAACTACTGGGTGCGCTTCGAGGCCGGCACGGACATCAAGGTGCGGGAGCTGGAACTGCGCCGCATCGCTGCGGCCATCGAGCGCGAGCAGCCCCGGGGAACGGCCTGGGTGCAGGTGTCTTCCACCGAGTCCCAGACCGCGGCTCTCGGCAGTTTCGTCATGGTGGTGTTCCTGCGTGGCGAGGGCGCCGATCGGCAGGCGCTGCACGAGCTGGCCGTTGAGGTGCTGGCGCCGCGCCTGGCGGCGACGCCCGGCGTCAGCGAAGCCGTTGCCGCCGGCGGTTCGCGGCGCCAGGTGCGGGTGCGACTGGACCCCATGCGCCTGGCGGCAGCCGGCATCTCGGCGCAGCAGGCGAGGGCGGCCGTGGCGCGCAACGTGCAGCACCTCGTCCATGCCGGCGCGCTGGAGACCGAGAACGGCCGCATGGACGTGCTGGTGGACGGCCGCTCGCCGGGCATCGAGGCGCTGCGCGAAGCCCGCATCGTGCCCGACGGCGCTGCGAAGCTCCGCCATGTGGCGGACGTGGACTTCGGGTACGCGCCGGACCAGTCGATATTCCGCGTCAACGGCGAACCGGCGGTGGGCATCGTCGTCTACCAGGAGCAGGGCGCCAGCCTCATCGGTCTCGGCAAGGCGCTGCGGGCCCGGGTGACGGAGCTCAAGGCCGAGCTGCGGCCCGGGGGCCTCGACCTGCGCGTCGGCACGGATGCCGCCCTCGAGGTGGAGCGGGAGATCGGGCGCCTCGGCTGGCTCGGGTTCTCCGGCTATCTGATAGCGATGGTGGTGCTGTTTCTCTTCCTGCGCGACTGGCGGGCGGTGGCGGTGGTGGGGCTGGCGGTGCCGGTGAGCCTGCTCGGCGCGCTCGCCCTGCTGTACCTGTTCGACCAGACCTTGAACATCATCTCCTTGGTGGGTCTGTCGCTGTCCATCGGCCTTCTGATCGACAACAGCATCGTCGTCTTCGAGGCGGTGCTGCGCCGCGCCGAACGCGGCGCGCCGCCAGCGGCGGCCGTGCGCGAGGGACTGCGCCGCACCGGCCGGGCCATCGGCGCCGCCAGCCTCACTACCGCGGTGGTATTTTTGCCTACCACGCTGGTGGATCTCGGATCCTTCGCCCGCAGCCTGGTGGAAATCCTGGCGCTGGCGATCCTCCTGCCGCTGGCGGCGTCGCTGCTGGTGGCGGTGGGCCTGGTGCCGGTGCTGGCGTACCGCTTGGCGGTGCCGGCGGTGGGCCGGCGGGTGGCCCGCCAGCAGGCGCGGCGGCTGGCGGCGGCCGGGCTGCGGCGTCCCGATCCGGTTCGCATTCTGTTCACCGGCTTCCTGGCGTCCGCCCTGCGTCGTCCGGCCGCGATGCTGGTCGGTACGCTGTTCGCAGTCCTGGCGACGGCGGTCACGGCGCTGCCGCTGGCGCTGGCCAACAGCGTTCCGGCGGATGCCGCCGAAGCCGACGAAGTGGAACTGGCGGCGCGCTTCGGAAGCGGGCGCAGCGCCATCGGCGCCCTGGCCGACGCCGTCGCGCAAGTGGAGGCGGCGCTGCTCGCCATCGACGGCGTCGACACGGTGCTCGCCGACATTCGGGAAGAGGGCGCGTCCCTCACGGCGCAGTTCGTGGACGCCGCCGAGCGCCCGCCGACGCTCACGGTGCCCAGGGTGCGCGAGGCGGCGCAGGCGGTCGCGGAGCGCATCGAGAACTTCGAGGTGCTGCGTCCGGGCGAGGATCGGCAGCGGGGCAAAGGCGGCGCGGAGGGCGGTTCGCAGTCCTTCGGCGGCCAGCCGAGGGAGGTGGTTCTGTCGGGGCCGGAGACGGCGCCCCTCGAGCGCCTGGCCCAGGACATCGTCGCCCGGCTGGAGACCGTCCCCGGCGTCGATCGCGCCTGGCGGTGGACGCCGCCGGGCATGGACGAAATGTGGATCGAGCCCAACCGGGCCGCCTTCGCGGCGTTCGGCCTCACCGTGGATGCGGTGCTGCCCATGCTCGACATCGCCGGTCGGGAGGGCAGCCGCGCCGGCCAGGGCTTCGTTCTGCCCTCCGGGCGCGAGCTGCCGGTGATCGTGGAGCGGGTCGGCGTTCGCTCCGAGGCGGCCGTGGACGACTTGCGCCGGCTGCGCATGCATACCGACGCCGGGGTCGCGCCCTTGGCGATGCTCGCCAGCGTGCGGCAGATGCCGCCGCCCCCCGCCATCGCCCATCGCAACGGTCGCCGGGAGGGGAGCGTCTACTTCCGTCTAGACGCGGACGCGACCAGCGGCGCACCGGCCCAGCGGGTGCTCGACGAAGTCGCGGCCGTGGTGCAGGCGGCGCCGCGGCCGCCCGGGTACACCGTGGAGATCCGCGCCGACGACGAGCAGACGTCCATGTTCCGCAAGCTCGCGCTGCCGGCTGTGGCGCTGCTGCTGTTGGTGCTGGCGATGGCTTTCGAGTCCCTGACGTTGCCGATTCTGGTGCTGCTGGCGCTGCCGCTGACGCTGCTCGGGGCCACTTGGCTCCTGGTGTTCACCAACACGCCGGCGACCTACATGACCGCCGCGGGAGCCATCATGCTGTTCGGCCTCACCGTCAACCCCGCCATCCTGCTGGTGGACCGCATGCAGCAGCGTATTCGCGCCGGCTGGAGCAGCGGCGCCGCGGCGCTCGCCTCCGTCCGCGAGCGCACCCGCCCGGTGCTGATGACGTCCGCCACCACCATCGCGGCGCTGTGGCCGCTGGCGTTGGTGACCGGGCGCGAGAACGAGATGTGGCCGCCATTCGCCACCGTGGTGATCGGCGGCCTCGTGACCTCGACGCTGCTGACGCTGCTGGTGGTGCCGGTGGCGTTCGTGCTGCTGCGGCGTCTCGACGGGCTGTTCGGCAGGGTGGGGCCTTGGCTGGTTGTGGCCTGGTTCGCGGCGACCTTGGGGATCGTGCTGCCGCTGACGCTCACCGAGATCGTCGCCTCGCTGTTCTGGCAGGTCGTCAGCACGACGCTGGCGGGCGCGGCCGTGCTCGGCGCCATCGTGCTGCTGTTCCGCCGGCAGACGCTGCCGACGCCGGCGACCGCCGGGGGGCCGCCGGCATTGGAAGTGCGGAATCTGCGCAAGCTATACGGCGCACCGGGGCCGCTGCGCCGCGCCCTGCGGGCGCCCCGGGAGTTCGCCGCGCAAGCGGCAGCCGAAGGCGGCACCGTGGCTGCCGACGACAGTCGGGACGGTACGCCCTGGCGGTGGTCCCGCGCCGGCCTGGATCGCGGCCTCGCTCGCTTCGGCCCGTGGGCGGTGCTGGCCGTGGCGCCGTTCCTGGTGGCCACGCAGGTGGCGTCCGGGGGCTGGAAACTGATGCTGTGGATGGCCGGAGCCGGCTCCGGCGCGCGCCTGCTCGCCCAGGTCCGTCGAGCCCGGGGCTGCGCGAACGCCGCTGGCGAGCCGACCCCCGGCGGCGTCGAGGGCGCACTGCGCGTGATCCTGCCGTGGCTTGTGCTGGGCGCGTTTGTGGCGACCACCGTGCTGCTGCCGCGCTGGCGGGGCGGCCCGGCGACGGTGCTGCCGTTCTGGCCGGTGTTCGGTGCCGTGCTGTTGGCCGCTGGCCAGCTTGTCCGCCGCAGCGCCGTGCGGCAGCAGCGAGGCCTGCTTCCGGCTCGGGCGGAGGTCGGCCCGCTGCGCTATCCGCGCACCGTGCTGCGAAGATGGATGCTGCGGATCGGAGGCTTGGACCTGCCGGTGCGCCCGGTGCTGGCGCTGGCGGCGGTGAGCTTCCGCGTCGAGCGTGGCATGGTGGGCGTGCTAGGTCCCAACGGCGCCGGCAAGACGACGCTGCTGCGACAGCTGGCGGGCATTCTGGATCCGAGCCGAGGCGCCATCTACCTCGGCGCGGTGCGCCTCGGCCTGGTGCAGAAGGTTCTGGCGCGCTGGGTGGGCTATCTGCCCCAGGACGCCGGCATGCCGGCCGGGCTGTCGGGGCGCGAGTACCTTCGCTACTACGCGGCGCTGTACGACCTGCCGCCGGCAGTACGTGGGGAACGGGTGGAGAACCTGCTGCGGGAAGTGGGCCTCGGCGCCAAGGCCGACGACAAGATCGGCGCCCTCTCCGGAGGCCAGCGCCAGCGCGTGGCGGTGGCGCGGACGTTGCTGAGGCTGCCGCCGGTGATCATCGTCGACGAGCCGACGGTGGGCTTGGATCCCAGGGAGCGCATCCGCTTTCGCAATCTCCTGGCGCGGCTTGCGGAGGATCGCATCGTGCTCTTCTCCACCCATGTGGTGGAGGATGTGGCGGTGGCCTGCGAGCGCGTGCTGGTGCTGGCCAGAGGACGGCTGGTGTTCGACGGCCGGCCCGATGCGCTTGCCGAAGTGGCCCGGGGCAAGGTGTGGGAGGTGCGAACCGCCGATGCCGAACACCGGCTGCCGGCGGCCGCCGTGCTGGTAGATGAGAGCCCGGCGCCTGGCGGCGGCACCACGCGGCGGATCTTGGCCGAGGCATCGCCGGCCGAGGGCGCGAGTGCCGTGCCGGCGCGCTTGGAGGACGGCTATCTGTGGCTGATCGCGCAGCCCTAGGAGGCCCCCAAGCGCCCGGCGGGGCGGGAGACGGCCGCATCGCGTCGATGCCGGGCCGGTTCGTCGCCGCGCTTGGCCTGTACCGGCTGGCGGCTGTCACGGTGGCCGGGCATCGATTCTGGCTGCTGCCGCTGCTGCCGTTGGCCTGGCCGGGACTGCTGGGCGCAGCGGTGCTGCTGGGGCTGGTCGAGCGCGGCTTCGAACCCGCCTCGGCCCAGGGTGCGCTGATGGGCGTGCCGCTGACCGTGCTGGCGGTGTTTCTGGGCGTACGGGTGATTGCCGGCGAAGTGGACGGCCGCAGCCTGGAGATCGCCTACACGGTGCCGGGCGGCTGCAACCGCGTGTGGTGGGCGAAACTGGCTGGCGCCGTCTTGCTGCTGCTGGTGGCGGAGGGTCTGCTGGGCGTTGTGGTCTGGCGGTTCTTCACGCCCTTCCCTTGGCATGCGCTGTACGGCGCCATGCAGCCGGCGGTGTTCTATCTGGTGCTGGCCATGGCGCTGGCCACGCTCTTCCGCAGCGAGATCGCCGGCGCGATGGCCACCGCGGTAGTGTTGACCTTCAACGGCCTGGTCACTGGCTTCGGCGATCAGCAGGTGCGCATCTCGCCGTTCTGGAATCCGCTGGCCGCTGGCGACGATGCCGCGGCCGTGCTGGCCGGCACGGTGCAGAACCGCATCGGCGTGGCTCTGGCGACGCTGGGCATCCTGTCGTTGGCGTTCATGCGCGCGAACCGTCGGGAACACATGCTTGGCACATGACTTCGTTCGCCCCGACGGCGCGGGTCCCGCATCTGCGCCGTGGGGCGCCGGCCGGCCGGCCGCAGGGGACCGCCGGGGCAGCCCTTGAGGCCCATCCACCACTACTGCCTGGCGACCGGCACCTGGTTCGCCGCCCACGGCGTGCAGAGCGTGCTGTTCGCCTACCTGGTGACCATGACGCTGCGGGAGACGCCGCAGCTGGTGGGCGTGGCGCAGATGGCCATGCTGATGCCGGCGATGCTGCTGATGCTGTTCGCCGGCAGCGTCGCCGATGCGCTGGGCGGGCGACGGGTGGCCCTGGTGGCCCAGAGCTGCGCGGTGCTGCCGAGCGTGGGGCTTCTGGCAGCGCTTTGGCTGGATGCGCTGAGCTTCCCGGCGATGCTCGGCTACGCGCTGGCGATGGGCTGCGCCATCGCCTTCGTGACGCCAGCCCGGGACGGGCTGCTCAACCAGGTGGCCGAGGGCCGCGTGCAGCGCACCGTGGTGGTGGTGAGCCTGGCCCAGTTCGGCGTGCAGACGGTGGGCTTTCTGGTCGCGGGCCTCGCCGCCGTCATCGGCCCGGCAGCGGTGATGGCCTTCCAGGCAACGGTGCTGGCGCTTGGCGTTTTCGCCTACCGGCAGCTGCCGGCGCCGCCGCCGCTCGCTGTCTCGACGCCGCGCTTCGGCGAACTGGCGCGGGCGGTGGCGGAAGGCTGCGGGACGGTGCTGCATTCGGCGGCGATGCGGTCGGTAGTGGTGCAGAACATCGCCATGGGCGTCTGCTTCATGGGCTCCTACATCGTTTCGATGCCGCTCCTGATCCGCGAGGTGTACGCCGGATCCTCGGTGGACCTGGCCCTCGTGAATGCCGCCAACATGGCCGGGATCGTCACTTCGATCCTGTGGCTGCTCCATGTGGGCGACGTGCGGCGGCAGGGCAGGGCGCTGCTTCTGGCCCACGGCTTCGGCTGCGTGTTCCTGGCAGCCACCGGCTGGGCCGCGCACGGGCACGCCCTCGAGTTCTGGGCGGTGGCCGTCTGCGTCTATCTGTGGGGCGCTTGCGGGGGCGTGGCCATGAGCATGTCCCGCACCATCATGCAGGAGGCCGCGCCGGAGGGGCAGCGGGGCCGGGTGATGGCGTTCTTCTCCTTCTCCTTCATGGGCGCCGGGCCCCTGGGCGCTCTGCTGTGCGGCCAGCTGGTTGCCGTGCTCGGCGCTCCGGCGGCGTTGATGGTGGCGTCCACGGTGCTGATGGTGGTGATCGTGGCGGCGGCCCGCGCTTCTCCGCTGTGGAACATGGCCGCGGCGCGGCCAGTCCCGGACAGGGCCCGGCGCCATGCCTGATCGGCCCCTCGGCCACACGCCGCTCGGCAAGCGCGTCCCGGCGGCCGAGCGCTACGACCCGGGACTGCTGCAACCCATCGACCGGGCCTGGGCGCGGGAGCGGATCGGCCTGGGGAAGGCGCTGCCGTTCCGCGGCGAAGACGTCTGGCGCCTGTACGAACTCTCCTGGCTGCTGCCCGGCGGCAAGCCCTGCAACGCCGTGGCGACGCTGCGCATCGGCTGCGACTCGCCGGCCACCGTAGAGAGCAAGTCCTTGAAGCTCTACGCGAACTCGTTTGCCCAGGAGACTATGGCAAGCACCGACGCGGTGCGGGCGAGAATGGCGCAGGACGTCGCCGAGGTGGCCGGCCAGCGGGTGGCGGTGGACCTCCGGCCTCGGCCGCCGCCGGGCGGCGACTTCGCGGGCTTCTGCCTCGACGACCTGCCGCTCGCCACGGCGGCGTACGTACCGAACGCCGGCCTGCTCGCGCCCCTTGCGGCTCTGGGCAGCGATGCGGTGCATACGCACCTGTTCCGCAGCGTGTGTCCGGCGACGGGCCAGCCGGATTGGGGATCCCTGGCCGTCGCCTGGCGAGGACGCCTGCTGGACCGGCGCAGTCTGCTGGCCTATCTGGTGTCCTACCGCCGGGCGGCATCCTTCCACGAGGACGTGGTGGAGCGCATCTTCGTCGACGTCCAGGCAGCCGCAGAAGCCACGGCACTGGCCGTGCAGGGCTGCTTTCTGCGCCGGGGCGGGATCGACATCAACCCCGTCCGCGCCGCAGGCGGAGACAGAACGCCGACCTTGCGGCTGTGGCGGCAGTAGGTCGCTGTCGCGGGTGGCGGCCTAGCGGTTCGATTCCGAATTGACATGGCAAATGGGACGTTCGTCTGTCGTCGCCTCGGCGTGCGCTACTTGAGGATGTGCCGCTCCGCAAAGGCCGCCGGTATCCCGGTCGAGCGACGAAACCCGCCTCCTGGAACACACGTCATTTGGAAGCGGCGCACTAGCGCCCGCCGCCGAATCGGTAGACCCAGCCGACGCGGACATCCAGCAATCGCGGTTCGACGTTGATGTCCACGTCCACTGGCAGGCCCAGGCTGGCCCCCGGAGCGGTATATATCTTGCCTTGGTACTGGGTGTAGCCGACGCGGAACAGCAGCGCCGAAGCAGGACCGAGCTCCACCTCGACGCCCGGCGCGATCTTCCAGCCAAGGTGCATGTTCCTGTCTTCGCCGGCGAGTCCGGACCCCGTGGCCGTGATCTCGTTGGCCATGTAGCTGGCGCCGCCCGCCAGCGCTGCGGAGACGCGCCCGAAGTCGTAGCCCACCAGCCAAAGCAGATTCAGGTGCCAGCCGATGTCGTTGGCGACGACCGTGGGCACATCCACCACGGTGAACGTATCCCGATGGGCGATGTTCTTGCCGCTCCAGCCGATCTCGAAGCCGACGAAGAAATCCCGGTCGGACGCATCGCCGACCGCCATGATGTACTGCCCGAACACCCCGACGTTCGCCTTGAAGCCCGGCTCCAAGTCCCCGGTCGCAGACACCAGCGGCGCTTCGAGGGCCCACTGGTCTGCGCCGAGATGGGCGCCTAGCCGAAACGCGCCGTCGGCGGCGCTGGCAACGCCTGCGAGGACGGTGGCGGACCCTGCCAGGCAGGACCAGAGAAGACGTGGGTTCATGGTGGGGCCCTTGTGCTGCGGGTACGAGCCTGGCGCACTCCCGCAGCCTGTCCAACCGGAATCAGGTCCGCGACGGAGCGCGAAGCTCGCCGGGAGAATGCCCTGAGCATAGAGGATTCGGCGGCGCAAGGCCATGCGCGGCGGCTTCGTTGGCTTGGTTGGGACGGCCGGTCGCGCTCCGCGCGGGATCGGAGAAGGGCCGCCGGTGCGGGCGCGCATCTATGCTACGGTGGGTCCTGCAAGTGCTGGCACGGGGCCCGGACGAGTCTCCCGCGAGTTAAGGTTCCGTCCGAGTTGGTGCGTCCGTCCCATGGATTCCGGCAGCAGGGCAGGGCGATGTCGCGTTTGATGCTGCGCTTTGGCGAGCGCTTCCTGTCGGGCGAGACCGAAGTGGAGTGGCTGGTCCAGAGCGAGGACCGGAGCACCGCCAGCCACGGGCGCGTGGCCGCCGAAGGGCTCGCGGAGACGGTGGCGGCGCATGCGCCGTGGGCCGACGATCCGGCCCGGGTGGTGGTGTTCGTGGCGGCGGCGGACGTGCTGCTGCTCTGCGCCCGCGTGCCGGGGCGCAGCGCCGCGCAGATTCGCCAGGCGGCGCCGTACGCCGTCGAGGAGTTTCTTGCCGAGGACATCGACGCCATGCACGTCGCTTGCGGCGCCATCGCCCGCGGGGCGCCCGTGGAGTGCCTGGTGGCGCCGCGAACCGCCATGGCGGCTTGGCTGGAGGTTCTGGCGGGCGCTGGCGTTGCCGCTGGTTTCATGACCAGCGATGCGATGGCCGTGGAGGTCGCGGACGACGCCGTTTCGGTGCTCTACGACGGCGAGGCGGCGCTGGTGCGCGCCCGTGGCCACGCCGCGGCCGTGGATCGCGCCAACCTGCCGGGCGTCCTCGACGCCTTGCGCGCCAGCTTCGACGAGGCATCGCCGCCGATGCTGCGTCAAGCCGGCGGCGAGATGACCGCCATCGAGCTGAGCCAGGCGGGCTTCGCGCCGGAACAGGCGGAAGCGGTCCACAGCGGGCCGTCTTTGGCCTACCTCGCCGCAGTCTTCGACCAAGGCGCAGCCGCCAACCTGCTGCAGGGCGAGTTCGCGCCCCGCCGGCAGACCAGCGCGGCTTGGGCGGCCTGGCGTTCGGTGGCGGCCAGCGCCGGCGCGGTGGCGCTGCTGGCCTTGGCGGCGCAGGCGGGGCAGGGCGCTTGGGCGAACCGCCAGGCGGATGCGATGCGGGCGCAAGCCGCCGACCTGTTCCGCGCCATCTACGACGTGCAGCGCGTTCCGGGCAACCCGGCGACGCGAATGCGCTTCCGGCTGGGCCAGGTTCCCGAGGGGGCTTCGGGCTTCCACCGTCTGCTCGGCAATCTCGGCATCGTGCTGCGGGAGCTGCCGGGTCGATACGACCTGATGAGCCTCACCTACTCCGAGCGCGGCGGCCTTGGCGCCCAGGTGCTGGTTTCGGACTACGACGCCTTGGAGCGTCTGCAGGCCGCCTTGGTGGCCCGAGGGATCGCACTGGAAGTGGCTGCCGCCGAGCAGTTCGAGCAGCGCGTTCGCGCCCGCCTGCGGATCGGCGGCTGAGACCATGCGCAAGACAATCGCGAACGCATGGGCGGATCTCTGGGCGGCGACGGGCTTGCGCCGTCGCTACGAGGCGCTCGCGCTCCGGGAGCAGCGCCTTGTCGTCGTCGTGCTGGCGGTGGCAGGGCTTGCGCTCGCCTATTCGGTGGCGGTGCCCGTGCTCCAGTACCGGCAGGCGGCCGTCGAGCGCCTAGCCGCCGAGCAGACGGACCTGCAATGGATGCGCGACAACCGCGAGCGCGCGGCTCGTCCGGCCCGCAACAGCGACCGAGCCGCAGGTCCCCAGGGGCGCCTGTCCACCATCAACGCCGCCGCCAAGGAGGCCGACCTTGCCTTGCGGCGTCTGCAGCCGGACGCCAACGGCTTCACGGTGCAGATAGAAGCGCAGCCGTTCGCCAAGGTGATTCGCTGGAGCAGTGCGCTGGAGGCCCGCCACGGCATCGAGATCGCCGGCGTCAGCATCGACGTGGAGGCGCCCGGCATCGTCAACGCCCGCTTCAACGTGCGATGATCCCAGCCAAGGCGGGGCCCCCGCCACTGGGAGCCCCGGACCCATGCGGAAAACCACCAGGCCGGCAGGGCAGGCGCCGCTGACCGGTTCGCGCAGCGGGCGAGGGGGGCTGTTGGGGCTCTGGGCCGCGCTGGCGCTTCCGGCCGTCTTTGCCAGCGCCCAGACGCCGCCGGCGACGCCAGTACCAAAGCCACATTGGAGTGATGGTCCGGATCGGCACCCGTGCCGCCAGCCCATCCGTCATTGCAGTCGGGTTGGCCCACTAGTGCTGCAGACGGACTTCGGCCTACGGGACCACGCCGTGGCGGCGATGCGCGGGGTGGCCCGGTTGGTGGCGCCGGGGCTGGTCATCGACGATCTCACCCACGAGGTTCCGGCGTTCGACATCTGGCAAGCCGCCTACCGCCTGCAGGCCGTAGTCGACTACTGGCCGGCGAACACGGTGTTCGTGTCCGTCGTGGACCCGGGAGTCGGTTCGGCCCGGGAGTCCGTGGTGGCGCGCCTCGAACGCGGGCCGCTGGTGGTGACGCCGAACAACGGCACCCTGACGCTGCTGCACGATCATGCCGGCATCGCCGCGGTGCGCCGCATCGACGAGGCCAAGCACCGGCTGCCCGGATCGGCGGACTCCCACACCTTCCACGGCCGCGATCTCTACGTTCACGTCGGCGCCCTGCTGGCAAGCGGCGCCTTGGCCTTCGACGACCTGGGCGCGCCCACCGAGGCGAAGCTGCTGCGTTACGAAAAGCCGCGCCTCGAAGACGGCGCGGCCCACGGCGGCATCCCGGTGCTGGACCCACAGTTCGGCAACGTCTGGACGAACATCCCGGCGGACCTGTCCCGCTTCGAGATGGCGGGCGTCTACGAGGTGCGGCTGTTCGCGCCGGACGGCGCAGTGCGCTTCGCCGGGGCGGTGCCGCTGGCGCGGACCTTCTCCGAAGTGCCCGTCGGCGAGCCGCTGCTGTACGTCAACAGCATCGGCAATCTCGCCCTGGCGCTGAACCAGGCGGACTTCGCCGCCCGGTTCGAGATCGCCTCCGGCCCCGGCTGGCGGGCGACGATTCGAGCCGCCGGGAGCGCCGCGGAGTGACGGCGGCGACGGTTCGGCACGGCGACGCCTACGATCTGCTGCCGCGCCTGGAAGCGGCGAGCGTGGACCTCCTCGTAACCAGCCCCCCGTACTGGGGCCATCGCACATACGGCCAGAACCACAACTGGAACATCCACAAGGACTGGCTTGGCACCGGCGCGAGCAAGTCCGACATACCGGACTACGCCTGGTACCGCAGCCGTGGCGGGGCGCTCGGGCTCGAGCCGCTGCCGGAGTGGTACGTGGCGCACCTCGTGGAGATGTTCGAGCTGTTCCGTTCGGCGCTCAAGGCAACCGGCAGCCTCTGGATCAACCTGGGCGACACGTACTTCGCCCGGTGGGCCAGCATCCGGCAGAACGGGCGCCAGGGGCTTGGCGACAAGGCCCGCGAACGCCGGCGGGTGCCCATGGGCGGCTACCGTCAGGAAAAGCAAATGCTCATGATCCCCGCCCGTTTCGCGATCGCGATGCAGGAGCGCCGCTGGATCCTGCGCAACGATCTCATCTGGCACAAGCCGAACATTCCCCCGCGCCCCGAGAGGGACCGCCTGCGCCTGAGCCATGAGCACATGTTCCACTTCGTCCTGCGACCCACGAACGGCCGGGCCAGTTACTACTACGACCTCGCCAAGGCCGAAGCGCCGGCCAACGACGTCGTCATGCACTATGTGCGCCCCGGTGCCAGCGGCCACACCGCGACGTTCCCGGAAGAACTCATCCGCCCCCGCATTCTGAGCAGCTGCCCGCCGGGCGGAACCGTCGTCGACCCGTTCTGCGGGACCGGCCGGACGCTGGCGGTGTCGGTCGCGTCGGGACGGTGCGCCATCGGCTTCGACATCTGCGAGAGGTACGCGCAAGCCGCAACGGAGTTGACGCGCGCCTGTCGGTCCTTGGCGGACCCGTCGCCGGAGCAGCCGTAGCAGTGAGGGACCACGGCAATTTCGTGAGCGAGTGGTTTGGCTATCGCACCTATCCGACCGTCTGCGACAGCCCTGCGGCCACCCGAGCCCAAGGCCGTGCTCGCTGTCCCTTCCTTTCGGCCACGACGGGAGTGGAGTCGGGCTGCGTAAAGGCGCGGTCGTCCTCGGGCGTGTGCGCGATCAACAATGCATCGAGCGAAGGTTGTCGACGCTCTGGTCCGGCATAGCGCTCTAGGGGAGATGCCGTCGCTTGGCGGCGCAGCGCTATTCCCAGGAATTCTCCAATATTTAACATAATATGCATTATGCGAAATGTTCACAGTGGCCGGGCGAGCTCCGTCAAGTGGACGCCGTCGGCCAAGAGCGCTTTGCCGACGACTTTCAGCGCCAGCGTCTCTTCCGTGCCCTCGAAGATGGACAGCACCCGGGCATCGACGTAGTAGCGGCTCACGTCGGACTCCTCGGCATAGCCCATGCCGCCGTGCAGCTGCATGGACTCCCGGGTGACCCGCTCCGCAGCGCGGCAAGCGAAGAGCTTCGCGAGGCTCGCTTCGAGCTGGCCGTCGCCTCGGTCCATGGCGGCGGCCACCGCATACGAGACGTGCTGGCAGGCAGCGATGGCAGCGGCCATGCCGGCGAGCTTGGCGAGCGTCAGCGGATAGCTGGCGACCGGGCGTCCGAACACCGTGCGCTGCTCGGCGTACGCCAGGCCGCGCTCGGCGGCGGCGCGCATGAGGCCGGTGGCCCGAGCGGCGGTCTGCAGTCGCCCCCCGGCGAAGCCGCGCATGGTGTAGTAGAAGCCCCTGCCTTGGCCGCCGTCCTCGCCGACAAGGGCGCTGTGGGGGACGAAGTATTCGTCGAAGGCCAACTCGAAGGAGTGCATGCCGCGGTAGCCGATGGTCGGAATGGCCCGTCCGACGAGCGAGCCGCCGTCCGCGCCATGTGGACTGGCGTGCCGAAAGGAGCGGCCGCCGCTGCTCGGCTTCTCCACCACGAACAGCGACAGGCCGCGGTGCGGCGGCGCGACCGTGGGATCCGTTCGCGCCAGCACCAGGATGACGCCCGCCTTGCCAGCGAACGTACACCATGTCTTGGCCCCCGAGAGCGCCCAGCCGGGCTGGCCCCCGAGACGCTTCGGCGCCGCCCGCAACGCCACTGCCGCCACGTCGGAACCGGTGTCCGGCTCGGTGACCGAGATCGCCACCAGCGGGTCGCCGGCGGCGATGCCAGGCAGCCAGCGGGCCTTCTGCGCCTCGGTGCCGCCGGCCAACAAGGCCCGGGCCATGATTTCCGGTCGCGTGATCAGGCTCCCGGCGGCGCCCAGCGATCCCCGGGACAGCTCCTCCGTCACCACCACCATGCCCAGGCTGTCGTCCCCGTGGTCCGGATTCAGGCCGCCGTAGCGGGTCGGTACGCAGATGCCGAAGCAGCCGAGTTCGCGCAGGCCGTCGATGATGGCGTCCGGGATCATGGCGTCGCGGCGGTGGACGTCGGCAGCCAGCGGCATCACCTTGTCTTCGGCGAAACGCCGGAAGGTGCTGCGCATGAGCTCGTGCTCGGCGTCGAGCGCCACGTCCACTATCCCCGAGGCGCGAACCTGCTCGCCGGCCGCGGCAACGGCCCCTGGCGCCAGCGCGGCATCCATGAACGCCAGGCTCGGCGCGTCGTCGACGGCATCGGGCGTCAGGCCGAAGGCGCCGTGGCGTACCCGCAGCCGAGCGTGCAGGTTGCCCACTGCCTCGGCGCAGAAGATGCGGGCGAGCGCCCCCGGCAGGCCTGCGCCGGTCGGCGTCGCCTCGAGGAGCACCTCGGCGACGTAGAGCTCCGCCCACGACAGAGCGAGATCGCGCAGTTCGATCTGCACGTCGTCCGCATCGCGGCACCGCAGCGCCGCAGCAGCGGAACGAAGCAGTGCGGCAGCCGTGGCGACAGCGTGGCGGGCCTCGTCCATGGACGACATTCTACGGCAGGCCACCCGCCGGACAGGGCGCTTCCAAGTTGTGGATAACTTTGTGGACAGAAGGTGTCATCAATGGTTCATGGTTGGGGATAGCTGTTGGAGCAAGTAGCAGTAGAATACAAATTGTCCCTATTATCATATATATAGGGCTATATTCTGATCTAGATTAGAGGTTGAATCCGCAAATTCGCCTGCCGACGTTCCTGCACCGCGGTTGTGTATGAACTGTCTCCCGCAGCCGTACGCAGCGCCCTCTGGCTTTAACCCCTTGAACCGCCGGAGGTGCTACGCTAGCGCCTGCAGCTTGGCTGCGCCGATGGCAGATGCTAGGAGGGACGAATGCGCCGACTGACCGCCCGCGAGGAGAACGAAGGCGAGAACAAGATCAACCTGACGCCGATGCTCGACGTCGTCTTCATCATGTTGATCTTCTTCATCGTCACGGCAACCTTCGTCAAGGAAGTGGGGCTCGACGTCAACCAGCCGGAAGACGACCAGCCGAAGACGGTCGATCCGGACAAGAAGAGCATCGTCGTGCGCGTCACCAGCCGGGACCGGGTGGTCATCGCGCAGCGGGACGTGGACATTCGCTCGGTACGCGCCAACATCGAGCGCCTGCACGCCGAGAACCACGAAGCGCCCGTGATCATCCATCCGCACCCGGACTCCAAGACGGAGACGCTCGTCTACATCATGGATTCGGCCCGCCAGGCTGGCGTCGCCAACGTGTCTCTCGCGGCGGGTCCGTAGCTGGGCGTCGCGGACCCAAGCGCCGGGTGCCGATGCCGGAGATCGACCTCCGCTCCGACACCGTCACCAAACCGTCGCCGGGAATGCGCGCCGCAATGGCCGCGGCAGACGTCGGCGACGACGTGTACGGGGAAGACCCGACCGTCAACCGCCTGCAGGCCGAGTGCGCCGATCGGCTCGGCTTCGAAGCCGGTCTGTTTCTGGCCAGCGGCACGCAGTCCAACCTTGCCGCCCTGCTCGCCCACTGCCGTCGCGGCGACGAGTACATCGCCGGCCAGGAGGCCCACGCCTACCGCTTCGAGGGCGGCGGCGCCGCGGCTCTTGGCGGCATCGTGCCGCAGCCCCTGCCCTTCCAGGCCGACGGCACCCTCTCGCTGTCGGCCGTCGAGGCGGCCATCAAGCCGGAGGACGACCACTTCGCCCGCACCAGGCTCGTCTGCCTGGAGAACACGCAGGCCGGCCAGCCCATCGCGGCGCCCTACTTTCGCGACGCCCGGGCGCTGGCGGATCGCCACCGCCTTGGCTTGCACCTCGACGGAGCGCGGCTGTTCAACGCCGCTGTGGCGCTGGCCACGACGCCGTCCGCGATCGCCCGGTCCTGCCACTCGGTATCGGTTTGCCTTTCCAAGGGCCTTGGGGCGCCGGCCGGCTCCGTGCTGTGCGGCGACAGCGAGTTCGTCGCGGCGGCCCGGCGCTGGCGCAAGGTGCTAGGCGGCGGCATGCGGCAGGCCGGCGTGCTGGCCGCGGCTGGCCTCTACGCCCTGGCGCACAACGTCTCCCGCCTCGCCGAAGACCACGACCGCGCCGCGCGGCTGGCGGCCGGGCTCCGGGACCTCGGCGTAGCGGCGACGCAGCGCACCAACATGGTTTTCGTGGACGATGGCACCGCGCTTGCTTTGGCGGTGCCGTTGCGACGCGAGCGCATCTCCGTCGTCGGCAGCCGCTGGGTGCTGCACCAGGACATCGGCGACGGCGATGTCGCGCAAGTGCTCGACAGCGTCGACCGCGCCCTGGGGACCGTCGACCTAGCCGAGCGGCTGCCCGACGAGGCCCGCGATGGTTCCCGTGAGACAGGAGACGAGCGTCCCGGCGACCAGGGTTCGCGGCCCTAGGCGGAGCAGCTCAGCGCGCCTCTCCGGCACCAGCGCGCTGACGCCGCCGATCAGGATGCCGAGACTGCCGAAGTTGGTGAATCCGCACAGCGCGTAGGTGAGGATGAGGCGAGTGCGGGCGGAGAGCGCGTCCCCGGTCGCCGCGAACTCGAGGTAGGCGATGAGTTCGTTCAGCATCACCTTGGTGCCCAGCAGGGCGCCGGCCGCCGCGGCCTCCGCCCAAGGCACACCCATCAGCCAGGCGACCGGCATGAACAGCCAGCCGGTGATCCGCTCCAGCGCCAACGGCGCCGCCGCCACCGTCCAGGCGCCGAGGGCGTAGTTCACGAGGGCTACCAGCGACACCAGCACGATCACCATCGAGCCGACGTTCGCCACCAGCCGCAGGCCGTCCGTGGTGCCCCGGCTGATGGCGTCCATGGTGCTCTCGTAGCGCAGCGTGGTGGCCGGCAAGGCGCCGTGCCCAGGGCCGGTCTCCGGTACCAGGATGCGCGCCACCACCACCGCGCCGATGACGTTGACCACCGAAGCGATCAGCACATGGCCCAACGCCCCTTCTACCACCGGCGCCAGCACCGTGGCGTAGAGCACCATGATCGAGCCGGCCACGGTGGACATGCCGCAGGTGACCACCACGAAGAAATCCGAGCGCGACAGGCTGGCGAGGTAGGCGCGTATCACCAACGGCGACTCGACCAGGCCCAGGAACACGCTGGACGCCGCGGCGACGCCCACCGCGCCGTCGAGACGCAGCGTCTTGCGGAGCCCCCATGCGAAGCCGCGCACCAGGAGCGGCAGCACGCGCCAGTGCCACAGCAGCGCCACCACCACGCTGAACACCAGGATCTGCGGCAGTATGCGAAAGGCGAAGATAGGCGCCAGCGTCTTCGCCGGGCTGTCGGCCGCGAAGGCGAAGGGCGGCGGTTCGCCGCCGAGGAAACCGAACACGAAGGAAGTGCCGGCCGTGGTGGCGGCTTCCATGGCGCGCACGAGGTGGTTGAGCAGCAGCAGGCCGTCCCGCACCCAGGGCACGTTGAGCAGCAGGAAGGCCAGCACCGCCTGGGCGGCGAGACCGATCGCCGCTTGGCCGTAGCGGATGTCGCGCCGTCGCTCGGCGAGTAGCCAGGCCACCCCCAACAAGGCGAAAATGCCGATCAGCCCTTGCATGCGCCCTGCCCTGCCGCCAAAGCCGCCGCTTCGCGACGGAGCAGCTGCATCTTACTTGACGGAGACGCCGCCATTGTCGTTGCCTGCTCGACCGAAGCGACCGCCCGGCGGCCGGCCGCAGCGCATCCTGGTCACGGGGACGCTGGCCATCGACTACGTCTGTTCGTACCCCGGCCTGCTGCGTTCGCTGCCGCGCCATCCGGGCATCAATCTGTCGCTGCAGCTGGCTGCCTTCGAGCGCCGGTTCGGAGGCTGCGCCATGAACATCGCCTACACGCTGAAGCTGCTCGGCGACGCCCCGTTGCCCCTCGTGCTGGCCGGCCAGGACTTCCCGGCCAGCGACTACGCCCGCCACCTGCGCCAACACGGCATCAGGGCCGATGGCATCCAGATCGCGGCAGGGCCCCACAGCGCCCACGGCTTCATCTTCACCGATCGCGAACAGAACCAGATCACCGGCTTCTTCGGTGGTCCGGGCGCGGCCCCAGGCACACCGCGTTGGCTTGCGGAACACCTGCCGGCAGTGCTTCGACGCGAGGGTTGCGACTACGCCATCCTGGCGCCGGACGTGCCCGGCAACATGATCGCGGCTGCGCGGGCGCTGCGCCGGGCCGGCGTGCCGTTCCTGACGGACCCGGGGCAGAATCTGACCGACTTCGCCGCCGAGGACGCGCGGGCGCTGCTGGGCCTGTCCGACGCCGTGATGGTCAACGAGTACGAACACGCGACACTGCGCGGCATGGCCGCCGAGCACCTCGACGCCCTGGCCCTGCTCGTCGTCACCCGGGGCGCCCGGGGCTGCTTCTGGCGGTGCCTTGCCGACGCCGACGGCGAGGAACGCGCGGCCACGGCGACGGTGGTGGATTCCACTGGCTGCGGCGACGCCTTCCGCGCCGGCTTCGTCCACGCGCGGTTGCGGGGCGCTGGCCTTCGCGACGCCGTGCGCAGCGGCGCCGCAGCGGCGGCCATCGTGCTGGAGACGGCCGGCACCCAGTGCCATTCCTGCTGCGGCTTCCGGCAGCGCTACCGCGACGCCTGGGGGCACTCGCCGGCTTGGCTGGCCCAGCCATGAAGGCTGCGGCTACCACGGTGGCGAAAGGCCGCGTCATCCTGCTGAACGGCTCGTCGAGCGCCGGTAAGACGACGCTGGCGCTGGCCATCGCCCGCCTCAGCACGGCGCCGGTGCAGCACATCTCCCTGGACCAATTCCGGGACGGCATGGCGCCTCGGTTTCGCGGCATGAATGCCGGCCCGGGCGAACCCGGCGCACGCGGGTTGAACGTGGTGCCGACCGGGGCAGGCACCCGCACGGCCTTGCGTTTCGGCGACGTGGGCCGCCGGACGCTGCGCGGCATGCGTCGGGCGGCAGCCGCCTTCGCGAGCACCGGCATCGACGTGGTGGTGGACGACTTGCTGCTCGAGCGCGGGTTCCTGGCAGACTATCTCGAGGTCCTCGAGGGCTTTGCCGTCACCTTCGTGGGCGTACGGTGCGATCTCGCCACGGCATCGGCCAGGGAGGCGGCCCGGCCGGGCCGTTTTCCGGGAACCGCCGCGGCGCACTGGGAGTCGGTGCATCGGGACTGCCGCTACGATGTCGAAGTGGACACTGGGGCGCTGACGCCACGGCAGTGCGCCGAGCGGGTGCTCGCGGTGGCGGCGCAGCCGCCACGGCCCACCGCCTTCGAGCGGCTGCGCCACGGCCGATACGACGACCGCGGCGTACATCGTGCATGATGGCGTTCCACCGCCCACGCGAGAGGCCCCTTGCCAGCCGAGCAGCCCCCCCAGGACGAACTCGGGCGCTTGCGCGCGTTGATCGACAGCGCCCGGCGAGTGGCGGTGTTCACCGGCGCCGGCATCAGCACCGAGTCCGGCATTCCGGACTTCCGCAGCCCCGGCACCGGCGTCTGGAACCGCATCAAGCCCATCGAGTTCCAGGACTTCCTCGCCTCCGAAGCGGTGCGCCGAGAATCCTGGCGGCGGCGCTTCGCCAGCGACGGCGCCAGCTTCGATGCCGCCAAGCCCAACCAGGGCCACTTGGCGGTGGCGAGGCTCGTGGCCGCCGGCAAGGCCGACGGCGTCATCACCCAGAACGTGGACAACCTGCACCAGGACGCCGGCGTGCCGGACGACCAGGTGGTGGAGCTGCATGGCAACACGCGCTACGCCAAGTGTCTCGACTGCGAGCGGCGCTTCGAGCTGGCGGACCTCAAGCGGCAGTTCGAAGCGCGGGGCTCGGTTCTGCCGTGCGCCGCCTGCGGCGGCATCGTCAAGACGGCGACCATCTCCTTCGGCCAGCCGATGCCCGCCGAGGCGATGGCCCGGGCGCAGGCCCTCGCCGATGCCTGCGATCTGTTCCTGGCCATCGGCTCCTCGCTGGTCGTCTACCCGGCGGCCGGATTCCCGGAGTACGCGAAGCGCCGGGGCGCGCGGCTGGCGATTGTGAACCGCGAGCCGACGCCCCTCGACAGCATGGCGGACCTGGCGCTGCACCGGGAGATCGGGCCGACCCTCGGCGCGGTGGTCGGCGCAGACTTCGACTCCGCCTAGGTCGCCCCTGGCGACGGACCGCGCCCCGCAGGCGCTCAGGCGGCAACGTCCAGCGGCCGTTCCAGCTCGCGCCAGTCGATGTCGCCATCCGTGGCGAGATCCTCGAAGTCCAGCACTCCCATGGCCTCGAACTTGGGGCGCACCCCGTCGGTCAGCAGGCCAATGCGCTTGAGATTGGGGACGATGCGGGCGTAGAGCATGTTCAGGAAGTCCGCATTGAGGCCCCGCTCCACCAGCGCCCGTCGGGCATGGTCCACGTCCCAGCCGAAGTGCCGGAACACGTCGTTGCCGATCAAGCGGTCGCGGCTGACGATGCAGGCCTGGTAGGCGAACTCGGCGCGCTCCTCTCGCTCGCGCTCCGAGAGCGTGGCGACGAACTCCTCCAGGTAGTTCACGCCGAAGGTGACGTGGCGCGCCTCGTCGCGGATCACCAGGTACAGAAGTTCCTTGAGCACCGGATCCTCGGTGTCGTTGCGGGCCGTGTGGAACGCGGCCAGCGCCAGCCCTTCGAGGACGATCTGCATGCCGATGAACTTCAGGTCCCAACGCCGGTCGGTGAGGATCTTGTCCAGGAGGTCCTTGAGCCCGCCGGTCACCGGATAGGAGAAGCCGACCTTGGTTTGCAGGTAGCGGTTGAACACCTCCACATGCCGCGCTTCGTCGAAGGTCTGAGAGGCCGCGTACAGCTTGGCGTTGAAGCTCGGCGCGCAGGACGCCAGCTGCGAAGCCACCAGCAGGGCGCCTTGCTCGCCGTGCAGGAACTGCGACAGGGACCAGGCCTGGTCGTGGCGGACGAAGGCCAGCTTCCGATCCGGGGCGAGCGCGTCGAAGGGCCCGTAGCCGTTCCAGGGACACGCCTCGATGGCTTCCTCGACCCTTTCCGCGGACGGCGGCGGGGCGACGTGGCAGTCCGGCGTCTGCGCCCACTCGACGTCCTTGGCGCCGTTCCAGTTCAGCTCCTTGCCGAGCTCGTAGAGGCGCTTGATGCGGTTGTCGACGACGCGGTAGTCCCAGTTGTAGGCGCCGTCCAAGGGCGTGCGGAAGATCTCCGCGACATGCGTCGCGGTCGACGCCTCCACTTCCGGGTCGAACTGTTCAAGACGTCTTGGGGCGTCCTTGACGTAGCGGATCTCCATGCCGGTGGCCTCTTTGCTGGGTTCTGCTGGGGTTCTTGCGCTGAGCGACAGCCGGCGCGATTGTATGCCCCAACGCCCCGAAGCGAATACCCGATGACCGTCTCCCGGGAGGATCGCCGGCAGATCGTCGCGCTGCTGCGCGAGCTGGTGCCGGACTGGCCGTGCCATGCGCCCACGGCGGCAACCTACCTCCCGGGCGGCTATACGCACCGAAACTTCCGCGTCACCGTCTCGGGCCGCGCCTACGTGCTGCGGGTTGCGGCGTCTGCCAAGCCGGCGGAAGGCGCCTACCTGCAGGCGTTGCCGGTGTCGGTCGCGCCGGAAGTCGTCGCCCGAGATCAGGCGCGCGGGCACCTGCTGACGCGCTGGATCGACGGTCCCGTTCTGGCCGCGGCACCGCCCTCCCCCGCCGAAGCCGGCGCCTATCTGGCCCGGCTGCATGGCGCCATTCCGCGCGGCCTGCGTCGCTACGACCTTGCCGCCGAGGTGGCGGCCCTGTTCCGCCGGGCCCGCCGCCGCGGCTGCCTGCACGCGGACATGGCGGCGGCTGCCCGGCTGCTGGCATGGCGGCCAAGGCCGACCAGCGGCTGCCACAACGACTTGAACCCTTGGAACATCATTCGCACTGCGCAAGGCTGGCGCACCTTGGACTGGGAGCAGGCCGGAGACAACGATCCTCTGTTCGACCTGGCGGGCTTGAGCCTCGGCCTCTCCTGGTCCGAAGTCGAGGCGCTGTCCTGCGCCGAGGCCGCCGCGCAAGCGGGCTGGCAGGGCCGACCGAACGCCAGCCGGCTGCGCGAAGCGCTGCTCGCATATCGCATCCGGGAGTACGCCTGGGCGGTAGCGCAGCAGGCAGGCGGCAACTGGCGGCCGGAGATCCGCGAGCAGGCGGAGACCATGCGCGCCGCCATCCTGGCCTAGGCCCCCTAGCCTGCCGGGGTTTGCGCAGCAAACTCGAACGCACACGCAGCGCGCGCGGCGTTCTCCGTGCGCTCCGCGCCGTGCCCGTCTATCTCCACGAAGGGCAGCCGTCTTGCTTGCAGCAGGCGACGGTAGCGCTCGTGCAGCTGCCAGCGTTCGCCCGGCGACTCCCGCAGCGGGTCGGCCCGCCAGGGCAGGTCCGGCCGGCACAGCAGATAGAGTCGCTGCGTCTGCGCCGCGAACGCCTGCTCCAGCCAGGCCGGCGGCGCACCGAACTTCACTCGCCACCAGACCCGGATCACGGCCAGATCCGTATCGAGCACGACGCCGCGAGGGCTGCTTGCGAGGAGTGCCGCTTCGCGGCGCATGTGTTCCCGGGCGATGTCCGCCACATCGCTTTCGCCATAGGGCGAACCGTCGAGATGCTCCCGGGCGTACTCCGGCAGCCACGGCACCCCGAAGCGCTCCGCCAAGCCCCGACAGAGCGTCGTCTTGCCGGTACACTCGGCGCCGACGGCGCAGACGACCCTCATCGCAGCCACGCACTTGTTGCGGACCCTGCGGGCAAGCGGAGGCCGGCTATGCGCCCGGCCCAGCAGCCGGCCTCCTGCCGGCGTCGGGCAAAGTCGGGCCGCCCTTCCGGATGCTGGCATCGTCGATTCGGCGCAGCAGCGCCACGCCACGCGAGTGGGTCCAGATCGGTCGGTAGGAGGCCGCCCCACGCATCCGGTCCAAGCGGCTTATTGCCGCGAAGATCGCCTCGGGGACATGGTTCTCGCGCTCGAGGGCCCCCGACGGGCGGGCGCCGACGTCGTAGTACGCCACCTCGAGCTCGGGCAACCTCTCCTTGAGGAGAACGTAGAATGGGTAGGCATGCTGCCATTTGCCGCTGAAGACGCCGAGTTCGGCAGGTTGCATAGCTGCCACCCGATCGGCGAGCTCAACATAAAGCCGCATCGAGCTAAGTCCACCCAAGTGATTGAAATATGCTTGTGTTCTCGTCGCCTTGAAGATCGGCTCGGCGGGTAGCGTGTCGTAGTCGAGGGCAACCTTCAAGAACGGCGCCGACTCCTTGAGAAGAAGGAAGGGGGCGCTTGCCAAGAGGAACAGCCCGCAGACGGCGCGGATGGCCCACTCCCTGCGACGCAGAACCCGGCCAAGAAACGTCGCCCCCAGCGGGCAGCCGAGCATGAACAGCACGACGTCGTAGCGCGTGTTCCATTGCTCCCACATCATCAGGCCGGAAAACGCCAGCACGGCCGCCAGCCACGCCGCCAGCAGGCAGCCGGTCAACGCCGCCGAGCGTCCGAGGCGCGAGCAGGTCCCCAGGCACAGCAGTCCCAGCGCGGCGACCGCCAGCAGCCAATAGTGCAGCAGGTTCGCGCCACCCACTTCGAAGAACCGGCCCTTGAGGCCAACATCGGCGAGCGGTCGCCCGTTGGTCGCCTCCGGCAGATCCGGTATGCCGCCGAGCAGATCCGCTGCCGTGGCGAGCAGCGCTTGATTGAACTTGGCGCTGGGCAATGCCCAGTGCGCCATCGAGTTCCGCAGCAGGTTGGCCGCGAGGACGTCTGGCCCGAAGCGCTGATTGAGGTGGGTGCGTTCCCCTGCCGCGAACACAGGATGGCCGAAGGTCTGCCAGTTGCGGCTGTATAGGCCGAGGTTCAACACCGCGGCGATGGCGGCGGCGACCACCAGGGCGACGGCGCCGCGCCGCAGCCCGAGCACGAAGACGCCGTAGAGCCCCAGCGCCAAGGCCATGGGCGGCAGCAGCACGTAGGCCGTCGGTTTGGCCAGCACCGCGAAGCCCGCCGCGCAGCCGCAGCACGCAAGCCGCCAGAGCGACGGACGGCGGACGTGCTGCACGAACAGCAGGACGAAGCACAGCAGCCAATAGGCAGCGAGCACGTTTCCCTGGGTGCTCGACCCCATCAGCACGCCCATTGGCACGGTTGCCGCCAGCACCGCAGCGACCACCTGCACCGGCCAGGACTGCTGCAGCTCCTTGGCGACGAGGCTCGCCACGACAGCGCAGCCGACCAGCGCCAGCCCCTCGGGGACGTTGGCGAAGCGGTCGCCGCCAGACAGGATCTGCAGGTGGAGCGCGTGGTAGGAGACCAGAGGCGGGTGGTAGAGCTGCGGCGCGTAGGGCGTCGGATAGTGCTCGACACTGCCCTGCTGGACCCATAGGGCAACCCGCATCATCCGGTAGGCCATGGACTCGTAGTTGTTCGGCGGCGACAGGATGCCGACCAGCAGCACCAGCGCCAGCACCGTCACGACGCCGACCAGCTCCGGCCGCCTCCTGCGCCACCCCTCGCCAAGACGGCGCATCCGGTCGCCGAGGGCGGCCCGGTCTCCGTAGCGCCACAGCCAGACCAAGGCGAGGGCGAGAGCACAGAACCAGAACGTCAGCAGCCCGGGCAGGCGCAGCAACGCCGGCAGCGACAGCAGCTCCGTGGCGCCGACAACGCCCAGCGTGCAGACCAGCGTGGCTGCCACGAAACCCTGCCTGAAGCCGGAGCGGGGCGCGCCGGCGATCATGACCAGCAGGAAGGTCGCAGCCGGCAGGGCGACAAGCATCGGCATCACTCCCGCGGCGCCAGAGCGGCCCAGCCACGCAGCCGGACTCCATCCACGACCAGGCGCTACAATGCCGCCATGCGAACCATGCGCAAGCGCATCGCCGTGGTCGAGGACGACCCGGACCAAAGCGCCAACTACGCCGACGCGATCGTCGCCAAGGGCTACGACGTGGCCACCTACGCCAGCCGCCTGGAAGCCCTGGCGGGATTCGAGGGGCGCATGCCGGACTTGGCCGTGCTGGACATCATACTCGGCGACGAGGTGGACGCGGGGTTCGAGTTGTGCCGGGACCTCTTGGCCCGCAACCCAAACCTGCCGGTGATCTTCCTCACCGAACGCATCAAGGAGGTGGACAAGATATCCGGATTGCGCCTCGGTGCGTGGGACTACCAGTCCAAGCCGATTTCGCTGGACTACCTGGCCGAGCGCATTTCCTCCCTGCTGCGCATCAACGAAGTGCGCGCCAGCGGCGACAGCGCCCGCACCTTGGACGTCGGCGATCTTGGCCTCGACCAGGATGCCCTGCTGGTCTCCTGGAAGGGCTTGCGCATCGATCTGTCCGGCACCGAGTTCCGCATGCTGGCGAAGCTGGTGCGGGTGCCGGGCCACGCCGTGAGCTACGAGACGCTGATGAACGCCACGTTGCAGTCGCTGGTCACGCACAACACAATCAACACGCACATGCGAAACATCCGCAAGAAGTTCGAGAAGGCCGATCCGGACTTCGCCGGCATCAAGAGCGAGTACGGCTTCGGCTATCGCTGGGCCGGCTAGGCGGACGGCCTCGGCCTAGCGGCAAGGCAAGCGCGCCCTATCAGCGTGCGCCCCACGGCTCGCGGACCGCGCCTCGGCACCAAGCTGCTGCTGCTCGGGCTGCCGCTGGCGCTGCTGGTGCCCTGGCTGGCCTTGGTGCTGCTCGACGAACTCGAGCGCCTGTCGGTGCGAATGCAGGCCAATCAGCAGCGCCTGATCGCCGAGAGCATCGCCATCTCCTTCAACGGCCGAGAGGACTGGTTCACGGACCTGCCGGTGGATGCTGGCGGCAGCACGCGGACGTTGGTGGCGCGCCCCATAGGAGGCGCCATTCGGCCACGGCTGGACGGCGCCATGAGCGACTGGGGGCGCCAGCCCGAGGCGCAGCGCTTCGGCAGCGGGGACGGCGCGTTTGCGCTCGCCCTGGGCGCCCGGCAGGACATGCTCTACGCCTACCTGGAAGTGCAGGACGACGCCCGCGTGTACCGCAATCCAGAGGTGCTGCGCCTCAACAACGCCGACCAGGTGCGGATCGAGTTCATCGAGCCGAACGGGGACGATGGACGCATCAGCGTCACGCTGTCCGAGCCCGGCGGCACGACGGCCTACCGCATGGACCCGGGCTGGAGGTTCGCCGCCGGGGGGCTGCCCGAGAGCGCGGTCCAAGGCTATCTGCGGGAAACCGACGCCGGCTACGCCGTCGAACTGCGCATGCCCTACGCGCTGCTCGGCTCCTGGCGGCTGTTCGGCATCTCCGTGGTCGACGTCGACGATCCCGAGGCACGTGCCATCCGCGCCGTGGCGCACACCGGGCAGAGCAATCTCGCCGCGTACCGGTCGCCGGTGCTGCTCAAGATCCTCGAGGGCCTCGGCTATTCGGACATGCAGATCCGCGTCATCGACACCGAGGACCGTGTTCGCGCCGAGACCGGCAGCTATCGCACCGAGGCCGGGCGGGCCGGGGAACGCTCCTGGCTGGCGCGGCCCGGAAGCTGGCTTGCGGCTGCCCGGAATGGGCTCGGGGGGCTGATCGGCAGGGAGTCCCCGGATGCCGCCAGGACCGCCTCCGCGATCGCCGAGGAGGTGCGCGGGAACGCCTTGGCTGGCCAGCCCACCGCCCGCCGGCGGCGAGTGGCGGACGTGGAGACCATCCTCGCCGGGCACCACATCGTCTCCACCGAAGGCGACGTCATCGGCATGATCGCCGTGGAGCAGCACATCGACGACATCCTGCGTTTCCAGTACGACGCCATCGACCGCATTGCCCTCGTCTCCTTGGCGAGCCTGTTTCTGGTGCCGCTGTGCTTGATGGGCTTCGCTGGACGGCTGGCCTGGCGCATCGGCGCCTTGCGCCGGGAAGCCGCCGCGGCGATAGACGAGCGCGGACGCCTGCGCGCGCCGACGCTGGAAAGCGGCGCCGCGGCAGCCGACGAGATCGGCGATCTGGCCCGCGGCATCGCCAGCATGCTGGCGAGGCTGGACCAGCACAACACGTTCCTAAAGCGCATGCCGCGGACGCTGCGCCACGAGATCAACAACCCCTTGAACGCCCTGAACACGTCCCTTGAGCACTTGTCCGAGAAGCTGGCCGGCGGCCAGGAGGACAAGTACCTGGACAGCGCCAAGCGCGGCATCCTGCGCATCGGCGCGATCGTCGAAAACCTGGCGGACGCCGCCAACCTCGAGGAGTCCCTGGCCGCCGAGGACATGGACGTCGTCGACATCGAAGCATTGCTCGAGAGCTACGTCGGCAACTGCCGAAGCGCGCATCCGGCGCACTGCTTCGTGTTCCGCGGCACGTCGGCGCCGCTACGCGCTCTGGTCGCGGACTATCGGATCGAGCAGCTGCTCGACAAGCTCATCGACAACGCCGTGGATTTCCACCGCGCCGGCAGCGCGATTCGCATCCAGCTGGACAGGCTTGGCGACCGGCTGCGCTTGGTGGTGGCCAATCGCGGCCCGCTGCTGCCCGAGGAAGACGCCGGCTCGCTGTTCGAGTCGATGGTTTCCGGCCGCGGCGCCGGGGCCAATCTGCACTTCGGCTTGGGCCTGTACGTGGTGCGGGTGATCGCCGAGCAGCATGGTGGCACGGTGCGGGCCGCGAATCTGCAGGATCGCTCCGGGGTGGCGGTGGCGGTCACCTTGCCCTTGGCCGAGGTGCCGCACGACGAGGTGGGCAGCCGTCCGTTGGCGGCGGCCGTGCCGTAGTTCCGTGGCCGATGCGCCGGCTCTCAGATGCGACGCACTTCGAACAGCAGTTCCTGGCGGTTCGCCTCCAACAGCGCCGCCCGCTTGACGGCGAACGGCCACAGCGTCTCGCCGAGGATCTTGCGGGTATGCGGTTCGGATGCCGGTTGCGGCGCCGGGCGCACCGCGAGCCGATCCGGCTCGTCGATGCTGTAGGCCAGTCCGGAGAACGGCAGCGCGTTGGAGAACGCCGCGAAGGCGTGGCCCCGGGTGTCGTCGTGGACATGGGGCCTAAGCGTGCTGGCGAAGTCGCGCAGCAGCGGTCGGCTCAGGTAGTTCAGGAAGTCCCAGAACAGGCAGATGTCGAACACGGTGTTGCGGGGGAAGTCGAAGATGCGCTCGAACAGCGTCTCCTGCGGACGCCGGCGTTCGCGGCGGCGGCGCGAGTCGAATCCCGTCTCGCCGAACAGATCCGCGAAGTGCAAGCGGCAGTGGAAGCGGCTGAAGAAGCGTACGCTGGCGGGGCTCGCGGAGCCCACGTCCAACACCGAGACGGGACGATCCGCTTCAAGGGCCTCGAGGGCAAGCGGCAGCAGCCCGGGGGCGAGGGTCGAGGCAGGCAAAGGCGCCGCTGGCTGCGGCGCCAAGGCTTCGGCCTGGTTCAGGATGCGCTTCCCGGCCTCGGGGCGCCAGCACCGTCGCCTGCTGGCGACGCGACGGCCGGCGAAGGCCTGGGCTTGGCGGGCTTCGAGACGGCAACCGGCGCCGGATTCATGTCGATGTTGCCCTTGAACTTGGCGCCGTCGTCCAGAATCACCCGCGGCGAGACGATGTTGCCCTGCATGCGCCCGGTCTTGGTGATCAGCACCTTGCCGACGCCGTCGACGTCTCCGTGCAGCTCGCCTTGGATCTCCACCACGTTGGCCTTCACGTCGGCCCGCACCTGGCCGCTGGCGGTGACGGTCACGGCCTGGTTCGGCAGATCTATGCTGCCTTCGAACTCGCCGGCGATGACGACGTCCTCGTCGCCGGAGAGCTCCCCCTTGATCACGATGGACGGCCCGATGGTCGCCTTGGCCGCAGACGTCGTCTTCGCTTGATCGTTCATGAGCGCCACATGGCCCTCCTCGTTGCGCACTCCGGGGTGGGCCTCCCGGCGCCCTTCCGAACGGCGCCTTGCATCGGCCGAACGGTCTGGCGCGACGCCCTCCCTGGCGCTTTCCCGGAGCTTGTCGAACATGCATCTCTCCTCGTGCCTCGAGCCGCCTGCTTGGCGCCGGCCGCTCGCGCCGCCGGCGCCACAAGCCGGTGGCGCATGACCGGCTGCCGCCAGTTCACGCCGGGCACCTTATCACTCGGCGGCATCGATTGCGACAGACTGTACGGGATCAGTACCTCCGAGAAGACCATCGACCCCCACACGGACCCGCGGGGTGGCGGCGGTCCGGCTCAGCCATGGCAGTTCGGGTATGCTCGGCTGGGGTTTCGAGTCTCGGCCGCCGTGCGCCGAGCGACAGGCTGCGACGGCTACAGGGGCTTCTACTGATGCGGGCGTTCCGGGGCTGAAGGGCGTGGCGAGCGCCCCCATCGGTGCGTTCGCGGCGCTGCGCGATCTGGCGCGCCGCCTCGCCCGGCCCTACGTGGTGCGCCGGGTGCTCGGCATGGTTCCCACGCTGGTGCTGATCTCGGTGATCATCTTCGTGGTCATCCAGCTGCCGCCCGGGGACATCGTCACCTCCACCCTGGATCGGCTGCAAGCGTCCGGCGTCGAGGTGTCGGCGGAGCAGGTGCAGAACCTGAAGGCGCAGTACAACCTCGACAAGCCCATGTACTTGCAGTATCTGCACTGGGCCGGCGGCTTCGTCGTCGGCGACATGGGCTACTCCTACCGCTACTCGCGCCCCGTCAACGAGCTGATCGGCGAACGGCTGGGCTACACCCTGCTGATCACCATCTCGGCGGTGCTCTTCACCTGGACCGTGGCGCTGCCGATCGGCATCTATTCCGCGGTGCGCCAGTACTCGGTGGGCGACTACGCATTCACCGTGCTCGGCTTGATCGGCATCGCCACGCCGCAGTTCCTGCTGGCGCTGATCTTCATGTACGTCGGCTACGAGTGGTTCGGCATCAGCATCGGCGGGCTGTTCTCGCCGGAGTTCCGGGAAGCGCCGTGGAGCGCGGCGCGGCTGTGGGACCTTGCCAAGCACATCTGGATACCAATGGTGGTGCTCGGCATGGGCGGCACCGCGGCGACCATGCGCGTGCTGCGGGCGAACCTGCTCGACGAGCTCAACAAGCCCTACGTGGTTACCGCCAGGGCCAAGGGCGTGGCGCCGGTGAAGCTGGTGCTGAAGTACCCGCTGCGGATAGCGCTCAATCCCTTCGTCAGCACCGTCGGCCTGCTGCTGCCGACGTTGATCGCCGGGGAAGCCATCATCTCCATCGTCCTCAACCTGCCGACGCTGGGGCAGCTGCTGCTCGACTCGCTCAGGACCCAGGACATGTTCCTCGCCGGGTCCGTGGTGATGCTGCAGGTGATCCTGGTGCTCGTCGGGCTGCTGCTCTCGGACTTGCTCCTGGCTTGGATCGATCCGCGCATCCGCTATGAGTGACTTCGCGCCGTCGCCCGCGACCGCCGGGCCATGCCCCTCGGACCTGCTCCTGGCGTGGATCGATCCGCGCATCCGCTATGAGTGACGTCGCGCCGTCGCCCCGCGAAACGCCGGGCCGCGCCCTCGGACCTGCTGCTGGCGTGGATCGATCCGCGCATCCGCTATGAGTGACGTCGCGCCGTCGTCAGCGAGCGCCCCGCGAGGCGCCGAGCAGCTGGCGGAGATCACGCCCCGGGAGCTCACTTGGCGGCGCTTCAAGCGCCACCGGCTGGCGCTGGCAAGCGGCTGGTTTCTCGGCATCCTGTACCTGTTGGCGGCGCTCTGCGAGTTCGTCGCTCCGTACGCGCCGGCGACGCGCAACGTCGCCGCCATCAACGCGCCGCCGATGCTGGTGCGGTTCGTGGACGTCGACGGCGGCTTCCACTGGCGCCCGTTCGTGTACGGCTACGACATGCAGGTGAATCCCGACACCTGGATGCGCGAGTACGCCGTGAACCCCGCCAAGCGCTATCCGCTGCGGTTCTTCGCCAAGGGCGACGCCTACGAGCTGTGGGGCCTCGTGCCCCTGGACAGGCATCTGTTCGCCACCGACGCGGACGGCTACGTCCACCTGTTCGGCACGGACCAGCTCGGCCGCGACATGTTCTCGCGGGTGTTCTACGGCGCCCGGGTGTCCCTCTCCATCGGCCTCGTCGGCCTCGCCATGACGTTCGTGCTCGGCATCGTCTTCGGTGGCCTCGCCGGCTACGTCGGCGGCTGGGTGGACCGAACCGTCCAGTGGCTGACCGCGGTGCTGCTCTCCATCCCGCAGCTGCCGCTGTGGATGGCGCTCACGGCCGCCCTGCCGCCGGCGTGGTCGCCGCTGCGCATCTACTTCGGGGTCACCATCATCCTCTCGCTGTTCGGCTGGACCATCCTGGCGCGCCAGGTGCGGGGCCGGTTCCTGGCGCTGCGGGTGGAGGAGTTCGTGGTGGCGGCGCGCCTCATCGGCGCCCGCAGGATGCGCGTCGTCCTGCGGCACATGCTGCCGAACTTCCTGAGCCACACCATCACCACGGCGACGCTGGCGGTGCCGGCCATGATCATCGGCGAGACGGCGCTCAGCTTCCTCGGCATCGGCCTGCGCCCGCCGGTGGTGAGCTGGGGCGTGCTGCTGCAGCAGGCCCAGAATTACCAGGTGATCGTCATGACGCCGTGGCTGATGATCCCCGGCGTGTTCGTGGTGCTGGCGGTGATGGCCTTCAACCTGCTTGGCGACGGGCTGCGCGACGCCGCGGACCCCTACAGCGTCGGCGGCCAGGCATGAACGCGCCGGTGCTGGAGGTCCGCAACCTGGCGGTGCAGTTCAAGACCGACACCGGCTTGACCCATGCCCTGCGCAATGTGAGCTTCGACGTGCCCCGGGGCGAAGTGACGGCCATCGTCGGCGAATCCGGTTCCGGCAAGTCCGTCACCGCCAACTGCATCATGCGCCTGATCGCGCCTCCCGGGCGGATCACGGGCGGCAGCATCCGCTTCGCGCCCAACGCCGCGGAGGCCTTCGACATCGTGGCCCTCGAGGATCGGGACCCGCGCCTGCGGGCCTTGCGCGGCGGCCACATCAGCATGGTGTTCCAGGAACCGATGACGGCGCTCTCCCCGGTCCACGACATCGGCGGCCAGGTGGCGGAAGCCATTCTCTGCCACCGCGACGCGAGCAAGGCCGAGGCCTGGGCGGAGGCGGCGCAGATGCTGCGCCAGGTCGGCATCGGCGACATCGAGCGGCGCATGAAGATGTATCCGTTCGAGTTCTCCGGCGGCATGCGCCAGCGCGTGGTGATCGCCACCGCCCTCGTCTGCCGTCCGGAGGTGCTCATCTGCGACGAGCCGACGACGGCGCTGGACGTCACCATCCAGGCGGAGATCCTCACCCTGATCCGGCGTCTGCAGAGCGAGCTCGGCAACTCCGTGGTCTTCATCACCCACGATCTGGGCGTGGTGGCCCAGATCGCCGATCACGTGGTGGTGATGTACCAGGGCCGGGTGCTGGAGATCGGCACCGTTCGGCAGGTGCTGAAGGATCCCCTGCACCCCTACACCAAGGGGCTGCTGAAGGCTATCCCCGGCGTCGTGCCGCCCGGCGAACGGCTGGCCACCATCGCCAGCGTGGTGGGCGATGCGGACCTCGCCACGCCGTTTCCGCTGCTGCGCCTTGCCGACGGGCGACAGGTGAGCCTGCCGCCGGCCCAGGTGCCGGCGGCTCTGCGTCCATGAAGCCGGCGCCCGATGCCGGCCCGGCGCCCAGCGGCGGCGACAGGCTGCTCGAGGTGCGGGGCCTGAGCAAGTCCTTCGACGGCGTCGCCGCGGTGGAGGACGTCTCGTTCGATTTGGCGCCGGCGGAGACGCTGGGCGTGGTCGGCGAGTCCGGCTCCGGCAAGACCACGCTGGCGCGCTGCATTCTGCGCGCCATCGACCCGGACGCCGGCAGCGTGCGCTTCCGCGGCGCGGCCGGCTGGACGGACCTGCACCGCCTCAAGGAACGCGAGCTGGTGCCGCTGCGCCGCGAGATGCAGATGATCTTCCAGGACCCCTTCTCGTCTCTGAACCCGCGCATGACGGTGCGCCAGATCATCGAGGAGCCGCTGCTGGTGCATGGCGAACGCAGCCGCGCCGAGCGCCTGGCCAAGGCCCGGGAGATGCTGGATCTGGTGCAGCTGGAACGGGATTCGCTGACGCGCTACCCGCACGCCTTCTCCGGCGGCCAGCGCCAGCGCATCGGCATCGCCCGGGCGCTGGTGCTGCGGCCCACGTTCGTGGTGTGCGACGAGAGCGTCTCGGCGCTGGACGTTTCCGTGCAGGCGCAGATCATCAACCTCTTGGAGGATCTGCAGCGCGAGCTGGGCCTCACCTACCTGTTCGTGGCCCACGACCTGGCCGTGGTGCGCCACATCTGCGACCGGGTGCTGGTGATGCATCGCGGCCGGGTGGTGGAAACCGGCACCGTCGCGGACGTGTTCGAGCGCCCGCGGCAGGACTACACCAAGCTGCTGCTCTCCGCCATCCCCTCGCCGGACCCGGACGTGCCGCTCAAGCCCCTGGACCGGGCGGCGCTGGGGCTGTAGCCGATGGTGCGTTGGCTGCGCCCAAGGACCAGACAGACACGCTCGACGGCGGCTTGAAGGGTTCCGCTGGCCCAACGCGGACCAAGACGCTAAAAGGCGAACTCGGTGCCCCTGACAGCCTTAGACGATGGTGCTACGCTTGCGCCGACGTCGACTGAAGCAACAGCGAGCCATGTACTTCATCGCCTCTACCCCCTCCCCGGAAATCCAGCCTAGCGGTGCACCGACCATAGTCTTGAAGGTGCGCTGCATGCGCATACTCGCCGCGCTGCTGATCGGATTTGTCGCCTGTTTCGCCCAAGCGGCGGCACAGGACCCCGTGTCGATACCGGACGCGGCGCTCCGCCACTGCATCGAGCAAGCGCTGGGCAAGAGCGCCGGGGCGCCCATCACCGAGGAGGAAATGGCCGGGATCGGGTATCTCGGCTGCGCACTGCGCGCAGACGGGAGCAGTCCCCACGGTGCCGTCTCCAGCCTCGCCGGACTGGAACATGCGACAGGCCTCTCCTCGGCGAGCCTCGTCGGCAACGCGATCTCGGACCTCACGCCCCTCGCCGGCCTCACGTCGCTGAACTCGCTGTACATCGGCGACAACGCGATCTCGGACCTCACGCCCCTCGCCGGCCTCACGTCGCTGACCAGCCTAGGGCTGGGCGCCAACGCCATAGAGGACATCGGGGCGCTCGCCGAACTCGGGTCGCTGGCATATCTGGGGCTCTACAGCAACGCCATCGCCGACGTGTCGGCGCTGCGCGGCCTCGCCGCCCTGGACGCGCTGTACCTGGCCAACAACCGCATTGCCGACGTGTCGGCGCTGCGCGGCCTCGCCGCCTTGAACGATCTGGTCCTGTCCGACAACCATGTCGTCGATATTGCGCCGCTGGCCGAGAACGAGGAGCTCGGCGCCGGCGACTACATCACTCTGACAGCCAACCCGCTGAACGCGGCTGCCCACGAGACGCACATCCCGGCGCTGCAAGACCGGGGCGCGATGGTGTACTTCGATCCGCCGACAAACAGTGTCGATCCGCCCACCAATGTCGTGGAGCCGCCGACCACCGAGTCCGCCGCCGTCGCCATCGCCGATCCGGCGCTCCGCCACTGCGTGGAGCGGGCGCTGGGCAAGGACGCCGGGGCACCCATCGCCGAAGATGAGATGGCCACGCTCTCTACGTTCCCCTGCCGCCCACGCCACCTCTGGGACGGCTCCGTCGACCCCGAGTACAGCCCCCACGGCGTCGTCTCCAGCCTCGCCGGGCTGGAACACGCGACAGGCCTCGCGACGCTGGACCTCAGCGACAACGCGGTGTCGGACCTGTCGCCGCTGGCCGGCCTCGGGTCGCTGACGGCGTTGCTCTTGAGCGGCAACGGCATCTCGGACCTGTCGCCGCTGGCCGGCCTCGGGTCGCTGACGGCGTTGCACTTGAGCGGCAACGGCGTCTCGGACCTGTCGTCCCTCGCCGGCCTCACGTCGCTGACCCGGCTGGTACTCGCTCGCAACGATGTCTCGGATCTCACGCCCCTCGCGGGCCTCGGGTCCCTGACGGAGCTGTACCTCAGCGTGAACGCGGTGGCGGACGTCTCGCCGCTGGCGGGTCTCGCGTCGCTGACCATGCTGGGGGTGGGCGACAACGCCATCGCGGACATCGGGGCGCTCGCCGAACTCGGGTCGCTGATGTACCTGGGCCTCCACGGCAACGCCATCGCCGACGTCTCGGCGCTGCGCGGCCTCGCCGCCTTGAACAATCTGGTCCTGAACGACAACCATGTCGTCGATATCGCGCCGCTGGCCGAAAACGAAGGGCTCGGCGCCGGCGACTACATCGAGCTGATCGGCAACCCGTTGGACGCGGCTGCGCACGAGACGCACATCCCGGCTCTGCAAGACCGGGGCGCGACGGTGCATTTCGACCCGCCGACAAACAGTGCCGATCCGCCGACCAATGTCGTGGAGCCGCCAACCACCGAGTCCGCCACCGTCCACATCGCCGATCCCGCGCTCCGCTACTGCGTGGAACGGGCGCTGGTCAAGGACGCCGGGGCAGCCATCACCGAGGACGACATGGCCGGGCTCGAGTATCTCGGCTGCCTCTTCCGCCAACGCCAGGACGGCACGGCCCACCCCGAATACAGCCCCCACGGCACCGTCTCCAGCCTCGCCGGGCTGGAACACGCGACAAGCCTCGCGTCGCTGACCCTAGCCTACAACGCCGTGTCGGACCTGTCGCCGCTGGCCGACCTCGGATCGCTGACTTCGCTGCATCTCGCCGGCAACGGCCTCGCGGACCTGACCTCTCTCGCGGACCTGCGTTCGCTGACGGTGCTGCACCTCGACGGCAACGACATCTCGGACCTGTCGCCGCTGGCCAGCCTCACCTCGCTGACGACGTTGGGACTCGGCGGGAACGCGGTGACGGACGTCTCGCCGCTGGCGGGTCTCGGGTCGCTGACCAGCCTAGGGCTGGGCGCCAACGCCATAGAGGACATCGGGGCGCTCGCCGAACTCGGGTCGCTGGCATATCTGGGGCTCTACAGCAACGCCATCGCCGACGTGTCGGCGCTGCGCGGCCTCGCCGCCCTGGACGCGCTGTACCTGGCCAACAACCGCATTGCCGACGTCGCGCCGCTGGCCGAGAACGAGGGGCTCGGCGCCGGGGACCACATCGAGCTGATGGGCAATCCCATTGCCTGCGGCGCCGGCAACTCCCATGTCCACGTTTTGCTGGACAGAGGCGCAGCCGTGTACGCGGACGCCGCAACGCTGCCGGCGCCGCGGCAATTCGCAGCGACGCCCGGCAACACGGACGCGGAGTTGCGCTGGCAGCCTCCGGAGGCCTGCCATGTGGAGCGCTACGACGTGCGCTACGGCATCGGCAAGTCGCCGGATTTCGGCGCTTGGCAAGCCATTGGCGACGGCAGCGCCACGCGCCATGCGCTAGCTGGATTGACCAACGGCCTCCTCTACGCTTTCGAGATCCGCGCAGTCGGCACCGATGGCGGCAGCGGCTCGGTGGCCCGAGCGTATGCCACGCTCGCCGAGAGCCCCGCCACCCCAGTGTCCATTGTGGATGCTCGACTGAGCGTCGGCATAGCGCGTGCGTTGAACAAGATCGCCGGTCCCCGCGGTGCCCCCGCGCCGACGCCGACGCGGTCGAGCGAGCTCGTTGTCACGCAAGGGGAGATGGCGCAGCTGACCGACCTCGACTTGCGGGCGATGGACATTGGCGACTTGACGGGCTTGGAATACGCCGTGAACCTCCGTTCGCTGCTGATGGCCCGCAACCATGTGGCCAACTTGGCGCCGATAGCTGGCCTGCCGTTGCTGGCGTCCCTGGACTTGAGCGCCAATGGCTTGTCGGACATCTCGTCGCTTGCCGCCATGCCCTCCCTGGAGAGGATCTGGTTGAACGACAACGCGATTGCCGACATCTGGCCCCTGGCGGCGAACGCGGCGCTCGGCGAAGGCGTCGCTAGGGCCGACGGCAGCAGCGACTACGTGGATCTGCGCGGCAACCCGTTGAACGTCGATGCTCTCGAACAGCATGCGCCGGCGCTGCGGGAGCGCGGCGCGGCGGTGCTGGCCGACGACGAATCGCACCTGGTGCCGCTCTTCGCCGCGGCCGGCAGCCAACGGCAAGAGAGCTTTGTGCGCATCGTCAATCCGACGGATCGGGACGGGACGGTTCGCGTAACCGCCATAGACGAGCGGGGCAGCCGCCTAGGGCCGGCGATCCTGCCAATCGAGGCGAGAAAGACCGTCCACTTCAACTCCCACGACCTGGAGAACGGCAACGCCGAGACGGGCTTGTCCCCTGGGCTGGGCGCCGGAACGGGAGACTGGCGGCTGGAGCTGCGTTCCTCGTTGCCGCTTGAGGTGTTCGCCTACATGCGCAACGCCGACGGGTTCCCGACCAGCATGACCGCCGTGGCGCCGGAGACCTATGCGCAGCACCGGATTCCCACCTTCAACCCCGGCAGCAATGGCAACCAAGTGAGCAGGCTGCGGCTGATCAACACGGCAGGGAAAACGGCGCGGGTGCTGATCGAAGGCACCGACGACCGCGGCGCATCGGCACAGGTGGCAGTCGAGGTGCCGGCCGGCGGCAGCCGGGATCTGACTGCGGCGGCCCTCGAAAGGGGCGACGGAGACGGCATCGTGGATGGCGGCCTAGGCGATGGCGCAGGCAAATGGCGGCTTGCAGCCACCTCCTACGACGGTGTGCTTGTTCTAAACGTGCTCGACAGCCCCAGCGGCCACCGCGCGAACCTCTCCGTGGAGTCCCATCGCCCCGGTGGGGCGAACGGCGGCGTCTACCACCTGCCGCTGCTGCCCTCCGCGTTGGCGTCGCCTTCCGGACGGACGGGCTTCGTCCGCATCGTCAATCGTTCGCCACGCGCTGGCAGCGTCCGGGTCGTTGCGTTCGACGCCGCTGGCCGCTCGCAGCCGGCCGGAGAACTGGCGTTGGACGCGCACGGGGCTGTCCACTTCAGCTCGCAAGAGCTCGAACACGGCAACGCCGACAAGGGATTGGTCGGCGTCGGCGTCGGGCAAGGCGACTGGCGGCTGGAGCTGCGCTCGAACTTGGAGATAGGCGTCTACGGCTACGCGCGCGGGGCCGACGGCTTCGTGGGCAGCATCCACGAGTTGGCGCCGACCACCGCAGCGGGTTCGCATCGGGTCGCCTTTTTCAATCCGGCGCGCAATGCCCGCCAAGCGAGCCGACTGCGCATCGCAAACACGGGCGACGTCGCCGCAGACGTCCGCATCAGCGGCGTCGACGACGACGGCAATCCCGCCGCTGCCGCGGTGCGGCTGACGGTTCCCGCGTACGCAACCCGCGAGCTGACGGCGCAGGATCTGGAGACGGGCTCGGCCGAAGGCATCGCCGGTGCGCTGGGCGAAGGTGCCGGCAAATGGCGGCTAGTGGTGGAAGCCGATCCCGGGATAGTCGTGATGAGCCTGGTGGAGGATGACGCCGGGCATCTAGCCAACGTCTCGCGGTGACGTGCCGATGCGCCGGCTCGCGCTCGCCGTGAGCGCACGACCGCTTGTCGGAAGCCCACGCGCTTGCGGGTGAAGCGGACGTGTTCCAGCCGGGGCAGGACTGCACGAGATCCTGCCCCTCCGCCATCCCTCGCCCCGATGTGCCGGCTCCGGCCCTCGACAGAACGGCGTTGGGACTGTAGGCGCCTCTATTCGTCGGCGCCGGGAACGGCCATGCGTCGCCGCTTATCCGACCGCTTACCCGGCGGCGGGCGCGAGGGTGGTGTTGGCGACGGGCGTGAGGGTGGCGGAGGCGGGGGGAACTTGGCGGCCGAGCTGGCTTGGTGTTGCTCCTCTCGACCGACTTCATGCGTAGCTGCCCCTGAGTTCGTCTGTCGCTTCGGCTGTCGCCCTTTCGTTGATGCGGGCGTTGTCCGTTAGCTTGGCGTCACCGGATCGATAGGTTGCGTCCTTCATTCGTCGCTTGAGATCGTCAAGACGCACTCTGGCCTGTGGCTCGTCCATGGCGCCGCTCGGATCATCCAACGCAGCAAACAGCGTCGCCCACTCGACCTTCAGATCCTCGCACTGGTGGGCAATGGACAGCGCTACGGCGGCCTTCGCGGCGTAGTCCGCGAACAGCACCCAAAGGGAACCCGCGGCAAGCAGGACGCCAGCGACAGGCTGGAAGGCGTCAGGCACGTCCTCCAAGGTCGTCGCCAGGGCACTGGTGCCGAAGAACACCAACGCCCACATGGTGATCCGGTTCCACCGTTGGTTCCCCTTGTGCATGGCCTGGTAGTAGCGGACCATGCGGTGGGCGTCCCAAAGGCCCTGCCACACTTCGTTTCGCGTTCGTTCCCCAATCATTTCAAGCTCCGAACCGCGTTTTTCGGCGAGTCTACCGTACTGCCAAGCACCATCCGTTCGCGAGGAACGGCAAGCCTACGTGCCGCGCGTGAAGCAGAAGAAGTTGAGCTTGTTGCCGTCCAGATCCCGGAAGTAGCCGCCGTAGAAGCCGGGGCCCCGGGGACCGGGCGCCCCTTCGTCCTCGGCACCGAGTTCAAGCGCCTTGGCGTGCATCCGATCCACCTGTTCCGGGGATTCGACCATGAGCGCCACCATCACGCCGTTGCCGACGGTAGCCTGCTTGCCGTCGTAGGGCCGGATGACGGCGACGACGGGGTGCTCGAAGCTCGTGCCCCAGCCGATCACCTGCGGCGCCATGTCCATCAGGCGCTTGGCGCCGAGCTCGGCGAACAAGGCGTCGTAGAAGGCCGCGGCGCGGTCCATGTCGTTGGTGCCGAGCGTGGTGTAGCCGATCATGCGTTGCTCCTCTTGCTGTGGTGCTCGAACGGCTGCGTTTCGCCAAGCGCGCCCGCTCAGTCCTCGTCGGCGAGGGCTTCGAGCAGCGCCGTGGTGCGGGCGAAGGAGCCGCGGCTGTCGTCGCCGGCGGGATAGATGCTGGCGATCACCTCGGTGGCGCCGGCCTCGAAGTAGGCGCCGAGCTCGGCGCGGACTTCGTCCTCGTTGCCCACTGCCGCTATCTCGCCGGCCTGGCCGAGGCCCTCGGCATCGAGCTGGCGGCGGTAGTTGGGCAGCTGGCCGTAGCCTTGGAAGATCTGCACGGCGCGGGCGGTCGCCTGGGCCTTGTCGTCGTGGACGCACACCGGCAGGCCGACGACCACCCGGGGCGCCGGCCGCCCGGCGTCCGCCGCGGCCTTGGCGATGCGCGGCGCGGTGTTCCCGCGAATGGTGTTCTTGCCCACCATCCAGGTGACCGTGCCGTCCGCCACCTCGCCGGCGGCCTTCAGCATCAGCGGCGCCAGAGCGGAGACCACCACGGCGAAGGGCTTGGCATCCGGGCAGGCGAAGCCGGCGCGCACCCGGTACATGCGGCCGTCGAAATCCACGCGCCCGCCATCGCCCAATGCCTTGAGCACGGAGACGTACTCGCGCATGTGCAGCGCCGGCCGGTCGTAGGCCAGCCCCAGCGCTTCGATGCCCGGGGCGTGGGAAGGGCCGACGCCGAGCACCAGCCGACCGCCGCACAGCGCGTTGACGGTAGCCGCCTGCTGCGCCAGGGCGCTCGGATGGCGGGGATAGCTCGGCACCACCGCGGTGCCGAGTTCGATGCGGCTGGTTTCCCGACCGGCAAGGGCCAGCATGGTCAAAGCGTCGAAAGTGCCCACCTGGGGCGTCCAGTAGCTCGAAAAGCCCTGCGCCTCGCGTTGCGCGATTTCGTCGACCAGGCTGGCCAGCGGCTGGCCGCGGCGCACGTTGCCGCCGTAGATGCCGATCTTCATCCCGTTTCTCCTTGTGTGCCTGCCGGAGTCCGTAGCGCAATCATAGTCGATGCGCCGCGCGGCTAGCGGACCAGCCGACTGCAATGGCGAATGAGCCGATGGCGCGGGCGCCGATCCGGACCGTCATTCCAGCGTGGCTTCGGTGTAGCCGCCCTGCTCTGCCGGGGAGACGCGAACCAGTCGTCCCCGGGCGGCATCCGTGAGCAGATAGAGGTGGCCGCTCGGCCCCGTGCGCACGTCGCGCAGGCGCCCGCCGAGCTCGGCGAACAGCCGTTCCTGTCCCGCCACGGCGCCGCCTTCGAGATCGATGCGCCGGACGTCGCCGAACACCAGCGAGGTGGCGAACAGGTCGCCGCGCCACTCGGGGAACAGTTCGCCGTCGTAGAAGGCCATGCCCGCCGGCGCGATGGACGGGGTCCAGTGCAGCAGCGGGTCCGCCATGCCCGGATACTCGGTGAACGGCGACACCACGGCGCCGTTGTAGTCGATGCCGAAGGTGGCCACCGGCCAGCCGTAGTTGGCGCCTGGCCGCAACAGGTTCAGTTCGTCGCCGCCCCGTGGACCGTGCTCGTGCAGATAGACGCGGGCCCCTGCGTCGTCCGGCACCAGCGCCAGGCCCTGCGGGTTGCGGTGGCCATAGGTCCAGATGGCGTCCTCGGCAGCGGCATCGCCGACGAACGGGTTGTCCGGCGGCACCGTGCCGTCGTCCCGCAGGCGCACTACCTTGCCGAGCAGATTGTCGAGGCGCTGCGCCGCCTCCCGATGCACGAAGCCGTCGCCGGTGGCGAGCAGCAGCGTGCCGTCCGGCAGGAACAGCATCCGCCCGCCGTAGTGCAGCGGCGGCCGCTTCAGCGGCGTCGCCGTGAACAGCACCTCGAGGTCCGTCAGACTTTCGCCGTCGAAGCGGGCCCGGGCGAGGCGGGTGGCGTTGCCGTCGGGGCCGCCGTGGGCGTAGCTCAGGTACAGGGTGCGGTTGGCGGCGAATCGCGGATGCGGCAGCACGTCGAACAGCCCGCCCTGGCCGCGAACGAACACCGGCGGCACGCCGGCAATCGGCACCGGGTCCAGCACGCCGTCGCGGACGATCCGCAGGGCGCCGCCGCGCTCCGTCACCAGCATGGCGCCGTTCGGCAGGAAGGCCAGGCACCAGGGGAACGCGAGGCCGTCGGCGACGGTGTCCAGCCGATAGCGCTGGCCGGCCGCTGCGACGCCCGTCGCCAAGCAGACCAGCAGCGCCACGGCGAAGCGCGCCCTGGCCGCTCCGGCGCCTGCATGGGCTTGTCTGCCACCGGCAAGGGGCGGCACCATGCGCCCATGCACTGGCTGGCCCGTACCGTCGCCTATGCCGGGGCCGTGTCGACGGCCACGGTGCTCGGTTGCCTGGCGTCCAGCCACTTCGTGCTGCTTGGCCTCACGGAACTCGGCGTCGCGATTCCCTGGGCGGACCGGCTTGCCGTCTACGGCCGCGACGTGCTCGGCATGGGCCCGCTGCTGGCCGTGGTGGTCGGCGTGGCGCTGCTGGTCGCCCTGCCCCTCGGGGCGCTCGGCATTCGCCTGCTGCCGCGGTTTCCCCGGGTCTGCGGCTACGGCCTCGCCGGCGGTCTCGCCGTGCCGGCGGCGCTCCTCGCCATGCAGGCGGTGCTCGGCGCGATGCCGATCGCCGGCGCCCGCAGTTGGCCGGGGCTTCTTGCCCAAGCGGCCGCCGGCGTCGCCGCCGGCGCCGTGTTCGCCGCGCTCCGCAGGGGCTACGACGCTGCTGATCCCTCTGCCTCCGCACCGGCGGCCGCCTCTGGCGACGGATCGGCCGCCAACGGATCGCCGGCGTCGTCGAGCAGCACCACCTCGTAGCCCAAGGCTTCGAGATCCGCCTGCACGGCGGCGCGATCGCCGACCACGACCGCGATCATCTCGTCCAGCACCAGCTGCCGCGAGGCGATGGCGTTGAGTTCGGCCGCAGCCACCGCTGCCAGGATTTCGTTCTGGCGGTCCACGAAGTCGTCGGGCAGGCCGTAGGCGAGGATCTGCGACAGGAAGCCGACCTTCTGGCGCGGCGTCTCGTAGCGGCGGGCGTCGGACTGGCCGATGGCGCTGCGGGTGAAGGCCAGCTCCTCGGCCGTGATGCCGTCCTGGGCGTAGGCGGCGATCTCCTTGACGAACTCCACCATGGATGCCGCGGTGGTGTCGGTGCGGACGCCGGCCCGGGCCGTGAAGTCGCCGTAGTCGCGCTGGCCGCGGAAGCCGGAGCCGGCGCCGTAGGTGTAGCCCTTGTCCTCGCGCAGATTCAGGTTGATGCGGCTGTTGAAGGCGCCGCCGAGCGCGAAGTTGGCGAGGCCGGCGCGGTAGAACTCGCCGGTGGCGTCGAAGGGCAGGGCCCGCTTGCCGATGCGGATCTCGGACTGCGCCGCGGCCGGCTTGTCCACCAGATAGATCCGCCCGCCTTCGGCGGCTGCGCCTTGGCTCGGCAGCGGCGGGAACGGCTTGAGCGGCGCCGGCGCCACCGGACCGCCCTGCCACGGCTCGAGCACCTCGAGCTTGGCCAGCACCTCGGCCCGGTCCAAGTCGCTCACCACCACCACGCTCGCCGCCGCCGGCGAGTAGTAGGCGTCGTAGAAGCCCCGCGCGTCCGCCACCTCGAGGGCGGCGACGGTTGTCGTGGTGCCGATGTCGCGATAGGCGATTGGATTCTCCCGGCCGTACAGCAGGCGGTGGTAGACGGCGGTGGCGGTGTCTGCGGCTTCCTTCTTGCTGGTCTCGATGCTCTGCAGCGTCTGCGCCTGCAGACGGGCGAAGTCCTCGGCAGCGAACTTCGGCTGCAGCAGCTTCTCGGCCAGGATGGCGAGCGTGGCATCGAGGTTCCTGGTCAGGGAGCGCACCTCGGCCACGGTGAAGTCGTCGCCGGCGCCGAAGCCGATGCTGGCGCCGAGCTTCTGCAGCCGGTCGCTCAGCACTTCGTTGGTGGAGAGTTCGGTGGACTCGTTCATCATCCCGGCGGTCATCGCCGCCAGGCCCAGCTGCGCCAGCGGTTCGTGGCGCTGCCCGACTTCGAGCCGCAGGGTGATGGCGGTGGTGGGCGTCTCGACGTTGCGTGCGCCGAGCACGCGGACCCCGTTGGCCAGCTCGCCGCGCCAGATCGTCGGCAGCGTCACCGCGGGGTTGCCGCCGGCGGGAGGAACGACGCTGCGATCGAAGTCGTCCGTTGCCCGGCGGTAGGCGAGATCCGCCGCCGCCACCTTGGCGGATTCCGGCAGCACCCGTTCCGGGCGCTGCCAGTTGTCCTCCGCCGCCCGCTGGCCGAGCTGGCCATGCGGCACGATGCTCATCACCACGGCCGGCTTGCCGGCGATGTACTTGCGGTACGCCTGCTCGACGTCCTCCTTGGTGACGCGCTCGTAGCGGGCCAGATCCTCGCCGACGTAGTTCGGGCGGCCGGTGATGATCTGGTAGGTAGCCAGCCAGCTGACCCTGCCGAACACGCTCTCGAGGCGGTAGATCATGTCCGAGACGATGTTCATCTTGGCGCGTTCGAGATCGTCGTCGGTGACGCCCCGCTGCTCGAACTCCGCGAGCGTCTGGCGGGCGATCGCCTCGAGGTCCGCGAGATTCCTGCCGGCCGCCGGGTTGGGCAGCGCCATGATGGCAAAGGTGCAGGCCAGCTCGCGGCAGACGTGGCTGGCGTTGGCCTGCACGGCGAGCTGGTTCTTCACCATGTTCTTGTAGAGCAGCGAGGTCTCGCCGCTGCCGATCAGGTACATCAGCACGTCGAGCGGCGCTTCGTCCGGGTGGTAGAGATGCACCGTGGGGTACGCCATGTAGAGCAGCGGCAGCGCCACGTTGTCCTCCATCGAGATGTAGCGCGCCGCGTCCAGCGTCACTGGCGGCTTGTCCGGCATGGCGACGTCCGGGCCCCTGGGGATGGGGCCGAAGTACTTCCTCACCCAGGCCAGCGTCTGCGCGGTGTCGAAGTCCCCGCCTATGGTGAGCACCGCGTTGTTCGGCCCGTACCAGCGCAGGAAGAACCGCTTGAGGTCGTTCACGTCCACGCGATCGAGGTCCTCGACGTAGCCGATGGTGGACCAGGAGTACGGATGGCCGGCGGGATAGAGCGCCTCCCCTACCCGCTCGAACAACAGCCCGTAGGGGCGGTTGTCCATGCGCTGGGCGCGCTCGTTCTTCACCGTGTCCCGCTGCACCTCGAACTTCTCCTGGGTCACCGCGTCCAGAAAGAAGCCCATGCGGTCCGCCTCCAGCCAAAGCACCTTCTCGAGCTGGTTGGCTGGAACGGTCTGGAAGTAGTTGGTGCGGTCCGGGCTGGTGGTGCCGTTGAGGGTGCCGCCGGCCTCGGAGACGATCTTGAAGTGCTGCTCGTCCGCGACGTTGTCGGAACCTTGGAACATCATGTGCTCGAAGAAGTGGGCGAAGCCGGACTTGCCCACCTCCTCCCGCCCCGAACCGACGTGGTAGGTGACGTCCACATGCACCAGCGGATCCGACCGGTCTTCGTGCAGCACCAGCACCAGACCGTTGTCCAGCTGGTACTTGACATAGGGAATGTCGACCTCGGCGGCCGGCGAGCCGACGTGGGTTTCCACTTCGAGGACGCCGGGCGGCAGCGCCGGCTGGCCCGGTTGGCAGCCAGCGGCAAGCGCCAAGGCAACGCCGGCCAAAGCGGCAGCGGTGAGCTTCATCGCGGATTCCTGTGTGGCGCGAGCCGGTGGCGCCACCGTAGAACATTCCGCCGGCGTTTGGTAGCGGCGCATGAGGCGGTGGGGCCGGGCCGCACGGCAGCGCGCCGCCTGCCATCGGGTGCTATGCTTGCGCGCGTCTTGGAGGCGGAGCACTTCCGTGGACGAGGACCAGGCCACGCCGCTGCGCGTTGCAGGTTGGCTGTCGTTCGCCGGCGGCCTGCTCGGTCTGGTCGGCTTCGCCATCCATGCCGTGGCCTTCGACGACGACACCCCGGCGACGGTGAAGGTGCTGTTCGCGGCACTCTACGGCGGCTTGGGCCTGCTGCTGCTGTCGGTGCTGCGAACGCGCCTGCAGGAGCGCAAGACGGACAAGTACCGGAACGTGAAGCTGTGACCGCCTGGCGGGCCAGGCGGCCCTCGACGCCGGCCAGGGCGGCCGTCCGCAGAGCCCCATGATCTGCGCCACCACCGAGACCATCGCTGGCCGCCGCATCGTGGCGACCCTCGGCATCGCCCGGGGCAACACCATCCGCGCCCGCCATGTGGGCCGGGACATCATGGCGGGCCTGCGCAGCCTGGTGGGCGGCGAGATCCACGAGTTCACCAAGCTGGTGGCGGAGAGCCGAGAGCAGGCATTGGACCGGATGCAGGAGGACGCCGCCCGCCTCGGCGCCGACGCGGTGGTCGGCGTGCGCTTCACCACCTCGGTGCTGCTCGGCGGCGCCGCCGAACTGCTGGCCGTGGGCACCGCGGTGAAGCTCGAAGACGGCTAGGCCCGACGTCCGCCGCCCATCGGTAGACGGACCACGGACGACATCATGGCAAGGCGCACGTGGCCAGAATGGGAGTAGCTATCCGTACAGTAGTTGCTTGACAACCTCGGTCCAGACGCAGACACTTGCGGCCGTGGGGTGCCGCCACCCCTCCCCGCTCCGCACCAACGCGACGGATGTGCCGATGAAGCGTGTCAGTGCCGAAGATCCAGAGAGCCGCTCCCCCGACTTGGTTGCCGCCAACGTCCGGGAACTCGCCTGCCTGTTCCCGGATGCCGTTGCCGAAGGCAAGGTGGATTTCGAGGCCCTGCGCGAGCTGCTTGGCGACGCCGTGGACGATGGCGACGAGAAGTACGGCCTGAGCTGGCACAGCAAGCGCCACGCTCGCCAGTTGGCGTTGCGGCGGAGCACCGCCACCTTGCGCCCGTGCCCCGAGGAGAGCGTCGACTGGGATTCGACCCGGAACATGATGATCGAGGGCGACAACCTCGAAGTGCTCAAAGTGCTGCAAAGAAGCTACACCAACAAGGTGAAGCTCATCTACATCGACCCGCCGTACAACACCGGCAAGGACTTCGTGTACCGGGACAACCACAGGGACGGGATAAGGAACTACCTCAAGATCACCGGACAACTCGACGGGAACGGCGACAAGGTCTGCTCGAACACCGACGCCTCCGGGCGCTTCCACACGAACTGGCTGAACATGATGTATCCGCGTCTCAAGGTAGCGCGCACGCTGCTGAGAGAAGATGGAATCATCGCCGTATCCATCGATCAAGTCGAGCTCTCCAACCTGCAGAAGATCATGGACGAGCTCTGGGGCGAGGAGAACCTCTTTGCCATCTTGACGCGGCGCGCCATGCACACCGTGCGCAACTCCAGCAAGGACTTCAATCTGCATGCCGACTATCTGCTCGTGTACGGGCGCAACAAGGCATGGTGGGAAGAGTCGCCGGACCGGTACATCCGCCAACGGCAGGACAAGTCCGGCAGCTATCCGCATGACGATGGAGACGGACGGGGCCCCTACAAGCTGGATCCTCTGCATGCCCGAAATCCGTATACGCGCTATGTACACGAGTTCGAGAATGGCGTGGTTTGGGAAGCGCCGAATGGCAGTTATCCGAGATATGCGCCCGAGACGCTTGCCAGAATGGAACAGGAGAACGGCATCGTCTTTGGACGCGGAGATCCAAAGGCAAAGCGATACCTTGCCGAAGTGCAGCAGGGCGTGCCGCCGGACACTATTCTCTCTCCGGAAGTCGTCGGCTTCAACTCCGAGGGGACGCGGGAACTGCGAGGCGTATTGGGTGAGGACAAAGTGTTCCCGCAACCGAAGCCGACCCGCCTCATCCGGCATTTGGTGCAACTCGCCAACGACCCGGATGCCATCGTGCTGGATTTCTTCGCCGGCTCCGGCACCACGGGCCACGCTGTCATGGCGCAGAATGTCGAGGACGGTGGGCGCCGTCGTCACTTTCTGGTGCAACTTCCCGAACCCGTGGACGAAGAGAACAACCAACAGCAGACGGCGGCATCGTTTCTGAAGACCATCGGCAAGCCTTTCAACATTGCGGAGCTCACCAAGGAGAGGCTTCGTCGAGCCTCGTCCAGCCTTGGCGAGGGCGCCACGGCCAGCACCGACCTCGGCTTCCGCGTGTTCAAGCTGGACAGTTCCAACGTCAGGGCATGGGAACCGGACAAGGGCGACATGGAGCAGTCCGTCATCGACTACGTCGACCATATCAAGCCGGACCGCGGCGAGGACGATCTCTTCTACGAGCTGCTGCTCAAGCTCGGCTACGACCTCTGCGCTCCGATGGAGCAGCGGATAATCGCCGGCAAGCGGGTCAACGCGGTGGCCGGCGGCGCACTCGTTGCCTGCATGGCGGAGTCGATCAAGAAGCAGGAAGTGGACGAACTGACCTTGGGCATCGTCGCGCTGCGCGATGAGATGGAAGACACGGAAGACATCATGGTCTTCTTCCGGGACGACGCCTTCGAGGACGAGATGGCCAAGTCGAACGTGGTAGAGATTCTACGCCAGTACGACATCAAGGACGTGCGGAGCCTGTGATGAAGCTGCGCTTCGAGCCGGACCTGGATTTTCAGCAGGACGCCATCGCCGCTGTCTGCGATCTCTTCCAAGGCCAGGAGGTGTCGCGCGCCCAGTTTTCCGTATCCGCAAGCCTCGCCGACCAGCTTCCCGGGCTTCAGGAAGGCGAACTCGGGGTCGGCAACCGGCTTCGGTTGGACGACGTGGCCCTGCTGGCCAATCTCCAGCAGGTGCAGTTGCGCAATGGGCTAGCGCCGGCGGAGGCATTGGATTCCCGCGACTTCACTGTGGAAATGGAGACCGGCACCGGCAAGACCTACGTCTACCTGCGCACCGTCTTCGAGCTCAACCAACGTTACGGATTCACGAAGTTCATCGTCGTGGTGCCGTCGGTGGCCATCAAGGAGGGCGTCAGCAAGTCCTTGCAGATCATGGGCCCGCACCTGCGGGCGCTGTACTCGGGCGTGCCCTTCGAGCACTTCGTGTACGACTCGAAAAAGCTCGGGCAGGTGCGGAACTTCGCCACCAGTCCGCAAGTGCAGGTGATGGTGGTCACGGTGGGCGCCATCAACAAACGCGACGTCAACAACATCTACCAGCCGAACGAAAAGACCGGCGGCGAAAAGCCCATCGATCTGGTGCGGGCCACGAATCCCGTGCTCATCGTCGACGAGCCGCAAAGCGTGGACGGCGGCCTGAAAGGCCAGGGGCGGCAGGCGCTCGAGCGGATGAATCCGCTCTGCACCCTGCGCTATTCCGCCACCCATGCGGACAAGCACTACATGGTCTATCGGCTGAACGCGGTGGACGCCTACGAGCGCAAGCTGGTGAAGCAGATCGAAGTGGCCGCCGGCGTCGTCGCGGACGACCACAACCGGCCCTACGTCCGCCTGGTGGCCACGCGCCGGCGGAAGGGCGTCATCTGGGCCGAAGTGGAGGTGGACGTGGCAACTCCCGCGGGCGGCGTGCGGCGGCGCATCCTCCAGCTGACCGATGGCACCGATCTGGAGAGCAGGACGCGCCGCGAGGTGTACCGCGGCTACCGCATGGGCGAGATCCGCGTCGAGAAGGGCAACGAATATCTGGAGTTGCGGCTGCCGGATGGCTGGCAATGGATGCGCCTCGGCGACATTCACGGCGGCGTGGCCCCCGTCGCCGTTCACCGGGAGATGATGCGCAAGACCATCCGCGAGCATCTGGACAAGCAACTGCGGCTGCGCGCCCAGGGCATCAAGGTGCTGACGCTGTTCTTCATCGACAAGGTGGCGCACTACCGGCGCTACGACGCCGACGGCAACCCCGTCAAAGGCGAGTACGCCCGCATCTTCGAGGAGGAATACGGTCGGGCGGCGAGTCGCCCGGAGTATGCATCGCTGTTCGCTGGCCTGGATGTGCAGGAGGCGGCGGCAGAGTGCCATGAAGGCTACTTCTCCATAGACCGCAAGGGCGGTTGGATCGATACCGCCGAAAACAACCAAACCAACCGCGACAACGCCGAGCGCGCCTACCAGCTCATCATGCGCGACAAGGAGCGGCTGCTGAGCTTTGACGAGCCGTTGCAGTTCATCTTCTCCCACTCCGCCCTGCGCGAAGGCTGGGACAACCCCAATGTGTTCCAGATCTGCGCCCTGCGCGACATCTCGACGGAGCGCGAACGCCGGCAGACCATCGGCCGCGGTCTGCGCCTGTGCGTCAATCAAGCCGGCGAGCGGCAGCGGGGATTCGAGGTGAACACCTTGACGGTCGTCGCCCGCGAGAGCTACGAGGAGTTCGCCGAGAACCTGCAGCGGGAAATCGAGGAAGACACCGGCATCGTGTTCGGCCTAGTCGAACGGCACTCGTTCGCAGCCATCGTCCTCGAAGGCGAAGACGGACAAGCCGCGCATCTCGGCGTCGAGCAGTCGCAGCGGCTCTGGGAACATCTGATCGAACAGGGCTACTTGAACAGCAGCGGGCAGGCCCAGGATGCCCTGCAGGAAGCGCTGGACAGCGATGGCGTGGTTCTGCCAAGCGAGCTCGAACCGTTGCGCGACGCGGTGACGCAACAGCTACGCCGACTAACAGCCCGCATCCAGATCAAGCGCGCCGACGAACGCCGTCCGGTGAAGCCCCGGGAGGCGGTGCTGGAAAGCGCCGAGTTCCAGGCGCTGTGGCAGCGCATCAAGCACAAGACGACCTTCCGCGTTCGCTTCGACAACGAGAAGATGCTCAACGACTGCGCGAAGGCGCTTGCCGACGCGCCGCCGCTGCCGCGCCCGCGCTTGCTGTGGCGGCGAGTCGGGCTCTCCTTGGGGCCCGGCGGCGTCGGAAAGAGCGAGGTGCGCGATTCCGGCGCCACGTACGTCACCGACGCTGGCCTGGAACTGCCGGACATATTGGCTGAACTGCAGAACCGCACGGGTCTGACGCGCCGCGGCATTGCGCGCATCCTCGTCGACAGCGATCGCCTGGACGACTTCGCCGACAATCCCACCAAGTTCATCGAGCTGGCCGCCGAGTTGATCAATCGCCGCAAGCGCCTGGCGCTGGTGGATGGCGTCAAGTACCAGCGGCTGGGCGACGAACACTACTTCGCGCAGGAACTGTTCCGCGAGGAAGAGCTGATCGGCTACCTCAAGAACACAATGGCCGCGCGGAAGTCCGTCTACGACCATGTGGTGTACGACTCGAACAACGAAGCGGCTTTCGCGGAATCGTTGGAGCAGTTCACGACCGTCAAGGTATACGCCAAGCTGCCGCGCTGGTTTCAAGTGCCAACGCCGCTCGGCCCCTACAACCCCGATTGGGCCGTGCTGATCGAAGACGACGAAGGCGAGCGACTGTATCTGGTGGTCGAAACCAAGGGCAGCGCCTTTCTGGACGATCTGCGCCACGCCGAGCGGGCCAAGGTGGAGTGCGGCAAGGCGCACTTCGAGGCGCTCGCGGTCGGCGAATCGCCAGCCCGCTATCGGGTCGTACACAAGGCGGAGGAGCTGCTTGCCTAGACGGCCTTCATCGGGTGGTAGCGGGGCACGCCGTGGGGTACGCCATGTAGAGCAGCGGCTGCGCCACGTCCTCGTCTACGCCGAACGGAGTCGCACCTCGTTCTTGTCGTTCCGGCTTCGTCCAAACTTGACTCATCTGTGAAGGTCCCGCCATTCAAAGGGATCAAGGGACTTCTTCAAGCGCGACGCCACTGCTTGGAAAGGACGCGCCGACACTGACGAACCACCACCTGCTCGATGCGCTGCAACGCCGGCGCCGGGCCGTAGCGCTCCTCGAAGGCGCCGCGACAGGGGCCGACGGCCGCTTGCAGCTTCTCTGCCATGACGGCGACGAGGGTTTCCACGAATCGGGGCCGGATGCCGCAGACATCGGCGAGTTCGCGCCAATGCCGCGCCTTGACGCGCCCCGGGGCGCTCTCGCCGCCGATGTGCATGGCCAGGTCTCGATTGAGGCCGCGCAAAGCCCGCGTACAGATCAGGTCGTAGAAGGGCGCCAGCCGAATCGTGCCGTTGTCGTACAGCAGCGCCAGGTTCTTTGCGTGGCCGTCCGAGTTGCCAGCAAGCCAATTGAACGCCTGCCAGCGGAGCAGTTGCGGGATATCGATGGCCGGATCGGTGGCAACCTCGCGCAGCAGACCCGCGCATTGGGCAAGCGACGGGCCAGCGTCGGCCTCGTACTTCCGCAGATGACCGTAGCCGAGCGCCTGGCAGAAGTCCTCCTGGTGCAGCCGGCGGATGTTGCCGTTGGCGTCGGACGGTCTGTCGAAGCGCACGATCACCGCGTAGCCCAAGCGCTGCGCTCTGCGTAAGTCGATGTCCACCACCGGCAGCCCCACGGTGGCGGCCAAGTGCGTGGTAAACGTCTCGAAGAGGGGGACGTTGCGCAGACCTGCCAGATCGAACTTGAGTATGTGCGTGCTCGGCGCGTTGTCCAACGGCAGCCCACACCGTTGATCGCGCCACCGTACCGGCACCTTGTGCTGCGCGCCAGCTAGGGAGAGCCGCGTACGCCCCCTCACGCTCGACGGCCCCACGCCGCGACGCCTCACCAACATCGCGAGTTCCTTGTCGGTCAATTCGCGGTACGCGGGTTCGCGAATCCCGGGGCGATGACCGGGGGGCAGCAGGCAGAAGGCACCTGCGCACTCGCCGCCGACGCGACGCAACAGCTCGAAATCGTCGTTCGCAGTGCCCAGCGATCGCGCCAAGCCGATCCGTGCATCGCCTTCGGGCAAGAGATTGGCGAAAAAGCGATGCGCCGCACCGTCGGCTGGTGCGAACGTGGCAGTTGCCAACGGCAATTGCAGCGACAGCGGGAAGCCGTCGCGTTGCCACTCGGCGTCATAGCGAAAGCCCATGCGTCCGTGTTCGTCGCGCCACAGGAGGCCAGCGCACCGAGTGGCCGGCGGGGTCGGCTGATGCCAGACTGCCAGCGCGTCATTCGCCATCTAGCGCTTTGCTCGAGCTGCCGGACATCGGACGCGGGATGGCCGTCGTGGCTACGCCCCGGCCGCGCCGCTGCACTACCAGCTCCAGCCCCAACGTCGCCAGCGCGGCCATGACTTTGCCGATCTCGGCAGTCGGCTTGCCGCGCTCGAACTCCGACAGAAAACGGGTACCCACGCCTCCGAGCGCAGATGCGGTCTCGAGCGTGATGCGCCGCGCCTTGCGGTGCTTGCGGACCAGTGCGCCCAGTTCCGCTGGCGTGGCCGCGACGCTGCTGGTCGGTGCTTCGGGCATGGCGCAAATCTCTCTTGTGGATGTAGCTACACCTTACCGAACGGGATGAAACGTTACAAAACCATGGGGTTCGACATATATTTTACTGTACAGTAAAAATATATTCATTAAGCGCCATTATATTCACAAATAGTACCGCTTGGTAAAATAATGTTGCGGCAGCGCCGCAGGCCCGTTGGAGCGTTTCGCTAAGCATGGCACGGCCAGGCGGTTGAGCGCTTCCACCATCTCGGGCACGATGCCCTGGCTGTAGTGCCGGTACACCACCACCCGGCACCCGGCGGCCCTGGCGCAGGCCACGTCCGTGGCCGAGTCGCCTACGAACAGGGCGTCCGCCGCGGCCACGCCGAGGCCAGCGCAGGCGTGGCGGGCCGGCGCGGGCCCGGGGCAACACCATCCGCGCCCGCCAGGTGGGCCGGGACATCATGGCCGGCCTGCGCAGCCTGGTGGGCGGCGAGATCCACGAGTTCACCAAGCTGGTGGCGGAGAGCCGAGAGCAGGCATTGGACCGAATGCAGGAGGACGCCGCCCGCCTCGGCGCCGACGCCGTGGTCGGCGTGCGCTTCACCACCTCGGTGCTGCTCGGCGGCGCCGCCGAACTGCTGGCCGTGGGCACCGCGGTGAAGCTCGAAGACGGCTAGGCCGAAGCTCGACACAGGCGCCTGTCGTTCAGCAACCGCCTGTGCGTCTGGCTGACGCGCTTGTTGTCGTGGTGCGCGTTCACGTCCCGCGTGTGGTAGACGCGGCCTCTCGGATTGTCGATGAGCACCTTGCTGCGGAAGTCCCGCTCCAGTTCCCGATCGTTCGTGAACAGCAGGCGGGCACCGCCTACTTGGGCCACGGCGAGAACATGCGCATCGTTGGAAGCGAGCTTGGCCCGCCGCTCGATCTCCTTCGTACGGTCAGCCACCGCTTCTTTGTTGAGCGTCGTCATCAGCCCTGCCCGGCCCGCTTCGCTCGCCCACTGCCTGAAGTCCGCCGAGGCGGCTTCCAGCTCCTTCAGGAGTTTGCCGCCCACCACCAAACGGCCACGCGCCAGATGCAGCCACTTGAAGAACTCTCGGCCTGCAGGAGAGGGGGCGTTCCCGAACACCTCGTGCGCTACCTGGGCATCGACGATCCCGCACACGGCTATTGGGTCCGCTGGATCGCAACGACCGACGAGCCAAGGGGCAGGTTGCCGATCCGGCCCATCGTTCATGTACCTCCGTTGCCGTTGCCCGGCTCCTGCTTCCACAGCGATCGGGTCACCTCTTCCATGAAAAACCGTCGGTAGCCCTCTGGGGCACCGAGGACATTGCCCTCGTCGTCAATGCGTAGCGAGTGGATGCGAACGTCGAGGCCGTGGCGCTCGAAGTAGAGGATCGATACATCCTCTGGTTGCAAGGGCACGACGCCGTCGCGCACATCCATCCGCACGCGGTCGAGCAGGTGGTCGCTGTGCGTCTCGACGACGAGCTGCCGACCCCAGCTGGCAGTTCGACAGAACAGACTGCCAAGAGCCGCTTGGGCGCTCGGATGCAGATGCACTTCCGGCTGTTGCAGCAGGAACATCGTCGGCGCATCCTGCCGCAGCAATTCCGTGACGATCGGAAGCACCTGGCTGACGCCGTAGCCGACGTCTATCAAGTTTCGGTGGGGCCCCTTCGTTCGCTTGTCGAAACGCCTGACTTGCAGCTGGAAGGGACCGCCGCGTTTCGCGAGCGGCTTCACGGTCACTTCGTCGAACAGCCCGGCATCCCGGCCGAAGCGTTGGAGGACGTCCCGCAATAACTGCCAGCGTTCCCCCCCCTCGAAGTGCCGGTCCGCGAGGAACATGGGGATGTAGACCCCTTCGGGATCTCGAGCGATGAGCGACGGGTCGTATGTCCGGTGCGGCTTGGAGCGCACCGGGGCACCCGCGTAGAGCGGCGCAACGTCCGGGAACATTCCAGCGGAATCCACAAGCTCTTGAAAGGCCCGCCGATCGCGCTTGGCGAGGGGGCCGTTGGCGAACCGTTTCCGGCCACGGGCGACATGCCACGCGAGCATGAACGGCACCAGCCGCGGATCGCCTCCGACCGATAGCCCGGCAAGTGCGTCAAAGGCAGACTCCCCCCTCGATCTGCTGTGGAAGAGGACCTTCGATGGGCTCTCTCGGTGTTCGATCCACAAGTCGTCGCTCTTGTTGGAGAGTCGTCTGGCCGTGAGCATCGGTACCGCGCCTCGCCTCGAGAACCTCGCTTTGAAGCGGTGTGCCCGATGCGCTGGTGCCACCGCGGGATCGACGCTGGTAGAGAGAGCGAACCCAGACTCGAACTCCTCCGCACGTCCGCCCCTGCCGCCCCGGAAGTGGGCGATCTCGTCGAAGCTGCCCAGGTCATAGGGTTCCTCCTTGAAGTTGGGCACCCGGTTCCGATAGGCGATGTCCCAGAGCGCCCTGATCATGGCAAGAAACGACGTCTTGCCGGTGCTGTTGTCGCCGACGAGGAGCGTCAGCGGGGCAAGGCGCACCTCTTGCTGCTCGGCGAAGCAGCGGTAGTTCTTCAGCCAGATGCGTCTCATTGGATGCGCTAGAGTTGGTCTGGGCCGAGCCAGCCGCGTCGGCAGTGATTGTAGCCCAAGGCGTCTCAGCCAAGCTCCTTGAAGCCCGACGCCGCCAGCCGCGCGGCGCGGAACACCGCCCGGCCCTTGTTCATGCTCTCCTGCCACTCCAGGCGGGGCACGGAGTCCGCGACGATGCCGCAGCCGGCCTGGATGTAGAGCATGCCGTCCTTGACGATGGCGGTGCGGATGGCGATGGCGGTGTCCATGTTGCCGTTCCAGGACAGGTAGCCCACGGCGCCGCCGTAGATGCCGCGCTTGCCGGGTTCGAGCTCGTCGATGATCTCCATGGCGCGGATCTTCGGCGCTCCGGACAACGTGCCCACCGGCAGCGTCGCCCGCAGCAGGTCTACCGCCGTCTTGCCGGCGGCGAGCTCGCCGACCACGTTCGACGACAGATGCATGACGTGGGAGTAGCGCTCCACCGCGAACTGCTCCGTCACCCGCACGCTGCCGGTCCGCGCCACCCGGCCGACGTCGTTGCGGCCGAGGTCGATCAGCATCAGGTGCTCGGCGAGTTCCTTCGGGTCCCCCAGCAGCTCGGCCTCCATGGCCCGGTCCTCGGCTTCGGTGCGGCCGCGGCGGCGGGTGCCGGCCAGCGGCCGGTTGACGATCGCGCCGTCTTCGAGGCGGGCGAGGATCTCGGGCGACGAACTCACGATGTGGAAGCCGTCGAGATGCATGAAGTACATGTACGGCGACGGATTGAGGCTCCGCAGCGCCCGATACAGGTCGATGGGCGCGGTCGCGAACGGCAGGGCCATGCGCTGCGACAGCACCACCTGCATGGCGTCGCCGGCGCGGATGTACTCGCGGATGCGTTCCACCGCGGCCATGTACGCCTCGCGGCCGAAAGCCGAGACGAAGTCCGCCTCCTCCACCGGCTCGCCGCGGGCGCAGGGCTTGGCGGCGGCCGGCGCCGCGGCGTCCAGCAGCCGCGCCCGGCGCGCCAGCCGTTCCCGGGCCGCCGCCAGCGCGCCGGGTGCGCCAGCCTCCGCCAGCGTCACCAGCTTCATGCGGCTCAGCACGTTGTCGAACACCACCACGTCCGTGGACAGCATCAGCAGGATGTCCGGCGTCGCCAAGTCGTCCGGCGGTACGCTGGCCGCCAGCCGACGTTCCACGTAGCGGACGGTGTCGTAGCCGAAGTAGCCCACGAGGCCGCCGAAGAAGCGCGGCAGACCGGGCAGCGCCGGCACCCGGAACCGCGCCGCGAACGCCTCGATGGCGGCCAGCGGATCCGGCGTGGTCCGCTGCTCCGCCACGACGCCGCCCGTCTCGACGGCGAGCCGAGGCCCCGCCACCCGCAGCACCGTGTCCGCCGGCAGGCCGATGATCGAATAGCGTCCCCACTTCTCGCCGCCCTGGGCCGCGGACTCGAGCAGGTAGCTGTAGCGCCCGTCGGCGAGCTTGAGATAGGTGGAGAGCGGAGTCTCCAAGTCCGCCAGAATCTCGTGAACCACCGGAATGTGGGTGAAGCCCCGGCTGGCGAGCGCGTCGAACTCCTGCTGGTTCACAGCAGTTCCTTGAAGGAATCGATCACCGCGTCCGCACCGAGCGCCTCGGGGGCGATGCCCTGGCTGTAGCCGTGCCGGTACACCACCACCCGGCACCCGGCGGCCCTGGCGCAGGCCACGTCCGTGGCCGAGTCGCCTACGAACAGGGCGTCCGCCGCGGCCACGCCGAGGCCAGCGCAGGCGTGGCGGGCCGGCGCGGGGTCCGGCTTCGGCGGCATGGCGCCGCCGCGTCCCACCACCAGCCGAAAGAAGCGCCTCAAGTCCAGTGCCGCCAGCAGCCGTTCGCTGTAGGCCGTCAGCTTGTTGGTCACCACCGCCAGCGGCCGATCTGCCAAGGCGGCGAGCGTCGTCAACACCGTCGGATAGGGTGTCGAGTGGTCGGCGATGTGCGCCGCGTAGTGGTCCAGGCAACGCCCCTCCAGGCGGTCCAGCTCGGCGTCGGACAGCGTTCTGCCGTGGTGCGCCGCCGCGGCCTCGAGCATGGCGCGCACGCCATGGCCCACCCAGTGCCTGGCCAGCGGCGGCGATGCTGGCGGCATCTCCGCCTCGTCGAGGGCGTGGTTCAAGGCGCGCATCAGGTCCGGCGCGGTGTCCACCAGCGTGCCGTCGAGGTCGAACAGGTACGCGGCTGGCGGCGGTTCGCGCCAGCCGCCCGCGTGAACGCGCCGGGCCTTCGGCGGCAGCCTCAAGGCGCGCGCTCCGGTTGCTCGACGCCTCGCTGGCCGGGCGTGGCGCGCGACGCGCGCTCCGGTTGCTCGCCCCCTTGCTGGCCGAGCGCGGCGCGCATGGCCGCGATGACGCCTCTGTAGTCCTCGGCCCTCGGGCCGCCGCCGGGCGGCGCACCGAAGATCGCGGATCCCGCCACGAAGACGTCTGCGCCGGCGGCGCCGGCGGCGGCGACGTTGGCCGCCTTGATGCCGCCGTCGATCTGCAGGCGGATGGGACGCCCGCTGGCATCGATGAGGCGCCGCGCCGCGGCCACCTTGCCGAGGCTCTCGGGCATGAACTCCTGGCCGCCGAAGCCGGGATTCACGGCCATCACCAGCACCCAGTCCACGACGTCGAGCAGCGGCTTCAGCGTCGAGACAGGCGTACCGGGGTTGAGCGCCAAGCCAGCCTTGGCGCCGCCAGCGCGAATCCGCGCCAGCGCGTCCCGGGGGCGTTCGCTGGCCTCGGGATGGAAGGAGACGACGTCGGCGCCAGCGGCCAGGAACTCGTCGATCAGCCGTTCCACCGGCCGCACCATCAGATGCACGTCGATCGGCGCCCGGATGCCGTAGCGCCGCAACGCCCTCAGCGCCAGCGGTCCGACGCTCAGGTTCGGCACGTAGTGGTTGTCCATCACGTCGAGATGAACGATGTCGGCACCGGCGGCCAGCACGTCGGCCACCTCCTGGCCCAGCCGCGCGAAGTCCGCGGCCAGCGTCGAAGGCGCGATCCAAGGCGTCGGGACCGTCATTGCTCCCGTCATGCTACAGCGGCCATCCGCCGTACGCGCTCGAGTCGGTCCGGCGTGCCGACGTCCACCCATGTGCCGGCGAACCGCTCGCCGGTGAGTTCGCCGGCCGCGGCCGCGGCGAAGTACGCCTCCCGCAGCGAGAACGGTCCGGTCGGCGCCGCCGCTAGCAACGCCTCGTCCAACACCGCGATGCCGCAGTAGGCGAGATCGTCGAGCGCCGGCGGCCCGCGGCGGACTCGACGGCCCTCGAGATGGAAGTCCCCCTGCCGCAGGTGGTCCGGCTTGGGCGCAAGCACCAGGTGGCCTCGGGCCGGCCGCCGCTTCACCAGCGACGCGAAGGGGTAGTCGGTCCAGATGTCGCCGTTCAGCACCAGGAACGGGTCCGGCCGGAGCAGCGGCAGCGCCCGAACGATGCCGCCGCCGGTGTCGAGCAGTTCCTGCTCGCGGCTGTAGCGGATGCGCATGCCATAGGCGGAGCCGTCGCCCAGAGCGCGTTCGATGCGCTCGGCCAGGTGATGCACGTTCATCACCACCTCGCGCACGCCGGCCTGCCGCAGCCAGCGCAGCTGGTGGACGACCAGCGCTTCGGCGCCGACCGCCAGCATCGGCTTGGGCACCCGTTCCGTAAGCGGACGCAAGCGTTCGCCACGGCCGGCGGCGAGGATCATGGCCTTCATGCGGCCACGCCAAGCGCGGCCAGGCGACGGCTGGCCGCCGGCGCAACGTCGCCGGCGAGCCATGCAGCCAATGCTCGGGTTTCCGCGTAGCCGGCGGCCACCGCGGCGCTGCGCCGCAGCACTGGCACAATGTCCGCCAGGTGGCTGGCGCGGCCCCGGGCGAGATGCAGACGGGCGAAGATACCGACCGCCTTGAGCTGCCGTTGCAGAGCCACCAGATCGAAGGCGCGCGCGAACGTCGCTGGGTCGCAGTCCGGCCTCGCCGCCTCCAGGAACCGCAGCCGCCAGGCCGCCACCGTCGCTTCGTCGAAGACGTGGTAGCAGTCCCGCAGCAGCGAAGCGAGGTCGTAGCAGCAGGGGCCGATGAGGGCGTCCTGGAAGTCGACCACGCCCACGCTCCCATCCTGGCGCCGCCAGATGAGGTTGCGGCAGTGGAAGTCGCGATGCACCACGCACTGCGGCACGCTGTCGGCAGCCGCCACCAGCGCCGCCGAGGCTTCGTCGAAGCCTGGCGCGGCGTCCAGCCCCAGCAGGCGCTCCACCAGCCACTCGCGGAAGATGCCGAGCTCGTCGGCGAAGCGCTCCGCAGCGTACGGGGCGATGTGGGCAGCGGCATCCGCCGGGGGAACGGCCTGCAGGCGCACCAAGGCGTCGATGGCGGCCGTCAAGGGCCCGGCCACCTCCCCTCCCGCATAGGCGCCCTCGAAATCCATCGCCCCTAGGTCCTCGAGCAGCAGGTAGCCGCGCTCGAGGTCCGCGGCGTGGATCGCCGGCGTTCGCAGCCCGTAGCCGCGCAGCAGCGCAGCCAAGCGCACGTAGCGCGGGTTATTCTCTGTCGCCGGCGGCGAGCGCATGGCGATGAAGGACTGAGCACCGAGGTCGATGCGAAAAAACTCCCGTGTGCTCGCCTCCGCCGGGAGAGGCTTCGCCCTCGGCGCTGCGCCGGGCTCGTCGAGCACCGTGTACACGGCTGCCGCCACCCACTGCCGGAACTCCGCGTCGCCCATGCCGGCATTGTCGCCAACGGCCGCCCGGATTGGTACGGCGCTGCTCTGCCTGCTGCCGGCCGGCGGGCTGGACGCCGCGGCGACTGCTGTTGCCGAATCGCTGTGGACCGAGCCCTCCCCGCAGCCGGACGGCGCACCGCCGCCCGCCTGCCCGGGCGCCTACCGAGCGGTGGCCGCAGAGCCGGCGCTGGGCGCCGCGGTGGAACTGACGGCAACGCGGCTGCTGGCCGATGCCGACGGCGGCGCCACCGCCAGCGGCCGGGTCGAGGTGCGGCAGGGCCAACGTCTGCTCGCCACCGACGAGTTCGCCTTCGACCGCGCCAGCGGCATCGGCAGCAGCCCAGGACCCTTGCGGCTGCGCGAGCCCGGCTTCGAAGCCCGGGGGCAACGGGCCCGCGTCGCCACCCGAGGCGACCGCCTGCAGCTCCACGACGTGGAGTTCGTGCTTCTGGAACCGCAGCTGCGCGGCACCGCCGCCAGCGCCGAGCGCGATGCCGCCGAGCTTAGGCTCGCTGCGGCGGCGCTGACGCGCTGTCCGCCCCGCAGCAACCTCTGGCGCCTGGACGCGGACCGGATCCGCATCGACCGCGACGCCGGCGCGACGACCGTGCGGGGCGCCCGGCTGCGGCTGGGCGGCGTGCCGGTGTTCTACAGCCCGTATCTGCGCCTGCCGCTTGGCAGTCGGCGCGCCAGCGGCTGGCTGTTCCCCGGCCTCGACACCGGCGACGGCTTCGATATCCGTCTGCCCTACTACCTGAACCTGGCGCCGAACTACGACGCGACGCTGGCCGGGCGTTGGATCCGCGATCGCGGCGCCGGCGTGGACGGCGAGTTCCGCCACCTCGGACGCCGCTCCGAGAGCGCGCTGCGGGGCGCCTTGCTCGCCCGCGATCGGAACTACAACGGCGACCTGTCTCGGCCCGCCTTCCGGCTCGCCAACGAGGCGGAACGATCCGGCGCGCCGGCGCCGGCGTTCGAGCCGGCGAACCGCTGGCTGCTCGCCGCCCGCCACCGGGGCGGCTACGGCCGCATCGAAACCTCCCTCGACTTCACCGGCGTCAGCGACAACGACTACTTCGTGGACCTTGGCACGGACCTTGCCGCGACCGGGCGCCTGCTTCTGGAGCGCCGGGCCCAGGCGCGCTATGCCCGCGGGAGCCTGCTCGCCCGCCTCGGGGTGCAGGACTTCCAGCGCCTGGAACCGGGGGCCGCGCCCTATCGGCGTCTGCCGGAGGCAAGCCTTGCCTACGGAGGCGCGCTCCACGGACCGCTGTCATGGCACGTCGGCGCCAGCTGGACGGCCTTCGAACGGCCGGGCGCCGCCGCGGGGCCAGCCGGCAGCCGCCTGCATCTCGAACCGCAGATCCGGTTGCCGCTGTCGCGATCCTGGGGCTTCCTGGGCCTTGCGGCCAAGTTCCGGCACACCGTCTACGCCTTGCGGGATCCGGCCCCGGAGACGCAGCGGCAGCCGACGCGCAGCATTGCCGCAGCCACCATGGACGGGGGCCTGTTCCTGGAACGGTCCCGGCCCGGCGGCGGCCTGCAAGTGTTGGAACCGCGCCTGCAGTACCGCTACCAGTCCTACGCGGACCAGGATGCCCTGCCGCGCTTCGACGTCGGCCGCCTGACGCCCTCCTATCGGCAGTTGTTTCGGGACAATCGGTTTGCCGGCTTGGACCGCATCGCCGACGCCAACGAGCTGGCGGTCGGCCTCGCCGCCCGCCTGTTCGACGGCAGCGGCAGGGAGCGGCTGGCAGCCGCGATCGGCACGGTCGCCCGCTTCGCGGACCACCGGGTTGCGCTGGACGCGGCGGCGCGGCCGAGTGCTTTGCCGGTAGCTGGCGAGCTCGCCAGCCGCGCGGGTCGGTGGCGGCTCGCCGCACTGGCGGCGTGGGACGCCGAGGCTGGCACCGACAACGCTGGCCTCGACTTGGCCTACGAGGCTGGCGCTAAGCGCTTGATCAACATCGGCTATCGCCGTCGCATGCCGCGCTCCGCGCAGCCCATCGAGCACACCGACGTCTCCTTCCATTGGCCTCTGGCGCGGCAGTGGCAGGCCTTCGGTCGGTGGAACCACGACTGGCGGCAGGGGCGAACCATCGAGATCCTCGCCGGAGTCGGCTACGGTAGCTGCTGTCTGGAAGCGAAGCTGTTGTGGCACGATACGGTGGCCGCGCCGCGCAACCGGCCGCAGGCGAACCTGCCCCGGGACCGGGGACTGCTGGTGCAGTTCGTGTTCCGGGGCCTGGCGGGCTTCGGCGGCAACGTGGACGGGCGGCTCGAGCGCAGCATCCGCGGCTACCGGCGCACCCCGTAGCCGCTCCGACAACCGACCAGCAAGCGAGACATAGCCATGCACCAGGAACCGCGCGGGGAACGCCAGTGACCGGACGCCAAGCCATCGGCCCTGCCCTCGCGATCTGGATGGCCGCGGCCGGGGCGCAGCCGGCGACCGTCGACGGCGTGGTCGCCGTCGTCAACGACGACGTGGTGCTGGCCAGCGAAGTGGTCGAACGCTTCGACGCGGTGATGACCCAGATCGAGGCCGCTGGCGACGGGCCGGTTCCGCCCCGGGACGTGGTGCTGGAGCAGATTCTGGAGCGCCTCATTCTCGAGAACATCCAGCTGCAGGAAGCCGAAAACCGCGGCGTGGTGCTCGACGACGAGACCCTCACCACCGCGGTGCGCAGCTACGCCAGCCAGAACGACATGGGCATCGACGAGTTCATCGCCACGCTGACCCAGGAGGGCGTCTCCTACCGGGGCTTTCGGGAGCAGGTCCGCCGCCAGCTGACGCTGGAACGGGTGCAGCGCGAAGTCGTCAACCGCCGCGTCTACGTCACCGAACAGGACGTGGACGACCTGCTGGCCTCGCCGTTCTTCGCCGAGCAGATCTCCGACGAATACCGGCTCGGACACATCCTGCTGGCGCTGCCCCAAGGGGCCACGCCAAGCGAAGCATCGGCAGCGGCCGAGACGGCCGCGGCGCTGGTGCGCGAGCTGCGCGACGGCGCCGACTTCGCGGCCTTGGCGGTGGAAAACTCGTCGGCGTCCACCGCCTTGGACGGCGGCGACCTGGGCTGGCGCAAGGCCAGTCGAATTCCCAGCCTGTTCGCGGAGGTGGCGGTGGAGCTGGCCGTGGGCGAGGTGGCAGAGCCGCTGCGCAACGCCTCCGGCTTCCACGTCGTGAAGCTGCTGGACAAACGCGGCGCCTCGGTGCAGAGAACCGACGAGACCCTAGCGCGGCACATTCTGGTGCGGCCCTCCGCGATCCGCACCGAGGCGCAAGCCGAAGCCGCCGTGCTGGCGCTGCGGGAGCGGATCCTCGCCGGCGAAGACTTCGCGGAGCTCGCCAAGGAACACTCCGACGACCCGGCCAGCGCCCTTGCCGGCGGGGACCTCGGCTGGAGCGCCGCCAGCGCCTTCGTGCGCGAGTTCCAGGAGGCGATGGCCGGCACCGACGTGGGCGCCGTCTCGCCGCCCTTCCGCACCGAGTTCGGCTGGCACATCCTGGAGGTGCAGGGGCGCCGCCAGCAGGACGCCGGCGACGAGGCGCGTCGGGATCTGGCAATCCGGGTGCTGCACGGCCAGCGCTTCGAGGAGCGCCTGCAGGAGTGGCTGAAGGAGATCCGCGACGAGGCGTTCGTCGAGAAGCGGATGCGCCCCGCCGCCGACGGCGACGCTGGCACCACGCCCGCGCTCGGAGATGGCGACGCAGGTTCGTAGGCGATTCGGCCAGCACTTCCTTGCCGACGAAGCCGTCGTAGAGCGCATCTTCGCGGCGCTGGCGGTAGGCCGGGACGATCGCATCCTGGAGATCGGGCCGGGCGCCGGCGTGCTGACGGAACGCCTGTGCGCTGACGCCGGCAGCGTCACCGCCATCGAGATCGATCGGGATCTGGCCGCCCGGCTGCGCGTTCGGCTTGACGCGGACGTCATCTGCGCCGACGCCTTGCGTAGCGACCTCGCCAGCCTGACGGCGCGCATCGGCGACTGCCGCGTGGTGGGCAACCTGCCCTACAACGTCGCCACGGCCATCCTGACCAGGCTGCTGCCCCTTGCGCACGTGCGGGACATGCACTTCATGCTGCAGGCGGAGGTGGCCGCCCGCCTCGCTGCGCCCGCCGGCGTCAAGTCCTACGGGCGCCTCTCCGTGCTGGCCCAGCACCACTGCGAGGTGCGGCGCCTGTTCGCCGTCGGCGCAGAGAGTTTCGCTCCGCCGCCGAAGGTGGTCTCCGCCTTCGTCCGCCTCGTGCCTCGGCCGGCGGTGCCCTGCGACCAGGCCGCCCTGGCAGGCGTGCTTCGTTTGGCGTTCTCGGCGCGGCGAAAGACATTGGCGAATGCCCTAGAATCCCTGCCGTTGAACTTCGGGGCCCTCGGCATCGACCGTGAGCGACGACCGGACAGCCTGCATCCCCACGAGTTCGTGGCCATTGCCAGGCAGGTCGGCGCCGCGGCGCTGCGGTAGCGGGCCACGCAGACTGCGATGGCAGACGTGGCGAGTGGCGCATGCGCGGATTCGAAGTCGCCGTTGAGACCCGCTTCATAGCCGCCGAGTCCGATCCGTCGGCGGCCCGCTACGTCTTCGCCTACACCATCACCATCGCCAACCACGGCGGCGCCGGTGCCCAGCTCCTGAACCGCTACTGGCTGATCACCAACGGCGACGGCCAGCAGCAGGAGGTGCGCGGCCCCGGCGTCGTCGGCAACCAGCCGCACATCGGCCCCGGCGAGTCCTTCCGCTACACCAGCGCCTGCGTGCTGGAAACGGCGGTGGGAGTGATGGAGGGCAGCTACGAGTTCCGCGCCGCCGACGGCGAACGGTTCGACGTGCCCATTCCGCCCTTCTCGCTGGCGGCGCCGAACGCGGTGCATTGAGATCCGAGGAATGGCGACCTACCTAGTCGGCGACATCCAAGGCTGCTACGCAAGCCTCCGGGCGTTGCTGCGCTGCGCCGGCTTCGGCGGCGACGATGTGCTGTGGTGCGTCGGGGACCTGGTCAACCGCGGCCCGGACTCGCTGGCGACGCTGCGCTTCGCGCGGGATCTCGGCCCCCGTTTCGCCTGCGCGCTCGGCAACCACGACCTGCACTTTCTCGCCATCGTCTACGGCGGCCACGGCGAACGCGCCGGCGACACGCTGGCCGAGACCCTGGCGGCGCCGGACTGCGCGGAGCTGGCGGACTGGCTGCGCCGCCAGCCGCTGCTGCTGGAAACCGACGCTGCGCTGGTCGTCCACGCCGGCATCCCCCACGTCTGGGACCTGGCCACGGTCCGTGGGGCCGCCCGGGAGGTCGAAGGCGTTCTGCGGGGGCCGCAACATCGCGCCTTCTTCGAAAAGATGTACGGCGACGGACCGTGCTGGACCGCGACGCTCGCTGGCGTCGACCGGTACCGGGCCATAGTCAACTACCTGACGCGCATGCGCCTCGTCGATTCCCGCGGCGGCCTGGAGTTCGCCCACAAAGGCCCGCCGACGGCGCCGCCGCCCGGGTATCGGCCCTGGTACGACTACCCGCCGCAGGTCGACGGCCGCATCTACTTCGGCCACTGGGCCGCCTTGGACGGGGCCACCGGCGCCGGCCACGCCGTCGGTCTGGACACGGGCTGCGTCTGGGGCCGGCGGATGACGCTGGCGCGTCTGCCCGAAGGCCGCCTGTGGTCGGTTGCCGCCGCGCCCGAGGATCGGCCAAGCGCCGGCGGCTGGACGAAGGCGGCGGCTGGACGAAGGCGGCTGGACGAAGGCGGCGGAATTGAAGCTGACGACGAAGTGAAACCCAGCGGCGTGAAGACCTACCTGGTCGGCGGCGCCGTCCGCGACGGGCTGCTCGGCCGCCCGGTGGCGGATCGGGACTTTGTCGTGGTGGGCGCCACCGCAGCCGCGATGCGTTGCCGCGGCTTCACGCAGGTGGGCCGCGACTTCCCGGTGTTCCTCCATCCCCGAACCGGCGAGCACCACGCCCTGGCCCGCACCGAGCGCAAGACCGGCCCTGGCCACGCCGGCTTCGTCTGCGAGAGCGCGGAAGTGACCCTGGCGGAGGATCTGGCGCGCCGGGACCTCACCATCAATGCGATGGCCCGGGCCGAGGACGGCACCCTCGTGGATCTGCACGGCGGCCAGGCGGACCTGGCGGCGCAGCGGCTGCGGCACGTTTCCGACGCCTTTGCGGAAGATCCGCTGCGGGTGTTTCGGGTCGCCCGGTTCGCGGCGCAGCTGCCGGGCTTTCGCGTCGCCGACGAGACCTTGGCGCTCATGCGGCGGATGGTGCCGGAACTGCCGTCGCTGGCCGGGGAACGAGTCTGGCACGAGCTGGCGCGGGCGGCAGCGGCGCCGGCGCCAGCGCGCTTCTTCGAGGTGCTGCAACCGCTCGACGGCGGCTTCTGGCTGGCCGAGCTGGATCTGCCGGCGAGCGCGGCGTTGTTCGCCAGCCGGCGCTTCGACGATGCAGAGGCGCGGCTCGCTGGACTCGGCTGGACCAACACCGCGGCGACGCTGCGCACGGTGTTCGGCCGCCTGCGCGCGCCGACGCTCCTGGCCCGCGCCGCCAGCGCCGTTGCCCGGCATGGCGCCGTGCTTGCGGCGCCGAATCCGGCCCCGGCCGCGTTGCTCGATGCCTTGGCGCAGATCGGCGCCTTCCGGCAAGGGCCGCTGTGCGCTCTGGTGCTCCGCAGCGTCGAGGCTTGCGCCGCTGCCAGCCTCGCGCCTCTGCGCCAGTTGATCGACGGGCTGCGCGGGGAACGGGTGCGCGGCGCCAGCGGCCCCGAATACGGTCGCGCCCTGCGCGAACGCCGACTGCGGCGCGTCGCCGACGCCATGCCGTTGCGCGGGGCTTGAGGCGATGCCTCCGGCCGCTGCTGCCGCGTCGCGCCAGCCGGCGACGCGCGCGGTCAAGAGCGTCAGCGCCGTGAACGCCGAGGCCCGGTTTCTGATCGAGGAAGGGTTCGGTTCGGTGTGGATCGAGGGCGAGGTCTCGAACTTCCGCGCCTACGCCTCCGGGCACTGGTACTTCACGCTCAAGGACGCGCGCTCGCAGTTGCGCTGCGTGATGTTCGCCAGCCGCAACCGCTTCCTGCGCTTTCGCGTCGCGGATGGTCTTTCGGTGGTGCTGCGGGCGCGTCTTTCCGTGTACGAAGCACGAGGCGACTTCCAAGCGCTGGTGGACCATGCTGAACCGGCTGGCGAAGGCGCCCTGCGCATCGCCTTCGAACGGCTGCGCGCGCGGCTGGCGGCGGAGGGGCTGTTCGACGCTGGGCGCAAGCGGCCCCTGCCCTCGTTTCCGCGCCATCTCGCCGTGGTCAGTTCCCGGGACGGCGCCGCGCTCAAGGACGTGCTGGCGGTGCTGCGCCGACGCTTCCCCTGCGTTCGAGTGACCTGCTTCTACGTGGCGGTCCAAGGCCCCGAGGCGGAGGGGCAGATTCTCCGCGCCTTGGACCGGGCGGAACGCATGCGCACGAGGCCCGATGTCGTCATTCTCACCCGGGGCGGCGGTTCGCTGGAGGATCTCGCGGCGTTCAATCTCGAGTCCGTCGCGCGGCGCATCCATGCCGCCGCGGTGCCGATCATCTCCGCGGTCGGCCACGAGACCGACACCACCATCGCCGACTTCGCGGCCGACCACCGCGCCCCAACGCCCTCGGCGGCGGCCGAACTGGCAACCCCGGACCGCGCCGTGGTGGAACGGCGGCTGGCCGCCGCGGCCACGGTGCTCGGCAGCCGCATCGCGCTGCGGCTGAAGTCGGACCAGCGGCTGCTGGCCGCCACCGAACGGCGCTTGGCGCATCCAGGTCGAACCGTCGAGCAGCGCCTGCTGCGCACCGACGAACTCGGCGAACGGCTCGCCGTGGCGATGGGCGGCGCCTTGCAGCGGCTGGCGAGCGCGCATCGCCATCAGCGGGCACTGCTCGCCCGGGCCAGTCCCGGAGCGCGCCTGCGGCAAACGATGCAGCGCCTGGGCGCTGTCCAGGTTCGGCTGTCGGCCGCCGCGGCGGCAAGCCGCGAACGCCGGCTGGCGCGTCTGGAGGCGTTGGCCCGAGCGTTGCAGGCGGTCAGTCCGTTGGCGACCATGGCCCGGGGCTATGCGGTGGTCGCCGTGCCGGACGGCAGCCGGTGGGGCAAGCCGCTGGTTGCCGCCACCGCCGCGCCGGCCGGCCAGCGCGTGGTCCTGCACTGGGCGGACGGCAGCCGCCGGGCACGGCTGGACGATGCCTAGCACCCTGCTGGCGCTCGGCGCCGCGCTGGCCGTGGACGTTGGCGGCGTTCTGGCGGTGCCGCTGCCGGCAGCCGTGGAAGAGGTCCGCTATCTGGGCGAACCGGCGCTGGTGGTGGCTGGCCACGCCCTCGTCGGCATCGGCGCGGATGCCAAGCCGGGACCGCGCCAGCTCGTCGTGGCCACCGCGGCTGGAGCGCAGACCATCGTCTTCGAAGTGCGCGGGCGCCAATTTCCCGAACAACGGCTGACCATCGACAATCCGCGCCTCGTGAATCCAGAACCAGAGGACCTCGCCCGCCACCGCCGGGAGCGCCGGGAACAGGATGCGGCCTATGCACTGCGTACGCCGGTGCGTCCCGGCCTCCTGCCTTTCGAGCGGCCGGTTGCTGGCCCCATCTCAAGCCAGTTCGGGTTCCGGCGGGTCTTCAACGACCAGCCCCGGGCCCGCCACTCCGGGCTCGACATCGCCGCCGAGCCGGGCACGCCGGTGCGGGCCCCGGCGCCGGCTGCGGTGGCGGCCGTCGGGGACTATTTCTTCAACGGCAACACCGTGCTGCTCGACCACGGCGGCGGCCTGGTGACCATGTACTGCCACTTGCAACGCATCGACGTAGCCCTAGGGCAGGCCGTGGCCCGGGGCGACGTGCTTGGCGCCGTCGGCGCCACCGGGCGCGCCACGGGGCCGCACCTGCACTGGACCGTGAGCCTGGGGAACGTCCGCGTCGATCCCCTGGCGCTGATGGCGGCCGCCAACGGACTCGGCGGCGAGTGACGCGTGGGCCTCCCGCGTTGGCGCGTCAACGGCCTCGGCGGCGGACGACGCCCGGGCCTCCCGCGTTGACGCGTCAACGGCCTCGGTGGCGTATGACGCGCTTGCGCCTCCTGCGTTGCCGCGCCGTCAGCTCGTTGCGCCGACCGGCGAATGGATTGGCGGTGCTCTCGGTGCCGATCCGGACCGGCACGCCTTCGAGGTCCAGATCCTTGCGGAAGCGGTTGGCCAGGTAGCGCAGATAGCTCGCCGGCAGGGCGTCCGCCTGACTGCCATGTACGATCAGCGCCGGCGGGTGCGCGCCGGCCTTGTGCGCGTAGCGCAGCTTGATGCGTCGGGAGCGCACCGCCGGCGGGGGGTTGTCCTGCACTGCCGCCGCCAGCACCCGGTTCAGCGCCGACGTCTTCACGTTGAAGGCGCCAGCCCTGTGGATGCGCGCCGCGGCCGGCAGCAGCGCCGCCACGCCTCGGCCGGTGACGGCGGCGATGGCGGCTACCGGCACCCACGGCGCAAAGCCGAGGCGGCGGCGCATGGCGGCCTCGGCCCGCCGCAGCTGCGGCGCCGACAACGCATCGCACTTGTTGGCGGCAAGCAGCACGCCAGCGCCGGCGTCGAGGGCATGGCCGAGGATGTGCAGATCCTGGTCGACGATGCCCTCCTGGGCGTCCACCACCACCAGCGCCACGGTTGCCCGCTCCAAGGCCGCCAAGGTCTTGACCACGGAGAACTTCTCGACCGCGGGCGCGCTCCGGCCCTTGCGCCGAATGCCTGCGGTGTCGATCAGCAGATGCTCGCCACAGGGCACGTCTATCGCATCCCGCGTTGTGCCTGGAACCGGGGACACCACTTGCCGCGGGGCGCCGAGCAGCCGGTTGACCAGCGTCGACTTGCCGACGTTCGGGCGCCCGACCACGGCCGTCTCGATGAGCCCGGAGCGCTCGACGGACGCCGGCGCTGGCGGGGTCCGCGGCAAGCGGCGTTCGAGGGCGGCGGCGAGAACGCCCACGCCGCGGCCCTGCTTCGCCGAGACGCCGAACACGTCGAATCCGAGACGCGCGAACTCGGCGGTCGGTTCCGAACCGGCAGCGTCGATCTTGTTCACCGCCACCAGCGTGGCGAGGCCCTCCCGGCGCAGACGCTGGGCGATGTCCTCGTCCACGGCGGCGGGGCCCTCTTGGCCATCGACCACCAGCACCACCGCTTGGGCTTGCGACAGCGCCTCGGCAACCTGCGCAGCCATCGCCGTCGCCAGATCCGCCGCTGGCGGCGCCAAGGAGACCGGAGCGGCGGCCAGCCCGCCGGTGTCTACCAGCACCGCGGCGCGCTCCGACAGCGTCGCCCGCCCGTAGCGCCGGTCCCGGGTCAGGCCAGGCCAGTCGGCGACCAGCGCGTCCCGGCGGCGGCAGAGGCGATTGAACAGCGTCGACTTGCCGACGTTGGCACGCCCCACCAAGGCCACCACGGGCAGTGCGCCAAGGCCCTCGGCGGCTGCCCGTGCCTTGGGGCTGTCGGATGGTGCCGCCATCGCACTGGCCGCGGCCGGAGCGCGGCGCCCAGCAGTCTAGCCGCGACGCTTGACCTCGAGAGCCTCCAGCTCGCCGTTGTCGGCGAGGGCGTACAGCACGTCGTCCGCTTCGCGCAGCTTGGAGCGCAAGCCGTCGCCGATCTTGCGGCGGGCGACGAACCGGCCGTCGCTCTGCGCCAGCACATGGACGTAGCCTTCGGCGTCTCCCACCACGACGTAGTTGCCGTAGGCGATCGGGCTGGTGAGCTTCCGGTTGCGCAAGCCCTCCTGGCGCCACACTACGGCGGCCGACGTCTGCCCCACCGCGGTCACCACGTCTTCGGCGGACACGAAGTACACCTGGCCGTAGCCCTCGGCCAGATCCAGAAAGCTCGACGCCTCCATCGCCCACACCACGCCGCCGTCCGCCGGCCGTAGCGCCGTCAAGCGTCCCTGGTAGCCGCCGGCGAACAGCAGGCCGCCGGCCAGCACGGGCGTGCCGTCCACGTCCACAAGCCGGTCCAGCTCGGTGCGGCCTTGCGGCAGCATGACGCGCTGCTTCCAGATCGGGGCGCCGCTGGCCTGGGCGACAGCGCTGACGTTGCCGTCGCCAAAGCCGGCGAACACCAGCTCGCCGGAGACCAGCGGCGATGCCGTGCCGCGCAGCGTGAGCAACGGCACTTGGCTGTCGAAGGACCAGCGCTGGGTGCCGTCCTCGGCTTCCAACGCCACCAGACGGCCGTCGGCCGTTTGGGCGATGGCAAGCCCCAGGCCGCTGGCCGGCGGCGCCAGCACTTCGCTTGACACCTGTGTCCGCCACAGTTCGACGCCGTCGCCGGCCGCCAGCGCGACGACCTCGCCAGCCACGGTGCCGAGCAGAATGCGCCCGTCGCCGCCGCCCACGCCGCCGGTGACGAAGGACGGGTCTCTGCGATCCCAGAACGCGTAGAACGGACCGTCGTCCGGTTCGCCTATCCGCGTGGACCACACCCGCTTGCCCGTGAAGCGGTCCAAGGCCACCACCAGCCCGTAGGCGTCCGCGGCGTAGACGCGATCCGCCAGCACCAGCGGCGACAGGCGCAGGTACTTGCGGCCAAGGCCACGGCCCACTTTCGCCCGCCAGACGCGCTCTATCGATGCCTCGGCTTCGAAGTCCACGAGTTCGGCCGGCTCGCCGCGGCCCTTGTCCTCCTGGTCGGACTTGGCGTCGTCCACCCAGGGCAGAAAGCCGAACGCCTGGCAGCCGCCGAGCAGCAGCGCCGCGAGGCCCGCTCCCAGCAGGGCGCGGGCCAGTGCATGGCCGGATGCATGGATCATGTCTCGCTCTCCGCTCTCTCCGCTCTCTCCACCACGCTCGCGAGCTTGAGCTCGATCAGCGCCAGCCCCGACAGCTGCCGCCCGCCCTGCCCTCGCGCCGCGGCGACGCCGGTTCGGTACGCTTCCCGGGCCGCCTCCGGATCCCCCTTGGCGAGGGCCAGATCCCCGGACAGTTCCGCCACTTGCGCCTCCAGGCCGGGGCTCGAAATCCGCGCCAGCATGGCGCTGCTGTCGGCGATCCTGTCGAGCTGGAACAGCACCTTGGCGGCGCGATAGCGGGCGATGTCCCGGACCGGCCCGGCGTCCGCCAGCTCGATGGCCCGTTCCAGGAACGCCAGCGCCTCCTCCCAGTCCTCCTCGGCGGCCTGGTCCGCGGCCCGGTAGAGCAGCGACAGCACATGGTAGGCGGCGCCTGCGTAGTCGCCGTCCAGCGCCGCGGCAGCCTCGGCGGCGGCGTCATCGGCGGTGCGGGCATCGATGTATGCGGCGTATGCGGTCGCTGCCGCAGTCGCCCGTTCGGCCGCGAAGTCCTGGTAGTAGCGCCAGCCGACGACGCCGGCCACCGCCAGCGCTAGGCCGGCGATCAGCGAAGTGCCGTAGCGGTCCCACCATCCCTTGAGGCGCTCCGCCTGCTCTTCGTCCGTCAGATAGTCCGCCACGCCTGCTCCATCCGCTCTCGTTGCCGTTCCTGCGCCCCGCCCTCTGCTGCCGGGCCTTGCCTTGCTCTTATGCGATGGACTAGGCCGCAGCCAAGGTCTCGATCAGCGCATCCACGCCCAGTTGCGTCTGCCGCGGCTCGCTGCGCAGCCACTTCAGCGACACGCAGTTCTCCGCCGCTTCCTCGTCGCCGACGATCACCGCCCACCGGGCGCCGGCGCGGTCCGCCTCCGCCAGCTGGCTGCGCAGCCCCCCTGGGCCGGCATGCTGCAGCACGCGCAGCGCGGTGGCGTCTCGAATGCGCTCCGCCACCGTGCTTGCCCAGCCCCCGTGTTCGCCGGCGGTGGCCACGTAGACGTCCGCATGGCCGGGCGCCGCCGGGACCAGCTTCTCGTGCAGCAGCGCCAGCCGGTCGATGCCCATGCCGAAGCCGGCGGCCGGCACCGGACGGCCGCCGAGCGCAGCCACCAGACCGTCGTAGCGGCCGCCGGAACACACCGCGTTCTGGGCGCCGAGAGCGTCCGTGACCCACTCGAACACGTTGCCGGTGTAGTAGTCGAGGCCGCGCACCAGCAGCGGGTTGAGCCGATATGCCACGCCGGCGTCGTCCAGGTGCCGCCGCAACCCGTCAAAGTGGCGCCTGGCGTCGGCGTCCAGGTAGTCGGCCAGCCTCGGCGCGTCTGCCAAGAGCGCCCGGGTGCCCGCTGCCTTGCTGTCGAGGATGCGCAGCGGATTGCCGTCCAGGCGTCGCTGGCTGTCGGCGTCGAGGGCGTGGCGGTGCGGTTCCAGGTGCGCCAGCAGCGCGCCTCGATAGCGGTGCCGGGACGCCGCGGAACCGAGCGTGTTCAGTTCCAGCGCCACGGCATCCGCCACCCCGAGCTCGCGGAACACGCGCTGGAGCATGGCGAGCATCTCGGCGTCGACGTCCGGCCCCGCCATGCCGAACGCCTCGGCGCCGATCTGGGTGTGTTCCCGGGTCCGCCCCCGTTGCGGCCGCTCGTAGCGGAACATGGATCCGTGATACCAGAGCTTTTGCTTGCGGTTGTGCAGCAGGCCGTTCTCGATGCAGGCGCGTACGCAGCCGGCCGTGCCCTCCGGGCGCAGCGCCAGACGCTTGCCTTTGCGGTCCGCGAGCGTGTACATCTCCTTTTCCACGAGATCCGTGGCTTCGCCGACGCCGCGTTCGTACAGAGCCGCGGCTTCCAGCAACGGCAGCCGGATTTCCCGATAGCCGTAGCGGCCCAGAACGTCGAGCACCACCGCCTCGATGCCCCGCCAGCGGGCGCTCGCTTCCGGCAGCAGGTCGCGCATGCCGCGCACCAGCTGGAACTCGGCCATCAGTGGCCCACCACCAGACGGGCGACATTCTGCTGCGTGTGCGGTCCCAGCGCCACCGGGTTGCCGTTGTAGGCCAACCGTACGCCGGCCGCGTAGCCCAGCAGGATGGCGAACGGGGGGTTGCCGCCGAGCGCCAGCGTTTCGCCGGCGCGGGCGAGATCCGCATGGACGAGCTCGCCGCCGCCGTCGCGCACCTCCACCCAGGAGTCGTCGCTGAAGCGAAACGACAACGAACCCGAAGGGTTCGCCGATCCCGAAGGGTTCGCCGATCCCGAAGGGTTCGCCGATCCCGAAGGGTTCGCCGAAACAGCCCCGCCGAGCGCATCTGCCTCCGGCGCCGCCGGCAGATCGCTGGCCAGCGCACCCGCCGGCAGCGCTGCCGCCTTGGCCGCGGCGTGGACCGCCGGCACCAACACGGCCGCTCGCTGGGCGGCTAGACGATCCGGGTCCGGCCCCGCGAACGAGCTGTTCGGCCGGGACGGCCGGGCGAGTGCGGACCCGGAGGATGTCGAGTTCGCCGCCTCGCCGACGACCACAGCGGCTGGCCTCAACGGTGCGCCAGAGAAGGGCCAGTCCGCCGAGCGCCAGGCGAACCAGAGCACTGCGGCTGCCGCGATCAGCATCGCGGCGACAATGCCGCCGAGCAGCAGGCCCATGTGCCGCTGGGCGCGTTCCGCGAAGCTGCGCGGCGGTGGCGGCGGCGGCTGCAAGGCGGAGCGGGCGGAGCGGCGCCCCGGGTCGCCGCCGAAGCGCTCCACCACCTGCTCCGGGTCCAAACCGACCAGACGGGCGTAGGCGCGCATGTAGCCGCGCACGTACGCCTGGGCCGGCAGATCTTCCTCGCGGCCTTCCTCCAAGGCCTCGAGCACCTCTTCTTCAAGATGCAGGCTGGCGGCGACGTCCCCCCGTGCGATGCCCAGCGCCTGCCGGGCACGCCCCAGCCGGGCGCCGGGATGCAGGGCCTCCGACGGCGTTCCTGCTTCCTCCTCGCTCATGCCGCGAGTTCCGTGGTCGCGGCCGCCGAGCCCTCGGCTGCCAGGGCCCCTGGGGCGGAAGCCAGGAGCCGGCTGCGACGGCGGGTTCGATCCCGCACCGCGCCGGCGAGCTGGCCGCAGGCTGCGGCGATCCGATCGCCCCGCGTGGCGCGCAGCATGGCCGGCAGCCCGGCATCGAGCAGCATCGTCTGGAAGCGCCTCGTCCGCGCGGCGCTGGGGCGGGAATAGCCGCGCCGATCCTCGGCAAACGGATTGAAGGGAATCAGATTGACCTTGCCGCGCAAACCCGCCAGCAGGGCGACCAGCGCCGTTGCGTCGGCCGCGGAGTCGTTGACGCCGTCGATGAGCACATACTCGAAGGTCACGGTGCGCCGTTCGCCCACCGTGTCGAGATAGTGCCGGCATGCGGCCAGCAGCGCAGCCAGCGGGTATTTGCGGTTGATGGGCACGAGCGCGGTGCGCAGTTCGTCCCGGGGCGCGTGCAGGGACACCGCCAAGGACACGTCCGTTCGCGCCGCCATGTCGTAGATGCGGGGCGCCACGCCGGCGGTGCTCACCGTCACCCGGCGTTTGGACAGCCCGAAGCCGAGGTGGTCCGTGAATACGTCCGCGGCATCCATCACCGCATCGAAGTTCAATAGCGGTTCGCCCATGCCCATGAACACGACGTTGGTAACGCCCCTCGAATCCCCCCGGCGAGCCAGCTCGCGAGCCACGCGCCAAGCCTGGCCCACGATCTCCGCGCGGCTGAGATTGCCGCCGAAGCCCTGCTTGCCGGTGGCGCAGAAGCTGCAATCCAAGGCGCATCCCGCTTGGGAGGAGATGCACAGCGTATTGCGGCCCGCGGCCGGGGACGACTCCCGCCAGCCTGGAATCAACACCGTCTCCACCGCTTGGCCGTTGCCGAGCGGGACGCGCCACTTGGCCACGCCGTCGGCCGCGCACCGGCGGTCGTCGAGCCGCGGGGCGCGAATCTCGGCGATGGCCGCCAGCCGCGTACGCAACGCTTTGGAGATGTCCGTCATGGCGTCGAAGTCGGCCACTCGGGCCCGGTATATCCACCTCATCAGCTGGTCGGCCCGGTAGGGCTTCTCGCCCAGGTCGGCAACGAAGGCCGCAAGCTCGGCCCGGGGCATGCCAAGCAGGTTGATGCGTTCGGGCGGCCCGCCGCCGGCGCTTTGCATCGGCCTCACCCAGTCGCTAGACCAGGGTGGCGTCTCGAGGACAGATCTCGCCCTCGTCGAAGAAGTAGGCGATTTCCCGGGCCGCGGAGGCCGGGCTGTCGGAGCCGTGCACGGCATTGGCGTCGATGGACTCGGCGAAGTCGGCACGTATCGTGCCCGGCGCCGCTTGCTCGGGGTCCGTGGCGCCCATGAGCGCACGGTTCACCTGTATCGCGTTGTCGCCTTCGAGCACCTGCACCAGCACCGGCCCGGAGCACATGTAGCGAACGAGGGACTCGAAGAACGGCTTGCCACGATGCTCGGCATAGAAGCCGTCGGCAAGTTCCGGCGTGGCGCGGACCATCTTGGCGGCGATCACCGCGAGACCGCTGCGCTCGAACCGAGACAGGATCTCCCCGATCAGGTTCCGCGCCACCGCGTCGGGCTTGACTATGGACAGCGTCCGTTCGACAGCCATTCGGGGCCCCGGCCAAGACTGCACGCTGCCGCCAAGTTGCGCGCAAGCGCGCACCGGTGGCGGCGTCGAACGGCGGATTATACGCGCTGCCCCCGCAGCGCGTCCTGCTGCCCCCGCAGCGCGTCCTGCTGCCCCCGCAGCGCGTTGACAACGTTGGCGATCCGTTGGCCAGCGAAGGCCACGTCGGCGGCGGTGGTGAAGCGGCCGATGGTGAGGCGCAGCGAGCTGGCTGCCAAGTCGTCCGCTACGCCAAGGGCGCGCAGCACGTAGGAGGGCTCGACGGTCGCCGAGGTGCAGGCGGAGCCGGTGGACACGGCGAGGTCGTCGAGGGCCAGCAGCAGAGTCTCGCCGTCTACGCCAGCGAAGGCGACGTTGAGGCTGCCGGGCAGCCGCTGCTCCGGGGAGCCGTTGAGGCGGCTGCCGGGGATCCGGCCGAGCGCGGACCACAGCTGCTCGCGCAAGCCGCGCAGACGTTCCGACTCCGCCGCCAGCAGGCAACGGGCCAGCCGGCACGCCTCCCCCATGCCGACGATCTGGTGGGTGGCCAGCGTACCGGAACGCATGCCCCGCTCATGGCCGCCGCCGTGCATCTGGGCAGCGAGCTTCACGGGCGGCGTACGCCGCACGTAGAGGGCGCCGATGCCCTTCGGGCCGTAGACCTTGTGCGCCGAGATGCTCACCAGATCCAGGCAGTCCGCGTCGACGTCGAGGGGCATCTTGCCGGCGCTTTGCGCGGCATCGGTGTGGAACAGCACCCCCCGCTGCCGACACAGGCGGCCGATGCTGCGGATGTCGTTCACCGTGCCGATCTCGTTGTTGGCGTGCATCACGGACACCAGCGCGGTCTCTAGGCGCAGCGCCTTGGCGACATCTTGCGGCGGCACCAGGCCCTCGGCGTCCGGGTCCACGTAGGTGACCGCGATGCCGTTGCTGGCGAGATGCTCGGCCGTGTCCAGCACCGCCTTGTGCTCGTAGCTCGTGGTGACCAGATGGCCGCCGCCGGCGGCCTCGAAGACGCCCTTCAGCGCCAGATTGTCCGACTCCGTGGCGCCGGAGGTCCAGACGATGCCTCGCGGGTCTCCGCCTATGAGCGCCGCGACCGCGGCCCGCGCCTCCTCCACTCGTTCCGCCGCATCCCAACCGTAGCCGTGGGAGGTGGAAGCCGGATTGCCGAAGTCGCCTTCCGGCAGCAGGCAGGCGCTCATCTTCCGCACCACCCGAGGGTCCACCGGCGTGGTGGCGGCATAGTCCAGATACACGGCGCGGCGGCCGGGGCCGCGCTCGGCACGTTCGACAGGCGCCTCAGACATGCTGCGCCGCGATGAGCCGGGCGGCGTCCTGACGCCGCGCCACCGACAGCACGTCGCCACGCCGAACCAGGCTGGCGAGGCTGATGCGCGACAGGAACAGGTGGATCTGCTGCGACAGGTCGGCCCAGAGCTCGTGGGTGAGGCACATCTCGCCGTCCTGGCAGTCGCTGGCGCCGCCGCAGCGGGTGGCATCGACGCCCTCGCCGACGGCTTGCACCACCTCGGCTACGCTCAAGGCGTCCGGTGCCACGGCGAGGCGGTAGCCGCCGCCAGGGCCCCGTACGCTGGCCACCAGGCCGGCCCGCCTCAAGGCGGCGAACAACTGCGCCAGATAGGACTGCGGGATGCCCTGCCGTTCGGCGATGTCGGCCAGCGCAACCGGGGCGCACTCCGCATGCAGCGCCATGTCCAGCATGGCGGTCACCGCGTAGCGACCTTTGGTGGTCAACCGCATCTTCGGCGCGCGCCCCAAGTACCCTGCTGCGATTCTAGCGCGTCGCAGCCGGCGGCGAGCCGGATCCGGCCGCGCGCGCCGCATGGCGCAGCACGCCGCGCAACATCGCCACCTCGGTCTCGTCGAGCGCGATGCGACCGAACAGCCGCCTCAAGCGGGTCATGGTGGCGCCTGCGGAGTCCGCAGCGTGCAGAAAGCCGATGTCGCGGAGCACCTCCTCCAGGTGCCGGTAGAAGCCCGCAAGCGCCTCCGCTCCGGCCAGCGGACGATCCCAAGGCGCCGCGGCAGGCTCTCCGCCGGTGCGGCGCAGCATGGCCTGGCGGAGTTCGTAGCACACGACCTGCACCGCCATCGCCAAGTTCAGCGACGGATAGGCCGGGTGCGCGGGAATCTCCACATGCAGCTGGCAGGCTTCCAGTTCAGCGTTGGTGAGGCCGCTCGCTTCGCGCCCGAACAGCACCGCCACGGGCTCCGGGACAGCTGCCCGGGCAGGTCTGTCGGCCACTTGCCGGGCGAAGTCGGCCGCGGTCGCCCACGGCCAGGGGACGTGCCGGCGGCGGGCGCTGGCACCGGCCACCAGCGAGCAACCGGCAACGGCCGCGGCCAGCGAGTCGCACACCGTGGCCCGGCGCAGCACATCCACGGCGGCAGCGGCCCGCCACTCCGCCTGCGGGTCCGGGAAGCGCTCGGGGCGCACCAGCGCCAGGTCCGAGAGGCCCATCGTCTTCATGGCCCTGGCGACGGCGCCGATGTTGCCGGGATGGCTTGGCGCCACCAGCACAATGCGAACCGGCAGCGCGCCTGCCGCCTCCGGCGGCGGCTTGGACCGTCCCTTGGTCACGCTGCCGGCGCGCTCGTCGCTTCGGCGGACGTGCTACCGTGCGCGGCATGGAGCCGCTGGTCAACGTCGCCCTGCGGGCCGCGCGGCGCGCGGGGCGCATCATCCTGCCCGCCATGGACCGCGTGGACGCCCTCGACGTGCAGCTCAAGGGCCGCAACGACCTCGTCTCCGAGATCGACCGCCAAGCCGAAGACGCCATCGCGGACACCATCGGCAGGCTCTATCCGGACCACGCCATCCTCGGCGAGGAAGGCGGCGCCCGCACCGCCGATGCGGAGTTCACCTGGATCGTCGATCCGCTGGACGGCACCACCAACTTCCTGCACGGCATTCCCCACTTCTGCACCGCCATCGCCGTGCGCCAGGGCGCTACGCTGCTGCACGGCGTGGTGGTGGATCATGTCCGCAACGAAGCGTTCACCGCCAGCCGCGGCGGCGGCGCCTACTTGAACGGACGCCGTATCCGGGTGGCGCAGCGTCCGCGCGTGGACGACGCGATCGTCGCCGGGGGGCTGCCGTTCCCGAGCGTGGAGGCACACCTCGACGCCTACGGCGCCATGCTGCGGCAGTTCATGCGCCGCTGCCGGACGCTGCGGCGGCAAGGCGCTGCGGCGCTGGACATGGCCTATGTGGCGGCCGGGCGGGTGGACGGCTTCGTGGAGTTCGGGCTGAAGCCCTGGGACATGGCGGCCAGCACGGTGCTCGTCCGCGAGGCCGGGGGCTTCGTTGGCGATGCCGCCGGCGGCGATCGGTTTCTCAAGACCGGCAACGCCGTGGCGGCGAATCCGCCGCTGTTTCGAGAGCTGCTGCGCATCGTCCGCGCCGCCGCGCAGCAAGCCGGCGACAGCGTCCTGGTCGCTGGCTGAATCTCAAGACGCTTCGCCGACGCCTTCCTTCTCCGGCAGCGCCATGTCCTGCTTGGTGACGCCCATCGCCAAGAGGACATTGGCGGCGACGTAGATGGAGGAATAGGTGCCCACGACCACGCCGATCGCCAGCGCGGTGGCGAAGCCGGCGATCTGCTCGCCGCCGGCGAACAGCAGTGCGCCGAGGACCAGCAACGTGGTGAGGGAGGTCACCAGGGTGCGGCCGAGGGTCTGGTTGAGGGAGCGGTTGACGATTTCCGTGGGTGTGCCCCGGCGCATGGTGCGGAAGTTCTCGCGGATGCGGTCCGAAACCACGATGGTGTCGTTCAGGGAGTAGCCGATCACCGCCAGCAGCGCCGCCAGTTCCGGCAAATTGAAAGTCCACCGGAACACGGCGAAGGCCCCCACGACCAGCGCCACGTCGTGGACCAGCGCCGCCACGGCGCCAACCGCGAACTTGCCGGTGAAGCGCCACATGATGTACGCCATCACCACCAGCAGCGCGACCAGCAGCGCCAGGCCGCCGTTCTCGGTGAGTTCCTCGCCGACGGTGGGGCCGACGAACTCGCTGCGGCGCAGGGCCACGCCTCGGAAGGTGCGATCCAGCGCCGCTACGATGTCGTTGCCGAGCGTGGACTGATCGGCCGTCTGCGTCTCTTCTTCCGCCACCGGCGGCAGGCGGATCATCACGTCCGTCTCCGAACCGTAGTGCTGCACCACGGCCTCGGCGAAACCGGCCTCGGCCAGCGTGGCCCGCACCCCGCCCAAGTCCGCCGGCGCGGCAAAGCCCACTTCGACCAAGGCGCCGCCGGTGAAGTCCAGGCCGCGGCTGACGCCGAGGAACGCCACGCCGAAGATCGCCACCGCCACCAGCAGCGCCGACGCCACCGTCGCATAGCGGCGCTTGCCCATGAAGTCGAAGGTGGTCATCGCAAGCGATCCCGCAGGCCCTAGATGAGCACCCTTTCCACCCGTCGGCGACCGTACACCAGATGCACCAGCGTCCGGGAACCGAAGATGGCGGTGAACATCGAGGTGACGATGCCGATGGAGAGGGTGACGGCGAATCCCGCCACCGGGCCGCTGCCGATGGCGAGCAGGATCAGCGCCACGAACAGCGTCGTCACGTTGGCGTCCAGGATGGTGAGGAAGGCCCGGTCGTAGCCGGCCTGGATGGCGAGCGCCGGGGGCCGCGTCTTCAGTTCCTCGCGGATGCGCGAGAAGATGAGCACGTTGGCGTCCACCGCCATGCCCACCGTGAGCACGATGCCGGCGATGCCCGGCAGCGTCAGGGTGGCCCCGAGCAGCGACATCATGGCCACCAGGATCACCAGGTTCAGCGTCAAGGCGACGTTGGCGACCAAGCCGAACACCTTGTAGTAGACGACCATGAACGCCAGCACGAGCACGAAGCCCACCGCGACCGCCAGCATTCCCCGTTCGATGTTCTCCTCGCCGAGCGAGGCACCGACAGTGCGCTCCTCGACGATGTACATGGGCGCCGCCAGAGCGCCGGCGCGCAGCAGGAAGGCCAGTTCCTGGGCCTCGCGCAGACCAAGGCCGGTGATGCGGAAGCTGTAGCCGAGGGCGGCTTGGATGGTGGCGACGCTGATGACGCGCTTCTCCGGCCGGCTGCCGTGCCGCTCCACCCGTTCGCCATCCACCTCCTCGACGGTGACGATGGGCTTGTGCTCTATGAAGATCACCGCCATGCTGCGGCCGATGTTCGGCGCCGTGGCGTCGTGGAACATTTCGCCGCCCTGGCTGTCGAGCTTGATGTCCACCTGCGGCAGGCCGGTCTCCGGGTCCCGGGCCTGAACGGCGTTGATGACCCGATCTCCGGTCAGTATCACGCGCTTGTTGAGCTGCACCGAGCGGCCTTCGTAGGGCCACTCGTCCACTTCCGAAGGCCGATCGTTGGCGGCAGCCGCAAGCCGGAACTCCAGGTTGGCGAACTTGTTGATCTTGCGCTTGGCTTCCGCGCTGTCCTGCACCCCCGGCAGGTCGATGACGATGCGCGAACCGCCGAGCTTCTGCACCAGCGGTTCGGCGACGCCGAGCTGGTTGATGCGGTTGCGCAGCCCGGTCAGGTTCTGCTCGACGGCGTTGCTTTCGATCTCCTTGACCTTGGCGTCCTGCACGGTGACGGCGAAGCCGGGGCGCCCGTCCACCACCGTCTCCGCAACGGCGTAGTCCGGCTGCCGGAACTCCTCCTCGACAATGGCGAGGGCCCGGTCCCGCAGCTGCGGCGTGACGAAGCCCATGCGGATGGTGTCGCCCTGCACCGCGTCGTCCGCGCGCCGGTATCGCACCCGCTCCTCGCGCAGCAGGTCCTTGATCTTCTCCGCTTCGTCCGCGAGCCGCTTGGCCAGCGCTTCGGCCATGTCCACCTGCAGCACGAAGTGGGCGCCGCCCTTCAGGTCCAGCCCCAGCGTCATGGGTTCGCCGCCGATGGCCTGCAGCCACGCCGGCGTGGTGGAAGCCAGGTGCAGGGCGACCACGAACTGCCGCTCCTCGCCGGCAGGATTCAGGTGCTCGCGCAGCAGGGCGCTGGCGCGCAGCTGGTCCCCGTTGCTCGCCACGCGCAGCAACGCGCCGGCCGGGGTCGCTTCGCTGCCGATGGCCTCGACGCCGCTGCCGGCCAGCACGCCCTCGAGTTCCGTCAAGAACGCCGCGTCCACGGGTCGCTCGGCATTGTCCGCAGTCACCTGCAGGGCGAAGTCCGGCGTGAACAGATTCGGCGCCGCGTACAGGCAGCCGAGGCCGGCGACCAGCGCCACCAGCAAGTGGCGCCAGATGCCGATGCGCGCCGGCGCAGCCGCGGCGCGGCGCTCGGCGCCTCGGGACCGTGGCTGGTCGACGACGTCCGTCAAGGGTTCCCTCCAACGAAGGGCTGGCGTCGGAACACTAGGTGGTGTCGCTTCGAGCTGGTTTCAAGACGACGCTTGAAGCGCGACCAAGGGCGCTGCCGCCCGGACCGCCGCGTCTACTTCTCTTCCAGGGACTTCAGCGTTCCCTTGGGCAGCGAGGCGCCGACCGAGCTCTTCTGGACGCGGATCTCGACGTTGCTGGCGATGCTCACCTTCACGAAGTCGTCCTCCACCTTGGTGACGGCGCCGGCGATGCCGCCGACGGTGACCACCTCGTCGCCTTTGGAGAGGCCGGACACCAACGCCTGGTGTTCCTTGCGCCGCTTGCTCTGCGGTCGGAAGATCATGAAGTAGAAGATCAGGGCGAAGCCGCCGAGGAACAGGAACATGGTCCACGACGAAGCGCCGCCGGGCGCGGCGGCAAGGGCGAGCGCAGGCAATTCGTTCAACGGGATTCCCAGCCGGCGGCGGTACGCGCGAAGTCCGCCAATGTACCGGCTTCGATGGCGGCGCGCAAATCCGCCATCAGGCGGTGGTAGTGGCGAAGGTTGTGGATGGTCATCAGCACCCTCGCCAGCATCTCGCCGCAGCGGTCCAGATGATGCAGGTAGGCCCGGGAGAAGTTCGCGCAGGCGTAGCAGTCGCAGCGCTCGTCGATGGCCCCGGCGTCCGCCCGATGCGCGGCATTGCGGATCCGCACCACGCCGGCGCTGGTGAAGAGATGCCCGTTGCGGGCATTGCGGGTGGGCAGCACGCAGTCGAACATGTCGATGCCCTGCGCGACGCCGTAGACCAGGTCCGCCGGCGTGCCGACGCCCATCAGGTAGCGGGGCCGCCCGGCCGGCAGGCGCGGTGCCAGCTCGGCGAGCACGGCGTTCATTTCCGCCTTCGGTTCGCCTACCGAGAGGCCGCCGACGGCGTAGCCGTGGAAGCCGATGTCGCACAGCGCCCCGAGGCTCTCCCGGCGCAGGTCGCCGTACATGCCGCCTTGGACGATGCCGAACAGCAGGCTCGGGTGGTCGCCGTGCGCCGCCCTGCCCCGCCGCGCCCAGGCCATCGAACGGCGCATGGAGGCGGCGGCCTGGTCGCGGCTGGCGGGATACGGGGTGCATTCGTCGAAGGACATCGCCACGTCGGCGCCGATGGCGTGCTGCGCTCGAATGGCCCGCTCCGGCGACAGCGCCACCTCGGCGCCGTCGACGGGAGACCGAAACACCACGCCCTGGTCCGTGATGCGCCGCCGCTCGCGCAGGCTGAACACCTGGTAGCCGCCGGAGTCGGTGAGAACGGGCCCGCTCCAGCCCATGAAGCGGTGCAGGCCGCCGAGCGCCCGCAGCGCCGCATCCCCCGGCCGCAGCAGCAGATGGAAGGCGTTGCCGAGCAGCATCTGCGTACCCGCCTCCCGCAGCGCCCTCGGTGTCATGCCCTTGACCGTGCCGTAGGTTCCGCAGGGCATGAACACCGGCGTCTGCACGGTGCCGTGGCGCGTGGTCAGCCGTCCGCGACGGGCGGCGCCGTCGGTGGCCAGCACCTCAAAGGCGGTCAAGGCGACCGCTCACGCGGTCGTGACCGCTCACGCGGTCGTGCCCGCCTATGCGGGCGTGCCCGTTCGCACAGTCGCGCCCGTTCCACGGTCACGCCCGTTCGCAGTACATGGCGTCGCCGTAGCTGTAGAAGCGGTAGCCGCGGTCCACGGCCGCACGGTAGGCGCGGTGCACCGCGGCCGTGCCGGCAAACGCCGAGACCAGCATCAGCAGCGTGGATGCCGGCAGGTGGAAGTTGGTCACCAGCGCGTCGACTACGCGGAAGCGGTAGCCGGGCAGGATGTAGAGGCGCGTCTCGCCTTGGTCCGCGCCGCTCGCCGCGGCGGCCTCCAGAGTTCGCACCACCGTGGTGCCCACCGCCACGATGCGGCCCCGGCAGGCGTCCACGGCGGTCCGGGTGGCCGCCGGCACCTCGTAGCGCTCGGCGTGCATGACGTGATCCCGGGGGTCGGCGCTCTGCACCGGCGCGAAAGTGCCGGCGCCGATGTGCAGCGTCACCGTCGCCATGTCCACGCCCCTGGCCGCGAGCTTCGCCAACAGCTTGCCGTCGAAGTGCAGGCCGGCAGTGGGCGCCGCTACGGCCCCTGGCGCTCTTGCGTAGACCGTCTGGTAGCGTTCCTGGTCCTGCGCCTCCGGCCCCCGGTCGATGTAGGGCGGCAGCGGCACCTGCCCGTGGCGTTCGAGGAACTCGGCCACCGACGCACCAAAAGCGAGACGGTGGAAGCGCCCGCAGCGGCCCGCCACCAGCACCTGCTGGCCGCCGAGGACGAGGTGCCGTCCAGGCGCCGGCGGCTTGCTGGCGCGCACCTGGCAGAGCGCCTCCCGCTCCCCGGCCAGGCGTTCGACGAGCACCTCCACGGCGCCGCCGCTGTCCTTGCGGCCGAGCAGCCGCGCCTTCAGCACCCGGGTGTCGTTCACCACCAGCAAGTCGCCCGGCGCCAGCAGCTGCTCGACGGCCGGAAAGCGACGGTGGGCGATGGCACCATCCTTGAGCACCAGCAGGCGGCTGGCGGATCGCGTCGGCAAGGGCTCTTGGGCGATCTGCGCCGACGGCAGCTCGAAGGCGAAGTCCGACGTCCGCATGGCGTCAGGCATCCTGGGCGTCGATGGCCAGCAGCTGGCCCTGGCGTTGCAGGGTCTTGGCGATGCTCGGTGCGCCGCGGTAGTGGATGCGGCCGACGCCAGCGACATCGGCGCGCAGTTGCGCCTCCGCCCAAACGAATGCCTGGCCGGCGCCAGTGACTTCAACCGTGGCCTCCTCCGTGCGCAGCTCGCTGCCGCGGAAGAGTCCGGCGCCGCCGATGTCCACTTCGACCCGTTGCGCCGTGCCGGCGGCGGTGACCCGGGCCGAACCGCGCAGCAGGTAGCGCACGGCGTCGGCGCCCACGGCGCTGGTGACGACGCGGCTCGCGCCTTCGGCCGCTACCGCCAGTTCCGCTGCTTCGACATCCACCAACCGCGCATGGCCGGCGCCGGCGGCCGCCACCCGCAACGTGCCGTCCGTCTTGAAGCCTCGGGCCGCCACGGAACCCGGGCCAGCCACGGAGATCGCCTCGAGGCGCGGCATCGTCACCCGAAACTGGATCGGCACCGTGGCGCGAACGCCGTCGAACCAGTCCACGTTGCGCCCAAGCACCAGCACGGCGCCGCTCCGCTGCATGCGCACCTCCACGCGCACCGACGGCAGCACGTCCTCCTCGGCGGATACCGTCAGGGCGTAGTTCCCGGGCGCAATGGACACCTGCCCCTCGCCGTTCAAGACCACCGCCGTGAACGGCGTGGATGCGAGGGGATAGTCGCGCAACGCCACCACTCCGGAAGCGTCGTTGGTGAAGCAGCCGGACACTGCCAGGCCCGTCGTCAAGGCGACAGCGCCGATCGCGAAGGGGAACCGCTGCATGGTGTGCCGCCTCAGCCCGGTGCCAGCCGGGGAGCGGCTGTTCGCGCTCGTATCCTCTGGGGCGGCGCCGTCCACGGCCTCGCGCTCCGCCGGGTCCGGTCGCGTATCCGGAAACGCCTCCGGTGGCAGCAATTCGCACCGGGGCGGATATCGGGAGGCAGCCGTGCCGCCCGTGGAGATGCGGATTCCCGCCATGCTCGCCTCGTGGGGTCCTGCCGGCCGGGCAGGCGCCGGCAGCTCTGCGCCGCGCCTAGCAAGCATAGTGCAGGACGACCAGTCTGGCCGGCGATCGACACAACGCAGAAGACGCCTCAGACGTCGGCTGTGGCGTCCCCGGTCCGCAAGCGCTGGTTGCCCGGGTCCCACGGGCTCTCCCCCACCACCTTGGCAGGATGGCGACCGCCGAGGATGTCGATCTCGAGTTCCGTCCCTTGCGCGGCCAGTTCCGGCCGCACCATCGCCAGCGCCAGGGAACGTTCCACCCGGAAGCCGTAGCCGCCGGAGGTGGAGCGCCCCACCATCTCGGTGCCCAGGTACAGCGGGTTGTTGCCGATCGGGTCCGCATCCTCGGGGCCGTCGACGGCCAGGGTCACAAGGGCGTTGCCGAAGCCGCGCTGCTGCCAGGCGAGAAGTCCGGCGCGGCCGACGAAGTCGCCCTTGTCCAGAGCCACGAACCTGTGCAAGCCGGATTCCAGGGCCGCGTATTCGATGGACAGTTCCGTGCCCACCATGCGGTAGGACTTCTCCAGGCGCAGCGCGTCCATGGCGCGGATGCCGAAGGGCGCGAGGCCGAGATCGCTCCCAGCGGCCATCAGCGCATCGAAGATGGCGTTCTGGTACTCGATGCCGTGGTGGATCTCCCAGCCCAGCTCGCCGACGAAGTTGAGCCGCAAGAGCTTCGCTGGCGCCAGTCCCACCGTGGCGTCCCGGCCCGCGAGCCAAGGGAAGGCCGCGTTGCCGAGGTCCGCCTCGCACACCCGGGTCAGCAGCTCCCGGGATTTCGGCCCCGCCACCACCAGCACGCCCATCGACGAAGTCAGGTCCTCGAAGCGCACAGATCCGTCGGCGGGCAGCGAGCGCCGCAGCCAGTCGTGGTCCAGGCGCGCGTAGGCACCGGCGGAGACGAGGTAGAAGCGATCCGCGGCCTCCCGGTGGATGGTGAACTCCGAGTGGACGCCGCCACGGGCGTTGAGCGCATGGCAGAGGCCCACGCGCCCCGTGCGCGGCAGGCGGTTCGCCACCAGCGCGTCGAGGAACGCCGCGGCGCCCGGCCCCTGCACCCGCGCCTTGGCGAAGGCGGTCATGTCCAGGAGGCCCACGTTGTCGCGCACGTTGCGGCACTCTGCGCCCACCGGCTCGAACCAGCGCGAGCGGCGGAAGGACCAGTGGTCGGCCTGTTCCGCGCCCTTGGGCGCGAACCAGTTGGGGCGCTCCCAGCCGAACTTCTGCCCGAACACGGCGCCGAGCCCGCGCATGCGTTCGTAGCAGGGCGCGGTGCGCGCCGGACGACCGGCGGGGCGCTCTTCGTCCGGGTAGTGGACGGTGAAGACGTTGGCGTACGCTTCTTCGTTCTTGGCTTTCAAGTAGGCCCGGGTGGCGTAGGGGCCGAAGCGCCGGGGATCGACGCCGAGCATGTCGATGGTGGGCTCGCCATCGACGATCCACTCCGCGAGCTGCCAGCCGGCGCCGCCGGCGGCCGTGATGCCGAAGCTGTGGCCCTCGTTGAGCCAGAAGTTCGGCAGGTCCCAGGCCGGGCCGACGATGGGGCTGCCGTCCGGCGTGTAGGGAATGGCGCCGTTGAACACTTGCTTGACGCCCAGTTCGCCGAAGGCCGGCACCCGGCGAATGGCGGACTCGACGTGCGGCGCCAGGCGGTCGAGGTCGGCGTCGAACAGCTCGTACTCGCTCTCGGGGTCCGGACCGTCCGGATAGCACGCTGGCGCACCCTGCTCGTAGGGGCCCAGCAGCAGGCCGCCGGCTTCTTCGCGCATGTACCAGGAGCCGTCGGATTCGCGCAGCACGCCCATCTCCGGCAGCCCTTGGCGCTGCCGCGCCTGGATCTCCGCATGCGGTTCCGTGACGATGTACTGGTGCTGCACCGGCAGCACCGGCACGTCGAGGCCCGCCATCGCACCGGTGCGGCGGGCGAAGGCACCGGTGGCGGCGACCACGTGCTCGCACCGCACCTGGCCGCGATCCGTCGTCACCAGCCACTCGCCGCCGGTGCGTTCGATGGCGGTCACCGTGGTCCGGCGCCGGATTTCGGCCCCTCGGGCCCGGGCGCCCCGGGCCAGCGCCTGGGTCAGGTCCGCCGGCTGCACGTAGCCGTCCTGGGGGTGGCGAATGGCGCCGAGCAGGCCGTCGCGCACCGCCAGCGGCCAGAGTTCGAGCACCTGCTCCGGCGTCAGGAACTCCACCTCGACGCCGATGGTGGCCGCCACGCCGGCGTACTGGCGGTACTCGTCCATGCGCTCCGGCGTCGTCGCCAGGCGGATGTTGCCCACCAGGCGCAGGCCGATGTCCTGGCCGGTCTCCGCCTCCAAGGCCCGGTACAGCTGCACCGAGTACTTGTGCAGCTGGCCCACCGAGTAGCTCATGTTGAAGAGCGGCAGCAAGCCAGCAGCGTGCCAGGTGACGCCGGCGGTGAGCTCCTTGCGTTCCAGCAGCAGCACGTCTCGCCAGCCCTTGCGGGCGAGGTGGTAGAGGGTGGAGACGCCGACCACGCCGCCGCCGACGACGACTACGCGGGCGGTCTCGGTCATGGCGCTGCCTTCGGGAGGCGGTTCACGGCCGCTACAGGCCGACGACGGTGCCGCTGGCGTCCAGGCCGATGTCCAGCGCGGCCGGCCGGCGCGGCAGCCCCGGCATGGTCATGACGGCGCCGCAGATCGCCACCACGAAGCCGGCGCCAGCGGCGAGGCGCACCTCCCGCACCGGCAGCGTGTGGCCGCTCGGGGCGCCGAGGGCCTTCGGGTCCGCGGAGAAGCTGTACTGCGTCTTGGCGATGCACACCGGCAGGCGGTCGTAGCCGAGGCTGGCGAGGGTGTCGAGTTCCTGCGCTGCCGCCGGCGCCAGTTCGATGTCCGCGGCGCCGTAGATGCGGGTGGCAACCGTGCGCAGCTTCTCCGGCAGCGGCATGGCGTCCGGATAGAGAAGCTCCACCGCCGCCGGCGATTCGAGCCGCCGCAGCACGGCTTCGCCAAGGGCCGTCGCGCCGGCGCCGCCGTCGGCCCAGTGGGTGGCCGCCACCGCCTCCGTGCCAAGTTCGGCGGCGGCGGCTTCTACCGCGGCGATCTCGGCATCCGTGTCCGCCGAGAAGCGGTTCACGGCCACCACCGGCTGCAAGCCGAACTGCTGCAAATTGGCGATGTGCCGCGCCAGGTTCGCCGCTCCGGCCCGCACCCGCTCCGGCGACGGCGTCGCCAGCTCCTCCTGGGCGGCGCCGCCGTGCATCTTGAGGGCGCGGGCGGTGCAGACCAGCACCACGGCATCCGGGCGCAGGCCGGACTGGCGGCACTTGATGTCGAGGAACTTCTCGGCGCCGAGATCCGCCCCGAAACCAGCTTCCGTGACCACGATGTCCGCCAGCCCCAGAGCGGCCCGGGTGGCCACCACGGTGTTGCAGCCGTGGGCGATGTTGGCGAAGGGGCCGCCGTGGACGAAGGCGGGGTTGCCCTCGAGGGTCTGCACGAGGTTGGGCTGCAGCGCGTCCTGCAGCAGCGCCGCCAGCGCCCCCTCGGCACCGAGGTCCCCGGCCTTCACCGGCGTGCCGTCGCGGCGGCGGCCGAGCACCAGGGCAGCGAGGCGGCGCTGCAAGTCCGCGGGATCGGCCGCCAAGCACAGCACGGCCATGATCTCCGAAGCGGCGGTGATGTCGAAGCCGCTCTCGCGCTGCTGCCGGCGGATGGTGGTGCCCACCGTGCGCAGCGCGCGGTCGTTCAGGTCCAGGGCCCGGCGCCAGCCGATGGCCTCCGGATCGATGTCCAAGGCGTTGCCCCAGTACAGGTGGTTGTCCAGCATGGCGGCCAACAGATTGTTGGCCGCGGTGACGGCGTGGATGTCGCCGTTGAAGTGCAGGTTGATGTCCGCCAGCGGGGCGATCTGCGCCCAGCCGCCGCCGGTGGCGCCGCCCTTCATGCCGAAGCAGGGACCGAGGGAGGGTTCGCGCAGGCAGGCGACGGCGTCCCGGCCGAGCGCGTTCAAGGCATCGGCGAGGCCGATGCTGGTGGTGGTCTTGCCCTCCCCCGCCGGCGTCGGCGAGATGGCGGTAACCAGCACCAGCTTGCCCCGCTTGGCGGCGGCGCCGTCCGGCAGCGCCGCCAAGGGCACTTTGGCCTTGTAGCGGCCGTAGGGGAGGATGTGCTCGGCAATGCCGCCGAACCGCTGCCGAGCCAGATCGGCAATCGGCGTCAGCCGGACGCCGGCGGCGATTTCCGCGTCGCTGGCTGCGCGCGGCAAGGCGGCTGCTGGGGACGGCATGTTCTTCTCCCTGCTGGAACGTTCGTACGGCGGCCGGGAAGCGCTACTGTAGCCGCCGAAGCGATGCCTCGCCGCAGGCGCGTTCCCGGAGCCACTGCGCCGCGGCCGGCAAGCCGCCGAAGCAGAACAGGTGGATGCCAGCCAACGGCGAGGCGGCGTCCGCGCAGGCTGCCAAGTCCTCCAGCATCGCGTCCGGCGACCAGCCGCCGGCCAGCCGGGCCAGCTCCGGGCGGCGCAGCAGCGCTTTCGCCGAGGAACCGACGCCGCAGCGGACCGCGTAGGCGAGCGCCCGACGCATGCTGCTCGGCCCCGGCAGCCCGACCCGCAGCGGCGGCGCATCTGCGCCCGCCAAAGCCCGCCGCCACGACAGCACGGCCGTGGCGGAGAAGGCGAACTGGGAGACCAGCAGCAGCCGCGTGCCGGTGCGCCTGGCGTAGGCGACTTTGGCGGCGAGCGCCCGGGAGAGTTCCGCCCTGCCGGCCACCGGGTGCCCTTCGGGGTGGACGGCGACGCGCAGATCCTTGATCCCCTGCCTCGCCAGGCTGCCGGTGTCGAGAACCCCGAGGGTGTCCGCGAAGGGCCCGGCGGCCCGCCGCGCATCGCCGGCGATCAGCAGCACCGCCGAGACCTCGGCCTCGGCAAGGTCCGCAAGCCGCGCCTCGAGTTCGGCGCTGCTGGCAAGCGCCCGCGCCGCCAGGTGCGGCACCGGCTTCATGCCCTGCCGCCGCAGCTGGCGGCAGGCAGCCACGGTGCCGGGCCAGTCGGCGCCGGCTGGCGACGGCAGATAGACCTCGGTGCCCGGCCGCAGCAGCGCCCTCGAGTCGCCCACGGCCGCCAGCTGCCGCGGCGTCGCTTCCACGGATGCGCCAGCCGCCAGCGACTGCGGGCTGTCGACGGCACCGGCAGCGGGCCGCGTCCCGGGATGCACCCGCGCCTCGGCCGCTGCGGCGAGCGCCAAGACTACTCCGCGCTGTCGCGGCCCTTGGCGCGGACCACTTCCCGGGTATTGGGGTTCACGGAGGGCCGGAACGGCACTTCCACCACCTCGCCGGCCGCCTCGGTGCCGCTGCCGTCCTGGTAGATCGGCGGCAGCGCGACCCGCAGCCGGGTACCCAGGGCGCGCATCTCCCAGGGCACGTAGCCGAGGGCGATGTTGGTTTCGAGCTCCGGCGAGTACCACGGCGAGGTGACGTAGCCCACCGGATCGCCGCCCTCCGCCCGGCTCACCAGCCAGAAGTCGTTGGCGTAGTCCGTCACTGGAGCGCCGCCGAACACCATGCCCACCAGCACGTTGCGGAACGGCGGCTTGCCGGCTTCGATGGCGGCCCGGGCCGCCTCCAGCGCCGGCTTGCCGATGTAGTCCGTGGCCTTGCGCCGGGGCACCTGGTAGCCGAGGTTGCACTGGAACGGCAGCGTCTCCTGGTCCATGTCCTGCCCCCAGGAGAGAATGCCGGCGGCGATGCGCCGATGGTGGGCGGGGGCGATCACCATCAGCTGGTGGGGCTTGCCGGCGGCCAGCACGGCGTCCCAGAGATCCTCGGCGTGCAGCGTCGCGTCCTTGAGGTAGATCTCGTAGCCCTTCTCGCCGGTGAAGCCGGTCTGCGAGACGATCACGTCGCGGTCCCGCACCTGCCCGGCGAGCAGCCCGTAGAACGGCAACTGCCGCACCTCGTCGCCGAACAGGTCCGCCATCAGGTCCTCGGACTTGGGGCCTTGGATCTGCACCGGCGCCACGTCGATCTCGGCGATGGAGACGTTCATCCGCAGCCCGACGTTGACGCCCCGCAGCCACCACTCGAGGTCGCTGTCGGAGAGCGAGAACCAGAACTCGTCCTCGGCCACGCGCAGCAGCACCGGGTCGTTCAGCACGCCGCCGGCCTCGTTGCAGAGGATCACGTACTTGCCGTGCATGGGCGCGATGCGCTTCGCGTCGCGGGTGATCACGGTGTCCACGAACCGCTCCGCGTCCGGCCCCTTCACTTGGATCTGCCGCTCCACGGCCACGTTCCACATGGTCACGTGGTTCACCAGCGCGTCGTACTCCACCATCGCCCCGCCATCGGCCGGACGCACGTAGCCCCGGGGGTGGTAGACGCGGTTGTAGACGGTTGCCCGCCAGCAGCCGGCGGCCATGGAGAGGTGCCAGTAGGGCGACTTGCGCACCCGGGTGGAGATGAGCATCTCCACCTTCGTGGGGCCGGACTGGCGCAGATTGACGGGAACGCGACGGTCCGTCTGATCGACGCTCGTGCAGTGGCGGACCCGAGCGTAGTCCACGGCATGATCTCCCATGACGGCGGCCTCCTGGCTGAGCCTGTTTTCGGCCGCGATTGTCCGCCGTTGCCGCCGGCATGGAAGGTCGCGATCCGACGCCTATTGACCCGAATGCGACACGATGGAAAGGGCTGGAAGAACGCAATCGCGGGACGCGACGCCGGTGATGCTACGAGGCCAGCTCCGGCACGACGCGGAGCAGGCGCCGATGCGCGTCCTCGCTGCGCAGCGACAGCTGCGCCGCAAGCTCCAGGTGGCTCGGCTCCACCGGCGCTCCGTGATCGATCAGAAAGCGCGCGAAGCGGATGCGCGCTCCGCTCGCTCGCGGGTACTCGACCAGGCGCGTCAGCACGAGGTCCAACGGGTCCAGTCCCCGTGCGCTCGGCTTCACCGGCACGGAGCGGCTGGCCAGGTACTCGGCGAACCGCCAGGCGCCGTCGTTCTCCAACGGCGTCGCCGCCAGCAGGCCGAACGCATTGCGCCCTCGCGGGTCCACGTAGCTCAGATCCAAGCCGTAGGGCTCGAGGGCCGCGGCGATCTCCGCCGCATCGGCGCGGCGGGCGAGGTACTCGGCGGCGTTCCACGGCAGCCGGCCGTCGTTGCGCTCCAGCAGCGCCAAGAGCGCCCCAAGGGGCGCATCGGCCAACGCGCCGTGCAGCAGCAGCATGGGGACGTGGCCGCCGAGCTGGTCCGCGACGGCGATGGCATCGTCCCAGCGATCGTCCGCTACGGCCATGACGATTGCGTCTCGGGCCCGCTGTATCTCCGGCGTCACGGCATCAAGGGGCTGGTCCTCGCCGCCGCGCTCCCGCTCCGCCTGTGCCCGCAGCTCCTCGTTGGCCCGTTCCGCCCAAGCGGCCAGCGCTTGCTGCTGGCGCTGCTTGGCCGCGAGGCTGGAGTCCCGCGGGAAGCCGGCCGCGTACTGGGCGTCCGGCGCAGCGGTTTCTCCCTGGCACTGCCGCTCCAGCTGCGCCGCCGTTGCCGCCTTGGCAGTCCACTCCGCGTCCATGGCAGCAACGGTGGCCGCGGGGCCGGCCAAGGAGGCAAGCAGCGCTTCGGACTCCAGGTGCAGCGTCGGCAGGGACGCGGCCGGCAGCCACTGCGCCAACGTCGCGAGCGTACTCGGCAAATAGGGGCGGTCTCCGGCGGCGGTCAAGAGGCGCACTACGTCGGCCAGCGCTCTCGTGCCATCCGCGCCCACGGGCCGGGGCCGCGCTGCGACGTCGTCGAGCACGGAGCGCCCGGTGGGCCAGCGCGGCGCTGCGGCAGGGTCCACCCCCCGCGCCATCAGCGCCCGCAGGATGGCCGGCCGGTTGTGGATCGCGGCCACCTTGGCGAGATTGGCACCGTTGTGCCAAGCGGCCTGCGGATCCGTTTCCGCAGCGGCGAGCAGCGCGGCGAACTCGGCCTCGGCGACGCCGGCCCGGACGGCGACCGCCAGTTCGTGCAGGCCGAGCGGGAACGCGCCTGCCGCCATCGGCAATGCGGCATGGAACGCCTCGCCGTGTTCCTCGATCAAGTAGCCGGCATAGGTGGTGACGCCCCAGCGGGACCGGAACACCGAAGCGTCCGCAAACTCGACGAGCCCGTCGATGCCGTCGCGCCGGCGCATCTGTTCAAGGCTCCTGAACTCCTCGCGAGAGAGGCGGCGCTGGCCCGGCGGGCCCGGCGGGGCGTAGCGCCAGAACATCCCCGGGGAGAAGCCGCTCTCGAACACCGCCTGCCGCTGCGGCCGATAGCCGGCAAGGTCGGCGACCAGCTCGCGCCGAAGCGCATCTTCCTGGCGGTCCAGGTAGCTTTCTATGCGCAAGCGTCGCTGCTCCCACATCAACGAGCTGCTGCCTTCTGGAGCAGCCCAGGCCAGGCAGTCCGGCGGCACATCGGCTACCGTGCCGGCAGGCGCCGACTCTGGCGCAGGTTCTTCGAGGCGTGCGGCGAGCGCGGTTGCGGGACCCTCCTCAATGCGCGGTGGGCGCTCGAAGAGCAGAGTACCGACAAGCGTACCGAGAACGACCAGCAAAGCCCCGGCCAGGATCGCTTGACGGCCTCGGGGCTGTACGCGGCGCGTCACTCGGCGACCGATCGCGCTCAAGCCGCCACGGCGCGGCGTTCGTCCCTGGGCCGCTTGCCGTAGCGGTGGGCGTACTGGCGGGCGAAGGCGCTGGCGCTCTCGAAGCCGCAGCGGCCGGCTACCAGCGCCACCGGCAGCGCGGTTTGCAGCAGCAGCGCCCGGCCCCGGCGCAGGCGCACGTCCAGGTAGTACTGCAACGGCGTCCGCCCCAGGTGGTCGCGGAACAGGCGCTCCAGCTGCCGGGGGGAGACGGCCAAGCGCTCCGCCAGCTCCGCAAGGCGCAGCGGCTCCTCGACGTTCGCTTCCATCAGCGCCACCGCGTCCACCAGCTTCGGCCGCTGCCCGGCGCCGAGCAGGTGGTGCAGCGGCGGGCGCTGGGCGTCCTCCTCGGTGCGCATCCGCTCCAGCACGAACTGCTCGGCTATCTCCTGCGCCAGCGCCAGGCCGTGGTCGGCGGAGACGATTCTCAGCAGCAGGTCGATGGAGCTGACGCCGCCGGAACAGGTGTAGCGATCCCGATCGATGACAAACAGCCGCGACGACACCCGCACTTCCGGGAACTGCTCCCGCAGGCTGGCCGCGTTCTCCCAGTGGATGGCGCAGCGGTAGCCGTCCAGCAGCCCGGCCTCGGCGAGGATGCGGCTGCCGGTGCAGAGCGCCCCCAGGGCGACGCCGGCCTCGGAGAGACGGCGGAGGGCCGCCAGCACCCCCGGCTCGCCGTGCCGTTCCGGGTGGTAGCCGCCGCACACGAACAGGATGCGCCGCTCCGCCGGCGGCGCGGCTTCCTCCCAGGCCGCCAGGCCGCCGTCCGGCAGCAGCCGCAGGCCGTCGCTCGAGGGCACCGGTCGGCCGTCGGCCGTCAGACACTGCCAGCGATAGAGCGGGCGCCCGGTCTGGCGGTTGGCCATGCGCAGCACGGCGACGGCGCTGGTCAGGGTGACGATGGTGAAGTCCGGCACCATGAGAAATCCCATGGCGGCGGCTGGCGGTGCCGTCGTCATAGCGCCGAACTCCCCTGCCTCAGGCGGACTCCCGCAGCGACCGCACGAGAGCCACCGCCATCAGCCCGAACAGGCCGAGCAGCGGCAGCGACACCACCAGGGTGGCGGACTTGGCGGCGCTCAGCGTGCCGATCGTCACCAGGGCCACCGGCAGCACGGCCAGCGCGAACGCCCAGAACACCCGATGGGCGCGGCTGGGGTGTACGCCCGGCGGGACGTTGCGGGTGGCCGAAGCGGCGATGCAGTAGGAGGCGGAGTCGTAGGTGGTGGCCACGAAGGAGAGGCCCAGCACCAGGAACAGCAACAGCGGCAAGGGCTGGCCAGCCAGCGCCGCCACCGCCCCGGCGATGGCGGTGGCGGTCTGGTCGCCGCGCACCAGGTCCGCGAAGCCGAGCCCGGCGTTGAGGTCCATCCACATCACGCTGTTGCCCCAGACGATGTAGAACGCCGCGCAGCCGAGGGTGCCGAAGCCCACCATGCCGCCGATCACGGCCCGCAGGCTGCGGCCCCGGGATATCTTGGTGACGAACAGGCCCATGAAAGGCCCGTAGGCGATCCACCAGGCCCAGTAGAAGACGGTCCAGTCGGCCACGAAGCCGGTCTCGCGGATGGCGTCCGCCCAGGTGTTGAGGCGCAGGAACTCCTGCGCCACGAGGCCCAGGGACGCGGTGCCCAGCTCCAGCGCGAACAGCGTCGGCCCGGTGACGAGCACCCACACCAGAAACACCCCGGCGAGGGCGACGTTGGCGTCGGACAGCCGCCTGATGCCCCGCTCCATGCCGAGATAGACGCTCACCGCGAACACCCCGACGCACACCGCGCAGATGGTCAGCGTCAGCGCCAGGGACTCGTCGAGGCCGAACAGCCGGGCCGCCACGGCGCCGAGCATCGGCGTCGCGAGGCCAAGGGAAGTGCCGGTGCCGCCGATCAGCGCCAGGATGAACAGGAGATCCACGGCGCGGCCCCAGGCCCGTTCCGGGAAGTTCCGTCCGAACAGGCCCACGAAGGCGCCGGACAGGCGCAGATACGGCAGCCGGTAGTGGTAGTAGGGCCAGGCGATGGCCACCGTCGGCAGACAGTACAGGCACCAGGCCGAGATCCCCCAGTGGAAGATGCCGTAGGCGGCGGCCCACTCCCGGGCCGCCGGCGAGCCCGGTTCGATGCCGAACGCCGGGCTGTCGACATAGGACGCCCACTCCGCCGTCGACCAGTACAAGAGGCCGGAACCAATGCCGGCGCAGAACAGCATCCCCATCCAGCTGAAGGTGCCGTACTCCGGCGTCGCGTCGCCGCCGAGCACTCTGGCGCCGTAGCGGCTGCAGGCCAAATAGACCAGAAACGCCGTGGCGCCGATGCAGGCCCACAGGTAGAAGATGCCCAGGGTGCGGGCGATCCAGGCGTAGATCCCGTCGATGGCCTCGGCGGCCGTCTCCGGCGCGAGAATCATCGGCGCCGCCGCGCCCAGGAGGCACAGCAGGCCGATGGCGAACACCGGCCGGTCCAGAAGCGGGCGCACCGTCGTCCGCCCCGCCCGCTCGCTGCCGCCGACGGCGACGCCCTGTTCGGCCATGCCCCTCCCCTCGCCTGCGCCAGGCAGCCTAACACGCCGACCGCATCGCCTCGGGGGCGGACCTCGGCCAGGGGCGGTCATGTATGATGCGCCGTCTCCCGCGCCAGGGTTCCGCATGGCTGGCCCCGACTTCGCCAAGACCCCCCTTGTGCCGGCCGTCGCCCAGGACGCGGACACCGGCGCGGTGCTCATGCTCGCCTACATGAACGCCGACGCCTGGGCGGAGACGCTGGCCACCGGCCGCGCCTGCTACTACAGCCGCAGCCGCGAACGTCTGTGGCGCAAGGGCGAACAAAGCGGCCACGTCCAGCGCGTCCGGCAGGTCTTCTACGACTGCGACGGCGACGCCGTGCTGCTGAAGGTGGAGCAGGTGGGCGGCGCCGCCTGCCACGAGGGCTATGCCAGCTGCTTCTTCCGCGAGGTGGATCCGGCCACCGGCGCCGCCACCGTCGTGGCGGAGCGTGTGTTCGACCCGGCTGCCGTCTACGGCGCCGGCCAGTGAGCCGCACGCTCAACCTGGGCATCCCCTCCGGCAGCCTGCAGAACGCCTGCGCCGAGCTGTTCGAGAAGGCTGGCTACCGCATCGCGTTCGCCGAGCGCTCCTACTACCCGGACATCGACGACCCGGACATCGACTGCCTGCTGGTGCGGGCCCAGGAGATGGCCCGCTACGTGGAACAGGGGGTGCTGGACGCCGGCATCACCGGCCACGACTGGGTGCGGGAGACCGAGGCGGACGTGGCGGAGCTGGCGGAGTTCGTGTTCGCCAAGGCCAGCCGCCAGCCCAGCCGCTGGGTGCTCTGCGTGCCGAACGACTCGCCGGCCCGGAGCGTGCGCGACCTCGCCGGCAAGCGCATCGCCACGGAGGTGGTGAACCTCACCCGCCGCTATCTGCAACGCCACGGGGTGGAGGCCACGGTGGAGTTCTCCTGGGGGGCCACGGAGGTGAAGCCGCCGCGGTTGGCGGACGCCGTGGTGGAGATCACCGAAACCGGCGGCTCGCTGCGCGCCAACAACCTGCGCGTGCTGGACGAAGTGCTCGCCAGCACCCCGCGGCTCGTCGCCAACCGGCAAGCCGTGGCGGACCCCTGGAAGAAGGCCAAGCTGGACAACATCGCGCTCATGCTCGCCTCCTGCCTGGCCGCGGAAGGCCGGGTGGGGCTGATGATGAACGTCCGCCAGGGCGACCTTGCCGCAGTCGCCGCCCTCCTGCCGGCGCTGCGCAACCCCACCATCTCGCATCTGAGCGACCCGGAGTGGGTGGCGGTCAGCACCATCATCGAGGAAGCCGCGGTGCGCACCCTGGTGCCAGCGCTGAAGAAGGCCGGCGCCACCGGCATCGTCGAGTTTCCGATCAACAAGGTGATCGAGTAGGCCGGCGGGGCCGGCCGAGAGCGCGGCAACGGGAGGCAAGCGCATGGCGGACTTGAAGCGGGTGCTCATCGCCAATCGCGGCGAGATCGCGATTCGGGTCGCCAAGGCCGCAGCCGCGCTCGGCATCGAATCCGTAGGCGTCCGCGCGCCGGCGGACGCGCTGGCGCTGCACACCCGCTGCACCACCATCGCCCGAAGCCTCGACCGCGGCCCGGACGCTGCCGTGGCGGCCTATCTCGATGTGGACGCCCTGCTCGCCGTCGCTGCCGAGACCGGCTGCGACTGCGTACACCCGGGCTACGGATTTCTGGCCGAAAGCGCCAGCTTCGCGTCCCGCTGCGCCGCCGCCGGCCTCGTCTTCGTGGGCCCGACGCCGGCGGCCCTCGAACTGTTCGGCGACAAGGTGCGGGCTCGGGGCCTCGCCGCTTCCCTCGACATTCCAGTGGCGCCCGGCAGTTCCATGCCCCTCGACTCCGCCGCCGACGCCGCTGCCTGCGCCGACGAGCTCGGCTATCCGGTGCTGCTCAAGGCCGCGGCCGGCGGCGGCGGCAGGGGCATGAGAGAGGTGGCCAGCCCGGAGGCGATGGCGGAGGCGTTCGCCCGCTGCCGAAGCGAGGCGCTGGCAGCGTTCGGAAACGGCACGGTGTTCGTCGAGAAGCTGATCCCCCGGCCGCGGCACATCGAAGTGCAGCTGCTGGCGGACCGCCAGGGCAACGTCGTGCATCTGCACGAGCGCGACTGCTCCGTGCAGCTGCGCCACCAGAAGGTGGTGGAGACGGCCCCGGCGCCCGGACTGGACCCTGCACTGCGGCAACGTCTCCTGACCGACGCCGTGCGCCTCGCCGAGGCGGCTGGCTACGCGAGCGCCGGCACGGTGGAGTTCCTGGTCGTTCCCGAAGACGGCGCCCACTATTTCATCGAGGCCAACGCCCGCATCCAGGTGGAGCACACCGTCACCGAGGAGGTGACCGGCATCGACCTCGTGGAGGCGCAGTTCCGAATCGCCGGCGGCGCGGAGCTGGCGGCCTTCGGCCTGGCGGACCAAGCCTCGGTGCCGGCGCCTCGGGGCTTCGCCGTGCAGGCCAGAGTCGTCGCCAGGGGCGCCGGCACGCTCACCGCCTACAAGGAGCCCGGCGGCGCCGGCGTGCGCGTGGACGGCTGCGGATACGTCGGCTACGCGCCGCCGCCGGAGTTCGATCCGCTGCTCGCCAAGGTGGTCGGCCGCGCCAACTCCACGGGCGCCTTCGCCTCCGCGGTGGCGCGAACGGCCCGGGCCTTGGACGAGTTCCACATCGGCGGCGTCGCCACCAACCTCGGCCAGCTCAAGGCCATCCTCGGCAGCGGCGCGATGCGCGCTGGCGACGCCCGCACGACGCTGCTGGAAGAACAACCCGCGCTGCTCGCCGCCGCTCCCGACGCCACCGCCAACGGCGCGCTGGCGCTGCTGCGCCAGCAGGCGACGCTGGTGGGCCTCGCCGCCGGCGGCGCTGCCGGCAGCGCATCGGCCGCGACCCCGGCCGAAGCCGTCGAGGTAGGCCCGGGCGAGCGGGCCGTGGCCTGCGCCATGGCCGGCACGGTGCTCGAAGTGCGCGTCCGCCAAGGCGACACGGTGGCCGCCGGACAGACGCTCATGATCGTCAGCGCCATGAAGATGGAGGCCCAGGTGGCCGCGCCCTGCGCCGGCGTGGTCGCTGCGGCGCAGGCCCTCGCGGCGGGGGACAGCGTCGACGCCGGGCAGGTGGTCGCTGCGATTGCGCCGGCCGCCGACGCGGCCGATGCGGCCGACGGCGGCCCCGGCGCCATCGCCGCCGAAGACACTTGGGAACCGCTCCTCGAAGACGCTGCCGCCATGCGCCGCCTGGCCCTGGAACGACTGGCGCCCGGTTCCACGGATCCCGGCGTCGCGCGCCAGCGCCGCCGCGGCAAGCTCACCTGCCGGGAGCGCATCGAGCTCCTGCTCGATGCCGGCAGCTTCCGGGAAGTCGGCAGCATCGCCGGTTTCGCCTCCTACGACGAGAACGGCAACGTCTCCGCCTTCACGCCGGCGAACCACGTGGGCGGCTGGGGCCGCATCGACGGCCGCGAAGCCGTCGTCTGCGCCGACGACTTCACCTCCCGCGGCGGCCACGCCGACGGCGCCATCGGCGCCAAGAGCAGCTATCTCGATCGCCTCGCCATCGAGCTGAAGATGCCAGCCGTCCGCCTGCTCGACGGTTCCTCCGGCGGCGGCAGCGTGGCCGCGATGGTGCCGGCGCAGAAGCAGGCCGGCGAGAGCCGCGCCCAGGAGAGCACCGGCGCCATCAAGGCCGGCCGGCCGCGGGTGGCGGGCGGCGGCGGCTCGTTTCTGCCGGGCCACCTTGGCAGCGCCATGTACGCGGAGCAGCTGGCGACCGTGCCGGTGGTGAATCTGTTGCTCGGCAGCGTCGTCGGCATCGGCGCCGCCAAGGCGGTGCTGGGGCACTTCTCGGTGATGGCGAAGGACATCGCCCAGCTGTTCGTCGCCGGGCCGCCGGTGGTGGCGCACGCCATGGGCTACGACATCACGAAGGAGGACCTGGGCGGCTGGCACATCCACTGCCGCAACGGCTCGGTGGACAACGTGGCCGAGACCGAGGAGGAAGCCGCGGCCATGACCCGCCGCTTCCTCTCCTACCTGCCAAGCAGCGTCTACGAACCGCCGCCGGTGCTGCCGTCGCGGCGGGACGATCCGCCAACGCGCCGGGAGGAGGCGCTGGCGACGCTGGTGCCGCGCAAGCGCACCACCACCTTCGACATGCGCCGGGCCATCCGCCTGATGGCGGACCAGGGTTCGTTCTTCGAGATCGGACCGCTGTGGGGCACGGACCAGATCACCGGCTTCGTGCGCTTCAACGGCTACCCGCTCGGCGTGATCGCCTCCGACAGCCAGCACGCCAACGGCGGCGCCCTCACCGCCGACGGCTGCCGCAAGCTCACCCGTCACCTGGACCTGTGCGACCTGTTCCACCTGCCGGTGCTGAATCTGGTGGACAACCCCGGCTTCGCGGTGGGGCTGGAACACGAGATCGCCGGCACCATCCGGCGCGGCGGTGAGTGGATGGTGGCGTTCTCGCAGGTGGCGGTGCCGATCTTCACTGTGCTGATGCGGCGGAGCTTCGGCGTCGCCGGCAACAACTACGCGACGCCGGTGGCGCGGCCGGCGATGCGCGTGGCATGGCCGGCCGCGGACGTCGGCGGCATCCCGCCGGAGGGCGGCATCGAGGCGGCCTACAAGCGGCAGCTGGCGGAAGCCGAGGACCCGAGGGCGCTGCGCGACGAACTGATGGCCCGCATCGAGAGCGTCCGGGGGCCCCTCGGCCCGCTGTCGAGATTCCAGATCGAGGAGCTGATCGACCCCCGGGACACCCGGCGGCTCGTCTGCGAGTGGGTGGATACGGTTTGGCGTGCCGCTTCGGCCCCGGCCCGGCTTGGGCCGCGGGCCATCGGGTTCCGGCCCTAGCGGTCCCGGCCGCCACCTAAGCGCCCGCAATGAACGCAACTGCGCTGCCCCTGGCGTTGGCGACCCCGGCCGATGCCGCGCCAATCGCCAGGCTGTCCCGGGACGAAGTCGAGCGCGGCCTGGGCTGGCGCTGGCAGCCGCCGGCCATCGCTCGGCTGATCGTCCAGGCGGACACCACCGTGCTTTGCGCCCACCGGACCGAGCCAGCCGCTGCCGGGCCATTGGCCGGCTTCGGCATCATGGAGTTCGGCGACGCCCGCGCGCACCTGCTGCTGCTGGCGACGGCGCCAAGCGTCCGCCGGCAAGGCCTGGCCCGGCGCATCGTCTGCTGGCTGGAGAAGTCCGCGCGCACTGCCGGCTTGAGCGAAATCCGGCTGGAGGTGCGCTGCGGCAACACCGGCGCCCAGCGCTTCTACGACGCGCTCGGCTTCGAGCGGCAGCGCTACCTGCCGGGCTTCTACCAGGGCCGCGAAGCGGCCTATCGGATGGCGAAGGCGCTGCGGGCGCCGGCCGTCCCGAGCCGTTGACCGGGGCGCGGGTGGACATCGCCAAGCTCGTCGATCTCGCCCAGCGGGCCGGCGACCAGGTGCTGGCCGTGTACGAGTCCGACTTCCAAGTGGACACCAAAGCCGACCAGTCGCCGGTGACGGCCGCGGACCTCTGCGCCCACGCCACCATCGCCGCCGGCCTGCGGCAGCTCGCACCGACCATTCCGATGGTGTCGGAAGAATCCACGCCGCCGCCCTATCGCGTGCGGCGGCACTGGCGGCGGTTCTGGCTGGTGGACCCCCTCGACGGCACCAAGGAGTTCATCGACCGCAACGGCGACTTCACCGTGAACATCGCCTTGGTCGAGGACCACAGGCCGGTGCTGGGCGTGGTCGGCGCGCCGGCGCACGGCCGCGTCTACGTCGGCGCCGGCAGCCGCGCCTACTGCCTGCACCGAGGCGCCAGGACCCCGCTGCGGGCGCGCGCCATGGCCAAGGACGCGGTGACCGTGGTGGCCAGCCGCAGCCACCGGAACGCGCATCTGGCGCACTACATCGACGCGCTCGGCGAACGGTTCGCCACGGTGGACGCCAGGAGCGTCGGCAGTTCGCTGAAGTTCTGCCTGCTCGCCGAAGGCAGGGCGGACGTCTACCCGCGGCTCGGTCCGACCTCCGAGTGGGACACCGCCGCCGCCCATGCGGTGCTGCAAGCCGCCGGCGGCGAGGTGCGGCGTTTCGACGGCAGCCCCCTGGCCTACGGCGACAAGGCATCGCTGCTGAATCCGCACTTCTACGCCGTCGGCGATCCCGCCTACCCCTGGCAGGAACGCCTGCCGCCAGCGGCCGCGGGGGCGTGACCGCTGCCCTTTCGCACCCCAACGGCTATTCGCCGTCTTCGTCGCCGCCGAAGAACATGCCGCCGAGCAGCACGCCGATCAGGATGGACTCCATCGTCCCCAAGGGCCGCCGCGGCGGTGCTTCTGGCACGTAGGGCTCGGGCGGAAGCCGAGGGCCGAAGACGCGCTCGTAGGCCCGCTTGCTTCGGCGTCGCGTCCAGCTGGCACCGATCCAAGCAGCGACGGCCACCACCAGCCACGGCCAAGCCGAGCGTTCGGACACCAAGCACACGACGCCTACCACGATCGCGCACCACTTGATGGACGTCAGGAAGGCGGTCCACCCATCAAGGGCCTTCCAGTCCGGTTTGCCTTGGCGCTTGCCGGCCCGCTTCCGCCCCCGCTTCGACGACATCGCTAGAGGGCTTCGCCTTCGCGCACCGGGCGGCGTCCGCCCACCGTCTTGACCACCTGCGGCTGCGCCGGCTCGTTGCCGGTCAAGGGAGCGCCCTGCTGCCAGGACTTCGCGGCGACGCTGTGCAGACCCGCGAGCTTCCTGGCACCGTCGACGGCGGCCTTGTCGCCGCCGTAGTGCTCGAACCAGGGCAGGCCAGCGTCCGAGTAGTCCTTCGCCGTCGGCGGCATGGTCGGCGCGTGGCTGCCGGTCACCGCGAAGTACTGGGCGCTGTTCAGCAAGTGTACGAAGCAGCGGGAGGACGCGGACATGTCCCAAGCGTCGATGCCGTACCTGTCCCCGTAGATATTCTGGCGCATGAGGCCGCCCGGAGCGAGGCCCATTTCCGCCACCGGAGCTGCATCGCATACCACCCCTTCCTCTATCTCTGCCTTCGCGAATCGCACGTCGGCAACACGCTCGAACAGCTCCTTGTAGACGCTCGCCTTCATCGGGTAGGCGACGATCTGCAAGCCGCCGTGCTCGGCCTTGCCCGTGAGCTGCTCCTCGGCCGTGAAGCCCTTGCCGAGGGGCATCGCCACGAACTGGCGAATGGTGCCCTTGGCGACGCAGAAGCCGTCCAGCCACGGTTGGCCGGGAACGACGAGGTAGTTCTGCGGGTCGGCAGAGAGCTCCCGCGACCACGCCTCGCCGGTTACCGCGTCGATCTTGCCGGCCGCCACCTTGAGCGCCATCGGGTACGCGCGGTAGAAGCTGATCCACATGGCTTCGGACTGGTGCATCGGCAGGAACACCCCGCCGTGGGTCTTCCAGGCCGCCGGCAGGCGGTCGGCGTGGTCGTCCACATGCCGCAGCGGGAACTGCCCGAGGCCCGGCGGCAGCGGGTACTCCCGGTTGTCGTCGGGAATGCGCAGCGTGCGCATGAAGGAGATCTCGCAGGCGGCCCGGGCGTGTACGTCCGGGAACCGCAAGGTCAGGGTTTCGTTCTCCAAGCTGATCATGGCTTCTCCGTAGGTTGTTGATTCTTGCTGGCGTCCGGCCTCACCAGTCGCCGTCGCGCACTTCGCGCACGATGTGGGCGATGGCGTGGTCCGGCAGCGCCTTGAGTTCCCGCAGCAGCTGCGCGAACAGCTGGGGCCGCCGCATGATGATCCGGCGCAGCTCCTCCGACACCTTGCCGCCCAGCGCCAGCATGACGTCCGCATCCTCCCCCAGCTCCGCCGCCAGCCGGCCGATGGTCGCCTCCGACGGCGGCGCAACCTGATCCCGCTCGACCTTGCTGAGGTAGGCCGGCTCGACGCCGATGCGGTGGGCGACCTGCCGAACCGAGAAGGCCGGATCGTCGCAGCGCAGGCGTTCCCGCCGGGCCCGTATGTGGCTGCCGAATGTCATATGTACTACATAGTACACACTACGAGAAAGCCGTCAGGCATTTTTCGCCGTACCGGTCGTCCGTGGCGGCCAGCATCCGCGGCCGCACCTACCACTCGCCACTCGACACACGCTCCAGCAGACCGTGCCAAGCGAGCCGGCCGGAGGTGCGTGCGTACGAGTCAAGGTCCCTTCCTATCTCCGCGACGAAGTCGCGTCGTCCCTGTTCACCAGCCAGAGTTGCCGTGACTGCCACGACGTCCTCCAAGGAGTGGCGGTAGAGGTTGATGCCGCGGGTCCACATGAGATGCAGCCGTGCTGCAATCTCGTCTGCATCCTGCCGACGAACGCTTGGCCCCACCAGCATGGCTTCCGTCAAGTCGCTCCGACCCAGCTTCTCCTCGAAAGACCGCACGTCGCCCAGCGTGACTTGACGTTCCTTCACCTCGGCCGCGAATACCAAGCGCTCTTCGCTTCGACACTCGATGTCGCCGACCATTCCAGATGCATGGTCGGCGATCGTCGACGCCTCGCGCCGCACGTCGTCCCACAGACCAAACCGGCGACCTGCCACGGCGAACAGCGCGGCCATGACCGACATCGCGTGCTCGCCTGCCTGCGACGCCTCGAGTAGGCCGCGGACGAGAAACAGGGTCTGTTCAAGGCTGACCCTGGCGAGGATGGGATAGACGAACTGCTGGCGTTGGAGCTTGTCGTTGATGACCGCCAATACCGCTCGAAACACGTCGACTGTGTAGGCGGGGTCGTTCCGCTCCTCGACCGCAGACAACACGTGATGCAGCGACTCCCACAACGGCAACGAACTGGACCGGACGTTTGGCGGATTCGACAGGATGCGCGGTTGCCGCAGTGGATTGCTTACGTAGGGATCGGAGCTTGTGCCAAGGACGTCCTGGTTGTCGCGAACCCAAGGCACCACCACGGCGGCAGCGAAACTGCGCGGGTCCCAGTGGGATTCCGAGTCGTCGCCGCGCTGCAGGCACAGGGCGTCGAGTCGATGGTCCGTCAGCTTGCCAAGCAGCTGCGTCAGAGGACAGTAAGTGAACGACATGCCTTCGGACGCGAAGAGTTCCACTATTCGATTGCGGGTCTCCGCGTCTACCGTGGTGGCGGCTTTCCCGCGCACCACCTCGTCCCAATGCCGGGCGAGCAGCGCCCGCGCTCGGTCTCTGTCAGGAACCGCCATGGCGCAGGGCTGGCTCGAAGTTCATCCAGAGGGATTCGGTGCGTTTGCCTTTCGACGAGTTGCACAGCTTGGCGTCGGCGTCCACGCGGTGCCACGTCGAGAACAGGTCGTCGTAGAGGGGCGAACGGTAGCCGGAGAGTACGGCGCGGCCCTTGATGTCGTGCAGCAGCGCGGCGAGTTCGCAGTGGTCCTGGTCCGTCATCTCGTGTCCGTAGGCGGCGGCATCGCCTCGGCTGCCGTGGACATAGGGCGGGTCGAGGTAGAACAACGTCTTGGCGCTGTCGTAGCGCACGATCACCTCCAAGGCCGGCGCGTTCTCGATTTGCACGCGCTGCAGGCGCTGGACGATCTCCGGCAGGCCTTCCACGGCGCCAAGCCAGCGCGAGACGGCGCCAGCCATGCCGGCCCGCGAGGTGAGCAGGCAGTGCGCCCAACGCCCCTCGCTGCTGGTTTGGGCCAAGCCCGTCCTAGTCTGTCGGGCGCGAACGTAGAACCGGCGGGCGCGTTCGAGAGCGTCCAAGCCACGCTCGGGCGCACATGCCCTCGCGAGCTCCTCCCGCGAGAACGGCGTGAGCCCAATCTGCCGCACAAGCGCGTCGGGCCGGTCGCGCAGCACGCGGAAGAAGTTCACCAGCTCGGAATCCAAGTCGTTGTAGGTCTCGACCGCTGCTGGTGCGCGATTGATGAGAACCGCCGCCGACCCTCCGTAGACGTCGCAGAAGTGTTCGGCGTCTGTCGGCAGATGCGGCAGGATGAAGCTCAAGTGGACGAACTTGCCGCCGTACCAGCCGAACGCGATCATCTTGCGCCGCCTCTTGCTCGCGTTGCCGACCAGACGGCGCGATGCGTTGCCGAGCGTGCCGTTGGGCCTAGGGCCCGCCAAGACCGCCGGCTGCCGTGGTTGGGGGGCCACCGCTCTCCTGCCTCCCTAGCTCATCCATCCCCGCAGGGTCGTCCTGCCTTGCTTGAAGGCATCTTTGGACACTCCTGCTGTAGGAACATACATGGCTGGTCCGCGATGGTCAACTGCATCCGAGGGCCGAAAAACAAGCTGTTGCAACCAAGAATGATTCGCGTTTATATTCTGCTGCCATGTACGTTTGCCTGTGCCAAGCGGTCAAGGAGTCCGAGGTGCGGCGGGCCATTGCCGCCGGCGCGGAGGACGTCGAGGCTCTTGGCGAGAAGCTCGGCGTCGGCACCGGCTGCGGCTGCTGCCTGGAATACGCCCAGGCGCTGGTCGACGAGCACGGCGGCTGGCCATCGACCGTGGCAGCCCTCCCCCAAGCAGGCTAGCTCTCAGCAGGCTGGCGCCTTGGGCACCCGCCAGCTCCAACCGCCCGAACCCGCTACCGAAAGCGCGGTCTTGAGCGCAGGCCCAAGGCGTCCTTGGCCACGCCGTCGGCGGCGCTGGCAAGCCGCGCCGCATCGGCGTCCAGACGCGGCGGCGGCATCAGGCTGGGCCACATGGGCGCCAGGGCGGCGAGACGGTCCGCGATGGCGGCGAACACGGCCCGGTCCGGATCGTCGCCGCCCAGGGTCGCGTGGGTGGCCAACGCCATCCCCAGGGCAACTTGGGCGAAGCCGTAGGCATCCTGGTACTCGTGGGCGTTCGCAAGGCGTCCGTCGACGACGCCCGCCGCGTACTCGACAGCGGCTTCTTCCAGCAGCAAGCGAATCACTCGGGCCGCCAGGCTCGGCGAAGCGGCCACCACGGACTCGCTGCGGGAGATGGCCGCGACCAGCCGGTCGTAGGCCGCCTGCGCCGCAGCCGCATCGCCGGCCTCGACGGCAGCGGCATGGGCCGCCAGCTGCGGCGCGAAGCCCTCCGCGCCGCGCTCGGCCAGTTCCGCGGCCATGCCAGCGTACAGTTCGTCCTGCGGGTGCTTGGCATGCGACTGCGCCGAGGCCCGTTCGCCCAGCGCCAAGAGGGCGTGTCCAACGAGCAGATGCCCGCGCACGAGGCCCAACCGCAGCAGGTACTCGGCGTCCGCCTGCGTTGCCGCCGGCACGGCCACCGTCGATGGGACGCAGCCGCCAGCGCCGACAACCGCCAAGGCGGCCAACCCGAGCCGGGACGCCCGCCATGCGCCACGCCTGGCCCGCAGCGGCATCAGCGCCACCCTGCCCGGTCGAACACGCGCACCGCCAAGGCCTGATTGGCACCCAGCACGGCGGCGTTCACGCCGTCTTCCTTGAAGCTGTCGAGGGCCGCTATGGGGCCCGTCGTGGGGCCCGTCACCGGGTACTCGTTGTTGCCTTCCGCAAAGAGGCGCTGGGCGAAGTCGCCGGTCAGGTATTCGAGGAACGCCACCGCGTTGGCCCGATTCGGCGCATGCCGGGCCACGCCGGCGCCGCTGACGTTGACGTGGGCGCCCCGTCCCGCCTGATTCGGGAACAGCACCGCCAGCGCGTCCGCGACTGCCCGGTCCGCGTCCGCTTCGGCACCGATCAGGCGTCCGACGTAGTAGCTGTTGGCAATGCTCACGCCACATTCCCCGGCGGCGACGGCCCGCAGCTGGGCGGTGTCGTTGCCCTGGGGCGGGCGGCGGAAGTTGGCCACCACGCCCTGCGCCCACGCCTCGGCCTGCGCTTCGCCGTGGTGCTCGATCAACGCGCCGAGCAGCGACAGGTTGTAGATGTTGCCGGAGGAGCGCATGCACACCTGGCCCCGCAGGCGTTGGTCGGCAAGGTCCTCGTAGCGGCTGATGCCTTCCGGCAGTCCCTTGGCCTTGCTGTAGACGATCACGCGGGCGCGTTTCGAGAGCCCGAACCAGTGGCCGCCCGGGTCCCGCAGGTGGGCGGGAACGCGCTCGCGCAAGAGGGCCGACTCCACGGGCTGGAAGATGCCTTGCTGCTGGGCCCGCCACAGCCGCCCGGCGTCCACCGTGATCAGCAGATCCGCGGGACTGAACTCGCCCTCGTTGCGGATGCGCTCGATCAAGCCGTCGCTGCTGCCTTCGATCAGATTGACGGCGATGCCGGTCTGCTCCGTGAAGCGTTCGTAGAGGGCAAGGTCCGTGTCGTAGTGCCGCGCCGAGTAGACGTTGACGTCCGCACCGTGGGCGGCAACTCCAAGGACCAGAAGAAGAACGGGCGCGACGCGCATGGCATCCCCAATGGCAACGACAATCATTTGCAACTCTACCACGATGATGCGGCGAGACTGCGCCCTCTGGCGCAGCACTCGCTAGCGCCGATACAGGAACGTGCCCTCGGCAGCGAAAGTCGCCGTCACGCGGTCGCCCGGGGCCAAGCCGCCCAGCGCCGGCACGCTGGCCCGGAGCGTCTCTCCAGCCGCCTCGACGAGCACCAGGTAGCGGTCCCCCAGAAATCGAACGTCCGCCACGCGGGGTCCGGCGTCGTCCGGTCGCAAAGCCACCGCAGTGGGCCGCACCACCACGTCCACGGCGGCACCCTCCTCCGCCCCGGCCGCGGGGCCCGCATCGCCAAAGGCGGTGCCTACCCGTCCGCTCGAAACCGTGCCCGCCAGCCGCTGCGACTGTCCAAACAGCATCGCCACCGCCAAGGACGCCGGCTGGCGCCACACCGTGGCCGGTTCGCCGGCCTGCACCATTTCCCCGGCGTCCAGGACGGCGATGCGGTCCGACAACTCCAATGCCTCGTCCGGGTCGTGGGTGACCACTATCGCCACGCTGCCGGCGGCGCGCAGGGCGCGACGGGCATCTTCGCGCAGGGCCCGGCGCAGCGTCGGGTCTACGTTGGCGAAGGGCTCGTCGAGCAGCATCACCCGGGGCGCCGGCGCCAGCGCCCGGGCCAACGCCACCCGCTGCTGCTGGCCGCCGGAGAGGGTGTGCGGGTAGCGGCCGGCGAAGTCGGCGAGGGCCACCGCTTCCAGCTGCTTGCGGACCACGTCCCGACGCTGGCTCGGCGGCAGGCCAGCGAGGCCGAAGGCGACGTTCTGGCCCACGGTGCGGTGCGGAAACAGCGCATGGTCCTGAAACACCAGCCCCACCGGGCGGGCTTCCGGCGGCGGCGACCGGCCCGGCGCCGCGAGCGGCTCGCCGTCCAAGCGGATGCAGCCGGCCTGCAACGGCTCCAAGCCGGCCGCAAGGCGCAGCAGCGTGGTCTTGCCGCTCCCCGAGGGCCCCAGCACGCAGGTGACCTCGCCAGCGGGCACCGCCAGAGAGACGCCCCGCAGCACCGCCTCGCGGCCGTAGCGATGCCCGATGTCCCGAAACTCCAAGGCCATGCCGAGCAATATACTGAAGCTGTCCCCACGAGGAGACGGGCTGACATCCCGCGGCACCCCAGCGCTGCCGTGCTCCAAACCCTGCTGGACCTGGGGAGCGATTGAGTGCGAGAGGCAGGCCGGTTGCGCCAGCGCGCCGACTACACGCAGGCGTTCAATGCGAAGACCGGACGGCACGGTTGGCTGCGGCTTACGCCAGCCTACTCCGTCAAGGTGGTGGAGGAGGTCATTTCCCGCTACGGCGAGGGCTTGAATGTCCTGGATCCGTTCTGCGGCACGGGTACGACGGCTCTGTGTGCGGTTGCCCGAGGGCATCGGGCCACCACCGTCGACATCAACCCCTTCCTGGTGTGGCTTGCACGCGCCAAGACCAGCGGCTACTCCCCAACGCTGCTTGCCGAGACCAAGGCCGCGGGGCTCGAGGCAGTTGGCGCGACACGCCGGGAGACCCTGGCGCCAGCGCCGGCGCCCGACATCCACAGGATAGAGCGCTGGTGGTCCAAGGCGGCCACGCGTTTTCTCTGCCGCCTCAAGGCGGCGATCCTGGTGTCGGCGGCGGACAGCGCGGTGCGCGACTTGCTGCACGTGGCGTTCTGCCGCACGCTGATCAAGCTCTCCAACGCCGCCTTCGACCATCAGTCCATGTCGTTCAAGGACGCGGACTCTCCTTGCCCGCAAGGCCGGCTGCAAATGGACTTGGATCCGAGCACGCTGTTCCTGGACGACCTTCGGTTCGTTCTTCGCGGGGCGAGCGACTGCCCGCTCGGCGTCGCCACAGTCGTCCAGGACGATGCGCGGGACCTGCTGCGAGTCTCGGCAGAGCGCTTCGACCTGGTGGTGACTTCGCCGCCGTATGCTAACCGCATGTCCTACATCCGCGAGCTTCGACCGTACATGTACTGGCTTGGCTATTTGACTTGTGCCAGCGAGGCTGGCGAACTCGACTGGCAGGCCATCGGCGGCACCTGGGGCATCGCCACCAGCCGTCTCGGGACTTGGACCCGGCGGCAGGATCGCCGCCTCCCCGAGGACCTGGACGGCATCGTGGCGCGGATCGCGGCGCAGACCAACGCCAACAGCGTCCTGCTGGCGGCGTACGTCGCCAAGTACTGCGAGGACATGGCGCGACACTTCGACAGCCTGCCGAGGGTGTTGAAGCCGGGAGCGCGCGTTCACTACATCGTGGGAAACTCGACGTTCTACGGGGTGCTGGTGCCGACGGAACAGCTCTACGCCACGATGTTGCGCAAGCGCGGATTCGCCGACGTGGCAGTGCGGCCGATCCGCAAGCGCAACTCCAAGAAGGCGCTGGTCGAGTTCGACGTCTCGGCCGCGTGGCCAGGCAGGGTCTAGCAACCGTCCCAGACGCCGCCGGACGCTGCCCCTCGCGGGGCGAAACGGGAGGCGCCGCAGCCGTGAACCGCTTCTGGACCCTCGGCGCCTGGCTGGTCGCGGCCCTCGTCGCCGTGCCGGTGGCAGTCGTGTGCGCTGCCTTGTTCACGCCGGCTTCCGCCTCCTGGGAACATCTGCGGCAGACGGTGCTGCCGGGCTACGTGTTCAACACCGTGGCGCTCGCCGTGCTGGTGGGCGCGCTCGCTGCGACGCTGGGCGTCGCCACGGCCTGGACGGTGGCCACCCGGCAGTTTCCGGGCCGGCGGCTGCTCTCCTGGGCTCTGATGCTGCCGCTGGCGGTGCCCGCCTACGTCGTCGCCTACGTCTACACGGACCTGCTGGAGTTCGCTGGCCCCGTGCAGCGGGGGCTGCGGCAGGCGTTCGGCTGGCAGGGGGCCGTGCTGCCGCCGATTCGCTCCCTCGGCGGCGCGGCGCTGGTGCTCGGCTTCGTCCTCTATCCCTACGCCTACCTGCTGGCCCGCGTCGCCTTCGCCAACCAGGCGCGATCGTTGCTCGAGGCGGCGCGGGGGTTGGGCGCCAGCCGTCGCCGAGCGTTCTGGCGGGTTGCCCTGCCGGCGGCGCGTCCAGTGGTCGCCGGCGGCGTGGCGCTGGCCATGATGGAGGCCGTGGCGGACTACGGCGTGGTGGAGTACTTCGGCGTGCCCACGTTCACCACCGGCATTCTGCGCACCTGGTTCGCGGCCGGCGACCGGCAGGCGGCGCTGCTGCTCGCGGCTTGCCTGTTCGGCCTGGTGGCCCTGCTGGTGCTCGGCGAACGCTGGGCCCGTCGGGGCCGCTTCCACAATCCCGTGGCGCCGTCGGCGCCAGCGCCGCTGGCGCGGCTGCGCGGCTGGCGGGCGGCAACGGCAACCGTCGCCGTGGCGACGCCGCTGCTGCTCGGCTTCGCGATTCCCGTCGCCGTGCTCGGCCGCCACGCCATCGCGGTGGGCGATCCGCTGCTGGGGCGCGGCTTCGGGCAGTTCGTGCAAGCCAGCGTCGGCGTAGCCAGCGTCACGGCGCTCTTGGCAGTGGCCCTCGCCCTGTGGCTGGCCTACGCCGAGCGGCTACGCCCTCGTCCCGCCACCCGCCTGGCAGTGGGCACGGCAACGCTTGGCTATGCGCTGCCCGGCACCGTGCTGGCGGTCGGCGTGCTGGTGCCCCTTGCGGCCATCGACCGGGCGCTCGCGCAGCTGCTCCGCGACGCCCTGGGCTGGAACGCCGGCCTGCTGCTCACCGGCACCGCCGCGGCGCTGGTGTTCGCGTGCCTCGCCCGCTTTCTCACCGCCGCCTACAACGCCTGCCAAGGCGGCCTCGCGCAAGTCCATCCGCACCTCGACGAAGCGGCCCGCACGCTCGGCGCCCCGCCCGGCCGCGTCCTGCGTCGGATCCACGCGCCGCTGCTGCGCGGCGCCGCGGCCAGCGCGGCGCTGCTTGTGTTCATCGACGTGACGAAGGAACTGCCGGCGACGCTCATCCTGCGGCCGTTCAACTTCGAGACGCTGGCCACCCGCGTCTACCGCCTGGCAGCGGACGAGCGCCTCGCCGAGGCGTCCACTGCGGCGCTGGCCATTGTCGCCGCAGGCATCGTGCCGGCGATTCTGCTCGGCGTCGCAGAGCGCGGCCGGTCGCGCCGGGCGATGGGCTAACATCGCCGACATGGCGGGCGCGGCGGCATTGGCGGCGGAGACGGCCCCGGTTCTGCCCGGCGGGACGACGGCCGGCGCCGAGGAAACCCTGGCGGCGCTGCGCTTCGAGAACCGTTTCGCGGACGCCCTGCCGGAAGACCCGGAGCGGCGCAACTTTCGCCGCCAAGTGGCGGCGTGCTACTCCCGGGTGGCCCCGAAGCCAGCGCCGGCGCCGCGACTCGTCGGCTGGTCCGGGGATGCGGCGGCGCTGGTCGACTTGCCCAGCGCCGTGGACGCTACCGGACCATTCGCCCAGGTGTTCGCCGGCAACCGCCTGCTGCCCGGCATGGCACCCATCGCCACCTGCTACGGCGGCCACCAGTTCGGCAACTGGGCCGGCCAGCTGGGCGACGGCCGCGCCATCAACCTGGGCGAGGCCGTGAACCGCCGCGGCGAACGCTGGACCCTGCAGCTGAAGGGCGCCGGCCCCACGCCCTACTCGCGCACCGCCGACGGCCTGGCGGTGCTGCGCTCGTCGCTGCGGGAGTTCGTGTGCAGCGAGGCGATGTTCCACCTCGGCGTACCCACGACCCGCGCCCTGTCGTTGGCGCTCACCGGCGAGGAAGTGGTGCGCGACATTCTCTACGACGGCCACCCGGCGCCGGAGCCTGGGGCCGTGGTGTGCCGCATGGCACCTTCCTTCACCCGCTTCGGCCACTTCGAGATCCTCGCGGTGCGGCGCGACACGGGGCTGCTGGGCCGCTTGCTGGACTTCACCATCGCCGCGGACTTCCCGCACCTTGCGGAGCACGGCGATGCCAAGAGCCGCTATCTGGCTTGGTTCGGCGAGGTGGCGGCCAGGACGGCAACCATGGTGGCGCAGTGGATGCGCGTCGGCTTCGTGCATGGGGTGATGAACACGGACAACATGGCCGTGCTGGGGCTCACCATCGACTACGGTCCCTACGGCTGGCTGGAAGACTACGACCCGAACTGGACGCCCAACACCACCGACGCCGCCGGCCGGCGCTACCGTTTCGGCCAGCAGCCGGCAATAGCCCAGTGGAATCTCTTGCAGCTTGCGAACGCCGTCTTTCCCGTGATCGGCCCGTTGATCGGCGATGCCGCGCCGCTGCGCGACGTGCTGGAGGACTTCGCGGTCCGCTATCGGCGGGAGTTCGAAGCGGCCACCGCGGCCAAGCTCGGCCTGCCCTGCTACCGACCGGAACAGGACGCCGCTCTGGCCGAAGAGCTGTTCGCAATCTTGGCCGCGGCCGAGACGGACATGACGTTGTTCTTTCGCCGCCTGGCGCAGGTGGACCGGGACGCCCCGGCTCTGGAACCGCTGCTCGATGCCTACTACGCCCCGACGGCGCTGACGCCGACGCTGCGCGAGCGCACCGAAGCGTGGCTCGCCGCCTACGCCGCCCGGCTGCGCCGGGAAGGCGAACCGGAGCAGGCCCGCGTGGCGCGCATGAACGCCAACAATCCGCTGTTCGTGCCCCGCAACTACCTGGCGCAGCTCGCCATCGACAAGGCGGAAGCGGGCGACTTCTCCGCGCTCTCGGAGTGGATGGACGTGCTCCGCCGCCCCTATCAGGAACAGCCAGGCAAGGAACGCTACGCCGCCAAGCGGCCGGAGTGGGCCCGGCACCGCGCCGGCTGCTCGATGCTCTCGTGCAGCTCGTAGCGGCGGCGGGGCTGCTGGCAGCAGCATTGGGCGCGACAGACGCCGCCAGCGAAGAGGGCGCGGGCGAATCGGCAGTCGTAGGCCAGGAGCCGGCCGCCCGACGCCCGCAGGACGCCCCGACCACGCCGATGGAGCGGCTGCTGGCGGAGATCGGCGACGACGCTCGTCGCACCGCCCCCTACACCGGCATCGAACGCATCGACGCGCCGGTGCTGGCGGCCCTGCGGGCAACGCCCCGGGAGCTGTTCGTGCTGCCGCGCAACCGCAGCCTCGCCTACGCCAACCACCCGCTGCCCATCGGCCACGGCCAGACCATCTCGCAGCCGTTCATCGTCGCCGTCATGACCCAGCTGCTGGACGTGGCGCCGCACCACAACGTATTGGAGGTGGGGACCGGCTCCGGCTACCAGGCGGCGGTGCTGGCTCGCCTCGCCAGGACGGTGTACACCATTGAGATCGTTCCGGCGCTGGCGGCCAGCGCCACGGAGCGGCTGGCGAGGCTCGGCTACGACAACGTGCATGTGCGTGAAGGCGACGGCTGGCGGGGCTGGCCGGATCGGGCGCCCTTCGACGGCATCGTCGTCACCGCGGTAGCCGAAGAGATTCCCCCGGCGCTGCTCGAACAGCTCGCCGAAGACGGCCGCCTCGTGATGCCCCTAGGGCCGGAGGACGGCTTCCAGGAACTGGCGATCTACCACAAACGGGAGCAGCGCCTGGGCCGGCTCTTCCCGGTGCGCTTCGTGCCGCTGACGGGCGGTCCGTAGCCCGAACGAGGATCACCGGCTCGCCACCGTCAAGGACGGCAAGTCGATTCCTGGACGGTGCCGCTCCATGCCGGTGGCAATTGGCCGACGCAAGGTCGCGGACCGCACGGGACGCTAGTACAAAAGCCACATTGGAGTGATGGTCCAGATCGGCACCCGTGCCGCCAGCCCATCCGTCATTGCAATCGGGTTGACCCACTAGCTTCCGCCGCCATCGTGACGCCGAACATGCTCCGCGTACTGGCCCGCGAGCCGAGCTATCGCCGCGGCGTTCTCGACCATGACGGCGCGGTTCTCGTCCACCGACGCCTGCACGCGAGCCAGCGCCTCCGTGTACAGGTGCGCGTTCCGCTCGATGGCCGCGGCATTGCTCTCGATGGCCTTCGCGTTGCTCTCGATAGCCTTCGCGTTGCGTTCCACGGCAGCGCCGAGCCGCTCGAAGTTGCCGCCGAGCGACCACGCAAGCCCCCATGCAGCGCCCACCACGGCGACCACCACCGTCATCATCTGCGCCCAGCCGCTCCAGGCACCGCTCGCGCTGCTCACGGTGTGGGTCTCCTGTCAACTCCATCAACGTCGCCACCTTAGCACTACGTCAACTGCCCAAGGGAGTCGCATGGGCTGACATCGCCGTAGGCCATGTCTATGGAACTCGTGCGCCGGCGAACGTGCCAGCCGCCGAGATCACCGGCGGCGCGAACCGCTACTCGCCTGCCGGCGTGGTCGCTGGCCAGACCAGCCTCGACGCGGTGGCGAAGTTCAGCGCCATGCCGGCGAGAGTGCCCAGCAGCAGGGCGCCCAGCCACGGCGCCCCGGCCAGATAGGTCGTCACCGAGACGCCCCAGTTCACCAAGGCGCCCAGCGCTTGGCAGACGCCGAACAACGCCCAACCCCGCAACGTCGGCGCAGCGCCGGCTTCCAGAAAGGTGAGGCGGTTGTTGAGCAGGTAGTTCTGCGTCATGCCGACGGCGAGGCCGACTGTTCGCGCGACGCCGAAGGGCAGCCCGCCAACGCCCATGCAGGCGCCGGTGAGCAACGCGTCCGTGACGGTGCCCAGCGCCCCTACGCCAGCGAAGCTCAGCCACCGGCGCGGCAGCCGCAGCCGCAATGCGCCACGGGCGATGGACACGATCAGCTGCCAGCGCGCCACGAGGCTTGTTGCGCCGTCCTCGCTGCCGCCACTGCGGAGCACAACCGGGACCTCTCGTACTTGCAGCGCTCCCGCAGCCGGCAGCAGATCCACCAAGAACTTAGCGCCGCCGCTGTCGACGCGGGCGGCCACGCGGCGCCAGGCCGATCGTCGCAGGGCAAAGCAGCCGGACAACGGATCCCGCACGCCGCGACACGGGACCAGGAGGCGGATGCAGAGACGGACGAGGGCAGTGGTCACGCGCCCCTGCGGAGACCCCGCCGGGACGACCGCGCCCGGCGCCGTGCTCGACGCCACTGCGACATCGATGCCCGACCGCAGCTCGGCGAACAACGCATCGAGCACCCTGGGGTCCGACTGCCCGTCGCCGTCGAGGACCGCAAGGTGGTCGGCCTCCTCCATGCCGTAGCGGATGGCCGACCCAACGTCGCCAGGCACCGACAACGCGGCCAAGCCGAGGGCCGCCGCAGCCTCCTGCGCCTGGGCAGGGCCGGCCCCCCCGGGATGGCACAGGTACAAGCGCCGTCCCGTCGCGTACGGCGCCAACTCGCCGAGGATGCGGCGGTAGCCGTCGCCGCCGCACACTGCGGGCGACACCGCCACCAGTATCGCCTCGGTGGGCGAGCGCGGCGTCGCCAGTTGCGGCTTGGAGGAGGCGGATCGAGCGACGGCACCGCCACGCCCAGCCCGTCCAGGGGCCTTGCCTTTGCCATCCTCCGCGGGGTTCGGCATACTCATCGTCCGCGAGCGGGAATAGCTCAGTGGTAGAGCACAACCTTGCCAAGGTTGGGGTCGCGGGTTCAATCCCCGTTTCCCGCTCCAAACCTCGTCTTGCCGCGTCCCTTGCGGCATGGCCGAGATGCTGGCGGGATGCTAGCGGGCCAAACCCGATTGCAATGACGGATGAGCTGGCGGCACCGCGCCGGTCTGGACCATCACTCCAGTGCGGCTTGGCGTTAGCCCCCACCGCCATCGTGGTGCCGAACATGCTCCGCGTATTGGCCCGCGAGCCGTGCGATCGCCGCGGCGTTCTCCGCGATCGCCGCCCGGTTCCCGTCCACCGACGCCTGTACGCGACCGAGGGCCTCCGTGTGCAGCCGCGCGTTCCGTTCGATGGCCGCGGCATTGCGTTCAATGGCCTTCGCGTTGCGCTCCACGGCAGCGCCGAGCCGCTCGAAGTTGCCGCCGAGGGACCATGCCAGCCCCCAAGCAGCGCCCACCACGGCGACCACCACCGTCATCATCTGCGCCCAGCCGCTCCATGTGGCGCTCGCGTTGCCCACGGCACGGTCCTCCGACCCTATCGACGCCGCTACCGTAGCACTACGCCGACCGCCGAGGGAGCCGCTTGGGCTGACACGTCCGTAGGCGATGTCCCCGGAACTCGTGCGTCAGCGACCGCGCCTCGCCAAGCGCTGCTGCGCTCGCGTTCCTGTTTCCTACTTGAGTTTCGTGATCTTGAACGCGCCGGTGTAGGAAGCCAGCGGTTTGTCGTCGGTGAAGGTGAAACCGGCCGGAAACCGATGCGTGGGAAAGAAGCTAAGCCCCGACGTGCTACTGGCGATGCCAAAGCCATCTTCGATCGTGCTTTCGCCTACCAAGTAGTAGGCAGCGTTGTAGTTCATGCCGGTGGGCGATGTGGCATTGATGAGCGTTGTCGACTTTGTCATTACCGCCGCCATCTGCAGCGCGAACTTGCCGACGATGGCTGTGTGGTTGGCAGCGACGGTGCTGGAGAGCGCGTCCACCTTGCTGGCAATGCTGGTCGCCGAAGTGCCTACCGTTGCCGTTGCGAGATTGCCTAGCGTGGCTTCGATGCCGCCAAGCCTGGTTCCCAGACCGTCCACCTTGCTGGCGAGCTCGGCCATCGTCGGCTGCTCGTTGTTGTCGCCCTGCCCTTCAGCTGCCAGCGCCGAAGGCTCGAGCGTTGCGAAAGCCGCCGCTGCGATGGCGAGCATGAGGTTTCTCATCGTCGATTGTCTCCGGTGCGTTCCCAAGTCTCCGAACCGGCAGTGGCCGGGCCGTTGCTACGAAGAACGCGCATTGTGTCCTTCCTGCCTATTCGGGCCGTTCAGTGCACAGAACCTTCTCGCCGACGTGTATTCGGCAGGCACCCGGCCCAAGGGCCGAAAGGCGCAAACTTCGGTTAGCGTTGCGTAGCGAACTACGCGGCCGGGGCGGCGACGATCCCAAGCGCGAAGAACCCGAACTTTCTGAACTCCCGGCTGCAATCAATGGCTTGCGATGGAACGCGACCGGACTCGCCCTAGAACGCTGCCAGCAGCCTTGGACGCCTTCCGGTGCCATCGGGCGCTAGGTCGTTGATTGTGGAGTACTTTGCGCGACCAAGACGCCCGGAACACGCCCAGAGTGCTTGTGGCAGAGTCGAGTTCCGGCAGTGCGTTTGGCCACGCTCGGCAGGAAACGCGCCCACAAGCACCCAAGGTGCGCCTAGGTACAGGCTGGGCTAAACCTACCCACCTCGTTGGAGGTGGGCGACCTGGAAGTATTCGAAGCCGCCCTTCCGCAGCCGGACTTATGGCAACCCTTCTATGGCAGACCGTCGCGCCCAAAAACGCAGTATGATCAACCAATTACGCGCGTCGTGTGGCGGAGAGGGAGGGATTCGAACCCTCGATGGGCTCTCGCCCATACACACTTTCCAGGCGTGCTCCTTCAGCCGCTCGGACACCTCTCCGTTGCGATGCGCTCAACCGTGGCGGTCCGCTCAATAGGAGGCGGCGTACCAGCCGTGCCTCGGCGCCCGAATCCGCCGCTGCCGCTGCTCCCTTCCGGGCCTGACGGGGTTCACGCCGAACTCGCCGCGAGGGACCGGTACGGCCGCCATCGGTGCGGAGTCTAGCGCTTTTGCGGTTGCCAGGCATGATCGTTGGCGCTCGCGCGCCCGGCTCCCCCACGGCAGGCTGAAGAACGCTATGGCCTGCCAACGGGGTCGACCATCGTGCCGTCGGCACCTTCCGACGCCAGTGCATCGAAGCGTTCCCCGAAGCTGCGCGACAGCAGCGTCAGGGCGCCGGTGCTCGCATCCCGGTGCAGCATCGAGGTGAGCACCGCGCGGGAACGCCCTACCCGGGCCCGGGCCTGCAAGCGGAAGAACTCGCTGTGCACCGCAAGGACGCGCACTGCCTCGCCCAGCGCCGCGTGGGCCGCCACCACGCTCTCCACGTCCTCGAACCGGCGGGGCTGGACGATCTGCTCCGCCTCGGCCGGCGGGAAGTTCGGCGCCAACGCGCCAAGCACCGGCGCTGGCGCCGTATTGACGTTGACGCGCAGCGCCCTTGTGGGCAGCAGCGCCACGTAGCGCCGCAGACGCCGGTAGTCCGCCGTGCTCAACCCGGCCACGAATTGCAGCTCCGAGGGGTGGACGCCTGGCTGGTTGGCCGCCCGGGAGGCGGGATCGCGCAGCAGATACTCGGCATCCTCCGCGCCCAGGCCGTCGACGTCCTGGTCGGCGTCGATCCAGTCCCGCCAGCGGTGGGCCACGGTCGGGTCGAGGCCGAGATGGCCCAACAGCCGTTGCAGGCGAGCCACGTTGTCCGCCCCGTGGTCGCCGACCAGCGCGTTGAGGTTGAACCGGGCCGAGAGATCATCGATGCGCAGCTCGAGATCCCCGTCTTCGAGCGCGAAGGTGGACGCGAACGTCCGCTTGAGCGCTGCCACTTGCCGTGCCGGCGCCGTTTCGGGCTCCCCCGCGTTCCTCTGCGGCGGAGCGCCGAAGCGAGCCCAGGCCTCGGTCAGCGTGTCCGCAGCCCGGGTGCCTTCGTCCTGCCAGTCCGCGGCCAGCAGTTCGCGGCCGAACTGCTCCGCGCCGAGCGCATGCTGCCGCGCTTCGGCGCCATGCAGAAGCTGGCGGCTTTGGGCAACGGTGAAGCTGTGGCGCATGGCGACCTGATAGGCAAGCGCCGTCGCCACGAGGACGATCAGCAGCACGCTCACCAGGGCTACGCCGCGATTGGAGCGAACCGCTGGCATCGTGGGCCGCGACAGTGCCGCTGCGCCTCGCGAGGAGCTTGGCTAGCGCTCCGCGTCTCGGATCGCGGCCGTGCGCCAGCCGCCAGCGGCGCGCGTTGGGGAGCGGAACTCCACCGCCCCTCGGCCGGCGGACTCAACCAAGTCGCGCAAGCGCGGCATCGAACACCTCGGTGACATCCGCCGCAAGCGCGTCGAGCAGCGCGGACTCCGCCCGTTCGCCGCGGCGATAGACGCCATGTTCCGCGTAGGCGTCGCCCTGCAGCGACAGCACCGTCACGGTCTCGTCCAGAGGATTGACGATCCAGTACTCGGGAATGCGGGCCTCGGCGTAGTCCAGGCGCTTCTCGTGCGTGTCGCGTTCTGGATCGTCCGGGCTGACGATTTCCGCGACCAGGTCCGCGCCGCGCCAGTAGTCGTCTCGATTGCGCGGGTCCTGGGCGTCGCGCAGCAGCAGCAGATCCGGTTCGCGGAACTTGCCCTCGCGAATGCGCAGCCGCAAAGGCGCGTAGAACAGCTCGCCGCCCGCTGCCCGCACGACCGGCAGCCAGGCCAGCAGCAGGTATCTGGATATGGCCTGGTGGCCGCGGGTGGGCATCGGCAGCGTCTCCAACCGGCCGTCGGTAAACTCGAGCAGCTGCCGGGAGTGGTCGGTGAGCCGGAGGTACTGCGCTTGCGTCCACAGGCCCTGCATCGGCGCAAGGTCGAGCCGCGCACCGTTGCAGAGCAAGTGCAGTCGCGTCGATGCCGTTCTGGCGCTCATGGCTGTTCTATGGCTTCGCCAAGCGGCGCAGCATAGCAAAGTGCCGGAGAGTCGCCCGCGGGCAAGCGGGGCCGTTTGCAGCCGGACAGCTTCAACGACGTGGCGGCCCAAAGCGGGTGCGTACGCAACGCGCCATGTCACCCATGCGCTCTCCGATCACTCCGGCTGATGCAGCGGCAACGTCGTCGCTGGCTCACCGCTCTTCCGATTCTTCCCGGTCTTCGAATTCGTCCTCGGTCGGCGCCTGCTCCGGCGTCTCCGCTGCCAACGCCGGCAGGGACTCGGCGCCGGCAGGCACCAGCCACAGCCGGGCCAGGCGGCCGAACGCGGCCGTCTGCAAGCGCAGCTCCACCGCGGCGAGGTCCACCCCAGACTCTTTGCCGGGCGGCCAGTAGCGATGTTCCTGGTCCACGTCGTCGTGAGCGATGAAGTCGGCCTCGGCGACACCGTCGAGCAGCACTTGGACGACTGGCGCCGAGCCCAGCGCACGGTCCAGCACCGGCCAATAGAGCCGCAGGAGCTGCTCGCCCCGGTGTGCGTAGGCCACCCGCTGCAAGGTCGTGCGCGGCTTGGCCAGCGGGTTCTGCCAGCCTTGGCGCGTGAACTCGACGAGCGTTGCGCCGCCGATGGCGACTGCCGGCCCGAGGTCGCCCAGCTCGTCGCGCACCGGACGCCGCACCATCTGCTCGACGTCCCGTTCGACGACGGCCAGCGCCCGCTGCACGTCCGCCAATGCCGCGCCGCGTTCGCCAGTGGCGTCCGCCAGATCGACGATGCTGCCGAGAATGCGCGTCGCCAACACGCTGACGATGGCGAATACGGCCAGCGCCACGAGGATCTCGAGCAGCGTGAAGCCGGCGGTCCCGACCGGAGCAGTCCTTCCAGGCCGGCCCTGCCGGCAGCCTCCCCCCAGCACCAGGACAGCTATTGGCTGCGCCACCTCAGTTCGGGCCCAGGAACCCGACCAAAGCCGCCGTCGGCGCAGCACCGGCAGTCTCCCCTGCAAACACGCGGACCTCTACCCGGCGCAGCGACGGATGCTCGGTGCGCGCGGTCTCCACCACGATGCGCCAGACCCGGCTGCCCAGCCGCTGCTCGCTGCGCCGCGTGCCGACCGGCAGCGGCGCCGGACCGGCCGCCGGTTCGTCCTCCGTCACCCGCCCAGCGCCCTTCCCGTCCGCCTTGGCGCGCAGTTCGCTGGCGGCGCGACGTTGCGCTAGCCGCAGCCGCGCCAGTTCGTTTTCCGCCACCCAGTGCGCCAGGGTGCGCTGCTCCAAGCCGTGTAGCTGGGCCACGGTATCGGCGCCCCGGCCAAGGACCGCCACCGCCACGATTGCCAGCACCGCCAGCGCCAGCATCAGCTCGAGCAGCGTGAAGCCCGGCACTCCTCGCCTCTTAACGGAACGTCGGCAGCCGTGGCCGGGCGGCCTGCTCTTCCGGCAGCGCCTCGGCGCGGGCAAAGCCGTCGCTGCGGACGACCCAGGCATGGTCGCTGCCGGCCCCGGCTACGGTGACGGCAAACGGCGTCGCCTCGCCGCCGGGGTGGATGGCGACATCCGGCACGGCGTCTTGCGGGCCGCGCCTCCGCGCCACGCTGCCGGGTTGCGCCGCGGCCAGCGCCCCCGAGCGCTCGATGGCGAGCGAGATGCCGTGCTCGGCGGACCACGGCGCCAAGGGGCGTCGGTCCACTTGCAGCCAGTTGCCGTCGGCGTCGTAGCGATGGAAGGCATAGCCCCGCTCCTCCACCGCCAGGCCCCAGAGTTCGTTCCGCCGCAGTGCCTCGCCCCGGGCCAGTTCGAAGGCCAAGGCCAGCCGCTGTGCCTCCGCCTGCACCTGGCGTTGATGGCCGACGTTCGGGAAGGCGGCGATCACCGTCCCTGCCAACACGCCGACGACGACCAGCACCAGCAGCAGCTCCAGCAGCGTGAAGCCGGCGGCTGCTGGATCGGCGACGCTGCGGCCGCTAGTGGTTCGATTCCGAATCGACATGGCAAATGGCACGTTCGTCCGTCGTCGCCTCGGAGTGCGCTGCTTGAGGATGTGCCGCCCCGCAAGGCCGCGCCGGCATCCCGGCCCTGCGACGAAACCCGCCCGCTGGAACACGCGTCATTTGGAAGCGGCACACTGGCGGTTCGATTCCGAATCGACATGGCAAATGGCACGTTCGTCCGTCGTCGCCTCGGAGTGCGCTGCTTGAGGATGTGCCGCCCCGCAAGGCCGCGCCGGCATCCCGGCCCTGCGACGAAACCCGCCCGCTGGAACACGCGTCATTTGGAAGCGGCACACTAGATGTCCGCATAGCTGATGTCGGCGTCGACGTCCTCGCCGCCCTCGGCGCCGTCCGCGCCCAGCGACTTCAACTGGTAGCTCCTGCCTTCGCTGACGTAGAAGTACTCGTTCTCCCACTGATCCACGGGATACTTCCGCAGGTACGGTGCCGGACCCCAGCCCTTGGCTTCGGGAAAGCCCGTGGGCTTGGCCACCAGCGCTTCGAGGCCCTGCTCCGTGGAGGGATAGTGGCGATTGTCCAGCTTGTAGAGTTCCAGCGCTTGGGCGATGCCCCGCAGGCTGGCCTTCTCAGCCTCCAGGCGGGCGTCGTCGCCGACGCCGACCACGTTCGGCACCACCACGGCCACCAGGATGCCGATGATGATCACGACCATCATGATCTCGATCAGGGTCCAGCCCCGCGTCGGCCGGGTCCGCTGCGCCCCTGCTGGGGCCCGGCCGCTCCGCTCCAGCGTCATGCGACCAGCTGGCTCATGCCCAGAATCGGCACCAGGATGGCAAGCACGATGGTCAGCACCAGCCCTGCCATCGCCAGCAGCATCAGCGGCTGCAACAGCTGCACCAGCGTCGTCACCGTTCGCGTCAGCTCCTGCTGCTGGTAGTCCGCCACCTTGGCCAGCATGGCGTCGAGTTCGCCGCTGGCCTCGCCACTGGCGACCATGTGGATGAACATCGGCGGAAAGGTCCCGGCCGCCTCCAGGGCGCCGTGCAGCGTCTTGCCCTCGCTCACCTGCTGGACGGCCTCCCGCAGCCGCTGCTTCAGCCAGCTGTTGGCGGCGGTTTCGGTGGCGATCCGCATCGCATCGACCAACGGCACGCCGCTGTTGGTGAGGATCGCCAGGGTCGCCGCATAGCGGCTGGCGTTGGCGCCGCGGGCGATCCTGCCCGCCAAGGGCAACGCCAGCTTGCGCCGATCCCAGGCGAACCGCCAGTCCGGGCGCTGCAGCAGGCCGCGGACCAGGAGTACGGTCGCCGCCATGCCAGCGGCGACCAGCCAGCCGAAATCCACAAGGAAGCCGCTGACCTCTATCAGCGCGACGGTCAGGAACGGCAGTTCCTGGCCGGTGTTGCCGAACACGTCGACGATGCCCGGCACCACGTACACCATCAGGCCGGCGATGATGGCCACCGACACCACGAACAGCAGCACTGGATAGAAGAGGGCCATCTGCACGTTGCGCACCGATTCGAAGCGCTGCTCGGTGTGGTGGGCCAGGTTTTCCAGCACCGCGTGCAGGTAGCCGGACTGCTCGCCGGCGGCCACCGTGGAGCGGTAGGTCGCCGTGAACACGTCCGGGTACTCGCCCAGCGCCGCGGCCAGCGAGTGCCCCTCGAGCACACGGCCCCGCACGCCGGCGATGAGCGTGGACAGGCGCCGGCGATCCGCCTGCCTTGCAATCGTGCGCAGAGACTCCTCCACCGGCAGGCCCGCCGCCACCAAGGTCGCCAACTGGCGCGTGAACAGGGCGAGGTCCAGCGGCGAGACGGAGCGCCCAAGGGCCAGCCGCGGCAGCGGCCCGGAACCGCTGCCGTTGGCCCTGGCCGCCGCCTCCCGTACTCCGATGGGCGCAAGACCCTGCTCCCGCAGTTGCTGGCGCACCTGGCGGCTGCTGTCGCCCTCGACCACGCCCTTGCGCTGGCGCCCGTCCGGCGCAAGGGCGCGATACTCGAAGGCCGGCACGACGTCGCCTTGGCGTCTCGGCCAGCGGCGTCAGACCGCCAGGCTCACGCGCGTCACCTCGTTCACCGAGGTGACGCCGGCGAGCACCTTGGCGCGGCCGTCGGCGGCGATGCTGGGACTGTTCCGGCGCACATGGGCCGTGAGCGACTGCTCCGAGGCCCGGTCGTGAATGAGCTCCCGCAGGCCGTCGTCGGCAACCACCAGTTCGTAGATGCCGGTGCGCCCCTTGAAGCCGGAGTGCCCGCAAGCGTCGCAGCCGTTGGCGCGATAGATGGGCCGGTCCCTGTCGGGCGTTTCCGCGTCCGCGCCGAGATAGCGGCGTTCGAGGGCGTTGGGCGCCGCTTCGGTCTTGCACGCCGGGCACAGCACGCGCACCAGCCGCTGGGCCAGCACCCCGACCACGCTGGAGGCGATGAGGAACGGCTCCACGCCCATGTCCACCAGCCGCGTCACCGCGCCGACCGCGGTGTTGGTGTGAACCGTGGACATCACCAGGTGGCCGGTGAGGCTGGCCTGCACGGCGGTCTGGGCGGTCTCCAGATCCCGGATCTCGCCCACCAGGACGACGTCCGGGTCCTGCCGCAGAATGGCCCGCAGCCCCCGCGCGAACGTGAGGTCCGCCTTTTCGTTCACTTGCGTCTGGCCGATGCCGGCGATGCCGTACTCGATGGGGTTCTCGATGGTGAGGATGTTCACCGAGTCCCGGTTCAGCTCGCCCATGGCGGCGTAGAGGGTGGTCGTCTTGCCGGAGCCGGTGGGACCCGTCACCAGGAAGATGCCGTGCGGGCTGGCGACCACTTCGCGCAGCCGCGCCAGGGTTGCCGGGTCCATGCCGAGATTGGGCAGCTCCAAGGCGCCGGCCTGCTTGTCGAGCAGCCGCAGCACCACGCGCTCGCCGTTGCCGGTGGGCAGCGTGGAGACGCGCACGTCCACCTCCCGCCCGCCGATGCGAAGCGCCATGCGACCGTCCTGGGGGATGCGCTTCTCGGCGATGTCCATCTTGGCCATCACCTTGAGGCGCGATACCAACAGCGGCGCCAGCGCTCGTTTCGGCTGCACCACTTCGCGCATCACGCCGTCGATGCGGAAGCGCACCTGCAGATGGCGCTCGAAGGTTTCGAGGTGGACGTCCGAAGCCCCCTCGCGGATGGCTTCGGCCAGCACGGCGTTGATGAGGCGGACGATGGGCGCGTCGTCGCGCTGATCGAGGAGATCCTCGGTCTCCGGCACGGATTCGGCCAGGCTCGCCAGATCGAAGTGCTCGCCGATGTCCGCGACCATCTGCTTGGCCTCGGACGCATCGCGCATGTAGACCGCGGTGAGCAGCTCCTCGAACTCCGCCTCCGGCACCAGCGTGGTCCGCAGCCGCCGTCTGGTCACTCGCTTGATCTCGGCCAGCGTGGCGAGGCTGGGCTGCGCCCTGCAGGCGACCTCCAGCACGCCGTCCGGCTGCGGCGCACTGGCGGCAACGACTCCGAAGCGCCGGGCGAAGGCGAACGGCAACGGCGGCCCCGCCGGCGCATGGCCGTTGGCAGCGGACTGTTCGGCGACCAAATCCACCACGGCGTTTTCGCGTCCATGGGCGCAGGACGGCGATCATAGCAGGGTGTCGGCGCATCTCGTTGCCGAGACTGCCGAGACTCAAAGCCGCCTTCGCCGCCGGCCCGCGCATCTCGCAGGCGGGGCCTCAATCGGTTCGGCCAGATCGGAGATGATGGTGCTAAGGTAGGCGATGGTGCCTCGCAGCGAGGAGTGCGTGGTGAAGACAGCCGCGCCAGGCTACCAGCCAGGGCGACGTGTGCTCGAAGCGGCGCGAAGACGGCCCGACGACACGGCTCTCGTCGTGGCCGACGAATCGTGGAGCTATCGCGAGCTGCTCGGCGCGGCGCGAAGCCTGGCGGATCGCTTGGCGCCAGCCCGATTCGGCGATCCCCAGCCGACCACCGCGATACTGGCGCATCGGCATGCCTCTTCCTACGTGGGCATGCTGGCCGCGCGGCTGGCTGGCCACGCGATGCTGCCCATCGTGGCCGCCCATCCTCCAGCCCGCAGCGCGGAGCTGCTGCAACGAGCGAACGCCAGCCAGATCGTCTGCGGCGAGCGCGGCGATGCCAGTTTGGCCGCACTCCTCGAGTGCCAGCGCGACGCAACCGCAAAGTCCGGCGGGAATGCGTTTGTCGTCCGCTGCCCGGACGACAAGCGCGCATGGCAGCCGTCCATGTCTGGGTCTGGCGACGTCGACGACTGGCAGCCCGCGCACCTTGCCACGCTCGAGGATGTGGCCTACGTCCTGTTCACGTCGGGCAGCACTGGCAAGCCCAAGGGCGTGCCGGTTGGCAACGCGCAGTTCGAGAGCTACCTGCAAGCCGTTCGGGAGCTGCTGGGAATCGCGCCCGGGGATCGACTGTCGCAGAACTCCGACATGTGTTTCGACGCCGCGATGCACGATCTGTTCGCGTGCTGGGAAGCCGGCGGGACGCTGGTCGTGCCGTCGGTCGCGGACCAGCGGAGGCCCGCCGCCTACATCCACGATCACCGACTGACACACTGGTTCTCGGTGCCTTCGGTGGGTCGCCAGATGGAGTTGCAGGGAGACCTCAAGCCAGGCGCGTTCCCGTCTCTGCGCGTCAGCGTATTCGCCGGAGAGGCTCTCTACCAGGCGCTTGCCAAAACCTGGGCCGAAGCGGCGCCGAACTCGAGCGTCGAAAACTGGTACGGACTCACCGAAGCGGCAGTCGTGTGTTGCCGTCACGTCGTCGACACAGGCGTCGATGGCTTCGGCACCGTACCGATTGGCAGAGCGTTTCCGCGCATGGAGGCCCTGCTGCTGGACGAGCGGCTGGAGCCCTGTCCCGCCAACGAAGTAGGGGAAGTGTTCCTCGTAGGGCCTCAGGTCGCGTCCGGCTATCTCGACGACCCGGAGGAGACGCGCAAGCGGTTCGTCACGCTTCCAGACGGCAGACTCGCCTACCGCACTGGCGATCGGGCCTCGCACTGCGACGACGGATTGACGTTCCTCGGGCGGGCCGACAGCCAAGTCAATCTGCTCGGACGGCGCATCGAGCTGGGCGAGGTGGAGGCAGCCGTTGTGCGGGCAACCCAAGGCCGCAACGCGGTGGCACTGGCTTGGCCCCCGGCACCGGCGCCGCCAGCCACCATCCTGGCGGTTGTGGAAGCAGGCGACGAGGACGGCTTCGATCCGGCCGAGTTGCGTCGCCGCCTTGCCAGCCAGTTGGTGCCGAGCATGGTGCCGTCGCGGATATACGCCACATCGAAGCTGCCCAGAAATGCCAACGGCAAAGTGGACAGGGAAGCCGTGGCGAGCTGGCTGGCGGCCGAGATGGAGCGGGCACCCAGCGCACCCAGCCAACTCAAGGGGCGAAGTTCCCGTGCGACCGATCTAGTCATGGAAGCGGTTCTCGAACAGGCGCCGTACCTCAAGCCGAGCGACATTCTCAACGCCCGAAACCTGATGGACGCTGGCTTGGATTCGCTCGGCTTCGTGGGATTCACGGCAGCGTTGGAGGAAGGGCTTGGCCTGGCGTTGGATCAGCAAACCATTGTCGAGCTGGCGGAGATGCCGTTCTTGCGCATTGTCGACGAGCTAAAGTGGCCGCATGGCGGTGGCGTCCTTAGGCGACTGCGCTGGAAGTGCGGCGACCTCCGCGGCGCCGCCGTGGAGTCGCTACGCCGCCTAACCGGCAAACCGCGCATCGTCAGGACAGCCGCCGCCGGCCGAGCGGCACAGTTCATTCAACGGTTTCCTGCCTACGTACACGACAAAGGTGTGCCGGACGTACTGGTTGTGGGTTGGTCAGGCGCCTTCCGCGCCTTCTCCCCGCGGGAGTTCGAGGCCGAGGCCGCCGCGCTTGGACGACGGGCGAGGGCCGTGAACGCAGCCCTTCCCGGTGTCCATGTGGCCGACATGCGCCGACTGTGCGCGTTCGTCAAGGCGTGCTACGGGCCTCCCTACGGGCCTTCCTGCCCCTCGCCCGTAGAGAAGACTGCGGGAAGGGTCGGCCCCGTCATTGTCTTCGAATTGGAGCTGGTACATCTCAGCAGCAAGCCCCCGCCCAAGCGCATCCGGCTGGATCGCGACATGCTGTCCGGCAACGTGGTCGTCGCCGCCCTCGCCGCCGACATGCGCGAGAACGGGTGGCACGTCGATACGGCAGGGGCCCGCAACGCGCCGCAAGAAGCGACGGCGCGGTCCAAGCCCCTTTGGATGCTGAGGCAGGAGCGTTACATAGTGGACGTATGGCGAGGTGCAGTGCCCTTGAACCCCGCTGCGATGGATGCCTGGCTGGGCGCGGCTTCGGAGCTCCAGTCCGCCGCGGGGCGCCTTGTTGGCCTGCTGCCGCCGATGTCCCCGGACAGGCGCCCGGAAGGGAAGGACGGTCTGCATGCTTCTGGAGTGATGCGCGAAGTGGAGCGCAGGCTGAACATCCAGATGCTCAGCTGGCGGGACTTCGATCTTGCGGAGACGGACTTCCTGAACATCGCTCACTTGCATCCTGGGGAGGGCCGTGCCAAGTTCAGCCGCCAGCTGGCGCGGCTGTTGTACGGTGCCGTCCCAGCGCCGGCGGCTTGTGGGCAACACGCATCGACAGGACAGTAAGACGCTGTGCCGAGCCCTCGGGCCAAGTGCGCCCTCGCGAACCGAAAGCCGATGCCGTGCGATCCGGTGCCCGAATCCGTTTGCAGCTAGTGTGCCGCTTCCAGAATGACGTGTGTTCCAGCGGGCGGTTTCGTCGCAGGGCCGGGATGCCGGCGGCCTTGCGGGGCGGCACATCCTCAAGTAGCGCACGCCGAGGCGACGACGGACGAACGTGCCATTTGCCATGTCAATTCGGAATCGAACCCTAGTCGCCGTTGCCGGCTCTGGACACTCCGGCAGCACGCTGCTCTCGCTTCTGCTGTCGCAGCACACGCGCGTCTTCAACCTCGGCCAATCCCGCGATCTGTGGCTGGCCTGGGCCTGGAATTCGTTTTGTAGCTGCGGGCGCCGGCTGCGCGCCTGCCCGGTCTACGGCCGCGTCGCGCCGAGGGCGGCAGCCACGGCCGCAACGGCGGATCCGGCGCGCCTGCATGCGTTGAAGACGGCTTTCTTCCAAGCAGCCGATGATCTAGCGGACTGGTCCGAGCCAAGCGCGCGGGATTGGCTGGTCGCGCACCACGCCGACTATCTCGGCACCCTTCGGAGCATGTTGGAGGAAGTCGCCGAGACGACCGGCTGCAGCCGCTTCGTGGACATCTCCAAGTCGCCGCAGACGTCGCTGGCATTGAGCCTGCTGCCGGATGTCGAACTTCGGGTGCTGAACCTGGTGCGCGATCCCCGGGCCGTCGCCTACGGCTTCCATCGCGACACCGGCAGTGCCTGGGCCGGTCTCCGTTTCGCCCGCGACTGGCGCATCCGGCAGCGTCGTCTGGATGGTCTGGCAGCGCAGTTCGGCCGGCGCTATCGCGTTCTGCGCTACGAGGACCTTGCGCGGCAACCGAAGGCGGTGCTGCGCGAACTGAGCGCATGGAGCCAGCTGCCGGTTGCGAATCGCCTGTTCGTTGCGGACGACCGGGTCCGCCTCGACTGGAGCAGGCAGCACCTCTATCGAGCCAATCCGCGGGTGCTGGCCGAGCGAAGGCAGGAGGTCGCCATCGTTCCCCATGACGACTGGCGCACCGGCAACCTGGCGCTGCGGGCGATGGCGCGGGCCCTCGCATGGCCGCACCGACGCAAGCACTACTCCGGCTACGCCTGACTCCTGTGCGCGTCCCGGCGGTCGCGCCGACCAGCGCCCACAGCCCATGTACTCGGATGCGCCATTGGCCTGCTTCGGCGGCGAGCAACACCACGGCGTGACACAATGCCCTGGCCTCGATCCTCGGAGGACGCGCATTGGACTTCGCCGGCAGCCACATCCTCTCCGTGGACCAGTTCGAGCGGGCGGACATCGATCGGCTGTTCGCCGTGGCGGACGACATGGAGCCCTACGCCAATCGCCGCCGCATCACGCGGGTGCTGCAGGGGGCCATCCTCACCAACATGTTCTTCGAGCCGAGCACGCGTACCCGCGTGTCGTTCGGCTCCGCCTTCAACCTGCTCGGCGGCGACGTGCGCGAGACCACCGGCATGCGGGCGTCGGCGATGGCCAAGGGCGAGTCCCTGTACGACATGGCGCGGGTGCTCTCCGGCTACAGCGACGCGATCGTGATGCGGCATCCCGCGGCCGGCGCGGTGGCCGAGTTCGCCGCCGCCTCCCGGGTGCCGGTGATGAACGGCGGCGACGGCGCCAACGAACATCCCAGCCAAGCGCTGCTGGACCTCTATACCGTGCGCCAGGAGCTTGCTGGCCGCGGCCGGGGCATAGACGGCTTGCGGCTGGCGGTGATCGGGGATCTCAAGTACGGCCGCACGGTCCACTCGCTGCTCAAGCTGCTGGCGCTGTTCGCCGACGTACGAGTCCACCTGGTGTCGCCGCCGGGCCTCGATGCGCCGCCGGACGTGGTCGCCGCGCTGCATCGGCGGGGGCACTCGGTGCAGGCGTTCCACGCTTTGGAGGACGGCATCCGGCACGTGGACATCCTGTACGTGACCCGCACCCAGGAAGAACGCTTCGCCAGCCAGGCGGAGGCGGACCGCTACCGGGGCCTGTTCCGCGTCAACCAGGCCATCTACACCGAGCACTGCGAGCCGAACACGGTGATCATGCATCCCCTGCCCCGGGACTCCCGAGCCCAGGCGCAGGAGCTCGACGACGACCTGATCGCCAACCCGAACCTCGCCATCTTCCGCCAGACGGACAACGGCATGCTGGTGCGCATGGCGCTGTTCGCCCTGGTGCTCGACGTGGCGGACAGGGTCCACGACCATGCCACGCCGGTCGCCTGGTACACGGCCAAGCGCCGGCCGCCGGGCACGGTGCGAAGCGGACCGCCGCCGGAGGGCGACGGCGACGGTCAGCCGAGCGCCGCCTCGAGGGCCGGCAGCGCGTCGAAGAGGTCCGCCACCAAACCGTAGTCCGCCACCTGGAAGATGGGCGCGTCCTCGTCCTTGTTGATGGCCACGATCACCTTGGAGTCCTTCATGCCGGCGAGATGCTGAATGGCGCCGGAGATGCCGACTGCGACGTAGAGATCCGGCGCGACGATCTTGCCGGTTTGGCCCACTTGCATGTCGTTCGGCACGAAGCCCGCGTCCACGGCTGCCCGGGACGCGCCGATGGCGGCGCCGAGCTTGTCCGCAATGCCTTCGAGCAGCGCGAAGTTGTCCCCGCTCTGCATCCCGCGCCCGCCGGAGATGACCACCGACGCGGCGGTGAGTTCCGGACGCTCGGACTTGGCGATCTCTTCGCCGACGAACTCCGAGACGCCGGCGTCGTGGCCGCCAGCCACCGGCTCGATGCTGGCGGCGCCGCCGGTGGCCGGCGCCGGATCGAAGCCCGTGCCGCGCACCGAGACCACCTTGCGCTGGTCCTTGGACTGCACCGTGGCGATGGCGTTGCCGGCGTAGATGGGACGCTCGAAGGTGTCCGGCCCTTTGACGCCGACGATGTCCGAGACCATCTGCGTGTCGAGCAGCGCCGCGGCCCGGGGCAGGAAGTTCTTGCCGGTGGTGGTGTGCGCGCCCAGCACGTGGCTGTAGCCAGCGGCCAGCTCGGCCGCCAAGGCGCCGAGGTTCTCCGCCAGGGCGTGTTCGTAGGCGTCGTGGTCCGCCAGCAGCACCTTCCGGGCGCCTTCGATGCGGGCAGCTTCGGCGGCGACCGCGGCGCAGCCTTTGCCGGCCACCAGCACGTCGAAGGGGTCGCCAATCGCCCGCGCCGCCGCCACCACGTTGAGGGTCACCGGCCGCAGCGCGGCGTTGTCGTGCTCGGCGACTACGAGAATGTTCATGCGCTGCCTCCTCTTCGGCGCTCCGCACAGCCTGGCGGCCCGCAGTTGCGGCCCTGCGCGACGCCCTACGCGGCGTCGATCACCTTGGCTTCGTTGCGCAGCTTGTCCACCAGCTCCTCGACGTTCTCCACCTTGACGCCGGCCTGCCGCCCCGGCGGCGGCGCGACCTGCAGCACCGTGGTGCGCCGGCCGACGTCCACGCCCAGCGCTTCCGGCGTCAGCGTGTCGAGGGGCTTGCGCTTGGCCTTCATGATGTTCGGCAGGGACGCGTAGCGCGGTTCGTTGAGGCGCAGGTCCGTGGTGACGACGACGGGCATCCTGAGGCGCACCGTCTGCAGGCCGCCGTCCACTTCCCGCACCACCTCGGCGCTGTCGCCGTCGATTGCCAGGCTGGACGCGAACGTGCCCTGGGGCAGCCCGGCCAGCGCCGCGAACATCGGCCCGGTCTGGCTGTTGTCGCCATCGATGCTCTGCTTGCCGAGAATGACGATGCCGGGCTGTTCCCGGTCGTACACCGCCTTGAGCAGCTTGGCCACCGCCAGCGGCTCGAGATCCGCCGCCGCCTCCACCAGAGTCGCCCGGTCCGCGCCGAGGGCGAGGCAGGTGCGCAGCTGTTCCTGGCAGGCCGGCTCGCCAATCGCCACCGCCACCACCTCCGTGGCGCTGCCCGCCTCCTTCAGCCGCACCGCCTCCTCGATGGCGATCTCGCAGAACGGATTCACCGCCATCTTGACGTTGGCGAGGTCTATGCCGGTGCCGTCCGCCTTCACCCGCACCTTGACGTTGGCGTCCACCACCCGCTTTACGGGAACCAGGACCTTCATGCGCCGCCCTTCAACCCCAAAGCGCGGCATTTTGCCGTATTCGGGTGCGCCAAGATAGGCTTGATCCGTCAGTCGGGACCCGGTGGTGGCTCAGCGCCGCAAGCGAAGTCTCCCGCATGGTGGATCGTGGCAACCGGCCCGGCCTTCGCGAGCGCAGGCAATGTGCAGGGCTGTATCAGGCCAGGTCCTCGAGACCGACGCCAAGTGCCTCCGCCAGGCTCTTCAGGACATCGACGGAGCCCTGCTTCTGGCCGCCTTCGATGGCGGAGAGGTAGGACCGGGAGATGCGCGCCGCTTCCGCGAGTTCGACGGCGCGCATGCCACGCAGCTCGCGCCAGACGCGCACCGGGCTCTCGCCGTTCCAGATGCGCCGCGCCATGGCGACGGGAACATCCTCCTCGCTTGGATTCTCGCGAACGAGGCGCACGGCTTCCTCGTCCATCGTTTGCAGTTGCGTCCCCAAGCGATACCTCCTTGGCGCCGGCACTGCCAACACCGTTCAACTAAAGCCCCGTTACCTCTTACGGGCAGTGTCGAGCTAACTCTACACCCCCAAGAGTCCGCGACCAATGCGACGGCTCCTCGGTTGCCCGCGCCCGACATACAATGGCGCAGGCGCTCGCAGGACAGCCTAGGAGGAGCAAGCAGTGGCCGACCAAGCCCGGGAGTCGATGGAGTTCGACGTGGTGATCGTCGGCGGCGGGCCCTCTGGGCTGGCGGCGGCCTGCCGGCTGATGCAGCTAGGGGCCGAGGCAGGTCGGGAGCTCGACGTCTGCCTGGTGGAGAAGGGTTCGGAGATCGGCGCCCACATCCTTTCCGGGGCGGTGCTGGCGCCCCGGGCCCTCGACGAGCTGTTCCCCGACACCGCGGCGCAGGGCGCGCCCCTCGGCGTGCCGGTGGTGGACGACCGCTTCTACTATCTCGTGAACGACGATAACCACATCCTGCTGCCGACGTGGGCCGTGCCCAAGGCCACCCGCAATCGCGGCAACTTCACGCTGTCCCTCGGCAACCTGTGCCGGTGGCTCGGCGAACAGGCGGAGGGCGCCGGCGTGAACGTGTTTCCCGGCTTCGCCGCCGCCGAGGTGCTGTTCAACGACGACGGCAGCGTCAAGGGCGTCGCCACCGCGGACATGGGCGTGGCTGCCGACGGCGCCCGCAAGCCGACCTTCCAGCCCGGCTACGAGCTGCACGCCGCCTACACCCTGTTCGCCGAGGGCTGCCGCGGGCACCTCGGCAAGCAGCTCATGGCGCGCTTCAACCTGGGCGCCGAAGCCGGCACGCAGCACTACGCCATCGGCCTCAAGGAGCTGTGGGACGTCGACCCCGAGCGCCACCACCCGGGGCGCGTGCTGCACAACGTCGGCTGGCCCCTGGGCCGCGCCGGCGGTCCGGGCATGGGCTCCTTCCTGTACCACCAGGAGAACAACCAGGTGGCGCTGGGGCTCGTCGTCGATCTCGCCTACTCCAACCCCTACCTGTCGCCGTTCGACGAGCTGCAACGCTTGAAGCGCCACCCGCTGTTCGCCAGCGCGCTCGAGGGCGGCACCCGCGTCTCCTACGGCGCGCGGGCCATCGTCAAGGGCGGCTTCCAGGCGCTGCCCAAGCTGGCCATGCCCGGCGCCCTGCTCGTCGGCGACGATGCCGGCTTTCTGAACATGCTCAAGATCAAGGGCACGCACACCGCGATGAAGTCCGGCGCCCTGGCCGCCGAGGCGGTGTTCGCCGCTCTGGCCCGAGGCGAGGCGCACACCGAACTCGGCGACTACCGGCAGCGCGTGGAGGACTCCTGGCTGGGCCGGGAGCTCCGCCTGGCCCGCAACGTCGGCCCGGCGCTGCACCGCTTCGGGCCGCTGCTGGGTTCCGCCTACGCCTGGGTCGATCAGACGCTGGCCCGGGGCAGGATGCCGTTCACGTTGACGGACCCGGTGCCGGACCACGAACGGCTGGCGCCGGCGGCGAAAGCGCGTCCCATCGACTATCCCAAGCCGGACGGCGCGCTCTCCTTCGACAGGCTCTCCTCCGTGTTCCTCTCCAACGCCAACCACGAAGAGGACCAGCCCTGCCATCTGACGCTGGCGGACGCCGCCTTGCCCATCCGCGACAACCTGCCCCGCTACGCCGAGCCGGCGCAGCGCTACTGCCCGGCTGGCGTGTACGAGGTGGTGGAGGAGGCCGACGGGCCGCGCTTCCAGATCAACGCCCAGAACTGCGTCCACTGCAAAACCTGCGACATCAAGGACCCGGCCCAGAACATCACCTGGGTGGCGCCGGAAGGAGCAGGCGGGCCCAACTACGGCAACATGTAGCCGCAGCAGTCGCCGCCGGCGCTGCTACGGCTCTCCCCGCGATGCGGCCAGAAGCCGTCCGCCGACATGGTGCCTGGCGAAGTGCAGCGCCGTGCGGCCGCTGCGCACGCCACGGGCCAGGGCCCAGCGCAGTGCCGCCCGACGCAGTTCGGCGTCCCATTCGACGGCGACGTCGTGGGCGGCGGCCAGACGCGCCACCCAGTGCCGAGCGGCGGCGAGGTAGTCCTCCTGGCGGAACGGGTAGAAGGACAGCGCCAGCCCGAACCGGTCCGAAAGGGAGATCTTCTCCTCCACCGCCTCGCTCTCGCGCAGCTCGCCCTGCTGGTGGCTGGCGGCGGCGTTGTCCGCCGCGGTCTCGGGCAGCAGGTGGCGGCGGTTGGAAGTCGCGTAGATCACCATGTTGCCCGCCTGGCGGACCGCCGATCCTTCCAAGGCGCTCTTCAGCGCCTTGTAGGAAGCGTCGTCGGCCTCGAAGGACAGGTCGTCGCAGACCAAGAGGAACCGGTGCGGCGCCGAACGCAGCCGGGCGGCGATGGCCGAGATGTCGCCAAGGGCGCGCTTGTCCACTTCCACCAGGCGCAGCCCCGCGCTAGCGTAGCGGTTCAGGAGCGCATGGACCAGCGACGACTTGCCGGTGCCCCGGGCGCCCCACAGCAACGCGTTGTTGGCGGGGAAGCCGCGGACGAACTGCTCGGTGTTGGCGACCAGGCGCCGCTTCTGATCGTCGATGCGGACCAGGTCGTCCAGCGCAATGGCATCGAGTTCGCCGAGCGGCGCGAACTCGCCGCCGAAGGGACCCAGCCGCCAACGCGCCGCCATCTGCCGCGCCCAGTCCGGGCGCTCGCCGCCCGGCAGCAGGCCAAGGAGACGCTGCCCCAGCGCCAAGGCGACCTCGGCCAAACGACCGCTGCTGCTCTCCACCGGCCAGCAAGCCCCCTCCGCTAGCGCCCCGACAGGGCATTGTGCCAGCCCAGCGTACCGCTTCCGAATCAATACGCGCGTCTCGACGGCACCCCATCGCGCGTCGCGGGGCGGCATGTCCTCGTCCTTGGCATGCCGAAGCGGCGCCGGGGCGGCTTGCCATTCGCCACGTCCGTTCGCAAACGGACCGCTAGGGAGGCTGCGCCTCATGCGTCAAGGCCCGCAGTTCAAGCGGCGGCAACGTCGCTTGCAGGCGAGCCGCCGGCACCGCAGCCGGCGTACCCTTGTACACGCCTTGGGGCGCGTAAGAGGCTGCCGCTTGCTGGCCGGGTTCCTGCTCTATCTGGCGGCGGTAGCCGCCATCGGCGTGGTCGCGGCGAGACGCACGGCCAGCGCCAGCGACTACGTGATCGGCAGCCGCTCGCTGTCGGCGCCCACCGCCGCGCTCTCCGCCGGTGCCTCGGACATGAGCGGCTGGCTGCTCCTGGGGTTGCCGGGCGCGGTGTTCGCCAGCGGCCTGGGCGAAGGCTGGATCCTGGTGGGGCTGGCTATCGGCGCCTGGGCCAGCTGGCGGCTGGTGGCCGCGCCGCTGCGGCGCTTCACCGCGCGGCTCGATGGCGCCGTCACCCTGCCCCAGTTCTTCGGCCGCAGAGTCGGCGCCAGGACGCCGCTGGTGGCAGTGGTCGCGACGCTGCTGGTGCTGTTCTTCTACGCTATCTACACCGCCGCCGGCTTCGTCGCCGGCGCCAAGCTGTTCGCCGCTACGCTCGGCATGGAATACCACACGGCGCTCTGGCTCGGCGTCGCCCTGGTGCTGGCCTACACCGCCATCGGCGGCTTTCTGGCGGTGAGCTGGACGGACTTCCTGCAGGCGCTCTTGATGCTGGCGGCGCTCGCGACCGTGGCGCTGTTGGCCTTTGCCGCCGACGCCGAGACGTCCGCCATGCTGCGGGCGCCGGCGCTAGGGTGGATGGCGACAGCCGGCGCGCTGGCATGGGGCCTTGGCTACTTCGGCCAGCCCCACTTCCTTGCCCGCTTCATGGCGATTCGAGACGCCGGCGCCGTGCCGCCGGCCCGGCGCATCGCCTTGGCGTGGATGATCGTCGCCGGCGCCGCCGCGCTGGCGGTCGGCGCCGCTGGCTACGGCAGCTACGGCGCCGACGGCCTTGCGGACCCGGAGACCGTGTTCCTCGCCCTCGCCCAGGACCTGCTGCCGGCCTGGCTCGCTGGCGTGGTCGTGGCCGGCGTTCTCGCGGCGGTGATGAGCACGGTCGATTCGCAGTTGCTGGTGGCCTCGACGGCGCTGGTGGAAGACGTGCTGCGGCCGCTGCGCCCGGGGCTCGCCGACCGCCAGCGGCTGCTGGCCAGCCGAGGCACCGTGGCCGTCATCGCCGTCGCCGCGGGGCTGCTTGGCATGGATCCCGGAAGCGGCGTGCTGGACCTGGTGGCCTACGCCTGGGCGGGCCTCGGCGCCAGCTTCGGCCCCGCGGTGCTGGCGTGCCTCTTCTGGCGCCGCACCACCGAGCTGGGGCTGGTCGCCGGCATGGCGGCCGGCGCCGCCACGGCCGTGCTCTGGCACGAACTCGACGGCGGCCTGTTCGATCTCTACGAAATGGTTCCGGCGTTTCTGGCCGGATGCATGGCGATCGCCGTGGCCAGCCGGAAACAGGCCCGCGCCGGGGCCCTCTTCGATCGGCTGCGCGACGCGACCGGCGCCGACCGGCCTAGCAAGGCCCGCCATCGGCGGCGTTCAGCAGCGGATTGACCATGCCGTACTTGATGGCGAGCATGGCCAGCTCCACGTCGCTGGACACGCTGAGCTTCTCGAAGATCCGGTAGCGGTAGCTGTTCACCGTCTTCGGCGACAGATGCAGGTTGGTCGATATGTCCTGTACGCGCTGGCAGTTGACCACCATCAGCGTGATCTGAAGTTCGCGGCCCGACAGCTGCGCGAAGGGCGAGCCCCCGCTGTCGTCGAAACTCTGGAACGCCAGCCGCTCGGCGACATCGGCGCTCACGAACCGCCGCCCGGTGAAGGCGCGCCTGATCGCCAGCACCACCTCCTCGACGCTGCCGCGCTTGGTGACGAAACCCCGGGCGCCGGCGCGCATCGACTGCGCCGGATAGGGCGCGTCCCAGGCGCCGGTCACCATCACCACCTTGGTGCCCGGGTGCGATTCGTGGATGCGCCGCGCCGCCTCCAGGCCGCCGATGCCGGGCATGGCTATCTCCAAGGTCGTCACGTGGGGAGAAAGCTGCCGCGTCAGTTCGACGGCCTGTTCGCCATCCTCCGCCTCCGCAACCACTTCGATGGCTTCCACGGCTCGCAGCAGGGAGACCAGGCCGGCGCGGAACAGGCTGTGGTGGTCGGCAACGATGGTCTTGATGGTCTTTCTGGTTTTCATTGTTCTTGGTCGTGCTTCCCGGTTCGGGGAAACATAGGGAAGCCGTCGCCGTCGGCACAAGGGCAGTGGTCGCTTTCCGACTCACGGTGCGGAAAACGCCGAAACGCAGCATCACGGTGACATCACGAAGCGAGCAACTCGACTAGCAGCTTGTTGACGCGCTGTACATAGGCGCCGGGCTCCTTGGGCGGATTTCCCTCTGCCAGGGCGGCCTGGTCGAAGAGAACGGAAACCAGATCCTGAAAGCGGTCCTCGTCGGCCTCTTGATCGAGCCGAGCGATCAACGGATGGGCCATGTTGATCTCGAAGTGCGGCTTGCCTTCCGGCGCCGTCTGGCCCGCGGCTTCGAGGATGCGCCGCATCTGGCTGCCGAGATCGTGCTCGCCGAGCACTAGGCAGGCCGGCGAATCGGTGAGCCGCGTGGAACGGCGAACGCCTTCGACCTTGCCGTCGAGAACGGCGCCGATGCGCTTGATGAGCGGCGCCGCAGCCTCCTCGGCCGCCTTGTCGGCGTCTTCGCCAGCCGGCGCCTTAGCGTCGCCGGCCGAACCTGCCTCGCCCTGCTGGTCCAGCGCCAGTTCGCCTCGGGCCACGTCCTGGAAGGCGATGCCCTCGTACTCGTTCACGAAGGACATCCACCACTCGTCGATGCGGTCCGTGAGCAGCAGCACCTCGATGCCGCGCTGCCGGAACACCTCGAGGTGCGGGCTCTGGCGGGCGGCGGCCAGGGAGTCGGCGATCAGGTAGTAGATCTTGCTGGATTGCTTGGCGATCCCACTGTCGTCTTTGGCGGTGCTGGCCCCGGCGTCCTCGCTGTCCTCGCCGGCCGCCTCGCCTGGCTTGTCCGCCTCTCCCTCGTTCTCGGCCGCCTTCGCGCCCTTGCCCTCCGCGGCCTTGCCCTCCGCGGCCTTCCCTTCCGCAGCCTCCCCTTCCGCAGCAACAGCGCCGTTGCCGGCCGCCTGCGCCCGGCCGATGTAGTCCTTCAGGGAGGTGCGCTGGCCGGCGTCCGGGTCCTGCGTGGAGGCGAAGCGCATGAGGCCGAGCAGCGCGTCTCGATTGGCGAAGTCCTCGCCGATGCCTTCCTTGAGCACCTGGCCGAACTCGTCCCACGCCTTCGCGTAGTCCTCCTCGGCCATGCCGTCGAGCATCGCCAGCGCCCGCTTGGCGAGGGCGCTCTTCATGGTGCGAACGCGGTCGTCCTCCTGCAGGAGTTCCCGGGAGACGTTGAGGGGCAGATCGCTCGCGTCCACCACGCCGCGCACGAAACGCAGGTAGAGGGGCAGGAACTGGTCGGCCTCGTCCAGGATGAAGACCCGCTGCACGTAGAGCTTGAGGCCCCGGGGCACTTCCCGGTTCCACAGGTCGAAGGGCGCCCGGGCCGGCACGTAGAGCAGGCTGGTGTACTCGAGCTTGCCCTCCACCCGGTTGTGGCTCCACGCCGCAGGGTCCTCGAAGTCGTGGCTGACGTGCTTGTAGAACTCCTTGTATTCCTCTGGCTTCACGTCCTTGCGCGGGCGCGTCCAGAGCGCCTTGGCGGAGTTCACGGCCTCCAGCGCCGGCGCCCCGCCTTTCGCCCCGCCCTCCCCCGGCACGATGATCTTGGGCTTGTCGTCGCCGGCCTCGGCGTCCTCCGCCTTGGCCATCATCACCGGCACGCCGATGTGGTCCGAGTAGCGCCGCACGATGGCGCGCAGACGGAAGCCGTCCGCGAACTCGGTGGCCGCCGGCTTCAGGTGCAGCGTCACGCAGGTGCCCCGGGGCGCGTCGGCAGCCGTGGCCACCGTGAACTCTTCCTCGCCGGTGGAGGTCCAGCGCGTGCCCTCGGCCTCGCCGGCGCGGCGGGTCAGCACCTCGACCTCCTTGGCGACTATGAAGGAACTGTAGAAGCCCACGCCGAACTGGCCGATGAGGGCGCTGTCCTTGCGCTGGTCGCCCGTCAGCCGGGAGAGGAACTCCTCGGTGCCGGACTTGGCGATGGTGCCCAGGTGGGCGATGGCGTCGTCCCGGCTCATGCCAATGCCGTTGTCGGCGACCGACACCGTGCCGGCGTCCTTGTCGAAGGAAACCACGATGCGGAACTCCGGATCCTCGGCGATCAGCGATTCGTCCTCGAGGGCCGCGAACCGCAGCCGGTCGATGGCGTCCGAGGCGTTGGAGATCAGCTCGCGCAGGAATATCTCCCGGTTGGAATACAGGGAGTTGATCATCAGCGAGAGCAGTTTGCGGGCTTCCGTCTGGAAGCCGCGGGTTTCGGTGGCGGGTTCTGTCATGGCGAGCGGACCAGCGGCCTCGGCGGCAAAGGGAACGCGGTGCAATGTTGGGGCGGCGAGGGCGCTTTCAAGCCCGCCGCGGGGCGCCGCCGGCACGCGGGAGGCCGGAATCTACCAGCCCGTCGCCTCGCCCAAGGCGTCGCCGATTTCCGCGAGGCTCCTCACCGTATGCACGCCGGCGGCTTCGAGGGCCGCGTACTTCTCCGCCGCGGTGCCCTTGCCGCCGGCGATGATGGCCCCGGCATGCCCCATGCGCTTGCCCGCCGGCGCCGTGACGCCGGCGATGTAGGCCACCACCGGCTTGGTCACGTGGTCCGCAATGAAGGCGGCGGCCTCTTCTTCGGCGCTGCCGCCGATCTCGCCCACCATGACGATGGCCTCGGTGGCGTCGTCCTCCTGGAACAGGCCCAGGATGTCCACGAAGTGGCTGCCGGGGATGGGGTCGCCGCCGATGCCGACGCAGCTCGACTGGCCGTAGCCCTTGTCCGTCGTCTGCTTCACGGCCTCGTAGGTGAGGGTGCCGGAGCGGGACACCACCCCGACCCGGCCGGGCAGGTGGATCTCCCCCGGCATGATGCCGATCTTGCACTCGCCGGGGGTGATGACGCCGGGGCAGTTGGGGCCGACGAGGCGCACTCCGGCTGCGTCGACGTGATGCTTGATCGCCAGCATGTCCAGGGTGGGAATGCCTTCGGTGATGCAGACGACGAGTTCCAGCCCGGCGTCCGCCGCCTCCAGGATGGAGTCCTTGCAGAACCGGGCTGGCACGTAGATCACCGAGGCCGTGGCGCCGGTTGCCGCCACCGCCTCCGCCACCGTGTCGAACACGGGCCGGTCGAGGTGGCGCGTGCCGCCTTTGCCGGGGGTGACGCCGCCAGCCAGCCGGGTGCCGTAGGCAATCGCCTGTTCGCTGTGCAGCGTGCCCTGGGCGCCGGTGAAGCCCTGGCAGAGGACCACCGTGCCGCGGTCCACCAGGATGCTCATGCCGCGCCTCCGGCGGCGGCGACCGCCTGGTCTGCGGCGTCCTCCAGCGTCGCCGCTGCGGCGATGTCCAGACCGCTGTCGGCCAGCGCCGCCAGCCCGGCGGCGGCGTTGTTGCCCTCGAAGCGCACCACCACCGGCACCGCCACGCCAACCTGCTTCACCGCGGCGACGATGCCCTCGGCGATGACCTTGCAGGAGACGATGCCGCCGAAAATGTTGATCAGCACCGCCTTCACGTTGGCGTCCGAGAGGATGATCTTGAACGCCTCGGCCACCGCGGCCTCGGTGGCGCCGCCGCCCACGTCCAGAAAGTTGGCCGGGTTGCCGCCGTGCAGCTTCACCAGATCCATGGTGCCCATCGCCAGGCCGGCGCCGTTCACCATGCAGCCGATGCTGCCGTCCAGGGCCACGTAGTTGAGGCCGAACTCCTGCGCCCGGGCCTCGCGCTCGTCCTCCTGGCTGGCGTCCCGCAGCGCGGCCGCCTCGGTTTGCCGATAGAGGGCGTTGTTGTCCACGTTCACCTTGGCGTCCAGACACAGCACGTCCCCGGCCGTCGTGACCACCAGCGGGTTCACTTCCACCAGGGAGCAGTCGAGAGCATGGAACAGCCGCGACAGGGCCAGGAACACGTTCGTGAACTGGCCCACCTGCTTGGCCTCGAGGCCGAGGCCGAAGGCCAGCGCCCGACCTTGGAACGGCTGCGCCCCGAGGGCCGGATCGATGCTGGCGCGGAGGATCTTCTCCGGCGTCTGCGCGGCCACCTGCTCGATCTCCACGCCGCCTTCGGTGGACGCCATCACCACCACCCGGCGGCTGGCCCGATCCACCACCGCGCCGAGATAGAGTTCCCGGGCGATGGCCGCCGGGCGCTCGACGAAGATGCGGTCCACCGGCGCACCGCTGGTGTCGGTCTGCGCGGTGACGAGGCGCTGGCCCAGCCAGCGGCCGGCGAAATCGGCCACCGCGCTCTCGCTGTCCGCCACCTGCACGCCGCCGGCCTTGCCGCGCCCTCCGGCATGCACCTGCACCTTGCAGACCCAGGCGCTGCCGCCGAGGCGCCGCGCTGCCGCCACGGCCTCCTCCACCGTGCCGGCCGCCTCGCCGGCGGACACCGGCAGGCCGTATTCGCGAAACATGGCCTTGGCCTGGTACTCGTGCAGATTCACCCGCTCTCCCCCGCGGCCCCCGCGTCCTTCCTCGCGGCCCCTGCGGCCCTTGCGGCGCCCTTGCTGGCGCGGTTGACCATGTGAATGGCATGGCCGCCCACCGCCAGCGCGGCCTCGTGTACGGCTTCCGACAGCGTCGGATGAGCGAACATGGTGAGCGCCAGGTCCTCGGCGCCGGCGTCGAACTCCATCGCGATCACCGCCTGGGCGATCAGCTCGCTCGCCTGGGGACCGAACATCTGCACGCCGAGCACGCGATCGGTGTCGGCGTCCGCGACCACCTTCACCATGCCGGCGCCCTCGCCGGCCGCCAGGGCCCGCCCGGTGGCCGCGAAGGCGAACTGACCAACGCGCGGCGTCCGGCCTTCGGCCTTGAGTTCGTCCTCGGTGCGGCCCACCCAGGCGATCTCGGGATGCGTGTAGATCACCGACGGCACGCAGCCGTAGTTCACCAGCGGCTTGTGGCCGGCGATGCGCTCCACCGCCATTACCCCCTCTTCCATGCCCTTGTGGGCCAGCATCGGCCCCCGCACCGCGTCCCCGACCGCGTACACGCCGGCCACTGCGGTGGCGCACACGTCGTCGACGGCGATGCAGCCCCCGTCGTCCAACGCCACGCCGCTGTCGGGCGCCAGCAGGCCGTCCACGCAGGGCTTGCGGCCGACGGCGACGATGAGCTTGTCCACCGCCAGCTGCTGCTCGCCTCCGGCGTCCCGGTAGGCCACCTGCACGACGTCGCCATCGACAGCGGCGGCGGCGACGGCAGCGCCGAGGCGGATGTCCAGCCCCTGGCGGCCGAACTCGCGCAGGGCGTCCCGGGCGAGACGGCGGTCCAACGCCGGCAGGAAGTCCGGCAGCGCTTCCAGCACCACCACCTCGGCCCCCAGGCGACCCCAGACGCTGCCGAGTTCGAGGCCGATGACGCCAGCGCCGATCACGCCGAGCCGCCGCGGCACGGCGTCGAACGCCAAGGCGCCGGCGGAATCCACGATGCGTTCGCCATCCACGGCCGCCGGGGGAATGTCGATGGGCACGGAGCCCGGGGCCAGCACGACGTGGCCCGCGACCAGCTGGCGGGGCTCGCCGTCATGGGGCGTGAACGCCACCTGCCGGTCCGCGAGCAGCTGGCCGTGGCCGGCAAGCGCCTCCACGCCGTTGCCCGCGAACAGCGTGCCGATGCCGCCGGTGAGCTGCGCCACCACGGCATCCTTGCGGGCGATCAGGCGCGGCACATCCACCGAGACGTGGCCGGCGACGATGCCCAGCTCGGCGAACTTGCCCCGCGCTTCCGCGTACTTGTGCGAGGCGTCGAGCAGCGCCTTGGATGGAATGCAGCCCCAGTTCAGGCAGGTGCCGCCGAGCGTCGGGCGGCCGTCCGCGCTCCGGGAGCGGTCGATGCAGGCCGTCTTCATGCCCAGCTGGGCGCCGCGGATGGCCGCCGCGTAGCCGGCGGGGCCGGCGCCTATGACGACGAGATCGTAGGAATCTTCCATCTGGCCGCATCCCTCGAGCGCCGGCGAGGGGCCGGCGCTGCCGCGGAGTCTAAACCACTCGCGAGGCGGCAGCCCCACGGGTGCCGCCAGTTCCGGTTCGGTTACAATGCCGCGCCGTCGTACCGAAAGGCCAACAGGTTCCCAAGGAGGAAGCGAAGTGTCGAGCCTAGCTGCCGGCAAGCGGCTCAAGAGCGCCGTCTGCACCACGGAAATCATGGTAATCGCGGCGCCCGACGGCGACGTGGACCTCCGCTGCGGCGGGGCGCCGATGGCGGAGGACGCCAGCGGCGGCGGCGCGCCGAGCCCGAACTTCGACAACGGCAGCGCCATCGGCAAGCGCTACGTCAACGGCAACGGCACCTTGGAGCTGCTGTGCGTCAAGGCTGGCGACGGTTCCCTCTCGGTCGGGGACGACGCGCTGGCCGTCAAGGACGCCAAGAAGCTGCCGAAGACGGACTAGGCGCGCCCCTGCGGGGCGCGTTCGAGTTTGCTGCGCAACTCGTGGCTAGGGCGAACGCGCCGGGTTTGCTTTGCAAACTCGTGGCTAGGCGAAACTGGACCCATAACTGCCGATGGCAACGCCAATGAAGGGATCCGGACCCGTCGCGCGGGATGCCCGCGCTACGGAGCGCCTGCCGTGAACACCATGATGCTCCTGGAGATGGCGGCCGGCGGCTTCGGCGAGCGCACCGCCTTCACGGACGCGGCCAGCGGCGACTCGATCACCTACCAGCGGCTCTACGATGCCGCGGACGCGGTCGCCCGGGACATCCGCGCCTCCGGCGCCGAGCGCCTGGCCATGCTCGACGTCAGCAACCTCGCGGTGCCGATCGCGCTGTTCGCCAGCGGTTGGGCCGGGGTGCCCTACGTGCCCATCAACTACCGGCTCACGGACGACGAGATCGACGCGCTGGTCGCTCGGGTGACGCCGGCCTATCTGGTCACGGACACGGAACGCCTGCCGCGGTTCGAGGGCCGAGACGGCGTGGACGCCCGCTCCCGGGCCGCGTTCCTCGAAGTCGCCAGGCACGAGGGCGATCCCCACGAACCGCGCTCCATGGATCCGGAGGACGTCGGCGTGCTGCTGTTCACCAGCGGCACCACCGGCGCGCCGAAGGCGGCCGTGCTGCGCCATCGGCACCTCGTCTCCTACATCGTCAGCTCGGTGGAGTTCATGTCCGCCGAAGAGCAGGAAGCCGCCCTGGTGTGCGTACCCCCGTACCACGTCGCCGGCATCGCCGCGGCCTTGAGTTCCGTGTACGCCGGACGCCGCGTGGTGCAGCTGGCCAACTTCAGCGCCGATGCCTGGATCGAGACCGCCCGCGCCGAACGCATCACCACGGCGTTCGTGGTGCCCACCATGCTGGCGCGCATCGTCGCCGCCCTCGAAGGCGAAGCCACCGCCGGCATGGCGCACCTCCAGTCCTTGAGCTACGGCGGCGGCAAGATGCCCCTCGGCGTCATCGAGAAGGCCATGGCGCTGTTCCCGGACACCGACTTCACCAACGCCTACGGCCTCACCGAGACCAGCTCCACCATCACCGTGCTGGGGCCGGACGAGCACCGGGCCGCAAGGGCCGCGACCGACGACGCCGGCCGCCGGCGGCTGGTGTCGGTGGGCGTGCCGCTGCCGGGCATCGAACTGCAGATCCGCGACGAAGAAGGCCGGCCGCTGCCCCCCGGCAGCCGCGGCGAGATCCACGTGCGGGGCGAGCAAGTCTCCGGCGAGTACGAGGACCGGGGCAGCACGGTCGACGCCGACGGCTGGTTCCCGACCCGGGACGCCGGCTACCAGGACGAAGACGGCTACCTGTTCCTCGACGGGCGCGCCGACGACGTGATCGTGCGCGGCGGCGAGAACATGTCCCCCGGCGAGATAGAGGACGTGCTGCTCGAACACCCGGCGGTAGCCGATGCCGCAGTCGTCGGCCTGCCCAGCGAGGAATGGGGCGAAGCCGTGGCGTGCGCGATCGTGGCCGAGGGCGACGCCGCCGCCAACGACGCCCTGGCGACGGCGCTCAAAGCCTGGGTGAAGGAACGCATGCGCTCATCCCGGGTGCCGGAGCGCATCGAGTTCTGGCCGGAACTGCCCTACAACGAAACCGGCAAGCTGCTGCGCCGGGTGGTGAAGGCGAGGCTGCTCGAACCGCAGCGGAACGTGCGTGCCGCCATGCCGCTGCTGTACGCCAGGGACATCGAACGCAGCCGCGCCTTCTACTGCGACGTGCTCGGCTTCACGCTCACCGAGCGCTGGGATCCCGAAGGCGCCCTGGGCTGGTGCGCCCTGGCGCTGGAGGGCGCCCGCATCATGCTCCAGCGCGCCGAGGCGGACGACGTCGCCGGGCTCGCCGAGGGCCGCAGCGACATCGCGCTGTTCTTCCTCTGCGAAGACGTCGATGCGCTGTACGAACGCTTCCGCAGTCGCGGCGCCGAGGTGGCCCCGCCCAGCGTCGCGTTCTACGGCATGCGCCAAGTGACGGTGACGGACCCGGACGGACGCCGCATCTGCTTCGAACATCCGGTGGAGAGCGCAAATGCCCAACGATCTCCATGACCGCATCATCGGCAAACTTCTTGAGCGGTACAACGAACCCCTGATCGACAACGTCGAGCGGGGCGCCTACGTCGAGTGCATGATCGCCATTGCCCTCGGCGATGCGTGGCGGCTGCCGAAGGGAGCGTGGAACGCTTACGACTTGGAACATTCCGCAACCGGAGCGCGGATGGAGGTGAAGAACTCGTCGGTTCGGCAGATCTCGACGGGAGAATACAGCGGAAAGCCGTCAAGCCCTACGTTCGGCATCAAGCCAAAGAAGGGCTATTGGAGCCCCGAGTGGACGGAACTTCGCCCGCCGCGCCGCACCGCCGATCTCTATGTCTTCGCTCTGCACCCGATTGCCGACGAGGAGGCCGACCACCGCCGCGCCGACCAGTGGCGCTTCTACGTCATCCGCGAATCTGATCTCCCAAACCAGAAGATCATTTCCCTGAACCCACTCGAGAAACTCGTGCAGACCGTGACCTACGACGAACTCGCCGGCGCGGTCGAAGAGGCACATGCAGGGCTGACGAGCCTCAAGAAGGACACGCTCCCCGGCCGGTAGGTTCGCTTCGCGGGAAACGACGCGGCCCGGGTGAATAGGAGACGGGCTGCGCTCCATCCAAAGTACCTCTCCCGCCTTCGCAGGTCGCGGCGTCCTTGCGCCCGTCCTGGAAAACCGCTACCACTCCCCTATCGCATCCACCAGGCCCCATTCGCGGGCCGTCTCGACATCCACTCTGGCGCCGCTCAACGCCATGTAGGCCAGCCGCTGCCGGCCGATGCGGGGCAGAATGCTGGCGGTGCCGCCAGCGCCCGGAATCAGCCCCATGCCCACCTCCGGCAGCTGGAAGAAGGCGTCCCGGCGGGCGACCACCCGTTCGGCGAACGCCGGCAGCTCGATGCCGGCGCCGATGCAGGCGCCGTGCAGCCGCGCTTCCACCCGACGCCGCAGCCCATGCAGCAGCGCCCCGGCGCTGCGCGTCATGCGCGAGGCATGGGCCACTGCCGCATCCCGGGCCTCGCCGAACTCGGCCAGGTCGCCGCCGGCGCTGAAGCAGGTCCCGGCGCCCTGCAGCGCCACCCGTTCTATCGACGTGTCCAGGGCGGCCAGCGTCAACGCTTCGCAGAGAGCGTCGCGCAGCCCCACGGAGTAGGCGTTGCGCTTGTCGGGGCGGTTCAGGGTGATGCGCAGACAGCCGTCGACGCGCTCCAGCAGCACCGGCGGCTCGGCGGCGGGGCGGGCTGCGGGGCGCTCGCCCCGAGCCGCCAGCCAGCCGCGAAAGCCGGCGCCGTGCTGCAACGCGGAATAGGCCAGGGACTCCGCGAACAGCGCGTCCGCGACGCTGGCGCGTTCGTTGTGGCGGAGCAGCTGCACCAGCACCGTGGCGGCGACGGGCTGGCGGCACGCGGCGTCCAGGACGCGGTCCGCGTCCGCGGGGCTCGGGGCGGCCGCGTCCACCAGCGCCGGCGCCGGACCGGTGGCTACGGCAACCACGGGGCAAGGAGGCGGCGGCATGTCGGCGTTCGCGTCGAGCGGCACGTCCACTTCCGCCAGCACGCAGGAGACCCCCGCCAGCGGCGACAGCTCCTCCGCCACCGCCGGCGAGCGCAGCCGCGCCGCCAGCTCGGAGAGCCGCATGGACACCGGCGCCGCAGCCGGGCCGGCGGCGTCGGCTGCGCTGTTCGCCGCATGACTCGCGCAAGTCATCGATTCAGCGTGCTGCGCCCCAGCATCTCCGCAACCCTTGATCCAACAGCGTTTTTCCGAAAGCGCGATGGCTTGACATAAGCGTTGCCATAAGTCGAGCGGCGCCTGGGCGACATTGGGGCGCTCGCACGGACGGATTTTCCCGAGCTGTCGGAAGGCGTCCTGGTCGCCAACGGGCTGCCAAACGGCGCCTCTGGGCCCCAAGGGCTTGCTCCGCGGCGACAGAGAGCATGGCGCGTTCGCACGACGGCCGCAAGGCGTTCCGGAGCGTAGGCAGCCCTGCGAGCATGGCCGCGCGACGCTGACAGCAGGTTGACACGGGGGGGGGGGGGCTATTGTGCGGGCACACTTCCGGTGAGAAGGCAGCATGCAACGCCAAGACGAATCCTCGAACCGTCGCCAATGGGTGCGGCCAGTGTTGAAGCAACTGCGCGTCACTAGCGACACAGACAGCGGGACCATCAACACTGCGAATGGGTGGGAGGGCGGGTGTCCGCCCTCCCACCCCACCGGCGGCATCGGCGATAACTACGCGATCTACAGGGCGCCCACCTCCAGCGAGGTGGGTCAGTTCACCCCAACTTGCTCCTAGGCGCTCTGGGCGCGTTCTGTGGCGTCTTGGTCGCGCAAAGCGCGGTGCGATCAACGACGTAGCTGCCAATGGCGCCGGCGGAAGGCGTCCGGGGCTGCTGGCAAACTGGGCGTGATGCAACGCTCGCCGCCCTCTTCCCGCCGGCGTCCGTTGCGCCTACCATCCGGTTCCCAGAGTTCGCCGGAGCCACGCCATGACGCCCCGCGGGCCTGTCGCCGCGCTGCTGCCAGCCGTCTGCCTTTGCGGCACCGCCGCCGCGGCCACGCTGACGGTGGCCGTACACAACATCGGCCGCGCCGAGGGCCAGGTGCGGGTGGCGGTGTACGACCAGGCCAGCTGGCTGGAGGAGCCGCGCTGGGCCGTCTCGCAGCCAGCGCCAAGGGAACCGGCCGCTGGCCTCGAGGCCCGGTTCGAGCTGCCCCCTGGCACCTACGCCGTGGCCGTGCTCCACGACGTGAACGAGAACGGCGTCATGGACTACCGCCTGCTGCGCCGCCCCAAGGAACCCTACGGCTTCAGCAACGGCGTGGTGCCGCGGTTCGGTCCGCCGAAGTTCGAGGCCGCGGCCTTCGCCGTAGGGACGGATGCCGTCGAGCTCGCCATCGAGCTGCGCGACTAGCGAGCCGACGTGGCAGGCGTGGAGGATGGCGGGCCCGTACACGAGGCGACCAGCGGCGGCGGACTGCTAATCGCCAATGCCGAAGTGGACGGCGTCGGCACCGTCGACGTGCGCTGCCGCGACGGCGTCGTCGCCGAACTGGCGCCGCACCTGCCGCCGACGGCCGCCGAGACCCGCCTCGACGCCCGGGGCGGCGCCCTGCTGCCGGGGCTCCACGACCACCACATCCATCTGCTGGCGCTCGCCGCGGCGTCCCGCTCCGTCCCCTGCGGCCCGCCGCAGGTGGCCGACAAGGCGGCACTGCGCGACGCCCTGCGGCAGGCGCCGGGCAACGGCTGGATTCGCGGCGTCGGCTACCACGAGTCGGTAGCCGGACTTCTGGACCGGCGCACCCTCGACCAGCTGCAAGCCGAGCGCCCGGTGCGCATCCAGCACCGCTCGGGCAAGATGTGGTTTCTGAACGGCCCGGCACTGCGGGCCCTCGGCATGGACGCCGCGAACGGACAGCTGTTCCGCGGCGATGCGCAGCTGCGCCGACGGCTGCCGGCGGACCCGCAACTCCGCGACGCGGTGGCCGAGGCGTCCGCGCTTCTAGCCAGCTACGGCGTCACCGGCGTGACCGACGCGACGCCGGACAACAACCCGCAGGCGCTCCGCTTCCTGCAGGCCGCCGGCCTCCGCCAGCGGCTGTACGCGATGGGCGACGAGAGCCTGGCCGCCGGTCCGCTCAAGATCATGCTCGACGACGCCGCATTGCCGCGCCTTCCGGAACTGCGGGACCGCATCGCCCGGGCCCACCAGGCGCATCGACCGGTAGCGGTGCATTGCGTAACCCGCACCGAACTGGTGTTCGCGCTCGCGGCCCTCGACGACGCCGGCGCCATGCCCGGAGACCGCATCGAACATGCCTCGATGGCGGACGACGACGCGCTGCGTCTGTTGCGCGGCATCGGCGGCGGACGCGAGCGCATCGCCGTGGTGACGCAGCCGAACTTCATCGCCGAGCGCGGCGACGCCTACCGCGCCGACGTGCCAGCCAAGGACCTGCCCTGGCTCTACCGGGGCCGAGGCTTCCTGGACGCCGACATTCCCTTGGGCGGCGGCACCGACGCGCCGTTCGGCAAACCGGACCCCTGGCGCGCCATGCGGGCGGCCGTCCACCGGCGCACCGGCGCCGGGGCGGTGCTCGGCGCCGAAGAGACCCTGACGCCGGAACGAGCGCTGGCGCTGTTCACCACGCCCGCGCAGGACCCGGGCGGAGCGCCACGCAAGGTGGAGGCAGGCGCAACCGCGGACCTGTGCCTGATGAACGCGCCCTGGCGGCGGATTCGGACCCGTCTGGTGGCGGAAGACGTCGCCGCCACCGTACTCGATGGGCGCTTGCTGTGGCAGCCGGAGGGCACTCGCCGCAACGCCGGAGCGGAACCGGCCCGTGCGTGCTAGGGTGTGTCGACAATTCGGGCAATGGGGGTTTGCGGCTTCAATGCCGGCAAGACCTCGGCTTCAATGCTCGGCTTTGCGGCAGGTGGATGGAGCGTGCTACGGTACGGAACTCTCGTGTGCCCGTGAGGGTGAAGGAATGTCTACCTACTACGCCAAAGCGGTTGTCGAAGGCACGACCACTGCGCAGCTAATTCACGTTGAAGCTCGCTCGATGATCGAGGCTAAGCGCCTGATGGAAGGACGCCTTGGCAAGATCGCACGTTTTACGATGGGGCCGGTGTTGAGGTCAACGCCGCCACCTTGGTACCGCTAATGCCATCCGCCCTCGACTAGGCGCGAAGTTCACACAACCGCGTACAGGGTGATGATTACCAAGCCTGTGCGCCCGCGTACGGCGCGTTAGGCGGCTTAAATTGTCAACGCACCTAGTGCGCGGGTTGGTGACCTTCCGAACGTTTTGGGGCGCAGGCACTGGCGGCAGTCTGCTAGGCTTGCCAGTCAGCAGAGTCCGGGTGGATGCCAAGCGCGGTGCGGCAGTTCGACGACGTGGCCGAGGACCAAGGCTGGACCGTGGGCTCCTGGCGGCTCACCGCCGAGGACATCGTGGCCTTCGCCCAGGTGTGGGATCCGCAGCCGTTCCATGTGGACGCGGCGGCCGCCGAGCGTTCGCCCTTCGGCGGCCTGGTGGCGTCATCGGCGCACCTGTTCGCCATCTGCACGCGGCTCTTCTACGACAGTGCGCAACGCCTGGACGTGGTGGCCATGCTCGGCAAGGACAAGCTCCGGCTCCCGCACCCCGCTCGCGCCGGGACCACGCTCACCTATGCCACCCGCTGCGTCGGCAAGCGCGACTCCGCCAGCCGCCCGACGGTGGGCATCGCGGTGCTCGCGGACACCGTGACCGACAGCGACGAACAGGTGGTGCTCACCCAGGAAGTGACGGTGATGCTGGCGCGCAGACCGTTGGCGGAGGGCCAATGACGCCGCTCGCCGAGGCGCAGGCCACCGCCGAGCGGCTGCTCGAGGAACACGGCGCCTGGTCGCCGCTGGAGCTGCTGCTGGCCACCAACCGCCTGCCCTACGACGACTACCGGGCCTGGCGGCGCGGCGAGCGGGCGACGCTGGACGAGACCCTGCACGGCGGCACGCAGGACACCAGCAGCCTGATGGCGGCGCTTGCCAAGTGGGCGCGATCCCTGGAGCTCACCGCCCACACCGTGGCCCTGTACGGCATCGACGACAACGCCGGCAGCGAGCTCACCGCCTCCGCCGACGTCCACCTGGACGGCCTGCTGCACACCGAATTCCAGCCGGCCGCCAGCCGCGCCCAGCTGGACCTCTTCCTGGACTCATCCGAAGTCATCGCCGTGGGCGAGTTGGCCGCGGCGCTGGCGATGCGCGACGCCGACACCGCCGACCGACGCCTGGCCCGGCTGGTTCGCCTGAACGCCCAGCACTGGGCCGTTCCAGACGCGCAGAGCCTCGTCGACGCCTTGCGGGCTGCGCCGCCGGCAACCCAGGAGGCCGCGGTCGAACGCCTGGACGTGCTGGAACGCCGTTGGCGTCCTGCCGCCTGCGCGGTGCTGCACGCCGACGCCAGGGACTTCCTGGCACCGCTGTGGCGCGACGCCGGCGCGGCGCTCTCCGGTGCGCCCTTCGTGCCCGAACAGCCCCGCCGGCACGCCAGCTGGGCCTATCTCAACGGCCTCGACTGGGCGAACGCCGCGGCGAGCGCCGAGACGGCACTGGCGCAGACGTGGCACCCGGACCTGGCCGCGCGCCTCGCCGAGGCGCTCTGGCGCCAGCGCCGGCAAGCGGCGGCGCGCAAGCAGTGGTTTTCGCTGTGCTGGCGCGCCCCGGACCGCCTCGAGTGCCTCATCGACCAGCCGAGATTCCCGGACGCGATGCTGCGCCAAGCTTGGCAGGCCGCCAAGGAGGCGGACCTCGATCCGCCGCTCACCGTTGCCTGGCTGCCGGCCTGGATGGCCCTCGAGGGGGCCGTGGCCGGCTGTACCGCCAGCGGCGGCGACAGCGCCCCGCAGCAGGCATTCGATCTGCTGCTGTCGCTGGCGGCTGGCGGCAGCGATCGCCAGGTGATCGACGATCGGCGGGCGTTGCAGGAGCTGCATCCTGGACTGCTGGCAAGGTACCTGGCGACCTCGGAAGGCTGAGCACACTGCGCTGTTCCGGGATCGCCTCGCGCCTTTCAGGCGATGGCCACTGCGGCGCGGCCATCGCACTCCTTTGTTGAGCGACAGAAAGGCGTGTAGCCTAGCCACAAGAAGGCGGCGACCACGGCGGAGCGCATCGTGAGCGGCAAGCGAAAAGAAGCACCCGCGCTGGACTACCGGCTGGACGTGCGAGACTTCGGCCCCATCGCCCGCGCCAGCGTGGAGATGCGTCCGCTGACGGTGTTCATCGGCCCGAGCAACACCGGCAAGTCCTACTTGGCGATGCTGCTCTACGTCTTGCACCGGTGCTTGGGAACGGACAGGCGCGGGCGGGACTTTTCGCTGATCCTAAGGACAGACATCGGTGAGGTGTGGGGGCAAGGCCAACTGGACTCGAAGGTGCGAGAGGCTCTCAGGGGTTGGGTCGCAGCGGTGTTGACCAACGACAGTCCGCCGTTGTCCGACGAGCTGCTCAAACACATCCACTCCGATCTCGAACAACCCCGTGCGCTGGCGCAGGCGCTGTACGGCGAATTGCGGCGCTGTTTTGGCGTTGACGATCTCCGCGCCCTAGCAAGGCAAGGAGGCGGCAAGAGACCGATCGTGGTCGTCAGCGGCCCGCCTGAAACCCAGTCGTCATCTGCCGAAGTCGCCCATTACAAGTTCAAATTGGCTGCGGAAGTCGAGCTCGTTGGCAAGATGTCACTTGATTTGTTGCCCGGGTATCTCAGCGAGTACGCACAGACCGAGAAACCACTCATCGAGGGGCTGGATGACCTGGAAGATGAGATCAGAACGTCGATCTACCTCACGAGCGCCAAGAAGCAGGTCATTCAACGCTCTCTAGGTGCAGCTTGTCGACAAGCACACTATTTGCCAGCCGATCGAACCGGCGTCATGCACAGCCACCAGGTGGTCGTCGGTGCCCTCGTTCAGAGTGTTGCAATGGCTGGCATCCGCCGGGCCGCGAACATGCCCACGCTGTCCGGCGTACTAGCGGACTTCCTCAATCAGCTCATCAATATCGCTTGGAATCCCCGACACGACAGCCACCTAGCCAAGCAGTTCGAGAAGAGCCTGCTCGCCGGTGCGGTGCGGGTGACCTCCGAAGCCAACTATCCATCGTTCCTCTACCGGCCGCGCGGCTGGGAAGAGGATCTGCCCCTGATGCGCACGTCGTCCATGGTCTCGGAGCTTGCGCCCGTGGTGCTCTATTTGCGCTACGTCGTGCGGAGCGGCGACGTCTTGATCGTCGAGGAACCCGAAGCGCACCTGCATCCCGCCATGCAGGCGGCGTTCGCCCGCGAGCTGGCCCGGCTCGTTCACCTTGGCGTGCGCGTGGTGCTGACCACCCACAGCGAGTGGCTGCTGGAGCAGATCGGCAATCTCGTTCGACTGTCCGCGCTCCCGAAGAGGCGGCGGGCGGGCATCGGAGGTGCCGATGTCGCACTCGAACCCAGCCAAGTGGGCGCTTGGCTCTTCAAGCCCAGCGCACGTCCACGAGGATCCATCGTCCAAGAAGTAAAGCCAGACCCGCAAACTGGCCTGTTCGCCACCGACTTCGACGACGTGAGCATGGCGCTCTACAACGATGGCGCCGAGATATTCAACCGGCTGCAAGAAGAACAGGAGCGGTGAGCAAGGCAATCGAAGCCCTACGCCGGCAAGTTCCAGCCGAGTGCATCGCGCAACGATGCCGAAAGGAAGGCTGTTCAGTAACGATGAAGGATGTGCACAACGATCACGTCGTTGTCGACTTCGACTGCAAGGCGCTGCCCGCGGCCGCCGGCAAGCGCTGCGACTACCTCTTCCTGGCGCAGCAAGGAACCACGACTTGGGTAGCGCCCATCGAGTTGAAGAGCGGCGCTTTCAGCCCTGGATCAGTCGCCGAGCAGCTTCAGGCCGGGGCCGACACGGCCGACGGTTGGCTGCCGACGATGCAACGCTTCCGATTCGTTCCTGTAATCGCCCACGGCCGCGGCATCCCGAAAGCGCGGGTCAAGTCACTGCAAAAGGCAACCGTGACCTTTCGCAAACAGACCAGACGCCCGCAGCTCATCAAGTGCGGCGCTCCCCTGGCACCGTTGCTGCGCTGAACCAAGCAAATCGCCGGCGCCCGCTTCCCTGCGGCCGAAGCGTCGCCGTCCAGCTGTCAGCGGCAGGCGAGCGACCTTGCACAATGTCGTCGAGAACGCCAGATCGTCGCAGCCCTAGTAGCTCGGGTCACTCGCCCAGCCTGGCCTCGATGCCGAAGTACGCCTGGCGCGGCAGGCCGGGGAAGTAGCGGTAGCTGCCGAAGGCGTAGTCCGCCCGCTCGGCGTAGGCGACGTCCAGCAGGTTGAGCAGCCGCGCGAACAGCCGCAACCGGGGCGAGACCTGCCAGGCGCCCCGCCAGTTCGCCACGGTGTGGCCGCCGTAGCGGGCCGTATTGCCGGCGTCGATGAAATGGGCGCCTACGTGGACCGCCTCGAACTCGGACTCGGCACTGCCGCGCCGCCATCGCCAGCGGGCGCTGCCCAGCCAGCGGGGCGCCGTGTCCACGGCGTTGCCGTCCGCGATGCGTTCGCCGCGGCCGGCCTCCCGCGTGAAGGCGTAGCGGTGCAGCGCGTAGCTCGCCACCAGCTCGACGGTGTGCGGCCCGAAGCGCCACGCCACGTCCGCCTCCGCGCCGTGGGAGCGCGTGGCGCCGTCGCTGACGTTGAAGCCGCTGGCGTCGCGGAAGATGAGGTTGCGGGTTCGGTCGGCGTAGACAGCGAACTGGTAGTCGAGCCGGCTGGTGCCGCCGCGGGCGCCGAACTCCAGGGAACGCACCGTTTCGCTGGCCAAGGCAGCGACCGTCTGGCCGCGTTGCAGGCGGTAGAGTTCCGACGTCTGCGGCGGCCGAAAGCCCTGGCCGGCCGTCAGGTAGAGGCCATGGGCCTCGCCGACGGCGACCTTGATCCCCAGCCGCCCGGCGAAGTTGCGGTAGCTGTCCTGGCGATCCGCCGGCCGCGTGTACAGGCAGCCGCCGAAGCCGCAGGGCGTGCCGTCGTCCCGGGTGTTGCCGTCCAGATGGCGGTTGTCGTAGTCGTAGCTGGTGCGTTCCGCGCGCCCGCTGGCCACCCACGCCACGGTGGCCGCGAGCGGCCCCGACAGGTCGAAGAAGGCCGCCAGCGTAGTGCCGTCCACCAGGTAGTCGTAGTGGGTGCCCGGCGGCCGGGTGGCGGCCAGGAACGCCGAGCCTGCCGTGGGCGCCTGCTGCCGCTCGGCCAGGTTCGCCTGCAACCACTCGAGAACCACGCCGGCCTGCCAGCGCCGCTCCCCCTCCTGGCCGAGCCTCGCCAGCAGACCGCCGCTGGTTTGGCCGTTCCGCTCCCGGGGCGCTCCCGGCAGAAAGTGTTGCAGAAAAGCCATCCCCGAGCGGCGCCAGTACGGCACCAGGACGACTTCCGGACCGCCCACGCCGCGCCGCCAGACGCTGCTGGCCCGGGCGGACCACGCATCCCGATAGGCTTCGGGATTTGGATTGGTGCGGCGCAGGGGCGAGTCGTAGGCGCCGCGTCCGCGCACGTAGCCGCCGGTCTCCTGGTTCAGCAACGTGGCGGTGGCGCTGGATGAGACCTGCCAGCCGCCCAGGTTGCCTGCCTGCCCCACCACGAGCTTCTGCTGGCGGTGGCCAGTGGCGTCCCGATAGCCGTCGGTGGCCGTGGCGTGGGCGTCCAGGCGCCAGCGCGGCCCGCCGGCGCCGAGGCGCGCCTGCCGGTAGCCGTAGGGACCGGCCTCCATGCTCAGGGCATTGCCGCCGCCCTGCACCGCGGTGACGACGTTGACCACCCCGTGCAGCGCATTGCCCCCGAACAGGGCGCTCGCCGGGCCCCGGACCACTTCTACCGCCGCCGCCTGTTCGGTGTTCAGCTCGAACAGGTTGTTGACGTTGCAGAAGCCCGCCGGGCGGATGGGAACGCCGTTCTCCAGCAGCAGGAACCCACCGCAGGCCCCGGCGCCGGTCAGCACCCCGGAACGGATGGCGGTGAGATGCTCCTGCCCGGAACCGCGGGCCACCCATGTGCCCGGCACCCGCGCGAACAGCTCCTGGGGGTGGTTGGCGCGCACCAGCGCCACGGCATCGCCGCCGAGGGTCGTGGCGCTGCCGCCCGCGCCCTGGGCGTCGGCGATGGAAGCCGCGGCCCGCACGATCACCTCTTCGATCGCCGGCGCGGGTTCCTGGCCGCCGGCGCCAAGCGCCGTCAGCGCTAGGCCGACGGCGAGAGCCTGGCGCATGGGAAGAGCGCGAGGGGGCACCCCTCGCAAGAGGAGAGTCACGCCGCCCAGAGCTCGCGGGTGGCGTCGAACGGGGCCTCCGCCAGCTGCGGTTCGTCGTCCAGCAGGAGCGTTCCGCGGCGGCCTGCCTTTCCCCCGCCGCCGGCCTGGTACCTCGGCCAGGAGATGCCGTCGACCGTCGGCGTTCCGGTTCTGGCGAAGGAGAGCCAGCTGGCCATCGCCTTGGCCGAGAGCCTGGCAACCGCCTCGCCCTCGCCGCAGAAGCGCCGCATCGCCGGCAGCCCGTAGGTGCCCCAGACGTAGGGAATGTCCAGCGAGTGGCAGGCACCCAGGCGCCCGCCGTGGGCTGGGGACGGGCGGTCGAAGCGGTACATCCACACGTCCGGCGTGTGCGCCAGATGGCACTCGGCGGTGCGAATCGCCGGCAGACGGAACATCCGATCGGTGCCGATCGCGGCCCATACCGCGGCCGGCGCAGTGGGCAGCCCGGCGTCGCCCCGTTCGGCTTCGTAGCAGGCCACGGCCTCGGCGGCACGGTCCCCGAAGTGTTCGCCGACAAGCGCCAGCAGACCGTCCCGGTCCAAACCGGCCAGCCCCTCGTCGAACATCGTGAACAAGGTCGATTCGTCCCGGGTATGGCCGATCATGAGCGGCATGCCCTTGGTGAAGCGCCCCTCCGCCAGCACCTGGGCGGCGTCCTCCACGATCACCGTTCCGTCCAGCGTGGGCGCCCAGCGGGCCCCGGGAATGCGCGACTGCAAGCGCAGAATGGCCTCCGCCGGTACACTGTGCAGCTTCCCCCAGCCGCCGAGTTCGGCAGCCAGCGCCGCGGACGTCTCGGCGGCCCGGGCAGCCGCCACCGGGCGCGTCAGCGAACCGCTCATCGGTACCGCCCGGTCGAAGCAGCCCGCTGCTGCGGGCATGGCCATCAACTGGACGATGTCGAAGCCGCCAGCGGACTGGCCGAATACCGTGACGTTGCCGGGATTTCCCCCGAAGGCGGCGATCTCCCGACGCACCCACCGCAGCGCCGCGACCTGGTCCAGCAACGCCTCGTTGCCGGTGGCGCCGAGCTCGGAGGCATGGAGCTCCGGGGCATGCAGAAAGCCGAGAGCACCCAGCCGGTAGTTGACGGTCACCACCACCACATCGCCAACCCGGGCCAGGCGTTCGCCGTTCACCCTCGGCTGGGAACCAGCGCCGACGGTATTGCCGCCGCCGTGGATCCACACCAGCACCGGGCGCTTGGCGGCGGCGAGGCCCGGGGACCAGACGTTCAGGTAGAGACAGTCCTCGCTGGTCCCGTGGGTGGCGATGCCGATCAGCTCCCCCACGTCCCCCGGCAGCCGCGACTGAACGGCGCATGGCCCGAACCGCACGGCGTCGCGCACGCCTGCCCAAGGCGCCACTGGCTGCGGGGCCCGCCAACGCAAGGCACCCACCGGCGGCGCGGCGAAGGGAATGCCCTTGAACGCGAAGACGCCGTCCGCAACGCTGCCGCGCAGCTTGCCGCAGGTGGTTTCGACCAAGGCAGAAGGCGCCATCAGAGCTCCGTGGCACAGCCGACGCAGCGTAACACCCGCGTTGCCCGCCCTTGGGGGCGGTGCGTCAGCGCTGTTCCAGCCCCAGCCGCACGAACTGCTCCGGCGGCGCCAGATGCGCCCGCATGGCCTCCGCAAGCGCCTTCGCCAGCCGTTCCTCCAGCGCTTCGTCGGCGAGCGGCTGGGTCTGCCCCGGATCCGTCGCCAGATCGTACAGCCGGGTCTCGAACGTCTCCACCAGCGGCCCCAGGCCAGCGGAGGGAATCCGCATCACCGGGCAGCCCTTGGTGAACGGCAGCGGCGGATGCCACTGCATCGCGGCCAGTTCCCGGGGCGTGAACGGGCTGCGCATGTGCGTGGGCATCAGCGTGTAGTGGTTCAGCGGCGCGTTCTCGTCCGCCGGGCCGCGCATGTACACGTAGCGCCCGTCGGTGACGTTCACATGGGCGCCGAACATGCCGAAAAGGGCCACGTCGCGCACTTTGGCATCCTCCAGGATGGTTGCCCGGAGGGGCCGGCCGTCCATGTCCGGGGGTGGCGTCTGGCCGAAGTACTCGAGCAGCGTGGGGCCGACGTCGATGGTGGTGGTGAGGCTGCGGCGGCGCTGCCCGGCGATGCCGCTGCGCGGGTCCCAGGCGAACAAGGGAATGTGCGCCGTCTCGTTGTACCACGGCATCCGCACCTTGCCCCACCAGTCGTGTTCGCCCAGCAGAAAGCCGTGGTCCGTGATCACCAGCAGCATGGTGTCCTGCCACATGCCGTGGGCGTCCATGAAGTCCAGCACCTGGCCGAGGTAGTGGTCGCACTGGGTCAAGAGGGCCGCGTACTGGTAGCGCAGGTACTCCACGGCGTCGGGGTCTTCCGTCACCCGCTCGTACTTCGGCCAGTCGAAGTGCGGGCCGTCCCAGTCGTAGTTGTAGCGTTCCTTCCACTGCTTGAGGGTGAAGAACGGCTCGTGGGGATCGAAGGTCTCGATCTGCAGGCACCAGTCGTCCTGCTGGTGGTTGGTGCGCAGGAACTCGAGGCCGGCGGCGAAGGTGCGGGCTTGCGGCGTCTGCCGTTCCTCCTGCATGTACTTGCGATTCACCCAGTCCTGCCGGTTGACGCGGCCCAAGTGCTCGGGGATGTCCGGCGCCGCCACTTCGCCCTTCCAGGCATCCCCCTCCTGGCCGCGCACGTTCTCCCAGCTGGAATAGCGGTGGTGGTAGGTGGCGCCGCCGTCCTCCCAGTAGTGGTAGTGATCCGAAACCAGGTGCGTGTAGACGCCGTTGTCCTTGAGGATGGCGAAGGTCGAGTCGTCGAAGGGCTCGAAGGGGCCCCAGGATCGGTGCAGAAAGTTGTGCCGTCCGGTGTGCAGTTCGCGACGCGCCGGCATGCACGGCATGGAGCCCACGTAGTGGTTGTCGAAGGTGACGGCGCGTTCGCCCAGGCGGCGGAAGTTCGGCGCCAGGGTCCAGTCGCAGCCGTAGTTCGGCAGCATGTGCCGGTTCAGCGAGTCGTACATCACCACGATGGCCTTCACGCTGGCCTCCGCCCGGTCGCGGCCACTGCCGCCGCTCGAATGCGCTGCTGCATGGACTCTCCTTTCACCGCTCCCCGCCCCGGATGCTGCCACGCCAACGGCCGTGGCGGCGACAACGCTCTCTTACTACTAATCTTGACATCTATTAGTGGCAAATTGACACTAACCCCATGAGAGTTCCCGCAGACCCGCCGCCGCTGCCCGATCTGATTCGCAGCCAAGGCCCGGATCAGCTCTTCCGCATCGCCTCCTCCAACGTGGGAAGAGTGCCAGAAAACAAATACCTGCACTGGTCCCAGCTAAAGTACAGGATGCCGCCAAAGGGCTTCACCCTAGAACAGTGGTGGCTGGCCGCCAAGCTTGCGCGACTGTCCGCGAGACATGAACTGCCCCTCGAAGACGCCGCCGGCAGGCCGTTCGCCTTCACGGACTCCGGACACCTGCACCGGTTGCTGCACGAAGTCGACCGCGCCCTCGGCAGCAGCGTGGTGCTGCCCGAAGACGTGGCGGACCGCCACTCGAGGGACTTCTACCTGAAGAGCTCCATCTACGAAGAGGCCATCACTTCCAGCCAGCTCGAGGGCGCTTCCACCACCCGCCTGGTGGCGAAGGCCATGCTGCGCACTGGCAGGCCGGCCCGGGACCGGAGCGAGCGCATGATCCTGAACAACCACCATGCCATGGAGTACGTGCGCGAGCAGGCAGCCACGGCGCTGTCGATGGAGGTCCTGCTCGAACTGCACCGCATCGTCGCTGCCGGCACCTTGGACGACGAGACCGCCTGCGGCCGGCTCCGGCGCCCCGACGAGGACGTGGCGGTGGTGGACGAACGCGACGGCGCGTTGATGTACACGCCGCCGGACGCGGCGCTGCTGCCGGAGCGCCTAGCGCGCGTTCTTGCGTTCGCCAACGCGCCGCAAGAAGCGCGGTTCCTGCATCCGGTCGTGAAGGCGGCGCTCCTGCACTTCATGGTGGGCTACGAGCATCCGTTCGTGGACGGCAACGGACGCACCGCGCGCGCCCTCTTCTACTGGGCCATGGTCCGCGCCGGCTACCCGCTGGCGGAGTTCCTCTCGATTTCCACCATCATCCGCAAGGCCCCGGTCCAGTACGTTCGCGCCTATCTCCTCTCGGAACGCGACGACAACGACGCCACGTACTTTCTGGACTACCACCTGCGGGTGCTGCTGCGCGCCACGGACGCGCTGCGGGGCTACCTGGGCCGCAAGGCGCGGGAGCTGCGCGACGTGGAGCGCCTGCTGGAACGGAAGGTACGGGACGCGGAGCTGAACCACCGCCAGGTGGCAGCGATCCGGCACCTCGGCAAGGACCCCGGCAGGACGTACACAATCGCCGAACACCGGCGCGCCCACTACGTCACCTACCAGACCGCGAGAACCGACCTGCTCAAGCTCGCGGGCCTGGGGCTGCTGCGACTGACGCGCACTGTCCGGCAAGGCAGGGCGTTCCGCTTCGCCCTGGCGCCGGACGTCGCCGTTTCTGGTTCGCCGACCGCCGGGGCCGCTCGGACGCCATCTCGCGCCAGCCGCGGCGACGGACTATGATGCCGCTCGCAACTCGACTGCGGATGCGGGCGGATGCCGCCCCAAGACGCGCCACCGAGGCCAAGCGAATGGGCATCGCCATTGCGGACCTAGGCACCCCGGCGCCGCCAGGGCCCGGTGCCGCAGCGGTCCCCGATACCGTCGAGCTCACCATCGACGGCAAGCGCCTGCGCGCCGCAGCTGGCGCCTCCATCATGCGCGTCGCGCGGGAGGCGGGGCTCGACATCCCCAAGCTCTGCGCCACCGACACCCTGGCTGCCTTCGGTTCCTGCCGCGTGTGCCTGGTGGAAGTGGCCGGGAGGCGCGGCCTGGTGGCGGCCTGCACCGAGCCAGCGCAGGACGGCATGACGGTGCGGACCCAGACCGATCGCGTCGCCCGGATCCGACGGGGCGTGCTCGAACTCTACATCTCCGACCATCCCCTCGACTGCCTGACCTGCGCCGCCAACGGCGACTGCGAGCTGCAGGACGTCGCTGGCGCCGTAGGGCTGCGCGCGGTGCGCTACGCCGAAGGCGCCAACCATCTGTCCGCGGCGGCGGACCGCTCCAACCCCTACTTCGCGTTCGATCCCGCCAAGTGCATCGTCTGCTCCCGCTGCGTGCGCGCCTGCGACGAGGTCCAAGGCACCTTCGCGCTCACCATCGCCGGCCGCGGCTTCGAATCCGCGGTGGCCACCAGCGCCGATGCCTTCTTCGACTCCGAGTGCGTTTCCTGCGGCGCCTGCGTGCAGGCATGTCCAACCGCGACCCTCATCGAGAAATCCGTCGTCGAGCACGGGGTGCCGGACCGCAGCGTCGACACCACCTGCGCCTACTGCGGCGTCGGCTGTTCGCTCCGCGCCGAAGTGAAGGGCGATCAAGTGGTGCGCATGCTGCCGCACAAGGACGGCAAGGCGAACCACGGCCACGCCTGCGTGAAGGGCCGCTTCGCATGGGGCTACGCGAACCACCGGCAGCGCATCACCACGCCGATGGTGCGGGAATCCACCAGCGACCGCTGGCGCGAAGTCGGCTGGCAGGAAGCCATAGACACCGCCGCGGCGCGCCTCAAGGGCATCCAGGCCCGGCACGGACGCGACGCCATCGGCGGCATCACCTCATCGCGCTGCACCAACGAAGAGGTGTGGGCCGTGCAGAAGCTGGTGCGCGCCGCCTTCGGCAACAACAACGTGGACACCTGCGCCCGGGTATGCCACTCCCCCACCGGCTACGGCCTGAAGCAGACCTTCGGCACCTGCGCCGGCACCCAGGACTTCGACTCGGTAGCCGACGCCGACGTGATCCTGCTCATCGGCGCCAACCCGACCGACGGCCACCCGGTGTTCGCTTCGCAGATGAAGCGCCGACTGCGCCAAGGCGCCGCCCTCATCGTCTGCGACCCGCGCCGCATCGATCTCGTGCGCTCGCCGCACGTGGAAGCCGCTCATCATCTGGCGCTGCGGCCGGGCACCAACGTGGCCCTCGTCAACGCCTTCGCCCATGTCGTGGCCACGGAGGATCTGCTCGATCGCGCCTTCGTGGCGGAGCGCTGCGACCTGCCCTCCTTCCGCGAATGGCTGGCCTTCGTCTTGGACGCCGCCAACGCTCCGGAGCAGGCCGAAGCCGTCACCGGCGTGCCGGCGGCGGACATCCGCGCCGCGGCCCGGCTCTACGCCAAGGGACCGAACAGCGGCATCTACTACGGCCTGGGCGTCACCGAGCACAGCCAGGGCTCGACCATGGTGATGGCCATGGCCAACCTGGCCATGGCCACCGGCAACATCGGCCGCCCCGGCGTCGGCGTGAACCCGCTGCGCGGTCAGAACAACGTGCAGGGCTCCTGCGACATGGGCTCCTTCCCCCACGAACTGTCGGACTACCGGCCCGTGCAGGACGACGCGGTGCGGGATCTCTTCGCCCGGCACTGGCGCGCCGAACTGGACCCGACGCCGGGCCGACGCATACCCAACATGCTCGACGACGCCGTGGCCGGCAGCTTCAAGGCGCTCTACATCCAAGGCGAGGACATCGCCCAGTCCGACCCCAACACCCAGCACGTGGAGGCGGCCCTCGCCGCCATGGAGTGCGTGATCGTCCAGGATCTGTTTCTCAACGAGACCGCCAAGTTCGCGCACGTGTTCCTGCCCGGTACTTCGTTCCTGGAGAAGGACGGCACCTTCGTGAACGCCGAACGGCGCATCAGCCGCGTACGGGCGGTGATGCCGAGCAAGGCCGGCATGCAGGAGTGGCAGGCTACCCAGGCGCTGGCGAACGCGATGGGCTATGCCATGGCCTACGACTGCGCCGAGGACATCCTGCGCGAGATCGCCGCGCTTACGCCGTCCTTCGCCGGCGTGACGTTCGAGGTGCTCGACCGCGAAGGCAGCGTCCAATGGCCCTGCACCCCCGCCGCCCCCCGCGGCACGCCGATCATGCACGAGGACGCCTTCGTGCGTGGCAAGGGGCTTTTCGTGCTCACCGAATACCAGCCCACCGAGGAACGGACCAACCGCAAGTTTCCGCTGCTGCTCACCACCGGGCGCCTGCTCAGCCAGTACAACGTCGGCGCCCAGACCCGCCGCACGGCCAACCTCGCCTGGCTCGAAGAGGATCGCCTGGAAATCCACCCCGCCGACGCCGAGCTGCGCGGCATCCGCGACAACGACTGGGTGAGCGTCGCCAGCCGCATCGGCGAGATCACTCTGCATGCCACGGTGACTGAACGGGTGGCGCCCGGCGTCGTCTACACCACCTTCCACCACCCTCGGACCGGCACCAACGTGGTGACCACCGAACTCTCGGACTGGGCCACCAACTGCCCCGAGTACAAGGTGACCGCGGTGGAGGTGCGCCCCGCCAACCACCGCTCCGAGTGGCAGCAGGCCCACCTTGAACGCGCCAAGGCCCAGCAAGCGGCGCTGCCCGGCCGATGACCGGCACCGCCGCGGCGGCGATTCCCGCGGCGGCCGCGCCGACCCAGAGCGTGCGCGTGCCGGTGCGCTTTCGGGGCCGCGACGGCAACGCCGAGACGGACTTCGTAACCGTTGAGGAGCCGTTGGAAGTGCGCCTCGCCTGGACAGACGCAGGCGCCCACCGGGAACAGAGCATCGCCGTGACCATGCGCACGCCGGGCGACGACTTCGATCTGGTGCGCGGCTTTCTGTTCGGAGAGGGCGTCGTCCATGCGGGCGGGGACCTGGCGGACGTCGCCTGCTGCGGCCCGCCGAGCCCGGACAAGGGGCTGGCCAACGTGGTCAAGGCCACCCTGGCGCCCGGCGTGCGCTTCGATCCGGCACGTCTGTCGCGCCATGTGTTCACTTCGTCGAGCTGCGGCGTCTGCGGCAAGGCGTCGCTGGACGCGGTGCGTTTGCAGATGCCGGCCATCGACCGTCGCCCCTTGGCGATTGCGCGGGACAGCCTCGGCGGCTTGCCGCAGCGGCTGCGGGAGATGCAGGCCGAGTTCAGCCGCACTGGCGGCCTGCATGCCGCCGCCAGCTTCGATGGCGAAGGACGAATTCTGCGGCTGCGCGAAGACGTCGGCCGCCACAACGCCCTCGACAAGCTGATCGGAAGCTACCTGGGCGATGCCGCTCCCGGCGCAGCCACATCCGGCCAATCGCCAGCCCTCGGCGGCCTCGGCATCCTGCTCTCCGGGCGGGCGAGTTTCGAGCTGCTGCAGAAGGCGGCGATGTCCGGCGCCGCGCTGGTGGCGGCGCTGGGGCCGCCGTCGAGCCTCGCCATCGAACTGGCGAAGGATGCCGGCATCGCTCTGGTGGGCTTCCTGAAGGCGGCGAGCTTCAACGTCTACGCGGACCCGCACGGACTGCTCTAGATCTGGACGACCGCCAGGAAGCCATGCAGGCGACCACGGCCGTCATCGTCTGCGGAGGCCGCGCCACGCGCCTCGAGGGCCGCGACAAGCCGCTGCTGGACCTGGCAGGCAAGCCGTTGGTCGGCCATGTGATCGACCGGCTGGCGCCGCAGGTGGAGGCTGTCGTGCTGGCATGTTCGGCGGCCGGGGCTGCCGCCTACCGACAGTTCGGCTGGCCGGTGGCAACGGATGAAGAACCCGGCCAAGGACCGTTGGCGGGCCTGGCGGCGGCGCTGCCTCGCGTCGGCACCCCCTGGGTGCTGCTCGCTCCGGCGGACACGCCCTTTCTGCCGAAGGACCTAGTGGCGAGGCTGGCGAGCGCTTGCCGCGACCAGGGGGCTGCGGTGGCAAGCGCCGGGGGCCGGAGACATAACCTGGCCATGCTGCTGGCGAGCCGCCGAGCGGCGGCCTTGGCGGCCTTCTTCGGGGCTGGCGGCCGGGCGGCAAGGCAGTGGCTGGATGCCGAACGCGTACCGACGGTGGAGTTCCCGTCGGCCGCCTTCCGCAACGTCAACACCGACGCGGATCTGGACGCCGCCCGGCGACGACTGGCGACGCACGAAGTGGCCCGCTAGCGGTCCGTTGGCGAACAGACATGGCAAACGGCAACCCCGCCCCGCGACTCTTACGTCAGACCATGTCTCCGAGCATCACGTCGAGGTGCCGATCCGTTGATCGCTTGACGGAGAAGTACTGCGCTCGGCACTGCAGTAGTTCCTTTGCCGGCGGTTCGTCCAGCGTCGCCAGGAGGGCCTCGGCGAAGGATCGACTGTCTCCGACCGGCACCAGCCGACCGTAGGCGCCGCCTTCCAGAATCTCCGCCGGGCCGCTTGGGCAGTCCGTGCTCACCACGGGGCAGCCCGCAGCCAACGCTTCGACGATCACCCGGGACAGCCCTTCCCAGCGAGAGGACATGGCGAACACCGCCGCCCGCGCCATGTACGCATGGGGATTCTGAACGCTGCCGGGCAGGTCCACGTCTTCTGCCACGCCCAGTGTTCCGGCGAGCGCCTGCAGCTCGGCCCTTTGCGCCCCCTCTCCGAGAATGACCAGCCTAGCTGGTCGCCGCCCGCGGAGGAGGGCGAACGCCTTGAGCAAGGTGGCAAAGTCCTTCTGAGCCTCCAGTCTGCCGACGCCAAGGATCACTGGCGGCTCACCCCGGTCGAACCATGGATGCTTCAAGCGGACCCTCGCCAAGAGCGCCAGTCCGGCGTGTACCACTGGGCTGTAGATCACGACTACCCTGTCCCCTGGCATGTGGGCAACCTTCGAGACGTCGTCACCCGCCCCACGGGAGCACGCCACGCAGATGTCGGCGGCCGGATACATCTTCCGAATATGCGGCGCCAACACGCCCCAGCCTGCCTGCCGCAGCTTCGTCGACAGGTGGATCCGTTCCGAAATCACGATCCGCGTCGGCGTTCGTGCCAGCTTCGCCGCGACCAGCGTTGCCAGGTTGGACACAGTCTTGGCGACAAGCAGGGCATCGGGCCGCTCGCGCCGCAGATAGCGCACCAGCGCCGGAACGTAGAGAAGGCTCAAGAATATTGACGTTCGCCAACGAGCGTAGAGCCACGACATCGCTAGTAGCGTGGACATTGCCCCAGCGACCAGCATGTAGGCGGGGAACAACAAGCTGGGGCGCAGCTTGACGATGTTCACGGTGCCGGGGACTGCGCCGAGGATCGGTCCTGCGCGCCTGCAGAGCAACAGATCGACGCGGTGGCCCCTTCGTGCCATGGCGCCGGCCATGTTGGCCGTGCTTATGGCCACGCCGCCGCCCCTCATGTCGAACACGTGGATCGCCAGCCTCGCAGGGCCTCGACTCCCGTCAGGCATGAGCCGTGGGCTGCCATGGCTTCGCGGCCCCAACAGCGGCCCGCTGCCGAACGGCGTTCACCCCGCGTTGGCCGCCGGCGCGGCGTCGACAGCCGGCACCCCCGTCTCGACATAGCGCCGCAGCCGCGCCAGCTGGCCAGCCATCACCCGGTCCACCGGACCCGCCCACTCCTGCAAACGCCTGCCGGTGACGACGTAGCGATAGGAAATCCGGGTTCCCTCGGCGATGGGCACTAGGTCGAAGGCCATGCTGCCGGTCACCGCCAAGGGCTGCAGCGGGCCGAGACCGCCGCTCAGGCGCAGCGTCTTCGGTGGCCGCACCATGTCGATGGCCATGTGGCGCACGAAGCCTTCGTCCGAGAAGCGCTCCCACAGCGCAGGGAACTCGTTGAAGGTCATGTTCCCCGCATCACCGGTATAGGTGTGTTCCGGATCCCACCATTCCCCCACCTCGGCCACCAGCGCCTCGAACACGCGCGCTGGCGACGCGGCGATCTCGACTTGGTGGGCGGAGACGAAACCGCCATCGTCGGATTCGGTCACCGCCGCAAGGACCGGTGCGCCAAGGGCCAACGCTGCGATGGCGCCAGCCGCAAAAACACCGCCACGGGTTACGATCGGATTGCGCGTCCGCCGAGGGACTTGGACCAAGAGGGCCTTGAACATGGGCGGCTCCAGCGAAGGCCACGAAGTATACGCGCCGCGGCGTTACCTTGCCGGCCATGCTCCACGATGGGGTATGGTTCCATCTTGCCGAGACCGGATGGCGTGGTCCTCGAGGTCCGGCACTGGCGCACACAACCAAGGGACACGATGACGGACGACGCAAGCTACGGAGCCGTTCGCAATCTGCCGGACGGGCGCACCGGCGTGCTGTTCGAGCGGTTGCTGGCACACGCCGCGGCGGAGTGGGGTTCCGCCACCTAGTCGCCGCAAGCCCTTGATCTAGCAAGGTTTTTCCGAAAGCGCCGCGGCTTGTCATAAGCGTTTGTCATAAGTCGAGCGGCGCTTGGGCGACATCTGGCGCTTCGCGCTGGCGAGCTGCCGGAAGGCGTCCTGGTCGCCAATAGGCTGCCCACCGGCGGCCGGTGCGCTTCCAAGCGGCCAAAGGCTTGCCGCGGCGACAGAGAGCATGGCGCGTTCGCACGACGGCCGCAAGGCGTTCCTGTGCGCGAGCATGGCCGCGGCGAGCGCTTGGCAGGGTTGCTTGCCGCCGGTGGTCGCCAGCGCTTCGCACGTTCGATTGGGTGAGCATGGCAGCACGGCTGCGGCTGTGGTACTGTGGCGAGCACACTTCGATTGGGAAAGGCAGGATGCAACGCCAAGACGAATCCCCCCCGACCGTCGCCAATGGACGCGGCCAGTGTTGAAGCAACTGCGCGTCAGTGGGACAGACAGCACAGGAGTCAATCCAAGTGTGAGAATCTACGAGGGCATCTGCCTACCGACGTCCCAAAATACCCATGCGAGGTCCGGCAGCTACCGGGCGCCCACCTCGGGCGAGCCCCTCGACGGCAGCAACGCGGAATGCACCCGCCAGTAGGCGCTTGTGGGCGTGTTTCCTGCCGAGCGTGGCCAAACGCACTGCCGGAACTCGAACTCTGCCCACAAGCGCTCTGGGCGCGTTCCAGGGCGTCTTGGCCGCGCAAAGCCCCGTGCGATCAACGACGCAGCTGCCAATGGCGCACCGGAAGGCGTCTAGGGCGCTCTCCGGGCGCAAGACGCTCGCAAGCCATTGATTGCAGACGGATTTTCAGAAAGTTCACCTTTCTTCGCCGCTAGGGGTCGACGCCGCCCCGGCCGCGTGGTTCTCTACGCTCGCTAACCGAAGTTTGCGCCTTCGGCCCTAGGGCCGGGGTGCCTGCCGAATACACGCCGGCGAGAGTCGAGGCGGATTGATCCCCGCCAAGGTTCGCGCAAGCAACGGCCCGAATAGGCAGGAAAGGACACAATGCGCGTTCTTTGGTTAGCAACGGCCCGGCCACTGGCCGGATTGGAACTTGGAACGCACGGAGACAGACGAATGAAAAACACCATGCTCGCCATCCTGGCGGTGGCGTTCGCAGCGCTCGCGCCTTTCGCACTGGCCGCGGAAGGCGACAGCGACAAGGACGATGGCGGCGTCAGCCAGCCGACGCTGCGCCAATTGGCGAACAAGATCGACTCGGCCGTTAGGCGACTTGGCGCAGTAGAGGCCACGGTGGGCACTCTCTCGACAGCAACGGCCGTGGACGCGCTCACAACCGAAGTACGCACGCTCTCTAGCACTGTCTCCGCCAACCACACAACCATCGTCGGGAAGTTCGCGCCACAGATGGCGGTGGTAATGACGGTTCCGTATTGGTGGTCTGGTTGGAATGGGGCCAGCGCGAACACCACGAAGGCCCAAGAGCCGCCGCTTCACTTGGTAGGCGAAAGCACTATCCCAGGCTTCCCAGCGGGAACCGTAGGCGCGAACGGGTTGTTTACGGATACCACGCTGCCGGCCGGCACCTATCTGTTCGAGTTGCAGCAACCCTACGGCGACAATGCGATCTGCCAAAGGGAGCTCTCTCGAAGGCATGACATCGCCAATGCTGAAAATCGGCACCGTTACACCTGCCCCAGTTTGCGCCTGCATCCGTTCGGCCACGCCGAACCCACGAAGAAACTGGGGGATGGCTACGGCATCTACACCTACGCGGCGCCGGCGCGTTTCAGGCTGTACAATAGGTGGCCGGCAGGCTTGAAATTCAGCGAGGATACAGCCCTGTCGGCAACGGAAAGGGCAAACGCCAATCCCATCGCCAGCTACACCGGCGCGGTGCGGATTACGAAACTCAAGTAGGGAACCGCCGGAAGTTCCTTGCGTAGGCAAGACGCCTAGAGTCGAAAGCGCTTGCTTCGCCAGTGCCACCTAGAGCGCTCAAGGCACACTGGCAGCGCGACTTCCAACCGACACAAGCCTTGCTCGCAACGATTGGGAAACCTTGACTCGACGCTCGCCGCGGAGACAACGAAGTTTTTTCGACGCCGCGGCGGGCTTTTCCTATCTAGCGTCGAGTTTCTGCCGACCTCTGAACGCTTGAAAAAAGGTGCGCGGCCGGCTTAAATCGTCGCCAAGACCGGCAAGTTTTTCGCGGCGTCGGCTGCGGCGAAGAAAAGAAACTGGCGAGAAAAAATGGCGTCAATCGAAGTTCTGCGCGGCAGGATTTTCCGAACTGAACTCAGGGCGTCTATCAGGACGTTCGGCAGCGACAGAGACAAGGCGAACTGGCGAACGTGCAACACCGCGGTAAAACTCTCCGCCGAGCGCAATCCGCAATGGTCTGCAAGGGAAGTCGCAACGCACGTTCGAGCCGGAACGCCTGCTGCAGCTCGGCACGATTCGTTTCGAGCTGACGCCTGTGCCAGCCGCCGGCGGCGAGGGCTGCCGGCTCCGGTTCTCCGACGTGCTGGCCTACGACGGCAAGGCTCGAAGCGAGCGTTCGAGAACGCCGTGCTCGGCGGCTGGCACCAGTTTCTGGATCGCCTCGAAATCTACCTGGCCGAGGGCCGCAGCGCCTTCGATCTGCCCGAGCCGAACTACGCCGCCGTCGACCTGGCGCGTCCCGCCCCGTCGGCATAGCCGGGGCCACGCTCCAGGCTACTCCTGGGGGTACCGCCAAGGCGGCGGCTGCTCGGCGGCTTCGTCCACCGTCCACTGGGGCAGGGCCATGCCGCCGCCGATGTCCTTCAGCACCACGCGCACCCGGGTGCCGATGCCGACGGACCGCACCAGCGCTTCCGGCGCCATCTCGCCTGTGGCCGTCACCAGATTGCCGGTCACCCGCAGCCCGTCGTGCTCCCCCGGCAGGCCGATCTGTTCGTCCAGCTGCACCAGGAGAATCTGGTAAGGCAGGAACGGCCGGAACAGCGGCTGAATGGCATGGTGGACTTCGCAGTAGGAATAGATGGCGCCCTTGCCGGACACCGGCCGCCATTCGTGCGCCGCGGCGGAACACCACGGACAGGCCGTGGTGGTGGGATAGCGCATGAGGTCGCAAGCCTTGCAGGCCTGCAGATGCAGGGCACCGCTGCCGCAACGGGCGTAGAAGGCCTGATTCGCGGCATCGACATCGTCGATGGCCACCGCCATGCCCAGGTACTCCCCTTCCAGCGCCACTGCCCTCAAGCCCCCCTTGCCAGCACCAGGGCGCTGCCGGTGCCTGGCGTCGCCCAGCCTAGATTGGCCGTCAGCTCCGCATCCCTCACCTGCCGACAGCCGCCCTCGGCATAGTCGTAGGTGTGCAGCCGCTTGCCGTCGGCGCCCACCGGGCAGCTGTCGTCGGCGTCGTGGCGCAGCTGGCGCACGTTCTCGATCACCATGGCGATGCCGTGGGTGTAGCCCTCGCACAGGTGGCCGCCGCTGGTGTTGTTCGGCCGGACGCTGCCGAGGCGCATGACGCCGGAACTCACGTAGTCGCCGCCCTCGCCCTTCTTGCAGAAGCCGTAGTCTTCCAGCTGCAGCATCGTGGTGAAGGTGAAGGCGTCGTAGGAGCCGGTGACGTCGATGTCCTCCGGGCCGACGCCGGCGTTCGGCCACAGGATGTCCTTGGCGTAGGCGCCGGCCACGGTGCTGATGGGGCCGGACTGGTAGTGGTTGTCCAGCCGCGGCTTCGAGCAGCGGCCCACCACGCCGAGGACGACGGCTGGCGTGTGGCGGCAGTCCTTCGCCCTCTCCAGCGACGTGACGATGATGCAGTTGCCGTTGTCCGTTTCCACGCAGCAGTCGAGCAGGTGCAGGGGCTTGCAGATCATCCGGCTGGCCAGCACCTCCTCCACGGTCACCCGTTGCCGGTAGTACGCCTTCGGATTGTTGGCGGCGTGCTCGGAGTGGATGGCCTTCACATGCGCCACCTGCTCCGGCGTCGTGCCGTACTCGTACATGTGGCGCATGAAGGTGTGGGCGAAGCTCTGGGCGGCGCTTACCTGCCCGAAGGCGCGCCCGAACAGGGCGTCGCCGGACAGCGCCGAGCGCCCGGTGCTGCGGCCGCTGCCGCCGATGCGCACTTGGGAGTAGCCGTTCATGGCGCGGAAGATGGCCACCGTCCGGCACAGCCCCGCTTCGATGACGCCGATGGCGATGCCGACGAGGGCCTCGGTGGAGGAACCGCCGCCCTGGCAGTCCATGTAGAAGTTCAGCCGCATGCCGAGATCGCCGGCAATCGCCGTGGACGGCACCGAGTCGTTGCCGTTGTAGGAGAGCATGCCGTCGACGTCCGCCACCTCGAGGCCCGCGTCGGCAACGGCGTTGCGCACGGCGGTGGTGCCGAGTGCGCGGGTGGTGGCGCCGGAACCACGGGTGTAGGCCGTCTCGCCGACGCCTACGATGCCGTACTTGCCGCGCAGGTGCCTTGGGGCGGTGGCGTCCGCTTCCACGTCCCTAGCGGTTCGATTCCGAATTGACATGGCAAATGGCACGTTCGTCTGTCGTCGCCTCGGCGTGCGCTACTGGAGCTCAACCGTCATTGGAGTTGGATCGCTAGCCTAGGCGTCGCGCCAGGCCGGCCGCAAGGCGCAAGCTCAAGGCCGCTATGGTGAGCGTCGGGTTCGCCGTGCCGGAGGTAGGGAACACCGCCGAGCCGACGACGTAGAGGTTGCGGTGGTCGTGGCTGCGGAGTTCGGCGTCCACCACGGACCGCGCCGCGTCCTCGCCCATGCGGCAGGTGCCGATGATGTGGCCAGCGCCCTGGAACTCGTCCTTGTGGTGCGCCTCGGTGACGCCGAGCCTGGCGAATATCTCATCGTGTGCCGCCCTGGCGGCAGCGAGGCCCTGGCGGGCGTAGTCGCCGATGTCGAAGTGGATGCGCGGCAGCGGCACGCCGTAGCGGTCGCGCGTTTCGTCCAGGGCGATGCGGTTCGCCGCCGCCGGCAACTGCTCGACCAGGGACGCCAGCTGCACATGGCGCGCGGCATGGTCGTGCAGCGCCTGGCGCAACGCCTGGCCGCTCAGGCCCTGCGCGGCCAAGTCTCGGCCCAGGACAAGGAGGCCCCCGGTGGGCCAGTTCCAGCCGTCGTTGGAGATCTGCGTACGCCAACTGGCATGGCGGCGGCGCACCGCGCCGTCCCGCTGGCTCTCGATGCCGGCGGTGGAGATCGGACCGCGATAGGGCCACACCGGGCGTTCCGCCAACGCCCAACTCAGCTGGATGGGATGGTCCATCAGATGGCGGCCCACTGCGCCCGAACCATTGGCCACGCCGTTCGGGGCCCGGTCGGAGGCGGAGTGAAGCAGCAGCCGCGGCGTCTCGATGGCGTGCGCCGCCAGCACGTAGGCGCGAGCACGGGCGACCCCCTCGCTCAGGTCCGGGCGCAGAAAGCGGATGCCCGCCACCCGCCCCCCGGCGTCGGTGTCGATGCCGACGGCCGTGGCCGGCGCCACCAGCCGAGCGCCCTGCCGCTCCGCTGCCGCCACATGGGTCGCGGCATCGTACTTCGCGCCGATCGGGCAGATCGGAATGCAGCTGGCGCTGCCGCAGCAAGGCGGGCGGCCGTCGTAGGCAATCGCATTGCGGGCCTGCGGCGTGGCCTTCACCTGGTAGGCCGTGCCGGCGAGCGCCGCCGCGAACGCCTTGTCCTGGTAGGTGGCGGGGATGGGCGGCAGCGGGAAGTCCCCGGAGCGCGGCGACCCCAGGTCCTCTGCCGAGTCGCCGCTCACGCCGAGCGCATGTTCGGCTTCGAGGTAGTAGGGTTCCAGGTCCTCGTAGCCAATGGGCCAGTCGATGCCGTGGCCATAGCGCCCCGCCAGCTCGAAGTCCGCCGGCAGGAAGCGCAGACAGGTGCCGAGCCAGTGCCAAGTGGTGCCGCCGACGGCCTTGATGTAGGTGCTCTTGAACTTGTCCGGGCCGTGCTGCCTGTACCAGTGGTCGGCGTCGTCGGACACCGGGTGATCCGCTTCCTCCGTCGGCGGATAGGGGCTCTCCGGGATCTTTACGGGAGCTTGGATGAAGCGGCGCATCGCGGCGGCGCGGTCGATGCGCGGCCCGGCTTCCAGCATCGTGACCCGCACCTGGCGCCTGGCCAGACGTTCCGCCACCAAGGCGCCGGCGACCCCGGCGCCGACCACCACCACGTCCGCTTCCAGCGCTGCGCCAGCCGCGAGCGTCATCCGGACCGCCCCCGGCTCGTTGACGCGGCCGACCGCGGCGGCCTGGCCCAGTGCCCCGGCGCCCCGCAGTGGCCGGCTGGGGTGGCGAACGCCGCGGCCTGCCAGGCCAAGGCCCCGTAGTAGGCGTCGACGGACACGGCATCGGTCCCGGGCAACATGCCGCCGTACCACGCCGCGGCGATCTCCGAATCGAGCGCCGACCGCGGTTCGCGCCCCGCAAGCCAGGCCCGCAGATCCGACGAACGACCTGCCGCCGAGAACGCGGTCCAGAGGGCTGCGGCGAAGTTCCGGTCCAACGCCGACGCAGGAAAGCCGGTGAGGCTGGCGGACCGTTGCCGCAGCAGCTGCACCGTGTCGTCGGCGTCTTTGCCCCCGGCTAGCGCTCCGAAGCCCGGCAGCAGCGCACACCAAGCGAGGAAGCGCCTCCGGGGCACGCCGCGGCGGCGGTTCGGCGGCACTGGCTCTGCCGGCACGTCAGCCGTCCCGCTCGCCCAGCGCGTTTCGCCAGCCGCGCAGCGACAGGCGTGTCGGCTGCACCGACAACTCCAACCGCAACGCGGTCGTCGCCCCGTCGCCAGCCACGGCCGTGATCGTCACCGTGGCGATGCCGTCGCCCCGTTCGCTCAACGCCAGCAGGATGTCGTCGCCGGCCACACGGGCCGTCACCAGCGCCGGGTCGCTCGAAGCGGCCTGGTAGCGCCATGCCCCTTCGGCACCCCCGAACAGCGCCGCCAAGGGCCGCGCGGCACTTCCCCGCCGGTCCAGATCCGCGAGCAAGCCGTTCCAAAGCCGGGTCCGCTGCCGGAACACCGCGGCGTCCGCGCGCCACTCGGCGTAGCCGACGGCACCGCCGGCGGTGAGCCAGGCGATGCGTTCGTTGAGACAGGCCAATAGGCGGGTGCGGTCCGCGCGCACGGTGAAGCCGCCGTACTCGGCTTGGGGGTCGACGGCGGTGACTGCAAAGCGGCCGCCCGACTCCGCCGCCGCGTCGCGGTTGCCGATCTCGCCTCGGGCGACGGCATCTACCTCGCCGGCGGCCAAGGCGTCGATCAGCGCCTGCTCGCCAGCCGTCTCGCCCAGGTAGATCACCTGCGGTCGGCCATTGTCCGGCGGCAGCAGCCGCTGGCGGCCAGCGAGGTTCGCCGTGGCCTCGGCGGCGGTGATCCGATAGGCGCCGGTGCCGTCGGCAGTCACGACGCCAGCGGCCGTCTCCACCCGGGTCCCGGCAGCCAGATTCCCCTCGGCGTCCGCCAGTCCCGCCAGCTGCAGCAGCCGCGCTTCGCCGGTGGTGCCGGCGAGCGCGCCCACCCGCGTCGCGCCGGTCAGGTCGTCGTGGGTGGCATAGCGCTCGGCGTCCTCGGCCCGCACCAGAAGGGACTGCCGAAACGCCACATGGCCATCGGTGAACCGCACCACTGCGTCGCCGGCGGCGTCCCTGGTGCGGGTCTCCAGAATAGTGATGCCGCCGCCCACCACGTCGAACTCCGTCGCGGATCGCAGCCAGATGCCGTCCCAAGGAGCGATGGGGCGCCGGGAGAACGTGAGGCCGGCATCGGCCAGCTCTTCCAAGGCGGTGACGAGGTCCGCCTCGAAGCCGCGATGGACGCTGAAGCCAGGGGCCCCCGGTTGGGGATCCTGGCTGTAGCTCAGCGGTTGGAAATAGGCGTAGAAGCCGAACTCGAGGGCGCCGTGGCCGATGCAGGCGCCCTGCCCGGCCGCCGCGAGCGCACCGACTCCGGCGCACGCGGCGCCGACGCGTCCCAGCCAGCCGAACCAAGCGCCATGCGCCATGCGGGGCCTCCCTCCGTTGCGCCGAGCTGCGCTTGCCGATCGGGGTTCGCTGCCAAGCGTAACACCGCCAAGCTACCGTACAGGCTACCGTTGCCTGCGGCAGCCGCCCCCCTCGCCGACGATTCCGGTTGGCGCGGCCCATCCATGCGCGAGACCGTCACGGCACGAGGGATGTGATACGGTGGGTGTCCCATGTCCACGTCCTCGCCGAAGCTGCACAGCATGGCCTTGACGGGCTTCCGCAGCCTTGCGTCGGAACGGATCGTGCTCGACAACCCGACCTTTCTGATCGGGCGGAACGGGGCGGGCAAGAGCAACTTGGCGGATGCGTTCTCGTTCATCGCGGAGGCCATGGCCGCGCCCCTGCCGACCGTCTTCGACCGTCGGGGAGGGTATCGGACCGTGGCATCCCGGGATGGGCGCTCACAGCGATCTCAAGAGGGCCTTGGCATCGCTGTCGAGCTGCGGAACATCGGCGTGTTGGAGAAGTTTCAGGCGACCTACGCATTCGCCCTGCAGCCGCATGGAGACGATGGCTTCGAAGTTCAGCAGGAAGTCTGCACAGTCACCCGGGGAGATGGCTCGGTCAGAGGGTTCAAGAGGAGCGACACAGGCTTCGTGAGCAATCCCGAGGTTGACATTCGAGAGCCGGTGGAGGAGCGCGGCGAGATGGTCCTCAAGCCGGCTTTGGAGTCCGATGCCTTGGCGCTTCCTCTCGTCGCGGGACACTATCCATTCCGCGAGGTCCATAACGTTCTGTCGGCCATGCGCACGTACAAGATCGATCCTCTCGTGCTCAAAAGCCCGCAGAGTCCCGACGAAGGCAGGCGACTGCTAGCGAACGGCAGCAACGCCGCGAGCGTATTGAAGAATCTTGCACGGCATTTCCCCGAAGAGTTGCCCAACGTTCGCGATCTGCTGGCTGCCATCGTTCCCAGCATGATCGACGTGGAACCGACGATGTACGGCAACAAGCTGTCTTTGGAGTTCAATCAGCGGTTGAACTCCGATCATGTCCCATTCGATGCCGCCGACATGTCCGACGGCACGCTTAGAGCGTTGGGCCTCATCACCGCCGTCTTCCAGAGGCCGACGCCGCCCATAGCGGTAATCGAAGAACCGGAATTGACCATGCATCCCGGTGCGCTTGGCGCGATCCTCGATCTCTTGCAGCATGCAAGCGAGCGAATGCAGGTCGTGGTGACCACGCACAGTCCGGACATCCTCGATGCGCGTTGGATAGAGGAACGCCACCTCCGGCTTCTGGAGTGGGAGGAAGGAAAGACGAAGGTATCGCGGATTTCCGACGCATCTCGAGAGATCCTCGCCGAGGGTGTTATGTGCGCGGGAGAGTTGCTGCGGTCCAATGCCCTTAGGGCGGGAGACTCTTCTTCCCAGCCAACTGAGGTCGAGTGAAGACGATCCAGCCGGTCGTCGAAGGCCACGGCGAAGTGGAGGCACTGCCGGTCTTGCTGCGGCGTCTGCGCGATGAGGCCAGTGCCTGGAAGGTGGGGATTGGAACGCCCATTCGCCAACCTCGCAATAAGCTGGCAAGCGAACCTGGGGCTCTACGGGCCGTAGAGATCGCGCGCCGTCAACCCGCCTGCGACGCAATCCTCATCGTGTTCGATGGCGATCGGGACTGCCCCGCCGAACTCGGCCCCAAGGTGCGAGAGTGGGCCGCGGCAGCGGCTGGCAGCCTGCCGTGCGAGGTGGTTCTGCCGCACCGCGAATACGGGGCTTGGTTCCTGGCCGCCATCGAGTCGTTGCGGACGCACGATCTCATCAGGACCAACGCGGAGTCTCATTCAGACCCGGAACAGCCGCACGGCGCCAAGGAACAGTTGAAGGAGCGGCTATTCCGGGCAGAGCGTATCTGGAGACGACGCACCAAGCCGCACTTAGCGCGTCATTCTCGCTGGAATGCGCCCATCGCCGATCCCGATCGTTCCGGAAGCTCACGGCCTCGTTCGGTGCTCTGCTAAAGGCAATGGGCCAAGACATCGGTGCTTGGCCTCCGGAGCACTGGTTCGATTAGGAGAGTAGCAGGAGACAGTGGGAGACAGCTCGTTCCGGTTCATGCGGCCTCGACGCACTCGGCAAGTCGATCGGCATCGGCGAGCGCGCGGCGCAGATGCTGCGGCCGACACCCCAGCCAAGCTGTTCTTCCGCTCGAGGAGAGCATGGCGCTCTCGCTAAGCCAGGCTTCTGTCCGCTTACGCCGTCGCGTGTTAGGCTTGCTCGCCATGCTCAAGCACTTCCTCGTGCCGGAGGCGGACCAGGTCCTCGTTTCCGAAGCCGCCGCCCGCGCCGGCATGCAGGCGCTGTTCGAGCGCATGGGCATGGCTGCCGAGGACGCGGCGCTGTGCGCGGACGTGCTCGTAACCAGCGATCTGCGGGGCTGCGAAAGCCACGGCATCTCCAACATGGTGCGCCGCTACCTCGCGATGTACGCGGACGGCACCTTGAACGCCACGCCCACGGTGCGAACGCTCCACGAGTCGCCCGTCGGCGCCACCTGGGACGCCGATCGCGGCATTGGGCTGCAGGTCGGCCCCCGGGCGATGCGGGCGGCGATGGAGAAGGCCGCCGAGTTCGGCATGGGCGCGGTGGGGGTGCAGAACTGCGGCCATGTGGGGATGCTGGCGTACTACCCCTTGATGGCCATCGCCGAAGACATGATCGGCGTGTGCATGGTGTCCGCCGGCGGCGGCATCATGGTGCCCACCTTCGGTTCCGAGCCGGCCTTCGGAACCCACCCGATAGCCTGGGCGGCGCCGGCCGGCGACCGTCCGCCGTTCGTGTTCGACGTCGCCACCACGCAGGTGGCCGCCAACAAGCTCGGCCTCGCCAAGCGCATCGGCTCGCACCTGGAACCGGGCTGGATAGCGGACCTGGACGGACGGCCGATCCTGGATTCCGTGCCGGTGCCGGACTTCGGCAAATTCCACATGCTGCCCTTCGGCGGCACGCGGGAGAACGGCAGCCACAAGGGCTACGGCTTCGCTCTGGTGGCGGACGTGATGTCCGGCATTCTTTCCGGCAACGGCCCCGGCTTCGTCGCTAGCGGCGCCAGAACATCCCAGTTCGTGATGGCCTTCAAGGTGAGCGCCTTCACGGACCTCCCGCGCTTCAAGACGGACATGGACGCGCTGCTTGGCAAGCTCGCCACCATGAAGCCGGCGCCTGGCTGCGAGCGCGTCTACTACGCCGGCCTCATCGAACACGAGGAGGCGGAGCGTCGCCGCGCCAACGGCATCCCCTACCACCGCGAGGTGGTGGACTGGTTCAACGGCGCCAGCGCCGAGCTGAACCTGGCTCTGCGCTGGCCCTGATGGCCCAGCGCCGCGCCTCGAACGTACGCGCTGCCGCGTGACCGGCAAGCCCTACAAGCGGCTGGTGGTGGCGAAATCCGGCCTGTGGGCCGGGCTGCACCCGGGCATGGCGCTCGCCGCCAAGGGCATGGTGCTGGCCTTCGTGGTGTTCACGGTGCTCTACGTGGACGCCGCCAGCGACATCTACACCGCGGTGCGGCGCTGGATAGAAGCCACGCTCAGCTGGTACTACATCCTCACCATCTGCGCGATGTTCTTCGCCAGCGTCTACATCATGACCAGCCGCCACGGGCGGGTGCGGCTGGGCGACGACGACGCGCGCCCGGAGTTCAGCACCTTCTCCTGGCTGGCGATGCTGTTCTCCGCCGGGCTCGGCATCGGCATCCTGTTCTTCTCCATCTACGAGCCGCTGTTCTACTTCGACGTCGCGGAGACCGCCGGCTACCCCAACAATCCCCACGCCGACCATGCCGGCGCCGGCGCCGCCGACGAACGCCGCGCCGCCCACGCCATGCGCGTGGCCTACTTCCACTGGGGCTTCCATGCCTGGGCGGTGTACGTGATCGTGGGCCTGTGCCTCGCCTACTTCGGCTTCCGCAAGAAGCTGCCTCTGACGCTGCGCTCCGCCCTCTACCCCATCATCGGCGAGCGCATCTACGGCCCGCTGGGCCATGCCGTGGACCTCCTGGCGGTGTTCGGGGCCGTATTCGGCATCGCCACGTCCCTTGGACTCGGCGCCAAGCAGATGGCCGCCGGCCTGAACGAGCTGTTCGGCATCGACCCCAGCCTCGGCACGCAGATCACGGTCATCGTCGTTATCAGCGTCGCGGCCACGCTCTCCGCCGTCTCCGGCGTCGGGCGCGGCATCCGCATCCTCTCCGAGTGGAACATCTACGTCAGCATCGTGCTCCTGGGGTTCTTTCTGTTCTTCGGCCCCTTCGAGTGGCTGATGGGCTTCTTCGCCACCACGGCTGGCGAATACCTCTGGAATCTGGTGCCGATGGGCTTCTGGACCGCCGCCGCCCCCGGCCATGCCGCCTGGCAGGGCGACTGGACCGTCTTCTACTGGAGCTGGTGGATCGCCTGGGCGCCCTTCGTGGGCATGTTCATTGCCCGAATTTCCCGAGGCCGCACCATCCGCGAGTTCACCATGGGCGCGATGTTCGTGCCCACCGCAATGGGCATGGCGTGGATCTGCATATTCGGCGGCAACGCCCTGCACACGGAGCTCTACGCCGACGACGGCGTAGGCAGCGGCGGCATCCTGGCCCTGGTGCGCGACGGCCGGCCGGAGGCCGCGCTGTACGCCACCATCGACAGCATCAGCAGCGTCCGCTGGCTCACCTGGACCATGGCCGCGCTCGCCACCTTCCTGCTGGCCACCTGGTTCATCACGTCCTCGGACTCCTGCACGCTGGTGGTGGCCACCATGCTGAGTCTGGGCGACGACCACCCGCCGCAGCGCTTCCGGGTGGTGTGGGGCACGGTGGAGGGCGCGGTGGCGGCCGTGCTGCTGCTGGCAGGCGGCCTCAACGCCCTGCAAGCCGCCTCCATCGCCGCCGCCCTGCCGGTGAGCGTGGTGCTGCTGGCGATGACCTTCGGCATCGTCAAGTCTCTGGCCGAAGACTCGACAGCGGTACCCTGACGCCCCCGGCGACGAGGCACGGCGCGAGGCCGACATAGCGAAGAAGCCCATGACGTTCCCCATCGCCACCGAGTCCCCGGCGCTGGATGCCGCTCTCGTGGACCCCCGCCGCTGGGCGGACGAAACCTGGCTGCACGCCCAGTTCGCCTGGCTGCGGGCCAAGGCGCCGGTGCGCCGCCTGTCGCCGGATGGCTTCGAGCCGTTCTGGTCCATCGTCCGCCACGCGGACGTCAAGGCCATTGAAGGCGACAAGCGCCTGTTCGTCAACGATCCGCGCCCGATCCTGGCGCCCAAGCTCACCGAGGCGATCATCGAGCATCTGGCCGGCCGCCGGCATCTGGTGCGGTCTCTGGTGCAGATGGACGATCCGGACCACCGCCGCTACCGGGCCCTCACCCAGAGCTGGTTCATGGGCGAGAACCTCAAGCGGCTGGCCGGGCGCATCGACGCGCTGGCGGCCGAGTACGTCGAACGCCTGGCGGACTTCGGCGGCCGCTGCGACTTCGTGAAGGACATCGCCACCTGGTACCCGCTGCGGGTGATCATGACCATCCTCGGCGTCCCCGCCGAGGACGAACCGATGCTGGTGAAGCTCACCCAGGAACTGTTCGGCGCTGCGGATCCGGACGAGCAGCGGGCCATCGAGCCGGAGTCCATCATGGATGTGGTGGCGGACTTCGAAGCCTACTTCCGAGGGCTCACGCGCAGCCGCCGCGCCCATCCCACGGACGACGTGGCGAGCCTGATCGCCAACGCCCGCATCGACGGCAACCCCATCCCGGAGCACGAGACCAACGGCTACTACACCATCATCGCCACCGCCGGCCACGACACCACCTGCTCCGCCACCGCCGGCGGCCTGCTGGCACTGATCGAGCATCCGGCGGAGCTTGCCAAGCTGCGGCGCGAGCCCGAGCGGCACATGGCGACCGCGGTGGAGGAGATGATCCGCTACGTGACGCCGGTGCGCCAGTTCTGCCGCACCGCCACCGCCGACTGCGCTGTCGGCGGCACGCCCATCGCCGCTGGCGACTCCTGCGTGCTGTGGTATCCGGCCGCCAACCGCGACGAAGCGGTGTTCGATGCGCCAAACGCGTTCCGCGTGGACCGGACGGACGCCCAGCACCTCGCCTTCGGCTACGGGCCCCACGTCTGCCTAGGCCAGCACCTGGCGCGCATGGAAATGGCGGCGTTCTTTCTCGCCCTGCTGCGGCGCGTGGACCGGATCGAACTCGACGGCGGACCGCGCTACTCCCAATCCTTGTTCGTGGGCGGCCTGAAGAGCCTGCCGATCCGCTACGCGCTGCGGTAGGAGCCGCGCCCCCAGACCTTGACCACGGGTGTAGCATCGTAGCGAGGTCGCCGAATCGACCGGAGCACCGCACCATGGCAGCCCAAGCAAAGGCGCCGAAGGAGCAGTTGGACCCTTCGTCGCTCGTTGCCCGCATCATCGACGAGTTGCAGGCCAACCCCGCGGCCCAGCGCTTGTTGCTGCGCGCACTGCTGACCAACGAGTTCCTCGGGATGCCGGCGCGTCTGGACCGCGTCGAGAAGGACATCGCCGAGCTCAAGGTCGACGTCCGGGCGCTCAAGGCCGACGTCCGGGCGCTCAAGGCCGACGTCCGGGCGCTCAAGACCGACGTCGCCGAGCTCAAGACCGACGTCGCATACCTCAAAGGCAGCGACTTGGAGAACCGTCTGAACCGGCGCATCAGGGCACTGGTCAGCCAAGCGCTGGACCTCAGGCGGCCCAGGATCGTACAGAGCCCCGTGCAGGAGACGATGGCGGACTTCGCGGACAGCGTAGAGGATGCGCTGGACAGCGGCCGGATCACGGCCAGCCAGGACGCTCGGATCGAGGCCACGGACTTCATCATCAAGGCCCAGCAGCGCACCGACCGGATTCCGGTGTGGATCGCCGTGGAGGCGTCGAACAGAGTCCACGCCGGCGACATCGACCGCGCACAGGCCACGGCCGAGGCGCTGCGCACCGTATTCGACACCGATGCGGTGGCGATCGTCGCCGGCTACGACATCGATTCGCGTGACGCGAAACGCGCCGACGCCGCCCGCGTCAAGTACCTGGAAGTGTCGCCCCCGCGCCCGAACTAGCACCGATTCTGAAATAGCACGAGTGCGCGGGGGGCGAAGCTCGTACCGCTACCTCCGAGGCGCAGCCTCGCTTGGAATGGCTGATCACTCGCGCAAGCCTCTCAGCCTGGTTCGGCCCCTTGCAACGGCAAGGGGACGCTGCGGCCTTCTCGTTCCGCAAGGTAGGCCGCCGCCATCAGTTCGGTGAGCCCCGCAGCGGCGACGAGGCCGAAGTCTATGTGTTCGCCCCGTACGCAGCCCGCTATCCACTGATCCACCGGCTTCGGCCTGGCCGCCGGCAGCGCCTCCGGCCGCTGCCACTCCCGTGCGCCGAACTTCGCGGAACGCACCTGTACGCCGTCCTTGGGCGAGAGCAGCCGCAAGCCGCCTTCGGTGCCGTCGACTTCCAAGGAGAAGGCGCCGAAGCTGACGAAAGCCGTTTCGTTCACCGCAACGGCCCCGTTCTCGAACTCGATCAGCACCACGGCGTTGTCCTCGACGGCGCGCCCCGTCACCGAGGCGAACGTGGACACCACTCGCCTCGGTTGGCCAAGCAGCCACCGGCACAGATACATGCCGTGGGCGCCGAGATCCATCATCGCGCCGCCGCCGCAGGCCACCGGATCGTAGAAGTGCTCCGGCAGCCAGCCGCGCACCGCGCCGTCGTGGGCGTTGCGAATGCGCAGCGCCGTGGGCTGCCCGACGAGCCCGCTGTCGAGGGCCTCCTTGGCGTAGAGCATCTCCGGCATCGCGCAACGGGGGAAGGCGATGCAGAACCGCACGTCGTGCTCGCGCACCGCATCCGCAATCGCGCTGGCGTCCGACACCGTGGCCGCTAGCACCTTTTCGGTGAAGATGTGCTTGCCGGCCTCGGCCGCAGCCACCATCACTTCGCGATGCCTGTTGGTGGGCGCCGTCACGCAGACCGCGTCGATGTCCGAGCGGGCCAGCAAGCGGGCGAGATCGCTCTCGAATGGCAGGCCGAGTTCGGCAGCCCAAGCACGGCCGCGCTCGGCGTCCTCGTCCCAGACGGCACCGAGCTCCGCATCCGGGTGTACACGGATCTCTCGGGCGTACTGATCGGCATGGACATGCCAGCGGCTCAGCAAGGCAACACGCAGCATCAAGGTTCCTCTCTCGCACCTCGCGGCTAGGATGGCGCCATCTTAGACGGGGCGGGGCCTCCCGGCACGGCTCCGCATCAAGCCGAGCCGCTTGGAGAAGGTCGAGAAGGTCCAGCCGCGTTGACCCTCTGCGTCCTCGCATGACAAGCTCCCGTCTCCTCCCTACCAGCCTGCCAAGAACCTGCCCAGGGGGTTGCCCTGACCATCCGACTAGGCGTTCTCGATCAATCGCCCATCGGCCGTGGCGAGAGCGCCGCCGATGCCATCGCCCACAGCACCGCCCTCGCCAAACGCTGCGAACAGCTCGGCTACCACCGCTACTGGGTGGCGGAGCATCACGCTTCCGAGACGCTGGCCAGCTCGTCGCCGGAGATCCTCATTGCCCGCCTCGCCGCGGAAACGCGCCGAATGCGGGTGGGTTCCGGCGGCGTGATGCTCTCCCACTACTCGCCATACAAGGTGGCGGAGAACTTCCGCCTGCTGGAAGTGCTGTATCCGGGGCGCATCGACCTCGGCGTCGGCCGGGCGCCCGGCAGCGATGGCCTGACCGCCGCGGCGCTGGCCTACGGCAATCCCCTCGGCATCGAGTACTACCCCGCCAAGGTGAAGGATCTGATCGCGTTCGTGTCCGGCCGCGAACCCTTGACCGAAGCCTTCCGCAACCTCAAGGCGACGCCATCAGCGACCACCGCGCCGGAGGTGTGGATGCTCGGTTCGAGCTTCGACAGCGCCGCCTACGCGGCCCGCTTCGGCCTGGCGTACTCCCACGCCCACTTCATCGCGCCGCAGCCGGCCGTGGAGGCGCTTCGCCAGTACCGGCAGAACTTCGCGCCGGAGCACCTGACGGCGCCCTATTCCTCCATCGGCGTGTTCGCCATCGCTGCCGAGGACGCCAAGCGGGCCGAGCTGTTCCTGCGCCTGCGGGAACTCGCCCGTCTGCGGCGGGACCGAGGGGTGCGCGGCCCGCCGCCGACGCTGGAAGAAGCGGCGAACCACCCGTTCACGGAAGAGCAGCTTGCGGCCGCGCGCGGCAAACGGTCCCGGCAGATAGTGGGCACGGCCGAGCATGTGAAGGCCGGCATCGAGGCGCTGGTCGAGGAGTCCGGCGCCGACGAAGCGATAGTGCTCACCATCACCCCGGCATTCGAGGACCGGGTGAAGTCCTACGAGTTGCTCGCAGCGGCTTTCGGATTGTCGCCAGACGCCGGCAGCGCAGCCGCGGCCTGACGGTTCAGCCGCCGCCAGCGGCGGCCTGGCGCTGCCAGTAGTCGCGCACGGTTTGCTTCATCTCGCGGCCGAGAATCAGGATGCCGAGCAGGTTCGGCAGCGCCATCAGCGGCAGCGTGATGGCGGAGATCAGCCACACCAGCGAAGTGTCCACGAAGGCCGCCAGAAAGAAGGCCGCCACGTAGGCCAGGCGATACGGCAGCACGGCGCGGGTGTCGCCGAACAGGTAGGTCATCGCCCGGTCGCCGTAGTAGGACCAGGCGATGGCGGTGCTGAACGCGAACAGCACCAGCCCCAGCGTCACCGCGTACTGGCCGTAGACGCCGAAGAAGCTGCGCTGGAACGCCTCCACGGTGAGCGGCACCGAGTGCAGCAGCGACTTGCCGTGCAGGCGCACGCCGTCGCTCGCAAGCGTGCCCTCCTCGAGCGCAATCGTGCCCGTGTACGGCTCGCCGTTGATGTGGAACACCACCTCCTCGGCGACGGAGCGGTTGTGCAGGATGGTGACGTCCGGGGCTTGCAGCTGCCCGGCCGCCACCTCGAAGACGCCGCTCGCCAGCGGCAGCGGCCGGCCGCTGAAGTGCCCGGCCAGCACCGCGACATCCTCGGCGTTGGCGTCGCTGTAGGCGCCGGCGACGAACTCGGTGTCGAAGGCCTGGAAGGGGTTGTCGAACTTGTCCCGCCAGACGCCGGAGGAGAGGATGACGAGGCCCGTCAGCGTGCAGATCACCAGCGTATCTATGAACGGCTCCAGGAGCGACACCATGCCCTCGGCGACCGGCTCGTCGGTGCGCGCCGAGGCATGGGCGATGGGCGCGGACCCCTGCCCCGCCTCGTTGGAGAACAAACCGCGGTTGACGCCGCGGTTGAGGGCGAAGGCGAGGCTGGCGCCGAGGAAGCCGCCGGTCGCAGCGGACCCCGTGAAGGCGTCCCGGAACACAGAGGCCAGCGCCGGACCCACTTGTTCCATGTTCGCCGCCAGCACGGCGCAGGCGCCGATGCCGTAGAGCACCCCCATGAGCGGCACGATGGCGGCAGCCACCCGGGCGATCCACTTGATGCCGCCGACGATCACGAGGCCAAGCAGCAGCGCCAGGGCGCCGCCGCTCAGCCAATGCGGCATTCCGAAGGAGCGCTCGAGGCCGCTCGCCAGGCTGTCCGCCTGCGGCATGTTGCCGGAGCCGAGGGTGCTCACCACGGTGGCGATGGCGAACAGCACCGCCAGCCACTTGAAGCCGAGCCGGTCGCAGCGCTCGGCGAGCTTGAGGAAGCCCCGGCGGCGCAGAGCCGCCGCCAGCGGCTTGGCGGTGATGGCCCGCTCCATGTAGTACATCGGGCCGCCGGCCATCTCGCCCTTGTCGTCCCGCACCCGGTACTTGTGGGACAGCGTGACCTCGACGAACTTGGTGGTCATGCCGACGAACGCCGTGGCCCACATCCAGAACAGCGCCGCCGGGCCGCCGAGGTGGATAGCCAAGGCCACGCCGGCGATGTTGCCGGTGCCGACGGTGCCGGAGAGCGCCGTCGCCAGCGCTTGGAAGTGGGACGTGTCGCCAGCGGCGTCCTTGCGGGTGTGGCGGCCGAACAGCGTTCCCCAGGCGCGGCGGAAGTAGCGCAGCTGGGGAAAGCCCAGGTAGCAGGTGAAGAACACGCCGACGCCGAGCAGCACGTAGGGGAACCAGAGGCCGGACCCCAGATGGGCGTCGACGACGTGCAGGATGTTCTCGAAGATCTCCATACGGCTCGGGCGAGGGGACCTTAGACCGCCCTGGCTTGCCGAGCCCGCCCCGGCGTCACTCCGCCGGGGCCCCGAACAGCGCCGCCCGCATCACGCCATGCAGTTCGTGCTGGTCCATCACCCCGCGCACCCGCTCGGCGCCGACGCCCAGCGCGTAGGCGGCCACGTCCTCGCCGCCGTGGGTTTCCGAGAGCAGCGGATGCAGCGCCCGCTGGAGATAGTTCGGGCTGGTCGGGTCCTGGTCGCCTTCCTCGGCCCGCGGGCGCGCCCCGGGGCCGTTCGCATAGCCGAGCGTGGTGTAGGCCACGCCGTTTTCGTCCCGCATCGGTACGCCGAGGGGACCTTTCGCAAAGCCCAGGATCGGGCTGCCGCGGACCGGATAGCCGGCCATGGTCAGCGTGTGGCTGTGGTCGGCGGTGACGAGGATCAGCGTCTCGGCCGGTTCCGTCAGCGCCACCGCGGCCGCCACCGCGTCCGCGAAGGCGACGGTGTCCACCAGGGCGCGATAGGCATTGGTGAGGTGATGGGCGTGGTCGATGCGGCCGCCTTCGACCATCAGGAAGTAGCCCGCCGGACCCGCGAGCCGCTCGATGGCGAAGCGCGTCATCTCCGCCAGCGACGGTTCGCCGCCGACGTCCCGCTGCCGGTCCGCCTCGAAGGCCATGTGCTCCGGCGCGAACAGGCCCAGCACCTGGCCGCCCGCTGGCAGCGCCGCCAGATCCTCCTGCTTCCAGACGAAGCTCCGGCCGCTGCGCCCGGCCAGCCACTCTTCCACCAGGTTGCGGCCGTCCTGCCGCTCGCCGGTGGTCTCCGGGTGTTCGGGATCCGTCTCGTCCTCCGGCAGAAACCTCTCCCGGCCGCCGCCCAAGGCCACGTCCACGCCATCTCCGGCGGCGAGCGCCACGAACTGCGAGGCGATGTCCACGCAGCCGCCCTGCATCTCCGGCGGCATCTCCGCATCGGACTGCCACTTGCGGTCCGCGGCGTGGGCGTAGGTGGCCGCCGGCGTGGCGTGGGTGATGTCCGTGGTGGTGACCAGCCCGGTGCGCCAGCCGCGCTGCTCCGCCTCCTGGAGCAGCGTCGCGAGGGTCTGCCCGGCCATCGCCTCGCAGTCGCCCCGGGGCACGGCCGGCCCGACGCTCAGGACGCCAACGCGGGTTCTCGTGCCGGTGACCAGCGCCGTCATGGTGCCCGCGGAGTCCGGCACCTGGGCGTCCGTGTTGTACGTCTTCACCAGCGCCAGGTGCGGAAAGCGCTCGAAGGAGAGCATGTTCTCCTCCCCCGGCTGGCCCTTGCTCTGGCCGTCGAAGATGCGCGCCGCGGTCACCGTCGTGACGCCCATGCCGTCGCCGACGAACAGCACCACGTTGCGTACCGGCGCTGCGGCGGCGACCGGCAGGGCCGCGCCCCAGCCGGCGAGCCAGACGAGGCCCCGCAGCGCGGCCAGCCACGGCCGGGGTTCGCGGCGAGCGCCGCGAGCGTGGCCTCGGCGAGAGATCATCGAACGGCTTCGCGCATGGTCACGAACTCCTCGGCGGCGGTGGGGTGGATGCCAATGGTACGGTCGAAGTCCGCCTTGGTGGCGCCGGCGGTGATGGCGACGCTCAAGCCCTGGACGATCTCCCCCGCCTCCGGCCCGCACATGTGCGCGGCGAGCACGCGGTCGTCGTCGCCGTCCACCAGGAGCTTCGTCAGCGTGCGTTCCTTGCGCCCGGAGAGCGTGTGCTTCATCGGGCGGAAGGTGGATTCGTACACCGCGAGGTTGGGGCAGCGCTGCCGGGCGGCTTCCTCGGTGGGTCCCACGGTGCCGATGTTGGGCTGGCAGAAGATGGCGGTAGGCACGTTCTCGTAGCATACGCGGCGCTCTTCGCCGGCGAACAGATTGTAGGCAACGCACATCCCCTCGGCGATGGCGACCGGCGTCAGGGCGACCCGGTCGATCACGTCGCCGACGGCAAACACGTTGCTGGCGCTGGTGCGGAAGGCGTCGTCCACGCGCACGGCGCCGTTGGCGGCGGTTCCGACGCCGGCCTCGGCCAGGCCCAGCCCGGCGGTGGCCGGCGCCCGTCCGGTGGCGGCCAGCACCAGATCCGCTGCCACCGTGTCGCCGTCCGCGAATCGGCAACGCAGGGCGCCGTCTTGCCGAGCCACCGCCGCTATCTGGCTGCGCAGGCGCACGCGGACGTTCTTGGCGGCCATTTCTTCGAGCACGAAGCGCCGGATGCCCACGTCGAAGCCCCGCAGCGGCAGCTCGCCGCGATAGGCCAGCGTGGTATCGACGCCGAAACCGGCAAAGATGCCAGCGAACTCGACGGCGATGTAGCCGCCGCCCAGAATCACCGCCCGGCGGGGCAGGCGCGGCAGGTGGAACACCTCGTTGGAGGTGACCACCAGATCGTTGCCGGGGAAGCTCGGCACTTCCGGCCAGCTGCCGGTGGCCACTAGCACGTAGCGGGCTGTGAGCGTCCGGTCCGCAAGGCGCACCGCGTGCCGATCGAGGAGCGTGGCACGGCACTCGAAGATGTCCACGCCGGCGCCTTCGAGCAGGCCGCGGTAGACGCCGTTCAGGCGCTCGATCTCGCGGTTCTTGGCGTCCCGCAGCGTGGCCCAGTCGAAACTCGCCGGCCCGCTCCGCCAGCCGTAGGCGCGGGCGTCCTCGAAGTCCTCCTGGTAGTGGGCGCCGTAGACGAACAGCTTCTTCGGCACGCAGCCGACGTTGACGCAGGTGCCGCCGAGATACCGCTCCTCGGCGATGCCCACCCGGGCGCCGAGGCCGGCGGCCACCCGGGCCGCGCGCACGCCCCCGGAACCGGCGCCGAGCACGAAGAGGTCGTAGTCGCAGCCCGCCACGCGCCAGCCCGCCGTGCAAAGCCGGAGAGTTTGGCGATGCCGCCCTGCCGCCGCAAGCGCGCGTCGCGCCGTGGAAGTTCAAGTCCGCATGCAACAGCCCCGCAGCAGAGATGAGGTCTCGCACACATCTGTACGAGATTGATTATTCGGCGAAAACACGTTGACTGGTCCTCTGCGAACCGCCTACGCTAGCGGCATGAGCGACCCACTTGCCAGCGCCGTCGTCTCCGCCGCGCCGAAGCCGAGGGCCAGTCGCGCCAAGCGCCGGGGCAGCCGGCTGCCCTCTGCCGAAGAAGCGGGATTTCCCGGTTGCCAGGCCATGCCGATGAACGCGGCCCAGCTGGCGCGCATGGACGAGGGCAAGCGCATCGAGTACTGGGACGCCGAGGACGGCCTGGCGTGGATGGTGCGCGAGGCCACCTTCGTCCACGAGCTTCCGGCGCCTCGGCTGGCGGTGCTGCTGGACCGCATAGCCCAGGCCCGGGGCGCCGCCATCGAGTGCTGCGGTTCGACCACCTTCTACGAGCGCGGTCCGAAGGGCAACCGCATACGGGCCATGGAGGCGGACCAAACGGTGTATCTGCAGGCCGCCCGTCCCCGGGCGCAGCAGTCGCCGTTCGTCGTGCTGGGCCACCAGGCGCCGCCGGACCTGGTGCTGGAGGTGGACCACACCACGGACGTTCGCCGCCGCAAGCTCCACGAGTACCAGAAGTGGCGGTTCCCCGAAGTGTGGGTGGAGGTGCCGGAGGAGGTCGCCGGGCGTCGCTCCCGCCGCCGGCCCGGCACGACGATCCATGTGCTGGACGCCGATACGGGCTGCTACCGCGAGGCGGCGGCGAGCAGGGCCCTGCCGGGCTGGAAGGCCGAAGAGATCCACCTGGCCCTGAACGAACCGAAGCGTTCGGCGCGCACCTGGGCGGCGCTGGAGCGGGTGGGACGGGCCTTGGGCAAGCAGGAGGGCACCAGGCCGACCGAGGACCCGCAGTTGCGCCGCCTGCTGGCGGAGGCCCGGTCGGCGGGGCGCCGGGAAGGTCTGGGCAGCGGCTTGGCGCAGGGGCGCGAAGCGGCAACGGCCGCCGCGGTGCAGACAATTCTCCGCCAGCGCGGCATCGAGCACGCCCCCGATCCGCTTGCCGACGGACGACTGGCGGCGCTGTCCGCCGAACGCGCCGTCGCCGCGGCCCTCGCCTGCGACAGCGAGGCGGATCTCCGCGAACGCCTCAGCGAAAGAGACTGAACGCACCCGCCAGCGACGACGCAGCCGCAAGCGAACGCTCGCCGCGCAGCCTATAGAATCGCCGCAAACGGGCGGCGGGCGCCATGAACATCACGCTATTCGGTACCGGCTACGTCGGCCTCGTTACGGGCGCCTGCCTTGCCGAGATGGGCAACCGCGTACACTGCGTGGATGTGGATGCCGCCAAGGTGGCCGCGTTGCAGGCCGGCGAAGTGCCGATCTTCGAGCCCGGCCTGGCAGCGCTGGTGGACGCCAACCAACGCCAGGGGCGGCTGCTGTTCACGCTGGACGCGGCGGCTGGCGTCGGCCACGGCGACGTCATCTTCGTGGCCGTGGGCACCCCCGGCGACCAGCACGGCGCCGCGGATCTCGCGCATGTGCTGCGTGCGGCCACCACCATCGGCGAGCACCTGGCGCGCACCGCGGTGATCGTCACCAAGTCCACGGTTCCGGTCGGAACGGCCGAGCAGGTCCGGCGCACCGTGGCCGAAGCGCTTGCCCGCCGCAGCAGGACCGTGCGCTACGCCGTGGTCGCCAATCCCGAGTTTCTCAAGGAGGGCAATGCCGTTGCCGACTTCATGAAGCCGGATCGCATCGTCATCGGCAGCGACGACGCCTGGGCCGCGCGAGCCGTGGAGCGGCTGTACGCGCCCTTCAACCGCAACCACGACAAGATCCTGCACATGGATCTGCGCTCCGCGGAGCTGACCAAGTACGCCGCCAACGTGATGCTGGCCGCCCGAGTGAGCCTGATGAACGAGTTCGCCAACCTTGCCGAGCGCCTCGGCGCGGACGTGGAGGCGGTGCGCCAGGGGATCGGCGCGGACCCGCGCATCGGCTACGACTTCATCTACCCGGGCTGCGGCTACGGCGGTTCCTGCTTCCCCAAGGACGTGCGGGCGCTGCTGCGGATGGCCGAGGAACAAGGCTACGACGCCGCCCTGGTGCGGGCCGTGGACGCGGTGAACGAACGCCAGAAGCAGCGCCTGTTCGACAAGCTGCGCCGCCGTCTCGGCGACCTCGAGGGCCGCACCATCGCCCTGTGGGGCCTCGCCTTCAAGCCCAACACCGACGACATGCGCGAGGCGCCCAGCCGTACTCTGATGGAAGCGCTCTGGCAGGCCGGCGCCACCGTGCGGGCCTACGATCCGCAAGCGCTTGGCGCCGCCCGGGCCCTGTACGGCGAGCGGCCGGACCTCGTTCTGTGCCCTACTCGGGAAGACGCCTTGCAGGGCGCCGACGCACTGGCGGTGGCAACCGAGTGGAACGAGTTCCGCAGCCCGGACTTCGCGGCCGTCAAGGCCGCGCTGGCGCAGCCGGTCATCGTCGACGGGCGCAATCTGTACGACGGCGCCGCGCTTGCCAGGCAGGGCTTCGTCTACGACGCCATCGGCCGCGGCAGCTTCCCGGAGCATGGCTGAGGCAACCGCGAGGGCTTCGCGCGCCTCCGTCGCCGGGGCCTCGGCATGGTCCCGCCCGGCGCACTGGCTGCGAACCGTCGCACTCGCCGCCGCCCTGCCCCAGAGCGCAGGGGCGGAGGCTGTGGACCGCCCGTGGTGTCGAACCACCAGCGACCATTTCGAGCTGGTGACGGACCTCCGCGAGAGCCGCTCCGCCGCGCTGCTGGTGGCATTGGACCGCTTCCGCACCGCCGCCTACGCGCTCTTGCCCGGCCAGCCGGCGACGCCGCCGCCGGTGCCGCGCCTGCTGGTGTTCAAGCGGGCGCGGGACTTCGCCGCCGCCTTCGACTTTCCCAACATCGGCGGCTTCATGCAGCCGTCCCTGGACCGCAGCCTGCTGGCGTTCGGCCCGGACCGGCGCGGGCGGCACCTGAGCGCCTTCGCGTTCCACGAGTACACCCACTTCCTGCTGCGCAGCCGCGCCCTGCGGGGCCTGCCCATCTGGTACGAGGAGGGCCTCGCCACCTATCTGGCGAACATGACCATCGACAGCGACGGCACGGTGACCCTCGGCCGCGGGCCCCATGCGCTGCTGGCGCACCTGCTGCGCGGCGACGATGCGCCGGTGACGCGGCTCTTGTCGGAGCGCTACCGACTGGACTGGCAGCGGGCGGATCTGGCCAACGTCTACGCTCTCGCTTGGGGCCTGGTGCGGTTTCTACATCACGCGCCCCGCCCGGACGGCGGCCGCTACGCCGAGCGGCTGCGCCCGATGCTCGCCGCCATCGATGCCGGCGCACCGTCCGCGCAGGCGCTCGCCAGCAAGGTCGGCGTGGCCCCGGCGCTGCTGCCGGGGCTGCTTCGGGCCTACTACGAGGGGCGCGAAGCCCGAACGGTGTTCCGCTTTCGCCTGGAGGACTACCGACCACCGGCCGTCAGGCGCGACTGCCTCGGACGACGGGAACGGACGCTGCTCCTCGCCGACGCCCTCGCGCCGCATCGGCCCGAACGGGCCCGGCGCCTGTACGAATCCGTGCTGCGCGAGCGACCGGACGATGTCGCCGCCCTGCTCGGCCGCTCCCGGGTGGCCGAGGATCCGGCGCAGGCGATGCGCGACGCCGTCTCGGCCCACGCCTTGGCGCCGGCGGACCCTGCCGTACACGTGCAGCTGGCGCGGCGCCATCTCGCCGCCGTCGCGCAGTGCGACTCGGCGCCGCCGAACGCGCCAACGCGGCCCTGCGAAACGCACCAGGAGGCCGCCTTGACCCACTACCGCCAAGCCCTGGCGGAGGACCAGGCGCGGGCGGACGCCGCCTACGGCTTGGGCGTCCTCGAACTGCTTCGGAAGCGGCCGCAGGCGGCGGCGCGGCACCTGGCCGCCGCCTACCTGCGCGCGCCCTGGTCGCCGCGCATCAGCTACTATCTCGGCGAGGCCCTGCGGCAGCAGGGCGACGCGGGGCGCGCCGCGCCGTTCCTGCGCAAGACCGCGGCGTGGCATCCGGACCAGGCCTGGCGCGATCGCGCCAACCGCTCCCTCGACGCAATAGCCGACGCCGCCGACCCGGCCAGCGGACGCCAAGCCGCTACCAGTCCTCCTGCAGCTCGCGAATGAGCATCGCGGCGCGTTCGATCCGTTGCTCCGGCTCGCGCCGCAGGCAGGCCATGCAGATTTCCTGCAAGCGCTGCGGCGGCGGCTGCGCGGCGTGGGCGGAGGGCGGCTCGATGTCGCCTTCGAGGGTCTGGTGCAGGATGTCGTCGAAACTGTCGCCGGCCACCGGCGGGCGGCCAGCGAGCACCTCGTAGAGGACCGCGCCCAGGCTGTAGATGTCCGTACGGTGGTCGATGGCCGGGTCCTGCCGGATCTGCTCCGGCGACATGTAGGAGACGGTGCCTTGCAGGTCGCCATGATCGCTCTGCGACGGCGCAGCTGCCGTCGCCGCGGCGCCGGCGCGCGGTTCGACAGGAGCGTCGGCATGCAGGACCTTGGCCAGCCCCCAGTCCAGCACCAGCACCTCGCCGAAGGGCCCCGCCAGCACGTTCTCCGGCTTGATGTCCCGATGCGCGACGCCGTGGCCATGGGCGTACTCCAAGGCGTGCGCCACCTGGATGACCACCTCCACCAGCCGGGTCAGGTCGTAGCGCTCGCGGAAGTCGAGGATCTCCCGCAGGGTGTAGCCACGCACCAGCTTCATGGTGAAGTAGGGATGGCCCACGCCGTCGCGGCCGATCTCGTAGGTTGGCACGGTGTTCGGGTGCTGCAGCATGGCGGAGACCCGAGCCTCCCGCACGAAGCGCCGCTGCTCGATGGCGTCGTCCGCGAACTCCGGCTTCAAGGACTTGTAGCAGACCACGCGCATCAGGTGCAGGTCCTTGCAGGACTGGATGATCGAACGGCCACCCCGGGCAATGGTCTTGAAGTAGGCGTAGCGGGTCTTGGGGTCGATGCGCTTGGGGAGCGGCTTGTCCGTCTCCGCCACGGAAACTACCGGATAGTCGTCCTCGGGCGCGGTGCCGAACTGCGGCATCGTCTAGCGGTCCGTTTGCGAATTGACGTGGCGAATGGCAAACCGCCCCGGCGTCGCTTCGGCATGCCCAGGACGGGGAGGTGCCGCCCCGCAGCGCGACGCGCGCTTGTTCCCGGCGACGGGGCTGGCGCTGGTCCGGCTCGGTACGCCTAGCGCCATCTCAACCGTCCTTGCAGTCGGACTGGCCCGCTGGCCCGACTCGACGCAGCCGCTCGACGAGGCTCGAGGTGTCCCAGCGCCCGCCGCCCATCGCCTGCACGTCGGCGTAGAACTGGTCCACCAGCGCGGCCAGGGGCAGGCGGGCGTCGAGCTGCCGCGCCGCCGCCAGCGTCATGTCCAGGTCCTTGCGCATCCAGTTCACGGCGAAGCCGAACTCGAACTCGCGCCGGGCCATGGTGGCGGCGCGGTTGTCCATCTGCCAGGACTGGGCGGCGCCTTGGGAGATCACGTCCATCACGGCCGGGACGTCGAGGCCAGCCTGCTCGGCAAAGTGCAGGCCCTCGGCCAGCCCTTGCAGGATGCCGGCGATGCATACCTGATTGACCATCTTGGTGAGCTGGCCGCAGCCGACCTCGCCCATGCGCTGCACGCGCTTGGCGTAGGTGGCCAACACCGGCGACGCCTGCTCGAAGGCATCCGCCGCGCCGCCGACCATCACCGTCAGCTGGCCGTTCTCGGCGCCGGCCTGGCCACCGCTCACCGGCGCGTCGAGAAAGCCGACGCCCCGCTCGACGCCGGCGGCGGCCAGTTCCCGAGCCAGCTGGGCCGAAGCCGTGGTGTGATCGACCACGACGGCACCGGGTCGGGCGCCGGCGAACACGCCGCTCGCGCCCAGAGCGACGCTGCGCACGTCGTCGTCGTTGCCAACGCACATGAGCACGATGTCCGCGTCTTCGGCGGCCTCCCGGGGCGTCTCCGCACCGCTGCCAGCGTACTCCGCCAGCCACGCCTGGCGCCGCACGGCGGTGCGGTTGTAGACCCGCACCCGGTGGCCGGCAGCCGCCAAGTGGCCAGCCATCGGGTAGCCCATCACCCCCAGCCCGACAAATGCGACGGCTTTCGGCGTCTGGGTCTCGGCGCTACGTCCGCCCATGTCGCTCGCCCACTTGCATCCTCCGCCATGCAACGTCCGGTTCGCCGCACCTTACCACGCGACCACGCGCCCCCCGGTCCACGAGGCCCGTTGGGGCATCTCCCTGGTTCCCTCCCGCGACGAACGCCGAACGTCGCGTTGGCAGTGTTAGGCTGGCGGCATGGCTTGTTCCAGCGGGGCCGCCGCGACGCCGCGGCAGCTGCCGAGCGTGGACCGAATCCTCGGCGAGCCGGCGACTGCGGCGCTGGCGCGACGCTGGGGCCTCGGCACGGTGAAGTGGGCGCTGCGTACGCTGCAAACGGAGCTCCGCAACGGCGGCGAGCACGCGGCGGCGCCCTGCCAGAGCCGGTCGGCCCGGGCCGGCAACGCTGGCGTGCCCGCTTGGGCCACGCAGCCGGCAGCCTATGCGGACCGCATCGACCAATGGCTGGCCAGCGCCATCGGCCACGGCTACGTGCCGGTCTTCAACCTTACCGGCACCCTGGTCCACAGCAATCTGGGCCGCAGCCCCATCGCCGCCCAAGCAGTGCAGCGGGCGCTGGCCGCGGCAGTGCGTCCGCTGACATTGGAGTACGACCTGGACGGACGCCGCCGCGGCGACCGCGAGGGCATCGTCACCCACCGTCTGCGACTGCTGACCGGCGCCGAGCACGCCACAGTGGTCAACAACAACGCCGCCGCGGTGCTGCTGGTGCTGAACACGCTGGCGCTCGGGCGCAACGTGCCGGTCTCCCGGGGCGAGCTGGTGGAGATAGGCGGCAGCTTTCGCCTGCCGGAGCTGATGGCCCAGGCCGGCTGCGCGCTGCGCGAGGTGGGCACCACCAACCGCACCCACGCCGCGGACTACGAACGCGCCATCGACGGCGACACGGCGCTGCTGCTGAAAGCGCACCAGAGCAACTATCGGATGCAGGGCTTCGTAGCGTCGGTTTCGGTGCGCGACGCGGCGGCGGTCGCCCATCGCCACGGGCTGCCGCTGTGCGTCGACGCTGGCAGCGGCGTGCTGGCGGACCTCCGTCGCTTCGGCTTGCCGGCGGAGCCAACGCCACGCCAGCTGCTGGCGGAGGGAGCGGACCTGGTGACGTTCTCCGGCGACAAGCTGCTCGGTGGCTGCCAGGCTGGCATCATCGTCGGCCGGCGGGCGTTGATCGAGCGCCTCTGCGCCAACCCCATGAAGCGGGCCCTGCGCCTGGACAAGCTCGCGCTCACCATGCTCGACGCCACGCTCAAGATCTACGAGGACGGCGGCGCCGCCGAGGAGCTGCCCCTGCTGGCCGCTCTAGCAACGCCCCTTGCGCAGCTCGACGCCCGCGCCGAGCAGGTGCAGGCGGCCCTGGCCCCGCTGCCGAACGCAACCGTTTCGGTGCGGCCGGCGGAGGCCCAGATCGGCAGCGGCGCGCTGCCGGGGGAGACGGTGCCCAGCAGAGCGGTGGCCGTGGCCTTCCACGCCCCCGGCGCACTGCGCGCCTTCGACGCGGCGCTGCGCGGTCTGCGCCCGGCAGTGCTCGGCCGTCTTGCGGAAGATCGGCTGTGGCTGGACATGCGCGGCGCGGACCCCCTCGACGAACTGACGGCCACCCTCGCCAAGCTCCCGCACCGGACATGATCGTCACCTTGGCGGGCCATGTGGACCACGGCAAGACGTCCCTGGTCCGCGCCCTCACCGGCGTCGACACCGACCGCCTGGCCGAGGAGAAGCGCCGTTCGCTCACCATCGACCTCGGATTCGCCTACGCGGACATCGGCGGCCGGCGCATCGGCTTCGTGGACGTCCCCGGCCACCGCCGGTTCATCCAGAACATGGTGGCGGGCATTGCCGGGCGCCAGTACGCGCTGCTGGTGGTGGCCGCCGACGACGGGGTGATGCCCCAGTCCCGGGAACACCTGCAGATTCTGCGGCTGCTCGGCGTCGCCGCCGGCGTGGTCGCGGTCAACAAGACGGACCGGGCAACCGCCGACCGCGTAGCCGCAGTGGCGCGGGCAGTGCGGGCGCTCGCCGCCGGCACGTTCCTGCAGGATGCGCCGATACTGCCGCTTTCCTGCCGCACAGGCGCCGGCGTCGATGCGCTGCGGGCCCATCTTGCCGCCGCCAGCGAGGTCCCCGAGGCGACAACGCCGAGCGCTTTCCGGCTGGCCATCGACCGCGCCTTCGCGCTGCGCGGCAGCGGCCTGGTAGTGACCGGCACGGTCGCTGGCGGCAGCGTCGCAGTCGACGACCGCCTGGCGCTGGGCTGGAGCGGCAGGGCAGTGCGCGTACGCGGCCTGCGCGTACAGGACGCGCCGGCCGCTCGGGCCGCCGAAGGCGACCGGGCCGCCCTCAATCTTGGCGGCGCCGGCACCGCCGACACCGGCCGCGGCGACTGGCTGCTGGATCCCGAGATGCTGCTGCCGGTGCGGCAGTTCGCGCTGCGTCTTTCCGTGCTGGCGGACTTTCCGCGCCCGATCCGCCACGGCGCGCCGGTACACGTCTACCACGCCACCAGCCACAGCCAGGGGCGGGCGCTGCTGCAAGGCGGCGCCGCGATTGCGCCCGGCGGCAGCGCCCTGCTGGACCTCGCCTGCGACCGGCCGCTGCTGGTGAAGGTGGGCGATCGCGTGGTGCTGCGGGATCAGGACCTGGCCCGCACCCTCGGCGGCGGCCGCGTGGTCGATGTGGCGCCGTGGCGGCGCCGGCGGCAGCCGCAGCGGCTGGCGCGGCTCGAAGCGGTGCGCCTCGACGCGCCGGCGGCCACTCTGGCTGCCCTCGGCAGGTCGCAGCCGGTGCCGGCGGCCACTTACCGCCAGCACTGGAACCTGACCTGCGAGGGCCTTGCGGCCCTCGCCGAAGAGCATGGTCTGCGGCTGCACGGCGACCATCTCCTGCACCCGGCGCTCGCCGACGAGGCCGCCGCGGCCCTCCGCGCCGCCCTGGCCGCGCACCACCGCGACCACCCCGACAGCGCCGGCCTCGCCGCTGCCGATCTGGCTGGCGCCGCGGCGGACGGCGACGCCACCCGCCTGATGCTGGCCGCGCTGGTCGACCGCGGCGAGGCGCGCTTGGAAAACGGCCGCTACGCCCTAGCGGACCATCGCGCCGCGGTGCCGCCAGAGGTGCTGCGCACCCTCGAGGCGGTGCGCCGAAGCCTGGACTCCACGCAGCCGCCGAGCCTCGGCGACATCGCCAAGCGCCTCGGCCGTCCCTACGAACGCCTCGAACGCGCCATGCGCGCCCTCCCCGCTTTCGGTCTCGCGGTGCGCATCAGCGCCAACCGCTACTACCTGCCGCAGCGCCTTGCGGAACTTGCCGAGGCGGCGGAGCGGCTGGACGCCGGCGGCCCCTTCAGCGTACGGCAGTTCCGCGACAGCACCGGCGTGGGCCGGAACGTGGTGATAGAGGTGCTGGAACACTTCGACGCCGCCGGCTTCACGCGGCGGCAAGGCGACAGCCGCACGGTCGTCGGCAGCTGGACCGAGTGCGGCGCCATCAGGGTCGCGAAAACCGAAGCAGGCCGGGGGGAACTCGGCCGCTAGACCATTCGCAAGTTCGTGCGGGAACACCCACCGCCAGACGAACGTATACTGCCGATCGGAAGAGCATCGCCTCCGGTGGGGCGCGCGGCCTTCAAAGCCGTTGGGACGCCCGACGGCGTCCGGTGGGTTCGACTCCTACCTCTTCCGCCACCTAGTCGCTGCAAGACCTTGATCTAGCAGCGTTTTTCCGAAAGCCGATGGCTTGTGGCAAGCGTTGCCATAGGTCGAGCGGCGCTTGGGCGACATTGGGCGCTCGCACGGGCGGACTTTTCCCGAGCTGCCGGAAGGCGTCTAGGGCGTGTTCTGGACGCAAAACGCTCGCAAGCCATTGATTGCAAAGAAAAGTTCAGAAAGTTCCGGTTTCTTGCGCCAAGGGTTGACGCCCCCCCCCCCCGTGGCTAGATAGGCTGCCAGCAACGGATAGGGCAAACGCCAAGCCCATGAGTTCCTACGCTGGCGCGGTGCGGATTACGAAGCTCAAGCAGGAACTGCCGGGAGTTTCAACGATGACGGAACAAACGACGACGACCAAGCAAGTCGCGGTTTGGAAACCGCCGCGGCTTATGAAGCTCGCTCTCGGCGGCACCGAGAGCGGAACCAAATACGGCAATACCTCTTGGGAAAGGCAATGCAGCCCAGGTGGTACGCTTCCGCGCCCCGTCTACCGGATGCCCACCTCCACCGAACCATCTTGCTAACAGTGCCACCCAGAGCTCTCAAGGCACACTGGCAACGCGACTTCCAACCGACACAAGCCTTGCGAAAACCGAGCTGGAACTCGAACGCTCGCCGCGGAGACAACCAAGTTTTCGACGCCGCAGCGGGCTTTTCTTTTCTTGCGGCAAGTTCCTGCCGAAGTCTGAACGCTTGAACGCTTGAACGCTTGAAAAAAGGTGCGCGGCCGGCTTAAATCGTCGCCAAGATCGACAAGTTTTTAGCGGCGACGGGCTGCGGCGAAGAAAAAAACTGGCGAAGAAAAATGGCGACAATCTAAAGGTTCTGCGCAGGATTTTCCGAACGGAACTGAGCGTCTATCAAGACGTTCGGCAGCGACAAGACAAGGCGTACTGGCGAGCTTGCAACGCCGCGGCGAGAGACTTGGTTCCCGGACTGGGCCTATCGCTCGCCCCCTCTCGATTCGAGGGGCAGCAGTATCCACTCCGTGCCGTCCCGATCGATCCAGTGCTCGGAACCGTCGGCGGCTATCCAGTGTTCGTCGCCGTAGACGTCCACCCACCGGCGCCGGCCGTTCTCGTCCTCCCATCTTCGCACCGGCGGCAGGCGTCGATCTTGAAGCTGCGCCCGGCTCGTGATCACCGCCGTTTCCATTCCATCGGGATCGAGGGTGTGCAGCCAACCGTCGTCCAGCCACTTCTCGGTTCCGTCTTCATGCACCCAGCGCACCAGCTCCTTGTGGTCCAGCCGCTGCCGAACCACGACCGTGCGAACCACTTCGGTCTCTCTCATCCACGGCCACAGCGGGTCTTCGACGGGGCGCTCCGGAACAGGCCGCCAGCCGTCCGCGAGGATCTTCCCGGCGCATGGACGGGCCGCGGCGATCTCCTGTTCGCCGTAGGCTTCGCCAAGGCCCCGCCAGTCGATGGCCGGCTGGGGGCGCTGGCTGTCGACCTCGTGGGCGGCGACCAAGTACGAGAGCGCCGCAGGCGCCGGCGCTTCCTGCCAGCCCCAGAGGCTGTGGGAGCGGCGCAGGTAGGCCAGCGCGATGTCGAACTCCGCCAGCGCGTTCGTCGCGGCCGGTTCGCCGCCCCAGCGCAGAAGGGCCGCAACGCTGCCAAGACGCATCGCCAAGGTGCGCAGGTGGCTGCTTTGGTCCTTCTGCCATTCGAAATCGTGCGGCAGCAGCTGGTCCAGCCAGGCGAACGCGGCTGCCGGCACGGCGCGGCACTTCGCCAGTCGCCAGCGGAAGTGCAGTTCGCTCTCCTGCAGCGCCCGCTGGCGACGTCGGTACTCCGCCGGCGTCGTCGCGTCGCCGTGCAGCATCTCGTACTCGAGGGACCACTCCGCCGCCCAGCCATGACCGATCACCTCGTCGTCCAACCCATCCAGCCCATAGACGACATGGTGTTCGGAGTTCTCCTCCCAGTACCGTATGCCGCTGCATGCCGCCTGCAGCTCCGCCAGCCGCGCCATCGCGTCCGCCGCGCAGGTGCGCCGCAAGTCGAACCGGGGCTGGCCGGCGAGAACGCGGCAACGCGGGTCCGCAAGCGCGTTTTCTACCGACTGCCGCAGGCCGGAGGGGGCGGCAAAGAGGTCCTGCCACACGATGACGTCCTTAACTGGCTGCGGCCACCAGGGCCGCGGCCGACGCAGGCTGGGATCGCCGGTGCCTGTGGCGTGGCGGTTCAGGTCGATGGGCCGGCGCAGATACCGCTGCTCGAGGGCCGCGAAGCAGTCCGCCGAGAGCTCGCCCCAGAGCGGGCCGCACACGCTCCTCAGCTGGTCCACGGCGTTCTCGTCTTCGAGCTGCCAGGCGAGAGCTGGCCACGCTGCGCTCGCCCGTTCGCCGGCTTGCTCCGCGGCGCGTAGGCTTGGACCCGACGCGGCAGCCGTCACGAGAATGCCCCCGACGGCCAAGAGGGCTCTCGCCAGTGTCGCCATGCCGAGCTCCGCCTTCGGCTGGCAGCATAGCTGATTCGCGGATTCCGCAGGACCAAAGGCCCGCGACGCAACGTGCGGATGCGCCGGCCTCATCGCGCCTGTTCCTCGTCGGCTCCCCGCTCGGGCGGCAGCAGGATCCACTCCGTGCCGTCCAAGCTGATCCAGCGTTCCGTTCCATCCGCCTCGATCCAGTGCTCGTCGCCCCACTCGTCGAGCCACCGCTCGGCGCCTTCGCGGTCGATCCACCGGCGCAGCACGGCGCGGCCGATGTGAGAGTGGTAGACGATCCAGGTCTCCCCGCCGGGCATCGCCGAGTACGTGACGTTGTCCTCCAGCCAGTCCTCCCGGCCGTTCTCGTACACCCAGCGGACGTTGCCGCTCTGGTCGATGCGTCGTCGCACCACCTTCGTTCGCATCGGCGTCGGCAGGTCCGCCCACGGCCAGGGCGAGCGGCTCAAGTTCCTGGCGCAGCAGGGCGGCCAGCCATGCGCCCGAATGGGTTGGGCCGTGGACACAGCCGCGGTGACGCGGTCCGCCCCGTACGCATCGGCCAGCCCGCGCTCCCAGCCGCGCCAGTCGAACCGAGGAGCATCGCTTGCGAGATCCGCTTGGCGCGCTGCCAGCAGATAGGGGAGGCCAGCGTGATGCGACCAGTGGAGGTAGGCCAGTGGCAGCGGCGCGTCGCGCCAAGCCTCGACAGCCACGCTCCCATGACTGCCTGCGCGACTCGACGAAGTGCCCACCGCGAGTGCCCACTCGCTGCCGAGCCTTGCCGCGGCGACGACCAGGAGGTCGTGCTGGTCAAACGGCGAGCTGTAAACGGACGGTGGCCGCAGTTCGCGCAAGGGGGCGAGTGCCGCGACAGGCACCGTCCGACACTTGGCCATCCGCCATGCATGGTGCAGTTCGGCTTCCTGCTGTACCGCGACCTGCTGCCACTGCTGCCAGTAGCTCTCGTTTCCCAGCGTCTCCGCCTCGGCGCGCCGCTCTTGCCAGTAAGGCCGCCAGCCCTCGAAGCGGGGCTGGGTTCTTGCTGCGAGGGGTTCCCCTCGCGCTCCCCCCGCTGAAGGCTCTAGCAACGGCCGGACTGCCCCTTCGCGCTCCCATCCCTCGAAGCGCCGGCCGCCCTCCATGTAGAGCGCGTACTGACAGGCGCCGTGCAGCACTCCCAGACGCGCCATCGCGTCCGCCGCGCACGTCCGCCGCAAGTCCGGCCGGAACTCGTCCCCCCGCAGCCGGCAGGCACGATTTGCGGCTGCCGCGTGGACATCGGCCCGCAACGAGGAAGGATCCTCGAACACCTCCCGCCATACGAGCAGGTCGTTGCGAGGCTTCGGCCACCAGATCGGTTTCCAGAACTCCCGCGCCGGATTCGCGTGCGCGTGGCACAGCACCGGCTTGTTCCAGTAGCGCTCCTCCAACGCGACCATGCACTCAACGGACATTCCATCGGAGGGCGACGGACAGATGTGCTTTAGACGGCCAAGCGCGGCGGCGAGCTCGGGGCCGCTAGTGCCGCATGTCGTCTGCTGCAAGGCTCCAGCCTCGGCCGCCAGCGTGGTCGTCCAGACGGGGCGGGCGAGGCCGCTTCCCACGCCCACGCTGGCCACGGCCGCCAACGCCATCGCTCGCCGGACCAGGCCCACCAGTTGCCGCACCGCTCACTCCGGGTTCGCGGGAAAGGGAACTCCAATCGGCAGCAGCACCCACTCCGTACCATCCCAGTCCACCCAGCGTTCGGTGCCGTCGTCGTCGACCCAGTGTTCGAGGCCGTCCTGGTCCGTCCAGCGCTCGTGGCCAGCCTCGTCGGTCCAAGTTCGCAGCCTCGGCTTGTGGCGATCGCCGACTTGGCTGGCCCCGTACACGACCAGCTCGGTGTCGTCCGGCCCAAGGACGTGGCTGAGCCCGCGGTCGCCCAACCACTCCTCCCCGCCACCCTCGTACACCCAGCGCACCGAGCCGTCGCCGTCCAGCCGTCGACGGATGAATCTGGTCTCAACGATGGGAGGAGCGACGGTCCAGGGCCATGTGACGTCCCGGTCCGAGCGCACCGCCATCGGCCGCCAGCCGTCCTCGAGAATCCGCAGCGCCGTGGCGTGGGCCGCGTTCAGCCCGGCTTCGGAGAACTGCCCCTCCAATCCGCCCCACTCCAGTCGTGCTTGGAGCCGCAAATCGTAGTCCCGGGCCGCCAGCAGATACGGCAGGTACATCGACGCCGATGCGTTGTGCCCCAGCGCCGCGCCTGCCGCTCGCCGGATGTACGCCAGCGGCAGATCCCATGCGGCGGTGGCGTTCACGTCCTCGGGGATTGCGCCGGCCTGCGTGTTCGCCCAAGGGCTTCCCAAGCGGGCGGCAACATGCAGCAGCTCGGTGTGCTGGTGGCGACCCAACTGATGCGGCGGCAGGCGAAGAGCGAGCACCCGCGCCATGGCCGCGGCCGGCACCAGGCGGCACTTCCGCAAGCGCCAGGCGAAGTGCAGCTCGCTCTCGGCGAGCGTCGCTTTCGCTTTGGCGGGATCGGTGCCGTCTCTTGGGTTCTCGTTCAGGGCCTGACGTTCCCACTCCCACTCGACGGCCCAGCCGTCGTGGTGTTCGCTGCCGTCCCATTCGAGAATCCGTCCACATGCGCGGTGCAGGACGGACAGCCGCACGAAAGCATCCGCGGCGCAGACATCGCGCAGATCGTGCCGGGATTCGCCCTGCATCGCTCGGCACTGCTCCTTCGCCGCGGCCTCGTCGACGGCACGCCACAGACTCAGCGGATCGGCGAACACGTCGCGCCAGACGACGCGGTCGGAGATCGGCAACGGCACCCAAAGCCGTCGGGGTCCCGCCGCTGGATCCTGCAACGGCGACGAATGCCAGTTGCGCGTCACGTCCCTGTCGGCGTACAGCCCGTCCAAGGCCGCCAGGCAACTGGCAGACATCTCTCCCCAAAGCGGTCTGCACAAGCGGCTCAGCTCGATCTCCAAGACCGGCGCCACAGCGACCCAACCCGCAAACGGCGGACGGTTGGAGGGCGGATTGCCCCAGGCATCGGTTGCCGCCGAACCCGTCAGCCACGCGGCAGCCCACAGGCAGGCCCCAAGTGCCGTCTTCGAGGCGCCGCTCACTCCGCGTCCTCCGGCAGAGGAACGCCGATCGGCAGCAGCACCCACTCGGTGCCGCTCCAGTCCACCCAGCGTTCTGCGCCGTCGTCGTCCACCCAGTGTTCGTGGCCGTCTTCGTCGGTCCAGCGCTCGTTGCCGGCCTCGTCGGTCCACCGGCGCGCCACGCGGCCCGCCGTGGCTATCTGGGGATGGCCCTCAAAGAGCAGCCGTTCCCCCCACTCGTTCACGTAGTCGATCTCAGTGGAACCATCGGGCCCGAACCAATGCTCCGCGCCGTTCGGGTAGACCCAGCGGACGTTGCCATGGCGGTCGTAGCGGCGGGCGATGTACCGCGTCGCCACCACCGGAGGAGCGATGGCCCACGGCCAGGCGAGAGCCTTCTCCCGAGGTTCCGGCAGCGGCTGCCAGCCCTCGCGCAGCAGCCGCTCGGCGACGGGCCTTGCCGCCTGTATTTCTCCTTCCGAGAACTCCAGCGGCAGCTCGCTCCAATCGATCTGCGGGCTGTCGCGGCGCAAGTCGTGCTCCCTGGCGACCAGCAGGAACGCGAGCCTGTGCGCCGGGTCGTCCTCCAGGTTCGCACGCCCCAAGTACGCCAGCCCGATGTTCGCCCTCGCTGTCGCGTTGACCTCCTCGGCCGTCTGGCCCCGCTGCGCGATGGCCCAGACGCTGCCCAGACGCGCCGCAATGGCGCCGAGCCCACGGTGCTGGCGGAACCTGCGGCCCCAGCCAAGGGGGGGCGGCTGCACTGTCTCGATCCGTCTCAGCGCTTCCTTCGGCACGCTGCGGCACCGCGCCACGCGCCATGCGAATTGGCGTTCGGCCTCCACCGGTCGATCCCCGAACGAGCGGCGGTCCCATGGGTCCATGAAGCTCTCGGCGCTCACGTCGAACTCCGCGGCGAGGTCCGGGCTCGCGTCCCACGCCAGAACCCCGCCGCAGGTGCGGTGCAGCAACGCCAGCCGGGCGAAGGCGTCGGCCGCGCAGGCCTCGCGCAGAGCATGCCGCGCTTCGCCGGCCATCGCCTGGCACTGCGGCTTGCCGGCCGCTGCCGCCACCGCCCGGCGCAACGCCAACGGGTCCCCGAAAAGGTCTCTCCAGACGATGCGGCCACGGGCCGGCAGCGGCGACCAACTCCTGGAGTCGTCGAGCGTTGCCGCGCATTCCCCGCGCTTCGGCGGCCGAGCGTATCGAACCTCGGCGTCGAGATAGCGCCTGTCGAGCTCGGCCATGCAGGCGCTGGAGAGGCCGCCGCGGATGTCGGTGCAGTGCTCGCTCTCGTACTCGCAGCCCGCGCCCGCCGTCGGTTCGGCCGTGCAGAGGCCTGCCCAGAAAAGAGCGGCCAGCGCCACCCCGCTGCGCATGGACATCAGGCGCAACTCCCGGTTCGATTGAGAATCATGTCCCCAACGAAATCCGCAATACGTTCGTCTTCCGTCAGGCGAATGTGGTGACCGTACTCGTGCGCCAGAATCTCGCGTATTGCCGCCCGAACCGACTTGCCTTGCTCCTCCGCCATCGCCTCGATCCGCGAGATGTTGAGGGCCGTGTAGTACCGTAGCTTTCCTCTCAACCTCCGGATATCAGCTCGGGCATGTTCGTTGTCTAGCCACTGCGGCTTCTTGAAGCCAGCGAGGTTGTACTGGATCTGATGCGGCGTGATGGCGCGCACACGCGCGTCGGCCCTGCGCATGCATGCATCCACGCTGTTCACGGTGGCCGTGAAGCTCGGGGCGGTACCGGCCGGTCCCCCTGGCCCGTCCGGGCCGCAGGTCTCCCCCGAGTACGGGACGCAGCAGTTGGTGGAGCGGTACTCGGCGGGCTGGAACACGGGGTTCGAGGGCTTCTCGAAGTTTCTGACGATGGCGTCGAAGCTGCCGGCGAACAGCGGCAGGGCGGCGGCGAACAGGTCCCGGGCGGCGGCCAGACGGGGAACGCCGGTCTCCGCCGCGTCCAGCGGCAGCGCGTCGAAGGTGGTCTCCGCGAAGCGCACCGGGCCGTAGACCGGGTGCGCGGCGCCGAGCACGTCGCCGGAGAACACCGCCAGGCGCCGTTCCGCCAGCGTGCGGACGCCGGGCGGCTGGCGGCCGTCGAGTTCGAGGGCCTCGCCGGTGGCGGCAAGGCTCAGGCGGCTCACGGAACCGTCCGCGCCGTACTCCACGGCCACGCGCTGCACGGCATCGTCGAACGCGACGGGACGGCCCATCCGGTCGTATTCGATGCCGAGCGAGCGGCCCGGCTCGTAGGCGATGCGTTCCACGCGGTTCATGGGTCCCACGGTGGTCGTCTGCCTCCTGACCGTGCCGTCCCGTTCGCGGATTTCCGCGGCGACGATGTTGCCAGCGGGATCGTGGCGGTAGGCGACCGAACCGCCGCCGAACTCGGCCAGCTGGCGGTTGCCCACGAGATCGTGGAAGTAGCGGCTGCGCTGGCCGGAGGGGTACGTCGTGGCAACGATCCTGCCCAGAGCGTCGCGCTCGAAGCGCACCGAGTAGCCGTTGTGGTGCAGGGCCGCGAGGTCCCCGCTGCTGTCGTAGTCCGCGTCGAAGCGCACGTTCCGGTTCCACACCGCGGCGATCCTGCCGGCGGGCGTCAGCTCGTAGTCGAAGCCGATGCCGTGCTCCGAGAGGCCCACCGACCGGGCGCCGTAGCTCGCGGCAAGCAGTTCCTCGCCGTCCAAGGACCGCACCGCAGCGAGGCGTCCTTGACCGTCGTAGACGTAGTCCTGCCGGCTGCTGCCCGAGTCCGTGATCTCCTCCACCATCGTGATCCGGCCGGCCCCGTCGTAGTCGTAGCCCAGCGTGCGGTCCGGCAGCGTCAGCACCTTCACCCGGTTGTTGGCGTTGAGCAGCGCGCGCCAGCGCACGCCGGTGCTGGAGTGGAAGCCCACGGTAGCGCCGCCCGCGTTGCGCTCGAAGACGTGCCTCTGGCCCGTGCCCTCGGTGACGAGCGTGCGGCCCGCCTGGTAGTCGAACGCGTACTCCCGTCCCGTGCGCGACTGCTGCACCCGCCCCTTGGCGTCGTAGCGGACTTCGAGGTAGGGCTGGCGGTTGGCGCCGATGGCGGCCACCAGCCGCCCGTTCGCGTCGTACTCGTGCCACCAGAGGTTCCCGGCCACGTCGTAGACGTCCTTGAGCCGCCCCGCCCAGTCGTAGGAGTAGCGCACCGAGCGGCCGTGGTCGTCGGAGACCTGGAGGATCCGGCCGGCAGCGTCGCGGCGAATGTGGAACATGGTCCGGGCGCCGTGGACGACGGCCGCCAGCCGGCCGTCCCGGTAGCGGAAGTCCACGCGCCGAGGGCCCGTTTCCACGCTGGCGATGGGCCACGGCTGCCCGGCGCCGGCGAACGGCTTGAAGGTGCGCTTGCTGCCGTCGCCGTCGAATACCGTCGCTTCGCTCTCGCCGACGACGATGCGGGTGCCGGCATGGCGAGGCGTGGGCCGCGCCGGCACGTAGCCGCCGATGCCAACGACGAATCGCCGAAGCGCGCCGGAGCGGTCCACGTAGGCGACGCTGCCTTCGCCGACGACGAGTTCTTCCGCCAGCGACAGCCGCCAGCCGGGACCGAAGCTGCCGTCGCCTCCCAGGCGGGAGTCGTACACCCGGCCGAACACCAGGGGCCCGTTGGCACGGGTCACCAGGTCCCGGCGCACAAAGGTGAGGTTGCCGGATGCGACGTTCACGAAGCCCACCTGCAGGCCGTCGAACAGCGTCTGCGGGTTCGGGAAGAGCACGTTGACGCGCCGGCGCAGGTCGAACTCGGCCACCAGCGGCAGGTAGCTCTCGAGAGCGGGGTCCGCCGCGCCCGCCGGCTTGTCGCCGGCCGAGGTGCCGGCGCTGCCGGCCAGCGTCAACGCGGCTGCCAGCGGCAGCGCGGCGAAGTGCAGGAATTTGATGCCTTGCGCCATCTCGACCTCCATTCGGGTCGTTCCACTGGCCACACGCTAGCGCGGTCCGGAGTGCGTTTTCTTACCCATCTCTTGGTCGATTGCCGTAATCTAGGGCGAATTTCGTACCGTTTGACCGCCCATGACGGCTCCGCCGCGGACGAGGAACATGTCGAACCGCCGACCAACGCTGGACCGAACGGACCGCCGCCTTCTGCGCCTGCTGCAGGAGGACGGTGCGCTTACGGACGCCGAACTCGCCGAACGGGTGCATCTCTCCGCATCCGGCTGCCGCAAGCAGCGGCTTCGGCTGGAAGCCGCGGGCGTGATCCGAGGCTACTCGGCAGTCGTGGACGAGGAGCGCGCCGGCTTGCCGGAGGTCATCTTCGTGATCGTCAAGCTCAAGTCCAACGAGCACGACGCCCTGGTGGCGTTCGACAAGGCCGTGCAGGACATCGAGGAAGTGATGGAGTGCCAGGCCGTGACCGGCGAATGGGACTACGTGGTTCGCCTGGTGACGCGGGATATGCACACGCACAACCGGCTGTGCGACCTCAAGCTGACGCAGCTCCCGGGCGTGCAGCGGGTGGAATCCCTCGCCGCCTTGCGGTGCGTGGTCAGCCGGACCGCGCTGCCGCTGGAGGCCGCGGACGCAATGGAAGCCTAGAAGGGCGTTCGGCTCTCGGCGCGGGCGTGCCGAACCCCCTAGCCCTGTCCCGTCCTTGCGCTAGGCCGCGTCCGCCCGCGTCCTCGCCCGGCGCGCCCGTTCGAAGCGCGCCTTCGCCTCCGGGGTGCCGTGCCTGGCGAGCCGCGAGTAGTCCGGGCCGTTCTCGTCCCAGCCCATGTGGTCGTCGGCGCCCACCAGCCGGGCGAACTCCGGGGGATTGCGGTCCAGCATCTCTTGGCCGACGCGCCACTGGTAGTTCTCCTGGTTCTTCAGCCGCCGGTGGCAGTGGTAGCTGGTGACGTTCAGGCGCAGGCCGTCGGTCTTCTTCTCGAAGGCGCCGTGCCAGGTGTTGCCGTGCCAGACGACCAGCGAGCCGGCCTCGGCCTCCACCGGCACCGCGGAGTTCTCGCCCTCCCCGGCCCGGGGCTGGCGGCACCAGTTGTGGCTGCCCGGCACCATCGCGAGAGCGCCGTTGTCCAGGGTGTAGTCCGTCAGGCAGTAGGCGGCGTTGGCGACGTCCGAGCAGGCCGGCAGGCGGCCGTCCCGGTCCGGCGGGCAGTCGCTGTGCAGGCCCAGCGTCTTGCGCTCGCCCTTCCACTTCACGAACGAGGTGAGGCTCGAAAGCTGCTGCTGGCCGCGCATCAGGTAGTCGACGAGGGTGTAGAGCGTCGGGTTCAGCACCCACTCCTCGAACACCCGATCCGCCATCAACAGGTAGTACAGCAGGAACTGCCCGTCGGTCTGCGGCTGCGCCCTGTAGTCGCCGAAGCCGCCGTTGCGATCCAGGCGGAACTCGATGCCGGTGCGTTCCCGGCAGAGGCGCAGCACCGTCTCCCGCAGCCGTTCGAAAAAGGCGCGCTCCGCCACCTGCGCCGGCGGCACCACCGTGAAGCCGTAGGAGTCGAGCTCGAAGACGTGCTTCTCCAAGCCCAGCTCGCGGACGCGCTTGAAGGTGCCGTTGAAGGCTTGCGTGTTCTTGAACTCGCCGAATTGCATGGCTGCTCCTCGTTGTCGGCCGTTCGCGCAGTGCCGAGGTGCGCTAGTGGATTTCCGCCGCGCTCCCCTGCGCGGCCTTGAGCTTGTCGACGTTGAAGCCCGGCCGCTTGGCGGCCTCGATGACCACCGCTTCGCGGCGGGCGATGGCGGCTGCGGCGTCCATCACCTTGTCCGCCGCGTCGTGGGGAATCACCACCGCGCCGTGCTGGTCCGCGTGGACCAGATCGCCGTCGTTCACGCTCATGCCGCAGACGCTGATCGCGCCGCCGAAGGAGACGACGTGGACGAAGGCGTGGGAGGGACCGATGCGATCCGCGAGCATCTGGAAGCCCTCGGCGACGTCCGGCAGGTCCCGCACGCTGCCGTCCGTGATCACGCCCAGGCAGCCGAGGCCCTTGTGGATGTTGCTGTTCACCTCGCCCCAGAACGAACCGTAGCCCCGGGCGTCGCCGTCCAGATCCTGGATCACGGAGATCGCCGGCTTGGGGCCGCCGTTGTCGATGTAGTCGTAGTAGTCGCCGGGGTTGGGGCGCGGGTCCGCCGGATGCTGGGCGCGGATGGCGGCGGTGCGGGCGTAGCCGACCATTGCGCCCAGCTGCGGGCGGGTGCAGACCAGGGGTTCCACCGTGTAGCCGTAGCCCCGGCGCTTGGGGGCCACCACTTCCAGGGCGTTGCAGACGGTGGGGGTGTCGATGGTGGCCAGCTGCTTGAGCAGCGCCGCGGGATGGTCGGCCATGGGGTTCTCCGGTTCGCGCCGCAGGGCGGCTTGGCATGGCCCCGAAGGGCGGATTCGCAGCGAGTGTAGCCCAGGCGGACGCGAAGGAACCGCCGGACCCCCTCGCGGCCGTCTCGGCAGCCATGCTTTACACTGCGGGGCATCGCATGCGCCTGGGAGGGACGCGGTGAGCGAGCCGAACGACGACGCGCTGCGCGACATGCATCGGCGCATGGTGCGCATCCGCGTATTCGAGACCGAGGCCGGGCGGCTGGCGGAAGCCGGCAAGATCCCCGGCGCCCTGCACCTGTACGTGGGCGAAGAGGCGGTGGCCGCCGGGGTGATGGTGCATCTCTCGGACGACGACTGGATCACCAGCACCCATCGCGGCCACGGGCACCTCATCGCCAAGGGCGGCGAGTTCGACCGCATGTTCGCGGAGCTGTTCGGGCGCGCCACCGGCTACTGCCGCGGCAAGGGCGGCAGCATGCACATCTCCAACATGGCCTTGGGCATGCTGGGGGCCAACGGCATCGTCGGCGCCGGGCCGCCGATCGCCGTCGGCGCGGCCTTCTCCACCAAGTTCCGCAACACGGACCGGGTAGCGGTTTCGTTCTTCGGAGACGGCGCCAGCAACGAGGGTTCCTTCCACGAAGCGGCCAACATGGCGGCGCTGTACAAGCTGCCGGCGGTCTTCGTGTGCGAGAACAACGGCTACGGCGAGTACACGCCGCAGGCCGGCCACCAGGCCATCGTGGACGTGGCGGACCGCGCCGCCGGCTACGGCATGCCCGGCGTGGTGGTGGACGGCATGGACGCGGTGGCGGTGTACGAGGCCGCTGGCGCCGCCATCGAACGGGCGCGGCGCGGCGAAGGGCCGACGCTGCTGGAAGCCAAGACCTACCGCTTCTTCGACCATGTGGGCGTACGCGGCATGGGGCTTGCCTACCGCACGGACGCGGAGCTCGAAGAGTGGCGGAAGCGGGACCCCATCCACATGTTCGAAGCGCGTCTTGCGGAGCTCGGCGTGCTCGCCAAGGAGGACGCCGAGGCGATCCACGCCGAGGTGCGGGCCGAGGTGGAAGCCGGCATCGCCTTCGCCGAGGAGAGCCCGCCGCCGGATCCGGCAACGCTGCTCGAAGACGTGTACGCATAGGAGGGCGCGAACATGGCCGAACGCGAGATCACCTACGTGGACGCCATCACCGAAGGCGCCCGCGCCATCCTGAACGAGCAGCAGACGGCCTTCTTGGCCGGGGAGGACGTCGCCGGCGCCGGCGGCGTGTTCGGTTCCTACCGCGGGCTCCTGGGCGAGTTCGGCGCCGAGCGGGTGGTGGACACGCCCATCTCCGAAGAAGGCATCGTCGGCCTCGGCGTCGGCGCCGCCGCCACCGGCCTGCGCCCCGTCATCGACATCATGTTCATGGACTTCATGGGCGAGTGCATGGACGAGATCGCCAATCAGATGGCGAAGATGCGCTACATGTTCGGCGGCGCCGCCAAGCTGCCCATCACCGTGGTGACCATGAGCGGCGCCGGCATGAACATGGCGGCGCAGCACTCGCAGAGCCTAGAAGCGTGGATCTGCCACCTGCCGGGCCTCAAGGTGGCGGCGCCGGCTACGCCCTACGACGCCAAGGGCCTCCTGATCGCCGCCTCCCGAGACGACAACCCGGTGTTCGTGGTGATGAACAAGCTGTCGCTGCGCAACCGCGGCCCGGTGCCGGAAGACGCCTACGAGGTGCCCCTCGGCCAGGCCAGCGTGGTGCGGGAGGGCGCGGACCTCACCCTGGTCGCCTACAGCCGCATGGTCCACGAGGCGCTGCAGGCGGCGGAGCAGCTAGCCGCCGACGGCGTCGAAGCCGAGGTGATCGACCTGCGTTCGTTGCAGCCGATGGATACCGAGACGGTCGTGGCATCCGTGCGCAAGACCCACCGCGCCGTGGTGGTCCACGAAGCGGTGCGCTTCGCCGGCCTCGGCGGCGAGATCGCGGCGCAGATCCAGGAGCTGGCCTTCGACGATCTCGATGCGCCGGTGGCCCGGGTCGGGGCGCCCTTCTCGCCGGTGCCGTTCAGCGCCGTGCTGGAGCAGAGCTACCTGCCGAACGCGGACAAGATCGTCGCGGAGAGCCGCGCCCTGCTGGGCTGAGGCGAACACGAGGGCCGGGCCAGCTCCGTTGCGCCCCGTGGCGCTGGTGGCCAACCCGGCGTCCGGCAAGGACGTGCGGCGCTTGACGGCGCGGGCGTCCGTGTTCGACAACCAGGAGAAGGCGGCGATGCTGCGCCGCGCCGTGGTCGGCATTCGCGCCATGAGCGACGCGCCGATACGCTACCTGCCGGGGCCGCATCGGCTGGCCGAACAGGCGCTGGCCGAACTCGGCGTCGCCGGCGAGCCGCTGGCGGTGCCGATTGCCGGAACCGCGGCGGACACCGTCCGCGCCGCCCAGGCCCTTCGCCGCGAACGCGCCGCGGTCGTACTGGTGCTGGGCGGCGACGGCACCAACCGGGCGTTCGCCAAGGGCTGGCCGGATGCGCCGCTGATTCCCCTCTCCACCGGCACCAACAACGCCTTCCCGAGGCTTGGCGAAGCGACCACGGCCGGCGCCGCCGCCGGCCTCGTGGCGAGCGGCGCGGTGGCGTTGGGGAAGGTGGCCAGACGAGCCAAGGCGATTCACGTCGCCATAGACGGCGAAGCGCCGGACCTGGCGCTGATCGACGCCGTGTTCACCGCGGACCGCTTCGTCGGCGCGCGGGCGCTCACGGAACCCGGCAAGCTGGTGGCGGCGCTGCTCACCCGCGCCGACCCGGCCGGCATCGGCATCACGGCCGTCGGCGGCTTCGCGCAGCCCTTGGGGGAGGACCAGGACGCGGCGCTGGCGCTGCGTTTCGCCGCCGGCGCGCCGCGCACGGTGCGGGCCGCCTGGGCGCCCGGGCGCTTCGAGCGCGTCGGCATCGCCCACGCCGAAGCACGGCCCCTCGGCGACGGCGTTGCCGTGCATGGCCCCGGCGTGCTGGCCTTCGACGGCGAACGCGAGCGGGTGCTGCAAGCCGGCCAGCGGGCTACGCTGTGCGCCCGGCGCGACGGCCCCTGGGTGGTGGACGTGGCGCTGGCGCTGGGCTGCGCCGCGGGTACGGAACGACAGGCCGCGCCCTAGTGTGCCGCTTCCAGAACAACGTGCGTTCCAGTGGGACGGGTTTCGTCGCGGGGCCGGGACACCGGCGGCCTTGCGTGGCGGCACATCCTCAAGCAGCACGTGCCGAGGCGACGGCAGACGGAACGCGCCATTGCCACGTCGATTCGGAATCGAACCACTAGGGCCCGGGAGGCAACAGGAGGGAGCAGTGGCAACGGAGATCTACCTCGTCAAGGTGGGCATGACCATGCACGAGGGCACGGTGGATGAGTGGTACGCCGCCGACGGCGAACGGGTGGAGGCCGGGGCGCTGCTGTACCGGCTGGAGACGGAGAAGGTGAACCTGGACGTGGACGCCGAGGCCGCCGGCACCGTCAAGCATCTGGTGGCCGCCGGCGCCACCCTCGCTCCCGGAGACGTGGTGGGCTACCTGTACGCCGACGGCGAAGCCATCCCGGAGGTGCTGCCGAAGCCGACGTCCAAGCGGGACATCGCCGTGCGCGAGCCAGGGCCGGGGGCGCCGGACGCGCCAACCTCGCCGGCGCCGTCCGCGGCGCCCGGCCAGCGCATAGCCGCTTCGCCCGCCGCCCGCAAGCTGGCCGCGGAACTGGGCGTCGATCTCGCCGCCCTCGCGGGCACTGGGCCACGGGGACGGATCACGCGGGAGGACGTGCAGCAGGCGGCGGCTTCCGCCAGCCCCGCCGCCAAGCCCGCCGAGCCTTCCGCGCCGGCGGCATCCACTCCCCTGCGCGGCATGCGCAAGACCATCGCCGAACGCATGCATGCGAGCCTCCGGGACTCCGCCCAGCTCACGATGGAGATGGAAGTGGCCATGGACGAGGCCGTGCGGCTGCGCCGGGCGCTCATCGACGAGTGGGCCGAGGACGGCATCCGGACGACGGTGACGGACCTCGTGCTGCGGGCGACGGCGCGGGCGCTCCGCGAACATCCGGCGATGAACGCGGCGCTCGTCGACGACGCCATCGTTCGCTTCGGGCCGGTCCACCTGGGATTCGCCGTGGCCTTGGACGAGACCGCCCCCGGCGGCCCCGGCTTGATCGTGCCGGTGGTGAAGGACGCCCACGCCAAGAGCCTGCGGCAGCTTGCCGAGGAGACGGCGCACCTCGCCCGGCGGGCCCGGGAAGGCGCTCTGGGCATCGACGACGTGGCTGGCGGCACCTTCACCGTCACCTCCCTCGGCATGTTCGGCGTGGACGGCTTCACGCCCATTCTGAACCCGCCCCAGGCCGGCATCCTAGGCGTCGGGCGCATCTACGACGGCGTCGCCTGGGTTGCCGAGCACCCGGTGAAGGCGCAGCGAATGCGCCTGTCGCTGACGTGGGACCACCGGGTTCTGGACGGCGCTCCGGCCGCGGCTTTTCTGGCCGCAGTGCGCGACTTCCTGGAAGCGCCGCTCCGGCTGCTGCTGTAGGCGCGACGGCATCATGGGAGGGACCATGCGCCCTTCGGGCCTGCTGCTGGCGGTGGCCGGCTGCCTGGCCGCGCTCCCCGCCCTCGCCGAGGACGTGCTGCCGCGCACCTGGTTCGACGGCCCGCGCACCGCCAGCGAGATCGATCTGGCCACGTTCACGGACAGCCCGTATCTCGCTGGCCGCGGCCTGCCGCCGGTGGCAGAGCGGCTGCCGGCGGACCCGGTGGTGATCGAACCCCTGCGCCGCACCGGCAAGTACGGCGGCAAGGCCCGCATCGCCCAGGACGACGGCTGGCAGTTCTTCAACTGGGAGCCCGCCATCACCCTCTCGGCGGACATGCGCACGCTGCTGCCGAACCTGGCCGAACGCTGGACCGTCAGCGAGGACGGCCGCATCACCACCGTCCACCTGCGGCGGGGACTGCGCTGGTCCGACGGCCATCCCCTCACCGCCGACGACTTCGCCTTCAACTTCGACAATCTCTGGCTGGACCCGGAGTTCTCGCCGGTGACTTCGCGCATGGTGCAGGGCGGCAAGTTCGTGAAGATCGACGACCTGACGTTCCAGTACGTCTTCGACCGGCCCAACCCCGGCTTCGTGTTCTTCTACGCCCAGTACGGCAGCCACTTCGTGGACCCGAAGCACTATCTCGCCGCGTTCCATCCGACGTTCACGGACCGGGAAGCCCTCGAAGAGTACGTGCGCGACGAGGGCTTCATCAGCTGGATGGCGCTGATGACGGCGCTGCGCGGCTGGAGCAACGAGCGCGCCGTGGAAGTGCCGACGCTGCGCGCCTACCGGGTACGGCAGCGCACCCTGAACATGATGCGCCTGGAGCGCAATCCCTACTACTTCAAGGTGGATCCGGAAGGCCGCCAGCTGCCGTACATCGACGCCATCGACATGGAGCTCATCCTGGACAACTCCGAGCTGGTGACCGCCAAGGCGGCTTCCGGCCAGCTGGACTTCGCCGCATTCGCGCTGCGCACCCAGGACATCCCCCTGCTCAAGCTCGGCGAACGCGACGGCGTGGCCAAGGTGAACATCTGGCAGCGGCTGCACATCTCGGACGTCGCCATCCAGCCCAACTACAACTACGCCGACCAGCGCCTGCGCGACCTCATGTGGGACAAGCGCTTCCGCATCGCCCTCTCCCACGCCATCAACCGCGACGAAATGAACGACATCATCTACTTCGGGCGCGGCGTGCCGAGCCAGGTGACGGTGCATCCGACCAGCATCTTCTACGACAAGCGCTTCGCCAACGCCTACATCGAATACGACCCGGAACGATCCCGGGCCCTGTTGGCGGAAATCGGCCTGGTCGACGCCGACGGCGACGGCCTGCTGGAATATCCGGACGGTTCGGCGCTCGTCATTACGATGGAGTACCTGGATTTCGAGACGCCCAAGGCCATCACCATGGAACTGGTGGCGGAGTACTGGCGGGCCGTGGGCGTGGACCTGCGCCTGAAGCTCGTGGACCGCAGCCTGCAATCGGCCCGGGCCATGGCCGGCGAGATGCAGATGACGCTGTGGCATGCGGACAAGTGCACGGACATCCTGTTCCCGCTGCTGCCGGACTGGTTCGTGCCCCACCGCGCCGGCTGGGACATCCACCTGTGGAACGACTGGGCCCGCCACTACCAGACCGACGGCCGCATCGGCGAGGAGCCGCCGCCGATCATCAAGCAGATCCACCGCTGGAACGACGCCTTCCGCGAAGCCACGGACCCCGAAACCCGCTACGCCGCCGGCTACCAGCTGGTGAAGGCCGCCGCCGACAACCTCTGGACCATCGGCACCGTCGGCCAGGCGCCCCACCCGGTGGTGATCTCGACGCGCCTCAAGAACGTGCCGGAAACCGGCATCTGGGGCTGGGACAACCGCTGGACCCTCGCCTACCACCCCGCGACCTGGTACTTCGACGAGGAGGAGTGAGTCGGCTCGGGAAAGCAGCCGGCCCGCTGGACTTCGGCGTATGCAGGCGATGCCCGAAACCCGGCCGCCCCGGGTCGCGGTGGCGGGGTCTATCCCCGCGTGTGCGGGGGAACCACTTTTTTTCAAAGGAAGGCTCCCATTTGCTGGGGTCTATCCCCGCGTATGCGGGGGAACCCCGATAGAAGCGCCAGGAGGCGATCGCAGCCTTGGGTCTATCCCCGCGTGTGCGGGGGAACCGCACGAAATGCAGGGCTGTTCGGCGGCGGGCTGGGTCTATCCCCGCGTGTGCGGGGGAACCCCCCGGCGCTACGACCTCTACCGCCTGCGGCACGGTCTATCCCCGCGTGTGCGGGGGAACCTCGGCCTCGACGCGCCTCGCGGCGTCGGCGAGGGGTCTATCCCCGCGTGTGCGGGGGAACCCGCAATCTGACCCGCGCGGGGCGCCAGCTCGGGGGTCTATCCCCGCGTGTGCGGGGGAACCAGGTCGAGGCGGTAGGTCACCGTGGCGCCGTCGGGTCTATCCCCGCGTGTGCGGGGGAACCATTCCGATCGTAGCGGTCGCTGGACTCGTCCAGGGTCTATCCCCGCGTGTGCGGGGGAACCAGGCGCAGACAAGATCCACGGCTCCGCTAGCGGGGTCTATCCCCGCGTGTGCGGGGGAACCTCCACGTGCACGTTCGCGCCGCTGCCGTTCGCGGGTCTATCCCCGCGTGTGCGGGGGAACCTCTAGGTCTCAACACCTTGTTTATATGCACTTTTAAAGAGCTGACAGAGCGACGACCAGTGTCGTCGCCTTACCGTCGTTTTACAAGCAGTACGCCATCCGCGTCTACGATCTCCTTAGGTGGTTCGCCCAGTGTTTCGATTCGAAGGTGTCCTGCAGCTTTGGCGTCGCGCCATACCATCACGACGGAGACGTTTCTGAGCGTCGCCCACCAATCGGACAACACGTCCCACACCCTCGTCCTCACGCCTGCCGACAGGTCGGGGCCGACATAGACGCCCGGAGCGACTTCCAGCATCACGGAGGTCAGAAACCCACGATAGCGGCCTTCCACGTTGCGGGTCACGACCATCGCCATCGGCACCGTCACTCCTCCTCCTTGGCAAAGAGGGACTTGATCCGGTCGATCATCTTGGGGATCACCGCCTCTCGCGATAGGGTCTCGCCGGTCAGCCGACGAGTGATTCGTTCCACGTCCAAGTCGAGGTCGCCAATGCGCTTCGCCGCTCGAAAGGCACATGGAATGGTCACGCTGTCTCGGTACAGGTCTGCGATGTCCAGCACGAAGGACTGCCCCGGGTCCTCGTGTACAAAGCCAAGCTGGGGGATCGTCGCGGTGGCGGCCACTGCGATAGCAGCTGCCCCCTCGACGGCGCTCGATGCGTGGTTCAGCGCCTGATTGGGCAAATCTGCGGCGCTTGGCCGTGCTCGGTCGTAGCGGCGTCTACGCCACTCCACGCCGAAGCGCTCGGCCAGGAGCCGATACGCTTCCTTCATTCGTGCGCCTTCTATGCCGCGCAGCACTTCAATGGATCGATGCGGCAGAACCTTGCCCAAACGCCAAGCGAACATCCGCCTAGCGATGTCGAGCCGGCGCTTGGGATCAGCCCAAGCACGTGCTTGCTCCCGTGCAAGGCCGGAACGGTCTGGAATCAACGGAGGCGCTGTGTAGAGCCTCACGCCGTTCTCGCCTACGGCCGCAAGGGCAGTTCGAGCATGGGCGAGGAGCCGAAGCGCATCGTGGCTAACGGTAGATCCGGGACCAAGCAGGATCATCGAGACGCCCTGCAAAGGAATGGCATGGTCGCCCGGTGAGAGGGCGTCGGCAGATGTCGAATACCCTTGCAGGAACGCAAGGGTACCGTCTCTTGCGGTCAATGTGCCGCGGGCCAAGTAGAGGAGGCCGGCGCGGTCCTTGTGAGGGACCTGCGCACTGTCGAGGCCTAGGCGACCCTTTAACACTACGCGGTCTTCACTAGCGCGTCGGTACCACGCTGGCAGGGGGGCGGAGAAGCACCATGCCGTAGCCGTAGGCCTTGTGGCGGCCAACGCCACGTCGAACTAACGCCGCGAATCCCTCGGGCTCCCGCACCGTCAGAGTTCCGTGGATGGTCGCGTCCGGGCCCTCCGGCGCTCTGCCTTGGCGAGAGACGCGAACTCGGCGAAACCGCGCAACGCGGCTCGACGCGAGTTCCAACTCGACCGCAGACCCCATCCGTTCCGCCAGCCAAGACAAATACGCCTCCTGTCGCGTCTTTTCGTCTATGGACGGTTCGCCGGAGTCCGGTTGGCGCGGTCTGCGGCGAAGTGCGTCTACCAGAAAGGCGTCCACTTCCGTCCCCCGCGCAAAGCTCCCTTCGGGAGTCGCCAAGTCCTTGAGTAGACGTCGTACCGGGCGTACGCGAACATCGAAGCCCAAGCGCTGTCCGGTTCGCCAAGTGGTGGGCATTGGTTTGCCATCAATGCGCCTAGGCGTCAGAACGCGAAGTTGATCAGGAAACGCATAGGCTTCGGCCAAGGATCTGAGCTCGTCCGAGGAAGATTCTGAGTAACCATAGAGGTTGCCGGCCGTGCGCCTAGCCGCAACCAACAGGCGGAACGTTAGGAAGACGCCGGGGCCGAACACCTCGTGCAGGAGATGGTGCAACGCACGGCCCTCGTCGAAACCCACCTGCCTTCCACCGCGCCTTGCCCAACCTCGATCTCCGGCCCAGCGGGCAAGGGTGCCAACGTCCACTGGAACTCGAATGAGGTTCAAGGTCGTCATCGTCCACTCACGGGTTCTACCCAGCCCTCCACCACCCGCCGAGATCCCGCGTGCAGTCCCGTGCGCCAGTTTCTGGTGTCGGCAAGGTCCGCCACTTGGTCCACGCCCTCTCCTGCCTCCGGCCCTTGGCCAACCGGCCATTGCGCTCGCAGTGGAGTCGAAGCGCCCGGCAAGTTCCGAAGCGCCTCGTAGACGTTGCTACCGGAGGACCACCGATGTGGCTCGGCATCGAGCAGGAAGCTGGAAGGAAGGCACGGTTTGCGGCCAAGGTACAACGGCCGTGCAGGCCGCTCCAAGGCTTCGGCCACTCGGTCAAGGGTCGGTTTCGCCATAGCTGGCTGCAAGCGAAAAACCACCCGTACCGATGCGTCGGCGTGGTACTGCCGGAATCGGCGATGCGGCGAACGGTAGGTCTTGTCGCCCCCACCCCGTCCTTCCGGTCGCCCGCTCGTCGTCCACCCCTTGTCGCTCTTGGCGAGATGCGCGTTCTGCACATCTGTAAGCACGTTCCCCTCTCGTTCGATTCGTGCGCCGAAGACAAGGCGGTCCTGTGCTGCCTGATGGGCGGACGAGTCGGACCAGTGCCAGCCGAGCGCGTTGCCAATAAGCCCGGCGAGCATCGATGCCGCGGGAAACTCGCGCACAGGGCCCATCTGGTCAATCGCAACACCGCCGAACGCCACCAGCGGTGCCTCGAACTTCAGCACGAGCCATTGATGCATGTTCTTGCCTACGAGACGAGCTCTTGCGCCCAGACGGCCAAGTCGTCCAGCGTGCCTGCCTCGGCCAGTGGCACGTCGGCCTTTGCCAACGACATGACCTTGCGGGTTTCCCCAGTCGCGTAGGCCGCGTCAAGGGCGGCCAAGTGGCCAACCAAGGCGCCAATGGCGTCATCCGTGCGTGGCGGACACGGCGAGCGGAACGCCTCGGCCATGCTGCGCGGCTGCCTGTCGCCAGCTTCCAGCAGCATGAACGCGGCCCTGCCGTAGGGCGCCGTGGAGCCGAGCTTTGCACCGGGCGACACTTCGGCAATCAGATAGACCAGGTTGTGCAGCACCCGGCCGGCCAAGTCGGCGTTTTCGCCGACGTTGCGCAAAAGGCCTCGCAGGTCCACGACCACATAGCCGTAGAACAACCCGGACGTGAGCTCAGTCTCCTGGATTGTGTCCGCACCGGGTTCGCCTTCCGACAGATCGTCAACGGCCGTGAAGTAATCGCTTTCGGACTCCTCTTCATGCACCGTGAAGGCGTGCGCCACATGAACGGGCGCTGTGATGTTGGCATCTGGATCGGAGGTCACCATCCGTCCGAACAAGGCGGAGGTCATGCCGCCCGGCAACGAAGTTCCGGCGCGCAGTGCTTGGATGTTCTGCCTGAACTCCTTCCCCCACGCTTCGACGGCCTTTGCCGCAGCCTCGGCACTGCCCGAAGCTTCCTGCGCGAGCCGCTTCGCCTCTCCTTGAAGCCAATTGAGCTCCGGTTCTCCGAACAGCAGCGTTTGCCGGCCCTTTCGGCTCGTACCTTTGTCGCCATACACCGCAACCTGAAAGGCCGGTTCCAGTGCCGTCACAACTTCCGGCGTGAATTCTTCGCGAAGAGGGTCGATGACCCACTTCGTAACCAGCTCTCTGGATCGAACGGCAGCTTCGGCTCCGTCGATGTCGTCAAGCGCGTGCGGATCGTCCGCGGTTCTCCAGTGCCGCTTGAGGCACTGCGACGAAATGCGCGTGCGCATCGCCCCGCCGTAGAGCAATCGCTTGGCCAAGCCGCTATCGTCGCGGTTCAAGAGCGCCGACGTGTAAGCGCTGAGCGTGTGGATCTGTAGGAAGTTTAGTGCTGTCACCCGATTTGCTCCTCCTCGCGATTGTCCTCGTGAGTTCGTTCTGCCTTGTCCAAGCGGCCGTAATAGGACTCCGCCAACCGTCGTCTATCCGTTTCGCCTAACAACGTGTACGCAACATCCACCAGATTCACGCCACTGTCCGCTTGCCGGCTCCTTGCGATGGTCCGCGCCGCCCTTTCCATGAGAATCTCTCGATGGCGACCGCGTGCGGCCAAGAGGCGGGCAAACCGCGCCTCGCTGTAGACCGGCCTTGCGTCGGCGTTGTCGCCTGGCCACGTGGGATCGCCGCCGTCGCAAAGCACCTCGCCTAGGCGACGTCGGGGATCATGGAGCGAGGGACGCTGGGCCGAATCGCCCTTCGGCATCAGCGTGGCGATGACGCGCACTATGCTCATCCAAGAGGCCTGCTTGCTTGGAACGCCGACGGAGTCGGGATGGCGCGCCGCGAGCCGCCAGAACGCTGACGCGGGCCGCGCCGCATCCAGCCGCCGAAGTTCGGCGAGCGGGCCTGGCTCGAGGTGTTGGATGAACTCCGCCACCCGAACGACCACTTGCGGCAAGCTAGCCGGCGGGGCCATGGACGTCCTCCCCAAGAAACAAATCGCGGCAGGCGCTTGTGCGCCGCAGCTTGTTCACAAAAGCCCGGCGGGCCCGAACCAAGGCTCTTTCCCTGTACACGGCACGGCGAGGTAGCGCCGCCAAGGCCTCATCCAAGGCAGCGTCGCCGGCATCCTTCAACTTACGCAAGAAGCTCACCTTGGCATCTTGACGTTCGCCATCGTCGCGGTTGGCGGCAGCCACTCTCTTCCACAGGCTCGGAAAGAAAAGCCGGTCTGCATCGCTGTCGAGGCGCTCTGTAGCCGGGTCGGCGAACCCATAAAGGCGCTGGCGTTCTTTCCTTGTCGAGTCCGGTCCCTCGAGTTTCTCACGCGCACCATGCGCCGCCCCGAGTGCGACAGCATACCTCAGTGCCTGGTTCACGCCTTTGATTTCCTCCATCTGCGCTGCTGCAAGCTCTCTTGCCGTCTCCGAAGAGAATAGGCGGCGCACGCTCCGCGGCACCGGCACGACGCGAGACTTGAAACCCTCAGTCTTGCTGTTGCCACGCGAGATCGCCTCGGCCACTAGCGCCAGGTCGCTCGGATCCTCGGCACTCGCTTGAGCCAACAACGGCACCTGCCAATTGCCGGAGTAGAGCAGCTCGTGCAAGAGCCCGTAGGTGAAGCTACGGCCTGCCAGCGTCAACGACTTTCCGTTCGCTTTCTCCACTGGAGCCCAAGGATCGCCGACGTTGCCCTTGAACGCCTTGCCATCGACGCGCTCCCGGCGCGAAGTACTGCTGTGGGCGGCCAGTTGCGCACCGACTCGGTACAGCCTGACGCGACGGCATACCTCGATGAACCAGGGATCCAGCTTGCGGAGGTCAAGCTGCTCGCCTTCTGACCAAGCAAGGCACCAAAGGAGCGCAGGACCGCCGACCTTGCCGAGCGAGCCGCTCGACTCCGTCCTGTTCCTCAGCAGCCGTCGAACATCCCTCGCCCACGAGGTCGAGGGGTCGATGGACATGTCGCGCTCGCCAGCAGGTGCGAGACGGAGCATCGGCCGACTGGAACTGCCGCGGTTCATGCGAGCGATGCCCCGCTTCCCACTCCCGTTGTAGCCCTCGCTCGTTTGCAACGACACCAGCGCGAACATCCAGTCCTCCGCCGAGGCATTCTTGGCCACTGCCTGCTTCAGATCGTGGTTGCGGGATGTGATGAGCAGGTCCAGTGCGTCTGGCGTTTCGACCGGGCTCCACTTCAGGCCCTTGCCGTGCTGTCCGCAAGGCACGGGCGGCTGCATGAAGGCTGGCTTGGTCGCCTCCAGCCCCACCAAGCGCCAAGGCGCGTCATCGGCGTGGTCCGGAGTCAAGGCACGCAGCAGGTCAGCCCATGCGCCAGGTTGCGTGGGCAAGTCGCTCTGCCGAGCCGTCCACATCGCCAGTGCGCCCAACTGCACGAGAAACATGTGCCAAGCGGGCCTCTGGTGCGGACGCATGGCCGGGAACCCGGCAACTTCGCCCCCTGCCATCCCAGCCAGCAGCGACGGCAGCGATGCGGCCTTGCCCCCGCCATCGCGGGTCGTGACTGTCAGCACTTCGTCGGTGAGCAGGTTCATCAAAGATGATCGGTTCGTAACTGCCAATACTATATAGGCATCCACTTCCACGCTGTCAAGGGCTTCAAGGACTTTTCGACAGCCCCTGCCGAGAGTAGTGGAACGCCGCGTCGCCCAAGCGCAGCGCCAAGCCGCCGTCGCAGCACTCCACGACCGGCACGTCGTCCACCGACAGGCCCCGGCACCAGTGCGCGGGCAAGGCAATCCGCGTGACCGTCTGCCCGAACGGACCAACGGGCTGCGACTCCAACAACAACACACGGCCCTCGCTGCCGATTCGGGTCACGATATGCTCATCGGACGGCGGAAAGTCGAGCTTCGCCAAGTCGCAGCTTCTATCCAGCACGTTGAGCCGCGCCACCATCTCCGCCGCCGCCTCGGCACCACCGAATTGCTGGTGGTAGCGCCGCCAGCGCGCCCCGATCTCCGTGGTCTCCCCCTTCTCGACGACCAGCCGCTCCGTGTGTTCTGGATGCGTTGCGCCCTCGACAAGCTCACGGTTCATGTCGGGCAGCCGCCAAACGGGAGCCTTCTCGATCAACCGCCGAGTCAGTTCGAGCCCGGCCAAGTCCCGGTAGACGCCCACGAAGCCGTCCTCCGCCTCCCATCCTCCCAAGCCGTTGAAGAAGCGCGGCACCGTGAGGGCGTCCAATCCCGTCTCCGGCATCAGCACCACCGCCCGCGGTTCTTCAAAGCCAGCGGGCCTAGGCAAGCCATGTCGATGCAGCCTGCCGATTCTCTGCAGCAGCACGTCCATTGGGCACAAGTCCGTGATCAGCAAGTCGGCGTCGATGTCCAAGGATTGCTCGAGGGTTTGCGTGCCGATGACGATGCAGCCAGTTGCCCCAGGACGGTCCTCACGACCGAGCACTCCTTCGACTGCTGCATCGAGCAGCGCTCGGTCTTCAGCCGCAAAACGGCCGTGATGCAGAGCCGGGCCGCCTGCGACCTGCATCAGGAGCTGATCCGCGCTGCTTTGCTGAACGGCCAGCCAAGTCTCGACCGCCTTGGCCACGGTGTTCCGAACCACGAGCACTCGCGCACCTCGCCGAGCGGCCGCCACCGCCCACGTTGCGGTCTGCTCCGCGTCCATCGTTGGCACCGCGTCAAGGCGCACATTCTTCGCGAGGCTGGCGACGCCGGGAGTCAAAGGCGCAGCTTGGCCCGGTATCCAGATCGCGGGAAACGGCGTAGCGCTTGCAGTCGCGGCATCCGGGAGCACCTCTTCTCGCCATGCTGCCCTAGCCTTGGCGCCAAGGGTCGCCGACATGAGCAGCGCATAGCCGCCAACGGCCAGGTGTTCATCGGCTAGCCGTTTGAGCACCTCCGTCATGTAGGCGTCCGAGGCATGCACCTCGTCGACAACGAGCAAGCTGCGGCTCAACGCACTGCCGCGGAGGTGCGCGTGCTTCACCTGCAATCCGCCCAGCATCGCCTGATCCACCGTGCCCACTGCGACCCGTGCAGCCAAGAAGCGTGTGGCGTGTTCCGCGGACCACCGGTGTTTGGACTCTGGTTGGTCTGGCCACAAGACTTGCCAATGCGGCAGCTTTTGGCCCTTGAAGTCGCCAGAAAGCAACGCACCTGGTATCGCCAACACGACCTCCGGCGCCGCGCCACCAAGCCACGCCTGCATCGCGGCGTTCACGCGCCTTTGGAGTTGAGCAGCCGCCGCCCGAGTCGGCACTGCGAAGTAGAGGCCGGATACCTTGCGGGCTGCAAACAGTCGCGCGAAGTGGAGCAGGGCGGCCTCGGTCTTGCCGGAGCCGGTCTCGGCTTCAAGGATCACGAGGCGGGCTTCCACGTCGATCTCGCCCACGATCGCTTGAGTGTGGTTCGGCGTCCAACCGCCGGTAAGGGCGGCGAAGCTCGGCGCGGGAACCGCAGCCGGGTCGCCTACATCCAAGCCGATGGTGCGCACGGCGCGAGCGGCCACCTCACGGGCGGTCAGGCTGTAAGTGGCATCGAACGGCGCTTTGTAGCGGAAGTACCGCGTGTCCGAGCCGATCCAGTCCGCAAGCGCGACGAACCCGGTCACCAAATGGTGGAACCTCGGTGCCGTGGGGAATTCGGGTCCAGGAGCAAAAGCGAGTGGGAACCATTGGCGCAGAGCGCCAGCCATGACCTCGGCCTCCCGGCGCCAGTCGTAGTGGACAGACCCTTCGCCCCAGTCTCGAAGCGTCGGATCCGCCGCGGGTTTGACCGTGCGCCCGTGGTGCGCGAACGATGCGTCGACGAGGGACTCCAAGGCACCTCCCCAGCCACTCAGTTCATGGAGGATCCCGTGGAAGGGATGTGCCGGGTTGCGAACGGCCAACTCAAGAAAGGCCCAACCTTCCTGTAGGTGCCCCCGAAGGGGTCGGCGCTGCAAGTGCGCCGGCCAGGCCTTGGCCTGGAAACCGGGATGCAGCTTGCCGATGTCGTGCAGGAACACCACGGCGGCCAATCGTTGGCAGTCGATGTCGCGGAGCTTGCGCTGTGCCGCACGCTCCAATCGGCTGCGGATGACGGGCTGGTCAATCAGCCTCTCGAACACCGCCGCTACGTCCATGGCGTGATGCGCCAGCGGGTGGTAGCCGCCTTCCTTCTCGTCCGATTTGCCCCATGCCTCGCGCAACGGCGCAGACTCGTGCGCACATTGCGGCGTAGAGGGCCTTGGATCCTGCACTGGACCGCCCTCAGCGCCCCATCCAATCGCGGAGCCTCTCGTATTCGTTGCAGGCGTCCTGCAACGAAGGCGGGGCCGGCACCCGCAACCGCCGCCGCTCGCACATGGCGGCGAGTGCTTCGACATGGGGCTGGCAGTCGCTCTCTCTGGCCATGCGCGGATAGTCTCGCCTGGTCTCGTCGACGGGTTCGCCCGCGGCATAGGCCAGCCACGTCTCGATGTTCCATGTGGGAACCAGCACCACCACGGATTCGGCGGAGGCGCGATCCTCGATGCCCGCCTCTCGGCAGGCTGCCGCGAGAGCGCCGCGACGTCTCTGGACGCCCTCGCCGTCGCCGTCGACGACTACGATCAGCACGGACCTGGCGCGGCGCGTCCGCATTGCCGCGAGTTCCACCGGATACCTCTTGCGGACGAACTGTTCGGCCGAGCCGCCCGGACACTTTTCCACCCGCAGGTGGCCAAGGACCAACCCGCGTCTCTTCAGGAAACGCCGAACGAACACCTCGTGTTGCGAATCCTCGCAGAGCAGCACCGCGCCGACGCGCCTCATGGAGAGTTCCCCGGGCTCGTCTCCACCCAGCCTCTCGCAATGCTCTCGGACAGCCGCAGCCCGCATCCAGCCCCCACAGTGGACGCATTGCGTACCGTGGTCACGCCGCCATTGGTGCGCTCCAGCAGCAGGCCCTTCTCCGAGCCGAAGTAGTCGATCAGCTCGGGATGGTGGGAACAGATGACTGCTTGGCGCCCTGATTCTCCGCAGACGTCCGCGAGCGCCACCAGCCAAGGCTGGATCTCCGGCAACGCCAGGAAGTTGTCCGGTTCGTCGATGAGCAGGGTAAAGGGCTGCGCCGCCGCCAAGCCGAGAAGCGTATAGAGGACCAACAGGACCCGCTCGCCATCCGATACCTGGTCCAGTCGCAGCGAGTACGCCCTGCCCTCGCTCTCGAAGGCGAGTTGCATGGTGCGCGTGTCCGTGCCTGCCCTCTCCATGCGCAAGCTGCGAAACCCATCCATCGCGGTCCGCAATTTGGCGACGACTTCCACCGTCTGCTCGGTGTTCTCCTGCACGAGGTGGCGGTACCAGGATGCGAAGTTGCGTCCATCGCGATCGAGGGCCGTGCTCTCTTGATCGGTGTTGGCCGCGAAGGTCTCCGGTTGCAGGCCGCACACCACCAAGCGCCGCATGAAGTCCATGAAGCGGGCCAAGCGGACGTTGTCCCTGCGCGTCGAGATCCGCGCGAGGAAGGACTCCGCCCAGTCCACGGACAGGCGCGGACCTTCGGAGTGGTCGTCCCGGTACAGCTGCGCTTCGCCACGAGAACAGTGGAACAGGGGGCCGCCATCCGCCGTCAAGGACTCGAGCAACACGCGAGCCCTGCCGGTGTCGCGCTCGTGCTCCAACTCCAGTCCGTACTTGAAGCGACTCCCCTCAAGTTCGACATCCAACGCGATCGCCTGTCGGTTGCGACCGTCCCAGTGCGTCAGCGTGCTGCGAGGGAACGCCTCGGGATCGCCGACGCGCCGGCCGCCTACCAGTACCTCCCGCAGCCGATAGACGGCGTCGAGAACGGAACTCTTGCCGGCGCCGTTGGCGCCGAGCAGCAGCGTTATGTCGTCGAGGGGCAGCTCGAAGTTGACGAGACACTTGTAGTTGTCGGCGTACAGGCGCGTGAGCATCTTGGACCGCCGTCAGCGCCCCACCACGCGCACCCGCAGGCCGTCCAGGGCGTCGCTCAGCTCGATCTGGCAGGAGAGGCGGCTGGTGTCGGTCACGTCGCCGTCGTACTGCAGCATCTCGCGTTCGAGATCGCTCGGCGGCCCCACCTTGGCCATCCAGGCCGGATCCACGTGGACATGGCAGGTGGCGCAGGCGCAGCCGCCGCCGCACTCGGCGTCGACGCCGTCTATGCCCTCGGCGCGGGCCAGTTCCATCACGATGTCGCCGGCTTCGCCGGCCACCGCCACCGTGTCGCCGTCCAAGGTCTCGAAGTAGACTGTCGGCATCGCCGCCTCGCTGCCGGCGCTCAAGCGCAGCCGCGCATTATGGGGCGTGGTCGCGGGCTCGCAAAGGGGCCGCATCAGAGGGATTGCAAGGGCAAACGAGGGCGGGGCCGAGAGAGCGATGCCGAGACAGAAGCTGGTCTACGGCTTGCGATGCCTGCATCCTCCGGACGCGCTCGTCGACGCCGTGCGCGAGGCGAACCCGGAAGCGGTCGCTCGCTGCCTGCGCGAAAACGCCCGGTGGGCCCGGGCGGACCATCTGCTGCTGCTCGCCTGCCGCGTTCCGGGCTACGAAGGGCACGGCGGCCAGATCGCGCCGGCGGACAAGCGCGAGGCCGCACGGGCGGACGTCGTCGCCTTGTTCGTCGAGGCCGGCGCTTCGCCCACGCTGCGCAACAACCGCAAGGTGACGCCGCTGCACATGGCCTGCCGCTTCGATCTGCCGCTGGTGGCGGAGCGGCTGCTGGCGCTCGGCGCCGAGGCCAACGCCTACGACGAGGCGCGGGAGACGCCGCTGTTCCGGGCCGTGAATCTCGGCTATCCGGCCTGCGCGGAGGTGCTGCTGGCCGCCGGGGCGGACGCCGACTTCGCCAACCGGCGCGGCGAGACGCCCCTGCATCGAGCGGCGCAGCGCGGCAAGCGCCACCTCGTGCCGCTGCTGCTGGCTGCCGGCGCCAACCCGACCGCCGTGGACCGCGCTGGCAAGAAGCCCCTGGACCATGCCCGCAACAAGCACATCCGAGCGGCGCTTCAGGCTGCCGGAGGTGCGCGATGACGCTGCTGTTCGCGCCCCGGGGCTGCCTCGATCACAGGATGTCGCCGCGCCATCCCGAGTCGCCGGCGCGGCTCGCCGCGGTGCTGGACCACTTCGAAGCAACCGGTCTCGCCGCCGACCTGGACGTCCGCCCCGTGCTCCCGGCGGACCGCGCCGACTTGGCCCGCATCCACAAGAGCGCCTACCTGGACGACTTGCAGCGGCTCTCGCCAGCGGCTGGCCTGGTGGCGCTCGACGCGGACACGGCGATGGGCCCCGGCTCCCTGCGGGCGGCGCAGCTGGCTGCCGGCGCGGCGACGGCCGCCGTGGACGCGGTGCTCGACGGCCCGGACCGACGCGCCTTCTGCGCCGTGCGGCCCCCCGGCCACCACGCCGAGGAAGGCGCGGCGATGGGCTTCTGCCTGCTGAACGGCGTCGCCGTGGCCGCGGCCCACGCCCTCGCCAGCGACGCCGTCGAACAGCTGGCCATCCTGGACTTCGACGTCCACCACGGCAACGGCACGGTGGCGGCGTTCATGGACGATCCCCGCGTGCTGGTATGTTCGAGCTTCCAGTTTCCGCACTATCCCTACCGGCTGCAGGCGGTGGATCGCCCGAACATCGTCAACACGCCGCTGCCGGCGGGCACCGCCGGCGCCGCCTTCCGCGCGGCCCTGGAGCGGGACTGGCTGCCGGCGCTGGAGGCCCACCGGCCGAACCTGGTGCTGGTTTCCGCCGGCTTCGACGCCCATCGGGACGACCCGCTCGGCGACTTGCTGCTCACGGAAGCCGACTTCGCATGGACGACGGCGCTGATCGTGGCCGCAGCGGATCAGTGGGCCGGCGGCCGGGTGGTGTCGGTGCTCGAAGGCGGCTACAGCCTCGACGCCCTCGCCAGCAGCGCGGCAGCGCATGTCGAAGGGCTGGACGGCCGCTAGGCGCCTCGAAGCGCCGCCGGACGCATCCCGCTAAGGCGCCGCGTTCCCCATCACGATGCAGCCGCTCGCGGCGAACATCCCGCCGACGCCCAGGCACACGGAGATCTCCGCCCCCGGCACCTGCGCCGGCGCCGTGCCGCGCATCTGCCGCACACTCTCCTGCAGGGCGTACATGCCGTACATGCCGGAGTGCATGTAGGAGAGGCCGCCGCCGTTGGTGTTGAGCGGCAGCGGGCCGCCCGGGCGGGTGTTGCCGTCCGCGATGAAGCCCGGGGCCTCGCCGCGCTTGCAGAACCCCAGGTCCTCGAGGCCCCAGATGGGCAGGTGGGCGAAGGCGTCGTACACCATCAGGTGGTCCACGTCCGCATGGCTTATCCGCGCGGACTTGAACGCCTCGCCGCCGGCGATGCGGAACGCCTGGGAGCTGGTGAGGTCCTTCATCTGGCTCACCATCGGCGTCTCCACGCTTTCGCCGCTGCCGAGGACGTACACCGGCTTGTGGGGGAAGTCCTTGGCGCGCTCCGCGGAGACGAGGATCAACGCGCCGCCGCCGTCGGTGACGAGGCAGCACTCGAGCAGGTGGAACGGATAGGCGATGAGACGCGAGGCCAGCACGTCGGCCACGGTGATCGGATCCCGGAACGAGGCGCGGGGGTTGCGGCCAGCCCACTCCCGCTGCGCCACGGCCACCATCGCCAGCTGCTCGTGGGTCATGCCGTAGCGTTTCATGTAGCGCAGCACGCCGATGGTGAACATGGTGGTGGGACCCATCGCGCCGTAGGGCATCTCGAACTGGGCCGGCAGCGAGGCGCGGCTGCCTCCGCCGCCGCCCCGGCCGACGCCGGAACGGCCGCTCTCGCCGTGGGTCACCAGCACGGTGTCCGCGTAGCCGGCCTCGATCGCCGCCGCCGCATGGCGCACGTGGAGCATGAAGGAGCAACCGCCCACGGAACTGCCGTCCACCCAGCGCGGCGCGATGCCGAGGTAGTGGGCGACGGCCACCGGCGACTCCCCGGCGGTGGCCACGCCGTCGATGTCCCTGGCGGCCAGCCCGGCGTCCGCCAAGGTGTTGAGGGCGGCGTCCGCATGGAGCTGGATCTGGCTGAGCTCGGGGATCTTGCCGAGCCTGGTGGTCTCGGCGGCACCGACGATGGCGACGGTCATGCGCGGCTCCTCGCCGCCTCGGCGGCCGGCCGGAACAGCGGTATGGCGATGTCGCCGTTGTCCTCGAAGGTCACCGCAAGCGGCATGTCCAGCACCAGCGCCTCCGGCGTCTGCTCGCAGTCGACGATGTTGCTCATCATCGTGGGCCCTTCGTCGAGGGCCACCAGGGCGATGGCGTAGGGGCCGTCGAAGGACGGATGCGCCCGGTGGTTGATGACGTAGCTCAAGAGCGTGCCCTTGCCGCTCGCGGCGAACGCTTCCACGGCGCGGGAACTGCACGCCGGGCACAGCGGGCGCGGCGGGAAGTACACATGCCCGCACGCCGTGCAGCGTTGCAGGCGCAGCTCGCCGGCCTTGGTGCCGTCCCAGAAGTGCTGCGTCTCCGGCGTCGGCTGCGGCCTCGGCCGCCGAGCGGAATCGGCCATCGGGTTCCTCTTGGCTTGTCGGGAGGCCGCATAGCATAGCCAACTCGCCGCCGCCGGGAATTCCTACGGGCGCCGCGGAGATCCCGCAGGCGCCGCCATCCCAACCGGCAAGACCTGCCCGCGGAAGCCGTGCGGACGCTCGCACGGAAGATGGGGGCTGGTCTAAGCTACGGCCAGTGCGGCCGCACCCAGTGCCGCAGACCTCTGCCAAGGCGCAACGCCTGCATGGGGTCGACGCCGCCGCCCGCAGTAGAATCTCGCAACCGCCGCCAGCATGCCGGAGCCCCAACATGCCGACGCCCCACGCCCAGCACTGGACGATGGCGGACTACGCCCCGCGAGTGGTCGTCGTCCCGAAGCCGAGCCGCCACTACCGCTATCTCCAAGCTCCGAACGGCGACTGGCTGGCGGCGGCCGATGGCGGCGCGCTCGCGGTTCAGGGCCATGTAGACGATGCGGCGGTCTGGGCTGCGGAGGGCAGCGGCTTCCGCCACGCGGCTACCGGCTTGCGGCTGGCGGCGGACGCCACCGAGGTCGACGCCGCCACCACGCTGCGCCAGGGCGGCAGCGCTCTCGGCGCCGACGGGCTGCCAGGCGAAGCGGCGGAGTTCACGGTTGGGCACGGGCCGGAGAAGCTGCCGAGCGAGTCGCTGCGGGAGCTGCGGGAGAACGGCTGGGTGTCGCTCACCTGCGTACTGCCGCCGGCAGTGGTGGATGGCTTGCAGCAGGTGGGCTGCGTGGACGGCTACGAGAACCGCGCGCCGGTGAAGGCGCCGCCGCTGGCGCAGCATCCGGCGGTGGCGAAGGTCACCGCGGAGCCGGTGTCGCTGTGGCTGACCCGGGAGTACATGCGCACGCGGGACATCCGCCTCGGCCACTCGCCGGGCATCTCCGCCCTGGGGCGGGACGACGGGCAGCGGGAGGTGCAGGGCTGGCATACGGACTTTCCCTACCTCTGGGGCACGGGGGATCGCATCCCGCTGCCGTCCGGGGACCTCGTGCTGGGGATGCAGCGCAACGTCTGCGTCTCGGATTTCCGCAAGGACAACGGCGCCACGCTGTTCAAGCTCGGCAGCCACCGTTCCAACGCGCCGCCGCCCCAGGCCTGGGGCCGCTCCACGAGCACCTACCGCAAAGGGCATCGCGCCAAGCACGGCCTACCCTACGGCGGACCGGAGGCGGACGTGGTCGAGGCACCGGCGGGCACCATCATCCTCTACGACGCGCGCACCTGGCATCGGGCCGGCATCAACCAGACGGATCGCAAGCGCGGGGCGATGATCCAGGCCATCGTGCCGAGCTTCATCATCCCCTTCATGGATACCAGCGCCACCTTCAAGGCGTTCCTCGGCAGCGCCGCATACGCCGAAGTGACGGAGCGCGAGCGCAAGGAGGTGGACAAGCTGATGGTACACAAGATCATGGGCCCAGCCGGCATGTTCGCCATCACGGTGGACGACGAACTCACGCAGCGGGCGCGCCGGAACGCGGCCCAGCCCGCTTCCGTCTACTAAGGCCGCACCGCGCCCCTGCCGCCGAGGCCGCGAGACGCCGCAGAGCCACAGCAGATCAAGTTCCGGAGGCAACCATGCGCATCATCGTCAACGGCCAGCAGGCGTTCGGCCAGGCCGTGCTCGAGGCCCTGCTGGACCGGGGCGAGAACGTCGTCGGCGTCTACACCGCGCCGGACCCAGCTGGCGGCCGGCCGGATCCGCTCAAGGCCACAGCCGCGAAGCGGGGAATTCCCGTGTTCCAGCCGAAGTCCTTCCGCCGAGAGGCCGTGTGGACGCAGATGCGCGAGCTGCGCCCGGACCTCGGCGTGATGGCCTACGTCACGTTGTTCGTGCCCGCCGCAGCCCTCGCCGTTCCCGCCCACGGCACCATCCAGTACCACCCGTCGCTGCTGCCCATGCACAAGGGACCGAGCGCCATGAACTGGCCGATCATCTACGGCGAGAAGCGCACCGGCCTCACCATCTTCTGGCCGGACGAAGGGCTGGACACCGGCGACGTGCTGCTCCGCAAGGCGGTGGACATCGCCCCGGACGACACCCTCGGCAGCCTGTACTTCGACAAGCTGTTCCCGCTGGGGGTCGAAGCGATGCTGGAAGCCGTGGACCTCGTGCGGGCCGGCAAGGCCCCCAGAACCGCGCAGACCGATCTGCTGGACGCCGAGACCCGGGCCGCCATGCGCCGCATCCAGGCCCGCAAGCCGACGGGCGCCGCCACCGAAGCGCTTGGCACCTACGAGAGCTGGTGCCGCGCGGAACACGCCGAAGTGGACTGGTCCCATCCGGGCCAGCGCGTGTACGACCTGATTCGCGGCTGCAACCCGCAGCCCGGCGCCTGGACCGTGCGCCAGGGCGAGCGCCTGCAGCTGTTCGACAGCCGCTTGCAGGAAGGGACCGGAAGCGCGGGCCCCGCCGGCGTGGTGGCAGATCGGAGCGACGCCGGCCTCGCCGTCCGCGCCGGCGACGGCCGCCACATCCTCGTGCAGCGAGTACGCCCGAGCGGCGGCGGCAAGGTGCCGGCGGCGGAGTACGCGGCCGCCGCCGGGGTGGCGGTGGGAGAGCGGTTCGGCTAGGCGTCTCCGGGGCCCTGCGATTGGGCCCACTGGGTACGCGATAGGTCCGCCCCATGCCCGCGCTTACGGGTTCGGAAGCGAGTGTCGCGTGACTGCCGCCGTAGCGCCATACGGTCTCGGCACTGTCGTGCTACTGTCGAGTTCTGGAATTCGGACTGCCGAATCCAGCCTTCCGGGTCACCAAGAGGCAATGCAGTGAGGCAGCTTACGATAGAGACGGAGCGCGAGGTGGATGGCCGCTGGATAGCGGACGTACCGGAGCTGCCTGGCGTGATGGCTTACGGCAGCACACGCGACAAGGCCATCGCGCAGGTCGAGGCGCTGGCCTTGCGCGTACTGGCAGAGAACATCGAAGAAGACGGAAGACCTGCGGAGGCCATCGAAATCCGGCTGGCGGCCGGGTGAAGGCTTGGCCGGCCACGCGAGCCGGGCGCGTGTTGGCAGCACTTCAACGCATCGGCTGGCGGATCAAACGAACATCAGGGTCCCACCGAACGCTGGCCCGCACAGGCTACGCCGACTTCGTATTCTCGTTTCACGATGGCGACGAGATTGGCCCACGCATGCTCGCCCGGATCGGCAAGCAGACCGGCCTCACACCCAAAGACCTATGATCCGCACCCTTTCTTTCGTCGTCTACTTGCGAATTCCAAGGCCCGCCGCACCATGTGGCGATGCCGCCCGCCGTCAGGCCAACGCTGCCTCTTCTGCAGACACATGCAGGCGGCCCTTGGGCCGGGGCGCGCCCGCCGCGGTGACGCGGCCGATCTCGTACACCCTCTCTCCCGCCGAACGCAGTTCGGCAGCCACCCGCGGCGCTCCCCCGGGTGCGACGCACAGCACGAAGCCGATGCCGACGTTGAAGGTGCGCAGCATCTCCAGCTCGTCGATGTTGCCGGCCTGCTGCAGGAAGCCGAACACCGCCGGGCGCTGCCAGGCGTCCAGGTCGATCTGCGCCGCCAGGCCGGCGCCGAACATCCGCGGCACGTTGTCCACCAGGCCGCCGCCGGTGATGTGGGCCATGCCGCGCACCGCGTCGGTGGCGCCGAGGGCGGCCAGCACCGGCTTCGCGTAGATTCTCGTCGGTTCCAGGAGCGCATCGAGCAAGGAGCCGTCCGGCGGGTGCTTCTGCGCCGCAAGCAGGTGGCGGACCAGCGAGTAGCCGTTCGCGTGCGGACCGCTGGAGGCGAGGCCAAGCAGCACGTCGCCCACCGCCACGGAACGGCCGTCGACGATGCGGTCCCGCTCCACCACGCCCACGCAGAAGCCGGCCAGCTCGTAGTCTCCGGGTCGATGGAAGCCGGGCATCTCGGCCGTCTCGCCTCCCGCCAGCGCGCACCCCGCCAGCTCGCAGCCCCGGGCGATGCCGGCCACCACCCGGGCCGCAACGTCCACGTCCAAGGCAGCGGTTGCGTAGTAGTCGAGAAAGAACAGCGGCTCGGCCCCCAGGGCGAGCACGTCGTTGGCGCACATGGCCACCAGATCCTCGCCGACGCCGTCGTGGCGGCCGTGGTCGATGGCAAGGCGCAGCTTGGTGCCAACGCCGTCCGCGCCGGAGACCAGCACCGGCTGCCGGTACCGGGTCGGCAGCGCACAGAGGGCAGCGAAGCCGCCTAGGCCATCGATCAGCTCCGGGCGCCGGGTGCGGGCAGCAGCCGGTGCGATGCGGCGCACCAGTTCGTGGCCGGCGTCGATGTCCACGCCGGCGTCGCGGTAGGTTGCGCGAGTTCGGCCCAAGACGGCCTCCTTCAGTTCGCGGGCCACGCAGCCGCAGGCCGCGCTGGACCAAGCCGCCGCGCGGCGGCACGGCGCTCTCAAGTCTAAGCCGCATCGGGAATGTCGTCTTGCGCTTCGCGGCCTTCGCGGCCTGTTGACGCGGATCGGGCCTCGCCGTAGGGTGGCGGGCAGTGATTCGCAAGGGGCCGCCGATGAAGCCTGTTCGCAGGACTGCCTCCGTCTTCGCCGTGGCGCTCGTCTTCGCCCCGGCGTTCGCCCTCGCCGCGACGTCGCAGACGAAGAACCCAGGCGGGTTCGACGAACTGCCCGGCGGCTCGCCGGACGAACTGGCGGCCCTTTTCTATTCGGCGCTGGCGATCCCGGATCTTGCCGAGTGGTCCGCCCGGGACCGGCAGGAGCTGCTGGACGCGGTCACGGTTCGCTATCAGCGCCGGCTGATCGACCGGGCGCCTTCGTCCTCGCCACAGCGCACGCGACGCTACGTCGAACGGCTGTCGCGTTCGCCGCTGGCACAGGAGTTCCCGCGCGTGGTGCGGCAGACGTGCGCGCAGTACGCCTTCACCACGGGCGCATGCGCCCGCCACCGGGGCTACGTGCGCCGTGCCCTGGTGCTGGAGGAGATGCTCGCCCAGCGCAATCTCTCGCTGGACCAGCTGGAGACGGAACTGGCGGGCAAGCCGCGCCCCAAGCTGTCCGCTTGGCAGACGGAGTAGCTCGCGGCTGCCAGCCGCGCAAGCTGTCGGCCAGCCATTCGGCGTCCGCCGCGCCAAGCGCCGCCTCACGCCGCGTCCTCCCCCGCCAGCGACCACCGCCAGCCGCGCAGGAACGGGCGGGCGTCCGTCGGCACCTGAACCGTGAACGTTCGGGATGCCGTGCGGCCATCGGGGATCGTGGCGGTGACGGTGATGGTCGCTTCGCCGGCAGCGCCTGGCGCCACGACGAGCATGCCGCCCGCCACCGTCACGGCGGCGACCGCCGGCCCGCTTGACTGCGCCACATAGCGGGTCCCGGCGACGTCGACGTCCGGAAAGAGATCATCGAGCGCCAAGCGCCAGGGGTCGTCCCGATCAAGCCGCCGATCGGGTCCCTCGTAGAGCAGCATCGGCCCCCCGATCTCGACCCGCACGCCCGTCATGTAGCTGCCGGGCCCGGCAAGCAGCCTGGCGCTCACGACCACCGGCGCGTCGCCGCTGGCCAGGAACTCGGCGTCTCCGCTGCGGGTCTCGCCGACGGCGATCCGCCGGCGCACGCTGTCCACCGCGTAACCTGAACGGTGGAGCAGGCCGCCTCCCGAGGCCGACAGTTCCAAGTCCCACGACTGGGGCGCTCCCTGGGGAAGCACTAGGGCGACGGTGCGCCGGCCCGTTCGCACCGGTTCGACCCGCAGCAGGAAGGGCGAGCCCGGGTTGCCCTCCAAATTCAGAATCATGGGATGACGGAAGCGGGTTCCTGCGAACAGCCCCGGGGGCAGTTGCGCCAATCGGTTGTCCGCCACGTTCAGCCAGTGGATCGGCACCGTGCGCAGCAACTCCGGCGGCAAGGCGCCGAGTCCGTTGCCGGACAGATCGAGGTGCAGGGAGAACTGCGGATCGCGGGTGGCGAGGTCCGCGAGCAGAGACAGATCGAGTTCGCCCAAGCCGGTGTTCGCCAGACGCAACGACGCCAAAGGCAGGCCGCGGAACAGCCCGGGAGGCAAGCTCGCCAGTTCGTTCGCAAGCGGCAGCGCCTCGCCGTCCTCCCCTGGCTGATTGCTCAAGGAGAGCGAGTACAGACCGTCCAGACCGTTGAATACGCCCGGCGCCAGGTCGCGCAGGCCGACGTTGTTCAGGTACAGCTCCCACAGGCCCGAGAGCCCTCGGAACGTGCCGGGGCGCAGTTCCAGGCCCAAATCGCTGAAGAACAGAGAGCGCAAACCGCGCAGCCCGTCGAAGACGCCCGGTTCCAACTTGCCTAGCCGTACAGACTCGCCCTTGCGGCCGCTCATATTGAGCTGCCACAGCGGGAGGCCGTCGAAGACTCCAACCGGGAGAGACAGCCCAGTGAGGTCCGTCAGGTCAAGGAAAGTCAGGTTCAGTCCGGCGAAGACGCCTGGGCGCAGCCCGGACAGATCGCTGGCGTCTATCTCAAGCAAGCGGAGTTGGGCGAGGCCCCGGAAGGCGTCTACGCCAACTCCCGGAATGCCACGCATGGCCAGATACCGCAGGTAGGCCAGCCCTTCGAATGGCCGATCGCCCAACTCGGCCCCATGCAGGGTCAGATACCGGAGCTTCGGCAGCCCGCCCAAGGCGCCATCCGTCAACGCGAACCGAAAGGCGTCGTCCCGTTCGGCCTGGCGGACGATCCCGGCACCGTGCAGTTCCAAGTGCGTCAAGTGTGCCAGCCCGTCGAACAGGCCCGGACGCAAGGGGTGGCCGGACGCCACGGCCACGTTCAGCCGGTTCAGATTGGCGAGCCCGTCGAAGTCCCCGGGCGCCGGCGCGAACGGCGTCGCCGCGTCGTCCACCCGCCAGCGTCCGTCGCTCTGCCTCGCGCCGCCGAGGTCCAGATTCGGCACCCCGGCCAGGGAAGCAGCCGTCGCTGCGCCGCACGGTACGCCGACGGCCGCCGACAGCGCATCCCGCATGGCGGCCGATCGCTCGCACACGGGCTTGACGGGCCTGGCGCCGGCCTGCACGGCAATGTGCATCTCGCCGGCAACCGCCAGCGCCACCTCCCGCTCCCAGCCGGCGTTGGCCGACACCCGGTAGCTGATCGTGCCGCTGCCCACGCCAGATGTCCTGCCGTGCATGGTCGCCAAGCCGTCCACGGCCCGCGCCGTCCAGCCGCAGCCCGCATCCGCTTCCACCCGCACCTGGAACTCGCCCCCCGCCGCCGGAACCAGCGCCGGCGCCAGTGCCAGCCGGTAGCCGCAGCGGTCCGCGCGGCGACGCAGCGCCGCGTACTGGCGGGCCACCTCGTTCAAGTGGCGGGCTGCATCGGCGTGCCGACTGCCCAGCGGATGGCCCCGGAAGCGCTGCCGGGGGTTGGAGAAGCGCGGCAGCCGCACGTCGTAGGGCGCCCAGGGCCACCAAGGGCGTTCGCACATGATGGTGCAGTAGCGCCTGCCGTCCGCGGCCTCGAACACGCCGCCGATCGCATACGCCCTCATGGCACTCCCCAACGCGCGGGCGAGCCGGCTCGCCGAGCCGATCGCCCATTCGACAGGCCCCCCCCTGTTCCAACTCGAACCATGCCCGCCTTCGTCGAACGGATAGGCCAGCCCGACCACGTCCGCCGCGTAGCTCTCGCGGATGGCCGGTATCTCGTCCCACCAGCCGTCGTTCGGATCATCGATGTCGTAGTAGGCGATGCGTATCTCCTCGCGAGTCCAGTGTGCCGCCAACTCCACCGCGGCAACCAGCTCCACCCGCAGCGCCACGTCCGAGCGGACCAAGGCATCGTTCACCCACGCCACGCCGTGGTCCACCATCGCCAGAGCCGCCCGGTGCCCGCCGGCCCACAGCCGCGCCGACGGCAGGTAGAACACCGCCAGGTCCACCACCGGCACGTCGCCGCCTGCCGTCGACTCGTCCAGGGCTTCATCCGCCCCTGGGTCCCGCCCCCCGCACCCGGCGGTCGGCGGTTCGCCCAGCCGCGGGCCGCCGGCGCCGCGGACCAGATAGCTCCCCTCCGGCGTCCAGGCCGTGCCGTACACCAGCCCGCCGCTCGCAACCAACGTCACGGCGCTGTCCGGGGCGCCGGCGAGGAACCCGGACAGCGAGTGGCCCCGGGGCGTGGACCGGGTGTGCTCCAGCACCGCCGTCTGCGGCAGCCCGCTGTGCCGGCGCAGCGACAGCTCGGCCGCGCTGCCTCCAGCCACCGCGCAGCGCGCCGCGGACAGGGACTCGAAGTCCGTCCACGCCACGGGCTCCGCCGGCAGCTGCCCGAAGAAGCCCCTGGCGGCGACCTCCACCGCCGGCGCCAGCGCCAGCGCCAGCCCCGCGGCGCCGCAGCGCCAGTCCATCAGTCGCCCTTCGGCAGCGAGCATTGACGCACGGTGCCGTTGTCGCTGTGGCACTCCCACAGCTGGCTCTCCGGCGTGTCCGCCTTGTCCACCACGCCGTAGTCGTCGCTGACGAGGGTCTCGTCCTCGAAGGCCACCGTGCAGGTGTTGGCGGCGGCGCCGCACTCGAACGTCGGCAGCAGATAGCCCCTGGCCGGCTCGCTCCAGTCGCCGTCGTCGCTGAAGCCGCCCGGACCCGGATCTCCCGGCCCCGGATCCCCCGGCCCCGGATCGAAGGGCCCCGGCGTGGTGCTGGAGGAACTCACGCAGCCGACGTGGGTCACCCGCGCCTGGCAGATGCGGGTCTGGTGGCGGCAGCTGAACAGATTGCGGTCCCGGTGCTCGTAGCGGCAGATCTCCCGCGGCGCGTCGGCGAACGAGTGGGACGTGGTCCGGCAACGGGTGTCGTAGACGCTCCGCCCGCAGCCGTCGGTGTCGCCGGTGCAGGTGGTGGCCGTGGTGGTGCTGCAACTGCCGGACTGGACGTAGCCGGTGGGGCAGGAACTGCCGGCGCATCGGCACACCGTCCGGGCGTTGCCGCCGTTGGTGCTGGCGCAGCTGGCGCGGCTGCAGCAAGCTGCGCTACCGTGCCCGGCGCACCAACCGCCTGAACCACAAGCGTAGCTGCCTCGCCGGGACGCACCGCCAACGCATCGCCAAAGAGAATCGTCGGTCCCGGCTGCGCGAACAGGCTTGCAGCCCACGTCGCGGCCAGCCAGACGGCGCATCGCGTCCGCCAAAGACCTGCTAGCGCCACGGCGAGACATCCGCATCGAACTCGGCCCTAGACTACTTGAAGGGCGAGGACCTTCACAAATGAGCCAAGTTCTGCGTTTCGGCACCGTGCCGCGCCAGAGAGATGGAAGACGAGGCGGCTTCATGCGCGACGAAGGCGACCTAGGGATTGATCTGGAAGCCGCCCGCGACGGGCGTTGGCACCGCGGGCTAGCGTACAGGCAAACACACGCACATGGCCAACAGCCACGGCGCAAGCACGGGCATGGATCGCTCCAAGCAACCGCCCAGGCGCCAACAGTTTGCGTTCACGTTGCGCCCGGCATCGTCGTTCAGCCGCTGCCGGCGGACAGCATGGCCCCGATGGCATTGCGCCAGCCGCGGGCGATGCGGATTGGCCAGTGGAACTCCACCTGCACGCGAAAGTACACGGTGACCGACCGGCCATCGGCGTCCATTGCGACCAACTCGATGTCCGCCGCGCCTTCGGCAGCTGGCTCGGGCGCCAGCAGCAGCTCGTCGCCGTACACGCGCACCGTCACGAGGGAGGGGTTCGAAGACGATGCCCGCCAGCGTGGCGCGCGCAAGTCGCCGGCGGCCAGAATCGACGTCAGCGGCAGCCGGAGACTGTCGCCAGCCAATCGCCTCGATACGGGCCTGTGTCGTTGGCCGCCGGTTGCCGCACCGGGAACCCAGATCCGGCGGATGCGGTGGTTGCCCCATTCGGCGATGTAGATGTTGCCGAGACCGTCCACCGCTACATCGTGCGGGTTGTTCAAATTCGCGTCCCTTGCCGGGCCGCCGTCCCCGCCGAGCCCCTCGGACCTGCCAGCAATGGTCTCGATCCTCCCCGTGGCGGAGTCCACTTTCCGTACGCGGTCGTTGGACCGATCTGCGATGTAGATGTTGCGCAAGGCGTCCACCGCCACGCCGAAGGGGAACTGCAACCACGCCGACACCGCCAAGCCACCATCCCCGCGGAAGCCCTGCTCGCCAGTGCCGGCGATGGTCCAGATGATCCCGGTCGCAGCATCCACCATTCTTATTCGGTGGTTGTCATAGTCGGCGATGTAGACGTTGCCCACTTCATCCACGGCCACGCCCGACACGGAGAGCCGCGCCAACACTGCCGCGCTGCCGTCGCCGCGGAAGCCCTGCTCGCCAGTGCCGGCGATGGTCGAAACAACCCCTGTGGCGACCTCTACTCTGCGGACGCGTTGCCCCGCAGCGACGTAGACGTTGCCGAAGCCATCCGCGGCCACGCTGAGGGGCCCGGCTCCGGTGCCTTCGAGATCCAGAACTCCGCGATCAGCGATCGTCGAGATGGTTCCCGCGCCGGCTCCGATCCTGCGAACACGCCTATTGCCGTAGTCGGCGACGTAGACATTGCCGGCCGCATCTACCGACACGTCGTAGACAAGCCCTAGCTGCGCCGCTACTGCAGGGCCGCCATCCCCGCTGAAGCCCCGCACGCCAGTGCCGGCCACAGTTGCGATATTGCCCGTCTCCGCATCCACCTTGCGGACACGCAGGTTTCTCAAATCAGCGATGTAGACGTTGTCGGCCGAGTCCACGGCGACGCCGCTCGGAAAGTACAGCTGCGCCGCGGTCGCTGCGGCGCCGTCGCCGCTGAAGCCGAAATAGGTCCCATCTATCGCCGCGATCGTGGATATGTTCCCTGTGGCCGCGTCCACCCTGCGGACCCGATGGTTGTAATGGTCCGCGATGTAGAGGTTGCCGAAGCGGTCCACCGCCACGTCGCTGGGACGTACCGACGCCGAACTCGCTGCCCCGCCATCGCCTCCGGGGGCCTGAATCCCGGTGCCCGCAACCGTCGAGACAGTGCCGGTGGCGGCGTCGACCTTGTGCAGGAGGCTGTTGCTCCAGTCGGCGGCGTAGATGTCGCCGGCACTGCCCACTGCGATGCGCCACACCCACCATCCCGTCTCCCTCTCCGCGACCGTCGAGATGTTCCCGGTCGCCGCATCCACCTTGCGGATGCTGCGTTGGGCGTCCTCGACGATGTAGAGATTGCCCGAACCGTCAACGGCCACATCGATCGGAGAGTCCAATAGCGCCGAGGTTGCTGCGCCGCCAATGCCACCGAAGCCCGAGCGCCCTGTGCCCGCAACCGTCGAGATGAGCCCCGTCGCGGCCTCCACCTTGCGAATGCGATGGCCGTGATATTCGGCGAGGTAGAGATTGCTCGATTGATCCACTGCTATGCCTCGGACGTCGGCCAGCTGCGCGGACCGCGCCAGGCCGCCGTCGGCGCTGAAGCCATGCGTACCGGTGCCGGCAACGGTCGTGATGACCCCCGTGGCCGCGTCCACCTTGCGAATGCGGTTCCAGGTGAGGATGTAGATGTCGCCGGCGCTGGACACCGCTACGTCAAAGGGCCCCTCCAAACGGGCCGAGATCGCCGGGCCGCCATCGCCGCTGAAGCCGCGCTGGCCTGTGCCGGCCACCGTCGAGGCGTCTCCGCGGCCGTCGATCTTGATGACGCGTTCGCCGGCGCGGGCGGCGATGTAGATGGCACCGGCGGCATCTACCGCCACGCCTATAGGCCCATAAACCACGGGCACCGGGGGCCGCGTTCCACCCCCGCCAGCGAACGTCTCGATAAGGGCGGCCGGTTCCTGCGCCGCCACGGGCAGCGCCGGCGCCAGCGCCACCGCCAACGTCCATAGAATGGGCCGGCCCATCGATTCCCCGCTCGGAGCGACGCTAAGGATTGTGACACAACGACCACCGCCAACGACCTCTTGCGCCGGCGCAGTGGCGGGCATCCTGCCGGCCTGGGCGAGGGCCTGCCCGGTGGCGCGTCTGGCCACCAGCCGCCAGGGGATGCCGCATGTCGTGCCGGTGGTGTTCTGCGAATCGGCGGGGGCGCTGTGGGTGCCCATCGACGGCAAGCGGAAGTCCGGCCGGCCCCTCAGGCGGCTGGCCAACATCGCCGCCAATCCGGCCGTCGCCCTGCTGGTGGACGAGTACGCGGCGGACTGGTCGCGGCTGCGCTGGGTGCGCGTGGACGGCGAGGCGGCGGTCGAGGAGACGGGCGCAGCGCTGGCGGAGGCGCTGCGCGCCAAGTACCCGCAGTATCGGACCGTGCCGATGGGCGCGCAGGCGATCCGCATCGCGCCTCGCCAAGTGCGCCGCTGGGCCGCCTAGCCGGGCGCGCTTGCGCCCCGGCGCGCCCGCAGCCGTCTCGTTGCGGGCCTTGCCTCCGCAGGGCGCCGGCAGCCATGCGCTGCCGCAGCGGGATGGGCGGGACGGCGCTTCGGCTTAAGGCGCATCGGGAATGTCGTTACACTTCCCGCCGCCACGCCCCGCTGCCTTGGCCAGGGCCAATATCGTGAGAACCGCGCATCGCCTGCTCGCCTGCTGTCTGGCAGCCAGCGGCGCCGCCGCCAGCGCCGCCGTCGTGCCGTGGCTGTACGCCGCCGAGGTGCCGGTGCGCACCCAGTCCGCCGCCGAGCGGGAGCGGGCGGCGAGCACCGCGCTGGCGGAACTGCTCACCCGGGTCACCGGGCTTGCGCCGCTGCCGAGCAGCCCGGGCATCGCCAGCGCGCTGGCGGCGCCGGCGCGGTTCTACGCCCGCTACGAGTACGCCCGGCGGCGGAACGAACCCAGCGACACCGCTCCGCTGCTGGCGGTGTTCCACTTCGAGCCCGCCCAGGTGCTGCGCCTGATCCGCGAAGCGGAGCTGCCGGTGTGGTCCGCGAATCGGCCCAGCGTGCTGGCCTGGGTGGTGGTGGAACAGGACGGCGAACGGCGGATCGTCTCGGCCGCGGGCGCCGCCTCGACCGCGGACGCCAACGGCGCAGCCATTGCCCGGGGCCTTGAACGACGGGCCAGGCAGCGCGGCCTGGAACTCTCCCTGCCGCTCATGGACCTGGCGGATTCGGCTTTGGCGCCGGCGGCCGTCTGGGGCCTGTTCTGGGAAGACGTCGATGCGGCGTCGGCGCGCTACGCGCCGGACCTGCTGCTGGTGGGCCGGGTGCGCCCCGCGGATGCCGGCGGGTGGCGTTCGGTGTGGGATCTGCGCTCCCGGGGTTCGGCCGCCCCGGTGCGGCTGTACGACCTGCCCGTCGCCGCCCGGCGCAGCCGTGGCATCCGCCAGGGCGAAGCCTTGCTGAATGCGTTCCGCCACGACGCCGCAACGCCAGCCGCCATCGCCGCGGCAGCCGTGGACAGCATGGCGGCAACGCTGGCGGATCGATTCGCGGTGCGCGGCCGGCTCGCGGCCATCGACGCCGTGGTGCGGCAAGCCCAGACCGTGGAACGCTACGGGGCGCTGCTGGCGCATCTGCAATCCCGGGAGTACATCGAGCGGGTGGTGGTGCATACGGTGCGGCCGGACGCCATCGGCCTTCGCCTGCACTCCCGCTCCAGCCCGGCGCAGCTGCGGGAACTCATCGGCATGGGCGGCATGCTCGCGGTGGCGCCGGAAGACGCCGGCACGTCCGGCCCGCTGGCGCTGGTATGGCAGGGCCCGCCGTGATCGCGCAGGAGCACCGGGGCTGGCTGCGCCAGCTGCCGAACGCCATCACCGTGGTGCGCATAGTGCTGGTGGCGCCCTGCGGCTGGCTGCTGTGGCAGGACGCGTTCCCGGAGGCGCTGGCGCTGGTGGCCGTCGCCGGCGCCTCGGACGCGATCGACGGCATCCTCGCCCGGCGTTTCGATTGGCGCACCCGCTTCGGGGCGTTCGCGGACCCGGCGGCGGACAAGCTGCTGATGCTGGTGGTGTTCGCCGTGCTCGCCGCCAAGGGGCACGTGCCGCTGTGGCTGGTGGCCCTCGTGGTGGGGCGGGATCTGGTGATCGTCTCCGGCGCCTTCGCCTTCCGCCAGCTCCTCGGCCACGTGGAGATGGCGCCGACGCTGCTCAGCAAGATCAACACGGCCGCCCAGATCGCGCTGCTGGTGGTGGTGCTCGTGAGCCTCGCCGGCGTCGCGCCGGTGGCAGGCGCGGCTGCCGCCGCCCTGCCGGCGGGCTTCTACGCGGTAGCGGCCACCGGCGTCGTCTCCGGCGTCCACTACGTGTTCGCATGGAGCCGGCTGGCGCGAGTGGAGTACGTTGCGCGCCAGCGGGCAGCGGGACAGGCCCCCTAGCGTTGGCGGCCACGGCACCGGCCCGGGGCGGCACCGGGCAGCAGCTCGCGTTGCCCTTCGAACTGCGGGAGCGCAGCACTTTCGCGCAGTTCCTCGCCGGCCGCAACGCCGAGCTGGTGGAGCGGCTTCGAGGCGAGGAACCGGGGTTCGCGTGCCTGTGGCTGTTCGGTTCGCCCGGCGTCGGCAAGACGCACCTGCTGCACGCCGTGTGCCATCGCCAGCCGCTGGCGTGCTACGTGCCGGCGGCGGCGGTGGCGGCGGACCTGCCGGCGTTGGCCGGCTACCTCCGGTTCGCCACGGTGGCCGTGGACGACGTGGAAGGCTGGCTGGGCAGCCGAACGGCCGAGGTCGCGCTGTTCGACTTCTACAACCGGCTGCGCCTTGCTGGCGCGCGGCTGATCGTCACCGCCAGCCGTTCGCCCCTGGACTGCCGCTTCGCGCTTCCCGATCTGCGTTCCCGACTGTGCGCGGCCGCCTGCTACCGGGTGCTGGCGCTGCCGGAGGACGACAAGCCAGCGCTGCTTGCCGCCGCGGCCAGACAGCGGGGCCTCTTTCTCGGCGACGACGTAGTGCGCTTTCTGCTGGCCAGGGTGCCACGGGACCAGGGCGAACTGCTGGCGCTGCTGGACAAGCTGGACCGTTCCTCGCTGGCCGCGCAGCGGCGCCTGACCATCCCTTTCGTCAAGGAAGCGCTGTGTCTCTGAAGTGCGTGGCGGTCACCGGCGGCGGCACCGCCGGCCATGTGCTGCCGGCCGTGCCGGTGATGGAGCGGCTCCTGGCGCAGGGCTGCGCGGTCCACTTCGTCGGCAGCGCCTCGGGCCTGGAGCGGAGCCTGCTGCAAGGGCTGCCGGTGGCCTACCACGCGGTGCAGAGCGGCAAGCTGCGGCGCTACTTCTCGATGCGCAACCTGGTCGATGTCGGCCGCGTGCCGGTCGGCGTCGTCCAGGCGTGGCGACTGCTGCGCCGCATCGGGCCGCAGGTGGTGTTCTCCAAGGGGGGGTTCGCGGCCTTCCCGGCCGTGCTCGGGGCCTGGCTGAACCGCATCCCGGTGGTGGCCCACGAATCGGATCTGACGCCGGGGCTCGCCAACCGCCTGAGCATGCCCTTCGCGGCCTCGCTGTGCGTGAACTTCGAGGCGACCGCAGCGCGCGCGACGAGGCGCAAGGGCCAACGGACAGTGGCGACCGGCACGCCGCTGCGCCAGGAACTCGCGGCCGGCTGCGCCAGGCGAGGCCGGCGGCGGCTCGGCATCGAGCGCGCCGGCAAGCCCGTGCTGCTCGTGGTGGGCGGCAGCAGCGGCGCGGCCAGCCTCAACGCCGTGGTCCGCTCCGCCCTGGGCGGCCTGCTCGAACGCTACGTCGTGGTCCACGTGTGCGGCCCCGGCCAGGCGAGCGCCGAGCACGAGGCGACGCCCGGCTACGTGCAGCGCGAATACGTGCGCGAAGGGTGGGGAGACGCGATCGCGGCGGCCGATCTGGTAGTGTCCCGGGCCGGCGCCAATGCGCTCTGCGAGTGGCTGGCGCTCGGCAAGCCGCACCTCCTGGTGCCGCTGCCGCGAACCGCCAGCCGCGGCGACCAGATCGAAAACGCCGCCTTCGCGGCCGGCAAAGGCTGGAGCCAGGTGCTGGCGGAAGAAGCCCTCTGCGCCGAGACCTTGCTGGCCGAACTGGCCAGGCTCGCGGACCAGGCGGCTGCCGTTCGGCGGCGGCTGGGGGCCTTCGCCAGCCGGGACAGCGCCGGCTTGATCGTCCGGGAGCTGGAACGGGCCGCCGGCATCGCCACCGCGAACGCACAAGCCAGGCGCGCCCCAGGGCATTGACCAAGTCGACCAGATGTACCGCGTAAGAACCTACAACCAGATCGCCGCCAAGGGTCTCGGGCGCTTTCCGCCCGAGGGCTTCGCCGTGGGGCCGACGGTCGCCGCCCCCCACGCCATCCTGCTGCGCAGCCACAAGCTGGCCGCGGCGGACCTCGGCGCTGGCCTCTGCGCCGTGGCCCGGGCCGGCGCCGGGGTGAACAACGTGCCGGTGGAGGCTTGCAGCCAGCGCGGCATCGTGGTGTTCAACACCCCGGGCGCCAACGCCAACTCGGTGAAGGAACTGGTGCTCGCCGCCCTGCTGCTCGTCTCCCGGGACGTGCTCGGCGGCCTCGGCTACGTGCGCTCCCTCGGCAACGTCGCCGACGACGACGAACTGCACCGCCTGGTGGAGAAGGAGAAGCGCCGCTTCAAGGGCCGCGAGGTGGCCGGACGGGCCCTCGGCATCGTCGGCCTCGGCGCCATCGGCTCCCGGGTGGCCCGGGCCGCGCTGAACCTCGGCATGGACGTGCTCGGCTACGACCCGGCGCTCTCCGTGGACGCCGCCTGGCGGCTGCCGAGCGACGTGCGCCGGATGGAGAATCTGCCGGCGCTGCTGGCCCGTTCGGACTACGTGACGCTGCACGTGCCGGCGCTGCCGGACACGCTGGGCATGATCGACCGCCAAGCGCTGGCGCACTGCCGCCCTGGCGCCGTGCTGCTGAACTTCGCCCGCCAGGAGATCGTGGAGGAAAGCGCCGTGACCGCGGCCCTGGACGGCGGCCGTCTGCACGCCTACCTGGCGGACTTTCCGAGCGTGGCGCTCGCCAACCGGCACGACGTCCACGTCACCCCCCATCTCGGCGCAAGCACCAGCGAGGCGGAGGAGAACTGCGCGGTGATGGCCGTGGAGCAGCTAGTGGGCTTCCTGCGCCACGGCAACATCGACAATGCCGTGAACTTTCCGCCGGTGGTGCTCGAAGGCGGCGGCGGCCACCGCATCGGCGTCGCCAACGCCAACATCCCCGGAATGCTCGGCAAGCTGATGTCCGTGCTGGCGGATGCGGACATCAACGTCATCGACATGCTGAACAAGAGCCGGGACGACCTGGCCTACAACCTCATCGACCTCGACACCCCGCCGAGCCCGGCGCTGGTGCGCCGGATCGAGGCCATCGACGAAGTGCTGAGCGTGCGGGTGTTCGATCCGCTGGAGCAGTAGGCGCCGCGCCGCAACCCCCTCGCGTTCCTCCCCGCCGGGACACGGCGCCTTTCCTACGGACCCCGAGGGTCCGTTCCTACGCGCCCAGGGGCAAGATGCCGTATGCGCGGCGTCGCGGCACCGCGAAACTGCGCCCGAAGTCCACGTGCGCCGCCAAGGGCGCGGGAGCCGGCGAGGGCAGTATGCTACCTTCACTTTCGTCGCAGCCCGAGGCCGCGCTGCGACATGGCCTGGGAGGACGACGTCATGCCCGCGCTCCTGCCGCACGCGAATGTCGCCGCCGTGGCGAACCATCCGTCCGTCCTGGACGAGGACGACTTCTACCCGTGCTCCGACGGTAGGCCGATGGCCGACAACACCTGGCAGGCCGAGGCGATCATCGCAGCCGCCAGCGATCTCGCGGTGGCGCTCCCGGAACCGTTCGTGGCGGCGAACATTCTCGTCTACCTGGAGCAGGGAAACCGCGACAACCGGGTGGCGCCGGACGTGCTTGTGGCCTTCGGCATCGGCCGTCGCCACCGCATGAGCTATCTGCTGTGGCGGGAGGGCAAGCCGCCGGACTGGGTGCTGGAGGTGGCGTCGCCGCGCACCGAGGCCAGGGATCGCGAACACAAGCGGGGCGTCTACCGGGCGATCGGCGTACCGGAGTACTGGCTGTTCGACCCGATGGGCGTTTTTCCGCCGGGTACGCCGCGCCTGCAGGGGCTCGCGCTGGCGGCAAAGGACTACCGGCCGATCGAGGGCCGCGCCGAAGGCGGCCGCACGACGATCCGCAGCGAAGCCCTGGGCCTCGATCTGTGGGCGGACGGCGATCTGATCCGCTTTCGGGACCCCGCCAGCGGACGCGAGATTCGACATCACGCCGAATCCGAGGCCGCCGCCAGGCGGGAGGCGGCTCGGGCCGAACGGGCTCAAGCCGAGGCCGAGGCCCGCATAGCGGAGTTGGAAGCCGAGTTGCGACGGCAACGGTCCGGCTCGGGCACCCCCTAGCCTGCCGCTTGCAAACAAACCCACGCCAGAGACCAGCGAAGTGTCGAACGCAACCACCGTGGCGGTGTACACGACGCCGGCGCGCGGCAGAGCGGCCGAGACGGCCGTGGAGGTGCCCGCCTACGACCGCCGGCGCTTCGAGGACGTCGGCTTCCTGACGGCCATGACGCTGACGCTGCTCGGCAACTACCAGCAGACCGGCCACTTCGGCGGGCCGCTGGCCTACACGCCCTACAACGTGGCGCTGCACCTGGCAGGGCCGGAGAACGGCGGCCTGCGCTACGACTATCGACGCCCCAAGCACCCCTTCGGGGACAAGCTGCTGCTGGCCGGCGGCCACAACATCCCCACCCTGTACGCGTTGTGGATGATCATGGGGGAGGCGCTGGCTCGCCGCCATGCCGCCACCGGCGACCAGCGCTACCGGGCGGATCCGAAGCTCGCCATGCTCGCCATCGACGCCCTGGGCTTCCGCCGCGGCGCCGGGGCGCTGAAGACGCTGCTCCAGGACGCCGGCCTTGCCGACGACCCGCTGTTCGCGCAAGCCAAGGCGCGGGGCATCCGCTCCCTGGCCGGCCACTCGGAAACGACGGACCTCATCAACGACGTCAACGGCGGCCCGTCCGGCATCGGCGTCGCCACCGCCGCCGGCAAGGCCGCGTTCTGGGACTTCATGGGCGCTGGCGAATCGCCCAAGGTGGTTGCCATCGAGGGCGAGTTCGCCATGACGGCCGGCCACGCCCAGGAGTTCAAGACCCAGGCCGTGGCGCAGCGCGTCGGCAAGCGTCTGCGGGTGCTGCTCTCGTTCAACAACGCCGGCATAGACGACTCGCTGATCGGCGGCGTGGTGGCTGACTCCATCGAGGGCTACGACATCGCCGGGCAGTGGTCCTCCTACGGCTGGAACGCGCTCGCGGTGGAGAACGGCAACGACTACGACCAGGTGCTGGCGGCCCTCAAGACGATGGAGGCGTGGGACCCGAACGACCGTCGTCCCATGATCGTCGTCGGCAACACCACCAAGGGCTGGTGGCCGGCGGCGAAGAACGGCGAGATTCCGGGGTTCGGCGACCAGGTGGTGGGCTATCCCAGCCACCCCTACGACATGAAGATGAACGCGCCGTACTTCGTGGCGCTTGCCGAAACCTTCGAGCAGCGCTTCGGCGTGGCGTTCCAGGGCATCCGCGACGGCGTGGTGACGGATGCCGCCGAGCGCCTGCGCCAGTTCAAGACCAACATCGACGTCGTGATGTCGGTTCTGGAGAAGGACGCCCTCGGCGAGTGGCTGAGCGACCGCCTCGTCGCCATCGGCGACCAAGTGCGCGACGACCACAAGCTGCGCGTGGACACGGCACGCGACCCGTTCCAGGACAACCGCCTGCACGTCGACAACCTGCCGAGAGCGCCGCAGACGGTCGCTGGACGCCAGAACGGCAAGCCCACGGAAATCGGCATCGAACTCTTCAAGCAGCCGGGCGAGGTGGCGGGCACGCGGCGGGCGATTTCCGAAGTGGTGAAATGGATGAACCACGTGACGGACAACCGCTTCGTCACGCTCTCCGCGGACCTTTCGAGTTCCATCAACGTCGAGAAGGGCTCCCTCACCGGCCACTACGATCCCGTCTCCAACCAGGCTGGCACGCGCTTGAAGGCGGCGATCCAGGAAGCCGGCAACGCGTCGACGGCCGTGGGCCTCGTTGGCCAAAGCGCCTCGCTCGACCCGGACGTCCACAGCGGCGTCTGGGCGCTCTCCGGCAGCTACGGCGCCTTCACGCCGTTCATGTACCTGCCGGCGCGGGTGTGGAGCCAGCAGAACCAGGACAGCCCTTTCCGCGTAGGCGTGCTGAACATTCTCGCCGGCCACTCCGGGCCGGAGACCGCCGCCGACGCCAGAACGCACTTCGGCATCTTCGCGCCGCAGGTGTGGAAGCTCTTCCCCCGCGGCCAAGCCATCACCCTCAACTTCTGGGACTACAACGACGTGGCGCCCGGCTACTTCGCCGCCGCCGAAATCGCCGCCCGGGATCCGCTGGTGGGCGTCATCGTGCTGGAAGTCGCCCGCCCGGACTTCCCGGTGGCGGATCGTTCCACCTTCGCCGACACCGACCTGCTCGCCGCCCGCAAGGGCTTCTACGTGCTGCGCGATTTCGACGCCGACAAGCCGCGCCACGGCTACGTCGTCGCCCAAGGTTCGAGCTCCACCGTGAATCTGGTGCGCGCCCTGCCGCAACTGGAGAAGGACGGCGTCAACGTGAAGGTGGTCGCCGCCATCAGCGAGGAACTGTTCGACCGCCAGCCCCAGGCCTACCGCGACGCCGTGCTGCCGCCGGCGGCCCGGTACGACCTGATGGTGGTGTCCACCGGCACCCGCCGCTTGTGGCCGATGCGCGGCCTGGGTCCGCTTACGGAGGAATACTCCCTCACCTCGGACTGGCACGATCGCTGGCTCACCGGCGGCCTGGAACCGGACGTGATCGCCGAGGCGCACTTGGACGAGCAATCGATTGCGGAGGGGGTGGCGCGGTTTGCGGCGGAGCGGGAGGGGCGGCTGAAGCGGCAGCGCGAGGCGTTGGCGGCGCTTTGAACGCTCCCGTTGGAACGGCGTCGACTCATTGCGAATTGCCATCTAGCGGGCGGAGTAGAGCGGCCTGCGGTGGTATTCACGGCGTGTTGAACGTGTTGCATACTGCTTTCGCATACAGTATTGTTGCTGCGTTCCGGCCCTGGGTGGTCGTGTCGAAGGAGAAGCAAAGTGCGTCGCGCTGCTAGCGCAGGCCCCCAACTCTCGTTGGACGTGTCGCGGGACGAAGAAGCCAACGGCGAACGGGCGGTGGAGCGGACGACAGCGACATCTCGGAAGCTCGAGGTCAAGGCTGCGGTGAACGACTGGATGTCGGCAAGCCTCGACAGCATTCGCACCAGCTTGGCGCTGGGCAACCCCTGCCAGGTCCAGCTCGACCCGCCGCGGTGGTTGGTTCCCCTTGTCGTCAAGCATGGCCGAAGCATCCATTCGGTTGGTCAAGTCCACTTGGATGGCAGACTGAATGTGGTGCAAGCACCAGAACGTGCGGCTATCGAAAAAGAGGTACGGGGGATAGGGGAACGCCGAGAGAATCACGGTGAGTTTTCAGTTCGGATGTCGCCGAAGGATTTCGGACTGTTCTACGGAGATGGAATCGAGGGTGCCGCCATGCTCGAAGACAGATCCGTAAATCTGCTCTTGACCGATCCGCCATATTCCATCAGCAACGCCTACACTTGCGAAAGGCAAATTCCGCGTCGACTTCGTACCAACGGGAGCGATTTCATCATGCCGAAAGGAGATTTCGGATCGTGGGATCAGAACTTTAGTCCGGAAGAGTGGACTAACGTCGTGATTCCGAAGGTATGCGGATGGGCAGTGATCTTTTGCGCCCAAGCGCAAATTGGCGCGTATGTTGAAATCCTAAGGTCGCACCGTTTCAATGCGGTGGGCACGATCGTTTGGCACAAGACCAACCCTGTTCCCTTCAATACGCGATTCAAGCCAGTCAACGCTTGGGAAGCAGGCGTCATTGGCAAGCGGCCGGGTACGAAATTCCATGGCAGCGGCACAGTCCACAACGTGTTTACGTACAAGTCGCCATCGCCACAGAACCGGATTCACCCTACGCAGAAACCTCTGGGCCTGTTTCGGGAGCTGACGCAGTTGTTCAGTCGACAGGGCGATTTGGTCTTGGACCCGTTTGCCGGCTCCGCCACGACAGTCTGCGCTGCCATCGAGTTGGGAAGGAAAGTGGTTGCCTTTGAGAATGATGAAGATCACTACATCGCTGCTCGCGAGCGGACATCAGCCACGCAACATGATGAGACTGTTGGGAATTCCGGCCATGTGAAGCAGCGTCGTGAACTCGCCTGTCCAACGGTCGTGGCGAGGGGATCCCTCACCGGCCATTACGATCCCATCTCCAACCAAGGTCTGGCACGCGCTTGAAAGGCGGCGATCCAGGAAGCCGGCAACGCGTCGACGGCCGTGGGCCTGGTCGGCCAAGCGCCTCTTTGTACCCGGACGTCCACAGCGGCGTCTGGGCGCTCTCCGGCAGCTACGGCACCTTCACGCCGTTCATGTACCTGCCGGCGCGGTGGAGCTAGCAGAACCAGGACAGCCCCTCCGCGTAGGCGTGCTGAACATTCTCGCCGGCCACTCCGTGCCGGAGACTCGCTGGAGCAGCCTACAAGTGGGTGCGCAGATACTGCCCCGTATGGGACTGCTCGCAGGCGACGATGTCCTCCGGCGTGCCGGACGCCACCACCTCGCCACCGCCTCGGCCGCCCTCGGGGCCGAGATCGATCACGTGGTCGGCCGTCTTGATCACGTCCAGGTGGTGCTCGATCACCAGCACGGTGTGGCCAGCGTCCACGAGACGATGCAGACAGTCCAGGAGCCGCACGATGTCCGCCAGGTGCAGGCCGGTGGTGGGTTCGTCCAGGATGTAGAGCATGTGCCCGCGGCGTTGCAGCTTGGCCAGTTCGGTGGCCAGCTTGATGCGCTGGGCCTCGCCGCCGGAGAGGGTGGTGGCGGACTGGCCGAGGGTCAGGTAGCCAAGGCCCAGATCGTTCAGCACCGCCACCTTGCGGCCGATGGCGGGCAGATCCGCGAAGAACGACACGCCTTCCTCGATGGACATGCCCAGCACGTCGGCGATGTTCTTGCCGTTGTGCGCCACCTCCAGGGTCTCGGCGTTGAAGCGCTGGCCCTTGCAGGCGCCGCACACCACTTCGACGTCCGGCATGAAGTAGAGCTTGGTGGCGATCGCGCCCTCGCCCTGGCACTCCTCGCAGCGCCCGCCCTTGACGTTGAAGCTGAACCGGCCCGGCTTGTAGCCCCGGTCCCGGGCCACTGGCGTCTTCGCGAAGAGACTGCGTATCTGGTCGTAGAAGCCCACGTAGGTGGAGGGGTTGGAGCGGCTGTTGCGGCCGATGGGCGTCTGGTCGATGTTCACCACCCGGGTCAGGTGCGCCACGCCTTCGAGGGCGTCGTGGTCGCCGGACAGCGAGCGCGAGTCCACCAGCCGCTTCCACAGTTCCTTGTAGAGGATCTCGTTCACCAGCGTGGACTTGCCGGAGCCGGAGGCGCCGCTGACGCAGACGAACTGGCCGAGGGGAATCTCCACGTCCACGTTCTTCAGGTTGTTGGCCCGGGCCCCGCGCACGACGAGGGCCCTGCCGTTGGTCTCCCGGCGCCGGTCCGGCAGCTCGATGCGGCGCACGCCGGAGAGATACTGGCCGGTCGGCGACCGCCGGCAGCGCACGATGTCCTCAAGCGTCCCGGCGGCCACCACCTCGCCGCCGTGGATGCCGGGCCCGGGGCCCAGTTCCAGCACGTGGTCCGCGGCGCGGACGGTCTCCTCGTCGTGTTCCACCACTATCACGGTGTTGCCGAGATCCCGCAGGGAACGCAGCGTCTCGATCATCTTCACGTTGTCCTTGGGGTGCAGGCCAATCGAGGGTTCGTCGAGCACGTAGAGCATGCCCATCAGGCCCGAACCGATCTGGGTGGACAGACGAATGCGCTGCGCCTCGCCGCCGGAGAGCGTGCCGGAGGCGCGGTTGAAGTTCAGGTAGTCGAGGCCGATGCCGAGCAGCAGTTCGATGCGGCGGCCGATCTCCCGCAGGATCTGCGCGCCGGCTTCGGCGTGCGCCCCGGCGGGCTCGATGGCGGCGAGGAAGGGATGCAGCTCGTCGAAGTTCATGCGCCCCACGTCGTCGATGGTGCGGCCGTCGATTCGGAACTTGAGGCGCGTCGCCCGCAGCCGCGAACCCCGGCAGTCCGGGCAGGTGTGCTCCACCATCACCCGGTCCAGCCAGGCTTCCATGCCGGAACTGGCCACGTCCCGCTGCCGGTACCAGCGGTAGTGCCGCTCGATGCTGCCGGCGATGCCCTGGAAGGCGTACTTGTGGCGCAGCCACCTTTCGTTCGCCTTCTTCGCGTCCGGCGGCATGCGCAGCTGCAAGGGCTCGCCCCGGGTGCCGTACATCACCAGCTCCCGCGCTTCCTCGGTGAGCTCCCGCCAGGGCGTGTCCAGGCTGAAGCCGTGCTGTTCCGCCAGCGAATGCAAGGTGTAGCCGCGGTGGCTGTCGGCGCGGAACGTGCCCACGTCGCGCAGAAAGCAGCCCTCGCGAATGCTCCGCTCCGGGTTGGTGACGAGCAGGTCCGGATGGGTGCGCTTGTCCGTGCCGATGCCGCCGCAGGTGCGGCAGGCGCTCTCGGGGTTGTTGAACATGAAGAAGTCCGGCACGACGTCGCCGTACACCAGCGCGTGGGTGGCGCTGCCGAAACGCTTGCCAAAGGCGCGGGCCTGGGCCTTCGGGACGCCCCCGACGGCAGCCGCGGACATCAAGCTGTCCCCCACCCGCAGCGCGTGTTCGATGGCGGCCTTGAGCTGCCGTTCCACCTGCGGGCCGATCACCAGCCGATCGACCACCGCGGTGAGCCGCGGATCCCCCGGCAGCGCATCGGGCACGTCCGCCGTCAGGTCGATGCGCCGGTCCTCGACGTCCACGTAGCGGCAGCCGAGCTTGCGAACCTCGTTGAAGACGAACTCCGGCGTCTCGTCGTAGACTTGGAAGATCGGCGCCCGCAGCTCGACTTCGGCACCGGTCGGCAGCGTCAGGATCGACTCGAGAATCTGCGAGGCGGTCTTCACCGGCACGCGTTCGTCGGTGTACGGACAGTGCCCTTCGCCGATGGTGGCGAACAGCAGGTTCAGATAGCTCGAAATGTCCGTCAGCGTGCCCACCGTGGAACGCGGATTGCGGGCGATGGTCTTCTGTTCGATGGAGACCACTGGCGACAGGCCGTAGACGAAGTCCACGTCCGGCTTCTCCACCTGCGCGATGAAGCGCTTGGCGTAGCTCGACAAGGACTCCATGTAGCGCCGCTGCCCCTCGGCGTACACGGTGTCGAAGGCCAGCGAGGACTTGCCGGAGCCCGAGAGGCCGGTGACGACGGTCAGCCGATCCCGGGGAATCTCCACCGAGATGTTCTTCAGGTTGTGAACCCGGGCGCCCTGCACGGCGATGGTGGTGCGCATCGCCGGCCGCACGGGGGCCGCATCGGTCGCGCTTGCCGTCCTAGCCATCCGACCGCTACCACCGCATGGCGAAGAACGCCAGCTCCTCCACTTCCGTCTGGCTGCGCGTGGTCAGCTTCACCGGCGTGGTCGCCCGTTCGATGACGCCCACGTCCGCCAGCCACTCGCAGGCGATGACGGTGTGCTCCATGTCGTAGTTGCGGCGGAAGTAGTGGCCTATCTCCGTGCAGGAGCGGGGCTCGCCGCCGACGTCCGCCAAGTACTCGATAATGGGCGCGAACAGTTCCTCCGCCTGGAACTCGAGGTAGCCGTCGATGGCGTCGAGGGCGAGCGTCAGCGCCTCCGGCGTGACCGGCTTGGTCAGCAGGTCCGAGTAGACGACGCGAAACAGCTCTGGATTCAGCCGCAGCGCGGCGACCAGCGCCTCGCGGTCCACCAGCTCGCCCCGGCGCCCGACTTCCACTTCCGCCAGCGACCGGGCGGCGATCAGAATCCACAGCGCCGTGTAGGCGGGATCGTCCTTGATGGCGTGCCACTTGCGCGCCTTGTACAGCGTTGCGAGAACGTGCCCCGCGGCCTGCATGGCCTGCAGGTGGCTGTCCCGGGCGCCTATCTCGCCGAGCTGCTCGAACAGCGCGTCGATGGAGGGATCCCGGCTGAACACCAGCCGCGCCTTGGCGAACAGCGAGTGGCCGAAGCTGTTGCGCCGAGACGCCTCGAGCCGCCGCCGGAAATCTCCCCGGGGCTGCACCGTGGCGTGGATGTTCACGTCGTCCACCGCCAGCGCCACGCCGTGGGTGCTGGTCTTCTTGTCGTCGGTACACACCAGCACGAGATCGATGTCCGACTTGTCCCACACCTCGTCGTGGGAGAGGCTGCCGCACAGGATGGCGGCAAGGATGTGGTCGTCCTTGCGGACGTCCTCGATCAACACCGCCAGCGCGGCCTCGAATCGCTCCCGAGCCACCGATGGCATCGCAACATCCCCGCCCCAGGCAGGCGAATGATGGCCAGCAGGTCGCGGCTTGGCAACTCGGTGCAGCGTACGGTCAGTCGGCTGCTTCGCCGTCCTCGTCCCCCGGCACCAGGGCGTCGCAGCGGGCGGCCAGGATGAAGTCGTTGCGGTGCAGGCCGCCGATGGCGTGGGTCCACCACTGCACGGTGGCGCGGCCCCACTCGACGACGATCAGCGGATGGTGGTCCGCCGCCTCCGCCAAGGCGCCGACGCGGCCCGCCAGCGCCAGCGCCGCGGCGAAGTCCGGCACGGCGAACGCGCGCGTCAGCCGCTCGATTCCGTCAGCGACGACGATGCGCCAGTCCGGCAACGCGGCCAGCAGCGCCGATGCCTCCGCAGCCCCCGCTCCCGGGCTGTCGGCTCGGCAGGGGACGCAGGCTTCCTTCGCCAGCGCGGCGCGGTTCAAGGGCCCGCCCGCGGCTGCCTGATGTCGTGTACCAGCGCCTGCACCGGCGCCGGCGGCGGCGGCGTGAAGGCGCTGACGATGCCGGCCACCGCGAAGTTGAGCAGCATGCCGATGCCGCCGATGCCCTCCGGCGAGATGCCGAACAGCCAGTTCTCCGGCACGTTGGCGAACAGCGGTTCGCTGACGATGCCCTTGAACGCCTCGATGTAGGCCATCGTGAACAGGAGCCCCGCGACCATGCCGGCTATCGCCCCCTGCTTGCTCACCCGCACCGAAAAGATGCCGAGCAGGATCGCCGGAAACAGCGACGCCGCGGCCAGGCCGAAGGCCAACGCCACCACCTCGGCGACGAAGCCCGGCGGCCGGTAGCCGAGCAGGCCCGCCACCAGAATGGCCACCGCGGCGCAGATGCGCCCGGCCAGGAGCTCCCAGCGCTCGGAGATGGTCGGCCACCAGACGCTCTTGAGCAGGTCGTGGGAGACCGCCGCGGAAATCACCAGCAAGAGGCCGGCGGCGGTGGAGAGGGCCGCGGCAATGCCGCCGGCCGCGATCAGCGCTATCACCCAGTCCGGCAGGCCGGCGATCTCCGGGTTCGCCAGCACGATGATGTCCCGGTCTACTTCCAGCTCGTTGCCTTGCCAACCGTAGCTCTCGGCCTTGGCGGCGAACTCCGCATTGGCGTCGTTGTAGTACTGGATGCGCCCGTCGCCGTTCTTGTCCTCGAACCGCAGGAGGCCCGTTTCCTCCCAGGTGCGGAACCAGCTCGGCCGCTCCGCGTAGGCGAGGTTGCCGTCCACGGCGCCCACCGGTCCGGGCTGGATGGTGGTGGTGAGGTTGAGGCGCGCCAGCGCTCCCACCGCCGGCGCCGTGGTGTAGAGGATGGCGATGAACAGCAGCGCCCAGCCGGCCGAGGCGCGGGCGTCGCGCACCCTGGGCACGGTGAAGAAGCGCACGATGACGTGCGGCAGGCCGGCGGTGCCCACCATCAGCGCCAAGGTGATGAAGAACACGTCCGTCGTGCTCTTGGTGCCGTCCGTGTAGGCGGCGAAGCCCAGCTCCGTGACGATCCGGTCCAGCTTGGCCAGCAGGTAGCCGCCCTCCCGCAGCTCGCTGCCGAACGCCAGCTGCGGCACCGCCACGCCGGTCGCCTGCAGGGCGATGAACGCCGCCGGCACGGTGTAGGCGAAGATCAGCACGCAGTACTGGGCCACCTGGGTGTAGGTGATGCCCTTCATGCCGCCGAGCACGGCGTAGAAGAACACCACGCCCATGCCCACCAGGAGGCCCCAGCCGATGTCGAGGTTCAGGAAGCGGGCGAACACGATGCCGACGCCGCGCATCTGCCCGGCCACGTAGGTGAAGGAGATGACGACGAGGCAGATCACCGCCACCACCCGGGCCGCGTCCGAGTAGTAGCGCTCGCCGATGAACTCGGGCACGGTGAACTTGCCGAACCGGCGCAGGTACGGCGCCAGCAGCAGCGCCAGCAGCACGTAGCCGCCGGTCCAGCCCATCAGGTAGACGCTGCCGTCGTAGCCGAGAAACGCGATCAGCCCGGCCATCGAAATGAAGGACGCCGCGGACATCCAGTCCGCCGCCGTGGCCATGCCGTTGGCCACCGGGTGGACGTGCTTGCCGGCCACGTAGAAATCCCCGGTGCTGGCCGCCTTGGCGGCGAAGGCGATGCCGATGTAGAGCGCGAAGGAGAGGCCGACGACGAGGTAGGTGAGGAGCTCCAGGCTCATGGCCCGTGGTCGCTCCCGGCGGCGGTCTCCCGGCGCTCCTCGGCCTCCGAGACGCCGTAGCTGCGGTCGATCCTGCCGATGCGCCAGGCGTAGAAGGCGACGAGGCCCAGGAAAACCACCATGCTGCCCTGCTGGGCGAACCAGAAGCCGAGCCCGAAGCCGCCTACGGTCACTCGGTTGAGCACGTCCACCAGCAGCACGCCGCAGCCGAAGGAGACGGCGAACCAGATGCCGAGGCACAGCGCCACCAGCTTGAGGTTCGCCCGCCAGTAGGCGGACCCGGTGTGTCGCTTGGGAAGCAACGTGGTGCCTTCAGCTACCGCCAGTGGGCGCTCTATCCTACTCCACGCGGCGCCGGCCCCGACGCCAGGCCCAAACCCGTTCGCCCAAGAGCAGCGCCAACGCCAAGCCGTACCACGCCGGTTCCGCGAAGCTGCCCTTCGACAGCCACAGGAGATGGATCCACGCCGCCACCGCGGCCGGATACACCAGCCGGTGCAGCTGCCGCCAGCGCCGGCCCAGGCGACGCTGCCAGCCCCGCGTGGAGGTGACGGCCAGGGGCAGCAGCAGCGCCAGCGCCAGGAATCCCGCGGCGATGTAGGGCCTCAGCGCAAGGTCCGCGACCACCGCCGCCGGATCGAAGCCGGCCAGCAGCGTCAGATAGCCGAGGAAGTGCAGCACCACGTAGGCGAACGCCCACAGCCCGGCCATGCGCCGAAAGCGTACCAGCCACGGCCGCCGGAGCAGCCGCGCCAGCGACGAGACCGCCAGCGTAAGCAGCAGCGCGCGCAGCGCCCAGGCGCCCAGCCGATGCGTGAGCTCCTCGGCCGGATCGGGCCCGAAGCCGCTGCCTGGGGCCTGGAGCTCCCGCCACACATCCAGGCCCACCGCCGCCAGCGGCAGCGCCAGGGCGAGGAACCACAGCGGCTTGCAGCGGCGCAGCAGGCGCTCGCGAGTTGCCGCGGCACCGGTTCGCGGCCTGCGGGGCTCCCCCGGCATCGGCCCCGGCGCGGCTCAGTAGTGGACGCGCAAGTCCATGTCGGCGTACAGGCCCGCCACCTCCTCGTAGCCGTTGAACATCCGGGTGTCGATGCGGTTGGGGCGAAACAGCGACGTGGGGAAGCGCCGTTCCGTCGCCTGGCTCCAACGCGGGTGGTCCACGTTCGGATTGACGTTCGCGTAGAAGCCGTACTCCCGGGCGTTGGCGATGTTCCAGGTGGTGGGCGGCATGTGTTCCGTCAGGCGGACCTCGACAATGGACTTGATGCTCTTGAAGCCGTACTTCCAAGGCACCACCAGGCGCAGCGGCGCGCCGTTCTGGTTCGGCAGCAGCTTGCCGTACATGCCTACCACGAAGATGGCCAGCGGATGGTTGGCCTCGTCCAGCCGCAGCCCCTCGAGGTAGGGCCAGTCGATGGACGACAGAAGGGCGCGCTGGCCGCGCATCTCGGCCGGACGATGGAGAGTCTTGAAGGCCACGAATTTGGCGTTGCCGGTGGGCTCGAACCGATCCAGCAGCTTCTTCACCGGGAAGCCGATCCAGGGGATGACCATGGACCATGCCTCGACGCAGCGCAGCCGGTAGATGCGTTCCTCCAGATCGATGCCAGCCAGCAGGTCCTCGATGGCGACCCGCCCGGGCTTCGCGACCTCCCCGGACACCTGCACCGACCAGGGATCGACGGTGAGCTCGTGGGCGTACCGGGCCGGATCTTCCTTGTCCGTGCCGAACTCGTAGAAGTTGTTGTAGCGCGTGGCGTCGGCCTCGGAGGTCACCGTCTCGCCGATGGGCGCTCCCGGCAGCACGCTGCGCTCCGCCAGCCAGCTGGCCGGCAGCGCTCGCCCCGGCAGTGCCGTCGCCGCCGCAGCCCCGAAGGCTGCGCCCAGGAACCGGCGGCGGCTGCGGTACGCCGCCTCCGAAGTGATCTCGGACGGACGAACGTCCGCCGGGGCCTTGATCAGCATCGCAACCTCCTGCCGCGCAGCTTCAAGCGGCCTGCTGGCTGGCCCGCCCGCGGTAGCGGCGCCAGAAATGCATCGCCGGCCCGGACAGCGCGTACACCGTGAAGCATCCCAGAAGCACCCGGGGCGGGTCCACCAGCACGATGGCGAACACCAGCACCACGGCCACGAGGGCGAGGAACGGCACCCGGCCCTTGAGGCCCATCTCCTTGGGCGAAAAGTAGGTGAAGCCGGACACCATGAGCAGCCCCACCACGCCGGTGATCGCGGCCATCGCCAGCGCCTCCAGGCCGGTCGCTTCGGTGGCGTACTCGCTCCAGATCCACACGCTGCTGGCGATGATGGCCGCCGCCGAGGGGCTGGCGAGGCCGGTGAAGCTGGCGTTGTCCCCCTTGGTGTTGAAGCGCGCCAAGCGCAGCGCAGCGCAGGCCATGTAGACGAAGGCGAACACCCAGCCGAACTGCCCGAGGCTGGCGAGCGCCCAGAAGAACGCGACCATCGCCGGCGCGACGCCGAAGGCCACCATGTCCGAGAGGCTGTCGTATTCGGCGCCGAACTCGCTCTCGGAGCGCGTCCAGCGCGCCACCCGGCCGTCCAGGGTGTCCAGAACGAAGGCCCCGTAGATGGCCAGCGCCGCGTTCACGAAGTGCCCGTTGGCAGCGGCGACGATGGCGAAGAAGCCAGCGAACAGCGCCGCGGTGGTGATGAGATTGGGCAGCAGGTAGACGCCGCGCCGCCGCTGACGGTCGCCGGCCGCATCGATGTCGTGGACCTCGGCCTGCTGGCGCATGGCGGCTCCAACCACGGGCGCCGCCAGTATAGCTTGCCGCTCGGTTGGCTTCCCTGTCGCGGGCTGCCGCCCGCGGAGCCCGCGCCGCTGCGCCTGGCGCAACCGTTGACGCCAAGCGCTGCGCTCTAGCCCGTCGTCAACGTGCAACGCGCCCACAACGCCATAGACGCCACGCAAGGCGTTTGTCGCTGCCACTGGCGTTAGTTATACAGGCCTGCGCCAAGCGCCAAACACTCGACAGAGAGCGTTGGGGCCTCTGGGGCCATCCTGCCGTTGCGCGTCGTCTGTCGCGCTCCGCGGCGTTCCTGTCCGCCTGGCGCTGGGCGACCGCCGCGGCGTTGAAAACTTGGATTGTCTCCGCGGCGAGCGTTAGGTTCCCAATGGTTGCGGGCAAGGCTTGTGTCGGTTGGAAACCGCGCTGCCAGTGTGCCTTGAGAGCGCCCTGGGTGGCACTGGCGAAGCGAGCGTTTTCGACTCTAGGCGTCTTGCCTGTGCAAGGAACTTCCGGCGGTTCCCTACTCGAGTTTCGTTATCCGCACCGCGCCAGTGTAGGAAGCCAGCGGTTTGTCGTCGGTAGCGGCGAAGCCGGTTGGAAACCTATGCTGCATGCGAAAGCGCGTTGGCGCCGTGAACGTGTAGATGCCAAAGCCATCGTTGAGCCTGTTGGCGAGGGGGCCGGGCACCATGAACACCAGGGGACAGACTGCGTTGTGGCGCAGGCCACTGCTCTGCCGCCCGCTAGCGTTGCGAAGCCACTTTATGGAAACGCTGCGTTGGCAGATCGCGTCGTCGCCGTAGGGTTGCTGCAACTCGAACAGATAGGTGCCAGCCGGCAGATTCCTGTCCGTGAACTGTCCATCGGCTGCAACCGTGCCGGCGGGAAAGCCGGGGATCGTGCTTGCGCCCACTAGGTAGTAGGTGGCGTTGCTGGCACCGTTGGTTGCGGTTGGCACTGTCATTACTACTGCCATCTGCGGCGTGAACTTCCCGACGATGGTTGTGTGGTTGGCGGAGACAGTGCTAGAGAGTGTGCCCACCGTGGTTGCGAGTGCCCCTAGCTCTGTCCGCAGAGTGCTTGTCGTGCTTGAGAGAGCGCCGAGCTGCCTGACGATGGAATCCACTTTGTTGCCGAGCTCGGCCATCGTCGGCTGCTTGTTGCCGTCCGCGTCGTTGTCGCCCTGCCCTTCCGCGGCCACCGCCGAAGGTGCGAGCGCTGCCAAAGCCACCGCCAGGATGGCGAGCATGGTGGTTTTCATTCGTCTGTCTCCCGTGCGTTCCCAAGTCTCCAATCCGGCCAGTGGCCGGGCCGTTGCCAACCAAAGAACGCGCATTGTGTCCTTCCTGCCTATTCGGGCCGTTGCTTGCGCGAACCTTGGCGGGGATCAAGCCGCCTCGACTCTCGCCGGCGTGTATTCGGCAGGCACCCCGGCCCTAGGGCCGAAGGCGCAAACTTCGGTTAGCGTTGCGTAGCAGACCGCGGTCCGGCGTCAACCCCTAGCGGCGAAGAAACCGGAACTTTCTGAAAATCCGGCTGCAATCAATGGCTTGCGGGCGTCTTGCGACGGAGAGCGTCCTAGACGCTGCCGGCAAGCCCTAAACGCCTTCCGCCGGCACCATTGGCAGCTACGTCGTTGATCGCACCGCGCTTTGCGCGACCAAGACGCCACAGAACGCGCCCAGAGCGCCTAGGAGCAAGTTGGGGTGAACTGACCCACCTCGCTGGAGGTGGGCGCCCTGTAGATCGCGTAGTTATCGCCGATGCCGCCGGTGGGGTGGGTGGGCGGACTACCGCAGAGAGAGCCGCGCTTGGTTGGCCGGAGGCACTTCGGCGCCGTCGGCCGTGATGCGCATCCAGGCGTCGGTGCAGCGCAGCACCGCCCGCGCCAGCTTGTTGTTCAGCGCGTGGCCGGACTTGTAGCCCTCGAAAGCGCCGATCACCGGCAGTCCGAGCAGATACAGATCGCCGATGGCGTCGAGCAGCTTGTGCTTGACGAACTCGTCCGGGTAGCGCAGGCCCTCCGGGTTCACGACGTCCGCATCGTCGATGCCCACCGCGTTCTGCAGGCTCGAACCCAGGCACTTGCGGATCGCCCGGGCCTGATCGAGCTCCCCGAGCAGGCCGAAGGAGCGGGCGCCGCAGACCTCCCGCAGATAGGCGTCCGGCGTGAGTTCCATGTCCACCCGCTGCGGATAGCGGTTGTAGACCGGGTGGTCCGCGACGAACGTGTAGCTGGCACGAAATCCGTCGTAGGGCCGCAGCACGGCATGGGCGTCGCCGAGGGAGACGGCGATGCGGCGGGTGATCTTGATGAACTGCTTGGCGGGCGCCAGCTCGCGGATGCCGGCGCCGGCCACGATGTCGACGAAGGGCTTGGCGCTGCCGTCCATGATCGGCACTTCTTCCCCCGACAGCTCGACGCGGACGTTGTCGATGCCGAGCCCCCAGAGCGCCGACATCAGGTGTTCCACCGTGGCGACCTGCACCCCGTGTTCGCCGAGGCTGGTGGAAAGCGTGGTGTCGGAGACGTTCTCGGCGCAGGCGCGCACGATGTTGCCAGGCGCGTCCGAACGGGCGAAGACGATGCCCGTGTTCGGCGGCGAAGGCCGCAGCGTCAGCCGCACCGGGCGGGCGCTGTGGACGCCGATGCCGATGGCGTGGGCCGGGCGCCTGATCGTCCGCTGTCGCATAGTCTGTCGCGCTGTCGTTTCTCGACGCAGCATCGCGCCCGCCCGCATTGCTTGCAGCCGGCGGCACTATAGCCGATGCCAGCGAGAAAATGAAGAGAAAGTGGAGAACTTGCGACAGCCTGCGGGCGCGCACGGAGAGCGAGGCGGAATTGGCGCATGATCCACCCATGACGCAAGCGGCGGCGGAACTCGTTTCGGTACACGGCGGCCACAGCGGCCAGTTCTGCGGCCACGCGACGGACAGCCTTGCCGACATCGTGCAGGCGTACATCGACGCCGGCTTCGCCTGGGCCTGCTTGACCGAGCACATGGCGCCGCCGGCCGCGGACTTCATCCCCGAGGACGAAGCCGCCCTCGATCTGCCGGCGCTCAACGCCCGCTTCCGACGCTACTTCGCCGAAGCGCGGCGACTGCAAGCGGCGCGCAAGGACGCCATCGCCCTCTACGTCGGCTTCGAGACGGAGGCCTGCCGCGGCTACGAGGCAGCAGTGCGCGAGGCGTGCGCCGCCTACGCGCCGGACCTGGTGGTCGGCTCCGTGCATCACGTCGAGGACATCCTGTTCGACTACTCGGAGGCGAACTACGCCCGGGCCGTGGCCCGCGCCGGCGGCATCGAGAGCTTCTACTGCGCCTACTTCGACCGCCAGCTGGCGTTGCTGAACGCGGTCCGGCCTGCCGTCGTCGGCCACTTCGATCTGGCCCGCGTCTTCGACCGCGACTACCCGGCGCGCTGGGAGGTGCCGGCCATCCGCGAGCGGGCGCGCCGCAACCTGGCCCGCATCGCCGAACTGGACCTGATTCTGGACTTCAACGTTCGCGCCCTGGCCAAGGGCCAGCCGGAACCGTACCTGTCCGCGCCGTGGCTGCGGGAGGCGCTGGCGCTTGGCATCGACGTCGTGCCCGGCGACGACTCCCACGGCGTCGCCACCGTCGGCCGCCATGTCGCCGAGGGCATCGCTGTGCTGCAAGCGGCCGGGGCCAGCTGCCGCTGGCGGCGGCCGGCGTGACCGCCCAGCGCGCTCGCGTCCAGCGACTTCCAGCGGCATTGACCTGCCAAAGATGAGGCAAGTGCGCGACAGGCACGGAGCTTGCGGAGCAGGTGTGCACGCGCCGCCCGAGGCGCGCCTGGTCCTCTCCGAGTCCCGCTGGCTGCGTTTCGGCAGCTTCACCGCCTTCTATTTCGCCCAAGGGGTGCCGCTCGGGCTCTTGACCGGGGCGGTGGCGCCGTGGCTGGCCGCAAACGGCGCCACCGAGGGCCAAGTAGCGGCCTTCACGTTTTGGATCGGCCTGCCCTGGGCGCTGAAGCTCGTCGCCGGCCCCTTCATGGACCGCTTCACGTTTCTGCCGATGGGCTTTCGACGGCCCTGGGTACTCGCGCTGCAGAGCGGCCTGGTGCTGTCGCTGCTGGTGCTCGCCGTGGTCGGCGCCGGTTTCGAGAACGGCGTCGAGAGCGGCTCCCTGCTCGCTCTGACGGTCGCCGGCGCCGCGGTCAACACCTTCGCCGCCACCCAGGACGTCGCCGTGGACGGCATGGCCATCGACGTGCTGCCGGCCGGGGAACGGGGCCGCGCCAACGCCTTCATGGGGTTCGGCCAACGGGTGGGCTACGCGGCCTTCGGCGCACTATGCGCCAGCTTGCTCAAGCATGCCGGCATCGCCGCCGCCGCCCTCGCCTGCGCCGTTGCCGTGGCGGCGATCCTGCTCCTGGCCGGGGCGCTGCGGGAACGGCCCGGCGAGCGCCGCCTGCCCTGGACCGAGGGCAGCGCCGCAGCGCGGGAGAGGCCGCCGCCGACCATCCTGGGCAACACCTGGGGCGTGCTGCGCGTCCTGGTGCTGCCGATGAGCCTGGTCGCCATCGCCGTGGAGTTCGTCTCCCGGGTAAGCTTCGGCATGGCGCACGCCCTGTTCCCGGTGTTCGCCACCCAGGAACTCGGTTTCGCCAGCGACCGGTTCTCCTACTTCGACAGCTTCACCGTGCTGGCGACGGCCACCTTGGCGATCTGCCTGGGGCCAGCCATCGATCGCTTCGGGGCCAAGCGGCTGCTGTTCCTCAGCCTTGTCGCCAGCGCCGCGGTGCATTTCATCGCCGGCCTGGCGCCGTGGCTGTGGCAGGACGCCGCCGGGGCCATGGTCTTCTACTGCCTGCAGGCGGCGTTCGGTCATCTCGTCTTCGTGGCGGTGCTCGCCCTGTTCATGAACCTGTGCTCGATCCGCGTCGCCGCCACGCAGTTCGCCGTCTACATGGCGCTCGCCAATCTCGGCCGTTCCGCCGGCGCCGGGCTGGTGGCGCTGTTCGGGGAACAGCTCGGCCCCGACCAGGAACTGCTGCTGATGGGGGCGCTGCTGGCGGCCTCCGCCGCCATCCTGCTGCTGCTCGACGAGAACAGCCACCAGCGGCGGCTGGAATCGGTCGGCTAGCGGACCAGTCCGCTGGCGATGACGGATGCGCTGGCGCCGCGGGCGCCGATCTGGACCATCGTTCCAATGCGGCTAGTGTTTCGCCTCCGTGCGCTGTGCCTCGTCGCGATCGCTGCAAGCTGGCCGGCGGCGGCGCTGGAGGAGCTCCGAGTGCGCGTCCATCGCGCCATTCCCCACGATCCGGAGGCGTTCACGCAGGGCCTCCTGTGGTGGCAAGGACGCCTCTACGAGAGCACCGGCCTGCGCGGCGCGTCGTCGCTGCGCCGGTTGCATCCGGGCAGCGGCGAAGTGGAACGGCTGGCGGCCTTGCCGGTGTTCTTCTTCGGCGAGGGGCTGGCGCGGTTGGAGGACCGGCTGGTGGTGCTCACCTGGCGGGGCGAACGCGCCTTCGTATTCGATCTCGCCACCTTCGAGCCGCGCCCCGGCTTCCGCTATCCCGGCGAAGGCTGGGGCCTGTGCCACGACGGCAGCCGGTTCGTGATGAGCGACGGTTCGTACCGGCTGACCTTCCGCGACAGCGCCTCCTTCGCCGCCACCGGTACCGTGGCGGTGCGCCTGGGCGGCGAACCGCTTGCGGGGCTGAACGAGCTGGAGTGCGTCGGCGGCCATGTCTACGCCAACGTGTTCGGCAGCGACTTCATCGTCCGCATCGATCCCGCCGACGGCGCGGTGACGCAGCGCATCGACGCCGCCGGCCTCCTGGACCCCGAAACCGCCAGCGCGGCGGATGTTCTGAACGGCATCGCCTACGACCCGCAAGCCGAGCGCTTCTACCTCACCGGCAAGCGCTGGCCCTGGCTGTTCGAGGCGACCTTCGAATGACCGAGGGTCCGGAGAGCGCTCGGCTGGCGGCGGCCGAGACGAGCCTCCCAGACATCGCCAGCCGCTACCGGGACGTGGTGCAGGACGCCGGTGGCCACGACGCGCCGCAGCGGCTCTGGCGCCGTGCGGTCCAAGACGTGCAAGGCGGCCACTTCGACGATCGGCCGCTGTACTGGGCGCGGCTGTGGATGCTGCGCCGGCTGCGACGCGCCGGACCAGCGCCGGCCGCAGCCGAGCGGCACTCCCGGGGCCTGCCGCTGTGTTGGCCGAACAACGAACCGGCGCTGCTGCTCACCGGCTTCGACCCCTACCGCCTGGACCGCCGCCTCGGCCAGAGCAATCCCTCGGGTCTGGCGGTGCTGGCCCTGCACGGCGCCCGCATCGCCGGCGTACGCGTGGTGGGGGCGGTCCTGCCAGTGCGCTTCGCGGACTTCGACGCCGGCCTCGTCGAAGCCGCCCTAGCGCCGGCGTTCCGGCGCCGGCCCGTGCTCTGCGTCACCGCCAGCATGGGCCGCGACGGCTTCGACCTGGAGCGCTTTCCCGGCCGCCGTCGTTCGGCAGCGACGCCGGACAACGACCAGGCGATCAGCGGCGCCCTGCCCCGGCAGCCGCTGCCGCCCCTCGGCCTCAACGGCCCGGAGTTCGTCGAGTTCACGCTGCCAGCGGCGGCCATGGCGGCCGTGCCGGGGCGCTGGCCGGTGCGCGACAACCGGAGCGTCTCGACGCTTGGCGGCGGCAGCATGGCGGCGGAATCGCTGGCACAGCTGGCCGGCCGCATCGCGGTCGCGGGGTCCGGCGGCGGCTACCTTTCCAACGAAGTCGCCTACCGCAGCCGGCTGCTGCAAGCGCGCCTCGGCCTCGACTTCCCCCTCGGCCATGTCCACATGCCGGCGGTGACGGGCTACGAACCGGGCGCCGAGCGGGACATCGTCGATCAGCTGCGGCGGCTGCTGGCTGCGGCGATCGAGGCATCGGCCTAGTGTGCCGCTTCCAAAATTACGTGTGTTCCAGCAGGCGGGTTCGTCGCTCGACTGGATGCCGGCGGCCTTGCGGGGCGGCACATCCTCAAGTAGCGCACACCGAGGCGACGGCAGACGAACGTGCCATTTTGCCATGTCGATTCCGAATCGAACCACTAGCCGCCGCATGTAGAAACTACGCAACCCGGTTCGGATGCCGGCGACCCAGGCGGTTCCGGCGGTGGCGGCCCCGTCGGGGTTCGACAGTTCTTGGCGTGGCGATCGGCCCGCCGGTCGCCTATAGTCGGGCAGCAAGCGCCGGCGACGCTTGGGTCGCCTGGGACACATGGGACACATGGGGCACATGGGGAGAGGAGCGATGAACCACGACTTGGTGATCAGGGGCGGCAACGTCGTCGACGGCACGGGGCGCGAACCCTTCGCCGCCGACGTCGCCATCGACGGCGACACCATCGCCGCCATCGGCGACGTGGCGGGGAAAGGCAAGCAGGAGATCCAGGCGGAGGGGCTCAGCGTCTCGCCCGGCTTCATCGACCTGCACACCCATCTCGACGCCCAGATCGGCTGGGATCCGCAGGTGACGTCGGTTTCCTGGCACGGCGTCACCACCGCCCTGCTCGGCAACTGCGGCGTCACCTTCGCGCCCTGCAAGGCCACCGATCGCGAGTTTCTGGCCGGCATGATGGAGACGGTGGAGGACATCCCCAAGAACGCCATCCTGCACGGCCTGCCGTGGAACTGGGAGTCCTACGGCGGCTATCTGGACGCTCTGGAAGCCCTGGGGCCATCCATCAACATCGCCGGCCTCGTCGGCCACTGCGCGGTGCGCTTCTACGTCATGGGCGAGCGCGCCGTGGAGGAACCCGCCACCGAGGCCGAAGTGCGGGAGATCGCGGCGCTGGCCGGGCGGTCCGTGCGCGAAGGCGCGCTCGGCTTCTCGACCAACCGGCTGCCGGGCCACCGGCTGCCGGACGGCCGTTCCATCCCCGGCACCTTCGCGCATCGGGACGAGCTGCGGGCGGTGGCCAAGGAGGTCGGCCGGCACCGGGGCATCATGCAGACCGTGTCCGACTTCCGCGACTTCGACGCCGAGATCGACCTCATCCGCGACGAAGCCCGCACCGCCCGGGGCGCCCTGTTCAGCTCCGCGGTGGAGATGGGCCACGAACGCCTGGACGTCCGGGTGCGGGCCATGCGCGAGGAGGGCCTGAACGTCACCTCGGTGACGGTGCCCCGCAGCGGCGGCGGCGTCGGCGGCCTCGCCACCAACAACTTCTTCCGCACCGAAGCCTGGAACGCGCTGCGCGAAATGGAGCTGCCAGCGCGCCTTGCTGCCATCCGCGATCCCGGCACCCGCCGCCGACTGGTGGCGGAGGTGAGGGCCCAAGGCGAGAAGGCGGCCGAAGGCACCAAGCGCTGGTTCTACATGGGCGACGCGCCGCGCCCGCGCTACACGCAGCGTCCCGAGGAGAGCCTGTACCACCTCGCCGAAGCCGCCGGCGAGCACCCGGTGGAAACCTGGCTGCGCATCGCCGACGAGACGGACGGCAAGGCGCTGTTCCACCTGCGCGGCTTCAACGTCGACCTCGGCGCCTTGGAGTCGCTGATCAAGACGGAGTGGGCGATGCCGGGCCTCGGCGACGCCGGCGCCCACGTCAGCCAGATGATCGACTCCGGCTGGTCCACCTTCATTCTTTCGCACTGGCACCGGGACGCCGGCGTCTACTCCCTGCCGGAGGCGGTGCGCCGCATCAGCGCCGTCCCGGCGGACGTGCTGGGCCTGGCGGACCGAGGCACGCTGGCGGTCGGCAAGCGGGCGGACGTGAACGTGTTCGACATCGGCGCCCTGGAGGAGCGGATGCCGGAGATCGTCCACGACTTCCCCTTCGGTGCGCCGCGCTTCATCCAGCGCGCCGCCGGCTACAAGGCCACAGTGTGCAACGGCAAGGTGGTGCTGCGCGACGACGAGCTCACCGGCGAGTGCGCCGGGCGGGTGCTGCGGAATCCGGCCGCGGCCTAGCCGCAGCGGCATCTGCCGCCTCCTCGGGCCGGCGGTCCGCGCCGGCCCGAGGACTAGCCCCGCTGGCGCTCGCGCTTGGCGACGGCCTCCGCTAGCTGCTCGAGGCAGGCCACCGTCTCCTCCCAGCCCATGCAGGCGTCGGTGACGCTCTGGCCGTACACCAGGTCGCCGCCGAGGTTCTGGCGCCCCGCCACCAGATTGCTCTCGATCATCACTCCCATGATCTTGTCTTCGCCAGCGGCAACCTGGCCGGCGATGTCCGCGCACACGCCCGCCTGGCGGCGATGGTCCTTCTGGCTGTTGGCGTGGCTGGCATCCACCATCAACCGGCCGCTGAGCCCGCCCTGCTCCAGGATGCGGCTGGCGTAGTGGACTGAAGGACTGTCGTAGTTCGTCTTGCCGCCGCCGCCGCGCAGGATCACGTGGCAGTCGTCGTTGCCGGCGGTGGAGAAGATGGCCGAGCCGCCGGCCTTGGTGACGGACAGGAAGATGTGCCGGTGGAGGGCGGATTTGACCGCGTCCGCCGCCACCTGGATGGCGCCGTCGGTGCTGTTCTTGAAGCCGGTGGGGCAGGAGAGTCCGGACGCCAGCTGGCGATGGATCTGGCTCTCCGTGGTGCGGGCGCCGATGGCCGCCCAGCACACCAGATCGCCGACGTACTGCGGCGTGATGGGATCAAGGTATTCGGTGCCGGTGCCAAGCCCCAGGTCCACGATGTCCCGCAGCAGCCCGCGCGCGGTAGCCAGCCCGAGGTTGATGTCGAAGGAGTCGTCGAGCCGCGGATCGTTGATGAGCCCTTTCCAGCCCACCGTGGTGCGGGGTTTTTCGAAGTAGACGCGCATTACCACCAGCAGGTGTTCCGCCAGCGCCTGCGCCTGCTCCTGGAGCCGCGCCGCGTACTCCCGCGCCGCCGCGGGATCGTGGATCGAACAGGGTCCGACGATGGCCAGCAGCCGGCCGTCGCGGCCGTGGATGATGTCGCTGGCCTGGCGGCGAACGTTGAACACCAGCGTCGAGTGTTCCGGTGCCAGCGGCAGCTCCTCGATGAGGGCCGCCGGCGGCCGAACCTCCGCCATGCCGGTGATGCGCACGTCGTCGGTGAGATATTGCACGGGTTGCTTCTCCAAGCGGCAAGGCGGGCTGCGGCACCGGCCGACACCCATGCCGCCGTTGCCGACCTGCGCCGCGCCAACATAGCGGCTGCGGGCGGCCGGTACAATCGCCGCATGGCTGGCGAGGCGGATCGCGACGGGCGCGGCGGCACGGGGGTGGCTGGCGACGGGCGGCGCCGGCCCGCTGCCCAAGTGGCGGCGCTGCAACGCCTGGGCATCGACGTCTGGATGCCGCGGCAGCCGCGCCCGAAGTCAACGCCGGGGGCGCGTATTCCGGGCCGCGCACCGCCAGCCCGCCAACGGCGGCCCGCGGCACCGCAGCCAGAGGCCGGGCAAACGCCCGCGCCGTCTCGGCCGGCCCGCGCCCGGGGGGCCGCAGCAGCCGACAAGCCGTTCCGCGTCCACTGCTTCCACTTCGGCCGCGTCTTCGCAGCCGTCGCCGAGGACGCCTGGCCGCAACGCCGGCTGTTGCAGGACGCGGCCTTGGCCATGAACGCCTTCGTCCCGGCCGAGCGGAACGACATCCTCTTCGACTGGCCCCTGCCCGGCGCCCCGCCGAACGGGGCCGAGCGGGCTTTCCGCGCCTTCTTCGGCCATCAGACCCGCAACGGGCCGCGTACGCTCATCGCCGGCAGCCGCGCAGCGCAGCTGGTCGGCCACGCGGCGCCCGCCTCCTGCGCCCTGCTGGAGGGGCACCTCTACATTCCCGCCGGGCACCTCGATGCGGCGGCTAAAAAGGCACTGTGGCGGCTGATTCGCGAGTCCGGCCGCCAAGCGACAGACTGAATGGCCGGGCTGCCGTCCCATCAGCGCGGTTCCGGTACTGCGTGGGCCTGCCGATTCAGGCCCATGACCGTTCGGGACCTCGACGCCGTGGCGGCGAACGAGGCCAGCGCCACGCCCTTCCCTTGGTCCCGTGGCCAATTCGCCGACTGCCTGGCCGCCGCCTACGAATGCTGCGTGGCGCCATGCGCAGGCGCGGCCGTTGGCCACGGAGTGCTCGCCACGGGCGCCGGAGAGGCGCAGCTGCTGAACGTCTGCATCGTGCCGGCGGCTCAACGCCGGGGCTTGGGTCGGGCCCTCGCTCGCCACCTTCTGGCCCGTGCTGCCGCCGCCGGCGCAGAGACCGTGTTCCTCGAAGTGCGCCCCAGCAACAAGCCGGCCCGGGCGCTCTACGCCAGCCTTGGCTTCTGCCGGATCGGCCGGCGCCCCGGCTACTATCCGGCCGCGCAGGGCCGGGAGGACGCGCTGTTGCTGACGCTGACGCCTTGCGGGCCGCCTGCTGAACAGATGCCGTTCCGTCGACTGGATTCGCAAGCCGGGACGGTCCGGCAGCCTCGCTAGAACTCGTAGCGCAGCCGCAGGCCGAGGCCCACGAAGCCGACGTCGTCCGTGGTCACCCGGTAGGCGACCGGTTCGCTGCCGTCCAGACGCAGGTTGGAGACGTGGCCACGCAGTTCGTCGTAGCTGCCTCCCGCCTCGAACGCCGCCAGGCGAACCCACCGGCCCTGGACTCCCAGCGTCCAAGCCGAGGTCAGCGCGTAGTCCACGCCGGCCAGAAGCTGCCAGCCCGGCAGCCGATCCCGCAGCCGCCTTGTTGCCCGGCTGGCGGTGCCCGCCAGATTGCGGCGCACTTCCGCCTCGTTCGGCAGGCCCCGGGCCGTCTCCACTAGGTTCGGATCGGCAGTTCGCTGCCACAGTACGGCGTACTCCAAGCTGGCGAAGGCGACCCCGCCGCCGATGCCCGCGAAGGGCGTCCAGCGGCCCCCGCCCCGCCACTCCCAATAGACGTTGGCGAACAGATGGCGGGACCGCAGTGCGCCGATGCGTTCCGTCGCCGTCGGCAACTCGGCGCCGAAGATGCTGGCAAAGGGAACGCCCTCGTCCGGGCTCAAGGCCGGCACGGTCTGATCGACGTTGGCGCTGCGCCAACCCGCTTCGATCTCGATCCGCCAGCGATCCCTCGGCCGGTAGCCCGCGACGGCGCTGGCCAGCCCCCCCCGGGGGCGGTCGAAGGCGCTCATCCAGTCGTCCACGGCCCCGGGACCGTGGTTGGGGGCCGTGCAGCCTTCGAGCTCGGCGTAGCGCGGGTTCACGAACTCGTCGCAGCGGGCGGCTCGGTCGTTGTCGCCGGAGCGAAGCGCAAGCGCCGGGCCGCCGTGCAGGGCCGCTTCGCCGCCGACGTAGTACGCCGCCAAAGCCGGCCCGCCGACACAGGCGCCCAAGGCAGCGACAAGCCAGCCGCCGGCGCGCAACCAAGCCGCCGCCGACGGCGGCAGGATCGATGCCCAGCGCATGACGCACTCCACTCGTCGACTGGCAGGAGAATCGGGTCATCGATCTTCCGCAGCCACCGCCAACGGCCAAGCCATTGTACGCTTGCTCCTCGGCACCAGCCGCCACGGAGGCTCCTTGAGCTCGCCCGTCCTCGATCAACTCAATCTCGTGGTGCGCGACATGGAACGCGCCATCGCCTTCTACCGCGCCCTCGGCGTGGCGGTGCCGGAGAACGCCATCTGGCGCACCGGCTCCGGGCCCCACCATGTGGTGATGCGGATGCCAGGCGGCTTCGAACTGGCCCTCGACAGCCATCCGCTGGCGAAGACCTACAACGCCGGCTGGCGGCCGGCCAGCGGCGACGGCAGCCGGACCGTGATTGGCTTCCGCCTCCCCGATGCCGCAGCCGTGGACGCCGTCCATGCTCGCCTCGTCGGACTAGGCCATGCCAGCGCGCAACCGCCCTGCTACACCTTCTGGGGCGCCCGCTACGCCATCGTCGAGGACCCGGACGGCAACCACGTGGGCCTGATGAGCCCGGCGGACGACGCCCATCGCGGCCCGCCGCCGGCCATCTAGCCGTCTCCTGGCACCGACGTCGATGGCACAAGACACCGGAAGCCGCCTGGCGGCGTTCATGGCTGGCCTGGAACGGCGCAATCCCGGCGAACCGGAGTTCCACCAGGCGGTGCGGGAAGTGGCGGAGTCCATCCTGCCGGTGGTGGCGGCGCATCCCGAGTACCAGGAGGCGCGCATTCTGGAGCGGCTCACGGAACCGGACCGCATCGTCGCCTTCCGGGTCGCTTGGGAGGACGACGCCGGGCGGGTGCGCGTCAACCGCGCCTGGCGGGTACAGTTCAGCAACGCCATCGGGCCGTACAAGGGCGGCCTGCGCTTCCATCCCTCCGTCACCCAGAGCGTGCTCAAATTCCTGGGCTTCGAGCAGATCTTCAAGAACAGCCTCACCGGGCTGCCGATGGGAGGCGCCAAAGGCGGCGCCAACTTCAACCCCCACGGCAAGAGCGACGCCGAAGTGATGCGCTTCTGCCAGGCGACGATGCGCGAGCTGCACCGCCACATCGGCGAAGACACCGACGTGCCGGCCGGCGACATCGGCGTCGGCGCACGCGAGATCGGCTACCTGTTCGGCACCTACCTGCGCCTCGGCAACCGCTTCACCGGAGCGTTCACGGGCAAGGGCCTGGCTTTCGGCGGCAGCGAAGTGCGCAAGGAGGCCACCGGCTACGGCGCTGCCTACTTCCTGGAGGACATGCTGGCCGCAGCGGGGGACGGCCTAGATGGTAAAACCGCGGTGGTCTCCGGGTCCGGCAACGTCGCCCTGCACGCCATCGAGAAGCTCGCGGCACTGGGCGCCAAGGTGGTCGCCGCTTCGGATTCCGGCGGCTTCGTCCACGACCCGGACGGCATAGTCGGCGACCGGCTTGACTGGCTGAAGGCGCTCAAGGAACAGCGCCGGGGCCGACTGCGGGAGTACGCGGAGCACTTCCGCTGCGGCTACTTCGAGGGCGAGCGGCCCTGGCGGACGCCCTGCGACGTGGCGCTGCCCTGCGCGACCCAGAACGAGCTCGACGGCGACGACGCCGGAACGCTGCTGGACAACGGCCTGATCGCGGTCGCCGAAGGCGCCAACATGCCCTGCACGGCGGCGGCCATCGCCGCGTTCCGGCAGCGGGGGGTGCTGTTCGGGCCCGGCAAGGCGGCGAACGCCGGAGGCGTGGCGGTGTCCGGGCTGGAGCAGAGCCAGAACGCGTTGCGCATCGCCTGGTCCCGACAGGAAGTGGACGACCGCCTGCGGCGCATCATGGCGGACATCCACGCCAAGTGCTGCCAGGAGGGCGGCACGGCCGGCGGCGCAGTGGACTACGTGCGCGGCGCCAATATCGCCGGCTTCCGCAAGGTGGCGGACGCCATGCTGGCCTACGGCGTGGTCTGACGGCGCCCGGAATCGCCAAGGCGTCCGAGAGGCGCAACCTGTGCGCTTGGGTCACGGCCGGCGGGCCAACACGATTGCAATGACGGATGAGCCGGCGCAGCGCGACCCGGACCATCACTCCAACGCAGCTCTGGCGCTTGCGGCTCGCGGGACACCCTCTCGCCGTCTCTCATCGCGCAGCCAGTCGTCCATGTAGCCGTGGAACGACGGAATGCCGAAGGACAGTTCCGAGCGGGCGTTGCGGGTCAGCACGCCGTGCTCGATGGCCTCCCGCACTACCCCGGGGCCGTCGAACGCGGCTTCGTCAAGGGCCGCGACGGCTGCATCGATGGCCAGCATGTCCGTGCCGCGTTTGGCCATCGCGCCGATCACCGCCAGCATGGCCCTGCTGTTGGCCATGAGACGCAGCCGCCCCTCGTAGTAGGCGACCCTCGATCGGTCGCCGATGGCAAGGGCCTCGGTCAACGATGCCCCTTCGGCTAGGCGGCCATGGCGGGAAATCGCTTCGCAGGCGCCGGCGAGATAGCCGTGGACGTGCTGCGGGAAGCCCATGGACGCCTTCGCCAGTTCCCTTGCGTAAGGCGCCGGGATCTCGTGGCCGAGGGCCAGCAGGCCGTCGTAGACCGCCTCGAAGGTCTCGGCCGCCGACAGCGGCCCGAGATTGAACTCCTCGGCGACTCTTGAAATGCCGGCTGCGCCCTCTGGCCTGGACAGGACTTCCGGGGTGTGCTGCAAGCCGATGCCAAGCACCATCAGCGGACAGCCCGGCACGCCTTGATGCAGCACGCGCAACGCGCCCATGCCGGCCGCGGACACGGCTTGCAGCTCGTCGATGGTGACGACCAGCGCCTTGCCGGTCCAAACACCCGCAGCCACGGAGTCGCTTAGCAGCTCGGCCAGATCGTGCGTCTTGCGTACGCGCTCCAGCGAAACGTTTGCCTTGGCAATGCCCAGCCCCGCCCCTACCGTCGTCGCCTTCGCGTCGAGATCGGCGACCTTCCGGCCAGCGGACTCGCGGCCGATCGCCCGCATGATCGCCATGAAGACGACGGCATCGTCCGCGGCGAGAGTGTCCGGCAGCATGCTCTTCCAGAACACGCTTCGGGGGCCTTCGCGTCTGGTCGCATCGCGGGCGAACTTGAGCGCCAAGTGGGTCTTGCCGACCCCCTGAACGCCGGTGACTAGGGACATGCCAGCCTCGGCGTTGGCACTCGCGCACAGCGCGTCCAAGCGCCGGTTCAGCGCCGTCAGTTCCGCGGTTCGGCCGGCGAAGTGGGGCGGCGCGTCGCGCTGCGTCCCAAGTTCCATGCGCTGCCCCGAAGCACCCTTGTCTTGGAGTATACGAGCTTGCGGCGGCGCCCCTCGCTCCGCAAACTCCGTGCTTCGCAAACTTGACCCATTTGCGAAGGCCGCTCAATCTAGGGCATCGCCCCGCGACCTTGATGGCTGCCGGCGTCCGCTTCCGCGGCCACCGTTACCGCCAGCACGTCCGTGCCGTGGTACTGCTGATGGCGCACGGTGTCGGCGTGGTGGCGCAGCAGGCGCAGAGACACCTCCCGTTCCGGCGAGTCGCCCGGCAGATCCGTCAGTCGCACCAGCAGGTCCTCGATGTTGTCCTGCCCCACCGCGGCGACGAGTTCGAGGGTGGCGCTGGCGCGGTCGGTGCGCACTGCCAGCCGCAGGCGACGCGCCTCCCCGGCCTCGCCGCCGGCGGTCAGCAGGCATTGCAGCGCTTCCTCGCCAGCGGCCCGCAGCCGCTGCCGCGCATCGTCCGGCCAGCGGGCGCGGCGGGCCATCTCGTCGAGGAGGGCGTCCACCGCTGGCAGGGCGGAAGCATCGAGCGTGGCTTCGAGGCGCCGACGCCGTCCACCGGCCAGCTCCATGACAGCGGTGAGCAGGATGGCGGCGAGGCCGCCGCTGGTCATGCCGTTGCCGAGCAGCGTACCCCACCAGGCGCCGAGCTGGTCCGCGAAGATGTCCTGGTGCTGGAAGCCCATGCCGATCCAGAACGACACCCCGACGATGATGCCCTTGCGGTAGTCCAGGCCGTCCTGCACCACCATCTTCATGCCGAGCACGAACAGCATCGCCAGAAAGACGGTCATGTAGGCCGCCACCACGCTGCCCGGAACCGCCAGCAGCAACGCCGCCGCCTTCGGCACGAAGGCCGTCGCCACGAACAGCGCGCCGATCCACACTCCCACGCGCCGGGCGGCCACGCCGGTAAGTTCGGCGATGGAAATGCTCTTCGAGTAGGTGGTGTTCGGCACCGTGGCGGCGAGGCCCGAGAGCAGGTTGCCGAGGCCGTCGGCTGCCACGGCGCCCTGCACCTCGCGGTAGTCCGTGGCGCGCGGCCGACGCCAGGCCACGGCCTGCATGGCGCTGGCATCGCCAACGGTCTCGATGGCACCGATCAAGGTGGCGAACACGAACGCCGGCAGCAGCGCCCAGAACAGCGGGCCGAAGTGCAGGTCCAAACCCGGCCAGCCGCGGTGCGGCAGCCCCAGCCACGCCGCTTCGGCCACCCGCGCCGTGTCGTACAGGCCGAACAAGGAGGCCGTCACGCAGCCGGCGACCAGGCCGACGAAAGGCACCCACAGCCGCAACGCGCCGGTCGCCCGCATGGCGAGGCCGGCGGTCACCGCCAGCGCCACCGCGGCGCTCAGCGGAGCGCCTATCGAGTCCTCCCCATCCGGCAGCATGCCGAACACCACCGGCATCACGGTCACGGCGATGAGCATCACCACCGTGCCGGCGACCGTCGGGGTGACGATGCGCCGCAGCCACACGAGCTTGCCGGCCAGCCCGAACTGGAACAGCGCGGAGACGAACACCAAGGTCGCCAGCAGCGCCGGCCCGCCGTCCGCCAAGGCGATCACGCACACCGCGATGAAGGCGCCGGAGGTGCCCATCAGCAGCGGATACCCGGCACCCAGGCGCCACACCCTCCTGGCTTGCACCATGGTGCTGACGCCGCTCACCAGGAGCGCCGCGAACACCGCCCAGGAGAGGTACGGGTCCGCCGCGCCGGCGGCGCGAACGACGATCACCGGCGTCAGCACCACGCTGGCGACGGAGAGCACCGCCTGCTGCAACCCCAGCCCGGCCGCCAGAAGGTGCGGGGGGCGCTCCGGCGGCTCGTAGCGAACGGTGGAAGGCATGGCTCGCCCGCGGCCTAGTGGTTCGATTCCGAATCGACGTGGCAATGGCGCGTTCCGTCTGTCGTCGCCTGGGCTGCTGCTCAAGGATGTGCCGCCCCGCAAGGCCACCGGTGTTCCGGCCCTGCGACGAAACCCGTCCCTCTGGAACGCATGTTGTTCTGGAAGCGGCACACTAGGACAGGGCAGTCTAGGCGGATGTGGCGGATTTCGCCAGCCGGTTGGCTGATCAAGCCACAAGGCAACGCCTTGGGAACGCGAACAGTCGGCTGTTCTTCAGAAAACAACGTGAAATCAATCAGTTGACAACCATCTTGTCACTGGCTTGTCACTTGCTTGTCACTTGGCACGGAACTTGAACACACGCCGGGCATCCCTTCGCTAGGACGCACTGGACGCTAGCCATGACCCGACTGTCGAGAATCACCTCCCCTCGTGCCACCATCGGCGCCTTTGCGCTGCTGGCCGTGGCAATGCTCGCCTTCGGCCTCTTCGCCGAAGCCGGCCAGCACGTCGGCGCCGTGGCTGGCGCCGACGGTGCCGCGTGGCAGCTGCTGCACCTGTGCCTTGGCGCCTAGACCACTCGGAGGAGACGCATATGACCAGAATCGACCGCATTCGCGCCAAGCTGGCACGGGATCGCAAGGGCGGCTGGATCGGCGGCGTCTGCGCCGGCTGCGCCCGCCACTTCGACATCGACCCGGCCTTCGTTCGGGTCGGCTTCGTCGTCGCCGCCATCTTCTCCTGGAAGGTGGCGCTGGCGGCGTACGCCGTGGCGTGGATTCTGCTGCCGGCGCGGGACGACGCGCCCTAGCGTTCAACGCCTGCCAAGGAGCGTCCGTTGCGCCCCGCGCCACCGTTCAGCGCCGACGTCGTGCTACGCTGCCGCGCCGAATTGGCCGCGCACCAGGCAAGTCGCGGCGACACCGGGGCTCGGAAAGAACGGAGGAACCCGCACATGGCAGACACCGGCGGCCGGCTGGCCGGCAGAGTCGCCGTCGTCACCGGCGGCAACAGCGGCATCGGCGAGACCACCGGGCACACGTTCGCCCGGGAAGGCGCCAAGGTGATTCTGATGGCCCGGCGGCAGGCCGAGGGCGAGGCCGTGGCCGCAGCCATCCGCAGCGCCGGCGGAGATGCCACCTTCATCGCCTGCGACGTGGGCGACGACGACTCCGTGCGGAGCGCCGTCGCCGCCGCGGCGGAGGTGCATGGCGCGATCAACGTGCTGTTCAACAATGCCGGCGGGGGCGGCGGCAGCCAATTCCCGGACGAGCCGAACGCCGAGTGGCACCGGGTCGTCAACACCAACTTGACCGGCACTTTCTACGTCAGCCGCGCCGTGTGGCCCCACCTGGTGGCCGCCGGCGGCGGCGCGGTGGTGAACATGTCCTCGCTGGCGGCGCAACGCGGCTTCAGTTCCCGGATGCAGGACGAGTTCGGCACCACCTCGGCCTCCTACTACGCCGCCAAGGCTGGCGTGGACGCGCTGACGCGCTACATGGCGGGTACCGGCGGGCGCCACAACATCCGCGTCAACTGCGTCCGCCCCGGCCAGATCCTCACCCCCGGCGCCACCCGGGGCACCGTGCGGGACCCGGACGGCGGCCATCACGTCTTCGAACGGATGTTCGATTTCGCGCAGATCGTCCAGGGGCCCGGCTACCCCGAAGACGTCGCCAATCTGGTGCTCTTTCTGGCCAGCGACGAATCGCGCTTCGTCAACGGCGAGATCATCAACGTCGACGGCGGAGTCGCGGCGAAGCTGTGATGCGGCGCATCGCCGCGCTGCTGCTCGGGGCCGGCGCGACGATGGCCGCTGCGGTCGAGAAGGCCGGAGCCGAGGCGGCCGATGCCAAGCTGCGGCCGGTGCTCGAGGCCATGCTGGCCGAGCCCCTCGAGGCGACGTCGCCGACCGGCCTGCGCACGGCGAGCTACCTGCTGGCGCGCCGCTTCAACCGCGGCGTAGACGACGTCGACGGCTACGTCTACCTGCTCAAGCTGCTCTGCGGGCAGGCCCTGCGGCTGGCGGAGCAGCATCCCGACGCCGCAGCCGACTACCAGGAAGCCGCCGCCGTCCTCACCTACAACCTCGCCGCGGACACCTGGCCCGGCTGGGGCCCGGGGCAGGTGGGGCCGGTGACCCACGCGCATCGCCGGCTGGGATTGGCGGCAGCGCGTCGGAACGTCGCCCTGGCCGCAGAGCTCCGCCTGCCCCCCAGCCGCCGCCGCAACGGCTATTGGATCCTCGGCGCCCAGCTGCTCGCAGACGGCGACGCCGCCGCCGCGGCCGAGGCGTTCGCCGAGAGCCGGGACCTGGCGGCAACCGCTGGCAACGACGCCGGGCGGCTGATGGCCCAAGGCTGGCTCCACGTCTCCGCCATCCTGGCGGGGCGGAACGAACGCGCCGACCTCGCCGCCATCGTCGACAAGCTGCGAGAGCAGGGTCAGGAAGGCCGCTTCTACGCCGACCAGTACCAGACGGCGCTCGGCGTGTTCGGCAGCCCGGCGAATCCGGCCCGGAGGCGGTAGGTCCGGTCGTCCGGGGAAGTGCTCGAAGCGCCGTGCTCCGCCGGAACCTCGGCCGGTGCCGCACAGCGGCAAGCGCTGCCAGCTCCCCCGGCCTTGCCACGATCCGGCTGACACGGAGGCATCGGCTTCGCCTCCGCTGAGCGCTCCACGCGATCGCCCCCATGCCCCTCGCCGCCCTTGGCATGTTCCGCAGCCAGGGGAGGCCCCTAGCTAGGCGGTGCTTCTTTGGTGGGCCGAGCAATCGGGGCGCAAGCGACGGCGTCAGATGCCGATGGCGCGGCGGTGGTAGTTCCGAAGCACGGCTTCGCGGTTCGCCTCGTTCCAAGGCGTCGGCGCGGCGTCGGCCAAGGGCTGGTAGACGTACGGACGTTCGCCCGGGCAGCGTTGCCGCCGCGCGTCTATGGCCAAGGGGATGATGCGGCTGCTGACGCGGATGTAGTCGTCGTCGTAGGGCGTCTTGGCCCAACCCGCGACGCCAGCAACCGAAGCCCGCCGGTGGAAGCCGAACACGAAGGTGGCCCGCCGCGGGCCCGTGGCGTTCGGGTAGGAGCCATGCACCACCTGCCGGTTGCAGATGGCCACGTCGCCCGGCCTGCACAGCATCGGCACCGCGCCCTCGGGCCGGTCCGAACCGCTCGCCGCCAGCATGGCCTTGAGGTCCGCCTTGCCTTGCGCGTGGGTGCCGGGAACCACCCATAGCGCGTTGGCCGGCGTGGTCGGGTACAGGTTCACCATGTAGTTGAAGCCGTGGGTGCCGGCGTCCAGCGCCGGGCTCTGCCAATGGGTGGTGCCGTCCTGGTGCCAGGAGACGGCAGCGCCAAGGCGCGCCTGCTTGATCCAGATCACCTCGGTGAAGGGCGTGAAGTCGGCGCCGTTGACGGCCTCCGCCATCGCCAGCAGTTGCGGATGGCCGTAGATGCGAAGCGCCGAGTCCAGGAACTGCAATATCCCGCCGATCTGCAGCAGCACCTCGGCCGGCGCGTCTTCGGGCGGCGGGGGTTCGCGCATCTTCACTTCGTAGCGTCCGTTGCCGACGTCCGTCTCGCCGTACGGGTCCGTGAGCGGGCGGGCGAAACGGAACAGCTTGCGCTGATCGGCGTCGCCACGCGCTGGCCGGCCTTGGGCGTCCGTCTCCTCGCCGGCGCCGCGGGGGGCCCGGGCGCAGAGCTCCCGGAACTCCCGCTCCAACTCGGCCACCTCGGCGACGTCGAGGGCCCCCTCGAACACGTAGAAGCCGGTGCGCCAGTAGGCATCCAGGATGTCTTCGCGGACCCGGCCGGCGGCATCGAACCGCAACGGCCCGCGATTGCCCAACACCAGCGCTGCGCGGCTGGCGTCGTCGTCTGCCACCGCCGCCTCGGTGTGCGCTTGAGCCTTTTCCACGGAGCCTCCGATGCCTGCGCGGGCGCGCCCGCCTCAAGCCAGAACCATACCACCGCGAGGGACGGGGCCGCCTGCCAAACCGCAAGGCCACTTGGTACCGGCGCAAGTTCGGTATGCTTCGCCGCTGCCGGCCTCGAGCGCCCCAACGGGCTACGCCTAGGGGCCCTCGCAAGATGAGAGCAGCCCCATGACCAACGGCTTCGTTGCCAGCCGCCTGCCGCGCATCGCCAGGCACATGGACGGCTATGTCGAGGCCGGCAAGCTGCCCGGGGCGCTGTGCCTCGTCTCCCGGGGTGGCGAAGAAGCGTTCTTCCACGCCTGCGGTCTGCGCGACGTGGAGCGGCGGCGGCCCATGCGGCGCGACACGGTGGTGCGCCTCTACTCGATGACCAAGCCCGTTGCCAGCGTGGCGCTGATGATGCTCTACGAGGAAGGGTGCTTCCAGCTCGACGATCCGGTGAGCCGCACCATTCCGGCCTGGCAGGATCTGGCCGTGTTCGATGGCGGCGACGCCAAGCGCTACGCCGTGCGCCCGCCCGATGCCCCGCTCGCCATCAAGCATCTCTTGACCCACACCGCGGGCCTCACCTACGGCTTCGCCGGCGACCATCCGGTGGACGCCCTCTATCGGGACGCCAAGGTCACCGACGGCACGTTGGCGCAGATGGCGGAGAAGCTCGCCGCGCTGCCGCTCAAGTTCTCCCCCGGCACACGCTGGAACTACGGCGTCTCCACGGACGTGTGCGGCTACCTGGTGGAGCGCTTCTCCGGCACGACGCTGGATCGCTTCGTCGCCGAGCGGATTGCCGCGCCGCTGAAGATGGCGGACTCCGGCTTCCAAGTGGCGGAGAACGCCGCCGAGCGGCTCGCCGCCTGCTATCGACACGTTGCGCCCGGCAGCTACAGCCTGCAGGACGATCCGGAGTCCTCCCGCTACCTGGGGCCGCCGCGCTTCCTCTCCGGCGGCGGCGGCATGGTGGGCACCCTGGACGACTACCACCGCTTCGCCCTCATGCTGCTGCGCAAGGGCGAGCTGGGCGGCCAGCGGCTGCTCGGGCGAAAAACGGTGGAACACATGACCGCCAACCACCTGCCCGGCAACCGCGATCTCGCGGCCATGGGGCAGCCGGTGTTCAGCGAGACACCCTACGAGGGCATCGGCTTCGGGCTCGGGTTTTCCGTGGTGGTGGATCCAGCCGCCGCCAACGTGCTCGATTCCCCCGGCGAGTTCGCCTGGGGCGGCGCCGCGAGCACCTACTTCTGGGTGGATCCGGTGGAGGAAGTGATCGCGGTGTTCCTCACGCAGCTGCTGCCCTCCTCCACCTATCCCATTCGACGCGAACTGAAGACGCTCGTCTACCAGGCCCTGGCGTGACCCAGGCCGCGCAGCCCACGGCGACGGCCTAGACCCGGTGTCCGTCCTCGACAATCCCTCCTGGCACGCGCTGGCCGGGGCGCAACGGCAGTTCGGCGTCGTCGGCGAGCGGGCCGGCCGCTATCGGAGCGACATCTCGCCCATTGCCGGGCTGGCGGACCGGAGCGCCGAGGCCCTCGAGGAGCTCGCCGGACTGGTCGAAGCCGGAACCTTCGCGGCCGTGTTCGCTCCGGGGGAGATCGCCGGCGAGCTGCGTCGCCTGTGGCGGCTCGCGGCCGTGGTGCCGCTGTCCCAGTGGATCTGTCCGCGCCCCGTGGCGACGGCGGCTTCGGCCGACGAGGTAGTGGACCTCGGCGCCGACGACGCGGCGGCCATGTATCGGCTCGCCAAGGCCACCGATCCGGGGCCCTTCGAGTCGGCGACGCACCGGTTGGGCCACTACGTGGGCATCCGCGCCGACGGCCAGCTGGTGGCGATGGCCGGCGAGCGCATGCGCATCGTCGCCGACGGCGCCAGCTACCGCGAAGTGAGCGCGGTGTGTACGGACGCCGCCTGCCAGGGCCGCGGCTACGCCCAGGCGCTGGTCGCCGAGGTCGCCCGTCGCCAGCAGGCCGCCGGGGCGCTGCCGTTCCTGCATGTGCGCACCGGCAGCCCGGCAGAGGCCCGGGCCACCCGCGTGTACGCCAAGCTCGGCTTCGTCAAACGCATGGATGGCGCGATGTCGATTCTGGTCCGCCAATGAACGCTGGCGCCGATGCGCCAGCGGGCGAACACGCGCCGCGGGAGGCCGCGGACCCGGGCCGCCCCGGCCGAAGGTCCGCCGCGTCCATGCTGCTGCGCATCGGCACCTGGCTCCTGGCGGCGCTCTGCTTCTACCTGGTCTACCGGCGCATCGAGGCCGCGGCCGGGCAGCGGTCGCAGACGGTGGCGGCCTATCTGGTCGACTTCTTCGCGGACGCCAACTGGCTGGCCTGGCTGGCGGTGATGGCCCCCTACTCGGTGTTCTTCTTCCTGGTGGACGCGCACGTCACCTGGCGCGTGGTGCGCTGGTTCAACGCGCCGTCGCTCAAGTTCGGCGGCATGTTGCCGATTCGCGCCAGCGCCTACATTCTGTCGCTAGTGAACGAGCAGGTGGGCAAGGGGGCCATGTCCCTGTACCTGCTGCGCCACTACCAGGTGCCCGGCTGGCAGGCGCTGTCCAGCATGATCCTCTTGGGCCTGATGGAGATCTACCAGCTGCTGCTCTTCTCCGGCATCGGCGTGGCGCTCAACTTCGGCCTGGTGCGGGAGGCATCGACGCTGCTGCCGCTGGACGTGATTCTGCCTTCGGCGATGGCGGCGGCTGCCCTCTATCTGCCGCTGCACATCGCCTACTTCCGCACCGGCGAGGGCGGTCTGCGGGAGCGGGGCCTGCTGCGGGCGTTCCGGCAGGCACGGCCGGTTCACTATCTGCTGATCGTGCTGTGCAAGGCGCCGAATCTGCTCGGCGCCGTGGCGGTGTACACGCTGGCGCTGGCGCTGTTCCAAGTGGACGTGAGCCTGGGGCAGATGCTGGCGTTCCTGCCGGTGATCTTCCTCGCCGCGGCGCTGCCGCTGCCGTTCCACGCCGGCGCCCTGCTGCTGTGGACGGTGCTGTTCCCGGACTATCCGGAAGTCGCCGCGTTCAGCTTCGTGATGCACACCTTCTTCGTGCTGTTCAACGCCGGCATCGGGCTGCTGTTCCTGCCCCGGGCGAACCGCGAGCTGTTCGGCCGCTGAACTCCAAGGGTTTCTAAACGGCTTCTGCCAGCGCCGCGGCGGGTCGGGGGTGGCCCAGTCCAAGAAACGGTGCTGCAAGACCGGCCCCCGCCGGCTACTCTCTCCGTGAAGCTGTTGAGGGGGCCATATGGCGGACCGGACCGAGGGCGGTCGCTTGTCCGACGCCGAAGTGAGACTGCGACGGCTGTGGAAGGGCACGCTGCTGGTGGCGGTCGGCGCGGGCTACGTCTTTCTCGCCGCTCTGCTGCTGGTCCAGCATGGCTGGCGCAGCGCTCTGCTCGCGCTGTTCTTCATCGTCGTCGCCGCGTTCCTGCGCTACATCGGCAACGACGTGGACCGCGTCGGCTGGAATCTGTCGAGAGGGCTGGCCGGCGGCCAACGGCAAGGCGCCGCGGCGTCCGAGCCGCCGACACAGGGCCAGACCGAGACCGCCATGCGCTATCAGAGCCGACTCTTCCGCGGTCTGTGGGTGCTCGCGCAGGCAGTCAACGTCGCGCTGGTCGCGCAGGGGCTTCTGGTCGGCGGCGTGGAACGGGCCTTGGCCACCGCAGCGGGTTTGGCCTTCCTCGAGGTCCTGTTCTGGCAGATCCGCCGGGTGAACCACGCAGTGACCTTCGAACAGGCCAGCTACGGCATCGGCGAGCCGAGGCTGCCGGCGCCGTCTGCCGCCGACCCTTGGGACCAGGCCGGCACGGCACGGCTGAACCGCAAGCTCGAGAAGCTGGCCGAGATGGCCGAAGCGGGGACCATCTCCCGCAAGGCGCATCGCAAGGCCCGGGACAAGTGGCTGGTGCGCAGCGTCATGCAGGAAGACGCCGGAACTCGCTAGCGCCTTGCGGACGCCACCTCTCGCCATGCCCCGCGCCACCGCCAGCCGCCGGCGTCGCCTGCTTTTCGCTGGCGTTGCGACGCTGGCCGCCAGCAATGCGTTCGCGGACGCAAGCCACGTTCGCCAGCTGGCCGGCGAGCTGCGAATCTGCGCCGCCCAGGAACCACGCCAGCCGGCTTCGGCCTTCGACATCGCGCGCTCCGAGCCGGACGTCAACGGCGACTACACGGTCGCGTACAGCTGCCGGGCAGCCTGCGACGACTGGCGACGGTGCCAGGCGCCCGCCCACACCGCCGGCGGACAGCCGCTGACCGAGGGCGGCCTGCCGAGGCAAGCCGTCGCCTTCGTGGTGGACGGCATGGGCGGACACCTCGCTTTCAGCACCCGACAGCGCGGCGACAAGACCGTGCTGCTGCACACGGGCCTTGGCGGCGCCTACTACATGACGCCCCTCGCGGCGCAGATCGAGGACGCGACCAGCGCGAAGACGGTGATGGTGCGATGGGAGCGCGGCTTCGCCAACTGGGGCTGGTTCACGCGCACGTCGCCTCCCGCCAACCGCGTACCGAACGTGACGCGACGGGTTGCCAGCGTAATCGCCTGGGCGCATGAGAATCTTGCCGGCGCGGGAGACTTCGGCACCATGGGTTGCAGCATGGGCACGCAGGCCACCCTCGGCGCGGTGTACTACCACGACGTGGACGCGGTGGTGGACTACCAGCTGATGGTCGGGGGTCCGGCGCTGTGGGACATCAACTCCGGCTGCGGCCGACGCACCTACGCCACCGGCCACTGCGACCTGGACGCCAGGCAGGCTTGCCGCGACGATGCGGACTGCGCCCGCCTGTCCCCGCGCAGCCGCTGCGTCAAACCCGGCCCGATCCCGCCGCGGCGGCTCTACGAGCAGGTCGTCAACCACGTCCATGCCACCGAAGCGTGCGACGTCGCCGCGGTGGACGACGCCACCCGTCCCCACGCCCCGTTCGACGAGAGCGGCTTCGCCTTCGTCGACGGCGATTGGGATTTCGATCACCCCATCGACTTCCAAGTGGACCTCTGGGGTCCCGACGGCGACCACCGCTGGGGGCTCGGCGACGCCATGCGCGTCTTCAACAGCATCACGTCTGCCGCCGGCCATGCGAAGGGCTGGCGCACCACCGAAGACTCCAACCACTGCGCCGCGATTGGCAACGGGCGGGCGCTGGAACTGCTGGTGGCGGGCATGGGCCTCGGCAGCCAGCCGCTGCCCCCGCCGCCGCTGGCCGTCGGCGAGCCGCTGGAGGCGGTGCTGACTGCCAATGGGGATCGCTCCACGTTCCAGCTCTCGGAGCTGTTCGCTGGCGGCGAGGCGCTGACCTTCGAGGCAGCCTCCGACAATCCGGCGCTGGTGGCGGCGCGCATAGCCGGCGGAGCGCTCGTGCTGGAGGCCAATGCCGACGGCACGGCGGGTGCCGCCACCGTTGCCGTGACGGCGACGGACCGGGCCGGGCAGACCGCGACGGCGTACTTGCGGGTGACCCTGGAGTTCGTTCGTCGCGGCTTTCTGCGCGACTGGCGGTCCGCGCTGGCGCCGGATGCCGCACGGTGAGTCGGCCGTGAACAGCGCCAAACGAGGGGAGATCTTCGCCCGGCTTCGCGCCGAGAACCCGGCGCCGACCACCGAGTTGGCCTACCGCACGCCCTTCGAGCTGCTGGTGGCGGTGATGCTCTCCGCCCAGGCCACGGACGTGAGCGTCAACCAGGCCACCGGCCCGCTGTTCGCCGCCGCCAACACGCCCGAGGAGATGCTGGCGCTGGGCTTGGAGAAGGTGCGGCGCCACATCAAGTCCATTGGCCTCTACAACACCAAGGCGGCCAACGTGCTGAAGACCTGCCGCCTGCTGGTCGACGAGCATGGCGGCGAAGTGCCGCGCACAAGGGAGGCCCTCGAAGCGCTGCCGGGGGTGGGCCGCAAGACCGCCAACGTGGTGCTCAACACCGCCTTCGGCGAGCCGACCATCGCCGTGGACACGCACATCTTCCGGGTCTGCAACCGCACCCGCCTTGCCGTCGGCAAGACGCCCCGCCAAGTGGAAGACAAGCTGCTGCGGTGGGTGCCGGCGTCGTTCAAGCAGGGCGCCCACCACTGGCTGATCCTGCACGGTCGCTACGTCTGCACGGCGCGCAAGCCCCGCTGCGGCGCCTGCGCCATCGAAGACCTGTGCGAGTTCAAGGGGAAAACGGAGTACTGACCAGCGCCGCCCGCACCCGCTCGGCGTCGGCTGGGGTGTCGACGCCCCCCGGCACCGGCACCAGCGCCTCCCGTACCAGAATGGCCCGTCCGTTCTCCAGCAGCCGCAGCTGCTCGAGGGACTCGGCCTGCTCCAACGGGCCTGGCGGCCACGCTACGAACTCGGCGAGGGCCGCCACGCGAAAGGCGTAGATGCCGACGTGTCGCCGCCACAGGTTCGCTGGCAGCCGATCCGGCACGCCGTCCTCGAACGCCTGCCGGGACCAGGGCAGCGGTGCGCGGGAGAAGTACAGCGCTCGGCCGCTGGCAGCGACGGCCACCTTCACCACGTTGGGGTCCCGCAGCTCCGCGCCGTAGCGGACGGGCTCGCACAAGGTCGCTACGCCGCAGCCGGGGTCCGCGCCGGCCAGCGCGGCTGCCACCTGGTTGACGACGGCCGGCGGCAGCAGCGGTTCGTCGCCTTGCACGTTCACGACGATCTCGTCGCCGCCCCAACGCCGGCCTCGCGCCACCTCCATCACCCGGTCCGAACCCGACACATGGCCGGGATCGGTCATCTCCACGTCGCCGCCGAAGCCGCTTACCGCGTCCGCCACCCGTTGATCGTCGGTAGCGACCACCACCGACAGCGCCCGGGACCGGCGCGCCCGCTCCAGGACATGCCGGATCATCGGCTTGCCAGCCAGATCGACCAGCGGCTTGCCGGGCAGCCGCGTGGAGGCGTAGCGGGCCGGAACGACGACGTGGAAGGTCACGCCGCGGCCCGAGGGCCCGCCGACGCTGCCTCGGGCGTGTCCGAATACTCGGGGGCAGCCTCCGCGCCCGCCGGTGCCGGCAAGGTCGGCAAAGCGATGCCGCGGGCTGCGAACAGCGCGGTCAGGCGATCGTCCACCGGCTCCCGAAAGCGCATGGCGATCTCCAGGTACCAGCAGTGGTCCGCGCCGGCCAGCGCCCGCACCTTCTCGGCGTCCTTCTCCGTCATCAGCACCGCCACGCCGGGCGGCGCCGCCACGTCCTCCGAGGTGAAACGGTGATGGTCCGGAAACGCCTTCACCGACACGGCGATGCCAGCCGCAGCCAGCGTCTCCTGGAACCGGGCCGGGTTGCCGATGCCGGCCAGCGCCCGAGGCCGCCCTGCTCGCGCCAGGAACGCCGCCGGCGACAGCCGCTCTCCGGTCGCTACGTGGACCACTGCCGTCGCTTCCGCTACCGCCACGGATTCCTCCGGCGTCAAGCCAGTGGCGGCGCCGTTGGCGACGACCCAGTCGCAGTCGCGCAACCGGCCGGGCGGCTCGCGCAGCGGACCAGCGGGAATGCACAGGCCGTTGCCGAGGCCGCGCCGGCCGTCGAGGACCGCGATTTCGACATCCCGGGCCAGGGCGTAGTGCTGCAAGCCGTCGTCGGCCAGCACCACGTCCACGGCCGCCGCGGCCAGCAAAGCGCGTACCGCCCGCGGGCGGTTCGGGTCCGCCACCACCGGGCAGCCGGCGCGCCGGGCGACCAGCGCGGCCTCGTCGCCGCACTTCCGGGCCGGCGTGTCGCCGGCCACCGCCAACGGAAACGGCCCCTTGCCGCGGTAGCCGCGGGCCACGACGCCGGGGCGCACGCCGCGCTCCTGCAGCCAGCGCGCCAGCCAAACCACCAGCGGCGTCTTGCCCGTGCCGCCGACGGTGACGTTGCCCACCACCACCACCGGCACCGGCGCCTTCCACGCAGGGCTCGCCCCGGACAGGAAGCGCCGCCGGCGGCGCTTCGCCAGCGCCGCCACCGCAGCGCCAAGGGGCCACAGCAGCCGTGGCCAGAAGCTGCGTTCGTACCACGCGGCCACCAGCGGCTCGAAGGCGCCCGTCGCCGGGGCGGGCAGCGCCGGGGGATTCGGCGACGGCCCGGCGCTTGCGTCGCCAGCCTGGAGCTGGGATCGATACAGCTCCGCGTAGGCGCCGCTAGCGGCCATGAGCGTGGCGTGGTCCCCGTGTTCCACGATGCTGCCGTCTTCCACCACCGCGATCGCGTCCGCCCCCTCGATGGTGGCCAGGCGATGGGCGATGACGATGGTGGTGCGCCCCCGCATCACCTCCGCCAGCGCCGCCTGCACGGCGCGCTCCGAGACCGCATCGAGGGCCGAGGTGGCCTCGTCGAGAATGAGCACTGGAGCATCCTTCAGCAGCGCCCGGGCGATGGCCACCCGCTGCCGCTGGCCGCCGGAGAGCAGCACGCCGTCGTCGCCGACCAGGGTGTCCAGCCCTTGCGGCAGCGCCGTTGCGAACTCCTCGGCATGGGCGCGGGCCAGCGCCGCGGCCACCGCCTCCGGGCTGGCATCCGCCAGAGCGCCGTAGGCGATGTTGTTGGCCAACGTGTCGTTGAACAGCGTCACGTCCTGGGTGACCAGCGCGATCTGGCGCCGCAGGCAGGACAGGCGATAGCGCGCCAACGGTTCGCCATCGAGCAGAATGCGACCCGCCGAGGGCTCGTAGAACCTGGCGATGAGGCTCGCCAACGTGCTCTTGCCGGCGCCGGAGCGCCCTACCAGCGCCAGCGTCTGGCCAGGGGGCACGGTGAGCGAGACGTCCCGCAGCACGGGCTTGCGGTCGGCGTCGTAGGCGAAGGAGACGCCCTCGAAACGGATCTCGCCAGCCACCCGGCCCACGTCCAGGTCGCCGCCGTCCGTCTCGGGTTCCTGGTCGAGCTGCTCGAACACCTCCTCGGCGGCGGCCAGGCCCCGCTGCAGACGCGCATTCACGTCCGAGAGCTTCTTGATCGGGTTGGCCAGCGCGCCGGCAATGCCCAGGTAGGCGGCCAGCTCGCCGGGCGTCATGCCGCCGCCGATGCCCGGCACGAAGATGAAGCAGACCAGCGCCGCCAGCGCCGCCGCGGCCAGGAACTGGATCACCTGCGAGCTCGCCGCCTTGGTGACCGCCATCTTCAGGTTCTGGCCGCGATTGCGCTCGCTGGCGGCGCGAAACCGCTCCCGTTCGTAGCTCTCGCCGCCGAATATCTTGATCTCGCGGTAGCCGGCGACGGCCTCCGAAGCCACATGGGTCACGTCGCCCATCGATCCCTGGATGCGGCCGCTCAAGCGCCGGAAGCGCCGGGAAGCAAAGCGCACGATGGCGCCGACGACCGGCGCCAGCACCGCGAACGAAGCCGTCAAGAGCGCGTTCTGCAGCACCAGGAAGCCGAGGAACACCACCACCTTGAGGCCGTCGGCCACCAGCACCTTCAGGGCGTCCGTGGTGGTGTCCCGGAGCTGGGCGGTGGTGAACGTGAGGCGCGACACCAGGTGCCCCTGGGCGCTGCCCTCGTAGAACGCGCTCGGCAGAAACAGCAGGCGTTCGAACAGCTCGGTGCGGATGCGATGGATGGCGGCGAAGGACACCCGGGACAGCGCGTAGTCGCCCACCATCGCGCCGAAGGCCCGGGGCAGCGCCAGCGCCAGCATCATGGCCGGGAACACCCACAAGTAGGAAGGCATCGGGTACGCCAGGCCGTCGATGACCAGCCCGAAGGTCCAGGCGAAACCGGCCTCGCCGCCGGCGGCAAGCAGGAAGCCTGTGGCAGCCACTGCGAACCACCCCTTCTGGTGGCGGACGTAGCCGAGCAGCCGCTTGTAGAGGGCCCAGTCGCCGTGGCGGGGCCGCCGACGGCCCACGACCGCCGGGCCGTGTGCCGCGTCTTCAGCGCCCATGCGCTGCCGGGGACCGTGCGGCCAGCTGCACGTCGACGAAGCCGGCCCGGCGCGCCGCGTCGAGCACCCGCACCACGGCGTGGTGGCGGGCATCTCGATCCGCGGCCAGGAGCAACGGCCGCCCGGCTTCGTGTTCGGCCGCCAAGGCATCGACAAGCGCGCCCGCGTTCGCCAGGCGCCGACCATCGACCAGCGTCTCTCCGCTGGCATCCACTTCCACCACCAGCGCCAGCCGGACCGCCGCCGGCGATGCCGTCGGCGCCTCCGGCAGGGCCACGGCAAGGGCCCGTTGGCGGAGGAACGTCGTGGACACCGTGAAGAAGATGAGCAGCAGCAGCACCACGTCGATGAGCGGCGTGAGCTCCACGGCGCTGGCCAAGGCGCCGGAACGTCTGCGACGCGCAAAGATCATGCCCCGCCGCCAGCGCCGCCAGGGAACGCAATCTCCAGTGCGCGGCGGGCGTGCGCTTCCAGGGCCAATACCAGTTCGTCCACCTTGCGCAGCAGGTAGCGATGGCAGATCAGGGCCGGAATCGCCACCGTCAACCCGGCGGCGGTGGTCACCAGCGCCTCGGCGATGCCGCCCGCCAAGGCCGCGGCGTGACCCGGGCCGCTCGCCACCAGCTCCCGAAACACGCGGATCATCCCCACCACGGTGCCGAGCAGCCCCATGAGCGGCGTGACGGCGGCGACGATGCCCAAGGTGGTGAGATAGCGTTCGAGGGCCTGCGCCACGCCGGCGCCGGCTACCGCCATCGCTTCCTGCATCTGCTCCCGGCCACGGACCGCGGCCGCCATCCCGGCCGCCACGACGGCGCCCAAGCCGCTGCCGGCGCTCCCAGGAGGCGCAAGCGCACTGGCGAGGTCCCGCGCCTGCGCCAGCGCGGCGCACAACGGCGCAGGCGCCACGCGGCTGCGGCGCAACGCCCACGCCCGTTCGAGGCAGATGCCCAACGCCACCACGCTTGCCAGCGCGATGGGCGCCATCAGCCAGCCGCCCGACTGCACGATCTCCAGCATCCTTGCGCCACCGCCCTCGAACAAGCGGGCGGGAGCTTACGCCACCGCCGCTGGCGGTTCCATTTGACGCGAGGCTGCGGCCGATCCCGTCGGATCCCGTACGTTGACTCCGAACAACGCTGCCCGAGGCGTCTTGGCGCGTTCGGCGGACCTCAATCGACTGGCGGAAGATCCGTGATGGGCCAGCGGGCTCGGGTGGCAACCGCCAGCGGGTCCTGCTGGCCGGCGGCGAGGCGCAGCGCTCCAGCGTAGGCGATCATCGCGCCGTTGTCCGTGCAGAGCGCCGCCGGCGGATGCACCACGCACGGCAAGGTGGCCGCCAGGCGCTGCCGCAGACGGCGGTTCGCGGCAACGCCGCCGGCGGCCACGAGGGTGTCGAGGCCGGTCTCCCGCAGTGCCCGCTGGCACTTGATGGCGAGGGTCTCCACCACCGCCTCCTCGAAGGCGCGGGCGATGTCCGCCACGTCCTCGGCCGTCAGCGGCGCGCGGCTGCGAACGGTGGCGAGGGTATGGGTCTTGAGGCCGGAGAAGCTCATGTCCAGACCGGGGCGGTCGGTCATCGGGCGCGGGAAGACGAATCGCCGAGGATCGCCGTCCGCTGCGGCGGCTGCAATGGCCGGGCCCCCCGGGTAGCCGAGGCCCAGCATCTTCGCCGCCTTGTCGAAGGCCTCGCCGGCGGCGTCGTCCAAGCTCTCGCCGAGCAGCCGGTAGCGGCCGATCCCGTCCACGCGCACCAGCTGGGTGTGGCCTCCGGACACCAGGAGCGCCACGAACGGCAACGCCGGACGGTCCTCGCCGAGCAGCGGCGCCAGCAAGTGCGCTTCCATGTGGTGGACGCCGATGGCGGGGATGCCCAAGGCGAACGCCAGCGAGCGACCGGCCACCGCGCCGACCATCAAGGCGCCGGCCAGGCCCGGCCCCACCGTGAACGCCACGCCGTCCAGCGCCGCAGGCCTGGCGCCGGCCTCGGCGAACAGGCCGTCGAGCAGCGGCAGCAGCTTGCGGATGTGGTCCCGGGAGGCCAGCTCCGGCACCACGCCGCCGTAGCGGGCATGCAGGTCCGCCTGGCTGTAGAGGGCCTGCGCGACCAGGCCGGCGCGGCCGTCGTACAGCGCCACGCCGGTCTCGTCGCAGGAAGTCTCTATGCCTAGAACCAGCATTCGCAAATGCCGTCGCGGGGCACCAGCAGCAGACGGACCAAGTCGTCAGTTGAACTCGGTGCCGCCCTTGCGCGTGAGGTAGTCCGCGGAGACGCTCTTCAAGATCAAGCGCCCGAACTCCGGCGTCTCGCGCTCCTCCGCCGGCTTCACCACCACGCCTTCGCGCACATGGGCGCCGCCAAGCGCGGTGCGACCGTCCGTGTGGCTCGCCAGCACGGCCTTGCCGAACGGTCCGCGGTAGAGCTGCGGCACCAGGCGGAACAGGCCGGCGAGCGCAGCCTCCAGCTCGGCCGGCGTCAGGTACCGGCCCAGGCGCGGCTCGCCGACGTACACGTCGAACACCGCCAGCGCCGGGTTCGGCTCGCCGTAGTGGAGGTCCTGCACGCCGCGGCCGAACACTTCGCCGAGCACGTAGAACGGTGCGCCGTCGCCAGCCAGCTTGGCCCGGGCCCGCTCGAAGGCATCGACGTTGGCATGCCACGCCCGCACGTACAGGTTGTTCTTGTTGGCCTCGTTCACCTTGAGCTTGAGGCCCTTGTCCGACATGCCCTTGGAGCTGACGACGGGGCCGTGGTCCGGATGCCAGCCCAGGCAGCACCAGGAACCGTGGAGCTTCTCGGTGAACACCACCGGTTCGCCCTCCTCGAAGGCATCCGGGTACTTCTTGATGTCGTCGATGTCGTAGTGGATGGTCGCCCCGGCAGCGGCGGCGACCTCCCCCTGCATGGCGATGGGCACTGGCGGCTCGTACTTGACGAGCTCCAGCAGCTCCGTCACTTCGTCCCCCGCGGCCACGGCACGGCCGCGGATCCGACCGTCGCGCACCGGATACACCAGCCCCTGGGACAGGATGCCCCGCAGCCGGACGGCCTTCACCCGGTTGCGTTTGCTGCCAGCCAGCTTGCCCTCGAGACCCAACTCCTCGATCAGCCACGCCGGGCACACGGCGCCTTCCGGGATGTAGGCCGCCAAGTCGCCGTTCGCATAGGCGCCTTTGCCGACGACGCTGCGGAAGCCGCCGACGGCAGCAAGTTCCAGCCGGTCGGCGTTGGGGTGCGGCTCGATGCCAAGAGCGTAGACACGTGACTCGAAAGCGGCCATGGCGGCTCTCCCTGGTTGCGTGAAGGGGCCGTCCACCGGTGCGGCTGTTCGCCTGCGGCAGCGGTGCGGACTAGCGTACCCAAGAGCGCAAGACAAGCCAATGGCGACCGGCTCCGATCCCAGGCCCCGATCCGAGGCGCCGGGGCACAACGCGCACAGCCGGAGGCCAGTGGCTACACTCGCCGAATCCTCAGGAGGCCCACCCGTGAAAAAAGCGCTCAAGATCGTTGCAGTGGCATTGCTCGCGTACGTTGGCGTAGTCGCCCTGTTCGAGTCCCTGCTCGGCTACTTCCAGCCCGAGGCCGGCGACACGCTGGTCATCACCACCTTCGACGGCGACGGCGACGGCGCAGGCCGCGATCGGGTCCTCTCCGCCCTCGACAGCGACGGGCGGCTCTACGTGGCCGTGAACCACTGGCCTCGCGCCTGGTACCGGCGGGCGCTGGCCAATCCAGCCGTGCGCATCTCCCGGGACGGCGCGACGAAGGACTACGCCGCCGTGCCGGTGGCTGGCGAGGAACGGGCGCGTGTGCAGGCGGAGCATCCCATCCCCATCGTCGCGCGCATTCTCATGGGCTTCGCGCCGCGTCGCTTTCTGCGCTTGGATCCGGCCGCCGAGTGATCGCGCTCAGCTGCCGAGCGAGGCAGCCGGCGAACGCGCTGCGCGCCAAGGTCTTCCCTACGAGGACCGCTCCCGGTTGTTCGCGCATGCATGGTCGAAGGCAGCGGTCGCCGCCTTGGCGCAGACGTCCTTCACCGCCTGCCAGTCCTGCCAGCGAGGCGCCAGATTCTTGTATTCCGCAAGATCGGTGTCTTCGAGGTCGTAGGGGACGGCGTTCGCCAGTTGGGCCTGAAGCTGCTGCAGGGCCGATTCGCCGTTGTCCTGCGGGTAGAGGCCGTCGAAGCCCGCCAGCGCCGTCGCCGAGGCTGCCGCTCCCAGGCGGTCCGCCAGCGCAGCGAAATCGAGATAGTCCCGGGTGGCGTTCCGGCGCAGAATCAAGACGCCCTTTACGCGCAGGATCTCCGCCATCGTGGGAATGGTCACCGCCACGCCGTGGGCCGTGACGGTGGTCGTCTCCAAAGGCCGCTTGCGGATCAGCTGGCGCACCCCCGTTTCGATCCCGTCCAGGCTGCCGAGGATCATCACTGGACGCGCCACCCGCGCCGTCCGCCAGCCGGCGACGGACTCCAGCTGCGCCAGCACCGCCTCGAATCGGCTGCGGAGATCGGCCAGCACATGGTCGGCATCCCGGGAGAGCCGATGGCCGGCGTGGATGGCCGCAGCCGTGCCGCCCACCAGCACCGCCTGCGGAACGATGCGCTGCAGCCGCGCCGCGGCGGACAGCACCAGTTCCCAATCAGGCAGCGGCGCGCTTGCGGCGCACATAGTGCATCCAGAAATGGTGGCGCTGGGCATAGGGATCGGCGATGCGATGGGCGCAGACGCGCTCGATCTTGTCGAACAGCGCCGCGTCGGCCAGCGCCGCGCCGCGGAGATCGGCCCAGTCCTGCCACTTGCCCCGGGCGATCACGTCGTCGATGGCGGCCAGCGTGTAGCTTTCGTGGTTCAGATGCCGGTGGCGCATCGTGCCGGCGCCTCCCGCCGGTGTGCTGTTCAGGCCGCAGAGGAGTCGCGCGCGTCCCGGCTGCGGTGGGCGACCAGGGCGAGCACCAGCGACGCCGCGGTCAGGGCCAGCAGCAGCACCACCACGGACAGCATGTAGCGGTTCAAGTCCCGCTTGCGCTCCAGGAGGCTGGCCACCTCCGCGGCCGTTCGCGCGTCGAGCGCCTGGAAGAACCGCAACAGCGGCAGCATGATCTGCGCCTTCGCCTGGTGGTAGTCGGCCGAGTGCAGGAGTTGCTGCGCCACGGCGGCATCGCCGGCGCGAACCGCTTCGAAGGCGCGGCTCTCCAAGCCGGTGAGGCGGTTCGATTCGTCCTCCGCGCCGGTCAGGAGAGCGAGCTCGGCTTCGGTGACGCCGGCCTCCTCCATCAGCGTGTGCAGGGCGACGGCCTCGCCGGCTGTCCGCGGCCGTTCGCCGCCGGCGGTAACAAGGTCCCAGTACACCAGGTGGTAGTCCGCGGGCCGCGGCGCGGTGCCGTTGCGGATGGCCAGAATCTCCTCGAAATAGCGTCGATAGCGCTCGTCGCCGGTGGCGGCGTAGCTCCTTGCCATGCGTGTCAGATCGTCCGAGCTCTGGCGCAACTCGTCCGCCAGGCGGCTCGCGCGTTCGCGCATCTGCCAGCTCCGCTCTATGGCCGCCTCGACCTCGGCGCCGCGCCAGAAGAGCGCCATCGCGACGACGATCAGCAGCAGCGCGATTGCCGAGGCGCCCACCAGAATCTTCGCCATGTTCCGCCTCCGGGCCGCGTCGAGAACGACCGTCTTCAGCCGCCGACGTTGGCCAGCGGAATCTCGTTCCTCACCAGCGCATGGCGACGGCGGCGTTCGTACTTGCGGGCCGGGGTGTTCACCACCTCCGCCAGCTCCCGGGCCTCGAGGCCGCGCTCCCGAACCGCCGCCGGCACGTCGCCGTAGAGCGTGTCGCGCTGCCTCGGCCGGCGGCCGGCGGCTTCGATCATGGCGGCCATCCGCTTCGGAGAGGTCTCCTGGCCGTGGCCGGCGCCGGCTGCGCGGGTGATGCTCTCGTTCATCAAGGTGCCGCCCAGATCGTTGCAGCCAGCGCTGAGCGCCGCCTCGACGCCAGCGTGCCCGAGCTTCACCCAGCTCGCCTGGATGTTGCGGATGTGCGGATGCAGCGCGAGGCGGGCCACGGCGTGGACCAGGATCGCCTCGCGGAACGTAGGCCCCCGGCGGGCGCGGCCCTTGAGGTAGAGGGGCGCTTCCATGTGTACGAAGGGCAGCGGCACGAACTCGGTGAAGCCGCCGGTGCGCGCTTGCAGGTCGCGGACGCGAATCAGGTGCCGGGCCCAGTGCTGCGGCTGGTCGACGTGGCCGTACATGATGGTAGCGGTGGTGCGGAAGCCCACGGCGTGGGCGGCTTCCATCACCGCCAGCCACTGCGCCGTGTCGATCTTGTCCGGGCAGATGACGGCGCGCACCTCGTCGTCGAGGATTTCCGCCGCGGTGCCCGGCAAGGTGCCGAGGCCGGCTCCCTTCAGCCGCCTCAAGTACTCCTCGAGGGGCTGCTTGGCCGTCTTGGCGCCCTGCCAGACTTCGAGGGGCGAGAAGGCGTGGACGTGGATCTCCGGCACCGCGGCCTTCACGGCGCGCAGGATTTCCAGATAGGTGGCGCCGGTGTACTCCGGGTGGATGCCGCCCTGCATGCACACTTCCGTGCCGCCCCGCCGCCACGCCTCCAGGGTGCGGCGCTGGATTTCCGCATGGCTCAGGTCGTAGGGCCGGCCGCGCAGGTTCTCCGCCAGCTTGCCCTTCGAGAAGGCGCAGAACTGGCACTTGAAGTAGCAGATGTTGGTGTAGTTGATGTTGCGGTTGACGACGTAGGAGACGGCGTCGCCGTTCTGCCGCGCCCGCAGCGCGTCCGCGGCCTGCACGACGGCGTTGAAGTCGTCGCCGCGGGCACGGATCAGGCGCTCGATCTCCTGCTCCGAGAGATCGCCCGCGCCCGTGGCCGCTCGCCCCAGAACGGCCTGCACGTCTGCCGACACCCGGCGCGGCGCCGCGTGGATGCGCCGCAGCACCTCGGCTGGCGGCGGCGCGTCGTCTCCGGGGCACCAGGCGTCGGTGCGCGGCAGGCCCTCGCCGTCGATCTGGTCCAGCACGGCGCTGCGCAGGCCCGCGTCCACCCACGTTTCCACGTCGCTGGCGAAGCGCGGATAGATGGTGAGCCGGTCGTGCAGCACCTTGCCGGCGGCGGCGGTCTCCCGGGCCAGTTCGTCGACATGCGGCCACGGCGCTTCGGGATTCACGAAGTCCGGCGTCAGCGGCGAGACGCCGCCCCAGTCGTCTATGCCGGCGGCGACGATCTGCGGCAGCACGCCCGGGCTCAGGTTCGGCGGCGCCTGGATGCTCATGGCCGGGCCGAACAGCAGGCGGGCCACGGCGATGGTCCACAGCAGCTCGCCCAGCTCCGGCTCCGGCGCATGGCGCATCTTGGTGCCCGGCTTGGCGCGGAAGTTCTGGACGATGATCTCCTGGACGTGGCCGTGTTCGGCATGGATGCGGCGGATCGCCAGCAGGGACTCGATGCGCTCCTGGCGGGTCTCGCCGATGCCGATGAGAATGCCGGTGGTGAACGGCACCCGGGCCGCGCCGGCGTCCGCGAGGGTTCGCAGCCGCACCGCCGGCACCTTGTCCGGCGAGCCGTAGTGCGGCATGCCCTTGGCGCCGAGACGCTCGGCGGTGGATTCGAGCATGATGCCCATGGACGGCGATACCGGGCGCAGGCGCTCGATCTCGGCCGGCGTCATGGTGCCGGGGTTCAAGTGCGGCAGCAGCCCGGTCTGCTCGAACACGGCGCTGGCGGCGGCGCGCAGGTATTCCAGCGTGCTGCCGTAGCCGTGTTCGAGCAGCCACTCCCGGGCCGCGCGGTAGCGCAGTTCCGGCTTCTCGCCAAGGGTGAAGAGCGCTTCCCGGCAACCCATGCGGGCACCGTGCCGGGCCACCTCCAGCACCGCTTCGAGGGGCATGTAGGGCGCGTCTACCTTCGACGGCGTCTGCGCGAAGGTGCAGTAGTGGCAGACGTCCCGGCACAGGTGGGTGAGCGGAACGAACACCTTGCGCGAGTAGGTGACGAGATTCCGGAACCCCTGGTCCCGCAGCGCCGCAGCGACCGCCGCAAGGGCCTGCGTATCCTCCCAGCCAGCCAGCGACAGCGCCTCGGCGTCGCTGGGCCGATGCCCGTCGCGCACTCGGGCGAGTAGCGCGGGAACGTCCTCCACAGACCGCCCCGTCACGACGCCTCGCCTTCGTCGTCGGATTCCAACCGCAACCCCATCTGGCGCCATGCCGGCTTGTGCTCGAGCACGCGCTGCACAACGTACTCCGTCCTAAGGCCGTTTCCATCGCGCGTTTGCGTCATTCTGACTTCGCAGATCAGGACATCGCCCTTCGCAAACGCTATCTGATTGGTATCGACCTTGTACAGGAAGCCCTGGTCGATGATCAGTGCGGAAATCGAGGCATTGCCGTCGTGCAGACGCCACTTGTTGTCTTCCTTGAAGGCGAGGGAGACTATCGAAAAAGCAGCAGTCCTCGTGTCCTCGACGAGGACTTCGTCCGGAATTTCCGGTCTCGAGAAGTACTCGGATTCCTGCCTTGAGACGGCTTGCACAGGCGAACCGTCCTGGCGAACCTCGAACGTCTCCATGCCTTCCCTCTTCAGGGGCTCTTTCACCAAGCGTTCAAGCGCCGTCCTGACGGGGATGTCCTCATAGAGGCGCAGCAGCTTGATCGGAATCTCGATGGTCTCCGAGCCAACGGTGATTCTGACACGATCGGCATCGATCTTCTCCAGCTTCCGCGGGTTGCGCCCGCGCAGCCTCTTGATCAGCCAGACAAGGCCGCCCGTACCGCTAGCACCACCAATGCCAAGGAGCACGAGTTCCTTCAGTTGCAGCGCGGCCGTCACCTCCGCGCCGCCAAAGACGCCAACTAGCTGCTGTGCCGTTCCTTGCACGACTTCCAGAACGACCTCGAACGAATCGTGGGCGGTTGCCTGGACATTGACGCCAATCGTCGTCCTCTGCTCGTTGAGGACGGAGTTGGCCGCATCGAACAGCTGCCCCACCGCCAACAGCGCTGGCGCGAGGTCTCTCACGTCCATTGCGCCCGATTCGACAGCAGGGCCGTCATAGGCGATCGAGAACCTGGTCTTGCTCACTACGGCTTCTCCGAGGGCGCGGCCCCTGCGACATCGAGAGGCGGCTGGCGGGGCGGCGCGCTTGACTTCCGCGCTTGGCTGCGGCGCAATCCACCCACGACGCCCATGATGCCATGACGCCATGAAGAAGGCCCCGAACCAGCAGTCCATCGCCGTGCTCGGCACCGGTGCCGTGGGCTGCTACTACGGCGTGCGGCTGGCCGAAGCGGGCTACGACGTGCGCTTCCTGGTGCGGCACGGCTACGACGCGGTGCGCGCCGACGGCTTCCGGCTCACCAGCCATCTGGGGGACGTGGAGCTCGCCAGCCCGACTCTGGCCGAGACGCCGGAGGAACTCGCCGCGCACGGCCGGGTCGACTGGCTGATCGTGGCGCTGGACGCCCACGAGCTGGACCAGCTGGCCCGGCTGGCGCAGCCGCTGATGACCACCGAGACCGCGGCGCTGGCGATCGTCGGCGGCATCGGCATCGAAGAGCAGGTGGCCGACGCGCTGCACCGCTACCGGGTGTTCGGCGGCCTCGGCTTCATCGGCGTCGGACAGCCGCGGCCGGGGCGCATCGTGCATCGGGAATTCGGCGCTCTGGACATCGGCCACCACGGCGACGACGCCGAGGCGGTGCAGGAGGCGGTGGCGCTGTGGGCGCCCACGGTGGTGGCGGCACGGCCCGCCAGCTGCCTGGTCCGGGCGCGCTGGCACAAGATGATCTGGGACGTGCCCTTCAACGGCCTGTCGGTGGTGGCCGGCGGCGCCACCAGCGGCTTCGTGCTCGAGACGCCGGCGCTGGCGGCCTTCGCCCGCAGCGTGATGGCCGAGATTCTCGCCATCGGCAACGCGGACCTGGAAAGCCGAGGCCTGCCGCCCATCGACGACGGCGAGGAAGCCTGCGAGCGCGCCATGCGCCTCATGGGCACCACCGAGAACTACATCCCACCGGCCGGCATCGAGTTCGTGCGCCGCCAGCCGCTGGACGTGGACGCCATGTTCGCGCTGCCGGCGCAGCGGGCCCAGGAGCTGGGGGTGGATGCGCCGCTGACGGGCGCTCTGGCGGCGCTGGTGCAGCGGCTCAATCCCGCCGCGACGTTCTAGCCGGGGTTGCCGAGTTTAGCCGGAACGCTAGGCTATCGTAGCGCTGCCCGTGCCCTGCTCGCCGATTTCCAGCGCTTCGAGCAGCTCGCGGATGTGCGCCGCCACCAGCGCCGGGCGCTGCATCGGAATGAAGTGGGAGAGCGCCGGCAGGTAGACGTCCCGCCCCTTGGGGAACGCCGCCGCCAGCCCCGGCCAGGTGGGCGAGCGGCTGAAATCCAGTTTGCCCTCCGCCGCCTCCCGAGGCTTGGCTCGCAGCACGGTGACCGGGTGCGGCAGCGCCGCCACCACGTCGCCGATGTCCCGCCCGGTGCTGCCGAGGTAGATGGCAGCTTCTACCTGCGGCGGGCAGGCGAGCACCAGACCCTCGCCGTCGGCGGCGGGCAGCAGACCGTGGCGGCAGTAGTCCCGCAGCACGGCCGGCTCCCACAGGCTGAAGGGATGGCGGTTCTCGAAGCGCCGGAACATGGCCTCCGGGGACTCCCAGCGGTTGCGCCGACGCGCCACCGGATGGACGTCCAAGTCGGCAAGGGCCGCGGATCGGCGATAGGCGCCGGGGGCCATGATGACCGGGTCCACCAGCAGCAGCTGCCGAAACCGCGACGCCTGCGCCGCCGCAGCCCAGGTGACGCAGTGGCCGCCCATCGAGTGGCCGACGCCGACGATGCGGTCCAAGTCCAGCGCTGCCACGAAGGCCGCGACGTCCAGCCCGAACTGCCGCCAGTGGTGCGGCCCCGCCTTGCTGGACCGGCCGTGGCCGCGAAGGTCCAGCGCCACCAGGTGCGGCGCGTCGGTGCCGAGGGCGCGGACCACGCCGTCCCAGCAGCGGGCGTGGAAGCCGGTGGCGTGGACCAGCAGCACAGTCGGCCCCGCGCCCGGGTCGCCCCACTCGAAGCAGGCCAGCTCCGCGCCGGCCAGGGCGACGCGCTTCTCCGTGGGTTGCTGCATGGCAGGTCCCTTACCTCACGCGGGCAAGGCTACGCTACGCCGGCCTCTCCCTGCGGCGAGCAGGCCTTGCCGTGAGCATCGACATCAGCACGACCATCGGCATCTCCACGCAGCCGGCAGCGCTAACGCCACCTCAAGTTCAGTCTTAACCCATTGAAAAATATGTACTTTATATAATCGAACAGCCTCTTACAGCATCCGCTGTTCTCGCACCGCCTAGCTAATCCAACTGCGACTGCCTACGTTCAACAGCTTCGCCTTGACAACGCACCAGAACTAAGCATGATATTCTCTACTCATCCACAAGCATCTGACAACCCTCAGTGCGGGAGCCAACATGCCTAGGACGTTCCACTGCGAGGACACCAAGCTCCTCGGCTACCACAAAGCTCGCACGACCCACGATGGGGCGTCGTACACGGTCATTGATGCCGACGCTCAGGCAGGGATCGAGGCCATCACGACCCGGTTCATCTATCTCAAGTCCAACTGTAGCCGAAGTGCCGTGGATGAGGCCCTAAGGCGGTTCAATACCAGAAAGAACATGTGCCTCCTGCAACCTGCGTCAGGAAGGATGCCCCTCAACGTGGCGGGGCATCAGATCAATCAGCTTGAGGATCTTGTCTGGCAACGGTTAGTCGATCAGTATTTCGACGACTATCTACATACTGGCCTAGTGGGCATCGTGGCCGACGAGCACTTCATTCCACCAAGTGACTCGACAGGATCAGATGTCATGACCACCCTAAACGACTACATGACCGGCAAGAATCGAAGTCACGATGGGCGTTTGATGGTCATCATGGCAGGTGCTGGCGTCGGTAAGACGACCGTGGTCCGGACGTTAAGCCGACAGTTGGCCGGCAGAGCTGCCCGCACCAAGACGATTCCCATCTACGTCGAGGCTCAGCATTGGAAAAACCAACTCCGTGCTGACTCCAGCTTCTACGATGTAATTCGGCACTCCCTAGATCGACTTGGCGCCAAGCCCTTACCAGAAGACATATTTTTCCATGCTCTACGGAAGGGCTATCTGTCCTTCATCTTCGACGGGTTCGACGAGCTCTGTAGCTACCAATACGATAGCTTTGACCCGATAGACGTGCTCAATCGACTTCGGGTATCCGAAGAGTCGGAGTCCCGCATCTTGATCACGACCAGGAGCGGATTCTGGAAGGCTAGAGTAGAAGATCCAAGCACAACCTCCGGTATTTCAATAATCTCCCTAGACGCGTTCAATACACAACAGTCGAGGGGATATTTCCGCAAGGTGTTCGGGCAAGGGACCCGCCAATACAAGCTCGCAGAGAAGCTGCACAAGAAGCTACAAGATTCCACTCGTCCTCGCGATCACACCGGTTCCGTTCGCGAGGAGATATTCAATCTCCCATTCTGCGTATGCGTTCTAGCAGATTATGTCAAGGATGGAGGTCAGCTTGACAACTTAGGGAACGAAATTACTCAACCACACACTGTGAAAGGAGACGCGAATGATCTACCGAACTTCCATCGCCTACTACACGCAATTTGTGAACGTGAGCGCACTCGTCAGCGCCTAGAGACGCGGGCTGAAGAACAGCTTTTGAGCTTTGTAGACGTTGCGGCAGCGGATGACGCGCAGCGGCCGTACTTCGCGTTGAGCGATCTCCTTTCATTACAGGGTGGCTTCCGCATGGTGGACGAAGCCAAAATTGCAGAACATGCGCTGCTAACACGGCGCGAACCGGAGGGCTTTTGCTTCAAATACGAGTTCCTAGCACCGTATCTCCGCGCGCTTGGCGTTCGTAATGCGTTGCTAGATGAGACCCTAGTCCTTCAAGGTGGACTTGTCAAGGTTCTGGAACGCGAACGAGGAGGAGAAGGTGAAGTTTCCGAGAATCTTATCCGGATACTGAGTCCAAAGGATTTGGAGGTTGTTGTACGCCGATGCCACAGCGCCGTAGTCGATAAGAGATTCTCGCTAGCATCTTTTTTCTTCAATCTTGGACTTGATCTCAGCAAACACAGAAAAGACATCCTGTCAGATTCCGACAGGACCCGGATGCTATTCTTTGACGGGTGTAACCGCTCCATGGGTAGAGAGGTTATAGGATGGCATTTCTTTGGCACCATGGACGACTTGGATCTCGCCGATGTGTCATTTAGAAGTTGTTATTTTTTGGATGTGAAATTTAGAGGCTGTAGCGTCGACAGCAAGACAGTATTTGACAACTGTACATTCGAGGGTGGCGTGGCGATGAACCCGCAGTCCCAATGGCCGACCGTAGAATATAGAGAGAACTGCAAAGCACTGTTTCCGGCAGACATTAGCTGGGAGAAAATCCTAAAGAGGACGGTTGGCAATAAAGTGGAACGGGTAGATGTGTTGTTGGGCATCGCTCTCGGCAAGTTTTGGTACGGTGGCAGATTTCGAGCAAGCATCAAATTGGCGGACTGGCACAAGGGACAGCTCGGGAAGACTCGTGAAGCAAAGCGTGTGTTAGCTTCGATGTTGAAGGCCGAGCTGATTACTAAGATCCACATTAGTGGAGTAGATGGTGGAGGTTATGCGTTCGACCGGGCCGCACTCGCAGACCTTCAGAGCTATATGGATGGCAGGCACAAGTCCGGGAAAGTACGAGCAGTGTTTGATGATCTGATGGAGTAGGAAGCAGGATCACTGGTGCTTCCATGCCTAGGACGTAGAGCGCAGTTTAGGGGCCTAGCTGTCGCTCACTTGGAATAGCTACTCGAGTAGCCGCCAGCGCCGCCAGTCCGCCACGTCGTCGACGTCCCACAGCGGCTCCAGCAACGCCAGCGCCCGCTCTCCGGCCGCCGCGCGCGTGGCGGCCAGCACCGCGTCCGTGCCCCAGGGAATGTCCTCGAACAACGCCGGCTGCGGCTCGCGCATGGCGACGAGGCAGTAGCCGCCATCATCCGTCGGCCCGATCACCACCTCCGCCTCCGCCAGCTTGTCGAGCGCGGCTTCGACATAGGCGGGCGCCAGCCCGGGCACGTCGCTGCCGACCAGCACCGTCACGCCATCGGCGAAGGCCGCCGCCATGCGGGTGCCGAGATCGCCCGCCGGCTGCTGGCGAACCGGCAGGCACCGGCGCCAGGCCGCGCCCGGCCCGGCAAGCCAAAGCTCCGGCGCGAAAGCGCCGCGGCCGGGCGCCAACCGGGCCAGGGTCTCCAGCAGCAGGCGCCGATGCGTCTCCAACGCCGCGGTAGCGCCCATGGCCACGGCCAGCCGGGTCTTCACGGCGCCGAGCACCGGCGCCTTGGCGAACAGCGCCAAACGCGGCAGGCCGCTGGCGTCCAAGCGCTTCACTTCGGGCCGTAGTAGCGGCGCCGCAGCGCCTCCGGATCCGCTCCGGCGAAGTAGCGCAGGCGCAGCCGCCACATGGCGCAGACGGTGCGCAGCACCCCGTCGCGTTGCCACCGCCGCGCCGAAGTGACGATGATCTCCGAGACGGGCCGAGGCCGCGCCAGTCGGCCAAGGCGTCGGCTGAGTTCCACGTCTTCCATCAGGGGTTGCGCCGGCACGCCGCCGGCGGCGTCGAGCAGCCGCCTGTGGACGAAGACGCCCTGGTCGCCGGTGGCGATGCCGGTCCAGGCCGCGCGCCGGCGCATCGTCCACTCGACCACGCGCAGCAGCGGCTCGGGGCCGTCCAGTCGAACGCGGAACCAGCCCCAGCCGGGGTCCCCCTGCCGAACCACGGCGAAGGCGTCCAGCACCGCTTGGGAGATGCGACTGTCGGCATGCAGCAGCCACAGCCACTCGCCGCTGGCGGCCTCAGCCCCCCGACGCAGCTGGCCGCCGCGGCTCGGCGCCGCGGCCAGCGCGAGGTCCGCGCCAGCTCGGGCCAGCGCGAGGCTGTCGTCGCGGCTGCCACCATCCACGACGACGATCTCGAGCCCGGGATCCTGGCGCAGGTCCCGCAACAGCGCCGCTAGCCCGTCGGCATCGTCGAGCACCGGCACGACGACGCTGGCCGACGCGGTGGCCATGGCGCGAGGCGGGCGAGTTCACGCCCCCTGCGATTCGCCCACGGGCGCAACGCCGCCGGGGGCCGCCGCAACCACGGCCTGGCCGTCCCGGAGATAGCGCAACGTGCGCGCCGGACCTACCACCACGTAGTCCCCGATCGCTGGCCCGGCGAGGATTTCCTGATACTCGACGTCCGAGCGGCCCAGCTCCACTTGCACCTTGCGAACCGGTCCCGCCACCTCGCCGCCCTCGGCGGCGGCCGACACGACGTAGAGGTGATGCACCGCCTTCAAGGCCGCATCCTCCCGGCTGACGATGGCGCGAATGGGCACCACGGTGAGCGGCTCGCCATCGGTGAGGAAGATCTCGGCGCGGCAGGACATGCCGGAGAGCAGCCGCGGCCCCCCTGCCCCGCGATGCAGGCGAATGCGCACCCGGAACGAAGGGCCGCGCCGATCCGAGTGCTGCCTGGCCGTGCCGGCCACGTACTCGACGGTACCCGACAGCGGCGAGTTCGGATAGGCGACGGCCACGACTTGCGCGGCTTGGCCAACGCGGACGTCGGCGATGTCCGCTTCGTCCACGTACACCTCGGTGAGCAGGCTCGCGGGGTCCGCGATCACCATCAGGCCGCTGCCGGGCACGTTGGTGGTGCTGGCAATGGCCGTCTCGCCGACTTCGATGTCCAGCGCAGTCACCGTCCCCGCGATGGGGGAGACGACCTTCGTTTTCTCCAGCTGTTCGGTGGACTGGGCCAGGTTGGCCTTGGCCTGGGCCAAGAGCTCCCGGGAGGAGTCGAGGTCTATGCCGGCGGCGCGATAGCCATGCGCCACTTCGTCGAAGGCGCCCTGCTCGAGCAGCCCGATGTCGAACAGCCGCCGGTTGCGTTCGTACTTCCGGCGCAGCGTCTCGATGGCGAGCTGCTTGCGCTCGATGTCGATCTGCCGCAGACGCACGGCAGCGCGGCTCTCGGACACCCGGGCCGCGAACGCCTTGTCGTCGATGGCCAGCACCAGGTCGCCAGCCGCCACCGCGGCCCCTTCCTCGACGTAGACGGCCTCCACCTTGCCGACCACTTCGCTGGTGAGCCGCACTTCGTTGCCGTGGATGATCCGTCCCGAGGCGGCCACCGCGGGACGCAGGTCCCGTACGCCGACCGCGGCCACTTCCACCGTCAGCGGCGGCGCGCCCCGCATCGCCACCGCCAGCAGCGCAGCGAGCGCCGCCACCACCACCGTCGCCGCGAGCAGTGTCTTCTTCATTGTCTCTTGAGCGCTCCTCAAACGTTGTCGGCTCGAACGTCACTCAGCGGCCTGCACAGCGCCAGCCAGGACGCCGAGGCCGGAGAAAATGGCCAGCAGCGCGGCGGCGCCGAACGCCACGCCCAGCACCGCGTTCACCGGCTTGGCCGCCCGCGCCAGCAGGACGACCGCGAGCAGCAGGAACGCCCCGTTCGCGCCGTAGTGGAAGCCCCCCAGCCACTGGTAGGCCGTCATCGCCTCCAAGCGCGCCTGCAGGCGCTCCAAGTCTCCGAAGTCCTCCGCCGTCAGCGCCGCTGGCCGGTCCCACAGCACCAGCGCCACGCCGACCCAAGTGTAGGCCGCGAACGCCCAGGAAGAGAGGCAGACGGCGCGGAAGATGCGTCCGGGGCTCTGGGCGTCGTCCAGCCACCACAGCATGGCGCCGCAGCTCAAGCCGAACACCGCCAGCGCTCCCACCAGCATGGCGCCAACCATCAGCGAGGACGCGTACGCCGCCAACCGCGCGTAGGCGAACGCCATGTGCGAGTCCTGAAACAGCGTCTCCGCCAGCACCCCGGCGAGCGCCGCGGCCCCGAGCAGCCACGCCGCCAGGGGCAGCAGCGGCTGCCAGGTCTGCGAAGCGCCCGCCCCGCTCACGCGGCGCCAACCTGGTCCGCCGTCCAACCTGCCGACAGCCCGGTGGTGACGAACGCCTCGACGCCGGCCGCCACCGTCAGCGCCGCCAGGCCGAAGGCCAGCACCCAGCCGAGGCGCAACGCCCGCACCGCGGACCAGCCGCCCCGGGACCAGTGCAGCGCCAGCCACAGGCCCTGGAAGCCCACCGCCCCGGCGATGCACAGCGCACCGATCTCCAACACGCCGTGGGTGAGCAGCAAGTCCGCCAACGCCCCGGCCGGCAGCCCGGATGCCACTCCGGCACCGACAACCTGGCCGAGCATCAGGCCATTGCCGGCCAGCACCAGGAAGGTGCTGACGCCGGCGCACAGGATGCCGGTGAGCAGCCACAGGTAGACGGTGAGGTTGCGGGTCAGGACGAAGGCGAAGAGACCCCATGCCTGCCGTTCCGCCGGCGCGGACGCGGCGATCTCGCCCGTCTCCCGGTCCAGGCCCTTGAGTTCCGCCTGCGGCAGCTTGCCGGCCGATGCCATCGCCGAGTAGCCCAGTGCCGTGCCAGCCAGCCACACCAGGCAGGCCAGCGCGAATGTCGATCGCCACGCGAAGAGCTGCATTGCCGCCTCCAAGGTGCGGTTCTCCGGAGCGGCGCCGCAGCGGCAGCCGCCTCTCAAGCGAGCGCGGCGACCATAACCCGGCGCAAGAGCCCAGCGCAGCGGGTCGGGGGGATTTCCTACAGCCGCGCGGGACATTGCCCATGCCGCGGCCATCCCACGGCACTACTACCAAAGCCACATTGGAGTGATGGTCCAGATCGGCACCGTGCCGCCAGCTCATCCGTCATCGCAATCGGGTTGGCCCACTACCCGTGCCCCGCGGCCCGGCAGCGCGGTTCGCGCCCGATGTCGGCGCGGCTGCCCCGCGGAGGCTCGACAGCGGTCCCTCAGAAGCCGGCGGCGATCAGATCCTGCAGCCGCACCACGCCGACGGGGCGGCGGCCGTCCAGGATCACCAGATGCGTGATCTCGCTGCGCTGCATCTGCCGCAGGCAGTCGATGGCCAGGGTGTCCGGGGACGCGGCGCCCCGCACCTCGGCCGGGGCGCTGCTCTCGGCCCCCCGGCGGCTGCGGGAGACGCACTCCGCCACCGTCAGCGCGTCCACGCGCTCGCCGCGCAGCAGCAGGCGGCGGATGTCCGCGTCCGTCACCACCCCGGCGTGTTCGCCGGCGGCGTCCACCACCACCGTCATGCCGATGCCCTTGGAGGAAATTCGGTAGACGAGGTCCGGAAAGCGCATGGCGGTGTCCACCACCGGCAGCGCGTCGCCCTTGATCATCACCTGGGCCACGGAGACGAGCAGCCGCTTGCCGAGGGCCCCGCTGGGGTGGAAGCGGGCGAAGTCCCGGTCCGTCAGGCCCTTGGCCTCCTGCACCAGGATCGCCAGCGCGTCGCACACCGCCATGCTGGTCGCGGCGCTGGTGGTGGGCGCAAGGTCGAAGGCGTCTATCTCCGGCAGCCGCGGAATCTCCAAGGCGATGTCGGCGATGGCCGCGAGGCGCGAGCCCGGTTCCGTCAGCGCCACCACCTGCCCCGCCGCCACCGCCTTGAACTGCTGCGCGAAGGCGATGGTCTCGGCGTTGCCGCCGCTCTTCGAGAGCGCCAGCAGGGCGGCGCCGGGGCGGACGATGCCGAGATCCCCGTGCAGCGCCTCCACCGGATGCACGAAGGCCGCCGAGGTGCCGGTGCTGGAGAGGGTCGCCGCGGCCTTCTGCGCCACCAGGCCGCTCTTGCCGAGGCCAGTGACGATCAGGATCGAATCGAGGCCGGCGAGCAGCCGCACCGCGGCCGCTAGGCGTTCGTCGAGCAGTTCCCGGGTCGCCTCCATCGCCCGGGCGTAGTGCGCGAACATCGCGCCGGCGCGTTCGAGGACGGCGTCTGTGCCGGGCGCCGCCAAGGTCAGAGCTGCGGCAGCAGCAGTTCGGCGATCTGGATGCTGTTCAAGGCCGCGCCCTTGCGCACGTTGTCCGCCACCACCCACAGGTTCAGGCCGCGTTCGCAGGTCAAGTCCTCGCGGATGCGGCCGACGAACACGGCGTCCTGGTTGGCGGCGTGGTCCACGGCCGTGGGGCTGGCGGCGGGGTCGTCCACCACCGTCACCCCCGGCGCCCGGCGCAGGAGGTCCGCGGCGTCCAGGGCGGAGATGGGATCCGTGGTTTCGATGTGCAGCGCCTCGGAGTGGCCGTAGAACACCGGCACCCGCACGCAGGTGGGGTTCACGCGGATGGTCTCGTCGGCGAAGATCTTCCGCGTCTCGGCCACCATCTTCATCTCCTCCACGGAGTAGCCGTTGTCGCCGATGTCCCAGGCATGGGCGATGGCGTTGAAGGCGATCTGGGTCGGATGCGCCTTGGCGTCTTCGAGGGGCTTGGCGTTCAGCAGGTTGGCCGTCTGGCCGGCCAGCTCCCGCACCCCGGCCATGCCGGCGCCGGAGACGGCCTGGTAGGTGGCCACGTTGACGCGCTCTATGCCCACGGCGTCGTAGATGGGTTTGAGCGCCACTGTCATCTGGATGGTCGAGCAGTTGGGATTGGCGATGATGTTCGGGCCGATGCCGTCGGCGATGCGCTCTGGATTCACCTCCGGCACCACCAGCGGTACCTCCTCGTCCATGCGGAACCGGGAGGTGTTGTCGATGACCACCGCGCCGGCCGCGGCGGCCCGGGGGGCATGCTCGGCGGAGACGGCGCCGCCAGCGGAGAAGAGGGCGATCTGGGTGTCGGAGAAGTCGAACTCGTCGAGCACCTGCACGGCGAACGTGCGCTCGCCCACCGGCAGCCGCTTGCCGGCGGAACGCTCGCTGGCGACCAGCCGCACCTCGCCGAAGGGGAAGCGGCGCTCGGCGAGTATCTCGCGCATCGCTTCGCCAACGGCGCCGGTGGCGCCGACGACGGCGACATTGGCAGCTTCCACGGGGCGGCCTAGCGGCCGAGCGCGGCGATCACCGCATCCGCCATCGCGTCCGTGCCCACGCAGCGGAGATCTGCAGCGGCGTCCGGCGGCATGATGTCCGCGGTGCGCAGGCCCTGGTCCAGCACCGCGTACACCGCGGCTTCGATTCGGCCGGCCGCCGCCGCTTCGTCCAGGCTGTAGCGCAGCATCATGGCCGTGGACAGGATCGTCGCCAGCGGGTTGGCGACGTTCCTGCCGGCGATGTCCGGCGCCGTGCCGTGGACCGGTTCGTAGAGGCCCTGGCCGCTCTCCCCAAGCGACGCCGACGGCAGCATGCCTAAGGAGCCGGTGAGCATGGCGGCGACGTCCGAGAGAATGTCTCCGAACATGTTGCCGGTGACCACCACGTCGAACTGCTTCGGCGCCCGCACCAGCTGCATGGCGGCGTTGTCCACGTACAGATGCTCCAGCGCCACCTGCGGATACTCCGCATGGGTTTCGGTCACCACGTCGCGCCACAGCTGGGTCACTTCCAGCACGTTGGCCTTGTCCACGGAGGTGACCTTGCCCCGGCGCTTGCCGGCGAGATCGAAGGCCACTCTGGCGATGCGGCCGATCTCCCGCTCGTCGTACACCAGGGTGTTGAAGCCCCGCCGCCCGGCGTTGTCCCGCACCACGCCCCGGGGCTCGCCGAAATAGATGCCGCCGGTGAGCTCGCGGACGATGAGGATGTCGAGGCCAGCCACCAGCTCGGCCTTCAGCGACGATGCCGCGGCCAGGGGCGCGAAGGTGAGCGCCGGGCGCAGATTGGCGAACAGATCGAGGCCGGAGCGCAGGCCGAGCAGGCCCTTCTCCGGGCGCTGGTCCATGGGCAGAGCGTCCCACTTCGGGCCGCCGACGGCGCCGAGCAGCACCGCGTCCGCCTGCCGGGCCGCGGCAAGCGTCGCCGCCGGCAGGGGCGTGCCGTGCCGGTCGATGGCGCAGCCGCCCATGTCGGCGTAGGAGAAGCGGAAGTCCAGCCCCAGCGCGCCGAGCACGCGCACCGCGTGGGGCATGATCTCGGCGCCGATGCCGTCGCCGGGGATCACCAGCACGGCGTGGGTCATGCCGCCTCCCGCCCGCTCACGCCCCGCTCGCTTCCGGCTGGCCGAACGCCCAAGGCAGGCGCTGGCGATGTTCCGCCTCGAAACGGCGGATGGCGTCCGCGTGGCGAAGCGTGAGGGCGATGTCGTCCAAGCCTTCGAGCAGCAGCCGCTTGAGGCTCGGCTCGATGGCGAAGCCCAGGCTCACGTCGTCGCCGGCGATGCGCTGCGCGGCGAGGTCCACGGCCAGCGAGAAGCCCGGCTCGGCTTCCGTCCGGGCAAAGAGCGCTTCCACATCCGCTTCGGGCAGCGCCACCAGCAGCAGCCCGTTCTTCTGCGCGTTGGTGGCGAAGATGTCGGCGAAGCTCGGCGCGAGGACGCAGCGGAAGCCGTACTCCAGGAGCGCCCACACGGCGTGCTCGCGGCTCGAACCGCAGCCGAAGTTGCGCCGCGCCAAGAGAATGCTGCCCTCGGCGTAGCGCGGCTGGTTGAGCACGAAGCCGCGATCGATGCGGCGCCCGCCCGGGTCCATGCCGATGTCGCCTTCGTCCAGGTAGCGCCAGGCGTCGAACAGGTTGTCGCCGAAGCCGGTGCGGCGAATGGACTTCAGGAACTGCTTGGGGATGATCTGGTCCGTGTCCACGTTGGCCCGGTCCAAGGGCACGACGATGCCGCGATGGGTGTCGAAGGGGCGCATCAGCGGATCGGCCCGGGGTTCACAGCATCTCCCGCACGTCCGCGAAGCGGCCGGCCACCGCCGCCGCCGCCGCCATCGCCGGGCTCACCAGGTGCGTGCGGCCGCGATAGCCCTGGCGGCCCTCGAAGTTGCGGTTGGAGGTGGCCGCGCAGCGCTCGCCGGGGGCCAGCCGGTCGTCGTTCATCGCCAGGCACATCGAGCAACCCGGGTCCCGCCACTCGAAGCCGGCGGACTTGAACACCGCGTCTATGCCTTCCGCCTCCGCCTGCCGCTTGACCAGGCCGGAGCCCGGCACGGCCAGCGCCTGGCGGACCCCGGCGGCCACCTTGCGCCCGTCCAGCACCGCCGCCGCGGCCCGCAGGTCCTCGATGCGGCCGTTGGTGCAGGAACCGATGAACACCTTGTCGAGGGGCACCGAGGCAATCGGCGTTCCGGGCGCCAGGTCCATGTATTCCAGCGCCCGCGCGCACACTTCGCGCTTGTCCGCCTCGGCGAAGCTCGACGGCGCCGGCACCGCCTCGTCGATGCCCAGCACCAGTTCCGGCGAGGTGCCCCAGCTCACCTGCGGCGCCACCGCCGAGGCATCGAGGACCGTTTCGCGGTCGAAGACGGCGTCCGCATCGGAGACCAAAGTGCGCCAGTGCGCCTCGGCTGCCGCCCACTGCACGCCCACGGGGGCGAATGGGCGGCCCCTCAGGTAGTCCACGGTAGCGTCGTCCACGGCCACGAGGCCGGCCCGCGCGCCCGCCTCGATGGACAGGTTGCACAGCGTCATGCGGCCCTCCATGGAGAGCGCCCGGACGGCGCTGCCGGCGTACTCGATGGCGTGGCCGGTGGCGCCAGCGGTGCCGATGCGGCGGATGAGCGCCAGCGCCAGGTCCTTGGCGCCGACCCCCTTGCCGAGCTGGCCGTCGACGACGACGCGCATGTTGGCGCTCTTGCGCTGCGCCAGACACTGCGTGGCCAGCACGTGCTCCACTTCCGAGGTGCCGATGCCGTGGGCCAGCGCCGCGAAGGCGCCGTGGGTGGAAGTGTGGGAATCGCCGCAGACGATGGTCATGCCCGGCAGCGTCGCGCCCTGCTCCGGGCCGACGACGTGGACGATGCCCTGGCGCACGTCGGTCATCTCGAACTGCGGGATGGCGAAGCGCTTGCAGTTGTCGTCCAGCGCCAGCACCTGCGCCTTGGCGACCGGGTCCAGGATGCCGTCGACGCCGGCGGCGCGGTTGGTGGTGGGCACGTTGTGGTCCGGCGTCGCCAGGTTCGCGTCCCGCCGCCAGGGCTCCCGCCCCGCGAGCACGAGACCCTCGAACGCCTGCGGCGAAGTCACCTCGTGCAGCAGGTGCCGGTCGATGTAGAGGATGGTCATGCCGTCGTCGCGCTCGGCAACGGCGTGGGCCTCGAATATCTTGTCGTAGACGGTGCGGCCGGCCACCCGTGGGCTCCGTTGGCATGGCAAGCGCGGATCGTAGATGGCCCCGGCGGTGAACACAACGCTGCCCGCGCCGGCGAGCGCCTTGCCTCGGCACTACCGACGACAGTCCGCGCCGGCGCCTTGACGGTGCCCTTGCGAGGCGTAAAGTACGGGCCTCGACAGCCGCGGTTCGCTTCGCGGCGCCGATAACCCCCCCCCGGGATTTCGCCGGCAACGGCACCCCGGGGGGTTTTTTGCATCCGGTGTGGAGGATTCGTCGTGGCGGCCACGCGCTGCACTGTGTTCATCGACGGCAGCAACTTCTACCACGGCTTGCGTCGTCTGGGCGTGGACAGCCAGGACCTCGACTACCGGCGGATGGCCAAGAAGCTCCTCGCGGACCGAGAGCTTCGAGGCTGCCGCCCGCCACGATGCCCGTGCCGCTACGCCCCGTCGCTGCCCCACTCCAGGCGCAGGAAGGCCCGCCGCCCCCGGGGGTCCGCGGAGCGCGGGTCGTAGCTGCCGGCGATGTTCACGAAGGGGGGCGGCTCGTCGGTCGCATTCACCACGCCAACGCGCAGCCGAACGTTCGGCACGAGGCTCACGGCGATGTTGGCGTCCAGCGTGGAGAAGGCGTCGATGCGTTCGCCGCCGTCGTCCCGGTAGGCGCCGACGTGGCGCAGCAGCACGTTCGCCTGCCAGCGCTCCCGGACCAGGCCAACGCCCAGGTTCGCCTTCAGGCGCTGGTTGGGCGCGCCGGCGTTGTCCCGGTTCAGCCGGTTCAGCGCATCCACCCGGCGGCCGGCGTTGGCGACCTCGTAGGCCAGGAGCACGGTGCCTTCGAGGAACGGCGAGACGGACCCGATGGGGGTGTCGAACCGCGCCCGGGCGGCGAAGTCGATGCCTCGGACGTCGATGGCGTCGGCGTTGATGAACGCCACGTTGACGATGGAAATGGTGCCCGCCGAAGTGCGCTCGACGCGGGGGTCCAAGGGGTCCGCGTCGACGATGGCCTGGGCGTTGTCCTTGCGCAACACGTCCTTGAAGGCGTAGTCCCACAGGTCCAGGTCCACCTCCACCGACGTTCTCGGCTGCCAGGTGATGCCGACGTTCACGGCCGTGGACGTCTCCGGGCGCAGGTTCGGCGTGCCCACCGAGCGGCGGCCGGCGAAGGTGCGGCTGCCGTCGTGGTCGAGGATGTTGACGAAGTTGGTCTGCGCGCCTTGGGTCTGGAACGTCGACGGCGCCCGAAAGGAGGTGCCCACCGAGGCCCGTAGCGAGACGCTGTCGCCGGCGGCGAGCAGCACGGTGAGCTTCGGATCGAGCGTGCTGCCGATGCCGCCGCCGTAGTCCTCGTAGCGCAGCGCGCCGGTGGCCTCCAGGCTGGGCGACAGCGGCAGCCACGCTTCGCCGTAGGCGGCCCGAACGTTCGTGGCGCCGGCGAAGTTGGCGTTGCCGATGAGGAAGGCGAAGCCGTCCTGCTGGGTGACGGTGTCGTAGACGGTGGCCAGGGATTCCCGCCGCAGCTGGACGCCGAGCGCGAACCGGGCGCGGCCGGCCTGTCCGGTGACGTTGCCGTCGAGCACCGTGCTGGATGCCTCGGCGTCGCCGAAGTAGTCGCCGATGATGAACGCCCGCAGCCGGGGATCGTTGTAGGCGGCGTCTCCGGGCCGGGCGCCGAAGGCGGAACTGAAGGGGTTGAAGTACAGGCAGCCGCCTTCGCCGGGGCGGGGCGCCGAGGCGGCCGTGGGACTGGTGTCGCAGCCCGAGCCGCCGAACCCGCGCAGCGCCGCCTGAAAGTTGGCGGCGATCACGTCCCGAGGGTTCAGCAGCGCGTCGTTGCTGGCGTGGACGAAGGAGACGTCCCAGCCGAGGCCGGCTGCGAACGCGCCGCTGGCGCCGAGCGCCGTGCGCAGCGTGTGGTGCTGGTAGTAGTTCACCTCCGTGGGCTGGCCGACGCCGAAGGGCCGGCCCTGGAACAGCACGTCCTCGCCGAAGATGTTGCCGGGATGGTGCGCCGGCACCAGCGGCGTGTTCAGCACCGGAAAGCTCGGCGAGACTTCCCGGCTCACGTCGTTGCGGGCGTAGCCCAGTTCGGCCCACAGCGCCGTGCCGCCGGCCAGCGTCCAGTCCAGGCGGGCGTAGCCCTGCAGGCGCTCCTCCACCGGCACCGCGGTGATCTGCGGGCCGTAGTCGAAGCGGCAGATGGTGCTGCCGCCGGCCAGCGTCTGCAGCAGGCCGCCGTTGGCGGCGCAGCCCGGGTCCGCGACCGTCCGCCCCAGCGACGGCACCCGGAAGCTGCCGGGATTGCCGAAGCCGCTTGTGGCTGGCCGCAGCCAGTCCACTTCGCCGAGCACTAGCGAACTGCGCTCGAGGTAGCTGGCGGCGAGCAGGAACGAGCCGTCGACGCCCACGCCGCCGCCGAGCACCGCGTCCAGGTGCCAGTCGTCCTGGGAACCGTTGTTGGTGCGGGTGCGGTATTCGGCGTGCAGCTGCGCGCCGTCGAAGCCCCGCCGGGTGATGAAGTTGACGACCCCGGCCACCGCATCGGCGCCGTAGATGGCGGAGGCGCCGTCCTTCAGGATCTCCACCCGTTCCACCGCCAGGAGCGGCACCAGCGCGGCGAGGTCCACGAAGCTGGCGCCGTCGTCCGTCTGCACCGCGGAGCGCACCTGACGCTTGCCGTTCAGCAGCACCAGCGTGGACGCCACGCCGAGGCCGCGCAGGTTGACGTTGGCGGTGCCGACGGTGAAGTTCTGCGTCAGGTTGTCCGAGTTGTTCTCGGCGCCGTTGCTGATCGGCAGGAGGCCCACCAGATCCCGCATGTCCTTGGCGGCCTGGTCGCGCAGATCCTCGGCCAGGTGTTCGGCGAGCGGCGACGGCAGCGCCGCCTGGCGGCCGATGCGGCTGCCGGTTCGGGGCGCCGTCACCAGGATCTCCTCCACCTTGCCGCCAGTCGCGCCGCTCGTCTGCGGAGGCGCCGAAGCGGCGCCGCCAGCGGGCGCGGACGCGACCGTCGCGCAGATGGGAATCCAATACCAGCGTTTGGTCATGGCGCTCCGTAGCCGCAGCGGACCTCTAGGCACCATCTTAGCGCCGGCCTCAAGGGCCAGCGGCGAAGAAAATGCCGTATTCCTCCCCGGCTGCCGCCAGGTAGCGGCGGACGTAGTCGCCGTAGCTGCGGCGCACGAACAGCTCGAAGACGTCGTCGCCATGCGCGGCCAGGAGCGCCGTGGTCTTGGCGAACGCAGTCCCGGCGCAGCGCCCGGGCGGAAACGCCCTAGCGTGGACGTCGTAGCTGGTGGCCTGCCCCAGCAGCGCCCGTACGCTCCGGCCTCTCAGCCGCCATGCGACATAGGCCCCGCTCACGTCCACGGCGACGCCGGCGGCCAGCTGCGGCGGCGCCCACTCCGACCCTTCGGCAGACGCCGCGAGAAGCCACTCGTCCGGCCCCAGCCAGTAGGCGGTTGCCGCGGCGCTGGCCAGGAACGTGCAGGGCGTCTGCGGCAGGGAGAGGCCGGCCCCGGCAACCGCATCCCGGAAGGCCGCCGCCCCGAGATCCCCGCGCAGCACCGCGTAACGGGCTGCCAGAGGCGCCGCCACCACGCCGGCCTCGCGGCCAGCCGCCGGCGCTTCAGCCACGCTGCCGCTCGCCTTTGGGATCGTAGAACACCGGATCGACGATGCGGGCCGCGGCCTTGCGGCCGTCCGCCAGCGCGGCGTGGACCGTCTGCCCCTGCCGCGCCCGTCCGCCCTTCACCAGCCCCAGCGCCACCGGACGCGCCAGGATCGGGCTGTAGTAGCTGGACGTCACGTGGCCGGCCATCGGCGCCGGCGGCTCTGCCGGACGGTCGAGGAGCTGCGTGCCTTCCGGCAGCACCGTGGCGGCGTCGGTGGCCGCCAGCCCCACGAACTGCAGGCGATCCGGACGCCGGTGATCGGCAAGCGCCAGCGAACGGTCGCCGACGAAGCCGAAGGGCTTGCCGGCGCGCACCGCCCAGCCGAGGCCCATGTCCTCCGGCGTCATCGAGCCGTCGGTGTCCTGGCCGACGATGATGTAGCCCTTCTCCGCCCGCAGCACGTGCATCGTCTCGGTGCCGTAGGGCGCGATGCCGAACCGCTCGCCGGCCGCCACCAGCGCGCTCCACAGCGCCTCGCCGTGCTCCGCCGGGACGTTGATCTCGAAGGAGAGCTCGCCGCTGAAGCTGATGCGGAAGACCCGCGCCGGCAGCCCGGCCACGCGCCCTTCGCGCACCTGCATGAAGGCGAAGGCGGCGTTGTCGATGGCGAAGTCCGGCGCCAGCTCCGCGAGCACCGCCCGGGCCTGGGGGCCCGCCAGCGCCGCCGTGGCCCAGTGATCGGTGACGGACACGCAGTGGACGTCCAGCTGCGGCCACTCGGTCTGCCGCCAAAGCTCCAGCCACGCCAGCACCGCCTCGGCGTTGCCGGTGGTGGTGTGCATCAGGTAGCGGCGCTCCGCCAGCCGCGCCGTCACGCCGTCGTCGAAGATGGTGCCGTCCTCGCGCAGCATCAGCCCGTAGCGGCAGCGGCCGATGCCCAAGCGCCGGAAGCCGCCGGTGTAGATGCGGTCCAGGAACTCGGCGGCGTCCTGCCCCTGGATGTCGATCTTGCCGAGCGTCGATGCGTCCAGCAGCCCCACCCGCTGCCGCACCGCCAGGCACTCGCGGCGCACCGCGTCCGCCATCGCCTCGCCGCCCCGGGGGTAGTACCAGGGCCGCCGCCAGCGCCCGACGTTCTCCCACGCGGCGCCGTGGCGGACGTGCCAGTCGTGCATCGGCGTGCGGCGTTCCGGGTCGAAGAGGTCGCCCACGTCGCGCCCCGCCACGGCGCCGAAGGCCACCGGCGTGTAGGCCGGGCGGAACACCGTGGTGCCGGTCTCCGCCATGCTCTGGCCGAGGGTCTGGGCGAGAACGGCAATGCCGTTGACGTTGCCGAGCTTGCCTTGGTCCGTGCCGAAGCCGAGCGCCGTGTAGCGTTTGACGTGCTCGACGGCGCGATAGCCTTCCCGGGCCGCCAGCTCTATGTCCGCGGCGGTCACGTCCAGCTGCTGGTCGACGAACTGCTTCGGCGCCCGGCTGGCGGGGCACCGATGGGGCACGAGGAACAAGGCCCGCTGCGGTTCCTCGGGCGGTTCGGCGGCGGCGCGGTACGCGGTTGCCGGCCGGCCGTCGCCGAACCCGGCCGCCGCGGCCGCCGCAGCGCCGGCTGCGGCGCCTTCGTCCAGGCAGGCCTGCAGGCCGAACGCGCCGTTGGCCGCGCCGGCGCTGCGGCAGTTCTGGCGCGGCCCTTCGGCCACGAACGCCACCAGCTCCTCGCGCCATACCGCCTTGGCGCCGGCCTGGGAGGCGAGGTGAATGGCCGGGTTCCAGCCGCCGGAGGACGCCACCAGGTCGCAGGCGATGCGGCGCGGCGGCCCGGCCAGCCCCGTGCCTTCGACATTCAGAGGCGCCGCCAGGACGCACCTGACGCCGCCGGCGCCGCCCCGGGCTTCCATCGGCGCGTAGCCGGGCCATACCGGAATGCCGGCCGCCCGCGCCTGTTCCGGCAAGGCGCCGGAAGGGGCCGGTCGCGCATCCAGCACGGCCGCCACCTGCCGTCCCGCCCGCTGCCAGTCGAGGGCGCAGCGATAGGCGCCGTCGCCGGTGGTGGCCAGCACCAGCCTCTCGCCCGGCGCCACCGCGTAGCGGTTGACGTAGGCCGACACCGCCGACGCCAGCATGACGCCGGGCAGATCGTTGCCGGCGAACGCCAGCGGCCGTTCCGTGGCGCCGGTGGCCAGCACCGTCTGCTTAGCGCGAATCCGGTGCAGGCGCTGGCGCGCGTCCGCACGGCCGGGCCGATCGACGAGCCGCTCGAGGGCGGTCAGGAAGTCGTGGTCGTGGTAGCCGAACACGGTGCAGCGCGGCAGCAGCGTCGCTTCTCCCTGCCGTTCGAGGGCCTGCAGCGCAACCGCGACCCAGCTATCGCCGGCTTGCCCGTCGATGCGCTGCGGAGCGCCGAGCAGGCTGCCGCCGAACTCGGCCTGCTCGTCCGCCAGCACCACCCGCGCCCCGGCACGCGCCGCCTCGAGAGCAGCGGCAAGCCCCGCCGGACCGCCCCCCGCCACCAGCACGTCGCAGTGGTGGTTCGCCTTGTCGTAGCGCACCGAATCCCAGCCCTCCGGTACGCGGCCGAGGCCGGCCTGGCCCCGCAGCATCCGTTCCGCGAACGGCCACAGCGGCGCCGGCGCCATGAACGTCTTGTAGTAGAAGCCGGCCGGCAGCAGCCGCGCCAAGGCGCCGAAGCTGCGCTTGCCAGGGCCGGGCCGGTTGCTGGAGGCCACCAGACCTTCGTACAGCGGCACCTCCGTCGCCCGCAGGTTGGGCACCCGGGCCTCCCCCTCGCCGACACCGACGATGGCGTTCGGCTCCTCGGCGCCGGTGCCGACGACGCCCCTGGCGCGGCCGTACTTGAAGCTGCTCCCCACGACCTTCGCCCCCGCCGCCAGCAGCGCGGAAGCCAAGGTGTCGCCGGCGAAGCCTTCGAGGGCGCGGCCGTCGAACCGGAACGCCAGCGGCTGGCGACGATCGATGCGTCCGCCGCTCGGCAGCCTGCGGGGCGGGCCGCTCACTCTTCGGCTGCACCGATGGTCGAGGACCCGGAGATCGCGTAGCTCACCGTGTCCCGCACCACGTTGAAGTAGCGCCGGCAGCCAGCGTCGTGGCACCACATCTCCCGGTGCTCGCCACGGGGATTGCGGCGGAAGTGCAGGTAATGCCCCCACTCTTCGTCGGAGAGCGCCGCTGGCCGCTCGGGACGGCGGATGTCCGCCTCCCCGGCATAGCTGAACTCCTCCTCGGCGCGAGCTTCGCGGCAGTACGGGCAGTGGATGAACAGCATGGCGGCGGCAGAGGGCTAGCCGGCCCTCAGGAGATGTGCCCGCAGCACCTCCTTGACGAACGCCGGCAGTTCCTCGGTACCGGCTTCAGATCGAAGCGCTTCGTACTCGTCCATTTCATCCTCGGACCAAATCAGGTCCAGTCGGCGGACTTCTCGGGTTGCGACGTGGCTGTAGTCCTCTGGATACGCCCAGTAGCAGGCGCGACAGGTTTCGGCACTTTTGTCTTGCCAGTTCGGGCAGTGCTCGCAGCTCCACGACTTCGCCCGGTTAGCAGAAGCACAGAGCAGCATGTAGCCCTCAACGTCTTCGAGTTCGTGCGCCGCATCGCCCGCGATCTCGAATGGAACACGATGGTCGATTTGCAGATCCCGCTCGGGAAATTCAGTACGGTAGATGTGGCACCGTGAACCGTGCTGCTGTACCAGTGCGCGTTTGAGCTTGGACGCGAACGTCGTTCGGCCATGGAGCATCGACGCCCGCATGTCTGCGGGGTCGCCAAAGCGATAGGCGGCAATGCGCCGGCCATCCGCTCCGACAACGCGGACGGTCGCCAGAGGTATGCCCTGTTCGCGAACGTCCCTAGCGGCTCTCGGCGGATGGTTGTAGCCGTAGCGATCCTTGAGCTCCTCGGTGGTGACCTGGCCGTGTTCGAGAATGTGGTCGATGACGGTTCGAGCCCGCTTGTGTTGTACGCTCTTGAGCAACTCGACGAAGTCGCCCGGCAAGTCCGTCATGATGCAAACGCCAACGTGCGCTGATCCGTCGAGCTTGCGGGTGTGTCTGCATTGGCGAGCCAATCCAAGCGTTCCACGAGAGCCGGCGAGAGGTACAGGGATTCCACCGTCTCGCACTGCCGCCCAAGCAGAGTGGATTGGCTTGATCTGCCGGCAGGAATCTCCAAGTGCCGCAGCCCAAGTTCCGCGGGGAGCCGTCGACCATGCACCTTGCCGCCCGTCCGCCCATCGTAGCTGACGATGTAGGACCTTCCCGCACTGTTCATCGAACGAAGTGCGGCCACGAACTCGGCGTAGGCAAGGCCGCCACAGTATCGATGGTCACGGGCCTCCGAGGTGCCTTGGTACGGCGGGTCCATGTAGACCACATCCTCGGGCCCGGTCTCGGCCAAGACGCTGCGGAAGTCCTGCGCGGTGACCTTCGTGCGTCGGGCCAGCAAGCCCGAGACGCCCAGGAGCTGGGCTCGCATGGCTTCAGGCCGCATGCCGAATCGGCGATTGTCCGCACTCTGATTGAACCGGCCACTCGCGCTGTAGCGCACGGACCCCTTGACGATGCGCGCCAGCAGGTACAGCAGCAGGTGCGGCGCCTTGGTGCGGTTGAACTCCGCTCGAACGCGAAGGAAGTACGCCTTCCTGTCCGTTAGCTGATCGCGCCATAGTCGTTCGTAGCGCTCGGCCAAGCGCAACGGACGCTCGAGTATCTCCTGCCACAAGGACATGAGAGGCCCGTTCGCGTCGTTCAACCAGAATCGCTTTGGCTTGCCGAGACTACGTCCACGAACGGCGGCAGCAAGCGACACCGCCGCCGAGCCGCAGAAGGGTTCCACCAGAAGGTCCGTGCCGTCTGGAATGTAGGGGAGGATGTGGCGGCTGAGCGCACGCTTGCTTCCCTGATACGGAAACGGGTGCGGCACCGCTGTTCGGCTTGCGGACGGAACGCTCGCGAGTATTGCGGAGCGGTCCCCGCCGTGCCGGCATGCGAGAGCGGCATCGGACACTTTCGGCTCTACCTCCTCGACCAACGCCCCGGCACTCGCGCCAGCGGCTCGCCGCAGCGCTCGCCTGCAGGCTAAGATGCGCCACAGCCGCCGCGCCGCGGTGTCGGGAGAATATCGCGCCATGCCCTCTCTGCAAACGACATTCTCCGAGGCGGAGCTGCTCGCGGACGTCGACTACGCCGCTCCGCACGTCGTGCATGGCCGCCGTCTGCACGGCGGCTTCGACGCCAGCGGCAGCTACGTGCCGCCGCGCACCAAGGGCCGGCGCCTGGCCATCGACAACTGGACCCGCGCGCTGCGCCAGCGCGGCGGCGATCTGCTGCCGGCGGACGCCAGCCTGCTCTGTGGGCCCCGGCTGCCGAACGTCGCCCAGCAGCGGCTGCTGCTGGAGAACGCCGTGACGCGGCCGTTCTGGAACGGCCTCACCATCACCGGCAAGATCGAGGGCCGCGGGCGGATGCTGGCGCAGATGCCGTTCCCGGACCTCGGCGCCCTAGTCGTCGAGGACATCGCCGGCATGGCCATCGGCCACCTCGCCGGCGGCCTGCTGCGGGCCCACGGCCTCGACGAGGGCGGCCAGCCGGAGCAGGGCATCGGCGGCCACGACGCCATGTGGTTCCTAGCCCGGGATCTCGCCTTCGGCGAAGACGCCCACGAGGACGTGGAACCCCCCGGCTCTATCGGGCGGCCGGATGCGGCAGAGCGCCAGATGCCGGAAATCCCCCAGCCCTTCGAGCAGGCGCTCGGCTTCCTGATGAACCTGCTGATGATCGAGTTCCGCGCCGAGATCGGCTTTGCCGCCGCCGAAGCCGTCTTCCGCACCGAGACGCTGTTCGCGGACCGCCGCGCCGAGGCCGAGGAGGCGACCGTGCTGGTGGATCGGATTCGCACCGACGAGCGCATCCACGTGGAGTCCCTGCGCCTCTACCTCGGCGAGCTGCGCGCGCTCGCCGCCCGTGCCGAAGGCGGCGGCACGGTGCCGCTCGGACCGTTGGTGGAGCGGTTCTGGCAGGGACTGGTGCAGTGGGCCACCGTGGAGCAGCCGAAGCTGGCCGCAGAGAGCCAGCGCGCGGCCATCGAGCGGCAAGTGCTGAAGAGCCCGGGAGGCGCGGCGCTGCTGCGGGAGTTCGACGCGCTCGCGGACCCGCTTTAGACGTTCCTTCCAACCGCGCTGGGGGCGGGAGCGGTGCAAGCCGCAACCAACGCGGCCAGGCGCCTGTGCTACGGTCCGCCGCTGGCTGCAAGCGCCCGGCCGGTGACGCTCGCGGTCCGGGGAGGGCGACGATGGCGGACAAGCACAGCCTCCTGAACCAGCTGCGCATCGACCGCGACCAGCCGAAGCCGCGCCGACGGCCTTGGCCGTGGTTCCTGGCGCTGGCCGTCGTGGCCGGCATCGCCTTCGCGGCAATCGAGTTCGGCGGTCCGCTGGTTGCCGCGCCGGCAGTTCGGGTGGAGACGGTGGTGGTGGCCGCGGCCGACGCGGCGACGGACTCGGTGCTCGACGCCACCGGCTACGTCGTCGCCCGACGGCAGGCGACGGTGAGCGCCAAGACCACCGGCAAGGTGCTCGAAGTCCACGTCGAAGAAGGCATGACCGTGGCCGCCGGCCAGCTGCTGGCCGTCCTGGACGCGAGAATCCCCGAGGCCCAGCTGGCCCTCGCCGAATCCCGCCTGGCGGCGGCCCGCAGCGCGCTGGACGAGATCCGGGTGCAGATCAAGCAAGCCGAGCTGGACGTCGAGCGCACGGCCAATCTGGCCGAGCGCAACCTCGCGAGCCAGGCCGACCTGGATCGGGACCGCTTGGTCCTGGAGGGCCTCGAAGCCCGCTTCGCCCGCGCCGAGCGCGACATCGAAGTCTCCGAACGCAGCCTGGCGGTGCAGCGCGAGCTGCTCGAAGACATGCAGATCCGAGCCCCCTTCGGCGGCGTGGTGATCGCCAAGGCGGCGCAGCCCGGGGAGATGATCTCGCCGGTTTCCGCCGGCGGCGGCTTCACGCGCACCGGCATCTGCACGATAGTGGACATGGAGTCGCTGGAAGTGGAGGTGGACGTCAACGAGGCGTACATCAACCGCGTACGCCCCGAGCAGCCGGTGACGGTGCGCCTGAACGCCTACCCGGACTTCGCCATCGCCGCGGCGGTGATCGCCACCATCCCCGCCGCGGACCGCAACAAGGCCACGGTGCGCGTGCGCATCGGCTTCCTGGAGCGGGACCCGCGCATCCTGCCGGACATGGGCGTGAAGGTGGCGTTTCTTACCGACGCGGCCGACTCGGGCGAGTCGGACGAGCCGTCGGACGCCTCGGCGCAGGCAGCCGCGGCGCGGCCGGCGGTGCTGGCGCCCACCGCGGCGGTGCTCGAAGAGGACGGCAGCCGCTACGTCTGGGTGGTGGCCGGCGAAGTGGCCGAGCGGCGTCCGGTACGCGTCGCCGGCGCCGAGCGCGGCCGGCTGCGCATCGTCGAGGGCCTCGCAAGCGGCGAGCGCGTGGTGGCGCGCTTCGACGACGCCCTCCTGGCGGCGCTCGGCGGCCGCAGCAGCGTGGTCGTCGCCGCCGTCTCCCCGAAGCTCGGCGGCGCGTAAACTAGCTGGCTTTGCCGCAACGGGCGGAGCCGGACTTCGGCAGCCGCGGGGCGCAGGCAGGTACGGAGGCACACCATGCCCATCGTGGACTTGAAGGGCGTAGAGAAGAGCTTTGTCAAAGGCCGCGAGGTGGTCGACGTGCTGCAAGGCATCGACCTCGCCATCGACGGCGGCGAGTTCCTGGCGCTGATGGGCCCCTCCGGCAGCGGCAAGACGACGCTGCTGAACATCGTCGGCGGCATCGACAGCGCCACTGCCGGCAGCGTGCGCGTCGCCGACCAGGACCTGAACGGCCTCGGCAGCCGGGCGCTGGCGCGCTGGCGGGCCGCGAACATCGGCTTCATCTTCCAGTTCTACAACCTGCTGCCGGTGCTGAACGCCCGCCGCAACGTCGAACTGCCGCTCCTGCTCACCAATCTCGGCGGCAAGCAGCGCCGCAAGAACGCCGAGACGGCACTCGCCATCGTCGGCCTCGAAGACCGCGCCAAGCACCGTCCCGGGGAGCTCTCCGGCGGCCAGCAGCAGCGCGTCGCCATCGCCAGGGCCGTGGTCGCGGACCCGCCCATTCTGGTTTGCGACGAGCCGACCGGGGACCTGGACCGGCAGACGGCCGGGGAGATTCTGGAGCTGCTGGAGATCCTCAACCGGGATCACGGCAAGACCATCATCATGGTCACCCACGATCCGAAGGCCGCCGAGCACGCCCACAAGGTGCTGCATCTGGACAAGGGCCAGCTGGCCCCAGAGCCGGAGGCAGCCGCCGGGAGCGCCTCCCCGTGAGCCCCCTGCGCCTGGTGTGGGCGAACCTGCACCGGCGTCCGCTGCGCACCTATCTGACGCTGTTCTCGGTGTTCGTGGCCTTCCTGCTGTTCACGCTGCTGCGCACCGTCGCGGCGTTCTTCGCTGGCGGCGGCGCCAGCGTCGCCGGCGCCGACCGGCTGGTGGTGACGGCGAAGTACTCCATCATCGAGATGCTGCCGATCAGCCAGCGCCGGGAGATACTCGCCGTCGACGGCGTCGAAGCCGTCACCCACCAGACGTGGTTCGGCGGCGACTACCAGGACTCGCGTTCGTTCTTCCCGAAGTTCCCCGTGGATCCGCGGGCCTACTTCGACATGTTCCCAGAGGCGGTGATTCCCCTGGACCAGCTCGAGACCTTCGCCAACACCCGCACCGGCGCCGTGGCCTCGGCCGCGCTGCTCGAAGAGTTCGGCTGGCGGATCGGCGACAAGATTCCCATCGAGGCGGACATCTGGCCGCTGCGCGACGGCAGCCGGCTGTGGGAGTTCGATCTGGTGGGCGCGTTCACCACGCCGGAGGAGGACGTCTCCCCCACGCAGTTCCTGTTCCACTACGACTACTTCGACGAAGCCCGGCAGTTCAGCCAGGGCAGCGTCGGCTGGTGGATGGTGCGCATCGCGGACCCGGAACGGGCGCCGGAAGTCTCGAGCGCCATCGACGCGGTGTTCGAGAACTCCCTGAACCCCACCAAGACGGCCACCGAGGACGAGTTCTCCCGGGCCTTCGGGGCGCAGATAGGCAACATCGCGCTGATCGTCGGCGGCATCCTCTCGGCGGTGTTCTTCACCATCCTGCTGCTTACGGGGGTGGTGATGGGCCAGTCGCTCCGAGAGCGGATCCCGGAACTCGCGGTGCTGAAGACGCTGGGATTCTCGGACGGCCGGGTGGGGCTCCTGGTGCTCGGCGAATCGGTGCTGCTGTGCGGCCTCGGGGGCTTCCTCGGCATCGGCGTGACCCTCGCCGTGGCGCCGCTGCTGAACGACATGCTCGCCAACTTCGGCATGGGCCCGTTCGTCCTCTCCCTGCCGACCGTCGCGTCGGCGGCCGGCATCGCCGTTCTGCTCGGCCTGGTGGTGGGCGTGCTGCCGGCCCTGCAGGCGCGCATGCTCACCATCGCCCAGGCGCTGCGGAGGGCCTAGTGTTCGGCCAGGTCGTCGAGATCACGCTGATGAATCTCAAGAACCTGCCGTCGCGGCTCGGCAGTTCGCTGGTGATCGTGGTCGGCATCGCCGGCGTGGTCGGCGTGATGGTGGTGATCCAGGCGATGGCCGCTGGCTTTCGCGGCACCCTCGAACGCAGCGCGGCGCCGGATCGCGCCATCGTGGTGCGCGGCGGATCGGACAGCGAACTGTCGAGCAGCCTCACCAACGACGAAGCGAACATCGTCGGCAGCCTGGAAGGCGTGCTGCAGGCGAGCCCGGAGCTGTACACCGTGGCCGACGTGCCGAAGCGCGCCACCGGCCTCGACGCCAACCTCATCGTGCGCGGCGTGGCGCCGGCGGCGTTCGCGGTCCACGACGAGGTGCGCATCGTCCGTGGCCGCAGGTTCGAACCCGGCCGCGGCGAAGTGATCGCCGGTCGCGGCGCCCATCTGGAGTTCGCTGGCATCGACGTCGGCAGCACCCTCGAGGTGCGGCAGAGCGAGTGGCGCGTGGTGGGCATCTTCAAGGCGAACGGCTCGGCGTTCGAATCCGAACTGTGGGTGGATCTGCCCGTGGCGCAATCCGCCTTTCGGCGCGACGGGAACGTGAGTTCGCTGCGGCTGCGGGTGGCGGACCCGGCCCGCATTCCGGAACTCGCCGCCCTGGTCGAGGACGATCCGCGCCTGGACCATCGCCTCAGCGCCGAGACCGACTTCTACGCCGCCCAGAACGCCGGCCTCGCCGAGCAGATCGAGCGGTTCGGGGTCGCGGTGGCGGCCATCATGGCCATCGGCGCCCTGTTCGCGGCGCTCAACACCATGTACTCGGCGGTGGTCACCCGCACCGTGGAGATCGCCACCCTGCGGGCGCTGGGCTTCGGCAACGGCCCGGTGGTGGCGTCGGTGATGATCGAGGCGATGGCGCTGGCGCTGCTCGGCGGCCTCGCCGGGGCCGCCATCGCCTACCTCGGCTTCAACGGCTTCACCGCGTCCACGCTGAGCAACGCCTCCTTCTCGCAGATCGCCTTCGACTTCGCCGTGACGCCGCCGCTGATGCGAACCGGCCTCGGCTGGGCCCTCGCCATCGGCGCGTTCGGGGGCCTGTTCCCGGCGCTGCGGGCCGCCTGGCTGCCCATCACGGCCGCCCTGCGCGGCGAGTAGCCCCGGTTGAAGTTCGCGGTTCTGCAGTTCTTCAGCTGGCCCGGGCGCCGGGTGCCGCTGGCCACGGTGTACCAGCGGGCGCTGGAGCGGGTGCGGATCATGGACGGCGGCGGCTACGACGCGGTGTGGCTGGCGGAGCACCATTTCTCCACCTACAGCGTCTGCCCCTCGGTTCACGTGATGGCCATGCACGCGGCCGACATCACCCGCAACCTGCGCATCGGCACCGGCGTCAGCCTGGCCGCCTTCTACCATCCGCTGCGTCTGGCGGAGGAGGTGGCGCTCTTGGACAACCTCTCCGGCGGACGCGTGAACTGGGGCGCCGGGCGGGGCTTCGACCGCAAGGAGATGGAGGTGTTCGGCGTCAGCCGCGACGACTCCTACGCCCGCTTCCGCGAGAACGTGGAGATCGTGCTCGAAGCCTGGCAGGACCGCCCGCTCAGCTACGACGGACGGTTCAACCGCTACCACGACGTGGAGGTGCTGCCGAAGCCGTTGCAGAACCCGATGCCGGCGTGGATAGCCTCCACTTCGCCGGAGGCCATCGCCTGGTCCGCCAGCCGCGGGCACGCCATCCTGATGGACCCCCACGCCACCCACGAGGAAACCGCCGCCAAGTACGCCCGCTACCAGGATGCGCTGGCGGAGCACGGATTCGGCAACGCCCGGGACACGCCGATGGCGCGGCTGCTTGCCATCGCGCCCACCGATGCCGCGGCGGAAGCCGTGGCCCGGGAAGGCGCGCGCTGGACGCTGGACGCCTACGCCGCCCCCGGCCCAGGGGCGCCGTCGAAGGCGGAGCGCATCGAGCGCTACGTGAACGAGGCGATCATCCACGGTTCGCCGGCCAAGGTGGTGGACGAACTCAAGCGGCTGGAGGAGGAGATACCCCTCGGCTACCTGCTGGCATCCATCCTCAGCCACCAGACCTTCATGCTGCTCACCGACGAGGTGATGCCGCGCATGTAGCAGCCCCGGCCGACGCCTGGGGCGGATCTCAAGGAGCCAAGATGAAGACTCGCGACATTCGGAACACCGGCCGCCGCACGTTGGCCGCAGCGCTGGCCTGCGCGGCGCTCGGCTTCTCCGCTGGCGCCGCTGGCCTCGAGGTGGGCGAGCGGGTGGACGACTTCGCCCTGCTCGACCACGAGGGCCGCGCCCACAAGCTCCGCTACTACGCGGACGCCCGCGCCGTGGTGCTGATGGCCCATGCCACCGCCTGCGGCGCGGAGAGCGTCGCCAGGTTCAACGCCGCAGCCAAACGCCACGCCGACGTGCGCTTCCTGCTGCTGAACTCGGAACCGGAAGCCGCCGGCAAGGCCGCCGACAGCGCCACGCCGGTGCTGCTCGACGCCGCCGGCATCGTCGGCGAATCCCTCGGCCTGCGCCAGGGCGGCGAGACGCTGCTCATCGACACCGGAGACTGGCGCCTCAAATACCGCGGCGGTGCGGACGTCGAAGGCGCGGTCGAATCCTTCCTGGCGGGCGGACCGCTCGGCGAGGGCCTGGTGCCGCGGGACTGCCCGCTGCCAGCCCGCGCCGACGCCGGCGCAGCGCCCACCTACACCGCGGACGTCGCCCCGGTGCTGGCGGCCAAGTGCGTCGCCTGCCACCGGCAGGGCGGCATCGGACCTTGGGCGATGACGGACTTCGCGATGGTGCGGGGCTTCGCGCCGATGATCCGCGAGGTGGTCCGCACCCGGCGGATGCCGCCGTGGCATGCGGACCCGCACTACGGCGCCTTCGCCAACGACCGCTCGCTAACCGTTGCCGAGACCCGCGCCATCGTGCATTGGGCGGAAGCCGGGGCGCCCCGAGGCGAGGGCGAAGATCCTCTCGCGGCCATGGACGACGGATGGCCCGAGTGGCAGATGGGCGAACCGGATCTGGTGCTGGAGATTCCGCCCTTCGACGTGCCGGCCAGCGGCGTCGTGGAGTACCAGTACCTGCGGGTCCGCAACCCGCTGACGCGGCCGGTGTGGGTTCGCGGCCAGGAGATCCTCCCCGGCGACCGCGCCGCCCTGCACCACGTGATCACGCAGTTCGTGGTGCCGGGCGTCCAGAGCGAGGACCAGCAGGTGGACGCGCTGGGCAATCCCGTCGCCGACGATAGTCGGCGTGGCGAGGATGGTCGGCGCGGCGGCTTCGCCAGCCGCGGCAGCCTGGGCGGCTACGTGCCCGGCATGGTGGCCCGGCCCTACCCCGATGGCACCGGCACGCTTCTGCCGCCCGGCGCGGTGGTGGTGTTCCAGATGCACTACACGCCCTACGGCAAGGCGGTGACCGACCGCTCCAGGCTCGGCCTCTACTTCCACGACCAACCGCCGAAGCACCAGCTGGCGGGCGCCGTGCTGATGAACACCGGCATCCTCATCCCGCCCCGCGCCCGCTTCCACCGCGACAGCGCCGAGCGCACCTTCAAGCGCGACGTGCTGGTGTACGATCTTCTGCCCCACGCCCACTACCGGGGCACTGCGTCCGAGTTCCGCGCCTTCTATCCGAACGGCGGCGAGGAGGTGCTGCTCTCGGTGCCCAACTACGACTTCAACTGGCAGACCACCTACATCCTGCGCGAGCCCAAGCGCCTGCCCGCCGGCACCCGCATCGTCCACACCACCTGGTGGGACAACTCGGCGCAGAACCCGGCCAACCCGGACCCGGACCGGGAAGTGCCCTGGGGACGCCAGTCCTGGGACGAGATGCTGTTCGGCGCCATCAGCTACCGCTACCTGGAGGACGGCGAGAACGCCGAGACGGGGGCGGATTAGGCAAGGGCGGCTGGCAACCGTTCGGCAGCGCGGGCGAGCCGACCGAGACGAACCATTAGCCTCTTGAGCAAGGAGGTCGATGTGTCAACGCCCTACTTTGCCGCCATTTCGTGGGACGAAGAAGCCGGCGTCTGGACGTCTCCGAGACCGACTTTCCAGGACTGGTGGCCGAGGCCGAGACCCAGCAGCAGTTGGTGCAGAAGATCAGAGCCCTGGTCCCCGACTTGTGCGATGCCAACCAGCACCTGGTACGCCAGGATCATGCGCGATAAGGAAGTAGCTATTCAGTTGGCCCGCTAGCCGCAGAGCTTCTCGCAGGGTACGCCGTCCTGGTCGCCGTCCATGCCGCGCAGACCGCACTGACTGAGGAACGCCTTGGCCTCGGCGCAGGACGTCATCTCCTTGCAGTAGCGCTTGCTGCCGCACTGCACGTCCGCTTCCGCCACTGTGTCCGTCGTCGCGTCCTCGGGCGCGACTGCGGAAGGGGACGCCGCGGCAGCGGTGCGGACGCGCTTGGCAGCACCGCGACTGGCCTTGCGCCATACCCAAGGCGGCGTCGGCTTCGCATCGCCCCACACCCCGCGGCCCGCCGCCTGGGCTTCGTGCTCCTGCCGCACCAGCGCCGGCACGGGATCGTACTGGCGCGGCACCCAGGCCAAGCCGCGGCGCACCATCTCGGCGTTCACGTCGAGGCCGTCGACGAGCACATGGGCAACGATGCGGCGGTAGGCGTCGCCGCCGACGAGCTGCAGCTCCACGTCGCGGCCGGCGACCAGCGTCTCGAGGGCCGTTCGCGCCTCCATGCCCCGGGCCTGCCGAAGCTCCGGCGCGTCGATTCCGGCCAGGCGAACGTCCACCTCCCGCCCGGCGGAGGCCACCACCAGGCTGTCGCCGTCCTTGACCCGCACCACCTGCTCGCCGGCGGACGGCGTCGCCGCCAAGGCAACCAGCCACAACAGCCGCCGGCTGCGCATCCGCCAGCCTCCCCTCCACAGGTTCTCCCGCCATTATCCAACGGTCCATCCACAGCGGACAAGGCGCGCATTGCGGTTGGCGCACCCTGCTTCAGCAGGCATCTTCTGCAGGCATCGACCGCCCCGCTGCGGGGAGCGCGGCGGCAGAGGCACCGCAGCCGGTATGTGGCGCGGGTGGCCGAGCGGACCCTTGGGCCGGGCCCGCGGGCAGGAACGGCGTAGCCATGACGGGAGTTGCGAGGATTCGACGCGATGCTCTACTGTTCGAAGAATGGAGAACAATGCGAAGCTCGCGGCCAACCACGGGCAGCAGGCGACGCCGGGGGAGAGCGGGATCGACGACCATCCTAGGGGCTACCCGGTAGGACGAACCGACCTGAAGGGCTCGCTCGCTCGCGTGACGTATCGCTCTCCCGGCATGCCGCCCGATCTGCAACGCGAGCCCGACGACCTGTACCAAGGCCGCCCACGGGTTCGTTCGTCGTGGCAGAAGCACGTCGATGCCAAGAGAGCGGGCGAAGGGCGGCCTGGACTGAGCGGCTTGGTTCCCAAGCCCGAGCGGTCGCTTGGACGATGAAGACTACGGCCCGGCGTTCGACTCGAACGTCTTGGGCAAGCCGGCCCTGCGGAAGCTCTTGGGGCTGTGGATGGAGGCGTCCGGCACTTCGGTCGCACTCCTCCCCCAGGTCGTCGACGAACTGACGCCGGATCGCGCACGCGGAACGGCAGCGGTGCTGGCCCAGTGCTGGCGTCGCGCCATGGCGCATCCGCAGTCCTACTTCAAGGAAGTCTCCTTGTCCGACCGGGAGAGGGACGAACGCGAGCGGCTCCTCTACAGCTTCCCCGTGAGCTGTTTTCCCGTTTGCGACGATGTGGACGACATCCCCAGCCACCCCGATGCGATCATCGTCGCCGAGACCGCGGCGACGGGCGCCAGCCTTCTCCTCACCCGGGACGTGCGTACGATGGACCACTTCCGAATCAACGAAGTCGTGTCGAAGTTGGTTCCCCGCAACGAACCTCTGATCGCCCATGTGGACGACGCCTTGAACGAAGCCCACAACACGTTCGACGGCGGACGGGAACTCCTGGCCACGGCCTTGTCCTCCGTCTGGCCGCAAGATCGGATGCCGTCTTTCGAACTCGACGAGACGCGGGAGCGGCTTTCGGCCCTGAGCCGGGCCATTCGAGAAGGAGCGGGAATGACGCTCACGGCAGACAGGTTGATCAACCTGTTCGACCGCGACGAGGATTTGGAGCAAGTGTTCGCGATGGCTGCCGATCGAGCCGCACAGTCCAAGGTGCTGCGTTTGGAGAGCGAATGGAGAACGTGGCTTTCTCAGGCACGACCTCCTCGGCTCACACGGTGAAGTTTGTCGCGACCAGAAGGCGGAGACGATGACGGCAAGCCCGCGCTCTTGACTTCGAGCTCGCTAGAATGCGGCGGTCCTTCAGTTCAGCGGGCCGCGTGTGACCAGTCGGCAAACCACTCTGGATGTGCGCCCCGACGAGCGCGTGGGCGACGCGCTGGCTCGCATTCGCCGGGACGCGACGAGCGAAGCGGAGAAGGGCCGGTGGTTCGAGCATCTGTTCATGGCCACGGTGCGCGACAACGCCGAGTTCGACGTGGCGGGGATCTGGCCGTGGCGGGAGTGGCCGGACCGCGAGCGGCTGACGGGCCTCGACGGCCGCGACCACGGCATCGACCTTGTTGCCGAACAGGCCGACGGCACCCGCGTCGCCGTCCAGTGCAAGTGCTACGCCGAGAACGCCGTCGTCGCCAAGCCCCACCTCGACAGCTTCCTGAGCGAGTCCGCGCGCCCGGCCTTCGGGCTGCGCTGGATCGTCTCCACCTGCGCGTGGAACTCGGCCGCGGAGCGCGCCATCGCGGGCCGGGAGCCGCGGGTCGCCCGCATCGACTTCCTGGACTTCCAGGGCCACGCGATACGCGAGTTCCAACGGCCGGCGAAACAGCGCCAGCCGAAGCCGCTGCAGCAGAAGGCCATCGACGCCGCCTGCGACGGCCTCGCGGCGCAAGGGAACGACCGGGGCAAGCTGGTGATGGCCTGCGGCACGGGCAAGACGTTCACGGCGCTGCGGCTTGCCGAGCGGATCGTGCCCGACGACGGGCGGGTTCTGTTCGCCGCGCCCACCATCGCGCTGGTGTCGCAGGCCCGCCGCGAGTGGCTGACGCATCGTGCGAGAGAGATGTCCGCGCTGGTCGTGTGTTCCGACGCCACCGCCGGCGGCAAGGGCGAACGCCACGAGATCGGCGCCGACGCGCTGGTGTGCGACGTGATCTCCGATCCAGCCGAGATCGCCCGCCGATTGCGCGAGCGCTCTGGCGGCGTCAAGGCCGTCTTCTGCACCTACCACTCCCTGCGCCGGGTGTGCGAAGCGCAAGCGCTCCACGACGCGCCGCGCTTCGATCTCGCCATCGCCGACGAGGCCCACCGCACCACCGGCATCGTTCGAGGCGACTTCGGGCGCGGGCGGAACGGCGACGGAGTGGACTTCCAGGCCTTCCACGACAGCGCCCGGCTGCGCGCCGACAAGCGCCTCTACATGACCGCCACCCAGCGCATCTATTCGGAGCGGTCCGTGCAGGCGACGCGCCGGGCGGCGGAAAGGAAGGGCCTCGCCTACGACATCGTGGACATGGCGGACGTCGACGTCTACGGCCCGCTGCTGCACCACGTGAAGTTCTCCGAAGCCGTCGCCGCCGGCGAGCTGGCCGACTATCGCGTGATCGTGCTCGGCATCCGCGAGAGCAGCCTGACGCCCGGCATCCGCGCCGCGCTGGCCGGAAGGAACGCGCCGAGCAAGGCGTCGGACACGGACCTGTGCCGGCTGCTCGGCACGATGCTGGCCCTGAACGGCGCGGTGGAAGGCCCGGACGGACCGGGTTCGCTGCCGCGCAGCATCGCCTTCGCCTCCACCATCGCCCGCTCCAAGTGGTTCGCCGAGACCATCAACGACAACCGCGCCCTCAAAGCGCGCATCACGCGCGCGCTCGCCGGGCGGGGCAAGCGCGCCGATCTGGAGTCGCGCCACCTGGACGGCAACAGCACGGCGCTGCGCCGCAACAGCGAGCGGCGCTGGCTGAACGACGCGCCGAGCCGCGACCAGGCGCGGATGATCTGCAACGTCAAGGTGTTCTCGGAAGGCGTGGACGTGCCGGCCTTGGACGCGGTGGCCTTCCTCGATCCGAAGCAGAGCCAGATCGACATCGTGCAGGCGGTGGGCCGCGTGATGCGCAAGGCCCCCGGCAAGCGCTTCGGCTACATCGTCGTGCCGGTGTTCGTGCCCGAAGGGGAAGGCGACGTCGCCGAACTGCTCGAACGGCGCGGCGACGACTACCGGCACGTCGGCGCGGTGCTGCGCGCCTTGCAGTCCCACGACGAGCGGCTTGCCGAGTCGCCCGCGAGCTTCGTCCACGTGCTGATCGACGAGGGCAGGTCCGGGGAAGCCGAGAGGGGCGAGGAGGGCAGCGCTCGGCCGGCCCGGGAACGGCCAGGCGAAGTGCGCGAGGCGGCCGAGCCCGCGCCGGCCATCGACGACCTCTTCACCTTCCAGGCGGTGGAGCCCGGCATCTTCGCCAAGCTGGTGGCGTCCTCGGGCCTGGGCAGGCCGGGCCAAGTCACGGCGGACGACATCGTGCGTTCGGTGCGGCTCGCCGCCAGGCGCATCGAGGAGGACGCCGCGCTGCTCGACTCGCTCCGCCAGGCCTTGGACCTCGCCGGCGTGAAGGACCGGGAGGTCTCCACCACCGCCGCCCTGCTGCTGTGCAACGCCTGCCTGCTGCACCGCCGGCTGCAGAAGGAGTCGTCCGCCCTGGAAGGGCTGCCGGACCTCACCGCCATCGGCCGTTCGCAGACGCCGGCGGAAGCGCTGGCCGAGGCTTGGGACGAGATTCTCGGCAAGGACTACGCGCCGGTGTTCCGCCCTGCGCTGGCCCTCATCGAGAACTCGCCGTCCTTCGAGAGCCTCAAGGCGCCCGCGCAGATCCTCGCGGAGTGCGCGGTGAACGTCTCGGACACCGTGGCCGAACTCGGCTACGACCACGCCGGCCCGCTGTACCACAAGATCCTCGGCAGCGCGGAGAGCGACGGCGCCTTCTACACCAACAACATCTCCGCGCTGATGCTGGCCGGCTTGGCGCTGTCGCCCGACCTCGTGGACTGGGGCGACTGGAAGCAGGCGACGTCCTTGCGCATCCTCGACCCGGCCTGCGGCACCGGCACCCTGCTGATGGCGGCGCTGAAGACCATCAAGGAGCGCATGGCCGCGGCGAAGCCGATGACGCCGGAGCAGGTTCGCGCCGCCCACAAGGCGCTGGTGGAGCGCTCCATCCGCGGCCTGGACATCAACTACCAGGCCACCCAGCTCGCCGCCTCGAACCTGACCCTCGGCGCTCCCACCGTCGACTACGAGGCCATGCACATCCACACCATGCGCCACGGCCCGCAGCCGGACGGCTCGGTGGCCCTCGGCAGCCTGGAACTGCTGCCGGAGGCGGTGGGGGGCGGCCGGCAGCTTGATCTGGTGGGGCACGTCAAGCAGGCGGCTGTTTCGACCCGGGGCGTGGCCGTCGCCAAAGTGCCGGACATACGAAACGTGGACGTTCTGCTGATGAACCCGCCGTTCACCAACAACGAAAAGCATGGGCGGAAGTTCACCGCCGAGGCGAAAAGGCTGATTCAACGGCGGAAACTCGACATCAAGGGCCAGATCAGCGAAGCGAATCCCGAAGGCTCTGCACTGATCGACTCGAACAGCGTCCGCACCTTCTTCACGCCGTTGGTCGATGCGCTGCTGCGCAAGGACGCGGGCGTTCTCGGCACGATTCTTCCCACGACCGCCTGCACCAGCACGTCCGGCATCAACGAGAGGAAGTTCCTCGCGGAGCGTTTCGACATCGATCTCGTGGTCACCAGCCACGATCCGAAGTGCCCCAACTTCTCCTTCGGCACCAGCATTCACGAATCGCTGCTGGTCTGCCGCCGCCCGAACGGCAACGAGCGGCGGCAGCCCACCACCTTCGTCGCCCTCAGGCAAATGCCGCGCAACGCGGACGAGGTCGCCGACTGGCTGACGGCGTTCGACGCCGGCAAGCTGCACCCGGTGCATCGCCAATGCGACTGGTCGCCGACGCTCGTTGCCGAAGGCGATTGGACGCCTTGCCAGTATTGGGACGGTCGTCTGGCGGCTCTTGCCAGAAACGTAGACGCACTCGAGGCGATGACGCCGCTCGGCGGCCTTGCCTTGGTGGAGCCGGGCGGACGCCGGCTGCGGGATGCGTTCCAGAACCCCCTCGACCAGTCCATGCGCCATGCGAGCTACCCGGTGGTGTGGACGCACGAGACGAACGAGCGCCGCGCCATGCGCTCCTTCTCGGACTACAACACCGAGCCCAAGCCAGCGAAACGCGACTATGCGACGGACGTGCTGTGGCCGAAGGCCAGCCGGCTGCTCGTCGCGTGCAAGATACGGGCGTCCAGAATCCGAGTTGCGGCCATTCACACGCCCGTGCCGGTTTTGGGGCAGCCCTTCATTCCAGTGACGCCGTTGCCGAGCGTCGAGCATCCCGCCGAGACGCTCGTAGCGTGGGCCGCATACCTCAACTCGACGCCAGCGGTGTTGTCCTTCCTGAACCGCCGGCAGAAGGCCTTGGACTACTCCGACTATTCCCTTGACCAGCTGCGCTCGATGCCCGTGCCCAATCCCGCGAAGTGCGATCTCGCGCCGCTGGCGACCGCCTTCCGCGAACTCGGAGACGCCGACTTGCTGCCTTGGCCGAGAATGAACGAGTGCCCCGTGCGTACCCGCCTCGACGCCGCAGCGGGCGAGTGCCTTGGCCTGCGCCCCGAAACCATCGCCGACTGGCGGGAACGCATCGTCCGCGAACCGACGGTTTCCAACAAGCCGGCCGACCCCTTCGAGGAACCGCGGGATTTCGCCTCTTTCCTGGCGAGCGGCCCATCGTTGGAAGGGCTGGCCCTTGAACGCGACCGCTCGCCAACCCGCGACATCGAACTGCCCTTGAACGTCCAAGTGCCGCCGGACGCCGACCCGTGAGCGCCATCCTGGACACCTGCATCGTTTCCGAACTCTACGACGTCAACGCCGAACCGGCTGTCGTACAAAGGGTCAATGAACTGGGCGCGGACGCGTACCTCAGCGTCATCACCATCGGCGAACTCTTCCGAGGCACGCTGCTCCTGGAGCCGGGGCGCCGACAACGCGCACTGCTCGAGTCGCTGCGCCGCACAGAGCGGCGCTTCGCCCAACGGATCCTCCCCATAGACACCGAAGTCGCCCGCGTTTGGGGCCGAATCACCGCGGAGACGCGAGGCGTGGGAAGGCAGGTGCCGCCGCTCGACGGACTGATCGCGGCCACTGCTCTCCATCATGGGATGGCGGTCATAACGCGCAACTTCCGCCACTTCGCGCCGACGGGCGTGGAGGTCGTGGATCCGTGGCCGAAGTAACCGCCAGACGCCCTGCCGCTCAAAGGACACCCTAACGAACACCGCTGTGAACTACCCCCAAGTGTTCAGGCGCCTGGACAGGAGATCCCGCTTATCTTCACGCTTGGCATCTTCCTCGTTAGCACCTGGATCGTCGAACACCCGGGAATCCTCGGACGCCACGACGTAGCCAGCCGGCCGTCGCCCCGCTGCCAAGTCGAACAGCCGCGTCTTCCTGTCGTAGCGCCAGTGCTGCGCTGGTTCCTCGTAGGGGGAGTTGACGATCAGGCGGTCGATGGTGGCACCGGGCATCAGTCGGCGTCCTTTGGGACGATCCGGCGGAGTTGCCCGGCCAGAGCTGGAATGTCTTCCTTCACCGTTCGCCATACGACACCAAGCCGAATACTGCCGTAGCCGTGAACGAGGCGGTTGCGCATCGCTATGATGCTTGGCCACGGTATCTCTGGGTGCGCCTGCTGCGTCTCGTCGCTGATCTTCGACGCAGCCTCGCCAACCGTCTCCACCGCCTTCACAACCGCCAGTTGATGGAGCCGACTGGCCTGGAACTCCTCAACCGTCAGAGTCGAAGCGAACTGCTCCGCTTGCTCGCAGTACAGCAGCATGTCCAACAGCAGCGCGTCGTCACCTTGCATGGGTGTATATCGTCCTTGCCGAATCTAGGATGGCACGGCGACGAATGTAGTTTGGGCTCTGCTCGACGCCCTCGCGCTCCACCAAGTCGACACGTCGGCCAACCATCTCCGCGAGATCGGACTCCATCTCGGAAAGGCCGAGCAAGGAGGGGTATTGGCCGGGTCGGAATCGCACCAGCACGTCGATGTCGCTGTCCGGCCCGAAGTCGGCCCTCAAGACCGAGCCGAACAGGGCGATCTCGACAACGTTCCAACGGTCGCAGAACGCCGCAATCTGCTCGCTTGGCAGGTGAACGCGAGCCGCCGCTGCGGAATCCACGGCGATCACTAGCCGAACACCTTGTTGGCGTCCACATCGAAACCAGCGGCCTTGAGTTCTTTGATGAGTCCCATTTTCCATGCATCCGACGTCATCGGAATGTAGACGACGCCGGAGTAGTCGCTGGGGATTTCGGGCTGTCCCTTTGTCAGAGCGCAGACTCTCTCTCGACCAAGACGGCCAATGAAGTAGCCGAGCTCGAAGAGCACGTTTTGCCTAGCGCGTGGCTGCACTGCATCATCCCCCAGCCGAGATCCGACGTCGTCCGGCGTTAGAAGTGCAATCGCGTAGCCAACATTAGCGTGTGCTTCCACTTTCTCGATGATCGTCCGGCCACCGCTAGGCTCTTCCTCCAAGATGACGGCTTCCAAGCCTAGTTGCAAAAGAAACCTCGCTACGGCCAATTTGGCCGTTTCGTCGCGTCCATGTATGAGGAAGACCTTGGCGTTACTCGGACTTTTTCCACTTAGTTCGTTGAAGGGGATGCGAGGGATGACTTCGGGTACTTCGGGTTCACCTTCCCAATACTCTATATCTTCGATCATGGACTCGAGCTTTGCCTTAGCCCTTTTCACTCCGTTTCGAAATGGCGCCTCCCGGTCGGTACCCCCGCGGATCGATACTCCCATCGGCACGAAACTGATCTTCTTGAAATCCGATAGTTCTTCTGATTCTTCTCCAAAGGCGCGACGAGTCGCAGTAATGGCGTCTGATCGCCACTTCTCGAAGTCGTGCGAATTGCGGCCTGCTGCCATGACTTGCGGTACCCTTTGAAGTACTTGCTTCAATCGGCCGAGCGCTTTGGCCTTGTCTTGTCCGTTCATTCCTTTATCTCCACGATCTTCAAGCTCTCGATGCCCCGATCGTCCACGATCTTCACCGCCACCCGACCATATTCGCCAGCCTCGAACGGCAGCGAGATGGTACCACGGTAGGCTTCGATGCGTTGCTCGTCGATTCCGCCTTCAGATGCCATTCGTGGCAGACTCCCGCCAGTCAACCGACAAGGGAGAGCGCCGTGGCCAAGAAACGCCTTTCCGTAGTGCTGCTGGGCGCCGGGGGCAACATGCGAGGGGCCCACCTGCCGCGCATTCTCGGCGACGGTGCCGTGGATGTCGCCGCGGTGGCCGACCCCGTGCCGGAGCAGGCGCAGCTGCTGATTGAGAGGGCCGGGCGCCAGATCCCCTGCTACCGAGACTGGCGCGCGATGCTCGAAGAGACGAGCGCGGACTGCGCCCTGGTCAGCACCCCGCATCTGCACCACTACGCCCAGGCCAAGGCCTGCCTGGAGCGGGGCCTGCACACGCTGGTGGAGAAGCCGCTGGTGATACGGCCGAACCACGCCAAGCGCCTGCTGGCGCTGGCGGCGGAACGGGAGCGCGCCCTGGTGGTGGCCTACCAGCGCCACTGGATGCCGCCCTTCGTGTATGCCCGGGAGCTGGTCCGCAAAGGCGCGCTCGGCGAGCTGCGAGGCGTCGTCGGCTACGTCACCCAGCGCTGGACGGGCTTTGGCGGCTGGCGGCTGGACCCGGAACTCGCCGGCGGCGGCATGTTCATGGACACCGGCAGCCACCTCGTGGCCGCGCTGCTGTGGGTGAGCGGTCTGGCGCCGAAGACGGTGGCGGCCGCCTTCGACAACGCCAAGCTGGCCGCGGACGTGAACGGCGGCGTGGTGGCGCGCTTCGACGGCGGCGCCATCGGCACGCTGACCACCACCGGCAACGCCGCCCGGCACGACGAGCGGCTGACGCTCTCCGGCAGCGAGGGCTCGCTGGTACTGCACCTGCACCAGTGGCAGGTGCGATCGATGCTGCTGAACGACAAGCCGGTCGCGCCGCCCAAGCGCATCGCACCGGACACGCCGGACGCGGCCCTCTTCCGCTGGGCGCGAAACGGCCTCAAGGGCTACGAGGCGCCGGACTTCGCCGTGCAGGTGGCGCGTCTGACGGAAGCGGCCTATCGCTCGGCGGCCGAAGGCAAGCCAGCGGCGGTGCGGCGCTAGACGGCCGCGCTGAATCGCCGCTGCCTGCCGGCACGCCCGCGAGCATCGACACCCCAGAAGAAGGGAACCGCAACCACCCGGAAAAGGGCGGTTTCTGTTAGGTTGCGGCCATGAAGGCAGCCACGTTCAGACTGGCCCTGGACGAATACTCCGCCGCCACCGGGCGCGGCGTGTACACCAAGGCGGGGCTGGCGCGCACGATTCTGGCAGGCGAGACCGCCCGCGCCGCGGAGAAGACCATGGTGGCCGCGGTCGGGGACGGCGTTCTGGTTCGCATGTGCCGCGGCGTCTACGCCTACCGCTACGCCCTGGCTGGCAGGCCGGTGCGCCAGGAAGCCGTGCTGCGCATGCGGCCGCGAGCGTTCAGCTACATCAGCCTGGAAACCGCGCTGTCGCATTGGGGCGTCGTGTCGCAAGCGGCCCTCGGGGCGGTCACGGTGATGACGAGCGGGCGCGGCGGGCGCTTCGAGACGCCCTACGGACGCATCGAGCTGACGCACACGGCCAAGGCGTTCCAAGACGTCGCGGCAGAGCTGGTAGCGCCGGAGAAGCCGTGGATGGAACTGCCGGTGGCGAAGCCCCGACTGGCGACGCGAGACCTTGTCCGCGTGGGCAGGAACACCGACCTCGTCATGTGGGACGAACTGGAGGTGGCGCAGGCGGAGGCCGACGCATGAAGTCGGCGCTGGGCCGCTGGGCGGAAATGATCGTCGCCGGCAACCCGGCGTTGGCCGACATCGCCGCGACGGTCGAGAACGAACTGCTGGCGATGGCGACGCTGGACACCGTCCACGCCCACCGGCTGCTGCCGGCCGAGGCCGTGTTCATCGGCGGAACGGCGTTGCGGCTTTGCTACGCAAGCCCCCGGTTCAGCGACGATCTGGACTTCCACGCGCCCCCGGAGGCGCGCTTCGGCGGCATCGACGCGGCAGCCCTGGCCCGGGAACTCGGCGCGTCCATCGGCGCCGAGGTAGCCGTGAACCGCCCAAGCTCCGCAAGCACCTCGACGCTGGTCCGCATCAGCGCCGCGCTCCCGGAACGCACGCGAGACCGCAGACGCCCGCGGACCCGCATCGACATGGCAACCAAGCGCCAGCTGGATGCCCGGGAGACCATCGTGCTGTTCAAGATGGCCGGCGGCACCGTGCCGGGCCTCGGCGACCTGGCGGAGCCTTGCGCACGGCTCGTGTCCTCCCAGGAGGAGATCCTCGTGGACAAGCACATGGCGCTGGTCGGCCGCTCACGACGGGTGAAGAACCGGGACCTGTTCGACATCATGTGGCTGCATCGCCAAGGCGTCGAGTTTCGGCCGGACCTGTTGGCCGCGAAGCTGCCGAAGGCATTGCGGCAGGACTTCCCCGATGCGCTCCGGGAGCGGGCCGATGCGGCCCGGGGCGCGATCCGCGACGGTCTCTACGGCATGGAGCTGGAACGCTATCTGCCCACCGGCTCGCCGTGGCTGTTCGGCCCCCGCCAGCGCCGCGAAATGGCCGCTGGCTTCGCCACGCTGGTGCGCGACAACGCCGCGAAGGCGGCGAGGTCCCTGGCCCGGACGGTGTTGGCATAGGCGAAGCAGCGGCGCGGGGCCATCCAGCGCTGCGCGTAGGAATCGCTGAAACGGGCGCGGGCAGGACCGGCTCTCAGTGCCCGCTCGGCTGCTCGAACAAGCCGTCCCGCAGCGACGGCCAGGCGACGCGCAGATAGACGACCATGGAATAGATGGTGAGCGCCGCGGCGCCGTAGAGCAGCGCCAGGCCGGCCAATGCCAAGGGCTGCGCCAGGGTGGTCGGCGGGTTGGCGAGGAGCATGGCGATGGCCAGCATCTGCGCGCCGGTCTTGATGCGGGCCAGAGCGGACACCGCCACCAAGCCGCGGCGGTTCATCTCCGCCATCCACTCCCGGAGCGCCGAGATGACGATCTCGCGGCCGACGATCACCACCCCCGGAATGGTCAGCCACAGGTCCGCGTAGCCGCCGATCAGCAGCACCAGGGCCACCACCACGATGAGCTTGTCCGCCACCGGATCCAGGAACGTGCCGAACGGCGTCGTCTGCCCGAGCCGGCGGGCGAGATAGCCGTCCAGCCAATCGGTCAACGCGGCAGCCGCGAACAGCGCCGCCGCCAGGTAGTAGGCCCCGGCAAAGGCGTACACCAGCGCGAACACCGGCACCAGCGCGATGCGCCCGAGGGTAAGCACGTTGGGGAGGTTCACTGTTGCTCCAGCGGCATCGCGTCGCCCGCGGCAAGGTGGACCGGTCCATTATCGCACCGCGCCCGAGGCCAGAGTCCGCGTCGAGCGGAAGAAGCGGAAGGCACGTGCGCAGGCGCATCCGCTCAGCCGTGCAGCGTGGCGAACACCTCGCCGGCCAGCTTGCGGCTGAGGCCGGGCACCTTGGCGATTTCCTCGACGCTCGCGCCCTGCATCGCGGCCACGGAGCCGAAACGGGCCAGGAGTTCGCGCTTGCGGCGGGGGCCGATGCCCGGCACGTCGTCGAGCACCGATTGGCGGCGCTGCCTGGCGCGGCGGCCGCGGTGGCCGGCGATGGCGAAGCGGTGCGCCTCGTCGCGGATGTGCTGCACGAGGTGCATGGCGGCGCCGTTGGGCGGCAGCGCCAGCTCGCCCTGCCCCAGCGCGATCACCGTCTCCAGGCCCGGCTTGCGGCCCAGTCCCTTGGCGATGCCGAGCACGGCCACGTCTTCCACCTGCAGCTGTTCGAGCACCTCCCCCGCCCGCGCCACCTGGCCGGCGCCGCCATCGATGATCAAAGCGTCCGGCAGCTGCCCCTCGCCTTGCGCCAGGCGGGTGTAGCGCCGGCGGATGGCCTGTTCGAGGGCGCCGTAGTCGTCGCCCCGGGGCACGCCTTCGATGTTGAACCGCCGGTAGTCGGACTTGCGCGGCCCTTCGGCGTCGAACACCACGCAGGCCGCCACGGTGGCCTCGCCGCCGGCGTGGCTGATGTCGAAGCACTCGAGCCGCCGGGGCTGCTCTTCCCAGCCGAGCGCGCCCTGCAAGGCCAGGAGGCGCGCCACCATGTCGGCCTTGTCCGCCAACAGCGCCGCCAGAGAGAGCTGCGCGTTCTCGGCGGCCATCGCCGCCCACCGCGCCCGCTGCCCGCGGGGGCGGCACACCACCTCCGTCCTGCGGCCGCTCTGCTGCGAGAGCGCCTCCGCCAGCAGCGGCTGCTCGGCAAGGGGCGCAGCCGCCACCACCGCCCGAGGAATTTCCCGGTCGCCGCCGCTCAGGTAGTACTGCGAAAGGAACGCGAACAGCACCTCCTCCGCGGATGCCGCCAGCTGGTTGTTCGGATACCAGGTGCGATGGCCCAGCAAGCGGCCGTCGCGGACGAACAGCCCCTCCACGCAGGCTCTGCCGCTGCCGAGGGCGATGCCGAAGACGTCCGCCTCGGCGCCCTCGCCGTACACGTACTGGCTCTCCTGGATGCGGCGCAGATGGCTTATCTGGTCCCGGTAGCGGGCGGCGCGCTCGAAGGCGAGCTCGCCAGCGGCAGCTTCCATGCGCGTCTTGAACTCGTCGAGCAGGGCGGCGCTCTTGCCCTCCAGGAACATCACGGCGCCGCGCACGTCCTCGGCGTACTGCTGCCGCTCCACCAAGCCGACGCAAGGGCCGCTGCAGCGCTTAATCTGGTATTGCAGGCAGGGGCGGGAACGGTTCTTGAAGAAGCCGTCGGCGCAGGGGCGAACGCCGAACAGCTTCTGCAGGATGTTCAAGCTGTCGCGCACCGCCGAAGCGCTGGGATAGGGCCCGAAATAGCGGCCCTTGGCCTTGGCGCCGCGGTGGAAGGCAAGGCGCGGATACGGGTGGTCCGTCAAGTGGATGAAGGGGTAGGACTTGTCGTCCCGCAGCACCACGTTGAAGCGCGGCTTCTGCGCCTTGATCAGGCTCTGTTCAAGCAGCAGCGCTTCGGTTTCGCTGCCGGTCACGGTCACCTGCACGTCGGCAACGCGGCTGGTGAGCGCGAGGGTCTTGGTGTCGAGGCCGGAGGCGCGGAAGTAGGACGTCACCCGGGCCTTCAGGCTGCGCGCCTTGCCGACGTACAGCACTTCGCCGTCGGCGGCCATCATCCGGTAGACGCCGGGACGCGCCGGCAGCGTCGCCAGCAGAGGCTCGGCGTCGAAGCCGCCCGCGGCCCCGTCGCCAAGCGCCGGCGGCTCGCCAGCTCGGCGCGGCGTGGTCAGGGCAGCCTCCGGCCCGCGTTCACCGGCAAGACGGGCGCGTCAACCGCCCCGCTTGGGACGCCGCAGCAAGGGGATGACGTTGCCGTCGCGCTTCAAGTACACCTCGCGCTCCCGGCCCGGACCGTCGAGGCCGATGCGGCCGGCCTCGAACAGCCGCAGCTCGTAACGCACCGGCGCGCCGGGCTGCGCATCGCCCTCCGTGGGCGAGAGGGTCAGCGTGCGGCCGGCCAGCCGCCACTCGCCCCGATGCACCGCGTCGTCGTCCCGGGCCACGTACTTGCCAGCGTCCAGATCGCCGCTCAGGGTCAAGGAGCGGCGGCGCGGCCCGGCGCGCTCTCCAGCGGGAGACTGAAGTTCCCACTTGCCCACCAGGTTCAGCGCTTCGAGCCAGCGCTCCCGGGTCCGCTTGGCGCCCCGCAGCCACACGAACAGCAGCGCACCGAGCCCCAGCGCCAGCCACAGCAGCATCAGGCCTCCGCCTCCCCGGCGACGTATCGGCGGCCGACGTCGATCAACGTCGCGTCGACGGAGTCCGCCACCCACCGTTCCACTTCGCCCAGCGACTGCTCGACGATGCGGGCGCTGGCCGCAACCGCCACCACCGCCCACCGGGCGCGCTGGTGCGAGTCCTGGAACTCGGTTTCGCAGACGGCCAAGTTGGCCGAGCGGCCGAACTTGTCGCGCAGCCGGCCAAGGCGCCGGCGCTTCTCCTTCAAGGAAGCGCAGCCGTGCAGGCGGAAGTCGAGGGAGAGGACGCCAAGATGCACGGGGGGACCTCGACGCGGGCAGGCAAATCCGGGGGAGCGATCAGGCCGCCGCGACCGAGGTGCGGAGCTCGTCGAAGCCGGTGCGGGCCACGTCGCCGGGAATCAGCGGATAGCGGATGCCGGCCCACTTCTGCGCCACCCGCACCACCTGGCAGGCGTAGCCGAACTCGTTGTCGTACCAGGCGTACAGCACCACCCGGTTGCCTTCGGCGATGGTGGCGCCGCCGTCGACGCAGCAGGCGTGCCGGTTGCCGATGAAGTCGCTGGAAACCCGCTCCCTGGACGAGGTGTAGTCGATCTGCCGCTGCAAGGAGGAGTACAGCGCGGTGTCGCGCAGATAGGCGTTCACCTCGTCCCGGTCCACTTCGCGCAAGAGCGTCAGGTTCAGCACGGCCAGGGACACGTCCGGCGTCGGCACCCGAATGGCGTTGCCGGTGAGCTTGCCGGCCAGTTCCGGCAGCAGCTCCGTCACCGCCTGGGAAGCGCCGGTCTCCGTGATCACCATGTTCAGCGAGGCGCTGCGCCCGCGCCGGTCGCTCTTGTGGTAGTTGTCGTGCAGGTTCTGGTCCGGCGTGTAGGCGTGGACCGTCTCCATGTGGCCATGCACGATGCCCCAGTGGTCGTTGACGGCCTTCAGCACCGGCACGATGGCGTTGGTGGTGCAGGAACCGCAGGAGAGGATGCGGTCCTCCTCCGTCGCCAGGTGGGAGTTGACGCCGGAGACGATGTTCTTGATCCGGCCCTTGCCTGGCGCGGTGACCATCGCCCGGGCGATGCCCGGACACTCGAGGTGCCCGGACAGTCCGGCCTCGTCGCGCCACTTGCCGGAGTTGTCGATGAGGATGGCGTCCTCGATGCCGTGGCTGCGGTAGTCCACGCCGGTTCGTTCGGCGGCGTAGATCACGCGCACCACGTTGCCGTTGACGATCAGGCACTGGTGCTCGTGGTCCACGCGGATCGTGCCTTGGAAGGCGCCATGCACCGAATCCCGCCGCAGCAGCGCCGCCCGCTTGTCCAGATCGCCGGGCCGCCCCGGGCGCAGCACGATGGCCCGCAGCCGCAGCTGGTCGCCGCCGCCGGTCTTCTCGATCAGCAGCCGGGCCAGCAGCCGGCCGATGCGCCCGAAGCCGAACAGCACCACGTCCCGCGGCTTCTCCAGGGGCTTGACGTGCCGGCCGATGACGCTCGCGCAGGCCTGCCGGGTGTGTTCCAAGGGCGTGATGGCTTCGCCAGCGGCGGTGCGCTCCATCAGCTGCACGGCGAGCAGGCCGACGTCGATGTGCGACGGGCCGACGTCCAGCGTCGACAGCGCTTCGATGATGGGACAGCTCTCGAACTCCGAGAGTTCGTTCTCCGCCACCTGGCGCACGAACCGATGCGCCTTCATGATGTCCGTGACGCTCTTGTTGTAGAGCGCCCGGCCGTAGCAGTACACCACCACGTTCCTGCGGTAGAGGCGGCCGATGAGGGGAATCATCGCCTCGGCAAGCGCCTCGCGCTCTTTCCAATCCGGGAAATAGTCCTCGAGGCTGGGCAGTGCCACGATGCGGCTCCCTTGACGACGCCAGGCTGCGTAGCGCGGATTATCGACGCATGGGCGGAAGAATGGAACATGGCCCGGCGATCACCGGCCGAGAGCGTTGCTTCGGGGGCGGCGGTGCTGCCACAATTCGGCGTCGCGTCAAGCTGTCGGCCGCGCCAGCCGCGAACCCACCAGGGCATGGAGCCCAAAGATGACCGTCGAATCCGCGGCCGCCGCCGTCGCTCCCTTCGCGTCACTCGCGCCGGCGCCGGTGCGCAAGTCCACCAAGCTGGCGGACGTGTGCTATGAGATCCGCGGGCCGGTGGCGCACGAAGCGCAGCGCCTCGAGCAGGAAGGGCATCGCATCCTCAAGCTGCATCTCGGCAACCCGGCGCCTTTCGGCATCGAGGCGCCGGAGGAGATCCTGCGGGACGTCATCCACAACCTGCCGGCGTCCCAGGGCTACTGCGACGCCAAGGGGCTCTACTCCGCCCGCAAGGCGGTGATGCAGGAGTGCCAGCGCCAGGGCGTGGCGCATGTGGACATCGACGACGTCACCATCGGCAACGGCGTCAGCGAACTCATCTGCATGGCCATGCAGGGGCTGTTGAACGACGGCGACGAGATTCTGCTGCCGGCGCCGGACTACCCGTTGTGGACCGCGGCGGTGCGGCTCGCCGGCGGGGTCGCGGTCCACTACCGCTGCGACGAGAGCGCTGGCTGGCAGCCGGACCTGGAGGACATCCGCGCCAAGACCACCAGCCGCTGCCGGGGCATCGTCGTCGTCAACCCCAACAACCCCACCGGCGCGGTCTACTCCCGGCAAGTGCTGCTCGACCTTGCGGACTGGGCGCGGCGGCGCGATCTCATCATGTTCGCGGACGAGATCTACGCCAAGATCCTCTACGACGACGCCGTCCACCATCCCCTGGCGGCGCTCTCCGAGGACGTGCTCACCGTCACCTTCAACGGCCTCTCCAAGGCCTACCGGGTGGCTGGCTTTCGCGCCGGCTGGATGGTGGTGAGCGGCCCCAAGGAGCGCGCCGCGGACTACATCGAGGGCCTTGGCATCCTCGCCGCCATGCGTCTTTGCGCCAACGTGCCGGCCCAGCACGCCATCCAGACCGCCCTCGGCGGCTACCAGAGCATCAACGAGTATCTGGTCCCGGGCGGCCGCCTCTACGAACAGCGGCGCATCGCGCATGCCATGCTCAACGACATCGACGGCGTCAGCTGCGTCGAACCCGCCGGCGCCCTCTACGTCTTCCCGAAGCTGGACCGGGCCCGCTTCAACATCGTCGACGACGAACGGTTCGTGCTGGACCTGCTGCGCAAGGAGCAGATCCTCGTGGTCCAGGGCAGCGCCTTCAACATCGGCGATCCGGACCACTTCCGGCTGGTGTTCCTGCCGGAGCCGGCGGAGCTGCGCCAGGCCATCGTCCGCATCGGCGACTTCCTGGCGAGCTACCGGCAGTAGCTGCCCACGGGGTCCGGCCGCGATTCGCCTTAGGCCGCTACCAGGGCCGCTACGCGCTCCGCAATCGCCAGCGAGGCGGTGAGCCCGGGGGATTCGATGCCAAGGAGGTTCACGAGCCCGGGGATGCCGGCGGCCTCCGGCCCCTCGATCACGAAGTCCTGCGCTGGCGCACCGGCCGGCGCGAGCTTGGGGCGAATGCCGGTGTAGCCAGGATGCAGGCGGGTTTCGTCCAGATCCGGGTAGTAGCGGCGGATGGCGGCCACGAACTTGCCGAAGCCCGTCTCGTCGAAGCGGTAGTCCTCGTCTTGCTGCCACACCACGTCCGGGCCGAAGCGGGCCTGGCCGGCCATGTCCAGCGTCACGTGGACGCCGAGGCCGCCAGCGCCGGCCACGGGATATACGAGGCGACCGAAGGGCGAGGCCCCGGACAGCGTGTAGTAGTGCCCCTTGGCATAGTAGCCGCGCCGCCGGCCGCCCAGCTGCGCCGCCAGCCCGGGGGCGCCGAGGCCGGCCGCGTTGACCACCACGGCCGCGTCCAGGTCGAAGCCGCCGCAGCGCACGCGCACGCCGGGTGGACGCCGTTCGAGGGCGGTGACGCCGGTGCGGAACGCTATCGTGCCGCCAGCGGCCTCCAAGTCGCCCACCAGACTCACCATGAAGGCGTGGCTGTCGACGATGCCGGTGGACTCCGAATGCACCGCCGCCAACGCCGCCACGGCCGGCTCCAAGGCCCGAACCGCATCCCGATCCAGCCACTCGAGCTCGCCGGCGCCGTTGCGTCGGGCCTGGCGCTGGTAGCTGGCGAGGGCCTCGAACTGCGCCGTGGCGGTGGCGACGATCACCTTGCCGATGCGCCGGTGCGGCACGTGGTAGCGGCGGCAGTGGTCGTACAGCAGCGCCTTGCCGCGAACGCACAGCCGGGCCTTGAGCGAGCCGGTGGGATAGTAGATGCCGGCGTGGATCACCTCGGAGTTGCGGCTGGAGGTCTCGCTGCCGACCAGGTCGTGGCGTTCGAGGACGATCACCTCCCGCCCGGCCTGCGCGAGGGCCCGGGCCGCCGCCAGGCCAACGACGCCGGCGCCGATCACCACCACGTCGCAGCGCTCGGCCATGCGCTGGGCCTGGGCTGACTTGAAGCAGGCTAGGAACGCGCCGACGCCGTCGCGGCCCGCCCCTTGCGGATGACGAAGCGGTACAGGTCGCCGTCTCGGCAGGACGCCGCGAGTTCGTGCCCTCTGAAGCGGCACAGGTTGGCGAAGTCCCGCACCGTGGAGGGATCCGTCGCGACGACGCCGACGGTCTCGCCAACGGCCATCTCGCGCACCTTGTTGCGGACGATCATCAGCGGCTCCGGACACACCAGGCCCACGGCGTCGATTGTGTAGTCCGTGTCCATCGCAGCTTCTCGACGCCGCCCGAACCCCATGCGACGGCGAGGCGCGATACTAACCGAAGCGCCGACGCGCTGGCGCGGCGCTTGACTGCGCAGCCCGCCAACAGGACACTCGCTAGGAACTTGGCCTGCGGCGGCGCACCCAAAGAACATGGCCACGGTCCACACCACGCACCACGGCGACCGGCCCGTCGCCGCAGCGGCCAAGGGCCTCGGCGGCGGCAGGCGCGCGCTGGCGCTGCTGACGCTGGCGCTGTCGGCCTGGTGCGCGCCGGCCAGCGCGGCGGAGGCGGCAGCCATCGAACGCGGCGAGCGGGAAGTGGTGAAGGGGGCCGCGGCGCGCATCGCCGCCGGCGAACCGCTGGTCGCCATCAACATGGTGGAGGGCGTCATCGGCGCCATCGAACTGCGCGCCAATCGCTACCACCCGGCGCTCGCGGAACCGCTGCTGGTGCTCGGCGACGCCCTGGCCGACGTCGGCGACACGGAAGGCGCATTCGGGGCCTACGACCGCGCCCTGCACGTGGCGCGCGTGAACCACGGGCTGCACCACCCCAGCCAGGTCGACGCGGTGTACCGCCAGGCGCGGCTGCTGGCGAGGCAAGGCGACCACGCCGCGGCCAACGGCCGCCACGAATACGCCTACGGCGTGCTGCTGCGCAGCTACGGCGGCGATCATCCGGCGCTGCTGCCGGGACTGTTCGCGCTCGCGGACTGGTACATGCAGCGCTTCAACATCTTCTCCGCCCGGGATCTCTACGAGCACGCCGCGACGGTTGCCGGCGCGCATCTCGATGCCGGACATCCGGCGCGGGTTCGGGCCCTGCGCAGCGTCGCCGCCACCTACCGCAACGAACGCTTTCCCCCGTTCTACGTTCGCCGCAACGAACGCGGCACGCTGGGCTCCTATCCCGGCTTCCAGTACCGAGCCAGCGGCAGCCAGTCCGTCAACAGCTTCGCCCGGGGCGAACGGGCGCTCATCGAAGTGGTGAACATCGTCCAGGAACGCGGCGATGCGCCGCCGGCGGCGCTGGCGCAGGCGATGCTGGAGCTCGCGGACTGGTTCCAGATGTTCGAGAAGTACCGGCGCGCCATCTCGCTCTACCACCGGGTGTGGGAGCTGATGGCCGACGATCCGCAGCTGCGCGCCCGCACCTTCGCAGCGCCGACGCCGTTGTATCTGCCGCTGCCGAAGCCCCCGGGCAAGCCGGTCGGCAGCGTCGCGGCGGCCCGCGAAGGCGTCGTCGAGCTCGCCATCGACGTCGACGAGCGCGGCTTCGCCAGCGGCCTCACTACGCTTCGTTCCGAGCCCGAGGACCTGATGGATTTCAGAGTGCGCCGGGCCGTGAGGCGGGCCCGCTACCGCCCGGCCTTCGACGGCGAGACCTCCCGGCCGAGCACAGACGTGCGGGTTACGCACACCTTCGTCTACTACCCCGCGACCGGCGACCAGGTAGACGCGCTGGCAGCCAGCGAGCGGCGTAGCATTGCGGCGCGGCTAGAAGGCCGACAGGGCACCGGCGGCGCCACCGGACCAAGCGGGGCCGACGACGATGGCTGAGCGCAGCGTCCGCCGCCTGCTGGCCACGGCCTGCCTGGCCGTGGGGCTGGCGCCCGCCTGCAAGAGCAGCTTGCCGCCGTCGGGCCCGTCCATGCCGTCGCTGCCGATGCCTTCCGCCAGCTCGCTGCCGTCTCTGCCGTCGTCCTCCCTGCCGTCGCCCTCGCCGTCGCTGCCCTCGCCGATGTCTCTGCCGTCGCCGGCTTCCCTGCCCTCGCCGGCCTCCCTGCCCTCGCCGTCCACATCGCCGTCGTCCGCTGCCTCGACTTCGTCCAGCCGGTCGGCGCAGCGTGGCCGATCCTCCCGTGGCGCTTCGCCGCCGACGCCGGCCAGGCCGCTGCCGCCGTCGCGCCCCTCGCCCAACGCCCAGCCAGGAGCGCAACGTCCCGGCGAGCGCTCCCGCGACGCCTCCCAAGGCCAGTCCGCCAGCGGCCGAGGCGGAACGCCCCAGCCGAACCGGGAGCGCGGCGCATCCGGGCCGCAGGAGGACAACCAGACGCAAACCGCGGACGGCGACACGCAAGACGGCGCTGGCGCGGACGGCGACGACGGCTGGGAGACCAGCACGGAACTGCCGGAGGTGCCGGGCAGCGCTGGCCAGGCGGATCGCGACGCTGTCGCGGAAGGCGACGCCGCCAGCGATGATGAAGACGAACCCGGCAGCGACAGCGCCGCAGCGCTGGGCGAGGGCGAAACGCCGCCCGGCGTCGCTGCGGCCGACGGCGCCGAGGCGGCCGAGAATCCCGAGGAGGACGACGCCGGCGACGAACTGCGACGCGCCCTGGAGCAGCTGGACGGCGAGATCCTGGACGAGCGCATCGCCGCCGCGGACCGCGCCAGCGATCCGCGGCGCGGCGCCGGCGGCGAAGAGCGAGCGCGGGGGGCTCGGGCGGCCGGTGCGCCGGAGGCCGCCGGCGGCAACGGCGATGGCGCGGATCCGGACGCCGGCGTGCCGGCGCGACGCACGGTCGCGGCGTCCGTGCCACCGGCGCCGCAGCCGCCGCTGCCGCTGCCGGCGGACACGCCGGACGCCAGGGACGACGACGTGGTGGCCCGCCAGCTGCGCGAAGCCGCCATGGCGGAGACGGACCCCGAGCTGCGCGAGAAGCTGTGGCAGGAATACGAACGCTACAAGGCGGGCCTCTGATGCGACGCGGCGCCGGCAGCCGCTCTCCAGCGCCGGCCCTCAAACGCTGGCTGCCGGGCGCACTGGCCCTGGCGGTCGCCGGCTGCGCCTCGCACACGGTCCGCATCGTGGACATGACGCCCCCCGAGCAGCTGCCCCCGGTGGACGAGGCCACGCTGCTGGACGTCGGCGTCGCCGTCTTCAACGCCAATGTGGCCGAAGACTACGAGCAGCAGGTGGCGCAGAACGTCACCGCCGAGGTGCGCCGGGCGGAAGCCAACTACATGGCCTTCGTGGCCAAGAACCTGCTCCAATCCACCGGCAACTGGGGCGCGGTGCGCGTGGTGCCGAAGGCCACCAACGCCGTGGACGTGCTGGTCTCCGGCACCATCCTCCACTCCGACGGCGAACGCATGGCGCTGAAAGCGCAGGTGCGCGACGCCCGGGGCCAAGTCTGGCTGGAAGGCACCTACGAGGCCCTCGCCAGCAAGTACGCCTACGAAGACCTGGTGCCGGCGGAGGTGGATCCCTTCCAGACCGTCTATCGCCGCCTTGCGGACGACATGCTGGCCTATCGCAAGACCCTGTCCCGGGACGACGTCCGCCGCATCCGCGCCACCGCCGAGATGCGCTTCGCTCGGGACTTCGTCCCCAGCGCCTTCGGCGGCTACGTCGCCGAGGCGCCGCCGGAGGACGAGGCAGACGCGCCGGCGCCGGCGTTCCGCCTGCGCCGACTGCCGGCCGAAGACGACCCGATGCTGGGCCGGGTCCGCAAGGTGCGCGAGCGGGAGTACCTGTTCATCGACACCCTGGACGAGTACTTCCACGAGTTCCACGACCGCATGCATCCGGCGTACCAGAACTGGCGCCGGGCCACCTACCGCGAGGCCATCGCCTACCAGCAGGAGAGGCGCAAGGCCCGCGCCAAGGCGATGGCCGGGGTGGCTGGCATCGCCGCTGGCATCGCCGCCCAGACGAGCGACGCCAAGCTGGTCCGCTACGGCGGCGCGGTGAGCATCATCGGCGGCGCCCTGGCCGTCTCCCGTGGCGTCCAGGACTACGCCGACGCCCAGGTCCACAGCGAGGTGCTGCACGAGCTGGGGCTCTCCGCGGAAGCGGAGATCGGCCCGCACACCATCGAACTCGAAAACCGCACCGTCGCCCTCGAAGGCACGGTAGCCGCGCAGTACGACCAGCTGCGGCAGATCCTCAAGGAGATCTACCACCGGGAGATGGGGCTGGCGCTCGACGACGCGGACCGGCCGAGCGAGGGCGGACTCTGATCTCTCTGTAGGTACGGCCCAAGCCCCTAAGCGCCAATGTCCACGCTGTGGCGATTGGCAAGTCTGCAAGTTCAGCCGCGGCGTCTACGCCGGTGCCGCCTCCAAAGCAAGGTGCATGAAAAGGACATGGGGATTTTCGGGCAGTTTTCTCTCAAGCCAGAACTCGGCCTGCTCGCGCAGAATGTCCTTGCCGCTGCCGCCGAAGGGCTTGGCGATTCTCTCTGCGCGAACGGCCGCGGAGTTCCTGCCGATAAAGCGCTTGGCGATGTCCTTTGGATTGCGAACGTGCGGATTGCTTTCGATGTGTTCGCGCATCTCGCCATTGGAGTTACGCCAGTCGCGTTGCTGCGCCAAAGTTCCACAAGCGGCAATCGCAGCCCTAAGATCGTCTCTGCGAATCCTGCCGCTGGGAACTTCGATTGACGCCATTGTCACTGCCGGTTTCTTTTCTTCGCCGCAGCCCGTCGCCGCGAAAAACTTCCCGGTCTTGGCGACGATTCAAGCCGGCCGCGCACCTTTTTTCAACGTTCAGACTTCAGCAGAAACTCGCCGCTAGATAGGAAAAGCCCGCCGCAGCGTCGAAGAAACTTCGTTGTCTCCGCGGTGAGCGTTCGAGTTAGGCTGCCAGTTCGGTTTCGCAAGGCTTGTGTCGGTTGGAAACCGCGCTGCCAGTGTGCCTTGAGAGCGCCCTGGGTGGCACTGGCGAAGCGAGCGCTTTCGACTCTCACTCACAACTCACAATAGGGTAGGGCGGATTCACTGGACAATGGCATACGGTAGTTGCAAGTGCCTTGTGCGGGCACCCAATGCGGAGCCCCTTCGTAGATATTCTCCCCCGGAATGCTAGGCATTTTGGTGCCGCTGTCGGTGCTTCCAAAAGCGAGCTTGCTAAGCCGCGGCGGGTTCCAAACCGCCGCGGCTTTCGTCGTCGTTTGTTCCGCCATCGTTGAACCTCCGGCAGTTCCCTACTTGAGTTTCGTAATCTTGATTGCGCCAGTGTAGGAACTTGCCGGTTTGTCGTCGGTGAAAGCGAAGCCGGTTGGAAACCTATGCACTGTGCGAAAGATTGTTGGTGCCGTGAACGTGACTATGCTAGAGCCATCGTCGATCCTGAGCCAGCCACTGGCACTTCTGGCAGTCATGTACAGCCGAGGACAGACCGCGTTGCGCCGAGAACCAGCATTGGCGATGCCATGCCTTCGAGAGAGCTCCCTTTGGCAGATCGTGTTGTCGCCGTAGGGTTGCTGCAATTCGAAAAGGTAGGTGCCGGCCGGCAGCGTCCTGTCTGTGAACTGCCCGCTTGCTGCCACCGTGCCGGCGGGAAAGCCGGGGATTGTGCTTGCGCCCACTAGGTAGGCGGCAGGGTTGTTGTCGGGCGAACGGGTTGGCACTGTCATTACTACTGCCATCTGTGGCGCGAACTTCCCGACGATGGTTGTGTGGTTGGCGGAGACAGTGCTAGAGAGTGTGCGTACTTCGGTTGTGAGCGCGTCCACGGCCGTTGCTGTCGAGAGAGTGCCTACCGTGGCCTCTACCGCGCCAAGTCGCCTAACGGCCGAGTCGATCTTGTTCGCCAATTGGCGCAGCGTCGGCTGGCTGACGCCGCCATCGTCCTTGTCGCTGTCGCCTTCCGCGGCCAGTGCGAAAGGCGCGAGCGCTGCCAAAGCCACCGCCAGGATGGCGAGCATGGTGTTTTTCATTCGTCTGTCTCCGTGCGTTCCCTTGTCTCCAATCCGGCCAGTGGCCGGGCCGTGCTTGACTCAGGAACGCACGCTGTCGTTTCCTGCCTATTGGGCCGTTGCCTGCGCGACCACGGACGGAGCGACCGCCAATGGTCTCGCCAACCCTTGTTCGGCAGGCGCCCCGGCCCCAGCCGAAGGCTCCGAATCCTCCGTCGCGAAACGCGGCTATCCAACCACGGGGGGGGGGGGGGGGTCAACCCTTGTGGCGAAGAAAATCGAACTTTCCGAACTTTCCTTCTGCAATCAATGGCTTGCAGGCGTCTTGCGCCCGGAGAGCGCCCTGGACGCTGCCGGCAGCCTGGACGCCTTCCGCCGGCGCCATTGGCAGCTGCGTCGTTGATCGCGCGGCGCTTTGCGCGGCCAAGACGCCCGGAACGCGCCCGGATCGCCTGTGGGCTTGGTTCGAGTTCCTGAACGCCCATTGGCCATGCTCGGCAGGAAACGCGCCCACAAGCGCCCACAGTGCGCCTCGCGGCCACAACCGAACGTGCGAAGCGCCAAGACGCCTTCCGGCAGCCGTTCGATGCTGCCAAGCGCCGTGCGGCCATGCTCGCCCAATCGAACGTGCGAAGCGCTGGCGACCACCGGCGGCAAGCAACCCTGCCTACGCTCGCCGGAGGCCATCGTAGGGCTTGCCTACGCTCGCCGCGGCCACGCTCGCACAAAGGAACGCCTTGCGGCCGTCGTGCGAACGCGCCATGCTCTCTGTCGCCGCGGCAAGCCTTTGGCTGCTTGGAAGTGCGCCGGCCGCCGGCTGGGCAAGCCCATTGGCGACCAGGACGCCTTCCGGCAAGCTCGCCGGTGCGAAGCGCCCGAAGTCGCCCAAGCGCAGCCAATGTTAGGACAATACGTTATGACAAGCTATCGCGCCTTCAGAAAAACGCTGCTAGATCAATGACTTGCGGCTACTAGATGGCGGAGTCTGAGGCCCCCATCCTCATTGCGCCGATCGCTCCGCCGCTGTCGGCGAGTACCTCGCCGCCGCCAACGCCTCGCCGCCGCCGGGCGAAGGCCGGCGCCCTTGGGCTGGCGGCGCTGCTGGCCGCCCTAGCGGCAGCGGCCGCCTACGTCTTTCTGCTGCTGCCGGAGCGCATCGACGCCCCGACCGCCGTGCTCGCGCCCGTCGACGGCGTCGACGGCGCCAAGCGGGGCGCTGGCAAAGGCCCGCCGCCGCCTTTCGAGGCGCTGGCGGCGCAGCAGGCCCGGGAGCGCGCCGAGGAACACCTGGCGACATTCGTCGCCACGCAGCTGCAGCTAGAGCAGTCGATGAACGTAGGCGCGTGGGGCGGCGACGCCCTCCAGGCCGCCAAGGACCGCGCCGCCGCCGGCGACGACCTGTTCGAGGACGGCAACTACGGCGGCGCCCAGAGCGAGTACCAGGGCGCCGCGGCGGACCTCGAGGCGTTGGTCGCGGCCGGCGAAGCGCGCTACGACGCGGCTCTTGCCGCCGGCGGCGCCGCGCTGGCGGCTCGGGACCATGCCGCCGCTGCCGCCGCCTTCGCGCAAGCCCTCGAGGTGCGTCCGGAGGACGCCGCCGCCCGCGCCGGCGGGGCCCGGGCCGAGCAGCTGCCGGCGATCGTCGAACTGCTGCGGGAGGCCGAGCGGGCAACGCTGCGCGGCGACCACGACGCCGCCGCCGAGCTGCTGCAACGCGCCAAGGGCCTCGATCCCGCGACCGCACGCATCGACAACCTGCTCGCCGCAAACCAGTCGGAACGGACCGCGGCGCGACGCCGAGCCGCTTTGAGCCGAGGCTTCCGGGCGCTGGACGACGGCGATCAGGACAGCGCCCGGGCCATCTTCGACGGCGTGCTCCGGCAGCGCCCGAACGATGCTGCGGCGCTGGCCGGGCGGCAGCAGGCCGAGCAGGCCCTCACCCTCGCCGCCATCGCCCGGCTGCGCGATGCGGCGCGGGCGCAGGCCGAGCGGGAGCAGTGGGCCGAGGCGCTCGCTACCAGCAACGAGGCGCTGGCGATAGACCCGACCCTGCAATTCGCCCGGGCCGGCAAGGCCCAGGCCAGCGAGCGGCTGGCCCTGTTGACGGCGATGGCCCGGGTGGTCGCGGACCCGGGCCTGCTGTCTGCCGACGACGAGCTGGCGGCGGCGCGGCGGACGGCGCGGGAAGCGGCCCGGCAGGAGCCGACGGGGCCGCAGTTCGCGGCACGGCTGGCCGAGCTGCAGGCGGTGCTGGAAGCGGCCGAACGGCCGGTGCCGCTGGTGCTGATGTCCGACAACGCCACCGAGGTGACGATCCAGCTGGTGGGGCCGGTAGGCACCTTCGAGCGCACCGAGCTAGCGCTGCGCCCAGGCCGCTACGTGCTGGTCGGCAGCCGCGACGGCTGCCGGGACGTGCGCAAGGAAATTCTGCTGACGGCGAACATGCCGCCGGTGGACATCCGCTGCGCCGAAGCCATCTAGTGTGCTCCGATCGTTCGACCGTGGCCAGGTCCATAGGCAGGAACGGGCGCCGATCGCGCTGCGGGGCGGTACGTCCTCGCATGGCCTGTGCCGAAGCAACCCCGGACGGGCGCGCCAGTTGCCGCGTCGACTCGGAATCGAACCGCTAGCCTGCTCGACAGGCGAGGACGCCAAACGCATTGACCGAGGACGTCGACCCGCCGCCGCCCGCCGCCCGCCGGGAGGCGCCTGGGGATGCCGGGCTGATCACGCCCTCGGCGTTCCGCCCCACGGCCCGTGCCAGCCGCGGCGCCGAGCCGCTGGCCTGGCTGACGGCACCGCGGCTGCTGCTGGCGGCCGTGGCCCTCGCCGCCGCTGGCGCCCTGTGGTTCGTGTTCACTGCCAAGTCGGTGCGTTTCGAGACCACGCCGGCGGCCGCCGCGGTGGACGTCGACGCGCTCGTGGCGTTGCCGCTCGGCGACGTGCATCTGCTGCCCCGCGGCGCCTATCGCGTGCGGGCCGCGGCGGCAGGCTACCAGCCGCTGACTACGACCGTGGCCGTCGGCGCGGATCGCAGCCAGACCGTCGCTCTGGTCCTGGCCAAGCTGCCGGGCCAGGTGGCGTTCGACATAGAACCGCCCGGCGCCGAGGTCGCCCTGGCCAGCGCCGAGGCGCCGCTGGGCGCCGCGCCGCTGCAAGCCGAGCTTGCGGCCGGGCCCCACGTGGCGGAAGTCCGCCATCCGCGCTACCAAAGCGCCACGGTGGCGTTCGACGTGATCGGCAAGGGCCAGCGGCAGACCGTCGCCCTGACGCTGGCACCGAACTGGGCGGACATCGCCATTCCCACCGAGCCGCCGGGCGCGGCGGTGGCCATCGACGGCGCGGACACGGGCTTGCGCACCCCGGGCCCGGTGCCCATTCTCGCCGGCGAACGCCGCGTCCGCGTCGCCCTGCCGGGCTACCAGCCGTGGACGGACATTCTGCACGTCGTCGCCGGACAGCCCGACGAGCTGCCCGTGGTGAAGCTGAAGCCCGCAGCCGTCAGCCTGCGGGTCGCTTCCGAGCCGCCCGGGGCGACCATCACCATCGACGGCAGCTACGCCGGCGAGACGCCGCTGGTGGTCGGCGTCGCTCCCGGCCGCCATGCGCTGCGGGCGTCCAAGGCGGGCTACGCAGCGGCCAGCAAGACCGTCCTGGCCGCGGCGGGCGGAGCGGCCGATGCCGCCTTCGCGCTCGCCCCCCTGCTCGGCGCCGTGGCCATCGAGACCCAGCCGGCGGACGCCGAACTGTGGCTGGACGGCGAGCGCCACGGGCCGGCAGGCGGCACCGTGATGCTGCCGGCCCGGGCCCACGAAGTCGAAATCAAGCTGGCCGGCTTCGCCAGCTACCGCAAGACGGTGGTGCCGCAGCCGGGCTTCACCCAGGAGCTCAAGGTGCGCCTGCTGACCCTCGAGGAAGCGCGCCTCGAGGCGTTGAAGCGGGTGCGGCGCAGCAGCCAGGGGCACGACCTGGTGCTGCTCAGCCCCAGCGAAATCCGCCTGGGCGCGTCCCGGCGGGAGCCCGGCCGGCGGGCCAACGAGGTGCTGCGCCCGGTACGGCTGACGCGGCTCTTCTACCTCGGCCGCCACGAAGTGACCAACCGGCAGTTCCGCGCCTTCGCGGCCGGCCATTCTTCCGGCGCCTACCAGGGCATCACGCTGGACCAGCCGCTGCAGCCGGTGGTGGGCGTCTCCTGGCAGGAAGCGGCGCTGTACTGCAACTGGCTGTCTCGGCAGGACGGCCTCGCGCCCTTCTACGCGGTGGAGTTCGGCCAGGTGATCGGATTCGACCCCAGCGCCCTCGGCTACCGTCTGCCCACCGAAGCCGAGTGGGCGTGGGCCGCACGCCATCGGGCCGATGCCGAGCCCCGGCGCTTCGCCTGGGGCCCGAGGCTGCCGCCGCCGGAGCGCCACGGCAACTACGCGGACCGGGCCGCCGCGCACTTGGTGGCCCGCACCATCTTCGGCTACAACGACAACTACAACGTCAGCGCTCCGGTGGGCGCCTTCGCCGCCAACGCCAAGGGCATCCACGACCTCGGCGGCAACGTCGCGGAGTGGACCCACGACTACTACGAGATACCGGAACCGGCGGCGGTGGCGGATCCCCTGGGCCCTGCGGAAGGGGAATACCATGTAATACGCGGCGCGAGCTGGCGCAAGGGCACGATCACGGACCTGCGCCTGTCGTTCCGCGACTACGGCGCCGACGGGCGCGAGGATCTGGGCTTTCGCATTGCGAGGTTCGCCGAATGAAGAGCGCTTTGGCCCCGGTCCTGGTGGCGCTGGCCGGCTTCGCGGCGGCAGCGTCGAAGGACGACGAACAGCCGCCCGCGCTGCCAGCGGACAAGCAGCCAGCCGTGTCGGCGCCGGACGAGACGGCCGAGGACGAGGCGCCGGACGCCGCAGAGGACGCGGCGGAGGTGTTCGTGCCCAGCGAGGCCATCTCCGAGGACATCGCCGTGCCCTTTCCGGTGGACATCTGAACTTGGCGTACGCAGCGAGCGCCGGGAGGCCGTGCGAGCTGGCGAGAACGAGGGCATGAAGAAGAACCTGCCGTTCGAGTTCACCTACCAGATCATCGCCCTGGCGGTGGCCCTGATCCTCGTGCATACGGTGTACGTCGCCGTGGTGCGTCCGAACGCGGACGCCATCATCGAAGCGCAGGCGCAGCGGGCCGCCGAAGGCGGCGCCTACGTCCAGGAGCGGTCCCTGTACGTGGTGCTGCGCGACTACGAGCAGGAGTCCTGCTTCGTGCTGGCGCTGTGGGCGATGGCGATCATGGGGCTCAAGGCGCGCAGCGCGCTGCGCGAGCGGGGCGCGCTGCGCGAGCGCTTCATCGAGGTGACGGAAGGCATGAGCATCCTGCCGGAGGACACCCGGGAATACGCCCGGCCGCTGCAGGCGCTGGACGAGAGGACCCGGGCCAATCTGCTGCCCCGGGCGCTCCTGGCCGCTCTGCAGCGTTTCGCCTCCACGCGCAACGTGCAGGACGTCTCGACCGCGGTGCGCACCGTATGCGACGCCGAATCGGACCGCCTGGACAGCGAGCTGTCCATGGTGCGCTACATCGCCTGGGCCATTCCCTCCATCGGCTTCATCGGCACCGTGCGCGGCATCGGCGACGCCCTCGGCCAGGCCTACCAGGCCGTGGAGGGCGACATCGCCGGCGTCACCACCAGCCTCGGCGTCGCCTTCAACTCCACCTTCGTGGCGCTGGTGATCAGCATCGTGGTGATGTTCCTGATGCACCAGCTGCAGCTAGTGCAGGAGCGACTGGTGCTGGACACCCAGCACTACTGCGACGATTTCCTGATTCGACACATGCAGGTCCGCTAGCGCGGCCTGGCGGCACCGTAGACCGAGCAACGACGCCATGCTGGTGCTGGAGGCGAACGATCTCGAGCTGACGCTCAGCCGCGGCGGCCAGGTGCTGTACGCCGAGCCCGGCGCGGCGCTGGCGATGCCGAAACGGGTCGCGTTCGGCCGCGAGGCGCTGGCCCAGGCGCGGCTGCATCCGCGCCAGTTCCACAACGAGTTCTGGCACAAGCTGAACGGGGATGCCGTGGCGCCTCCCGGCCCCGGCGTCGCCAACCAGGCGGACCTCGTGTATCTGCAACTCGCCGCCATGCGCGCCGCCGCCGGCCTCCGAGGACGCGCCGAGCTGGTGGTCGCTGCGCCGTCCGCGGCCAGAGAGAGCCAGCTGGCGCTGCTGCTCGGCATTGCCGGACAGGCCGGCTTCGACGTCCGCGCCGTGGTCGACGCCGCAGTCGCGGCGGCCAGCCGGCATGCCGACCTCGGCGCGGTGAAGGTGGTGGACGTCGGCTTGCAGCAGGCCGTGGTGACGGAGCTTGACATCGGCGCCGGCAGCGCCGGCGCCGCGCAGCTGCGTCGCAAGGCGGTCGAGGAGGTGCCGGCGGCCGGCTTCGCCAAGCTCCTCGAAGGCTGGGTGGATGCGGTCGCGGACCGCCTCGTGGACGCAACGCGCTTCGACCCGCTGCGCCTGGCGGCAACCGAACAGCAGGTGTTCGACCAGGTACACGCTGGCGTCGCTGCCGCTGCGGACGCGATTGCCATCGAGGTCCGCCACGAGGACCACGTTCGCCAGATCGAGGTGCAACGGAGCGCGCTGGCGCAGAAGTCCGCGCAGCGCTACGACCTGCTGCTGGACGCGGTCGGCGGCGCAGGCGCCGTGGCCCTGTCGCAGCGCGCGAGCCAGCTGCCGGGCTTCGCCGACCGCCTGGCCGCCGGCGGCCACCGGGTGCGGGCGCTGCCGGCCGGCGCCGCGGCAGAGGCGATTGCCGCCGAGGCCGCTGCGCTGCCGGTCGCCGCGCCAGGCGGAGGCGCGCAGCTGGTGACCGCCTTGCCGGCCCGCGGCGCAGCCGTGCCCGAGGCGCCGCCGACGACGCCGGCCACGCACCTTCTTTGCGGCAGCCTGGCCATGCCCCTGGCCGCCCTCGGCGACGCCGCCGAGCATCCCGGCTGCGACAGCGCCGGGCCCCTGTTCCGCCTGCGCTGGCGGGATGGCGGCCTGTGGGTGCTGGCGAGCGGCGATGCGGCCGTCGCCGTGAACGGCGGACGCCTGGCCAAGCCCCGGCCGGTGTCCGCCGGCGACCGGCTCAGCTGCCGCGGCGTCGACTTCGCGCTGATCGCGGTGTCCCAGGACTAGGCTGTCCGCCGGCAATGGCACGCCGCGCCAGCGAGCGCCGCTTCAACGTCTTCTCGCTCGCCTTCCTGGACGTGATGTCCTGCGGCTTCGGCGCCGTGGTGCTGATCTTCCTCATCATCAACCACCGCATCGACGACGACAGCCCCTCGGTGGACCGCGAGCTGCTCGCCGAAGTGCGCAAGCTCGATTTCCAGCTGGCCGAAGGCAAGGAACACCTGGCGGACCTGGTCCGCCAGCTGGAAGCCCAGCGCAAGCGCCTGCAAGACGCCCAGGGGCGGATCGCGGCCACCCGCGCCGAAACCGACCAGCGCAGCGACGAGGCCGAAGCCCGGCAGGCCCGCGCCGACGCCGAACGGGAACGCATCCAAGCCCTCGAGGCGGACATCGCCAAGCGCGAGCAGGAGGTGCAGCGCCTGCGCGCGGCCGAGGAGGCGAGCCAAGGCCGGGACGTGCGCGAGGTGGTGGGCGAAGGGGACCGGCAGTACCTCACCGGGCTGTTCGTGGGCGGACGCCATGTGCTGATCGCCCTCGACGCCTCCGCCAGCATGCTCGATGCCACCATCGTGCAGGTGCTTCGCCGGCGCAACATGGCACCCGCCCGGCAGCTGGCGGCGCCGAAGTGGCTGCGGGCGCAGCGCATCGTCGAGTGGCTGGCGGCGCAGGTGCCGATCGACAGCAACTTCCAGATCGCCGTGTTCGGCGCCGAGGCGGAGTTCCTGCTGCCCGACAGAACCTGGCACGAGGCCACCCACCCTACCGCGCTCGACGACGCCCTCGGCGCGCTGGCGGAGCGCCTGCCCGCCGGCGGCACCAACCTGGATGCGCTGGTGGACGCGATCCTGGGGATGTCGCCAAGGCCCGACAACGTGTTCCTTATCACCGACGGCCTGCCGACGCGCTCCGCCCGGGCACCCAGGCGGGCCGCGGTCACCGGCCGGGAGCGGGTGCGGCTGTTCACGGCAGCCGCCAGCCGCCTGCCCCAGGACATCCCCGTCAACCCCATCCTGCTGCCCCTCGAGGGCGATCCGCAGGCTTCCTCCGGCTACTGGGGGCTTGCGGTCCGCACCGGCGGCACCTACATGGCCCCCTCGGAGGACTGGCCGTGATCCGTCGCCGCCGGCTGGAGGAAGTGGGCCTGTCGTTCCTGGACGTGGTGTGCTGCGGCTTCGGCGCGATCATTCTGTTGCTGATGATGGTGAAGATCGTCGAGCCCGTCGTGCTGGAACCGCCGGAGGCGGACATGGAAGGCGCGGTGAACCAGAAGCAGGAGTCGCTGCGCGACATCCAGGGGCAGACCAGGACGCTGACGCGCCAGATCTCCGACGATGAACGGCGGCTGATGCGGGAGCTCGCCCGCCTGGCCGAAGCGGAGCGGGAGCTGGCCGCCATGCTGGCCCGGGTCGCCGCCAGCGCGGAGCAGGCCGAGCGCCAGGAGCAGCAGCGGGAGAGGTTCGCCCGGGCGAGGCAGTCGCTGTCCGAGGAGATGGAACGGCTGCTCGGCCTCGGCTTCGAGCGCACCGACAACATCATCGGCGGCATCACCGTGGACAGCGAGTACATCATCTTCGTGATCGACACCTCCGGCAGCATGTACGGCTACGCTTGGAGCCTGGTGCGCGAGAAAGTGACCGAGACCCTCGCCATCTATCCCCAGGTGAAGGGCATCCAGGTGATGAACGACATGGGCGAGTACATGTTCAACCAGTACGCCGGCGACTGGATGCAAGACACGCCGGCGATCCGGCGCGCCATCGTGGAGCGCATGGGCACCTGGAACGCCTACTCCAACTCGAGCCCCGTGGAGGGCATCGAACGTGCCATCAGCGTCTTCTACGCCGAGGACCGGAAGATCAGCATCTACGTGTTCGGCGACGACTTCCAGGGAGACTCGATTGAAGAGGTGGTGGACCGCGTGGACCGCATGAACCGCGTGGACGCCACCGGCGCCCGCCGCGTGCGCATTCACGCGGTGGGCTTCCCGGTGGTGCTCGGCACCCGCACCGGCGATCGCTTCGCCGCCTTGATGCGGGAGCTGACCTACCGCAACGACGGCACCTTCGTGGCGCTGCCGAGGTTTCAGCCGTAGCCGCGTGGAATTTCAGCCGTAGCCTCGTGGAAGAGGCGGGGCGCAAACAGGCCGCAGGACGCGCGTTGGCTGCCGGGGCGTTCGGTTACGATGGCGCACGGCGGCCGACGCTGCTCGCTTCTTGCTCGGGGCTTCGCTAGCCGGCCTGCGAGCGAAGCAGCCGCAGGCCATCGGGGGAGACGCCGTGTCTCGGAGAGACGCCAGACATCGCTTCCGCCGCCTCGGCCGGCGTGCGCGGCGCCGCGGCGCGGCTTGGGCGACCGGCCTCGCGCTCCTTGCCGGCGCCGGGGCCGGCAGCGGCTGCGGCGTGCAGTCGACGGTGCAGCAGGTGCGCCAGGCGCAGACCGATCTCGGCGATCACTCCATCGTGGTGCTGTCGCGCAAGCACAAGACCCAGGGCGAAACCGAGGACGACTTCGTGGCCTGCGTGAGCGACGGCGTCGGCGCCGGCGAGGATTCCCTGCCGGTGCTGCGGGAGCGCGAGTTCGTGGACGCCACCTTCCCGTGGTTCGAGCCGCGCACGGCGCCGCTCACCATGGACGACCTTGCGAAGGTGATCAGCCGGCCGCTCATCGCCGAGCGCATCCGCGACATCGGCGTTCGCTACCTGGTATGGATAGAAGGCACCACCGAACGCTCGGACGAGGGCGGCAGCCTGCAATGCACGGTGGTGACCGGCGGCATTCCGGCGTGCTTCGGGTTCCTGTCCTGGGAGAACGGCGCCAACTACGAGGCGTCGGTGTGGGACGTGCATCTCGGCATGAACGTCGGCACCTTGAGCTCGGGCCACCGGCACCAGCTTCGTGCCGGCCGTGGTGGTGCCGCTGCCGTTCATCGCCCGGGTGCGCCAGCGGGCCTGCCAGAACCTCTCCGACCAGATCAAGGGCTTCCTGGCGCCGACGGCGTAGCGCAAGTGGACGGGGGACGGAACAGAAGCTTGTGGCACATGCGGCGGGCGGGCACCCGGATCGGCACCTGGGTCGGTCTCGCGCTCTGTCTGCTGTGCGCCGGCTGCAAGGGCGGCGCCGCGGTCACCGTGGACATTCGGGTGCCGCGGCCCCTGGTCGAGCCCGTGGACGTGACCATGGGCGTCTACTTCGACGAGACCCTCAAGAGCTACGTCCACGAAGAGGAACTCGACGATCACGGCGCCTACCGGATCGACATCGGCGCCTCGCAGGCGCCGGTGTTCGCGCAGGTGTTCGAGGCGATGTTCCGCTCCGTGGCGCCGGTGGAAGTGCGCTTCGGCGACGACGGCGCGCCAGCCAGCGTCGACGGCGGCATGGCCCCGGCGCTGGACGGCGTCCTGGCCCCGCGCATCGAGGAGGTGCAGTTCGCGATACCGGCGCAGACCGGCGGCGAGTTCTACGAAGTGTGGATCCGCTACCAGATCCGTCTGCTGGCCGCCGACGGCAAGCCGCTGGCGGAGTGGCCCCTCATCGGCTACGGCAAGGCCAACAAGGCCAACTACGGCGCCATCGACCAGAAGGCCGCGGCGCTGAACGAAGCCACCATCTGGGCGCTGCGCGACGCCGCGGCGCTGCTGTCGTTCCAGTTCCAGGAGCAGGCCGAGGTGCAGGACTGGCTGGCCGCGGTGAACGAGGACGCCTGAGCCGGCGCCGCAGGGCCCGGCGCTACGGGCGCACCTCCAGCACCTCGCCGGTGGTGCGCGAAGGATCCGTGGCGTACCAGGCCTGCAACGTCGTGCGCCACTCGCGCCTGGCGCAGAAGTTCGCCAGCTCGTAGAACGTCGGGCGGCCAGGATCCGCGATCACCACCCGCCGAACGCCGCTCGCCATGGCCCGCTCCACGACGCCCAGCAGGGGCTCGACCAGCCGATCCCAGAAGCAGATGTCCGATCCGATGAGCATGTATTCGCGGCCCAGCCGTTCCCCGGTGAGGCTGGCGAAGCTGCCCTCCATGGGGGTCACCTGCACTTCGTTCAGCGCCGCGATCACCTCCAGATAGGGGAACACGTCCCGGTCCAGATCGAAGCCCGTCACCTTGGCGTTGAAGTGGCGGGCACAGAACACGGCCGCCGCGCCCCAGCCGCAGCCGAGTTCCATCGCTCTGGCGCCGCGTCGGGGCGGCGCGTGGAGCAGATAGTCCATCAGCAGAAAGCAGGACTTCCACGCCTTGTTGCCGTGGATGCTCGGTTCGCTCACGCGCTTCAAGCGCCGAATCAGCCGGTGCTGGGCCGACAGCAGATAGATGCCGTAGGCCTGGTAGATGTGCGCCTCCGGCATCTGTTCGAGCGACGGCATGGCGGCGGCCCTCTGCTAGAAGAGCGGGAGCAGCGGGCATCTTAGCGTTCGCGCCCGCGGTTCACACCGCCTTGGCGTTGGCACGTTGGCACTCTTTCATGCGAGGGGTTCCCCCTCGCGCACCCCCGCTGAGGGCTCTTCTCGTCGCTCGCCCCGTTGGCCCGCAGGCGCCCGGCGCGGTGTCTCTAGCGGGCCAAGCCTCCGCCCAGCGCCGCGTTCAGCACCCGCTGCGCGAACACGGCGTTGACGCCGATGCCGTTGCTGGCGGTGGTGAGCGCCCGGCGGTTGGGATGCAGCTGCCGCCGGACGTCGGCTATCAGCGCCCGGTAGCGCGGCAGCGCCTGCGGCTCCTCGCCGTGGCGCAGCCAAAGCGCTCGCCAGTCCTGGGCGAAGCCCCGCAGCAGCGTCGCGTAGGCCGCGGCGAGGGCCGGATCGTTGGCGGGATTGGCCAGGAAGTCCGCGACCAGGTCCTCGACGAGGGCTTCGCATTCCCCGGGCGCCATCACCGCCGAGGCGCTGAAGCGTTCCAGCTGCAACGGCGGCGCAGCCCCGGGGCGGTACGACACGGTTTGCGCGGCCACCGTGCCGGCGGCATCGGCCTCGGCCACCATGCGCCAGAAACCCGATGAACCAGCCGTGTCGATCACCAGGTGGACGCGCTCCCGGGGGCCGCCGTTCACCACCCGGTGGCGGCGCCAGGAATCGAACAGCCAGCACTCGCCGCCGCCCATGTGCAGCGCTGCGTCGCCGCAGTGGAAGACGACGCGAGGATCGGTGGCCACCGGGATGTGGATGCGCACCCGGCTGAACCAGTGGTAGTTGAAGTCCACGTGCAGGCTCACCTCGCAGCCCGGCGCCAGCTTCATGAAGCGCGAGCGCGAGAGCACCACGTCGAAGCTCGCCATCGCCTGCCGCGTGTACGGGCAGGCGGCCAGGTGGGGCGTCGGCTTCTTTTCGCCGTCGAAGGAGTCGTTGTCGCCGCCGCCGCTGGAGATGAGCGCCACGGCGGAGTTGCCGCGCATGGCGCTTGGGTGCGCCCGCCAGGCGCTCGGCGGCAGCGCGGCAGCCTCCGCGGCCAGACGCTCGGCGTCGAACGCGAACGGCAGCCGGATGAAAGGCGCCTTCAGGCGCACAGGCGGTCCGGATAGCCGAGCAGCTCGAAGTCCCGGCGGTAGAGGCTGGCCACCGCGGCCTCGAGTTCCGCATCGTAGACGGTGGCCACCGTCGCGCCAGCGGGGCTCGCGTTGCGCCTGTCGAGCGCACGCGGCGGCATGCCGAGCCGGCGGCAGATCGCCCGGAACGAAGCATCCAGACGCTCGTAGCGCCCCAGATAGTCGAGCGCGATCCGCCCCTTCGCATCCACCAGCATGGCCGTCTGCGGGCGCACCAGCACCCGGGCCCGGAAGCGCTGCCGCGCCAGCGCCCGCTTCATGAACGCCCGTTCCCGGCCAACGTAGCCCGGGTTGCGTTTGTTGAGCATGGCGCAGACGGAGACGAAACGGTCGAAGGGATCGCGCACGATGGCGAACTTGAAGTAGTCGCGCCACAGCGCCGCCGGCAGCTCCGCGCTGGCCTGCTGCACGCTCACATGGCCGTGGCGGACCGCGGCCAGGCGCGGCAAGGGGCTCGCGGCGCGCAGCCGCAGGGCTTCCTGCTGCCAGTCCTCGGGGCCGAGCAGCGGCACCAGGGCGGCCCGTACGGCATGGCTCGCGGTGCGGGGCACGGCCAGGAAGACGAACCGATGGCGGTGGGAAACGATCACCGCGCCGAAGCCGAAGCGCCGCCTGGGCGCCCGCAGCCAACGCGGGTCCCGGCGGAACGGCGTCTTGGGAGCATGGCGAAACCGTAGCAGTTCGACGCCGACGTTGCCGAACCGACGCCTGGCCCCGTTGCCGCCTGGCGGCGTATAGTCGGCGGCGAACAGCGCTCCGCAGCCACAGGGACACTAGGGAGGTGCGCCATGAACCCGGAAGTCGTCATCACCTGCGCCGTCACCGGCGCCGGCGACACCGTCGGCAAGCACCCGGGCGTGCCGGTCACGCCGGAACAGATCGCCAGCTCCGCCATCGACGCCGCCAAGGCCGGCGCCGCCATCGTCCACTGCCACGTGCGGGATCCGGACACCGGCAAGGGCAGCCGGGACGTGGCCCTGTACCGGGAGGTGGTGGCGCGCATCCGCGACGCCCAGACGGACGTGGTGATCAACCTCACCGCCGGCATGGGCGGAGACCTCGCCATCGGCCCGGATGCGGACCCCACCGCCTTCGGCCCGGACACGGACCTGGTGGGCGCCGAGGACCGCCTGCCCCACGTGGAAGCGCTGCTGCCGGAGATATGCTCGCTGGACTGCGGCTCGCTGAACTTCGGCGACGGCAGCCTGGTGTACGTCTCCACCCCCGCCATGCTGCGGCGGGGCGCCAAGCGCATCCGCGAGCTGGGGGTGAAGCCGGAACTCGAGATCTTCGACACCGGCCACCTGTGGTTCACGCTGCAAATGCTGGACGAGGAGCTGCTGGCGGAACCGCCGCTGTTCCAGCTCTGCTACGGCATCCCCTGGGGCGCGCCGCCGGACGTCGGCGTGTTCAAGGCAGGCGTTGAAATGCTCCCCAAGGGCGCCAACTTCACCGCCTTCGCCATCAGCCGCAACCAGATGGCCTTCGCGGCGCAGTCCGTGCTCCTCGGCGGCCATGTGCGCGTGGGGCTCGAAGACAACCTGTATCTCGAACGCGGCGTCTTCGCCACCAACGCCCAGCTGGTGGAGCGGGCCCGCGCCATCGTCGAACTGATGGGCGCCAAGGTGGTGGGGCCGGAAGCGGCGCGGGAGAAGTTCGCGCTCACGAAGCGCGGCTGACGCCACCGTCCCGGCAGCGGCCAGCGCGACCTCCCGTGCCGATTGCCAACTTCACGGTGGTCGGCACCGGCGTCATCGGCGCCGGCTGGACGGTCCGGGCGCTGGCGCAGGGCCTGAACGTCGCCGCCTGGGACGTGGCCGAGGGCTGGCAGGAGCGGCTGCGAACCACGGTCGCCAACGCCTGGCCGGCGGCAGCCGCGCTTGGCCTCGCCCCCGGCGCGGACCCCCGGAACCTGCATTGCGCGGCAACGCTGGAAGCAGCCTGCGCCGAGGCCGACATGGTGCAGGAGAGCGCCCCGGAGCGCCTGGACGTGAAGCAGAAGGTGCTGGCCGCCATCGACGCCGCTGCGCCGCTGGAGGCCGTCGTGGCATCGAGCACCTCGGGACTCCTGCCCACCGCCCTGCAAGCCGACTGCCGCCACCCGCGGCGCGTGGTCGTCGGCCATCCCTTCAACCCGGTGTATCTGCTGCCGCTGGTGGAGGTGCTCGGCGGCAGCCGCACCGCGGCGGAGTGCGTGGATCGGGCCGTCGCCAGCTACGAACAGCTAGGCATGGAACCGTTGCGGGTGCGTACGGAAGTGCCCGGCTTCCTTTCCGATCGCTTGCAGGAGGCGCTGTGGCGGGAAGCGCTGCACCTGGTGAACGACGACGTGGCGACCACTGCCGAGGTCGACGCCGCCATCGCCTACGGGCCCGGTCTGCGCTGGGCGTTCATGGGCACCTGTCTCGCGTTCCACCTCGCCGGCGGCGACGGCGGCATGCGCAGCTTCATGCGCCAGTTCGGGCCAGCCCTCGAGGAACCGTGGACGCGCCTCGAAGCGCCGCCGCTCACCGATGCGCTGGTCGACAAGCTGGCCGCCGGCACCGAACGGCAAGCCGCCGGGCGCACGGTGCGCGAGCTGGAACGGCAGCGCGACCAGTGCCTGGTGGCCATCCTGCAGGCGCTGCGGCGCTACCGGGCGGGCGCCGGCGAGACGCTGGCCCGCCATGAAGCGCGGCTCTCGATGCTGGCGGACCGCGGTCGGGCGCAGCCGTGAGGCCGCCGCCGTGCGCATCGCCGCCGCGGTGGCCCTTCGGCGGCAACGCCATGCCCGAGTTTCGGGGTAGCGTTGCCGACAGGCGACGGCGGTAGGCGCCATGCACTTCGGCCTCGACAGCGAGCAGCAGCTGGTGGTGGACACCGTGCGCGACTTCGTCGAGCGCGAGCTCTACCCCTTGGAAGAAGCCGTGGACCGGCGCGGCGGCGTGTCCGCCGAGACGGGCGAAGCGATCAAGCGCAAGGTGATCGAGCTGGGCTTCTACGCGCCGAATCTGCCCGTCGAGGCCGGCGGCGGCGGCCTCGACCACCTCGCCTTCACGCTGCTCGAACGGGAGCTTGGCCGGGCGTCCATGGCATTGACGGTGTTCTGGGGGCGGCCGTCCGGCATCCTCCTGGCCTGCAACGACGAGCAGCGGCAGCGCTACCTGCTGCCGGCGGCCCGGGGCGAGCGCATGGACGCCCTGGCCATGACGGAACCGCAGGCCGGTTCGGACGTGCGCGGCATGCGGTGTTCGGCGCGGCAGCAGGGCGGCGACTGGGTGGTCAACGGCGGCAAGCACTTCATCTCCCACGCCGACATCGCGGACTTCGTGATCGCGTTCGCGGCCACTGGCGAGGAGCAGACGCCCCGCGGCCCCAAGAAGCGCATCACCTGCTTCCTGGTGGATCGCGACACGCCCGGCTTTTCGATTCGCCCCGGCTACGACAGCGTCTCGCACCGCGGCTACCACAACTGCATCCTCGCCTTCGACGACTGCCGGCTGCCTGCCGCCCAGGTCCTCGGCGAGCCGCACCACGGCTTCGAGCTGGCCAACGAGTGGCTGTACGGCACCCGCCTCACGGTGGCCGCCATGTGCGTCGGCCGCGCCCGCCGCGCCTTCGACCTAGCGCTGCGCCACGCCGCCGAACGCGAGCAGTTCGGCCAGCCCATCGGCAAGTTCCAGGGCGTGTCGTTCAAGCTCGCGGACATGGCCACCGAGATCGACGCCGCGGACTGGCTGACCCTGGCGGCCGCGTGGCGCCTGGACCAGGGGCAGCCGGCCAACCGCGAGATCGCCTCCGCCAAGCTCTACGCTTCCGAAATGCTGGCCCGGGTGACGGACGAGGCGTTGCAGATACACGGCGGCATGGGGCTCATGAACGAGACGCCGCTGGCGCGGTTCTGGCGCGACGCCCGGGTGGAGCGCATCTGGGACGGCACCTCGGAGATCCAGCGCCACATCATCAGCCGCGATCTGCTGCGGCCGCTGGGGGCTTGACGTGGCCGCCGGCGACGTCTCGCTGACGCGCCTGCTCCGGCCCCGGAGCATCGCCGCGATCGGCGGCGACGCCGCGGCGCGGGTGGCCGAGCAATGCGACCGCCTCGGCTTCGCCGGCGACGTCTGGCCGGTGCATCCGCACCGGGAGCGCGTTGCCGGGCGGCGGGCGTTCGCCACCGTGGCGGCGCTGCCAGCGGCGCCGGACGCGAGCTTCGTGGGCGTCAATCGACAAGCCGCCGTGGACGTGGTGGAGGCCCTGCGGGAGCGCGGCGGCGGCGGCGCGGTGTGCTACGCGGCCGGCTTTCGGGAGGCGGCGGACGGCACCGATCTCGAGTCCGCGCTGGTGGCGGCGGCCGGCGACATGCCCCTGGTCGGCCCGAACTGCTACGGCTGCCTCAACCTCCTCGACGGCGTACCGCTGTGGCCGGACCAGCACGGCGGCGCGCGGCTGGCGGTCGGGCAGCGGGGCGTGGGCATCGTCACCCAGAGTTCCAACATCGCCATCAGCATGACCATGCAGCGCCGCGCCCTGCCCATCGGCTACGTGCTCACCGCCGGCAACCAAGCGCAGCTCGGCGCCGCGGATCTTGCCGCGGCGCTGCTCGACGACGAGCGCGTGAGCGCCGTGGGCGTGCATGTGGAGGGCTTTGGCAGCCTCGCCGCGTGGGAAGCGTTCGCCGCCAAGGCGAGAGAGCGCCGGGTGCCCGTCGTGGCGCTGCCGGCTGGCCGCACACGGCTCGGCCAGACGCTCGCGCTCAGCCACACCGCCTCCATCGCCGGCGCGCGCGCCGGGGCGGACGCCCTGCTCGCCCGCCTCGGTTTCGGCCGCGCCGCCAGCATCGCCGAGTTCCTGGAAACGCTGAAACTGCTGCATGTGCATGGCCCGTTGCCGGGACGACGCCTGGGATCGCTGTCCTGCTCGGGCGGCGAGGCCAGCTTGATGGCGGATGCGGCCGCCGACGCGGCGTTGGCCCTGCCGCCCCTCGGAGAGGCGCAAGCCGAGGTGGCCGCCACGGTGCATCCGCTGGTGACGGTGGCCAATCCCCTCGACTACCACACCTTCGCCTGGGGCGACCGGGCGGCGCTCCGCCGCACCTTCGCCGCCTTCGCCGCCGGGCCTTTCGACCTGACCGCGCTGGTGCTCGACCTGCCCCGGGGCGATCGCTGCGACGACGCCGACTGGCAGACCACGCTCGCCGCCTTCGACGATGCGCTGCGCGACACCGGGGCAAGCGGCGCGGTAGTCGCGACGCTGGCCGAGAATCTGCCGGAGGAGCAGGCGCAGCGCCTGCTCGACAGCGGCGTCGCGCCCCTCTGCGGTATGCGGGAGGCCCTCGCGGCCATCGACTGTGCGGCCACGGTGGGCGACGCCTGGGCGCAGCCCCCCGCCCCTGCCCTGCTCGGCCCGGCGTCGGCGCCAATGCCGGAGCTGGCTGACGTCGACGAAGCCGCGGCCAAGGCGCAGCTCGGCGCCTTCGGCCTTCGGGCGCCAGCGAACGGCACCGCCAGCACCGTCGCCCAGGCGGTGTCCCTGGCCGCGTTCCTGGACGCGCCGGTCGCGGTGAAGGCGCTCGGCGTGGCCCACAAGACCGAGCGCGGCGCCGTGCGCGTGGGCGTCGAAGGCGCGGAAGCGGTGGCCGCGGCCACCCGGGAGCTCCTGCCCCTCGGCGACGGCCGCGTGCTGGTGGAGCGGTGCGTGGAGGGCGTGGTGGCGGAGCTGATCGTCGGGGTCGCGGGGGACCCCGCCTTCGGGCTGATGCTCACCATAGGCAGCGGCGGCACGCTGGTGGAGCTCCTCGGCGACAGCGCCACGCTGCTGCTGCCCACCACGGCGGCCGACGTCCGCAAGGCGCTCGCCAGCCTGCGGTGCGCTCCTCTGCTCGATGGCTACCGCGGCCGCCCCAAGGCCGACGTGGCAGCCGTGGCCAGCGCCATCGAGGCCGTGGCCGCCTTCGCCGTCGCGCACCACAGCACGCTGGCGGAACTGGACGTGAATCCCCTCGCCGCCACTGCCGACGGCGCCTTCGCCCTCGACGCCCTGCTTCGCCTTGCGCCTGCGGCCGAATCGGCAAGGTCCACGGCATGAGCCCGCCCGTAGTGCGGACCGAACGCGACGGCGCCGTGCTGCTGGTGACGCTGGACCGCCCCAAGGCCAACGCCATCGACCTGGCCACCAGCCGCCTCCTCGGCGACGTGTTCAAGGCGTTCCGCGACGACGACGAGCTGCGGGTGGCCATCGTCACCGGCGCCGGCGAGCGGTTCTTCTGCGCCGGCTGGGACTTGAAGGCCGCCGCCGCCGGCGACGCCGTGGACGGCGACTACGGCGTCGGCGGCTTCGCCGGCATCCAGGAGCTGCCGAACCTCGACAAGCCCCTCGTCGCCGCGGTGAACGGCATGGCCGTGGGCGGCGGCTGGGAACTGGCGCTGGCCTGCGACATCGTGCTGGCTTCCAGCGCCGCCGCCTTCGCGCTGCCGGAAATCCGCGCCGGCACGCTCGCCGACGCCGCCGCCATCAAGCTGCCGAAACGCATCCCCTACCACGTGGCGATGGAACTGCTGCTCACCGGCCGCTGGCTGGACGCCGCCGAGGCCAGGCAGTGGGGCGTGGTGAACGAGGTGCATCCGCCGGCGGCGCTGCTGCCCCGGGCCTGGGAACTGGCCCGGGAGCTCGCCGCCGGCCCGCCGCTGGTGTTCGCCGCCATCAAGGAGGTGGTGCGGGAGGCGGAAACGCTGCGGGCCCAGGATGCGCTCAGCCGCGTCGGCAAGCGGCAGTTCCCGACCGTGGACCGGCTGTACGACAGCGAGGACCAGCAGGAAGGCGCCCGTGCCTTCGCGGAGAAACGGGACCCGGTTTGGCGGGGGCGGTAGCCGACGCGCAGACGACAGTGCTTGCGAGGGTCTGGCGCGCGACCGCCCCTTGGTCGATCGGGACAGTCGGCAATTTCTGGTCGTCTTGCAGGAGATTCGCTGCGTCTCCCAACGAGACGGCAGGCCGTAGAGTCAGCCATCCTTCATTGGATTCGGAGACAGTCGATGGGCATCGTGCAAGTCACCGCCACGGTTCGCAATCCCGGGGCCCGCGAGCGCAGCTGGGACGGCTTGTTCCTCGTGGACACGGGCTCCACGGACTGCGTGGTGCCGGCCAGCGCGCTGCGCTCGATTGCCTTGAACCCCGAGGCCGGCGAAGCTACGAACTGGCGGACGGTCGCCGCGAGGACGTGGACATCACCGTCGCGGAGATCGAGTTCATGGGCGAGATCGTGGGCGCGACCGTTGGCTTCGGCGCCGAGGGAGTGGAGCCGATCCTCGGCGTGACGGCGCTGGAGTCCGTGGGCATCGAGGTGGATCCGCTGTCCCAGCAGCTCAAGCGCCGGCCAGCGGTGCGAATGAAACGCCGGGCGGCGTGAGACGTCGTGGCGCCTGTCGCGGTGTCCTAGCGCCGTGCCTTCAGAATTGCGGCGTCCTGCCCTTCCCGGATGGATGCCATCAGGCTGGGAATGGCAGGCCGATGGAAGCCCATCGCCCCCGGCTCGCGCCAGAACAGGCCGAGGTTGCGGAACTCCCGGAACGCATCTCCCAAGTCCGCCACCGAGGCCGCCGGCGGCAAGCCGCGGTGGATGGCCTCGTAGATGGCCTGTTCGCTGGCGACCGGCGTCTCCAGGAACAGGTTCGCCACCTCGAGGGCCGATGCTGCGTAGGGCGCCAGCTCCTCCTTGCGGTTCTCGTAGAAGGAGAAGCGGTAGTAGTCCACGACCGGCCGGGCCTGCTCGTAGGCCGCCGCGCCGATCCGCCCCGCCGGCTCGGCGAAGCGCCACAGATTGGCGCCCCAAGCTTGCAGGAACGGCGGGTAGCCGTGCGCGTCCTTGACGACCTCTTCGAGGATCGGCTCGTCGATGGGTCGTCCGGCTTCGGTCGCGGGGGTCTGCAAGGCATCGGCGGCGCTGGCCGAGTCCAGCGGATCCAACGCGACGACAGGGCACTTCGCCCACAAGGACGGATCGATGTCGTGGAGCAGCTGGTGCAGCAGCGGCGTACCCGCCAAGACGACGGAGAGCGTACCTTGGGCCAGCTCCGTGGCAGTGAGCAGCGCCGACAGGATCGGCGACGGGAGCCCCTGGGCCTCGTCGATCGCCAACACTCGGGGTGCGCCGCGGTAGCTCGCCGCTGCTGCCTCCAACGCGGCGTGGCCGTCTTCCTCGCTCGGTACCGCCTCGTCCAGAAGCAACGCAGCCACGCCGGAAAACGTCTGGCAGGAGCGTGCGTAGCGATAGCGCGCGTCCATGCCTCCCGCAACAGCGGCGCGTTCCAGCCAGTGCGCCAGTGCCGTCTTGCCGTTGCCACGGGGCGCGTAGATGACGGCAACCGGGCTCTGCGCCCCCGCTTCCAGCACATCCGCCAGCGCGGCCTTCTCCGCCTCGCGCCCGGCGAGATAGCGGGGGTTGGCGGCGGAGGGGTTGAAGGGGTTGGTCGTCATCGCGCAGTGGCGCTCCGCCCGGCGAGGGCCGGCGGCAACGCGCCGTCGCCGGGAACGAAGAGCCGTGGCGGGTCTGCGCTCATGGCGTGTATGGACGACCGCGAAGGCGAAGGTACTGTGCGGGCTAGGATGTTGCGTACAGGCAGGCCACCCCAGTGCGCTCCTTAGTACAGGTCAACGGCCGTTTCCCGCCGGGCGAACCGCCTTGCGGTGCGCGTCGCGGAGTCGCTGTTGTTGCTGCGGCGCGCTCCTGTGGTGAAGCGGGCGAGGCCGACGAGGAGCTGGTGCGCCGCGGGATGTCCTCGGCAGGCTTCCGTCTCGTCGAACACCGTGCGCAGAGTGTCGAGGATGTCCCAGCCGGTGTCGTGCTTGAGCAGCGCAAGGGCGACTTCGCGGAGCAGTTCGTCCGTCGGGTGGCCGGCCGCCACATGCGTCCTGACCAGATGGCCGACATCGTTGATGCGGATGGACGCGATCGCGTCCACGATCGCCGCTCTGCCGGCTGCGGCATCCGTCGTCTCGGAACCCTTGTCCAGTGCCGCCTTCGACAACGGCCGGTTCGGAATGTTCAGCCATCGGTTGCTGTAGAACCGCCATGCGGCGTGGTAGGCGGCCTTCGCGGCCGAGGCGTATCCCGCATAGCGCTGGACGCCCCGAATGGCGGAGCCCATCTGCATCTCCGCCGCGAGATCCCACCAGCCCGGGTTGAAGCTCACCGGCGTGCGCGCCATGCGGTCGGCGGCGAGCATGACCATGGCGTCGGCGATCCGGCCGACGTGGACGCCCGACTGCAGGGCCGTGGTGAGGGCGCCGAATGCCGCGTTGAGGTCGCCCGACAGCAGAGCTTCGCCGAACGCGTCTTCGTCGAGCGGCGCCGAGCGGGCAGGTTCGGCTATTGCGCCGAGGTCGGCCTGCAGCGCGGCATAGGCCGCGATGGCTTCCCGCCGAACGCCGTCCGGCGTTCCCCGGTGGCGGCCGAGCATCTTGGCGACCAGGTTGCACACGAGCTGCTCGGCCACGTCCCAGCCGAACTCGTCCAAGAGCTCGCCGAGCCGCACCAAGTGAATGATGTTGAAGCCGAAACCGATGAAGTGGGGTTCGAGCGCACAGGTGAAGGCGAGCGGGAGGATGCGGTCGTCGCAGCCGCCGAGGCCGCGGGCCGTCATCAGGCACTTCTCGATGCCCTCCCAGTCCCGGTCCGCCGAGAACATGCGCACCCAGGCGGCGAGCCTCTCCCATGTCACCGGCGGCGGCAGCACCTGCCGTTCCGGACGGTCGCCGGCCCGGCCGGACGCGCCCTTCGCCGCCATCATCAACGGAATCAGCCGGTCGTCCGGCGGCAGCCGCCTAGCGACGCTGATGCCGTTGGCGACCTGCACCAGGCGAAAGCTGCCGTTGGCGTCGTGCTCGGTGGCGATGTGCTTGCCAAGGTGCGTCACGAGCAGCCGGAGGGTCTCGTCTTCCGAGACGCCCTGGGCGAGCATGATAGCCACGGCCTTGGAGAGTACCCAGTTGTCGCGGGAGAGCAGCCCTTCCTTCAGCAGCAGGTAGTGGGCGCCGGTGCGCCTCGACGCGATGCCGGCAACCTTGACGTGAATCTCGTCGCCGCGCACCTCGACGGGAAACGTGTCCAGATCGTCGCAGCCGCCGGTGAAGCAGCCGCCGCCGGCCATCGCGTAGCTCCAGCCGTGCCAGTCGCATTGCAGCACGCCGTTCCTGGCACGGCCGCGGATCAGCGGATAGCCCATGTGCGGGCACTGGTTGTCGGTGGCGTAGAAAGTGCCCTCGTGGTTGAAGAGCGCCACGCTGCGATCTTCGACGCGCACCGCGATGGCCTTGCCGGCAGGCACGTCGGCGACGGCGGCGACACGAACGAATCCATCCTCGACATTCATCTTCATCGCCCCTCTACTCGAACATCTCGATGGTGGTCCGGCCCTCCGCGAAGCGCATTGCAGTCACCGCCGCGGAGCGCCCGTCGGAGTTCGAGCGCACGTCCGTGGCATAGCGCGCCAGGCCCACCAGCAACTGCGCCCCGGCCGGATGCCCGGCGCCCAGCGCCGGGTCGGCGCCGCTGGCGTTGCCCCACTCCTCCAACACGGTGCGCAGCGTCGGCAGGATCTCGTGGCCCGTGTCGTCGCGCAGAATGACCGCGCCCATGTCGTGCAGCAGCCGATCGCCGGAGTAGCCGGCCTGGAGATAGCCGGCGACCCGGGCGCCGGCGGCCTCGACATCGAGGATCTGGATCGACTCGAGGACCGCAGCGGCGGCCGAATCCTCGTTGCCGGCCGGCGGCGCCTGCGCCGGCAGCGGCTCGCCGAGCTTGCGATGGTCGATGTTGATCCAGCGGTCCGCGAATACGTGCCATGCCGCATGGAACAGCCCCTTCGCCGCCGCCAGCGCCCCGCCGTGCTTCTTCACCACCCGCAGCGACGATGCGAGGTTCAGTTCGCGGGTCAGGTTGGGCCAGCCGGCATCCACGGCCACGGGCGTTCGCGCCATCCGATCCGCCGCGAGCAGCACGAACGTCGTGATCAAGCGGTCGAGGGCCGCGCCGGAGATTGCGCCGGCGAGCGCATCGAAGGAGCGGCGGATGTCCACGCTGGTCACCGCCGATGTCAGCGCGTCTTCGTCGAAAGCGCCATCCGCGCTGGTCTTGGCGGCATCTTCGAGGCCGGCTTGCAGCTCGCGCATCCGCGCCACGGCATCGCGGCGGAAGCGCTCGGGTTCCTGGCGGGGCTGGCCGATCAGCTTGGCGCCGAGATTGAACGTCAGTTCGCCGGCCTGCTCCCAGTCGAAGAGCTCTTGGAGTTCGGCGAGGTAGGCGAGCGAGATCAAGCTGTCGCCGAAGTCGAGGAAGTGCGGTTCGACGGCGCACTCCAGCAGCAGCGGCAGGATGCGGTCGCCGTCGCCCTCGGTCCACGCAGTGTAGAGGCATCGTTCGATGCGGTTGCCCATGCGGTCGCGGGAGAAGCTGCGCACCCAGCGCGCCGTGCGTTCCCAGTCGTAGGGCGGCGGCATGGGCACGTTCTCGTTGCGTTCGGCCGCCGGCCCTGCCGCCGAGCGGGCCGCGATCGCCAGCGCGATCAGGCGTTCCTCGCCCTCGTAGCGCTGTCCCACCTTGAGGCCGTTGATCAGGCGCGACACGTCGTCGCCGGCATCAAGGTCGTGGGAGCTGGCGATGTGCCGGCCCACGTGCCGCACGACCAGCTCGACGATGTCCGCCTCCGGCACGCCGCCATGTAGCAGCTGGGCGATCGCCTTCGACATCGTCCAGCGATCGTCGCCGAGCAGCCCTTCCCACAGCAGCCGCAGCCTAGCCTCGCGCCGGTCGTCCGCTTCGGCCTCGACGCGGATCCACACCGAACCATCGCGGATCTCCGTCTCGAACACCCGCACGTCGTCGCACTGCGAGTGGAAACAGCCCCCGCCCGCCAGATCGAAGCTGCGCCCGTGCCAGTCGCAGGTGACCGTGCCGTTGCGCACCAACCCCCGCACCAGCGGAAACCCCATATGCGGACACTGGTTGTCGAGGGCGTGGTAGCCGCCATCCGTGAAGAACAGCGCGATCGTCCGCCCATCCGGCGCCGCAACAGCCAGCGCCTCGCCATCGGCCAGATCGCCACACGCGGCCGCCCGTATCCAGCTCCCGCCGTCCATCGCCCGCTCCCCAACGAACCGTCGTTGTAACACTACGCCAACGCGCATGTCCATGCGTCTCGCTGCCGACGAAACTCGCGAGTGTTGCAAGGCGGCAGAAGATCGCGTAGTGGTACAGGCAAACACCGTTGGCGCAGGATGGTTGAAGCCACCGTGGATGGAGCCTAGCTGGCGGACCGAAACGTGCCAATCAACACCCAGCACCGGCCAAGCGTATCGGCCCCTATATGCCGGAGCGGCTATGTGCCGGAGCGGCGCTGGCGCGTCGTTCTGGCGTTCTGGCTCGGCTGCCTCAGCACGACCGCGATCTTCTTCGTCGCGCAGGGGTGGCAGGTTGTCCTACACCCGGCAGCATTGACCTATCTGATAGGCATCGCGGTTGTCGTCACGACATATGTGATGCTGTTCGGCGTTCCCGCGTACTACGCGCTCGTTCGGATCCTTCGGCCAGGTCCGCACGGTCGCAGAACCTGGTTTGCGTACTCGGCAACGGCCTTCGCTGCGGGATTTCCGTACTTTACGGTACTGGCGATCACTACGCCTGCCGAGTGGCAGTCTTGGCTGGCGGGACTGTTGGCGTCGTCTGCGAACGCTACCATCGGCTACTGCATGATCGAACTGCGCATGCCCTGGCGATGGCCTTGGCGCATGGAGATAGCGGGACGTTGAGGCCGCGCTGCTACCTGCCCTCCCCGGCATCGAACACTTTGGCCGCGTCAACCACGAACCCGGCGAACTCGAACGATGCCGCCCGGCCTGCTCGCCCGCATACCGAATGTTCGACGTAGCCGCCCGCCTCCAGCCTGAGCACGTGAATGGTCTCGGCCGCTGGGTCGACGATCCAGTATTCGCGGATCCCGGCTTCCGCGTAGTCCTGGCGCTTCCGAACACGGTCCCGTTCCGGATTGTCCGGGCTCACGACTTCCAGCACCACGTCCGCGCCGGTCCAAAAGCGATCGCCACTGCGAGCGTCCCCGGCGCTGTGAAGTGCGAGCAGATCAGGTTCCCGAAATTTGCCAGGACGAGTTCGCAAGCGGAACGGGGCGAAGAGCGCTTCGCCACCTGCTGGTTTCAGGAACGCCGTGAAGGCCGAGTGGAGGAAGGCGACAATCCTCTGGTGTCCACGGGTGGGCATCGGCAGTATTTCCAAGTCGCCGTCCGTGTACTCCACCAAGTGGCGGCAGCGGTCGGTAAGCCATAGATAGTCGGCATCCAGCCAGGAACCTTGGGGCAGTACCTCCCCCACTAGGCCGTTCACTTGCTGCTGCGCGGCGACTGTGTCTCTTGGTGCGGTTGCCACCTCAATGCGCTCAGCGCCAACAGCAGCCCTGCGTTGGCGCGGTTGGGGGACCGTCTGTGATCTCAACATGGATGGACGAACCGCCTTTGAAACGCTCCACCTTGCAGCTACGGCAGGTGATGTCGCGGTTGGCGTCGAAGAAACCGTCAACCCACTTGCACGGCCCTTTTGTCCGACCGTGACGATAGATGGCTAGGAACGCACGTTTGAGTGTGCCGCCCTTTTGATTGGCGCACTTGTGTACTACGCCTCGTAAGCGATCCAAGTCACCCTCAACTTGATCTCTCTTAACTGCATGCCTCTTCACTTCAATGACACACACTGGCCTTCCCCCGCCATTGAACAGCACGATGTCAGCTCTTGTTCGACCCTTGAGTGCCGTCAACTGGCGCCCCACGGTAGGCGTACCGGACCACTCGATGATCTTCTTGAACGGCACCTCCAGAAGAAGGCTCTCGGCCTTCGAGAGCTTGGCATCAAGTTTCTTTGCAATCTCGACGACAAGCAGCCCTTCTACGCCAGAGTCCTTGAGTGTCCATCCATCGGACCAGCCCGTGTAGGTCCGGCATGCCTGTTTGGTACCGGTGTGTATTGCTTCGACGATTTGATCCCGTTTTATCGCCATACGCACTCCTCGACCATCGGTGTCAGGACCGCGAGCGCGGTCCTGACACCTAGGCCCTCACCCCTGCTCGTCAATCGCCTCCAACACCCTCGGCGGCGACAACGGCAGATCGTCGATGCGGAACCCGAGCTGATCCCGCACCGCGTTCGACACCGCCGCCAGCGGGGCCACGATCGGCGTTTCCCCCACGCCCCGCACGCCATAGGGATGCGACGGGTTCGGGACTTCGACGATCTGGGTGTCGATCATCGGCATGTCCGAGGCGACCGGCACCCGGTAGTCCAGGAAGCCCGGGTTTTCCATCACGCCGTCGGCGTCGTAGATGTACTCCTCGTTCAGCGCCCAGCCGATGCCCTGCACGGCGCCGCCCTGCATCTGCCCCTCCACGTACGAGGGGTGGATGGCGCGGCCGGCGTCCTGCACGGCGGTGAAGGCGAGCACGTCCGTCTTGCCGGTTTCGGTGTCCACCTTCAAGTCCGTCCAGTTCACGGAGAAGGAGGCGCCGGCGCCCTGGGCGTTCAGGCTGGCGCGGCCCAGCAGCGGGCCGCCGGTGCGGCCGGCGCCCCGGGCGATGTCCGCCAGCGACAGGGGCTTCACGTCCGCGTTCACGCCGGGCTTGGGCACGGCTTCGCCGTCCACCCAGTCCACCTGCTCTGCGTCGAGGTCCCAGGTGAGCGCGGCGCGCTGCTTGCATTGGGCGATGATGTCCTCGCAGGCCTGCACCACGGCCATGCCGGTGGCGAAGGTGGTGCGGCTGCCGCCGGTGACGTTGCAGAAGCCGGTGCTCTCGGTGTCGCCGACGTGGGCCTTGATGCGCTCGTAGGGCACGCCCAGCGTCTCCGCCGCCATCAGCGCCATGCCGGCGCGGCTGCCGCCGATGTCCGGGCTGCCTTCCATCACCGTCACCATGCCGTCTTCGGCGATGCGCACTTCGGCGCTGGACTGCATGCCGATGTTGAACCAGAAGCCCACCGCCAGGCCGCGGCCGGCGCCTTCGGGAACGGGCGCGGCGTAGTTGGGATGCTCCTTGGCCGCTTGCAGGCACTCCTTCAGGCCGATGGGCGGGAAGGTCGGGCCGTAGGGGGCCTGGGTGCCTTCGTCGGCGGCGTTCTTGAGCCGCAGGTCGATGGGGTCCATGCCGAGCTTGCGGGCCAGCTCGTCGATGGCGCACTCCATCGCGTGCATGGACTGGGGGGCGCCCGGGGCGCGGTAGGCGCACACCTTGGGCTTGTTCACCAGCACGTCGCTGCCTTCGATGACGAAGTTCGGCAGCGCGTAGGGCGCCAGCACGGACATGCAGCCCGGGCCGATGGGGGCGCCCGGGAAGGCGCCGGCTTCGTAGGCGAGCCAGGCCGTGGCGGCGGTGAAGGCGCCGTCCTTCCTGGCGCCGATCTTCACCTTGCACCAGGTGGCGGAAGTGGGGCCGGTGGCGCGGAACACTTCCTCCCGGGTCATCATCATCTTCACCGGGCGGCCGCTCTGCGCGGACATCTTCACCGCCAGCGGTTCCAGGTAGATGATGGTCTTGCCGCCGAAGCCGCCGCCGATCTCCGAAGGGATCACCTTGATGTTGCCGGCACTCTCGCCGAGCACGCCGGCGGTGAGGGAGCGCACGTCGAAGTGGCCTTGCGTGCAGCACCAGATGGTGGCCTTGCCATCGGCGTTCATGGTGGCGGTGCAGGCGTGGGGCTCGATGTAGCCCTGGTGGGCGGTGGGCACGCGGTGCTCGCTCTCGACGATCACGTCCGCCTCGGCGAAGCCGGCGGCCACGTCGCCGCGCTCGAAGCGCTGCGTGGCGGCCACGTTGCTGGCGGGCTTGCTGGCGTCGCCGTTGGTGTGCTGGCTCTCGTTCACCAGCGTGGCGCCGTCGGCCATGGCGTCGTCCAGCGTCAGCACCGGGTCCAGCACTTCGTATTCCACGTCGATGAGATCCAGGGCCGCCTCGGCCTGGTCCTGCGTCTTGGCGGCCACCGCGGCCACGGCGTGGCCGTGGTAGAGGGCCTTGTCCCGGGCGATCACGTTCTTGGCGAGATCGCTCGTCGCGTCCGGGAAGTCCGCGCCGGAGACGGCCGCCAGCACGCCGTCGGCGGCCAGCGCCCGGCTGAGGTCCACGCGCTTGATGCGGGCGTGGGCGTGGGGGCTGCGCAGCACCTTGCCGTACAGCATGCCGGGCAGGTTCAGGTCCGCCCCGAACGCAGCCCGGCCGGTCACCTTCTCGATGCCGTCCGGGCGCACCGGGCGCGTGCCGATTGCTTTCAGATCTACCGCTTCTGCCACTTGTCTGTCTCCTTGTTGTCCGTTGGGTACGGTCGGCGGTGTTCGGGGCCGTTCTTCAACGAAGCTACTGCTTCGCCGAAGCTTCTGCTTTCGCCGAAGCTCACGCATCGGCGAAGCTACGCTTCGTAGGCCAGTTCCTTGGCGGACGCCTGCACGGCGCGCACGATCTTGTCGTAGCCGGTGCAGCGGCACAGGTTGCCCGCCAGCCAGTAGCGGATGGTGGTTTCGTCCGGGTCCGGGTTCCTGTCCAGGAGCGCCTTGGTGGCGACGATGAACCCCGGCGTGCAGATGCCGCACTGCAGGGCGGCGTGCTCCAGGTACTTCTGCTGGATCACGTGCAGGCCGTCGGCGCCGGCGATGCCCTCGATGGTGGTGAGTTCGTCGCCGTCCACTTCCACGGCCAGCATCAGGCAGGAACACACCAGGCGGCCGTTGACGAGCACCGAGCAGGCGCCGCAGTCGCCGGTGGCGCAGCCCTCCTTGGTGCCGGTCAGCCCCAGGTCCTCCCGCAGCACCTCCAGCAGCGACTGGTGCGGGTCGCACAGAAACTCCGCGGCGTCGCCGTTGATGGTGGCGGAAACGTGTACTTTGCTCATGCGTATCTCCCTTCCACGAGCTCGTGCAAGCTCTTGTTTTGTGCCGGCTGTGCCGAGCTAGCGGGCGGCGGCGCGGTCCCGGGCGATGGCCCCGGCGCGCTTGGTGAGCACCCCCACCACCTTCCTGCGGTATTCCACCGTGCCCCGCTTGTCCGTGATCGGACGGGCCAGAGCGCTGGAAGCCGCGGCCGCAGCCGCAAGGGCGTCGTCGTCCACGCTGGTGCCCACCAGCGCCGCGGCGGCATCCGGCACCGGCAGCGCCGTCACGGCCACCGCGCCGATGGCCACCTTGGCCGCGGTGCAGGTGCCGCCGGCGTCCAGGGTGAGCGCCACGCCAGCGCCGCAGACCGCGATGTCCATCTCGGTGCGGGGAATGAAGCGCAGGTAGGCGTCCGCCGTTCGGCCCTGGGGGCGGGGAATCTTGAGGCCGATCAGGAACTCCGTGGCCGCCAGCACGTTCTGCCCCACGCCAGTGACGAAGTCCTCCACCGGCACCTCCCTGTTGCCGCCGGGGGAGGCCACCTGGCACACGGCGCCGCAGGCGATGAGGGCCGGAATGGTGTCTCCCGCCGGGGAGGAGTTGCAGAGATTGCCGCCGATGGTGGCGCGGCCCTGGATCTGGGTGGAACCAATGAGGTCCGCCGATTCGATGAGGCCCGGCAGCAGGCGCTTCAGCTCGGCGTTCTCGTTCAGCACCGCCGAAGCGACGCCGGCGCCGATGAACACCTCCTCCGCGCCGATGCGGACGTCGTTGGCCTCGGCAATGTGCTTCACGTCTACGAAAGTGCGCGGTCCCTTGTCGATGGACCGCATCTGCACCAGCACGTCCGTGCCGCCGGCCAGCATCTGCGCACGGGTGCCGGCGCTGGCGGCGTCGCCGAGCATCGCAAGCGCGTCGGCCACGTTGGTTGGCGCAAGGTAGGCGTATGCCCCCATACTGCTTTTACCCCCTTCCCGTTGATCGATGCGCTTGAGTGTATATCAGAACGGTGGCGGGAAGCATGACGCCGGCGCGCCTTCGGGCCGCGCGGACGATCCCGGCGGCGTGGCCCGAGACGCTCCTGTGCTACGCTGCCGCCGCTCCCAGCCAAGTGCCTGGCCTTGCCCGATGGCCTTTGACGAAGACGCCTACCGCGCCCACCTGGCGGCGCTGACGGCCCAGTGGGAGGGCGCTCTCGCTGCCCATCGCTTCGATGCCGCCGTGGTGCCGGCCGGCGAGGCGGCGATGTACTACCAGGACGATCAGGCGCCGCCCTTCCACCCCAATCCGCACTTCGCCCGCTGGTTTCCGAGCGACGACTGCGAGCGCAGCGTGCTGCTGGTGCGCCCGGGCCGGGTGCCCAGGCTGCACTTCCATCAGCCGGCGGACTACTGGCACCTGCCGCCGGCGCTCCCTTCCTGGGCGGACGCCTTCGAGGTGGCCCTGCACGCCGATGCGGAAGCGCTCGGCGGCGCGGTGGCCAAGGAACTCGCGAGCGCCCGCCGGGTGGCCCTGGTGGGTCCGGCGGAGACGAGCGAGCTGAACCTGCCCCTCGCCAACGTCAACCCGGAGGGGCTGGTGAACCAGCTCGTCTTCGACCGGGCGACCAAGACGCCCTTCGAGGCGGCCTGCATGCGCACCGCCACTGCCACCGCCGTGCGCGGCCACCTGGCGGCCCGGGACGCCTTCTACGGCGGCGGCAGCGAGTTCGACATCCACATGGCCTACCTCGCCGCCAGCGCCCAAGAGGAGAGCAAGCTGCCGTATCCCAGCATCGTGGCGCTGAACGAGCACGCCGGCGTGCTGCACTACCAGCACTACGACCGCGCCCCCCCGCAGCCCGCCCGCAGTTTCCTGATCGATGCCGGCGCCCGCTCCGCCGGCTACCACTCGGACATCACCCGCACCTGCAGCGCCACGCCCGGCGACGACTTCGACGCCCTGGTGCGGGCGCTGGACGCCAAGCAGCAGACGCTCGCCGCGGCGGTGCGGCCGGGGGTCTCCTACATCGACCTGCAAACGCGGATGCACCAGGCGGTGGCGGAACTGCTGGTGGAGTTCTCTCTGATCAAGTGCAGCGCCGAGAGCGCCTTCGAACGGAAGCTGACGGACGTGTTCATCCCCCACGGCCTCGGCCATCTGCTGGGCCTGCAAACCCACGACGTGGGCGGCCGGCTGGCCAATGCCGGCGGCGAAACCGTCGAGCCGCCGGAGCGGTTCCCGACCCTGCGCTACACCCGCGGCATCGAAGCCGGCCACGTGGTCACGGTGGAACCGGGGCTGTACTTCATACCGGTGCTGCTCGATGCGGCGGCCGAGACCGACCTCGGCAAGGCGATCGACTGGCCGCGGGTGCGCGAGTTCCTGTCCTGCGGCGGCGTTCGCATCGAAGACAACGTGCGCGTGGCCGAGGACGCCACCGAGAATCTCACCCGGCTGGCGTTTTCGGCGGCGAACGCCAGCGCTGCATGAGGCCGCCAGGCGCGTGAAGCTCACGCCGGCGCGCCTCTTCGGCCGCCGCCAGCTGGAGTTCGTGCCCAGCCAGCCCAAGCTCAGTGCGGACGGCCGCTACGGCAGCTTCCTGCTGCCGGCCGACGACAACCGCGAGCGTCTGGAACTGTGGCTGGTGGACACGGCGACCGCAGAGGCGAACCGGCTGCTGCACGGCGACGCCGGCGACGCGAATGCCGCGCCGGAAACCGCCGTCGAACGCGACGAGCGGGAACGGCGGCGGCAGTTCGCCCACGGCGTGACCGCCTACGAGTGGCATCCAGAGGGCCACTGGATCCTGTTTCCTGCGCAGGGCGCGGCCTGCCTGGCCACCGTGCCCGAGGGCACGGTGCGGCCTCTCACTGCGCCAGGCGCCCGGCAGACGGGCATCCGCTTCATCCGCCAAGGGCAGTTTCGTGAGCTACGTGCGCGACGGCGACCTCTACGCCCTGCGGGTCGCCGACGGCGCCGAGCGGCGGCTTACCGAAGACGGCGGCGGCACGGTGACCAACGGCCTGCCGGAGTTCATCGCCGAAGAGGAGATGCACCGCTTCGACGGCCACTGGTGGTCCCCGGACGAGCGGTTCGTGGCCTTCGCGCGGGTGGACGCGGCGCCGATACCCGAGACCCGGCGCCACGAGATGGACGCGGAGGGCATCCGAGCAGTACCGCAGCGCTATCCGTTCGCTGGCGGCGCCAACGCCGAGGTGCGGCTGGGGCTGCTGGAGCTCGCCACCGGCGCGACCACCTGGCTGGCGTGGCAGGCAGCGGCGGAGGACTACCTCGCCCGGGTGGCGTTCGCGCCGGACGGGGCGCTCGTGGTGCAGGCGCAGTCCCGGGATCAGCGCCGCCTGGCGGTGCGCCGCTTCGCTGGCGGGGAGTGGCAGGAACTGTTCGTCGAGACGGCCGAGACGTGGATCAACCTGCACGACAACCTCGAGTTCCTGGAAGACGGCCGGTTTCTGTGGACCAGCGAGCGCGACGGGGCCTCGCAGCTGTACCTGTACGACGCCGCCGGACGGCAGGCGCGGCAGCTGACCGCGGGCTTGGGGCGCGTCAACCGCGTTCTGGCCGCGGACGACGACCATGCGTGGGTGACGGGCTGGCAGTCGTACCCCAACTTCAATGATCCGAGGCTGCCGCCTCCCCCCACCACGCAGGGCATCTACCGCGTCGGCCTGCGCGGCGTGGGCACGGACCCAGTGGCGGGGCCGCCGTCGCCGTCGCTCTGGTGGGTTGACGGTGCGATGTCCCGCAAGGCCGAACGCGGGCTTGGCGTGGTCAAGAGCGCAAGCGCTGCGGTGCAGCTGGCGATCTTCGACAAGGACACGAAGATGCCGCTTGCACCGATAGCCCCCTTCGGTCGCCAATACCGACAGGTCTCCTTGCCGCGGCGGCCCACGGCACCCGACATTGGCGCCGATGCCGTGATCGGGACATTGCCGTCTGCTTCGGAATTCGGTCCGTACCTCGCCTACCGACTCACCAAGCCGTCGCCGTGGCAGCCGCAACGCCGCTATCCCGTGGTGGTCCACGTCTACGGCGGGCCGGGCGCGCAGCGGGTGCGGCAGGAGACGCCACCGCTGGTCGTGCGGCTCTTCGCGCAAGCGGGCTTCGGCGTCTTCGAACTGGACAACCGCGGCAGCGCCAACCGCGACAAGCGCTTCGAGGACGCCATCCACGGCCGCCTCGGCCATGCGGAGGTGGCGGACCAGCTGGCCGGCGTCGCCTTCCTGAGGCGGCAGGACTGGGTGGACCCCGCCCGCATCGGCATCTTCGGCCATTCCTACGGCGGCTACATGGTGCTCATGTGCCTGGCGCAGAGCCACGCCTTCGCCGCCGGCGCAGCGGTGGCGCCGGTGACCGACTGGACCCTCTACGACACCCACTACGCCGAGCGCTACCTGGGGCTGCCCGCGGACAACCCCCAGGGCTACGCGGCCAGCGCCGTGGCGCCCCGGGTAGCCGACATCGACGCGCCGCTCTTGCTGATGCACGGCATGGCGGACGACAACGTGCTCTTCGCCCACTCGCTGACGCTCATGGACGCGCTGCAAGCCGCCGGCAAGCCCTTCGAGCTGATGACCTATCCCGGCGCCAAGCACGCGCTGCAGGAACGCAGCGTGGCGGTGCATCGATACGAGCACATCCTGGATTTCTTCCGCCGACGCCTGGCGAAACCGTAAGCTCCGCCGCAGACCGAAGGCAGAGCGTGATCGCGTACAGCATCTTGCGCTTGGCAACGCCTTGCACTTCGGTAGCGTCTTGCGCTTCGGTAGCGTCTTGCGCTTCGGTAGCGTCTTGCACTTTGGTAGAGAGCGCAAGGACAATGCCGCCATCGGCCCCGCCTCTCGCAGCGACCTAGCCGGCAGCGGCCGAGGAGACACGCGCCATGGAACTCGGCAAGGCATTGCGGGGGCTCTGGACCGCCGTCGCTCGAACATTCGCTTTCCTCCGCGTCGCCCTGGCGAATCTCTTAGTCCTCGTCGTTCTGATCGCCGTCGTCGCCGCGCTGGCCACCGGGCCGGGGGCGCCGAACGTCCCGGTCCATTCGGCGCTGCTGCTCGATCCCAGGGGCGACGTGGTGGAACGGGCGGCCGTGCCGGCACCCAACGTGCTGTCGCTCCTCGGCGGCCTCGGTTCGCTGGCGCAGACGCCCTTGGCCGACATCCTGCGCGGCATCGAGCGCGCCGCCGGCGACGACCGCATCGAGGCGCTGGTCTTCGACCCCAAGGCCCTCGGCCACGTGGCCCCGGCCGCCCTCGAGACGATTGGCGATGCCCTGGCGGCCTTCCGCGACAGCGGCAAGCAGGTGGTCGCCAAGGGCCGCTACTACGGCCGCGAGGACTACTACCTCGCAAGTTTCGCGGATCGCATCTACCTCCACCCTCTGGGCGAAGTGATGCTTGGCGGCTACGGCCGCTACGACACCTTCTACGCCGGCGCCTTGGAGCGCCTGAAGGCGCAAGTGAACGTGTTTCGGGTGGGAACCTTCAAGGCGTTCGTGGAGCCCTACGAACGCCAGGACATGTCCGCCGCCGCCAAGGCCGCCAACAGGGCCGTCATCGACGCCCTGTGGCGCCGTTTCGTGGACCGGGTGGCGGCCAATCGCGGCCTGGATGCGGGGGCCGTCTACCGCTACGCCGACAGCTACGACCAGCTGGTGGCCGCGGCGGCCGGCGATACCGCGCTGGCCGCCCGCGAGGCTGGCCTGGTGGACGAGGTGTTGGACGACGAAGCCCTGATGGCGCGCCTGCACGCCCTGGCCGGCAGCGACGACGCCTACGGCCGCGTGGCGCTGACCAGCTACCTGCGACCCGTCGTGCCGCAGGTGTTCGGCGACGCCGTGGGGGTGATCACGGCCGCTGGTCCCATTCTCATGGGCCGCCAGCCGCCGGGCGCCATCGGCAGCGAGAACATGGCCGCGCTGCTGGCGGACGCCCGGGAGGACGACGACATCAAGGCGCTGGTGCTGCGCGTGGATTCCGGCGGCGGCAGCGTGCTGGCCTCGGAGATCGTCCGCGAGCACGTGCAGCGCGTACAGGCGGCCGGCAAGCCGGTGGTGGTCTCGATGGCAAGCACCGCGGCCTCCGGCGGCTACTGGATCGCCGCCACCGCCGACGAGATATGGGCCGCTCCCACGACCATCACCGGTTCCATCGGCGTGTTCGCCATACTGCCTACCTTCGAGGAGTCCCTACGCGCCCTGGGCGTCACTCGGGACGGCGTGGCCACCGGACCGTTGGCCGGCGGCCTGGATCCCATGCGAACCTTGAGCGAACCGATGCGCCGCCTGCTGCAGGCCAGCATCGAGCACGGCTACGGCCGTTTCGTGGCCCTGGTTGCCGAAGGACGGGGCCTGTCGCCGGAAGCGGTGGACGCCGTGGCCCAAGGGCGCATCTGGACCGGCGAACAAGCCATGGCCCGGGGCCTCGTGGACCGGCTCGGCGGTCTGGACGACGCCATCGCTCGGGCCGCCGAACTCGCGGACATGCCGCGCTTCGCCGTCCGCCACCTGGAGGAACCGCCGACGCCGCTGCAGGCACTGGCGCAGCGGCTGATCGAGGACTTCGGCATCGGCGCCCAAGCCGCCGGGCAGGCCGGCCTCGTCGGCCCAGTGGCCCGCACGCTGCTCGCGGAGTGGCAACTGCTCGATGCCCTGAACGACCCGAAGCACGTCTACGCGCTGTGCGACGCTTGCGGACCACTCCTTTAGGCTCTTTGGCGGTGTCGAACGCGCATCGAAACCTATTGGCCCTACGGCCGCCGGCCGTGCTGGCGACCGTCGCGGCGCACATGGTCGCCTGCCTGTCGTCGACAGGTACCGCGAGTGCCGCCGAACCGCCGCCGGTCGGGGCCTTCACGGACGCCCCGGCGGTGTCGCTGGTGTCGATCTCACCCACCGGCAAGTACCTGGCCATCGCCATGCGGCAGGGCGAGGAACGGGCATTCCAGGTGGTCACCCACCCCGAGCGCGAAGTGAAGGTGAACTTCCTGCTCGGGGAGGATCGGCAAGTCGCCAACGCGGCGTGGATTTCCGACGATCTGCTGCTCGCCACGCCGGCTCGGCGCATGTGGTGGACCGGAGGCGAGCAACGCGCGTCGACCGGCGAGCTGGTGACCATCAATGCCGCCACCGGCCGCAGCAGGACCATCGGCAGCGGCCGCCCCCTCCACCTGCTGCCGGCGATGCCCAACCACATCCTGGTCGCCGCCAGCGAAAGCCCGCGCTTCGGCGAAGTCCATCGATACGACCTGCGCCTCCCCCACAGTCGCCAGATCAAGCAACTGCGCCAGGTGGCCCGCTCTCCCACGCCGCAGAACGCCGGCGGCGGCTTCGTGGTGGACGCGGACGGCCGGGTGGCGTTCGCCATCGGCAACACCGAGGACTACCGCACCGTGGTCCACTACCGCAGCGACGACGGCGAAGACTGGCAGCTCCTCGAGAGCCACCGCACGCGCGGCCAGGGCTGGGAGCCGGTGCATTTCGGACCCCGGCCCGGCACCTACTACACCCTCGACAGCCGCGACGCGCCGACACGGGGCCTCGGCCTGTACGACGTGGCCGATGGCAGCCACGAAGTGCTGGTGCGCCATCGGCAGGCGGACGTCGGTCCCTTGCAGTGCGACTACGACTGCCAGCGCGTCTACGGCGTGCTGGTGCAGCACCACTATCCCCGCGTCGTCTACGTGGATCCGGTCCACCCGCTGGCCAAGGCGCACGCGATGCTCGCCCGCACCTATCCGGAGGACCTGGTGCTGCTCACGAGCGTCACCCAGGACGCCAAGCAGGCAGTGGCCTTCGTGAGCGGGGACCGGCGGCCCGGCGACTACCTGCTGGTGGACGTCGACGCCCGCAAGGTGGCGCCGCTGGTGGCGACCCGGCCGAACCTTCCCGCCGAGGCGCTCAGCCCCATGACGCCGGTGGAGCTCAAGGCCCGGGACGGCAGGACCGTCTACGGTTTCGTCACCAGCCCGCCATCGGCGCCGAAGCCGGGGCCGCTGGCGGTGCTGGTCCACGGCGGCCCGCACGGGATAAGCGACTCCTGGGGCTTCAACGGCGAAGTGCAGCTGCTCGCAAGCCGCGGCTACCACGTTCTGCAGGTGAACTACCGGGGCTCCGGCGGCTACGGCGTGGAATACGAACGCGCCGGGTACGGCGAGTGGGGCAGGAAGATCGAGGACGACGTCGCCGACGGCGTGCGCTGGGCGGTGCAGTCCGGGATCGCGGACGCCGGCCGCGTCTGCGTACTCGGCTTCAGCTACGGCGGCTACTCGGCGCTGATGGGCGCCGCCCGCGACCCCGAGCTCTACCGCTGCGCCGTCGGCGGCTCTGGCATCTACGACCTGGAGCTGCTGCACAAGACCGGCGACATGCCGAGATTGCGGGCTCTCTTGAGCTACCTCGACCAGGCCTTGGGCGACGACCCGGAGGTCTTGGCCGCGCGCTCGCCGACGACGCTGGCGCCGCGCATCGCCGCTCGGGTGCTGCTGGTCCACGGCGCCGAGGACCGACGCGCGCCGCCGGTCCACGCCCAGCGAATGCGCACCGCCCTCGAGCGCAGCGGCAACGTCCCGGAGTGGATGCTGCTGAAGGGCCACGGCCACGGCTTCGCAACCAACCGCGCCCGCCGCGAGGTGTACGAGCACATTCTCGAGTTCCTGGACGCCAACATAGGGCGTGGGACCGTAGAGGGCTGAGCCGACGCCAGAACCGTCGGACCCGCTACGCCCCGACGAGTTGCAGGAACTCGGCCCGCGTTGGCGGGTTGTCGCGGAAATCGCCCAGCATCACCGACGTCTTCATCGTCGAGTGCTGCTTCTCGACGCCGCGCATGGCCATGCACAGATGCTGCGCCTCGACGATGACGCCAACGCCGGCGGCGCCCGTGACCTCCAGCACCGTGCTGGCGATCTGCTGCGTCAGGGTCTCCTGGATCTGCAGCCGCCGGGCGAACATGTCGACGATGCGGGCCACCTTGGACAGCCCCAGCACCCGGCCCCGGGGCAGATAGCCGACGTGGCACTTGCCGACGAAAGGCAGCAGGTGGTGTTCGCACAGCGAGTACAGCTCGATGTCCTTCACCAGCACGATTTCGTCCAGATCGGTCTCGAACAGCGCGTCGTTGACGACGTCCGCGACGCTCTGGCCGTAGCCGCGGGTCAGAAACTCGAGGGCCCTGGCGGCCCGCAGCGGCGTACGCCGAAGACCCTCCCGCTCGGGGTCCTCGCCGACCCCGGCGATCAGTTCGCGGTAGGCCCGGGCCAGCGGCCCCGGCCGCGACTGCTCCACCGAGCTAATAGGAGATCGCGGTGTCGAGGGTCACCCAGCGTCCGTTGCGCACCTGGGAGAGCGTCGAGTGGTCCACGCCCTTGTGGTCGTCCGGCCCGAAGCTGAGCTTGTTGCCGAACAGGTCCGTGTATTCGGAGAGGGACTCCAACGCCGCGATCAGGCTGGCTCGGGTCAAGTCGCGGCCAGCGATCTCGAGGCCCCGCACCGCCAGATCCGCGGCCCGGTAGCCCAGCATCGGCGGCAGGTCCGGCGCTTCGCCGAACCGCGCCTTGTAGCGCGCCAGCCAGTCCGCCGCCGCCGGCGGCAGGTCGTCGTCCTCGTACACCAGCGCCATGGGCACGAAGGCGTAGTAGCCCTCCCCGGAGCCGCTCTGCTGCTCGGCGATCACCTGGCCGTAGGCGGCCTCGTTGCCCACCCACGCCACGTCGTCCCAGCCGTTCTTGCGGGCCGTCTCGAGCACCAGGATGGTGTCCCGATGGACCAGGCCCACCATCACCAGATCGCAGCCGGCGTTGCGCAGCCGCAGCACCGCGGCCGTGAACTCCACGTCGGTGGGCTTGTGGGCGGATTCGGCAGCCACCGCCAGGCCCATCGCCGCGGCCTGGTCCTCCACCGCTTCCTTGATCTCGTGGCCGTATTCGGTGTCGTGGTAGATGGCGCAGGGCGTGGTCCTGCCCATTTCCTCCACGAAATAGCGCATGCCGGCGCGGATCTCCTCGTAGTAGAGGCCCATCTGGCTCAGCACCAGCTTGTTGAACGGGTCCACCATGGCCCGGGCGCCGGTGGCCGGGAACAGATTCGGCACGTCCTTGGCGAAGGGCTGCTCCATCACCGCCACGTTGGTCTGGGTGCCTACGGAGGACAGGAGCGCCAGCACCTTGTCGCGGTTGACGAGCTTGTTCGCAGCGGCGATGGCCTTGGGGATCTGATACTGCGAGTCCTCCACCACGAGGCGGATCCGCCGTCCGTGGACGCCGCCGGCGGCATTGGCTTCGTCGAACCGCATGCGCAGGCCGTTGACGATGCCGACGCCCCAGATGGCGATGGGACCAGTGAGGTCCGCATGGGTGCCGAACACCACCTCGTCGTCCGTCACCCCCGGGGGCGCCTCCCCGACGGAGGACGGCGCGTCCGACGTCGGCCCGCAGCCAACCAGCGCCAATGTGCCAAGCAGCAACGCCAGTCTGTTCATCAGCCGCCTCCCTTCCTCGTCGCTTCGTTGCCGGTTTGCAGATGCTCAAGCCGGAGCGATCTTAACCGCTCGGCCAGGCGCCAGGCGAAAGCTCGCGCCGGCCGTCAACTCGCCTTCCGGCGCCACGTCGCCGCGCTCGACCAGGAGCAGCATCGCGGCGAATACGCTGCGGGCCGCGGCGGCGTGGAGACTCCCGGGAACGTCGGCGTACAGCCCCGGCACCAGCTCGGCAATCCGCCGCGGCCCGGCCGCCAGCGCATCGAGGATCTGCCGTTCCCGTTCCTCGCGGTGGGCGATGAAGGCCCGCACATGCGGCTTGGGGTCTTCAATCGCGGGGCCGTGGGTGGGCCAGTACACCGAGTCGTCGCGGTCCAGCAGCAGCCGCAGGCTGGCCATGTAGCTGGCCATGTCGCCATCCGGCGGCGAGACGACGCTGGTCGACCAGCCCATGACATGATCGCCGGTGAACAGCACGCGATCGCCGGCCTTGCTCTCGAACGCGAAGCACAGGTGGTTGGAGGTGTGGCCGGGCGTGTGGACGCAGCCGATGGACCAGCCGTCGCCATCGACGACGTCGCCGTCGCGCAGGGTCACGTCCGGAGCGAACGCCATGTCGCCGCCTTCTTCCACCGGGCCAAGAGCGTCCGGCCGGCCAGCCCCGCCGGCGCCATGCGGTCCGTAGCCGTAGGTCTTGGCGTCCGTGCGGGAGGCGAGCAGCCGGCAGCCGGGAGAGTGGTCCCGGTGCGTGTGCGTAACCAGCATGTGGGTGATGCGCTCGCCGGCGGTGGCCTTCAGCAGGGCGTCGATGTGCGCCTGGTCCGCGGGCCCGGGGTCGATCACCGCGACGTTGCCGGTGCCGACGATGTAGGAGCCCGTGCCGTAGAGCGTGAAGGCGCTCGGGTTGTTGGCCACCACGCGGCGAATGTCCGGCGCAAGGGTGCTGGACACGCCGTATTCGAAGGCCAGTTGTCGACGAAACGGAATCGCTGCCACGGCAAGCCCTCGGGAGTCTTATTCCGCACCATCGTAGCGCGCACCGAGCAGGGACGCCCCGCCGGACCGCTTCGGCGGCGTCCCGTTCCACGTCGCCGCAACTCCGAGGAGGCCGCAAGCGCGCCTGCGTCAGCGACCGGCAGCCGCTTCCCGCCGCCACTGGTCGCGGCGCTGCCGCCAACGTTCGATGCCGGGGGTCACGGTGAGCGCCAGGTCGAGGTACAGCAGCGCTTCCTCGAACAGGCCGGCGGCGTAGGCGTCTTCCGCCACGCTCGCCAGACGGGTGGCGGAGACGGACAGCAGCCTGACCACGTCGACGTTGGTGGGGTCCAGCCGTTGCGCCTCCCGCAGTCGCGCCACGGCGTTGTCCTGCGGCGAAGGGCCGGTGATGTAGGCGAGCTCGTAGAGCGCCTCGGCCTCGGCGATCAGTCGCCGCACAGTGGCGATGCGGCGCAGCTCCTCGTCGTGGCGGGCCTGCATCGCCGCCACCGGCGCATCGCCGATGCCGGCCGCCCGTGCGCGCTCCAGGAAGGCCGCCGCGGCCGGCTGGCTGCCAGCGGCCAACAGCGCTTCGAAATCCGCCTGCACCTGCGCCGACACCGCCGCCAGGCCCTGCACAGCCAAGGCGTCCTCCGGCTTGGTGGCGAGCACCCGGCGATACATCTCCGCCGCATTGGCCCCCGGCGGGTCGATGAGCGCCCCAGCGGCGCGAAAGTCCGCGGCCTGCTGCACCAGCGCATTGATTTCGGCCTGCACGGCGGCGGCAGCGGACAGCGTCTCCCTGACCGCGGCGACGCCCTCGAAGTCGGGGTTGGCGTCCACTGCGCGGTCGAAGTTCTCCATGGCGGCGGCGACGTCGCCGGCGCTCGCGTACTGCGCCGCCAAGACGCCGTAGTGGCTGGCTATGTCGTTCAACGCCGCCAGCGCACCGCCGTCGCCGGGCTTGAGCCGCAGCACTTCCTTCAACGCCACCACCGCGGCCTGGGCAGTCCTGGGTTCCGCCAGGCCCGCGCCCTCGAGCAACCGCTCGGTGTCGCCAAGCAGCCGCTGCGCCTGACGCAGCGCGTCCAGGCGATCGAACAGCGCCGGCAGGCCCGCATCGGATGGGAAGACGCCAGCCAGCTCGGTCAGCTTCGCTGCGGCAAGACCGGCGTCGCCGGCATCGAGGGCCTCGCTGGCGGCACCCTGCCAGCGCTCCACGGCCGCGTCGATGGCCGCCAGCGCGCCAGCGTGTTCGGGCGCCTCGCCAAGCACGGTGCGGTAGGCCGCTACGACGCTGGCGAGGCTCTGGGTCGGGTCCAAGCGCAGCGCCTCCGCGTCCTGCCACGCGCCGGCCACGTCCGGCTGCTCGGCGAGGCCTGCGTAGGCCAGCAGCCGGGCCACCGCCCGGCCCTCGGTGGCGACTGCCCAGCTGCCGGCGCCGACGGCAATCGCCAGCAGTGCACCAAGCAGCGCCACCGCTACCAGCCGGGGCCGCAGACGCGGCCCGCTGGCGGCGTCTCGCTCCGGGCGGCGTTCTCCGACGCTGGCCACCGCATCCACCTCGCTGGTGGCGATGGGGGCCGTGCGAATCGCGGCGTCCGGCACCATGCCAGCGCTCTGTACGCGCTCCAGGGCGGCGGCAACCGCATCCGCGGATCGGAACCGGCGCTCCGCGTCGACCGCCAGAAACGCATTCACGGCCGGTTGGAACGGCGCGAACTGCGGCGGCAGAAGCGGCGGCGGGCGGTAGCCGCCGGGCACCTCGCCGAAAGGCAGGCGCCCGGTGAGCATTTCGAAGAAGACGACCCCGAGGCTGAAGAAATCGGCTGGCGCCTGCGGGGTTTGGCCGGCGGCCAGCTCGGGGCTGGCGTAGGCGGGCGTTGCCAAGCGTCCGTCGTCTGCTCCTTGCTCGGCCTGCCAACGCGCAATGCCGAAGTCCGAAAGCAGCGGCGCACCCTGCTCGTTGAACAGGATGTTCTCCGGCTTCACGTCGCAATGCACGACGCCCCGGGCATGGGCGTACTCCAACGCCCCGGCGACCTCCTTGACCACTCGCACCACCTGCTGCACGTGCAGGCCGCCGGCCAGATTGCCGCGCAGGTCGCCGCCGCGCAGGTACTCCATCGCCAAGTACAGCAGCTCGCCGTGGCCGCCGGCATCCAGGATGCGAACTATGCTGCGGTGCTCGAGGCGCCGCGTCTGCGTGGTCTCGGCAAGGAACCGTTCCCGCGCCGCCGCGTCCACCGCGAACAGCACCTTGAGGGCCACCGGCCGCGCCAACGCGCCCTGAGCCGCCAGGTAGACGCGGCTGCTGCCGCCGGTGCCGATCTGCCGCTGCACACGGTAGCCGGGGATGTCCACCGGGCCGTCCGGCGCTACGTCAACGCGGGCCATCCAGCCCATCCAAGCAGGCGGAGGCGGGCAGCGAGACGGTGGCGTCGAGAGACACCACCTGCCCGCGGACCAAGCGGCCAAGAATGAAGCGACCGTTCAAGACGTAGGCGCTGCCAGAGAGCGCCACGGCCGTGCCGTCGCCGTGGGCCAGGCCGTTGATGCACTGTCTGCCGTCGAACATCCATCCGGTCCCGCCAATGGCCAGGGCGCAGTGCGGCACGGCGGCCAGAGTTGCTGCCGAGGCCAGCTCGCCGCCACTCCAGACCTCGAACACGCGACTGCCGTCCGGCGCTTCCTTCACGCCCGGACCATGCTGGCGACCGAAGGTGAAGCGGCCCCGGTAGACGGTGCCGTCGCGCCAGGTGAAGTGCCCCAGGCCGTGGCGCTCGTCGTCCCGAAAGGCGCCGCGGTAGCGGTTGCCGTTGGGCCACGTCAGGGCGCCCTGCCCCGCCCGGCGCCCCTCTTCGAAGCCGCCTTGGTAGACGCGCCCGTCGGCGTACCGGTAGCGTCCCAGGCCGTGCGGGGCGCCGTCCACGAACTCCCCTGCATAGCCGTCTCCGGTGGCCCAGACGTAGCGACCGCAGCCGGTACGGACGCCGGCGACGAAGTCGCCCTCGTAGACATCGCCGTTGGCCCAGGCGAACCGCCCCGCGCCGGCTATGGCGTCGTTCCGAAACGTTCCCTCGTAGACGTCGCCGTTCGGCATCCACAGCAGACCCTGGCCGTGTCGCCGGCCGTCGACGAAGTCCCCTTCGTAGCGTTCTCCGGACGGCGTCTCGAGTACGCCGCTGCCGTGGAAGCGGTTATCGTGGAAGGTGCCCTCGTAGCGGTAGCCGTTGCCCCAGGCGAGCGTTCCCGAGCCTTGGCGGACGCCGTCGACCACGTCGCCGCTATAGCTGCCCGCGGGCACTTCCGGCACGGAGTCGGCCGCGAGCGCGGCCTGCCCCAGCAACAGCAGGACCCCCGCGGCGGGCCGAAGCGAGAGCCGCGGCAGCCAGGTTCCCGGGCGGCGACGAGCAGACATGGCGGCAACGGGCTGGCGGAAGGAGGAGGCGAGTCTGTCCGATCGGCGCCGCAAGGGGCAATGGCCGCCGACGCCTGCTGTGGGGGCTCACCGACCTGCTGGCGATCGAGGCGGTCCTGGCATATGGTTCGCGCCATGGAAGCGTTGAACCAAGCCGTCGACCTGTTGGCGGCCGGCGACTGGCAGGCAGCCCACAGGATCGCGCAGAACGATGCCTCGGCCCTCGGAGCATGGGCGCACGGGATCGCCCACTTGCTGGAAGGAGATCGGCGCAACGCCGGCTACTGGTACCGGCGGGCCCAACGGCGCCTGCCGGCCAGCGACGACGCCGTTGCAGCCGAAATCGCCGCGCTGCGCGCAGCTCTGGCATCGCCAAAGGACTGAGCCATCCGGCCCAGGCCGGGCCGCGCGACTCGCAGCGCTGAGCTGCCCTGGCGGCTGAGGTGGCTTGAAGATACGGCGGCGCTGACAAGGACGGGCGTTGGTGGAGCCAGCCGGGATCGAACCGGCGACCTCTACAATGCCATTGTAGTGCTCTCCCAGCTGAGCTATGGCCCCGCGGCGGCGCGGCAGCCGCCAGTTCCGCAGGCACGAACCGTAGAGGCACGGCGGCCGGATTGCAAGCGCGAGACGCGAGCAGTCCGAGCAGCGCCACGGCGGCACCCGGAGCCCGGGCGGCTACTCGCCTTGGCTTCTGGCGGATGCCTGCATCGTTCGATACGAGCGCTCAAGACGCCTAGACTCCTTCTTGCCGATGCCGCCCAGGGCGGCAATGCCGCTGCGAAGCCTGGTCCGCACCACGTCTCGGCCCAGGTACGCCATGGCGTCGAACAGCGGCAGCGCCACCGAGCGGCCGGCGATGGCGATGAACAGCGGTGCCATCAGATCGCGCATCGACAGCCCCATGCCTTCCGCCAGCTGCCGCAGCGCCTCGGCCAGCGCCTCGCGTTCCCACGCCCCGACTGCCTCCAGACGTCGCCCGGCGTGGTCGAGAACGCGCTTGCAGCCGTCCTGGTCGAGGGTCTTGTGCGCGAAGGCGGCGGCGTCGACGTCGGCGCGATCGCCGAGCAGATAGTCCACTTGCGGCAGCGCGTCCGCCAAGCGTTCGATGCGCTGCTGCACCAGCGGCACCAACGGCGCCAGGCTGTCACCGCTCTGCGCCCACTCGCCGAGGCGGGCCATGAAGGTCCCGGCATCGAGAGCGCGAATGTACTGCCCGTTCATCCAAGTGAGCTTGGCGGCGTCGAACACCGGGCCCCGGGCCGCGATGCGCTCCACGTCGAACGCGGCGATCATCTCGGCGGCGCTGAACAGCTCGCGCTGGTCCGGCATCGAATAGCCCATCAGCGCCAGATAGTTCAAGAGCGCCTCCGACAGGTGGCCGGTGCGCCGGTAGTAGTCGATGCCGGTGGGGTTGCGGCGCTTGGAGAGCTTGCTGCCGTCTGCGTTCCGCAACAGCGGCAGATGGTAGTGCTGCGGCATGGACCAGCCGAAGGCGTCGTACAGCAGGCAGTGCTTGGGCATGGAGCTCAGCCACTCTTCGCCCCGCAGCACATGGCTGATCCGCATCAGGTGGTCGTCCACCACCACTGCCAGGTGGTAGGTGGGAAAGCCGTCGGACTTCACCAGGACCTGCATGTCCACCTGCCGCCACGGTATCTCGACGACGCCCCGCAGGCCGTCGTCGAAACGGCAAGCCCCCTGTTCCGGCACTGCCAGACGCACCACCGGGCGTTCGCCGGCGGCGACGAAGCGCTCTGCCTCGGCGTCGGACAGCGCCAGACAGCGGCCGTCGTAGCGCGGCGTCTCGCCGCGGGCCTGCTGCTCGCGGCGCAGGGCCGCCAGCCGCTCTGCCGAGCAGAAGCAGCGGAACGCCTTGCCGGCGGCGATGAGCCGGTCCGCGTAGCGCCGGTAGAGGGCCTTGCGTTCGCTCTGCCGGTACGGACCGAACTCGCCGCCGACGTCCGGCCCCTCGTCCCAGTCGAGGCCCAGCCACCGCAGCGCGGCAAGGATCCGCGCTTCCGAAGCGCTGGTGCTGCGGGCCTGATCGGTGTCCTCGATGCGCAGCACGAACTGGCCGCCGTGGCGCTTCGCCAAGGCGCGGTTGAAGAGTGCCACGTAGGCCGTGCCCACATGGGGATCTCCGGTGGGGCTGGGCGCGACGCGGGTGCGTATCGGCGGCCCGCCTCCAGTGCCGGAGTCGGCCGCCACGTCAGCTGCCCTCGGCATCGGCCGCGCCGTCACGCCGTAGCAGCCAAGCTACCGGCAGGCGGATTCCGCGCAGTGTCGAACCTCCCCCTCGAAGGGCGGCATTGCGCCCGGCGCAGCGGCGACCGCCACCGGCACCATGTGGATCTTTCTGACCCTGTCCAGTCCGCCACCTAGTCGCCGCAAGTCCTTGATCTAGCAGCCTTTTTCCGAAGGTGCGATGGCTTGTCATAAGCGTTTGTCATAAGTCGAGCGGCGCTTGGGCGCCATCGGGCGTTCGCACCGGCGAGCTGCCGGAAGGCGTCTTGGTCGCCAATGGGCTTGCCAGCCGGCGGCCGGTGCGCTTCCAAGCGGCCAAAGGCTTGCCGCGGCGACAGAGAGCATGGCGCGTTCGCACGACGGCCGCAAGGCGTTCCTTTGCGCGAGCATGGCCGCGGCGAGCGTAGGCAGGGTTGCTTGCCGCCGGTGGCCGCCAGCGCTTCGCACGTTCGATTGGGCGAGCATGGCCGCACGGCGCTTGGCAGGATTGCACGGCTGCGGCTGTGGTACTGTGGCGAGCGCACTTCGATTGAGGAAGGCAGGATGCAGCGCCAAGACGAATCCCCCCCCCCCCCCCCCGACCGTCGCCAATGGACGCGGCCAGTGTTGACGCAACTGCGCGTCAGTGGCGACACAGGCAACGATGGCCCCAATGCCCATCCAAACAATATAGAGTGGGAAGGCGCTTGCCCGCCCGGAACAGCCGATGGATACCTTAACTATCGGTCGCCCACCTCCGGCGAGGTTGGGACGTTGCTGCCGCATTGTCAGTAGGCGCAATCCTAGGCGCTTGTGGGCGCAGTTCCTGCCGAGCGTGGCCAAACGCACTGCCGGAACTCGAACTCTGCCCACAAGCGCTCTGGGCGCGTTCCGTGACGCCTTGGCCGCGCAAAGCGCCGTGCGATCAACGACGCAGCTGCCAATGGCGCACCGGAAGGCGTCTAGGGCGCTCTCCGGGCGCGTTCCATCGTAAGTCATTGATTGCAGACGGAGTTTTCAGAAAGTTCGCCTTTCTTCGCCGCTAGGGGTCGACGCCGCCCCGGCCGCGCGGTTCCCTTGTCTCGCTACGAAAGTTTGCGCCTTCGGCCCTAGGGCCGGGGTGCCTGTCGAATAAGGGTTGAGGCCATTGCGGGTTGCTCCGTCGTGGTCGCGCTAGCAACGGCCCGAATAGGCAGGAAGGACACAATGCGCGTTCTTTCGTAGCAACGGCCCGGCCACTGGCCGGATTGCAGACAAGGGAGCGCACGGAGACAGACGAATGAAAAACACCATGCTCGCCATCCTGGCGGTGGCTTTGGCAGCGCTCGCACCTTTCGCACTGGCCGCGGAAGGCGACAGCGACAAGGACGATGGCGGCGTCAGCCAGCCGACGCTGCGCCAATTGGCGAACAAGATCGACTCGGCCGTTAGGCGACTTGGCGCGGTAGAAGCCACGGTAGGCACTCTCTCGACGGCAACGGCCGTGGACGAGCTCACAACCGAAGTACGCACGCTCTCTAGCACTGTCTCCGCCAACCACACAACCATCGTCGGCAAGTTCGCGCCACAGATGGCGATAGTACAGACAGTGCCAAACACGCTCATCAATGCCACATCGCCCACCGGCATGAACTACACATCGACTCGCTACCTTGTCGGCGAAAGCACAATCCCCGGCTTTCCAATGGAAGCGGTAGCCGCCGACGGGAGCTTTGGCACGGGAATGAACATTGGGGTGCCGGCAGGCACCTACCTAATCGAAGTGCAGCATCCGTACAGCGACAACGTGTTGTGCCAAAGCAGCGTCTCTCGGCGTGGCACTCCGCGGGGTAACGACAATCCGCGATTCAACTCCGTCTGTCCTTGGCTGCGCGTCGCCGCCAACCGGGGCGGGCCGAGGATTGACGATGGCTTTGGCATCGTCAGTCACACGTCGGGGTTTGGCATCCTTGCGACGCATCGGTTTCCGGCGGCTTTCGCGTTCACAGACGACAAACCGCTGGCTTCCTACACTGGCGCAATCAAGATAACGAAACTCAAGTAGGGAACCGCCGGAAGTTCCTTGCGTAGGCAAGACGCCTAGAGTCGAAAGCGCTTGCTTCGCCAGTGCCATCTAGAGCGCTCTCAAGGCACACTGGCAACGCGACTTCCAACCGGCAATGCCATGCGGCACCGCCGACAACGCCGCAGGTCAGCCGCTGCCGGACTGGCTGCGGTCGCCGGCGGCGCCCTGGCCGAGCGCGTCGGCGCGTGGCTCGCGGGCCAGCAGCGCGTCCTTGGCCCACAGCGCTGGCCGCAGCAGGAAGTACAGATAGAACAGGCTGTCCGGCAGGTGTACGCGCCCCCAGTCGTCGGGCTCCACCATCAGCCGGGACAGTTCGTGCAGCGCGAAGCGCGCGTTCGGCTTGAGGGCGATGCGCAGGGGAATCTTGCGCCAGATCGGCGGCATGCGGCCGCTGCGCCAGATTTCCGGCAGGGACCGGGCGATCATCGCCGCCCGGCGGCTGCCTGCCGGTTCCGGGCCGGCGAACGACAGGCCAAGCGCATCCCGACAGGCCAGCAGCATCGATTCCCAGGCGGCATCGGCGCCGGCGGATGCGGCGCTGGCCGCAGCCCGGGCCCGACCGCCGGCATCCATGCCGCGCAGGCACAGCGCGGCGTCGCACAGCCACTTGAGCTGCCGCCAGCCGTGCCCGGCGCCGTGGCACATCAGGTAGAGCATCTCGTCCTGCGCCCCCAAGGTCGGGTAGCAGGTCGCGCCGATGCGTACGCTGGCGCGGCGTTCGAACAGCCCGTCGAATTCGGCATCAATGAAGCCGGGGTTGGCGAGCAGGCGCCGGTGCAACTCGATGCACACGCGATGGCCGAAGAACGTCTCCGCTTTCTCGACCTTCGCGTACCAGCGGCGCCGAGACCGGGTCTCCGGAAACCCGAGATGCAGGTGGAAGCCGCTGGCCAGCAGCGCGGTCCGGGCCGCCGCGAAGGTCTCCTTCGCCACCAGAAGGTCGATGTCCAAGGCGTGCCGGGCGCAGGCGTCCCCGTACAGCCGTTGCGCCAGGGGCACGCCCTTGATCACCAGGCAGGGGATGCCACGCTCGGCTAGGCTGTCCATGGCACGGGCAAGCGCGGCGACCTGGCGCAAGCTGGAACGGACGGCGCGTTCGCGCCGCTGCCGCAACCGCGCCAGCGGCTCGTCGTCGACGGGCGGCGATGGCAGCGCACCAAGGCCCCGCCACGCCAAGCTGCCCACGTCGTGCTGCTCCGCAAGACGCACCAGGGAACCCCAGTCCGCCACCCGCGCCAGCAGCTCGGCCTCCTCGCCGCCGGGGCGCGGCCACAAGCCAAGCCGCAAGGCAGCAAGCAGCCCAGCGAGCGGACTTGCGGCATCGTCGGCGTCCGCGGCGGCAAGCATCGGCGCATGATGGTTCGGCGGCACTGCCGCGTCAAACAAAGTTTGACGCTCAAGCAGGTTCGCGCGTCGAGTTGGCGCCTCAACGAAAGTCGACGCCTCCGCGCTAAGGTGGCGTTCTCTCCGGGGCATGGTGCTCCGGGCGCTGCCGCCGGCGACTCGCACGCCAACCGAACCCGGTGCCTGCTATGATCGCCGCATGCTGTCGAGCAAGCGCCAAGCGCTGCCATCCTCCCTCGGCGTCGAGAGGCACCGCGGACGCACCCGGCCGCAGCGCTTCATCGACCGTCGGCTGCTCGCAACGGAGGCCGTGGTGCTGCTCGCGGTCGCGTGGCTGCTCGTGAAATACGTGCCCATGCGCCACTGGCGATCCTGGATGACCACGGCGCCGCCGACCGGGCCCAAGGAACCGTCGACGCGCTGGCGGCGGCAGCCAGCCGTGAAGTGGGTCACCAAAGTGGTGCCGAGAGTGGCGGCGACGGTGCCGTTTCGAGCGGTGTGTCTGCAGCAGGCGATGGCGGCGCAGTGGATGCTGCACCGGCGCGGCGTACGCTGCCGGCTGCTGTTCGGCACCCAGCGGGCACCGGCCGACGCGCCCGACCACGCCGAAGAGCGCAGTCGCCCGTTTCTGGCTCGGTTGCGGCGACAAACCCTCGACGAGAGCGGCGGCGACAGCCGCGCCAGCGCGAACCGCTACCACGCCTGGCTCACCATCGGCGACGTGTGCATCCTCGGCGGCAACGTGGACGGCTACCGGCCGCTGCCGCCCATAGACGGGATACCGAAGCGCCGACGACCGCGTACGCGCAAGTAGCCCGCCTGCACGTCCCAGCTGCCGTCCCACCAGCTGGATTCCGCCAGCCTGCCGCCCAGCTACATTCCCGCCTCGAGCATCATGGTGCGCAGCTTGCCTATGGCGCGGGTGGGGTTCAGGCCCTTGGGACAGACGCTCGCGCAGTTCATGATGCCGCGGCAGCGGAACACGCTGAACGGGTCCTCGAGATCCGCCAGCCGCTCTTCGGCGGCGGTGTCGCGGCTGTCCGCCAGGAACCGGTAGGCCTGGAGCAGGCCCGCGGGGCCGACGAACTTGTCCGGGTTCCACCAGAAGGACGGGCAGGCCGTGGAACAGCAGGCGCACAGCACGCACTCGTAGAGGCCATTGAGCTTCTCCCGCTGCTCCGGGGTCTGCAACCGCTCCCGCGCCGGCGGCGGCTCGTCGTTTTGCAGGTACGGCTTGATGCGCTCGTACTGCCGGTAGAACTGCTTCATGTCCACCACCAGATCGCGGATCACCGGCAGCCCCGGCAGGGGCCGCAGCACCAGCTTGCCGCGCGGCGCCGCCTGGGAGATGGGCGTGATGCAGGCAAGGCCGTTCCTGCCGTTCATGTTGATGCCGTCGGAGCCGCACACTCCCTCGCGACAGGAGCGCCGGTAGGCGATGGAGGGGTCCCGATCCTTCAGCAGTTCGAGCACGTCCAGCACCATGAGGTCCCGCCCCGCCGGCAGGTCCAGCGCCACCTCCTCCATGCGCGGCGCCTCGTCGGCATCCGGGTCGTAGCGATACAGGCTGATCCTCATGGCTGTGGCCTTCAGTAGCTGCGGGCGACGGGCTCGAAGGCGTCCACGGTCCTGGGGGCGAAGTTGACCGCCCTCTTGCCAACGCGCTTCTCGTCCGGGAAGTAGAGGGAGTGGGCGAGCCAGTTGTCGTCGTCCCGCTCCTGGTAGTCGTCTCTGGCATGGGCGCCCCGGGTCTCCCGTCGTTCCTCGGCGACGATGGCGGTCGCTTCCGCCACTTCCAGCAGATTGTCCAGCTCCAGCGCCTCCATGCGGGCGGTGTTGAAGGTGCGGCTCTTGTCGCCGAGATGGGCGTTGCCGATGCGCTCCCGCAGCGCCTGCAGCTGCCCGATGCCAGCGCGCATGTTCGCCTCGGTGCGAAACACGCCGAAGTTCACCTGCATGACGTTCTGCAGCTCGCGCTTGAGCGCCGCCACGCCGTCGCCGTCGGTGGAAGCGTTCCATCTCTCGATACGGGCTGCCGCCCGGGCCACCTCGTCGTCGCCAGGCGCCCGATAGGCCACGCCCTGGCGCAGCACTTCCTCGATGTGCATGCCGGCGGCCCGGCCGAACACCACCAGGTCCAGCAGCGAATTGCCGCCGAGGCGGTTGGCGCCGTGTACCGAGACGCAGGCGACCTCGCCGATGGCGTAGAGGCCGTCGATGGCGACATCGTCGCCGGCCGCATCGACGGTGAGCGCCTGGCCGGCGACATTGGTCGGCACGCCGCCCATCATGTAGTGGCAGGTCGGCACCACCGGGATGGGTTCCTGGGCCGGGTCCACGTGGGCGAAGGTCCTGGCGAGCTCCAGGATGCCCGGCAGCCGCTGCCGCAGCGTCTCGGCGCCGAGGTGGTCGAGCTTGAGCAGCACATGGTCGCCGTCGGCGCCGGCGCCGCGGCCGTCCAGGATCTCCAGAATCATGGAGCGGGCCACCACGTCGCGGCTGGCCAGGTCCTTGGCGGTCGGCGCGTAGCGCTCCATGAAGCGTTCGCCGTCCTTGTTGACCAGATAGCCGCCCTCGCCCCGGCAGCCCTCGGTGACCAGCACTCCGGCGCCGTGGATGCCGGTGGGGTGGAACTGCCACATCTCGATGTCCTGCACCGGGCACCCGGCCCGCAGCGCCATGCCCACGCCGTCGCCGGTGTTCGTCAAGGCGTTGGTGGTGCTGGCGTAGATGCGTCCGGCGCCGCCGGTCGCCAGCACGGTGGCCTTGGATTTGACGAACACCACCTCGCCGGATTCCATCTCCATCGCCACCACGCCGACCACGGCGCCGTCCTGGTTGCGAACCAGATCGACGGCGAACCACTCGTTCAGAAACACCGTGCCGGCCTTGAGGTTGTTCTGGTAGAGCGTGTGCAGCAGCGCGTGGCCGGTGCGGTCCTCGGCGGCGCAGGTGCGGGACGCCTGGCCGCCCTTGCCGAAGTTCCTGGACTGCCCGCCGAAGGGCCGCTGGTAGATGCGCCCGCTCTCGGTGCGCGTGAACGGCAGCCCCATGTGTTCGAGCTCGTACACCGCCTGGGGGCCGACGCTGCACATGTACTCGATGGCGTCCTGGTCGCCGATGTAGTCCGAACCCTTCACCGTGTCGTACATGTGCCAGCGCCAGTCGTCCTCCGGGTCCTCGCTGCCGATGGCGCAAGTGATCCCCCCCTGCGCGGACACGGTGTGGGAGCGGGTGGGGAACACCTTGGAGAGCACGGCCGTGTTCAAGCCGGACTGGGCCAGCTGCAGGCTGGCGCGCAGTCCGGCGCCGCCGCCGCCGATGATCACGCCGTCGAACTCGCGCAGCGGCAGGCGGCTCACCATCCCCATACCACCGACAGCGGCCACAGGACGTAGGCCAGCACGAGCCCGAGGCAGAGCAGCTGGTAGACAGCCAGATACGCGGCGTGGCCACGGCCCACGTGGTGGGCGCGGATGTAGTCCGTGCCGACTGTCCACATGCCGATCCAGCCGTGTACCGCGAGGGCCGCGACGGCCACGGTGCTGAACACGCGCATCGGCCCCGCCCCGAAGAACGCCGCCAGGCGGTGGTGGTCCGTCGGCCCCGCCAGGAAAAAGCCAACCACGCACAGGCCGTACAGCGCCAGCAGCACGGCACTGGCGCGTTGCAGCACGAAGTCCGCCAGGCCGCTGCGGCCCAGGCTGCCCAGCGGCGTCACCACAGCCAGGCCGCGGCCAGCGCCGCCCAACCGCCGGACAGCAGCAATACGCCGTAGCTGCCGGCCCGGGCCGCGCCTAGGGAGTCGCCCCAGTGGAAGTCCAGCAGCAGGTGCCGGACGCCGGCGAAGAGGTGGTAGCCCAGCGCTGCCAGCAGCAGCCACAGGCCGAACTTGCCCGGCACGGTGTCGACCAGCGCCGCGGCCCGTGCGAAGCCCTCGCCGCTGCGGAGCGCCAGGTCCAGCAGGTAGCAGGGATAGAGGGCGCCGACGAACAGCGCGATGCCGCTTATGCGGTGGAGGATGGAGGCCACCGCGGTCGCCGGCATGGCGGCGAACAGCTGCGGCAGCGGCAGACTGATCGGTCGGTCGCGGCTCATCTCAAGGCAACGGCAGTCGACGCCACGGATTCTAGCCCCGACAGGCATCGACAGGCGAGACCTCTCGGCACGCGGACCAAGCGGGTCGAGTTCAATCCGCCGTAGCGAAACGCAGCTCGCCGTCCTCGTGGCTCACCGCAATGGTCACGCCAGGGCCGAAGCGCCCCTCCAGCAGCGCCTCCGCCAGCGGGTTCTCGACCGCATGCTGGATCGCGCGTTTCAAGGGCCGGGCGCCGAACACCGGGTCGTAGCCCTGCTCGACCAGTGCGGCCATCGCCTTGTCGTCCACGAACAGACCGAGGTCCTGGTCCGCCAGCCGAGCCCGCAGGCGCCCTAGCTGGATGTCCGCAATCGCCGCCATGTGGTCCTTCTTGAGGGCGTGGAACACCACCACGTCGTCGATGCGGTTGACGAACTCGGGGCGGAACGAACGCCCCACCACGTCCATCACCGCCTCGCGGATGTCGTCGTCGAGGCCCTTCGCCGCCAGCGCCTGCACGGCGTCGGAGCCGAGATTGGAAGTCATCACCAGCACGGTGTTGCGGAAGTCCACGGTGCGGCCGTGGCCGTCGGTGAGGCGCCCGTCCTCCAGCACCTGCAGGAGGATGTTGAACACGTCCGCGTGGGCCTTCTCGATCTCGTCGAGCAGCACCAGCGAATAGGGCCGCCGGCGCACGCGCTCGGTGAGCTGGCCGCCCTCCTCGTAGCCCACGTAGCCGGGCGGCGCCCCGATCAGCCGCGCCACGGCGTGCTTCTCCATGTACTCGGACATGTCCACGCGCACCATCGCGTCCTCGCTGTCGAAGATCGCCTCGGCCAGCGCCCGGCACAGTTCCGTCTTGCCAACACCGGTGGGGCCGAGAAACAGGAAGCTGCCGTTGGGCCGTTGCGGGTCCGCAAGGCCGGCGCGGGCCCGGCGCACCGCCTGGGCCACTGCGGCGACAGCTTCGTCCTGGCCGACGACGCGGCGCTGGAGATCGGTCTCCAGTTTCAGCAGCTTGCCGCGTTCCCCGTCCAGCAAGCGCGTCACCGGCACGCCGGTCCATTTGGACACCACCTCCGCCACTTCCTGGTCCGTCACCGAGTTGCGCAACAGCACGTTCGCTTCGCGGTCGCCGCCCGCGTCCGCCAACTGCCGTTCGAGAGCGGGAATGCGCCCGTGCTGCAGTTCCGCCATCTTGCCGAGGTCCCCCGCCCGCCGGGCCGCCTCGAAGGCCAGCCGCGCTTCGTCGAGGGACGCCTTGACCTCCTGGGCACCTTGCAGGTGCGCCTTCTCGGACTGCCAGACCTCGTCCAGATCGGCGTACTCGCGCTCCAGCGCGGCGACGGTCCGTTCGAGGCCGGCGCGGCGCTTGGCGGACGCCTCGTCGGCGTCGCCCTTGATGGCTTCCAGCTCGATCTTGCGTTGGATGATCTGCCGTTCCAGACGGTCCATGCGTTCCGGCTTCGAGTCCATCTCCATGCGGATGCGGCTGGCGGCCTCGTCGATGAGATCGATGGCCTTGTCCGGCAGCTGGCGGCCGCTGACGTAGCGGTGGGAGAGTCGCGCCGCGGCGACGATGGCCGGGTCCGTGATGTCCACCGCGTGGTGCAGCTCGTAGCGTTCCTTGAGGCCGCGCAAGATGGCTACCGTGCTGTCGACGTCCGGTTCCTCCACCAGCACCTGCTGGAAGCGGCGCTCGAGGGCGGCGTCCTTCTCGATGTGCTGCCGGTACTCGTCCAGCGTCGTGGCGCCGACGCAGTGCAGTTCGCCTCGGGCCAAGGCTGGCTTGAGCATGTTGCCGGCGTCGAGGGCGCCCTCCGCCTTGCCGGCGCCCACCACGGTGTGCAGTTCGTCGATGAACAGGACGATGCTGCCGCCCTCCTTGCCGAGTTCGTTCAGCACCGCCTTGAGACGCTCCTCGAACTCGCCCCGGAACTTGGCGCCGGCCAGCAGCGCGCCCATGTCCAAGGCCAGGATGCGCTTGTTCTTGAGCCCCTCCGGCACTTCGCCGTTCAGGATGCGCTGCGCCAGCCCTTCGACGATGGCCGTCTTGCCGACTCCGGGCTCGCCGATCAGCACCGGGTTGTTCTTGGTGCGGCGTTGCAGCACCTGCACCGTGCGTCGGATCTCGTCGTCGCGGCCGATCACCGGATCGAGCTTGCCGGCTTCCGCCTGGGCGGTGAGATCCACCGTGTACTTGCGCAACGCCTCCCGGGTCTCCTCGGCGCCCGCGTCCTGCACGGACCCGCCGGCGCGGGCGGCGTCCAGCGCGTGTCGGAAGCGCTGCTCCTCGAAGCCGCTGTCGCGCAGCGCCCCGCCGGCGGCGCTTTGGTCGGCGGCCAGCGCCAGTACCGCCAGTTCAGTGGCGACGTAGCGGTCGCCGCGTTGCTGGGCCTCCCGGTCCGCCAGATTGAGCACCCGTCCGAGCGCTGGCGAGGCGTTGACGTCGCCGGTGGGCCGGCCGATGCGCGGCAGGTCGTCGAGGCCCGCCTCGGCATGCCGCCGCAGTGCCCCGCGATCCGCGCCGGCAGCGGCCAGCAGGCGGGCTACCCCGTCGTCTTCCAGCAGAACGGCCAAGAGATGCAGAGGTTCCACCGCGGCGTGGTCCCGCCCAACAGCGAGGGATTGCGCGGCGGCGAGCGCGCTCTGCAGGCGCGTCGTCAGTCTTTCGGGTTGCATCGCTTGGGTCCTCCTCGCCGGCGCACGCGTTCCGGTGCCGACGTTTGCCTCCGTGGCTGGCACAGAGGGTTAAGTGTGTCCCACCGCCGTTATTTCAACGCCCGCGCGAAGGGAAGCTCGTCGAGCGTCAGCCGCAGGGCAGCAGACGCGCAACGTCGGTGCCGCCCGCCAGGCGCCAGTAGTCGGCTTGCCGGCAACGCGACGCCGCCACGGTCGCCGCTCGATCGCTGCGCCAAACGAGGGCGCCGGAGACGGCCGTGCTGACGATGTGCGCGCCGGCGGCGCGATAGCGGGCCACGACGGTCGGGTGGGGGTGTCCGAAGCGGTTGCCGAAGCCGTTGGCGACCACCGCGATGCGGGGTCGAGCGGCAGCCACGAAGCCTGGACTCGACGAGGTGGCGCTGCCGTGGTGCGGCAGCAGCAGGAAGTCCACGGCCGACAGCGCCAGCTGGGCTTCCACGCCCCGTTCGATGTCCCCGGGCAGCAGCGCCCTAGCGCGCCCGGTATCGATCAGCAACACGCACGAGGCGTCGTTGCCGCGTCGGCGGTGTCCGGCCGGCGGCGCCAGCACGGCGAACTCGACGCCGTCCCAGCGCCACTTCGTGCCAGCCGTGCAAGGGCGCACGTCGAGGCCCGGCACCGCCTCCCCGCCGAGCAGCCCTCCCACCGCAACCTCGGCGACCACCGAGATGACGCCGCCGGCGTGATCGAGGTCGGCATGGCTCACGACCACCAAGTCGAGCCGGCGGTAGCCGAGGCCCCGCAGAGCCGGCAGGACCACCCGATCCCCCATGTCGCCGCCCGTCAGGAAGCTCGGACCGGCGTCGTACAGCAACCGATGGTGCGCCGTTTCCACCAGTGCGGCGGTGCCCTGGCCGACGTCGAGCACCGTCAGCCGCACCTGGCCGGCCGGCAACGCCGTCCGGGCCAGCAGCGGCGGCAGCAGCACCACGGCCGCCGCGCTGCCCAGGGCCAGCAGCGCCAGGCGAGCCACCGGCAGAAGGCATGCGCCGCCGACCAGCACCAGCCAGATCCACCAGGCGCCGATGTCCGCAACATGCACCGGCGGCAGCCGATCCGAGACCGCGAGCACCGTGTCCACCACCGTCATGGCGAAGTCCGCTCCGATCAGCAGCCACGGCCCGAGCGGCGTCGCCAGCAGCGCCACGCCGGCCAGCGCCAACGGCAGCACCGCCAGGCTGACGGCCGGCACCGCAACCAGATTGACCACCAGGCCAAGGGGATGCAGCAGGCCCGTGAGCACGACTACGGCCGGCGCGAACGCGGCCACCATGACGAGTTGCGCGATGAAGGCGCCGCGCACCTTCGACCGCCAGCCGGGGCGGCAGGCAAAGAAGCCCACCAGCGCGGCGACCGCGCCGAAGGACAGCCAGAAGCCGGCGGCCAGAGGCGCCAGCGGGTCCAACAGCAGCACCGCCGCCAAGGCGCAAGCGAAGATCGCCGACGGCGGAGACGTTCGACCGGCGGCGAGGGCCAGCAGCGCCGCTGCGGACATGACCGTGGCGCGCAGCACCGACAGGCCTGCGCCCGCCAGCAGCAGATAAGCTGCCGCGAGGACCAGCGCCAAGGCGACGCCAGCGGTGTTGGCCGCCACGCCAACGACCCGACCGATGCCACGGCCGAGCAGGAATCCAAGCGCGGTCACGATGCCGACGTGGAGGCCCGAGACCACCAGCAGGTGCAGCGTGCCGGTGCGCCGATAGCGGGCCATCTCCTCCGGCGCCACGGCGCTGCCGTCGCCAACCGTGAGCGCCGCGAGCACCGGGCCCTTCGCCAGGTGCAAGCGTCCCAGTGCATCCCGCAACCGCTGCCGCAACGCATCGATGCCAGCCGTGGACGCGAACAACGCGACACCCTGCGGCGGTTCCAGGCGCCGGCCGGCCAGGACGTAGCCAAGCGCGGCGGTTTCCCGATGCACCGACAGGCGCTCGAAGTCGAAGCCGTGCCGGTTGACGGTGCCCCGGGGCGGCCGCAGCCGGGCCTCGAGCCGCCAGCGTTCGCCCCCGCGTACCGCCGGCCCGCGCAGCCAGCTCAGCTGTACGCGACGCCCCGCTGCCAGCCGGCACTGCGCCGTCTCCAGCTCGAATGCGAACCGCTGCATGGCCCCCACGCCATCGATCCACTGCGCCGCCGGCAGTCCCACCACGCGTCCAACGAGGCCGCTGGCAGCGCAGGGCAAGGCCAATTGCGCCACCGCCGCCGCGGCATGGCAGCCAGCCCAACCGAGGCCGAGCAGCGCCGCGGCCGCAAGCCGGAGGCGGCGAATCGGCAGCAGACCGACGCCAGCGCACAGCAGCGGCACCGCCAGGGCATGAAGCGCAGGCAGCCAGTGCGCCGCCACGGCGCCAAGGGCGAAGGCGAAGAGCAGGTTGCGGGCCGGCACGTCTCACTCACTCCCCGGATCGGCGGCATGACGCGCCGACTCGGGGCCAGGCGTTGGCGCGGCAAGCGCGGCGAAACCCCACCCGCCTCCCGAGGACGCCGCCAGCCGCTCATGCCACGAGGCTGGCCAGTATCCGCCGAGCGCCCGAAACGAGTCGCCGGCAAATGTCGCCGGGCATCGTGGGACATTGACCACTCGGGCCGTAACTCGAAGGCCGCCTACTTGGACGCCGAGGCGCACGCTCTCCAGGAGGTCGGGCTGGCGGTGCGCAGTTGCCTGGGGCGGGCCGCGGCTCGGCGACCGCACCAGCGAGGGACAACCGCGTCGTTGGCCTGTTCCGCGTCTTCAGGCCGCGTGCAGCACGTCGGCCGGATTCTCCCGCGCCACCTTGAGCGCTGGCCACGCCACGGCAAGCGCCGCCAATCCCAAGGCCAGCGCCGCAACCGCCACCAGATCGCTCGCGAGCACCACGCTCGGCAGCTGGGCGTCGCCGCCCGGCATCAGGCTCGCGCCCAGCCAGCTCTCGACAGTCGCCAGCAGCGGACCGGCGTTGGCGGCCAACAGCAGCCCGGCGGCCAGGCCGACTGCCACGCCGGCCACCGCGACGGCGAAGCCCTGCGCCGCGAACACGGACACCAGCAGCCAACGGGGTGCGCCAAGCGTCGCCAGCATCGCCACCTCCCCGCGCTTGTGGTTCACCAGCATGGCCTGGCCGGAGACGATGTTGAACGAGGCGATGGCTACTATCAGCCCGAGCAGCGCGAACATGATGGCCTTCTCGATCTTGATGGCGCGGAACAGGGTGCCGTAGTCGTCCATCCAGAACCGCACCTCAGCGCCGTCGACGGCTTCCGCCAGCGCCGTTCGAACCCGACCGGCCAGCCGCGGCAAGGCCCGGGGCGCGGCGAAGTGCAAGCGCCAACCGTCGACGCCGGCCGCCAGCAGGCCGCGGCTGGCCACATCCGCGTGGCGGACCACGGCCAGGCCCACGTCCGGTGCCGCGTCGCCAGCAAGGGTGCCGGCGAGGCGGAACCGCTCGAGGCGGGGGCGGGCGCCAGCCGAGCCAGGGGCCACCACCACCAGTACCACGGGATCGCCCACCGCCAGGCCCCGAGCCGCCGCCAGCGGTTCGCCGAGGACGATGCCGCCGGAGGCTGCGAACAGGCGTTCGCGCACTGTCGCCGGCAACAGCCGCGGCAGCTGCGCGGCGCCCGCCATGTCGAGCCCCGCCAAGGCCAGGAAGTCCACCGTGCCGCCCCGCACCAGCATCGCTTCGCCCTCGAAGTAGCGACTGACGCCGGCCCGCTCGGCACCGCCGCCAAGGATCCGGCGCAGCTGCGCGGCCGATGCCGGCCCGGTCACCACGGCGTGGGGCACGGCGTCGAGCAAGCGGCCGGCGATCTGACGCTCGAAGCCGTTCAGGACGCACAAAACCACGGTGAGCACCATGACGCCCAGCGCGAGGCCCAGGAACGACACCCAGTTGATGGCCGTCGCGTAGCCCTGTCTGGCAGACAGGTAGCGCCCGGCGATCCTGAGCGCCAGGCGCGGACTGGCGCGTCTTGCCGCCGCGGTCACGGCGTCGGCCGCAGCATGCCGTCGACCAGCACCAGCGATCGATCCACCCGCTCGGCGAGGTCGCGGTCGTGGCTTACGTAGACGATGGCCGCGCCAGCCGAGGCGGCAAGTTCCGCCATCGCCGCCAGCACGGCTTCGGCGCTGGCCTCGTCGAGGCTGCCGGTGGGCTCGTCCGCGAGCACGACGGCCGGCGACGACACCAGGGCCCGCGCAACCGCCACGCGCTGCCGCTCGCCACCGGAGAGCTCGTCGGGGCGGTGCCCAAGCCGGTCCGCGAGGCCCACGCGGCCGAGCATGGCCCGGGCCTTCGCGGCCGCGTCGGCGAAGCGTTCGCCGCCCACCATGAGCGGCATGGCGACGTTCTCCAGCGCCGAGAAGTCCGGCAGCAGATGGTGGAACTGGTACACGAAGCCCATGCCGGCATTGCGGATGCGGGCGCGGCCGGCCGCGCTGGCAGCCGTCAGCGGCTGGCCGCGCACGGCCACCGTGCCGGCGTCCGGGTCGCTCAAGCCGGCGAGGATGTGCAGCAGCGTGCTCTTGCCGGCGCCGGAGCGGCCGACGATGCCCACCCGCTCGCCGGCGGCCACCGCGAGGTCCACGCAGCGCAGCACCGGCAGCTCGCGCCCGCCTTGGCGATAGCTCTTGGCGATGCCCCGGGCCAGCAGCGCCGGTTCACTCATGGCGCAGCACTTCGGCCGGGCTCAGGCGCGCCACCCGCCACGCCGGCAGCGCGGTGGCCAGCAGGCACAGGCCAAGGGAGGTCGCCCCTATCAGCGCCAGATCGCCGGCCGCGAAGGCGACCGGCAGCTGAGAGACCAGGTACTCGCCCATCAACGGCGTGCCGAGCAAGCCCTCCAGCCACGGCAGTCCGGCCTTGGCCACCACGCCGAGCAGCACGCCGACGCCAAGTCCGATGCCGGTGCCGAACAGCGCGATGGCCGCGCCGTGAACGACGAAAGCGCCGATCGGCAGGCGCGAGGAACTGCCCAAGGTGCGCAGCATCGCCACGTCGCCGCGCCGTTCGCCGACGATCATCACCAGGCTCGAGACCAGATTGAACGCCGCCACCGCCACCAGCAGCGACAGCAGCACGAACAGGATGGCGCGCGTCGTGCCGATGGCTTCGTGGATGCCGCCGAAGGTTCGCAGCCAAGTGCTGCCCCGGAACCGCTCCGCGCCCAGCCGCCGGAGCGCCTGGTAGCGCGTTCGCTCCGCGGCCAGCGGCACCTGTACCCGGATGTGGAAGCCATGCACCGCCGCCCCCAGCCGAAACAGCTTGGCCGCGTCGGCGCGGTGCAGGTAGGCGGCATGGCGATCCAGCTGCGAAGCGGTGTCCACCAGGCCGACCACGCGAAACCGCTTCTGCCGGGCGAAGGCGCCCAGCGGCGTGACCGTGGCCGCTGGCAGCACCACCGTCACTGCGTCGCCAGCCGCCAAGTCGAGCCGGCGCGCCGCCTGGATGCCCAGCAGCAGCCCGAAGTTCCCGGGCCGCAGCAGCGCGGCAAGGCCGCCAGCGGCAAGCGCCGGCGCCGCGACGAACTCCTCGAGCCGCGACACCCGCCGGTAGTCCACGGGGTCGATGCCGGTCAGACGAACACCTGCCGTCGCTGCGCCGGTGGCCAAGAGACCTATGCCTTCTACCACGGGACTGGCGCCGACTACGCCAGCGACGTCTTCCACCAGCTGCCGGGCTTCGGCGGCCGCTCCCTCCCCGACCGGCGTTCGCCCGGCGATCACGACATGCGGCACGACGCCCAGGATGCGTTCTTCCAGCTCCCGCTCGAACCCGGCGGTGACGGCCAGCACGAACACCAGCACGGCCACCGACAACGCCAAGCCAGCCAGGCTCAGGCCGCCGACGAAGGAAATGAAGCGGCGGCGCGAGCGGGCGTATCGGAACCCGAAGGCGACGAACAGCGGCCGAAACACCTAACGGCCAGTCCGGCAACGGAGGTGGCGGCAGTGTTGCGCCGAGGTCCGGCAGTGTCAACGCTTGCGCGGCCCGGTTGCTTTGTGCGCCGCCGCCCAGACAAACTTGCCGCGTTCCCGACAACAGACAACCCGAGAGGCGACCCGATGCCCGAGTACTGCAAGGTCGAGAAGGCCGACCACGTCATGACCGTCACTCTGAACCGGCCGGAGCGGCTGAATGCCCTGCATCCGCCGGCCAACGCCGAACTCGGCGAGGTGTTCGACGACTACGCCGCGGATGCGGACATGTGGGTCGCCATCGTCACCGGCGAAGGCCGCGGCTTCAGCGCCGGCAACGACCTGCGCTACCAGGCGGAAGGCGGCGAGCGCGTGCCGACGCCCCGGGGCTTCGGCGGCCTCACCTCCCGCTTCGACCTCGACAAGCCGGTGTACGCCGCCGTCAACGGCGTCGCCATGGGCGGCGGCTTCGAGATCGCGCTGGCCTGCGACATCATCATCGCCTCGGAGAACGCGGTGTTCGCGCTGCCGGAACCCAAGGTGGGCCTCGCTGCGCTGGCCGGCGGCCTGCAGCGGCTGCCGCGCCAGATCGGTTCCAAGCGGGCGCTCGGCATGATTCTCACCGGCCGCCACGTGCCCGCCCGGGAGGGCCTCGATCTCGGCTTCGTGAACGCGGTGGTGCCCCACGACAAGCTCATGGAAGAGACCCGGCGCTGGGTGGAGATGACGCTGGCCTGCGCGCCGCTGTCGATTCGCGCCAGCAAGGACGTCGTCTACCGCAGCCTCTCCATGGCCTCGCTGGCCGAGTCCATGGCCGTGCGCTACGACTCCGTGGCCAAGCTATCCGGAAGCCAGGACTTCATCGAGGGACCTCGCGCGTTCGCCGAAAAACGACCGCCCAAGTGGCAGGGCCGCTAGGCGGGCCAAGCTGGATCGTCGAGGTCGCGGGAGCGCCGCTTCGCCCGTGGGCACCACGCCCGATTGGCGGCAAGCGCCGCCAATCGGGCAACGCGGACGTCGGCGACAACGGCCTAGGCCACCAACGATGCCGGCCCATCGTGTAGACTAGGCCGTTGTCGCCGCAGACGCCGGCCTGCCTTGTCCACGCCCTTAGCCTCGGCCTTCGCCAGCCTCGCCATCGTTGCGCCGCGCTATGCGTGGCACGCGCCTGCCAAGTACCGGCGGATCTCGGCAGGAAAGCCAGCTGCCTGCCGCTGCCCGCTGCCAAGAACCGGGGAACTTGAGTGGTAGCCGCCGCGGCAGCCTTCCGCACCGGCGTGGTCCGGGAGCGCTCGTCGGTCAAGCATCTCGCCCACCTGCGGCGCCTCTACCCCTACGTGCGGCGCTACGCGACGGTGCTCGGGCTGGCCATAGTCGGGCTGCTGCTCACCCGGCTGGCGTTCAACATCATCCCCCAGCTGATGAAGATCGCCATCGACAGCCTGGCGGATGCCGACATCCCCGCCAACTACGCGGCGCCGGCGCTAGGCATCCTGGCCATCGTCGTGGTCCAGTCCGGCGTCTACATCGTCACCCGGCGGGCGCTGCGTCGGGTGTCCATCGCCGTCACCTACGATCTGCGCAAGCGGCTGTTCAACCACATCCAGTACCAGGGGCCGACGTTCTTCAACCGCTTCGGCACCGGCGATCTGATGTCCCGGGCCGTGAACGACGTGCGCATGGTGCGCATGGCGGTCTCTTTCGGCTGGGTGCAGATCGCCACCGTGGTGTTCAGCTTGACGACGTCGCTGTCGTTCATGATCTACATGTCGCCGTCGCTGACGCTGTGGGTGGTGCTGCCGCTGCCTTTCGTGGCGCTCACCGGCTTCGTCATGGCGCGGGGCATGTATCCCTACTTCCGGGACCGCCAGGAGTCGCTGGCGGCCGTCACGTCCTTCACCCAGGAGAACCTGAACGGCATCCGCACCATCGCCGCGATGGCCCAGGAGGACCACGAGATCGAACGCTTCCGGCGCGCCAGCACGGTCTATGCGCAGAAGTTCTACCGCGCCACCCGCTACCAGCAGTTCATGGACGTGGCGATGGGCACGCTGACCACCATCGCGCCGCTCGTCATCCTCTTCCACGGCGGCGCCATGGTGCTCTCCGGCGAGCTCAGCATCGGCACCTGGTCCGCGTTCTCCGCCTACCTGATGATGCTCACCGGCGCCGTCACCCAGATCGGCTGGGCGCTGTCCATGTTCGTCGCCGCAGCGGCCGGCACGGAGCGCATCTACGAGGTGCTGGACTGCGAACCGGAAGTGGTGGACGCGCCGCGCACGGAAGTGCGGCGCGCCGCCGGCCACTTGGAGTTCCGCAACTTCACCTACCGCCACCCGGGGGCTCCGCGGCCGACCATCAGCGGCGTCGACATCGACGTGCCGGCCGGCGGCACCGTGGCGCTGCTCGGTCGCGTCGGGGCCGGCAAGTCGACCATCCTGAAGGCCGCAGTTCGTTTGCTCGACACGCCCCCGGGCACGGTGTTTCTCGATGGCCGCGATGTCTGCGACCTGCCGCTGGGCCGGTTGCGGGAAGTCGTGACCATGGTGCCGCAGGACCCGTTCCTGTTCTCGGCGACGCTGCGGGAGAATCTCACCTACGACGATCCGGAACGCGGCGACGACGCCATCTGGAGCGCCGTGGACGCCGCCGGTCTTGGCGGCACCGTGCGCCAGGATCTCGCCGACGGCCTCGGCACCGTCGTCGGCGAACGCGGCGTCACGCTTTCGGGCGGCCAGAAGCAGCGCGCGACTTTGGCCCGGGGCCTCATCAGAGATGCAGCCGTGCTGCTGCTCGACGACTGCTTCTCCAGCGTCGACACCGAGACCGAGGAGAACATCCTGCGCGGCCTGCAGCGGCTGCGGGGCGGCAAGAGCACGCTGCTCATCTCGCATCGGGTGTCCACCGCCCGCCACGCGGACCGCATCTACGTGATCGACAACGGCCACGTGCTCGAATCCGGCAGCCACAGCGAACTGCTGGCGAAGAACGGCTACTACGCCGAACTGGAGGCGGTGCAGAGCAACCAGGAGCGGGACCGCTCCCGCAAGAGCGCCCTGCTGCGGAACTTGCAGGCGGGCGACCAACCCCTGGCGGCGGCGGAGGGCGGCGCGTGAACGGCGCCGCCAGCCAGACTACGCCGACGCGCAACTACGCGGCCTTCGACGCGGAGCTCACCCACCAGGCGCTGAACGTGCGCCTGTTCCTGCGCCTCATGAGATGGACCAAGCCCTACCGCATCACCCTGATCAGCAGCGCGGTGCTGATCGTCGCGAGCGTCGGGCTCGGGGCGCTGATGCCGGTGTTCCAGTACCGGGTGGTGGTGGACGAGATCCTGGTGCCGAACCCGGCCAGCGACAGCCTGCCGAGCTTCTACTTGACGACGATCCTGCACGCCGTGCAGGACGCCCTCGAGGTGGCGCCGCTCACCGCCGCGGCGGTGATGTTCGTCGCCATGTTCGTCGCCCAGACGGTGATCGGCCTCGCCCAACAGCTGCTGCTCACCAGCGGTGCCCTGAAGACGCTGCGGGATCTGCGCATCGACCTCTTCGCCTCCCTGGAGCGCAAGCCGGCCTCCTTCTACGACCATGTGGCCGTCGGCCGGGTGATGACGCGGGTAACCAACGACATCGAGAACCTGTTCGAGCTGCTCGTGGGCTTCATCGGCCGCGCCGGCGTCGTGGTCCAGTTCTTCGTGGTGGCCGTCATCATGTTCGTCCTGAGCGTCCATCTGACGACCATCGGCCTGGCGATGATTCCGGTGGCCGCGGTGGCCACCTACTACTTCCGCAAGGTCATGCGGCAGGCGTTTCGACGCATCCGGGACTCGGTGTCGGCCCTCAACCAGTACATGCAGGAAGATCTCATTGGCATGGAGGTGGTGCAGATCTCCGGCCGCGAGGGGATGAACTCCGCCCAGTACCGCTCCCTCAACCAGGCCAACCGCGACCACGAGTACTACGCCATCAACTACGAGGTGGCGTTCGAGACCTTCAACATGAGCCTCGCCACCATTGCCACGGTGTGCGTGCTGTGGTTCGGCGGCGGCCTGGTGGTGCAGGAGGCCATCAGCCTGGGCGTGATGCTCACCTTCACGCAGTACATCAACATGATGGTGATGCCCATCGAGTCCATGGGCCGGTTTTTCAACGTCCTGTTTCGATCCATGGCCTCCGGCGAGCGCATCTTCCAAGCGCTCGACTGGGACGAGCGCCTGCACGAACCAGCGGTCCCCGCGACGCTGCCGGAGCGTCTGCAGGGCGAGGTGGCCTTTCGCCGCACCCATTTCGCCTATCCCGGCGGCGAACCGGTGCTCAAGGACGTGTCGTTCCGCATCGCGCCCGGCGAAAAGCTCGCCATCGTCGGGCCCACCGGCTCGGGCAAGAGCACCATCATTCGCCTGCTGGCGCGCTTCTACGACTTCGACGACGGCATGATCTACCTCGACGGCGTGGACGTGAACCGCATCGCCAGCCGGGACCTGCGTCGTCGCGTAGGCGTCGTGTTGCAGGACTTCCACATCTTCTCCGGCACCGTGTCCGAGAACATCTCCCTCAACAACCCGGACATCACCGCCGACCGCGTCCACTGGGCGGCGCGGGTGGTGAATGCGGATCCGTTCATCCGGGAACTGCCGAACGGCTACGACACCGAACTTGCGGAACGCGGCCACAATCTCTCGCAAGGGCAGCAGCAACTGCTGGCCTTCGCCCGGGTGCTGGCGTCTGACCCGGAGATCCTCGTGCTCGACGAGGCCACCTCGTCCATCGACACGGGCACCGAGCTGGTCATCCAGGACGCTCTGCACAAGCTCACGGAGGGACGCACCTCGATCATCATCGCCCACCGTCTGCAGACCATCCAGGAGTGCGATCGGGTGCTGGTGCTGCATCACGGCACGGTGCAGGAGCTCGGCACCCACGACGAACTGATCGCCCGCCGCGGCATCTACTACACGCTGCACGAGCTGCAGTTCCAGGACAGCCGCGTGGCGGCAGAACTGACCGGCGACGCCGACGACGCGCCGGCGCAGCCAGCCTGGGTGGATCGAGAGAGCGAGGGCGAGGCGCCTTTCGAGCGCGACCCGGTCGACGGGCGCCAGTTCGGCTAGGACCGCAATGCGCTAGGGCTGAGGCAGCGCCCGCCCAGGCGCTCCTTCCCCGCGCTCCTTGTCCGCTCGCCTCCGCTGCGACAGCCCAAAGCCCTCCAGCAAACCCTCGACCCGGCCAATCCGCTCGCTCATCTCCCCGAAGCGTTCGCTCAACCGGTCGACGCGTCCGCTCAACCGGTCGAAACGCTCGCTCAACCCGTCGAAGCGCTCGCTCAACCGAGCGACACGCTCGTTCAACCCGTCGAAGCGCTCGTTCAACTGGTCGATGCGTTCGCTCAACTGGTCGATGCGCCCGCCCAGCTCCCGGCGCATCGCGCGGTTCGACGTCGCGATTGCGACCAGAATCACGATCCCAACGGCAATGGTGGACCAGGCCTCGGGACTCACGAAAGCAACCTCCTTCGTTCGTTGCCGGCCGGCGCGCCAAGCCCTGGCCGCGCCCCGCGCATGTGCTGGCGATCGGTGGCAGAGAGCATCTTAGGCCGACAAGGCTGCCGAAGAAACGGGAGATGTCCCGACACGCCGTGCGTGTCTGCAGCTCTTGTCCGTGGGCCATCGCTGCGACGGCGCCAATGCGGTTTCGGTTACCGCGCCGCTTCTCCGACCAGCCTCGGCAAGGCTAGGCGCCAGCCGCGCAGCCCGGGGCGGGGCGTCGGCGCGACGGAGACCGGCAGCCGCACGCTGGCCCGCCAGCCGTTGCTGAACAGCGCCGCCGCGACGACGTCGGTGCGGCCGCCGTGCTCGCCAGGGCGCAGCACCAGATGGCCGTCGCGCCACTCCGCCGTCACCGTGCGGCGGTCGCCTGCGCCGCACGCCAACGACGTGTCGGCGGACGCACTCGGAAAGAGGCTTTCGAGGGCAACGGACCCGGTTTCGCCGCCGGCGTCAAGCGGCGGCACGGCAGGCGCTTCGGACACCGTCGCCAAGAAGTCCACCGTACCCATGCCGCTGCCGTCCCGGGACGCAGCGGTCAGGGTTACCGTCGCACGGCCCGGCGCCTTGGCGTCAACGCGCAGCCGACCGCGGCCATCGATGGCCACCGTGGCCACCGCCGGCCGCGACGATGCGGCCGAGTAGCCCGCCAACCCGCCGCCGAGGTTGATCTCCGCGACGCCTCCGGCGGCGACCGCAAGGTCGTCGACCTCCACGGAGCCGCCAGCGCGGACCGTCACCAGCAGCGACCATCCCGGAACATCGCCTGCCGCGTCCGCGACCCCGACGAGGGCAAGGCCCGGCGCCACCGCAACTATGTGCAGAAGGCCATCGACGATCTCCGCGGTGGCCACTTCCGGGTTGGTGGACGTCGCCCGATAGGCAAGTCGGTCGCCGACCTGCCGGAGCGCATCGAGCACCACGCCCGCGGTAGCGCCAGCGACCAGTTCAAGCGGCGGCAACGCGCCGCGGGACGCCGCGCCGAGAGGATCCGCCACCGTCACAGGAAACGCCGTTTCCACCGCCGCGGCATGCGCATCGGCGGCGGTCAGCACCACCACCGTGGCGCCAGGCGCCTGGGCTACAACGTCGACGGCACCGCCGACGACGGCAACCGACGCCACGCCGCCTTTGCTCGAACGGGCCGCGTAGGCAAGGGTGTCGCCGTCCGGATCCTCGAAGTGCCTAGCGGCGTCGAGGCGCATCGCGTCCCCGGGGCGAAGCGCCAATGCATCGACCTCCATCAAGACGAAAGGCGGCCGGTTCGCCGTCAGCGAACCATCCACCTTGTGGCTGCCGGCGACGGAGAAGGAAAGCGCGGCAAGGTCCGGCACCGCCGCCTGGCCGCGGCCGTCGCGGATGACGCCACCGTTCAGTGCCAACGCGTCGGCGGCGACGCCCATGCCGTCCGGGTCCGCATCTGCGGCCTGCACCAGGTAGGCGAACGCCAGCCGCTCGCTCGTCGCAGCACGGCGAGCCTTGCCAGCGGGCGCTGCGCCGCCCTCGTCGCTGGCCTTCAACTGCGTCCAGAGCAGGGGTTCTGCGGAGACAGCCCCGGCGGCGGGCCAAGCTGGTGCCGGCCATTCGGCAGAGTCGGCGGCAAGGTAGGCCGCCAACCGAGTCCTGGCGCCGATCGTCAGTTGCAGCTGCGGGGTTCCTGCAACCGCAACCGGTTCGTCGAAGGCCACGCCGACGACGATTCGTTCGCCAGCGCCATAGGTGTCCGGGGCGGCCAAGGGCGTGGACAGGATGTCGAGGGCCGCGACCCGGGGCGGCGTGTCCAAGCGACCGTTCACGCGGTGGTCCCGAGCGTCGGCAATGCTGTGGCTGCCAAGGCCCAGCAGCGCTCTTCGGCCGTCCGCCCCAAGCGCCAGGGCGCCGCCCGCCATCAACGCATCCTCGTCGATGGAGATGCCGTCGGCGTCCGCATCGACGGACTGCACGATGTGGCGGAAGCCGAGAAAACGGCAGCTCAGCGGGCGATCCGCCGCATAGCGACCGCAGGCCACCTGTTCGGAGTACACGGTTCGCGGCCCGACGGCGAGGGCGAGGCGCGGGGCACCGACCACGCTCACTGCATCGCTGAAGGCGATCAGGATGTCGATGGACTCGCCGGCGCCGTATGCGTCGTCGTTTCGAGGCTTCGACTGGACGATGGCATCGACGACTGCTGGCGGCGGCTCGCTGCCGCCGTCGACGCGAAGGCCGTCCGCCACTTCGAACGTCGCGTCGCGGATGTCCAGCCGCGCAGGCGCGTCCGTTCCGGAAATCGCGCCGCCGTTGGCCAGCAGCGCCGAAGCCGCGACGGCGATGCCGTCGTCGTCGAAGTCGTCCGACGCAACGACGTACACGAACACCAAGCTGTCGCACCGCGGCCACGGGGGATGCGTCCTGGCGCCAAGGCAGTGCAGCCGCGAAGCCTGGCGCGAATAGACCGCCAGCCGCGCCTGGCGGCCCACCATCAACCGCAGCGCCGGTTCGCCCGTCACGGTGACCGGCCGGTCGAAGCGAACCAGGATCCGCACCTCCTCGCCGCGCCGAAAGGTCCTGCCGTCTACCGGCGCCGAAGCACCGACGACGCGAGCCACCGTGGCCCTGGCTGTGCGCTCGCCGCTGCCGTCCACCCGGTAGGCCGCATGGACGGCCGCCGGCAGCCGCATGTCGAGGGGACGCCCGGCCATGTCGCTGATCGCGCCGTCGCCAAGGTCCACGGCATCCACGCCGGCGGCCACGTAGCGCGGCGCCTGGTCCGTGCCCTGCACGACGTAGCGGAAGGACAGACGGCGACAGCCGTCGCTGCAGGAGTGGTAGTTCGCCATGCGCGTCCGCGGGCCGATGCGCAGCGCGAGACGGGGTTCGCCGGCAACGGCGGCCGGCACGGCCAGGACCACGGCGACGGATATCGTCTCCCCGAAGCCGAAAGTGCCGAACTGCCGGGGCGGCGCCTCGATGAATGCCGAAAGGACATGCGGCCACTCCGCTACCGTCACGTCCACCGTTGGAGACGACCCGGCGTAGCCGTGGAGCTCGTGGCGAAGCCGCGCCGTGTCGCCTTGGCGGTCCGCATCCACGGCGGCATGGACGCGGACGGTCTGCGGCAGGTCCCACCGCGCCGGGGCGTCGGGATCGAAGGCGAGGTCAATCGACGAGCGCGGCGCATCTTCGCCTGTCGCCAGGGTCACGTCCGCGTTGTCGCTCCGCACTGTCACCCGCACCGGTCCGTTCGGCCGGGTGCTCAGCCGCACCGTGTAGCTGGCCACACTCCCTTCGCCCAGGCGCAGGTGCTCCGCGCTGACCACGAGCCCCGGCGTCAACAGCAGCGGCAGGCGCCTCTTGGCGAGCGTGTAGCCGTAGTGCTTGCGGGCACCGCGGCCGTCGACGCTGGCCGGCAACGCCGGCAGCGGACCGAGGTCCACCGCCGACGGCCCCACCGCGCTGGCCGGCCGAGTGGCCGTGAACGGGGCGCTCTCGGTACTGCCGGTGGGAATGGCGACGGACCTCACCGAACGGCCAGCGTCGTCTGCCAAGACCACGTTCTCGCCACGCAGGAGCAGCGCCAAGGGAAACGGAGCGCCCACCGGGATGGACGCCCGCAGTAGCGCGCCGTCGCGGACGATCGAGACCGGCAGTTCAACGCCTCGATTGTCGTACAGCGACAGCTGTTCGAGCTTGCCGAGGCCGGCGAGCGCACCCGCCGGCAAGCCACCCAAGTAGTTGCGGTAGAGGCGCAGCCGACGCAAGTTGGCAAGCCCCGCGAACAGGCCGCCGGGGATTTCCGCCAGCAGATTGCGTTTGAGGCTCAAGTCGCCGAGCATCGTCAGGCCTTGGAACGTGTCGGCGTCCAAGGAGCGAAGGCGATTGTTGTTGAGCTTCAGCTCAACCAGCCCCCTCAGGTCCCTGAAGAGGCCCGCAGGCAGCGCCGCCAGGCCGTTCCGTCCCAGATCAAGCGACGACAGGCCGTCGTGGCCGGAGAAGACACCGGCGGGCAAGCTTTCGATGCCGTTGGACGCCAAACGCAGGGTTGCGAGGCTGGAGAGACCCGCAAAGACGCCCTCCGGCAGCGCCGTCAAGTCGTTGTGGCTCAGATCCAAGGTCGTGAGCCGACCGAGGCCCGCGAGGACATCCGGCGAGAGCTGGCGCAGGCCGTTGCCGCGGAGATCGAGGCGCTCCAGCTTGCGCAGGTCGGCGAACGGCTTGGCCGGCAAGGAGATCAGCCGGTTGTCCGCAAGGTCCAGCTCCCGAAGGCCGATCAGGCCAGCCAGATCCCCTGGAGCGAGTGCCCGGATGCCGAGCCCGCTCAGGTCCAAGTGGCCGATTGCCGCCAAGTGGGCGGTGGTCACGCGGGCGCAGTTCCGCCCGTCGACGGCGAAGCCGGCAGCCGCGACAATGGCGTCGCGCACCAGCGGGGACCGCCGGCAGACGCCGCCGACAGGCAGCTCCGCCACCTGCCGCACGAGGGCGCTCCTGCCCGCCTTGCCGCCAGAAACGAACAGCGCACCCTCGCGCTCCGCCGCGGCGGCAGGGACGTCCACCGCAAGCACTCTAGTGCCGCTGCCGGTGGCGGCGCCGACAGCCAGCCAAGGAAGTGCCGCCTCCGCCTGCCACACGCAGCCCGCCGTCGTCCGCACTAGGAACACCGCCCGTCCCCCCGCCAGCGGGACGTAACGGCTACTCGGCACGATTTCGGGCGGGCGACAGTCCCGGCTGCGGAAGCCGGCCAGCCGCGGCAGCGTTCTGTTGATCACCCGCCGGGCGTCGGCCGGACCGCCGTCTCGTTCCCGATCCTCGGCCTGCCGCTCCACGCCCAGCGGATCGTCGCCATAGGATCGGTCCGGATTCGAGAAGCGACGCAGAATTCGGCAGCTGACGCCGTTGGCGCGGCACTGGTCGCCGTAGGCCATGATGGTCCGCCAACGGCGCGCGACGCTGGCGCCCGGACGCAGCCCGGCCTGGTTGACGTAGCCGTAGGCGTACCGATAGAGGACGTTCCGGTTCCGGCCGGCAACGTACCGGTCGTGGTGGAGTCCCATGTTGTGCCCCAGCTCGTGGGCGAAGGCGTAGCCGTAGCCGTGGCATGCGGCGGCGGACACCGAGAACCCGTAACGCTCCGCCTCCGGCACGTCCGTAGTCAGCAGATAGGCCACTCCGCAAGAGTCGGCGGCCCGGCCCACCAGCAGGTGGACCAGATCCGCGGCGTGCAGGTCCCGCAGCACGTGGACTTCGTCGAGATGGCCATCTCCAGGATCCTGCAGCCGATCAAGGTCTTCGCCCATGCGCACCGACGGCTGGTAGTCCACGGCTTGGCGGTGGGCCAGCCGAATGCGCGCCGCGACGCCGCTGTGCTCCAACGCCAGGTTGGTCTCGGCGACAAGCAGATCGATCAGCGCCGCGACGCCGTCTTCGCCGCCGTAGTAGGCCGCAGCGTCCCGAGCCTCGTAGACCACCATGACGTCGATCGCCGTGTCGCCGATCGCCGCGCCCCGGCCCCGGGGCGCACTAGCGGCCCGCTCCGCCCTCGCCGCCATGCCGTCCGGCATCGGCAACGGCGCCGCCGGTGGCGGCAGCGCCGTGGGATCCAGACGCTCGACGATGTGCAGACGCCGGCCCGAACGGCCGCCAGCGCCGGCTGCGGCGCTTGCCGGAAGCGCCGGCCTCAAGCTGTAGCTGTGGCCATCTGCCTGGATCTTGCCGACCGCCACGGCGCCACGCACCACCAAGGAGACGTCGCCCTCGCCAGAGGACCGCCCCTGAAGGTAGCGGCCCGATGCGGTGCGTACCGAGCGCTCGATGCGCGCCTTGATGCCAATGTCGGGAAAGAGATCAAGCGCGAACAGGTCGCCGGCGCGACCCGAAGCCAGCGCGTCGACGTCGACCAGCACCGCCTGCCGACGAACCGCACCCGGTGCCGGCGCGCCCAGGCGCGCTGACGCCGCAGCGGTTGGGGGCGTGTCGACCGGCGTGAGGACTCCGGGCGTCGTCTGCGCCGCCGCCCACGGCGCCGTGCCGAGGGCCAGGGCCGCTAGGCTGGCCGGGAAACCGCGCCGACTCGGTGTCGATTCCCGCGGCAAGGGCCGCTAGCGCGACTGCCAGCTGAACATCAGCCAGGTCTTGGTGGTGTCCGTCGCGAGCTCGTCTGCCGAGTACCGCGCCCACTTGAACGTGAGGCCCAGGTTCTCGGTGAGCGGCCGCACCACCGAGAAGCCGATCTCGCTGCCGTAGTCCGCACCGCCGTCATCGGCGCGAAACCGGTGGTAGACGCCGGTGACCGTCGCGCCCGCCACTTTGCCGGCAACGCTGAACCAGGCGTCGTGAACGCCTGCTGCCGGGGTCGCCAGGAACTTGTCCGTCCAGCCTTGCCACTTGTGCAAAGTGCCGAGCGGCGTGCGGAAGCCGGCTTCGCCGCCGTCGCTGCCGAGAATGTCGTAGCCCGCAGTAAGCGTTGCGGCAGGGAACGCCAGCGCCCCTTCCACGGAAAAGTAGGTGGCGTCGTAGGACGCCGGGTTGTCCGCCCAGTCCGACTGCCGGGCCAGTGCCAGCGTGATGCTGAGGCGATCGAACCTGCCCCGGTAGTCCGCGCCGAACGTCGCGTTGGCGTTGGGCGGGCCGTTGTCGTTGGAGAGATCGATGAGGTAGCCGAAGGCCCCCAGCGTGTGCCCCTCCCCGGCGGCCAGGGAGACGCGGCCGGCGTGCGTGTTGCCGTACCAGTCGCTTGGCTGCACACCGCCCTCGGGACCGAAGATGCGGTTGACGTTGTGGATGTAGCTGTAGTCCCAGCTCGCCCGCCCGGACTTGCCCTCTACGCGCAGGGCATCGTAGGTCTGTTCGTTCTGCCGCCAGGCGACGCCACCGAGGAACCGCTGCCGGCCGTGGTTGATGCGCTGCCGGCCGACCGTGACGGTCACCTGGTCGCCGGTGAACTTGAGGAACGCCTGGTTGAGATCGAAGCCCTGCGGATCCGCCACCACCGGATACTCCGTGCGGCCGTTGACGGTGGAGTTGAAGTCCTCGATGCCGACCACAAAGGCGTAGTCCGCCTCCGCGCCTAGGCTCCACCGCCCCGCCTTGGCGGAATCGAAGGTCAGCCGGGCCTTGCCGGTGGATGCCGTCGCGCGGTTGTCGACGTCCTCCTGGTCCACGAGCTCCAGGCGATGGCGCACGGCCAAGGTGGTAGCGCCGTCCGCAATCGCCTTGCGCCAGTCGGCCTCGACAGGCGCCGCGGCGACAACCAAGGCGAGCCCTAGCGCCAAGACGTTGGTTCTGTTGTTCATGCAAACGGTCCTTTGGCTTGTCCGCGCTGCGCCTGACGCTCACGACGCCTTCCGAAGTGGTGCGCCGATTATATATGGCGCGACAGCCGCTTTGCAGGCAAGCGAGGCCACGAGATTCGCTATGATCGCCGGCGCCTCGAGGTGTCCCATGCCGAACCGAGACCGTTGACCCAGCCCGAGGAGCAGGCGGCCTGCCTGTCGCCGCGTTGCAGGGCTCCTGGCGTCCCGACGCAGCGCGCCCTGTCGGGGGTGCGGGTGCTCGATCTTACGGACGAGCGGGCCATCTACGGCGCCAAGCTGCTGGCGGATCTGGGCGCAGACGTGGTGCGGCCGGAGCCGCCCACAGGCGACCCCTTGCGCCAACGCGGACCTCGGCTCCGGCCCGGCGAGCGGCCAGGGTCCTCCTTGTGGCACACGTTCTTCGCGTCGAGCCGCCGCACGGTGATCCTGGACCCCGCAACCGCCGGAGGCGCCAGCCAGCTTGCGGCGTTGGTGGCCGAGACGGACGTCGTGTTGTGCTGCGCCGGGGCCTTCGGCGTCGATACGGCCCAGCTGGCAGCAGCACAGGCGCGGCAGCCGGCGCTGATCGTCGTCGAGGCTTCCTCCTTCGGGCCCGAGGGCCCGTGGCGGGACTACCTGGCACCGGATCTGGTCGCCGGCGCACTCGGCGGTGCGGTTGCCACCACCGGCGATGCGGACACGCCGCCGCTCAAGACCTTCGGCGAACTGAACTTCGTGCTGTCCGGCACCTACCTGGCCATCGCCGCGCTGGCAGCCCTGTACCAGCGCCGCACCGTCGGCGCCGGAGATCGCGCGCAGCTTTCCGTCCACCAGTGCATCGCGTCCTGCCTGGAGCACGTGCTGATGTGGTACTGGCACCACGATGCCATGCCCGGCGCCGACGGTCCAGTGCTGCCTCGACGCGGAAGCCTGCATTGGACCAACGCCTACGTGGTGATGCCCGCCAAGGGCGGCAGCGTCATGGTGACGCCGACGCCGAACATCGACAATCAGCTGGTCTGGCTGGTGGAGCGGGATGCGCACGAGGACCTGCTGGACCCCAAGTACCAGGAACCCGAGCGTCGGGCCGCCTTCATTCGCCGAATGATGGCGGTACTGCGGCGCTGGGTGGCGACCCAAGACGCAGAGACGCTGTTCTTCGAGGCGCAGCGTAGGCACTCGCCCTACGGCTGGGTGCTGCCGGTGGACAAGGTGGCGAGCAATCCGCAGCTGGCGGCCCGGGACTGGTGGCGGGGCTACGCGGTCGACGATGCCACGGTGCGAGGCCCAGGCCCGCCGTACCGGTTCAGCGCCACGCCGTGGCATGTCGCCGCGCCGTCGAGCGGCGGCTTCCGACCCCGTCCGGCACCGGCCGGGGTGGCGGGCGCAGCGCCCGCCCCGCTGCCGCCATCGCAGGCCGGAGACGCGGAAGGTCCGCTCGCTGGCGTGAAGGTCCTGGACTTCACCCATGTGCTGGCCGGTCCCTTCGCGACCCGCATCCTAGCGGACCTCGGCGCGGACGTGGTGAAGGTGAACTCCGAGGCGCGCGCCAAGGCGAATGCGCCGAGCAGCATCTACTACGCCTTGTGGAACCGCAGCAAGCGGGCGCTGGCGCTGGACATGGCGCAAGACGAGAGCCGCGCCATCTGCCGCCGCCTGGCAGCGGTCGCGGACGTGGTCATCGACAACTTCTCCGTAGGGGTGCTGGAGCGCTGGGGCATCGGCTACGACGCCGTGGCCGCGGCCAACGCCAAGGTGATCTACCTGCAGATGTCCGGCATGGGGCAGCACGGGCCGTGGTCGGACTTTGTCACCTACGCGCCCACCATCCATGCCTTGGCCGGGCTCACCTACTTGACGGGCGAACAGGGCCGCCAGGACATCGGCATCGGCTTCTCCTACAACGACCATTGCGCCGGGCTGCACGGTGCCGTGGCCATCCTGGCGGCCCTCGAAGCCCGGCGGCACCTGGGCCGCGGCCAGCGCATAGACCTCTCGCAGTTCGAGGTGGGCGTCAATCTTCTCGGACCGACGCTGCTCGACTACTTCGCCAACGGTCGGGTCGCCGAGCCCTGCGGCAACCGCTTGCCCTACGACGCGGCGGCGCCGCATGGCTGCTACCGCTGCCGAGGGCCCGCCGAGGCAACGGAGGACGAACGGTGGCTGGCCATCGCCTGCATGACCGACGCGCACTGGCAGGCGTTGCGCCAGGCGATGGGAGAACCGGCGTGGAGCGACGCCGCGGCGCTCGCCACCGCCGCTGGACGTCTCGCCGACGCGCAGCTGGACGCCAACATCGAGGGCTGGACGCGTACCCTCTCGGCGGAAGAGGCGATGCGCCGCTGCCAAGCGGCCGGCGTACCCGCGGGCGTCGTGCAGACCGGCGCGGATCTCGGCAACGATCCGCAGCTGCGGCATGACGACTTCCTGGTCGCCATGGACGAGCCGCATCCGACCCTCGGGCGCATGTTCGCGGATCGGCTGCCGATCCGCTTTCGAACAGCATCCACGGACCGCTACCGGCCTACCCGCGGCATCGGCGTGGACAACGCCGCGGTACTGGGGGACTGGCTGGGCATGAGCGCAGAAGAAGTGGCGCGCGGCGAGGCGGCGGGCCATCTGCGCTAGACTGTGGCCAACCCGATTGCGATGACGGATGAGCTGGCACGGGCGCCGATCTGGACCATCACTCCAATGTGGCTTTGGTACTAGGGCAACGGCCAGGCCTCCACCACCAGGCGCCGGCCAAGGGCCGCAAGCGCCGCTTCCACCCCGCCGATACGGGAACGCTGGTCGAGGTCCAGCAACCGGCGCACCGAACCCTCGGCGATGCCCAGGCGTCTGCCCACGGCGACGTTGGAGAGTTCCTGCTCGCGCACCGCCTGCAACAGCAGCAGCTTGGCGGCGACCAGCGCCGGCGGCGCGACGGCCCCTCGGCGGATGCGCACGGTGGATGGCCGCGGCAGCTCGCCCCGCTCTTCGATGCGGTCCCGCAGCGCCGCCACCAGCAGTACGCCGGCATCGGCCATCGCGGCGACGCGGCTTGCGCCCTCGGCCGTCGTCCCCGGCACGTCGGGCACCGCAACGCGCCACCGGCCCTGGCGGATGATGGCAGTGGTGGGATAGGCCACTCTCATGCGGCCAGTCTGCACGGCCGACATCGGCGCGTCTTGCGACCAGGCCCAAGGCATCTGTAGGCCATCGCGGCGGCGCTTGTGGGAGATCGCGCCATTGCAGGAGACTGGGCCGAAGTTTGACTTGCGCCCGTTCGCCTGCATACGCTTTCCGGCGCCCCGCGACCAACGGTCCGTACGGGGCCGCGCCCGCACCGGCCCGGAACGGGCCGCGCCCGAAGGAAGCCGCATGGCCGAAGACGACAAGCGCGCCCGCCTGTTCGTGGACGGGCACGAAGACCCTATCGAATTGCCGGTGCTCAAGCCGAGCCTCGGCAACGAAGTGATCGATGTCGGGACCCTCGCGGGGCAAGGCTACTTCACCTACGACCCCGGTTTCGTCTCCACCGCGGCCTGCGACTCCGACATCACCTACATCGACGGCGACGCCGGCACGCTGCTGCACCGCGGCTACGCCATCGAGGAGCTGGCGGAGCAGTCCGACTTTCCGGAGCTGTGCTATCTGCTGCTGCACGACGCCCTGCCGGCCAAGGCCGAGAAGGACGCTTTCCTGGCGGCCATCGCCGACGCGCGTTCTCTCCCTGGCGACGTTGCCGGGATGGTGCGCCACCTCTCCCGCGCCGCCCATCCCATGGGGATCATGACGGCGCTGGCGGGAGCGCTCGCCGCCGAGTACCACGACGGCCTGGACACCACCTTGGATTCGCATCGCCTAGCGACGGCCACCCGCCTCATCGCCCAGATGCCGGCCCTTGCCGCCCTCACCTACCGCCATGCCAGAGGCAAACCCTGCCTGGCGCCGAGCCCGCACTTGGGCTATGCGGAGAACTTCCTCCACGCCACCTTCGCGGAGAGCGAAGACTACGCCGTCAACCCGGTGATCGCTCGGGCCATGGACCGCATCTTCATGCTCCATGCGGACCACGAACAGAACGCCTCCACCTCGACGGTGCGGCTGGCCGGGTCCACCGGCGCCAACCCCTACGCGGCGATCGCCGCCGGCATCGCCGCGCTGTGGGGCCCCTCGCACGGCGGCGCCAACGAAGCGGTGCTGGCCATGCTGGCGGAGATCGGCAGTCCAGCGAACATCGACAAGTACGTCGCCAAGGCCAAGGACCGGGACGATCCCTTTCGCCTCATGGGCTTCGGGCACCGCGTCTACAAGAACTACGACCCCCGCGCCAAGGTGATGCAGGCCACATGCCACGAAGTGCTTGCGGAACTCGGGGTGGAGGAAGAGCCGCTGCTGCAGATGGCGCAGCGGCTCGAGAAGATCGCCCTCGAGGACGAGTTCTTCGTCGAACGGCGGCTGTATCCCAACGTCGACTTCTACTCCGGCATCACCTTGAAGGCGGTCGGCATCCCCACCGAAATGTTCACCGTCATCTTCGCCGTCGGCCGCACCCCCGGCTGGATCGCGCACTGGCGCGAGATGGTGAGCGGGGCCTACAAGATCGGTCGCCCCAGGCAGCTGTACAGAGGACACCAGCCCCGGCCCTACGTGCCTCTGGGCCGCCGGCCCTAGCTAGCCGGCCCGACGGTGCCCGATCCCAGAACAGCGAGGCACCGTCAATGCGGCACTCGCCGAGGCGCTGCCGTACAGCGAATGTTGCTGGATGAACTTGATCGCTCGGAGACGGAGGACGCCACAGGCGGAAGCAGCTCGACGACGGTCACAAGGCACACTTTTTCTACCGGGATCAGGACTCGCCCCTTTGGGACAACGAGCATGTCGCACCGGTGCTCCTGTACGTGCCGCAGTGGGTCAGGCAAGGCACCGCAAGAACTGAGTGTGGCGAGTCGCCAGCTCTGGATGTCGGGCCGCGAGTCGCGCGGCAGCCGACAACAGGCGGCTCAGTGGGTGTTCTTCAGCCGTTGACGTCCACCAGCCCCGGCCGAGGACCCCGCCGCCAAGCAGGCCGAGATCGAGGCCAGGCTCGAAGCGCTGTCCTCGTCCTTCCGCACCGCGGAAGCCTTCAACATCGAGGACATCATCGACCCCCGGGAGACCCGCCCCATGGCGTGCGACTTCGTGCGCCTGGCGCAGCCGCTGCTGAAGACCCAGCTCGGGCGAAACCCGACGCCTACATGCCGTGAGCTGGGTGATTTGGGTGGTTGTCTGGCGCTGGTGTGGCGAAGTCCAATGAGACGACGCCGCGGGTACAGCGGCGTGACATAGGGAGACCTAGGCGGTGGATGTCGACATTCGTCGTGACGACGCGATCGGCGTAGTCCAATGCGCGAGCAAGAAGCGCACGGACGCGGGGCACTTCGTGGCCGACGATGGACGCAAGGTGATGTTCGTTGCCGATCCGGCAGCGGCACCGCCAAGAAGCCCATCGCTACGGCATGCCAAGCCGGACGACGCGACGCCGGCTGGCCACACCTGCCGCGAGCGGCTGGAACGGTACAACCGCGAGAGTCGCAGCGACAACCCTTGGGGGCTGTTGCCAGCCTGGCGGCTGTACGTGCCCAAGCAGTACGGCACGTTGGTTGATGCCTTGGGCGTAGGCAACGTGTTCATCCTCTCTGCCGGTTGGGGCCTGGTCCCGGCGGAGTATCTGCTGCCGAACTACGACATCACCTTTTCCGCAAGCGCAAGAGGGGCGGATGCCTACAAGCGGCGACGGCCCGGCGACCAGCGCTATCGGGACTTTCGAATGCTGCCGCAGGGCACGACGAAGCATGTCTTCTTCTTCGGCGGCAAGGACTACCTGCCGCTCTTCTGCGCCTTGTCCGCCGGCATCCGGCGGCGCACCGCCTTCGTCAACTCCCGGACGCTGCCGAAGGGCATCAACTGCCGAACCGAACGCTACGAGACCACCGCCAAGACCAACTGGCACTACGGGTGCGTCGACGCCTTCGTCGACCGACTCCGCGACCACGGGTGAAGACGCCCGCCGCCAAGCGCATTGCGGACACGGTTCGGTTCTACGACCTGCTCGGCCAACTCGAAGGCGCACTGGGCGGCGCCCGTACGCTTGCGGCCTGCGATGGTTCGATGGGCTGGCCGCAGCGGGGCGTGTACTTCTTCTTCGAACCGGGCGAGATTCGCAGCCTGTCCGGCAGTGGCCGCCGCGTGGTGCGCGTTGGCACCCATGCGTTGAAGGCCAGCTCCCGGGCGACTTTGTGGAACCGCCTGTCCCAGCACCGTGGCACTGCGGACGGCGGGAGCGGCAACCATCGGGGTTCGATCTTCCGCCTGCTGGTCGGCATCGCGCTGGCACGGAGGGGCGACTGCGAACGCCCCGGATCCTGGGGCGTCGGCGCCGATGCCCGCACTGCGGCGCACCGGCTGGGCATGTCTCCCGAGGCGATCAAGGAAGCCGAACGAGGCTTGGAACGCCGCGTCAGCGCCTACGTTGGGCAGCTGCCCTTCCTTTGGCTCGAAGTGCCGGACGCTGCCGGCCCGGCAAGCGAGCGCGGGCGCATCGAGCGCAACGCCATCGCCCTGCTCAGCCATGCTCGGAGCGCTGCCGCGGACGCCCCTCGGCACAGTGGCTCGACGCCCACAGCGACCGGCCCCTTGTTCGCGCAGCCGGGTTCTGGAACAACAACCATGCGGAGGAAAACTACGACGACGCTTTTCTGGACGCCTTGACCACCTTGGCGCGTTCGCGGAATCCGCCCCGCGGCTGATTGCCCGAGTGCTTGCCGTACTCGCCCCTTTGGGACGACGAGCATGTCGCACCGGTGCTCCTGTACGCGCCGCAGTGGGTCAGCAAGGCACCGCAAGAACTGAGTGTGGCGAGTCGCTAGCGCGGCTGCGCCTGGACCGTCAAGACCACAAGCTCTGGCTATCGTCGCGCGGTAGCCGACCAACGGGCGGCTCGTGGGTGTTACTTAAAGCCCTCAGCCGTTGACGGCCACCAGCCCCCGGCCGACCATCTCGCCGGCGAGGATGCGGTCTATGGCGGCGGACAGGTCGTCGAGCTTGAGCGGCGTCGCCAGCTCCTCGAGGCCGTCCAGCCGCCAGGGCCCGGCCAGCCGGCCCCAGATCTCCGCCTTGCGGGGCAGCGGCAGTTCCACGGAGTCCACGCCGAGCAGATTCACGTGGCGCAGGATGAACGGCAGCACCGTGGCGGGGATGTTCGGCGACGCCACCAGGCCGCAGGCGGCGAGGCTGGCGCCGTAGCGCAGGGACTTCACGGCGTTGACGAGAATCTCGCCGCCGACGGTGTCCACCACGCCGCCCCAGGTTTCCTTGAGCAGCGGCCGGTCGCTGCCGGCGAGCGCCGCGTCCCGGCCCAGAATCTCGGCGGCGCCCAAGCCGCGCAGGAAGCCGTGCTGCGCGGCCTTGCCGGTGGCGGCGTGGACCTCGTAGCCGAGCTTCGCCAGCAGCTTCACCGCCACCGAGCCGACGCCGCCGGTGGCGCCGGTCACCAGCACCGGGCCGCCGCTCGGCGCCATGCCAGCGGCCGTGAGCTTGTCCACGCAGAGCGCGGCGGTGAAGCCGGCGGTGCCGAGGATCATGCTCGTGCGGGCGTCGAGGCCAGCGGGCATCGGCACCGCCCAGCCAGCGGGCACGCGGATCTTCTGGCCGAACCCGCCGGGGGTGTTCATGCCGAGGTCGAAGCCGATGACGACTACCGCGTCGCCGGCCTTGAACCCGTCGACGCTCGATTCGGCCACCGTGCCGGCCGCGTCGATGCCGGGGGTATGCGGAAAGCTGCGCGTCACCCCGGGATTGCCGGTGGCCGAGAGCGCGTCCTTGTAGTTGAGGGAGGAATAGGCCACGTCGATCAGGAGTTCGCCGGGCGGCAGGTCCGCCGTGTCCTGCGGCTCCACGCTGCGGACGAACTGCCTGTCAGCCGTCTTGGCCACGCGAAAGGCGCGGAACGCAGTCATCGGAATCCTCCTTTGGTCGTTCGTTCCACCAAGGCCGCGAGCGCTCGCGCCAAGGCGCCCCCGGCGGCCTCGGCCGCTTGGCCCAGCAGGCGCTCTATGGGGCGTTTCGGCTGCTGCCACGTCACCTCGAACACGTCCGCGCTCTCGCAGGCCCGGGCCAAGTATTCGTCGCTGGTGACCAGCTCGTCCACCAGCGCGTGGTCCAAGGCCCGCTGGCCGTACCACGCCTCGCCGGTGGCGACCTTCTCCAAATCCACCTTCGGGCGCCAGCTGCCGACGTATTCCTGGAACAGGGCATGGACGTCTTCGAGTTCCTGGCGCAGCTTCTCGCGCCCCTCCTCGGTGTTCTCGCCGAATACGTCCAGGGTGCGCTTGAAGCGGCCAGCGGTGAGCACTTCCACGTCCACGTCGTGCTTCTTGAGCAGCCGATGCACGTTGGGCACCTGGGCCAGCACGCCGATGGAGCCGATGACGGCGAAGGGCGCCGCCAGGATGCGGTCCGCCACCGCGGCCATCAGATAGCCGCCGCTGGCGGCGACCTTGTCCACCGCCACCGTCAAGGCGATGCCGCGCCCCCGCACCCGCGCCAGCTGCGAGGCGCCGAGGCCGTAGCCATGCACGGTGCCGCCGGCGCTCTCCACCCGCACGACCACCTCGTCGCCGTCGTTGGCGGCGCCGAGCACCGCGGAGACTTCAAGGCGCAGCGCGTCGACGGCGCTGGCGGCAATGTCGCCATTGAAACTGAGCACGAACACGCGGCGCGCCTCGCCACCTGATGGCTGCCGGCCCGGTTCCTGCGCCGGCGCCGCCGAAACCGCCGGTTCGCGTTCAGCGCCCTGCATGGCGTCGGCGGCTGGCTGTTCGCTGCCGGACTCGCTAGCGGGTTCGGTCTCCCCGCCGCCCTCGGCCTGCGCATCGCCGCTGGTCTTCGCGCCGTCCGCCGCCTTGGACAGCCGCCGTTCCCGGCGGGCCTCCTCCTTGCGGTGGCGCTTGCGCTGCTTGGCGTCCTGGCGGCGGCGCTTCTTGACCACCGCCGGCGGCAGCGCGGCTTCGTCCACGGCGCGGCGCATGTCCTGCAGCCGCTCGTTCAAGGCCACCACTTCGATGTGGCCGGTGGGCGGCGAGCGCATGGCGCGGTGGGCGCTCGCCGCGGCCGCGGCGGAGATCACCACCACCGCGGCAGCCACCACGGTGGCGGTCTTGGCGAGGAACGCCAAGTAGTCGAACAGAAACTCCATGCGCCTCGCTCGCTGCGCCTGCCTGTACCGGCAAAGGGCGGCATTCTAACGCCGCAGTCCGGCGTCCTTGTGGTAGAAGCGCGGAACGAGAGGCCGCGGGGAAGACCATCCGATGCCGCATGAAAAAACGCCGCCAGGGCGTCTGGCCCGAACGGACTTCGAACGCGCTCTGGCGGCGCGGTTCCGGCCCCCCGCCGCCGACGTGGACGCGGTGCTGGGAATCGGCATCGACCATGGCCCGCTGCTGGCGGTGCTCGCGGTCGCTGGCGGGGAACTTCGGTTCGCGCCGCCCGGGGCGCCGGAGGCGACGTTCTACTTCGACAGCGCACAGACGGCGCTGGCCGTTCTCGGCGGCAAGGCGGATCCAATGGCGGCCTTCATGGCCGGGCGCTTCCGGTCCGACGGCAATCTGCCGCTGGCGTTCGTGCTGCTCGGCCTCTTCAGGCCGGACTACGCGCCGCTGCCGCCGCCCTGAGCCTCGGCGCGCTCCTGCTCCCGGACGAACGCGTCGATGAGCCAGCGGGAGATGGCGGTGCCGCCGGGCACGTTGGGCAGCCGGCGATAGTGGAACCAGCGCGCGTCCGCTATCTCGCCGTCGTGGAAGGCCAGCTCGCCAGCGGCGTAGTCCGCGTGGAAGCCGAGCATCAGCGAATTCGGAAACGGCCACGGCTGGCTGCCGAGGTAGCGCAGGTTGGTCACCTCGATCCCCACCTCCTCCGCCACCTCGCGATGCACCGTCTGTTCGATGGACTCCCCCGGTTCCACGAAGCCCGCCAAGGTGGAGTACATCGACGTCGGCCACGCCGCGTTCCTGGCCAGCAGCATCTCCGAGCCCTTGCGCACCAGCACGATGATGCTCGGCGACAGGCGCGGATAGGTGACGAGGCCGCACCGCCGGCAGTGCTTGGCGCGGTCCGTGGCGTGGTCCTCGTTTTCCGCCCCGCAGCGGCTGCAGAAGCGATGGTCCAGGTGCCAGGCGACGATCTGCTTGGCCCGCCCGGCAAGGGCGAAGAAATCCGGCTCCACCCGCCCCAGCCAGGCGCGCAGGCCGCTGCTCGCGAAGCCCTCCGGCGGCCGTCCGCTGGCGGCCAGGGCGTAGCACGCCCGATTCTCCCACCGGCCCAGGTAGTGCTTGTAGTCCACGGCCAGATCCACCCAGCGGAACTCGTCGGCGGTGACCGGGCGCGGCACGCCCTGCTCGCTGATCGACAGCAGCTCGTCGCCGAGGCACACGAAATACAGGGCATCGGCGAGGTCCATGCCGGCTGGCGGCGCAGTCTCGGAGACGAATCGGGACGGAGCGTTCGGGAACAACCGCAGAGCCTGTTGCTATACTCGTTCATCGATCCCGCGCAGTGTGGCCGATTCGCGGCGCTTGCGGCAACCCCGTGGCGCCGGGGCGGGCGCTTGACGGCCCCCGACGGGTTCGATCGGCAGCGAAGGAGCACACATGGCAGCAGCGCAAGTAGGACCGCCCCCGGCCTGGGGCGTGTCCTTCTGGCACAACTTTCTCGGCGAAGCGCCGGCCTGGTACAAGCAGACGGTCGTCGCGTTCCTTGTTCTCAACCCGGTGCTCTATCTGGTGCTCGGCAGCGTCGCCCCGGGGATCGCCGGCTTCGTCGTCGGCTGGGCGCTGGTGCTGGAGTTCATCTTCACCCTCGCCATGGCGCTGCGCTGCTATCCGCTGCAGCCCGGCGGCCTGCTGGCCATCGAGGCGCTGCTGCTGGGGCTCACTTCGCCATCGCACCTGTTCCACGAAGTGGAGAACAACCTCGAGGTGATCCTGCTCCTGGTGTTCATGGTGGCGGGCATCTACTTCATGAAGGATCTGCTGCTGTTCACCTTCACGAAGATCCTGATCCGCGTCCGCAACAAGATGCTGCTGGCGTTCCTGTTCAGCTTCGCGGCGGCGTTCCTGTCCGCGTTTCTGGACGCCCTCACCGTCACCGCGGTGGTCATCAGCGTCGCCGTCGGCTTCCATCAGGTGTACCACCGGTTCGTGATGGATCGGGCCTTGGAGAAGCTCGAAGCCGCCGGCGACGAAGACGACGTGCCGGAGCTGGTGGACGAGGACCTGGAACGGTTCCGCGCCTTTCTGCGATCGCTGGTGATGCACGCCGCGGTGGGCACCGCCCTGGGCGGCGTCACCACCATCGTCGGCGAACCGCAGAACGTGCTCATCGCCAAGCGCATGGGCTGGGAGTTCATCGAGTTCTTTCTGACCATGGCGCCGGTGACGCTGCCGGTGCTGGCGGTGGGCCTCGCCACCTGCCTCCTGCTCGAAGCCACGAAGTGGTTCGGCTACGGCCCGCGGATTCCGCCGGCGGTGCTCGCGGTGCTCGCGGACTACGATGCCGAGCAGACCAAGGAGCGCAGCCGGGCAGACAATGCCCGCCTGGTGGTGCAGGCCGTCTCCGCCGTGCTGCTCATGTTCGCGCTGGCGTTCCACGTCGCGGAGATCGGCGTCATCGGCCTCGCCCTGATCGTCATCCAGACCGCCTTCAACGGCATCGTCGAGGAACACCGCCTCGGACCGGCGTTCGAGGAGGCGCTGCCGTTCACGGCGCTCCTGTGCGTGTTCTTCGGCATCGTCGCGGTGATTTCGGACCAGCACCTGTTCCAGCCGGTGATCGACTACGTGCTGTCGCTGCCGGAATCCCAGCAGCCGGGGGTGTTCTACATCGCCAACGGGCTGCTCTCGATGATCAGCGACAACGTGTTCGTGGCCACCGTCTACATCGGGCAGGTGGAGGAGGCGTTCGAGGCCGGCGCCATCGGGCGGCGGCAGCTGGAGCTGCTGGCGGTTGCGATCAACACCGGCACCAACATCCCAAGCGTCGCCACGCCGAACGGCCAGGCGGCGTTCCTGTTTCTGCTCACCTCGTCGCTGGCGCCGCTGATCAAGCTCTCCTATGGGCGCATGGTGTACATGGCGCTGCCGTACACGTTCACCATGGGCATCACCGGCTGGGTGTTCGTCAACTGGATGCTGTAGCCAGGTTCGCCATCGGATCCTGCGCCGTCGCCCCACGGCGCCACAGCGAGCCGCCTGCGGCGGCCGCGTCGAGGCCGTCCAGATAGGCTTCGTGGGCCGCCAGTTCCTCGGCGCTGGCCAGCACCACCGGCAAGGGCGGGCGCTCCGCCGGCAGCCAGGCCAGAACCTCCTCTTCCGCCTCGCCGCCCTGGCCTTCGCCATCGCCGAACAAGGACATCTGCCCGCCGGTCATGGCCAGGTACACGTCCGCCAGGATCTCGGCGTCCAACAGGGCGCCGTGCAGCTCCCGGGCCGAGTTGTCCACGCCGTAGCGACGGCAGAGGGCGTCCAGGCTGTTCTTCTGCCCGGGATGCTTGCGCCGGGCGAGGGCGAGGGAGTCCGTGACGGTGCAGAGCGCTTCGACCTGCTTGGCGGCGGGACGCCCGAGCAGCCTCAGCTCGTAGTCGATGAAGGAAACGTCGAAAGGCGCGTTGTGGATGATCACTTCGGCGTCGGCGATGAAGTCGAGCAGCTGGTCCGCCACCTCGGCGAACTTCGGCTTGTCGGCGAGGAACTCGGCCGAGAGCCCGTGCACCTCGTAGGCGGCGTCGTCGATGTCCCGCTCGGGATCGACGTAGATCTGCAGCCGCCGGCCAGTGAGCCGGCGATCGACCAGCTCCACGGCGCCCACCTCGATCACGCGGTGGCCACGCTCCGGTTCGAGCCCCGTGGTTTCCGTATCGACGACCACCTGGCGCATCGTCACGGTCGTCCGAGCAGCTCGTCGATGGCCTGGTTGGCGGCCTGATCGACGGCCTCGTTCTCGGCATGGCCGCTGTGGCCCTTCACCCAGCGCCAGCTCACGTCGTGCGCTTGGTTGAGAGCGTCCAAGCGCTGCCACAGATCCTGATTCAGCACCGGCTTCTTGTCCGCCCGTTTCCAGCCGCGCTGCTTCCAAAGGCGGATCCAATCGGTGATGCCTTGGCGGACGTACTGCGAATCCGTGGTGAGGATCACGCGGCTGCGTCTCTTGAGCGCCGCCAGACCCTCGATGGCCGCCATCAGCTCCATGCGGTTGTTGGTGGTGTCCGCTTCCGCGCCCCGCAGACAGCGCTCGGCGCTGCCGCACCGCAGCAGCGCGGCCCAGCCGCCGGGGCCCGGATTGCTCCGGCAGGCGCCGTCCGTGAATATCTCCACCGGCGCGGTCACGTTCGCGCCCCGGCCGCCGGCGCGGCCGTTCGCGGCACCGCCGGCAGCGACGTCGGCTGCAACGTCGACGGGTCCCCCGCCGCGGTGCGCTGGTCGATCGGTCGGTGGCCGACCTTGGTGGCAGCGACCAGATAGCTGCCGCCCACCGGCAGCCGCCGGGCGTGCAGCCAGCCGCTGGCCCGCTGCCACCACTCGCTCCGCAACGCCACTGGCAACAGCGAGCGGTAGTTGAGGTAGACGGTGCTCGCCTCCCGCTCCATGCCGAGCACCGCCAGCCACTCGTACAGGCGATGCACGGCGACCGGATGCAGGTGGCGGAAGACCGCTCTGGGCCGCGCCAGCTGCCAGAGGCTCGCGGGATTCACGCCCAGCACAAGCAGCCGCCCGCCCGGCCGCAGCACGCGCACTGCTTCGCGCAGGGCCGTGCGCTGATCGGCGGCTGTTTCCAGCAGATGGTGGAGCACGGCGCCGTCGACGCTGTGGGATGGGAACGGCAGCTGCACGGAGTCGATGGCGACGGCTTGGAAGTGGCTGCCGTGGACGCCGGCGCAGCCCTCCGGCCAATTCGACGCGGCGTAGAAGCGAGCCCGCACGAGGCAGCGCGAGGCGGTGTCGAGCAGCGCCGGGGTGCAGCCGAGCCACAGCACGGCATCGCCGTGGAAGCGGCGGGCAGCCGCACACAGGTGCGGCCGTTCGTCGGCGAGCAGACGCTGGCCAGCGGCCGTCGCCAGCCACGCCGAAGCGCGGCCGGATGCGCCCGAGAGCGCAGAAGGAAGGCGCCACGGGGCGGCGCCCGCGGTCAGGGTCCGGCCTCGTCGAAGCCGATGGCGTCGATGGATGCCGTGGCTCGCAAGGTGGCCAGCAGGCCGCTGTAGGCCCGCTCGCCGCCAAGCGTCTGCATGGCCTCCGCCATGGCGTCGCGATCGACGGCCGGCACCGCACCGTAGTCGCCGAGCGCCACGTTCGACAGCACCACCACGGCCCGCGAGCCGTTGGCCAGCACCGCGACGTCCGCCTCGCGCTCGCCGGCCGGCGGCGCCGGCATGCCGAACGCCAGTTCGACGATGGCTGGCGGCACGTCCGCAGCGTCCGCCATCAGCCCGTCGGCGCGTTGCCAGGAGACGCCGGTTGCCGCCGCCACCTCGGCCGGCGTGTCGCCGGCAGCAAGATCCGTCAGTGCCTGCAGCGCCGCCGCTTCGGCCTGCGTGCGCGCCGCCGCTTCGGCGAGCGTGGTGCGTATGCGCTCCCGCACCTCCGCCAGCGGCCGTTCCGTGGCTGGCGCGCGGCTGCCCAAGCGACCGACCACGATGTCCTGGCCGGCGGTGGCCACGGCGCGGCTGTTGAATCCCTCGAGCAGCACCTCGTCGCTGAACAGCGCCTCGCGCACCGAGTCATCGGCCAAGGCGCCGTCGCGGCTGCTGCGGGTGGCCGCGGGGATCGCCTCCGCGCCCATCGCGAAGGTCTCCTGCAAGCCCGCCAGCGAGTCCCCCTGCTCGAAGGCCGCCTCGTCGATGTCCCGCTGCAGCTGGTCGACGCGCTGCGCCAGGGCTTCCCGCCGCAGATCGGCCGCAATGGCGGCCCGCCGCTCCTCGAGGGTCGGCACCTCCGGCGCCTCGATGCCAACGAGCTCGATGAGATGCACGCCGAACTCCGTCTCCACTGGCGTCGACAGCTCTCCAGGCTCGAGGGCCCACAGCGCCTCCTCGAACGCCGGCGTGAAAACGCCCTTGCCGGACGGCCCTAGGTCGCCGCCGGCGGCGGCCGTGCCGGCGTCCTCGGAGATGTTCCTGGCGCGTTCGGCGAAGCTCGCACCGGCGAGGATATCCTCCCGGACCGCGGCAAGCTGGGCGGTGGCTTCTTCGAGGCTGCGATCTTCTCCCACCTTCAACAGGATGTGGGCGGCGTGGCGCAGCGGCTCCAGGGCGGCCACTTCGTCGGCGTAGGCCGCCGCGATCTCCTCCTCCTCGACCGCCACGTCGGCCTCCATGCTCGTCCGGGACAGGCGAACCAGCTCGAAGCCGAACGTCTCCTCGGTCATGTAGTCGTCGATGTGGGTGCCGTAGTGGGATTCGATGTCGGCCTCGTCGACCGCGACCGCTTCGGCCAGCGTCGGCACGTCGAACAGCAGCCAGGCGATGTCGCGGCGCTGGTAGCGCAGCCGCGTGGCGTCGCGCAGTTCGCGGCGGGTGACGATGGCGGTGTCCCGCAGCGCCGCGACCAGCTGCTCCTGCATCTCGGCCGCGGCCAGGTCCGCTCGCCGGGTGTCCGGCGTGTAGCCGAGGCTCGCAAGCCAGCGCCGGTAGGTGCCGGGATCCGCGCCGGCGCGGTCCCAGGCGACCCGGGACTGCAAGGTATCGGGAGACACGGCAAGGTCCAGGTCCGCCGCGGCCTGGGCAAGCAAGGTGCGGTCGATTAACGCGGCCAGCATGGCCTGCGGCGTCACCAGGTTGTCGATCACGTCGTCCGGCACCTCCTCGCCGAACTGGCTGCGCTGGTAGTCGCGCTGGCGCGAGGTCTCGCGTTCGAGGACGCGCTGGGTGATGTCCTGGCCGTTCACGGTGGCGGCGACGGGCTCGGATGCCGAGAACAGATCGATGGCACCGAACCCGAACACTGCCAGCACGAACACGATGACGCCCACCAGCACCTTGGCCATGGCGCCTTGGGCGCCGGCCCGCATCCGCTGCAGCACCATGGGTGCGGCGGTCCTGCCGTTTCGGGGATGCGGGCCCGCCGAGGATCGGCTCCTAGTTGAGGGCGTCCTTGAAGGACCGGGCGGGCTTGAAGGCTGGCGCCTTCGAGGCGGCGATGGGCATTTCGGCGCCGGTTTGCGGATTGCGGCCCGTACGGGCGCCGCGCTCGCGGACCAGGAAGGTGCCGAAGCCGATGAGCGAGACGGGTTCGCCATCCACCAGAGACCGAGTGATGGCGCCCTGCATGGCCGCGAGGGCCCGGCCGGCGGCCGCCTTGGAGATCTCGGCCTCGTCGGCGATGGTGTCGATGAGTTCGGTTTTGGTCATGCGAAATCCTCTGTGGTTGGCTCGGCGTCGCCGGACTTCGGCACGAACCGCAGACAACGCGAAGGCGCGACGCCTGCGGTGCGTTATAGCGATGGATCGCCAGGCAGTCAACGAAAACGCGCACCCCGGCAAGCTACGGTTCGCGAACCTGGCGACAAGTACGCCGGAGCTGCGGTCGGCGGAAACTGGCCAGCGGCCGAGTGTGCGCCGGCACATGCGCAACGAGCGGTGCTCGGCATCCTCGGCGAGGCGGAGGCAATGCGCCGCAGCCCCTCCGGACAGCAGCGTTCCGCCAGCGCCGCAACGGCTTGCGTACGCACGGGCCGTGTCCGTAGAAGTTCGCGCCATGTCCGCGCACGGTCCTCATGCGTCGAGCAGCGCCGCGGCGCCGGCGCCGAACCTGCCGCCGCCGCTGGAGAACGGCGATCGGCTTGCGCGGTGCGAGTTCGAGCGCCGCTACGATGCGCGGGCGGACCTCAAGAAGGCGGAACTCATCGACGGAGTCGTGTACTTGCCGTCCCCCGTTCGCGCCAGCAGCCACGCGCAGCCGAACGCCGCGCTGAGCGCTTGGCTCGGCACCTACAGCGCCTTCACCCCGCGCGTCCATGCATTGGACAACGCCACCGTGCGCCTGGACCAGGACAACGAACCGCAGCCGGACGCGCTGCTGCGCATGGATGCCGAGGCTGGCGGACGGTCCCGCATCTCGACGGACGACTACGTCGAAGGCGCCCCGGAGCTCGTGGCGGAAGTCGCTGCCAGCAGCGCCAGCTACGATCTGCATGCGAAGCTGAACGTCTACCGCCGCAACGGCGTGCAGGAGTACATCGTATGGCGGCCCTTGGACCGAGCGCTCGACTGGTGCGTGCTGCGGGGCGGCGAGTACGCGCCCCTCGTGCCGAATGCCGAAGGCGTAATGGAGAGCGAGCGCTTCCCCGGCCTCCGCCTGCCCGTGGCGGCGCTGCTGGCGGGCGATGTGGCCGCCGTGCTCACCGAGCTGCGGCGCGGCCTGGATTCGCCGGCACACGCGGGTTTCGTGGCCGGCCCAGCCGGGGGCGAGGGACGGTAGCGGCACATCCGCGGCAGCCTCCCGTGCCGGAACGGCCTCGTCGCGCTGCGGCGAGCCAGCACCGCTCCGATCAATATGCGTCTCGACGACGCCAGCCTCGTCGCTGGGAACAAGCGCGCGTCGCGCTGCGGGGCGGCACGTCCTCGTCCTGGGCATGCCGTACTCGGTACGTCGCTCCGCCACGACATCGAGGAAGTCCTGGCCCGTGCCGCCAACGGCGCTGCGCCGCCGCTCGGCTACACTGCGCGGATGAGATCGACGCCGCCGGCGCGCATTGACGAACAGGCGCTTTGGAAGGCCGTGCGCCTCGGCGAGGACAGCCACCTGGAACTCAAGGAAGCGCGCTTCAAGAGCGCTCGCCTCGTCGCGCCCCGGCCGGACGACCTCGCCGACGAGCTGGCGGCCTTCGGCAACGCCAGCGGCGGCCGACTGGTGCTGGGCGTAGCCGACGACAGAACGCCGCAGGCGCTGACCCCGGTGGAGTTGGACCTGCTGATCGCAGCCGTGGGGAACATCTGCGCGGACCGCATCAAGCCGCCGCTGGAGTACGAAGCGCATCGCGTGGCCACGCCGGATGGCAAAGGCGGGGTGCTGGTGGTGGAGTTGCCGCCGGGGCCGACGGTGCATAGCTCGCCGGGGGGCCACTACCGGAGACGGGGGCACGCCAAGCGGCCCATGCAAGCCGACGACGTGCGCCGTCTTCTGCTTGCCCGCGGCCAGTCCGACGCCACGGCCGTGGATGCCCAGCCGGTGGCCGGCACCGGCCCCAACTCGCTGCAACCGAAGCTGTGGCGACGCTACGCCAGCTCCCGAACCGGCGAAGCGGCGGCCATTCAGCTGGCCAAGCTCAAGTTCGTCAAGGCAGATGCGGCGGGCGCGACCCGGGCCACGATCGGCGGCCTGCTGCTTGCCGCCGAAGAGCCTCGGGAGTGGCTGCCGGACGCCTACATTCAGGCGGTGCGCTACGACAGCGCCAGCATGGACGGCAACCGGCAGCTGGATGCCCAGGACATCGCCGGCCCTCTCGACGCCCAGATCAGAGGCGCCATGCGGTTCGTCCTGCGCAATCGACGGGTAGCCGCCGGCAAGGACCCAGCCCGCCGAGAGGTGCCGGAGTACAGCGAACGCGCCGTGTTCGAGGCGGTGGTGAACGCGGTGGTACACCGCGACTACGCGGCTACCGGCTCGCACATCCGGCTGTTCATGTTCGAGGACCGCCTGGAGCTCTGCTCGCCCGGCGGCCTCGGCAACTCGATGGCCGTCGAGGACTTGCGCAGCAGCCAGTTCACGCGCAACCAGCTGCTCGCCTCGCGGCTCGGCCAGTGCCCCGTGGAAGACGCCGCTGGCGCCGGGGAGCGCCGCTACTTCATCGAACGGCGCGGCGAAGGCATCGGCGTCATCGAGGACGAGACCTTCGCGCTCGCCGGCCGCAAGCCGGCCTTCGAACTCGTCGGCGAGCGGGAGCTGAAGCTCACTCTGCCGGCGGCAAGCCCGCCGCTGCCGGAGGGGATCGCGCTGCGGATCGAGGTTGCCGACGCGGCCACCGGCGAGCCGCTGCCCGACGTCTCGGTGCTGGCGCTCTATCCGAACAAGACGTATCTGGAGGCCGAAACGGATGCCTTCGGCCATGCGGACTTCCTGCTGCACTCCCGCGTCCCCATCACCGTGTTCTGCGCCGCGCCCGGCCATTCGGCGGAAGTGGTTCGGGACCAACAGCCGAACGGTTCGCTGTCGATTGGCCTGGCCCCGGCGGCCGATGGCGGCTCTCTGATCGTCGCCAACGGCACCGGCCAGCTGCCGGGCGTTCGCGGCCGCTTGAACCCCGTCCTCGACAATCTGGACCGAATGTACCTGTACGCGAACAACGTGGCCGTCAACGACGGCATGGCGCAGCCGGTCCGTTTTGCCTTGGACGAGCCGTTGCGCCTCACCGACGCCCTCGGCACCAGCGCGACCGTCTGGTTTCGGGAACTGCTCGGCGCGTCCTGCGTCCTCGACTACCGCCTGGACGCTCCCTAGTACCAAAGCCGCATTGGAGCGATGGTCCAGATCGGCACCCGTGCCAGCTCATCCGTAATTGCAATCGGGTTGGCCCACTAGCCCGATCGGCAGCGCCTTCGGCGTCCGACGCCTCAGCCCTTCGCCAGCAGATCCCGCAGGTCGATCACCGCCGCGTTCACGCGGGAGACGTAGGACGCCATCACCAGCGAGTGGTTGGCGAGCATGCCGAAGCCGCCGCCGTTCAACACCAGGGGGCTCCACAGCGGTTCCTGGGTGGCTTCGAGCTCGCGGACGATCTGGCGCAGGCTAGCCTGGGCGTTCTTGTCTTCGAGCACCGCGGCGAAGTCGTGCTCCACGGCCTTGAGCAGGTGGATGAGCGCCCACGCCTGGCCGCGGGCCTCGAAGAACACGTCGTCCAGCTGGAACCAGCTGGTGCGGATTTCCGTTTCGCTCGGCGTCTCGGTGGCCATCGTCGCTGCCGGTTCGCCGGCGAGATCGATGTTCAGCTGGCGCTTGCCGACGCTCTGGGATAGCCGCTGCGAGATGTCCCCGAGGCGGGTGGCGACGTCCTCCAGCCAGCGCGCCAGGTTGTCCGCTCGGGCGTAGAACTGGGTGTCCTGGGCGTTGCGGTCCGTCAGCCGGCGGGCGTAGGCCCACAACCGCACGGCGCCGTCCCGGTACTCGTCTTCGGAGGCCGGGAAGATCCAGCTGGCGTTGTCGTAGGAGAAGTGCGGTTCCGCGCGGGCGAGGTCCGGATCCTCGGCGGACTGGCTCTGCGAACGGCTCAGGTGGTTGCGCATGGCCCGGCTCAGATCCCGCAGATGCACGAGTACGCCAAACTCCCAGCTCGGCGTGTTGTCGAGATACACCCCCGGCGGCAGGATGTCGTTCGCCAAGTAGCCGCCGCGCTTGTCGAGCATGATCTCCGCCAGGCGGGCGCCGGTAGCGGCGGTGGCGAAGCCGGTCACGGGCGTCACGCCGGCCTCGGCGGCTCGGGCCTCGGCGACGGCGACCGGATCGAACAGCGGCGGCTCGTAGGACCACCACCAGCCGAGCGCCACGACCGCCAGGACGTAGACGCCCGCGACGGCCGCGGCAACCCTGCCCGCGCCCTTGCCGAGGGTCGGCAACCGCCCCGCGGTCGGCGTGACGTAGCGGCGCTGCCAGAACTTCCACTGCCGGCCCTGCCAGAACTTCCAGCCGGTCATGGCGAGACTTCGCTTGGCAGCGGGCGAGAAGCGGAGCGGACCACAAAGCGCACCGTTTGCGCCGCGCCGTCGGCGAAGGCCACGCGCACGTCCACCGCGTCCATCCGACCGTCCATGCCGAACAGCATGAGATGTTTGCCGCCGGGCCGCAAGGCAAGCGTCCCCCCGGCGGGGACGGCGAGGCGCGCCACGGGACGCATCCGGGCGACGGTCCCCTGGGCGGTCTCCGTTTGCGTGGTCTCGTGGAGCTCGATCCGCAGCGCACCCGCGTGGTCCGCAACGCCGAAGCCCGTCACCACCACCTCGCCAGCCGTGTGGTTGGCGATGTCGCAATAGCCGGCGGTCGTGGTCTGGCCGCCAATCGGCGCTCGGATCCAGGCGTTCTCGAAGACGACGCCTTGCGTTTGGGCCGCAGTGTCGGCGGGTTCGCCGCAGGCCGCGAGCAGCGCGCCGGCGGCCCAGGCGCAGCACTGGAGGCGCACAGCGGCTGGCAGCGCTCCCGCTCCTGGTCCAGCCCCTACCTCTGCCCCGCCTGGGTTGCCGGCGACGGCAGCAGCAACAGCTCCACCTGCGGCGGCAGCCCCACGTCGATGGTGGCGCGAATGCGCCCCTCGCCGGCGGCGCGGCTGAGTTGTCCGTATATCCATCGCGCGTCGGCGTCGCTGGGGGCGCGAATCCTAACCCGGGCGCCGGGGCGGCGGGCGTCGCCGCCGAAGGCCCGCAGACGCTCGGCCAGTGCCTCCTGCCTAGCTCGCAAGGCGGCGCGGTCCAGCGCCAGCGCCCTGCGCTCGGCAGCGGCCAGGAGCTCCAGCTGCCGGCGTCTGGGCGCGATGCCGGGATGCTCCGCGTCCACCGAGGCGGCGCGGTCCAGGAGCGTTCGCGCCCGCTCCCAGCCCTGCCGCTCCATGGCTCCCTCGGCGAGCTCCAGATAGCGCTCGACGATGCGCTCGAGGCCCCGCCGGGCCTCCTGGTGCTCGGGCGCGATGGCGAGCGCGTCTGCGAAGTAGCGGTAGGCGCTGTCGGCGGCAGGAGTGGTCAGCCGGTCTTCCCGGAGGGCCTGTTCGGCGGCGTCGAGCAGCGCCGACAGCTGCTGCTCTGCTGCTTGCGCCGTAGCAGCCGGCGCTGGGGCCGTTGCCGGCGGGACCGCTGGCGTGTCCTGGGACGATGGCGGCGGCAGCAGGTGGCAACCGGCGACGCCGAGCAGCCATGCGCTGGCAGCGGCGCGGGCTGTTCGGGCCAGAGCGCGGTGAATGCACCCGCGGGCCAAGTGCCCCAGTGCCGGGCCGCTGCAGCAACCTTGACGGACCCGCCAAGGCAGTTCACATGCACGGTTCGACACTCGGATGGACGAGCCTCCACGGTCACGATGCACACTGGTCTGGACATCGCACCAACGCTGCTGTGTCGGAGCCCCAAGGACATCGGGATGACCCACGCGAGTTCGTTGGCCACCGCTAGTCGCAGCGGCGACCGCAAGCCTATCAAGCAACCGTTACGGTCTGCGTGCCCACATATTCGCCGTCCATGTCCGGCTCACCGTCTTCCAGCACCAACGCGATGACCTCGCGCAGGTTGTCGTTCAGCTCCTCGAGCGTCTCGCCTTGGCTGTGCGCCCCCGGTAGGCCGGGCACGTAGCCGACATACAAGCGTGTGATTGGGCAACGTTCGATCACGGCTGTGTAGGTGCGCATCGGTCAAACACCCCAAGGACTGTTGCATGGGTCTATGCTACTCCAACCTTGATGCCCTTGGTGGATTGTCCATGGCTACCTACCGGCAAATCCAAGACTTGGTAAAGGCAGAGCACGGATTCAGCCCGAAGACATGCTGGATCGCCCACTGCAAGGAGCAGGCGGGGCTGCGAGTGCGGCCAGCCCCCAACCGCATCGGGAAGCGACGAGAGGTGCCCTGTCCTCCCGCCAAACGCGAGCCCATCATGGCGGCGTTTCGGCACTTCGGGATGATCTGACAACGCGCCCCTGCCCGCCCGCGCATTCGGGCCACCTGCCGAGACACCTCGCCGCCAGGCGGCGACGGGCGTACCGGCGGCAGCAGGCGGCAACCAGCGAATCGAGCAGTCAAGCGCTGGCGGTGGTGCGGGCGGTTCGGACCAAGATGTGGCGAGTACGACAGCGGGCCGATGTGCCAGCGCTCGGGTTTGCGACAATGCGCGAGTCGGCAAGCGCCGCATTTCGTTGTCCACGGGTGTCTGCACCAACCACCGCCAGTCCGTTCGCGCCAAGGGGCGAGCCTCGCCGGCGTCCGCACGGCCAGTGGCGCAGCGCAGTGCGTCGCTACGCCCTTCGGCCGCTTCTGTGCGCCTGGTTCGCTGCCGCGCCGTGGTGCGTCGCTCTCGGCGGCCCGCTGGACGGCGGTGGGGATCCGTTGGACAAGACGCCGGATTTTCTGCCCGTGGACCAGGCGTTCTTGTTCACCGCCACGCTCGAAGCGGGCCGCGTCGTCGGCCGCTGGCGAATGTCGCCCGGCTATTACCTGTACCGCCATCGCTTCGAGCTGCTGCCCAGCGCCGGACTGGTACTCGGCCCCCTCGAAACACCCCCCGGCAAGCGCATCGAAGACGCGACCTTCGGCCCGACCGAGGTGTACTACCACGAAGCGCAGGTGAGCGCCCCGATTCGGGCGCGGCCCGCGGACGGCCAAGTGACCGTACGGTTCGTCTACCAGGGATGCTCCGCCGCTGGCCTGTGCTACCCGCCGCAGCGGCGCACGGTGACCTTTGGCGGCAAGGCGGTACAGCAACTACCGGCAGGAGACCCGGCAGCCCAACGCCGCAACTCAACGGAAGCCGGCGTCGCTTCTCGAAGTACAAGGATAGAACATCCGACCACCATGTCGAGGTCTTCGGTTTAGGTGCTTTTCAATGACTTGCGCCACGTCCGACGTGGCCCGCTCATCGGCGAGCGTCGGTACTCTCTTAGCCGTCTAGCACACGACGGTTACGCCCCGTCGCCGTTCGATTCATGGAGTACCGAATTTACAGTTCCCTCCATCGACAGCGTCTCCCTCAGCACCAGCCGGTCCGTCATCACGATCCGCCCAACACATGTGGACTTCGACGATCTGGTCACACGGATCCGGGGCCTTGTGGTTGGCCGGGCCTCCGGGGACACTCATCACATGGGCATCAGAACGATTGCGATGAGAACAGTAGATCAATCGGCGCAATAAAATTCAGGATGTTGATTCCGAAATGTCCGAAATATGCTGAGGCGTAGAAAAATCCTACCATAGTGGCTAGGCCGTAGACGACCGAGAGGCGCCTGGCAAGCATCCATCCTGCTCTTGCTTCTTTCGAAGCGTCCTTGTCGGCCACTACAACCCTCCTCGTACCGTCAGCGGCCGTCGGTCGCTCGACCTTGGCGCGCCCGCCGGGGGCGCAGCGCCAGTTCCAGCGGCCCGAAGCGGTCGCCGCCGTCGTCCACAGCCTCGATGGACACCGTGCCGGAGGCGTAGGAGCGGTTGACCACCCGCGCGAACCCCTGCCGCGGGCCGCCGGCGGCCGGAAACAGCGGCAGCCGGTGGAGCGTCCGGCCGTCCGCCAGCGGCGCGGCGTTGTCCGGCGCCGTGGAGAGGTTGGCGAGATGGCCGGTGGGGCTCTCCAGCAGACTCATGGCGAACCACGGGAAGCCGCGTACGCGCAGCCGCCACTTGCCGCGGCCGTCGCCCAGGCCGTGCGTCTCCTCCAGCGCCCGGGCCGTGAGAGTGAGAGCGTGCTGCGGCCGCACCAGCAGGGAACCCGCCATCGGGCGCCACTGCCCGCGGTCGTCGTAGCCGCCGGCGGTCCACTTCGCCGGCTCCGCCTCCGTGTTGACCACGCGCAGAATGCTCCGCTGCCGCCGGTTGCTGGCGGGGTTGAAGAACTGCGCCATGGCGTCCGGCAGCACGTCGTGCATGGCGGCGACGAAGCCGTCCTCGGTGCGCACGTAGGACAGCGCCTCCAGGTCCAGCGCGGAGACCACGGAGAGGCGCCAGTCGCCGGCGGTGGGCGGGCCGATGCCGGCGAGGCCGACGGCGGCGCTGCCGTTCTCCAGGTCCTCGGAGTTGAAGTGGACCGCCTGCCGCGCCCCTATCTCCAGGCGCGTCCGCGGGGCGCGGACGCCGGCGTCGTCCACCGCCTCCACGAACGCGTGGCCGTCCTCGTCGCTGCGGTTGACGATGCGAACGAAGCCCTGGCGGCTGGCACCGGCCGCCGGGAAGTACGGCACGATCTCCCCGGCGAGCACGGTGACGCGGCGCTCGCGCAGCGCGTCCAGCACCGCCAGGGAGTCGTCCGACAGCGGGTTCCGCCGCGCGTCCGCCATCAGCAGCTCCTCGCCGTCCAGCAGCGGCGAGAGGTCCCGCACGTCGTTGTCGCGGAAGTGGAGCTCCTTGAGGGACGCGAAGCTCAAGGGGGAGAGGTCCGCGACCTCGTTGTCGCTGGCGTGCAGGTACTCCAAGGCATTGTGTCCAGCCAACGGCGCGAGAGACGCGATCGAGTTGCCTTCCACGTCCAATTCGATCAGCCACAAGTTCGCCAAGGAGTCGATGTCCGAGAGCGAGTTGTCCCACAGATACAGATGCCGCAAATTCGGAGGGAGCGGCGGCAGATCGTGGAGCGAGTTGCCGTCCAGGGCTAGATAGCTAAGGGATTCCATGGCGGCCAGCGGTGCCAGGTCCTCCACCCTGTTGCGCGCCAGCGTCAGCACCGACAGGCGGAGCCCGGCCAGAGGCGCGACGTCCGCGATCCTGTTCCCGTCCAGGAAGAGACCTCGGAGCGCCGTTGCCTCTTCAAGACCAGCTAGGTCCTCGATGCCGCGATCTGAGGCGTCGAGAGTTGGAAAAGAGGCTAAGTCGTACCCTAGAATCCATTGCGACTGAAGGACCGCTTGGCGCAACCCGCTGTCTGGCATTTCGGACAGTTCTGACTTGTCTGGCTCGAATTCCACTTCGATTCCTCTTCGAAGGAGCGCTGGAATAATGCTTTCCCGAGATTCACGCCCCAGAGGGTTCCATCGCAGATCCACGGAGTCGCCTTGATCCAATCCGTTGTTCGCTACGAGCGGCGACACGTCGGAGATTTCGTTGTGGGACAGGCCGAGATCCGTCAGCGAGGCCAAGCTCGACAGCGGTCCAAGGTCGGCGATGCGGTTTTGGTGGAGCTTGAGGGTAGTCAGCGACGTCAGGCCCGCCAGCGGCGACAGGTCGACAATCCCGTTGCTGCCAAGCCAGAGGATCGTCAGCGCAGTCAGGCCCGCCAGTGGCGACAGGTCCGAGATCGCGCCTTCCTCCAAAGTAAGAAGCCTTAGGTTGACGGCGTGTTCGATGCCCACCAGTTGCCGTACGCCATTGCCGGCCCTCAGCTCCCGCAAGGTCGCCATCTCGCCGCGGGTGATCGGGTCGCCCGGTACCTTTCCCAGTGTCTCTGCGATCGCTTTTGCGAGCACGGCGTCGGGAATGTCGACCAGGGTCTCCGAGTCGTCTACCTCGCTGGCACCGGCAAGGGGAAGGGCGGCTAGGGCGGCCAGCAGCAGGACGCGCCGCACACTGCCGTACGCCAGCCTGGCCAACGCGGTCGCCACCCTTACTCCCCGTTGCGGCTTGGTCGCAAGTTGGCGACGCGGTGGCGGTTTCGGTTCAGCGTCAGAACCGCGTCCGCCGGGCCACGGGGCCCCGCACCTTGGAAAACCGACTCACCCCAAGCGCATGATCATGCGGGAGATAGCGCCTTGGCGAAGCGTAAAATGGCACCTTTGAACGGGACTCGTCAAAGCAGTCCAAACCGTATGACATGATAGTGATTCCGCAAATTTTACCGATTCTCCCGAAAGCATCTGTCGTAAAGCCGTGCTCGTAGCTATTCGTTAGACCGGAATTAGTCCAGAGCTCGCTGCGTTCGTGTCGGATCCCGAAGTTATGGCCCACTTCGTGAGGGATGGAATTGATGCTGAATGTGCCGCCGAGTTGCGCTACGCCGCCGCCGCCAGTCGTCTGCAGGTTGACTAGATCGGCACCCAAGGCATCCCACCGGTGGTGCACCTCGTCCATGTGGCCGTCGTCGGGGTCGACGAGCCGGTTCAAGTCGGTACGGGAAGAACCCGACTCCGAATAGTCCACCCTTTCCGCGCCGACGAGGTTCAGCTGGACAAGGGCACCGCTGCGCTCGAACGCGTCGTTGGTGAAGGCGATCGACATGTCGATGTAGGACAACGTATGCGGCTCGCCACCAGCGTCCTCTTCCCGTGCCGGCGTCCAAACCACCAGGATGTCCACCACGGAACCATCGTCGGTACGGTCTTCTGCGACCGTCTCCGCGGCCGACAACTCCGAAGGCAGCGCGCCGGCGCATTCGACCAGCGGCGCGTTCGTCACGTCCCGCAAGGCGTGAATGCCACGGTCCAACGGGAGGAGCTCGTACGAGGCGCTCGGCGTCCAGATGGAACCAGCCACGGCCTCCTCGTGCACAACCAGCGTCACGAATCCCCCACCTGCGCCGCCTCCGCCGGCCACGCGGCCGGAGAGGGAGTAGCCGAACATGGTCGGCGCCGTCCGCTCCACGGCCACGTCGAGGCGGACGCCATCTCTCACGTTGAGCAGCAGGCGTCCTGCGCCGGCGGTCTCGACGTCGGCCCGCGCCGCCGCTAGCTCGTGGCGGGCGACCCGCACCCGCCGCTCCCACGCATCGGGAACCGCCGCCGCGCTCCGCCTCGCCGGCGGGGATTTCGCCGCCGGCGCCACGCCAACCGCCCCACCGGCAGGGCCAGCCGGCAGGAAGAGTACGGCGGCATGGAGCCCGCTGGCCGATGCCAAGGCGGCGCCAAGCGCAGCGCGAGCCCATGTCCGTGGGAGCGTTGTCACGCCGTGCTCCCGTTTCCGGTCGTCGCCTTGGTTCTGTCCAACTCTCGACGCGCGTTGGAGGACTTGGATCGGTTCCGCCACCAAAAAAGCCAGACGCCGCCCAAGGTGCCTGCGACCCAAGCAACGGGTTCTTCGTGGTCGCTGAGTTTTGCAAAGTGGAGCAATGCGAAGAGGCCAAACCCCAACCCGACCACCGGCAGCAGATCCCGGATGTAGACCAGCCAATGCGCCATTGCGCCGCCGAAAAGCGCGGCGAGGAATACCAGTGCCAGATAGACGATGGACTGGGATTGCCCGACTTGGGAGAGACCGAAGATGGCACCGAACAGCGAGAGGCAAGACAGCGCCAACGCCAAACGCAATCCCCTTCGAAAGCCGCTGATCGATTGCTCCATGAGGATGGCGACGAAGACGACGAGCACAGGCGTCAGGCCAGCAAGCACCCTAAGCACACACGGTGGGTACTTCACCAGTGTCTCCACAGACAGAACCGTGCCGCCCTCGCTAATGCTAGGCGAGCCGCAGCGGACGCAGGCATTGAAGCGGGCGGCGAGTTCGTCGAGAGTTCCAAGAGGCTTGTCTTGAGGACCTTGGTCGGCACAGTTCCCTGCCGTTCCGGTCCCCGTCTCCTCCGTGGCGGGCGAGTCGGCTGCGGTGCGCTCTATCGGCGCACCGTTGCCGGAAAGGATGTCGCTTGATGCTGGCGAGGAGCGTTCGCCATGGGCGAGGGCCGTGAAGAGCAGCAGCGCTGCGCCGACGAGTCCGAGTCGCCTCGCCTTCCCACCCTGCCGCGCCATCGCCGTCAATTTGGCGGGACCAGTCTGCCGAGATCGCATGCGCCGGCGTGGCGCACCTCAATGAAGACGGAACGGTTGAGGGCTTGCGAATCGTCTGGCTGCGAGTCGTCCGGGGCGTCCAGGTAGGGCCGCTGCAGAGCTTCGAAGGACTTCCACTCCGTGGCCGCCACCGTGAAGCCTGCGGCCTCCAGACGGGCCGCGACCACTTGGGCGCGCAGGTTCGCGGTTGCGAGGTTCAGCGCGTTGGATTGATCCAGGGGCCGTCGGTCGCCCTCTGGCGTCTCCTCCCGGAACTCCGCCGTGCTGGAGTAGCCAGTCACCGCGAACACCACCTCTGCCCCATCCCGCTGGCAAGCGCCGAATGCCCTTTCCAGCCGGTCTAGCCGCCGGTTGTGGCGAGGGGCCAGCCTCACGCCAAAGCTGTCCGCCGTGATCTGCCGAGCGTCGTTCAGGCGGGCGTCGTCGTAGAGGAACGTGTGATTGGCAGCCACCGGTGCCGGCGGGACCTCTCCGCAGCGTCCGGCCGGGGCTAGGCAGACGCCCTCTTGCCGGAGCTTTGCGTACACCAGGTCCGCGATGCGGGGGGCGCCCCGCTTCAACTCCGAGCGAACGAGCTCCGCCTGGGACTCTTCCATCTCCAGCGCCTTGCCGAGATCGGAGGCGATGGCGGCCAGTAGCTCGTTTAGCTTGGTCCAAGGGTCCTCGCCCTCGGCAGTCTGCTGGCAGCCGTCCTTCCAACGGCACTCGGTCTCGAAGGCGAGGAAGGCGACCACGAGCGCCAGGGCCAGAACCACCACGTACAGAAAGACGCGCTCGAACCTCGCCATGGCGGTCAGCCCTTGCCTGAGCGGGGCCAAGCGGCGTACGCAACGCCCATGGACTCGGCCAGGTTCGCCGCGTCAGTCCGCGGCGGTCGCGCCGGAAAGCGGCGTGCGAACTCAGTTGTCTTCGAGCCGCGGAGCTCGCCGCTATGCGAAGTCGAGGCTTTCCCTAGGGGGGGGCAATATTCGTGCCAACACGGACGGCCGCCGGGCCGAGTCCGGTCGTCTCAACTGCCAAACTGAGTGCGCCTCGGCGCATGGCCACCCCCTCGATCTGGCGCAGAATAGCACAACCTCGGAGGTCCGGATGCAACGTGCCATAATCCCGACGGTGGCTGGCTGCTGATGGCGCACACGTGGCGAAGCTCCTGGTCCTGCACGGGCCCAACCTCAACCTCCTCGGCAGTCGGGAGCCTGGGCTGTACGGCACCGAGACGTTGGCGGAGATCGACGCCAGCCTCTGTTCCCAGGCTGCCGCCGCCGGCCATGCCCTCGCCGCGTTCCAGAGCAACGCCGAGCACGAGCTGGTGGACGCGGTGCAGAAGGCCAAGGCGGAGGGCGTGGCCTACATCGTCGTCAACGCCGCCGCCTACACCCACACCAGCGTGGCGCTGCGGGATGCCCTGGTCGCCGTGGCCATTCCCTTCATCGAGGTGCATCTTTCCAACGTGTACGCCCGGGAGCCCTTCCGCCACCGTTCGTTCCTGTCGGACGTCGCCCAGGGCGTTATCACTGGTCTCGGGGCCGGTGGATACCGCTACGCCGTCGCCGCCGCCATCGAGCGGCTGAACCCACAGTAGCGAACAGTCGAACGAAACGCGGCGCAACGCGAGAACCGAATGGAACCCAGCAAGATCAAGGCGCTGATCGATCTCGTGCAGGAGACCGGCATCGCCGAACTGGACGTGCGCGAAGGCGACAGCCGCGTTCGCATCGTGCGCACGCCTGCCGGCGGCGCGCCGGCGCTAGCCGCATCCCCGGCGCCAGCCGCCGAGGCACCCGATACGCAAGCGCCGGCCGGGCAGGTCGTGGAAGCCCCCTTGGCCGGCACCTTCTACCGATCGCCGGCACCGGGGGAACCGCCCTTTGTCGAGGTGGGGGACGCGGTGGCAGTCGGCGACGTGCTCTGCATCATCGAGAGCATGAAGATGATGAACCGGGTGGAGAGCGACAAGGCCGGCCACGTCGCCGCGGTGCTGCTGGACAACGGCCGCGCCATTGCCGCCGGCACCCCTCTGTTCCGCATTGCGTGAAGCGCCGTCGTGCCCTGGCTGCGCCTGCGAACGCCCGCCACGGCAACGGCGGCCGAGGGCGTGGCGGATCGGCTGGCGGACGCGGGCGCACTGGCGGTGACGGTGCTGCCGCGTCAGCCGGAGCAGGCTGGGCATTGGCGGAGCGTGCTGGTCGAGGGGCTGTTCCCGGTGGCGGCGGATCTCGGCGCCCTGCCGGACTTGGATTTCGATGTGGGATTTCTCGGCGACGAGGACTGGTCCAGAACCTGGCGCGAGGGGTTCGGGCCGCGCCGATTCGGCCGCCTGCGCATCGTTCCCCAAGGGCACCCGGCGTCGGCGGGCGAGAACGGCGAGCCGATCCTGCGGCTTGATCCCGGCCTCGCGTTCGGCACCGGCAGCCACCCCACCACCGCGGCCTGCCTCGAGTGGCTGGCTGCCCGCCTCGCGCCCGGCCAACGGGTGCTGGACGTAGGCTGCGGCTCCGGCATCCTTGCCCTGGCGGCGCACAAGCTCGGCGCGGGCCTAGTTGCGGGGGTAGACACGGACCCCCAGGCGCGTCGCGCCAGCCGCGGCAATGCGGCCCGCAACAACGTGCCGTTGGCGGTGTTCAGCCGCCTGGAGAAGGTGCGCGGCCGTTTCGACGTGGCGGTGGCCAACATCCTCGCCGACACGCTGTGCGGCCTCGCTCCCGAATTGTCGAAGCGCACGGACGCGCTGGTGCTGGCGGGCCTGCTGCCGGCGCAGGCGGCGCGGGTGGCGAGCGCGTTTCCGGCGTTCGCCTTCGAGCCGCCCGCAGTCGCGAACGGCTGGGCGCTGCTCAGCGGCCGACGGTGCGGCGAAGACCGCGGGGAACGGCATGGTTGAGGCGGGCTACCGCATCTGCGCCTGCCCCGCTTGCGGCAGCCGGTTCCGGGTTACCGAGGCGCAGCTCGGCGCGGCTGGCGGCCAGGTGCGCTGCGGGGCTTGTCTGGCGCTGTTCGACGCCCGTTCGACGCTGGAGAGCGCGGCACTCGTTGGACCAGCGCCGGCGACGCCGCCAACACCGGCCCCGGCGGCGATCCATCCCGCCCCAGTGCCAGAACCTGTCGCGTCCGTTCCCAGGCCCGCGCCAGCGCTTTCGGCGCACCCCGAGCCGAGCGAGATCATCCCTCGCCGGCCGCCTCCGCCGACGCCAGGATACCGCTACTCCCGGCCGCCCGTGGCGTGGCGGCTGGTGCTGGTGCTGCTGCTGGGCGTTGGCCTAGCCGCCAACGTGCTGGCGCTGATGGCGGACGGTTGGGCGTTGCGGCCGGACCTGCGCCCCCGCTACCAACAGGCGTGCCGTCTGCTGGGCGATTGGGCGCCAGCGGCGACTTGCCAGCTGCCCCGGGCGTTGGCCGGCTTCAAGGTGTCGCAGCCGCTTGAGGTGGAGCGGTCCGACCCGCCGGCCACGCTGGTGCTGACGGGCCGCATGGTCAACCAGGCGGATTTCGCGCAGTCCGCCCCGGCGCTGCTGCTGCGCCTTGTGGATGGGGACGACGCCCCGGTGGCCGAGCACGAGCTGGCGCCCGAGGATTACCTGGCCACGGCGCAAGGTGCGCCGTTCGAACCGAACGAAGCTGCGGATCTGTCCATCCGCGTTCCCGACCCGGGTCCCGGCGCGGAAGGCATGACATTGACGCTGCTGTGAGCACCGTCGCCCGCGCCCTTCTGAGCGTCGCGGACAAGGCCGGCTTGGCGGAGTTCGCGAGGGCCCTGGCGGCGCTTGGCGTCGACATCCTGTCCACCGGCGGCACCCGGCGGGCGCTGCGCGCGGCTGGCATCGGCACCACCGAGGTGAGCGCCGTCACCGGCTTTCCGGAGATCATGGACGGGCGCGTGAAAACGCTGCATCCGGTGATCCACGGCGGCATTCTCGGTCGCCGCGACGTGGACGGCCCGACCATGGCCCGGCACGGCATCGAAGGCATCGATCTGGTGGCCGTGAACCTCTATCCCTTCGAGGAGACCATCGCCCGGCCGAGCTGCTCGCTGGCCGAAGCCGTGGAGAACATCGACATCGGCGGACCGGCGCTGCTGCGGGCAGCAGCCAAGAACCACCGCCATGTGCTGGTGGTTGCGGACCCGGCGGACTACGCCGAGGCGGCCGAGCGCCTGGCCAACGGCCAGCTAGACGCCAGCTACCGCCTGCGCCTAGCGGCCAAGGCGTTCGTCCGCACCAGCGCCTACGACGCCGCCATCGCCCGCTACCTCGCGGGCCAACCTGCCACAGGCCCGGCAGCGCCATGAGCGCCATGAAGGTGCTGGTGATCGGCGGCGGCGGACGCGAGCACGCCCTGGCCTGGGCGGCGGCCCGTTCGCCGGACGTGGAAACCGTCTACGTGGCCCCCGGCAACGCCGGCACCGCCCGGGAGGGCGGCAAGGTGCGCAACGTCGACGTCGGGCCGGATTTCGGCAGCCTCGCGGACTTCGCCGAAGCCGAAGCGCTGGCACTCACCATCGTCGGCCCGGAAGCGCCCCTGGTGGCGGGCATCCGCGACCACTTCGACGCTCGCGGCCTGCCGTGCTTCGGCCCCGCTCGCGCCGCGGCCCGGCTGGAAGGCTCCAAGGCGTTCGCCAAGGCGTTCATGGCCCGCCACGACATTCCCACCGCCAAGAGCGCGACCTTCGACGCCAGCCAAGCGGATGCCGCCGAAGCCCACATCCGGCGCCACGGCGCGCCAATCGTGGTGAAGGCGGACGGCCTGGCCGCCGGCAAGGGCGTGGTGGTGGCAAGGGGGGCCGTGGACGAGGCGGTAGCCGCGGCCCGGGAGATGCTCGCCGGCGGCCGGTTCGGCGCAGCCGGCCGCCGGATCGTCGTCGAGGAGTGCCTGGAGGGCGAAGAGGCGAGCTTCACCTGCGTGACGGACGGCGAGCATGTGCTGCCCTTCGCCTCCTCCCAGGACCACAAGCCCCGGGACGACGGCGATCGCGGCCCGAACACCGGCGGCATGGGCGCCTACTCGCCGGCGCCGGTGGTGACCGCCGAGGTCCACGAGCGCATCATGGCGAAGGTGATCCGGCCGCTGGTTCGCGGCATGGCGGCCGAAGGCACCCCGTATCAGGGCTTCCTGTACGCCGGGCTGATGGTGGGCCGCGACGGCAGCGTACGGGTGGTGGAGTTCAACTGCCGCTTCGGCGATCCGGAGGCGCAGCCGGTGCTGCTGCGACTGCGCGGCGATCTGGTGGACGTGTGCCGACGCGCCTTGGACGGCGGCTTGGCCGACGCGCAGCTGGCGTGGGATCCGCGCACCGCCCTCGGCGTGGTGCTGGCCACCAAGGACTACCCCGGCACCTACCCCACCGGCGCCGCCATCCTAGGCCTGGATCGCAAAGTTCCAGAGACGCAGGTGTTCCACGCCGGCACCGCGCTCACCGGCGACCGCGTGGTTACCGCCGGCGGCCGTGTGCTGTGCGTGGTGGGCCTAGGGCGGGACGCTGCCGCGGCGCAACAGCGCGCCTACCAGCGGGTTGCCCAGATCCGCTGGCCCGACCAGCACTACCGCACGGACATCGGGTTTCGGGCCTTGGCGTAGCACGGGGAAGTGCCGGTGCCCGGCCACGGCATGTGCGGACGGCGGCAATAACGGTACCCGCGTGGCGGCAACGGCGCACGGTCCGTGGCGGCAACGACGCACAGACATTCGACGAGCAAGCCGCCACCCTTCCGGGAACGCTTGGCAATGGCGCTTGGCGACTCTCGGCGAAGGAGGCGACCGTGCTCGAAGAAATCAAGGCCCTGCATCCGTTTCGGGATCTGGATGCCGCTGGACTCGCCGCCGCGGCCCGGCACGCCAGCTGGGTGCGGCTGCCGGCCGAGCGGTGGCTGCGACGGCGGGGACAGACGCTGGCTCGGGAGCTGTACCTCGTGTCCGGCAGCGTGGCCGGCGAGGAAGACGGGCGCCGCCGACGGCTGCTGCATGCGCGGGACGCCGGCGGCAAGGCGCTGAGCGCCCACTTCGCCGCCACTGCTGCCCTCGCCACTGCGACGCCGGCGACGCTGATCGCCGTGGACCTGACGGCGGTGCGCTCGCTGCTGGACGCCGGCGGCCCTCGGCGCCCGGCGGTGGCCGGCGTCGAAGACTGGATGGGCGCCCTGCTGCAGGGGCCGGTGATGCGCTGGTTCTCGCCTGGCGCCTGGGCGCAGGTGCTGCGCAGCGGCAGGAAACGGGAGGCCGAGAGCGGCGAGCGCATCGTCCGCAAGGGCGAGGTGTGCGCCGCCGTCTACGTGGTGGCCCGAGGTGCCGCGGTTGCCGGCAAGCAGCGCTTCGGCCCCGGCGACTTCTTCGCCGAGGAGTCCACCCTGAGCCAGCAGCCAGCAGCCAGCGACGTGACCATGGCCACCGCCGGCATCCTCGTCTGCTTCGCCCGAACTAGCCTCCTGGCCCTCGCCGCCAACTACGAGCCGCCGCGCCTCGAACCGCCGCCGCGGCGCATAGACCTGGACGCCGTGGACCCCGTCGACGAGCCTGGCCTGCTGGCCACCCTCGCGCCGGGACCCGCGGTGGCGGTGCGTTGCCAGGACCCTGCCCGACGGCTGACGGTGGCCACCCGCCTCATGCGCCAGGGATTCCATGTGGTGTAGGCGGCGGGCGAGCGTCCTGCGTTACTATGAAGCACTGGTCAGCACTTGAAGGGAGCAGGCCGCTCCCTCGCCAGCCACTTGCCGACAACCAAGGGACGGCCGATGCCGACATCCACGGTTTCCATGCTCCAAGATCGCGCCAAGCGAGCGGCCGCCATGTTCGACGAGAGGGCACGGCGGCCATTGGTGATCGAATTTGCAGGCGTTCCCAAGGCAGGCAAGACGACCACGCTCAAGCATGTGCAGACGTTCCTAAAGCGCTGCGGGTTCCGCACGGACGTGGTGGTGGAACGGGCTTCGGTGTGCCCGATCAGAGACAAGAAGCACGCCAACTTCAACGTTTGGACGGCTTGTACTACCCTCGCTCAAGTTCTCGAGAAGACCCAGAATCCGCCGAAACCTGACGATCCCCATATCCTCTTCCTCGATCGTGGCCTCTTCGACTCCATTTGCTGGATGAGAATGATGGAGCGGATCTCCAGGTTGCGTAAGGACGAGCGGGAGCAGGTGGAGCGCTTTCTAACTCTAGACGACTGGCGCAAGCGCATCTCCACGGTGTTCGTCATGCTGGCATCCGCCGAGGACGCCATGCGCAGAGAGCAGGGTGTACTTCCGGTGGCGAGCGGCGGTTCCATCATGAACACCGAGACGCTCAAGCAAATTCGTACCGTGAATCAGCACTGCTCCGAGGAACTTCGCGACCGTTTCCGCATCATCACGATAGACACGTCGGCGGGCGAGACGAAGGACAACCCACAGCGCACAGCGGAGGTGGTGACGGAGGCGGTTCTGTCGTTGGCCGAGGGGCATGTCGCCGAGGACATCCTGTGCTGCCCCAAGGAAGAGGTGACCAGCTTGTTCGGCGGCGGGTGCTACGTCGGCGCAGAGCAGGCGCGGGCATTGGCATCGACCTTCCGTGGCCCGAAAGCGAGCTTCCGTCCGCGCAAGGAGGTCGAGAGCGATGGCGCCGTCGTTCAAGCGCTGCCGGTGGTCGTGGTGCGGAATGCGGATGGCGACGTGTTGCGCCTGCGTCGGCGCGAAAATACGAGCGGCAACCCGCTGCACGACAAGGTCGTCATCTGGGCCGGCGGCCATGTTCGCTGCGAGGATGCCGACAACGGCGATCCGCTGGTTCATTGCGCGATTCGCGAACTCGAAGAGGAACTTCGGCTGCAGATAGAGACGTCGTCCCTGCACTGCGTCGGTGCGACCTACTTCGCAAACGGCGACCGCACCTCGAAGCACGTCGGCATCGTCTTCGAGTGGCAGTCAAGGACGAACGAGGTCGCCGCGGTGCTCAGCCGGTCCGAGTTCTTCGAGAGAAGCGGCACATCGCTGAGCGGCAGCTTCGCGTCGGTGCATCAACTTGCCGAAGACGTGGCGAAATACAAGCTGGAAGAGCCGTGGTCGGTGGAGATCGTTCGCAACCACCTGGCGAGAGACGCCTTGGGAGACCTTTTCTCGAGGGATCGGGCCGATCAACCGTAGTCGAGACGGACTGCGCCACGGGAGAGGACAAATGACCACGCTTGATGCCTGCCTCACGCAACTCGGCCGCGGCCTGCGCAGCCTTGGCGGCGGCGCGGCGGCCAAGCGGCCGAGTCCGGGTGCGGACCAGGAGGCGGAGCTCACGCCTCGGGAACGCCGCCAGGCCGCGGCGCTGATGCGCGTGAACCACTGCGGCGAGGTGTGCGCCCAAGCGCTCTACCAGGGCCAGGCGGTCACGGCCCGGCAGGAGACGGTGCGAGCGGCCTTGGCGAGCGCCGCGGAGGAGGAAGAAGAACACCTCGCCTGGTGCCGGGGCCGCTTGCGGGAGCTCGGCAGCGGGCCGAGCTTGCTCGACAGCGCCTTCTATGTTGCTTCGTTCGCGCTCGGCGCTGCCGCCGGGCTCATGGGGGATCGCCTGAGCCTTGGCTTCGTGGCCGCCACCGAGGAGGAAGTTCGACGCCACCTGGAGAGACATCTTGCACGGCTGCCAGCGGCGGACGCCAGGAGCCGGGCGATTCTTGAGGCCATGCGCGACGACGAGACCCGCCACGGCCGCAACGCGACCCTGGCCGGCGGCATCCCCTATCCCACAGCCGCGAAGACAGCCATGCGCCTCGCCTCGGCGGTGATGACCAAGGCCACGTACCACGTCTAGCCGGGCTCCCGCGGGTCGACACACGCAGCTTCTTGCTTCCTCGCATGCCCGCTTGGCGAGGTCTATCGCTCGCGCCAATCGAGATCGATGTCCGTCGCAGGCATGGTCAACGCCGACTCCACGCTCTCCTTGCCGCCGCCATCGTCGTGCGGCGGCCCGAAGGCAGGCATCTTGAACCAGCGCATGGTGCGTCCTCCTTCAATCGCCGCTGCAAGCTCGCACGGAGGCTCCTGCGCTAACGGCTCTCCCGTACGAAGGTGCCCGAGCCGGCCACCGGCGCCGTGCCGAAGCGGTCCGGCTGCCAGTGCAGATACCTGCCGCTCGACCCCGGGATTCGGGCGGGTATTCGATTGGCGGCCTCGCTCGAGTCCCAGTCCACGGCGGCCACGGCGATGCGCAGCGCCTGCCACCGCCCGCCAGCCTTGGCGTTCAGGAACTCGCCGGAAACCATTGCCTCCACTTCGTAGCCGCCGGCCGAGCGGCGCGTCTGCCAGCGCGCCCGAGGCAGCTGCGTCGGCACCGGCGCCGGTTCCGGCTGCGCGAGCACAACGGCGAGGTCCGCGAAGTCCCCCCGGCGCATGGCGAAGTACTCGCGCAGGTTCTCCGAGCGCCGGGGTTCGGGGCGGGCGTCGACGATGATCTCGAGGCCGTCCCGCACGTCCTCCCACTGCGGGGAGACGAACACGTCGTCGTCGGCAACCTGTGCAGCGAAGTACACGTCGTCTCCGACGGCCCGCAGGTCGAAGGCGAAGGCGATGTCCGTGGCAGCCGTGGGCGGGGCCGCGATGTCGCCTTGGCGGGCCACTTGGAAGGCCAGCGTCGGCCACTCGTCCAAGGCGCCGTCGAGGCGCACGGGCCCGCCGGAGGGCAGCGGCAACGGCGCCACCGGCAGCAAGGCGGACGTGGCGGCGAAGGACCTGGCGCCCGTTTCCAGGCGCCATGCCACCCGGCCGGCGCGCAGGGCGCGGTAGGGAACCGGCGGCTCGGCGGCGAGCGGAATGGCCAGCCGCCGCGTTTCGCCCGGCGCCACCCGGAGCGCAGCGGCCTGGCCGACGAATCGCTGCCCGGGACCCGGTGCCACATGGTAGGCCACGCGCAGTTCGCGGCTGCCGTCGTTGGCGATCTCGAAGGCGGCGGCACCGGATTGGAAACGGCGGGGGAGCGCAGACGGCGTCGCCGCGCCAGGCTCGAACGCCGCCACCGAGCGCACCGCTTCCGCCATGGTCCGCATCGCGGCCCGGTCGGCGCCGGTCACCACGTTCTCGTCGTGGATGCCGTCCAGCATGAGATTGGCGATGCGGGGGCCGGCGTCGGTCATCGTCACCCAGGCGATGTGGTCGAACTCGCCGTAGGGGCGTCCGCGCAGGCTGCTGCCGCCGCCGGTGGTGGCCAGCGTGACGTACTTGCGGCCTTGGCGGACCTGCTTCACGTAGCGGTGGAAGTGGCCGGCGAACACCGTGTAGTCCCGCTCGCCGAGCATCTCTTCCACCTTCGGCCAGTCGCCTCGCGGACCGCCCGCGTAGTCCCACAGCGGCTGGTGGATCAGCACGATGGTCCAGCGGGGATCGGGATGGGCGGCGAGCGTCTCCGCGACGAAGGCCAGCTGCTCCTCCTGGCGCCAGGGGCCCGGCACCGGCGTGGTCGGGTCCGCGACCATGCCGAACAGCTCGGAGTTCAGCACCAGGAACAGCACGTCCTTGTAGAGGAAGCGGTAGTAGGAGGGGCCGAAGCGGGCCTGCCAGGTGGCGGCCATGACGGCGTTGTTCATGTCGTGGTTGCCGGCGACGTAGAAGAACGGCGCCTCGAGGCCTGCGACGAAGCCCTCGAATTCGTCCCATTCCCGGTCCAGCTGCGCCTGATCGGCGGTGTAGCCCTCGATGAGGTCGCCGACGCTCGCCACGAACGCCGGCTCGAGGGCGTTGATCTTGGGAATCGCGGAGGCGAACACCCCCGGCCGGGCGCCGCCGGTGCGGTCCGCGACGAGCACGAAGCGGAAGTTCCGGTCGTCGTCGTTGGCGTCGAGACTGGTCCATGGCTTGCCCGCAGCGGCCGCCTCGGCCTCGATTTCGGCAGCCGCAGCCGGCGCCGCGGCCAAGGCCAGCGCCGCGGCGGCCACAGCGGCAAACGCCTTATGCATGGGCAAGGTTTCCGGGTCCGCGGCTGGCCGAGCGAGTGTACACTGGCCGCGACGGCCCACTTGCTGCCGACACCCGGACACCCGGACGGCAGCGGCCCGCCAAGGAGGAACGCCGCGAGTGCCCGACGCGCTGCCCGCCTTCTCCCTCGCCGACATGGCCGGCGCCGACTTCGCCTTTCCGCGGCCCGCGGCCAGGCCGACGCTGCTGTGCTTCGTCAAGGAGGACTGCCCCACCTGCAACCTGGTGATGCCCTTGCTGCAGGCGGCCCACGAAAGCGGCGACCTGCAAGTGCTGGCGCCGGGGCAGACCGCGCCCGGCAACCGCGCCCTGATCGAACGCCACGGCCTGACCCTGCCGGTGCTGGACGACGCCACCCTCAAGGTGTCCTTCGCCTACGACGTGGAGACGGTACCGCTGGTGCTGCTGGCGGACGGCGAGGGGTACGAGATGGACCGCCTGGTGGGCTTCGACCGCGCCGAGTGGCAGGCGTTCTTCGACCGCCATGCGCCGAACGCCGCGGTGGCCTGGGAGGCGCTGCCGAAGTGGCGGCCGGGCTGCGGCTCGCTGACCCAGGATCCGATCGTCGCCGAGCGGCTGCGGGCGGCCTCGGAAAACAACCCCCTGCGGGCCCGCAGGATCGAGATCGCGCCGGCGGACGACGTCCACGAGTTCCTGTTCGATCAGGGCTTCACGGACGGCCTGCCGGTGGTGCCGCCGACCCCGGAACGGGTGCTGCGGATGCTCGGCGGCACGGAGCGCGACAGCCAGGAGGTGATCGCGGAGATCGCCCCCAACTACGCGCCAGCGACGGTGGAGAAGATAGCCGTCAACGCCGTCATGGCCGGCTGCCAGCCGGAGCATCTGCCGGTGGTGATCGCCGCGATCCAGGCCGTCGCCAACCGCCGCTTCAACATCCACGGGGTGAACGCCACCACCATGGGCGCTTCGCCGGTGCTGGTGGTGAACGGGCCCGTCCGCCACCGCATCGGCATGAACATGGGCCTCGGCGCCTTGGGCCAGGGCAGCCGCGCCAATGCCGCCATCGGCCGCGCCCTGCGCTTGGCGGTGCGCAACATCGGCGGCGCGAGGCCCGGGGGCACGGAGCGCTCGACCCTCGGCAATCCCATGAAGTTCACCATGTGCTTCCCGGAGTGGGAGGAACGCAGCCCCTGGCATCCGCTGCACGTGGAGCGCGGCTTCAGCGCCGAGGACTCGGTGGTGACCGCCTTCGCGATGTCCAGCGGCCCGGCGCTGTGCGTCGATCAGACCTCCCGTTCCGCCCGCCAGCTGGCCGGCAGCTTCGCGCTGTCGCTGGAAGCCATGCACCATCCCCGGGCCCACGGCGCCGCCGACGCCCTTCTGGTGGTGTCGCCGGAACATGTGGACACGCTGTGGCGGGAGCGCTTCGCCAAGGACGACGTCCGCGAGCATGTGCAGCGGGTGACGGCGCGGCCCCTGGCGGAGCTCGCGGCCGACGACGATGTCGGCGGCGGTCTGTCCCGAGAGCGCCTGGAGGCGATGCCCGCGGAGCGGCGGCAGCAGCCGCTGCCGAAGTTCGCGGCCAAGGAGAACCTGCACATCGTGGTGGCGGGCGCCGAGGCGGGCAAGTTCTCCGGCGTGTTCCACGGCTGGGCGGGAGGCGAAATCGGCTCCATGCCCGTGTCCGTGAAGATCGAAACCTGAAATTCTTCCTCGCAACCCTCTGACAAGGAGCCAGACGATGACCATCATTCTCGATCCCACCGACGAACGGGTGCCAGTGGCCCGCAGCGTCGCGCCGCGGCCGGCGGCGATTCGCGGCAGCGTGGCGCTGCTCGACATCGCCAAGCCCCGGGGCAACGTGCTGCTGGACCGCATTGCGGAACGCCTCGAGGAGCGCCTGCCCGGCGTCGCCGTGAACCGCTACGCCAAGCCCACCTTCACCAAGCCGGCGCCGGATGCGCTGCGGCGGGACATCAAGGCCGCCAACGACTTCGTGATCGAGGCGCTAGCGGACTGAGGCTCCTGTACCACGTGCAGTTTGCATGACACGGTATGGTTCGAGATCCAAGGCGTCCCGGCGGTGAGCATCGCGTCCTCGGCGTTCGTGGATGCGGCTGCGACCCAGGCGGCGGCGCTCGGCATGACGGACGCCAGGTGCGTGTTCGTGCCGCATCCCATCCAGGACGCGACGGACGCCGAGATGCAGGCCAAGGCGGACGCCTGCGTCGACGAGGTGGTGGCGGCGCTGACGACGTAGCGGCGGCTAGCGGCTTGGCACCAATGTGAAGTCTTCGCTCTTGCGCAGGCCACGGTCGAACGTGAACGTGGTCGAGGCGCCAGCGCTCGCGGCGGTTGCACCGATCAGGTAGTCCGAAAAGTCCGCCTTGCCACGCTCGTAGCTGGCGACGGCCGCGCCGACGGCGGTGCGATCGGCGAACGTGAATTCCGTCCCTCGAGAAGCCGACGCAGCGTTTCGGCTACGTGCGCTCGCGACAGGCCGAAGGTCGATGAAAGCACCCATTCGACCTCGCAGAGCACGACATCCGGCAAGAGAATCGCCTCGCCCAAGCCAGTGGCGCGGGCGACGACCGCTTGCGCTTGGCGGGACTGCTTGGATCGTCGTTCAACAGGATGCGCAGCAGCACGTTGGTGTCCAGGGCGATCACGACGAGGATCCGTACTTCCTGCGCATCCGCTGTCGAATCGCCTCGTCGATCTGCTCGCAGTCCAGCCTTGCGCCAGCCGTGTCCTTCGCCAGGAAGCCCCGCAGCGGCGGCAGCGGTTTGCGCACGGGCGCGACCCGCAGCAGGCCGTCCTCGTCGAACTCGAACGCCAACTGGTCGCCCGGCCCCACCGCCAGCCTCGTGCGCACCCGACTCGGGATGGTGATTTGGCCCTTGCTGGTGATTTTCGCTGTGTTCACGGTCCTTACCGAATCATCCTACAGCGCGAATCGTAAGGGGCCCCAGCCGAGACATCGCAAGCACTTACGGTCGCCAAGCGTGCGGGGAGCCACCACGCCCGCCCTCGAGCAAGTCGTGGCCGCCTAGCCGCCAGCCGCGCCACATCCGGGCTTCGCCCGCGGCCTCGCCGGACGCCGCCACCGGCGCGTCGTCTCGGAACAGCTTCGCGTCTTTGAACCACTCGTACTGGCCGACGGCGCGGTGTTCGTCGTCGCTGCGGACGGGGCGATCCTGGATGAAGTCCGCGAACACCGCCCAGCGGATGTTCCGGCCGGCGTGGATGCCAGCGGAATGCACCGCCCGCCCGTGCCAGAACACGGCGTCGCCCTTGGCGCCGACGAGTTCGAGGGGCCGCGTCGCCGCCGCTACCCGCTCGACCGCCTCCTTGTAGCCTGGCAGCGGCGACCAGTTGGCGTGCCAGCGATGGGCCTCGAACATCGCGCGGTGGCTGCCGGGGTAGATGGTGAAGCCGCCGCCCCGGGGCGGGACATCGCCCAGGTAGACGCACAGGTTGAGCTGCTGGCACACCTGGTCCGTGTGCGGCGCAAGCGTTTGGGCCGGGTCGCCGGACGGCGGGGCGGCCCTCGGGAATACCGCGTACACGCCCCGGGCGCGGCGGCTGGGGCGAAGGTCGCCCAAGAGCGCGGTGGCGACGGCGCGGAGCGCCGGGTTGTTGGGGACGAGGCGGAGCAGGAAGTCCGCGCCGCCGAGGTCGTGCAGTTTCACGGTGGCGCCTCGATGCTCGGTGCGCAGCCGCCCGGCGTGGGGGCCGGCCTTCGGCGTCGGCGGCGTCGCCGCCCACCGGGGATCCATCCAGGTGGCGGGCTGGTTCGGGCGCAGTCGCCGCCCGCTGGCTTGCGGCACTCGGTCCAGCAAGTGCGTCCAGATGCGTTCCAGGGCGCTGTCGATGGCCGCTTCGCCGATCAAGCCGCGCTTGACCAGGAAGCCGTGCGCCACGAAGAACGCCGCCTCGGCCCGGCAGAGCGGGACGCCTGGGGTTTCCAGCCGAGGGGCCTGGTAGGCGACGCTGGGCTGGCGCCTGGGGGTTCGATTCCGAATTGACATGGCAAATGGCACGTTCGTCCGTCGTCGCCTCGTCGTGCGCTACTTGAGGATGTGCCGCCCCGCAAGGCCGCCGGCATCCCGGTCGAGCGACGAAACCCGCCCGCTGGAACACACGTCGTTTTGGAAGCGGCACACTGGGGCGTCCGGGGGCTGCGACTCGTCCGCCACTGATCGAACCGGCAGTCGCCGGCGACCGACGCCGTGCCTCCTACGCCGGAGCCGGCCCCGGAAACTGCTCGCGCAGCAGCCGCTTCAGGATCTTGCCGCTCGGGTTGCGGGGCAGGACGTCGACGAACGCGACGCCCTTCGGCTGCTTGTAGCCGGCGAGGCGCGGCCGGCAGAACTCCAGCACCTCGCTGGCCGTCAGGGCGGAGTCGCCCTTCACCACCACCGCGAAGGGCGACTCGCCCCATCTGGCGGAGGGCTGGCCGATGACGCCGGCTTCGCGGATGGCGGGATGGCCCTGCAGCACGTTCTCTATCTCCGCCGGATAGACGTTCTCGCCGCCGGAGATGATCATGTCCTTGATGCGATCCTCGATGTAGATGAAGCCCTCGGCGTCCTGCCGGGCCACGTCGCCGGTGTGCAGCCAGCCGTCGGCGATGGTCTCGGCGGTGGCTTCCGGGCGGTTCCAGTACTCGCGCATGATGTGCGGTCCCGCCACCAGCACCTCGCCGGCTTCGTCGACGGCGCAGTCGCCGCCGTCGGGACGGACGATGCGCACTTCGGTATGGAAGAACGCCTTGCCGGTGGAGCCGATGCGGCGCAGGGCGCTGCCGGAGTCGATGAGGGCCGCGGGCCCGCAGGATTCCGTCAGCCCGTACACCTGGTGCACCTCCACGCCGAGCTTGGCGCAGGCCTCGATGAGCGGCACCGGCACCGGCGCTGCGCCGGACATGCACCACCGCCAGCGCGAGAAGTCGTAGCGCTCGAGGTTCGGCACATCGAGCATGAAGTTCAGCATGGCCGGCACGGCCAGGCCGATGGTGATGCCCTCCTGGTCGACCAGCTCCCAGGCACGCACCGGGTTGAAGCTGCGCATCACTACGCTGGTGATGCCGCGATAGATGGCCAGGGTGAGCGGCGTCAGCGCTCCCACGTGGAACATCGGCAGCGCCGAGAGGAAGCGGTCCTCTTCCCGGTAGTAGGTGGTGGCGGCGATGGTGATGCAGCCCCAGATGCAGGTGTTGTGGGTATGCACCACGCCCTTGGGCAGCCCGGTGGTCCCGGAGGTGTACATGATGTACAGCATGTCGTCGTCGCTGCCGCCAACGGCTGGTTCGGCGGCGTCGGCGGCGTCCCGGAAGTCGCCGTAGCTGGACGCGAAATGGGCGACGTCGGTGCCGGTTTGCAGCCAGTGGGCGACGTCCGTCTCGCTGCCTCTGGCGTGCAGCTCCGCCGCCGTTTCGGCGAAGTCGTGGTCGAAGACGAGCCGCGCGGCGCCGCTGTCCTTGAGAATGAACGCCAGCTCGTCCGCCACCAGGCGCCAGTTGAGGGGCACCACTACCGCGCCGATCTTGGCCAGGGCGAAGTACGCCTCGACGAACTCGGGGCTGTTCATCAGCAGCAGCGCCACCCGCTCCCCGGGCGCGACGCCGGCGGCCAGGAACGCGTTGGCAGCGCGGTTGCAGCGCTCGTTCAGGGCTTGGAACGTGAACCGCTGTCCGTCGTCGCCGACGTAGGCTTCCCGGTCCGGCGACAGAAAGGCCCGCTTCGCCAGCCACAGGCCGATGTTGTTGCGCATGGAGGCTCCCTCGACCTTCGCCGGCGCGGTGCGGTCGATTCTAGGCGTTCCACCCCGCCGGAGGTAGCGCACACGCAGGTAGCGGGCGCACACGCGCAGCGGGCGTTGACTATCGCCGGAGCGCGAGGACGGCGTTCCCCGACTGGCTCGGATCCATGCGCCACAAAGGGCTCTGGCGCTCGCGAGCTTGAGGCGTCGATTGGCGTGTGGTTCCATCGGCTTGTCGAGAAGACGCTCGACTGCTCGGAGGAGGTTTCGATTGCTGGGCTATCTGGCGACTGCGCCGTGACTAGGCGCGCCTGGCGGGGCGCGGCTCGGCTGTGAAAGTCGACCCACTCAAGGAATCTGGCGCGGTGGCCCGCTTGGCGGGGACGACCTTCGCCTATCGCGCCGGCGAGCCGGTGCTGGACATCGCCGAGCTGACGGTGGCGGCCGGCGAGAAGCTGTTCGTCGAGGGACCGAGCGGCAGCGGCAAGAGCACGCTGCTCGGCTTGCTCGGCGGCATCCTGACGCCGAGCGCCGGCACGGTCGAGGTGCGCGGCGAGACGTTGTCCGCCATGAGCGCGGCGGCGCGGGACCGTTTCCGCGCTGAACATGTGGGCTTCGTGTTCCAGATGTTCAACTTGCTGCCGTATCTTTCCGTGGCGGAGAACGTGGCGCTGCCGTGCCGTTTTTCGGCGCAGCGCGCCGAGGCCGCTCGGCGCGACGGCAATTCGATTGCCGGGGAGGCGCGGCGGCTGCTGCAGCGGCTCGGACTGGCCGGCGAAGATCTGCTGGCGCGGCCGGTGACCAGCTTGAGCATCGGCCAGCAGCAGCGCGTCGCCGCGGCGCGGGCGCTGATCGGGCGGCCGGCGCTGCTGGTGGCCGACGAGCCTACGGCCGCGTTGGACGCGGGCAATCGCGAGCGCTTCGTGCGCTTGCTGATGGAGGAATGCGACGCCGCCGGCAGCGCCGCGGTGTTCGTCAGCCACGATCCGTCCCTCGCGGCTTCCTTCGATCGTTCGGTGTCGCTGCCGGAACTCAACCGCGCAGTTGTGGAGGCGGCCGATGAGTGAGCGGGCGGCGCTCTTCGGGTTGGCCTGGAAGAGCTTGGCTCACCGCCGCTTGACGGCGGGCCTCGTCGTCGCCTCGGTGGCGATGAGCGTATTGCTGCTCGTGGCTGTGGACCGCATCCGCACCGAGACGAAGACCAGCTTCGTCAACACCATTTCCGGTGTCGATCTCGTGGTCGGCGCGCGGGGCGGGCCGCTCAATCTGCTGCTCTACGCGGTGTTCCGCGTGGGCGACGCCACCAGCAACATCAGCTGGGCGAGCTACGAGCTGATCGCCGCCCGGCCGGAGGTGGCGTGGAGCGTGCCGCTCTCCTTGGGCGACGCGCACCGGGGCTACCGCGTACTGGGCACCACCGACGAATATTTCGTCCACTACCGCTACGGCCGGGATCGCACGCTGGCGTTCGAGACCGGCAAGCCCTTCGCCAATGCGCGCGAGGCGGTGCTTGGCGCCGAAGTGGCCGCGGCGCTCGGCTACGCGCTGGGCGACGGCATCGTCGTGTCGCACGGCATCGGCGACGTGAGCTTCCTGCACCACGACGACGCGCCCTTCACGGTGGCCGGCATCTTGGCGTACACCGGCACGCCAGTGGATCGCACCGTTCACGTGAGCCTGGCGGGCATCGAGGCGATGCATGCCGAACCCGGGGAGGAAGATCACGGCCACGACGGCGACCCAGGCGACGAAGACGACCTCGACCACGACGAGCACCACGACGCCGACGACCACGCTGAACATGACGACGGCGACGAACACCGCGACGCCGGTGAACACGCCGACGCTGAACATCGCGAAGACGACGCTGAACATCACCACAGCGATCACGACGAGGACCACGACAGCGACCACGACGAACACCGCGACCATGACGAGCACCGAGACGGCGAACACGACGAGCAGCACGACGGGCACGGCACCGACGACGGCCACGATGACCACGCCGGCGACGATGATCGCGCCGACCACGATGGCCACGCCAACCACGACCACGACGAACACGATGACCGCCATGCCGACGACCACCACGGCGATGTCGCGGAGCGCCAGCCGGATGCCATCACGGCCTTCCTCGTCGGCATGCACTCGCGCCCGCTGGCCTTGCGCTTGCAGCGCTTCGTGAACGAGTACGACAGCGAACCGCTGATGGCCATCTTGCCGGGCGCGACCTTGCAGCAGCTATGGGATCTGGTCGGCGTGGTCGAGACCGCGCTGGTCTCGGTGGCGGTGCTGGTCGTCGTCGCCGGCTTGATCGGCATGACCACCACGCTGCTGGCCGGCTTGGCGGAGCGGCGTCGCGAGATGGCGGTGCTGCGCGCCGTGGGCGCCGGCCGCGGCTGGGTGTTCGGCCTGCTGATCGTCGAGGCGACGATGCTGGCCGCTGCCGCCGGCATCGTCGGTGCCGCGGCGGCCCACGGCGCGATGTTCGCCGGGCGGGCGGTGCTGGAGGATCGCTTCGGCCTCGCGCTGGCCGGCGGAGCACCGGGCCTTTTCGACCTCGCGGTCGTCGTGGGCGTGACGCTGGCCGGTGCGCTCGCCGCGGCCTTCCCGGCGTGGCGGGCCTATCGCTATTCGTTGGCCGATGGCCTCACCATGCGCGTGTAGAATTGGCGACGGGCATGCGCACTCGGCTGCCCAGCTTCGTGGTGCCCCTCGACACCGTGGACGGCAAGGTGGCCAGCCTGCTTCTGGTGCCCTGCTTCGGCGCCTGCATCCACACCCCCCCTCCGCCCAGCCAGATCGTCCACATGCGCTTCGCCGAACCCGTGGCGCTGGAATCCATGACGCGCCAGCGCCGTGTGCGCGGTGAACGCGACGCTGCACCTGCTTTGAGATATGCTCAGGCCCATTTCAAGGCCTGTGCTCGAAGGAGAACGAGTGAAGCGCTACGTCATTATTGTGCCGCAGGGCGAAATGGCGTCGACGGATGTGGCAGCTGCCTTCCCGGACAACTACGAGCTGCTGCCGGGCAACGTGTGGGCTGTGGGAGCTCCGCAAGCCACTTGCGTGGAGGTCTGCGAGAAGTTGGGGATCGGCCGAGGCGGCAAGCGCGGCGTCGTTACCAAGATGGACGACTACTACGGCTTCTACGACCGCGCCCTGTGGGAAAAGGCGAACGTTTGGGGAGCGGAGTCGTGAGCGGGCAAGACAACGTCGTCCCTCTCGCGCCACCGCAAGGCGGCGGGCAAGGGGGCGGCGACGACACGAGAGAACGACTCGCCCGAATCGAGAACGAGCTGACGCACTTGGCCAAGCGGGAGGACATCGCGAACATGGAGGCCAAGATCATGAAGTGGCTCTTGACAATTCTGTCGACAGCAATGATTGCGGTGCTTGCGGCTCTGGCTCGCACATTCCTGAACTGAGAGTCCGATATTCACCACTTTGGTGCGCTTAGGGCGCACCCGGCGTGGTGGGCCTATCGCTATTCGTTGGCCGATGGCCTCACCATGCGGGTGTAGACTTGGCGGCGGAGGTTTGGCCAATGCGACTAGCTCTTCTTGGCGCCCTTGGCACCGCGCTCGCCTTGCCATGGGCCGCGCTGGCCGCGAGCGACGGGGTGCGCACCTTGAAGTGGGACGATCTGTTGCCGGCCGGCGGCTACATGCCGCCGCCGGTGGTGGTGGACCACTCGCGGCCGGCGGCTTTCGACGGATTCCGACATAGCGCGGGCGCCAAGACCGTGCCCGAACTGGCCGGCGTGCGGGCTCGGCTGCCGGGCTTCGTGGTGCCCCTCGACACCGTGGACGACAAGGTGGCGAGCTTGCTCCTGGTGCCCTACTTCGGCGCCTGCATCCACCAGCCGCCGCCGCCGCCCAACCAGATCGTCCATGTCCGCTTCGCCGAGCCCGTCGTCTTGGAATCCATGTACGCGCCGGTGTGGATCACCGGCGTCATGAAGCTGGAACGCTACTCCGGCCTTGCCGAATCCGGCTACGCGATGGACGGGCAGGGAATAGAGGAGTACCGGTACGAGAGCGCCGAGTAGACGCCGATCCGCAGCCTAGGGCCGATCGTGCCCGCTCTCTGTGCCGCCAAGGCCGCACGCCACCTGCTTGCAGCCAGGGCAATCGCATTTGGATTAGGGCCTATTCGTTCTTGCGGATGCGCCGGATCATGTCGAGTAGGAAGTCGTCGTCGCGCCGGGCGCGGATGAACTTGCGGCGGACGGATCGCTCGCCCGCCCCGGCACTCGGGCTATGATCGGCGCCGCAGTGCGTGATTCGAAGGAGGCGCGATGAAACTGCGAACGGCAATTGTTCTCGGCGCGGGGTCGTGCGCCGTGTCAGGCGCGGCGGCAGAGGCCGTGGCGCAGCTAGTGGACGCCCAGGGCGGCAGCGTCGGCACCGTGGCCTTCCATCAAGCGCCGCACGGCGTCATCGTGGCCGTGGACGCGCATGGCCTGCCCCCCGGCCCCCACGGCATTCATCTGCACGCGGTCGGAGAATGCAGCCCGGACTTCACGGCGGCGAAGGGACACGTGAACCCGGGCGGCGCCAAGCACGGCCTGCGCCATCCCGACGGGCCGGACAGCGGCGACCTGCCGAACCTCTACGTCGCCGCCGACGGCACGGCCAAGGCCGAGTTCTACACCACGCGCATCGCTGTCGAGTCCAGCGCCGACAACGAGCCGGCGCTGCTCGACGAAGACGGCGCCGCAGTGGTCGTCCACGCCAATCCCGACGACCACATCAGCCAACCCATCGGCGGCGCCGGGGGCCGCATCGCGTGTGGGGTGGTGGAGAAAGCGTCGGCCGATTGAGATTGCGCGCGGGCGTAGGCAGAACGCAGCGCCGGCGCGAGCGAGTTCAACGGCCAATGCGAGGAGGCGGCGGCGGTCAGCCTGAGTCCCGTTGCGCTCTCAGTTCGGCTTCCAGCGCCGCCACTCGGGCCAGAGCCGCAGCCATCTTCGCCTGTTCGTCGCCGAGACGTCGCGCTTCCGCCTCCGCACGCTGTTCGGCGGACTCGGCGCGTCGCTCCGCCGCCTCCCGTCGGATGCCAGGGCAATCGCATTTGGATTAGGGCCTATTCGTTCTTGCGGATGCGCCGGATCATGTCGAGGAGGAAGTCGTCGTCGCGCCGGGCGCGGATGAGCTTGCGGCGGACGGATCGCTTGTCGGGATGCATCCGCACGACGCGGTCCGCCCAGTCCTGCGCCAGGCGCAGCAGCGCCTTCTGGAGACCCGCCGGGTCCAGCTTCGCGAACAGCCGCGAGAACGTGTCCGTGGCTCGGAATGCCGTTCTCCAGCGCCAGAAACGTCCGCAGCCACGGCTCGGCGGCACCTCCGTAGTCCTCCATGTCCACGCAAGTGCGCCCGCCCGCGAGCATCGACAGCGGCGCGACCACCAGCATCTCGTGCAGGTCGCGGCCCGGCTTCAGCCGGCCTTGGCGTTGCCTCTCCTGGGGTCGTCAACGTCTTGAAAAATCGACAGAAGTTCCCGCATCCCGTCTCTCCGTCCTTGGATCGAGACGCCCATTCTGCACTATCGCCGCACCGCCCAAATCCAAATGCGATTGCCCTAGCTTGCAGCCGGTGTCGGTTGCAAAGCCGGCGCAACGTCCCCATAGTACGTCCGCACGATGCGCCGCTGGTGTCGGCGTGCGCGTTGCTCCCCGAGTGCCAGGCGCAGCGGTCCGCCTTGTCCTGCGGGCTGCGGCATGGCCAACGCGAACAACCAAGAAGCCAGAGACAAGCAGGAGGTGCCAGAGTGAAGGGCCAGTCGCTTCAAGACCCCTTCCTGAACACGCTGCGCAAGGAGCGGGTCCCGGTTTCCATCTATCTGGTCAACGGCATCAAGCTGCAGGGGCAGATCGAGTCCTTCGACCAGTTCGTGGTGCTGCTGCGCAACTCCGTCAGCCAGATGGTCTACAAGCACGCCATCTCCACCGTCGTGCCGAGCCGAAGCATCCGCATGCCCCATGCGCCGAACGGCGAGGACCGCGGCGGTCGGGACCGCGAGAACCGCTGAGACGCCGCTTGCCGAAGCCCATCCAAGGCTGCCGGATCGACGGCGCTCCTCGCGGCCACCGCAACCGTCCGGTTGCCCAGGCCGCCTGAACTAGCGGAGAGCCGCTCTGTTGTTCGAACGCCCGGCGCCGGGCCATCTTGCGACCCTGGTGGTGGTGCGGCTGCGGGGCGTCGGCGAGCGCGACGAGCGCGAGTTCGCCGAGCTGGTGGCGTCGGCGTCGCTGGTGCGCGCGGCAACGGTGACGGCGAGCCGGGACAAGCCGCACCCGCGTTGGTTCGTCGGCAGCGGCAAAGCGGACGAACTGGCGACCGTGGTCGCCGCAAACGGCAGCACGGTGGTGATCTTCGATCACGAACTCACGCCAGCGCAGCAGCGCAACCTGGAGCTGCGTCTCGCCTGCCGAGTGATGACCCGCACCGAGCTGATCCTGCACATCTTCGCGGACCGGGCGCGAACCCACGAAGGCCAGCTGCAGGTGGCCCTCGCCCAGCTGGCCCATGCCCAGACGCGCCTCGTGCGCGGCTGGGCGCACCTCGACAGGCAGTCCGCCGTCGGCGGCGCCGGCGGCCAGGGCGCTGGCGGGCGCATCGGCGCCGGCGCCCAGCGCGGCGTCGGCGAGACCCAGCTGGAACTCGATCAGCGCATGATCGCCGCCCGCATCCGCCAGGTGCGCAGCCGTCTCGCCGGCGTCCGCCGGCGGCGGGCGCAGAGCCGCCGCCGGCGGGCGCGGGCCCGGACAGCCACCGTGGCGCTTGCCGGCTACACCAACGCCGGCAAGTCCACCCTGTTCAATGCCCTGACGGCAAGCCGGGCCGAGGTGGCGAATCGGCTGTTCGCGACCTTGGACCCCACCTTGCGCCGCCTCGCCGGCACCGACGCCGAAGTGGTGCTAGCGGACACGGTGGGCTTCATCCGCGACTTGCCGGTGGCCCTGGTCGAGGCGTTCAAGGCGACCCTGGAGGAAGTGGCGGAAGCGGACCTGGTGCTGCACGTCGTCGATGCCGCGGCGCCGGACGTGGAGGATCTGCGCCGCAGTGTGCGCCAGACGCTCGTCGATATCGGCGCCGGCGAGGTGCCGGTGCTCGAAGTGGCGAACAAGATCGACCTTCTGGAACCGGGCGCCGTCCCGGTCTGGGCGGACGCGGTGGTCAGCGCGCTCACCGGCGCCGGCCTCGACGGCCTGCGGGAGGCGATGCTCGGCCGCCTCGGCCTGGGGCTGGTGGCCGCCCGGCTCGAGGTGCCGTCGCCAGCGGGCCGGCTGCGCTCCTGGCTGTACGAGCACGGTCGCGTGGAACGCGAAGCCGTAGCCGCGGACGGCAGCCTGACGGTGGAGGTGCGCATATCGCCGGAGGAACTGGGGCGCTGGCGGGCGATGACCGCGGCTGCGTAGCGGCTGGGACGTACCCCGCGGCGCGACCTGCGCCATCTCTGGCAAGGGAGCTCTGGCGACAGGAAGCCGCCACCGTCGAACGTGTGTGCCAACTCGGAAGCGGTACGCTAGAATCATCGGCCGGGCCGCGAAGCCAAGCGGCCGACCTTGGACCAACTGAGGCACTCGACGATGGCGTGGAACGATCCTGGCGGGCGCGACGACGATCCTTGGAGCCGCAGCAGCAGCCAAGGGCCTCCGGACCTGGACGAAGCGTTCCGCCGGTTCCAGTCCAAGCTGTCGTCGGTGTTCGGCGGCGGTGGCGGTGGCAGCGGCGGCTGGAAGCCGAACTGGATGTCGGCGGCCGTGGGCCTGGGCGTTCTGGCGGCGGCGTATGGCGCTTGGGGCCTGTACCAGGTGGACGAGCAGGAACGCGGCGTGGTGTTCCGTTTCGGCGCTCTGCAGGAGGAGCTGACCTTGCCGGGCCTGGCTTGGAATCCGCCGATCGTCGATCAGGTGCAAAAGGTGAACATCACCCGGGTGAGTTCCCACGGCCACCAGGCGAAGATGCTCACCGAGGACGAGAACATCGTCGACATCAGCCTGACGGTGCAGTACCGCGTGGGCAATCCCCAAGACTACGTGGTGCAGGTGCAGGACCCCTTGAAGAGCTTGGAGCACGCCACCGAAAGCGCGCTGCGGCATGTGGTGGGCAGCTCCACCATGGATGCGGTGATCACCGAGGGCCGGGCGGCGCTGGGCGTGGAGGTCGAGGAGCGCATCGAGCGCTACCTGGACGCCTACCGGACCGGCATCGACGTGGTGACCGTGAACATAGACCGCAGTGCGCCGCCGAGGGAAGTTCAGGATGCGTTCGACGACGTGCAGAAGGCCAAGGAGGACGAGGTGCGGGCCGTGAACGAGGCCAACGCCTACGCCGAGAGCGTGATTCCCAACGCCCGTGGCGACGCCGAGAAGGCGGTGCAGGAGGCGGAGGCGTACCGCGACCAGGTGATCGCCCGGGCCCAGGGCGAGGCCGAGCGCTTCGACCTGCTGCTGGCCGAGTACACGCTGGCCCCGGCGGTCACCCGGGATCGGCTGTACGTCGACTCCCTCGAGGCCGTGCTGACCCAGAGCTCCAAGACCATCGTCGACGTCGGCGACGACAACATCATGGTGCTGCCGCTGGAGAACCAGGGATCCGCAAGCGCCATCCCCGGCCTCGCCGAGCGGGACCTGCGAACCCTCGCCGGCACCATCGCCCGGGAAGTGGACGCGGCCCGGCAGCCGAGCCGTTGACGACTGGAGAACAGCAGTGAACCTCAAGAGCTTGTTGGCAGCCGCACTGGTCCTAGTGGTCGTGCTGGTAGTTTGGAACGCGATCTACGTCGTCCACGAGACGGAGCGCGCCATCCGGCTGCGTTTCGGCGCCGTGGCCGAGGCCGACTTGGACCCCGGCCTGGACTGGAAGCTCCCCGTCTTCGACGAGGTGAAGAAGTTCAACGGCCGCGTGCTCACCGTGGATGCGCCGGTGGAGCGCTACTTCACCCTGGAACAGAAGCCGGTGATGGTGGATTCCTTCGCCAAGTGGCGCATCGGCGACGTGGAGCGGTTCTACACCAGCACCGGCGGCAACCGGCAACTCGCCGACAGCCTGCTGCAGGAGCGCGTGAACGAGGGCCTGCGCAACCAGATCAGCCGCCGGGACATGCACGAGGTGATCTCCGGCGAGCGCGACCTGCTGATGGCGGAACTCACCACCAGCCTGAACCAGGTGATGTCCGAGGAAATGGGCGTGCGGGTGATCGACGTGCGCGTGAAACGCATCGACCTGCCGGAAGACGTGGAAGCGTCGGTGTTCCAGCGGATGAACTCGGCCCGGGAGATCGAAGCCAAGCAGTACCGCGCCTCCGGCGATGAGAAGGCCATCGGCATCCGCGCCGACGCGGATCGCCAGGTGACGGTGATCAACGCCCAGGCCTACCGGACCGCCGAGGAGATTCGCGGCGCCGGGGACGCCAATGCCGCCAAGACCTATGCCGAGGCGTTCAACAAGGATCCGGAGTTCTACGCCTTCTACCGACGGGTCACCGCGTACTCCAAGGTGTTCAGCGGCAAGGAGGACCAGTTCGTTCTCGATCCCAACAGCGACTTCTTCCGCTATCTGAAGTCCGGCCTCGAGGGCGGGTAGCCGGCACCGCATTCCGCCCCCGGCCAGCGCGCCGGGCACCGTCGCCGGGGGCGCGAGGACACGCCATGCGCGGCCGCAACGTCGTCGTCATCGGCACCCAATGGGGCGACGAAGGCAAAGGCAAGATCGTGGACCTGCTCACCGAGAGCGCTGCCGCGGTGGTGCGCTTCCAGGGCGGCCACAACGCTGGCCACACGCTGGTGATCGACGGCGTGAAGACGGTGCTGCACCTCATTCCGTCGGGCATCCTGCGGCCCGGCGTGCAGTGCTTGATCGGCAACGGCGTGGTGCTGGCGCCGGAACCGCTGCTGGCGGAAGTACGGGACCTCGAGGGCAAGGGCGTGCCGGTGCGCGACCGCCTGCGCATCTCCCCGGCCTGCCCGCTCATCCTGCCCTACCATGTGGCCATCGACCAGGCACGGGAGAAGTCGCTGGGCGATCAGAAGCTCGGCACCACCGGGCGCGGCATCGGCCCCGCCTACGAGGACAAGGCGGCGCGGCGGGGCGTGCGCCTGGGCGATCTGTTCTACTGGCAGCAGTTCGTGGCCAAGCTGGCCGAAGTGATGGACTACCACAACTTCCTGCTCGAAAAGTACTACGACGCCGCGCCAGTGGATTTCGATGCCACCGTGGAGCAGACGCGCCAGCTCGCGGAGGAGCTGCGGCCGATGGTGGCGGACATCGGCCCGCTCCTGCACCAGCTGCGGGAAGACGGCAGGAACATCCTCTTCGAGGGCGCCCAGGGCTCGCTGCTCGACGTGGACCTCGGCACCTATCCCTTCGTCACGTCCTCCAACACCACCGCCGGCGGCGCCGCCTTCGGCACCGGCTTCGGCCCCCGCTACCTGGACTACATCCTCGGCACCACCAAGGCATACGCCACCCGGGTAGGCTCCGGCCCCTTTCCCACCGAGCTGTTCGACGAGGTGGGCGACCGGCTGGCGGAACGGGGCGCGGAAGTGGGCGCTACCACGGGCCGGGCGCGGCGCTGCGGCTGGTTCGACGCCGTGGCGCTGCACCATGCGGTGCAGATCAACAGCCTCTCCGGGCTCTGCCTCTCCAAGCTGGACGTGCTCGACGGTCTCGAGACGATCCGCATCTGCGTGGCCTACAAGGACGCCAACGGCGCCCGCCTGCGGCCCCGGTTCGACAGCGAGTTCTATTCCGAAGTGCAACCCGTCTACGAAGACCTGCCCGGCTGGCAGCAGTCCACTCTCGGCGCCCGCTCCCTCGCCGACCTGCCGGCGGCGGCTCGCGGCTACATCGAACGCATCGAGAGCGCCGTGGGGGTGCCGATCGCCGTCATCTCCACGGGACCGGATCGCGAAGAGACCATTCTGCTGGAGGAGCTGTTTTGATCGATCCCCGTCTGCTCGAGGTGCTGGTGTGCCCGCTGACCAAGGCGCCGGTGATCTACCGCAAGGAGAGCAACGAGCTGTGGTGCGCGGCGAGCCGCCTGGCCTACCCGGTCCGGGACGGCGTACCGGTGATGCTGAGCGACGAGGCGCGGCCCCTGACGGACGACGAAGCGGCGTCGCTGCGGGAGTGACGCAAGAGTGGCCACACCGTTGCGGCTAGCCCCCGTGGATGCGGACGCCGCCATGCCGGACGTCGCCAGCCGCGCGGTGCAGAGCGCCCAGGGCGCCTTGGACTGGGTGGGCATGGGCGACGTCCGCCAGCCTCTTGCCTTTCGCGACGGTGCTGCGGTGGCCCGAGCGGACGCCCGGGTGCAGGTGTACGTCGACCTCGCCGACGCCCAGGCCAAGGGCATCCACATGTCCCGCCTGTATCTAGTTCTGGACGAGCACACCGCCGCGCGGCCGCTGAGCTGCGCCGGCCTCAAGCTGCTGCTGAAGTCCCTGCTCGCCTCCCATCGCGGGCTCTCCGGGCAGGCGTTCGTGGAGTTCGCCTTCGACTACTACCTGCGCCGCCGGGCGCTGGTCTCCGACCACGCCGGCTGGAACAGCTATCCAGTGGCCATTCGCGGCACCGCGGCCGCTGGCGAGATCGCGCTCGAACTGGACCTCGGCGTCTGGTACTCGAGCACCTGCCCGGCTTCCGCGGCACTGGCGCGGCAGCTGGTGCAGCAGCGCTTCGAGGGGGATTTCGACGTTCGAGCGCCGGTAGGCGGCGGCGAGGTGCGGGACTGGCTCGGCACCGAGGCGGCCATCGCCGGCACGCCCCACGCCCAGCGCAGCATCGCCCGCCTGCGCTTGCGGCTGGCAGACACCTTGGCCACGTTCCCGATCACCGCGCTGGTGGACGCGGTGGAAGAGACCCTGGCGACGCCGGTGCAGACCGCCGTGAAGCGCGAGGACGAACAGGAGTTCGCGCGCCGCAACGCCGCCAATCTGATGTTCTGCGAGGACGCCGGCCGCCGCATCAAGACGATGCTCGACGGTCGCGGGGATGTGGCGGACTTCCACGTGCGGGTGGAACACCACGAGAGCCTGCACGCCCACAACGCCGTGAGCGTACTGGTGAAGGGCGTGCCCGGCGGCTACCGGCCGCTGCCCTAGCTTTGGCCGCTCTCCGAGTGAGGGCGCCTGCGGCGGCGAGACCGGCGTCATCCTTCCTGTCGGCGCGCGGCAACCTCGTTTCGTGCCCGAGTTCGGGCGTCCATGGCCGATCCTTTCTGTCGGCGCGCGGAAAGCCTCTCTCGAACATCCCTCTTGCGAGGGTGCTGGGCGTCGTCTTCCGCGCTGAGCGGTCAGACTCCCGCGGCTGCTTTCAGGGCCGCGATTTCGGCGCCGATGGCGGAGGGTTGCGGCCGATCGCGCCCGGCGCGCCCGTACCAGTAGTCGGCGTTGCGGAGGTCGCCCTCCAGCATGTGGACGATGCCGTGCGCCCAGCTGCCGTGTGCCGACGAATTGTTCTGCACGATGCCGTGGGCAGCCTGCCAGTCGCCCGCTTCCAAGTGCTCGATTGCGTCTTTCAAACTGGCCATTTGGATCCGTGTTCGATGGAGAGCGCGAGTACATGCTCTTGGCCACCTTCTCTCGATCTCGATCTTCTCTCGCTCTCGATTCAACCTGTCGACTCAACATAGATCATGGCAGTGGCCGCGAGGCTGGCATTGGGCCACACTGGGCCATTGGGGCGCGTCCAAAAACCCAGGCCGTTCAAGTAGGCTTGGGCGAAGACGGAGCGACGGAGCGGTACGGTGGCGGCCAAGCGGGCTATGGTGCGTGTTGGCGATCGGCATGTGTTCCTGCTGACTGCGGGGCGTGGCGCACCGCTGCTGTTGCTGCACGGGTCGCCCAATTCCGCCGCGGCGCTCACCGGGTTGATCGAGCACCTTGCCGATGCGTTTCTCGTCGTTGCGCCGGACACGCCCGGCAACGGCGCCTCCGATCCGCTGCCTGGCCAAGGCGCTGGCGCGGACGCCTACGCGGACGCCTTGGCGGCGTTGCTTGATGTCTTGCGGCTGCCGCGAGTGGGCGTCTACGGCCGCCATACCGGCGCGGTGTTCGCGGCCGAGCTGGCGCGGCGGCATCCCGATCGCGTGGAAGCGCTGGTCTGCGACGGCTTCCCGCTGTGGACGGATGCGGAGTCCGAACAGCTGGGCGACGACTACCTCCCTGCGCTGGGCGTGGCGTCCGACGGCGCCCATTTGGCGCGGCTGTGGTCGCGGATAATCGAACAGAGCTGGTACTTCCCTTGGCATGTCCGCGACGACGGCCGCCGGCTGAGCCTCGATCTCGGCGACACCGCGCTGCTGCATGGCCGGGCGATGGACCTGCTCGGTCCCGGCGACGCCTACCGAATGCCGTATGCGGCGGCGCTTCGCGCCGACGGCATGCCGCGCTTGGCCGCGCTGCGCCGGCCAACGCTCCTAACCTGTACGCAACTGGACGTGCTGGCGGCGCACCTGCCCAGGGCGCCCCTGAACCCAAGCCTGACCACCCAGCTGGCCGCGGATCAAGATCAGCTTTGCCATACGATCGCGCAATGGTTCAAGCGCCACCGCCCGCCAGCGGCAGAGTTCAACGCGCCGCCGTCGACGCGGCGTTTCGTGGACACGGCGCTGGGCCAGCTGCACGTCGTGGGCGAAGCGGCGGCTTCCGAGGTTTGGCTGCACGACGCGGGCGAGTCATCGGCGCAGGCGCCACCCGGCACCGCCGCGCTGCGCTTGGATCTGCCCGGCCACGGACTGAGCGCGGCGCCGTGGCCGGCCGACCAAGCGGATGTCGTGACGGCGCTGCGCAGCGGTTTGGCGGCGGCCGGCATCGATGCGAATCGGGCTGCCGTGCGTGGCAAGGGCCTCGGCAGCCAATTGGCCGCGTGCATCGCAGGCGAGAGGAACGGGCTTGCCAGCCGCGCCGTCGACATACCGGACATCGCACCCCGCTGGGACGGCACCCATCTGCTCACGGCGTGGCATTTCGCCCGCTACCGCAGCCAATATCAGCCCTGGCATCGACGCGGCCACGGCGCCCGCAACAGCGCACCCTTGCCGTCGGCCGAGGCGTTGCAGCAGATGACGCTGGACCTGCTGCGCGCCGGCCAAACCACGTTGGCGCACACGCTGCCTTGCAGCTTTCCTTGAACCGGACAATATGCGTTAGGGTGTTGCGCGGCGAGGAGAAGGAGGACGCGACAATGGCGCAAGCCAATCACGACGGACTGCCGGACTACCGTGCGGTGGGCCGCCATGCGGTGTTTCCGAGCGCGGGCCACGATGAGACGGAGCGGTTCAACTTTCTGGCACGGCTGAACCGGCATTTGGCCTCGGTCGTCCTGCCCGGCGTTGCCGACGCCTACCGGCAGCGGGTCGAGCCGGCGTTCGAGCAGGCCAACGGCCGCAAGCCCGCACATCGCCGCGAAGCCTGTCAAGCCTTGGCGACGGAGCCTCTCTATCGCACTTGGAGCGCGTTGCGCCGCAACACGATGGAGATGCGCCAGCAGGCTGGTCTGGCGCTGGTGCTGCGGCAGCGCGACCGCCTGATTGCCGAGACCGAGCGCTTGATCGACGACGGCCGCCTGCGCCTCAACCCCGACGTGTCTATCCCGCGCTACCTGAGCGCGGTGGATCACCACTGCATGCCTGGCAGCTACTACACCGAGCGCACCGCGCACGACGTGACCGCGGCGGCGAACTACGACGCCGGCATGTTCGTCACCACTGGCGGCATGCTCGGCCGCTATACCGACGGCGGCGGTCGGGGCATGGTGGACTACATGCGCCGGCAGCAGCCGAGCTGGCGACCGCGACGCATATTGGACCTGGGCTGCGGCCTGGGACACAACGTGCTGCCCATCGCCGAGGCGTTCGCCGACGCGGAAGTCGTCGCGGTGGACGTCGCGGCGCCGATGCTGCGCTATGGCGCTGCGCGCGCGGCGAGCCTCGGCGTGGACAACGTCGTCTTCGTGCAAGCCGACGCCGCGGACCTCGCCGAGTTCGAGGCCGAGAGCTTCGACTGGATCCAAAGCACGATGTTTCTGCACGAGACGTCCTGCCGGGCGCTGCGTCGCATCATGTCCGAGACGCGGCGGCTCGTGGCGCCGGACGGCTTCGTCATCCACATCGAGCAGCCGCAATATCACGCCGACATGCCGGTTTTCGAGCAGGCGATGCGCGATTGGGATGCCTTCAACAACAACGAGCCGTTCTGGACCAAGCTGCACGACGTCGACCTCGACCAGTACATGATCGATGCGGGATTCGCGCGCTCGGAACTGTTCCACGGCGGCGTTACCGCAGTGGTGGACCGGGAGCTGTTCCCCGACGCCGCGGACGACACCGCCGAGGACTATGGCCGCAAGGCTGCCTGGCACATCACCGGCGCCCATGTCTGAACCGTTCGACGCCGTCGCCTTGGCCGGCGCCAAGGCCAAGGGCAAGCGGCCGTATTTCTTCGCGGACGCAGACGTCGAGCGGGTGTTGTCCATCGTCATGGCGGTGGCCGGCGAGCTGGCGGTGACGCGGATGCGATTGGACACGTTGGAGCAGCTGCTGATCGACCGCGGCATCGTCGCCAAAGCGGACATCGACGGCTTCGCGCCCGACGCCGCGCAAAGCGACGCCCGCGGCAGCTGGCAGCGCGAGTACCTGGCGCGCATCCTGCGCATCGTGCAGCAGGAGCGAGAGGCCATCGCCAACCCGGACGAGCCGACCTCCGAGGCCGCTGGCGAGCAGCTGGACGATGGCTGAGGGCCGCTCGGCGGGGCGGACGCTGTTCGAGAAGCTCTGGGACAGCCACTGCATCGAAACCGACGCCGACGGCGAGAGCCTCTTGTACATCGACCGCCTGTGCCTGCACGAGCGCACCGGCAGCATCGCCTTGGCGGAGCTCGCCGCCCGGGGCCAGTCCGTGCGGCGGCCGCGCCACGTCTTCTGCATGATGGATCACATCGTCGATACGCGGCCCGGCCGCGGCGACGCCACGCGGGTTCCCGGTGGCGAAGAGTTCATCGTCGGCATGCGGCGGGGCGCCGCGCGCTACGGGCTGCGGCTGTTCGACGTGGACGACGCAGACCAGGGCATCGGCCACTTGGTGAGCGCCGAACAGGGCATCGCGCTGCCTGGGCTGACCGTCGTCTGCCCGGATTCCCACACGTGTACGCTGGGCGCCTTGGGTTGCCTGGCGTTCGGCATCGGCACCAGCGAGACCGAGCATGTGCTCGCCACCTCGACGTTGCGGCTCGGCAAGCCCGCCACCTTGCAGGTCGCCATCGACGGCGCGTTGACCGCGCCTGCGACGGCCAAGGATCTCGCGCTCTTTCTGATCGGCGAACACGGCGCGGCGGGCGGGCTGGGCGCGGCGGTGGAGTTCGGCGGCGAGACCATAGCCGGCCTCGACATGGAAGCGCGCATGACGCTGTGCAACATGGCGGTCGAGTTCGGTGCCGCAACAGCCCTCGTCGCCCCGGATGAGAAGACCTTCGCCTACGTCGCCGCGCGGCCCTACGCCCCCTCGGTGCTGCCCGTGGCGTCTTGGCGGGCGCTGCGGATGGATGCCGACGCGGCCTTCGACCGCCGCCTGCGCATCGACGCCAGCGCCGTGCGGCCCCGCGTCACTTGGGGCACTTCGCCGCAGCAGGGGGTGGATGTGAACGGCCGCGTGCCGCCACCGCAGGCCGCCTCCGACCGACGCGCGCTCGACTACATGGGCCTCGAACCCGGCACGGCACTGACGGAAGTGCCCATCGATGCGGCGTACCTGGGCTCCTGCACGAACGCTCGCTTGAGCGATCTGCGGCTCGCCGCCGCCGTATTGCGGAACAGGCGTGTTGCACCCGGCGTGGCCGCTGTCTGCGTACCGGGTTCCAGCCAAGTGAAGCGGGCGGCGGAAGCCGAAGGGCTGCATCGCATATTCCAGGCCGCCGGCTTCGAATGGCGCGAGTCCGGCTGCGCGATGTGCTTCTACGCCGGCGGCGAGACGTTCGGCCCGCGCAAGCGCGTCATCACCTCCACCAACCGCAATTTCGAAGGTCGCCAAGGGCCGGGTACGCGCTCCCACCTGGCGAGCCCGGCAGTGGTCGCGGCGTCGGCGATTCGCGGCCGCATCGCTGCGCCGGAGACCATCGGCGCGGCGCCCGAATGAATCCGGCGCCGTAAGATGCAGCCGTTCACCTGCCATCGCGGCATTGCCGCGCCGTTGCTCCGCGACAATGTCGACACGGACGCCATCATTCCGTCGCGGGAACTGCGCGCCTCGAAGCGCGGGCTGGGCGCTGGCCTGTTCGCCAACTGGCGCTACGCGGATGTGGGCAAGCGGCTGCCGAACCCGCGGTTCGTTCTGAATCGGCCGGCCTACGCGGGCGTCAGCATCCTGCTCGGCGGCGTCAATTTCGGCTGCGGCTCGTCCCGCGAGCACGCCGCCTGGGCGCTGCGGGATTTCGGCATCCGCGCCCTCCTGGCGCCGAGCTTCGGCGCCATCTTCCGCAAGAACTGCGTCGCCAACGGCCTGCTGGCTGCGACGATGGCGGCGGGCGATTTGGCCGCGCTGGCCGGCTGGGTCGAGGCGGCGCCGCAAACGAACCAGCTGACCATCGACTTGGCGGCTGGCACGGTGCGCACGTCGAGCGCCGAATTCGCCTTCGACGTCGACCCGGCGAGCCGCCAGCGTCTGCTGCGCGGCCTGGGCGCCATCGCCTACACGCTCGACGCCGCGGCGCGAATCGACGCCTTTGAACAGGCGCGGTTCGCGGCCTGCCCGTGGGCGCGGTTGAACTGAAGGGCCTCGGCGCGGAGGGTGGTGAGATACGGTGCGTGTCCCATGGCCACGTCCTCGCCAAATCCACAGCGTCGCCTTCCGTGCGCCCTATTGCTGGCATCGCTCAGCCGCCACGCTCTCAGGCCCGCTCCTGGCCCAGAAGGTTTTTCATGTAGGCATGGAACGAGGGAATGCCGAACGAGACGTTGTCCTCGTCGTCGCATGTCAACGAGCCGTGCGCAATGGCGGCTTCCAACTCGGCTGCCCCAAAGCCCGCCTCGATCAAGACGTCCTTCGCGTCGTGGTATTCCAACCGAGTCCTCTGGCGGCGTTCCATCGCTGCCGCCAAAGCCGTCATCGGCTTGCGGCTGTGCGCCGCCGAAAGCCGCTTGTTGTAGTAGGCGATCCTGCGTCTTCCCCCGTGCTGCAACGCTTCCTTGAGCGCCGCGCCCTGCAAGTGTCCGCGTCGGGTCAAGGCCTCGTGGGCACCCTCCAGGTATCCGTTGATGTGCTGTGGGAATCCGTGGCTGGCGTCGGCCAAGGCAGCCAAGCTCTCGCTTGGCACCTCGTTGTGTCCTAGCTGTGCCAGCGTCTCCGAGAAGGCGGCAATCGCATCATTGCGGCTCAACGAATGGAGGATCGTCGGCTCCGCGACGCGGGATATGCCCCTCCCGCCCGAAGCGCTGGCGAGCCGCACGGCGGTGTGTTGCAAGCCGAACCCCATCAACAGAATGGGACAACGGATCAGCCCTTGATGCAGAACCCGCAGCACGGGCATGGCCTCGTCGTCAATCGACTGCAGCTCGTCGATGAGCAGCACCAGCGTCTTGTTCTTCCACATGCCCTTCTCAGCGGACTCCCTCAACAGACCCGCGAAGGCGGAGGTGTGTCGCCCGACATCCTTGGCCACCGCAACCGAGGTGCCCAAGACCCCGCCGCTCACGTTGGAGACCCTGTCGTCCACCTGGGCGATCTCGGCGGCCCTCTGCTCGGCGTCCACTGCGCGCCCCATCGTCTTGAACAAGCTCAGCGGATCGCCTAGTTCTTCGGGCGAGATCATCAACGTGTACGCGGTTCGGCCTGCCACCGCGTGCCCGTGTACACGCTTCGCGAACTCATCCGCGAGCCTTGTCTTGCCCGACCCGGGCACGCCGATGGTCAATTGCAGGCCATTGGATTCCCCGCTAGCGCACAACATCCGGAGATCGTCGTCGCACTTGCGCAGTTCTTCTTCACGGCCAGCGAAGTAGAGCGGGGGCATCCGCTCCCCGGGGACGACTGTTGGCGTTCCGCTCATGGCAGCCATCATACGCTTCCCGCGTTTAAGCGGTCGCCATCGGTTGGCTTCGGGAAGGACCAGCGCATGGCCGCGAACTCGCTGGCCGTACCGGTCGCAACACAGCCAGCACGGCGCTCCAGCTCGCGAGACGGCCACGAAAAGCCGCGGCTGTCGCCGGCGTCGTCCCACCAGCCCGTTTCGACGCGTCCGGCCCTGCGAGCAACTCGAGTTGTGCGATGACAGCCGGCGTGGGCTCGGCGAGCCGCCACAGCGGGCGCCGCTCAGCCACGACTCGATGTTGCGTCGAGCTTGCCGATGGCGAAGGGGCAGCGATCCCCATGTGCGCTCGGAGCAGCCATCGCCTGTCCAACGCTGCGGCACTGCCCCGCTCGTGGCGGCGTTCGCCTATCCCTCGCGGACGATGTCGCGCTCGATGAGATCCTCAGTCAGACCGCCACTGGCCAGCGCATGGAGGCACCATCCGCGGACGGGGCTGCGACTCGACTCGAGACGATCCTCGCAGCACCGCCACCGTAGTAGTACGGTTGGGTAGTTGGTCGGTGCTGCGCTCGACGCGGCACCGGCAACGATGGACTAGGAGAGCAGCGAATGGGCGAGATAGTCGCTACGATGGAACTGGAAAACACTGTAGACCGTGAGGTCGTCAGCCGGGGCCTGCGCGACGAATCCACGGTTCGCCGCACGACGGTGGACGGCGTGGTGGACACTGGCGCGGTCATGCTCGTGTTGCCGGAGGATGTCGTCGACCGCCTCGGCTTGAGGACGCAGCGGGAGGTCGTCGTGGCCTACGCCAATGAATACCTGGAGACCCGCCAAGTCGCTGGGCCAGTGACCGTCCAAATCGGCAACCGCTTCACGAACGCCGACTGCATCATCGGGCCGCCCTCGAGCGAGCCGCTGATCGGCCAGATCGTGCTCGAAGCGCTGGACCTGATGGCGGACTGCGGCAGTCGCACGCTTGCGCCGCGCCCGGAGTCGCCAGACAGTCCTCTGTTGAAGCTGAAGTGACCTGTGCCTGCACGTCTTGGCCGGCCAGCAATTAAGTAGGAAACGATGCCAACGACAACGCAACTTCATTCATCGAGCCATACAGTCAGACTCCCCGATCCAGTAATGCCCTGCCACAGGTGCCTCTAGTGCGACAGGCCGCTGAAATCCGGCGGGATGACCGTCTGATCGACCCACCGAGAAGCGCATTTGGCGACCTGCCGAACAGCCTGACTGACGGCGAGCTGCAAGTGATCGATCTCTTCGACCGGTATCTTGCCCCCGCTTGGGAGATGTATGTCCAGCCGCATCTGAATGGACTTCGCCCGGATCTCGTCCTGCTCAACCCGTGCGTTGGCGTCGCGGTATTCGAGATCAAGGATTGGGATTTGACAGCGATGCACTACTACGTGTCCAGTTCGCGCCTGCGCGCTAGGCGAGATGGCAAGCGCTTCGACATCAAGAACCCAATAGATAAGATCCGGCTGTACAAGACCGAGATATACGACCTGTATTGCCCCCGATTGGACGCCAAGGCAGGCCAAGCGCTGGCAGTGATAACTGCTGGTCTGGTGTTCACAAGAACACCTCGGCAGCAAGTCGTCGCACTGCTAGACCCGCTCCGTGACGACGCGATGCGAAAGTACCAGAAATACTACCCAATCGCGGGAAGCGATGACCTCATGGATCCCTCGTTGGATCAAGTGTTTCCCGAGTCGAAACGCCCTTCGTCCAATTACATGACCCCTGACATGGCCAAGGACCTTCGTGGCTGGCTCCGTGAACCTGCTTTCAGTCAAGAGGGAAGATACCGGCCGATAGGGCTTAGTCCGCCACAGCGCAATCTCGTTACGACGCGTACGCGAAGCGGATACCGACGGCTAAAGGGTGCCGCGGGTTCGGGCAAGAGCGTCGTCGTGGCCTGTCGTGCCGCCGAACTCGCACGACAAGACAGCAGTGTTCTAGTGGTGTGCTACAACATCACTTTGCTCAACTACTTGCGCGACTTGGCGGTCCGGCACGTCGTATCGGCCCGAGGAATCCGACAAAGGGTGGACTTCCTCAACTTCCATCAATGGTGCAAGCGCATTTGCACCATGGGTGATCCTCAAGGATACCGGCAAGTCTGGAGCGAACACTTCGACTCTCACGCGATGGAGGGCGATGATCCGGACCCGGCACTCGATGGAGTTGTGACGCTTGTTCAAGAGCTATATCGGAATGGAACACCCGATCTACCGACTTACAATGCGATTCTCGTGGATGAGGGTCAGGACTTCCATCCTCGTTGGTGGGAGACCCTCCGGCAGGCCCTCAAGCCCGGTGGAGAGATGATGCTCGTTGCCGACAGGACCCAGGACATATACGGGACCTCGTCAAATTGGACGGAAGCAGCCATGCGCGGATGCGGCTTCTCCGGTCGTTGGAGCGAACTGAATGAAAGCTATCGGCTACCCACGCCGGTGATTCCGTACGTCCGGCAGTTCGCTACGACCTTTCTCAAGGGGGAGTTGGATCTGCCGACTGGCGTTCAAACCGAGCTCGCTATCGACAAGTGCAACCTTCGTTGGGTTCATGTGGAGAGTCGTGAATCGTCGGAGCAAGCCTGCTTCAACGAATGCGTCCGCATGATGAAGGCGCTGCCACCAAACACTGCCGTCGCCGACATCACCTTCATCTGTTCGTCAAGGGATCTGGGCCGTAGTGTCGTGGGGCGACTGGAGGACAAGCATATTCGGATCAGGCATACCTTCAGCGAGGACGATCGTGCGTCGAGGCGGCAGAAGCGAGCCTTGTTCCAAGGGGACGCTCGCGTCAAGGCAACGACGATTCATAGCTACAAGGGTTGGGAAGGCAAGTTGCTTGTGGTATTCATCGAGTCGGTAGACAGTCCTAGGGACAAGGCCTTGCTCTACACGGCGATGACACGACTTCGGAAGGACCAGCAGCAAAGCAGCCTCACCGTTGTCTCGGCTTGCCGCAACCTCAGAGACTTCGGCAGAGACTGGCCCCACTATGAGGAGCATTATCGCGCCGGTTGAAGCGTTCGCCTATCCCTCGCGGACGATGCCGCGCTCGATGAGATCCTCGATCAGCGCCGCGCCGCAGCCGGATCCCTCGGCCACTTCGCGGGAGTGTTGCCCGGTGCGCGGAAGGTCGAGGCGGGCGCCCAGGCGCTGGCCATCCATTTCGAGAGGCAGCTTCGGCAGGTGCGCCAGCGCGCCCTGCCGGGGGCCGTCGGCGAGGTGGAGGGCCGTCAAACCGTCCGCGCCTAGGTGCGGATCGTCGAACAGGTCGGCCGGCTTGCGGATTTCGGCGAACGGTACGCCGGCGCTCTCCAACGCGGCCAGTGCCTCCGGCAACGCCAGTTCGCCGAACAGCGCGGTCAGCGCCGGCAGTAGGCGGTCGCGGTTGTCGACTCGGCCGCGGTTGGTCGCCAAGGCCGGATCCGCGGCGAGGGGCGCCAGGCGGGTGTTCCGAAACTGCTGGCAGAAGGCTCGCCATTGGGTATCGCTGACGACGGCAACGAACAGCTGCTCGCCGTCGGCGCAGGAGAAGAGGTCGTACACGCCCCATGCGGAGCGACGCACCGACATCGGCGGCGGCGCCTCGCCGAGCGCCGCTTGCTGCGCCATGTGCTGGCCCACCAGAAACGCCGTGGTCTCGAACAGCGCGCTGGTCACCTGCTGGCCTCGGCCCGTGGCGCGCCGTTCGTTCAGCGCGGCCAATATGGCGATGACGCCGAACATGCCGCCGGCGATGTCCACCACCGACGAGCCGGCCCGCATCGGTCGCCCCGGCAACCCGGTCATGTAGGCCAGTCCGCCCATCATCTGCGCCACTTCGTCGAGGGCCGCTCGATGCTCGTAAGGGCCCCGCAGGAAGCCCTTGAGGGCGCAATAGACGAGCCGCTCGTTGCGGGCGGAAAGTTCCGTGTAGCCGAAGCCTAGTTTTTCCATTGCCCCGGGGCGGAAGTTCTCGATGACGACGTCGGCGTGGTCGGTCAAGCTGTGTACCAATCGCTTGCCTTCGGGGTGCTTTAGATCCACGCACAAGCTGCGCTTGTTGCGGTTGTACATGGCGAAGTAGCCGCCCCCGGATCCTTTGAGGCGGCGCGTGTTGTCGCCGCCGATCGGCTCCACCTTGATCACCTCCGCCCCCAGGTCGGCGAGGATCAGGCCGGCGGCCGGGCCCATGACCATGTGCGAGAACTCCACCACCGCCACGTCGGCAAGCGGCAGGCGGCCCGCGTTCGCACTGCTCTCCGGACGCCGGTGGGACACTACGCGGAACCGCTCATTGCCAGGCGCAGTGCATCATGGCGCGCTCCATTACGAACGCCTTGGCCGCGGCTGGATCCCCCGCCTTCGCCATCAAGTCCCGCTGCCGCTGGCGCTGCACGTCGGGGTTCGACGACTCCATGAGCCGCTTGTTGTTGATGGTGTGTTCCTGCACGAACCGCGTCGCCAACTCGCGGCGTTGCCTATCGTAGGCGGCGAGCGCCGTCGCGCGGTCCGCCTCGCCGCGCCATATCGCCACCAGCTTGCGGCCGAGACTGCAGGCGTCGTGCAGGCCGCCGTTCATGCCCATGCCGCCGAGCGGATTGTTGACGTGGGCCGCGTCGCCGACGAGCGCCGCGCGGCCTTTCACATAAGTCTCGGCCACTCGCTGATGAACGTCGTACAGGGTGCGGTGGCGAATGGCGTAGTCACCGGGCTTGCGGTGCAGGCGCTGCAGGCGTTCCTGCAGCGCCGCCTCGCCGAGCTGACATTGGGCATCGGCAGCCGGGTCGACCGGCCACAGCACCCGCCAGGCCTTGTCCGTGCGCAGCATCACGCACCACTCGTCGGCATCCGCGACGTAGTTGACCCGGGACAGATTGTCGAAGGCCTCCTCGAAGGGGAAGTCCGTGGACGCCACCAGAAACTTCTCGTCGTAGGTGAAGCCGCCGAAGCCGATGGCGGCCGCCTTGCGCACGTTGCTCGACGCGCCGTCGGCGCCCACCAGGAAGCTGCCGCGCAGCGTCTGCCGGCCGGCGGCATGCGCCACGGCCACCGACACGCCCTCGCCATCCTGCTCGAAACCGGCGGCCTCCACGCCGAGGCGCAATTCCGCGCCGGCATGGCGGCGCAGCAGGCGTTCGATGATGGCGGTCAACTCGTACTGCTCCAACTGCAGGCGGTAGGGGAACAGCGTTTCGTCCGCGATCACCGACATGTCGAACTCGGCCACCTCGCCAGTGCTGCGATCACGGTACTGGTAGCGATCCACGACCAGGCCGCGCGCGATCATCGGCGCGGCCACCCCCAAATCGTTGAGCATCTCGAGGGATGGCGGATGGAAGGTGGATGCGCGCAGATCCCTTGGCAGCGTGGTCTCCCGCTCCAACAGCAGCACGGGGACGTCGTGCTGGGCCAGGTACAGCGCCAGCGTCGCCCCGGCCGGGCCGGCGCCGGCGACGATCACTGGATCCCGCGTGGTCACTTGGGCGGCACGTTCGGTTCGGCAAGGAGTTCGAACAGTTCCGCAGCCGAGACCACGTCCGCGTACTTGGCGTCCAGATCGAACAGATTGGCTTCGTGGGCGGCGGCATCGCGATCGCCCACCGCTTCGCGGGGCACCACGACCCGATAGTCGTGCTGCAGCCCGTCCACGGCCGTCGCCCGCACGCAGCCGCTGGTCGTCAGCCCCGTCACCACCAGCGAGTCGGCCCCCGCCGCCTGGAGGCGCTGCTTAAGATCGGTGCCGAAGAAAGCGCTCGCGCCCTGCTTCTCGATCACCGGCTCGTCGGCGCGGGGCGCCAGGGCCGCATCGACTTGCACCCAGCGCGAGCCCGGCCGCAGCACGTTCAACGCCGCCAGACGGCGTCGGAATACGCTGGCTTGGCGGTCGTTCGAATAGACCACGGTGGTGAAGAAGATCGGCAAGCCGCGGCGTCGAAAGTGCGCCAGTATTGTGGCGTTGGCGGCGACGACCGCGCCGCTCTCGGTGCCGAGCGGGCAGTCGGGATCCGTAAAGCCGTTGATGAGATCGACCAGGATCAGCGCCGGGCGCAACCCCAAACCCAAGTGCCGACGCGCCAAGGTGCGCCGTGGCTGGCTCACTTGCGATGCGAGTGGTTCGAGCACCTGCGATCAGGCTTTGCCAGCGCCGCCAGCGCCGAACGAAGTCTGCTCGTCGTCGCCGGCCAGCATCCGTGCCGCCTCGAGACGTCCCCGTTCGGCAGGAAACGCCTGCACGAGGCCCATTGCGACATCGCGCAGGGCACGCGAAAACGGCGTGCCGAACAGCGTGCCGGCGGTGCCGGCGAGCTTCAACGCGAGCTGCGTGACTTGGAAGCTGTGCTCGGCCACCTCGCCCTTGCACACGCGCCAGAACGGCATCACCTCATCAGTCGGCACGATCGGCGGCTCGGCGGTTTCGATCGCGATCATGCGCCGCGCCCAGAGCAGCGCGGTGTGGAGGTGCGCGTACATGTCGCCGATGATCTGCTGTTGGTAGGGGCCGGTCGCCAGCGGCCTGCCGGTGTCCTCGAACTTCCGCCCGAGGACGTTCTTCATCGCCGCCTGGTAGGCCGCGAAGGCGGCGCCGAGATAGATGCTCGACGCGGCCACTTGGTTGCCCACGTAGCCGGTGCGGCTTTGCGAGCACATCTTCACGAACGCGCCGGGGATGGCCAAGGCGTCTTGATCGGCGACGAACACGTCCTCCAGCACCAGGCCCTCGGTGGCCGAGCCGCGCATGCCGAGCGCGTTCCAGCGGATGCGGCCGCGCGTGCCCGGCGCGTCGCGGTCGACGAGGAACAGGCATAGTCCGTTCGCCCCATCTACGCCGGCGAGGGCCGCCGTGACCAGATAGCGGTCGGCGATGCCGGTGGCGCAGCCAAAGGATTTGACGCCCCGCAGCGTCCAGCCGCCCGCCACCTGGGTTGCCTGCGTGTTGATCGTGATGGCCGCCGCTTCCGACTTCACGGACTCGCTGGCGAAGTTGGCCAGCCACTTGCGCTCTCGGCCCATGGCGTAGAGCACCTTCTCGGCGAAGGCGCGCACCAGCGGCGCTTCGGCGTCCTCGAACAAGCCGGCGTCCAACGCCTTGAGCGACAGCGTGCCCCGCGACGTGGACGTGAGGTGGAAGAAGTACGCCAGCGCCGTGGAAGGGCAGACCGTGCCAATGGCGAAGCAGGCGCCAGCCCAGACGCGCAGGTTGCCGCCCAGGCCCTCGTAGGCCGCTGGCACGACAAGGCCGAGCAACCTGGCCTCGCGCAGCGTCTCGACGTTCTCCAGGGCAAGGAAGCTCTCCTCGTCCATGGCCGCCGAACGCGCTTCGAGCGCGGGCAAGACGGCCTCCACCCGCTCCAGCAGTTCCCGCTCCGCCGGGGTGCAGTCCTCGATCAGGTATTCGGCGGTGAGCTTGCTCATCGATGGCGTTTAGGCGCTGGTGCGGCGCAGCAGCTCGATCTGGCGGCGGACGGCGTCCGCGCCCACCAGCGGCGTGATTTGGTCCCACACGCGATCCACATCGCGGTTGAAGATGATCGCCTTGTTGCGCCGGTCGCGCTCGATCAAGGCGGCGGGATCCGCGCCCTCCAACAGCGCCTCGTCGACGCCCTCCTCGACGAGTTCGAACCAATGCCGCAGGTAGTCGTCCACCAGGGCATCGAGTGCGCTGAACGCTTCCACCGTCGCCCGTTTCGCCAGCATCCACGGCGACATGATGGCGTGCTGGCGCGGGCTGAGCTGCGCCTTCGTGAGCCCCGCCATCGCCTCGCCCTTGGCGAAGCTCGAAGACAGCGGCGTGAAGCATCTGTCCATGTAGCCGAGGTGCGCGCCGAGATCGAGGCGGGGGATGAGGTCCAGGTGGAAGGCGAGCTGACCGCCCGCCTGCACCGAATCCAGCGTGAAGTGCGGCACGGCGCTGTCCGAGGGCGTGAAGGCGAACAGCATGTGCGAATCCAGCCCTATTGGCGGCACGACGATGGTGGCCGTCACCACTTGAAACAGCGGCTCGCCCCGAAACAGCCGTACTTGGCCGACGCGCCCTTGGTGCATGGGCGCAACGCTCTCCAACGGGAGGTAGGGGCCGCCGTCCTCGCCGTGGTCCTCGCGCAAGGCGAAACGCTCGACGATCTCGCCCAGCGTGCGTTGCCACAGCGTGGCGGGAAGCGACGTGGCGGCGTCCTTCATGGTGCTTCCGTCGTTGGCGCCTGTGTCGCGAGCAGCGGATCGAGCAGTCGCCACGGCCGCCCGGCCAGCAAGTCCGTGCCGCGGGACACCACCTTGTTCGCGGCCCAGCGGGGGTGTATTTCCACCGCTGTGACGCCAGCCTCCGCCTGCGCCCGCAGCGTTGGCGGCAGGGTCAGCAAGCCGTCGAAGGCGCGTTCCCGCCAAGGCGTGAGCACTGTGAAATCCTCGCTGAGCGCGGTGGCGAAGCTGGTGCCGAAAGGCCCGGGCTGGGCGGCGACCAGCAGATTCACGCGGTTCTCCGCCGAACGTTCGAGCAAACCGGTACGCATCTCCCACGCCTCGAGCGGCAGCGCCGGCACCACCACCGTGTCGGCGCCGGCGAGGGCGGCCAGGCGAAACGCCTCGGGCACGCAGGCGTCGTCGCTGGTGAGCAGGGCCACTCTGGCGAAGCCGAGATCGATGGTTTGCACTTGCGCAGCCAAAGGCGAAAAGGCGTAGCGCTCGCTGCGGTGCAACGCGCCTTGGCAGAGCTTCAGCCCGTCGGCGCCTATCAGCGCCGCGGCCAGTCGCGGCGGCTCGCCAAGCACCAGTGTCGTCGCGACCCAGCAATCGTTCGGGCAGCACCGTGCCAGAGCCGCGGCGACGCTTTCAGAGAGCGGCACCGCGGCGTCGGGCGACTCGACTCGCTGTTCCGGCAAGAAGAACAGCGGTGGCAGAGCGGCCAGCCGAGCGCCATCCGCGAACGCTCTAGCGAGCCTCTGCGCGGCCTCGTCGATGGCGCTTTCTCCGGTGCCGCCCAGTTGAATCAGCGCACAACGGACCTTGCGGGCGCCGCGGTAGTCGCACTGCTGAGTGCCAGGGGCCATGGCCAAGGGGCGGTAAAGCGACGGGCGGCGCCATGCGAAGATATGGCTGCCGTCCGGGCGCGCCTTGCGCTCGGCGGCCGGGAGGTCGATGTCCGCATGCACGATTTCCTCCCGATCCGTGCTGGCGCGTGCGAGCGCGGTGCCGTCCGGCGCGACGATCTGGCTTTCGCCGGCGCCCATCAGGAACCGTACCGGAATGCCGGTTTGCCGCGATACGGGCTCGATGATCGCTTCCGGTATCAGCGGCCCCACCTTGTTGGCAGCCGCGACGAACACCTTGTTCTCGGCGGCGCGCACCGGCACATGCAGCGACGTCTCGTCGCTGGCGAACGAGTTCAGGCTGTTGCACAGCAGCTGCGCCCCACGCAGGGCAAGGCAGCGCGGCGTCTCGCTGATGACCCCATCCATGCAGGCGTACAGACCGATACGACCGAGCGGGGTCGCCACCACCGGCCCGGCGTGCCGCGCTTTGCTGAGAAAGTCGTTCTCGTGGCCGATCAGCACTTGCTTGTCGCTGCTGCCGAGCAATTCGCCCGCCGGGCCGTACAGCAAGCTGGTGCCGGTGCATTCGCCGCCGGGCCTCTGCAAGGTGCAGTTGATCACGACGTAGGCGTTCATCGCCGCCGCCTTGGCCGCGATTGCGCTGAGAAACTCGCCGTCGATTGCCAGCGCCACGGCACGGCAGTGCGCCGCATCGTCGTACCACGAGGGGTGGTTGCAGAACTCCGGCAACACGACGATCGCCGGGCGCGACCGGGCGGCGGCGTCCAGAATGCGCAGGCAGGTGGACAGATTGGCGGCGACATCCGCGCCAACCGCGAACTGCGCCACCGCCACGCGCATCAGCCGTGCCGCTCGAAGCGCAGCGGGTGCCGGGCTGCTCCCGGTCGCTGTTCGAGCAACTTGAAGACTATCTCATCCATTCGTTGCTCTCGTCGTCCATCAGCTTGTCATCGGTGCCAATGTGGCGGCGGCCGCTTGGCCGCCTTGCGCAAATCATACTACGGTGGCGCAGCCATGACGGTGCAGTGCCTAGGCCGGCGGCGCATCGACGCCCGACTACATCCTTTCGCCGTGCGGAGGTCCTCGGTGCCTTGACCAAACCGGCGCTTGGCATCCGCGTCGCACGTTGCTATGTTGCAGCGACTTACTTGGCGGCCGGCTAAGTCGTGGATTCCGGTCGCCTGCGGACCCGCGCATGCTTGAAGGAGCCCCACGCCATGGCCGAACCCGTCACCGACGCGCCGCCAGCGGGCAAGCGTTCCCTCGGTCTGAATCTGGCCGGCGCCGCCGGCCCTGCCAACATGCTCACGTACTACTGGGCGTGCCTGCTGGGCATCCTGCTGCAAACCTTCGTGCCGCAGATGCAGCCCTATCTGCTCACCGAGTTCCTGCATATTCCAGAGAGCGAGCAGGGCGTCGTCAGCGGCGACCTCGCGTTCTGGGGCGAGGTGGCCATCATCCTCATGGTGGGCGTATGGGGGACGTGGTCCGATCGCATCGGGCGCCGCCCGATCATGGCGCTGGGCTTCCTCATCATGGCTGTCGGCGTGCTGCTGTATCCGCGTGCCGAGAGCTTTGCGGGGTTGTTGCTGGCGCGCTTGGTGTTCGCCTGTGGCGCCGCTGCGTTCAGCGTGATGCTGGTGACCTTGATCGCGGACTATTTCGCCGACGACAGCCGCGGCAAGGCCACTGGCATGATGGGACTTTTCAACGGCGTCGGCGCGCTGATCACGGCGCTCGTGCTGTTGGGGCTGCCGAAGATGTTCGCGGACGCCGGCCAAACGCCGATGGAGGCGGGCCATTCCACCTATTGGGTGGTGTTCGCGCTTACCGCGGCCACCGGCGTGGTGATGTGGTTCGGGCTCGCCAAGCAGAAGGGGCGCGTCGAACATCGTGAGAACCTGCTCACGCAAGCCCGCCAAGGCCTGCTGGCGGCCAAGGACAAAGGCATCGCATTGGCCTATGGCGCGTCCTTCGTGGCGCGCGGCAACCTGGCCATCCTTGGCACCTTCCTAGCGCTTTGGCTGGCGAACTACGGCACCGTCGAGTTGGGCATGAGCCGCGCCGACGCCGTGGCAAGAGCCGCCCCGGTCATTGCCATCGCCTACACCGCGGCGCTGCTTGCCGCGCCGTTGTGGGGGTTTCTAGCCGACCGGGTACACCGCGTGACCGCGCTGGTCGCCACGCTGCTGCTGGCGTTTTTGGGCTACGGCGGCACCTGGCTGATCGACAATCCCTTCGGCGTCGGGATGATCGTCTGCTGCGTGCTCATCGGGGCGTCCGAAGTGGGGTGCATCGTAACGAGCTCGGTGCTGATCGCCCAGCAATCGCCGGAACGCATCCGCGGTTCCGTCATCGGCCTGTTCAACCTGTTCGGCGCGATCGGCATTCTGGTGGCGAGCAAGGTCGGCGGCGTGCTGTTCGACAACTGGCGCGCCGCCGCGCCGTTCATCCTGTTCGGCTGTTTGGCGCTGGTGGTGCTGTTGTGGGGCCTGGCGGTGCGCGCCCAAGTGGTGCCGGCCGAAGAATCGGAAGAGTCGCCAACGACTTGACAAGTCGGTTCCACTGGCGGTTGAGTTCGCGCTTCGCCACACCGTCAGGCGAGACCATGCGTTTGCCGACCGCGCCGGGATGGCAGGGCGTCCAACACCAGCCGAGCCGCCCGGTTGTCCGATGGCAGGTCACCAAGGGCAGCCTTGAAATGCGACGTCAACGAAGGGATGGCGGAACGGCACAGTCCATTGCGTTCTTCAACGTAGCCGTTGTCGCGCAACTCGTCCATTACCCTCGCGGCACTCGCCTGACTTACGGGCAGCCCCCGATTGTCGGAGGCCATTAGAGACTGCACGAGGTCCGTAGCTGGAATCCACTCGTCGTCGTTGGTGCCGAACGCCAAGGACAGCGCAATCGTGTGAGGCGCCCAAGGCAAAAGCCGAGTGTTGTAGTAGTCCGTTCTGTATCCGGCGCATTTGCGGCGTAGAGCCTCAATGGGCGGCTCGGCCGCCACGCCTTCATTCAGTACGATCTCGGCAAAGCCCCGGCAGCCGTTTGCCAAGTGATGGGGAAAGTTGGCGCTCTCGCCCAAGATGGCACCCGCGGCCTTGCCGATCCACCGATCCCGCTCGACGTCTTCGAACGACCCATGACCGAAGGTGTATCCCGACAGCGCGACGTCGAGAGTGTCGATCACGACTCGGTGGGCGTCCTTGTTCGACAGTGGGCCGATGGTGCGGACATGTCCGTTGGCAAGCCGCGACAGTCCTAGAGTTCGGAGGCGCTCCACTGTGTTGGCCAGCCCGAAACAGGCCAGCAACATGTGGGTGTTGCCTCTGATGCCGCCATGCAAAGCGTCCAGGTGCCTCCGCACATGCTGCGTGTCTTCCAGGTTCTGTGCCTCGTCGACAAGCAGCACGATGGTGCTTCCCGTGCGTCCAACTCTGAACGAGACGTATTCGTCGAGTGCTATCGGGAGCGATGCGGGCGCTCGCGCGGACGGCCTGAACTCGCTGAAATCCCGTTTGGTGAAGGATGCGAACAAGGTTCTGGCCGCTAGCATTGCGCTGTTGACGGCACCGTCCAGCCTCACGCTCCGTTCGTCGACGTTGACGAACTCGCGGTACTGCCTGTCGATCTCCTCGATGATGGCTGCTGGCGGCGCGTCGAGATCGTTCGGACGCAGCGGCACGGGAACGACAGGCGGCTGCCCATCCTGCCCACGCGCCGAGAGTCGGTTCGCATGCTCGTTCAACAGCGAGGTCTTGCCAGCGCCGGGGACGCCTTGCACGACCACGGTGCGCCCGACCCCGCCGCGTTGCGCGCCGTAGATGGCCGAGTCAAGCAGCTCGAACTCCTCATCGCGCCCCGCGAAGACCATGGGATGGTCGCGGTCGCTCATCTTCGCCAAGTGGGCGAGCGATGCGCGAACGTCGGATGGCAGCGCCTCAGCGCCGGCGCTTGTCGGCGCCTCTGGACTCAGCCCCGCCTCGTTCAAGGAAGCGGCCACGGCACCCGCTTCGCTCGGGCGGCGCTATTCAATGGCGGGGCGTGGGAGCGCACGTACGCACCATACGCTAGAACCGTGTGCCGCTGGCGGGCGCTTCGGCGCTAAAGCATTGCCTGGCGGGCGCACGTCAATGCTCCGCCAGCAGCGAGCCGAATCCGCGCAGACGATCGGGGATTCCGTTGTGCCGCAGCGCGTGCCAGAAGGTGACGGCGTTGATCGCCAGCACCGGCTTGCCCAGCTCGCGTTCGAGTTGCGCGGCCAGTTCCAGGAAGTAGAGATTGGTGCCGGCTTGCAGGATGAGATCCACGTCGTCGCCATCCACGGCCCGCACCAGCGCCCGCGTCTTGAGGGCGTTCTCGCTGGCAATGTCCACCGGCCCTGGCGAACAGTGCCCCTCAATGCGTACCACGCGGTAGCCGATGTCGCCCAGGAACTTCGCCACCATGCGGTCGCCCACTGGCATGTACGGCGTCACCACGCCGATGCGCTTTACGCCTGGGTAGCAGGCCAGGGCGTCCTGCACCGCCTGCGCGCCGAAGGTGATGTCGCAGCCGCCTGCTTCCTGGGCAATGGCGTTGTACTTGCGAAACTCCCGGTCGGAACGTTCCTTGCCTTCCCAGAAGGTCTCGGCGGAATAGCCGAAGATCACGTGATCCGGTTGGCAGCTCAAGGCGTCGCGCAGCCCTTGCTCGGTGGCGTCGCCGATGGCCTTCACCATGTTGACGAAGTCCTCGTCGCTCGCCACCTTGAACGGCGGAATCAAGCAGCCCCGGGTGGCCAGCACGACGCCCTCGGGCCGCATCATGCTGTACTCGGTCTCCACCGCGGTGTTGGTGCTGGGCACCAGCACCGCGAACTTGCAGCGATAGCCGTAGACGTCCACAGGCTTCACTTAACTCGTGCCCCGGGCGGGCAGGAACCGCGGGCCGAGCACCTCGTCCCCGGCTTGCCAGGCGAGCACACCGTGGGTGGTGTAGCGACGCTCCTGCGAAAGGAAGTAGTTCCAGTTCACCACCAAGGTGTAGTTGCGGTCCACCAGCGCGTCGCGGGTTTCCAAACGCAGCGCTTCGCCGTAGCGGTGCATCGTGCTGTAGAGGAAGCGGCCGTAGGCGATGCCGTTGCCGTAGATGTCCGGGCCGTGGAATTGGTGATGGTTGTGGTCGCGACTGCGCTCGAAGGCGTAGCGGCCGTCGATCGCGCCGCGGGTTTCGATGGTCACGTTGGCGCGGGTAAGGTTGATCGGCACGTAGTCGATGGCCACCTGGTTGACGCCAAGCGGTCGCTGGCGCGCGTCGTACACCTCCAACTCGCCCTGCCAGCGGCCGGCGTGCTTGGGCGGCAGCACGAACGGACGCTTGCCCTCGCCGCGCTCGCGTTGCAGCCAATCGGCCACCCGGGTTCGGCTGGCCGGTTCGTCGTCCTGAGTGACGATGTACAGGCCGTTGAATGCCGCCGCCAACGTCGGGCCTTCGTAGAGCAGCGAGGAATACACTTGCATCTCAAGCTCCGGCACCACATGGTTGACGGTGCGCAAATGCGTATTCCATGCCGGCGAGAAGTACTCGGAATCCACCAGATTGCCGTAGGGGCTGCCGGAGCCGACGAAATCCGGGCCGGTGTAGATGCGATCCTGGTCCGAGTCGATGACGCCGAAGTCGAAGCGGCCGATCTCGAAACGATTGCGCAGTGGACCGACGGCGTCGAAATCGGTTTCCATCCAGTAGCGGGTCTTGTCGCCGACATGCTCGCTGGCCCGCGAGACGATATTGAAGCCGACGTAGGTGCCGTCGGGCTCGTACACCGCGGGTGCGCCGTGCCACTGCCCGCTGATGAGCGCCTGCCAATCGCTGGGCTTGTCTGTCATTGGCGTCCTTCCCGCAGTGGTTTGGCCGATGCGCGCGGCTCATTTGCGCTCGGCGACGGCCGCCATAGGATGCGCCGGATCGCACAGTTGGCGCAAGGCGTCGGCGGCCTCGGCGCCGCCGTGGCAGGCGTAGCGGCAAAACGCCACCGCCACGTCGCCGAGATAGCGGCGCATCTTCCGCCTGCTGCCAGCCGTCTTGCCGTCCAGGTAGGCGCGGCCGGTGGATTTGTCGCGTGGCCAAGCGAACGCGAAGTGATTGGCACCTTCGGCGATCAGCAGATAGCGATCGCCGCGCTCGCCCGGCACGGCCGTCGCGAACGTGTACTCGATGGCGGCGCTGGCGTTGGCGCCGTCTTGCGCACCGTAGCGATGGCCGCTGGCGGCGATGACGCCGTCTCGGCTGCCGCCCATCATCAGCAAGGGCAGCTCGCCCGTCAGCGGCATGAAACTGCCTTGGGTCCAGCCGAGGCCGACGTTGCCGGCGGTGTGCGCCGCGTAGGCGAACGCGCCGCGCAGGGCGGGGAACCAGCGCTTGTTGGCATTCAGCAAAGCCATGCTGCCGCCCGCCGAGTGGCCGCCGAGGACGACCCGGTCGACGTCCAAGTGCCCGGCCAGAAGACCGTGCCGGGCTGCGTCCGCGAGGTCGTCCAGAATCGCCGGCAAGGACGGGCAGGACGGTGCGCGACCGTAGCTTTCCGGGCGCAGGGAATCGACGTCCACGCCCGGGCTCAAACTCGCGCGGTCTGCGATCTCGACCGTTACCCAGCTATAGGTAACGGTCAGGAAACCGGCGCTCGCCAGCCGCCGCGCCACCCAGCCGTAGGATTCGGGCGAAATGTTGATGCCCGGCATGAAGATCACCACGGGAAAGGGCGCGCGCGAGTCGTCCGGCGGCACGAAGCCCGTGTCGCGTTCGTTGAAGCTGTCGCCGTAGCGGCTCGGGTAGTGGAGCTTGAGCGTCACATTGTCGTAGGGCGCTTGCCGCCCTGGCACCTGGGCGGCCCGATAGACCGCCCGCACGGTGCTCTTCACTCCGGCCACGCCGGCCACGCCGGCCGCGGCAGCGCGCGGTCGCCGCCCCACAGCGCCTTCACGAGTTTGGCCGTGAGTTCCTCGCCGTACATGCGCTTCACCAGCGCGTTCATCGGGTCGCGCTCGGCGATGGAGCGGCGAACGGACTCGTCCCGCGCCGCCAGCGCCGGGCGCTGCGCCTCCGGCACGGCGTTCGCCTTGTCCACGTTGGCGAGCCATTGCGCCACCATTCTCTGCGCCGTGTCGCGCAGCATCTCGCGGTTCGCCTCCGTGTCCTCGGCGGTGAAGCACAGGCTGGCGGCGGTTTGGGTGACGCGCATGTACAGATTGCGGCTGACGAAGGCGGTGAAGGCCGGATTCTCGTGCAAGCGCAGATGTTCCTCGTTCAGCTCCTGGTAGTAGGCATCCATGTAGTCCGGATTGGCGGCCAAGTCCTTGCGCGCGATGAAGTCCATGTAGAAGAACAGATGCGGCGCGGTGCCGAAGGCGAGGCCGAGGTGCGGCGCGTCGATCTTGCTGGACAGGCTCACGGTGAGATGCATGTTGCTGAAGCTGGCTTTCGGATTGCCTACCCAGGAGAACACCAGCCAATCGATCTCAGGCCCGGCGAACGTGCTGAGACTGCCTCCCGCACCGCTGCCGTCGATGGCGTGGTAGGGCTGCAAATCTGCGGTGGAGGCATCCGGCTGCAGCTCGAACCGCGCCGCCACCTGGTCGAACAAGTCGCCCAAGTCGCTCCACAACGCGTTGAAGGTCTCCCGATTGTCCACCTGCGGACGGGCGGCGATCGTGTCCATGAGCGATTTGGTGGAGGTGGCCATCGTTGGGATCGGCCTAGGCAGCCAGCGGAGAGCGTATACTCGGTCAACGGCTTGGAGATTGCAAGCGCGAGCGCGCCGGGGCCGCTGTGAGCGGACGAGAGCGTCAAGGCCAGTCGATGAGAACGAGGAGTGCGCGATGTTGATCAATCTGTGGTACGTCGCCGAGTGGTCGAGCGCCGTCGGGGAGAAGCCCGTTCGCACGCGGATGTTGGGCCAGGACTTCGTGCTGTTTCGCGATTCGCAGGGCGACGCGCACTGCTTGAGCGACATCTGCCTGCACCGTGGCGGATCGCTCTCCGGCGGCTGGCGCAAGGGCGACTGCGTCGTCTGCCCGTACCACGGCTGGCGCTACGATGGCGAAGGGCAGGTCGTCCATGTGCCGTCCGAAGGCGAGGACTACACGCCGCCGCGCCGGGCGCGCATCGACGCCTATCCCACCTGCGAACGCTTCGGGATGATCTGGGTGTTCCTAGGCGACGCGCCCGAGGAACAACGCTTCCCGTTGCCGGACTTCCCGGAGTACGACGACCCGGCGTGGAAGCGGATCACCGACGAATGGCATTGGCGCGCCGAAGCGGCGCGGGTGGTGGAGAACGGCATCGACATCGCCCATGCGTCCTTCGTCCATCCGAGCTTCGGCATGGAGGCGACGGCGTACGACAACCACATCGTCGCGGTGGAAAAGAACGACTATCGGGGCCGATCGGAGAACATCCAGTATCCGCCGCAGATGAAGGGCTGGCTGCGCCGGCGGATGCGCAAGGAACGCCAGCCCACGGTGACCAAGCCGGAGTGGCATCTGAACGGCCTGATCGCGCGCATCCGCATCGACATCAACCCCAGGATGTCCATCATCATGTTCGACGCCAACACGCCCGTGGACGAAAACCACACGCGCACCTTCGCGACGCAGCTGCGCAACTTCTTCAAACCGAACCTCTTCGACCGCGGCTCGCGCAAACGGCTGCGCAAGATCTTCGCCCAGGACGCCGCCATCGTCGAGCGCGCAACGCCGAACTTCCTGCCGGAGACCCACTTGCACGAGCTGTCCGTGCGCGACGACCGCTTCATGGGGAGCTTTCGGGCGGCCCGTCGCCGACTGATCGAGAGGGGCTGGCAGATCGACGCGGCCGCGGTGCGGGCGCAACGCCACACGGCATTGACGATCCCGTCGCCGCAACGCCGCGTACATGCCGACATCGACTGGGTGATGACGCCGGTGCCGTTGACGCCGCCGGCCCGCGGCCGAACGGCGGCGGCGGGCTAAGCGGCGCTCTTGAGTCGATCTTGAGAGGCTGAACCGGCGCGTTGAATTCGGCGCGCCTCTTGCGCGCCTTCTCAAAAACCGACTTTGACGGTCAGCCCCACGGTGCGGCGTGCGCCCAGGCCCACGATGTAGCGGTTGAAAGACGCCAGCACGAAGCTGTTGGCGACGTACTCTTCATCGAGGATGTTCCTGGCCCAGAGCGTTGCCTGCCATTTCTCGCCTTGCACCTTGAAGCTGGCGTTGGCCAGCGTTCGGTCGCCGTTGTGGGCCAGGTTCAGCGGTGTCGCGAACATGCTGTCGCGAAAGTTGAAGTCGACGCGGAAAGCGGCGTTGGCGCTGGCACCTACGGGCTGCGCATAGTTGAAGCCGACGTTGTATTGCATCTTGGACGTGCGCTCGATGCGCTTGCCGTCCACCCGGCCGTCCGCTCGGCAGACCGTATCGTCGCAGCCCCAGGACGAGTTGGGGCCGGCCATCGAACTCACGTAGACGCCGCTCTTGTACTTGGCGTCGTTGTAGGCCAGGCCATAGTCCACGAAGAAGCGTTCGGTGGGCCGCCATACGCCTTGGAGCTCGAAGCCAATGACCTCGGCATCGCCGATGTTGCCGACGACGTCCCGGGTCCACGCATCGGCGCCGCTCGCCGCTTCGGTTCCTTGCACGTCTCGCCAGTCGATGGCGTAGACGGCCGCGTTCAAAACGAGGCGGCCATCGAGCAGCTGGTTCTTGGCGCCGAACTCGACAGTGAGGTTGGTCTCCTCGTCGTAGGTCGCCTGGTCGGGATTCTGCGCCGGGTCCACGGCATTGAAGCCGCCGGTCTTCACGCCGCGGGCGGCAAGCGCGTAGAACATGCTGGCGTCGCTCGGCGTCCAACTCATGATGACTCTGGGCGTGAAGAAGGTGAAGGTCTCGTCGTCGCTGGCGTTCACGTTGTCCGGCAAGTCGGCGCCGAACGTGGTGGTGAGTTGGGCGAAGGACTTGCTCTCCCGAGTGATCCGGGCCTCGACCGCGACGGTCAAGTCTTCGCGCACCAGCCACTCCACGTCGCCGAACAAGGCCCGCACGGCATCCCGGTAGGTGGTGTGATCGGCGAGCAGGCCATGGCCGGTGTCGAGGAAGTGCGGCACGCCGACGTTGAGTTGGCCGGGCACCACAGGCACGACCGCGATGTAGCGCCCGTCGAGGACGCTGTCGGCGACGGTTGCGGGCAAGCTGCAATGGACGCCGTCGCAAGGCGGCAAGGAACGCCAAGTGCCTCGGTCCTCGTCGTCGTTCTCGGAAGCGTAGAAGCCGGCCCGGGCCACCAGATTCTCGCGCTGCCAAGTCAGCCGCAATTCGTGGCTGACGGCATCCAGCTGCTCCAAGGGATTGGCGTAGAAGAGGCTCGTCTGAGCCACCGCCCCAAACGAGCCGGGAGGTCCGAGCGCCTCGATGAACGGCGGCACCGACAACCCTCTGACCGGCACGTAGGGCACCGCCGACCCCACCAGACTGGCGCGGCCCTCGGTGGTACCGAGGGTGTCGGCGCGATGGTCCACGTATCCAAATTGGTAGTTGACCGAGAGCCTCTCGTCGAAGACGTAGTCGAGCTCGATACGGCCGACGTGGGTGGTGGCGTCCAGCGCCAGCGAACGCGGATCGACAGCGATGGCGCCCCGCGAATCGGCATGGCCGGCGGCCGCGAGCTTGGGGTCGTCGACCACCGGCGGCGATGTAGGCAGTTCGCCGCACCACGCGTGCATGCCGCGTGCCGGGAACGGCAGCCGATCGCTGAAGGTCGTGGTGTTCAGACAGTTCGTGCTCGTGGGCGCCAGAAAGGCGAAGAATGGCGGCGGCCCGAACTCCGCAGTATCGTAGGCGTAGCGGGCGCCGTTCAGGTCGTAGTACGCCTGCGGTTCGCGCACCGTTCCGTTGTAGTGGTAGGCGACATCTGCCGTGAACTGGTCGCCGGGCGTCCACCGGAAGGCCGCCGAATAGGCTTCGTCCTGCCAGCCGCCGAGCATTCCATCGGTGGCGTCTTTGCCTCCGGGACCGCTGTCGGCGAAGGGGTGGTTGTTGTCCGTATGGCCATCGAAATCCGATGCGGAGGCGAAGACGCGGGCGGCGAACCGGCCGCCCGCCAGCGGGCCGCCCGCCTCGAAGCGCCGATCGAATCGATCGCCGCTGCCGTAGCCCAGCACCAAGTTGGCGCTTGGTTCGGATGGCGGCCGCTTGGTGACGTATTGGATGGCGCCGGCGAATGCGTTGCGGCCGAACTGGGCGTTCTGCGGCCCCTTGACGATCTCCACGCGCTCCATGTCCAAGAGGCTGGGATTCACCATGGACTGGCGCTGCAGATAGATGCCGTCCAGAAACACGGCCGTGTTCTGAATGCGCGCGCTCGTGAAGGTCTGGCCCATGCCGCGAGTGACCGCGGCGGTGGAAAGACCGGCGGTCGCGTAGTTCTCGTAGACGAGTCCGGGCGTCGCTTGCGAGATGTCTTGCAGGTCGTGCAACCCTTGTTCCTCGATCTGCGTAGCGGTGATGGCGCTCACCGACAAGGGCACTTCCTGGATCGAGTCCTCGCGCTTGCGGGCGGTAACGACCAGCAGCTCGACCATGTCCTCCAAGCTCGGCTCCTCGATCTCCTGCGCCGCAACGCCCGGGCCGAGGCCAATGCACGCCAGCGCCGCCGAGATGGCAAAACGAGCGCACTTCAATGGCCCGTGTGTGTTGCGTCTTGCATGTCCCATGCGTTTACCCTCCGCATCCGTCGTGAGCGCCGTGCTGCTTTTGCAGCCACGGCAGCGACCGGCCGCCGACCGGTCGGCCGACGAGCGTTCCTATGGTCTCGACCACGCCGAGCAAGGCCGCCGGATCGACCCCTGTGTGCAAACCGGCCTGATGCAGCAGGCTCACCAAATCCTCCGTCGCCAGATTGCCCGCCGCGCCCGGCGCGAACGGACAACCGCCCAAACCGCCAACCGACGCGTCGAAACTGCGAATGCCGCATTCGACGGCTTGCCAAGCGTTGGCCAGCGCCAAGGCGCGGGTGTCGTGCAGGTGCGCCGCCAAGCGCTCTGGCCCGAAGGACTGCGCCAAGCGGCCGAACAATTCCTTGGCGCGCTTTGGATTGCCGGCGCCGATGGTGTCGGCGACGACCACCTGCCGCGCGCCGGCGGCGAACAGGGCGGCGGCAAGCCGCTCGACATCCGCGTTCGCCACCTCCCCCTCGAACGGGCACTCGAACGCCACGGCCACGCAGCCCCGCGCGCGCAGCCCGTCGTGGCCGGCTTGTTGCAGCACGTCTCGGCACATTGCCAACGCTTGGTCGAGGCCCATGTTGATGTTCCGTGCGTTCATGGTCTCGGTGGCGGCCAGGACGACGGCGACGCTGCGCGCGCCGGCGGCCCGCGCCCGTTCGTAGCCTTTGCGATTCGGCACCAACGCGCTGAACTCGGCGCGGTCGAGATCGAGGCCGGCCACCACCTCCTCGGCGCCGGCCATTTTCGGCACCGCGCGCGGGCTGGAGAAGCTCGCCACTTCCACGGCCGGCAGGCCGGCGTCCACCAAGGCGTTGATCAGCCGCACGCGCTCGGCGCTCGGCACGGCGACCGGTTCGTTCTGCAGGCCGTCGCGCGGCCCGACATCGTTGATGGTCACGTGGTCCATGTTCCCTCCTCGGCCTGTTGCAGGGCGCCGGCGGCGATGCCCTCGGCGACCCGCGCCGGCGGCACGTCGGTCCACTGCTCGAACACCGCGCTGGTGTGCGCGCCCAAGAGCGGCGGCGGCGAGAACGACTCCTCGTCATGCGCCGAGAACTTGACGGGGTTGCCTGGCACACGGCTGCCACCGCCCTGTGGATGGCGCAAATCCACGAACATGTTGCGGTGCCGAACTTGGGGATCGTTCAACGCCTGGGCGAAGTTGTTGACCCGGGCGCAGGGCACGCGCGCCGCTTCCAACGCCGCCAGCCACTCCGATGCGGATCGTGTGGTCAGCCGCTCTTGGATGAGGCCCTCTATGGCGTCCTTCGCATTGAGCCGTTCGGGCGCCGTCGCGAAGCGCGGGCTGCGCAAGGCGTCGATGTCGAGCACGTCCAAGAGAGGCGGCCAAAAGGAGTCGCCGATGACCGCGATGATGATGGTGTCGTCCGCGGTGGCGAAGGTGTTGTAGGGCGTGTGGACGAAGTGGCTGTTGCCGATGGGCTCGGGCACCTCGTCCGACATGGCGTACATCGTGGCCATGTAGTTCAGCAGGCTGACCTGCACGTCCAGCATGGCCACATCCACATGCTGGCCGATGCCGGTGCGCTGGCGCGCCAACAATGCCGCCTGAATGCCCATCACAGCGAACATGCCGCCGCCTAGGTCGCCGATGGGGATGCCCGCGCGCACCGGTTCGTCCGGCCCCTTGCCGGTGATGGACATGCCGCCGCCAAGCCCTTGCACGATCTGATCGAAGGCCGGACGCCGGTAGCTGGGGCCGTCTTCGCCGAAGCCGGTGATCGTGCAAGTGACGATGCGGGGATTGTGCGTGGTCAGCGTGTCGTGGTCGATGCGCAGCCGCTTGGTGACGCCGGCGGAGAAGTTGTCCAACACCACGTCGGCCTGGCGCACCAGTTCGTAGAACAGCGCCAGCCCCGCTTCGGACTTCAGGTCGATGGCGACGGAACGCTTGTTGCGGTTCAAGGTGAAGAAGTACGCGCCCATGCCGTGCAGCGAGTGCATGGGATCGTCCTCCAGCAATCGACGGGTCGCCTCGCCCCGACCGGGAGGCTCCACCTTCACCGTATCGCAGCCGAGGTCCGCGAGGATCATGGCCGCATACGGCCCGGACAACATGTGCGTCAGGTCGATGAGCCGGATGCCGGCCATCGGCTTGTTGGCCATGGCGGACTGCCGTGCGCCTGTAAGGACGTTCGACTGTACCACAGCCCAAGACCGTCACAAGTTGGCATGGTGGGCATGGGCAGCGAACCGCCGGCGCCGGCCCGGCAGCACCCCTGTAAGTTGGCATGCGCGCCCGGGCGCAGCTTCGCCCAGCCCATCGCCGCAGGCCGACAAGCGCCCGCGGCCCCTGCTCGGCCTGGCCGAATCGCGATGATTCGCTCTACGCGTTCGCCTGTTGCTCTCGCCACGCGGCGACGATTTCCGCGCTGGATGCGGACCACACGCCGGTTTGCGCCGCCAGATGTTCCAGCACCGCCTCGAGCGCGGCGATGCGATGCGGCTGCCCCAGCAGCCAGGGGTGAATGGACAACGCCAGCAGCCGTCCCGCTCCCGTGGCGTCGGCTTCCGCCAGCAAATAGTCGCAGGCGTCCCGCATCTGTTCGGCGTACTCCCACTCCGAGTGCAGGTTGTTGGCAATGACGAAGGCGTCGTCGAGCTCCAGGGAAAGCGGCAGCGCGGTGAGGTCGCCGTTCTTGGTGCGAAACGCATAGGGCAGTTCGTCGTTCAGCCAGTCGCCCATGTAGCGGATGCCGCACGCCCCGAGCAGGTCCGGAGTGTTGTGGCTCTGCGCGCCGGCCGGGCTCAGCCACCCCGTGATCGGCTGGCCAGTGGCCTCGCGCAGCGTCCGCAACGCGCGATCCACCAGCGCCGCCTCTTCGGCCGCCTCCATCCCGCTGTGATGCAGCGTGTCCATGTGCCAGGAACTCGCCAGTATTTCGTCGCCGCGGCTCGCCAATCGTTCGACCAGGCGCGGGCAGCGATCGACGATCGCGGCGTTCACCGAGAACGTCGGTTTGACGCCGAAGGCGTCGAGCGCGTCGAGGCAGCGGAAAAGCCCCACCCGATTGCCGTAGTCGCGCAAGGTGAAGTGGCGCAGGTCCGGATAGGGCGTGCTCATGCCGCCGGGCGGCGCGAACGGCGCCCCGCCTTGATTCAAGGGGAAGAACTGCACGGCCACGTTCACCCACAGGGCCAGCTTGGCACCGCCCGGCCAGGTCACCGGCGCGCGCTCGGCGAGCATGGACCACCCGTAGCGCTCGTGATCCATGCCGTAGCGACGCATCGGGTAGGCGAGATGGTCGGCCGGCAACGGCACTAGCGTACCGCTTCCAAAACAACGTGCCGCAAGGTGTGGCGAACGCCAGCGGTCGAACGGGCGCAGGGGTGGGAGCGGGGCGGCACATCCTCCATTTCCTCCGCGCTGGCAGGTTCGCGCTGCGCCGCCATCGATCGATCGTTGATTTGGGATCGAACCACTAGGGATCGCCTTTCGGGTAGTGGTGTTCGATGTAGTAGTCGGCGATTTCGCGCCCGGTGGCGAGCCAGACGTCCGCCTGGCCGACGATGTACGCCAGCGCCTCCTCGAAGGCGCGGATGCGGTGCGGATGCGCCACCTGGTAGGCATGCAGCGGTACGCACATCACGGTGCCGCCGCGCTCGCCCTCCCGGTAGAGCCGGTCGAACGCCTGTTTGATCATCGCGCCGTAGCGGCGCGGCTCGATCCTGTTGACGACATAGGCGATGGTGTCGTTCAGCTCCAGCGAATAGGGCACGGAGACGAACGGCTTGCCGGAGCGCACCCGCACCGGCGTCGGCTGGTCGTCGTGGAAGAGGTCGCAGGTGTAGATGCCGCCCGCCTCGCTGAACAGGTCCAGCGTGCGTTCGGTATGCGTCAGCGCCGGCGCCAGATAGCCGGCGCAAGGCTTGCCGGTGTGCTTGAGGATGGCGCGCATGGAGTCTTCGATCATGGTGCGCTCTTGCGCCTCGTCCATGCCGTAGACGTAGCGGGTGTTGTAGACGCCGTGGCTGAAGAACTCCCAGCCGCGCGTCTTGCACATCTCGATGATTTCCGGATGGTGCTCGCAAAGCGCCGTCGACAGGCTGACGGACCCGCGCACGCCGTACTTGTCCAGCAGTTCCATCATGCGCATGTGGCCGACGCGATTGCCGTAGTCCCGCGTGGCGTAGGCCTGGACGTCCGGCACGGGCCTTGGCCAGGCGCGGCGCTGAGGATTGACTGGCGGCTGCAATTCGTAGAACTCGATGTTCGGCGCCACCCAGAACGCCAGCTTCGCGCCGCCCGGCCAGCGGATGGCGGGGCGTTCGTCCCACGCTCGGTAGTCGTAGAGGCGCAGATCTTCGCGCATTGGCCTGTGGCGCTAGCGAGGCTGCGCCTCAAACCGCCGAGGCATGTCCCAGCGGTTGAGCGGCGCAGCCTCGTCCTCCACGGTTCTGGCACCGTGCTGCCCCGAAACTTGCCTCATCTGTCCAGATCTTGCCACGCAAGGAGCCTAGAAGCCCAAGTGCCGAGCCTGGCGAATGGGCGCGCAGCCCGGGTGTTCTTTGAACCACGCGGCGACAGCCTCGAACGGCTCCACGTCGGCGTACTTCAGCATCATGTCGCACAGGTTCGCGAAGTGGGGGATCTCGTGCTTGTCGGCGACACATTCCTCCGCGACGATCGTGCGGTAGCCGTGCGACAGCGAGGCGACCGCCGAGGCGCGCACGCACCCCGACGTGCTGCCGCCGGTGAGCACGACGGTGTCCACCTTGTGCCAGACCAGGAGCGACGGGATCAGGCTGTCGTGAAACACGCTGGCCATGCGCTTGTTCACCACCGCATCGTGCCGGCGGTCGACGTCCAAGCGCGGATCCAGTTCGGCGCGGTCGCCATGCTCCTTGATGTTCTGCAAGGAGTCCTCGGTGTTGGTTCGGCTCCCCCAAACGCCGGCATCGTCGGCGTTGTCCATGTAGGCGACGTAGGTCCAGATCACGGGCATGTTCTTGCGCCGCGCCAGCGCCGCGAGCGCGTTTACATATTCGAGCTGCCTAGGGTGGGTCTGGTAGGCGGTGCGAAAGGCGCTGGTGTCGGTGTAGGCGCGTTGCAGGTCGATGTTGACCAAGGCCGCCTTCTCGCCAAAGCCGAACTTGGCGCGATTCGGGTTGGCTTTCACTTGCGCCCAATACTGTCGGGGCGTGAGATCGGAGCGTTCCATCACTGGCACAGGCATCGACGCGACCTAAGTAGCAAACCACAGGGAATGTGGCCTGCAACTCGGTCGGCGCGGTCGGCGCCCCCCACGCCCGAGCCGGCTACGTCTGCTCGGCCAACGACTGCGCCAGCATGTAGCGGTTGCCGTCCGGGCTGGTGAAGGTCGCGAGCTTCACCATGTCCGGAAGCTCGATGGTCTCGCCCTCGAAGGGTACGCCCTTCGCCTCGAGCTCGCGGCGGGCGGCGTCGATGTCCGCAACCCCGAACACCGGCGTGGTGCCGCCGCTGCCGGGCGTCTCCTCGCCCTCGGCGAGGCCAATGGTGACTCCCAGCACGGGCGTGGCCACCTCGGCCCAGCCCGGCGCGCGAAATACCTGCTCGAAGCCGAGCTTGTCCTGGAACCACGCTGTCGCAGCGTCCAAGTTCTTGACGGTGGCGGAGAGCGTGATGGTGCCGTTGAACTTTGGCATGAGGTCCTCGCCAGCCGACAGTGGCGGCGACAGTACAGCAACGGCCGGCCGCCGTCAATCGCAGACGCTGGGTATGCTGGGTATGTCCGTTCAGGCCCTCGTCTCGTCGACTCCACCGCTGGACCATGGCCAGTTCCGCGGGTAGTAGTATCCGCCCGGTGACCGACGCGCCCGGACAGCTGGTGTTTGCCTTCGGCCCGGTACGCACCGACGGCCACGCCGGGATGCGCGGGACCCTGGGCGGCAAGGGCGCCAATCTCGCCGAGATGGCCCGCATCGGCCTGCCGGTGCCGCCGGGCTTCACCATCGCCGCCGAAGTGTGCGCCTACCTCGCAGCCCACGACGGCGCCTATCCGCCGGCGTTGGCGGCGGCGGTGGACGGCGGCATCGCGGACCTCGAGGCCCAGCAGGGCAAGCGCTTCGGCGATGCGGACGATCCGCTGCTGGTGTCCGTGCGTTCCGGCTCCCGGGAGTCCATGCCGGGCATGATGGACACGGTCCTGAACCTCGGCCTGAACGACGAGACCGCCGCGAGCCTCGCCCGGCGCACCGGCGACGCGCGTTTCGCCTGGGACTGCTACCGCCGTTTCCTGCGGATGTACGGCGAGGTCGTGCTCGGCATCTCGCCGGACGCAGCGAACGGGCAGGGGCCCTTCGATGCGGCCCAGGACGCGCTCCGGGCCGAAGCCGGCCTCGAGCAGGATGCGGACTTCGCGGCCGAGCACCTCGGGGAGCTGGTCGCGCGCTTCAAGGCGGTGGTGGCGGAGTACGCCGGCGCCCCGTTTCCCCAAGAGCCGCGGACCCAGCTATGGGCCGCCATCGGCGCGGTGTTCGGTTCCTGGAACAACGAACGGGCGGCGCGCTATCGGCAGCGCTACGGCATCTCCCGCGCCGCCGGCACGGCCGTGAACGTGCAGGCGATGGTGTTCGGCAACAGCGGCCCGGCAAGCGCCACCGGCGTCGCCTTCACCCGCAATCCGGCGACCGGCGAGGCGGCGCTGTACGGCGAGTACCTGGCCAACGCCCAGGGCGAGGACGTAGTGGCCGGGGCCCGCACGCCGACGCCGCTGGCCACGCTGGCAACGGAGGATGCGTCGCTGTACGCTGCGCTGCAGTCGGCGTCCGCCAGGCTCGAAGCGCACTTCAAGGACATGCAGGACTTCGAGTTCACCGTTGAGGCGGGGCACCTCTACCTGCTGCAGACCCGCGACGCCAAGCGCACCGGCCCTGCGGCGGTGCGGGTGGCGGTGGAGATGCAGCGCACGGGCCTTATCGACGAGGCCACGGCGCTGCGGAGAATCCCTGCGGATTCCATCGGCTCGCTCTTGGCACCGGCGTTCGATTCCCAGGCGCTGGCCGCGGCGAAGCCCATCGCCCGCGGCCTGCCGGCGGGTCCGGGGGCGGCGAGCGGCGTCTTGGCGTTCACATCGGAAGCCGCCGCCAAGGCGGCGCAGAACGGCGCCCGCGTCGTGCTGTGCCGAGTCGAGACCAGCCCGGACGATCTCCAGGGCCTCTTGGCTGCGGACGGCATCCTCACGGCCCGGGGCGGCGTCTCCTCCCATGCAGCCTTGGTGGCTCGGCAGCTGGGCAAGGTGTGCGTCTGCGGCGCCAGCGAGCTCGCCATCGACCTTCGCGCCCGGACTCTTGCGGTCGGCGGGACGCTGCTGCGGGAAGGGGATGCGGTATCCCTGGATGGCAGCACCGGCGCCGTGTACGCCGGCGGCATCGCTACGTCGCTCTCCGAAGTGCGACAGGTGCTGGCGGGGGAGCTCTCTGCCGAGGCCAGTTTCTGGTATCCGCTGTTCGCCACGGTGATGGCGTGGGCGGACCGCCATCGCCGCATCGCCGTGCGCGCCAACGCGGACACGCCGGCCGCAGCGGCAGACGCGGTGCGCCTCGGCGCCGAGGGCATCGGCCTCTGCCGCACCGAGCACATGTTCTTCGACGACGAGCGCATCGACGCCATGCGGCGGATGATTCTCGCCGACGACGAGGCGGAGCGACGGGCCGCGCTGGCGGTCCTTCTGCCCTTCCAGCGGCAGGACTTCGAGGCCCTGTTCGCCGCCATGGGCGAGCGGCCGGTGACCGTTCGGCTGCTGGACCCGCCGCTGCACGAGTTCCTGCCGGCGACGCCGGCGGCGGGGCAGGCCTTGGCGGCCAAGCTTGGCTTGCCGGCGGAGCGGGTCGAGGCGCGCATCCAGGCACTGTCGGAAGTGAACCCCATGCTCGGCTGCCGCGGCTGCCGGCTGGGCGTTCTGCATCCCGAGATCACGCAGATGCAGGCCCGCGCCCTGTTCGAGGCGGCGGCAGCAGCGCAGCGGCAGGGCGTGGCACCGCGGTTGGAAGTGATGGTGCCGCTGGTGGGCTTTGCCGACGAGCTGGCGGACCAGGCCGCCGTGGTGCGCCGCGTCGCCGAGGCGGTGACGGCCGAAACCGGCGAGCGCGTGGCCTACCAGCTCGGCACGATGATCGAGGTGCCGAGAGCCGCCCTGACGGCGGACCGGATCGCCGACCATGCGGAGTTCTTCAGCTTCGGCACCAACGATCTGACGCAGATGACGCTCGGCCTCTCCCGGGACGACATGCACGGCTTCTACGACCGCTACGTGCAGAAGGAGATATTCGCCGCCAACCCCTTCGCCCGCCTCGACGAGGCCGGCGTAGGAGAACTCATCGTCGAGGCGGTGCGCCGTGGCCGCGGAACCCGCAAGGGCCTGAAGATCGGCATCTGCGGCGAACACGGCGGGGATCCCGCCTCGATAGCGTTCTGCGCCCAGGCTGGCCTCGACTACGTGAGCTGCTCGCCGCCCCGGGTGCCGGTGGCAAGGCTGGCCGCAGCGCAGGCGGCGCTGGGGGAGACGGGGCGGACCGAGGAGTAGGCAGGCGTTAGTCCCCGAGCGTCGCTAGGGCGCACCGCTACCATGACGCCGTCAGCCGAACAAGCTGCACCAGCAGCACTTCCCGGCATCGCCGACCTTGGCTACGGCAACGTCCACGTGCGCGCCAGCGACGGCTGGCACGGCTGGCCCGAGCACGCGCCCTTCGACAGCGTGATCGTCACCGCCGTCGGCGAGCGCATTCCCGAAGCGCTGATCGACCAGCTTGCGGCGAACGGCCGTCTGGTGATGCCGCTGGAGCAGCCCCGCGGCTATCAGGAACTGGTCGTGTACTCCAAGGCACACAATGAGACGCGCGCACTCTTCCCCGTGCGCTTCGTGCCGCTCACGGGCGGCCCGGACACGGCGAAGCCGGAGGCGTCCTCGGAAGATCACTGAGGATGTCGTGGATGTCGCCGGGCCGCCACGAAACCGCGCATTCCCAATGTCCGAAGCCGCCGTGGGCGTTCACGGCCTCACACCACTCTTCCATGTAGCGGCGCTTGGTTCGATCCTCCTCGCGTTCCCGGCCCTTCACTTCCAGCACCAGCATCGTGCCGTCCACCAAGCGGATCAGATAGTCCGGCCAGTACTTGCGCACCACGCCGGCGTGGACGTAGAACACCTCGAAGCCCAAGTGGTCGTTCTTCACCCAGGCGTCCACCAGGTCGCTGCGATCCAGCGCGTAGGCTTCGGTGGCTTCCCAGGCGCTGTCGTAGACGCATTGGTTGATGTGGCTGCGCGTCGTGTGCTCGCAGGGCTTGCCGGTGTACCAGGTGGCCATGTCGCCGGTGCTGCGGATGGGCTGGTCGCGGTCGAAGACGGGCACGAAGCGCTGCGCGTTCTCGAAGCGAATCGCCTGCCAGAGATGCCGCACCACCTTCGTCATGCTGAGCGCCAGCAGCAGGCGGCGTTTCAGGTCGTCGGCCCCGAACAAGCGCGGTTCGACGACGATCTTGTCTGAACGCAGAAACCGCTCCGTCAGCCGAACCAGCTGCACCAGCAGCACTTCCCGGCACCCCGTCCATTCTTCGCGCATCTCGTCGAAGACCTTCGCCGCGGTCTCGAAGACGATGCGCTGCAGTCGGTAGTCCTGGGCCAGGCGCTCGAGGTCGATGGTCTCGATGGCGGTCACGTCCGGCTTGCCTTCCACAACCGGCGCCAGTTCCGCCAACTGCGGAGTTTCGCTGGCGTCGAGCACCAGCGGCTCGAGCGTCTCCAAGTCCAACTCCAAGCGCGGCTGAAACACCCGGTCTATGCGCACCACGTTCGGCCAGCGAATCTCGAACGCCCGCTTGGCATCGACCGGCTCGATGGCGGTCTTCGGCTTGGGCGGTGGCGGCACCACGTCCTCGTCCGGCGCTTCGTGGGGCAGGAACGTGAACGGCACGCCGAAGACGTTGACGTGTTCGGCCTCGAACAGCCCCGTCTCCGGCGACACCTCGTAGGCCGTGCGCCGCAGCCCGCGCCCCACCACCTGCTCGCACAGCAACTGGCTGGCGAAAGCGCGCAAGCCCATGATGTGGGTCACCGTCTTGGCGTCCCAGCCTTCGGAGAGCATGCCGACGGAGATCACGTTCTGTATCCGTTCGCCCGGCTGCCCAGGCTGCCCTACGGTGTCCACCTGCCGGCGCAGGAACTCGGCGCGTTCCCTGGCGTTGCTCGGTTTGGCCGCGCCGGCCTCGGCGCCGCCGTCCTCGGCCGCCTCCGCCTCCGTCAACACCTTGGAATCGATGTGCAGCGTGCGTTCCGGATCGCACAGCTCGTCGATCAGGATGTCGCGGTTGTCGAAGACATGCTTCACGCGGGCGGCGGTTTCCGTGCGGTTGGCCACGGTAATCATGGTCGGGCGCGTCGGGATGCCGGCCTTCTCCCACGCCTTGGCGGTCTCCCGCCAGTCGTAGCCGAGCAGCGCGTAGCCGTTGCGCACCAAGTCCGGCAGCGGCTCTTCGGCCTTCGCCTTGCGGTTCAAGTCGTCCTTCACTTCGGCGTCGTTGTAGATGTGGTACAGGCGCGACTTCACCGTCTTGGCATCCGGCAGCGCGTCGTCGCGCACGACCACCCGCGGCGTCTTCACGAGCCCGGCTTCGATGGCGTCGTTCAGGCCGAAATCGCTGACGATCCAATCGAACAACGCCTCCTCGGAACTCGTGCGCCCGCTGGGCGCGAAAGGCGTGGCGGAGAAGTCGTAGCAGCGCAGGATGCGTCGCGCGCGGTGGATGCGGTCCAGCCCGCCGATCCACTTCGTGGCCGTCTCCACTTCGTCCTTGGCGATGCCTTTCGTTCGCCTTTCGCCGGCGACGCCGGGAACCCGCCAAGCGTGATGCGCTTCGTCGTTGAGCACCAGAATGTCCCGCGCCCGCGCCATGTCGCCAAGCACCTCGCGGGCATACGCCTCGTCGCTCTTGGCGCCGCGCTTGTCCACGCTGCGGCGCTTGGAAAGCCGCTCGTCCGTCTCCCAGTTCAGCGCATGCCAGTTGCGAACCAGCACCTTGCCTTGGCGCAGCTTGTCGCGCAGCGCCGAAGGCACGACGTTGAAGACATCGTAGTAGTTGCCGGGCCGCGCCGGTTCCAGCACCGCCAGCCGGCTCTTCACGGTGAGCCCCGGCGCGATGACCAGCACATTCCTTGAGAACCGCCGATCCCCCGGCTGCGCCACGCTGTTCAGCACCTGCCAAGCGATGACCATCGCCATCACCACGGTCTTGCCGCTGCCGGTCGCCATCTTCGCGCACAGCCGCTGAAACGCGCCGCCGTCGGACGGCACGGCGACGCCCACTTTGTCCGCGTTCGACGCCTCGGCCAGCCAGATCAGCGTCTCCGCCGCTTCCAACTGGCAGAAGAAGAACGGCTGCTCGGCGTCCTTGCGGCCATGCCAGTGCCGCAACAAGCGCCGCGTGACCGCCGAGACCCCCGGATGCCCGCCTCGCGCCACGCCTTGACGCGGGGGCGAATGGCGTTCACCAGCGGAATCTCGACGAAGACGCCCGGATCGTCGAACGCCCGGGAATCCTCGGACGCCACGACATAGCCGGCCGGACGTCGCCCCGCTGCCAAGTCGAACAACCGCGTTTCGCGGTCGTAGCGCCAGTGTTGAGCAGGTTCCTCGTAGGGGGAGTTGACGATCAGGCGGTCGATGGTGGCGCTAGACGGCATAGATCGTCCTTGCGGAGTTCAGGATCGCACGGCGACGGATGTAGTTTGGGCTTCGCTCGACGCCCGCGCGCTCCACCAAGTCGACACGTCGGCCAACCATTTCCGCGAGATCGGACTCCATCTCGGAAAGGCCGAACAGAGAGGGGTATTGGCCGGGCCGAAAGCGCACCGGCACATCGACGTCGCTGTCCGGCCCGAAGTCGTCCCTCAAGACCGAGCCGAACAAGGCGATCTCGACAACGTTCCAACGTTCGCAGAAGGCCGCGATCTCTTCGTTTGAGAGGTGGACGCGAGCCGCTGCTTCCTCCGGCACGGACACTCGTGCCACTTCAGCCCAACTCCACGATCTTCAAGCTCTCGATGCCCCGGTCGTCCACGATCTTCACCGCCACCCGGCCACGTTCTCCGGCGGTGAACGGCAGGGAGACGGTGCCGCGGTAGGCTTCGATGCGTTGTTCGTCGATTTCCGCTTTCAGGTTGCGGGCGATTTTGGCCCAGCCGTCGGTTCGGGCGGCCATGGGGAAGAGAAGACTTGGCGGGGGTAGAGGCTGCGGCCGTCATGGCGCTGGCCTTGGAACGCATGGGCTGGAGCAACGCCGACCATTGGGTGCGGATGCAAGGCAGCTACGACCTGGCCCAGGCCTGGCTGCGGGACGGGTCGCCTGAGCGGGCCTGGGAGAGCTGCGGTCATCAGCTCGCTTCGTCCACCTGCGCCGTCGTGAAGTCGTCGATGGCGTCGAAGATGCCGGAGAGGCGATCGATCTTCTTGTGCTGCTCAAGGTACTCCGCATAGGCGCGGCGGGCGTTGCCGAGTAGTTCGTCGTACAGCACTATCTTGGCGGAAATGATGGCTAGCTGTTGCCGTACGCGCTCTGGGTTGTCTTTGTACTCGCGTGGGTGTTGGCCCATCAAGCAAATTACTTCCACGGGCCAGTCGCTATAGCCTGTCTGAGGTATGAGCTTCGCTACGCCATCGCGGTACTTTGTAATCTGCGCCATCAACCGGTAGAGGGAAGTCCGCTCGGAAGACCGCTTGAGCTCGATAATCACATGGGCACCGCCGGCGGTGCGAAAGCCGATGTCGATTCGGCCTCTCCTCTCTTCTTCGGTCAGATCCTGGGACGTGCTCTGGAGGAACGTGGTGATGGCGCGTTCGCTCTTTTGGGTTCCTTCCACGATGTCCCAAGAGGGGTCTAGCAGCCACAGGTTCTCGTAGATGTGGTCGCGGATGACGCGCTCCTTCTCGTCCGCATCTAGCTTTTCTTCGAGCGTGTCGATGATTCGCAGCCGGCCTTTGGCGATCTGGCCGTAGTAGCTGCGCTCCAGATCGGCGATGTCCTTGAACACGCGCAGAACCGTCTCGATGCTCTCGTTGGAGATGTTGCCAAGAAAGTCCAGCTGTTCCTTCCAGCGGTAGCTCTCGAACGCCAGGATGGACGCCTTCAGAAGTTCGCGCTTGGCTTCGTCCTCCGCCGGCAGCACGTTGAGCCGGCCGATCCAGCGTTCGGCCTTCTTCTTGGTGTCGCCTTGCAGGGCGTTCAGCCACTCGGCGACGGCCGGCACGTCGCGGCAGAAGACCTTTGCGCCCTGTTGATTGCGAAGGTTCGTCCATTGCCCGGCGATGAATCGAAGCTCGCCGTGGACGAAATCGCGCAGCGCGGCGAAGCGCGGGGCGTCGTACTTGAGTGATTGGCGGCTGCTGGTGGCGATGTCCTCCGCGTCGTCCTGGTCCAGATCGTCGCAGTGGATCTCGCCGACCACGTAGTCCGCGAAGATCTCTTTCATGCCGAAGTCGCTAAGCAGGTCCTCTTGGGCGACCTTGCCGCGCATGAATACGGCCAAGCGGTTGAGGTTGTCGCCGTCCTCGGCCTTGAGGAAGTTCGGCTTCTTCACCGTGCCGATCCAGCCGGTGACGCTCAGCGTCGAGTCGGGCAGGGTTGGGTCCCGTTCGGCGCACGGTTGGTTGTCCGCCAAGTTGAAGCGCCGCTGTGTCTCGTCGGCGTCGTCGCCGTAGGTCCAGCAGTACTCCACATGCTGGTCGTAGCCGCGGTCGCTTGGCGAGACGCACTCGCCGTCCACCAACACCGCGAACCCCTGCCGCGGGCCAATCACGGAGAAGCGTCTGGCGATGCGTTGGCGCAGGCCGCGGGTGGTCCGCCCGTCGGCCTCGTGCTTCAAGCCGGTGAGGACGATTCGGGTTCCGGCGTTGAGGGCGTCGGGCCAATCGTCGAGCTCCTCGACAGGGCAGCCGTCGCTCTCGGCTTGGCCGTCCTCGCGCTCTTGGCGCATCTGCTCGCGGATCCGCTGCGCGTCCATGCGAAAGCCGGTGCGCTCGCCGCCGCTGGTGGTGTAGACGGTGACGACGTGCGCGATCGAGAAGGAAGAGAGCTTGCCGATGCCCTTGCGCCCCATCGGGCGTCTGTTCTTGGCGGTGCGAGCGTCCATCTCCTTGCGGCGCTGAAAGCCCACGTCCAGGAAGCGGTCGATGACTTGATCGCGGGTCATGCCAACGCCGTCGTCCTCGATGGCGATCTTCCCCTCGCCCAGCGTCACCAGCACCCGGCCGGCGTCCGCATCCCAGGCGTTGGCGACGATCTCCGAAAGCACCGCCGGGATGGTGCTGTAGAGGTTCATCCCCAAGTGCTCCAAGGCGGCCAGGCTGATCTTGATGGCCAATGGGCGCTTTACGGGCTGCTCAACCATCGTGCTTCCCGTCCAGCGTTCGGGCGACGCTCCGCGCCACGGCGTGGGCCAGCGCCACCGGCACGGCGTTGCCGGTGCTGCGCGCCGTGGTGGAGATGGTCCGGCACTCGTCCGGGGCGAAGAACTGGTAGTCGCGTGGGAACGTCTGCAGCAGTGCGGCTTCGCGCAGGGAGATGGCGCGGTCTTGGCCCGATCCTGCCGTTGCCGAAGCCGCTGCACTGGTTGCGTTGTTCATTGATCCGTCCGAATCGCCTGCGCTGTTGCCCTCGGTGGCCATGCGATTGCGTGCCAAGGCGCGGCGCCTGCCGACGCCGCTCGGTGGCTACGGCTGAAGAATCCTATCGCAAAGCGAACGCTCGCTACCCGTCCAAGGCAGAGAGCGGCCGCAGCAGGCAGGCTGCACAGGCGCAGGTCGCGCTACGAACGGCACATCCTCGCATAGCGTGTGCCGAAGCAACGCCGGATGTGCCATTCGCCACGTCCATTCGGAATGGACCGCCTAGGCCGCCCGTACCTCGATGCTGCGCGCCCGGGCCTCCTTGCTCTTGCGCACCACGATGCTCACGATGCCGTCCTTGGCGGTGGCGCTCACCGCTTCGGCGTCGGCGTCTTCCGGCATCCGAAAGCTGCGCGCGAACTTGCCGTAGCGCTGCTCGCGGCGGAACGCGCGCCCGTCCAGGACGGCCGGGGCCGGGCGTTCGCCGGCCACGTGCAGCACCCCGTCGCGCAACTCGACGCGCACGTCGGCGGCGGCGACGGCCGGCAGCTCCACGTCCAGCCGGTAGGCGTCCGCCTCCTCGCGGATGTCCGTCGGCGGCAGCCAGGCGCCGTCGTTGACGGCCCGCGGCGGCGCAAAGTGGCCGGCAAGCAGGTGGCCCACTTCCCGGATCGGATCCCAACGGTCGATGTTCATGTCGCCCTCCTTGGTTGGCGAGTGTCGATGGCATCAACGTAGGGGCGGCTGGCGGAAATCAAAGACCTTGAAAAACGCGAAACAGCGCCCACGGCGGCGCGGTTCGGCGCGCTGCCGGGCGGAGCCGAAGCGGCTCGGGAGCTAGTGTGCCGCTTCCAAAATGACGTGTGTTCCAGCGGGCGGGTTCGTCGCAGGGCCGGGATGCCGGCGGCCTTGCGGGGCGGCACATCCTCAAGTAGCGCACGCCGAGGCGACGACAGACGAACGTGCCATTTGCCATGTCAATTCGGAATCGAACCACTAGAGGCCCGCCGCGGCGCCGTTGTTGCGGCGGTCCGAGACGGCCACCAGGAACTCGCCGGCGCGCATCGCCGAGTTGGCGTCGCCGATGCCGAAGGCGACCTCCCGCAAGTTGACGTGGCCGCGCTGGGCCAAACCAGCGAGCGCCTTCGGCGACAGAGCGCCGGCTTCGTACACCACGCGGTTCGGCAGCCACTGGTGGTGCAGCCGGGGCGCCGCGACCGCGGCATCCAGATCCATGCCGTAGTCGACCACGTTCGTCACCACTTGCAACACCGTGTTGATGATGGTGCTGCCCCCCGGCGAGCCCGTGACGAGCACCGGCTTGCCGCCCTGCAGCAGGATGGTCGGCGTCATCGAGCTCAACATTCGCTTGCCGGGGGCGATGGCGTTCGCGGCACCGCCCACCAGGCCGAAGGCGTTCGGCGCGTTGGGCTTGCTCGAGAAGTCGTCCATCTCGTTGTTGAGCAGAAAGCCGGCGCCGGCCACCACCATCTTGGCGCCGTAGCCGAGGTTCAGCGTGGTGGTGTAGGCGACGGCATTGCCGGCGGCGTCCATCACCGACACGTGGGTGGTTTCCGGGCTCTCGGCCGGCCAAGGTCCGCCGGCACCCACGGCGCCCGAGTCCGACGCCCGCTCCGGGTCGAAGTCCTCGAGGCGCGCTTTGGCGTAGCCCTTGTCCGTGAGCATCGCCACCGGCACGTCGTAGTAGTCCGGGTCGCCGAGGTGCTCGGCGCGGTCCGCATAGGCGCGTCGCGCGGCTTCGATGAAGAGGTGGGCCTTGGCGGCGCTGCCCGCCCCAAGGCCGGCCACATCGTGGCCCTCGAGCATGTTCAGCATCTGCACCAGCAGCACGCCGCCGGACGACGGAGGCGGCATGGACACCACCTCGTAGCCTCGGTAGGTGCCCCGTATCGGCGCTCGCCATCGGGACCGGTAGCCGGCCAGGTCCTGGCGGCTCACCAGGCCGCCGCCGCTGGCCATCTCGGCGACGATGAGGTCCGCCGTGCGCCCGCGATAGAAGCCGTCCCGGCCGGAGGCGGCGATGCGTTCCAGAGTGGCCGCCAGGTCCGGCTGGCGGAACGTCTCGCCGGCGGCATAGGCGCTGCCATCGGCCTTCGCGAACACCCGCAGACTGGCGGGATAGCGGGCGAAGTTGGCGCGCTGGCCCTCGAACTGGGCAGCAATGTCCGCCGGCAGCGCAAAGCCGTCCCGGGCCAGCCGCAGCGCCGGGGCGATGGCGGCTTGGCGGCCGATGGTGCCGTAGCGGCGCAGCACGTCGAGCAGACCGGCCACCGTGCCCGGAACGCCAACAGCCAGGTGGGACGCGGTGGAGAGGCCCTCCACCACGTTGCCGGCTGCGTCCTGGTACATCGTCTCGGTGGCCTTGGCGGGGGCCATCTCCCGGTGGTCGTTGACGGCCAACTCGCCGTTCGCCAGGCGCAGCACCATGAAGCCGCCGCCGCCGAGATTGCCGGCGGAGGGATGGGTGACCGCCAACGCGAAACCCATCGCCACCGCGGCATCGACGGCGTTGCCGCCTTGCTCGAGTATCCGCCTGCCCACCGCCGACGCCGCCGGCGAGCGCGACGCCACCACCGCCCGCTTGCCTTGGGCCACGGTAGCCAGGTCGGCGCCGGCGTTGGCCCCCTCCCCCGCCGAAGCTGCGCCAGCGGCCAGCAGGGCGCCCACGGCCAGGGCCGCGCAGCATCGCCGGCGTGGCCGCGGGCCGGCGGGGCTGCGCTTCGTGAACGCGGGCTCGCGGATCAAGACCCTGGGGCGCTGCATGGCTTCACCGTGTGGCTTGTCTCGACGGCATGATAACTTCCCGCGCTGCCCCGTACCGTTGCATTGCCGTTGCCTGTGACCTCCAAGCGAACCGTTCACCCGGCCCGCCTGCGCCAGATCGCGCTCCGCCACCAGGGCCTCGGCGGCAAGCGCAAGCTGGGGCGCGGGCTCGCCGGCTGCCAACGGACCCTGGAGCAGCTCGGCTACGTTCAGATCGACACCATCTCGGTGGTGGCCCGCGCCCACCACCACACGTTCTTCACCCGGGTGGGCGGCTACCGCGAAGAGTTCCTCAACCGTCTGCTGGCCCGGCGCACGGCGTTCGAATACTGGTGCCATGCGGCGTCCTACCTGCCGATGCGCGACTACCCCTTCTCGCTGCCGATGATGCGGGCGATCGCCCGTGGCGAGCTGCGCGCGCATCTGCGTCGGGACGAGAAGGTCCGGCGCTGGGTGCGGGACCGGGTGCGCGCCGAAGGTCCCCTGGGCGCCAAGGACTTCGAGGACCCCAGGCAGCAGCGCAGCGGCTGGTGGGACTGGAAGCCGGCGAAGCTCGCCTTGGAGCAGCTGTTCATGGAAGGCGAACTGATGTGCGTTGGCCGCGACGGCTTCCAGAAGCGCTACGACTTGACCGAGCGCGTGCTGCCGCCAACGGTGGACACCACCGAACCCGAGCCGGAGGAGCACGCGGACCATGTGATCGCGCGTGGGTTGGCGGCGCACGGCTTCGGCACGGACCACGCCTTGGCGTACTTCCGCTGGGACGCTCGGGTGCGCGCCGAAGTTCGCCGACGGCTGGCGGCGCAAGCGGCTGCGGGGCAGCTCGAGGTCCGCCGCAGCGCCGCCGGCGACAAGCTCTACGCCCTGCCCGGCGCTCTCGACGCCCCGGCGCGCAAGCCGCCGGACGTGGCGCGCATCCTCTCGCCCTTCGACAACGTGGTGATCCAGCGCCGGCGCAGCGCCGCGGTGTTCGACTTCGACTACACCATCGAGTGCTACCTGCCGGAGGCGAAGCGGCAGTTCGGCTACTTCGCGCTGCCGCTTCTCTTTCGAGACGGCTTCGTCGGCCGCATGGACTGCAAGGCCCACCGCAGCGAGGGCCGGTTCGAGATCAAGGCGCTGTTCCTGGACGACGTGCCGGAGGCGTTTCTGCCGGCCTTCCAGCAAGCGGCGACGGAATACGCCGCCTTCACCGGCTGCGACGAGGTGACCGTGGCCAAGGTAGCGCCCCGGGCCATGCTGGCCCCGGTGCGGCGGCTGTTTGCTTGAGGGTTGGCGTGGCGCGGGAGCGGTGACGGCCCCTTACAGCGTCCCGTACCGGATCGTGGGCTGGCCCAACCGTGGCGTTCAGCTTGCGTTCAAGTTGGTTGCCCTACACTAGGCGGCAACTCAAGAGGAAGCAGCGAGGCGCGCTATGGGACGTCTGCTGATTGCCACTGCCGCCGCCGGCGCGGGGCTGTTGCTGGCCTCCTGCGCCGCGCAGGGCGGCACCCCCGCCGAAGTTGCCGAGGAGGACTACCGCGTCAGCGTGGAGATTCCCTTGGACGCCATGCGCGTCGCCGAGGGCGGGATGTTGAAGGTGGACGAGCTGCTCGACGAGCGCACGTCCTTCGACGCCGAGGACTTTCTGCTCGACGAAGTGGTGCTCATCGCCCGCAGCAACGGCGATGCCGAGGCCAACGCCGAGCTGCTGGTGGTGGAGTGGCGCTCCGGGCAGGTCGCCATCCCCGCCGGGGGCGACGACGACTGGTACGAAGTGCGGCTGCCGGCGCCGGAGGAGGACCTCGGCGGCGCGTGGCTGCTGGACATCGTCGGCGACGCCACGGTGGACCTCGTGGTAGCGGTTCTGGAACCACGGCCGCGCCTGGTCTCCGAGGCGCGCACGGTGTATCGCACCACCACCGTCTACCGGCCGGCGCGAGCGGTGCGCGAGGTGTTCTGGATCTACGATCCGGGCCGCTACTACGTGTACCACTACTACGGCGTGTGGCCGTACCGGTACTTCATCGGCCCGTGGAGCTACCGCTACTACGACCTCGCCTATCGGCCGCACCGGCACCACTACGGGCCGCTGTACCGGCCGGCGCACTGGCGGGACCGCGCCCGCCGACACCGGCATGTGCGACGCCACGACGAACCGGCGGCGCCACGGCCGCCGTTGCGGTCCGCGAGGCGCATCGCCCCGGAGCTCGTCCAGCTGCGCCGAACCCATCCCCGTCTGCGAGCGCTATCGCGCCTCTCCCGCCTCTCCCGCATAGACGAGACGCCGCGCCGCTCGCCGCCAAGGCGCCAAGCGCAAACGTCGGCATCGACCGAGCCCGAGCCCCGCGCTCAACGAGGCGCGTTGCAACGGGCAGGCGCGACGGCCAGCGCCCAGCGGTCCCAAGGCGGCAGCCGGACGCTGCGCCGCCCCGGCGCGTCTCGCCAAGCCCGGACGACTGCCAGCGCAACCACCGAGCCCCCCGTCCTCTCGCGATCTGCCCGTCCCGCACGGTCCGCGGCGGACGCGCCAAGCCGAGCCCGAACCACGGCGGCGCCGCGAACGGCGCGCCAGTTCGAGCGTTCGCCCACTGCCGCGGGTCAGGCGCCGCGCCCCGTTCGACGCGCCGATCCGCCCGCCGCAACCCGGACCGGGCCGACTTCCCGCGCTCCGCGCCCCGGGGCGACCCGCTCCGTTCCGACGTCGCGGCCGCAGCGAACAGCGCCGCGGCGGGCGAACGTCCAGTCCTCGCGGCCGACGGGACGGGACCGCGCTACGAGCGCACAGCCTCGCTCGCCGCGCTTGCAGCCGACAGCGCGCTCCCAGCGCAGCGCCCGCCCGCAACGAACCGAACCGCGACGGCCGGGCACCCGAGCGCAGCGTTCGGCACCCCCGAGTCGGACGCGGGCGACGCCGGCGGCCCCAGTGCGCCGGGCGCAGGCGCCAAGGGCGGTTCGCGAACGCGTCGAGCGGGCGCCAAGGCGCGTACAGCCGCCTGCCCGTCCCGCGCCAGCGCAACGACCGGCGCGAAGCACGCGGGAGGCAGCGCCGGATCGGACAGCCGACGATGCGCCGGCGCCCAGTGCCCGCTCGCGTCGCTTCGAGCGGCGCTGACGCTCGGCGTCGGGGCAGCGAGAACGACGACACATCAAGCACTGGTTGCACAATGGCATGGATGATCATACAGTTCACGCAAGACCACTGAGGAGCTGTCTCGATGCCGCCTGCTTCTTCACTAACGAACCCTGCGGACTGTCGTCGCTTGAACTCTTCCATGCCAGTCACGCCACCGAAGGCCGACCAACCGGCAACGCCCGCGTTCCGGTTCATTGATCTCTTCGCGGGCATCGGCGGCATGAGGCGAGGGTTCGAGGCCGTCGGTGGCCTATGCGCGTTCACCTCCGAGTGGAACAAATTCGCCCGTCAGACCTATGCCGCGAACTACGAGTGCAACGGACATGAGGTCGCCGGTGATATCACGCAGATTCCCGCATCTGAGGTGCCTAGGCACGACGTTCTCTTGGCGGGGTTCCCTTGCCAACCGTTCTCTATCGCGGGGGTCTCGAAGAAGAACGCGCTAGGCAAGGAACATGGTTTCAGGTGTGAGGTGCAAGGCACACTGTTCTTCGACATTGCACGGATCCTCCATCACCACCGGCCAGTAGCATTTCTCTTGGAGAATGTCAAGAATCTGGTGAGCCACGACAAAGGGAGGACGTTCTCGGTTATTCGGAGAACGCTGGAGGACGACTTGGGCTACGATGTGAGCTACCGTGTTATCGACGCCAAGGGATTCGTCCCACAGCACCGTGAGCGGTTATTCATCGCAGGGTTTGCGGAGAATCGTGGTTTTGACCTGACAACCGTAGATGCACGGGACCCTTCCAACGGTCCGCGTCTCGGGACTATCTTGCACCCGGAAGACGGTTCGGAGCCGTCTGACAGTACCTACACTGGCGAGCGGGGACGAGTGGAGGAAAAGTACACGCTAGGAGATCACCTCTGGCGCTACCTTCAGGAGTACGCGGAGAAGCACCGCAAGCTTGGAAACGGATTTGGGTTTGGTCTAGTTGGTCCCGAAGACGTAGCACGAACACTGTCGGCTCGCTACTACAAGGATGGTTCCGAGGTGTTGGTGCGTCAACCCGGCAAGAACCCAAGAAAACTGACGCCAAGGGAGTGCTCGCGCTTGATGGGATTCGACAAGCCCGGTGAGTCCGAATTCAGAATACCGGTTTCTGACACCCAAGCCTATCGCCAGTTCGGCAACTCAGTCGTCGTTCCTCTGGTCACCGCGATAGCGCGTCGAATGTCGATGCACCTGCCTAGTGGTTCCTAGATGACCATTGACGACTGGTTGCAGAAAGCGTCCACAGATGGTCACACTTGGTACCTGAAGCGGCTATCTGCCAACGACACGGGCCAAAACAACACCCACCAAGCCGGCCCCTACATTCCGAAGGCCGTTGCCTTCATGCTGTTCCCGAGTCTGAACCGGCCAGCAGCGCGCAACCCGGATTGCTGTTTCACGCTTTCGATTGACAGCCTCACCCTCCATCGTACGCTCGCGAGAATCGTCTGGTACAACAACAAGCACCACGGCAACCCACGCGATGGTCGGGACGAAGTGCGGGTCACGCGGCTTGGTGGTAGGAATTCGGCCCTCTTGGACGTCGACAATACGGGCGCTCTGGCGATATTGGCCTTCCACCGAGGCGAATCGGATACCGATGCCAACGAGTGCCGGGCGTGGGTATGCAGCCATCAAGACGAAGACGTGGTCGAAGGTCGTTGGGGGCCAGTTGAGCCGGGGCACCCACGAATCATCAACTTCGGCAGTCTGGTTGATCTAACACTTCGAGACGCCCCATGCTGGCTTGCGCCAGAAGATATGCCGCCTAGCTGGCTTGCCAAGTTCCCATCCGGTGCCGAGATCATATCGAAGGCGATCTCCATGCGACCAGCCCCGACCGCCAATCCGGACCAGCGGCTCATGGACCGCCGAAAGTGCGAGTTCGAGATCTTCCAGAGCCTAGAGGAAGCCATTGAGTTGCCTACCGTTCAGGGTGGATTCAGTCAGCTAAGCGAATTTCTTCAGAAAGCGAACACCATCCTCCAACGTCGAAAGGCGCGCGCCGGGCTCTCCTTGGAACTGCACACGAGAACGATACTGAAGGAGGAGGGTCTCAAGGAAGGCAAGCACTTTTCGTACCAAACCGCCTCAGAACCAGGCAAGCGCCCGGATTTCCTGTTCCCAAACACCGCCGCCTATCGAGACCGTAGCTTCCCTAGCGGCCGGTTACGGATGTTGGCGGTGAAAACCACATGCCGGGATCGCTGGCGACAGGTACTCAACGAGGCCGATCGCATACCGAACAAGCATTTGCTGACGCTGCAGGAAGGCGTGTCCTTGGCTCAGTTCCAAGAAATGAAGGATGCTGGCATCAAACTTGTGGCACCTGCGTCACTCCGCAGGAAGTACCACAAGGCCATTCGTCGAGAGGTCATCGACCTTGCCATGTTCATCCGGGACGTGAAGACCGCCTGATGCGAATATACGAATACGCTAGCGGAGTCGGCGTGGTTTTGCCTTGCATCGTCCTGTCGCGTAAGCTCCGCTGCAAATTCGGCGCGGAACGCCCATGCCAGTACGGGTAGAGAAGCACGGCGACCTGCTCGTCGTCAGCATCGACCGGCCGAGCGTTCGCAACGCGGTGGACTTCGACACCGCGGCGGCGCTGGCCGAGGCGTTCCGCGGCTTCGACTCGGACCGGCAGCGGCTCGCGGCGGTGCTGACGGGCGCCGGCGGCCACTTCTGCGCCGGCGCGGACCTCAAGGCGGTGGCGGCCGGGCGCGGCAACCGGGTGACGCTGGACGGCGACGGCCCCCTCGGCCCCACCCGCATGACGCTGTCCAAACCCGTGATCGCCGCGGTGGAGGGCTACGCCGTCGCCGGCGGCCTGGAGCTCGCGCTTTGGTGCGACTTGCGCGTGGCGGCGCGCTCGGCGGTGTTCGGCGTCTACTGCCGGCGCTGGGGGGTGCCGCTGGTCGATGGCGGCACCGTGCGGCTGCCGCGACTGATCGGCCAGAGCCACGCGCTGGACATGATCCTCACCGGACGCGGCGTCGGCGGCGAGGAGGCACTGCGCATGGGCCTCGCCAACCGCCTCGCGGAGGACGGCGAGGCGCTGCACGAGGCGGTGGCCCTTGCCGAGCAGCTGAGCCGCTTCCCGCAGCGCTGCCTGCGCAGCGACCGCCGCTCCGTGCTGCTGCAATGGGGCAAGCCGATGCCGGACGCGCTGCAGCAGGAGACTCTGCTCGGGCGCGAGGTGATCAAGTCCGGCGAGACGGTGCAAGGGGCCGGTCGGTTCAACGCCGGCGCCGGGCGCCACGGCGACTTCACCAACATCTGACCGCTGCCCGCCCGCGCGGCGCAGCGAATTCCACTCAAGGAGAACCAGAAGGATGGCATTCGGCGGCCTCGCGAACGCGAAGTTCGGCGTCAGCACGTTCCCCACGGACTACGCCATGGCCCCGCCAGCGCTAGCGCAGGCGGTGGAGGACCGCGGCTTCGACAGCCTGTTCTTCCCGGAACACACGCACATCCCCGCCAGCCGAGCGACGCCCTTCCCCGGCGGCGGCGAACTGCCGAGGGAGTACTGGCATGCCCACGATCCGTTCGTGGCCCTCGCGGCCTGCGCCGCGGTGACGCAGCGCATCGCGCTCGGCACCGGAATCTGTCTTGTCGTCGAGCGCGATCCGATCACCACGGCGAAGGAAATCGCGTCCCTGGACACCCTCTCCGGCGGCCGCACGATCATCGGCATCGGCGCCGGCTGGAACCGCGAGGAGATGGAGAACCACGGTGCGAGCTATCGGCACCGCTGGGCCATCACGCGGGAGAAAGTGCTCGCCATGCGCGAGATATGGACCCGGGAAGCCGCCGAGTTCCACGGCCAGCATGTGAGCTTCGATCCCCTCTGGAGCTACCCGAAGCCGGTGCAGGCGGGCGGCCCGCCGATCTGGATCGGCGCCAACTCGAAGTGGGTGTTCGATCGCGTCGCCGACTACGCCGACGGCTGGATGCCCATCGGCGGGCTGGGCAGCGGCAACATGGAGAGGCTGCGCGCGGCGCTCGCGGCCAAGGGCCGCAAGGTGGAGGACATCGCGCTGGCGTTGTTCGGAGCGCCGCCGGATGCAGAGCGCGTAGTCGGCCGCATCGGCCAGGGCTTCGACCACGTGATCTTCGGGCTGCCGGCCGCCCCCGCCGAGACCGTGCTGCCGCTCCTGGACCGCTACGCGGCCGTGGTGGCGGAGGTGAAGCAGCGGGCTTGAGCGGCCGGCGGCGGGTCCGCCGGATCAGCGCCGTCAGGGACGCACCGGCACCAGCTCGGTGAGAATGCCGCCGGCGCTCTTGGGGTGGAAGAAGGCCACGCCGGCCCCTTCGCCCCCCGGGCGGCCTCCGAGATCGATCTGGCGCATGCCGTTGGCGCGCAGCCGCGCCGCCTCGGCTACCACGTCGTCGCAGGCGTATCCCCAGTGGTGCAGGCCAGGCCCGAAACGCTGCAGATACTTGTAGGTGCCGGCTTCCGGCACCGCCGGCACAAGCACCTCGATCTGCGTCTCGCCGCTGCCGACCCGAAAGAAGTAGTTGTGGGTGCCTTCGGGAGCGAAGTAGGCGCCGTCCGGCAGCGGCGTCCGTTCGTCCACGGGAAAGCCCAGCCTAGCCGTCAGCGTGGCCATTGCCTCGTCCACGCTGTGGGCAACGATGCCGATGTGGTCCAGACGCACGATCATGCTCCACCTCGCTTATCCGCTGTGTACTGCGCCATCATAGGCGTCGGCGGTGGCTACGTCGTAGCCACGGCCGCGCAGCGTTGCGACCACCGCGTCCGTCTGTTCCTCGCCGCGCATTTGCAGCACCAGCTCCACCACGCTGGCCCGGGCCGAGGACGCTCGAAAGGCGCGTTGGTGGACGATGTCGACGATGTTGCTGTCGAGCTCGCCCAGGATCGCCGCCAGCTCGGCGAGGGACCCCGGCACGTCCGGCAGTTCCACCGCCAACCGCACCAGGCGGCGGCTGCTCGCGAGGCCCCGCTGCAGCACCGAGGACAGGATCATCATGTCGATGTTGCCGCCGCTCAGCACCACGGCCGTCTTGCCGGCCGCGAGCTCGCGATGAGCCCAAACCGCAGCCAAGGCGGCTGCCCCGGCGCCTTCGACAACCGTCTTCTCCACTTCCAGCAGCGTGAAGATGGCGCGTTCGATGTCCCTCTCGCCCACCGTGACGAGCGCGTCCACGCGCTCGCGGATGATCGGCATGGTTATGGCGCCGGGGGTTTCCACCGCAATGCCCTCGGCCACGGTGCCGGGCCGGGGCGGCGGTGGCGGACGGCCGTGGAACATGGCCGCCGCGGCACCGAAGCGTTCCGCCTGCACGCCCACCACGGCCACCGCGGGACGGATGGCCTTGACGGCAACGGCGACTCCGCTCGCCAAGCCGCCGCCGCCGACCGGCACCACCACCGTGTCCAAGTCCGGCAGCGCCTCGACCAGCTCCAGGCCCAGCGTACCTTGGCCAGCGACCACCGCCTCGTCGTCGAAGGGGTGGATCAGCGTCCGCTGCCGCTCGGCCGCAAGCCGCTCCGTGAAGGCGAGGGTCTCGGCGAACTGGCTGCCATGCAGCAGCACTTCGGCGCCGAAGACGCGGGTTTGCGCCACTTTCGCGTTCGGCGTGGGGCGGGGCATCACGATGGTCACCGGAACGCCGAGGCGGGTGCCGTGGTAGGCCAGCGCCTGGGCATGGTTGCCGGCGGACATCGCCACGACGCCCTGCCTGCGCTCCGCGGCGTCGAGCAGCAGCAGCCGGTTCAGCGCCCCGCGTTCCTTGAAGGACGCCGTGAACTGCAGGTTCTCGTACTTCAGATGCAGCTGTGCGCCCAGCATCGAGGAGAGCACCGCGGACCGAAGCAGCGGCGTCTGCACGATGTGGGCGCGGATGCGTTGGCGCGCCGCCTGGATTGCGTCTATGGTGATCGTCATGGCTGCTCGGCTTGCGCATGCCTATGGAGGAGACCGCCCAACCAGCTTACGCCGCCAGCGCCCGCAAGCGGCTGCTGATCGTCTACCACACCCAAACCGGCAACACGCGTGCATTGGCGGAGGCCGCATACGCCGGCGCGACGGATCCGCTGATCGAGGCGGTGCAGACGCGGCTGCGGAGGGCCCAGGACGCCGGCCCTGAGGACCTGCTGTGGGCGCAGGGGCTGCTGCTCGGAACCCCGGAGAACTTCGGCTACATGTCCGGCGGCATGAAGGACTTTCTTGACCGCACCTTCTACCCCGTGGAGGGCAAGCTCAAGCCCTTGCCGTACGCGATGTTCGTGAGCGCTGGCAACGACGGCAGCGGCGCCATCGGGGCCATTCGCCGCATCGCTGGCGGCTATCCGTTCAACGAGGTGCAGCCGCCGGTGATCGCCAAAGGCGCCGTGCAGCCGGCGCATCTCGCCGGCTGCCGAGAGCTCGGCATGGCTTTGGCAGCGGGGCTGGAAGCGGGCGTCTACTGAGGCTCTTGGCGGCATATCTAAAGCCACACTTTAGAAATACGCTGTATATTGCAAGCAAATGTTCGCGAGGACCCTGCATCTGCCGGCACCTGGGGAGGACAGCTTCTTCCTCTGGGGCCCGCGGCAGACCGGCAAGACGACGCTGCTGCGCCAGCGCTACCCAAGGGCCCGCTGGATCGACCTGCTGAAGACCGAGGAGTTCCGTCTCTACATGGCCAATCCCGAGCGGCTGCGCGCCGAGATCGAAGCCTCGGGGCCGCCGCCGGACGGCCAGGTGGTCATTGACGAAGTGCAGAAGGCGCCGGCGCTGCTCGACGAGGCGCATTGGCTGATCGAGAACCGGGGCCTGTCCTTCGCCCTGTGCGGCTCGAGCGCACGCAAAGTACGGCGCGGCGCGGCCAACCTGCTCGGCGGACGGGCGCTGCGGTTCGAGATGCACGGCGTCACCGCCGCCGAGCTCGGCGAGGACTTCGACCTCACGCGCCTCTTGAACCGCGGCTATCTGCCTCGCGTGTACGACGCGTCGCGGCCCGCCGCCCGACTGGATGCCTACTTGGCCGACTATCTGCGCGAGGAAGTCGCCGCCGAGGGCCTGGTGCGCAACCTGCCAGCCTTCGCCGGATTCCTGGACGCCGCCGCTCTCTGCGACGGCGAGCTGGTCAACTTCTCCAACGTCGCCGCGGACTGCGGAGTCTCCAGCCCCACAGCCAAGGCGCACTTCGAGATACTGGTGGACACGCTGCTCGGCCGCTGGCTGCCGTCGTACCGCCGGCGGGCCAAGCGCCGCGTCACCGCGGCGCCCAAGTTCTACTTCGCCGACGTTGGCGTGGTCAACCGACTGGCCCGCCGCGGCGAACTGCAACCGGGTTCGGAGCTGTACGGCAAGGCGTTCGAGAACTGGGTGTTCCACGAACTGTCCGCCGCCCTCGCCTACCGCGAACTGGATCTGCCGCTCGCGTACTGGCGGCTCGCAAACGGCACCGAGGTGGATTTCGTGCTCGGCGCCATGCGCGTGGCGGTGGAGGCCAAGGCGAGCGCCCGCATCGTCGATCGCCACCTCAAGGGGCTGCGGGCGCTGGCCCGGGACCACCCGGACGTCCGGCGTCGGGTCGTGGTGTGCCTGGCGCCCCGCGCTTGGCGCACCGAGGACGGCATCGACGTGCTGCCGGCGCAGGACTTCGCAGCGGCGCTGCGGAAAGGGAGCCTCGTTCCGGGCTAGCCGGCACTCGGTGCCCGACGTGGCGGCAAGACGGCCGGCGCACTCGGCGCGCCGCCATGTCGGCGGCGTGCGCTAGTACCAAGCCACATTGGTGATGGTCCAGATCGGTTGGCCGTGCCGCCAGCTCATCCGTCCTTGCAGTCGAGCTGGCCCACTAGCCCACTTCCCGGCGTATCGCCTCGTAGGTGTGCCCCAGCATGTCCACCATCGCCTCGACGCTGCGGGCGCCGGCCTGGAAGATCGCCGTGGCGTTGATGGTGCCCCACTCGAAGCCCATCGCCCGCACCGCCGCGGCCCGGGCAGCGACCCGTTTCGGGTCCGCGTAGAAGCGCTTGCCGGCGTCGTCCCGGGGCGGCGCGTCCAGCATCATCTGATAGCCGATGGCGGCCGGATCGCGTCCGGCCGCTTCCGCGTAGGCGGCGATCTTGCCGCGGCACTTCTCGGCCGTGGCGGCATCAACGATGGCGTTGGCCAGCCAGCCGTCGCCGCGTTCGCCCACTCGCCGCAGCGCCGCCTCGGCCGCCCCGCCGATCCAGATCGGCAGCTGCCGCCCCTGCGGCGGCTTCGGCTCCATCGCCATCGCGTCGGCCGCGTAGAAGCGCCCGTGGTATTCCACCTGCTCCTGGCCCCAATAGACGCGCAGGAGATCGATGGCCTCGTCCATGCGCCGCCCGCGGGTGCCGAAGTTCTCGCCCAGCGCCTCGTACTCGGAGGCTTGCCAGCCAACGCCGACGCCAAGCCGCACCCGGCCGCCGGAAAGGGTGTCGAGGGTGCTCACCTGCTTGGCGACCAGCGTCGGCTGGCGTTGGGGCAGCACCAGCACCTCGGTGCCGAGGCCGATGCGGCTGGTGACGGCGGCAATGTGGGAGAGCGCCATCAGCGCCTCGAGGATCGGCATCTTCGGCGGATACATGGGCGCCGGCCTGCTGGCGGTGGGGAAGCCCATCACCACATGGTCGAAGATGTCGAGCTGGTCGAAGCCGATGGCCTCGATGGCCTGCGCCAGGCGCTTGACGCCAGCGCCGCCCTCCCGATAGCTGACGCTCGGGAACTCCACTGCGAGCTTCATAGCGCCTCCAAGGGACTAGGGACGTATCTGCCGGAGAGCCTTCGGCGTGGGCCTCTCCAAAGGCGGCGCACAGGGAACCTCTGGCAAGAAGGAGACGGACGGGTACCCGGCGGCCATATGTGAATGTGAAACCGGGGCGCGTTGCACCCAGCAACGTCGCCCCGGCGCTTGTGAGGGGACTCGCCCCGCAACTTCGGTGAGGCTAGAGGGCTTGCCCCTCAACAACAGATCGCACAGATCACCTCCTTTTCTTTCCGCCCAACATGCGGCCACTATAGCCGCGCTCGTCGCCAGTGCAAGCGGTTTCTGCGGTGGTTCCACACAGCTTCCGCACCGTCCATCCACCAGCGCCCGCCTGCCGCGCGGCCCGGCGAGGCAACGCGCACGGCGCAACAACCAACCCATCAGGCGTATGCTCCGACGCCAACCCGCCGACGCCGCACATTCGATCCGGGGTGCCGACAACTGCAACGCGCCGCTTTCTCCTGGCCGACAGACGACGGCGCCGCGCTGGCGGTGACGGTGCGCTGGAACCACCGCCGCCGCACTCGCATGGGGTTCGAGTTCGCCCCGGGCGGGGCCGTGCTGGTGGACGTCCCGCCCGGTACGCCAGTCGAGGATGTGCAGCGGCTGCTCTGCCGCAACGCCCGCTGGCTGCGTCGCCGCAGCCGTGCCGCCGACCCGCTCGGGTGGCCAACCGAATACGTCGACGGCGCCGCGCTGCTGTTCCGCGGGCGGCGGATCACCCTTCGGACCAGTGCTGGCGAGGCAGTGCGCCTAGCGGATGCGACAACCCTGCTAGCCCCGGCGGAGCGCACCAAGGCCGCAGTGTGGGCCTGGTGGGCGCGGCAGGCGGACGTGCTGCTCGAACAGGCGCTGCGCGAGGCCGCCGAGCAGCTGCCCTGGCTGCCGGCGCTGCCGCCCTGGCGGCACCGCTACATGACCAGCCGATGGGGCAGCTGTTCGAGCCACGGCCGCATCTCGCTCAACACCCACTTGGCCAAGGTACCGCCGGAGGCGATGGCCTACGTGGCCCTCCACGAACTCTGCCACCTGCGCCACATGAACCACGGTGCCGGGTTCTACGCGTTGCTGGAGGTGTCCTTGCCGAACTGGCGGGAACACCGCCGGGCGCTGCGCGGCTACGCGGCGTTGTTGCGGGAACCAGCGCCGGAGTGACGCCGAGCACAGAGATCCTTAGCGCGAGCAACTACTGACACCACAAACGTCAAGGTGCCACACCCAAAAGCACGAGCGGAACCGCCGGCACACCGCGGCCTTGGCGAATGATGTTCAGCAGGTCGCGCTCGAAGTACGGCACTCCAGACGACATGTGCGCTTCGAGTTCCTTCATGGGCAGCACTTCAATGCCCACATCGATCAGATCCGATACGAAGAAGGCCATGTGTTTGACGAAGAGGTCATGAGCCACGAATGCGTACTTGCCGAACTGCACCTCGACGGCGACTCTATCCTTGACGAAATCGGTCTGGTTGTAGGATCGGATGGGCTGAAGGCCAGCTTCCTCGATTGCGTCGCGCTGGGCGCCGGCATCAAGGCCGTATATCTGCTTGAGTAGCTGGGCATCCGAAGTGACGTAGAAGTGCTGTCTCCGAACCTGCCAGCCGAGCGCGTTGAAACCGGTCGCAATCGCCTCGTTCATCGACGTGGGCGAGTACAGCATTCGACCTTCGCGCGTCTTCTCCTTGGACATCTTGACTTTGCACGCCTCGGCGTCGACCGATTCGATGACGTCGAGCACCTCTTGCCATAGCCCCGGTTGATGGACCAGCAAGTACTCCTCGCCGTTCATGTGCGAATAGCGTTCAACGATTCTCATTGCTTGGCTGTCAATGTCCGCCGTTTGGCTTGGTCGGATCGTAGATCGGCTTGCCCATTGGCCGCGTCTTGAGCGTACCGGCCCGCAACGCCGCGACGCGCTCCTTCGCGATCGCGACGTACTCCTCGACGGTGTCGCAGCCGTAGCCCTTGCGGCCATGCATCAGGGCTGCGACAACGGACGAGCCCACGCCCATGTAAGGATCCAGCACGATGTCGCCGGGATTGGTCATCGAGAGCACAAGCCGCTCCACCAGCTCGACGGGGAACTGGCAGGGATGGATCGTCTTCTCTACATGGTTGTTCTTCACGTTGGGGAACATCCATACGTCGCCTGGGTTCTTGCCTTTCGGGTTGCAAGAGAGCTTGCCGGCATTCGGCCCCTTGAAGTACCGTTTGCCAGGGTACTTCGATGGCACTCGAATCGGATCCAGATGGAACGTGTAGTCGTCGCCCTTCGTAAACCAGTTGATGGTCTCGTAGCGGCCGGAGAGCCGCTTTTTGCAGTGCAACCCATGGCCGAAGTGCCAGATCATGCGGTTGCGGAGTTTCAGGCCTTGCTCCTTGAAGATGGGATAGAGAACAGCGTCCAGAGGCACGATCTCTCCGCGAGAGACGTAGTTTCCCACTTGCCAGCAGATCGAACCCTGCGGGTGCAGCACCCGCTCGCACTGCGCAATCACTTCTCGTTGGGCATCCAAATACCCCGCAAGAGACGACTTCCGCTCATAGGGCTTGCCGACGTTGTAGGGCGGCGACGTGACGATGAGCTTGACGGACGCATCGGCCAAACTGGCTATGAATGTCTGGTTGCGCTCGCACACCATCACCGAGTCTGCCAGCTCGATGGTCGACGAATGTCGGCGTTGGCACGCGGCAGAAGTCTCTGCCATGTGGCGAACTTCTTGTCGCAGCAGATCATCCGTTAATATCATTGACGCTACTCTCTATTCCAAATTGCCCAGTGATCGAACACACGTTACACCAAGTTCACATATCAGTTCTGTGCGATGTAACAGGATACTCCAATGCTCGAACCTCCTGCAGTCGGATCGCCATTGCCTGCTTTGATACCTTGAATTGTTGATGTAGTGGTATGATCTGTTGATCGCGGCTGTTTCGGTTCGCTTTTGCTAACGCGTACTCCAGATCGAGCTCTTTAGGATCGGGATCGGCCTGATCCCCTAGGAGGTGGTACAGCCAGTTTTCGTCCATGCGAATGGGCGGCACATCAAAGTGCTTGCTCAATCGGCGAATTAGCAGTTTCTTCGGCATCAGGAACCTAGCAGCGAACTGGTTAGCTTCGCGCTCCCGAGGGTCTTTCTCTGCAGGATCGAGTTCCCTTTCCCAGTGCTGTCTGACACCGTCCTGGTGGTACAACAAGTGGCCAAACTCATGGGCTGCCGTATATCTCGCCACCTCCAACCCTCTCTCCTCGGAGACTAAGACGCTTCCTTTGGAGAGATCAAGCAGGCCCAAGGCTGCACGTCCATTCGCTCTGGGCATTGTCGGCATGGTTTCGTAGGTCAGTCCGAAAATGCCGGCGAGCGCAGGCAGATTTAGCAACTCAACGTAATCGGAGACATCTCGGCCTCCGAACTCCTGCCTGCGGCTCCAAACGAGGCGATGTGCGTATCCTACCGCCGCATCAACGTTGGGGAAGCGAGGAAGTATGACGCTGGTTGCTAGTCCGTCTCTGCTCATCCTAGGCCGACTCCATCAATCCCAGCTCAGCGCTCCACCCGTCTGGTACTCCGTCACCCGCGTCTCGAAGAAGTTCTTCTCCTTCTTCAAGTCCATGATTTCGGACATCCACGGGAAGGGGTTCTTGGCGCCGGGGAACTGTTCCGGCAGGCCGATCTGCGCTAGGCGGCGGTTGGCGATGAATTGCAGGTATTCGGCCATGGTGTTGGCGTTCATGCCGAGTACGCCTCTTGGCATGGTGTCCTGGGCGTAGCGGGTTTCGAGTTCCGTGCCTTCGAGGATCATGCGGGTCGCGATCGCCTGCATGTCCGCATCCCACAGGTGCTCGTTCTCCAGCTTGATCTGGTTGACTACGTCGATGCCGAAGTTCACGTGCATGGATTCGTCGCGCAGGATGTACTGGAACTGCTCCGAAGTGCCGGTCATCTTGTTGCGGCGGCCCATGGAAAGGATCTGCGTGAAGCCGCAGTAGAAGAAGATGCCTTCCATCACGCAGTAGTAGGCGATGAGGTTCTTCAGGAGCGCCTTGTCCGTCTCCACGGTGCCGGTCTGGAAGGTGGGATCGGCGAGTTCCTGGGTGTACTTCAAGGCCCAGGACGCCTTGTGGGCGACGCTCGGCACCTCGTGGTACATGTTGAAGATTTCGCCCTCGTCCATGCCCAGGGATTCGATGCAGTACTGGTAGGCGTGGGTGTGGATGGCTTCCTCGAAGGCTTGGCGCAGCAGGTACTGGCGGCACTCCGGGTTGGTGACTAGGCGGTAGACGGAGAGCACCAGATTGTTGGCCACCAGCGAATCGGCGGTGGAGAAGAACCCCAGGCTGCGCTTGACGATGGTGCGCTCGTCGTCCGAGAGGCCGCCTTCGGACTTCCACAGCGCCACGTCCGCGGTCATGTTGATCTCTTGCGGCATCCAGTGGTTGGCGCAGCCGTCGAGATACTTCTGCCATGCCCAGTCGTACTTGAACGGCACCAGCTGGTTGAGGTCTGCGCGGCAGTTGATCATGCGCTTCTGATCCACCGTGACGCGCTCGCCGGGCTCGATTTCGGATTCGCGGTCCAAATGCGCCGAGACGGCGATGGCTTGGGCAGGGCCGATCGCGGCCTGCCGTTCGACGACGGCTTCAAGCGCTGGCGCCACTGGCGGCTCGGGCAAGGGCGGCAGGGCCGGCAAGGGCGCGGCCGGCGGTGCCGCAACATCGACAGCGGCGTGTTCGGCCAGAACCGCAGCAGCTATTGGGGCCGCGGGCACGGCAACCGTCCCTGGCGCAACGAACGGCGCGTCGCCCTGGTCTTCGTAGTCTTCCCAACTCAGCATGCGCAAATGCCCTCCTCAATCGGCCTCTCTCGAACGCGCTCGGTACGTCGGCGCGCCATGTGCGCGTATTCCGCTTCGATGTCGATGCCCAGCCACTGCCGGCCAAGCAGCTTCGCCACCTTCGTCGTGGTGCCGGTGCCAACGAAGGGGTCGAGCACAACGCCGCCAACGGGCGAGAACAGCCGGATCACGCGACTGGCGAGTTCCTCGGGGAACTCGGCCTCGTGGCGGTCGTTGCGGCCGACGGACCGGATGTTCCACACGCCCCGCGAGCCCCACTCCGCCCACTCGCTTGGCGTGAGCCGGTGTCGGTCGTACTCGGTGATGCCGGGGCGCCAGAAGACGTAGACGTGCTCGAACTCGTCCACTGCGCGATACGAGTTGGAGTGCCAGCGGCTGTTCGCCCAGCACGGGTCCTTGTGCCAGATGCGCTGGTCGTAGAGATGGAAGCCGGCCTCTTCTGCCCACTCGGCGACCATGCAGCCCGTCAGCAGCACCTTGGTGGAGGCGGACTGCTTGCCGCCGCGCACGTTGTTGTGCTCCAAGCGTCGCTGGATGGTCTGCTCGCTGCATCCCAAGAGCGCGGCGAGCTCCTGGCGCCTCGCCTGCGGGTGGGCCTCTCGTGCGGCCAGAACCTGTTCCCGCGTGACGGCGTTGGTCTTGCGGCGCATGTTGTCGGCTTGGAACTTCGGCATGGACGCATCGGGGAAGCACAGGATGTCGGCGATGTTGACGGCCAGAAATCCGCCGGGCTTGACGACCCGGCTGTGGCCGTGGATCACGCCACGCAGAAGTTCGCGCCAGTCGTCGAAGGAAAGATCGCGTTCGTAGGACTTGCCAACGCAGTACGGCGGCGACCAGAAGCTCAGGTCAATGCTCGCCGCCGGCAGCTTGCGCAATTCGTCCCTGGCGTCTCCGGCGACGATGCGATTGAAGACGCAAGCGCTGCCCTTCGCCACAGGCACGCTCCGGCCACCGCAGCATCCGCGGGCGGCAACGCCGATCTCCGCCAACGCTACTGACATGCTTCGCAGTCTGGATCGTCGATGGCGCAGGCCGCGGGCAGTTCGGCGGGCGCACCCAGCGGGCTGTCGATCGGCGCAGATACCGCTGCGGCTGACGCACCGGCCGCGGCCACAGCGTTCAGCGTGTCGTCCTTCTCCAGCGTCGACTTCTCCGTATCGGTGGCGCCGAGGGAGCGCAGGTAGTAGGTGGTCTTCAGGCCGTGCAGCCAAGCCATGCGGTAGGTGACGTCCAGCTTCTTGCCGGACGCGCCGGCGATGTAGAGATTCAGGGACTGGGCCTGGTCGATCCACTTCTGGCGGCGGGCGGCGGCGTCCACCAGCCAGCGCGGTTCCACCTCGAAGGCGGTGGCGTACAGCTGCTTGAGTTCCGCCGGCACGCGGTCGATCTGCGCCAGGCTACCGTCGTAGTACTTGAGGTCGTTGGCCATCACCTTGTCCCACACGCCGGCGCGCTTCAGGTCGTGCACCATGAACGGGTTGACGACGGTGAACTCGCCGGAGAGGTTCGACTTCACGTACAGGTTCTGATAGGTCGGTTCGATGGACTGGGAAACGCCAACGATGTTGGCGATGGTGGCGGTGGGCGCAATCGCCATCACGTTGGAGTTGCGCATGCCCCCGGTCTGTACCTTGCGCCGCAGCTTGCCCCAATCCAGCGTGGTCGAGGTGTCTGCGTCCAGGTAGTTCCCGCCGCGCTGGTCCGCGAGGCGCTTCAGCGAGTCGATGGGCAGGATGCCGCGGCTCCACAGGGAGCCCTCGAAGGTCGCGTAGCTGCCGCGTTCCTTGGCGAGCCTAGAAGACGCATCGATAGCGTAGTAGGAGAGCGCCTCCATCGAGCGATCCGCGAACTCGACGGCGGCTTCGGAGCGGTAGGAAACGCCCAGCATGTAGAGCGCGTCCTGAAAGCCCATGACGCCAAGCCCCACGGGGCGGTGGCGCATGTTCGAGGCGCGGGCCTGCGGCACGGCGTAGTAGTTGACGTCGACCACGTTGTCGAGCATCCGCACCGCGGTCCGCACGGTTCTCTTGAGCTTCTTCTTGTCCAATGCGCCGTCCACGATGTGCCGCGCCAGATTCACCGAGCCCAGGTTGCACACCGCGACTTCGTCCCGCGACGTGTTCAGCGTGATCTCGGTACACAGGTTGGAGGAATGCACCACGCCGACGTGCTGCTGCGGCGAGCGCACGTTGCAGGCGTCCTTGAAGGTGATCCACGGATGCCCCGTCTCGAACAGCATGGAGAGCATCTTGCGCCAGAGTTCCTTCGCGCCGATGCGCTTGAACAGCGCGAGCTCGCCGCTCTCGGCCATGCGCTCGTATTCGCAGTAGCGCTGCTCGAAGGCGGTGCCGTAGAGGTCGTGCAGATCGGGCACGTCGTTGGGCGAGAAGAGCGTCCACTGCCCATCCTCGAAGACCCGCTTCATGAACAGATCGGGCACCCAGTTGGCGGTGTTCATGTCGTGGGTCCGGCGCCGGTCGTCGCCGGTGTTCTTGCGCAGTTCCAGAAACTCCTCGATGTCCAGGTGCCAGGTCTCCAAGTAGGAGCACACCGCACCCTTGCGCTTGCCGCCGTTGTGCGCCAGCGCGCTGGTGGTCATGTAGGACTCGTCGCCCTCGACTTTCAGGTCCACGACGAACGGCACTGGCGACAGGCTCTTCGTCGAGCGAACGCGGCTGAACACGCAGTTCTGATGGATGAACCAATTGCGCTTGGTCAGCGCTCGGCAGCCTAGGCGCTCGGCCAGTTCGCGTACTGCCGGCACGCGGATGTCCCAAGCCTTCACGGTGCCGTCGAAGGACACCCTCGTGCCGTCGTCGCGCACGCCTTCGTGGCGTTGTTCGCGCTCGCGGCATTGGCCTGCCGTGGGAACGCCCAAGCGCAGCATCTGATAGCGCACGCCTTCGGCCAGCGCTTCGGACGTGCTCGTGAAATAGATCTCCTTGCCGCGGCTGATGCCGCCGTCCGTTTCCAGCAGGCCGTGCAGCAACGAGAGCGTCTGCGCTTTCGGCAGGTGGCTGAAACGACGGTGGATGCGTTTCCTGCCGTCGCTGTCGTAGAGATCGCTCCGAGAGAGGCCAAGGGGGTTGCCGCCAGCGCTTGCGTAGCGCCCGGTGGTGCCGTCGCGCACGAGGCCGAGGCCGACCGACCAGTGGATCTGGCGATAGCGGCTGCCGCGTTCGGTGGTCCAACAATGAACGCCCTTGCGCGCCAGGTAGTCGGCGACGAAGCGCAAGTGGGCGTCGTTCTCGGGGTTGCCGCTCACGCCCCATTGCAGGCCCTGCTTCGAACAGTGGCCGTCGCCCAGGAGGATGCCGTAGAAGCGGGCGTCGTCTTCGTCGAATCCGGCCACGGGCGCGACTTCCTGCGGGATGGCCTGCGCCACGTAGTCGCCCTTCTTCAGTTGGCCCGCTTCCACCCACCGCGGCGCGGCCCTCCCTTTGCGGAGCCCTTTGCCGAGCCACGCCGTCGTGCGCTCAATCGACTGCGCCATCGGCACGCCCTGGATGCTCCAGATCGGATGTCCTGCCGTCACGCGCAGCGGCTGCACGGCATGCTTCACGCGCAACTCCACCATCGGATCAGTCTGGTTGTAGGCCATCGTCTTCAACACTTCGCGGTATTCGCCGCGCTGGCCCAGCACCAAGTCGCCTTTGGCGACGTCGCGGATGGCCTTCACGCCGTCGGCCGTATGTACCCGCGTATCCGGCGCGAAGCACTGGTTGACGGCCACCGCGGTGTCGTTCACCACCTTCAGGAACGGCACCACGCCTTGGGACTTGCCGTTGGTGCCCTTGATGTAGGCGCCGAGGGCCCGCACCGGCGTCCAGTCGTTGCCGAGGCCGCCGGCCCACTTGGAGAGCAGGGCGTTGTCGCGGATGGCGCTGTAGATGCCGTCGAGATCGTCCGAGACGGTGGTGAGGAAGCAGGACGAAAGCTGCGAGCGCAGCGTTCCGGAGTTGAACAGCGTCGGCGTGGAGCTCATGTAGTCGAAGGAGGAGAGCAGGTCGTAGAACTCGATGGCGCGTTCTTCGGGTTCGTCCTCCTGCACGGCGAGGCCCATGGCGACGCGCATGAAGAACACCTGCGGCAGCTCGAAGCGCACGTTGCCGCTGTGGATGAAGTAGCGGTCGTAGAGCGTTTGCAGGCCGAGGTAGGTGAACATCTTGTCGCGCTTCGGCTTGATGGCGCGCCCCAGGCGTTCGATGTCGAACCGCTTGAGTTCCGGCGCGAGCAGTTCCAGTTCCACTCCGCGCTCGATGAAGGCCGCCAGCGCCACCGGATAGAGCTTGGCCATGTCCTTCTGGGTGGCGCCCTGGGGGGCATCGGCGCCGAGACCCAGGAACTCGAGCGCTTCGGCGCGGAACCGGCCGAGCAGCAGGCGTGCCGCGGCATAGGTGTAGTTCGGCTCTTCCTCGACCATCGCCCGGGCCGTCATCATCAAGCTCGCGGCGATGTCCTTCGCCTTGATGCCGTCGTACATCTCGGCCTGGGCGACTTCGACGATGCGCTGCGCGTCCACGCCGTCGAGGCCGTCGCACGCTTCCGCCGCCATGGCGCGAATGTGCCCCGCGTCCAACGGCTTGAGGCTGCCGTCTTCGGCCGCCATGCGAATGGCCGGCCCGCCGGCCGGCGCGGCGGCCGCATTGGCGGCGCGAATGCGCGCCCGCTCTTCCCGGTACAGCACGTAGTCGCGGGCCACCTTGTGCTCGCCGGAGCGCATCAGCGCCAGTTCGACCTGGTCCTGGATTTCCTCGATGTGGATGGTGCCGCCGGAGGGCAGGCGGCGGGCGAAGGTGCCGGTGACCTGCTGCGTCAGCGTGGCCACCAGATCGCGGATGCGGGAAGACGCCGCCGCGGTGCCGCCTTCGACCGCCAGGAACGCCTTGGTGAGGGCGATCTGGATCTTGTCGTCGTGGTAGGGCACCACCGCGCCGTTGCGCTTGATGACGCGCAGCTGGCCGGGCGCGGTGGCGAGAACGGCGGCCGACAACGGCGGCGGCGCATCGCCGGCGCGAGCGGCGACGGTGGCGGAATCCGCCGTCACGGTGTTGGGCGAGTGCGTTGGCATCGGCGTTCGCGTCTCCTCTGGCCGCGAGTATACTGTCTTTCCTTCCAGCACGACATAGCGTGTTGCCGCGCGACGGCTAGTTCCAGGGCCTCGACGCCGAAACCCGTGCCGTGCGGGGCGTCTCCCAAGGCAGAGGCTGGCCCCGAAGCCCACGCTCAAGCAGGCCGCTCTCCCAACTACTCCCAGCCACCCAGCCATCCCATTCAGCCCTAGGCACCCAGTGAACCACTACATATAGGCGTCTGGCGGCGAGCGGTACCGATTTAACCCCTTTGCGCGACGTTTGCCAACCGGAATTCGCAACTTTTTCACAACCCCGTGGCGGGCACCTGCCAACGATGTGCTGCCGGCCGCCGGCGAGCCTGTGGGCAGGCGGTGGATGGTGGCGTCGAGCTTGTGGACCATCCGGTCCCGTGGGCACCACCACTACATGTAGTGTTCGCCGTTCCGTGGAACTCGGCTGGAGAAGCTGTGGATAAGCTGTTGATCCGAGGGAGCAGCGCATCAACGGCCTGGTGACAGGGCTCCCCGTAGGTGGCCGCGGCCGGGCGAATGGCAGCTAGCGATCGGCGTCTGTTCCCCGAGCGCCGAGCAGGAACTCGAGCAGCGCCTTCTGGGTGTGCAGGCGGTTGCCGGCCTCGCGCCAGGCCACGCAGCGCGGGTCGTCGAGCAGCTCGGCGCTCACCTCCTCGCCGCGATGGGCCGGCAGGCAGTGCATGAAGAGCACGTCGCGGCTGGCCAGATCGAGCAGCTGCGGCGTCACCTGGTAGCCCTCGAACGCCTCGAGGCGAGCCGACCGCTGGCTGTCGTGGCCCATCGAGGCCCAAACGTCCGTCACCACCACGTCGGCGTCCGCCACGGCCGCCGCCGGCGTTGCCGCCAGTTCCACGTTGTTGCTGGCATCCAGGAGCGCCCGGTCCGGCGCGTGCGCTGCCGGCGTCGCCACCCTCAGGTGGAAGCCGAACAGGCCGGCGGCGCGGATGTAGGAGTGGCACATGTTGTAGCCGTCGCCGACGAAGGCGACCGTGGCGCCGGCTATGGGGCCGCGGCACTCCTCGAAGGTCTGCACATCCGCCAGCAGCTGGCAGGGGTGGCAGCGGCTGGTCATGCCGTTCACCACCGGCACCGTGGCGGCGGCGGCGAAGCGCTCCACCTTGTCGTGGTCCAGCGTACGGATCATCACCGCGTCCACCATCTCGGACAGCACCCGGGCGGTGTCTTCGACCGGCTCGCCACGGCCCAGCTGCGAACCCTGCGGGCTGACGAACAGCGCGTGGCCGCCAAGCTGGTGCATGCCCACCTCGAAGGCGACGCGGGTGCGCGTGGAGGCGAGGTCGAAGACCATCGCCAGCGTCTTGCCTGCGAGGGGCTGGTAGCGGTGGCCGCGGCGATGCATCGCCTTGAGCTCGGCAGCCCGGGCCACCAGCGCCGCCAGTTCTTCGGGCGAGCAGTCCGCCAGGGTGAGAAAGTGGCGCACCGGCATGATCCGCGCCGTCAGTCGAGACCGTCGATAAGCCCCGCCACCTTGTCCGCCAACGTGTCGGCTTCCTGGTCGGTCATCGTCAAGGGCGGCAGCAGGCGCACGTTGGTTTCCGCCGCGACGTTGATCAGCAGGCCCTCCTCGAGGGCGCGGCCGACGAGTTCCGTGCAGGGCTGGCGCAGCTCCACCGCCAGCATCAGGCCCTTGCCGCGAATCTCCTTGACGCGGTTGTTGCCGCGCAACCGGTCCCGCAGGCGGCCGAGCACTCGTTCGCCGAGAACGGCGGCGCGCTCGACGAGGCCGCCGTCGAGCAGTTCGTCCAGCACGGCGTTGGCCACCGCGCTGGCCAGAAAGTTGCCGCCGAAGGTGGAGCCGTGGGTGCCTGCCACCAGCATCTCGGCCGCCCTGCCCCGGGCCATGCAGGCGCCGATGGGCACGCCGTTGCCGAGGCCCTTGGCGGTGGTGACCACGTCCGGCACCGCGGCGGTGTGCTGGTACGCGAAGTACCGCCCGGTGCGGCCGTTGCCGGTTTGCACCTCGTCCAGCATCAGCAGCCAGCCGTTGCCGTCGCACAGCTCCCGCAGCGCCTCCAGGTAGCCGGGCGCGGGAATCTTCACGCCGGCCTCGCCGAGGACGGGCTCCACCAGAACCGCCACCACGCTGCGATTGTTGGCGGCGATCTGCGCGATGGCAGGCACGTCGTCGTAGGGCGCGCGCACGAAGCCGGCAAGCAGCGGCTCGAAGCCGGCCTGCACCTTGCGGTTGCCGGTCGCCGTGAGGGTGGCCATGGTGCGGCCGTGGAAGCTGTCGTCCACCACCACGACGGCCGGCGCGGACACGTCCCGGCCATGCCCGTACAGGCGGGCGATCTTGATGGCCGCTTCGTTGGCCTCGGCGCCGGAGTTGCAGAAGAACGCGCTGTCCATGCCAGCGACGTCGCAGAGGCGTTTGGCCAACCGTTCCTGCGGCGCGATGCGGTACAGGTTGGAGGTGTGCAGCAGCGTCGCCGCCTGGGCGCTCACCGCCTCCGCCACTCGCGGATGGGCATGGCCCAGCCCGCACACCGCGAGCCCGGTGAGACCGTCGAGGTACGCCTTGCCAGCGTCGTCGTAGAGGTAGCTGCCAGCGCCGCGCACGAAGGAGACCGGCAGGCGCGCGTAGGTGGGCATCACCTCGGCTGGAACTTCGGAACCTTCGGCCATCGGCACCCCCTCAGGCGGCAGCCCGCCGCCGGAAAAACCGCCTAGTGTCGCGGATGGCCGGGCACGTTGCAATTGCTTTCGGCACGTCGGCACGTTAGCCGGTTGTGGCAGCTTGCGCTAAGGGTATCTCATGCCCGGAACCGCACCTTCCCGTCCCTACCCTACCCACCCTCTGGACATGTACGATAGTGCGACAATATCGTCGCTTGAGGATTGAATCAGATGAAAAGGGTGTGCTATAGTCAGGTTTACTTGTCGTCTTAAAGGTGGAACGAATGAACGAAGCGACTCCTTCAGCGGTCCGGCGGCGGTGGCGTGGTGCCGTGACGAGTGCGGAGACGGGGTTCACCCCGGTGCCGGATATCCTCATCAGATCGCAAGGACAACTGGGGCTCTCGCCGACAGAAATGGTGGTGCTCCTGAACATCCTGCTGCACTGGTGGCGTGAGGACGAGTGGCCATACCCTCGAATCTCGACCATTGGTCAGCGGATGGGTACAAGCCGTCGCACTGTGGAACGTGCGATCCGCAGTCTTCAAGAAAAGGGCTTGGTCGTACATAGAAGGGGCGAGGCTGTGGGGGCCGGGCCTACCGTCCGCAGGTTCGACCTGAGTGGCCTCGTCGACACACTGCGGTCAAGGGTTGAGACTTGGCGCGAAGTCCGGGTGGAACGTGCAGCGGTGGAGGATCAATAGTGAGAAGGTGGAAGCAGTCGTGTCAGGCCGCGCAGGAGAGCGAGAGCAGGGCGAGGTTGGGCGGTCCAGAAGGTGCGGGCGGGCCTAGACCAGATGGCACTCTCGTCGTCGAGTTCTTTCGGGACGGTCACGGAGTGCCCTTCGAGCGGTGGTACGCCACGTTGCCGCCGCAAGCCCAGACTTGGGCCGACTCGAAGATACTTCGGCTCGCCAAGTCGCTTGATCTGCTGTACAAAGGCACCAAGCTGCTGAGAAGTGGCTTAAGGGAGGTTAGGCATCTTGGTGCCGGGCCTGGCTACCGCGTTTACCTGACGGTCACCGGCAATCGGCTTATAATCCTTGGCGGCGGTAACAAGAGCACACAAGCGAAGGACGTCGAAGATGCGCGACGACGGCTACGAAGCCTGCAGCACCGAGAGGGTGGACATGCGCCGGCGGATCATCGAACGAATGGTCAGCAGTCCTGACTACATGGCGGCCATTCCGCTCACGGTGGCCGACCTTCGGGCCGAGGGCGACGACGAAGGCGCGGACGAACTCAGTCGCCTAGCGGCGGTGGCGCGGCGTCGGATCGATGGCATGAGCAGGTCTAGCGGCCTGCGCCACGCTGCCGGGAGCGGCCAAGCAGTGCCCACGACGCCCTAGCGATCTGGCGGAGCGCGTCCACTCGGCACTACGGAGCAGTTGCCGCCGGCGGCGACGCACTCGCGAGCTTCTCCCCAAGGGCGCCGGCTAGCCCTCCGCCAAGTGCTTCTCGAAGAACGCTACCGTCGCCTGTTGGGCCTGGCGCTGGGCGGCGTCGCGGAAGCCGTGCCCGGCGCCTTCGATGACGATCAGCTCGCTGGCTGCTCCCGCTTCCTGCAATGCGGCGTGCATCCGTTCGCTGTGGACCAGGGGCACGAGTTCGTCCTGGTCGCCGTGGACGAGCAGCACCGGCGGGTCGTCGGCGCTGGCTAACCGCACCGGCGAGACGTCCGCGGCGAGCGCCGGCGGGAAGTCGAGGGCCGGAAAGCGCTCGCTCGGCCCCACGATGTCCGTCAAGTCCACTGGCGGGAAGTAGGCGACTACCGCGGCCACGCGCCCGTCCGCATCGCCGGCCAGCCCCAGCATCAGCGACAGATGGCCGCCAGCGCTGCCGCCGGTAACGCCGACACGGGCCGGATCGATGCCGAATTCTTCGGCATTGGCGCGCAGGTGGGCCACGGCCAGGCGCACGTCCGCCACGGCGTCCGGCACCTTGTAGCGCGGCGCGCTGCCGTGATGCACGGCTGCCACCGTGAAGCCGGCGTCCAGCAGATGCCGGAACCACGGCACCCGCTCTGCGGGCGGCATCCAGCGGGAGAACCAGCCGCCGCTCACCATGAACAGCACCGCGGCCCCGTTCGCCTGCTGCGGGCGGAACACGTCGTACACCAGCGCCATGCCGTCCTTGTGGCCGTACACCACGTCCTCGGTGATGGCCGGCGCCGCCGGAGCGGCTGCGACGGACCAAGCCAATGCCGCTGCGACCAGTCAGACGCCAGCCTTGAGCCCCCTGCGCTCCTCGTTCATGCCTGCTCGACTCCGAAGTCAACGAGCGGCGAGCATACAGGGCCGTGCCGCTGCTCGACGCGCCGGCAACGCGGCTGCGACCGTGGTTCGGGTAAGCTACGCGGCCTCTTGAGCGCCCAAGCGCCGGCGCTGGCCGGCGGCGGCTGGGCTAGCGGCTGGCCGCTGACGAAGGGAGCGGACCTCGATGAGCGAACGCGCGCGACGCACGAAGCTCGTCTACGACGCCGCGGCGGCCCTCGCGGAGAGCGGCGCGGCGAGCTTCCGCCCCGGCGACGTCGCCGCGCACCTGCGCCCTACCGAGACGCCGTTCGGCGCCTGGGAGGTGCGCGGGGAACTGTCCAAGCTCGAGCGCCTGGGCCTCGTCGAGCTGGACGAAGACACCGCCACATGGCGCCTGGTCTCCGGCGGAACCTTCGACATCGCCGCCGCCAAGGCGGTCGCCGTGGACGGCGCGTAGCCGTGGCGGACGCCGACCAGCCCGTCGACTTCGAGGCTTCGCTGGCGGAGCTCGAGGGCCTGGTCGCCAAGATGGAATCCGGCGACCTCACGTTGGAGCAGTCCCTGGCCGCCTTCGAGCGCGGCGTGCATCTCACCCGCGTGTGCCAGGCATCCCTGCGCAGCGCCGAACTCCGCATCAAGGCGCTGACCCAGGAAGGCGAGGAGGTGGACTTGAGCGGCAGCCCCCCGGGGGAGGCCAGCGCCACCGGGACGAGCGAGCCCCCGCAAGCCTAGTGGTCCGTTTGCGAATTGACGTGGCGAACGGCAAACCGCCCCGGCGTTGCTTCGGCATGCCCAGGACGAGGACGTGCCGCCCCGCAGCACGACGCGCGCTTGTTCCCTGCGACGGGGGGCTGGTGCCGTCGGGACGCATGTTGATTCGGAAGCGGCACGCTAAGGCGGCCCGGCGACGCCGAACGCTAGCCCTCCGCAACCGCCAGCGCCAAGCGCGCGGCGCCTATGATCGCCGCCACCAACAGACCGGCAAGCAGGTCGTCCAGCATGATGCCGAAACCGCCCTTGACGCTGCGGTCCGCCCAACCGATCGGCCAGGGCTTGGCGATGTCCGCCAGACGGAACAGCAGGAACGCCGCCACTGCCCAAGGCAGGGACTTCGGCGCCGCCAGGAGGGCGACCCAGCAGCCGACGATTTCGTCGACGACGATGGCGGGTTCGTCGCCCAGGCCGTAGCGCCGCACCACGCCTTCGACCACCAGGACGCCCACCACGAAAGCCCCGCCGACGATGCCAGCCTGAACGCCCACGGCGAGGTCCGCGAGCAGGAACCACCACAGCGCCACCCCCACGGCGGTCCCAGCGGTGCCAGGGGCGAAGGCCGCAAGGCCGCTGCCGCCGCCGGTGGCCACCAGCGCGAGGGGGTCGCGCAAGTGGCGCAGGCCGAGGGTTCGAGGCAACGACACTCTAGACGACCGCGCCAGGACGCCCGCGGACCACGTGGGCCCTCACGGGCCGAGCCGGATTTGCGGCCAGCGCCACCGGGCCGCGCCTAGAAATGGCGGTAGCCACGGGCCGCCTCTGCGCCGACGGCCGCATCCCAGCAACCGCGCCACGGCGTACCCGCAACCATCCTGCCGATGGCTGCAATCGGCACTTCCGTGGTTCGCGCCAGCGCGGCCACCGCCTCGCTTCGGCTGGGCGGCGCCGTGAACGCCAGCTCGTAGTCGTCGCCGGCCGCCACGGCCCCCTCGGGGCGCGCGCCGGCGAAGAGCGGCACTTGCGCCAACGCCAAGCGCGCCCGCACCTTGCTGGCTCTGCACAGGTGATCCACTTCCGCCGCCAGGCCGTCCGAAACGTCGATGGCGGCGGTGGCGATGCCGCGCAGGCCAATGCCGACGGCAAGGCGAGGCTGGGGCCGCCAGTAGCGGGCCAAGGCGCTGCCCGCCGGAATGTCCGCCAGCGGGTGGGACGCGAGTGCCAGCTCGTCGGCGAGCGCGATGCCAGCGCCGCCGATGCTGCCGGTGACGTAGATGCGATCCCCGGGGCTCGCGCCGCGGCGCAGCAACGCGCCGCCGGCGGGCACATGGCCGTGTACGGCCACCGTGACGCTGTGCGGCCCGCAAGCCAGATTGCCGCCAACCACCTTGAGGCCGAAGGCTTCCGCCGCGGCCCGGACGCCATCGGCGAAGGCCCGCGCCCAGCCCTCGGCGAGGATCGGCGCCGTGAGCGACACCAGCGCCCACGCTGGCGCGGCGCCCATGGCCGCCAAGTCGGACGCCGCCACTGCCACGCTGCGGTAGCCGATGTTCTCCGCCGGCGCGCCGGGCGGGTAGTGGCGCCCGGCCACCAGGGTGTCCGTGGAAGCCACCAGCTCGCGGCCCGGCGGCACCGCCAGCACCGCAGCGTCGTCGCCGGGGCCGACCGTCACGCCGTCGCCGCTGGTCGCCGGACCGAGCGCGTCGGCGATGGCGCCGATCAGTTCGAACTCGCCGCCGCTCACGATGCCGGCGCCGCGCGCGCGCCCTCCCGCAGCTCCGCATCCCGAAGATCCCGGGCCACCCGGTCCAGCACCCCGTTCACGTAGCGGTGGCTCTCCTCCGCCCCGAAGCCCTTGGCCAGCTCCACCCACTCGTTGATGGCGACCCGGGGCGGCACGTCGGGGCGGGAGCGCAGCTCGAAGGTGCCGGCGCGCAGGATGGCCCGCTCCACATGGTCCAGGGCGTCCAAGGCCCGGTCCAGGTACGGCACGAACAGGGCGTCGAGCTCGTCCCGATGGCGCACCACGCCAGCCAGGCACTCGGCGAAGAACGCCTCGTCCGCGCCCCGCAGCTGGGTGCGCTCCACCAGGTTGCGTTCGGCGTCCGCCAAAGCGGTGCCTGCCGGGCTGGCACTCTTGGCCGTGAACGAGAACTGCGCCCGCAGTTCCGTGACGGCCACGCCCGTCAGCTGCCAGGCGTAGAGCGCCTGCAGCAGCGCCCGACGGGCCCGTCGACGGGCCCGGGGATCAGTGCCAGAACCGGCCACGACGCCGCTCCGGCCGCCTACGCGCCGCGGCCGATCACGACCCGCACGTCCGGGCCAACCATGCGCACATCCCGCACCTCGCCGTCGATGGCGTCGCCAAGGCGAGAGAGCGCCAGCGCCGCCAGCGGCCGGGCCGTCTCGCCGAGCACCTTCGGCGCCAGATAGAGAACCGCCTCGTGCCACAGGCGCTGGCGCAGGAACGTGGCGGCCAAGGTCGGGCCGGCCTCCACCAGCACTTCGTTGCAGCCCCTGGCCGCCAACTCGCCCAAGAGAGCGCCGGCGCTCACTTGCGCATCGGCCTGCCTAACCACTTCGCCGCGGCAGACGGCGCCCGCCTCGGCGCCAACGAACACCAGCACCGGCCGGTCGGCGGCGAACAGCCTGGCGCCGGCGGGCGTGCGGCCGCGGCTGTCCGCGACGGCAAGCAGCGGCTGGCGCAGGGCGCCGTCGCTGGCGAAACGCTCGCAGCGCACGTCGAGGGCCGGATCGTCGGCCAGCACGGTGCCGATGCCGGTGACGATGGCGCTGCTGCGGGCCCGCCAGTGCTGGACGTCGGCCCGGGCCGCCGACGAAGTGATCCACCGGCTCTCGCCGCTCGCCATCGCGGTTCTGCCGTCCAGGCTGGCGGCCATCTTCAGGCGCACCCAGGGACGGCCGCGACGGCTGCGCTCCACGAAACCGGCGTTCAGGGCATGGGCCTCGGGCAGTTCGGCGCAGTCGACGTCGATGCCAGCCCGGCGCAGGGCGGCGAGCCCCCGTCCGCGCACCCGGGGATCCGGATCCCGCATCGCGGCGACCACCCGGGCCACCCCGGCGTCCACAAGAGCCTTCGTGCAGGGCGGCTGCCGGCCAACGTGGTCGCAGGGTTCGAGGGAGACGTAGACGGTGGCGCCCCGCACCTCGCCGCCGGCGTCGGCGATGGCGTCGACTTCGGCGTGGGGGCCGCCGGTCCGCCGGTGCCAGCCGCGGCCGATGGCCACGCCGTCGCGGACGATGACGCACCCTACTCTCGGGTTCTCCGCCACCGCGTACAGGCCCCGCGCCGCCAGCTCCACCGCCCGCGAAAGGAACAGGCGGTCGACGGCGTCGATCACTGCTGCTGCTCGGTTCGCAGCCGCGCGATCTCGTCCTGGAACTCGCTGATGTCCTGGAAGTCCCGATACACGGACGCGAACCGCACGTAGGCCACCTGGTCGACTTTCCTGAGCTGCTTCATCACCGCCTCGCCGACCACCCGAGAGGCCAGTTCGCGCTCTCCGGTGGCGCGCAGGTCGTGTTCGATGTGGCCGACGATGGTCTCCAGTTCTTCGGTGGAGACGGGCCGCTTCTCCAATGCCCGTGCCAGCCCCGAACGCAGCTTCTCCTCGTTGAACGGCTCCCGGGCGCCGTTGCTCTTGATCACGCGGGGCATGAGCAACTCGGCGCTCTCGTAGGTGGTGAAGCGCTCGCTGCAGGACTGGCACTCCCGGCGGCGGCGGACCTGCTCGCCGCCAGCCACCAGCCGGGTATCGATCACTCGCGTGTCGTCGGCATGGCAGAACGGGCAGTGCATGGCCGCGGATTGTACTCGCCGGCATCGGCCGGCCCTCCGGGCGCGGCGGTGCCCTAGGCTGGCAGCTCGGCGAGGATGTCCAGCGCCTGCTTGAGCGAAGCGACCGGCGACACGCGCATGCCGTCGATGCTGCCCTTGGGCCGGTTGGCCCGGGGCACGATGGCGTGGGAGAAGCCGTGCTTGCGGGCCTCGCGCAGCCGATCCTGGCCGTTCGCCACAGGCCGCACTTCCCCGGTGAGGCCGATTTCGCCGAACACCACCAGGCCCCGGGGCAGGACGCGGTTGCGGAAGCTCGACAGCGCCGCCACCAGCAGCGCGAGGTCCGCTCCGGTTTCGCCGACGCGCAGGCCGCCGACGACGTTGGCGAACACGTCCTGGTCCGTCAGCGAGACGCCGCAGTGCCGGTGCAGCACGGCCAGGTGCATGGTCAGCCGAGCGGCGTCCAGGCCCACCGCGGCGCGCTTTGGATAGCCGCCCTGGGCAGCATCCACCAAGGCCTGGATTTCCGCCAGCAGCGGACGGGTGCCCTCCCAGGCGACCGTCACGACGCTGCCCGGCGCCATCTCGTCCGGCCGCTGCAGGAAGATGGCGGAGGGATTGGCCACCTCCTTCATGCCCGCCTCGGTCATGGCGAACACGCCCAGTTCGTTCACGGCGCCGAAGCGGTTCTTCTGGCTGCGCAGCGTGCGGTAGCGGCTGCCGGGCGGCGCCTCGAGCATCACCAGGCAGTCGATCATGTGCTCGAGCACCTTGGGCCCGGCGAGGCCGCCCTCCTTGGTCACATGCCCCACCAGCACCATCGCGGCGTCCGTCCGCTTGGCCAGCCGCACCAGCTGCGCGGCGGACTCGCGCACCTGGGAGACGCTGCCGGGCAGGCTGGCGCCCGCTTCGGTCTGCATCACCTGGATGGAATCCACCACCACCAGCTGGGGCTGGTCCGACTGCACCAGGGCCGCGACTCTCTCCACCACCGTCTCCGACGCCACCCGCAGCGCCGCCGCCGGCAGCTCCAAGCGCCTGGCGCGGGCGGCGATCTGCGCCAGCGACTCCTCGCCGGTGATGTACAGCACGCGCGCTTCGGGCGTCAGCGCGGCGGCGACCTGCAGCAGCAGCGTGCTCTTGCCGGCGCCCGGGTCGCCCCCCATCACCACCACGCCCCCCGGCACGAAGCCGCCGCCGAGCACCCGGTCCAGTTCGGCGAATCCGGAACCGAGGCGAGCGGCGGCGGCGATCTCGACATCGCCCAGCCTGGCCGCCTGGGCGGCGACGCCGGCGTACCCCAGCCGAGCGCTGCCCCCGCTGCCCAGCGCGAATTCGCGCAGCGTGTTCCAGGCCCCGCACGCCGCGCACTGCCCCTGCCACTTGCCGTGCTCGGCGCCGCAGTCGCCGCAGACGAACGCCGTCTTCTGTTTCGCGCCTTTCGGCATCAAGGTCCGCCGCCATCGGGCCCCGGCGGGCCGTCGTAGGCGCCGGCGGCGTCCGGGCCGTAGCCGTAGGCGTCCTCGGCGATGTGGTTGTCGAACTTGGTGAGGTTCGGCGTGAAGGTGAGCTTGATGGTGCCGGTGGGACCGTTGCGCTGCTTGCCGATGTTGATCTCCGCAAGCCCCTTGTCCGGGCTCTCCGGGTTGTACACCTCGTCGCGGTAGATGAAGAGGATGACGTCCGCGTCCTGTTCGATGGCGCCGGATTCGCGCAGGTCCGACATGTAGGGCCGCTTGTCCGTGCGGCTCTCCAAGCTGCGGTTGAGCTGCGAGCAGGCCACCAGCGGGCAGCGGAACTCCTTGGCGATGGCCTTCAAGGATCGGGATATCTCCGAAATCTCGCCGGTGCGGTTGTCGTGCTTGCCGGAGGGGCGCATCAGTTGCAGGTAGTCCACCATCAGCATCTTGATGCCGCCGGCCTCTCTGGCCACGCGACGGGCCCGGGCCCGCAGATCGTTGGGCGTCAACGCTGGCGTGTCGTCGATGTACAGCGGCTGGTCCTTCAGCATGGTGCGGGCGCCCGCGAACCGGTGCCAGTCCTCCTCGTGCAGCTTGCCGGTGCGCATCCGGGTCTGATCGATCTTGCCGAGGGAGGAGAGCATGCGCATGACCAGCTGGTCGGCCGGCTGTTCCATGGAGAAGATCAGCACCGCCTTTCCACCTGCGCCGGCCGCGTCGCCCGGCGGCTCGGCGACCTCGGGCCCCGGGGCGGCCATCACGGCGTGTTCCGCCATGTTCACCATCAGCGCCGTCTTGCCCATGGACGGACGCGCCGCAACGATGACCAGGTCCGACTTCTGGAAGCCCGCGGTGATGGCGTCCAGGTCCTCGAACCCCGAGGGCACGCCGGTGACGGCGCTGCCGTACCGCGCCAGCCGGTCCAAGGTCTCCGCAACGGCGTCCGCGAGGCGCCCCACGTGCCGGGGCGCGGATTCCTTGAGGCGGCCCTCGCTGATCTCGAACACCCGCTGCTCGGCGTAGTCCAGCACGTCGGCGGCGGTGCGGCCCTCGGGCAGGAAGGCGGCCTCGCTGATCTCCCCGGCGACGCCGATCAGCCGCCGCAGCGTAGCCTGCTCCTGCACGATGCCAGCGTAGGCCCGGGCGTTCGCGGCCCCTGCCGAACCGTCCACCAGCTCCGCCAGATAGCCGTTGCCGCCGGCCTTCTCCAGCAGCGCCCGCGCCGACAGCGCCTCCGACACGGTGATCACGTCCAGCGCCTCGTTGCGGTCCGCGAGTTCGGCCATCACCTCGAAGATGACGCGATGGGCGGGCCGATAGAAGTCCCCGGCGGCGACCCGATCCGCCACCCGGAGCCAGGCGTCTTCGTCCAGCATCAGGCCGCCGAGAAGGGACTGCTCCGCCTCCACCGAGTGCGGCGGTATCTTCAGTCGAACGGGTTCGTTGGCGGCTTGGGCGGCTTCGGCCATGCGCACATGTTCCGGCAGCGGGTGGGCGTTCGATTGTGAACCCGCGCCGCCGGCCGCGGTGGGGATGATTCGGGGGAAATCCGGTGGAAATGCGCCCGAGCGGCCCAGGGAGGAAGCTGTGGGCCGGAAGCGACGAGCCGCCGTCGGCTACTCCGCGACCACCTCGACGCGCACGCGCTCGGTGATGTCCGCATACAGGTGGATGTCCACCTCGTATTCGCCGACGGCGCGAATCGCACCGTCCGGCATCCGCACCTCCCCTTTGGCGACCGGCAGCACCGCTTCGGTGAGAGCGCGGGCGATTTCCGCGGTGCCCACGGAGCCGTACAGCTTGCCCTCGTCGCTGGCCCGGGCGACGACCGTGACGGTGCGGTCCGCCAGCTTGGCCGCGCGGTCGCTGGCGCTGGTGAGCTTGGCGTTGGCGACCTTCTCGAGCTCCTCCCGTCGCGCCTCGAAGACCTCCCGGTTCTCGCGGCTGGCGCGCACCGCCTTGCCGGTGGGAATGAGATAGTTGCGAGCGTAGCCGCCCTTCACGGCGACCTCGTCGCCGAGATCGCCGAGATTGCCCACGCGTTCGAGCAGGATGATGTTCACGACGCTGCCGGTGGGGCGCTAGCCGTGCTGGTCCGTATACGGCAGCAGCGCCAGATACCGCGCCCGCTTGACCGCGGTGGCCAGTTGGCGCTGGTACTTCGCGCTGGTGCCGGTGATGCGGCTGGGGACGATCTTGCCGGTCTCGGTGACGTACTGGCGCAGCAGGTCCAAGTCCTTGTAGTCGATCTCCTTGATCCCTTCCGCGGTGAAGCGGCAGTAGCGTTTGCGTCCGAATCTGCGTGCCATGCTGTGTCTCCCTGCCCAGGGCGTCTAGTCCGTTGCCTCGGCGGCCTGCTCCACGCTCGCTTCCGCGTCCGCCGCGCCCTCCGCTTTCCCCGCGGACGACGCAGGTGGCGTCGTCGCGTTCGAGCTGTCTTCTTTGGCGTCCTCCGTGGCAGCGCTGGCATCGGCCCTAGGGCGACTTGCGTAGCTGGCCTGGCGCCGGGCCTGCCGGGCCCGCGCTTCCTCGTCCCGACGCCGCTCCCGCTCGCGGTCCTTCTCCTGCTCCCGCAGCTCCTCTTCGTAGATCTTGGAGTGGCCGGTCTCCGCTTCCCGCCGAGCGACGATCAGATTGCGGAGCACCGCGTCGTTGAAGCGGAAGGCGCTCTCCAACTCCGCCAACGTGGACTGGCCCACCTCGATGTTCATGAGGATGTAGTGGGCCTTGTGGATCTTCGCCACGGGATAGGCGAGCTGGCGCCGACCCCAGTCCTCCGTGCGGTGGACCTTGCCGCCATTGCGTTCGATCAAGCCACGGTAGCGGTCCACCATGCCCGGCACCTGATCGCTCTGATCAGGATGCACCATGAACACGATCTCGTAGTGCCTCATGCGGCCTCCTCGCGGTCTTGGCCTCCGCCCGAGGGCGTGAGGCAAGGAGCCAAGGCGCTGGCGGCTGCCCAGCGCGAACGAGCGGGAGTGTAGGCGTTGACGGCACCGTGGCGCAACAGCCCGTACGGCGATAACGGGAGCGTCCTGTCCACCCTGTCAGAGCCTCGAGTCGATGGCTGGGTTCGCGTCAAGAACAAGCGTGCGCTACGCCAGCGGCGATCCGATCCGCGTTCGCCATGATGGAGAACGTGTGCGGCTTGGGCGGCACGCTGGTCAACGCGCTGCCGTCGACGACGTACACGCCGGGCAGTCCGTGTACTTCCCCGGCGCGGTTCGCCTCGTGTGGTTGCGGCAGGGACCGCATCGGCACAGTGGCGCCGTAGTGTGCGTCCGCCCCCGGTGCTGCCATGCGGAACGTGCCCGGCAGGAGCCATGCGCCGTAATGCCGAAGCGCGGCGGCCAAGCGCTTGCGAACGAGGCCGGCGTGGTGCGCTGTCGCGGGCGCGTAGCCGCCGGCGATCCGCAATTCGCCCGAGCGGGCCAAGCGCAACGTATGGCGACTGTAGGCGCCGTCCAAGTAGCAGTTGCCCACCAACAGGCGAGGTTGCAGCATGCGCACGATTCGTCGCGATGCTGGATAGCTGAGCGACCCGATCAGGCGCAGGTATTCCCCCGCCTGAATCGTGGCGCCGGCGAACAGCTGCCCGGAGGCGTAGCCGCGCTGCAACCGCCGGTCCTCCACCTTGAAGCTCGCCTGCGACAGCGCGAGAACATTCTCTTCAAGCCGGTTGGCCAGTGCGCCGCGGCCCCCTGCAACGAGAACCGCAAAGCCGGCCGAGGGGCTGGTTTGGAACGCGATGGCCCGCCCGTGCATGTCCAGAGCGGCAAGCACCAGCTTGGCGCTCCCGAACGCCCCGCAGGCCAGAAAGATCCGCTTCGCTTCGAAGCCCAGGGCATTCCTGCTGCCTTTGTCTTCGGCCAACACCCGCCAGCCGGCCGGGGTTCGCGCCAGGGCGGTGGCGAAGGTGGTTGGACGGTAGTGGAAGTTCGAGTGTCGTCTGAGAGTCTGCAAATCGTGTTTGGCGGACCAGATGGCCCCGTACTGGCAACCCCAGAGACACAGCCCGCAGTAGACGCAGCCGCCCCGGCCATCACGCCCTTCGGTCAACACCGCGTTTCTCCCGGCACCGAGCCGCACGCCGTGGCGGTGTGCGCGGCCGGGACGCGATGCGTAGCGCGCAAGCAGCCGCTGCGCTTGCACGGAGCGTTTTGTCGGGGCAAGCAGATGCGCATCGTGGCCATGCAGCGGCGCCATGTCGTCGCCGTTGCTGCCGCTAACGCCGATGCGTTGGGAGACCCGGGCGTACGAAGGCGCGAGGTCGCGCAGAGAGATGGGATATTCCGCTAGGTCCTCGTCGTCGAACATGCTGACGCCCGCGCCCCAGAGGTTGGAGAGTCCGCCAGCGCCCAAGGCGCCGACCACGGCGAAATTCGTTGCCTGAATGGCCACGCGCTGGTCGAACTGGCGGAGACTCTGCCGGTGTGCGGGCACGCGAAACTTGGGCGATGCCCCGCCGGGGTCTTGGAACGCCTCATAGCGTTCGCCGACGATGAGCTTCCACTGGTCGGGGCGTCGGCGAAGGTCATGCAGGTTGGCATGGCTTGAAGCGACACCCGCCACCCCTTCATCGTCGCCGCGTTCATTGCCGCCTTCCAGCATCAGCACGCGACACCCGCACGCCAAGAGCGGAAAAGCCGCCGCGACGCCGGCCGGCCCGCTGCCGACGATGATCACGGCAGCGTCAGCCGACATGCAGGTCCTGGCTTGGCCTAGGCCGCATTGCCAACCGAGCGAACCGAATTGCAAACGACAGGAGCGCTGCGAGGCCATCTGCCAGCAGTTGGCCCGCGACGCCCAATGCCGCAAGCCCCGCCGACCGGCCATTGAGGCGAAAAGACGCCGCCAACGTGGGGTCCGTCTCCGCCAGCGCCACGGCGATGTCGAGACGTCGCGCCAGTTCCCGCTTGCGCGCCGCCTGCCAGGGGTTGCCGGGATTGCGCGGATCGACGAGCCGAAGCGCACAGGGCCATGCGAGGCCCCACCGGGGCAAGGGCAACGGCATCCTTACCGCATGTGTCGCCAGCGCTTTGGCATAGCGCGCAATGGTGGTGCCCGCCGGCGTGGCGCCACTGACATAGCGCAGCAGCGCGAGGCCCTCCTCGAGCAGTTCCCGACGTCGGCCCGGCCCCAAACCTGCGGCCAGGGTGCGCGGTTCCACTCCGAGCGCCGCCTCCTGCACGGGAACATCTTCGCTCGCCTTTGTAGGCAAGGCCGCAAGCCCGTCGAGACGCGCGCTGAAGCCACCCGGCAGCACCGGCACATGCGAGCACAGCCAAGCCGCAAGGCGGACCAGCGCCAACGGCACGGGCACTGGCACTGGCAATCTGCGATGGCGGCGCCAAGCCAACTCCCGCAGGCACTTGCCCAAGGTGACGCTGGATGGCTGCGCCAGCGCGTAGATCGCGCCTTGCGCCGGCGGCCCGGCGAGCAGGTTCGCCAAGGCGTCGCAAAGATCGTCGATGTGCAGCGGCTGCACCCGCGGCGATGGAACGAAAAACGGCAACGCGGGCGCGTGGCGGGCCAGCGCATCCATGGTGCCGAACAGGCCCTCGCTCGCACCGCCGTAGACAAGGCCGGGGCGCACCGCCATTCCGCCCCGCGCCCGCACAGCGCTCTCGATCCGCCACTTCAAGCGCCCGTATGCGGAGCGTGCGTCCGCCTTCGCCTGCAAGCTGGAGATGTACACGAGCCGTGCGATGCCGAATCGTTCGGCGGCATCGCACAGGGCCGCCGCGGCCCGTTCCTCCGCAGCATTCTCGCGTCCTCCACGGCTGCTCGTATCCGCGGCCGCATGCACGATGGCGCGGCATCCGCGAAATGCGCGATCGTCGGGCGGCTGGTCAAGGGCGTACGCGAACGGCACGACGTTTTCGCGGGCCGGCAGCGCACCGGGTCTCCTCGCCAACGCGTGTACGCGATGGCCTCGCGCCAAGAGCGTCGCCACCAAATGACGGCCGATGTACCCGGTAGCGCCGGTGACGACTACGGCGTGTTTCTGCTCGGCAGTGGTTGGCGACGTTGGCGACACAGCAGCGAGCGACGCCGTGGCGGAGACGGTCGCTGCCGCGGCGGCCGGGCCGAGGCAGGCCAGACGACGGGCGCTATGCGCCCCCGCCGCTCAAGTCCACCACCATCTTGCCGGTGTTGGCGCCGGTGAAGAGGCCGATGAACGCCTCCGCGGCCCGTTCCAAGCCAGCGAGAACGGTCTCCCGGTAGCGTAGCTGGCCGTCCCGCACCCACGCCGTCATGTCGCGCAGGAAGTCGGCGCGGCGGTGCTCGAAGTTGGAGACGATGAAGCCCTTGAGAGTGAGGCCCATGCCGATGGCGATGGCGAGGTTGTTCGGCCCTGGCACCGGCGCGGTGGCGTTGTACTGGGCGATGGCCCCGCACAGCGGAATACGGCCGCCGGGCTTCATGCAGTTCAGCGCCGCCTGCAGGTGGTCTCCGCCGACGTTGTCGAAGTAGACGTCCACGCCCTCCGGCGCACCACCTCGGATCTGCCCCTCGAGGCGTCCGTCGTGGTAGTCGAAAGCGTGGTCGAAACCAAGTTCTTCGGTGAGATGGCGCACCTTCTCGCTGCTGCCAGCGCTGCCGACCACGGCGCACCCTTTGATCTTCGCGATCTGCCCCACGGCGCTGCCGACGGCGCCGGCGGCGCCGGAGACGAATACCGTCTCGCCGGCCTGCAAGGCGCCCACGTCCAGCAGGCCGACGTACGCCGTCATGCCGGGCATGCCGAGTACGCCGAGGTAGGCGGAAGCCGGGGCCTGCAAGGTGCCAAGCCGCCGCAGCCGCCCGGCTTGGGCAACGAAGGCGTCGCGCCAGCCGTAGTGGGACTCGACATGCTCGCCGGCAGGCAGCGTCGGGTCTTCGGAGCGGACCACCCGGCCGATCGCGCCGCCGGTCAGCGCCTCTCCGACTTGGAACGGCGGCGTATAGGACTTGCGGTCCACCATCCGGCCGCGCATGTACGGATCCACGGACATGCACAGGTTCTCCACCAGCACCTCGCCGTCGCCGGGCGGCGGCAGTTCCACCTCGCGCAGAGCGAAGTCCTCGGGCTTCGGCATGCCGACGGGGCGGCGTTGCAGAACCACTTGCCTGGTTTTCAAGACGTACCTCCTTGCCCATTTCTATCTGGAAAGTGTTTGTCGGGAGACGAACGACCCGCAGGCCAGTCGGTGCAGATCGGCATGATAGCGCCGTTGCCAGGCAGTGGCCCCGTCCCTGCCGGACGTCCGGGAAGTCGCTCTAGTAGCGGGTCTCGAGGATGCGAAACCGCAGCTGCGGGAGTTCCGCGATCGCCGCCAACGCGGCCCCCCTCGGCAGCGCCAGGTGCGTCGCGTCGCTAGGCGCCTGATCCCAGGTAGGGTCCACCCCGCGCCAGCTTCCGTCGATGGCCACTTCGTTCCAAGCGTGCAGGACGAACGCTTGGGAATCCGTCTGGTAGGCGAGGCCCACCACGGTGCGCGCCGCCAGCCCCAGGCTGCGCGCCAAGGTAGTGAACAGATCCGCGAACTCCGTGCAGTCGCCGGCGCGGTCCCGGACGGTGTCGAGCACGGTGCGCACCGCGTTCGTGTCCCGATAGCGCAGGTGGCGGTGGACGAAGCGCGTCAGCGCGGCCACCTGGTCGGTCGGCCCTTCGAGACCGGCCACGGCGCGTCGAGCCAAGCGCGCCAGCTGCGCGTCGTCGGCCGGATAGCGCACCGTGGACGCCCGAGCAGCGGCGAGAGCCGCTTCGCTCGGCGCCCGCAGAGCATCGACGTCCGCGGTAAGCGTTGCCGGCCAAGCGCTGCGGGCGACTCCGGACCCCTGCACCGCCACCGTGAGGGCGCGCAGATCCGCCGGCGCGGCGATGGGCCGGTCGACGGCGACCCGCACGCCCGCCGCCGAGAACACCGGCGCACTGCGTCGCCAAACCCCAGCGGCGTCGGCATCGGCCACCCGCTGCAGCGTGAACACGTCGGCCACTTCCACCCGCTTCGGCACGCCTTGACGGTCCAAGGTCAGACGCGACGACATCTCGCCAGCAGTGTCGAAGGCGGCGCTCTGCGGCCAGGCGCCAGCCACCGCCACCCGCTCCTCGTCGCGTTCGAGCAGCTGCCACGACACCGGCGCGACCACTAGCTGTTCGAGGTCCAGGGATCGTCCCGCTCCGCGATCCCCCGGCACCGCCGTTGGCGACCCGAGCCAACGTTCGATGGCGAGATGGTCGACGAGACGATAGTCCAGGCGGGCAGCCAGCTGGCGCCGCCGCCCCTGCTCGATCACTGTGGCCACGCCGTCGCGGTACGACACCTCGGTCGCCGCGTCCCCCACCTGGACGCGCTTGTCGGCCTCGCGCAGGCCGTGGGGCGGCCAGCGGCGGAACACCAGGCGCATCTCGTCGCGGGTTTCCGTGGCCCCGTCCAACGCGAAACGCAGCGCTGTGCGGAACTCGAACTCGCCGGCGGCAGTGACGCCGCTCTCGGCGCGGTACTCGCCGATCGGCGTATGGCGAAACGCCACCACGTACCACCGTTCGCCAGCGACTCGGGTCGCGATCTCGGCCGCGGCACGGTGGGGCAGCCAGAGCCAGGCGAGGCAGGCCGCGACCAGCACCGCCGCCGCGGCGGCCAACGCATAGCGCCGCACCATCTTCGGCTGCACCGCGTTGGCTTAAGCCCGCTGCCAATCGAAGGCCATGGCGGCCGCCACGGTCGGCAGGCCCAGCCGCAGCGCCAACAGCCGGTCCACGCCCACTGCGACCCCAGCGCAGTCGGGCAGGCCGTGTTGGTGGGCCGCCACCAGGGCGGCGTCCGGTTCCCGGGGCTCGCGTTCCAACCGGACCCGCTTGGCGTTGTCCGCCGCCATGCGCCGCGCCAGTTCGGCCGCGTCGCGCAGTTCGTGGTAGCCGTTGGCCACTTCCACGCCGTCCACGACGAGCTCGAACCGCTCCGCGTTGCCGTCGGCGTCGACGGCCGCCAAGGCGGCCATGGCCGCCGGAAACTCGGTGACGAAACAGCGGCCCGGCAGCCTCGACAGCGCTTCGGCCAGCAGCAGATCCGCAGCGTCGTCGGCGCTCTCGGTCGCCAAGCCGAGTTCCCGGGCCTTGGCTTGCGCTGCGGCGGGGTCCAAGCAGGCGCTGCCGAATCGGGACGCGAGAATCTCCGACCAGGGGCGGTGGTCGTAGTCCGCGGGGCCGAGCAGAGTGTCCACCAGCGCCGCCACCTCGGCCATCAGAGCGGCGGCGTCGAAGCCCAGCCGGTACCACTCGAGCATGGTGAACTCCGGGTTGTGCCAGCGCCCCGCCTCGCCGGCCCGGAACACGGCGCCGAGACGAAAGATCGAAGGCGCGCCGGCCGCCAGGAGGCGCTTCATGTGGTGTTCGGGAGAGGCCTGAAGCCACCGGCCGCCGCTGGCCAGACTGTCGATGGCCGGATCCGTGGTGGCGTGCCGGCCGAGCAACGGCGTCTCCACCTCCAGCACGTCGCGCTCGGCGAAGAAGGCTCTGATGTCGCGCAACATGGCCGCGCGTTCGCGCAACGTCGCCAAGCTGCAGGAGGGACGCCAGTCCGTCACGAAGAAAAGCGCCGGCGAACGGCCGGCGGCTAGTGGTACGTTTGCGAATTGACGTGGCAAATGGCAAACCGCCCCGGCGCCGCTTCGGCATGTCCAGGACGAGGATGTACCGCCCCGCAGCACGACGTGCGCTTGTTTCCTGCGACGGGGCTGGCGCCGTCGAGACGCATATTGATTCGGAAGCGGTACATTAGCTCTTGGCCCGGCTCACGTACTCGCCGGTGCGGGTGTCGATCCTGAGCATGTCGCCGACCTCCACGAACAGCGGCACCTTGACCACCGCGCCGGTGGCGAGGGTCGCCGGCTTGCTGCCGCCCTGCGCCGTGTCCCCGCGCATTCCGGGATCCGTCTGCGTCACCGCCAGCTCCACGAAGTTCGGCGGCACCACCAGGATGGGATCGCCGTTCCAGAGCGTGACGTGGCACACGTCCTGCTCGCGCAGCCAGTGGCGGCCCTCGCCCACCGCCGCCGAGGACGCCGCCACCTGCTCGTAGCTGCCGTCGGTCTTCATGAAGTGCCAGAACTCGCCGTCGGCGTAGAGGTACTCCATGTCCGCTTCGACGACGTCGGCCGCCTCGATGGCGTCGCCGCTGCGGAACGTCCGCTCCCACACGCGGCCGGTCTTCAAGTTGCGCAGCTTCACCCGCGTGAATGCCTGCCCCTTGCCGGGCTTGACGAACTCGCTGTCGAGAATCGAACAGGGATCGCCCTCGAGCAGCACCCGCAGGCCGGGTCGGAATTCGTTGGTAGAATAGCTAGCCACGCTGCCGCCCTCCCTATGGCTTCGGTTGCTGTGGTTCGATGATGCTCGGAGCGTTCTTGTCGTTCGGCGCGTGTCGCGGCGCATCGGCCTCGCGGACGCGCCGTCCTTCGTGGCCGGATCGGCAGACGGATCGGCGCGTTGCCTAGCCTGGGCGCGATCATACCCCCGGCGCCGTTGGCCACAAGGTCCGCCGGCCCTTGGCCGGCGGCAGCGTGGCAGGACCAGCTGCGGCAGGCGGTTGCCGACGTCGGCGTCCTGCTCCGCGAGCTCGACGTCTCCCCTGCCGACGTGGACGCAGCCGCGAGCGCCTTCCCGGTCAAGGTGCCGCGCCCGTACTTGGCGCGGATGCGGCGCGGCGACGCCAGGGACCCGCTGCTGCGGCAGGTGCTGCCGACGGCCGCGGAACAGGCCGACGTCGCCGGCTACACCCGGGACCCGCTGCTCGAAGCCTCCGCGACGGTGGCGCCTGGCCTGCTGCGGAAGTACGCCGGGCGAGCGCTCCTGATCGCCGCCGGCGCCTGCGCCGTACACTGCCGCTACTGCTTCCGGCGCCACTTTCCCTACTCCCACCATCGCCAGCTCGCGGATGCCCTGGACCGGGTCGCCCAGGAGCCGGGCACCCGCGAGCTCATTCTCTCCGGCGGCGATCCTCTGCTCCTGGCGGACGGCGGCCTGGCGCGCCTCCTGGCGCGCATCGGCGAGATGGCGCACGTCACCCGGCTGCGCCTGCACACCCGCCTGCCGGTGGTGATTCCGCAACGGGTGACGGCGGCGCTGATCGATGCCCTCGCCAACGTTCCCCAGCGCGTGGTGGTGGTGCTGCACTTCAACCATCCGAACGAAATCGACGGCGACTGCCGGCGGGCGCTGGCGGCGCTGGGCCGCTTCGTGCTGCTCAACCAAAGCGTGCTGCTCGCCGGCGTCAACGACGATGCCGAGGTGCTCGCGAAACTCTCCGAGGAGCTGTTCGCGGCGGGCGTGCTGCCCTACTACCTGCACCTGCTGGACGCCGTCGCCGGCACGGCCCACTTCGACGTGCCCACGGCCCGCGCCATCGCCATCCACCATGAGCTTGGCGCTGCGCTGCCGGGCTACTTGGTGCCCAGGCTGGTTCGCGAGACCCCAGGCGCCGTCGCCAAGGAGCAGGTGCTCGGCGAACCTGCTCCCCGCGAACCCTCCGAGCCCTCCGAGTAGGGGCATGGCGGGCGACGGCGACCGGGGTACGCCTGTTGCCGTGTCGGTTCCGAGACGAAACCTCCGAGGTCGCGGCCTGCCGGTCGCGGCCGTCGCCGGTTGCGCGCTCGGGTGCCTCGTCGCTCTGCTCGCCTGGGGGCGCGCGCAGACGCAGTGGCAGGCTGTGGCCGTCGAGGCGTTCGGCCGCGTCGTCGCGGAGGACGTGGCCCGCCTAGCGGTGGAGCCGTTGATGCGCCAGGATCGCATTGGCCTTGGCTTGCTGACGAATCGGATCGCGGAACGGGCGCAGGTGCGCGGCATCGCCGTCCACACCGTGGACGGCCGTCCGTTCGTAGTGGTCGGCGAGACCGCGGGACAGGATTCGCCAACCTTCGCCACGCCGGTCGTGGTGGAGGACTCGGTGGTGGGCCAGGTGCGGGTGGTCCTGGATTCGTCGGCGTTCGCGCTTTCACTTGGCAGCCTGCTGCTCGCCTCCTGGTGGTACTGGCCCATCGGACTGGCGCTGGCCGCCGGCGGCGGTCTGCTGGCAGCGCGGGGCTGGCGCCCTGCCATTTCGCAGGCAGTCCGGAGAGCGGTCCTGCGGGACAAAGCGACATCGTCCAGCGAAGCCGCCCCCCGGCAGTTGGCGGAGCCCCCGGACGCCGACGCGCTGGTGCTGGTTGCCAACTTGTTCTCCCGCGCTGGCCTCGCCGCGGCAGAGCGCGACGAAGCGCTGCGGCGTTGCCTGGCCGCGGCCCAGGCCGTGGCGCGACGGCACGGCGGCAACGCCGAGTCGCTGGACCGCGTCGGCGTCGCGGTGACCTTCGCCGGCGCCAGGCCGGACGCCGCCTACGCCGCCCTGCGCGGGGCGCTCGCGCTGCGCGCCGCCATGGCGCAGGCGGATGCGACGCCGCGGTTCCGCTACGGCCTGGATCGGTTGGCGAACACGGTCGCGGAACCGGCCGACGCGGTGGCCTTGCTGGCGGCCCTGGCGGCAGACGGCGAATTGCTGCTTGGCGCATCGGCGTTCGCCAGCCTCGAGCAGCCGGACCGGCTGCTGCTGACGCCCATCGACGATCCGGCGCTGCGTCCGCTCTCCCCGGTCGCCCGGCCAAGCCAGGTGGTACGGGGCGTGGCGACGGATCTGGAAGCGGAGCTGGCGGCCGAGGCGGCAGCCATCGCGGCAGCGCTCCGCTAGGCCGGCGCCGGCCCGACCACTCCGCGAAGGCGATGCCGTCGTCCGGCACCGTGGCTTACACTCCGCTGCACCACCGCTCCAGGAGGCACGCATGGGACCGCTGCACGGCTTTCGCGTCATCGAACTGGCCGGCATCGGCCCGGGGCCGTTCTGCGGCATGATGCTCTCGGACATGGGCGCCGAGGTGATCCGCGTGGACCGCGTCGGCGGCAGCGGCGGCCGCCGCGACGTGCTGGCCCGCAATCGCCGTTCCATCGCCGTGGACTTGAAGCAGAGCGCCGGCGTGGAACTGGTGTTGAAGCTCGCAGAGTCCGCCGATGCGCTGTTCGAGGGCTTCCGCCCCGGCGTGACCGAGCGCCTGGGCCTAGGGCCGGACGTCTGCCTCGCCCGCAACGAGAAGCTGGTGTACGGACGAATGACCGGCTGGGGCCAGGACGGCCCGATTGCCCACGCGGCAGGGCACGACATCAACTACATCGGCCTCGCTGGCGCCCTGCACGCCATCGGCGAACCCGGCGGCAAGCCGGTGCCGCCGCTGAACCTCATCGGCGACTTCGGCGGCGGCGGCATGCTGCTGGCCTACGGCCTGGTGTGCGGCATGCTCGAAGCCTCCCGCTCCGGCAAGGGGCAGGTGATCGACGCGGCGATGGTGGACGGCGCCGCGGCGCTGATGGCGATGTTCTTCTCCATGGCCGGGCACGGCTTCAAGGACGCCCGCGGCTCGAACATGCTCGACGGCGGCGCCCACTTCTACAACACCTACGAGACCAAGGACGGCAAGTTCGTGTGCATCGGCGCCATCGAGCCGCAGTTCTATGCGGAACTGGTGGAGAAGGCCGGGCTGGACCCGCAGCGGTTCGCGCCGCAGATGGACGCCGTGCGCTGGGGCGAGTTCAAGGCCGAGCTGGCCGCGGTGTTCAAGACCAGGACCCGCGACGAATGGTGCGCGATCATGGAAGGCAGCGACGTGTGCTTCGCGCCGGTGCTCTCCATTCTGGAGGCGCCCGCCCATCCCCACAACAGGCAGCGGGACACGTTCGTCGACGTGGACGGCGTGACCCAGCCGGCGCCAGCGCCCCGGTTCAGCCGTACGCCGCCTGAAATCTCCCACTCCGCTCGCTCCCCCGGCCAGGACACCCGCGCCGTGCTGGCGGACATCGGCCTTGCTGCCGAGGAAGTCGACGCCCTGGCGGCGGCGGGAGCGGTTGGCGTCGCGGAGGCGGCTTGAATCCGGCCGCGTCTGTGGCCGGCAGCTCGCCGCTCGGCTGGCTCGAGGGCCTGGCCGAGGCGCTGCGGGACACCGCCTGCCGGCGGGACGGCGAGGCGCTGCCGCTGGCAGAGGGTCTCCATGCGCTGGCCGACCTGTGGCGCCGCCAGCGCGACAACGACGCCCGCGTGTACTGGATAGGCAACGGCGGCAGCGCCGCGCTGGTGTCCCATCTCTCCCAGGATCTCCTGAACAAGTGCCGGGTGCAGTCCGCCACGTTCAACGATCCGGCGCTGCTCACCTGCATGGCCAACGACTACGGCTACGAGGACGTGTTCCGGCGCCCGCTGCTGGCCCTCGCCAAGCCGGGCGACCTGCTCGTGGCGGTATCGAGTTCCGGCACGTCCGAGAACATCGTCGCCGCCGCCAAGAGCGCCATCGACGGCGACCTGGCGGTGGTGACGCTATCCGCGTTCGATCCTGCGAACCCGCTCCACGCGCTGCCGGCGCCGCTCGCCTTCCATACCCCGGCGGCGACCTACGGACAGGCCGAAGTGGCCCACACGGCGCTGCTGCATGCGGCGTTGGACACGCTGGCCAACGAAGGGCAGTAGACCGCGGCATCGCCCCGGCAGCGATGTCCAGGCAGCCAGAAACGCGACAGCGCCCGCCCCGGCTGCCGGGCTACGGCGAACGTGCTTGGCGATTTGCTTGCCGACCAGTGCGGATTGCGCTCGGCGACCAGTCCCACCGCGACGTTGCGAACTTCCGTTTGTCGCCACGGCGAGCGTTGCGTTCGAGTTCCCAATCGTTGCGAGCAAGGCTTGCGTCGGTTAGGAACACTCGCCCAACACGCCTTGCAGGCGCTCTAGGTGGCGTTGGCGGAGCTGGTGGTTCCGGGCCCCCTGCCTACAAGTGGGTTCCCACTCCGCAGCACGTTGCGTTGCAGTTCAACGCGAAGAAGGCAAGCCGCCCATCGACATTGCTTGATGCCAATGGGCGGCTACGAAAGGGCTAGTGCTTGGCCCTAATCCAACGGGCGGCGAACACGCACACTCCCACGGCGACCCCGAGCGCGAGCACCGGCGTAATGACCATGCCGTTGTTTGGCGGCAGAAGCGCCAAACAAATCCCGATGGAGCCGAGCGTAGCGCCTATGCCACCTACGATCCGTTTGCGGGTCTTGTCCATTGTGGTTCCCTCCCTCGCTTCCTAGCCGCCGAAGCACTCTGAGTGAGCGTAGCCCAAGTACACGGAGTACGCCCCGTGGGCAATCCCAAGAACGCCCATGAAAACGGCCATTCCTTGACCACCGGGCAACAAGGTGTAGATCACTGCTGACGTGCCGTAGACCAAAGCCGCGCCCTCATAGACCTGCTGGTTCAGCCTAATCATGTCGCAGCCCTCTGGTTCGCACCCGCCGTTGCTGGCAGGGACATAGCCAGTGCAACAATACCCGGAAGTATTCTGTGCGCCATAGCACATTCCGCCGGTGTCGGCGCAAGCAACGCCGGAGTCAGCCACCAGCTCGGTAGCCGGAGCAGCCGGCGTACCGAACAGCATGAACGCCGTTACGAAGGCGAACGGAACGGCGAGCATCTTGAGCAAGTGAGTCATGGTCACTCTCTCCCTTACGGCGCCGCTAGGCTAGAAGCAGATCGGAACCAGCCGGCCGAACACCGGCATGTAGACGCACTCTGCACCCATAGGGACACAGCCGTTGCCGAAGTACGACGGCCGCCAGCCGGGGCACGTGCAGGTGCCGTCTTGGTTCAGCCCGCCATAGCAGTTTCCGCCAGTGTCGGCGCAAGCCGCCTCGCCCACGTTGTCGGGCAGGACAGTCGCGCCCGGAGCTGCCGGCGTACCGAACAGCATGAATGCGACCACGAAAGCTGCTGGCACCGCCAGCATCTTGCTCAGTTTTTTCATGTTCACTCCCTTTGGTAGCTTTCCCGGCAAAGTGGCCGGGCCGTTTGCTACCAAAGGGAACGATTGGTTACCTCCCCGCCTATTGGGCCGTTGGCGCGTGAACCTACAACGGTGATCAAGCCGTCGGTTCCCGCTGGCTGTATTCGGCAGGCACCCCGGCCCAAGGCCGGCGTCCACCTTCGGTAGCGAGAGCAATCGAACCACGCGACCGGGGCGGTGTCAACCCCAAGTGGCGAAGAAAACAGAACTTTCTGAATTTCCTTCTGCAATCAATGGCTTGAGATGGAGCGTGACCGGAACTCGCCCAAGACGGCCGCCCAGTAGCTAGATGCCTTCCGCCGGTGCGATTTGCGCTAGGTCGTTGATTGTGCAGCGCAAAAGTGTCGCAAAGACGCCCTAGAACGCGCCCGCCCATCCCCACAACAGGCAGCGGGACACGTTCGTTGACTGGACGGCGTGACCCAGCCGGCACCAGCGCCCCGGTTCAGCCGTACGCCGCCTGAAATCTCCCACTCCGCTCGCTCCCCCGGGCAGGACACCCGCGCCGTGCTGGCGGACATCGGCCTTGCCGCCGAGGAAGTCGACGCCCTGGCGGCGGCGGGAGCGGTTGGCGTCGCGGAGGCGGCGTTGGGCGCCTCTAGGACAATCCCTTGCGCAAACACGCTTGCAAGGAGCTCCAGGCGGTACTAGCAGACTCGGTCGCCGGAGTTGGGCATCCGGTAGTTGGGGCGGTTTATGGGTATTCCACCTGGGGTGCATTGCCCTTCCCAAGAGGAAGCGCCGTGTACGTTGTTGTTTCCGGTACCGTCGACACGGTACTTCATAAGTCGCGGCGGGTTCCAAGCCGCCGCTGGTTTGGTCGTTCTGTTGGCTTCCTCGCCGCCCATTGAACCCTCCGCTGTCGCCTACTTGGGCGCTTCGTGATCCGCACCGTGCGGCTATCCAACCACGGGGGGGGGGGGGGGGAGTCAACCTTTGTGCGCAAGAAACCCGGAGCTTCTGAACTTTCCTTCTGCAATCAATGGCTTGCGATGGAGCGCGAACTCCCCTAGGACGGCTGCCAGCAGCTCTGGACGCCTTCCGCCAGTGCGATTGGCCGCCAGGTCGTTGATTGTGCGACCAAGCGCTGCCAAGACGCCGCGCTTTCCTGAAAGCGCAATGGAATCCCTGAAAGCGCAATGGAATCCCTGAAAGCGCAATGGAATAAAGTCTTACGCACCGCATGGCGGAGAGGCAGGGATTCGAACCCTGGGTGCCCGCGAGGACACACCTGATTTCGAGTCAGGCCCATTCGGCCGCTCTGGCACCTCTCCAGTGGCGGCATTGTCGCCGAAGGCGGGCGGCGGCGGCAACCGCGATGCGTCTTCCGCCTTAAGGGGCCGGAGGCCGGCACCGGTCGTCAAGGAGAGTCCGGCAGAATTCGGCAGCGGCGGGGCCGTAGGATGCGCCAAGGGCTGCCAGAGAGGAGGCTTCATGGCGAGGAGAGCCAGCGAGCGGGCGCAACAGGCCCGCGCTCCCGGAGGGGGCGGTACGCAGCCTAGGCGCTGGCTGCGACCGATGCTGGCCAACGCCGCGTGCGCCTGCCTCGGCAGCCAGGCGGCAGCGTCGGAATGGCCCCCGGTGGTCGCCGAGACCATCATCGAGACCTGCGCGGTGCGCGGGCTGGCGCTGCGAAGCCCGCTGGAGGTGCGGCCGATGGCCGCGTTCGACGGCGGCTACACGCCGGGCATCGGCAGCGTCGTGTGGGCGCCGGACCACGCGGCGATCTGGCGGCGGGGATGGTGCGCTTTGGGCGTCTACTGCCGGCCCCCCCACCCGGATGCGCAAGGCGATGCTTCCTCCGCCAGCCCGCTGCAGAGGCCCCGGGGCCTCTACGACCCGGAGAGTGCCGCCCTCTACCTGGCGGCCGACGGCGACCGGGTGCCGGCGGCCACCATCGCCCACGAAACGACCCATGCGCTGCAGCTCCAGAACTATCCGCACCTGGCGGCGATCCACCTGTGGCACAACCGGGACCTCGCCGCCGCCGCCAATGCGGCCATCGAGGGCGACGCCCATGTGGTGGGGTGGGCGTTCGACGCCGAGCGGCGGCTGTCCGTTTGCAGCATGGATCCGGTCCATGCCGAAGCGAACCTGCCCCGGCGCTGGGGTTGGCGGCCGGACGGCTTCTGGGCCCACGAGGGGTTTCCCCACGTCTTCGGCCCGCGCCTTGCGCTCGAGGGCCAGCTGGCGGCCGGCAACGCCGGCGCAAACGAACTGCTGCGGCAGCCGCCGCTCTCCACCCGCCAGGTGCTGGCCCCGGCGGCAACGCCGGCGGCGGCGACCTTCATCGACCTGGCAGTCGACCTCGAGGGCCAGGCGCTGGCGGAGCGGGGCTGCGAGCGGGGCCTCGTCAACACCGCCGGCGCGGTGGGCATCTGGGGCCTCTTGCTTGCGCATGGCGGCTCGGACGGCGTAGACGCGGCCGCGCTGCCAGGCTTCCTCGAGGGCTGGCGCGGCGACAGGTTCCTGCACGTCTCCTGCGACGGCGAGCGGAACGACGACCTCGCCTGGCTGACGCTGTGGCGGAGCGCAGAGGAGGCGCAGGAGTTCGCTCGGCGCTACCGCAGCGTCGCCGCGGCAGCGACCGCCCTTGGCGGCGTGCTGGGCGACGTGCCCAAGGCAACGCGGCAGGGCGAGCAGGTGCTGGTGGCGACGCCGGGGCTGGCGGCGCAGCAGGCGGCGCTCTTTGCCGCGCCTCGGCGGACCTTCTCCAGCTACGAGGAGTGGACCGCCTCGAACTGCTTCCCCCAAGCCCGCTGCGATCCGGCACCCCAGATCACGCCAGCCGCTGCCGCTTCGGCGCTGCGCTGCGCCGGCGCGACGCCGTCGTCGCGGCTGGCGGATTGGCTGGAGCGCACTCGGCTGGCGCGGCAGCGACATCGGCAAGCCGCGGCGTCGCCGCCGGACCGGGAGCTGACGGAGCGGCTCGAAGCGGTGGGCGCCAGCGCCGGCAAGCTGGCCGCCTTCTGCGTTCGCAACAGCGTCGGCAATGCGGACCTCGCCCTCGCCTGCCGGGCGCTGGTGGACGGCGTCCGCCACTGGCGAGCCTGGCAGGCGGACGGAAACTGGCGGCTCCTGCCCCACTGCGCGAGCGGCGCGGAGCTGAAGAACTGGCTGCGCGACGGCTACCACCCGGACGCCCAGCGGCCGTTCGCCGCGGCGGAGACCTTCCCCGGCATCTACGGCCCCGCCTTCGTGGCGGCTGCGGTCGCTGGCAGCGGCAACGCCGGCGTTGAGCGCCTGCTGGCCAACCCTCCTCTCTCCACCGGCGCCCTGCTCGGCCTGCCGCCGGCGCCGGTCGATTTCGCGCGGGCCCCGGAAGCGGCGCTCGCCGACGTCGGCTGCGCCGTGGCAGCCACCGAGGTGCGGGGGCCGCTCGGCATCTGGACGCTGCTCTTGGACCACGGCGCCGGCCAGAGCGCCGGAGCGCCGCCGCCGTTGCTCGCCGACTGGCGCGGCGACCGACAGTTCTACCTGCGCTGCGGCCAGCGCAGCGGCTGGATCTGGGCGAGCCGCTGGCGGCATCGGCAGGCGGCGCGCCGGTTCGCGGACGCATACGCGGCACTGGGCGCCAGCGTGGCCGAGGCCGGGCTGGCGCCTGGGCGGCCGCGGCGCAAGGGACGCACCGTGTGGGTGGGGCCAGAGGCGTTCCGGCAGCAGCTGGAGGCGTTGGCGAGGGGCGCGACCTGGCGCCGCTTCGCGAGCTGGCCGGAGTGGCAGGCGGCCGGCTGCTTCCCCCGGGATGCCTGTCGCGGCCGGTGGCCAGAAGGCTGACGCTGCCGGCGCCGAATCCCGCCGCCCACCGGCCGTGCCGCCGTGTTACGTTTACCTGCTTCGCACACTGCTTGAAGGGACGCCCCTTGGCCTACGACAAACCCATTCCCCCGCAGGGGCAGCACACCAAGCCGTTCTGGGACGGCGCCAAGGAAGGCCGGCTGATGCTGCCCCGCTGCAAGGACTGCAACCGCGTCCACTGGTATCCGCGCTTCATCTGCCCGTTCTGCCACTCGACGGACCTGGAATGGGTGCAGGCGAGCGGCAAGGGCCGTCTGCACACCTACGCCGTGCAGCACCGCGCCTTCGGCGGCTGGGCGGAGGAGACGCCCTACGTCACCGCCTTCATCGACCTCGACGAGGGCGACCGCATGATGACCGTGCTGCGCGGCGTGGACCCCGCGAAGCCCGAGGACATCAAGATCGGCAGCCGGGTCGCGGTGGAGTTCGAGCAGGCGAACGAGGACACGTCCATCCCGTTCTGGCGGGTCGTGGACGACGAGAGCGAGGGGGAGTAGGCATGGCCGCAGCAGATATCAGCAACGCCGCCGCCATCGTCGGCGCCGCGGAGTCCGACGTCATCGGCTATCCGATGGAACTCGTCGGCGAGCGCGTCACCTCTCTGCAACACCACATCCAGGCGATCAAGAACGTCAGCGAGCAGACCGGCATCCCCATCGCGGACATCGACGGCGTCTTCTCCGCCGGCTGGTCCGGCGAACTGTGCGAACACCTGGGGCTGAAGCCGCGCTACATCGACACCACGTCGGTCGGCGGCTGCTCGTTTCAGATCCACGTCCACCACGCCCTGGCGGCCATCCATGCCGGCATCATCGACGTCGCCCTGGTGAGCCACGGCGAGGCCGGCTGGTCCTACCGTGGCGGCGGCTACGGCGGCGGCGGACGCGGCCCGATAAGCCCCGGCGCGGAGATGACGGCCGCCTACGGCACCTTCGGGGCGCCGTCCCAGTACGCCCACGCCATGGTGCGGCACTTCCACCGCTTCGGCACCTGCCAAGAGGACTTCGCCCACATCGCCGTGGTGACCCGCCAGTGGGCGACTCTGAACCCCCGCGCGGTGATGTACGACAAGAAGCAGAGCCCCTTCGGCGGCCCGATCACCGTCGAGGACGTCATGGAGGCCCGCCTCATAGCCTGGCCGCTGACCCTCTACCACTGCTGCCTGGTGACGGACCACGGCGGCGCGGTGATCGTCGCCCGCCCGGAGATCGCCGACAGCCTGCGCACCACGCCGGTGTGGATCGCCGGCGCTGGCGAATCCATGGGCCATCAGACGATGCTGGAGATGGAGGACTTCACGGCGACCTCGGCGTCGCGTTCCGCGGCCACCGCCTACCGCATGGCGGGCCTCGGGCCGGAGGACATGGAGATGGCGATGATCTACGATTCCTTCACCATCACCGCCGGCATCACCGCCGAGATGCTCGGCCTCGCGCCCCGGGGCCAGGGCTACACGCTGTGGAAGAGCGGCGCCGCGGCGCCCGGCGGCCGGCTGCCCATCAACACCAATGGCGGCGGCCTGTCGTTCAACCACTCCGGCATGTACGGGATGCAACTCCTAGTGGAAGCGTACCGACAACTCTCGCGCACCGCCGAAGACGGCGTCAACGGCATCGAGGGCAAGCAGACCAGCGCCACCACCTGCGTGGTGAACGGCACCGGCGGCACCCTCTCCACCACCGGGACGCTGGTGCTCGCCGCCGACGATCGCTAGCGAACCGCCAGCCGCAAGGGAGCTGCCGAACACTTCCCAGCCTCCGGATCGGCCCATGATCTGCGGCTCGATCCCGATGGAAGAAGCGACCGGGGGCCGGCGCTACCGCTATTGGCTGCATCGGGAACTCGCTGCCGACGGCGATGGCGGCCTGGTGTTCGTGATGCTGAATCCGTCCACGGCCGACGCGGTGGCGGACGACCCCACGATTCGGCGCTGCGTGGGCTTCGGCAAGCGCTGGGGCTTTCGGGAACTGACCGTGGTCAATCTGTTCGCGTTGCGGGCGACGAACCCGGCGGCGCTGCGCGCGCATGGCGCCGCCGCCGTCGGCGGCCGCAACAACGACGCGCTGCGCTGGGCGCGAAGCGCAGCGAACACCGTCGTTGCCGGCTGGGGCAACCACGGCAGGCACCTGGATCGCGACCTCGCCGTCATGGACCTCGTGGGCCCGACCATGGCGCTGCGAACGACCAGGCTCGGCTGCCCGGCGCATCCGCTGTACCTGCCTTCGGCTTCGGAACTCCTGCCCTACCGAGGTCGGCAGCCGCCCGGCGAGGAGGCGGCCGCAGTCGGTCGACCAGGCTGAGCAGGGCGCCTATCCGCCGTCTGGTCCTTGCGCCAGCGCATGCAGCTCGCAGCCATCGGCGGTGGCGGTGTCCGGAGCGCCGCGCACGCTGGCCAGCACCAGTCCCGGCACGGACGCGACCACGACGCCGACCTTGCGTTCGGACGCCGACACCTCCGCACCCACCCGGGGCAGGCCGCCTTCGGCACGGAAGCGCCGCAGCGCCTGCTTCACCTGGCCCCGGTGTTCGGCCCGGGCCACCACTTCCTGCCCCAGGTAGCAGCCCTTGGCGAAGCTCACGGCGCCAGCGTCCGTCAGGCCGATCATCTGCGGCAGGAAGCGCTGCGAAACCGGCGCCGACACCACCACGAATCCACTCGCCGCACAGGCTGCCGCTACCGCGCCGTGGCCGCCGCCGGCGGCTGGCAGCAGGCGGCAGCCGGTCGGCGGCAGCGCCACGCTGCCGGCAGGGACGACGTCGCTGTCGACGAACGCGACGTCCTCCGGCGCGGCGCCGAGCTTCGCCTTGGCGAACAGCAGGTACTTGCCGAGATCCGTGGCCAGCGGCGCCGCAACGCTGGCGTCGACTACGAGCAGCACGTCGGCTGGCGATCCCGTCGCCCAGCCGCTCGCCAGCACCCGGCCTTTGAGATTGCAGTAGGCCATGGGCAAGGCGCGGTGCGGCGTCAGGTGGTCGAGGTCCGCGGTGAGGTAGCCTTGCAGGAAGGCTGCCGCGTCCGGCCCCGCGAGGCGCAGACCGGCGAACCGAGCTTGCGTCATGCGTTCAGCTCGGCGCCGCCGCGCTGCTCCGCCAGCAGGCCCGGCAGCGCGCTGCGCACCGTCTCCACCACGGCCTGGGTCCGCGCGTCCACTTCCATGTTCAGCCTGTCGCCGACGGCCGTCGCATCGAAGGTGGTGCGGGCCAGCGTTTCCGGGATCAAGCTGACGGCAAGGGTGCAGCCGCCTCGATCCAGCGCCTGTATGGTCAGGCTGGCGCCGTTCAGGGCGACGAAGCCCTTGGGCATCAGGCACGGCATCCACGTCGGCGGTACGCGCATGGTCAAGCGGCAGTGTCCGGGGGATCGCGCCAGCGCAGTCACCTCTCCAGTCGCTGAGACGTGGCCGGAGAGGATGTGGCCGCCGACTTCGTCGCCGACCCGGAACGAACGCTCGACGTTCACGCGATCTCCCGGGACCAAGCCGCCCAAGTTGGTGGCGGCCAGCGTTTCGGCGACGACGTCGAAGCTCGCGGCGCCATCGGGCGCGACCTCCGCCACGGTCAGACAGACGCCGTTGACGGCGACGGAGGCGCCCGTAGCGAGATCCGCCGCCAGGGGGCCGAGGCGCACGGCGATCCTGCGAACGCTCCCAGCCGCCACTGCGTTCACGGTGCCGACGTGCTGGACGATCCCCGTGAACACTAGGGACGTCGGCGCATCAGGCCGTCAAGGTTGCACACGGCCCCGGCACGGTGCCAGCCACGCCGCCGCACCGCTGCGGCCGACCGTGGCGATGCGAACAGAGGCTAGCCGCCGGCGCGTTCGAGTTCCGCCAAGCGACGGCGTTCCGTGTCGATGTACGTCACCCACTGCCTGGCGATGCGTTCTTCCGTACGGTCGTTGTCCCGACGGGCCTGGCGCCGCACGTCGGCGAACACCTTGCGGGCGTCGGTGAGCTTGTGGACGTTGAAGAGGCAGATGCCCAAGGTAACGCGGGTAGCCAAGGGATTCCGAATCCCGCCCTTGGCGAGAGCGCTGTTGGCGGCGTCGATGCACTTGGCGTGCTCGTCCTTCTCCAGATAGAGGGCGGAGAGGCGATCGTAGGTCTCGCCGTCATCGGCCAGTTCGCCCGCCTCTTCGAAGACCGGGATCGCCTTGTCGACGTCCTGCGCCAGCTGGTATGCCTGCCCCAGGGTTTGCAGGTTCGGCACCGTGCGCTCCACCACCTCGTCGTCGAAGCCCTGCTGCAGGTAGGTGGCGGCGCGATTGGGCAGCTCGTTCTGCAGCAGCAGGCCGCCGAAAGTGCGGATGTCCGTCTCCATGTCCAGGAACCCGCCGACGTGGGCCGCCTCCATCGTCCACAGCTGCTTCTGCTGCTGGTCCATTTCGCCGTAGACCGAGGCCAGGTTCACCCAGTAGGCGCGCTTCGGATACTCCTTGACGAGGATCTCCAGGATCTCCACCACCTTCGGCCAGTTCTCCTGGTCGAAGTAGAGGTACTGCAGCAGCGTCCACCACTCCTCCCGCACCTTGATGCCCCGTTCCCGGGACATCCGCACCACCAGTTCGAGCTCGTCGATGGCGTTGTTGAAGTCGCTCATCTGGTAGTAGATCTGGGCGATGTAGAAGTGGGCGTCCGGCCCTTCGTCCTCGGATTTGGCCAGCCATTCGCGCATGGTGGCGAGCGCCTTGCGGTACCAGGGCAGAGCGCGGTCGTCCTCGAACTTCTGGCCTTCCTGGAAGTAGAGCTTGGACAGCTGGTTGAGGGTGGTGAGCTCCATGCCCTCGCTGATGTCCGGCATCTGCGCGAGCACTTGCTCGTAGTGGTAGATGGTCTTCTCGATGTTGTCCAGCTCGTAGTTGGCGTAGGCGAGCATCTGATGCACCACGGCCCGTTCCGCGCCGTTGTAGCCCCGGGCCCGGGCCGCCATCGTCTCCAGGATCTGCATGGCGTCGGCGTACATGTCCGTGTCGATGAGCTCCTGGGCCTTGGCCAGGCGCCGGTGCGCCGTCTCCGACATCGGCGGAATGCGGCGCGGCTTCTTCTTGCGGCCCGCGGCGCGCTGCTCCTCGGCAGCCGCGACGGATTCGAGCGGCGCCTTCGCGTCCGGCATGAGCGCGTTCGGCACGAGGCCCAGCGCGACAGCCGCCGCCAACGTCCACGCGGTTGTTCGCATGGCCTTGGCCACCAGTTCGTCGATCATCACGTCCGCTCTCCTCCTCGCTACTCCTGCAGCTCGAACTTGATGAGGTTGCGCACGCCGGCCACCTCTATCGGGGCGCCGTTCACCACCTTGGGCTTGTACTTGAACTTCAGCGCCGCGTTGATGGCAGCGCGCTCGAAGATGCCCGGCGGCTCCGCCTCCACCACCACCGGATCGCGTACCGCGCCGGTGGCCGTGACGACGAACTCGAGCAGCACGAAGCCCTCGATGCCCCTCGTCTGCGCCCGGCGCGGGTAGATCGGCGCCACCTTCACGATGGGCAGATACTCGCCGTCGTGGGAGAAGCCGCCGCCTTCTATGGTGACGTCCACGTTCACGGTCACGGCACCTATCTCGACGCCGGTGCTCACGTCCGAATCGAACGTTGGCTTGGGCATGTTCGGCGGCGGCTGGTCCGGCGGCGGCGGCGGCTTCGGCTTCAGCTGCTTGATCTGGACCTCCTGGTCCTCCTGCACCTTCACGAAGTCCACCACCACGCCCTTGATGCCGCTGTCCGTGGCCGCATCGGGGTTGGCGATCACCGACCGCATGAGCCAGAGCAGGGCGAACGTGACCACCCCGCCGATGAGTACGCCGAACAGATACCGCTGCCACATGGCTATGCCTCCTGTGCCGCCATCGCCTTCGCCCGTTGGCGCTAGCGGCGTTCGCTCAAGCGTCCAGCGTGGAGACGGCCACTTCGGTGAGGCCGACGCCCCGGGCCGCGTCCAGCACCGCCTTCAGCTTGCCGTACTTCGCCTCCCGGTCCGCCTGCACCACCAAGCCGCCTTTGGGGTTCTCCGTGTGCAGGCGTTCGATGATGGCACCCAGGGCCGCTGGCTCCACGCGCTTCTTGTCCACCCATATCTCACCGGCGGCGTTGACCGCCACGAGCACGCTCACGGTGGGCTTCTTGACCCGGGTTTCCGCCTCCGGGCGCAGCACGTCGGTGCCCGGCTGCTTGATGAAGGTGGCCGTGACGATAAAGAAGATCAGCATGATGAACACGACGTCCAGCATCGGCGTCAAGTTGATGTCGGAGTCGTCCCCGCCGGTGCCGAAACGGCCGCCACGCTTTATCACCCGCTCGCCCTCGCTTGGCCGCTAGCTGTCCGCGTCTTATGCGCCATCAGTGGTCCATCGTCAAGTGGTCCTGGATGAGTTCCGTCTCGTAGAGGATCTTGCGGCGCAGGAAGGTGGTGCCGAAAATGCCTGAAAGGGAAGCGATCATGCCGCACATCGTGGGGATGGTCGCTTGCGACACGCCGGCGGCCATGGAACGGGCGTTGCCGCCCTGGGTCGCCATGGCGTCGAACACGGTGATCATGCCGGTGACGGTGCCCAGCAGCCCCAGCAGCGGGCACAGCGCCACGCAGGTGAGGATCACCGGGAAGCTGCCGTTGACGCGCTCCGTCACCTGCGAGACGAGCGCGGCGCGAATGGCGTGCGCGGACCAGGACTTACGCTCCGACCGGCCCTCCCAGATCTCCGTGATCTCCCGCACCACCTGCTTGTGTTCGGACTGGAAGTACCACAGCCGCTCGAACAGGAGCGCCCACATCAGAAAGGTGGTGAGCGCGATCAAGTAGAGCACGTCGCCGCCCTGGGCGAAGAACGCCGACAGGGCGACATAGACGTCGTGGAACATCGGGGCGGGCGCCGGCGGCCGCTACTCCAGCGGCCGCCCGGCCTCCTCCGCATGCATGGCGACGATGCCTTCGGACTGCTCCTCGAGCACGTGGATGATGGACCGGCTGCGGGTGTTCACCAGCGCATGGCCCAGCGTCGTCGGGATCGCCACGCAGAGGCCGAGCACGGTGGTCATCAACGCCGTGGAGATGCCGCTCGCCATCGTCTTCGGATCCCCGGCGCCGAACAGGGTGATGGACTGGAAGGTCTCGATCATGCCGATCACCGTGCCGAGCAGGCCCATCAACGGCGCCACGATGGAGATCACCTGGATGATGTTGATGTAGCGCGTCAAGGAGGGCATTTCCGACAGAATCGCCTCGCCGAGCTTGAGCGCCAGCGTCTCGGTGTCGATCTCCTTGTTGTCGTGGTACACCTTGATGACGCGGCCCAAGGGGTTGTCCTCCTGGGGCGTCTCCGGCTGGCCCTGCTGGCCTCTCACCCGGCCGGCGACGAAGTTCAGGACGAACAGCCGCTCGATGGCCAGCAGCACGCCGAAGATGCCGACCATGATGATGATCGACCCCATGTAGCCGCCCTGCCCGTTGCAGAACGGCAGGTAGCACTGCCCGGAGAACATGCCGCCGAAGGGCGTGCCGACCATCTCCGCCAGGGTCGCCTTCTGAATGAGCAGCGAGATCAACGATCCCCGGGTGGGATCGACGGCGAAGGCCACCTGTTCGCCGGTTTCGGCGGCAAACAGATCCTCCGCGGTGTTGACGAACTGCGCCTCGGGCTGCCGCCCAAGCTCCACCAGCGTCTGCAGGTGCAGGTCGTAGTTGTAGTAGCCGTCCTCGCCGATGATCACGAACGAGCCCACGCGGATCAGATCCCTCTCCACCTGGGCGCCGTGCAGCATGTTCACCGGCGCCTTGAAGCGGGAGATGCGGCCGGACTCGGTCATCTCGCGCTGCAGTTCGTACCAGACCTGCTCCATCTCGTAGATGGTGGCGAGTTCGGTGGACTTGCCCATCTTGGCCGCGAGGTCGCCGAGCCACTCGCCGCGCCCCGGGAGCTCGGCGCTCACCACGGAGTCGTGGAACTTGGCCCGGGTGTCGCCGGCGATCTGCTGCAGCACGCCGAACAGCTCGCGCAGGCCGCCCAGGCGGTTGTCGTACTGCTTCTGCAGTTCGCCCATGCGCCGCTCGTTCTCCTCGAAGGTCTCGTCGAGGCGCTTGCTGCGCTGCTCCTGCCGACGCTTCTCGGCCTTGGCGTCCGCGAGCAGCTTGGCCTGCTGGTCCTTGCGCTCGCGGAACTCCGCCTCCCGGCGAACGTGCTCGCGGCTCTCCACCACCCGCCGGTCGAGGACGTTCTGCAGCAGGTCGTCGAGGGAGTTGGACTCCACCACCTCCAAGTCGTCTTCGCCGGCCGCCGGCTGCTGCTGGGCGAAAGCGCCGAGGGACAGCCCGAGGCAGGCCGCAGCCAGGATGGTGCGCCCGCTGGCGCTCGTGCGTTTCATGGCCAAGCGCTCCATTGGCTAGTCCTCCACCACAATCGGCACCGGCAGCAGGTTCAGGCTGGCCTGCTTGCGGGCCATGCGAATGCCGTCGCGCACCGCAGCCTGGTAGCTGTCGTCCAGGTGTTCCCAGCGCCTGGTGCTCTTGTTCCAGAAACCCGTCTCTTCGGCATCGCTGGTTTGGAACATGAGCGCCACCCGCCCCACCAGCAGCACGTCCGCGACGCGCTCCTCGCCGTCGACGTCGATCTTGCTGCTGTAGGCGTCCAAGGTGCGCCCGTAGTCGTTCTCGATCTGGAAGGCGGCCAGCACCTGGCTCAAGCGTTCGGAGACCGCGACATCCGGGCGATCGAGGATCTCCCGCAACCGCGCCACCCGGGCCCGGCGCTCGTCGAGGCGGAACGGCATGTCGTGTTCCACGAACTGCTCGAGGCCGGTCACCATGCGCTCCATCAGCGGCGTCACTTGGCGCTGGACGTCCGTGATCTTGTCCATGTTGGTCTGGATTTCCGCCATCGCCCGCTGCTGGCCCGCCACTTGGCGTTCGAGCTGGCGGTTGTAGACGCGCAAGCCCTCGATCTCCTTGAGCACCGTCTTGTACTCGTCGTAGAGGTCCCGCGTCTCCTCGGTGAGCGAATCCACCTTGGCCTGGGACTCCCGCGCCTGCCGATTGATCTGCTCGGCGACGGCGAAGATGTCGCCAAGCGTCGTGGCGCTGGCGCCGCCGGCAAGCGACGCCATCAGCGCTGCCCCGACTAGAACCTTGAGGCGTCCGAGCCGCCCCGATGCGTAGTTCCTCATGGCCTAAGTACCGACTCCTGCTTCAGTTGCAGATTCTTGTGGCAGCCGCAGCCAAGCCCTTGGACGCCCGCCCTCACCTCGTCTCGTTGAAGCATCAACAACCGTCTTGGCGTTGTCAACACGAAAAAAGCGCTCCCGTTCGAGGCCGCCGGCGAACGCCTCGGCCATTCAGCCGACGCCTCGGCCATTCAGCCGAGGTGCTCGGCGAGCAGCGCCAGGGTGCGCTGCCGCGCCAGCCGCGCCGACGCTTCGTGGTAGCTGGCCCGGTGATCGCAGTTGAAGCCGTGGTCCGCGTCCTCGTAGACGTGTACCGCCACCGCCGGCAGGGCCTTGCGCACCTGTTCCACTTCCGCCGGCGGAATGTGCGCGTCCAACGCCCCGAAGTGCATGATGGTCGGGCAGCGGGGCGCCGCATCCGCGGCCGAACCGTCGCCGGCGCTGCCAGCGATGCCGCCGCCGTAGTAGGCGGCGGCGCAGGCGATGCCTGGCAGGCGGCAGGCCGAGAGGTAGGTCATCAGGCCGCCGAAGCAGTAGCCCACCACCGCCACCCGCCCGTACTTGCCAGCCTCATCCACGGTGGCCTCGAGGTCCGCCATCGCATCCTCCCGGGCCAGGCCCTCGAAGGCGAGCTTGCGGCCACGGCCGACGCCGGCCGCGTCGTAGCCGAGCTCGACGCCCCGCTCGACGCGATCGAACAGCGCTGGCGCGAGGGCCGCGTAGCCTTCCGCGGCAAAGCCGTCCGCGACCTCGCGGATGTGGGCGTTGACGCCGAAGATCTCCTGCACCACCACCACGGCGCCCTTCGGCGCGGCAGCCGGCAGCGCCTCGTAGACGCCGAAGGCGTAGCCGTCGGCCGCCCGCAGCTGGCGCTCCCGTCGCTGCCCTTCCTCCTGCTTCTCCCTTTGCGCCACTTTCCCCCCTTGCGCCACTTTCCCCCCTTGCTCGCCCCGATGCGCTCTTGACAAAGCGTACACTCGCCATTGCCGCCGGAGAGTACGCCGGCCACGGCGCGATCATCAAACTGTCATAATGGCCACGCAACATGGCCACTGCCAGATTGGCGCGGGCCCGGGCCGGGCCCGGCAAGGCGCCGAGAACCGGAGGGGACCGGCCTGTGGCGGTCAACCGCGTGCTGCTCGTCGAGGACGAGAACGACATCCGCGAGATGCTGGCGTTCACCCTGACCCGCGCCGGCTTCGACGTGGCGCCCGCCGAGAGCGCCGAACAGGCGCTGCGGATGCTCGACGGTACGCTGCCGAACCTGGTCGTCATCGACTGGATGCTGCCCGGCATGAGCGGCGTCCAGCTGGCGCGCCAACTCCGCCAGGAGGAACTCACCCGCGAGCTGCCGCTGGTGATGCTCACCGCCAGAGGCGAGGAAGCGGACAAGCTCAAGAGCTTCGACGCCGGCGTCGACGACTACGTGACCAAGCCGTTCTCGCCCCGTGAACTGGTGGCCCGCATCAAGGCGCTGCTGCGCCGGGCCGGCGAACCCGAGAACGGCATGATCGTGCGCGGCCCGCTGACACTGGACACCCGCGGCCACCAGGTGACGGTGCGCGGCGAGCAGGCTTCCGTGGGGCCCACGGAGTTCCGCCTGCTCGAGGTGCTGATGCGGCACCCGGACCGCGCCTTCGACCGTTCGCAGCTGCTCGACCGGGTGTGGGGACGCAACGTCTACGTGGAGGAGCGCACGGTGGACGTGCATGTCCTGCGGTTGCGCAAGGCGCTGGCGCCCTTCAGCCTCGCCAAGGCCGTGGAAACGGTGCGCGGCGTCGGCTACCGCCTGTCGGCGCAGCTGGCGGGCGGCGACGGGTGAGACGGGGTCCCGGATGCCCCTGACGCCGGAAACACACCATCACCAGCAGGCACCCCGCGCTGTCGGGCCTAGCGGTTCGATTCCGAATTGACATGGCAAATGGCACGTTCGTCTGTCGTCGCCTCGGCGTGCGCTGCTTGAGGATGTGCCGCCCCGCAAGGCCGCCGGCATCCCGGCCCTGCGACGAAACCCGCCCGCTGGAACACACGCCATTTTGGAAGCGGCACACTAGCGGTTCGATTCCGAATTGACATGGCAAATGGCACGTTCGTCCGTCGTCGCCTCGGTGTGCGCTGCTTGAGGATGTGCCGCCCCGCAAGGCCGCCGGCATCCCGGCCCTGCGACGAAACCCGCCCGCTGGAACACGCGTCGTTTTGGAAGCGGCACACTGGCGGTTCGATTCCGAATTGACATGGCAAATGGCACGTTCGTCTGTCGTCGCCTCGGCGTGCGCTGCTTGAGGATGTGCCGCCCCGCAAGGCCGCCGGCATCCCGGCCCTGCGACGAAACCCGCCCGCTGGAACACACGCCATTTTGGAAGCGGCACACTAGGGGCGCGACAGTTGCGCGGGGCCTCGCGAGCCTCGGTGCCGGGGCGGTGGCCGGCGCGGTGCTCGGCAGCTTGGCGTGGGGCCTGGTGGCGGCGCTCGCAGTGCCGATGCTCCTGAGCGTCGCGGACCGCTGGGCCCTCGGCCGCTGGGCCGCGGCGCCGCTGGCGCCGCCGCGGCTGCGCTGGTCGCCGTGGCAAGGCACCGCGGAGCGGCTGTTCGCCACCTTGCGCCGGTCCCGCCGGCGCACGTCGCGGCTGGTGGCGGAGCTGCGCTGGCTGCACGGCACGTTGAACTCCATCCCGGACGGCTGGATCGTGCTGCGCCGGGACGGCGCCATCGAAGCCATCAACCAGGGCGCCGGCCAGCTGCTCGGCCTCGCCCGACGCGACCGTCGCCGCAACCTCACCGAGCTGCTGCGGGATCCGTCCATCGCCGCGCTGGTGCGCGGGGACGCCGAGGACGGCATCGCCGAGATGCCGTCGCCCGTCGACGACGCCCGGCGGCTCGAGCTGCGCCACCTGGTGGTGGACGACAACCGCTCCATCATCCTCATCCGCGACGTGACGATGCTGGACCGCCTGCTTACCATGCGCCAGGACTTCATCGCCAACGTCTCCCACGAACTGCGTACGCCCCTGACGGTCATCATCGGCTACCTGGAAGCCCTCGAAGACGACGACATCGACCAGGAAACCCTGCGCCGACTGCTCGGGCGCCTGCGCGCCCCGGCGGATCGGATGAAGGCGCTGGTGGAGGACCTGCTGACGCTGACGCGGCTCGAGTCCTCGCCCATGCCGGGCCGAGGCGACATGGAAGCGGTGAACGCCGCGGTGATGCTGAACTCGGTGCTCGCCGAGGCGCGTCAGCTGGCGACGCCGCAGCACGACATCGTGCTGGACGCGGATCCGGCGCTGCCCGCCAACGCCGTGCCCGGCGAGCTGCACAGCGCCTGCTTCAATCTCATCGCCAACGCCATCCGCTACAGTCCGGACGGCGGCGTGGTCAACGTGCGCTGGCGGCAGGGCCAGGGCGGGCCCCGCTTCGAGGTGGAGGATCACGGCCTCGGCATTCCGCCGGAGCACATTTCGCGCCTCACGGAGCGCTTCTTTCGGGTGGACCCCGCCAAGAGCCGGGTGCGCGGCGGCACCGGCCTCGGGCTCGCCATCGTCAAGCACATTCTGCGCCGCCACGGTACGCGCTTGCAGGTGTCGAGCGCGCTCGGCCAAGGCAGCCTGTTCGCGTTCGAGCTGCCGGCGCCCGCCCCAGGTCCGGTGGCGGCCGGCGCTCCGCACCTGCCGCCCGCGGCCCGCAGCAGCGCCGCGGCAGGCGGCTGAGCCAGCCGCGGCGGCGCGCGTGGCGTCCAAGGCGCCTACCGCATATCCTGCCTGCCCAACAACGCCAACAGCTTTGAGGACGGCCCCATGCGCGTGCGCTCGATAGAAACGCGACACTGCGACGCCGGCTGGCGCAACTACCACTTCGTCAAGCTGGTCACCGAAGACGGCCTGGCGGGTTGGAGCGAGTACGACGAACACCAGGGCGCCATCGGCGTCACCGCGGTTGTCGAGAAGCTCGCGCCGATGGTGCTCGGCGAGCGCGTCCACGACATCGAGCGCGTCTACGCCCGGCTGCACGCCCGGGCCCGACAGTCCATGTCCGGCGTCATGGCCATGGGCATCGGCGCCATCGAGAACGCGCTCCTGGACGCCAAGGCGAAGACCCTGGGCGTACCCTGCTACGACCTGCTCGGCGGCAAGGTGCGCGACGCGGTGCGCGTGTACTGGTCCCATTGCGGCACCTGGCGCATCAGCCGCCCGGACTTCTACCCGCCCGCGGTGCGCACGCTGGACGACGTGCGGGCGCTCGGCCAAGAAGTGCGCGAGCGCGGCTTCACCGGCCTCAAGACCAACATCTTCGACTTCAGCGCCGTGGAGAGCGGCGGGCGCGTGCGCGGCTGGGCGCCCGGCTTCGGCGGCCCCTTCGCGCCGGATCGCAATGCCGAGAGGCGCATCGTCCGCGAACTGCGCCGCCACCTGGACGCCTTCCGCGAAGGCGCTGGCGACGACATGGACATCCTGCTCGACCTCAACTACAACGCCACCCCCGAGGGCTACCGACGCATCCTGCGCGCCCTGGAGGACTTCGACCTCTTCTGGGTGGAAATCGACACCGAACATCCGGAAGCGCTGGCGGACGTCCGCGCCATGAGCCCCCACGCCGTCGCCTCCTGCGAATCCCTGCTCACGTTGCCCGCCTTCCTGCCCTACTTCCGCCTGCGGGCGATGGACGTCGCCATCATCGATGCGGTGTGGAACGGCGTCTGGCAGTCCACGAAGATCGCCGCCACCGCCGCCGCCCACCAAGTGAACGTGGCGCCGCACAACTACTACGGCCATCTGTCGTCGATGATGAGCGCCCACTTCTGCGCCGCCACGCCGAACCTGCGCATCATGGAGACGGACATCGACCGGGTGCCCCGGGATGCCGAGCTGTTCACCGTGGCGCCGGACATCCGCGACAGCCACCTGCACCTGCCGGATACGCCAGGCTGGGGGACCGAACCGAACGAAGCCGCGCTCGCCAAGTATCCGCCGCGCTAGACGCGCGTCGTCGCCGGCGAGGCAGCACCGTGAAGGAGGACCGCGCCACGGCGAGCCAGGCCGCCGGCGATCCCGCCAGTTCCCGAGACGCCGCCGCGGACCGCGGCGCCCCGACGCTGGTGGTCAACGGCCTCGCCTTCGGCGGCGGGTTCGCCGTCATGGCCTTGGAAATGCTCGGCGGACGCATCCTGGCACCGTGGTTCGGCGGCAGCATCCACGTCTGGGGCAGCGTCATTGCGGTGTTCATGCTGTCCCTCGCGCTCGGCTACCTGGCCGGCGGCGCCTGGTCGCTGCGGGCACCTTCGCTGCGGCGCTTCGGGTTCATCTTTCTCGTCGGCGCCGGCGTGCTCTACCCACTCTTGGCCGCCGCCGGGCCGATCATGGCCTGGACCTTCGAGCGCGTCGAAGACCCGCGCTACGGCAGCCTAGTGGCGTCGCTGGCGCTGTTCGTCGCGCCAACGGTGGTGCTCGGCGCTATCTCGCCCTACGCGGTGCGGTTGCTGGTGCCGAACCGTGAACGCTCCGGGCGGGTCGCCGGCGGCCTCTACTTCGTCTCCACGCTGGGCAGCGCCGCCGGCACCCTGGCAACCAGCTTCTACTTCGTGCTGTGGTTCGACATCCACGCCATCGTGGCGGGCCTTGCCGGCCTGCTCGCGCTGCTGGGGGTCGCGGCCGTGGTCGCCGAACCGCGCCGACCGAGCGGCCCTGCATGAAGCGCCGCCTGGCGCCGCTGGCCGCAGCGGCGGCGCTCGCCGCGACGGCCCTGCCGAGCCTCGGCACCGGGACGGTGCTGCACCGGGAGCAGTCGCTCTACCAGAACATCCTGGTGGTGCGCGAGCCGACGCGGCTTTGCCTGCGCTTCTCCGTGCGGCGGCAGACGCGCAATCAGTCCTGCGTCGACCCGGAAGACGGCCGACGCATGGTGTTCGCGTACACGCGCATGATGATGGCGCTGCTGCTGCTCGAGCCGGCGCCGGAGCGCATCCTGGTCGCCGGGCTTGGCGGCGGCACGTTGCCGGCGGCGCTGGCGGCGCTGCTGCCGGAAGCGGCCATAGACGTGGTGGAGATCGACCCGGCGGTAGTGGCCGTGGCGGAGCGCTACTTCGGTTTCGCCGCCACCGCTCGGCTGCGGGTGGTGGTGGCGGACGCCAGGGTGTTCGTCAAGCGCGCCCTGGCCCGGAACGACCGCTACCACGCGGTGCTCCTCGATGCCTACGGCGGCGACTACATCCCCGAGCATCTGCTGACCCGGGAGTTCCTCGCCGAGGTGCGCGGGCTGCTCGGCGGCGGCGGCGTGGTGGCGGCCAATACCTTCTCCGCATCCCGCCTGTACCACCACGAATCCGCCACCTACCAGGCGGTGTTCGGCACGTTCTTCAACTTCAAGGCCCCCGGCAGCGGCAATCGCATCGTGCTGGCCGCCAACGGACCGCTGCCACCGACGGCCGTGCTCGAAGCCAATGCCGCGGCGTGGCGGGCGCCGCTGGCAGCCTACGGCGTGCCCATCGACAGCTACCCTGCGCTGCTCGCCGCGGCCACCGCCGTGGACTGGAACACGGCCGCCCGCCCGCTCACGGACCAGTACGCGCCGGCCAACCTGCTTCAGGATGCGGCGCGTATGCCGCAGGATGCGGCGCGTTGACGCAGGATGCGGCGCGTTGACGCAGGATGCGGCGCGTATGCCGCAGGATGCGGCACGTTGACGCCAGACCCCGGCAACGAGGCGCCGTTCGGCTGGACCTTTCCGTATCCGTCCCGTCGGGCGCCGGTGCTGGCGCGCAACGTGGTGGCCACGTCGCAGCCGCTGGCCGCCAGCGCTGGCCTTGCGATGCTGCGGCAAGGCGGCAACGCGGTGGACGCGGCGCTCGCCGCGGCGCTCGCGCTGACGGTCGTGGAGCCCTGCAGCAACGGCGTCGGCAGCGACGCCTTTGCGATGGTCTGGGCGCCGGCCGAGCAGCGCTTGATCGGTCTGAACGCTTCCGGGAGGTCGCCGGCCGCCTGGGATGCGGCCCGGTTCGCAGGCCGCCGGACCATGCCGGTGCTGGGCTGGGAGTCCGTGACCGTTCCCGGCGCCGTCAGCGCCTGGCAGGCGCTGTCCCGGCGCTTCGGGCGCCTGGCCTTCGGCGATCTGTTCGAGCCAGCCATCCGCTACGCCCGGGACGGCTTCCACGTCGGCCACGAAACCGCGGCGGCGTGGCGGCGGGCGGAAGCGACCTATGCGGCGTTCCCGAACTTCCGCGCCCACTTTCTGCCGGCCGGCCGGGCGCCGCGCCCGGGGACGCTGTTCGTCAACCGGGCCTTGGCGGACACGCTTGCCGAGATCGCGAGAACCGAAGGCGAGACGTTCTACCGCGGCGCCTTGGCGACCGCCATCGACCAGGCCGCCCGGGCCGCCGGGGGCGGCCTGCGGGCCGCGGATCTGGCAGCCCACGAAGCCGAGTGGGTGGCACCGGTCGTGCAGCCCTACCGGAGCGTCGAGGTGGCCGAGCTGCCGCCCAACGGCCAGGGTCTCGCTGCCCAGATCGCCCTTGCCATCCTCGCCGAACGCGACGTCCGGGCCTTCGCGCCGGGGAGCGCCGACTGGACCCACCTGCAAGTCGAGGCGATGAAGATCGCCATTCGCGCCGCCTTCGACCACTTCGCGGATCCCGAGGCTATGTTGATGGCACCAGCCGAGCTGCTGGCGCCGGAGGCGATTCGCCGAGCCGCGGCGGGCATCGGGCGCCGGGCCGGGACGCTGCCGCCGGCGGCGCTGCCCGGCAGCCAGGACACCGTGTACCTAGCCGCCGCCGACGCGGCCGGCATGATGGTCTCCTTCATCCAATCCAACTACATGGGCTTCGGCAGCGGCGTCGTCGTGCCAGGCACCGGCATCGCCCTGCAGAACCGCGGCGCCGGCTTCTCCCTCGCGCCCGGCCACCCCAATCGCGTGGCGCCGGGCAAGCGCCCCTACCACACCATCATCCCCGGCTTCGTGACGCGGGCCGGCGCCCCGCTCCTGGGCTTCGGCGTCATGGGCGGCCACATGCAGCACCAGGGCCACGTGCAGATGGTGAGCCGCATCTTCGACCACGGCGAGAACCCCCAGGCCGCCGCGGATGCGCCGCGCTGGCACGTGACGCCGGACTTCCGGCTGCTGCTCGAAGACGGCTACGACCCTGGCGTTGCCAGCGACCTGGCCGCCCGGGGCCACGACGTCGCCATCGGCGCGCCCCACGGCACCTTCGGCGGCGCCCAGCTTGTCTACCGGCTGCCGACCGGAGGCTACTGCGCCGCCTCGGACCACCGCAAGGAAGGCGCGGCGGTGGGCTTCTAAGTCCGTCCGGACAGCGTACCGCCGAGACGCCAGCGGAGTTCAGTCGCCGCCTTCTGCGCCGCCCTCCGGGCGCAGCTTGAGGGACGCCGAGTTCAGGCAGTAGCGCAAGCCGGTGGGTTCCGGGCCATCCGGGAAGACGTGGCCGAGGTGGGCGTCGCAGCGGGCGCACAGCACCTCCGTGCGCACCATGAACAGGGACCGGTCCGCCTTGGTGGCCACCACCCCCTCGGCCACCGGCGCGGTGAAGCTCGGCCAGCCGGTGCCGGAATCGTACTTCTCGTCCGAGTGGAACAGCGGCGCATCGCAGCAGCGGCAGTTGTAGGCGCCGGGCGTCTTGGTCTGCCAGTACTCGCCGGTGAAGGCGCGCTCCGTGCCGGCGCGACGGGTGATCTTGTATTCCGCCGACGTCAGCTGGCTGCGCCACTCGGCGTCCGTCTTCTCCACGCGCGCGGCGCTCGCCACCCCCTCAGGTGCGGCTGCTTCGACGGCATCCTCCATGGTCCCTCCGTACGGCCTGCCCAATCGAACGACACGGCTCATTCTATGCGCCGACGCTGCGGCAAACCAGCAACGCAGGGACGCACAGGGAAGGCATGGAAGGGAGGCCGCGAAGGGAGCGGCGGCTCGCTCACCTCCTTGCTAATCAAACGCCATGCGTTAAATTAGCAAGGATGATCGAACGTGATGCCAAACGCCGCGTTCTCCGCAGCCTTGCCGAGGCGCCAGCCGTGGTGCTGCTCGGCCCGCGCCAAGTAGGAAAGACCACACTTGCCAAGGAGGTCGCTCGCGACGTGGCGAACTGTCTCTACGTCGACTTGGAGGACCCCGCCGACAGCACCCGCCTGGCCGATCCGGCTCGCTACCTCGCCGCTCAAGCGGGCAGGCTGGTGGTGCTCGACGAGGTGCAGAGAGCGCCAGGATTGTTCCAGGTCCTGCGTGGGCAGATCGACCTCCGCCGCCGCGACGGCCAGCGCACAGGCCAGTTCCTGCTGCTTGGCTCCGCCTCCGATGCCCTGCTGCGGCAATCCGCCGAGTCCCTGGCGGGGCGCGTCGTCTACGACGAACTGCCAGGGCTCACCATGCTTGAAGTCGAGGCCTCCGCTCAAGGCCGGCTTTGGCTGCGCGGCGGCTTCCCAGACGCCTTCAACTCCCCTAGCGACTCCGCCAGCGGCCGTTGGCGGCTCAGCTTCATCCGCACCTACTTGGAGCGCGACATCCCGCAGTTCGGCGCGCGGGTCCCGGCGCACACGTTGCGCCGGCTGTGGACGATGCTCGGCCACTACCAAGGCGGATTGCTGAACGCTGCCGACCTGGCCCGCAGCCTCGGCGCCTCCACGCCAGCGGTCGTGCGCTACATCGACCTGCTTGCGGATCTGATGCTGGTGCGGCGACTGCCCCCGTATTTCGTGAACGTGGGCAAGCGCCTGGTGAAGACGCCCAAGGTGTACATCCGCGACAGCGGCGTACTCCACTCGCTGCTCGGCCTCGGGTCCTACGACGAGCTCCTGTCCCATCCCGTGGTCGGCGCCAGCTGGGAGGGCTTCGCGATCGAAAACCTGCTCGCCGCAGCGCCCTTCGGCACGGATGCCTGCTTCTATCGGACGCGAGCCGGCGCCGAGATCGATCTGCTGCTGCTGCTGCCGAACCGAGAGCGCTGGGCCATCGAGATCAAGCTGTCTTCGGCGCCCCGCATCGGCAAGGGCTTCTTCCTGGCGGCTGCGGACGTGGAGGCCAGCGAACGCTTCGTCGTCCACTCCGGCAGCGAGACGTTTCCCTTGAGCGCGGACACGCTCGCGATCCCCTTGCCGGCGCTCATGGCGCGTTTGGCGGCGTTGGACTGAGGGTTGCGGTCGCTAGCGGCTGCCGATCGGGCGCGCGGCCGGAGGCCAGCGCCTGGCGCACCCGAACCGTCTGCCCGATGTGCGGCAGCAGGCGGCGGAGCAGACGCAGCTGGGACGGTCGCCAGCCGCCTTGGCGCCGACCGCGGGTGGGCATCCACAGCGTGTGCCGGCCCGCGAGCGCTGGCAGACGGACGTTCAGCTGGTTGACGGCATCCCAACGCGGCAGGTGCTCGTTGAAGGTGCGGGATGCCCGCCGCTCTTCGGGGGCGTACAGATCCGCGTTGGCGAGCATCGAGCCCGCCGGCAGCAGCATCAGGCGGGGGATCCGTTCGTCGGTGTCGAAATAGCCCAGGTAGTCCTGCTCCAGCGGGTGGCAGCGCGCCCCGTGGCTGTAGAACCGGCCTTCCAGCAGGCGCGGCGGCGCGCTCCCGTTCTCGGCCACCACGGCCAGGTAGCTGCCGTGCATCCCGCAGGCCGCGTCCACCAGCGCCAGCGCCCGGGGCCAGCGGCCCTCGTCCAGCGCCGCCTCGTGCAGGGCGGCGACGATGGCGTCGAAGGGATCGGCCCAGCGGCTCGCGGTGTCGGCATCGAATCCGCGGGTGGAGGACATCGGCGAGCCGCCAATCCGTCGTTGCGTTCGCAGCAACCCGTCCGGCAGTGCCGGGCCACGAAGCCATCACGCGAGACGCGAGAATCCCCTGCCTATTCGCCGAGGCTCGGGGAGCGACCCCACGCCCGGTCTGAACGCGGCTTTTGTATTCGGCAGGCAGCCCGACCAGCGGACGCCCGCGCAATGGCTTCGTACACAAATGTACGAGAAGTCGAGACCGTTCGCCACCTGCGGCGAACGTGAAAGATGCAATCCAGAGCGGACAGTGAGCGGCGAGCCGGTAGGGTCCTACTTAGCGGGTGACACGCACCAGCGGGCTGGTCGGTGAAGGACGGTTGCCGATCCGGACCTCGCCGCGATGCGCCGCTAGCTGCGTCGGGAGCCGCAGGATGCGCCAGCGAGCAGCCGCGCGTTGGCGGCGCCCGAGTACACCTTGCCCCGGGGGCGGCTGACGATGCGCGGGTTCTTGAAGTCGGCGATGAGGTCCTTGTCCGCCGTATAGAGCAGCCGGGCACCGCTCGCCCGGGCCAGCGCCAAGATGTGCGGGTCGTTCGAGCGTAGCTGGCCCGTCCCTTGGAGAGCTCGCACGTCCTCGTCCAGTTCCGGCGCTGGCACTGGCCTCGCACGCCCCGCCTGCATCAGATCCCGCAGGCGCCGCCGAAGGCCCGGGCCAATCTCGCCGAAACACCCGCCAACGCCAAAGACGAGCAGCCCCCGGCCACTGAGCCACTTGTGGATGGGGGCGGCGTTCTTGCTAGCCGGGGTGTCGAAGAACTCGCCGAGCTTGTTGGTGTCGATGACGATGCACACGAACGCCAGCGCTCAGTCCGCAACTCCGAACAGCCGGTCCGTCTCCTCGAGGAAGAACTCGCGGTAGCCCTTGGGCGCGCCCTGGAGGTCGCCGGCCGGGCCCAGCGTCATGTCGTGAATCCGCACGCCCTTGCGAGCGGTCGGCTCGAAGTAGAGGATGGACACGTCGCTCGGCCGGAGCAGTCCCTTGCCGACGGCGATGCGAACGCGATCGATGATGAAGTCGCTGTGCGTCTCGATCACGAAGCGGTTGCCGCGCTTCCTCGCCGACTCGACGAACAGGCTCGCCAGCGCCGCCTGTCCCCGGGGATGCAGGTGGACCTCCGGCTGCTGCAGCAGGAACAGCTCGCGCTTCTTCTCCATGACGTCGACGAGGATCGGCAGGCTCTGGCTGACCCCGTAGCCGACGTCCATGATGTTCGCCGCGGCGCTGCCGCCGGCCTTCACCTGCAGCTGGAAGGGATCGCTCATCTGCCCGCCGTGGGTCTTCACCTTGATGTCGGAGAAGAGCCCCGACTGCGCGCCGAACTCGACCAGGTCCCGGTGCAGCGGCGTCCAGTGGGGCTTGTCCGTTCGGTGCAGGCGCATAAGCAGCATCGGCGTATGCGCCCCCTCGGACGACGCGGTCTCGCGCACCGGGTCGTAGGTGCGCCTGGGTTTCGAGCGCAGCGGCGCGAGGGCGGTTGCCGAAGGCAATTGGTAGAAGGCGAACATGCTCTCGAAGCTCTTTGTACGCATTCTGTGGAGGCGTTTGGCGATATCTCGCCAGCGCCCGCCCGCTCCGCCTCGTACGCTCCTTGCGGTCTCGTGCCCGCTGAGAAAGAAGACCCAGCGGAGCAATCCCTCCGATGGCGGGACGTCCACCTCGAATGTCGCTTCTGGAGCGACGAAGCGAACGCAGCCGGCCGCGATCCGGGTCGCTTCCACGAAGTCGCGTTCGCCGCGGTCGAACCGGCAGGAGGCCACGAACGGCTCCGAACCTCTCTCCTGGAACGTTACGGAGAACGTCACGGCATCGCCGTCCGGCGGGGCGATCCGCAAGCCGAGACCGAACTCGTCGATGCGCCCCGCCGGCCCCCGGCGCGACCGCACAATGTCCCGAAACGCGCCGAGCAGGAACGGTTCCTGGTTGAAGTCGGCAACGGCCAACGCATTGGAGGCCAACCGATGCATCAGGGCGCAGCAGGCGAGAAACGTGGTCTTGCCGGTGCTGTTCTCGCCGACCAGCAGCGTCAGCGGACGCAGAGCGCCGCGCTGCTCGCCGTGGAAGCAGCGCACGTCCCGGACCAGGAGCTCGGTTGCGCTGTCCACGGGTGCGCCTCCTTGGTCGCGGGGCCGGGCTCGCCTCGCCGGCGCCGGCCGCCTCAGCGGAGCGCTGCGTTCACGGCCTCCAAGGCGTCGCTGCCTGGGCAGAGGGCCGTTTCGTCGAGCGCGTTCAAGGGCGTCGCCGGGGTGCCGAGGACCTCGTGGCAGTCGCCGGCGTCCGGGTCCACGTACAGGAGGCCGGTGACCACTTCGCCGTCGGCGGCGGCCTGCTGAACGTGGGTCAGCGCCTGGACGCGGTCGTGGGGATCGTAGCCGTCGTCGAGCTTGCGCAGCCGCAGCGTGGCGCCGTCCGGCATGGTCACGTCCTCGGCGGTGCCCGGCGCGTAGTCCGCGGTGACGGGTTCGCCGGAGGGGATGAAGTCCGCCTCCACCAGCCGGCCGGTGTGGCCGCGCACGTAGTCGTAGCTCTTGGTGGAACCGTTGTGGTTGTTGAACGCCACGCAGGGCGAGATCACGTCGATGAACGCGAAGCCGCGATGCATGAGGCCGGCTTGGATGAGCGGCACCAGCTGGCGCTTGTCGCCGGAGAAGCTGCGCGCCACGAAGCTGGCGCCGATCTGCAGCGCCATGGAAACCAGGTCGATGGGTTCGTACAGGTTCGGCACGCCCTTCTTGCTGGTGGAGCCCTTGTCGTTGGTCGCCGAGAACTGGCCCTTGGTCAGGCCGTAGGTGCCGTTGTTGTCCACCAGGTAGAGCATGTTGATGCGCCGGCGCACGATGTGGGCGAACTGGCCGATGCCGATGGAAGCGCTGTCGCCGTCGCCGGAGACGCCGACACAAAACAGCTCGCGGTTGGCGAGGTTGGCGCCGGTGGCCACCGACGGCATGCGTCCGTGAACCGAGTTGAAGCCGTGGGAGTTGCCGAGGAAGTAGCTCGGCGTCTTCGAGGAGCAGCCGATGCCGGAGACCTTGGCGAACTTGTGCGGCGGCAGCGCCAGCTCGGCACAGGCCTGGACGATGGCCGCGGATACCGAGTCGTGGCCGCAGCCGGCGCACAGCGTCGACACGGAGCCTTCGTAGTCGCGGCGCGTCAGGCCGAGGTCGTTGACGGTCAGCAGCGGGTGGCGGACCTGCGGCTTGGCGACGAACGTCATCGCCCTTCCTCGCCGCGGGCCTGCCCGCTGCCGCCGACGGCCCGCAGGCGCGGCAGCCGGCGCACCTCGTAGTAGCGCAGCACCTGCTCGACTATCGTGTCGGCGGAAATCGAGAAACCGCCGTAGTACAGCACCGGCTCGATGGCGGCCGGGTCCACACCTAGGTCGTTGACGAGCAGGGTCCGCATCTGGGCGTCGCGGTTCTGTTCGGCCAGGAACACCACCTCGTGGCGGTCGATGAACTCGCGCACCGCACTGGGGAAGGGGAAGCCCCGCAGCCGCAGGGTGTCGACTTCCACGCCGTTCTCCTCGAGCCGCTCGAGGGCCTCCGGCATCGGCGCCGCGGTGGTGCCGTAGTAGAGAATCGCTGCGCGGCGGCCGGCGTCGCGGATTTCCGGCGGCGGCACCAGGGCGCGGGCCGTTTCCCATTTGACGAGCAGCCGGTCCATGTTGGCGGTGTAGGCGTCCGGATGTTCGGTGTAGGCCGCATAGGCATCCCGGGAGGTGCCGCGGGTGAAGAACGCGCCCTTGTCCGGGTGCGCCCCCGGCAATGTGCGGTAGCCGATGCCGTCGCCGTCCGGGTCCAGATAGCGGCCGAACTTGCCGATCTTCGAGAGCGCCTCGGCATCGAGCACCTTGCCGCGGTCGTAGCGGCGCTCGGCGTCCCAGGCGAAGGGCTCGCTCAAGGTCTCGTTCATGCCGAGATCCAGGTCCGAGAGCACGATGACCGGCGTTTGCAGGCGGTCCGCCAGATCGAGGGCGTCCGCGGCGAAATCGAAGCACTCCTTGGGCGAGGACGGAAACAGCAGCGGGTGGCGGGTGTCGCCGTGGGAGGCGTAGGCTGCTGCCAGGAGGTCGCCCTGCTGGGTGCGGGTGGGCATTCCCGTCGACGGGCCGGCGCGCTGGATGTCCCACAGCACCGCGGGTATCTCCGCGAAGTAGGCGAGGCCGAGGAACTCCGTCATCAGCGACACGCCGGGACCGCTGGTGGCCGTGAAGGCGCGTGCGCCGTTCCAGCCGGCGCCGATGACGATGCCCATCGCCGCCAGCTCGTCCTCGGCCTGGACGATGGCGAAGTTGCGCTCGCCGCCGGGCCCCACGCGCAGCTGGTTGCAGTACTTCTCGAAGGCTTCCGCCAGCGAGGTGGAAGGCGTGATCGGATACCAGGCGCACACCGTGGCGCCGCCGTACAACGCCCCGAGGGCCGCTGCGGCATTGCCGTCCACCATGATCCGGTTCCCCGCCGCGTCCGAGTAGCGCACCTGCACCGGCAGCGGGCAGTCGAGATAGTCGAGGGCGTAGTTGCGGCCGATCTCCAAGGCGTGGATGTTCGGCGCGATCAGATCGTCCTTGCCCTTGTACTGCGCCGACACCATGCCGGTGATCACCTCGAAGTCGATGCTGATGAGGGCGGACATGGCGCCGAGGTAGACGATGTTCTTGAACAGCGCCCGGTGCTTCGGGTTCGGAAACTCCGGCAGCACCAGCTGCGAGATCGGCACCCCCACGGCGTGGATGTCGCCGCGGCGCATGGCCGGCGGCAGTTCCTTGGAGTTGTCGTACACCAGAAAGCCGCCGGGGACGAGGGCCGCGATGTCCTCGGCGAAGGTCTCCGCGTTCATGGCCACCATGATGTCCACGCCCTCGCGGCGGCCGAGATGGCCGCGCTCGGAAACCCGCACTTCGAACCAAGTGGGCAACCCCTCGATGTTGGAGGGGAAGATGTTGCGCACCGCCACCGGGATGCCCATGCGAAACAGCGCCTTGGCGAACATGCCATTGGCGGACGCGGAACCGGAGCCGTTGACGTTGGCGAAGCGAACCACGAAGTCGTTGTAGACCGCGGCGCCGCGGCGCGCCTGCCGCGACGAAGCGACCGTCCCGGGCGCGCCCGGCCGTTCCGCCATCGGGGGCCTCAGCCGGCGGCGGCCCGGACGCCGCCCGCCTCGGCGTAGCTGCCGAGCTGCGGGGTGTGGATGACGGATTTCTGCATGTCCCACGCATTCGTGGGGCAACGCTCCGCGCACAGGCCGCAGTGCAGGCAGACGTCCTCGTCCTTCACCATCACCCGGCCCGTGGGCAGCGCCTCGGACACGTAGAGGTCCTGTTCGGCGTTCCGGGCCGGCGCCGTGAGGGCGCCGCGCAGCGCTTCCTCCTCGGCATTGGGCGTGAAGGTGATGCAGTCCATCGGGCAGATGTCCACGCAGGCGTCGCACTCGATGCAGAGCCTCTCGGTGAACACCGTCTGCACGTCGCAGTTCAGGCAGCGCTGCGCTTCCTTCTGTCCCAGGCGGGCGTCGAAGCCGAGTTCCACTTCGATCTTGATGTTGCCGAGCGCCTTGCGCTTGTTGGCGTGCGGCACCAGGAAGCGCTTGGCGGCATCGTGCTCGGCGTCGTAGCTCCACTGATGCACGCCCATCTTCTGGCTCACCAGATTGACGCCGGCGGGGGGGCGATCCCTCAGGTCCTTGCCCTGGCACAGCAGGTGGATTGAAATCGCCGCCTGGTGGGCGTGCGCCGAGGCCCAGATGATGTTCTCGGGGCCGAACGCCGAGTCGCCGCCGAAGAACACCTTGGGATGGGTGGACTGGAACGTCGTTTCGTCCAGCACCGGGCAGTCCCACTTGTCGAACTCGAGGCCGATGTCGCGCTCGATCCACGGACAGTGGTTCTCCTGGCCGATGGCCATCAGCACATGGTCGCACTCCATGTACACGTCCGGCTCTCCACTCGGCACGTACTTCAGCCGTCCGCGTTCGTCCGGCACCGGCTTGACGCACTCGAAGACGATGCCCTTGAGCTTGCCGCCCTCGTGGACGAACTCCTTCGGCGGGCGGTTGTTGACGATGGGGATGCCTTCGCTCATGGCATCCTCCTTTTCCCACTCGGACGCCTTCATCACCTCGAAGGCGGAACGCACCACCACCGTCACGCTCTCGGCACCGAGGCGCTTGGAAGTGCGGCAGCAGTCCATCGCCGTGTTGCCGCCGCCCATGACGACGACCTTGCCGGAGATGGCGCTGGTGTGGCCGAAGGCGACGCTGCCGAGCCAGTCGATGCCGATGGAGATGTGCGCGTCCACTTCCTTCCGCCCGGGCAGGTCCAGATCCCGCCCCCGAGGCGCGCCAGTGCCCACGAAGTAGGCGTCGTAGTTCATGGCGAGCATTTCCTTCATGCTCGTGACCTCGTGGCCGTAGTGGGCGTTGACGCCCATGTCCACGATGAGGTCCACCTCTTCCTCGAGCACGTCCGCCGGCAGCCGGAACGCAGGAATCTGGCTGCGCATCATGCCGCCGCCGGCCGGATCCCGGTCGTACATGTCGATCTCGTAGCCGAACGGCAGCAGGTCCCGGGCCACCGCCAGCGACGCCGGCCCGGCGCCCAGAAGGCAGACCCGCTTGCCGTTCTTGCGTTTCGGCACCCGGGGCATGTAGCGGGAGATGTCGCCCTTGTGATCCGCGGCGACGCGCTTCAAGCGGCAGATGGCGACCGGCTTCTCCTCGGTGCGGACGCGGCGGCAGGCAGGCTCGCAAGGCCGATCGCAGGTGCGGCCGAGAATGCCTGGGAAGACGTTGGAGTCCCAGTTGAGCATGTACGCTTCGGTGTAGCGTTCCTCGGCGATCAGGCGAATGTAGTCCGGCACCGGCGTGTGCGCGGGACACGCCCACTGGCAGTCGACCACCTTGTGGAAGTAGCCGGGATCGGCTATGTCGGTCGCTTTCATGCGGGTTCCTGGCAGGTGCCAGCCGCCGTTCCCTCGCTGGAAGCGCACAGGCGCTATCGGTCACGCGCGAGGGGCTGTCAATCCGCTCATTCTAAGCGCCAGCCAGTGCCACGCGCAATATGCGCTTGACGCCTGCCGGCGCCCGCCGCAGGAACACACATTGGCAAGGCAACCTCCCATGCGCCCCATGAGCGTTCGGTAGCTGCGTGGCGCAAGGCGACGGAAACTACGCCGCGGCACCATGTTCGCCCCCGCACCACTCCCGCGACCAGCCGCCTTGGCGTTCGCAACGCCTAGCCTTCCTAGGGCGCCGGCAGGCGCTCGGTTCTGCCCCAGCGTTGCAAAGCAGCCTTCAACTCCGCGACGCGCGCGGTCGCTGGCTTCCGTGCTCGGCGACGCCACCTCCAGCGCCGGCGACGTTCCCTTGCGTCACAGGCATTGGGGTGTTCTCGCTGATGGCTTGCGCCAGCGCAGGCCGGCGACTCGGTGCCCCGCGTCCAGCGTCACCAGCACGTCGGCCCGATCCGGCAGGTCCGCCAACATTCGCCGGGTGATGCGTTCGTAGTGCTGCACGAAGCGGGCCAGGTCCGCGGCCGTCATGCGCTGGTTCGGGGCCCGCTCCTGCTCCTGTTCGGTTCGCCAGCGCAGCACCGCATCGAGGTCCGGCACCCGGAGGAACACCAGCTCGTCGAGTTCCCGCAGCAGCGCCGCGTAGTCCTGCGATAGCGCGGCGTCCACGGTGCGCCGCCAGCGCCCATCCGCGTCCTCGTCCCGCTCCAGCGCGTTCGCCGGCGTGGCGAGTTTCTCGCTCCCGGCGGCGACGGCGCCAATGCACCAGCCTTCCACGGCCACCGTATCCACCGGACCGCGCAGGGTCGCGGCGCCCGAGCGGTCGTCGGCGCCCTTGTCGAAGCGCGGCACGGCAACGGTCGCGGCGCTGCCGCCCTTGAGCGTCTTGACCGCTTGCAGCAGCTTGGCGGCATCGTGGGTGCCCGGCGGCCCTCGGGTGGCGAACAGCGGATGCATCGTGGCTGCCAGGCGGCCCCGCTCGGCCCGGGTGAGGTAGAAGTCGTCCAAGCCGAGCACGGCTACCCGCCGGCCCCGCAGGGCGCCGGCGCGAACCAGCAGGCGCGCCAGGGTGGACTTTCCGGCGCCCTGGCCGCCGCCGATGCCGACGCTGGCCACGTCGCGGCGCTGCCAGTCGTCCACCAGCAGCGCCGCAAGCTGCCGATAGTCCTCCGGCGCGTCCGGGGGCAGCGCCCGATAGCAGGCTTGGGTCGCTGGCGTTGGAGCGAACCCCGCCAGTTGCGCCAGCCGCAAGACGCCCCTCTTGGGGCGATCGGCTCCTGGGCTGCTCATCCGTCCCCGCCCTCAGCGCGACGAAGCGCGGCAACGAAGACGCAGAGCACAGGCGGCGAGCGGCCGCGACGCGCTACCATGCCGACGCCAATCCCGGGGGAGTCGACCGCGCTTCGGTCGGCCCGCAGACCACCGCGCAGCACGGGGAGACACGCATGAACCTTCTTGCCAAGGGCGCCGGCGGCTACGCCCGGGGCCTCGACGCGCTGCGGCCGTTGGACGGCGTGCCGCCCTTGCTGCTGCGGCTGGTGCTGGCGCCGGTGATGATCCAGGCCGGCTGGAACAAGCTGGTCGCCTTCGAGAACACCGCGCGCTGGTTCGGAACCAGCCTCGGCATGCCGCTGCCGGAAATCATGGCCGCGTTGGCCACCGGCGCGGAGCTGCTCGGCGGGGTGGCGCTTCTGCTCGGCTTGGCGACGCGGCCGGCATGCGTACCGCTGATGGTCACCATGCTGGTGGCGGCTTTCGCGGTGCATTGGCCGAACGGCTGGCTGGCGCTCTCGGACGCCAGCAGCTGGCTCGCCAACGAACGCGTGCTGGAGGCGGCACCGCGCAAGGCCGAGGCGATCCGCCTGCTGCGCGAACACGGCGACTACGAGTGGCTGACGGCGCGGGGGCGGGTGACGATTCTCAACAACGGCATCGAGTTCGCGGCGATGTACTTCGTGATGCTGCTGTCGCTGTTCTTCACCGGCGGCGGGCGCTACACCAGCGTCGACCACTACCTGGAGCGGTTCTTCCGCCGGCGACTCGAGGCGGCCGCGTAGCGCGCCGGCGCCGTTCGCCACTCAGTCCACCTCCAGGCGGTAGGGCGGCAGAGCGGCCAGCAGCGCCTCGCCGTAGGGTGCGCTGACGATGCGCCTGTCGAGGAGCGTAATGCGGCCGCGGTCGCTCTCGTGGCGGATCAGCCGGCCGCAGGCCTGCACCAGCTTGAGCGACGTGTCGGGCACCACGATCTCCGCGAACGGATTGCCGCCTTCCTGTTCGATGGTCTCTGCCACGGCCTGCTCCACGGGGTCGTCCGGCGTCGCGAAAGGCAGCTTGGCCAGAATCACGTGCCGGCAGTAGTCGCCGGGCAGGTCCACGCCTTCGGCGAAGCTGGCTAGGCCGATCAGATAGCTCGGCTCGCCGGCGTCCACGGCTTGGCGGTGATCCGCGACCAGCCGCTGCTTGGAGGCGGCGTCCTGCAAGCGGCAGCGCTTGCGGACTTCCTCCGGCAGGCTGGCGACGATGGCGTTGAACTGCCGCCAGGAAGTACACAGCACCAGGGCGCTCGGCTCCTGGGCGAGCAGCGCCGGCAGCAGCGCCGCCACCTCTTCGGTGTGCGCCGCGGGGTCCCGGGCGTTGGCGCGCATGGCCGGCACGGCGAACACGGCGATCCGGGGAAAGTCGAACGGGCTGGCGATGCGCAGCTGGACCGCCTCCTGGTCCAGGCCGGCCAAGGCCAGGAAGCGCTCGAAGCGGCCGAGGGCGCATAGCGTCGCCGAGGTGGCGACGGCCCCGAAGCACCGCTGCCACAGCCGCTCGCCGAGGATGGCGCCCGGGTCCAGGGGCGCGCTGGAGAAGCCCACGTCGTCCTGCCGTTCGTACCGATGCAGCGTCGCCCAACGGGCTGCCGGGGCGTCGCCGCTGGCGTAGTCCTGGAACAGCGCCGCGCCGGCGTTCGCCCGACCACGAAGCTGCCCGATCACGGCCAGCCAGTCTTCGGCCTGTTCCCCGTTCTCCCACTCCAACTCGCCAGCGAGTACCGACTCGATAGCGTCGTGCAGTTCCTCGAGCAAGTCCGCCGCCGCGCCGAAGGCGGGACCGAGCTCCCCTGCCGCAGCGCCGATCGGCGCCGGCACCTCACCCAACGGGAAGCGGTGGAAGCCGCCCACGGCGTCCGCCGGGAACTCCAGCTCCCGGGCGAGGCGACCAGCCTCCGCCAACTGCTGCTGCATGTCGCCAGCTAGGGTGCCGAAGCGGCGACGCGCCCGGTCCACGGCCTGGGGCCGCTCGAAGCGCTGCGACATCGCCTCGAGATTGCCGGCAACCTGCGCGACCCACTCCGACGCTGCCCGCAGGCGGACGCTGGCGGTGAAGTGCTCGCGGGTCTTCGCCGGCAGATGGTGCGCCTCGTCGAGCACGTAGATGGTGTCCTCGGGCGGCGGCAGCACGACGCCGCCGCCCAGTCCGAGATCCGCCAGCACGAGATCGTGGTTCGCCACCACCACTTCGGCGTCGGCGGCTTCCCGGCGGGCGCGGAAGAACGGGCAGTGGTGGTAGTGGCCGCATCGCCCGGCGCTGCAGCCGGCACGGTCGTTGGTGACCGGCGCCCACACCTGGCGCTCCAGCCCCTCGTTCCAGCTGTCGACGTCGCCGTCCCACTCGCCACGGGCGAAGGCCCCCCGCAGCCGCTCGTAGATGGCCAGCTCGTCGGCGCCCGGCGGCTCGAACAGCGGCGCGGACTGGGCGGCGTCAAAGGCGATGCGTTCCTCCAAGCGTCGAACGCACAGATAGCGACCGCGGCCCTTGGCCAGGGCGAAGCTGAAATCGAGGCCGCCGTGCCGCTGCAGATCCGGCAGGTCCCGCAGCAGCACCTGCTCCTGCAGGGCCACCGTGGCGGTGGCGATCACCACCCGCTTCTCCCGCGCCCTGGCAACGGGAATGGCGGCGAGACAATAGGCGGCCGTCTTGCCGGTGCCGGTGCCGGCTTCCACCACGCAACGCCGGGGGCCGTCGGTTGCCAGGGTTCTGGCGATGGCGGCGATCATCTCGCGCTGGCCACGCCGGGGCTGGAAGCCGCGCCCGGCGAGCCAGGCGCGGTACGCCGCCTGGATTTCGTCCTTCAGCGCATCCGTCAGGCCGGCCGCTTGCTCGGCGGCCTCAGGCGATGGTGGTGGCGCCGCCATCGCAGGGAATGATCTGCCCCGTCAGGTAGGCGCCGGCTCGGGAGCTCAGGAAGATCGTAAGCCCGGCGGCGTCTTCCATGCGCCCCCAGCGGCGCATGGGGAAGCTCGCCGTCGTTTGCCGATCCTGTTCCTCGGTGGCGTAGAGGGGGGCCGTCATCTTCGACTTGAACGGCCCCGGCGCGACGACGTTGACGTTGATGTGTTCGGCGTTCAGATCCCGCGCCAGCTGCGCCGAGAGCTGGCCGAGGCCGGCCTTCGCGGCTACGTAGGAGTAGTTCGCCAGGCCGCTGGGGCGGATGCCGTTCACCGACGAAATGTTGACGATGGACGCCCGCTGCTCGGCGCTGGCGGCGGCGCGGATCTGCGGCAGCAGCTGCTGCGTCAGGAAGAACGGGCTCTTGACGTCCAGGTCCACCACCCGATCCCACGCCTTCTCCGTGAACTCGTCGATGGGCAGGCTCCAGGTGAGGCCAGCGTTGTTGACCAGGATGTGCAGCCGCGCCTCCCGTGCCGAGAAGTCCCGGGCCAGCGCCCGGCAGCCGGCGACGTCCCGCAGGTCGCAGGGCAGCGCCGCGCACTCGCCGAAGGCCCCGAGGGCCTCTTCCGCGGCCTGGCAGGCATCCGCCTTGCGCGACGCCACGTACACCCGGGCGCCGGCCCGCACCAGCCCTTCGGCGATCATCAGGCCGATGCCGCGAGTGCCGCCGGTGACCAGCGCGACCTTGCCGCGGACGCCGAAGAGGTGCTCGTAGAAGCTGCTCACGGGGCGTTGGCGCCGTTCACGCCGCTTCTCGGGCCGCTGGCGCGGCTGCGGCGGGCGCGGCCCGGTCGTCGCCGAACATCGCGGCCACGTGGGCATCCGGCAGCGGCGCGGTCAGCTTCGAGACCAGATAGGTGACGACGATGCCGACCGCCTCGCCGATGGCGGCGCAGGAGGTGGGGTTGGGACCCTCCCCGGCCAGCCAGACGGCAATGAAGTTGTTGCCGAACCAGGCCGGATCGAGCAGCCCCGCGTGCAGCACCACGAAGGTCGCGAAGCCGCTCACGAGGCCCGCGTAGGCGCCCGCTCTGGTGACGCCGCGCCACAGGGCGCCGACCACCAGCGGCCCGGCGAAGGCCGCCATCATGCCGCCGATGCCGATCCAGACGATGAGCGCGACGTTGATCTCCATCAGCGCCCAGGCGAGCGCCGTGCAGATCACCATGGTGCCCACGGTGGCTGCGCGGCTGATGAAGAGCTCCGTGCGGTCGTGCTGTTCCTTGGTGGCGTTCGGCGCGAGCCGCCGGGCCAGCGTTCGCCGGTACAGGTCGTTGGAGATGATCTGCGACGACGACACCACCAGGCCGTCCGCGGTGGACATGATGGCCGCCAGGATGCCGACGCCGATCAGCGCCGCCAGCCAAGTGGGGAACAGCTCGATGAACAGCATCGGCAGCGCCTTGTTGTTGTCGCCGGCGGCCAGCAGCGCGTCGCCGAGCACGGCCCGGGCCAGGAGGCCGGCGAGGCCCAGCATGCCGAGGGTGATGCCGAAGGTGAACGCCAGCTTGATGAACGAGCGCTGCGCGCTGTTGCCCCGCAGCGCCCACAGCTTGTTGCCGAGGTGCGGCAGCAGGCCGAGGGGAATGTGCGCGAACACCACGCAGATGATGGACCACGGCGAGTGGTAGAGCGGGGTGGTGGTGTTCAGCGGCTGCACGAGGTGTTCGTCCTGCTCGCCCAGCCGGGAGATGACGGCTGGCAGGCCGCCGTCCACGCCGACGCCGAACACGAACAGCAGGATCACCAGCGTCGCCAGCGCCAGCATCATCACCCCCTGGGCGCCGTCGGTGAGAATGTCCGCATGGGCGCCGCCGAGCACCACGTAGATCATCAGCACCAGCGACGTGACCAGCAGCGCCCACATCTTGGGCATGCCGAGCATCACCTCGAACATCACCAGCCCGGACACCAGCTGTCCGGCGAGGTAGAAGAACAGCACCAGCGAGAACACCGAGACGATGACGCGGATGCCGTCGGACTGGAAGCGGTCCCCGAGATACTCGGGAATGGTGCGGTTGCCGAAGCGGTTGCCGGAAGTGGCGATGAGGCGCATGCAGATGAGCACGCCGAAGTAGACGCCGATGGGGTAGAGGAAGTTGCCCCACACCGTGGCGAGGCCGAACTGGTAGGCGAGGCCCGGCCCGCCGAGGAAGGTGGCGCCGCTGGCCGTGGTGGCGGCGAAGGCGAAGGCCAGGAACACCGGACCGTAGGAACCGCGGGCGGTGGCGAAGTCGTCCGCGTGCTTGACGCGCCGCTGGCCGAGCACGCCGATGGCGAGCATGGCGCCGATGTAGAGGATCAGAAACACCCAAGACCAGGCGACTAGCGACATGCGGCCCCCACGCGGCGTCGAATCGACAAGTGTCGCGGATTGGGGTTGCGCCCGGCAACCGCCTGGCGGCGGCGCAGGCGCGGCCGGCGTCTTCGGCGAATGCCGTGCCTGGGCGGGATCGCCGTCGGGGATCGGCCGACTTGCGGCCTCGGCGGGATTGTTCGACATTGAAGACTCTGCCGCGGAGACGCGCGTGGCTGGTTTCCGAACCGACTTGGCACCCGTCGGAGATCTTCCCCCAGCCGAGCGCGGTGCGCGTCCGCGGGCCGTTGCCGTCGGCCTAGACGGTCTGCAGGGCGCCGACGCCGAAGCCCTGGTCCGCAAGTACGTCTGGTGGCAGGCCGCAGACGCTCGCCGCGCCATCGCTGCTGGCGGCTCAGATCACGACTCTGGCGTTCTGGAGGATGTGCGGTGGCTGCTTGGCCGCGCCTCCCGCGACGCCCTGCGCGATGTTCTTCGGGCGCCGCCGGTCGGCACCTTCAACGAGCGTTCGTGGCGTTTCTGGCACCTTGCAGCTGGGCATGACGCCGCTCCCGCCGTTGCCTGCGCGTCCCGTGCCAGCATGACGCTCGACGGCCGTCTGGACATCCTGCCGCCGCAGCGATCCACCGGCGGGGGTCTGCTAGGCTGCGACGCCATGGGGCAGGCCAAGACAGCGCCCGCGGCCGGTACCGACCTCGCTGCGGCCTGCGAGCGGGCGCTAGTCCGGTGCCGGGTGCTGAACCGGCAGCAAGCCGGGCACTTTCTCGATCACGGCTACGTGGTGGTGCCGCAGGCGTTCCCGCCGGCGTTCGCCGCGGCGGCCCGGAGCCAAGCGTGGGCGGAGCTGGAGACCAAGCATGGCGTCTCCCCGAACGATCGGGCCACCTGGCCGGGCGCCGGTGCCGGACGGGGAGTGCCTGGCTACTACCGCACCGCCAGCAGCGGCCGCCGTCTCCTTCTTCAGGCGGAGGCGCCGCGGGCCTTTGCCGCGGTGGTGGACGTTGTCGGCGGCGCGGAGCGGCTGCCGGAGAACGGCACCGAACTGGCCTTGAGCGACGCTGCCGTGGCCAACCTCGGCGGCCCGGATGCGCGTTGGGCACCGCCCTGCATCCGCCAGCGCGGCTGGCACAAGGACGGCTGGCACTTTCGCCACTTCCTGGATTCGCCGGAGCAGGGGCTGCTGCTGGTGTCGTTCTTTTCGGACGTGCTGCCGCGCAGCGGCGGCACGGCCATGGCCACGGACTCCATCGCGCCCGTGGCGCGTCTTTTGGCCGCACACCCGGAAGGCCTGCATGCGGACGGCGTACAGGGCGGCGGCTACCTGATCCCCGGGCTCGTCGAGCAGTGCCGGCAGTTCGCCGAACTGACCGGCGCGGCGGGAGACCTTGCGATCATCCATCCCTACATGCTGCACCGCGCCTGCTCCAATCCCTCGGGACGGCCGCGCTTCATCGCCAACGTCGCGCTGGTGCTCCGGGCGCCGATGCGCTTTCGGCGCCGGGCCGGCGACTACTCTCTGGTGGAGCTGGCTACGCTGCGCGCCCTCGGCGTGGAGAGCCTGTCGTTCGCCCCCGCCAAGCCCCGGGAGCGCCTGGTGCCCGCGCCTTTCCGCAACGACGCCGAACGCGCCCGCGAGCGAAGCCGCCTCGCCGCCGAGAGCACGGCCCTGGCAGCGACGGGAACCGCCATGCCGGACTGGGGAGCGGAGTTCGGCTACGGCGCAGGCGACTCGGGACGAGGTTGACGGCTAGTATTCCGTCAACTTTGAAGTAGTGGGTTACTATGTTTCTGTTGCTGGAACTCGTCACGGAGGACGGGATGCACAAGAGGCATGTGTTGAAGCTGTTGGCGGAGGAGCGGGAAGAGCTGGAGGGGGTGGCGAAGGGAAGGAGAGGCAATCGGAGAGTGGCGCGTTGGAAGATGGAACGCGCCCGGGCGCTGCTGCTGTGTGACCAAGGGGCCTCCGGTTCGGGATGGACCGACAAGGAGTGCGCGGAGGCGGTGGGCGCGAGCGAGAACACGATCGCCCGGTGGCGTCGGACGGCGGTGGAGGACGGGCCGCTGGCGGTGCTGCGGCGCAAGCGGCCGCCGACGCCGCCGAGGGCGCGGGCGCTGGACGGCGAAGGCGAGGCGCGGCTGGCGCAGCTGGCGTGCTCGCAAGCGCCGGACGGCCGGTCGCGCTGGACCCTGCGGCTGCTGGCGGAGCGTCTGGTGGAGTTGGATGTGGTGGAGTCGATCAGCCACGAGACGGTGCGGCAGACGCTAAAAAAAACGACTTGAAGCCGTGGCGCCGGGCGATGTGGTGCATTCCTCCGAAAGGCGACGGGCGGTTCGTGGCGCGGATGGAGGAGGTTCTGGAGGTGTACGGGCGGCCCCGGGATCCGAAGCGTCCGGTGGTGTGCATGGACGAGCAGCCGAAGCAGCTGATCTCCGAAACGCGGGCGCCGGTCCCGATGTCTCCCGGCGCCGTGGAGCGCGTGGACCACGAGTACGTGCGCGAGGGCGTCTGCGTGGCGTGGATGTTCGTCGAGCCGCTCGGCGCGTGGCGCGGCGTGCGGGTGACCGAGCGGCGGACGGCGGCCGACTGGGCCGCGCGGATGCGGTGGCTGGTCGACCATCCGCGCTTCGCCGGCGCCGAGCGGATCACGCTGGTGTGCGACAACCTGAACACCCACGACATCGGCTCCCTGTACGACGCGTTCCCTCCCGACGAGGCGAGACGCATCGCGCGGCGGCTGGACCTGGTCTTCACCCCGGCGCACGGCAGCTGGCTGAACATGGCCGAGCCGGAACTGAGCGTCCTGACACGCCAGGCCCTCGGCGACCGCATCGCCAGCACGGAGGAGGTTCGGGTCCGAGCGCACGCTTGGGCGGAGGACAGGAACAGACGGCAAACGGGCATCGACTGGCAGTACACCGTCGACAACGCCCGCACCAAACTCAAGCGTCTCTACCCCCAAATTGAATCGTGACGGAATACTAGGCCTCAACGGAGGCCCCGCGGCCTAGACGACGCGATACCATCCCGGCCTTGAGATTCCCGCGGGCTGTACCAGTGCCAGAAACCCAAACTCGGCTGCCGCTAGCCTCGGCCCCGCCCAGACGGACGCCCTCGGGGCGCCGTTCCCCCCGCGGTACGGCTACTTCGGCATTGGTGGTCTCGGCGCACGTCGGCACCAACGCGGATGTCTTCCCGGCAGTGCTGCACCTGCATGTGCCACCGGGTGCGCGCATCGCCGACGTCACATACGGCAGGGGCGTGTTCTGGCGGAACGTCCACAAGGAAGACTACGATGTGCTGCCGACGGACATCGCCACGGGCGTCGACTGCCGAGCCCTGCCGTACGGCGCAGCAACGCTCGATGCGGTGGTTTTCGATCCGCCCTACATGGAGGGTTTCTTTCGGAGCGGCGACATCACCAAGGCCGGCGAGGGAACGCACAACGCATTTCGCGATCACTACTCCAATGGCGACGAGCTGCCAAAGGACGGAAGCAAGAGGTGGCACGCCGCAGTGATCGAGCTCTATGTGGATGGGGGCAGAGAGGCTTGGCGCGTACTCAAAAGCAAAGGAACGCTCATTGTGAAGTGCCAGGACGAGGTGAGCGCCAACAAGCAGAACCTGACGCATGTGGAGATAGTCAATGCGTACGCCAACATCGGCTTCTACTGCAAGGATCTGTTCGTTGTCGTTCGTCCCAATCGTCCTAGCGTGAGCCGGATCTTGAAGCAAGTTCACGCACGCAAGAACCACTCGTACTTTCTGGTCTTCACCAAGCCGGGCCGCAAGTAGCTTCGTCGGCCTGTGGGCATCGCGTTACCGGCACCCCGCTGACTGACGCTACGCCGTCGGATCACTCAGTGCCGTGTAGAAGCTCCTCCATAAGCATGAACGGTTCCTCGTGGAATGGTGGTTGCGGTGGCCAGTGTACGGTCACCATGGTAGCCAGCAGGTGCGACCGCTGGTACTCGGAATAGCCTCGAAAGGAAGAGGCTGGAAGGTCCTGATTCTTGGCGACCGCGAAGCGCCATTTCTTTTCGAATTCGAACACGTTGACCGCGAGTATGTGGAACTCTCCGCGGAGCAGACAGGTGGTCGTCACCACGCTGCCGTCTGGCAGCGTGACTTGCCGCCTGTCGCTCGCGTCTACTTGCGCCCTGCCGACCCAGCCATCGTCGGTCTGCGCCACCGTGGCCGTCTGCAGCGACTTCGACTCGAAGACAAAGGCACGGCCCTTGTAGTGGACAAGCCGGTCGCCCTTGCGCCGGCGATCATGGTCGTCCGGCTTCACGACCCTGGAGACGCCAAGCCGGTCCAGCCAAAGCTGTTCCAGCTTCAGCTCTGCGACATAGCCGAGCATCATGCCGCGCAGGCTAGGGTTCTGATCGACAACGCGGGTCAAGTCCTCCGCCGTGATGTCCCAGCGCCGCAAGACCGTGTCGGCCAAAGCGGTCTCCCTGCCCTCAAGTGCTCGCCAGCATAGGTTGGCCTCGTACACATAGCAACGAGTCGGAGTTCGCCGCTGTTGGAGGTCCGGCTTGCGGCGAGGGCCTCTCGCGCCGCAGCGCTTGAACAGCGCGTGGCCATGCTGACAACATCCCGCCAGTGAGTTCCGGACCCACCAGCAACACCCCTTCCCCACCGCCCGTCTACGACGTCGCGGTAGTGGGCGCCGGCGTGGTCGGCCTAGCCACAGCGCTGGCGCTGGCGAAGCAGGGGCGGCGGGTGGCCTTGGTGGAGCAGCGAACGCCCCGGCGGCAGCGCGGCAACCTGGGCTGGGATCTACGCAGCGTGGCGCTGGCGCCGCCAGTGGCGGACTTCCTGCGGACGTTGATCGACTTCGGCACGGGGGCGGACGCTGGCGCGGACCTCCCCAAGGCGCCCATCGACTCCATGCACGTTTGGGAACACGACGGCGCGGCGTACCTCGATTTCGCTGGGAGGCCCGGGAAACCTCTCGCCTGGATGGTGGAGAACAGCGCCTTGATCATGCGCCTGTGGGACGTTGCGCGGCGCCGGTTGACGGTGGCTGCGCCGGCCACGGTGGCGGCCCTCGTCTGCCGCAGCGATGTCGCCGAACTGGCGCTGGCGGATGCCGATGGCGCTGCCACGGCCGTGCTCAAGGCCCGGCTGGTGGTGGCGGCGGACGGCGCCGACAGCCGGGTGCGGGGCCTCGCCGGGGCCGGCGTGCGCCAGGGGCTGCCGTGGGCTGGTGGCGGACAACGCGCGATCGCTGCGGTGGCGCGGCTCGGCGAGCCCCACGGCAACACGGCCTGGCAGCGCTTCGGCGCCACCGGCCCGGCGGCGCTGCTGCCGTTGCCGGAAGCGCGCCATGCCGCCGTCATCTGGTGCGGGGCGGCGGCGCTGCACGAGGACCGCATGGCGCTTGCGGACGATGCGTTCCGGCAAGCCTTGAACGCCGAACTCGAAGGCGTCGCCGGGGGCGTGGCGGCCATCGACAAGCGCCTGGGATTCCCGGTACGGCAGACGCTGGCGACGGACCTCGACCCGTTGCCCCGAGTGGTGCTGGCCGGCGACGCCGCGCGGACCCTGCATCCCCTGGCCGGACAGGGCGTGAACCTGGGGCTGGAGGACGCCGAGGACATCGCGGAGACCGCCGCCGGCGCCGGCGGAGACCTCGGCGCCATGGGCCTGTGGCGCGGCTACGCGCGCCGCCGCCGGGTGCGTTCGAAGGCGATGCTCGGCCTGATGCAGGCCTTGCTCGCCGCCTACGGCTGCGCCCGCGCCAGCGAAGGGCCCTGGCGCCGCCTGGCGAGGAACGCCGCGCTGCGGGCCATCGACGCTTCGCCGGGCGCGAAGGCGCAGCTGGTGCGCGAAGCGATGGGGCTGGGTCCGCTGGGGAGCAAGCGGTCGAGGAGGAGCCGGCCGGAAAGTCGACAGGAAGGCAGGCAGAGTGCAGCGCACGCCGCTTAGCGACCTCCACGAAGCCGCCGGCGCCCGCATGACGCCGTTCGCCGGCTACGCGATGCCACTGCACTACGGTTCGCAGCTGGCCGAACACCACGCCGTGCGCCGGGATGCCGGCATGTTCGACGTCTCCCACATGGCCATCGTCGACCTCAATGGCCCCGGCGCCTTGCCGCTGCTGCGCCGCGTGTTCGCCAACGACGCCGCCAAGGCCGTTCCGGGCCGCGCCGTGTACGGCGTGCTGCTGAACGAAGCCGGCGGCGTGATCGACGACGTGATCGTCTACGGGCGGCAGGGCGGCTACCGGCTGGTGGCCAACGCCAGCCGCCGCAGCGTGGTGCTGGCTTGGCTGCTGCGCCACGGCGCGGCCTTCGACGTCGCCGTCCGCGAACGCGGGGACCTGGCGATGATCGCCGTGCAGGGGCCACGGGCCTTGGCCGAGTGGCAGGCCGCTGGCGGCATCGACGCCGGGCCCTTGCCGCCGTTCGGCGCCGTGGAGCAAGGGGACTGGCTGGTGGCGCGCACCGGCTACACCGGCGAAGACGGCATCGAGGCGATGCTCCCCGGCGCCGAGGCGCCGGCCTTGTGGGAGCGGCTAGCGAAGGCCGGCGTCGCGCCAGCCGGCTTGGCGGCGCGGGATACGCTGCGCCTGGAAGCGGGCCTCAACCTGTACGGGCAGGACATGGACGAGGCCACCACGCCGCTGGAGGCGAACCTCGGCTGGAGCGTGGCATGGGAACCCGCGGGCCGGAACTTCATCGGCCGCGATGTCTTGGCCCGGCAGCGTCAGGAGCGTCCGGCCATGCGCCTCGCCGGCGTTGTTCTGGAAGCCAAGGGCGTGCTGCGCCGCGGCTGCCGCGTTCGCACCGGCGCCGGCGAGGGCGCCGTCACCAGCGGCATCTTCTCGCCGACGCTGGGATTCGGCATCGCCTTGGCGCGGCTGCCCCGGCGGGCCGCGGGCGCATGCGGCATCGACGTTCGCGGCGCCGAGCGGCCCGGGCGGATCGTCAAGCCGCCCTTCGTGCGGCACGGTCGACGGGTCTTCGAGTAGCCCGCCACGCTTGAAGCAGGCATGGCGCCCGCCACGGGCCTAACGTATGCTCCCGCGCCGTTGGTCGCTTGGAACCACCGATGAGCGAGACGCCCAGCGAACTGCGCTACGCCCGCAGCCACGAGTGGGCGCGGCAGGAAGAGGACGCCGTGGTGGTGGGCATCAGCGACTTCGCGCAGGATGCCCTTGGCGACGTGGTGTACGTCGAGCTGCCGGCGGTCGGGCAGTCCCTGGACGCCGGCAGCGAGGCCGGGGTGGTGGAGTCCGTGAAGGCCGCCTCGGACATCTACGCGCCGGCGTCCGGCGTGGTGGTGGCCGTCAACGAAGCGCTGGAGGAAGCCCCGGAGCGCGTCAACCAGGATCCGTATGGGGACGGCTGGTTCTTCAAGATGGAGTTGGAGAGCCAGGCGGGCCTGGACGACCTGCTGGACGCGGACGCCTATCGGGACCACTGCGACTCCGAAAGCGACGACGGCTGACGCCCGACGGGCCGACGGGCAGCGCCCGGAATCCAACACATACCTCGGTGCCCTTCATACCCCACACCGCCGCCGAAACAAGCGCCATGCTGGACGCGATCGGCGAGCACCGCATCGACGCGCTCTTCGACGAGATCGACCCCAGGCTCCTCGGCGCGGACTTCTCCGGCCTGCCGGAAGGCAGCGGCGAGATGGCCCTGCTGGCCGACATGGCCGAGCGCGCCCGGCAGGACGAGACGGGCCCCTGCTTTCTCGGCGCCGGCTGCTACGACCACCACATTCCCGCGGCGGTGTGGGACATCGCCAGCCGGGGCGAGTTCATGACGGCCTACACGCCCTACCAGGCGGAGGCCAGCCAAGGGACGCTGCAGCTCGTCTACGAATACCAGAGCATGATGACCGCGCTGACCGGCATGGAGGTTGCCAACGCTTCCGTGTACGACGGCGCCACCGCGCTCGCCGAAGCCGTGCTGATGGCGGTGCGGACCACGCGGCGCCGCAGCCGCGGCGAGGATTCGGTGCCGGCGACCGTCGCCGTGGCCGGCGCCTGCCATCCGCTCTATCTGCAAGCCGCCGCGAACATCGTCCGCCACCAGAACATCCGCCTGGTCGAAGCCGGCTTCGGCGACGACGGCCGCGCGGACCTGGATGCGCTGGCGGGCCTGGCGCCGGCGGCAACGGCCGTGGTGGTGCAGCAGCCGAACTTCCTCGGCGTTCTGGAGCCCGTGGACGACGTCGTGGCGCTCGCCGCCAAGCACGGGGCGCTGGCCATCGGCGTGGTCGACCCGGTGGCCATGGCGCTGCTCGAACCGCCGGGCAGCTGGGGCGAGAACGGTGCGGACATCGCCTGCGGGGACGGCCAGCCGCTCGGCATTCCGATGGCGTCCGGCGGCCCTTCCTTCGGCTTCATCTGCACCCGCCGCAGCCTGGTGCGGCAGCTGCCGGGGCGCATCGTCGGGCGTACCCAGGATCGGCACGGGCAGGAAGCGTTCACTCTCACGCTGCAAGCCCGCGAGCAGCACATTCGGCGCGGCAAGGCCACCTCCAACATCTGCACCAACCAGGGCCTTCTGGTCACCGCGGCCACCATCCACATGGCGATCCTGGGGGCGGAGGGGCTGCGCCGGGTGGCGGCCAGCTGCCATGCCAACACCCGGCGGCTGGTCGCCGCGGCCGCATCGGTCGCTGGCGTCCGCCAGCGCTTCGCCGCGCCGTTCTGCCACGAAGCTGCGATCGATCTCGGCCGCCCGGCGGAGGCCGTGGCCGGAGCCATGGCCGAAACCGGCATCGTTCCGGGACTGCCCCTCGGGCGGTTCCATCCGCACCTGGCGAACTGCCTGCTCGTCTGCGCCACGGAGAAGCGCACGCCAGCGGACATCGACGCCTTCCGCCAAGCCCTCGACACGGCCTGTGCCGCATGAGCCGCCGCACAGCCACCATCTTCGACATCGGCGCCGCCGGCCGCGCCGCCGCCGCCCAGCAGCCGCCAGCCGAGGCCGTGGAGGATCTGCCGCCGGCCGCCCTGCGGCAAGCGCCGCCAGCGCTGCCGGCCGTCTCCGAGCTGCAGGCCGTGCGCCACTACACCAACCTCTCCCGCAGGAACTTCTCCATCGACACCCAGTTCTATCCCCTGGGTTCCTGCACCATGAAGTACAACCCCCGAGGCACCCACCGCGCCGCCAGCCTGCCAGGCTTCCTCGGCCGCCATCCGCTCGCGCCGGACGCCCGCAGCCAGGGCTTCCTGCGCTGCCTGCACGAGTTGCAGGAACTGCTGAAGACGGTGACCGGCATGGCCGAGGCGGCGCTCGCGCCCATGGCCGGCGCCCAAGGCGAGTTCGCTGGCGTGGCCATGATCCGCGCCTACCACGACGCCCGCCAAGACGCGGCGCGACGCGAGATCATCGTGCCCGCCGCCGCCCACGGCACCAACCCGGCCAGCGCCGCGATGTGCGGCTACCGGGTGCGCGAAGTGGCGGTGGCGGAGAACGGCGACGTGGACATGGCGGCGTTGCGGGCGGCGCTCGGGCCGCACACCGCCGGCATCATGCTCACCAATCCCTCCACCTGCGGCGTCTTCGAGCGGCGCATCCTGGAGATCGCGGACGCCGTCCACGAAGCGGGCGGCCTCCTGTACTACGACGGAGCCAACCTGAACGCCATCCTCGGCAAGGCGCGCCCCGGCGACATGGGCTTCGACGTGCTGCACGTGAACCTGCACAAGACCTTCGCCACTCCCCACGGCGGCGGCGGCCCCGGCGCCGGCCCGGTGGCCGCCAACGAGACGCTGCGGCAGTTCCTGCCGGTGCCGATGGTCGCCCGGGAGGAGACGGCGTCCGGCCCCCGCTACCACTGGCTGGAAGCGGAGGACCGGCCGGCCTCCATCGGCCGGCTCTCGGCGTTCACGGGCAACGCCGGCATCCTGCTGCGGGCGCTTGCCTACGGGCGGCTGCTCGGCCGGGCCGGCGTGCCGCGGGTTGGCGAGTACGCCACCCTGAACGCCAACTACCTGATGGCGCGGCTGCGGGACGCCGGCTTCGAGCTGGCCTACCCGGACCGCCGCGCCAGCCACGAGTTCATCGTCACCTTGCGGCAGGAGGCCAAGGCGTTCGGCGTGACGGCGATGGACTTCGCCAAGCGCCTGCTGGACTTCGGCTGCCACGCCCCCACCACCTACTTCCCGCTCTTGGTGCCGGAGTGCCTGCTGATCGAGCCCACGGAGACGGAGACCAAGGCGGAACTCGATGCCTTCGTGGACGCGATGGCGACCATCCGGGCAGAGGCGCGGGACAACCCCGAACGGGTGAAGACCGCGCCCCACAGCCTGCCCGTGGGCCGCGTCGACGACGTAAGGGCCGCGCGAACGCTGGATCTGGCCTACGGGGACACCAACGGCTGAAGGCGGCGCGCCGCCAACACCGCCAAACACCGCAGGGCGCAGGCGTGCTACGGTAGATGGTTCCCCGGCGGCAGTCGCAGCCCCATGGCAAACCCAGCGCCCATCACCACGCTCGACGAGTTCGAGGCCGAGTACCGGGCCGGCATCGGCCATGTGCTGCCGCCCGGCGGCAGCCGCGAGGCGAGCATCGACAACATTCGCCGCTTCGGCGACGGGGTGGGCGACTACAACCCCCTCTACCGGGATCCGGCGTATGCCGCCAAGGCCCGGTTCGGCATGATCACCGCGCCGCCGATCTTCATCTACGGGGCCTCCCTCGGCATCGCCCTCGCCATCAACGGCGGCATCGACAGGCGGCGGCTGTCGTCCAGCTACTTTCCGATGAACTACGCTGGCGGCACCATCGACTTCCACCGCACCATCTGGCCGGGGGATCGACTCCGGGCTACCGAGCGGGTGGTGGACGTGCATCGCAAGCACAGCGCCCGCATCGGCGATTTCGTGCTCTGCGAGGCCGCCATCGAGTACCGCAACCAGCGCCAGGAACTGGTGGCCAGCAAGACGACGCTGATGGCCCGCTACCAGAACCTCGGCGGCGGCCGCACCATCGAGTACGAACGCAGGAAGCTCACCCAGGTGATCGAGGAGTCGCCCGATCCGCTGGTGTTCGAGCGGCAGCGGCGCGGCGGCGAGACGCGCTATTTCGAGGACGTCGCGGTCGGCGACGAGTTGCCGCCCCTGCACAAGGGCACCTACACGGTGACGGAGCTTTTTCTGTTCACCCACGGCGTGGTGGGCACCGGGCGCAGCCCTCGCGCCGCCCTCGAAGCCGAGGACTCCAAGGACCTCGGCGGCGGCGGGCGCTACGACGCCGAACATGCTCGCCACCGCCGCAACATGCCGGGGCAGTTCGACTGGGGCCCGCAGCGGGTTTGCTGGCTGGCGCAGATGGCGACGGACTGGATGGGCGACGACGGCACCCTCAAGCGCATGGAGACCCGGGTGCGGCATCCGAACGTGGTGGGCGACACCAACACCGTGTTCGGCAAGGTGGCGGCGAAACGCACCGTCGGGGCCGAGAACGGGGCCGAGAACGGAGCCGAGAATCTGGTGGACCTCGAGGTCTACAACGAGAACCAGGCCGGGCTCGCCACAGCCGAGTCCCGCATCACCGTGGCGCTGCCAGCGCGGTCGGCATGACGCGAACGTTCGCGGTGCGCCGCTGGGGGACCAGCCGCCTGGCACTGGCCGGCCTGGTCGCCGGGCTGCTGGCGCTGCATCTCGGCCTTGCCTCCGTCGGCCACGCCCACGACCACGACCATGCCCATGACGCTGGCGCCTGCGTATTTTGCAGCGCTGGCAGCGCCGCGCCCGCGAGCCGGTCGAGCGCCCCGCCGCAGCCCGTCTGCGTGCCGGTACGCACCGAGGGCCAAGCCGTGCCGGCGGTTCTCGACAAGGCGCCGCGGTGCCGCTTCGCCCGGGGGCCACCACTCAACCGATGACGTAGAACGCAGCCGCGGCGCCCGGCAACTGTCGGGCGCCCGTGTGCCGCCAGGCACGCGCCGTTACGCCATTGATTGGAGAACCCCATGCAAATTGGTTCCTTGTATTCCCGCGCCTGCACGGCGGCGGGGGCCCTGCTGCTGGCCGCAGCGGCGGCGGCCGAAACCGGCGACCAGGCCGCCGACTCGGATGCGGCCGAGCGCGTCGAGGAGGTCGTCGTCGCCCATCCGTTGTCCGGAGAGGGGCTTTCCGAAGCCGCCGCAGTCCTCTCGGGCGAAGAGCTGGCCCGGGAAACCGCTACCAGCATCGGCGCCACCGTCGGCCGCCAGCCCGGCATCCACAACGCGGACTACGGCGCCGCCGTGGGCCGCCCGGTGATCCACGGCCTCGGCGGCCCTCGGGTGCGGCTGATGGAGGACCGCATCGACGCCATGGACGCCTCGGTCGTCAGCGCCGACCACGCCGTCACCATCGAGCCGTTTCTGGCGGACCGGGTGGAGGTGCTCAAGGGCCCGAGCACGCTGCTCTATGGCAGCGGCGCCATCGGCGGGGTGGTGGACGTCCACACCGGGCGCGTCCCGCATCGGGTACAGGAGGCCATCGCCGGCCGCTTCACGCTGCTTGGCAACGACAATGGCAACGGGCGCGCCGGCGCCCTGCGCCTGGACGGCGGCGGCGGCGGGTTCGCCTGGCACCTGGACGGCTTCGACCGCAGCGCCAGCGACTACGACATCCCAGGCTTCGCCGAGTCGCAGGCCGCGCGGGCCGCGGAGGCCCACGAGGACCATGAAGAACACGAGGACGAGCACGGCGAGGGTCACGACGACGACCACGACGAAGACCACGATGGCGACCATGAGGAGGAAGCCGAGGCGTACGGCCGGCTGCCCGGCAGCTACGCCGACGGGCGCGGCGGCGCCGTCGGCTTCTCCATCGTCGGCGAACGCGGGTTCGCCGGCATCTCGGCGAGCCGCCTAGACTACGAGTACGGCCTGCCCGGCCACAGCCACGCCCACCACGACGAGGAAGAGGATCACGATGGCGAGGGCCACCACGAGGACGAGCACGAGGCGGAAGACCACGACGACCACGACGACGAGGAGCGCGGCGAGGGAATGGTGACCATCGAGATGGAGCAGACCCGCGTGGATGCGGAAGCTGGCGTGAAGGCGCCGTTCGGCCCGTTCACGTCCCTCAATGCCCGCTTCGGCGTCAACGACTACGCCCATGTGGAAGTGGAACCGGAAAGCGGGGTCGGCACCCGCTTCGCCGTCGACTCCTACGAAGGGCGCGTCGAACTGGTGCAGGACGACGGCGTTGGAGTGGACGGAGTGTTCGGCGCGCAGTTCGGCCGCAGGGACTTCTCGGCCATCGGCGAGGAAGCCTTCGTGCCGCCGGTCGAGACCTCCAACGTGGGTCTGTTCTGGGTAGGCGAGCGGGTTCTGCCGACGTTCAACGTGGAGGCGGGTCTGCGCGTCGAACGCGTCGCCCACGCACCGTCGCAGCACCCCGATGCAAGCTTCACGACGATCTCCGGCTCCCTCGGCATCGTGGCCCGGCTCGATGACGCGACCCTAGGCATAAACGGCGGCTATTCCTCCCGGGCGCCAAGCGCCGAAGAGCTCTACTCCGACGGCCCCCACCTGGCCACCGCCAGCTTCGAGATCGGCGACCCCGGCCTCGACGTCGAGGCCGCCTGGCACGCAGCCGCCACCGTCTCCTGGTCGGGAGAGCGGGCCGAGGCCACCGCCACCGTGTACGCGACTGCATTCCGGGACTACATCTACCAGTTCGCTGACGGCACGGAGATGGACGAGCTGCGGGTGCTGCGCTTCGGCCAGGCCGATGCGTTCTTCCGCGGCCTCGACCTCGCGGCTCGCGTGGAAGTGGCGTCCTTGGGCGACGGAGCGTTGGCCTTGACGGCCCAACTCGACACCGTGGCCGCCCGCATAGACGTCTCCGGCAACGACCATGTGCCGCGCCTGCCGCCGACGCGCTACGGCGTCGGCCTAGCCGCCACCCACGGCCGCTGGCAGGGGTCCCTGGACTACCTGCGGGTCGCCGAACAGAGCGACACCGCGGCCTTCGAACTGCCCACGGACGCCTACGGGGACCTGCGGCTCCACGTCACGCGGGACTGGGACTGCGGCGCCGCAACCTGCACGGCGTTCTTCCAAGGCCGCAACCTCCGCGACGAAGAGCAGCGCAACCATGCGTCGTTCGTCAAGGACGCGGCGCCGGCGCCTGGGCGAACGCTCGAGATCGGCATGCGAGTGGCGTTCTAGCCAGCCGCCAATGGCAGACGCGGACCGCAGCGCGAACCACGGCCCGTTGTCCGACCTGGCGGAAGCCGAACGGCGCGTCGAGGCGCTGCGGGCCGGCGTCGCCACGGGCGAGACCGTGGCGGCGCTGCGCGTTCGGCGGACCGTTCCGGAGCTGGCAGCAGGCGCCGGCATCGACACTGCGCCGGCGCAGCACGTCGTGGCACGGGAAGCCGGCTTTCCGGACTGGACATCCCTGTGCAAGGCGGTCGAGCCGGTGCGCCTCGACCGCGAGGGCGCGGAGGCGGCGCTCGCCGCTGCCTTGCTGGCCGGCAGCGTCGGCCGGGCCAGCGCCATCATGCAGCGCTGGCCCGGTCTTGCCGAGGAGTCGCCAGCCTGCGCCCTGGCGCTCCCGACCGCCGACGCGGCCCGTCGCTTCGACGCCGACACGGTGAACGAACCGCTGCCGCCGGTGGGCTTGACGCCGCTCCTGACCCTGTGCGCTTCGCGGCATCGCGCCGGCGACCCGGCAGCGGATCTGGTCCGGGTAGCCGTCGCCGAGGACCTCGTGGCACTGGGCGCGGACGTCAATGCCGGCATGCGCGAGGCCGACACCATCCGCGGCTACCGCACCGTCTTGGGCGCCGCCGTAGACTGCGCCCGCAGTCCCGCACTCGCGAAGCTGTTGCTGGACTCAGGGGCGGACGCGGCAGACGGCCCGACCCTGTACGAAGGCTGCGCCATGTGGGCAGCGGTGCGCCATCGGGACGTCGCCAGCCTGAAGGCGCTCCTGGCCGCGAAGCCGCCGCAGTGGCACGTCTGCCATGCCCTGCCCCATGCGCTTGGCTTCGACGACGTCGGCCTCGCGCGCCTGTTGCTCGAAGCTGGCGGCGACCCCAACTGGACCATGGGCGCCTGGAGCTGCAAGGGCGCCTGCCTGCACGAGGCGGCGATGCTGGACAACGATCCCGCCATCCTCCGGGCCCTGCTCGCCCACGGCGCCAAGGTGGACGCCGTCGACCGCGACGGGCGAACGCCGCTGGCCATCGCCACCTGTCTCAACCGGGACGCAGTCGCGGCCGTGCTGCGCGAGCATGGGGCCCGCGAGGATCGCGTTCGAGACGTGGACCGGTGGGTGGGGGCGTGCTTCGCCGGCGACGCGAAACGCGCCCCGGCCAAGCTCGCTGCCCGCTGCCAGGCCGCCGACCACCTTTGGGTGTGCCGCGCCGTGGGACGCAGCGCAGCACCGGCTGCCCTGAGAACAAGCTGCGACAACGCCCTGCCTCTGCTGCTCGACGGCGGCCTGGACGCGGACGCCGTGGACGACGACGGCGAGACCGCCCTGCACCTGGCTGCCGCCGGCAACATCGAGGCAGTCGCCGTTCTGCTGGCGCATGGCGCGAACACGAGAGCCCAGAACTTCAAGGGCGAGACGCCGCTGGCCACGGCGGTAGCCGCGGGCCATGCGGCGGCCGCGCAACTGCTGGCGGAGGCGGATGCCGGGGCCTTGACGCCCCTGCCGGAGGCCGACTTCGCCGCGGCATTCGAGGCCGCAGCGGACGCCGTGGTAGCTGGCGATCTGGAAACCCTGGATGCCACGCTCCGGGAACGGCCGGCCCTCGCCAGGGCGCGTTCCCCCCGCCCGCATCGCTGCACCCTGCTCCACTATCTGGGCGCCAACGGCTTCGAGGACTGGCGGCAGAGAACGCCGGCCAACGCCGTAGCGGTCGTGGACCGCCTGATCGCCGCCGGTGCGGACCCCAACGCCGTCTGCTACACCTATCGGGGCGGGCCCGGCGAGCACGTCGTCGGCCTGCTCACCACCAGCCACCATCCCAGGGAGGCGGGTCTGACGCTGCCGCTGCTGGCGGCGTTGGCGCAAGGAGGCGCCCGCCTGGACCCCGTCCACCAGCTGCTGGCGAACTTGCACCGCGCCGCGAAGGCCGCCGAGCTGTCGGCCGCGGTGCGGCAGCTGGATCCGGGCGCACCCGCCTCGGGGCTGGCAGTCGTCGAGTGCGCGGCGCTCGGCGAGACGGCCCTGCTGCTGGCGCTGCTCGACGCCGGCGTTCCGGTAGACGCGCATCGCGACGACGGCGCCACCGCCCTGCACCAGGCCGCCATCGACGGCGACGCGGCGCTGGCGGAGCTGCTGCTGGCGCGAGGCGCGGACCCGCGCTTGCGCGACGACGTGTTCGACGGCACCCCGGCCGGCTGGGCCGACGCCGGCGGCCACGCCGATCTGGCGCGGCGCTTGGCCGAGGCAGCGGGCTAGACCCTGCGGAGAAGGCGCACGAGCCCACGCGCCTCGTACAAACGTGTACGAGGTTCTGCTACGGTGCGGATTCTTCTGCGCAGGGTTGGCCGCCGTTGGTCGACACGCTCACGCCGGATGCCCGCAGCGCCCTCATGGCGCGCATTCGCGGCGTCGACACCAAGCCCGAGCTTTGGGTGCGGCGGGCGCTGCACGCCGAGGGCTACCGCTTTCGGCTGCATGTGCGCGGCCTGCCTGGCCGCCCGGACATCGTGTTCGCCAAGCGGCGCACCGCGGTGTTCGTCCACGGCTGCTTCTGGCACCGGCACGGCTGCAAGAAGACCACGCATCCGAAATCCCGCCAGGACTACTGGCAGGACAAGTTCGCCAAGAACGTCGCCCGGGATCGGCGCAACCTCGACGCGCTGGCGGACGACGGCTGGCGCACCTTCGTGGTTTGGGAATGCGAAGTGGACGCGGACGCCAGCCTGATCGAGCGCCTGTCCGCCTTCCTGGGGCCGCCGCGCCTCGGCACCGCCTGAGCGAATGGCCAGCGCCGGGGCCGCTCTTGGCGGTCAAGGCCGCATCGGGAAGCGCGTGGGTCCCGTGAGTTCCTCCAGCTGGGGTTGGATCCAGTCGATCCAGCGGCACAGCGTCGGCCGCGTCTCCCGCGGATCGATCAGTTCGTGGACCGCGAAGGACTCCGCTCGGGGATAGGGCGAACGGGCGCTGCGCAGCCGCTCCTCGATTTCCCGGCGCTTCGCCTCGGGATCCTCGGCGGCGGATATTTCCCGGTGGAAGGCCACTGCCACGCCGCCCTCCAAGGGCAGCGCCCCGGTCTCCACCGACGGCCATGCCAGCACGTAGTTGCCCGGCGCGTAGTGGGCCGCGGTGGCGACGCCGAAGCCCTTGTGGACCTGGATGGCGGCCCACGGCACCGTGGCCTGCGCCGCTGCGCACACCGCCGCCATGCCGTAGCGGATGGTGCCGGTCTTCTCCGCCTCCGGCCCGATCATGAAGCCCGGCTGATCGATGAAGTTGACGATCGGCAGATGGAAGCTGTCGCACAGCTCCACGAAGCGGCGGTACTTCTGGCCGGCTTCGGCCGTCATGGCGCCGGCGTAGACGCGGTTGTCGTTGGCGAGCACGCCCACCGGCTGGCCGTCGAGCCGTGCCAGCGCGGCGATCTGGCTGGGCCCGTACCCGGGCGCCAGTTCGAACAGCGAGCCCGCGTCCATGATCATGGCCAGGATGCCGCGCATGTCGAAGGGCGCGTTGGCATCCCTCGGCACGGCGTCCAGCAGCTCCTCCTCCATGCGCTCCGGGTCGTCGTCGGAGTCCAGGCGCGGCGCCCGCTGCCCGACGTTGGACGGCAGATAGCTCAAGAAGCGGCGCACCTGGGCGAACATCGCCGGCTCGTCCTCGGCGACGTTGTCGACGATGCCGCTCCTGGCATGGACGTGGGCGCCGCCGAGCTCGTCCTTGGTGAGGCGCGCGCCGAGGGCCCGCTCAACCAAGGCCGGGCCGCCGATCATCACCTGCGCGGTGTGCCGCGTCATCACCGAGAAGTGGGACGCCACCAGCCGCCCGGCGGGAAAGCCGGCGACCGCGCCGGCGGCCATGGACACTACCGGCACCGCCCCCATCGCATCGGCGATGATGCGAAAGCGCGGCGTCGCGAACACCGGCTCGCCCACGGTGCCGCCGCGCCGCCCGCCGCCGCCCCTGACGCTGCCGCCGCCGCCTTCGAGGGAACGCACCAGCGGCACCCTGTACTGCACCGCCATGTGCTCGGCGTAGACGCTCTTGCGCAGCCCGGCGGCGTTCGGCGAGCCGCCCTTGAGCGTGAAGTCCTCGCCGCCGACCACCACGCGCCGGCCGTCGATGCGGCCGAAGCCGAGCACGTAGTTGGCGGGCACGTAGCCGAGCGGGTTGCCGTCGTCGTCGTAGTCCGGCGTCGCCGTGGCCTGGCCCTGTTCCTGGAACGTGCCTGGATCCAAAAGACCGTCGATGCGCTCGCGGATGGTGAGCCGGCCGCGGGCATGCTGCTTGGCGATGCCCGCCTTGCCGCCCTGCTGCTTGGCAAGGTGGCGGCGACGCCGGATCTCCCGGGCTTCTTCTTCCCAGCTCATGGCGCCGTCGAGGCATCCAGCACCGCGACCACCTGGTCCTCGGCGACCGATTCCTCCACCGCCACCAGCACCTCCGCGACCGTGCCGGCCGCCGGCGCCTCCACCGGAATCTCCATCTTCATGGATTCGAGGATCAGCAGCACGTCGCCGGCGGCCACCTGGGCGCCGGGCGCCACTTCCACCTTCCAGACGCTGCCCGTGACCTCGCTCGCCACCTCCAACCGCGCCATCGACTCGCCCTCGCCTTGCCAAGCGCGGCTTTATAGCAGATGCCGCCGGCACCCGCCCTGCGCAGAGGATCCGGCTGGCTGAACGCTGGCTGAACCGCAGGACATTCGGCGCGCCAACGTCGTCGGGCCGGTGTAGCGTAGTGGGACGGCACCCAGTGACTTGAGGAACACCCCATGAACGCACTGCAACAATCGACGTTCGCTGCCGCCTTGGCCTGCTCGCTGCTCGCCGCGGCGCCCGCGGCGGCCCAGAATCTCACCCGCGCCCAGGAAGGCCGAACGGCAGTGGCGGGATGCCACGCCGCCTGCATGGACCGCGCCCAGACCACCTCGCTGGCACTGTACGCGCGGGCGGACCGGTTGACGGACCTGCTGATCTCGGACGAGTACCACGAACTCACGGAAGACTCGCAGGATCGGCTGGTGCGCTTGGAGGAAGACGCCATCTGCGCCCTGGCCCAGGATCACGTGCGGGCCCTAGACGGCTGCTACGCCGCCTGCACGGACGTCGAGCGCGCCTACGGCACCCCCAGCGCCCTGGCCAAAGGACGGTTTCGGCATCTCTACCTGGCGGAACGGGATGCCCTGCAAGCCGTGGGGCTGTGGGACAACTACAGCAACTCGGCGACCTCGGGCGCCGCCTTCGGGGCGGCCTGCGATCGCTACTGGTCCGCCGCCCAGGGCAGCAATGGCGCCCAGTTGAGCCGCCTGGCCGCCCTGCCGCTGCGTACCGGCCATCGAGCCCGGCAGCCCGTTCGGGCCGCGGCCGACCGCAAAACCGGCAAGGCGGAGTGAGGGGAGAGGGAGGGAGGCGAATAGGTTCTCGCGGACTTTGCGCGAGGGATAATCGGCTGAAGTCCACGGAAGGACCCGAGGATGGGGCGCGAGTCTCACGAACCAGCCGTTGCTCCAAGCGAACACCGACTGAAGCGAATCACCCTTCGTGTATTCCGCCCCTGGGGGATGCGCTACCCATCTCGTCGCGCAGCCGCTCCCTGCGCTCCGCGTCGATGAGATCCAAGTTCTGCAGATGCCGCAGCAAGGCCGAATCGTTCACATGCAGCCGGCTGGCCAGGCGCTGCACGTCCTCTCGCTCGATGCGGTTGGCATCCTGCAAGTGCGTCAACACAAGCGTCCTGGGCATCAGCAGATAAGCGGCGAAGGCGTTGGCCCGTTGTTCGATGCCCTGTGCGGCCCAACGCCCGCTGCTCGCGTGCGCCAGCCGCCGAGCGCGGGTTCTGTCGAACAGCACATGGCACAGTTCATGCGCGATCGTGAAGCGCATTCCAGATTCGTTCTGGTTGAAATAGTGCGTTTGGTTGACGACGATCCTAGGCGAGAAACCGTCTCCGGCAATCGCCACGCCACGGATGGAATCCGTATCCAACTCGGTCTCTTGGACTTCTATTCCCAAGCCGGCACACATCGCCCGCACGTCTACGAAGTCATTGGCTGGGGGGGCGATGTCTCCCAGATCTTCCAAAAGCTCGCCCGCGAAACGGCAGCCATCTCGGTGCGGCACGCCCAAAGCGCTGCCGTGCCGGTCCGCCACCAACGCGCCCAACGCGCCGCTGTCGCCGCCGCCATGCGCCGCGACGATTTGATCGCGCAGACATTCGACATCGCGAGTGCCGAGATCGGGCGCTACGCCGCCGAACATGAGAATCGCCGGTGGCAGTTCAGCGACATACGGCGCATCGTGCGGTGCTTCGTTGCCCTCGAGCAGATCTGCCCGGTAAACAGCGGCAAAGGCGTTCTCGGCTTTTTCCAAGATGGCGTGGTGTACGTAAGTGTGTGCGAATGCCCGGTACTCGATACTGCGGAGCGATGCCACTTTGGTTCGGAGCGCCGCAATCTGGTCGTGGTATTGAGCTGGCGATTCGGGCGGGTGGTTGACGACCCAATCAAGGGTTTGCCAGATTGTCTCGGCCACGTCTCCAACTGCAAGCCGAACAAGACCAGCGCCGCTCTCGAAGGCCAAGCCGTCTTGGGTAAACGCCATCGGCCGACCGGACCAAGAGAGCTCGATATCGTCCGCAACGCGGCGGATGAACAAATCCGGGAATATGCCCCCGGCCGCCGCGCTGCGAACGCCATGCCGGAAGTACCAATCCTGGGTATTCGCATAGTGCTGCCGGCCGTGTTGATCGTCGGCCGCAATCCATTCTTCGAGCGCATGGTTGCAGGCTGTCGCGGCAGGTCCGCTGCCAGGATTGGGCCACGGCAGGCGCTCTTCGTGCAGCAAAGCCACCCAATTCGTCGCCAGCCAATCGAGGAAGGGCGCGAGGTACCAGCCAACATGGAGCTGTTGGTCGCCACCGAGCTTGGTCGCGGTGACATTCACGCCGGCCACGCGAATGGTCAACTCGCCCATGGACCAACCGTATTCCGCTGGTCGCCGATCGGGCGGCTCGGGATCGGCAACCCAACGAATCCCCAGCTCGATCTTGGCCGGGTCGCCGAATCGTGCCTGCTCAGGCATCGTCGTCGCTCCTCAACGCCCAGCGAATGTCGGCACCGTCCACGCGCAGTCGGGTCCCGCCCCGCGTCACGCGGCCTTCGCGGGCGAACGTGTCGCAGACATCCCGCGGCACATCCTGCCATGGCACAGGGTAGCCATGCCAAGTGCCGTCGCCGCTGGACACTGCCGCGAAAGCAATGCCTCTGCGCGTGGCGTAGCGTCGCCCATCGTCGGCAAGGACACTCTCCGCCAACATTGCATGGGCTTGCGTCTCCTCCCACGGATGATCGTCGGGGTCGCCCGCGAAGCCCCGTGACCGTGCCTTATGCGTCCAGCGTGGGCAGAGCGTTCCATAGCCCCCGCCTGGTCGCCAGCGTTTGTGCTTGACCGTACCTCTGTACCGGAGAGCGCACACGGGTATCAGAGTGCCTCGGCATGTCACCAGTTTCAACAGTAGCACCCGCCGCGAGCGTACCGTCTGATGCTTCCTGCAGTCGATGCCACGGGAATGCCGCGTCGCCATGTCCGAGGCTGGTTTAAGCGCGTGGCGGCACGTTGACGTCGGATGATCCAGATGGAGTGGCGGACGGGAAGCGCCGCACCGGCTCGCGCAACTCGGCACAATGGAGGCATTGCCGGCCTAGAGGCCCAGCCATGCTCCGCAATGCCTTCTACGCCCAGTCCGGCGGCGTCACGGCCGTCATCAACGCCAGCGCCTGCGGCGTCCTCGAAGCCGCTCGCGCCCACGCCGACCACATCGGCACCGTGTACGCCGGCCGCAACGGCATTCTCGGCGCCCTGCGCGAAGATCTCATCGACACAGGACGCGAACCGGCCGCCGCCGTCGCGGCGCTGCGCTGGACTCCGGGCGGCGCGTTCGGCTCCTGCCGGTACAAGCTCGGCACGCTCGAAGACAATCGCCGGCAGTACGAGCGTCTGATCGACGTGTTCCGCGCCCACGACATCGGATACTTCCTCTACAACGGCGGCGGCGACTCCCAGGACACCGCGCACAAGGTGGCGCTGCTGGGCGAGGGCCTCGGCTATCCGGTGGCCTGCATCGGCATCCCGAAGACGGTGGACAACGACCTGCCGCACACGGACTGCTGCCCCGGCTTCGGCTCGGTGGCCAAGTACGTCGCGGTAGCGGTACGGGAGGCCGCGCTGGACGTCGCTTCGATGTGCGAGACCTCCACCAAGGTGTTCATCCTGGAAGTGATGGGGCGGCACGCCGGCTGGATCGCCGCTGCCGGCGGCCTCGCCAAGGCCCGGCGCGACGACGCGCCGCACGTCGTCCTGCTGCCGGAGGTGCCCTTCGACGCCGATCGCTTTCTGGCGAAGGTCCGCGCCACCGTGGCCAGGCTCGGCTACTGCGTGGTGGTCGCTTCCGAGGGCGTCCGCGACAGCGACGGCCGCTTCCTCGCTGAAGCCGGCGGCACCGACGCCTTCGGCCACGCCCAGCTTGGCGGCGTGGCCCCCCGCCTCGCGGAACTCGTGCGCGAAGCCACTGGCTTCAAGTTCCACTGGGCGGTGGCGGACTACCTGCAGCGCTCCGCCCGCCACATCGCCTCGGCAACGGACGTGGAGCAGGCGTACGCGGTAGGCCGCCATGCGGTGGAACTCGCCGTCGCCGGGCGCAGCGGCGTGATGGCCTGCATCGTGCGGCAGCAGGACGCCCCGTATCGCTGGACCTTGAGCGAGGTGCCGCTCGGTCGGGTGGCCAACGTCGAACGCTGCCTCCCCAAGGCGTTCATCAGCCGCGACGGCTTCGGCATCACCGCCGCCGCCCGCCGCTACCTCGAGCCCCTGATCACCGGGGAGGACTGGCCGCCCTACCGTGACGGCCTGCCGGCGTTCGCCCGGCTGCGCAACCACCCGGTGCCGAAGAAGCTGCAACCCTTCGACGCTTGACGCCGCCTCAAGGGAACGGCGCGAGAGGGCCCTATTCCAGCAGGTTGTCGCCGCCGTCTTCGAGCCGTTCGGGCCGCTGCCAGTAGCGGTACTGCGGCGTCCAGTCGCCGCCGTCCAAGCCGGCCATGCCGAGCAGCGGCCACAGGGCGCAGTACAGGTCCCCGGGGCCGAAGACGCAGGCGTTCTTGCGGAGGATCCGCTCGCCCTCGCGCTGGTACACCACCGCGCCGGGGTAGTTCTCCGCTTCGCCGAACACGCCCTGCTCCTGGATGTAGGCGCCGCCGCGATGGGACGCCAGGCGGAACCGCCAGCCCCTGGAGTTGGCGAACCGCCGCTGGGTCTCTGGCGGATCCTTGGAAACCAGCACCACCGTCAAGGCGGATTCCAAGTGCGGCAGCAGGCCGTTGAAGCCGTCCGCCCACAACGTGCAGTAGCGGCAGCCCTGCCCCATGTTGTGGATGACGAGCAGCCGTTCCTCGCCGCCGAAGAGGTCCTTGAGCGTCGTCTCCCCGGCAAGCGTCTCGAAGGCGTAGTTGGGCGTTGGCTCGCCAGCGCTCGCCTTGCGCAGGGCGCCGAGCTCCGCCGTCAGTTTACCGATGCGGCGCTCGATGGCGGCGATCTTCTCCTGAGAGCTCTCCCCTTTAGCCACAGCTACCTCCGCAGTTTGTCCATTCACGTGGTTGGCGGGCGTCCTAGGCCCGTCGGCTCGGTCTCGCCGCCTTGCAGCCGCGCGGCGAAGTCCGCGGCATCCTTGCAGCGGAGCGCGGCGTCGGCGACAACCGCTACGTCTGCCGCCTCGAAGCCCGGGACGTCCATCGGAAAGCGCTCGCCAACCGCCAGGCCCCGGGAAACCACGAGTTGCCGAACCAAGCGGGCGCGGCTAGCCGACTCCCTTGCGCGGGCTTCCTGCCGCCCTTCCGCTCGCGCCTGCGCCCGCTGCGAGCGCAGCAGCGGATCGTCGTCCGGCCCGGTGCCTTCCTGCTCGCCGAGAACGCCGCCTAGCCGCTCCAGCACGGCCAATGTGGCCTTGGACAGCCGCGGCTCGTTCAACGCAGTGTGGATCTCCGCCGCGGTCCAGCCCGGGAATGCCCGGCTCTCTGGTGCCGGCGAATAGGCGTCTCCCGCCAACAGGTAGATGGTGGTGCCCCGTGCCTTACGCGGGTTCGGCGCAGCCTCCGGCACGTCCACCCACACCTCGGGGAAACCCCAGGCCTCGTAGAGCTTCAGCTTGTGGCGGCGCACGTCCGTGCTGCGGTCCACTTCCAACACCACGTCCGGGTACTGGTTCTCGCCGACCACCATCGCGGTCTGCTTGACGATGTTGGTGCGCTCGGGATGCAGATAGAGCGACTGATCGGCCTGCATGATCCGCCGCGGCCGCCCGTCCTCGCCAAACAAGGCCAGATCCATCGACCCGAAGCAGCGAATGGGCTTGCCGCGCACCTGCGCGATGCGCTCCGCCAACGCCGCCAGGATCTGCGACGGCAGCTCGTGGCCCGGGCTGGGTGGGTTCCCGCACCATCAGCGCCGTCTGCGCAACGCTGTCCCACACCTCGTAGCGGCCGTCGTAGTCCTGCAGTTCCTCCGCCGGCATGCGCAAGCGCTTGTAGGCATGGTCCGCGTCGAACTCGGCGAAGGACGGGCCGAGTGCCGGGCGGACGCGCCGACCGTTCGAGCTCGCGGAGCTGCGTACACCCTTGCGGGGTGTGCTCCTGTGCGGATTGATGGGGGCTGGCTGCGGCATCGGTGGTTCCCTCGTCAAGGCTTCCAGAGACGCCCACACCCTATGCCCGTGTCCGTGGGGAAGTCAACGCACAAGTAGATAATTCAATGAGTTAGTACATATGTGTACGAGACGCCTGACCCGCAGTCAGCGGCGGGTAGGCTGCCGCGCAGGCGATCCGCCTCGACGTCGATGCGCCGGCCGAAGCTGCGCCGCTGCCTGCGTGCTTGCCAGTTCCTGGCGCTGCGGGTCCGCGAGTGTGCTGGCGGGAGCGGTGGCAGCGGCCTTGGTCGCTCGGTCGGGGCTGGAGACGTCGACGACGACTACCGCGATCTTCTTCGCTTGATCGGGCGTCAACGTGCCCTGCAGCCCTTCGGCAAGATCGGCGGCTTCGCGTGGCCTGCCATGTGACGGATGCCTTTGGCAGTGCTCGCGGCCGAACCAGAACACCAGATAGATGCCGTGGCCTTGCGCACCGGGATCGTCCGCGTACTTCTCGACGAGTTGGCCTTGGATTGCCTGCCAGAGGTCTCTGCTGTTGCTCTTCTTGATCTCCACCGGCACGTTGAAGCCTTGGCCCGAGACGCGGATGTCCGCGCGTCCGTCGTTCGCGTAGACGCCTTCGGGTACGGCTTGAACGTCCACCTGTTCCAGACGAATCTGTAGATCCGACAGCAGCGCGTCGCGGCACAGGTTCTCGTCCTTCGGTTCCCAAGAGTCGGCTTTCGACGTACTCCAATACTGCCGCCAGTCGGAGGTGTCGCCGCTGCGGATGCACTTTGCCATCTGTTCCAGGCAGTCGGCCGTCAGCGCGGCAAGGTCGGCAGCGTTTGCCGGCCGGAGGCCGTCAAGAGTGGCCTGCACCGCATCGACCGACGCGTAGTTGAACTCCGCCTCCCGTCGGGCGTCGGCCTGCAAGCTGGCCGCGTGCTGCAAATCCACCACCCAGCGGTCCAGTTCTTCGTCAGAGACAAGTTGCGCGAGCGCCGTGGTCGCCTCGGGCGACGTGCGCGACGCCAAGCTGGCTACGAGCCGACGCACTATCCTGTCGCCATTTGCGGACCATAGGGTGCCGCAATACAGTCCGATAGCTTTGATCAAGAACGACAACGTGCAAACGTCGAGCCGTTGTTCCTGCAATAGGCCACGTTCTCCCAATACGCCATCCTTGAACAAGGCTACGACGACGTCGAGATGTCGGTTGCGGTTCTTGCCGCACAGCAGTCTTCTCGCCTGCGGAAGGTAGGCTTGGGGTTCCAGCATCAACCCGAAGCACAGCCAGTGCAGTCGCTGTACAACAGTCATGGTGCGCAGCGACAGCTTGCGCTGCACGAGCTGCGCCAAATCGTCACCTGCCCGGGAGTCCGTCACGGCTGCCAACAGGTAGCGCAACGCCGGCAGCTGGTCTCGCTTGCATCGGGGCGGGAACATCCGCAGTAGCGGCATGACAGCGCGCTTCGCCACGGCTCGGCCGAGTTCGTCCTTGAAGTCGATGGCGGCTGCCAAGTCCGTCTTCCCTTGACTAAAGGCCAACTTGCAAGAATCGATCAGCACATCCGCCACGAGGTCCGGCCGTCGGTGGAGCACCGACTGATACCAGCACGGCCGCGCGTGCCGCTGTGTGTTGAGATGGAACGTCATCGCCAGCCGTATGCCATCGTCGTCCAAGGGCGGGGTGCCGAGTTCCAGCGGCCGGCGCTCCTCCAGCGCCGCCAAGAAGGGCCACGCCAAGTAGTGGTATCTCTCTTCCAAAGCCAGCCGGACGATCTCGGCGGCTTCAGGCAGATCGGTGCGGCTTGGCGTGTTGCGAATCGCGGTCAATGCCAACTGAACCAACCCATCCTCGCCAAGGAGAGCAAGCAGCCTGGCGGCCGGCGTTTCGGCTTGCTCGAACAAGCCGAAGTACGTTTGCGCGAGGTAGTCCAGCAGCGCCGCCGGGCACTTGTTCTCGCGTATTTCGACCTCGTGTCGGCGCAAGCGCTCTCGCCAGCGTTCCTGCTCGTCCCACCTCTCCTCGTCTTCCTTGGCCGCGGTCCGTTGCGCGTCGGCTTCATCCTCTGCCATTGCTTGCGCCCAAAAGGCTTGGGCCTCGCCTCGGTTTCCCAGCAAGAGACGCCACCACTTGAGTCGAGTCGGCCGTGTTTCCAACTGCGTTGGGACGGCTTCCCAAGAAAAGCCCTCGACGCCCTCACCACCATCTAGGCATTCAAGCAGCCGCAGCAGGTAGTAGCGGGCCGCCTCTTCCGAAGCGACGGCTGTGGCTCGGGACAAACACCAACTGCCGAAGTCGGAAGGTATGCGGCACCGCGGTATGCGCCTGGCCGACTGCATCATCGCGTGCATGTCCGATTGGGCCGCCACAGCCGTGTCAACCAGTTCCTTGTAGTGTTGAGGACGTTCCGCCAGCCAACGTGACAAGGAGTTCCGCAACTGTTGGTCGTGCGGTTTCGACACCAAGCCGAGCCAGTCGAACAAGCGCTTGGCATCGATGTCCACCGAATCGCCAACCAGCCGCGATAGCAGCCGATGCGGCACCATGCGCAGCGGCCCTTCCCTCGGAACGACATCTGCGTTCTTCGCCAGCGTGTCGAGCACCTCGCCCAGCTGCTCGCGGGTCGACTCGTTGGCTACCGTGTGCAGCCAGAAATACTCGCTGAGACCGTAGACCGTAGGCATGTCTGGTGGCCGCAAATACCGGCATGTCTCCGCTGGCGTCATCCACCGTGGATACAAGTGCATCAACAAGGCGCCGCGCAGCCCATCCACCGGATCGCGGATAGTACCGGCGTTGATGTCGTCGAGCAGCTGTCTCAGTTCGCCTACGCTGACGTCGTCGCCGCGCTCCTTCAGGTACGCGCGAAGCGCCGCCGAGCGAACCACTGGCCAACAGTCGTTGTTCCGAACCACATCCATTAGCAACGGGCGCAACCTCGGGATCGAGTTGCCCCTTTCCAAGGCGGCCAGCACCGCCTGCGCAACCACCTGCTTGGCATCGCCGCCGGTATCCGTCAGCGCCTGTCGGAAGATCGGCTCGACATCGCACGTTGCCAAGTCCGCCCAGCGGGCGTCGAGGTCGTGTCGCGCTAGCAGGTTCCGGGGATCTCTTGCGGCGTGTTGTTCAAGCGCCTGGAGCAACTGCCGCTTCTCCTCGGTAGCAAACTGGCGCACGTCGCCGTAGAGAACTGCGCCGATGGGGTCGCGTTCAAGCAACTCCAAGCGTCCCGTCTGGCTGTGTGCGGCCAGCCAGGCGGCCAGCCAGGCGCACAGCCCGCGCAAACCGCTGACAACGCCTCCGTCGGCGCCGGTCAGCAAGGCGATGATGCGCCCCACTGGCAAACCGTCGCGGATCAGGCTGGCTAGGTACCTGCCCGACAGGTATTCGGCAGTCTGACGATGCGCTGGCGTCGCGACCCGGCTCGATGGGTAGACGAACAACCTAGTGCGCAGCGCGGCCTTCAGCACTCCTTGACTCATGCCGGTGACCTCACGCAGGGCAACGTGGTCCCGCTCGGCGGTGGCGCGCCGGTCGACGCCTTGATGGTCGCCAAGCAGCAAGACCGCGCACAGACGGCCGGCTGCGTCGAGGAGCTCGTCATCGGATGCGTTGGTTGCGTCGCCGATGACGTGCTCTTCGTTGCCTTCCCGAAGCAACTGCCGGTACGCCAGATCGAACGTCTCTCGCCGTGTTTTCGGCCATTTGCCTGAAGACACAGCGCTCGCCAGCATTTCCAAATCCTGTGGATTGCCGAGCAGCGACGAAATGCCCTGGGCTTCCGCGTGTTCGATGAACGCATCGGTGCCATCGACGTCCCGTCGCCCCGCGAGCAGCTGGCGAGCTTGGTCGCGGGACAACGGGTTCAGCCGCAAGACGCGTATCTTGCCGTCCTTCGATACTGCCGCCAAGTGCGTTTGGTCGCTGGCGCCCAGCCAGTCCGCCTCTCGGCACGAGAGGCGAAAGCGCGGTCTTCCTAGCGCATAGAGCTTTGCTCGGATGTGATCAAGGGGTGTGCGCTGGTCGTCGGAACCAGCGCGCATCTCGTCCAGAGCGTCTATGAACAAAGTGCCCTCGTGCCACTCCGGCTTGTCGTCGAATGTGAGGAAGTCCCGTGCCGTCACATAGCATGCGCCTTCGCGCTGCGACTCCTCCCGGAACGCCACCGTCTTGCCGGCGCCGGGGGCACCGAGGAGCACGTAGGCGGCGGTGCCCTCGTAGTCGGCCAACGGCTTCTCGGACGGTTGCGTGTCGTTCTCCTCCGTCAACTCGGAGCAAGTGCGCGGCACCAACATCAAACTACTCCTCGAACCAGTGGGCCGCGGGGAACGACAGGAACTCCTCGATGGGCGTGCCATCGGCACCAACCAGCATCGTGCGCGCTCGAACGAACCGATCCCCGAACGCATCAAGCCCGGTCAGACGGCCTTGGCGGCGGCTGCTCTTCACTTCGATGGCGATCAGCCGACGGGCTCGTTCGAGCACGAAGTCCACCTCGTGTTGCCCATCTCGCCAGTAGTGGATGCGCACGTCGCGTCCCGCCGTGTTGCACAGATGGGCGCCGACGGCGCTCTCCACCAGACGCCCCCAGTAGCTCCGATCCGCTTGCGCTTCCGCGAACGTGTAGTCGCCGTGGGCCGCTATCAGCGCGGTGTTCAGCACGTTCAATTTCGGCGGCGAGGCCCGGCGGCGCTGCTCCGTAACTTGGTACTTGGCAAGGCCCGTCAGCAGGCCGGCCATCTCCAGCAAGTCCACGTAGCGGGCGAGCGTGGTGGTGTTGCCAGCGTCCTGTAGCTGACCGAGCATCTTGCTGTACGGGAGCACCTGGCCGGAGTAGGCCGTGCCCAGCTCGAAGAGCTGCTTGAGCAGCGGCGGCTTGTCCACCCGCTGCATGGCGAGGACGTCGCGCTCGATGTTCGGCGCCACCAGGGCGTCCCGCACGTAGTCACGCCAGCGTCGCTCGGCGCCGATGTATTCGGCGACTCTTGGGTAACCGCCGAAGTAGACGTAGCGCCGCAAGTCCAAGTCGAAGGCGTCCGCCATCTCGGAGAACGACCAGTGGGTCAGCCGCAACGTCTCGAACCGCCCCGCAAGGCTCTCCGTCAAGCCCTGCTGCATCAACAGGGGCGCAGATCCGGCGAGCACCACATGCATCGGCAGCCGAGCCCGTCGGTCGGCGTCCCAAAGGCCCTTGACGACCGCCGACCAGTCGGCGACGCGCTGAATCTCGTCCAGCGCCAAGACGAAGCCGCTTGCAGAGTGCCGCGCCTCCACGCGGGCCTGCTCCCACACGCGTACCAGCCAGCGCGCGTCCCTGCGGTTTGGGCTTGCCGCCGAGTATTGCGCCGGCGCGGGCCAGTGTTCGTTGCCGGGCAGGTCCGGGCGGGTGGCGTCCGGTTCGTCGACTGCGACGTAGCGGCTTGGCTTCGAGACGCCGTCCAGCGCCTGCCGGATCAGCGTCGTCTTGCCCGACTGCCGCGGTCCCGTGACGAAGGTCAACGTCCTAGGCTCCTCGTCGAGGCGATCAACGAGCGTGCCGTACTGTTCGCGCCGAAAAGCCATGCCGCGAGAGTACGCCATCGTGCTAATTTACTCAATAGTATGCTTCGGTCGGCGAGGCACCTCGCTTGCTCGCCCGATAGCCACGCTGCCTCAGTGCGCTCAATATCTAGATAAACCCATGCAATCAATATGTTACGTGGCAAGCGGCGTTGAAGCGCGGCAAGTCCCGCGCCAGTCTAGTGCATCAGCGAAGTAGCGCTCAGGCACAAGATGCCCGTCTCGAAGCGTGTACGAGCTCCGCTGGCCCGGTCAGCGCGTGACCGGGTACAGCCGCACCTCGCCGCGCAGGAACTTGGCGACGGCGCCGCTGGCTCCCTCGTTGAGCGTCACCGCCAGCAGACAATTCGGCGGGTAGGCGTTGCCGCGCAAGCGATCCACCTCGGCGTCGATGCGCCGACCGAAGCTGCGCAGCGCCGCCGGCGAGACCGGTCCCAAGGGGTGTTCGCGCAGCGCCGCTCCGAGGCGCCCGGCTAGGGATTGCGCCACCACCGCTGTCCCGGTGCGCCAGTCGCGGTGGCGGCGGACGCGGTACTTTCCGTCCGCGTAGGTGACGTCGTAGGCGAAGTAGTAGCGGCGCTGGCCGGTGCCGCCCGGCCCGGGCCAGCACGGGTCGAAGCCAACCTGATCGCCGCTTCCGATGCCCTCGCCGCGTCCTCGCTCACCTTTCTCCGGGCGCAACCAGGAGGAGAGCTGCGCTGCCGGATCGGCGGCACCCGCGAGCGCTCTCTGGCGCTCCTCGGACAGGCTCTCGCGGAGCGTTGCGCCAAGCGCGGCCGTGTCCGCGAGGTGCGCCAGCTGCTGCTTGCGGGGAGCGCCCGCCTCCGGTTTCGCCCGCGCCAATGCATGGTCCACGGCTGCCGTCTCCGCCTGCTGCCGCTCCCGTGTTGCGACCATCTCCCGGACTGCGGCCACGTCGCGGGGCTCCAAGCGCTGTCGGCCGCCTTCGCGTTGCGGCGCACGGCTGCGGGCTAGCGCTTCCTTTACCTCCCGGGCCAGGTCCATCTGCCGACGCTGTTCCACCAGCGCCTCGGGGGAGTCGGCCGTCTGCTCAGTGAGCACGGCAAGTTGCTGCTCGGTCTCGGCGAGCTCCGCCCGCGCAGCCGTCAGGTCCAAGTCCTTGGCAAGCAGCAGCAACAGGATCACTGCCGCCAGCACCAGCATGATCTCCGTTTGCGTGAGCGACAGCACCGCTTCGCGCCGCTGCGCCACGGAGGCGCGCGTTGTCCGGCGTCGCGGCACGAGCGCTCAACGGCGCCGACGCAAGAGGCGCAGAAGTGACCAGCGCTCCGTCGGCGGTGCGCCCGCTGGCAGCGGCGGCAACTCCGCCAGTGCGCGGCGCAGGTTCTCGAGCTCGCTTCGGTAGCGCGAAGCTGCCTTGGCAGCCGCGTCCTGGCTGGCGGCAAGCGGTGGCAGTTGCTCATTCAGCGTCGTCACCTCCTCCCGCAGCGCCGCCACGGATGCCGTGGCTGCATCCAGGCCCGCTCGTTCCGGCAACCTCTCGGCACCGGCCAGCGCCTGCCGAGCTTCCTCGGCCCTGGTGGTCGCCAACGCCGTGGCCTCGTTCAGCCCGCGGACGGACTCGCCGAGCGTTCGCTGCACCTCGACCACCGCTTGCCGGTGTGTTCGCACCGCTGCCTCCATCGCTCGACGCGCATCGGCGAAGGTGTTGGCTTGCAGGGCGTCCGCAACGCCCTTCGACACATCGGCAAGTGCCTCGCGGGCGCCGTCCCCAAGCGCGTCGCCGGCTCGCCGGGCCGCAGCTTCCACGGTGCCGGCGTAGTCGCTCAAGGCAGCCGAAGCGTCAGCGAGGGACTGCGCCACGGTCTCCGTGGAGGCGCGTGCCGCCTGCCGCAGGTCCTCAAGCGCCCCGGTGGTGCCCTCGGCCAGCGTGGCGATCGAGGTCGCCTGGCCCCGCAAGCTGGCACCAGTATGTTCACCGAGGGTCTGCAAGGCGCCGGCCGTGTCCGCCGCGGCGTCTTCGATGCGGGCGAGGGCTGTCCTGACCACTTGGTCCAGCTTCGCGCTGCTCGCGCTGGCCTGGGCGTCGATGGTGCTCGAGGCGGTGGCTACTGCCTGCCGCAACTCCCCGACCACCCCCTTGAGAGCGGCGGCAGCTACCGACGCCTCCCGCACCGCTTCGTGGAACGCGTCCTCGCCAACGCGAATATCGTGGGTGAGACCGAACCGCCACAGCATGCCGACAACGCTGGTGCCGAGGGCGATGCCCACCGTCTTCAACAGCGGATGGAGGCTGTCCCGCGCACCGGAGAGCAGGTCTTCGGCGTCGAAGACGAGAGATGCCGTGATGATCGACAAGGTGTAGACGAAGCCGATGAAGTAGCAGTTGTCGCCGATCTCGAAGCGGCTCTCGTCCTTGGCACCTTTGCCGAGGAAGCCGTAAAGGGAGATCAGGGTGCCGAGGACCGCCAGACCCAGCCACTCGGCGCGTACGTCTTCAAAGGTCGCGGCAAGCACGATGCCGACGACGCAGTAGGCAAGCGGGTAGCGCAGGAGGCCGTTCATCCTGTGCGCCTCAGAGCACCGGTGTCAGAGTCTCTACCGTCGCGCCGACGGCGTCGAAATAGTCCTCCCAGAACGCCACATGGCCTCGCGTCTGGCGCGTTCGCAGGTCCACGCGTTTGAGATAGAGAATGTCCACCTTCACGCCGAGCATCGACAGCTGCAGGAACTCCCGAGCGTAGGGCGTCCGCCGCCACCGTTCGAAGTCCGCTGGCGACTGGTAGTGGGAGTAGGAGGAAACGTTCTGCAAGAGATCGGAGACGATCACCAGGCGCCGGCCAACCGTGGCGTCGAAGTTCCGATCCAGGGCCACGGCGCGGATCATCTCCAGAATCGGCGACGTGGGGCTCGGCGGCAGGTTCGCCAGCTGCTCCACCGCGGCATCGATGGGCGCACGGAACTCGCGCTCGAAGCGGCTCTGGACCATGCGGGGATTCTCGTACAGCGGATTGGCCGAGGACTCGTCCCCCGGATAGCACAGCGCCACCGCCGGCACCGGCAGCACCAGGTTTTCCTCGTCGAGCACGAAGATGCCCACCCACTCATGAATCGCCAACCGATCCCGCAGCGCGTCGAGTTCTTCGCGAATGGTTTTCACCTGGCTGTCGCCGAGGGAATCCGTGGCGTCGATGAGCACCGCCGTACGCGGATAGTCGCCGTCCTTCGGGCACAGCGTCTGCGGGTCGAGCGGCGTTCGCGGCCACAGGGCGACAACGGCCAGAGCCGCAAGCAGCCCTAGTGCGACGGCCAGGGCGATGAAGTGTCCTTTGGACCGACGTCTAGTCGCCATCGGCTGCACGACTGATTGCGGCTTGGAGGCGAGCCTGTTCGGCATTGCAGGACTCGGCCAATGTTCCTGCCTCGGCTTCAAGGGCCGGCAAGTCGCCAGTGATGCCTGCCAAATCTTCCTCCAACGAGGTGAAATCGGCGGCCGAGGGGACAGCAGAGAAGTACGCAGGCGCTGGAGTCGCCCGCACGGCCTCGTTCTTCTGTCGGTAAATGCTGAGCAGGCCCGCCGCCAGGCTTGCCGCCTGCGCGGCCGGGTGGGCCGCCTTGAGTGCCGCTTCCCGCAACCCCGCCAGCGCGGACTCCGCCTTCGCAGTCTCGCCATCGAGGCGTTGCTTCAGCTGCCGCAGACTGGCCCGATGCGCCTGCCACCACCGCCGTCGTGCCTCCGCCGCCGCCTCCTGTGCCTCGTCGTACGCCGCCTCGGCGCGCTCGCGACTGCGCAGCGCGGCGCCAAAGCCCGGATAGGGATCGTCGAACTCCCAGCCCTTCCAGAACCCCACCAACGCGCAAATGGCGCCTACGAACACGAGCAGAAACGAATTCAACGAACCGAACAGCGCCGGCACGTCCAGTTCCTGCAAGCTCAGCACCGCCGCGTCCCAAGCCGCGCCCGCGAGATCCGCGCCCTCGAGGTCGCCATCGCCCAAGGCGTCCACATGACCGCGGAACAACGCCGACAGCGCCACCACCAAGGCGCAGCCACCGAGCGCCAGCAGCGAAGCGAAGGTGCCGCCGAGTTTCTTCGCCGGTTCCACATGGGCGAGAAAGCGCAGGCCAAAGGCCCCGCCGACGAAGGCAACACCGACGTTGGCGAAGCTGACGAACAGTGCCGTGAAGAGGCCGCCGAGTAGCCCCAACGAAGATATCGGCATGTAGAAATAGGCGTTGAATAGGCTCTCGACGACCATCACAACCACGGCCCAGATCACCTGCGCCGAACGGTCGTCGCCAGTGGCCTCGCGTGTCAGCCCATTGCTGGACTTGAAAGCGGCATAGGCTGCCGTGGCGCGGTCCCGGGCCATGGCCAGCCGGTCCAGGTTCGGTGGCGATGGAGGCGCTTCGTCCTCAATGGTCTCCCGGGCTTGGCGCACTTGCTCAAGCTCGGACTTCGCGTGGTTCAGAGCCGCCTCGGCCTCGCCGTGGGCCTGCGCCACGACCCCCACTTCTTCCTTGGCGGCCTGTTCGGCCGCGGCCACGGCGCCAGTTTCCGCCGCCGTCAGGCCGGTGGCCATCGTCTCCGGCAGGCCCGCCACGGCATCTTGTTGCGCCCGCTCTTCAAGCTTCAGGCGCTCTGCGAGTTCCTCCGTCAGGGTCTTGACGTTCACGGGTTGCAATCGGAGCGATGGTTACGCCTTAAGTCCCCAATGCCGCCAGCGGCAAGAGCGCCACGAACACGGCGCAGCCGAACGCCCCGAATCGCCATTTCCATCGAACGCCCAATCCCCGTGGTAACCCAGCGGCGGAGGTCGCCGGCAGCGTGGGCAAGACAGCCCGGCCAGCGAGTGGCGGCATTCTACCTGCAACCCGCCCGCCAGCGACACCTTGTGCGGATCAGCGGATCCACGCCCACGGAATCGAAGCGCACCCTTGCCGCCAGCGTCGGTTCCCCACGGCACCACCCAGGTCGGCGGCGATCTCGCGCTGGTGGGAGAGCGGGGCCACGCCGCCCTTGCACATAGCGGTGGACAATCTCCTCGACGCCGAATACGCCACCGTCTTCGGCTACGCCAGCCCAGGTCTTGCGGCGCTGGCGACGGCGACGATTGCCCTGTAGGACGAGGGGCGAGTATGCCGTTGCGGACCGGAGGCGTGAAGGGAAGCCCTCGCTGGAGCGAGGCGACATCGGTGATGCCTGCCGAAGCAGGCGTTGCCGCGTAGGTCACCTGGCCGAAGCCGCGCGATTTATCCGCATGGCCGCCATCTGGCTTGCGCTGGAGCAAATAGTCAACGCACCTTTAGCGGAGTTCCAGCAGCGTCGCCCTCGACAGCTTGCGCTCGATCTGCGCGACGATCTGGCCAAGTTCCAGCGTCGGTTCCGCTTTCAGTCCCAAGCAGGCTGCAACGCCGTCTGCATCCGTGCTCAGGCGCTGTTTGAGCTTCAGCGCGTAGCCGCTCCCCTCGGGGAGGAACGAATAGGCATGGAAGTGCATGGCGTCCCCGAGTGTTGCCTCTGCAACGTGGTTGAACTCGAAGTTGCTTCTCAAATAGTCGAGCAAATCGTCTTGCGCGACAAGCACAAGGTGCCTGTTGACCGCGGCGAACGTCTGAATCTTGTGATGGAGTTGGACTAGGATGGTCTTCGCCGTCATCTTCCAGTTCATGCCGTAGCGCCTGTAAGGCGGCCGCTCCTCAGATACGCCATCTGCCATGACGCGGTCGAGAAATCGCTGGCGGGCTGGCCAGACGGTTCCCGTCGTGTCCATCGTCTGCAGCTCGACACCTACGAAATCCACCACTCGTTGGTCGCGAACGGATGCCAAGAAGTAGTCGACGCTGCCGCCCGGTACGGAGACCTCGGGCACGACGTGGAGCACGTTCCCGGGTTCGTGGGCCGACAGCAAGTGCAGGCAGTCGACGAAAATCTGATTGCGATCGAGAAGACGAAACGGACAGATCATCATGGGCCGTTTGTCACGGCCGTGGGCTACCGTGCATGTGCCAATCGAAATCTCCGGTTGGCTCTTGCGTACCTTTATGCACCTGCCCCTCAGAAACGGGCAAATCTGGTCCTTCGCTATGGCAGCCCAATCGAGATCGCGAGAGGTTGTCTCGCCAAAAAGCTCCAATACCTCGGTCACAGCAGCGTTTGCGTCCGTTCTTCAGCCAGCTGGACGTAGCTCTCGGAGACGTCGATCCCCACGGACTTGCGGCCTAGGCGGCTCGCAACGAGCATGGTCGTGCCTGTTCCACAGAAGGGATCGAGCACAAGGCCGCCGTGCGGCGAGGTCGCAAGTATGGGCACTTTGCACAGGTCCTCCGGGAACGGCGCGAAGTGGCCTTTGCGCCTCTGGGTGTCCTCTGGAAGGATGTCCCACACATCCGACGGCTTGCTGCCGTTGGGATGGTACTTGAGGAAGTAGAAACCCCGGTCGCGCAGTTCCTTCGCGCGGCCAGAAACCCGTTCGGAATCAGAGTGGGTAGTGCGTTGCTGACCTCTGATGATCATGCGGAAATCGGCGAGCTCGCCGCAGGAGACCGATGCAAGCAGTTGGTCCAACGCCTTCATGGCATGATGCTTCTCCACCTCGGTCAACGACGTGGAGAGTTCGATCTGCCGCCTGTAGCGCACGCCCCTCACGCCGCTCGCGGTCACGACGGATCCGTTCACGACCTTCGTACGCTTCGGCGTGCTTCGGACGGCATCCGCGTCGTAGAAATAGCCTTGGGGATTCTTGACGAAGTGGAAGACGTCCTCGTAGACGTTCCGCAGGCGGTCGCGGGTATTGTCCGGCCCGCCCTTGACCTTGTTCCAGATGACGCTGTTGCGCAAGGTCCAGCCTTGGTCGTCGGTCATGCGCAGGGCGATGCGCCAAGGAATCCCCACTAGGCCCTTGTGGCGGTATGTGTCACCGATGTTCAACCAGAACGAACCAGTGGGCTTGAGGACCCTCTTCACCTCGGCGAAGACGGCGCACACGTTGTGTACGAACTCGTGGTGGCTCTTCTCCAAGCCGATTCCGCCGCTGCCGTAGTCGCGCTTGCCCCAGTACGGCGGGCTCGTCATGCAGCAATCGAACGTGTCGGACGGAAACCGACTCAGCAGATCAAGGGCGTCGCCCACGAAAAACAGCGGCGCACATCTCGGCGCGCGACGATAGGCGTCGAGACGCGCTGCGGCGTTCGCACCCGTGGCCACTCGAGTGTGCCCTAGTCCGCGTCCTTGCCGCGGAAGCCCTCGTTGCCCAGGTACGGTTCGTCGCGGCTCTGGAAGGCGTGTTTGAGGCCGCCTTCGCGGATGGATTCGCCGAAGCGGTAGGTCCACTCCGTCATCTGCGCGAGGGCATCCTGTTCCGTGGCGCTGCGCACCGAGGAGTAGATGCCCATGTTCTCGTAGAAGCGGTTCATGGTGAGCTTGAGCACTGCGAGGTGGTCGGCGGAGCCGTTGGCGATGCGTTCGGCGAAGGCGATGGTGTTGGCGTCGAGTTCGTCCTTCGGCCAAGCGTAGTTGATCATCTCCACTTCCGCCGCCTCTGCGCCCGTCATGCTGTCGCCGGTGTAGTAGTACTCCTTGGCCTTGCGCATGCTCATCACCAGCGGCCAGATGTTGCCGTTGCGCGCCGTGCCGAGGCCGCGCAGCCCAGGATGGCCGATCTTGGTGTCTTCGGCGGCCACCACTAGGTCGGTCATCATGGCCAGCTCGCAGCCGCCAGCCAAGGCGTAGCCGTGCAGTTGCGCGATGGTGATCTTGGCCATGTTCCACAGGTACATCTGCACGTCTGTGATCTGCTGCATAGACGTGCGCACGTTCATCATCAAGGTGCGGTTCTTGTCGTCCACCGTCTGGTAGCGGCGTTCCCCCGGCCGCCGCTCGCGGCCCGGCGTCAAGTCGTAGCCAGCGCTGAAGCAGCGCCCGGCGCCGCGCAGGATGATGACCCGGCAGCGTTGATCGGCCTCCAGATCGTGCAGGCAGTCGTTGAGCTCGGTGAACAGTTCGCCGGTGAGGGCGTTCATCTTCTCCGGGCGGTTGAGGGTGACCCGCGCCAAGCGGTCTTCGGTGCCGAGACGCTCCAGGATCAGGGTGTTGTAGTCGGACATGGACTGCCTCCGCTATGCGCCCAGCGCCGCCAGCAGCAGCAGGGCCACGATGTTGATGATCTTGATCATCGGGTTCACGGCTGGGCCGGCGGTGTCCTTGTAGGGGTCGCCCACCGTGTCGCCGGTTACCGCGGCCATGTGCGCCTCGGAACCCTTGCCGCCGTGGTTGCCGTCCTCGATGTACTTCTTGGCGTTGTCCCAGGCACCGCCGCCGGCGGTCATGGAGATGGCGACGAAGAGCCCGGTGACGATGGTGCCGAGCAGCATCGCGCCGACGGTCACCAGCGCCTCCGCCTGGCCCTGGACCCGCACCAGGAAATAGACGACGATGGGCGCCAGCACCGGCAGCATGGATGGGGCGATCATCTCGCGGATGGCGGATCGGGTGAGCAGGTCCACGGCGCGGCTGTAGTCCGGGCGCGTGGTGCCCTCCATGATCCCCGGCATCTCCCGGAACTGGCGGCGCACTTCCTCCACCACCGCGCCGCCGGCGCGGCCCACCGCCTGCATCCCGAGGGCGCCGAACAGATAGGGCAGCAGACCGCCGACCAGGAGGCCCACCACCACGTAGGGGTTGGCGAGGTCGAAGTCGAACTCGAGGCCGGGGAAGTAGTGGCGCAGGTCCTCGATGTAGGCGGCGAACAGCACCAGGGCGGCGAGGCCGGCGGAAGCGATGGCGTAGCCCTTGGTGACGGCCTTGGTGGTGTTGCCCACGGCGTCCAGGGCGTCCGTGGTCTTGCGCACGTCCTCGTCGAGCTCCGCCATCTCGGCAATGCCGCCGGCGTTGTCGGTGACCGGGCCGTAGGCGTCCAGCGCCACCACCATGCCCGCCAGCGCCAGCATGGTGGTGGCGGCGATGCTGATGCCGTAGATGTCGCCGGTGAGCTGGTAGGCGGCGACGATGCCCACCGCCACGATGACGGCCGGCACGGCAGTCGCTTCCATGGACACCGCCAGCCCCTGGATAACGTTGGTGGCGTGGCCGGTCTCCGAGGAACGGGCCACGGAGCGCACCGGACGGTAGCTGGTGGAGGTGTAGTACTCGGTGACCCAGACCACGAGGCCGGTGACCGCGAGGCCGACGATGGCGCACAGGAAGTACGGCAGCGCCCCGTCGCCGAGAACGTACTGTGCCACGAAGAAGATCAGCACCGCCGAGATCGCCGCGGTGACGATGAAGCCCTTGTACAGCGCCCCCATGATGCTGCCGCTCTTGCCGAGGCGCACGAAGAAGGTGCCGACGATGGAGGCGAGGATGCAGGCGCCGCCGATGAGCAGCGGCATGGCCATGCCGGCGGCAGGGTCGATGGCGGTCTGGATGGTGGCGAGCAGCATGGTGGCCACCAGCGTCACGGCGTAGGTTTCGAACAGGTCCGCCGCCATGCCAGCGCAGTCGCCCACGTTGTCGCCCACGTTGTCCGCGATCACCGCGGCGTTGCGGGGGTCGTCCTCCGGGATGCCGGCTTCGATCTTGCCCACCAGATCCGCCCCCACGTCCGCGCCCTTGGTGAAGATGCCGCCGCCGAGCCGGGCGAAGATGGAGATCAGCGAGCCGCCGAAGGAAAGCGCCACCAGCGCCTCGAGCATGGTGCGCTGGTCCTGCCCCGCGGCACCGAGCACCGCGTAGTAGCCGGCGACGCCGAGCAGGCCGAGGCCCACCACCAGCATGCCGGTGACGGCCCCGGCCCGGAAGGCGACGTCCAGCGCCAGCTTCAAGCCGCTCCGCGCGGCGTGGGTGGTGCGCACGTTGGCGCGCACCGAGACGTGCATGCCGATGTAGCCGGCGGCGCCGGAGAGCACCGCGCCGATGACGAAGCCGCCCGCCACCCACAGCCCGAGGGTGACGGCCAGCACCACGGCCACGGCCAGGCCGACGATGCCGATGGTGCTGTACTGGCGGTTCAGGTACGCCGCAGCCCCCTCCTGTATGGCGCCGGCGATCTCCAGCATCCGCTCGCTGCCGGCGCCGGCAGCGAGCACCGAACGGCCGGCGAACACGCCGTAGAGCAGCGCAAGCACCGCGCAATTGAGGGCCACCCAAGTCTCAAGTTCCATATCGAACGCCCAATCCCCGTGGTTGAACCCGGCGGCGAAGGCCGCCGGCAGCGTGGCCAGGACAGCGCCAGGCCAGCGAAGTCGCGGCATTCTACCCGCAACCCGCCCGCGAACGGCAACCCGCCCGCACAGCGCTGAACGCCGTCTGTCGGGGCACATGATCTGTCCGGTTTTCCAGCGCACAGTTGTCCGCTTCGGGTGTCTCTGGGAGGAGGTCGACGAAGCGGGCGAAGTGGCTGCAGGAGATGAGATTTGTGGGAGGTCGGCAGGGCGGTCCACGGCAGAAGGGGGGTTGTTGGACGGTGCCGTGGGGCTGTATTCGGGGTGGGAGCTCATACGCGAATGGGGAGCTAGGTGAAGGGACCTGCTACCACAGTGATGGCACGGCGAGTTCGTTGGACGAGTTGGACGAGACGGTGCCTAGACAATATCCTCCGAGTTGCGCTAGGGTTTGTGCGGATTGAGGGAGGCGGCCATGCGCCGAGGCGCGCTCAGTTTGGCATGTCGAGATGACCAGATCCGGCCCTGCGGCCGGTCGCGTTGGCACGAATATTGCCCCCCCCCCCCCCCCCCCCCCCCCCCCCCCCGGACCTGCCTGTTTGACAAGCTCAAGCCCCAGGCCAACGCAGCTCCCGCCTAGGGCCGTCCATCAACCACCGCCTGCGCCTTCGGCCCAGCTCCGCATCCCTGCCTTTCCCGCCGCCAGCGGCGAGCTGCATGGCAATCGGGTTCGCTCGGCGGATCGGAGACGAGGTCGTGTGGCGGGGAACGCCGGGCCTCGCTCGATGGGCGGCCCGCACGGCGCTTGGCGCGGCCGCCCTGGCACTGGGCAGCGGGCTCCATGCCGCCGGCCTCTTCCTGCCGGCTGGCCCCGCCAGCGACGTTGCGCCCGTGGCGAAAGCCGCGCCCGCGAGGCGGAGCGCGGCGGCCGTTCCCGACGCGTGGGAGCGGCGGGTGCGGGTCGCCCGCCACGAGCTGGCGGCGGCGCGGGCCGACGTCGAGGGCGCTGGCGCAGGACGCCTGCTGCTCGACGTGAGGGACGGCGTCCGCCTCGACGTGGCCGTGGAGCGGACGGCGCCGACCATGTTCGGCTATTCCCTCTCCGGCCGGGTTGCCGGCGGAGCGGCACAAGTGGGATTCGTGACGCTGGTCGTCCACGACGAAGCAGTGGCGGGCTCCATCTGGACGCCGGACGCAACCTACGAACTCAGCTACCTGGGCGGCGGCTTCCACGCCCTGCGGGACGTGACGAACGCGCCGCCCATCAAGTGCGCCGGGACGGTCTCTGCGGCCGAGGCCCAACGGGCCCAACCGATTGTCTGGCCGAAGAACACCCGCGCCTCGGAAGAGAACACCGTGGTGGATGTCCTGGTGGTCTGGACGCCGGCGGCGGAAGAAGAGGTTGGGGGCGAGCCGCAGATGTCGTCCCGGATCGACATGGCGATCGCGTACACCAACGACGCCTTCGAGCGCAGCGGCGCCTTCGTCCAGTTGAACCTTGTCGGCGCGGAGAGAGTGGCCTATGTCTTGGAGGGAGGCAGCGGCGTGGCCTTGGATGCACTTGCCGATGGACAATCAATGGTGTACACGCGCTGCGGGATGCACTTGGCGCCGACCTAGTCAGCTTGGTTGTAATTGGCTTCGGCATCGCCCAGCTTGGTGGTCCCTTCAGCGTCAGTTACGGAACTCCTTACGTCTTTTCGCATGAAATCGGCCACAACCTAGGGCTCCTTCACGAACGCGGCACACAAATAGTAATGGTGCCGTACCAACACGGTTTCACGACAGAAGGCTGCTACGGCAGCGACATCATGTCCCGCTTCTGGAATTGCCGTGCGTACCGTGGCGATGCCAGCATACTGCCGTTCTACGCTTCGCCATGGCGCCATTCCCCTGGCAGGGGGCGTCCGCTGGGGGTGACTCGGTTTTCCAAGGAACGGGGCGTCCGCGGCCCCGCGGACGCGGTCTTGACCCTGAATCGAAACCGCCACCGCGTCGCCAACTGGCGGCCAAGCCGCAGCGGGGAGTGAGGGTGGCGACCGCGTGGGCCAGGCTGGCGCACGGCAGCGCGCGGCGCGTCCTGCTGCTGGCGGCCCTGGCCGCCGCGTCGATGGCGGCGGCGGAGCCGACCTTCCCCTTGCCGGGCGCCAGCGAAGCAGACGATTCGGAGACCCTGGTCGACATTCCCGATGCCGCGCTTCGCAAGGCGGTGGAAGAGGCACTGGGCAAGACCGAAGGCGATCCGATCACTCGCGGCGAAATGGAGACCTTGGGGGGCTTGGGGTCCCGCGGCGTGGGACGACTATCGGGCATCGAACACGCCGCCAACCTGAGGGGTCTCTCCTTGTACGACGGCGCGATCTCGGACGTGTCCCCGCTGGCGGGCCTGACGGCGCTGACGTCGCTCAACCTGAACAACAACGAGATATCAGACGTGTCGCCTCTCGCGGGGTTGTCGTCCCTGACAACGCTCAGTCTGTCTGCGAACGAAGCCGGCGACCTTGGCCCGCTGACTCGCCTGACGTCGCTGAATTATCTAATTCTTGGTGGTAACGAGTTCTCCGACTTGTCGCCTCTTGCGGGTTTGTCGTCGCTGACGAGGCTCGATCTGTCCTTCAACGTGATCTCGGACGTGTCGCCGATTGTTGCGAACGACGGACTGGGGCCAGGTGATTTTGTCGATCTGAGAGGGAACCCTCTGAACAGCGTCTCTCGCGAAACACACATCGCCGTGCTCCTTCAACGAGGCGTGGAAGTGCAGTTCGAAGATCGTGCATTTCCCGATCTACGGGAGATACAGGACGTCGAACTTCGCCGGGCTGCCGAGTGGGAAGTATTCTCTACAGTAGGAAACGACCTCACCACTCTTGTATATCTCGACGCCTCCAATCTCGGCGTCGAGGACCTGGCCGGCCTCGAGGGAGCAGCGTCCCTTCGAGGTCTCTTCCTGGACGGGAACAGGATCACGGACATCGCGCCCCTGTCGGGGCTCCGCCTCTGGGCGCTGACGCTGGCGCGCAACATGGTGGAGGACCTGGCGCCGCTGGCCGCCATGGAAAGCCTCGTCAACCTGGCACTGGACGGCAACTCGCTCGGCGAGCTGCCGCCGCTTCCTCCGAATTTGCGGCATCTGTATCTGTGGGACAACTCGCTCTCGGACATCGCCTCCCTGGCGGACTTGCCGTACTTGCGCGAGCTGGACATCGGCGCCAACCGGATCGCGTCCCTCGCGCCCTTGGCTGGAATCAGTGGCCTGGAGTACCTGCACGTCCACGACAACCGGATCGCGGACCTCTCCCCCTTGAGCTTCGCATCCCTCAAGGAGCTCCACTTCCGCGACAACCACGTGCGGGACCTCTCGCCGCTGCTGGACGGCGAGAGGCTGCTGATGGCGGACGCGCGGCGGAACCCGCTGTCGGACGACGCCCTGGCGGTGCTGGACGCCCTGCGCGAGCGCCGCGTCACCGTGCTCGCCGGGGAGACCGTGCCGTACTTCCCGGCGGCCGGCGGCAGCCGCCAGGGCTTCGTTCGCGTCGTCAATCGGAGCAACGAAGACGGCCACGCGTTCGTGGAGGCGGTGGACGACGCCGGCGTCCGCGCCCCGCGGGCGCGCCTGGAGATAGGGGCGCGGCAGGCGGTCCACTTCAACTCCGAGGACCTGGAGAACGGCAATGCGGCCGTCGGCCTCGCCGGCATCGGCCCCCCGACGACCGGCGACTGGCGCCTCTCCGTGGTCTCCGCGCTGGACCTCGAGGCGCTGTCCTACGTCCGCACCGAGGACGGCTTCGTCGCCGCCATGCACGACGTGCTGCCGGACGCCATGGCGCAGTTCTTCAACCCCGGCAGCAACCGGCGGCAGCGGAGCGCGCTGCGGGTGGTCAACACGGAGGCGGAGCCGGCGAATTGGACCGCCGGCGGCTACGACGACCGCGGGCAGTGGCGGCCGATGGCGGGTTCCCTGCTGGTGCGGCCCCAGCACGCGCTCACGCTCACGGCCCAAGCGCTGGAGGAGACGCACGGCCTGGGCGACGGCCGCGGCAAGTGGCGGCTGCGCGTACGCGGCTTCCCGTGGTTCGCCATGAGCCTGCTGGAGAGCCCCACCGGGCACCTCGCCAACCTCTCCACGGCGCCGGACAACGCCGCGCCGCTGGCGGACGGCCGAACGCTCCACCGGCTGCCGCTGTTTCCGGCGGCGGGCGATTCGCGGCAGGGGTTCGCGCGGGTGGTCAACCGCTCCTACGCCTCCGGCACGGTGTCCATCGAGGCTGTGGACGACGGCGGCGACCGCTTCGGCCCGCTGGAGCTGGCGCTCCGCCCCCGGCGGGCGGCGCACTTCAACGCCGCGGACCTGGAAGCCGGCAGCGCCGCCCGGGGCTGGGGCGGCGTGGGCGGCGGCGACGGCGACTGGCGCCTGGAGCTCGCCTCGGAACTGGATCTGACGGTGCTGGGCTACGTCCGGACGGCGGACGGCTTCGTCGCCGGCGTCCACGACCTGGCGCCGGTCGCCGGGGACGGCAGCCACCGGGTCGTGTTCTTCAACCCGGGCAGCAACCCGCGGCAGATCAGCAGGCTGCGGCTGATCAACGACGGCGGGCGGGCCGCGCAGGTGTCCATAGCCGGCATCGACGACCGGGGGAACGACTCCGGGACCGTGACGCTCCGGGTGCCGGCCGGCGCTGCGCTGGCGCTCTCGTCCGCCGAGCTGGAGGCGGGCAGCGACCGCCTGGCCGGCCGCCTCGGCGACGGCGCCGGCAAGTGGCGGCTGCGGGTGCGCTCGGACGAACCGATCGCCGTGATGAGCCTGCTGGAGACCCCGAGCGGCCACCTGGCCAACGTGTCGACGGGCACCGCTATTGGCACCGCTGATGGACGAGCGGACGAAGCGGGTATTCTGTTGGGCCTTTGCGGTAGTTGTGATGAAGACTCAGGATCTTTGTCGGTATTGTCCGGCCACGACCTCGCTACCGCCAACAGTAGAGTTGATGTGGCCCCGCATCGATCCCATCCACCCCATCGCCACTAAGAGAAGGAGAAACGACTGATGGCTACCTTGGAAGCTCCCGATCAGACCAGCGCTCCCAAACAACAAGGCGAAAACTCGAATCCGCCGGAATACAAGCCCAATTGGAAAGTCATTGTGCCGGTCGTGTTGATCTCGGCGGTCATCCTGTTGGTCTGCCTGCCGGTCTGCGCTCTTCTGATCGTCAACAGCACCGGCTGCTGTCTCGCCAACGGCCCAGAGAAGATGATCACGTTCTGGGCATCAATGATCGCGGGATTCCTCGCACTCTTCGGCATGCTCGTCACAGGCGTGTTCGTCATCACGTCGCTCCGAGTAGAAGCAACCGCCCGAGCGCAGGCTCAGTCAGAGGCGCGCACGACGGCAAGCGAAGTGTCTCGAGCCACAGCAAGACAGGCCGTGGAAAAGTTCATCCGGAGGCGTAAAGGGGAGATGTTCGAAGATCTGGAGCGCGCATCGGACGATGCGGCACAAGTAGCTGCCCAAGCCGAGGAACTTGCTCGAGAGGCGGAGAAATCCAAGGGCGAGCTAGAGGAACTCAAGGGCGAGATAACGACACTACAAAACGAGACAATAAACGTGCGAACCGTGATAGATGGAGCGCACCAGGACGTGGAGCGTCGGCGCGGCGAGGCTATCGCCGCGATCGACAGCGCCCAACAAGGTGTAGAGACGGCTGCCAGGGCAGCGCGGGATCGCATCGACAGGGCCGGAGAACCGCCTCAAGGCGGGGGCGAGTCGAGGTAAACGGGTGCGGGTCAACACCGGCCTCTGTGCAATCTGCCTGATGGCGGCGGTTCTCCTTGTGGGATGCGGTGACGCAGGGGAATGTCCGAACTGCAACGAGGGCGCCGACCTCTGCTCCACCAGTCCGGTTCTGAGGGCATCGGCCGACGATGGCGAGGCGACGTTGGAATGGGAACCTGCCGTCGGCGTGGGAACCACCGCCAAGGCATGGCAAATCCGGCACGCGCTGCAAGGCGAGAGCTGGTCGGTCACCCGCAGCACCGGCGCTGCGGCGACTGCCTACGTCGCATCAGGCTTGACCAACGACAAGGCATACACGTTTCAAGTTCGCGCCCAACTCGACGCCACCGATTTCGCCTGTTGGAGCGCTCCGGTAACCGTGGTGCCGAGGCGGGTAGACGACGTGATGGAAGAGATCGAGAAGCACCAGAGAGCGATTGCGGAGCGCATGGCGGAAGTGGTCGATGGGCAAGAGGTCCTGCAGGCCCTTGGTGAACAGGGAATCGCCACACTGGAAGCTGCCGCCACCTCGACGAGAGAAATCGCGGAACATTCCCCGGGCATTCACGACCGGGTAAACCATGTGGCAACCGTGACGAGTCGGGAGTTGGTGGCAATTCGAGGGGCGATGGATGACGTGGCGGGGAATATCGGCAAAGTTGTCGCCGGGCTCTCTCGCATTGAGAAGCGGCTGGGTGAATTGCCGGAAGAACCAGGAGAGGCACCGGACATCTGTGGTGGCCGAGGTATTGCGGAAGAGACCCGACTGACCTTTGGTAATGATTGCCCTAAGGTGAATTATGAAGATAACTGGAAAAAGATTAGGGGCTTTGCAGATGAACTGAAGGCATTGGACGGAGGCTTGATCTTGACGATCGGTTACGCCACAGCCATCGGCGAGAATGCGTACAACCAAGAATTGTCAGACGATCGTGCGCGATGTGCTTCTCTGTGCATACGCGAACTTCTTGGAGACAGGTCGGAGAACTTTGAGTTCAGGGAAGTTGCGAAAGGCGAGGCCATGATGTCGGAAGACCTTCCCGGCACCAATCCCGACAGTCGACGGGTCGATGTGATTCTGTGCCGGGGCGTCGACAGTGGAGGGAAAGAGTACTCCGGCGACGTGTTCGAACTCAAGGCAGATGAATGCGGCTGCGAGCCGGGGTCATTGGAAGCTTCGGCCGCGGAAGACGAAGCCTAGCCGCCACGTACTGTAGCTAGGAATCAGCGCACACGCCCCTAAGCGAACTCCGAGCACCGCGCCAGCAGTTCCGCGCCGCTGTCGCACTCCATGATCGCTACGCCCACCTCATCCATCCGCTCCGCCGTGGGGTTGGCGCCGAGGATCGCCGCTAGGCGGTCCGCGGTTTGTGCGCCGAACTTGATTGCCGCCTGGCCCCGCACCATGGCCACGCTGCGCCGGCGCTCTTGCTCGATCCCCTGCTTGACGCCTCTGGCCGTGTGTTTCCGTTGCCATTCGCGAAAGTCCGCCTGCGCAATGGTCGTCATCTCTTCCTCCTTCAGTCCTGCGAGCTCTTCGAACGATGGCAGCGTTAGCACCGTGCCATCCGCGTCCACCATGTCCGCCGCCAACGTCTGCGCCCAAGTGTGCAGTATCCGCCGGGTGGCGTCGTTGCTGGCGCCCGGAAACCGGGCCCATTCGGCTCGCAGCCGCCGCTCGAAGCCTCTCGGCGTCCGTCCCAACTGCAGCCGCATGGTCGCCGCGGCGCGGTTCGCCAGCGGCAGTTGGCGCAGGCCGCGGCCGCCGGCCGCCAACAGCCGTTCCAGCGAGAACAGAAAGTAATCCTCCGGCTGGTAGAGGGCAAGCGTTCGTCGCGCCGTTGCCGAGGGCGGCGCGACGAGCTCGGCACCGTCGCCCGTGGCCGTCCAGCGCTCGCTGCCGTTGTAGAGCACCAGCGGCAGCAGCCAGGGCAGGCCACCTTCGCGCTCGGCGGTGCCGTCGGCGACGAGGCGTTCGCGCAGCATGAGGCCGTAGTTCCGCATGCGCCTGGCCATGTTCCGGTCCACCGTGGACTGAAATTCCAATGCCACGAGCAGGTACGGCCGGGTGCCGTCCTTCAATGCGCCGGTCTTGAGCGGCACCCGCCATGTCATGTCGCCGTAGCGCTGTTCGAGGGCGCCGGCGCGGTGGCCGACGTGCGCGGCGGAGACCTCCTTGGCCGCGGCGAAGTCGAGTTCGGCGGCAAGCGCCGGCACGGCCAGGCGCAGCAGGTCCGCGACCAGCTCCCGGTGGCGGTAGGCGAACTTGTGGATCGCGTCGTTGTCCATCGGCGCCAATGTAGGTGCCGTGGGCTTGGCGTATGTAGGCCATGTCTGCAAGACGGTGTAGGAAATCGCCGTGGCGTTCGAGGGTCCCTGTCGCACGTCCGCGACGGGCGACAGGCCCCGAGAACCGCCTTGACTGCCGCTGCCAAAGCCGCAGAATGACGCCTGCCTCCCGCCGCCTGGGTGGCGAAATCGGTAGACGCGCCAGACTCAAAATCTGGTATGGGCGACCATGTGAGAGTTCGAGTCTCTCCCCAGGCACCAAACTTCAACCCCTGCACCCCGCGTTGGGTGCCTCTGGTGCAGCGCGACCATGTGAGAGTTCGAGTCTCTCCCCAGGCACCAAGGGCCGGTCTTGCCCCCAAGCGCGGGATGGCTCTGGCCACCCACCAGTGAGGGCGATTTCCGTCAGCTCGGCCAGCCAATGGCGCACACGCCCGCCCTAGGTCGTGTGGTCCATTGCTGCCCCATGAACCCCGCATCGAGCGCCATCGCCAAGCGGCAGTTCCTGTCCGTTGCCATTGCGGACGCGGCGATGCTGCACGCCGCCGCCATGCCGTTCATCGTCGGCGGGGGGCTGTTCGTGCCCACTGCGGATGCGTACCGGCTGGGCGACGAGGTGCTGGTGATGCTGCAGCTGCCGGGAGACGAGGCCGCCACGCCGGTGGCCGCCAAGGTGGTGTGGATCACGCCGCCGGGCAACCGGCGCGGCAGTGCGCCCGGCATCGGCATTCAGTTCCAGGACGCGAGCGATGCGCTGCGTGCGCGGCTGGACGAAGTCCGAGAGGGCCAGCAGTCCCTCGGCGAGGCAGAGACCTACACCATGTGAGCCCTCGAGGCCGTTGCGGCTGGCGGTCAGCCCACGCCGTCCAGGCGCGGCGGCGTCGGCGGCAGCAGCGGCCACAGCTGGCGCCAGCGCAACAGCAGGCGGCGCAGCTGCAGCGGCTTGTTGAGCGCCGGATTCAGGAGCGCCGTCTGGCGCACGAGGGCGAGATCCGCGGCAAAGCCGAGCAGCGCGGACGCCGCCTCGCCCTGCCCTGCCAAGCGCCGAAGCTGCCAGTGCAGGATGCACAGCCAGCGCCCGGCGAGGTCCGCCAAATCTTCCTCCCGACGCTCCTCCGCCAAGGCGCCGATGCCGCTGGCATCGCGGCCCGCCGCGGCCAGCGCCGGCCACAGCGGCGCCTGCCCGTTCTCCAACGCCGCCAGCGCGGCGAAGGGGGCGCCGCCGTACTCCACCGCCAGATAGCCGGCCTGCTCGAGGTCCGCGCCGGCATCGGCGAGCCAGGCCAGCACGTCGGCCGGCGTTCCCGGGCGCACCTCTATGCGCTGGCAGCGGCTGCGGATGGTCGGCAGCAGGCGCCCGGGCTGGCCCGTGCAGGCGACGACGAAGCTCTCCGGCGGCGGTTCCTCCAGCGTCTTCAGCAGCGCGTTGGCCGCATTGGCGTTCATCCGCTCCGCCGTCGCCAGCACCGCCACCTTGCGCGGTGCCAGCTGCGGCGTACGCACCAGAAACTCCACCAGTCCGCGCACCGCGTCCACGCGGATGGCGCCGCCTTCCGGCGCCAGCCAACGCAGGTCCGGATGCGCCACCTCCGCCGCGGTGCGGTTCGGGTCCAGGCCCAGCAGCTCAAGCGCCAGAGCGCCCGCAAGCCGCTCCTGGCCCCAGCCCGCGGGGCCTTGCACCAGCATGGCGTGGGGCAGCCGCGGGCGCATCGCCAAGGCCCGGCGTCTGGGCTCGACCAGCCACGGCGGCTCGGTCACGGCAGCCACTTGGCCAGCGCCGCGTCCATCGTGCGGGCGAGGTCCTGCTGCACCGCCGCCAGCGGGCGGTCCGCATCCACGAGGGTGATGCGCGGCAGTTGCCGCGCGCGCTGGCGGAACACCGCCCGGACGCGCTCGAAGAAGGCGGCGCCCTCCTGTTCGATCCGATCCCGCGGGCGATCGGCGAGGCGTCCGGCCCCTATCTCGAAGGGCGCGTCCAGATAGAGCGTCAGATCGGGCCAGCGGCTGCCATGCACCTGTTCCGCCAGCTGGGCCAGCAGGCCCTCGGACACGCCGCGGCCGCCGCCCTGGTAGGCAAAGGTGGAGTCCGTGAAGCGATCGCAAAGCACCCATGTGCCCGCCGCCAGGGCCGGCTCGACGCGCACCGCCAGGTGCTGCGCCCGGGCGGCGAAGACCAGCAGCGTCTCCGCCACAGGGTCCACCGCCTCCGAGCGCGGCGCCAGCAGCAGTTGCCGCACCTCCTCGGCCAGACATGTGCCGCCCGGCTCCCGAGTGGCGACGACGGCCACGCCTCGGGCCTCCAGCAGCCGCTGCACGAAGGCCATGTTGGTGCTCTTGCCGACGCCTTCCGCGCCCTCGACGGTAATGAACCGACCGCGCCGGGGATGCCCTGCCGGTGTCGCCGTCATGTCCGCTCAGCGCAGCTGGTAGCGGCGCACGGCGTCGTTGTGCTCCGCCAGCGTCGCCGAGAAGTGGCTGCTGCCGTCGCCGCGGGCGACGAAGTAGAGCGCCTCGCCGGCCGCCGGGTCCACGGCCGCCTCCAGCGACGCGAGACTGGGCAGCGCGATCGGCGTTGGCGGCAACCCGGGACGGCGATAGGTGTTGTAGGGACCGTCGGCGGCCAGGTGGGCGCGGGTCAGGTTGCCGTCGAAATTCTCGCCGAGGCCGTAGATCACCGTCGGGTCCGACTGCAGGCGCATGCCCTTGGCGAGCCGCCGCAGGAACACGCCGGCAACGCGCCGCCGATCCGCCGCGGCGCCGGTTTCCTTCTCCACCAGGGAGGCCAGCACCAGCGCCTGCCGCGGCGTCTCGAGGCCGAGGCCGGGCTGGCGCTTGCGCCAAGTGGCCGCCAGCCGCCTCGCCATCTCCTCCCTGGCCCGGGCCAGCAGCGCCGAGGCGCGTTCGCCGCGCACGAACAGGTAGGTGTCGGGGAAGAACCACCCCTCGGCGTGGCCAGCAAGGCCCAGGCGCGGCATCAGGTCCGCCGCGTCTGCGCCAGCCAGGTCGAACGCCAGCCGGCCGTCCGCCGCCATGCGCCGCAGCATGTCGCGCACCGTGCTGCCCTCGGCGATGCGGAACGAATGCTGCACGACCTTGCCGGCAGCCAGCCGATCCAACAGGCCATCGACCGTCTCCCCGGCCACCAGCCGGTACTCGCCGCGGCGCAGCACCAGGCCCCGCTGTCGGGCGCGCAGCGTCAACAGCCAGCGGGGTCCTGCCCCGGCGGCGGCGAGCGCGTCCACCGCGGCGACGAGCGGCGTGCCGGGGGCGATCACGATGGTGGTGGCGTCCAGCTGCAGCGGCTGGCCGGATCGATGGCCGAGGTACCAGACGCCGCCGCCGGCCAGTCCGACGCACGCCAAGCCGGCAAGCGCCGCAGCCAGCAGCAGCCGTCGCGCCATCGCGGTCTACGCTCTCCCCGTCGCCCGCTGCGTCCTCAGCCGGCGCGGCGTCACGCAGCCGTGAAGATCAGCGTTCCGTTGGTGCCGCCGAACCCGAACGAGTTGGACAGGGCGGCGGCGATGGGCATGGCGCGGGGCTCGTGGGGCACGTAGTCCAGATCGCACGCCGGGTCCGCGTTGTCCAGATTGATGGTAGGCGGCGCAACCTGCTTCGCCACCGCCAGCACCGAGAAAATGCCCTCCACGGCGCCGGCGGCGCCCAGCAAGTGGCCGATCATGGACTTGGTGGAGCTCACCGCCACCTTGGTGTCGTCGCCGAACACGGCCTTGATGGCCAGCGTCTCGGCGATGTCCCCCTGCGGCGTCGACGTGCCGTGGGCGTTGATGTAGTCGACGGCGTCCGTGTCCAGTTCCGCGTCGGACAAGGCGTTGCGCATCGACGCCACAGCGCCGCGGCCGTCGTCCGGCGGGCTGGTGATATGCCAGCCGTCGGCGCTCATGCCGAAGCCCTTGAGTTCGCAGTAGATGGTGGCGCCGCGACGCTTGGCGCGCTCGAACTCCTCGAGCACCAGCACCCCGGCGCCGTCGCCGAGCACGAAGCCGTCCCGGTCCCGGTCCCAGGGCCGGCTGGCCCGCTCCGGGTCGTCGTTGCGGGTCGAGAGCGCCTTCATGGAGGCGAATCCGGCCACCGTGACCGGCGAAGTGGCCTGCTCCGCGCCGCCCACCACCATCACGTCCGCCTCGCCGTACTGGATCATGCGGGCGCCGATGCCGATGTTGTGGGTGCCGGTGGTGCAGGCGGTCACCACCGCGATGTTGGGGCCGCGAAAGCCGTACTTGATGGAGAGGTTGCCGGAGATCATGTTGATGACGCTCGACGGCACGAAGAACGGCGACACCCGCCCGGGGCCGCGGTCCACGCACACGGAGTGGGTCGCCTCGATGGTGTTGATGCCGCCGATGCCGGAGCCGATGGCGACGCCCACGCGCTCGGCATCGCCATCGACGTTCTCGAGGCCAGCGTCGCGTATCGCCTGGATGCCGGCGATCATCCCGTACTGGATGAACGGATCGATGCGCCGCGCTTCCTTGCGGTCCATGTAGTCCTGCACGGCCAGGTCCTTGACGCCGGCGGCAATGGTGACGCTGTGCCCGGCGGTGTCGAAGGCGTCGATAGCGGCGGCGCCGCTCTTGCCCGCAAGGGCGTTGCGCCAAGCTTCGTCTACGGTGTTGCCGATCGGCGAGAGCAGGCCGAGGCCGGTAACGGCCACGCGTCTCCTGGTCAACGCCATCGGCGGTTCTCGTTCATCGGATGCTTCGTCGGGCCCCGTCCGCGCTTGCGAGCAGCCGCTCGATGCCCCGGGAGACTACTGGTGCGCCAGGATGTAGTCGATCGCCTCCTTCACTGTGGTGATGTTCTCGGCCTCTTCGTCCGGGATCTCCGTCTCGAACTCCTCCTCCAAGGCCATCACCAGCTCGACGGTGTCGAGCGAGTCGGCGCCGAGATCATCGACGAACGACGCCTCGTCCTTCACTTCTTCTTCCTTCACGCCCAGCTGCTCGCAGATCAGCTTCTTGACGCGCTCGTCGACACTGCTCATGTCCGCCATGTTGTTCTCGGCTCCTTCTCTCGGATGGATCGGATTCGGCCCGCCTAGTGTAGCCGTTTCGCGCCCATGCCGTGTCCCTCAAGCGCTGAACAGGCCGCCGTTGACGTGCAGCGTCTCGCCGGTGACGTAGGCGGCGGCGTCGCTGACCAGGAAGGACACGGCGCCGGCGATGTCCGCCGGGGCGCCGAGGCGTCCGAGGGCGGTCCGCGCCAGAAGCGCCTCGCGCTGCCCCTCCGCAAGGGCCGCGGTCATGTCCGTTGCCACGAAGCCCGGAGCGACGGCGTTCACGGTGATGCCTCGGGACCCCACCTCCTGGGCCAGCGCCCGGGTAAAGCCCTCGATGCCGGCCTTGCTGGCCGCGTAGTTGGCCTGGCCGGCGTTGCCCATCCGCGCCACCACGGAGCCGACGTTGACGATGCGCCCCCAGCGGCTGCGCATCATGCCCCGCAGCAGCGGCCGCGTCACCCGGTACAGGCCGTTCAGGTTGGCCTCCACCACCTGCTTCCACTGCGCCGGCGCCATGCGCAGCAGCAGGCTGTCGCGAGCGATGCCGGCGTTGTTCACAAGCACCGTCGGCGCCGGGAACCGATCGCCGATGGCGGCGAGCCCTTCGGCGGCGGCATCGTCGTCGTCGACACGCAGCACCGCCCCGGCGCCGCTGCTGCCCAAGGCCTCCGAAATTCGCGCCGCGCCGGCGGCGCTGGTGGCGGTGCCGACTACGAACAGGCCGTCCGCGCACAGGCCGGCTGCGATGGCGGCGCCGATGCCCCGGGACGCCCCGGTCACCAGCGCGACCTTGGAATCCGTCATGCGCTCCGCGCCGCGCCGCAAGCCGCAAGCGCCGCATCCAGCCCATCGGGGGCGCCGATGCCGTGGACGGCGAGCCGGCGGTCGATGCGCCGGACCAGCCCGGCGAGGACGTTGCCGGGACCGCACTCGACGAAAGCGTCCACGCCAGTAGACATGGCCGAAACGGAAGCGGACCACCGCACCGGCGAGACCAGCTGCCGCAGCAGGTTCTCGCGCACGGTCGCCGCGTCTTCGGCGGCAACCGCGGTGACGTTCTGCACCACCGGCACCCGCGGATCGGCAAGCGCCACTTCGTCCAGCAGCGCCGCCAGCCGCTCGCTGGCCGGCGCCATCAGCGGGCAGTGCGACGGCACGCTGACGTCCAGCGGCACCGTGCGTCGCGCACCGGCCGCTCGGCAAGCCTCGACGGCCGCGTCGACTGCTGCGGCGGCGCCGGCTACCACGACCTGCCCGGGGGCGTTGAAGTTCGCGGCCCGCGCCAGGCCCAGCCCCTCGGCAACGCCAGCGCAGCACTCGGCCACCGCGTCGTCCTCCAAGCCGAGGATGGCCGCCATGCGCCCCTCGCCAGCCGGCACCGCCGCCTGCATCGCCTTGCCGCGTTCGTACACCAGGCGCACGGCCGCCTCGTATTCCAAGGCGCCGGCCGCGGTCAGCGCGGAGTATTCGCCCAGGCTGTGGCCGGCGACCACCCTCGGCGCCGGCCCGCCCAGCGACAGCCATGCGTCGTGCAGGCCGATGCTGACGGCCAGCAGCGCCGGCTGCGTGACTTCAGTGCTGTTCAACCGCTCTTCGGGACCGTGGGCGACGATCCCGGCAAGGTCGAAGCCGAGCGCCTCGGAGGCCACCTCCAGGCGTCGGTCCACCAGCGGCGCCACAGCGCCCATGTCCGCCGCCATGCCCACCCGCTGCGCGCCTTGGCCGGGGAAAAGGAAGCCGATCCTCATCGCATCTCCTTGGAGTCGCCGAGCGTCGCAGGCCGCATCTACAGGTGCGCTGCGACCCGCCGTACCAACGTGCCGGAGAGCGCGTCCGCCGCCTGGCGCACGGCGTGCGCGAAGCCGTTGCGGTCCGCCCCGCCGTGGCTCTTCACCACCACGCCCGTCAAGCCAAGCAGGATGGCGCCGTTGTAGTTCTGTGGATTGTACGCAGCCCGGGCCCGTTGCAGACGCCGGCGCAGCGGCTCGGCGGCGGTTTCTCTAGCGAGGGGTGCCCCCTCGCGCACCCCCGCTGAAGGCTCTCTAGCGAGGGGTTCCCCCTCGCGCACCCCCGCTGAAGGCTCTCTAGCGAGGGGTTCCCCCTCGCGCGCTGCTCGCCCCTGAGCGGCCCCCGCCGAAGGCTCTCCTCCGACCTCCTGCGCGAGCAGGTAGCGTGCCATGTGGGCCGCGCCCTCGGCGGCCTTGAGGGCGATGTTGCCGGCGAAGCCCTCCGCCACTATCACGTCCGGGCCAGCGGCGAACATTCGATCCGGTTCCACGAAGCCGGCGTAGCGCAGCCTAGAGTCCGCTTGCAGCAGCCCGGCCGCGGCACGCACTACCGCAGGCCCTTTCCGCAGCTCCGATCCCACGTTGAGCAGCCCCACGGTCGGCGTCGACACGCCGCCGTCCATTGCCGCCGCCACGCCCATGCGGGCGAACTGGTGCAGGCCGGCGGCGTCGGCGCCGAGATTGGCGCCCAGGTCGAGCAGCCGGAAGATCCGTCCGCCCTCGCCGGCGAGCGCCTTGACGATCGCGGGCCGCCGGGCGCCCGGCAGCATGCCGACGAGGTGCCGGGAGAGCGCCATCAACGCCCCGGTGCTGCCGGCGCTCACCACCGCATCGGCATCGCCGGCCGCCAGCGCGGCGACCGCGGCGCGCATGGAGGAGTCCAGGGTTCCCCGCAGCGTCGCCCGCAACGAGTCGTCGACCGTCAGCCGGCGGGGCGCGTGGATCGCCTCGTGGCTGGTGCCGGCAAGCTGCGGCGCAACGGCGGCAGCGTCGCCGTAGAACGCAAGCGCGGCATAGGGCAGGTCCGCAACCGCGTCGAGGGCGCCGGCGATAAGCACGGCCGGCGGCGCATCGCCGCCGAGGGTATCCACGGCAATGCGGATTGGCCGCGGCCCGCGGCGCGCCTCGGAAACGAACGCCGCTACCCGCGGGACTCCATCACCTTGCGCCCCCGGTAGTAGCCGTCGGCGGTGATGTGATGGCGCCGATGCGTCTCCCCGGTCTCGTTGTCGGTCGCCAAGGTGGGACTGGCCAAGGCGTGGTGCGAACGCCGCTTGTCGCGCCGGCTGCGCGTGACCTTGTGCTTCTGAACCGCCATCGTGCTTGTCCCGCAGCGTGGGTCGTTCCGGCGCACCCTCCACGCTGGAGGCTCTCCGCCGGGCGCCGAGGATCATAGTGTCCGCTTGGAGGCACTGTCAAAGGCATCGCCAGCCGCATCGACTCCAGCCGCGGCGCGGCGCCAATAGGGTCCAACCGACGTTGCGCCGGGTGGAGTAGACGGGCCTTGGAGTAGGATCGCCCGCCCATGTCCCGCACCACGGATCCGATGCCTCGACCGGCGACCCCAGAGGCCGGCGCCGTGGTCGCCTGGGCGCGGCGTCTGGTCGAGTGGCGGTGGTTCAACGGCGCCATCGTCGCGGTGATTCTGGCCAACGCCGTGATCATCGGCTTCGACACGTCGGCGGACCTCGCCGCCCGCTTCGGCGTCTTCTTCGCCCTCGCCAACGATGCATGCCTCTGCATCTTCATCGCCGAGGCGGCTGTCAAGCTGATCGCCGCCTGGCCGAAGCCGCTCCGCTACTTCCGCGTCGGCTGGAACGTGTTCGACTTCGCGGTGATCGTCGTCGCGCTGCTGCCGCTGACGCGGGAACTGGCCACCGTGGCCCGGCTGGCGCGTCTGCTCCGGGTGCTGCGGTTGATCTCCGCACTGCCCCAGCTGCGCCTCATCGTCACCACGCTGGTGCGCTCCATTCCCAGCATGCTCAACGTCGTGGCTCTGATGTCCATCATCTTCTACATCTACGGCGTGGCCGGCTACTACCTGTTCCACGACACCGACCCCACCCACTGGCGCACCCTCGGCATTTCCCTGCTGACGCTGTTCCGCATCGTCACCCTTGAGGACTGGACGGACGTGATGTACAACGCGATGGCCCAGCACTGGTGGGCTTGGGCGTACTTCTTGAGCTTCGTCGTGCTCGGCACGTTCGTGGTGATCAACCTCTTCATCGCCGTGGTGATCGACAATCTCGCCGAAGCGAAGGCGGAGCGCTTGGAGGAGCTGGTGCGCGCGCCGTCGCAGGAGGAACTGCTGACCGAGCTGCGCGCCACCCAAGCGACGCTGGCGCGGTTGGAGCAACGGCTGGGCGAAGGCGGCAGGACGCGAGAGAGACCGTGAAGCACGCGGGTAGCCGAGGGGGGGCGGGAAGGCAGAGCTGGCCATGACCGCGCGCCGCTTGTGCCGTTTTCTGGTCGCGGGCGCCTGGTTCGGCGCGGCGGCCTCGGCCTGGGCGCAGTCCCCCGGCTTCGTCTTCGATCCGGACCACCTCGGCATCGAACCGACGGTGCCGAAGACGTACCTCGTTCGCCTGGTGCCGCCGCCAACGGGCGACGTGGAGGTCGCCCTCTCGCTCGGCACCTGCGACGTGTTCGTGGAGGCGGACCCGGACACGCTGCTGTACACGCCGGCGACGCGTTGGCAGCGGGTGACGCTGACGGCGAAGGAGCACGAGGCGCCGGAGGGCGAGGAAGAATACGCCCACCCTTGTTCGTTGTTCTTCGTGCTGCATCGCGTAACCGAAACCGCGGACGATCGCTTCCAGGGCGCGCGCGGCTACTTGCCGGTGGAGGTCACCGCCAACCGAGCGCCCTTGATCTCGAACCCCATCGCCGACCAGGCCCTGGACCCGACCGCCAGAGCGACGTTCAGGCTTGGCGACGTGTTCTGGGAGCCGGATGGGGATCCGCTCAGCTATGCCGCGACCACCAGCGACGACCAGGCAGCGCAGGTGTTCGTAAAAGACGGAATGCTGGAGATCGTGGCCGGCCGTCTGCCCGGCAAGGCGTTGGTGACGGTGACGGCCACCGACCCCCAGGACCTCGAGAAGGAACTCTCCTTCTCGGTGCGTGTCGGCGCCCTGGTGACTTTCAACGCCGACGCCGAGGCGGTCGAAGGCGGCACCGCCAGGCTGGCGGTGGCCATGGCTCGTCCGCAGGACGCGCCGGTGGTGGTGCCGTTCGCCATCGCCAGCGACGACGCGCCCGAGACGCCCGATGCCGATGCCGGCGAGTACGGTGCGGGGGCCGGGGAGGTCGTGTTCGCCGCCGGCGAAACCGCTGCCACGGTCGCCATCGCCATTGCCGACGACGAACGCATCGAGCCGGCCGAGGAACGCTTCGTCGTTTCGCTGCTGCCGGCGGCGGACCGCAGCTACGCCTTGGAGCGGGCCGAAGCCACGGTAGTGGTGCGCGAGGGCGTCTGCGACCGAACGCCGCAGGTACGCGACGTGCTGAGCCAGATATACGACGCGCTGGCGGAACGCCTGGTGCCCATACCGTGCAGCGAACCCGATCTGGCCACGCTCGGGGCGCGCAAGTCCCTGAAGCTGGCGGCATCGGGCATCGACGCGCTGCGGCCGGACGATCTGCTCGGCCTCGGCGAGCTGGAGCTTGTCGACCTGCGGGGCAACGGCCTGGCGACGCTGCCCGCTCGGCTGTTCCGCCACACTCCGGGCTTGCGGGTGGTGGACCTCGGCCGCAATCGGCTGTCGGGTCTGGACCCCGCCGTGTTCGCGCCGATCGACGAGCTTTTCGCGCTGCGGCTGGACGGCAACCTGATAGAGGAACTGCCGCCCGGGCTCTTTGCTGGCTTCGGGGAGCTCTACGAGCTCCTGCTCGACGACAACCCGGGGGCGCCGTTCCCCCTGGGCGTGACCTTGGTCCGCACCGATGCGGCGAACTCGGCGCCGCCCCCGGCGACCATTCGCGCCAGGTTCGCGCCCCATGCGCCGTTCGCGCTCACGAGCGCCTTGACGGTGGAGGGCGGCGGCGCTTCCGCGGAGCAGGTGGTGCTGGCGGCGGGGCGGGGCGAGAGCGCTGCCGTAGCCGTGAACTCGGCCGGGGGCGGCGTCCGGGTGACAGCCGGTCCGCCGAGCCTGCCGACCAGGCAGTGCATACCGGACTTGAGGCGCTGCATCCGGGGCCTGCGGCCGACCGCGGCGGCGCCGCTGATGCTGTTTGCGGGGCAGCCGCCGATGGTGCGGCCGGACGCGGCGGCTGCCGTCGAGGTCGTCGCCGGCGATACGTTGCGCCTTGCTCTCGACGACGTGTTCGCCGCGACCGACGGTCAGCCGATCCGCTATGCTGTCGCCATCGCGCCGCGGCTGGCGGCCTGGCGCATTGTGAACGGCGTATTGCTGCTGACGGCCCTCGAGGACGAGGACCGCGCGGGCGTCGTCACCGTGACCGCCACGGGCGCGAGCGGCCTCGATGCCACCTTTTCCTTCGTCTTGACGACGCTTCCCAGGGGCCGGGGCTTCGCCAGCGGCTGGCGACGAGCGCTCGGCGAGACGCGCACGCCGACGCCGTGAACAGGCGATGGCAGCGCTCGAGGGACGGCGTCAGCCTTCCAGCAGCGCCCCGTCGCCCACTGCCACTTCGCCGCCGTGGGCCACGTCGCAGGTGACGCCGCCGCGCCACTCCGGCGTCAGCGCGTCGCGGAGGCCCGGCGCCTGCTCCTCCATGCGGCTGCACGGGTCGGTCTCGCCGGTGATGGTGAGCGCCACCTCGCCGATGCGAATGGTGCGTCCGGTTGCCTCGGCAAGGGCCAGCCCCTCCACGAGGATGTTGGCGCGCCGGGTGGTCCACGGCAGTTGCTGGCCGAGCTCCGCGCAGGCGGCTTCCCAGCCCTCTCGGGTGATGACGGTGACCTGCCGGCGCCGCAGCTGGCCGCGATGATCGCCGTCCACGCCGGCCGACACCGAAATCGTTGTCGCGTCCAGCGTTTCCATCGGCGCCCGTGTTCGGGCGCGCCGCGCGATGGCCAGTACTCTGCCGGTCATGTGCATCACCTTGCAGCTTCGCGACGCCCGTCTCCGGGGCCAACATCGCCACGCTAGCGGGCCACCCGACTGCAAGTGTACCGCTTCCGAACAACACGGGTGCGCGGATGGCGGGCTTCGTATCCGAACCGGCATTGTCGGAGGCTGCGGGCCTGTTGAATGCGATAGCGGCCCCTCGCGGGCTGCCGATACCGCGATCACCGCAGGGAGCTACCCGGTCGCCGCCAGCTCCTCTGCCAGCCCGCGCAGCCCGATGGCCTCGATGCCATCGCCTTTGGGATAGCGCTCGGTACCGGCGTAGATCAGAAACGCGCGCGTCGGCTTCACGTCCTCGATGGCGACTCGAAGCCCTTTGCCCACAGACGGCGCGCTCGATCGCTTGACCTCCACCGCCCAGAGCTCGCCGCCGGGCAGTTCCAGGAGCAGATCGATCTCCACGCCCGTGGCGGTGCGGTAGAAGCTCGCCTGGGCGCGTTCCGGTGCCGCGGCCAGCAGGGTTTCCACCGCGAATCCCTCCCAGGACGGGCCGGCGATGGGATGGCCAAGCACTTCGTCCATGTCGTTCAGGCGCAGCAGCGAATGGGTCACGCCGCTGTCGCGCACGTAGATCTTGGGCGACTTGGCCAAGCGCTTGCGCACGTTCGCGTGGTAGGGCGGCAAGCGCCGCACCAGCAGCAGATCCGCCAGCAGATCGACGTAGCGGGCCACCGTCTTGCCGTCCACCGCAAGGCTGCGCGCCAGCGTCGCGGCGTTCAGGAGGCCGCCTTGGGAGTGCGCCAGCATGGTCCAGAAACGACGCAGGGTCTGCGCTGGAATGCGGGGTCCGAACTCCGGGATGTCCCGCTCCAAGTAGGTGCGGATGAAGTTCCCGCGCCAGGTGGCGCTGGCGGCATCCGTGGCGGCGAGATAGCTGCGCGGGAATCCGCCACGGATCCAGAGGCGATCCACGCCGCCGTCGCCCACTTCGCGCAGGTCGAACGGCGCAAGCTCCAAGTAGCCGATTCGACCCGCCAAGCTCTCGCCGGACTGCCGCAGCAAGTCCACGGAAGCGGAACCGAGCAGCAGGAACTGGGCGCTCGGTTCGCCGGCGCGGATGCGCTCGTCGATGACGCCTCGCAGCACGGCAAACAGCCCCGGCGCCCGGTGTATCTCGTCGAGGACCACCAGGCGCCCGCGTTGCGCGGCCAGGTAGGCGAGCGGATCCGCAAGGCGTTCCTGATCGGCCGGATTCTCGAGATCGAGGTAGCGCCCGCGCTTGCCGATGCGCCGAGCGGCAGTCTCCGCCACCTCCCTTGCCAACGTCGTCTTGCCGACTTGGCGCGGCCCGAGCAGCGCCACTGCCGGAAACAAGCGCAGGTAGTCGCGCAAGCGGCCCGACAAGCGGCGAGACACGGTTTCCGGCATGCTTGCAATTATGGAACGCAATACCCGTATTGCAAGTTCCAGTTGCTGGTGTACCGATCTAGCCGCTGTCCGGGGGGTCGCCCTTCGGCCGCAGCCTCAACGTCAGGCGCGGCTGTTCCGCCGGCGAGACGGGCTCGGACACCGCCTCCGCCAAGGCGGCGTCCGCGGCGCCCGTGTCGGAGATCCGGGCAACCACCTCCACCTGCCGCGTACTGGCAAGCTGGGGCGAGCCCGTCATGCTGTTGGCGTCGTCGAGCACTATCGTCTGCGTCGGCTCGGCGGGCTGGCGCACCACGGCAAGCGGTACGCCGCCGCCGACGGGCCGGGCGAACACCATCAGCCAGCGGGCGGCCTCCGCCGGGGCTTCCACCGTGACTTCGATCAACGCCCGCGTCGGATCCAGCCGCTGCCGGGCCATGTCCAGGGTCTCGGCCAACAGCGCCCGCCGACCGCCGGCAAGGGGCTGGCGCAGGATTCGCGCCAGCAGCCTGCTTGCCGTGGCGAAGTCTCCGCCCCGCAGCGCGTGCATCGCCATCAGTTCCAGCATGGCCGGCTGCTCCGGGCGCACGGCCAGCACACGGTCGATGATCGCTTGAGTGGCTGGCACGACGGCGCCGCCGTCGGCGAGATAGCGGGCCTGTGCCCACGCCAGGTCCACCTGCTCGTTGGCGCCGGTCAGCGCGTGCAGCGTCGCGAACGCCCGCGCGGCACCGTCGAACTCCCGCTGCCGCAGCCGCACGTGGCCGAGATGGAACCAGCCGTCGACGTCCTTCGGCTGCCGGCGGGTCCGTGCCGCAAGGGCGCCGGCGAGGACCGTCAGCTGCTCCGGCTCCGACGCCGCCAGCAGACGCCCGGAGTCCGCCAGCAGCGTCGCCTGCGGCTCTCCCCAGAGCGCGTACAGGGCAAGCGCCAGCGCCGCCACGGCCAAGGCGCCGCCAAACACCGCCAGCGGCGGCGGCGAGGGCGCTTCGGAGCCCGTCGGCACGGCGTCCGGCGCGGCGTCGGCGACGGCCAGCGCCAGTTCCTCTTCGAGTGCCGACACGGTCTCCGCCGACAGCCCCTGGGCGGCGGCATCCGCCAGCAGCGCGCGACGGCCAGCGGCGAAGATCTGCCTTGGCGCCGGCGCCGGGCTGCGCCGCGGCCGCAGCCGCGCTCCCCACACCAGGCCGGCCACGGCCAGGCAGGCGAGAGCGGCCGCCCCCAGCCAGACGGTCACGCCTTGCGCAGCCGATCCGCCCGCTCGCGTTCGGCCGCGGTCGGCGCCCTTGCGCGCCCGCGGGCCACTCGCGCCAGCGCCACGGCCGCCACGCCGACCAGCGCCACGGGGGCCAGCCACAGCAGCAGCGTACTGCGCCCGACGGGCGGGTCGTAGAGCACGAAGTCGCCGTAGCGCGCTTGCAGGTGCTCGCCGATGGCGGCGTCCGACGCGCCGTCGGCGATGAGCCGCCGCACCGTGCGCCGCAGATCCGCGGCGATGGGCGCGCCGGAACTCGCGAGGGATTCGTTCAGGCACTTCGGGCAGCGGAAAGTGGCAAGCAGACGGTGGTAGCGGGCCGCGGCTTCGGCATCCGCGAACTCGAAGCCGTCGATGGCGGTCGCCGCATGCACGCTGACCGCTGCCGCGAACACCACGGCGAGAACCCGCGATCTCACTGCGGCAGCGCGGCCAGCGCCGGCGCGATGGACTCCCGCCACACCGCAGCGGTGACGGCGCCGACATGCTTGTAGCGGATCACGCCCTCGGCGTCGACCAGGAACGTCTCCGGAGCGCCGTAGACGCCGAGCTCCACGCCGAGGTCGCCGGCGGCATCGACGATGCTGAAGTCGTAGGGGTCGCCGTGCCGCCGCAGCCAGGCGACAGCGCCGGCCGCGTCGTCCTTGTAGTTGATGCCGACGATGGAGAGGCCGGTCTCCGTTCCGATGCGCAGCAGTTCGCCGTGCTCGGCAAGGCAGGTGGGACACCACGTGGCCCACACGTTCACCAGCCGAGGCTGGCCCAGCAACGCCGCCCGGTCCGCTCTGCCGGCGCCCAAGAGCGGCAGGTCGAACTCCGGGAAGGGCTTGTCCAGCAGCGCCGACGGCAGAAGCTGCGGATCCCGCAGCGAGAAGCCGAGATACAGCACCGCCGCCAGCGGCAGAAATACCGCCAGCGGCACCGCCACCCCCCAAGGCCGCCGCTCGGCAAGCCCTTGGCGCGTCAAGACGCCACCGCGGAAGCGGCGCCCGCCAGCGGTTCGCGAGCCGCGGGTTGCGGCACGGACCGGCGGCGGTCGGGCAGCCGGCGGTAGCGCCGATCCGTCGCCGCGAGCACGGCGCCAAGCGCCGCCAGGAGGGCGCCGAGCCAGATCCAGCGCACCAGCGGCTTGTGGCTGAAACGCACGCCCCAGCTGCCGTCCGGCAGCGGTTCGCCGAGGGCCACGAACAGATCCCGCCAGAACCCCGGCGCGATGCCGGCCTCCGTCATCACCTGGCCGCCGACGTCGTAGCGGCGCTTCTCCGCCACCAGGCGGGCGCCGCCGTCGGTGGTGAACTCGCCCTGGTCCGCGACGTAGTTCGGGCCCGCCACCTGGCGCATGGCGGCGAACCGCCAAGTCACGCCGCCCGCCGCGAATTCCTCGCCCACGGCCAGGCGGGCGTCCATGTCGGTGGTGAAGGCGCTGTTGACGCCGATGCCGGCGAGGCTGACGGCGAAGCCGAGGTGCGCCAGAACCATCCCCAGGTAGCCCCGGGTCCAGCTGCCCCGACGCCGCGCCAGGTCCCGCCCGTGCATGGCCGCCACCCACAGCCCGAGGCCCACCGCCAACGCCGCGCCGAGGGCGACCTTGCCGGCAACCACCAGAGGCAGCAGCACGCCGAGGACCAGCGCCGCCGCGCCGATGCCGGCCGCCGCCCCGAACAGCCTTGCCGGGGTGTGCTTCCAGCGCGCCACCGGCGCCAGCGCCAGGAAGCCGGCAAGAATCAGCGCCAGCGGCACGAAGGCGCGGTTGAAGTACGGCGGTCCGACGGACAGCTTGTCGCCGCCAGTGGCAGCCTCGTAGGCAAGGGGATACAGCGTGTAGATCAGCACCACCGCCAACGCCAGAACCAGCAGCAGATTGTTGGCGAGCAGCAGGAATTCCCTGGAGACGCCAGCGTAGCTCGCCCGCCCCACGACGGCCGGCGACCGCAGCGCGTAGAGGCCGAGGGCACCCCCCACCGCCAGCACGAGGATCCACAGAATGAAGAGCCCGCGTTCGGGATCCGCGGCAAAGGCATGCACCGAGGTGACGACTCCGGAACGCACGATGAAGGCACCGAGGAGCGCCAGCGAGAACGCGGCGATGGCGAGAAACACCGTCCAGCTGCGGAACGCGCCCCGCTTCTCGGCGACCGCCAGCGAGTGGACCAGCGCCGTGCCGGCCAGCCACGGCATGAAGGAGGCGTTCTCCACCGGATCCCAGAACCACCAGCCACCCCAGCCCAGCTCGTAGTACGCCCACCAGCTGCCGAGCGCGATGCCCACCGTGAGCAAGGCCCAGGCGACGTTCGCCCAAGGCCGCACCCAGCGCGCCCAGGCGGCGTCGAGGCGCCGGCTCTGCAGGCCAGCGACCGCGAACGCGAAGGCGACTGCCGAGCCCACGTAGCCGACGTACAGCAGCGGCGGATGCACCAGGAGGCCCCGGTCCTGCAACAGCGGGTTCAAGTCCGCGCCATCCGCGGGCGCCCCCACCACGCGTTCGAAGGGGCTGCTGGTGGCCAGCAGGAACAGCAGGAAAGCGAAGTTCAAGAGGCCGAGGACGCCGAGCACGCGCCCGTGAATGTCGTCCGGCAGATGCCGGCCGGTGGCGCTCACCGCCGCGGTCCAGCCGGCGAGCACCAGCGTCCACAGCAGAAACGAACCCTCGTGGGCGCCCCAGGTGGCGCTCATGCGGTACTGCCAGGGCAGCGCGGTGTTGGAGTTGCGCACCACGTAGGCCACCGAGAAGTCGTTGCCGACGAAGGCGCCGACCAGCACGCAGAAGGCGAACGCCAGGCACGTCAGCTGGCCCACGGCGAGGGTGGCGGTAGCGCTGCGCCAAGCCCCGTTGACGGCGCTCAGCTGGCCGGCGGCGGCCAGCGCCAACGCCAGAACGAGGGCAAGGATGGTGGCGAAGTGGCCGAGTTCGACGAGCATCGTGCAAACTATAGCCTTCCTCGGCCGCCCGCCGGCCGGCGCGGTCGCCTTGGCGCTGCCGCAAGGCCCGCAACCGACCGACACGGAGGCGCAGTGGTCGCCCAGGAGCAGAGCGACGAGCCGGACCCGCGCCACTGGCAGCGGGCGCTGTGGCGCAGCCGGCGAGGCATGCTGGAGCTCGATCTGCTGCTCGCGGACTTCGTGCGGGAACGCTATCCGCAGCTCGAAGCCGCCGACCAGGCCGCCTACCGTCGCCTGCTGGCGCGAGACGACTGGGAGCTCCTGGGCTGGCTGCAAGGCGAACTGCCGATGCCCGGCCTGGCCCGCATCACGGGCCTGGTGCGGGCCTTCAACGCCGGGGCCCGCCCTTGAACGCGGCCCGGGACGACGTCGACGTCGTGTGGTCGCCGGGCTGGGACTGGCTGGCGGCGGTGGCGGCGATCCACGTCCTCGTCGTCGTGCCGTGGACGGCGGCGCTGGGCCTGTGGCCAGTGCTGGTCGGGGCGCTGTCGATGGCCTACCACGCCGGCGTCTTTCTGCGCCGCGAGCAGTGGCGTCTGGCGCTGGCGGAGGACACCGTGGTGGTGTTCGAGCCGCCACGCGACGGCCAGCCGGCGGCAACCGCGAAGCTGCGCGGGCCGGCGTGGCTGACGCACCGCCTGCTGGTGGTGCGAACCAGCCGCCGCGTGCTGCTGCTGCGGGCCGGTCGCTACGACCCGGTGCTGTTCGCCAGGCTCAGGCGCGCCTTCCTTGCCGTCGGCGGGCCGGCAACGGGCTGAAGGACGTCCAGCGGGTCGCCGCCGCCGCGGATCACGCTCGGCTTGGCTGCCGGGGCGGGTTCGGGGTGGTCCAGCGTGTAGTGCAGGCCGCGGCTCTCCTTGCGCCGCATGGCGGAACGCACGATCAAGGCCGCGACGTGGACCAGATTCCGCAGCTCGACGAGATCCGCGCTCAGCCGATGCCGGGCATAGTAGTCGTGGATCTCCCGCTTGAGCAGGTCGATGCGGTGCTGCGCCCGCTCCAGGCGCTTGTCCGTGCGCACGATGCCGACGTAGTCCCACATGAAGCGGCGCAGCTCGGTCCAGTTGTGGGCCAGAACCACTTGTTCATCGGAGTCCGAAACCCGGCTCTCGTCCCAAGCCGGCGGCGCCAGTCGCGTACCCCGGGTCCGCCTCCCGGCCCCGGCGCGGCGGCGGATGTCCGCGGCCGCGGCCGCGGCGAACACCAGGCACTCCAGCAGCGAGTTGCTCGCCAGGCGATTGGCGCCGTGCAGGCCCGTGTAGGCCGTCTCCCCCACCGCGTACAGGCCGGGCAGGTCGGTGCGGCTGTCCCGGTCCACCATCACGCCGCCGCAGGTGTAGTGCGCCGCCGGCACCACCGGGATGGGCTGGCGACGGATGTCGATGCCGAGCTCGGCGCAGCGGGCCAGGATGGTGGGAAAGCGGGCCTCGATGAACTCCGGGCTGCGCTGGCTGATGTCCAGGTAGACGCAAGGGGCGCCGAGGCGCTTCATTTCGTGGTCGATGGCGCGGGCCACGACATCCCGGGACGCCAGCTCCCGGCGCCGGTCGAAACGCTCCATGAACCGATCGCCGTCCGCCAGCTGCAGGCGCGCACCCTCGCCCCGCAGCGCTTCGGAGATGAGGAACGAACGCGCCTCGGGGTGGTACAGGCAGGTGGGGTGGAACTGGTTGAACTCCATGTTCGCCACCCGGCAGCCGGCCCGCCACGCCATGGCGATGCCGTCGCCAGTGGCGCCGTCGGGATTGCTGGTGTAGAGGTAGACCTTGCTGGCGCCGCCGGTGGCCAGTACCACGAACGGCGCCTCGAACACCTCCACCACGTCCGCGTCCGCGTGGTAGACGTAGGCGCCGAGCACCCGGTTCGGCCTAGCGCCGAGCTTCTTGGCGACGATGAGGTCCACGGCGACTCGACCGCTCAGCACGTCGATGTTGGGCTGCGCCAGCACGCGATCCACGAGGTTGCCCGCGATGGCGGCGCCGGTCGCGTCGGCGACGTGCAGCACCCGCCGGTGGGAGTGCCCTCCCTCCCGGGTCAGGTGGGGCGCGTCGCCTTCGCGATCGAAACGCACCCCCCAGGCGACCACCTGCTCGATGGCCGCTGGCGCCTGCGAGACCACGAACCGCGCCGCCGCCTCGTCGCAGAGCCCGGCGCCGGCGGCGAGGGTGTCCGCCAGGTGGGCGTCGAAGCTGTCGCCGGGCGCCGTCACCGCGGCGACGCCGCCCTGGGCACGATTGGTGGCGCCGCCGCGCAGCGCATCCTTGGACAGCACGGTCACCTTGAGGCCCGGCGGCAGCTTGAGCGCGGTGGCGAGGCCAGCGGCGCCGGCGCCAAGGATCAGCACGTCCGTTCGCTGTCTCGAAGCCATGCGCTGTCCCGTGGCGCCGCAGCAGCCGCTGCGCGTGCCTGGCGGCCCCTCGATCCGACGGGTGGCCAAAGCCAAGTCGCTGCCGCGAGCGGCTCGGCTACATTCTTGCACACGGGGCCATGCAGCCTCGGCAAGATAATCCATTTGACAATCGTTATCACTTGCATCAAGGTTCGTCGCCTCTTGGCGACGGAAGTGTCCGACCATGCCCCGAGCGACTCACATCCCATCAAGAGGGTGGCAGCGCGCGACGGCCGCCTTCGCGGCGTCCTGCGTTGCGGTTCCCGCCCTCGGCGGCGCCGCGTCGGATCCGAGCCCCTACATCGAGGAAGTGGTCATCGTCGGCCAGCGGACGCCCGCCGAGCAAGCGCCCGGCAGCGCCTACCACCTCAGCCAGGAGGATCTGCAGCGTTTCGGCCACACCGACATCCAGCGCCTAATCCGGCAAGTGCCAGGGGTGTCCGTGCAGGTGGAGGACGGCTACGGGCTGCGTCCCAACATCTCCATCCGCGGCGTGGCGACGGAGCGCAGCGGCCGCATCACCTTGCTCGAAGACAACGTGCTGATCGCCCCGGCACCCTACTCGGCGCCCAGCGCCTACTACTTTCCCACCGCCGGGCGAATGGCCGCGGTGGAGGTGCTCACCGGGCCAGCGGCCATCACCCAAGGTCCCTACACCATCGGCGGCGCACTCAACATGATCTCCACGCCGGTGCCGCCGGCGGCGGCCGGCTACGCCCTCCTGGAAAGCGGCGAGGACGCCACCTGGCGGCTGCACGCCCACTACGGCAGCCGCAACGAGGCCGGGTTCGGGTTCCTGGCGGAGGTCCACCGGTGGCGCTCGGACGGCTTCCAGGAGGTGGACCGTGGCGGCGGATCCGGTCTGGACCTCGCCGACTACACCGCCAAGTTCAGCTACGCGCCGAGCCGCTCCGACCATCGCCTGGATGTGAAACTCCAACATGCGGACCAGCGATCCGAGCAGAGCTATCTCGGCTTGACGGACGCGGACTTCGCCGCCAACCCGTTTCGCCGCTACGGCCTCTCGGCCTTGGACCACATAGACACCGCCCACAAGCAGGTCGTCGCCCGCTACCAGTGGCTGCCGAGCGACGCCGTGGCGCTCTCCGCGGCCTTCTACGACAACCGCCACCGGCGCGACTGGTTCAAGACCGAGGGCATCGACTTCGATGGCAGCGACAGCGCCGCATCCTTCTCCCGCACCGGCTGGGCCAACGTGGTGCAGGCGATCAACCAGGGTTCGTCCCTCGGCGGGCTGGCGCCGGCCGCGCTGCAGGGGATCCTCGCCGGCACCCGGGACACCGCCCCCGGCAGCATCCAGATCCGCTCCAACGCCCGCCAGTACGTCTCCCGGGGCTACCAGACGCAGCTCGCCTGGCGCACTGACACCGGCAGCCTGGCGCACCGGCTGGACTTCGGCATCCGCTACCACGAAGACGAGGAGGACCGCCTGCAGCGCAACAGCAGCTATCACCAAGCGGGCGGGGCGCTGCGCCCGGACGACTTCGGGACCCTCGGCAACGCTGGCAACCGGCTGCAGGAAGCGGCGGCGTGGTCCCTGTTCGTGGTCGACGAGGTGCTCTGGGGCCGCTGGAAGTTCACCCCCGGGCTGCGCTTCGAGCGCATCGAGCAGCGGCGCACACGTTGGGAGATCCGCCCCGGGCGCACGGAGAGTCCCGCGTCCAGGAGCACGGACAACTTCCGCAGCAGCCGCCGCAACGACACCGAGGTGTGGCTGCCGGGCCTCGGCGCGGTATACGTCGCCAGCGAAGGTCTGTCGCTGTTCGCTGGCCTGCACAAGGGCTTCACGGCGCCGAGCAACGCCCCCGGCGTGCGCGAGGAGACGGCGCTGAACTACGAGGCGGGGGTGCGCCTGCGCGGCGGCAGCTGGCGCGTCGACGCCACCGCGTTCCTGAGCGACTACGACAACCTGCTTGGCGAATGCACGTCCTCCTCCGGCGTCGACTGCGTCATCGGCGACGCCTTCAACGGCGACGCGGCCACGGTGCGGGGCCTCGAGTTGCTGGTCGACGGCGAGTTGCGGCCCGAGGGCCGCGTCAACGTGCCGGCGAGCCTGGCCTACACCTACATCGACGGCGAGTTCGACACCGACATCGCCGACACGGCCTTCTTCGGCAGAGTCCGCAAGGGCGATCCGCTGCCGTACATACCGCGGCACCAGCTGCATGCCAGCGTGGGCCTCGCGGCGCCGCGCTGGAATCTGTTCCTCGCCGCCAGCTACGTCGGCGCCGTCTGCACCCGCGCCTCCTGCGGCCCCTTCGAGACCACGGACGGCACCCTGGTGCTCGACACCCATCTGAGCTACCGCGCCACGGAGCGGATGCAGGTGTTCGCCCGGGTGGAGAACCTGGGCCGCGAGACCGCGATCGTGGGCCGCCAGCCCTACGGCGCCCGCCCCAACAAGGACCGCACCGCCAGCATCGGCATGCGCGCCCGCTTCTGACTGGAAGCTGTCCCGGCGTTCCCCTGGTCGGTGCTACAGTAGCCGACGTACTGCTACTCGGGCGTCCTCGCCGCGGGCGGTGCGGACACTGCCTTGGCATCACCAAGTAGGCGCTTGGATCATGGGGACGGCGATCTCGGAGCGTCCTGCAACAGCGGCCCCCGGCACCGAGGGTCGGCTCGACCTGTTCGGCAGCGATCGGGAGGGCGCGAACGCAATCACTGGCGCCGAGCCGCAACCCGGCGTCTTCCGCGATCCGGCCTTCATGGCCAACCGCGATGCCCCCGTGCATCGCTGGGTGCCGTGGATCGCCGGCTATTCGAAGCACTTCGTGGCGGACGCCCTGGCGCGCCACCTTGATGCGCCCGGCGTGGTGCTGGACCCCTTCGCGGGCGTCGGCACCACGCTGGTGGAAGCGGACCTCGCCGGCCACCAGGCGGTCGGCTTCGAGATCAATCCCTACGCCGCCTTCGCGTCGCGGATGAAGCTCAAGGCGCATCGCCTGTCGTCTTCCGCCCTGCGCGAAGCCGTGCGCGGGCTCGCCGATCTGGCCGAGCGGGCCCGCGAGCAGGACCTTCAGCCGCAAGCGCAGCCGCCAGAGGGGTTCCGAACCCGGGCGCCGTTCTACAGCCCCGGCATACAGCGCCTGGTGCTGCTGGCCTTGGACTTCATCGCCACGCAGCCCAAGCCCACGGCGGGCGTGCTGCGGCTGGCCTTCGCCGCCACCATGGTCGAATACTCCAACTATTCCTACGAGCCGAGCCTCGGGCGCAAGTCCGCAGTGGGGCGGCCGGACGTGGACGAGTTCCCGGTGCTGGAGAGAGTCGCCGGCAAGGTGGCGCAGATCGCCAGCGACGCGGCCTGGTTTCGGGCCAGTCGAAGCAAACGTCGACGACCGGATGGTCGAATCATCGAACGCTCGTTCCTCGACGGCTTTCGGCGCCTGGCCGAGGCCAGCGTGGACCTGCTGGTGACGTCGCCGCCCTACCTCAACAACTACCACTACAACCGCAATACGCGCCCGCACCTGTACTGGCTGGGCTTCTGCCGATCTCCGAAGGACCTCAAGCGGCTGGAGATGTTGAACTTCGGCACCTACTGGCAGAACGCGCGGGAGCGGGAGCGCATCGACCTGGCCCCGACCATCCAAGACGAGGAAATACGCGAGACGCTTGCCGCGGTGCGCCGCATGCGCCCGGACAAGGGCATCTACGGCGGCCACGGCTGGGCCAACTACGCCGCGCAGTACTTCAACGACTGCGCCCGCTTCGCCGCCGCCGCCAAGTGGTGCCTGCGCCCCGCCGGGACGGCGTTGGTGGTCGTCGGCAACAGCATTCTTCAGGGCGTGCCGGTGCCGACGGACCGCTTCCTCGCAAGCATCGCCAAGGCTTGCGGGCTGGAAGTGGCGGCGGTGCATACGCCCCGGGAGACCCGCGTCGGCAGCAGTATCGTCGACTCCGGCATCCGCGCAGGAGCCGCCAATGGCCAGCGCCTCTACGAATCCGTAGTCGAGCTTCGACAGTGCCCTCGCCCGGCGTCGTGAAGCACCGCCTGCCGAAGGAGCGGTCGGCGCGGTCGCGGCGCATCTTCAACGACACGCTGCTTGCCTCCCTGGGCGTCGTGGCGGCGATCGCGTTGTTCGCCCTCGGCGGCCTGGCGCTGGACTGGCTGGTGTACCAGGAACGCTACGGCCTCGGCTTCTACGACTACCTGCGCGTGGTGGTGTTCTAAATTTAGTTCAAGGGTTGACGATCAACCCTACTGGCTGAAAGGCCAGCATTGACGCCTCAGGGGGCGCATGGTGTGCCAGCGCGTCGAGCGCAAGCGCGAAGCCGAGCTGAGCGCGAAGCCGAAGCCGATGCGTGGTGGCGCGAGCGCAAGCCGAAGCCGCCGAGCGAGTGCGGCACGAATATGAGCGCCGTGTGGAGCTCATAAAGCGCGGCGTGTGGCCTCCTCGTGAGAGCGTACCGTGGCCCTTAAAACTGTATGTGTATTAGTCGGCGCCGGCTTCGAGGGCCGAGATACGTTCGCGGGCGCCGGCGATCTCGCGCCGTTGGCCGCGCAGTTCGGCGCGGATGTCGCGCAGTTCAGCGCGGATGTCGGCGAACAGGGCCGCCATGCGGGTTTCCATCGCGTCCATGCGGGTTTCAACGCGAACCAGGCCGGCCTCGACGTTGGCAAGCCTCGCGTCCAGGCCGCCGAGATAGAGGATCGCCGGCACTGCCACGGCCAGCACGGCGAAGGTCGGCGCCCACTGCGGCAGCCAGTGCCGCCAGCCTTGTTTCGAGTCGTCGTTCATGGCGGCGCTAGCTAACGCCGGCGCCGCTGGCATTGTCAAGCGCCGCCACGATGGGCGCCAAGCCGCGCCTTCGCACGTGCGCGTTCGGCCTCGCCCACCTCCGCCACAGGTGCGCCGGGGCCGGGCGGCCGCGTTCTCCTCGCCTTCGTACCACAGTTCGCGGGCGCGGGCGCGGGCGCGGGCGTGGGCTTGGGCTGCGTTATGCTCGAAGGTGGCAGCCCTGTACGGGCGCGGGAGAGCGCGTTGGCCGAACTCGAGCTGGACGACTGGCACCAGGAGCAGCGGGAGTGGGTGGAAGCCCTCGCCGGTGTGCTGGACGAACGCGGCACGGAGGGCGCGAAGGCGCTCTTGGCGCGGCTGCAGCACGAACTGTCGCAACGGGGCATCGTGCTCACCGATGCGGCGCTGAACACGCCCTACAAGAACACCATCCCGCTCGCCAGCCAGCCGCCCTACCCGGGCGACATCGAGATCGAAAGCCGCATCGAGGACATCCTGCGCTGGAACGCCGCGGCGATGGTGCTCCAGGCCTACGACAGCGGCTCCGGCGTCGGCGGCCACATCGCCACCTACCTGTCCGCCTCCACCATGATGGAGGTGGGCCTCAACCACGTCTTCCGAGCGCCGAGCGCCAGCTACGGCGGCGACCAGGTCCACTTCCAAGCGCACACGGCGCCGGGGGTGTACGCCCGCGCCTTCCTGGAGGGGCGCTTGGGCGAGGCGGCCCTCGGCAACTTCCGGCGCGAGCTGGGCGAGGGCGGCGGCCTGCCCTCCTACCCGCATCCGCGCCGCCTGCCCTGGTTCTGGCAGATGCCCTGCGCCAGCATGGGGCTGTCCACGCCGAGCGCCATCTACCAGGCGAGGTTCGCCAAGTACCTGGAGCACCGCTGCTTGAAGCCGAACAACGGCGGCAAGATCTGGGCCTTCATCGGCGACGGCGAGGCGGACGAGCCGGAGGTGCTCGGCACCATCAACATCGCCGCTCGCGAACAGCTGGACAACGTGGTGCTGGTGGTGAACTGCAACCTGCAGCGCCTCGACGGCCCGGTGCGCGGCAACGGCAAGATCATCCAGGAGCTGGAACGGGCGTTCCGCGGCGCGGACTGGCACGTCGTCAAGGCGATCTGGGGCAGCGGCTGGGACGTTCTGCTCGAACGCGACGTGGACGGCATCCTGCAGGCGCGCATGGAGCAGGCCGTGGACGGCGACTACCAGATGTACACCGTCTCCCCCGGCGACGTGGTGCGCGAGCACTGGGTGGAGGACAACCCGGCGCTCAAGCAGCTGATGGATGCCTTGACGGACGAGGAGATCCGCTCCATCAAGCGCGGCGGCCACGATCACAAGAAGCTCTACGCCGCCTACAAGGAGGCGATGGAAGTCGTCGGCAAGCCCTGCGTGCTGCTGCTCAAGACGGTGAAGGGCTACGGCCTCGGCCCCGCCATCGAAGGCCGCAACACCGTGCATCAGAAGAAGTACTTGAAGCCGGAAGAACGCCGCGAACTCGCGGCGCGGCTGCGCATACCGCTGGACCAGGACGCCATCGACCGCGCCGCCTTCTACCGCCCCGCCGACGACAGCGAGGAGATGCGCTACCTGCGCGACCGACGGGCCGCACTCGGCGGTGCCATCCCGGCCCGCTCCGCCCGCTGCCCGCCGCTGCCGCCGCCGCCCCTCGAACTGTTCCAGGACATGCTCGACGGCTCCGGCGGACGCGCCATTTCGACCACCATGGCGATGGTGCGGATGCTCCAGAAGCTGCTGCGGGACGAGCAGCTAGGGCGCTACATCGTGCCCATCGTGCCGGACGAGGCGCGCACCTTCGGCATGGACGGCCTGTTCCCCCAGGCCGGCATCTACTCCCCCGCCGGCCAGCACTACAAGCCGGTGGACGCGGACACCATCGCGCCCTATCGAGAGGCCGAAGACGGCCAGATCCTCCAGGAAGGCATCTGCGAGACCGGTGCCATGGCCTCGTTCCTCGCCGCCGGCACGGCGTACGCGAACTACGGCCTGCCGATGGTGCCCTTCTACGTCTTCTACTCGATGTTCGGCTTCCAGCGCGTCGGCGACATGATCTGGGCCTGCGGCGACATGCTCTGCAAGGGCTTCCTGCTCGGCGGCACCTCGGGCCGCACCACGCTCAACGGCGAGGGCCTGCAGCACCAGGACGGCCACTCGCACCTGGTGGCGGCCACCGTGCCCAACCTCGTCAGCTACGACCCGGCGTTCGCCTTCGAGCTCGCGGTCATCGTCCGCGACGGCATCCGGCGCATGTACCAGGCCCAGGAGGACGTCTTCTACTACCTGACGCTCACCAACCAGAACTACCCGATGCCGCCCATGCCGGCGGACGCGGCCGCCGGCATCCTGCGCGGCATGTACGCCTTGAAGCGCATGCCGGATGCGGCCGTGAACCTGCTCGGCAGCGGCGCCATCATGGCCGAGACGCTGGCCGCCGCGCAGACGCTGGAAGCGCGGGGCTGGAAGGTGAACGTGTGGAGCGTCACCAGCTACACCGAGCTCGCCCGCCAGGGCGCAGCCGCCGAACGGGCCGGGATGCTGTCCGCCGGCGGCGCCCAGGAGCGGCCCTACGTCGCCGAGCTGCTCGCCGGCGAGAAGGGCGTGTTCGTGGCCGCCTCGGACTACATGAAGGCGCTGCCCCTCTCCATCGCCCGCTGGCTGCCCGGCCCCTGCGCCGTGCTCGGCACCGACGGCTACGGCCTCTCGGAATCCCGGGAGGCGCTGCGAAGCTACTTCGAGGTGTCGAGCCAGTGGATAGTGTTCGCGGCCCTCTCGACCCTAGCCCAAGGCAACCGCGCCGCCGTGGACGAAGCCCTGGCCTACGCCGCCGAGGCGGGCCTCGATCTGGACAAGGCCATGCCTGGGTAGCGGTCGCAAATGTCCGATCAAATGCAAGAGACAACCTATGACGACAGGTGCATACGCTTTGCTGCTCCTGTTGGTTCTCGCTTGCTTTTTTTCGGGCGTTGTCGGCTACCACAACAAGCGTAACCGCATAGGCAAAGTGCTAGTCCCAATGTACTGGGCCACTTTTGTGCTTCTTCTGTTTGGGCTTCCGCTCGCCATCGTCGGGTGGCCGCGCTAGCCCGAGTTCGGTCCCTGCAGCACCATCTTGCGGTGTTCGATGCCGGCCTCTTCGAACACCTCCCCCACCGCCTCGAAGCCGCTGCGCTGGTAGAAGCCCAGGGCGGAGACCTGGGCGTGCAGGAACACGGTCAGCCCCCTGGCCGCAGCCGCCTCCAGTGCCGCGGCGAGCAGCTTCGCGCCGATGTGGTGCCGGCGCCAGCTCGGCAGCACCGCCATGCGGCCGATCTGGCCGCTGGCGAGCAGCCGGGCGGCGCCGATTGGTGCGCCGGTGGCGTCCGTAGCCAGAAAGTGGGTGGCGTCGTCGTCCTCGCCATCGAGTTCCTCGGCTTCCGGCACGCCCTGCTCGTCGACGAAGACGGCGCGGCGGACGTGCATCAGCGCCCGGGCCTCGTCGGTCCAGCCCACCAGCCGAACCGTCGCCTCGGCGACCGTCCCGGGCCCGCCTAGCACTTCCCTGGCCAGACGCGCCGCCAGGCCCGTGTAGGCCGTCGGCGTCAGGGCCGCGAGCTCGCGGCGGGCGGGTTCCGGCAGCGGCAGTTCCGCCAGCACCGCCAGGTATCCGGCCGCGTCCAGGCGCCGGCCTCGGGTCGCCTCCTTGAGCCGTTCGTAGGGTTCGGGGCTGCCGACGCGCCGCAGCACCGTCTGCACCGGTTCCGCCAGCACCTCCCAGGCGTCGTCCAAGTCGGCGTGCAGCCGCTCGGCGTCCACGTCCAGCTTGGCGATGCCGCGCCTGGCGCCGTCGTAGGCCAAGAGGCCGTGGCCAAGCGCCGTGCCGACGCTGCGCAGCACCGTGGAATCCGACAGGTCCCGCTGCCAGCGGGACACCGGCAGCTTGCTGGCGAGGTGCTCCAGCAGGGCGTTGGCGAGGCCCAGGTTGCCTTCCGAGTTCTCGAAGTCGATGGGGTTGACCTTGTGCGGCATCGTGGAGCTGCCTGTCTCCCCCGGCGCCGGACGCTGGCGAAAGCAGCCGAGGGCGATGTAGCCCCACATGTCGCGGTCGAAGTCCAGCAGCGCCTGGTTGAAGCGCATCAGCGCGTGGCACAGTTCGGCCAGGCCGTCGTGGGGCTCGATCTGCGTCGTGTACGGACTCCAGGCGAGCCCCAGCCCGACGACGAACTCGCGGCACCGCCGGGGCCAGTCCACGCCGGGATAGGCGGCGGCGTGGGCGTTGTAGTTGCCCACCGCGCCGTTCATCTTGGCGAGGACCTCGATCCCCAAGACGGCCCGCCGCTGGCGCGTCAGACGGGCGACCGTGTTCGCCAGTTCCTTGCCCACCGTGGTCGGCGACGCCGCCTGGCCGTGGGTGCGGGCCAGCATCGGCACATCCGCCAGGGGCTCGGCGAAAGCCCGCAGGGCGTCGATCAGCGAGGCCATGCCCGGCGCCACCACCTTCTGCACCGCCTCGGCGATCAGCAGCCCGTAGGCGACGCTGTTGATGTCCTCCGAGGTGCAGGCGAAGTGGACGAACTCCTCGTGGGGCGCCAGGCCGTCGATGCCGCGCACGGCCTGCTTGACGAAGTACTCGACAGCCTTGACGTCGTGGTTGGTTTCGGCCTCGATAGCGCGGACGGCCGCTGCCTCCTCAGGGCCGAAGTCCTGCCAGACGGCCGCAAGCGCCGTACGCTGATCCGCCCGCAGCGCCGGCAGCTCCGGCACTTCGGCCAGTCCGGCGAGAAACGCGAACCACTCCGCCTCCACCCGCACCCGCTGCCGCAGCAGGCCGAACTCGCTGACGATGGGCGCGAGGGCCGTCAGCCGCCGCCGATAGCGGCCGTCGAGGGGCGAGATGGCGGTCAGCGGTTCGAGCTTCACGCCACGGCCTCGATGCGACCGCCGCCCAGGCACTCGTCTCCATCGTAGAAGGCGACGTACTGCCCCGGCGTCACCGCGCGCTGGGGCGCATCGAACGCCACCTTCGCCACGTCGCCGCCGAGTTCCACCGTGCATGGCTGGTCCGGCTGCCGATAGCGCGTCTTCGCCAGGCAGCGGCCCTGGCGCGGCGCGGCGATCCAGTTGAGGCAGGTGGCGGTCAGCGTCCGACTGCCGAGCTCGCGCTCGTCCTGGGTGACCACCAGCGCGTTGGCGGCCGCATCCTTGGCGGCGACGTACCAGGGCCGCTCGACGCCTCCCCGCTGGCCGCCCACGCCGAGGCCCTGGCGCTGGCCCAGGGTGTAGAAGGCGAGCCCCCGGTGCTCGCCCAGCCGCTTCCCGGCGGCATCGACGATGGGGCCCGGTTCCGGGGGCACGTAGCGGGCCAGGAAATCCCGAAAGCGGCGTTCGCCGATGAAGCAGATGCCGGTGCTGTCCTTCTTGTCGGCAACGGGCAGCCCGGCCTGCCGAGCCAGCGCCCGCACCTCGGTCTTCGGCAGGTGCCCCACCGGGAACAGACACCGGGCCAGCTGCGCCCTCGGCACGGCCTGCAGGAAGTAGGTCTGATCCTTGGCTTCGTCCGCCGCCTTGCGCAGCCGGAACGGCGCTGCCTCGGCGCTGCGCCGGGCGTAGTGGCCGGTGGCTATGGTCTCGAAGCCGAGCACCGCCGCGTAGTCCAGAAACACCTTGAACTTGATCTCCCGGTTGCACAGCACATCCGGGTTCGGCGTACGGCCGGCGCGGTACTCCGCCAGGAAGGCCGTGAACACGTCGTCCCAGTACTCGGCGGCGAAGTTGGCGGCATGCAGCGGGATGCCTAGGCGCTCGCACACCGCGGCGGCGTCCGCGTAGTCCGCCTCGGCAGTGCAGTACTCGGTGCCGTCGTCCTCTTCCCAGTTCTTCATGAAGAGGCCTGCCGCCTCGAAGCCCTGTTCCTTGAGCAGCAGCGCCGCGACTGCGGAATCCACCCCGCCGGACATGCCAACCATGACGGGACCCGTCACCACGCCACCCCGGCAACGCCGTCATGAGAGAGGCGGCGAGTATACCCCGTGCGCCCTGCGCCCCCCGCGTTCTGTGCTAACGTCCTCGGCGACAGCGCAGGCAAGTGTCTCCATGAAGCGCGGCAAGCACGGCGTCAAGGCGCTCGCGTTCGATGTGGGCGGCAGCATCTTCGATTGGCAGACGGCCACCCGCAGCGCGGTGCGGGCCCTCGCCGCGTCCCGAGGCGCGGCCGTGGACGACCGAGCGTTCGCCTTCGCCTGGCGGCGACGGATGTTCGAGCAGCTCGCCGAGGTGCGGGCCGGCAAGCGGCCCTGGCAGAACGCGGACCGCATCCACCGGGCGGTGCTCGACGAGCTCGCGGATGAGTACCCGGCGCTGGCCTTGACGCCTGCGGACCGGGACCAACTCAATCTCGCCTGGCACCGCATGGACGTGTGGGAGGACGTGCCGGCCGCACTGGTGCAGCTGCGGGAGCGCTACGTCGTCTCGATTCTCACCGTGCTGTCGCTGGCCATCGTGGTGGACAGCTCGAAACACGCCGGCATCGACTGGGACGCCTGCCTCTGCTGCGAGTTCCTCGGCGTATACAAGCCGGAGGCAAGGGCCTACGCCTACGCTGCGGAACTGCTCGGCACCAAGCCGCAGGAGACCATGATGGTGGCTGTGCATCCGCCGGACCTGGCGGCGGCGGCCGAAGCCGGCCTGAAGACGGCCTACGTGAAGCCGAAGCTCGCCGAGATGGGCAGCCGCGGCGACACCGCCGGCTTCGACGTGCGCGCCGAGGACTACCGGGATCTGGCCCGCCAGCTGTGTTGAGCCCCGGGCCGCCTCGTCGCTCGGGGCAGGCGCTCGCCGGCGTACTGCTCGGCGCAGCCGTCCTTGGTGCGGCCCCGGCGACTGCGGGAGCGGCAGCGCCACCTGCGAAGGAGGCCGATGCCGACACGCCCGCAGCGCCGGCGGCAGTGGCAGCGGCGGAGCGGTTGGACGTGGCGGCGATCCTAAGCGGCGAGCTCACCGACGAGGGCTACGCCGAAGACCAGCTGTGCGTCCACCCCCGGGACCTCGACAGCATCGAGGTGCTGAACGACCGCCTGGTGCTGTTCCACGGCCGCCGCGGCAAGGTCTGGCTGAACCAGCTCGCCAGCCAGTGCCTGGGCCTGACGCCGGACATGGCGCTGGACCTGCGCAGCTACGGCGGCAGCTTCTGCCGCCTGGACCGCTTTCGCGGCACCCCGCGTTTCGACGCCGCCCTGCACCTCACCGCCGAGTGCCGACTAGGCGCCTTCGAGCCCATCGCCGAGCCCCACGCCGAGGCGCTGCGGACGGCAGCGGCGGAGCAACGGGCCGCAGCCGACGCCGCCCGGAAGACCAAGCGGGCGGCACGAGAACCGCGGGGCAGGCGGCAGGACCGCTAGCACCGGAGCACATTGGAACGACGGTCCGGATCGGCGCCCATGCCGCAGCTCGTTCGTCGCTGCAATCGGGTCGGCCCGCCAGCCCGAAGGAGAGGCGACGTGCGACCTTCTGCGTCATGCCTCGCGACGCTCCCAGTGGCGGTCCGGGCGGCTACCAAGTGACGAAAACCGGCGCAGCCGTAAGAGGCTAATCCAAACTCCAATTTTTGAATTAGCCTCCTTTTCTGTGCCATCCTCGGCGCATGATCGTCGATCGCGACTTGACCCCGCACATCCGGCAAGCGGCGCAGCGCTTTCCAGTCGTCACGCTCACCGGCCCGCGGCAGAGCGGCAAGTCCACGCTGTGCCGCACCCTCTTCCCGGAACACCGCTATCTGTCCTTGGAAGCGCTGGACGTGCGGGCGTTCGCGCAAGAGGACCCGCGCGCATTCCTTGCCCAATTCGACGCCGGGGCCGTCATCGACGAAGTGCATCGCGTACCGGCCCTGCTCTCCTATCTGCAAGGCGTGGTGGACGACGACCCAGCGCCGGGCCGCTGGATACTCACGGGTTCGCAGAATCTGGCGCTGCTTGAATCCGTGAGCCAGTCCCTCGCCGGCCGTACCGCCGTGCAGCATCTGCTGCCGATGGCGCGCAGCGAGGTGTTGCGCTTCGACGCCCACCCGACAACCTTGGACGAGACGCTTCTCGCCGGCGGCTACCCGCGCATCCTGGACTATGGCCTGCACCCGGCCGACTGGCTGGGCCCGTATGTGACCACTTACATCGAGCGGGACGCGCGCAGCGTCACCAACGTCGGCGACCTCGTGACGTTCCAGCGTTTCGTGGAACTGTGCGCCGGGCGCACCGGCCAGCTACTGAACTATTCGTCGCTGGCGGACGACTGCGCCATTTCGCAGCCAACGGCGAAGAACTGGCTCGGCATTCTGGAGACGAGCTACATCGCCTTTCGGCTGCCGCCTTTCCACGCCAGCGCGCGCCGGCGCCTGATCAGAACGCCCAAGCTGCACTTCCACGACACCGGCCTCGTCTGCTGGCTGCTTGGCATCCGCACCGCGGAGCAGTTGCGCTCGCACCCGCTGCGCGGCGCGATCTTCGAGACGTGGGTGGCGTCCGAGATCGTCAAGCACCGAACGAACCGCAGCATCTCGCGCGGCTGCTTCTTCTACCGCCACCGCGACGGCACGGAAGCCGACTTGGTGATCGAGCATCCCTCCGGTCTGCGCCTCGTCGAAGCGAAGTCCGGCGCCACGGCATCCGCCAGCCTGTTCGACGGCGGCCGCCGCGCTCGGCAGCAACTGGGCGCGGCCGCCGGCGAGAGCGACCTCGTCGTCGTGTACGGCGGCGACCAGCACCAACGGCGCACGGCCGGGCGGCTGGTTCCATGGACCGAACTGCACGAAGGCGACTGGTGGATCGAGGCGATCTACCGCTGAAGCTGATACCGTGGTGCAGTCAGTCGATACCAGTATCGTCTTGGCACGATCCAAGACCTTCGAGAGGTCTCCATGCCGAACTTGCTGATTCGGGCGCTGCCGGACGACGTTCATCGTGCATTGAAGCGGCAGGCATCCATGCATGGTCAGTCGCTGCAACGCGAGGTGCAGTCGATCCTTACCGACGCGGTGAGGGAGGCGTTGAACGCGACGGTGGCAATGCCAACGTTGCACGTCTCCGACGCCCCGCTGGTCGGCAAGGTGGGTCGGGAGGTGATCTACGGCGACGGCCGATGAGAAGCCAGCCGTCGCCCTGCCAACGTGTTCCATTCTGGACACGAACGTCCTCGTATCCGCGACGGCGTCGCAGCGTGAACTGCATGGCACGGCGCAGAGCGTCATGCGGTGGCCCGCGTTCGGGCGGAGCGTCTGACCGAGCCACAGCTAAAGCGGCCAATGGCGACCGAGAGCGGTCGTCGTCGATACAGAGCCCTCAACGAACTTATCCAGCGGCACGCTTGGTCGCGCACCAGCGGCGAGCTAGCGCAAAGGCGTTCAGCACTCCTTCATTGCGTAGTCGTATCCCGCATTGATTTTCCGGTCTAGTTGGATAAGCTGGTTGGAACGGAGGCGAGAGCTATGATTGAAGTCGGCGCGTTCGAGGCGAAACGCATCTATCTGCGCTGCTCGAGCGGGTTTCGCAGGGCCAGGAGGTGCTGATCCGCAGGAGAGGGAAGCCTGTCGCCAAGCTGGTGCCCATTCGGCAGGCCGACCAACAGAAGGTGCAGAGCGTCATTGCCGACTTGCGCGTTCACCGCGCCGGCATGACGTTGGGAGGGCTGGGCTGGAAGAAACTGCGAGACGCGGGGCGACGGTGAGCGTTTCGTCTTGGACTGCTTCGTGGCGGCCCGCTCGGGGCGGCGATGGCCCATGCGGCGCAAAGCAAGATTCGGCAGGGAGCAGTGCCGGTCGCTACTGGAAAATGGCGGCCACATGCGGGACTGAACATTAGAGGCGGTGGTGCTGGAATGTTCATCTTGAAGGAAGGTAGTAGAGAGATCGGACACTGTCTGGACAGCAGCAATTTCGCGAGGCTTTTCAGAGGGCGATCTACATGCACGGTGGCCGGAGCTACCGTGTTCGGGAGGTGACACTCACCGGCGGAAGCGGGGGAGAGATTCTGCTGGAACCCGCTGAGGCATTCCGTCGTACAAATGCCTATGTACTCACGTTCTTGGCCGAACAGGACGTCTATGACGGCTGGAGATGGACTGCCAATAGTTCGGACATCAACGTGTTCTATGGTAAAGTGTTGATTACAGACTCGTTGAACTCGGTCCAGGAGGTTTGACGAGAGGAGCGGCGATGTGATCGACCAATGGTCGCCACAGAATAACTCAGCCAAGTTCAGCAACGCGCACGCCTTCTGGATTCAAGAACAGCGCTCGTCGGAGGTTGCAGCCAACGCCATTCCTGCACTCCAGCAATTGTTGCGAGTGGGAGCGCTTTTTTCGGTGCCCCTCGACGCTCATGACATCTTCCCATACGGCGTGGCGAAGGAGCAAAAAGCATATGTCGTAGAGAGCTATCCGGGCGGCATCGGCATCGCGAAGAAGGTCCTTGAGAGGTGGCGCTCAGTGCTTGAAGTTGGCGTGAAAATATTTTGCACAGGGAGGCACACCCCATGGCCCACTCTCGTCGTCCGGCGGTCGACACCGCGCAACTCGTGCTGGACATGCCGCATGGCGAAGGCTGGATCGTGCCGGGGGACTGCCTCGACGTGCTCGCGGACCTGCCCGGCGACAGCGTCGATCTGATCGTCACCTCGCCTCCGTACGCCGATGCCCGGCAGCGCACCTACGGCGGCGTGAAGCCCGCCGACTACGTTGCCTGGTTCGCGCCCCGGGCGGCCGAGATGCTGCGCGTGCTGAAGCCCACTGGATCCTTCGTGCTGAACATCAAGGAGAAGGCAGCGGACGGCGAACGCCACACCTACGTGCTGGATCTGATTCTCCATCTGAAGCGCGAAACCGGCTTCCGCTGGGTGGAGGAGTACATCTGGCACAAGACGACCGCGGCGCCTGGCAAATGGAAGTACCGCTTCCGGGACGCTTGGGAGCGGGTGCTGCACTTCGCCAAGAGCCGCGACGTGAAGATGAACCAGGAGGCCGTCATGGTGCCCGCCGGCGACTGGACCAAGGCGCGGCTGAAGAACATGAGCAGCAACGACCGTTCGCGGCAGGAATCGGCCACGCGCTCCGGCGTCGGACGCCGCATCAGCGCCTGGCAAGGGCGCCCCATGGCCTACCCGAGCAACGTCCTGCACGCCTCGCCCGTGGCCCACAACACCGGCCACAGCGCCCCGTTCCCGGAGTGGCTGCCGGAGTTCTTCATCAAGCTGTTCACGGACCCTGGAGACACCGTGGTGGATCCCTTCGCCGGCAGCGGCACCGCCTTGCGGGTGGCAACGCGGCTTCAACGACGGGCCATCGGAGTTGAGATACTGGCGGTGAAGCGGGAGCTCGTCTCTGCGTGAAGCCGCTACAGCGTCGGGCAATGCCGCCCTTCACGCGTCACCAGCACGGAGAATTCGGAGCGCGTATCCAGTGTGGTCCTGCCTCGCAGTCGCCTACCGGAACAGCGCGTCCAGGCGCCGCCGCGCCTCGTCTTCCGCGGTCGCCGGGGCCGGCGCGGCGTCTTCCCCGTCCGGCCCGCCAGCGGTATCGCCCTCGTCGGCAAACAGCGCGTTCAGGCTCGACTTGGCCCGCGTCTGCCGCTCGGCGGTTCCCGAGCGGTAGCTGCCGGCGGCCGGGCGGAAGAAGTCGCAGAAGTTGGCACCCTCCTTGTGCGTGGGCGGCGCCGCTCGTTCGTCCGCGCAGGAGTTGGTGACGTTGTCCCGATAGTGCCGGCACATGCGGCAGCAGTGCAGGTCCTCGTAGCACTCCGGACAGTTCATGTGGCGCGTGATCGGGCGCGGCAGGCCAGCCAGGGAGGCGTTGCAGTTCCAGCAGGCCAAGGCCGGCGGCCCTGGTTCGCCGGCGGTCTCTGCCGGCGCCGCCGCGCCCTCCGGCGGCACGCCCTCCGACGGCACGCCCTCCGGCGGCACGCCGGCATCGTCCGTCCGCACGGTCACGGGATGCCCACCATCTCGGTGCGGGAGAGCAGCGCCAAGGTGCCCTCGCCGTCCACCCAGCGCTCCATGCCGTCCGGCTCGATGGCTCGCCGATAGGCGCGCCATCCGTCGGCGTCGTGGAAGTAGAGTTCGGCCATGCCGGCGTAGGGCGCCTCGGCCGGCGCGATGCTGTGGCTGACGACGTAGCGGAAGCCGCCGGCCGCCGCCATCGTCGCCCGGACGTTAGGCACATGGCGCTCCAGCCAGTGCCGGAACAGCGCCGCATGGTCCGTGCCCGGCTTGGCCGCCACCAGATAGCTCGCCTTCAGGAAACCGGACCGCGTCGTCGGATACGGGGCGCCCAGCGTCGACGGCACCGTGGAAAGAAGCTCGCCGCCGTCGACAACGACGTATTCGCGGGTGGCCCAGGGCCAGTACGGTTCGGCCTTCTGCTGGAAGACGTCCCGAGGCTCGCTGCCGAAGCCGACCTTCGGCCGCGGCAGCGGGCGCGGCCACCAGAGCTGGGCGACGCCGTCCCACGGGTGGAGGCCGTTCCGATCCGGATCGTAGAGCGTGGCGACGTAGCGGGAGGCATGGGGGCGGCCCTTGGCGGCGGCGGCCTGCTGGCTGGCGACGACGCCCGGCATGTGGTTGGCGAACCAGTGCGCCACCAGCTCTTCTCGGGACGTGGCCTCGCGGCGCTTGATGAGGTACATCATCTTCGCGCCCGGCGTCTGCTCAGTCATGCCATCACCTCGCCAAGCCATCCTAGTCGCACGGCGGGCAACTCGGCAACCCGAACCCGGCAGGAAGCAGCGCCCTAGGCTGCATCGGCAGAGTTCGCGTCCGCCACCCGGGCGCGGATGAAGGCGACGAAGCGCGGCGACAGCGTGTTGGTGCGGGCCAGGATGGCGCCGTCGCCGTCCACCAGGATGTAGGTCGGGAACGCCCGCACCTCCCAGGCCCGGGCCAGCTCGCTGTCGTCGCCGACGTGCCAGTTGGCCCACGGCATCGGCTCGTCCTGCTGGAAGTCCGCTACCGTCTGCCGTTCGGCGTCGACGCTCACCGCCAAGAGCGCGAAGCGCGCCGGCGGCAGTTCGTCGTGCAGCTCGCGCAGCGTCGGTAGGGCGCGGATGCAGGGGGCGCACCAGGTCGCCCAGAAGTCGATCAGCACCACTTTGCCGGCCAAGTGCTCCAGCCCCTCCTCCGCACCGTCGAGTCGCCGCCCCGTGGCCGGGGGCAGCGTGCCGCCGGCGGTGGCGTGTTCGATGCGGAACAGCAGCGCCCGCTCGGCGTCCGCCAACGTCGTCACCAGCGGCGCTCCGTCCGGGCCGCGCTCGTCCGGGCGCGCCATGGTCGCGGTTTCGACGCCGGCGCTAAGGCCCGTGGCCATCGCCAATGCCCGTCCGCGACGCTGCTGGAGATCCGTCCGCGCGATGCCGAAATCGTTGGCGGCCCGCATCAGGCTCGCCGCCAGGTAGTAGCGTGCCGTGGCCCGCAGCTCCGCATCCCCGGCGCTCTCGGCACCCTCGATCAGCTTCTCGAACAGCCCATCGACCTGTGCTCGCCCGGGCAGGTCGTAGAGGTGGGTGAGCAGCGCCGGCCAGCCGTCGTAGTTCGGGAAGCGCGTCAGCAGCGCGTCGACGCCGGCAAGCGCGAAGCGGGCGGAGTCCCGCATGCGGCCGCTGTTGGCGATCAGAAACGCGGCGGCGGCCTGTTGCCTAGGGTGGCCATCCTGTTCCGCCACCGCGACAGCCGCGGCCATGGCCTTCAGGATCGGCGGCCGTTCCTCGGCGAGCTCGAGGAAGGCCTGGGCGCGCTCTTCCTCCCACGCCGCCAACCGCCGCTCGTAGTCCGCGACGACTTGCCAATCCGGCGTCGCATGGGCTGCCAGCGTCGCCAAGCCAAGGGCGATGTCCTCGCCGGCCGTGGGCGTCATGCCGTAGGGATGCTCGATCAGAAACTCGGCCGCCGCCACCAGCTTCGGATGTTCCGTGTCGGCGACGATGGCCCGCGCCGCGGACACGGCCAGATCGATCGGCGGATGGTCGCCGCGCTCCCCAGCGGGGGCCGCATGCCAAGCCGCGTCCAGAGTCAAGTACGCCTGCACCACCTGCCAGTCGCCGTCCTCCGCCTCCGGAGTCGGCTGGCCGCATGCGGCAGTCAGCAACAGCCCCAACGCGCCGACCGCCAAACCCCCGCCACGGACACCCCTCATCCGATCTCCCCCGCCGCCGCCAGCCGCCGGACCCGCGCCAACGCCTCCGGGGTGCCGATGTCGTAGTGGAAGCCTGGCACATGCCAGCCGACCGCCTTGCCGACGAGGCGCGGCAAGACCGTCCGCGCCAGATCTTCGTCCGTCTCCCGCAGCAGACCACGCAGCACCCCGGGCCGAAACGCCAGCACGCCGGCGTTGGCGAGGTTGGATGCCGGCACGGCCGGCTTTTCGGCGAACGCGGTCAGCACGCCGGCATCGTCCACGGCCGCGATGCCGCAGTGGCGCGGGCGGTCGGTGCGAAAGAGCGCCACGGTGGCCGGCGCCCCGCGACGAACGTGATGGGCATGGAAGCGCCGCAAATCGATGCTGGAATAGTTGTCCGCGTAGACCACGATGGCGTCCGACTCGTCGTTCAGCCAGCGGCAGTGCCGCCGCACCGTGCCGCCCGTGCCCAGCAAGGCCGGCTCGTAGCTCACCGCCCATCGGCTCCGGGAACGCCTTTCGTACCACGCCACCCGCGCCGCCAGCTGGCACGGCAGGTGATGGGCGTTGACCAGCACCTCCAACGGTTCGTCGGCAAGGGCTTCGATGCGCGCGAACCAGCGGTCCAAGAGCGGCGCGCCGCCGATTTCCGCCAGCGCCTTGGGGCAGCCGCGGGTGAACGGCAGCAAGCGGCGCCCTGGGCCGGCGGCCAGCACCAGCACCCGCGGCGCGGCGTTCATGCCGCCCCGCCGGCGTCGAGCCCCAGCTCGGCGAACACTTCGGCGTCGTGCTCGCCGAGCTTCGGCGCCCGACGGGTCAGCGCCCAGGGGCTGCCGGTGAGCCGATAGGGTGCGCCGGGATAGGTCACGGTTGCGTCCAGGTCCTCGTGGCGCAGCGGCACGGCGAAGCCCCGCGCCTTGAAGTGGCCATCCTCGAACGCTTCCTCCGGCGCGTTGACGACACCCACCGCAAGCCCGGCCCGCTGGCAGCCGAGGAAGAACTCCTGCGCTGGCACCTTGGAGGCGATCAGCTTCAGCGCTTCGCGTCCGGCGCCGAATACCGCGGTGATCTCGTCGTCCGTGCCGAGCCTGGCGAGATCGAAGGGTCCTTCCCAGTTGGCGCCGAGCTCCAGGAACACCGCCTCCGGCAGTTCCTCCGCCAGCCCCAGCTCCGCCAGCCATCGGGCCAGCGCAGCGAACTCCGCCGGCTTGCGCGGCGGCACGCCAGTGTTGGCGTAGCGGCCGTCGGCGCACAGCTGCTGCGTCTCCCCCGACGGCGAGACGGAAGCGTGGCGGCCGGTCTGGCGCTGCACGGTCTTCTGCGCCACCAGCCAAGTGTAGGTAGCCGCCTCGGTGGTGACGTTGCAGGCGGCCGACATGCTCACGTCGACGAATTGCCCAGCGCCGCCGACGCTGCGGTGCAGCAGCGCCGTCAGCGCCGACATGGCAGCGAAGTGCGATGCCGTGTGGTAGCCCTGCAAGGGGCCTGAAATCGGCGGCAGCGAGTGGTCGTCGTAGCCGCAGCTCCACGGCGGGCCGGACGCGGCCATGATCGTCAAGTCCGTGTACGGCAGATCGCTCCTGGCGTCCTCGCGGCCATAGGGCGTCACCGCCACATGCACCAGGTCCGCCTTGATCGCTGCGAGCTGTTCGTAGTCCAGGCCGAGCTCTGCGAGCCGGCGGCGAGGTTCGGCTTCCAGCAGCACGTCGGCAGTTGCCATCAATGCCCGAAAGCGCGCCTGGCCGGCTGCCGTGTCCAAGTCGATGGCCACGCCGCGCTTGCTCGTGTGGTAGTGCCACCAGTAGAGGCTGCGGTCCTGCCCCGGCTGGTCGTCCAGAAATGGCGGATAGCGGCGCGACGGGTCCCCGCCCGGAGGCTCCACCAGGATCACGTCCGCGCCCATGTCCGCCAGGAGCTTGCCGGCGAGGGCGATCGGCGGTTGCGCCAGCTCCACCACGCGCATGCCGTGCAGGGCCGTCATACCACGCCCTCCTCGCGCAGCGCCGCCACCTCCTCCGCCTCGAGCCCCAACAGCCGAGTCAGCACCTCTTCGTTGTGCTCGCCAAGGCACGGCGCTCCCCGATCCAGGCGCCAGTCCGTGCGCAAGAAGCGAACCGGCTGCCCATCCACGCGCACCGCTCCCATCTTGGCATGACGCACGACGGGCCAGAGCCCGAACGCGCTGGTGCTGGGATCCTGGTCGATGCGCTCCCGAGGCTTGCGCACCGCCGCCGTCGGCACGCCGGCAGTCCTCAGCGCGTCCTCCGCCTGGAACTTGGACCGAGCGGCCGTCCAAGCGCCGACCCGGGCGTCCAGTTCGTCCTGGGCCCCGCAACGGTCGCCCAGGCAGGCGAACTGCGACGCCTCGCACCACGGTTCGTCCACCACCGCGGCGAACGCCTGCCAATCCGTCTCGTCTCGACAGGCAATCGCCACCCAGTCGTCGTCGCCAGCGCAGGGATAGATGCCGTGGGGCGCCATGGGCGGCCACTCGGAGCGGTTGGCGTGGGGGCGTCCGTCGCGGCGCGTCGGCCGCCCGTTCACGGTCCAGTCCAAGAGCGCCGGCCCGTGCAGCGACAGCGCGGCGTCGGTGCAGGCCAGATCCACCCACTGCCCGGCGCCGGTGCGCTGGCGGTGCAGCAGCGCCAGCAGCGTCGCTATCGCCATGTAGTAGGCGCCGGTGTGGTCCATGTAGGAGTAGCCCCAGCCCGCCGGCGGCAGCCCGGGCAGGCCGTTGGTGAACGTCAGCCCGGAGACGGCCTGGACGATCGGCCCCCAGGTCTTGAAGTCGCTGTAGGGGCCGAGGTGGCCGAAGCCGCAGTTGGAGACGTAGACGATGTCCGGCTTGATGGCTTTAAGACGTTCGTAGCCGAAGCCCCAGCGTTCGAGCACGCCCTTGGCGAAGTTCTCCATGACCGCGTCCGACACCGCCACCAGCCGCGCCAGTATCTCCCGGCCCCGCTCGGCACGCAGATTCAACGTGATGCCGTACTTGCCGGCGTTGTGGTTGTTGAAGGCACCGCCCATGTCGATGCCGCGCCGTTCGTCCACGAACGGCGGCGTGCCGCGCAGGATGTCCCAGCGGCCCTCGCGCACCGGGTCCTCAATGCGGATCACCTCGGCGCCGAAGGAGGCGAGCCACTTGGTGGCCCCGGCGCCGGCCAGCTGGCCGGTGAAGTCGCAGATGCGAAAGCCGGCCAGCGCCTGGCTGCTCTCAGGCGGAGGCATGGCGCGTTCGAGCCCGCTGGCCCTACGGCGCGAACACCGCCATCAGCCTAGTCTCGATGCTGCGCCGAGGCGGCGCGTCCGGCGGCGACGCGGGGTCGTCGAAGGAAGTGTGCGGGCAGGCGCCGCCGGGGCGCCGGGTGTCCAGCTGCCTGAAGAACAGCACCTCGTCGGTCGCCATGTTCGGCACATAGTAGAAGCGGTGCGCCGGGTTGCGGGCCGGCATCGAGGATTTGCCGTCGAATCCGGTCGCGGCGCCTTGCGCGCCGGCGCCCTTGGCCGAGTAGCCCGTGTAGCGGTAGTCCACCAGGTCCGCAAGAGGCACGGAGGCGGCATCCACCAAGGCGAGAGGGTTTCGCTGCGCCGGGTAGTCGAAGGGCTGCCAGGCGTTGTACCAGGCGAAGTGCTTGTCTTGGTAGTCCGCCAATGGCAGGCCGCGCTTCGCCAGCACCCGCTCGGCAGCGCCCCGGGCATCGTCCATGCCGTAGTCGCAGTGCAGGAACCTGGCGTATGCCTTGTTGAAGTCCGACCTGTCCTCGGTGCGAAGCAGGTGCTGGATGACGAACACCTCCGCGGCGCCGGTCGCCGCCTTCGCCAGAGCGACCATCTCGGGGTAGTACCGCGCCCTCACCCCGGCCTCGTCGTGGAAGTCGCCGACCGCCGAGACGTGGCGCAGCAGCGCGAAGCCGTTGACGTCCAGATCGATCTCGCCGCGCCCCAGAGCGGGGCGCGCATCGTGGACGGCCACCGTGTGCTTGGCGGTGTTGGCGCGGCGGCTCTCGCGATCGCCGATCTCCGGGATCCCCCGCCGCTGCCGCCACTCCTCCCTTAGGTACCGAACCTGGGCCTGCACGGCCATGCTGCCTCCGGTGTGGCTCTCGAAACGGCGGCAGTGTAAACGAGCCGGGGCCAAGCGTGGCGCCGGCGCGATTCCGCGCTGCCGCCACGGCAACGCACCCCCACAACAACGGCCCGCGACTCAGCAGGCACGCGGCTCAACAGGGGGCGCTACAGGCCCAACCACCTCCAAGCCGGTCGGCGCGTAGCCGCCCAGCGCCAGGTCGTCGGCATAGCGCGACGCCAGCAGCGCCTTGTTGTGTTCCGTCAGGTGGAGAGAGCGAGCGGCACGGCCTGTGTCGAGGTCACCCCGCGAGCGCTCCCAACCTACCAACGAGTGGAGCACCGGCAGGTGCGGGCAAGGCAGCCCGATCTCGCCGACCACCTTGGCCCAGTCCGCATCAAGCTGCTCCACCCGGCCGATGAAGTCGGGCGGCCGGCCCCGTGCTTCGGCGGCAGCGCTGATCCACACACTCTGGGACATGACATGCACATCGGTGTAGGCATCCGCTCCGTAGGGCGTGTGCAGCCAAGCGCAGTAGGCGTCGAAGTCGACCATCTCGGCCAGTCCGTAGCATCGCTCAAGCTTGCGGGCGCGCTTTTCCAGCTTGGTCGGCAGGGGCGCCGGGTCCCAGTGGGCGTAATGGACATCCGACCAGAAGGACAAGGCCCTGCTGAACGGATGCCTCAAGAACGCGAACGTGAACCAGTCCAGTGCCTCCGGATACCGCGCGTAGAGTTCGCCACGCTCCACTTGCAGCATTACGCAGTCCGGATCCGTCGCCAGCAACGCCGCCAAGATGCTGGTCGAAGCGTTCTTGGTGATCCGGATCCACACGCAACGGTATTTCCGCGACAGAACTGTCAGGGGCATCCAGGCAGGTCGCGTAAGCGACCACGCCACCGCTCTGGCGCCACGAGGCCCGGCGCGCCACATGTCCCGCGCCACGCCGTGCCTGTCGAAGGGCAACACCAAGGCAGCCAATCGAGCGACCTTCGCTGGCAAAGTCAACGAGCGGGGCCTAGCGCGTATCGTACGAGCGAAATGCTCTTGATCCCGTACGCGAGCGATTGCCGCCACCAGCGCTTGCGGCAGAACGTCGGCGGAACGGGCCTCGGCCGGCGACGGCTCGCTCGGCTTCTCGGCGGGCGGCCCCGTGGGAAGACGCGAGTCAGCTGGTCCTAGATCCACGATGTGATACGCATTGTCGGCAAGCCTGCCTTCGACCGGTGCTCGAGTTGGCGCAGTCCAACAAGGGCGCCTAGGACCTCGGCGAAGACATGTCTCAACCCAGATTCCAGCCAGCACCCTCGCGGAGGCGTTCCAGAAACTCGGCCGTGTACGCATCTTCCGGCGTCTCGCGCACCATCGCGTCCAGCCGGTGGGCGTCGTCGCCGATCAGGATGCGCCAACGGTCCTCGCGCACGCCGTCCAGGATGACGGCCGCGGCTTGCTCGGCGGTGGTGGGGGCGTTGTCCCGGAAGTTGCGCCCGATCGCGGCGATCATCTCCCGCACCTGGTCGTCGGTGGTGTTCTCGTCCAGCATGCCGAGGGACCGGTAGCGGGTGCGGAACCGCGCCAGGTTCTCCGCCTGGAGTTCGCCGCGGCCGAGGATGCGCCCGGAGTTGATGGCGATGGAGGTGCCGATGTGCCCGGGCATCACCACCGACACCTTCACATGCGGCGCGTTGTTGGCGAAATCCGTGATCAGCGCCTCGGTGAAGCCCTTGACGGCGAACTTGGCGGCACTGTAGGCGGAGTGGGCGCTCTGGGTGCCCAACGTCGCCCAGAAGCCGTTGACGCTGCTGGTGTTCACCATGTGCGCTTCGGCGCTTGCCCGCAGCATCGGCATGAAAGCCCGGGCGCAGTAGTAGACGCCGAACCAGCAGATGTTGAAGGTGCGCTCCCACTCCTCGCGGCTGCCCTCGTCCACGAAACTGGCGCCGCCGCCGACGCCGGCGTTGTTGAACAGCAGGTCGACGTGGTCGGTGTCGTGGGCGCGGGCCACGGCGTCGCGGAACTCCTGCACCGCGTCTTCGTCCGCCACGTCGCAGTGGTGCGTGGTCACGATGCGGCCTTGCGGGGCTTCCTGTTCGCACAGACGCTTCGTTTCCGCCAGATTGTCGTCCAGCACGTCGCAGGCGGCGACATCGCAGCCTTCCGCCACGAGCTGCCGACACAGCGCCCGGCCCATGCCGGTGCCGCCGCCGGTCACCACGGCCAGCTTGCCGCCGAAATCCTTCATGGCCTCTCCTTCATCCTGTTGCCTTGCGCGACGCTCGGGCCCGCGCCTCGAACACCTCGAAGATGAAGTGGACGCGGTCCCGCAAGCCGCCGTTGAAGGCACAGTGGACAGCGAGGTTGTTGACTTCCCAAGCGTAGCCGGCTTGCAGATGGAAGTCCGCGCCGGCGACCGTCAGCGTCGCCCGGGGATTGGTCGTGAGCGGTACGTGGATCTTGTGGACAGAAGGGGCCATGGGGCCGGAGTCCGTGTGGGGATCGATGCCGTGCCCGGCGGCGAGCCGCGCCAGCATGGCCTTTGGATAGACGGGGTCGGCGTAGCCGTAGCACGAGGACGCCTGCGCCATGATCGGCAGCAGCCAGCGGGCCCAGAGGTTCCAGCCCGGGTTCACGTGGTAGCGGCTCCGGTCTCCGTCCACGGGAAACCGGAAGACGATGTGCCGGACGTGGGCGAAGCACGGGTAGTCGTTTTCCCTGACGTCGCTGGCCCGGTTCCACACCGTCTCCGAGAGCCGGGCGACCTGCGCCCGCAAGGCAGCGGTCTCCACGGCCGCGAGCCGGCGCAGGGCGCAGGGCTTTTCGACGGGTTGCAATGTGGCGGTGCCCACGACCCTCGTTATAGCCTCGCAAGCTGGCACGGTGCGCGCAAGCGCCCATTCATCCCCCCAAGGAGGGCATAGACTACGCTCTGTCCCAGCCCCTGCTTGAACTCCGTAGACTCGACCGCGCCGGCGCAGAAGCCAACGGCTTGGCACGCATCACCTCTACCATAGGTGAACGCAAGCGCTTGGGAACAGTTCCAAGCGGTCAAGATAGCCAACCCAAGTGTCGGTAGCAAGTGCATTGTCCGGCTGGTGTCGGTAGCAAGTGCTTGTCAGGTTGGCAGGTATCGGTTTGACTTTGCGCGCGGCTTGTAGCGCTTGCCAAGCAGCAGCGGCATGAAGGCCCGGGCGGTCGGCTAGCCGAAGTACACGCCGCCGTCGGTGCGGCGCAGCTTGTCGCGGGCGACGACCACGCGATGCACTTCCGAAGGCCCTTCGCCGATGCGCTTCACGCGCAGTTCCCGGTACCAGCGTTCGAGGGGCATCTCCTTCGCCATGCCCATGCCGCCGAACATCTGCATCGCCCGGTCCACCACCCGCCCGGCGGTCTCCGTGCCGTAGAGCTTGCAGACGGAAGCATCGACCTTGCCGGACAAGCCGGCGTCCACCTTGGCGGCGGCGTCGTACACCAGCATCCGCGCCGCCCGCAGCTCCACCTCGGAATCCGCGATCATCCATTGAACGGCCTGCTTGTCCGCCAGCGGCCCGTCCCGCGCCTGGCGCTGCTTCACCCAGCCGCATGCCATGTCCAGCGCTTCCTGGGCGATGCCGATGCAGCCGGCGGCATACGGTATGCGCGCGTCCACCAGCCAGTTCTGGGCGACGCCGAAGCCTCGACCGACTTCGCCAAGCACGTTCTCGGCGGGCACCTGGCAGTCGTCGAGGACGATCTCGTAGGGCGACAGGGCGCGGATCACCTTGATCTCGTTGAACGAGATGCCGGGGAACGTCGGCTCGACGATGAACGCGGTGATCTCCGGCGGCGCATCTCCCGTGCCGTCCTTGGTGCGGGCGAAGACGACGCCGTAGTCCGCGCCCTTGGCGGCCGTGATCCACATCTTGCGGCCGTTCAGCACCCAGGTGTCGCCCCGGCGCACCGCCCGGGTGCGAATGTTGTTGCGCGGGTCCGAACCGCCGGTGGGCTCGGTGATGGCGACGAAGGCGCGCTTGCCGCCGGTCACGCAGGGCACCCCGTACTTTTCGATCTGCGCCGGCGTGCCGTTCAGATGATGTTCGGCGGGCCGCCGCCGAAGGCGCCGAGGGCCGGCGCGTAGCCGCCCAGGCGGCACTTGGCGGATTCCTCCGCGATCACCACCCGCGCCAGTGCGCTCACCGGGTTGCCGCCGTGCTCGGCCGGCACGTTCAGGCGGGCGAGGCCCAGCGCCTCCGCCTTGGCGCGGAGGCGGGCATGGTCCGCAGCGCTGCAGCCGGTGGCGTCGTGGGGCAGCGCGTCCTCCACGGGCTTCACCTCCTCGCGCATGAAGCGGCGCACCTGGTCGCGCAGCAGCACGAGCTCCTCCGGCAGCGCAAAGCCGTAGTGATCGCCCTTCGGCATGGGCGGCGCCCCCGTTGCCGACCTCCACGGCAGCCTTCTAACACGTCCGGCCCCACTGCGCTAGGCTAACGAGGGGCAAGAAGTAGTGAGCCAGTACAGGCGCTTGACATCCCGCCCGCCCACCCCAAGAATCGCGCCCCATGAGAGTTCGCTCCTACCTGCTGGTGCCAGTGCGCCAAGCGTCCATCGCCGCGGCGAGCGGCGCCCGGGCGCCGCGGCCGGCGGTCGGCTATTGGTTTAGCCCACGGTAGAGCGCCCTCTTTATTCCTCAAGGGCGCTTCGGTCGCCCTTCGCAACCCCGATTGGCGATCCGCCCGTCGGGGTTTTTGCTTTTCGGGGACCGATCGCATGGAGAGACGCCAATGGCAGCTGCCACCGAGGACCTCAACGTGACCGCGCAGGAAGCGCTGGCGACGCCGGCGGCCGTGAAGCGGGATCTGCCCGCGTCCGCAGCCGTGCGGGAGTCGGTCGCCGCCGCTCGTCGCCAAGTGACGGACATCCTCGCACGCCGCGATCACCGCCTGCTGGCGATCGTCGGCCCGTGTTCCATCCACGATCCCGAAGCCGCTCGGGACTACGCCGCGCGGCTGAGGCGGCTCGCGGACGCCACGGCCGATTCGCTGTGCGTCGTGATGCGGGCCTACTTCGAGAAGCCGCGCACCACGGTGGGGTGGAAGGGGCTCATCAACGATCCGGACCTCGACGAAGGCTTCGACATCGAGCGCGGCATCCGCATGGCCCGGCGGCTGCTGCTGGACGTCGCCGCCCTCGGGCTGCCGCTCGCCACGGAAGCGCTCGATCCGATCACGCCGCAGTATCTGCAGGACCTCATCGCCTGGTCCGCCATCGGCGCCCGCACCACGGAGAGCCAGACCCACCGCGAGATGGCCTCCGGCCTCTCTTCCGCGGTGGGCTTCAAGAACGGCACCGACGGCTCGCTGGCGGTCGCCGTCAACGCGCTGCGGTCCGTGGCCAGCCGGCATCGCTTCCTCGGCATCGACGGCAACGGCCAGGTGGCCATGATCCACACCCGCGGCAACGCCAACGCCCACATCGTCCTGCGCGGCGGCAGCAGCGGCCCCAACTACGATGCGGCGGCGGTGCGGCGCTGCGAGGAAGCGCTGGCGGCAGCGGATCTCGCCAGCACCATCATGGTGGACTGCGCCCACGCCAATGCCGACAAGGACCACCGCCGCCAAGCCGCGGTGGCCAACGCCGTGGCCAGCCAGATCGCCGCCGGCAACCGCTCCATCGTCGGCCTGATGCTGGAGAGCAACATCCTTCCGGGAAACCAGTCCTTCGCGCCCGGAAGTCCGAGGCAGCAATCGGTGCAGGGCAACGGCGTGGCGCCGGCCGCCGCCAGCGCCCTTGCCTACGGCGTCTCGATCACCGACGCCTGCATCGGCTGGGAGGAGACGGACCAGCTGTTGCGGGCCCTAGCCGGTCGACTGCGCCAGCCGCTCCGCAGCCGGCTTGCCGCGGCGGCCCCGCAGCGGCCAGCGGCAGGCGCCTAGTGGTTCGATTCCGAATTGACATGGCAAATGGCACGTTCGTCTGTCGTCGCCTCGGCGTGCGCTGCTTGAGGATGTGCCGCCCCTGCAAGGCCGCCGGCATCCCGGTCGAGCGACCAAACCCGCCCGCTGGAACACACGTCATTTTGGAAGCGCACACCAGTACCAAAGCCGCATTGGAAGTGATGGTCCAGATCGGCGACCGGGCCGCTGGCGAACGCTACGCGGCCCGCATCAGAGACGCCGGCGAATTCGCCGCCACGGTGCGCCCCGTAGCCAGCCAGACGATGCCGGACGCGACCGCCCCGACGACAGCCAGCGCTGGCGCGACGAGTTCCGTCGCCAGCATGGCCGTCGCGCCGGCCATCGCCGTCGGCAGCGCCGCGCCCAACGCCACTAGCGCAACGCACGGCGCCGCCGCGCAAACGACGAGATCCGTCAGCAGCGGTCGCAGGTAGCGGCCCGCCAAGGCGCCGGTGGTCGCGCCCAGGGCCAGGCCGATGCCGATGGCGCGACGGTCCTCGGCCAGACGCCGGAACTGGCTGCCGGCCAGTCCCGCCAATGCCAGCGCGAACGCCAACGCCGCGGCGCCGGCGAGCAGAATCTCGACGCCGCGCTGCGCCATGAACTGCATCTCGAACAGGCTCCTCGGGCTGCCGATGTGGACTATTTCGCAACCCGCGAAGGTCTCGGCCTGGCGCAGCGCTGCCACGAGGGCGTCCGCGTCGCCGTCGTGGTGGATCGCCCAGCGTTGATCCCAAGGCGATCCGGCCGTGTCGCCGTACACCGCCGTGCGCTCGCCGTCGAGGTACTCGCCGTAGGGGATGTCCTCCACGACGCCGACGACGGTCGACACCGCGTCGGACTCGGCGGCGTCCCGGGCCTCGCGCTGGATGCGGACTGTCTGGCCCAAGGCCGCGGCCAAGTCTTCCTCCAAGCCGCCGAGCCGCCTCGCCAGAGCTCTCGACACCACTACCTCGCCGCTGCCCCGATGCGGGCGACCCGCGAGCACCGGCACCCCCAGGGTCTCGAAGTAGGCTGGCTTGACGCCGCCGTAGAGCACCGTGACGCCGTCGAAGTCGGCCCGGCCGGCAATCCGCGCCCGATTGGCGATCGTCGTCGGACCGATGAACGGCAGCAGATCCATGCGGGCGGTCCGCCGTACTTCGGGCAGGGCCAGGATGGCTCGGCGGATCGCTTCCGTGTCCCGCGTACACTCGCTGGACCACGCCTGCATCAGCAGGGTGTGCTGGTGGGCGAAGCCGAAGGCGAAACCCGCCTCCCGCCAGTAGCGCAGGGCGACCGATCCAACCAGCAGCAGACTGCCGGTGGCCGCCAGCAGCAGCAGCCGACGCGCCGCGGCGGACTTTCGCGGCCGCCAAGAGGCGGCGAGTGACGCGGACGCTGCCGCCACCGTCCGCATCGCGCAGCCGGCGGCGACGGCGTGCGCCAGCACCAGCGCCACCAGACCAACGGCGCCGCCGACGACGATCGCGCCGGGCGAGAGTTCCACCAGCCAACGCGCAAAGGGCTGCACCGCCAGCAGCACATGGCCGAGATAGGCGCCGGCCGCGCCGGCCAGCGCCGCCAAGACGGCGGCGAAGGCGGCGTTCTCCACTAAGCACTGGCGGTAGAGCTGCCCTGGGGTCGCGCCGACGGCCACCCGCACGCGGCGTTCCTCGTCCCGAGCGCTCTGATCCGCGAGCAGCAGGTCCACCAGCGTGGCGAAGGCGAGCACCAGCAGGCAGACGACGATGGCGACCAGCCAGCGGGTTCGCGCCTCCACCGTCTGCCGCACCGTCGGCGCCCCGGTGAGCCCTGGCGTGATCGTCAGCCGGTCGTCCGCGGTCACCGTCAGCCCCCGGCCGCCGCTTGGCGGTTCCCGGTAGAGGCGCAGGTCCGCCAGCAGGCCCTCGAGCTTGGCCAGGGACGTGCCGGGGCCCAGAACGCCGAACGCATGCCTGTTCGAGACGTACTGCCAGAACCGGCCGCGCAGGTCCCCTTGGGCGACCACGGACGGCAGGCGCCGGGGGTTCAGAACCCATAGCTGCACGGGGTCGGCGAGCAGCCCGCGGAACCGCGGCGGCGCCACGCCGGCGACCATCAGCGGCCCTTCGCCGCGGACCGCCAGCAAGCGGCCGGCGACGTCCTCGCCGGCGAACAGCCGCTGCCAAGTTTCGTAGTCAAGCACAAGTGCCGGCGTGTCCGGCGGCGCGGCCAGCTCGCCGTGCGCCGCGGCCATGCCTAGGGCCTCGAAAAAGCCCCCGGACACGCCTTCCGTCCACAGGCTTGCCTCGCCTTCTAGATCGGTCTCCACGGGCATCCAGCCGAGACGCTCCACCGTCAGCCACCGCGCCTCCGGCACCCGTTCGCGAATCTCGGCAACGACCACCTCCGCCAGGCCCCCCACACGCCCGGAAAGCGCGGCCTGCCGCCCCAGCGACACGTAGTTCTGCGCGGCGACGCCGCTCGGCAGCTCGAACCACACCGCGTAGGCAACCGCCGCCGCCACGCCAATGCCGCCGAAGGTCGGCGCCAGCGCCACCAGCGCCAACGCCCGCTTGCCGTACCGGCCGGGGGCCACGCCGGGGCCTAGTCGTTTTCCGCAGCCGGGCAAGTGCCGGCGGCAGGGTCCGCGCCATTGGCCTCGACACGCTTCGCCGCCTCGTCGGCACTGGGCGCCGACGCGCCCGGACCGCCTGGCACCGCCAACGCCGGCAGGGACGGCGGATGCAGCGCCAACGGCACCGCCGCCGGCGGGGGCGGCGGGACGGCGCCCGGCGTCAGCCGCCAGCTGTCCGTCACCCACTCCTCCCGGGGCACCCCGCCCGGCTGCTCGGCGGGCCGCGTCAGCCGCCAGCGCCGCTCCTGCCAGACCTCCACCCGCCGCATGGCCTCGGCGGCGCTCAACGAAGGCGCCGGCTGCTCCAGCCAGGGCCGCTCGAGAGGCGGAATCTCGGCCGGCGCCTCGCCCTGGCGCAGCCGGGCGATCCAGGCGCTGGTGGCAGCGTCGACGTCCGCTGCGGCACCCGTGCCGGGTTCGGCAGCGTCCGCCAAGGCGGCCTCCGCCAGCGCCAGGGCCCGCTCCCGATCCACATGGGACCAGTACCTGGCCACGAGCAGCCGCTCCGCAGTCGTCAGCGCACGCAAGCCCTCGAAGTCCTGCCAGATCGCTTCGTTGCTGGTCTGCCAAGCGTCGGCGTACTCTGCCGCCTCCGCGTGGCGTCCCATTTCGAACGCCACTGCGGCAAGGGTCTTCCACCGCCGAGGCCCGCCACACGCCGGACGATGCGCAGCACTTGCCTCCAACAGGTGGAAACGAGCTTTCTCCAGGTTCCTGACCTGATAATGGTTGTAACCCAGACGCTCGTGAACCGAAGCTCGCGTGCGGGGGCGTGGGGCTTCCGCCAGCAGGCCGGACAGCACCTCGAAGGACTCGTCGTACATGCGAACCCGCGCATAGCCGGCGGAGAGGATCAGCCGCTCGAACTGCTCTCGGTCCGCGTCCAGGTCCACCTGGCAGCGCCTGTCGGCACCGGCGGCGGTTGCAGAGAGCAAGGCGCATGTCAGTCCAACTACAGCCTCGCGCACGACTGGAGCATCCCGCGGTCTGTGCCCTGTCAGCCTGACGGCGAAACGCAACTACACACTCGGACTTTGAAAGTGCAGACCGGGATGTAGGAGCCGCTTTCCATCCGCTGACATTCCCAGCGGCAGTCCTCGACCAAGCCATAGCCGCAATCTGGTCCGTAGCTGTAGCAGGGTTCGCTCGCCGCCAAGGACAAGGACACCAAAAGTCCCATCAAAAACACTTGCAGTCGCCTTTTCGGGATCATGGCACCCCAGTCAGACTTCTTGGTCCGCACCTCGCTCCGAACATAGCACAGAGGCATTGACAAAGGGCTACGCGTGCCGCCAGCAGCGCACACCCCATAGCCGTCCGCAAGCATCAAGCGTTCGAACTGGTCGCCGTCGGCGTCCAGCATCCACTTGCAGTGCTTGCCATTGGCGGCAACGTCGATCCCGCAGAGCGCGAGCGACAGGGAGCGCCATGCGCCCCTGGGGCCCCTCCGAACGCGCCACTGCCGAGCGCCCATCAGGGCGCGATCACGCGCCCTTGGTCCAACCGAACGGCGCGCTCCGCCATGTGCGCGTAGGCGGGATCGTGCGACACCACGCATACGGTGGCGCCGCTGGCGTGGCTTTCGGCAAGCAGCTCCATCACCTCGCCGCCAGCCTGGGCGTCGAGATTGCCGGTGGGCTCGTCCGCGAGCAGCAGCGCCGGCTCGCCGACCAGGGCGCGGGCGATGGCGGCGCGCTGCTGCTGGCCGCCGGAGAGCTGGGCCGGGTAGTGCGCGGCGCGGGGGGCGAGATCGACGCGATCGAGGAGCGCCATCGCCCGCTCCCGCCGCTCCCGCTGGCCGATGCCGCCGCGGTAGCGCAGCGGCAGTTCCACGTTGTCGACGATGGTCATGTCGCCGACGAGGTTGAAGGACTGGAACACGAAGCCGAGCAGCCGATTCCGCAGCCGCGCCCGCTGCGTCCGGGACAGCCCCGCCACCGGCACGCCGTCCAGCCGGTAGTCGCCGTCCGCTGCTTCCTCGATGAGGCCGATGACGCCGAGCAGCGTCGACTTGCCGCATCCCGAGGGCCCCTCGATGCGCAGGTACTCGCCGCGCCGCACCGTCAGGTCGACGTCCGCCAAGGCGCGGGTCTCCATCCGCTCGGTGACGAACACCTTGCCGACGTCGCGCATGGCGACCATCGGCGTCTCGCTGGTTTGGAGGTCAGCCCTTCGCAAGGGAGTCTATGAACTCGCATAGCGACTGCCCCCTAGCTTTCGAGGCACTTTCAATACCCTGCATGGAGACAGCTACCTTAAACCGTCGTTGCCGCCGGCCCCTCCCCGCAAACTCCACCTCCTTTAGTATTCCTCGCTCCAACATTGGTGGCAGGACCTCATCAAAGAACCTCCCCGACATCACCCCAAGTCGCCTATTCAACGTACCCTCATTTACAGCCGTCGCCCTGAGAAAGGTCCGGAGGGCTCGTCCTGCCAAGTCGGTGAGCTCATCCTCCTCTATCTCTGGCTCCTCCCGCCCGTAGTCTGTGCCCACGGTAAATCCTGCCGCCTTCAAGAGCTGGAGAATTCTCCTCGGCTCATACGCTCCTTCCTCCCCGCGACGGACACAAGAGATCTCACAGTCGTGGAACTCAACGTCGACCACGGGCCGAGAGCCTGTCAGTTGAATCTCATCGAACTGACAGTTCGCAAAGTGCAACTTCGCAAGCCGCGCTGTGTCGAACGAAGTTCGCTCAAAGCTACAATCAGAAAACGTCGCCCCGGTGATCTCCTTACCCCTAATCGCATCCGTCGGAAAATGAAAACCCCGCAACTCCGTACCCTGCGCATTTGGCAAGATATCCAACAGACGAATCGCAAGTCCTCCTACATTCTCTCCGACATAGGAAGCTCCAGAGTCGCCGAGTGCTATCCGGCCCAGCACACCCAAGATAGAACCCAAGTCTACGGACTCGGCTTGCACAGAGACGCTGGCTTGCTCGATCTCCATTCTCCGCATCGCGGCCGCCGCAGAGTCCGACGCATCCTCTGGCAAGGCCCGCTTACCCAGAAATATCCGCAATTCCTCTAGATCGTCAGTTTCCACAATCATCTTTGCGACCGCCTCACCCAAATAAAACCTCCGAAAGTCATCATGATCGAACGAGTAGCTCATTGGTGTCGTACGGTTGACAGCAATCAACGAGTGCTGCCCAATTCGGTTGGTGACCTGCCTTGCAACGATTGCTGTCTTGGCAAACTCCTCGGCAAAAAGCTCCGCAATAAGATCGAGATAGTCCACACCCAAAGCATCGCTTGACGTAATCCACATCTCCTTAGCGATCATCCGAAGAAGCTCGTGGTGCTCTTCAACCGTGAGCAACGCCTGATGCGGAACCCCAGATCGGTCAATCCATTTCTCCTGCACCTCGCGCCTCACTATTGCGTTCACAAAATGATAGAAATAGTCGCTAACGGAGGTTCCAAGCTGGTCTAGCAGTACGCCAAGGTCTTCCTCCTCTACCACATCAACAAGACGTTTGGCCAGCACCGCCCTAGTCAACACTGGATGATCATCTGCCTGAAGTCTATCACGGACCTCCTTGTAGACTTCCTCTCCCGAGGATAGGCCACGATGCTTACAGTACTTGAGAAATCTACCTTTGTCCCACCGCTCGAGCGAGACCCGAGCGAACGACGCATCGACGTCTGAGACGGCATCAAAAATTCGAGCCTGATCTTGAAAGCTGTGGTACTCGAAATGAGCCTTGCGTACCGCAATGACTATAGCCCCGGATGAATCAAGAGACCTGACAAGGTTTCCCAAGGAAGATACGGCCTCGCCGGTAGATCCCTCAACAAAGATCTCCTCAAATCCATCGAAGGCCGGGACCACCACACCCAAGCGCACAAGCTCTAGAAAGGCATCGTAGTAGAAGAACTGAAACCGAAAACGATTCACGAGCTCCGCAACGACTACGTCATCAAAGGTAAGAAAAGACCGTCCGCCAAGACGTATAGGCAGCAGCAGCCACTTTGCCTGTCCGGACTTGTATTTCTGCGCCTGAGTGATCGCAATTTGGTCAATGACCGTCGTCTTTCCCTCTCCCGCGTCAGAGGTAACATACAGCACCGTCGAAGTTCCGCTAGGGCCGCTGTCTAGAAGACGGGTCACCTCCGATGGTACGTCCCCCACCGTGCGCTCATCGCCGGACTCATCCTCAATGTGATCGAGAACCTTGCCCGCGGGGGTAATGAAGTGGGGTTCCGGCACAACGTGGCTGATGATGCGGGCAGCGAGTTGCGGGAGTTTTGCGACCCGGTTGACAAGCCAGTTGAAGGCACGTTCCTTAGCGCCGTGCTCAGTGATAAATACATCGCCTTCGGACTCGTTGACGGTAGCTACGATCAGCTCGCCCCTGATCTGAACCACTAGTTCGCCCCTATCTAGGTCGAGGTCGGCATGATCGTCCGTAAAGGAGGAAAGCACACGCTTGAAGCCGTTCAGGTCCATCGCTCAGGCCCTAGAAGCTGTACTGGAAGTAGGAGGCAGGGGCGGTCGAGAGATACACGTCTGGCGTCCTGCGATTTCGTCTGGGGTGAGGAGGCAAAGATAGCATCTGCCGTCAGCATTGTATCGACAAGCTTCTGGCCGCGGCGCACGAAGATGTCTCTCAGCCTAGCGGCGCAGGTGACCACCGGGCAGCTGCGTCTACTCACCAAGGGTCCGAGGACCGACATCAGACAATGGTCCGGCATGGAGCAGCCGGCGTATGGACCACGCCTTCGACTCAAGCGTAGGCCTTCGTGGCGCGATCGAAACGTATTCATAAGGTTGTCGTCTGGTCTGATCAATAGACTTCGTGCGAGATCAACTATCGCCCTGACTCGACGTTGATGTCCTTGATCGACGAAACGAAAGACGGCAGGGAAATGTCGGTCAATTTCCGATCGTAGTGTCTCGGCAAGGGCAGTGAGCCGGTCCTGTTCGTACCACCCACCGTAGAGACGCGTACTGACGAGAGTATTGTCTGGGAGCACGTTTGCCGGCAACTTGAGGAGCGAGAGCGACAATAGGTCCACTAGACCCCGGCGTCGATTGATCTCCTCTACGTTGTCGTAGTCAACCAAAACCATGACTGGGCTAGCTTTCATGTGCGTCGCGAAGCTCGAGAACGAACATATGAGCGCAGCGCAGTCATCGCCGATCTAACCCCATAGCCCCAGTAGCTTTCGTATCATCAGCTTTATTCGCCATCGCCGGCCCATCAGCAGTCGCATCATTTGGTCAAACACACTCGGAGCTATCAGCTTTTGTATCCGGTGACCGAAGAAAATTCGACCTAGCCGTTTCGCTTTCTCTGGCTTGGCGAGCACCGCGATTGGGATTCCGGCCCTATCCAGCACAACCAGCCCGCCAATGTCCTCAGCGGTGCGTCCGGTCTCCCTGCACAGGTGAATGAGCTTTTTCTGCATTCCGCCCGCCGCGGCTACATCCGTATTGCCATCGGCACGAATCTCCCATTCGGTAACGTAGGTACGACCCTGTCGGACGGCTACCCGTCGCGCTGGTTGCGCTCTAGCACTCTTCAGCTGCCCTGGCTCCATTATGTAGAGTCCACCGTCGTATCTGTTAATTTAGCGATCAGCATCCAGCTTATCGTCCCTGCGGGGTTGAGACACTCCAAGCGGCGACGACGCTAACAATAGCTTGCAGCGAGACGATGCCGGGGCGCCGCGGGCGCCATCGCCGCCATTGCCGGCCCCAACAGCTTCGGACATACGCCTTAAGTCCCATCAACCTCAGCATCTGGTCACTCAGAAATATCCTACCTAGTCGTTCGACCTCTAGAGTGCCACATTGACGTTGCCCATGCCTCACCCTCGTGCCAAGATTGTGCATAGAGCTCGCCCGCCTCGTCCTCAACGCAATGTACAGCACCGTACCACACGGCGCCAGGGCCATCAACGCGTTACATGCGGTACTCCAAGCGCACCGTGTCCGCCCCCTCGAAGCGCTCGTTGCCCACCACCAGAATCCGGTCGCCCTCGGCCAGGCCGCCGAGCACCTGCAGCTCGCGCAGGGTGCCGACGCCGAACTGCACACGCCGCCGGGTTGCCGCGCTGCCGCTGGAGTCGACCACGAACACATAGCTGGCGCGGTTGCCGTACGCGCCGGCGGGGCGGCGCACGAACAGCGTGTCGGCAACGTCCGCCACCTGGATCGTCGCCCGCACGGACACGTCCGGGCGGACGCCGGCTGGCGGCGCGGCGTCGAGGCCGAGCACCGCCACCACGCTGCCGTCCGTCACCGCCGGGTCCACCCGCGCCACCACGGCCGGCACGTCCGTGTTCAAGGCCCGAACCGTCGCCGTCTGGCCAACGGCCAGCTGGCTGGCGAAGGTCTCCGGGATGCGCACCACGGCGTGCAGCAGGGCCGCATCCGCCACCTTGGCCACCACGGCGCCCTCCGCCACGAACTCGCCAGCGGCCACCTGCACGGCTTGGACGGTGCCGGCGCTGCCGGCGACCACCAGCAGCGCCGCCACCGCCGCCTCCGCCTGCTCGAAGGCGAGGCGTCGATTGGCGAGGCGGGCCGCGCTGGCCGCTCGCTCCGCCGCGATGGTGTTCGCGAGCTGATCGCGTCGCCGCCGTTCGATGCCGAGAGCGTTGCCGGTCTGCTCGGCGCGAATCCGCGTACGCTCGTAGTCCACGCCGGAGATCGCGCCCTGCTGCCGGAGCCGGTCCTCCGCATCGAGGCGCAGCTTGGCTTCGGCCGCGGCGGCAGCCGCTTGGGCCACGCTGGCCTCGGCGGCGAGCTTGCGGTCCTCGAACTGCGCCAGCAGCACCCGGTGGCTCGCCTCCGCTTCGGCCAAGGCCACCTCCGCCTGCCGGGCCTGCTGGCGCAACGGGCCGCTGACCAGCCGCAGGATGGGATCTCCGGGCGCCACTGCCGTGCCGGGTTCGGCCAGCACTTCGCCGACCACGCCGCTCGCCCCGGCCGCCACCACCCGCGCGTCCACCGGTTCGAGGGCGCCGGCGCCCTGCACCGTCACCGCAAGGCGGCCCCGCTGCACGGTGGCGACGGTGTCCGCAGACGCCGCTGCGTCCGGCATGCCCCGCAGCAGGTAGCGATCCGCAGCCACCAAGGCCGCCAGCGCGCCCACGCCGCAGGCCGCCCAGGCCAGCCGAGCCCGCGTCCACCAGCCGCCGGCGGGCCGCGGCCGGTCCATCTCGTAGGCCGCGGTGCCGGGGCCCGGAGCGCTGTCGTTCACGTCGGCGGGCGCTCGCGGGGCCGAGGCGCGGCCCGCGAGCGCGGTCGGCCTGGCAGTCGCCGGCGGCTTGGGGGCCGCGCCGGCCTACCGATAGTAGGCGTGGTCCGTGATGCTGTGATCGGTCACGTCGCGCACCGCGGTGAGCTCCGGAATCTGCGCCAGAAGCGAGGACTCGACGCTCTGCTTGAGGGTGATGTCCACCGCCGCGCAGCCCTGGCAGCCGCCGCCGAACTGCAGCACGGCCACGGTTTCGTCCACGACTTCCGCCAAGGTCACCTGGCCGCCGTGGGCGGCGAGACCGGGATTGATCTCGTTGTAGAGCACGTAGTTGATGCGGTCCTCGAGGGGCGAGTCCTCGCCCACGCTCGGCACCCGGGCGTTCGGCGCCTTGATGGTGAGCTGGCCGCCCATGCGGTCCTCCTGGAAATCCACCATCGCGTCCACCAGGTAGGGCTCGCTGCGGGTCTCGAAGTACGCCGTGAAGCCCCCGTAGGGCACCGGCCTGTCGTCGTCCTGCTGCTCCCCCGGCCGGCAGTAGGCGATGCAGGTTTCCGCATGGGGCGTACCCGGCTGGGCGACGAACATGCGGATGCCGCAGCCTTCCTCCTGCTTGGACAGCAGCTCGCGCAGGTACTTCTGCGCCGCTTCGGAAATCTCCACCACGGCTAGGCGTCCACGGCAATCGACACGCGGACGATCCTACCACCGGGCGGCGCGGCCTGCCGTCAGCCGGCCCCGACGGCGCTTCGATACGGCGTGCCGTCCGGCAGCTCCTCCGGGGCCCGCTCCCAGGGCATGGGCTGGCGCTGCCAGGCGGCGTGTTCGGCCCGCACCGCCCAGCGGCCGTCGTAGTCCCGGGCGAACTCCAGCAGGAAGCCGCGCTCCTCCGCGCCGAACACTTCGAGGCACGCCAGGGCCGCGTCCCCCGCCAGCCCGATGCGGGACACCGCCACCACCGTCTCCCGCCGTTCGGCCGCGAGCCGCCGCGGCGGCACGTCGCCGGCCCCTAGGCGGAGGTCGCCGAGAGCCGCCGGGGCCAAGCCGCCGGCGTCGCTGCCGTTCGCCGCCAGGTAGCTGGCAAAGAGGTTCGCCGGGATGGCCGCGTCCGTCTCGCCATCGGTGGCGCAGAGGCTCGGCCCGGAGACGACGAGCACCTCGCCCATGGGCCGCAGCACGGTTCGCACCAGCGCCGCCGCCACGTCCTGTTCCCGCGCCGGCGGCAGCGCCGGGGCGCAGCCGGCAAGGGGAACCAGCGCCAGCAGCAGACGCGCCGGCAGGCAGCCGGACACCCTCAAGCCGCTTGCGGCGTCCGCGCCCGCACACGCTTGGCGGCAACGAGCTCCGCCACCTGCGCCGGGCTGTAGCCGAGTTCCTCGAGGAGCGCGACCGTGGAATCGCCCATCGCGCTTGCGCCGCCGTAGCTGTCGCCCTTGGAGAACCGCGCCATCGGCCCGTTGCGGTAGTAGCTTCCCCAGTCCGGGTGCTCGGCCGGGACGCGCAGCTCCTCCACGGCGCAGTGGTCGTCGCGCAGGAAGAAGTCCGGCGGCGCCGGACCGTCGGCGCGCACGCAGCCGACGCCGTTCGGCGCCAAGCGGCGCTCGAAGTCGTCGGCGTCGCCAGCGGCGAACCGCGCTTCCAGGAGTTCCGCCAAGCCCGGGTCGTCGCGGTCGACGTCGAGGGCGAGAGCGCGCGCCAGCTGCCGCCACTCGGCGTCGGTCGCCACCATGAGAAACACCCAGCCGTCTCTGCACCGATACAGACGGTGCAGGGGGCCGAGGCCGTAGCCGCCGGAGTCCACAGGCGGCCGTTCCGGCTTGCCGGGGTAGCTCAGGAAATCGTCCCAGTTGGCGTAGGCGTTGGCGCCGAACATGTCCACGTAGATCTTCTGCCCGCGTCCAGCCGCCCGACGCGCCGCCAGGCCAAGCAGCGCGGCCGTCGCCACCACCATCGACGTATTGGGGTCCGGATTCACCTCGTTGGCCCGCAGCAGCTTGCGAGCGGTCTCCCGCAGGCCGTGGGCATCCAGTTCGGCGCCCGCCGGCGGCAAACCGCCTAGCTGCCACACCACGCCGCCAAGAGCGGCGCCGGGGATGGGATGGGTGGAAGGCCGCCTGGCGCCCGGTCCTTCCGGGCCGTAGCCGTTGGCGGAGACGTACACCAGGCCGGGATTGCGGGCCGCCAGATCCTCGTAGCCGATGCCGAGCTTCTCCGGCACGCCCATGCGGTAGTTGTGGATCCAGATGTCCGCCTTGGCGGCCAGCGCCTGGGCCACTTCCTGCCCAGCGGCGGACTTCAGATCCAAGCAGATGCTCTCCTTGCCGGCGTTGCACTTGGAAGCGCCGAAGCCGTGGAACATGCTGCGGAACGGATCGCCGCCCAAGGGTTCCAGCTTGACGACCCGGGCCCCGAGGTCCGCCAGCACCGAAGCGCCGAGGGGCGCGGCGATGATGGTCGCGCTCTCCACCACCACCACCCCCGCCAGCGGCTTGCGGGGGCGTTCGCCGCGTACCGGAGGCAGCGACGGGGAGCGCGCTTCGATGGCGTCGAAGGTCGTCGCGGAGACGGCACCGCCAGCGGCGCCGGGGGTGCCTGTCAGGTTCGCCACCAGCCCCAGCTGTCTGCCTTCGCCGTTGGCGACGACGTGGCCGTTGGCCACCACGTCCGGGTCCGCAAGGGCATCCTGGGTGGTCTGGTAGGGATGGGACACGACGCCGCCATCGGCCACGAACAGCTCGGTCCACTCGGCCAGGGTCCTGGTCTGCATGTGCGCGAACAGCCGATCCCGGAACGCCTCCAGCACGTCCTTCGGCCAGCGCATGGGATCGCCTTCGTACTTCGGGTCCTTCAGTTCGTCGGCCAGGCCCGTGGCGCGAAAGAAGTTCTGCAACAGGTGCGGCAGCAGGTTGCCGAGCTGCAGCCACTTGCCGTCCCGGGTGCGCACCGGATGGTAGTTCAGGGTCGGCATGGAGCGGGTGCGGTCCCGAACGGCCTTCGGCCGCTCCAGGATGCCTTTGTCCCATAGCTGCGCCATCGCCATGATGCCCATTTCGTAGGGCATCATGCCGCGCAGGAGCGAGGTGTCGAAGGCGAAGCCGCGGCCGCAGGCATCGCGGCCGAGGAGGCCCGCCAAGAGGGCGCTGGCCGCGGTCTGGGCAGTGGCATGGGTGCCTACCTGCAGTGCCGCGTAGTTGGGGCCGTCGCGGTCGGCGACTCCGGCGAAGGCGGACATGCGCCCGGACTTCGCCGCCACCACCGGCTCGTAGCCCGGGTAGCCGGCGTAGGGTCCGTCTTCGCCGAAGCCGGAGATCACGCCGAGCACCAGATCTTCGCGGCCGAGGGCGGCCGGATCGAGCTGCAGGCGAGCGCGCTGCTCGCGGTTCAGCGTCGTCAGCACCGCGTCCGCGGTTTCGGCAACCAGCGCCCGCACCTTGGCCGCGTCCCCAGCGAGCCCGAGGTCCGCGGGAACGATGCGCTTGCCGCGGCTCCACAGCGGCCAGGACGCCATGCCGGCAAACGGATCGCCGGCCTTGGGCACCACCTTGACGACATCGGCGCCGAAGTCCGCCAGCATCATGGTGGCGAGGCCGGAGGCCGGGCCGATGCCGATCTCCACGACACGAAAGCGCTCCAGCGGCAGCATCGCCGGTCCTCGCAACCCAAGACGCCGGCACTGTGCGCGACGGCGCCGCCGGGGTCAACCGGCTTGGTGGCGCTGGCTAGTCCGGCGATCGCGGCGGCTCGCAGCAATCAGCCACGAATGCAGTCGTTTCGAGCGATGGAACTCGCTTGGGCGACCTGCACCAGTCCGGCCGTCGGCACCCTTGAGGACATCATGGCGCAGGCCACGTGGACCGAGGCGACCGGCAGCAACTGGCACTCGCGGACCGCGCACGGGGCTTGCGGCCGGGCGACGGCGGAGTTCGCCATCGAGGTGGCGGCGGCCCACAACGACGAGATTCGCAAGGAGCGTGGCCGGCTGCGGGTGAAGGTGGGAACCCGACGGGGCTGCCGGGCGTCTACAGGGCGCGGGCGGGCGGCAGTCCGGTATGGCTCTACCCCGTGACCATCAGCATCGGCGTTATCTGAGAAGAAGGGAAGTAAAGCCACCCATCAACGTTGCTTGATGCCAAATGGGCGGCTCCCGAAAGGCTAGCCGTGGCGGCGAAGCCAGTGAATGGTGCCGCTGGCCAAGCCAGCCGCTGCGAACACGCCGACAATGACAAGCGTAGCGCTAGCCAAGCTGTGCGTTCCGACTAGCGCTAGGCAGATGCCTAGGAAACCGAGCGTTGCGCCAACAACGCCCATGATCCGCGTTCGGGCCGTCTTGCGTTCCATAGTTCCGACTCCTTTGCTCTAGCCGCCAAAGCACTCTGGGTGGGCCCACGCCAAGTACGCCGCTCGCGTGCCGAGACCGAACGCAAGCACACCCGTGACTATGCTAGCAGGCTGCCCCCCAGGCAAGGCCGCCATTCCTAGTATTCCGTCACGATTCAATTTGGGGGTAGAGACGCTTGAGTTTGGTGCGGGCGTTGTCGACGGTGTACTGCCAGTCGATGCCCGTTTGCCGTCTGTTCCTGTCCTCCGCCCAAGCGTGCGCTCGGACCCGAACCTCCTCCGTGCTGGCGATGCGGTCGCCGAGGGCCTGGCGTGTCAGGACGCTCAGTTCCGGCTCGGCCATGTTCAGCCAGCTGCCGTGCGCCGGGGTGAAGACCAGGTCCAGCCGCCGCGCGATGCGTCTCGCCTCGTCGGGAGGGAACGCGTCGTACAGGGAGCCGATGTCGTGGGTGTTCAGGTTGTCGCACACCAGCGTGATCCGCTCGGCGCCGGCGAAGCGCGGATGGTCGACCAGCCACCGCATCCGCGCGGCCCAGTCGGCCGCCGTCCGCCGCTCGGTCACCCGCACGCCGCGCCACGCGCCGAGCGGCTCGACGAACATCCACGCCACGCAGACGCCCTCGCGCACGTACTCGTGGTCCACGCGCTCCACGGCGCCGGGAGACATCGGGACCGGCGCCCGCGTTTCGGAGATCAGCTGCTTCGGCTGCTCGTCCATGCACACCACCGGACGCTTCGGATCCCGGGGCCGCCCGTACACCTCCAGAACCTCCTCCATCCGCGCCACGAACCGCCCGTCGCCTTTCGGAGGAATGCACCACATCGCCCGGCGCCACGGCTTCAAGTCGTTTTTTTTAGCGTCTGCCGCACCGTCTCGTGGCTGATCGACTCCACCACATCCAACTCCACCAGACGCTCCGCCAGCAGCCGCAGGGTCCAGCGCGACCGGCCGTCCGGCGCTTGCGAGCACGCCAGCTGCGCCAGCCGCGCCTCGCCTTCGCCGTCCAGCGCCCGCGCCCTCGGCGGCGTCGGCGGCCGCTTGCGCCGCAGCACCGCCAGCGGCCCGTCCTCCACCGCCGTCCGACGCCACCGGGCGATCGTGTTCTCGCTCGCGCCCACCGCCTCCGCGCACTCCTTGTCGGTCCATCCCGAACCGGAGGCCCCTTGGTCACACAGCAGCAGCGCCCGGGCGCGTTCCATCTTCCAACGCGCCACTCTCCGATTGCCTCTCCTTCCCTTCGCCACCCCCTCCAGCTCTTCCCGCTCCTCCGCCAACAGCTTCAACACATGCCTCTTGTGCATCCCGTCCTCCGTGACGAGTTCCAGCAACAGAAACATAGTAACCCACTACTTCAAAGTTGACGGAATACTAGGCTCCATCCGCCTAGGAACAGCCCCAAGCCTGACGCTGTTTCATACTCTTGCTTGATTTCGTAGCACTCCTCAGATATGCAGTTACCCGTTGCTGGCCATCTGTAGTAGCCAGGGCAACACCCACTCCACTCAGGGCCGTGGCCGCCATAGCACAATCCGCCGGTGTCCGCGCAAGCCATGTCGCCCACGTTGTCGGGCAGGATGCCCGTGCCAGGAGCTGCCGGCGTACCGAACAGCATGAACGCGACCAAGAAAGCTACTGGCACACCGGCCAGCATCTTGCTCATCCTTTTCATGTTCAAGGTCCTCTCAAAGCAAGCAACCCCGACCAGCGGCCGGGCCGTTGCTAGACCAAGAACGCGCATTGTGTCCTTCCCGCCTATTCGGGCCGTTGTAGCGCGAAGAACCCAAGCGGTGATCAAGCCGCCCGATGCTCCGCCGGCGTTTATTCGGCAGGCGCCCCGGCCTAGGGCCGGAAGGCGCAAACTGATCTAGCGGCACAAGTGGACCACAGACGTTGCGCTGGCGTCCAACCCCTAGTCCGAAAGGCCGTGGGCGCGTCGGGGCACCGCACGCCTAGGTCGCACTTCAAGACGGTACGCCAGTGCCTTAAGCTCCCCCGCACTCCCAAGGACCTAGGACGCGGGTGAAAGGTCGCACGGCAAGGCGACGTTCCGCGAGCGGCATGCTGACGGTCGCGGCGCTGTGTCTCGGTGGCTGCGCGGCGCCGACCGCCGGACCCACTCGAGACGGCGAGCAGGGCCGCGGCGGCCTCCGCGCGCTGCCGGCGCAGCCGCTGCCCGAGGACTTGCTGCTCGACGTCGGCATTCGCGCCTTCGAGATGCCGGCCGCGGACGCCGCCAGCGCCGATCTGCGGCGCGCGGAGGGCGCCTACCTGGCCGCTAGGCTGCGGCACGCCCTGCAGGCAGCCAGCGGCCAATGGGGCGCGGTGCGCGTCGTCTCGCGGCCGTCGGCGGCCATCGACCTGGCGGTGGTGGGCCGCGTACACCAGTCCGACGGCGAAACGCTGGCGCTGCACGTGCGCGCCACGGACGCCCGTGGTACGCGGTGGCTGGACAAGCGCTATCGCGGCACGGCTGCCTACGGTCGCGGCGACGAGCCCTTCGCCGCCGTCTATGCGGCAATCGCCGGCGATCTCGCTGGCAGGCTGCTGGCCGCGTCCCACGACGAGCTGAAGTCGATTCGCGCCGTTGCCGAGTTGCGCTTCGCCGACAGTCTCGCCCCCGGCGCCTTCGCTGGCTATCTGGAAGACGGCGGCGGCGTTCTCGCCACGCGGCGTCTGCCCGCCGCGGAGGATCCGCTGCTCGGCCACGTCCGCCAGCTCCGCAGTCGGGAACACCTGTTCGTCGACACCGTGGACGAGTACTTCACGAACTTCGAGCACCGCGTGCGCCAGCGCTACTCGGATTGGCGACGGTCCAGTCTCGACAGCGCCGCCACACGGCGCGATCTGCTGGCGGAGGCGCAGGCGCGGGAGCTGCTCGGCGCCATCCATGTCCTCGCCGGCAGCACGGGTGGCGGCGATCGGCCCGCCAGACGCGGCGCATTGCGGCACCTGCTCGACGGCGCGGGGCTGCTGTCGGTAGCTGCCAAGAGGCGCGAAGACGCGGACGCCGAGGCGGCGGCTGAGCAAAGGGAAGCGGCCGTTGCCGGCGCCGAGATGCTGCCAGCGACGCTGGCCCTCGAGAACAGCGCGGCCGCCTTGGCGGGCAGCTTCGCCAAGGAGTACGCCGAGGCGCGCCGAGCGCTCTCGGACTTGCACCCGGCGACCACGGGAGGGCCCTTGCCGAAGCGCCAGCTGTCGCCGCCGGACCACTTCGCCGCCATTCCAGAGCGACAGCGCGTCCGCCCCGCCACGGGCCGCAACGACGCAGCCGGCACCGGCGACACGGCGCCCGGTCGCCTACTGCCGCCAGTGGACGCGAGGATCGACGAAGGGGTGGCGACGGCAGTGCGCCACATTGACGCCGGCCGTCTGGACGCGGCCTTCGGCATCCTCGACAACCTCGTCGACGGCGACCGAACGGCGGCGCACAACGGGCGGGAGCGGGCACACGTGTCGAGCGCCCTGGCGTTCGCCCACTACGCGAACGGCGACATGGCGAGCGCCAGCGCCGCCCTCGAGGCCGTGCTTGCCGAAGGCGGGAACATCTCGAAGGCGCGTCTGGTCGCCGCCAGCTTCGGTCTCGCGCGGCTGCGCTTCGAGCAGGACCAGGACGCCCTGGCGTGGCAGGCCATGCGCTCCGGGCTCCTGGCGGCGGACATGCAGCAGACCGCCTGCACGGCACTGTGTTCGCCGCAGGCCCGGGCGCAGCTCGCCGCCGCGGTCGAACACGGAGCAAACGGCGGCGGCTGCATGGCGAGGCGCAGCCGAATCGGCTGGCCCAAGAAGCTCGATGCGCGGTTCCGGCGCCAGCTCGAGATGATTCGCGGCGGCATAGACGCCGGGCAGCCGGGAGCGGCGCTGGCCACCATCGACCGTCTGCTCCGCGAATACTCGACGGCCCCGGAACGCAACTTGCTCTGGCGCTACAAGGCATCGGCGCACTCGGCGCTCGGCGACGCGGCGCAGGCCATCCAGGCCTACGAGAAGATGCTCCAGGGGCCGGGCTTCGTTCCGCCGGGCGCCGAGGGGCGCACCCTCTACGATCTCGCGCACCTGCATCTCGCGCAGGGCAACCATCGGCGTTCGCTGTGCTACCAGCGTCTGTGGCTGCGCCAGTCGAAGTTCCCGCGCCATGCTTGCAGCGCCGCATGCCCGAAACGGAAACGCTCCGGGCTCGCGGTCCGAGGCCGCCACTGACGACGGCACGAGAGGGCTTCTCAGTCCTGGGCCAAGCTATGCCAAGGCTACATTGGAGCGGTGGTCCGGATCGGCACTCCGTGCCGCCACCTCATCCGCCATTGCAGTCGGGTTGGCCCGCTAGCCGGACAGCATGCGGATGGTGCGCTGGCAGTCCGCCAGATAGCCGTCGGCCCCCTCGACGCCCGACAAGGGCAGGATCAACGCCGAGTTCGCGCCGGCGGCCGCGTACTCGGCCAAGCGTTCCGCCAAGGCGTCCTTCGGCCCCACCAGCACCCGCTCCCGGATCAGCGGTTCGGGGATCGCCGCCAACGCGGCCGTGCGCTCCCGCCCGCGCCAAAGCCGCTCCACCTCCGCGCAGGCATCGCCGAAGCCGTCGCGAGCGAACATCCGCTGGTACACGGGCGCCATCACGTAGGTGAGCAGCTCGCGCCGGTAGCGGACCTCGACCGCCGCAAGCGTGTCCGCCGCCGTGGCGCGGAAGAACACCATCAGCTCGAAGCTCTCGAGAGAACGCCCCGAACGCGCCGCGCCGGCGGCGATGCGGGCCCTGGCGTGGGCCACGTCCGCCGGCGAGACGAAGTTCAGGATCGCGCCGTCGGCGATCTCCCCCGCCAGTTCCAGCATGCGGTCGTTCAGCGCCGCCAGATAGACGGGCACCGGCCGCGCCGGCGGCTTCGCCAGCTGCGCCCGCCGATAGCGCCACCTGCCAGGCGCGTCCGGGTCCGTGGTTACCCGTTCGCCGGCGAGAAAGCGCCGCACCAGGCCCACGCATTCCCGGGTCAGATCAAGCGGCGATGCGCCCCAGGGCGTCGCGTGCCAGTCCTCGATGATGAGCGGCGTGCTGACGCCAAGGCCAAGCACGAAGCCGCCGGGGGCGGCCTGGTCCAGAGCCGCGGCGGTCATGGCCAGGAGCAGCGGGTTGCGGGTCTGCACGGGCACGATGCCGGTGCCCACCCGCCCCGCCGACAGCCGCGCCGCCAGCGTCGCGCAAGTCGTGACCGCGTCGAGGCCGCTCGTCTCTGCGGCCCAGGCACCCCGCCAGCCGAGCCGTTCGGCAGCGGCGGCGAACTCCCCGCTCTCGGCGAGGGTGCGGCCCGGCGGCGCCAGATCCAACGGCAGGGGCCGGGGCGCCGGCGCCGGGCCGCGGTCGTGTACGGCGTTGTCCGGCATGGCATCCTCCGCGCTGGGCGCCATGGTAGCCGCTCCGCCGCGAACGCGCTAAGCTCAAGCGCGGAGCTAGGCGCGTAGCTCAGTTGGCTAGAGCACCACCTTGACATGGTGGGGGTCGTTGGTTCGAATCCAATCGCGCCTACCAGCCAAGCTGTCGGCGTTCCGCCATCGGTTCGGCTTCCCAATCCGCGGCCGCACGACCAATCCACGTATCCCCTACGCTCCGCGCTGCCGCCTGTCCGGTTGTCTCCTGTCGTCCCCCTCTGCATCCCTAGTCGAGCTTCGTAATACTGACCGCGGCACGGCGGAGTCGATCTTGTTTGCGAGTTCGCGCATCGTCGGCTGGCGTACCCCGGCGTCGTCGTCTCTGTCGCTGTCGCCTTCCGCGGCCGTCGCCAATGGCGCGAGCGTTGCCAAAGCCACCGCCAGGATGGCGGGCATGATGTTTCTCACCGTCCGTTGTCTCCCTTGCGTAGCGATTCCTAGGTCAACGACTGTACGTACCTCGTGCGGACGACAAGCACTCACGCGGCGGCGAAGACGTACGCTGCGCCGCGCCAGCGCAGCCAGGCGGCAGCGAACTCCTCGGCCGAGTAGCGCCGCTCCACCTCGGCCGGCGGCGCTGCCGGGTCGTTGACCACCACTGCGCCGTCGCCGATGCCCCGCAGCAGCACCAGGTGCCCGCCGGTGGCGGCCAAGGGGGCGCCGGCCAAGCCGCCAGCCGCGAAACGGATGCTGGCCACCACCGGCGAGCCGGCGGCCAGCGCCTGTTCGGCGACGTGCCAGTCGGTTGCCAGCTCCAGGCCGCCGAGGCGGCCGTGGCGGGCCGCGGCCCACAGGTTCTGCGGCCAGACGCCGTACAGCGCCGAAGGCGAATGGCGGGCCGCAGCGGCAAATGCGGCAAGCCCCTCGGTGCCGCCGACGCCGAGGGCCATCGCGGTCGCGGTAGGCCCGCAGGCGCTGCTCGCCAGCGGCGGCGGCAGGGACGTCTGGCTGAGCGAGGTCGCGGCCACGGCGGGCCTGGCCGCAGGCGGCGTGGCTGGCAGCGGCACTTGCCTGGGCCTGATGGAGACGACCAGCAGGTAGTCGCCGGGCGGCGGCGCCGAACACACAAGCGTCAGCCGCGGCGCTGGCAGCGGCGCGACGGTCTCGAAACAGTCCACGGGCACCACCACGCCGTGCCCGCGCTGTCGCTCGCGGCGGCGCGTTCGCCGTCCGAAGCGGCCCGTCTCGAAGCGGTGCCACCAGCGTTCGTCCCCGCCCCCGGCCGCCAGCCGGAAGGAGAACGGCGCGGAAGTGCCCAAGCTGGCGAAGCTCGCGGCGATGAGATGCCCCGGGCCGACCGGCGGCAGCGGCACCGTGACGGCGTCGCCGCCCGGCCGCCAGTCGACGGCGCCGTGGGTCGGCAAGGGGTAGCGGACGCCCGTCGACGCGAAGCGTCGGCGCCAGACGGTCACGCGGCTTCGTCCAACGCGAAGAACCGCTGCGCATTCCGGTGCGTCAGTTCGGCCAGCGCGGCAGCGTCCTCACCCCGACAGGCCGCAAGCCGCGCCGCGACCTGTGGCAGAAACGCTGGCTCGTTGCGGCCGGAAGGGGGCCGTGGACGCAGGGTTCGGGGCAGCAGATAGGGCGCGTCGGTTTCGATCAGCAGGCGCTCCGCGGGGATGCGCGGGGCCAGCCTGGCCAGTTCGCCGCCGCGGCGTTCATCGCAGATCCAGCCGGTGATGCCAATGCTGTAGCCGGCGTCGAGGTACGCGGCGAGGTCCGCGGCACTGCCGGTGAAGCAGTGGATGACGCAGCCGCTCAAGGCCCCGGCGTAGTCGGCCAGAATGGCCCGGGTCTCGCCGCCGGAGTCGCGGTCGTGGACGAACAAGGGCTTGCCGGAGGCCGCCGCCAGTTCCACCTGCGCCCGGAACACCCGGCGCTGGTCCGCGGCCGGCGAGTAGTTGCGATGGAAGTCGAGGCCGGCCTCGCCAATGGCGACCACCGCCGGATGCGCCGCCAGCGCGGCGAGTTCGCCGAGCCAGTCGCCGGACGCCTTGACGGCGTCGTGGGGATGGATGCCGGCCGTGGCAAACAGGCCAGCGCTCGGATCCGCAAGCGCCAGTGCCGCCCTCGTGGCCGCGATGCTGGTGCCGGTGACGACCATTGCGTCCACGCCGGCCGCCTTGGCGCGCTGCACCACCGCGTCGCGGTCCTTGTCGAAGGCCGCGTTGGCTAGATTGACGCCGATGTCGATCACGATCGACCCTAGGCTTCGCCAGCGACCACGCGCTCGTGGCTCTCGAGCACCGGCGCCGGTACGCCCAGCAGGCGGCTGTAGACGCAGGAGAACGCGACGATGCCCTTGGCGTAGTCCCGGGTCTCGCGGAAGGGAATGCGCTCGATCCAGACCTCGGTCGGCATCCCCTCGGCGTCCTTCAGCCAGCGCTTCACCCGGCTCTCGCCGGCGTTGTAGGCTGCCGCGGCAAGCACGCGGTTGCCGCGGTAGCGGGCCAGGAGGGCGGCGAAGTGATGGGCGCCCAAGCGCACGTTGACGTGGGGGTCGAACAGGGCGCTGGCGGACGGGCGCGGATAGCGCAGGCGGTCGGCCACGAGGCGCGCCGTGGCTGGCATCAGCTGCATCAGGCCGCGGGCGCCCGCCGGCGAAACCGCGCGGTGGTTGAAGGCGCTCTCCTGGCGGGAGATCGCCAGCAGGAGATGCAGCGGCAGCCCCGCCTCTGCCGCGTAGCGCCGGTAGACGTGCAGGAAGGGCGTGGGGAACCGATGCGCCAGCATGTCCAGAAGGTCCGCGTCCCGGGCGCCGAAGATGGCCTGCTCCACCCAACCGAGCTTCGCCGTGAGCGCCACCAGGGCCCGCTGCTCCGCCGGGTCCAGCCGCGCCAGGGCGAAGCGCCACTCCCGGCGGGCGTTGACCAGATCGTCCACCGCGTAGAGTTCCACCATGCGGCGAACCGCCGGCTCCTCGCGCAGCCGTCGTTCCGCGTCGGCGTCGACGCCGGCGGGGCCGACGCCCAAGGCCGGCTCGGACCGCATGGCCGCGGCAGCCAGAAATCCGTAGTAGGTGCGCTGCCCGGCGAGCTCCGCCAGCACTTCGGCGCCGCGCGCGTCGTCGCGATCCAACCAGCTCCGCCCCAGCCAGTAGCGCCAGCGGGGCTTGCCGCGCACATCGGCCGGCAGCGCCGCGATCCACGCCTCGGCGAGGTCGAGGCGCTGCTCCCGCAGCAGCGCCCCGGCGATGCGCTCGGCCACGTCGGGATCGAAGTCCGCCGGCTCGCCCTCCGGCACCGCTCCCTGTTCCGCTGCCGCAGCCGTCAGCTGGCCGTCGATGTAGCGCTGGTCCGCGGCCGAGAACGCCAGCGTCTGCCGGGCCTCGTTCCAAACTGCGATGGCCTTCTCGGCGTCTTCCTTCGCGTAGCGCAACAGGCCGTGGCGCAACGCCTGGCGGCCACCGGCGGTGTCCGGGAACCGCTTGAGCGAGCGCACCGTTCGCGGCCGCTGGTGGGCGGTGACGTAGAGCTGGCCGGCCGGCGCGTTGGCCGAGTCGAAGAACCGCAGCAGGTAGCGCGCCAAGCCGACCTCGCCGGCTTCCAGGACCAGCGCCAGCCTCGCCCACACCGTCTCCTGGGTGAGGTGGCCGCCGCCGATCCACGCCTCGAACAGGGGATCGCACGTCTTCGGCATGGACTCCGCCGCCACCCACAGGTCCTGCACCTGTCCAAGCGCGGCGGCGCGTTCCCCGGAGCGGTACAGGGCCCGCAGGTGGTTGCAGCGGGCGGCAGGATCCGGGCTCGGCTCGTAGTTGGCCAGATACACGTCCCACCGGCCCTGCCTTGCCTGGGCGTTCAGCCACTGCCGGAAGAACCGCTCGGCAATCGGCGTCGCCGCCAGCGCCGCTCGCAGTTCCCTGGCCTTGCCGGCGCGCAGCCGCGACAGGCGTCCCTGGGCTTCGTAGTAGCGCAGATACGGCGCCAGGGCGTAGCCCTCGAGAGCGGCCGCCTGGCGCCGGTACTCGCTGCTGCGCCCATGCCGCAGCGCATGCACGGCGCGCCGATAGGCAACGCGCTGCTGGTACGTCGCCACAGCGTCCGGTTCCGCGTTCGCCCGTCCGATGTCGCCGGGCGGCGCCAACGCCAACGCCGCAGCCGCGAGCAACGACCAGGCATTGCGCCAGCGCCTCCCGGGCCGTGTTCGGCCGCGCCGGGCGCGGACTGTCTTGGCGCCCACCCCTGCCGGCGTCACGCCTCCGGCGGCGCATCGGGGCCGACGCGCACCGCCAGCACGTCGCAGGAGGCGCCGTGCAGCACCCCGTTGGCAGTGGAGCCGAGCAGCAGCGCCAAGCCGTGGCGGCCGTGGCTGCCCACCACGATGAGGTCCATGTCCTCGGCCTCCGCCAAACGGTGGATCTCGCTCTCCGGACGCCCGAACAGGAGGTGCCGACGCTCGGCCCCAATGGCGAACTCGGCGGCGAAGCTGGCCAGATGCAGGCGCGCCTGTTCGTGGATCTGGTCCTGGACCGCGCTCAGATCCATCGGCATGTCGCCGCCGTAGGCGAGGCTGAGCGGTTCGATGACATGGACGATGTGCAGTTCCCCGGCCGTCGCCAGCCCGCGGGCCCGCTTGGCCACTCGTCGGCATTCGTCGGTGAGGTCCACAGCCAGCAGCACACGACGGTAGTCGGCCATCGTCGCCTCCGCGAAATTGCACACGCTTGGCGGACAATACACCACCGCCCGAGAGGCGGTACAGATCGCGGCCTAGCGGTTCCGTTCCGGATGGACGTGGCCATGGCACGTCCAGTCGATTCGGAAGCGGTACGCTGCCACGCGCCGCGCCAAGCGAGGACGCCACGATGGCCTGGACCATAGTCGCCATCGTCCTGCTGGCGGCAGTCGGGCCGCTGCTCTGGCTGCTGCCCTCGCGCCGGCAGCGGCAGCAGGCCGAGTGGCGCACCGCCGCCCGCCGGCACGGCCTGGCGGTCGAACTCGCCGCGGTGGAGAACCCCGACGCCCCGGCCCAGGAACGCGTGTCCAGCGCCGGCGAACAGCTAGTCGCCGAGCGCCGTTGCGTAGCCTACCGGCTGCCGCTCGTGCCGCCGCTGTCCGACGGACCCCGCTGGCGACTGGTGAAATCCGAGCGCGAACCCCGCTGCCTGGCGGGCTGGCTGGCGCCGACGCCGCCGGCCGGCGTGCCAACGCCGGCGGCCGACTACTGGCGCCAGCTGGGGCCGCTGATCGACGCCCTGCCGGGGGGCTGCATCGCGGTCGAGGCGACCGCGCGCGCGGTGTCCTGGTTCGGCCTGGAAAGCGGCGACGAGGACGATGCGGCAGCCACCGTGGCCGCCATCGCCGCCGGCCTCGGCGCGATCGCCGCTCTGCATCGGCAAACCGGACACGGCGGGACGTACGACAAGGCGTAGGTCGGCAGCCGCTCGGCCGTCCTCGTCACCCCGGCAAGGCGGTCGCGCCGGATGCCTTCCTCCGGCGCGGCACCGTCAGAAGGGGCGATCCCGCGCTGATCCCGCACAGCACCTGTTGTTAGCACATGATCTGTCCGCTTCGTAGCACATGAGTTGTCCGCCTTCGGGCGCCTCTGGGAGGGTTGATGAAGCGGGCGGAGGGGCTGCGGGAGACGAAGATGAGGAGGTTCGAGGAGGCGCTGTCGGGGTGGACGGAGAGCCGGCTGACGCAGGAGGCGGCGGCGGCGCTGCTGGGCGTCTGTCCGCGGTCGTTCCGGGCGCTACGCGGAGAGGTGCCACGAGGAGGGGCTGGCGGACAAGCGGATGTCGCAGGCGTCGTCGCGGCGGGGCGCCGGTGGACGAGGTGCTGCGGCTGGAGGCGCTGTACCGGAAGCGGTACGAGGCGTGGACGGTGGCGCACTTCCACGAGCGCTACCGGGAGAGGCACGACGGGGAGCGGTCGTATACGTGGACGAAGAACCGGCTGCAGGTGGCGAAGGGTCGGAGGCAGGGGAAGCGCCGGAACGTAGCAGCCGGCAGTCGCCTAAGCAAGAGCAGTGGACCTCCGAAGTCACTGGCAAGTGGGCCACTCACGGCGAGCGGCCCGTCCTCGAACGCCGTCGCAGCGCAGCTTCCAACTCCGCAACGCGAGCCTGGGCCGCCGAGCGGGCGGCGGCTTCCCGGCTCGCACGGGCCGCTTCCCGTTCGGCGTGGATTGATTCCCGCTCGACAGCCCTCTGTGCCTGCTTCTCGTCCGCCGCGATTTCGGACCAATGCCGCACATCCCTGCCCGTCGCCGCGTCGCGGAAGCGAAGCAGTTCGCCATCCTTGCGCACGTCCAAGCCCAGCACCTCGCTGCGGATCAGCCGGTGGCCGTCCACCAGCCGCGACTCCAGCGGAACGTACTCGCCGCCCACCAGCTTGAGCCCTTGCAGGTCCGGCGTTCCGCGAGGGTAGACGTCCCCCGTGGGGTCGAACAGCCAGTACTCCGGCACCCCGATTCCCGCGTAGCGGCGCCGCTTGCTGCCCCGGTCCTCCGCTTGCGTGCGCGGCGACGCCACCTCCAGCACCCAGTCCGGCGGCTTGCCTTCCTCCCAGACGTAGTAGCTCCGGCGCTTGTGCGCACCGAGCCCCAGCCCCACCAGCACGTCCGGCACGATCTTGCTGTTCCTGTTCCCCTCTTCCAAGTACACGAAGATGTCCGCCGCCACCATCGCTTGCGGATGCGCGCCCATGAGGTCGACCATGGCGTTCACAATGGCCTCCGCCTGCCACATGTTGTCCGCCATCGGCTTACCGTCCGAGCAGGGGTAGAACACGGGCTCCGCTCGTGCGGCGTGGACGTTTGCAGCGGCCGGGGCGGCCGCGGCCGACAGTGGCGCGGGCATGTGGCTGTTCTCCGTCGTGTCTTGCTGGCGCGGTCCGTCGCCGCACCGGTGCTGAAGGTATCATAGGCACCTTCCGACTCCGCGTCGTCGGGCGCGGCCTCGGGGACAGTGTCTTTCAGGTTCGCAAGGCTTGTCTGTACGTCGTTACCACCGGCAAGCGTGGGAAATTCGCCCGGTTCCCGCCGCGCAGCCTCGGTGCCTCCGGCAACCCCGTCAGTGCCGGTGAGCGCACTCCTGCCAAGTGCCGCATGCCCACTCCGCACCTGAGTAGTTGACAGCAGGCACGGCGCGGTACTTATATGCGCCGCCAACGCCGCCCGGCCACGCGCCACACAACCTCCAGGACGAAAGGAGCGCCATGGCCCGTTCCCTGGTCATTGTCGAGTCCGCCACCAAGGCGCCGACCATCAACCGCTATCTCGGCCGCGACTTCACCGTGAAGTCGAGCGCCGGCCATGTGCGGGATCTGCCAGTCGGGGGCCGCCGGCCGGACCCCAAGGCGCTCGCCGAGCAACGCGCCAAGGAGGCCGCCAAGACCAGGAAGCTCTCCCCGGCCAAGCGGGCGGAGTATCGGGCGCGGCGCAACCGGGCGCAGCTGGTGCAGCGCATGGGCGTCGATCCCCGGGGCGGTTGGGAGGCCACCTACGAGGTGATCCCCGGCAAGGAGAAGGTGGTCGGCGAACTCAAGCGCCTGGCGGCGCGCGCCGAACGCATCTACTTGGCCACGGACCTGGATCGCGAGGGCGAGGCCATCGCCTGGCACCTGATGGAAGTGCTTGGCGGACCGCCGGACCGCTACCGGCGCGTGGTGTTCAACGAGATCACCCGCCATGCCGTCGAGCAGGCGTTCGCCAACCCCGGCAGAGTGGACGAGAACCGCGTCAACGCCCAGCAGGCGCGGCGCTTTCTGGACCGCGTGGTGGGCTTCGAGCTGTCGCCGCTGCTGTGGGCCAAGGTGGCCCGGGGGCTCTCCGCCGGGCGGGTGCAGTCCGTCGCCGTGCGCCTGATCGTGGACCGCGAGCGGGAGATCCGCGCCTTCGACCCCGACGAATACTGGGAGTTGTTCGCGGACCTGGCGCGGAGCAGCGCCGCGGCGGGCGACGAGCCGATGCGCTTCCAGGCAGTCAAGGAGGACGGACGCGACTTCCGGCCCGACAACGAGGGCGACGCCAAGGCTGCGCTGGCGCGCCTCAAGCGGCAGCGCTGCGTGGTGGCGACGCGGGAGGACCGGAACACCAGCACCGGTCCCGGCGCGCCCTTCATCACCTCCACCTTGCAGCAGGCCGCTTCCACGCGCCTCGGCTTCAGCGTCCGCAAGACGATGACGCTGGCGCAGCGCCTGTACGAAGCCGGACACGTCACCTACATGCGCACGGACTCGACCAACATCGCCGCCGAGGCGCTGACCGCCGTGCGGGAACACATCGGCCGCGCCTACGGACCCCGCTACGTGCCGCAAACGGCGAACGTGTACGCCAGCAAGGCCACCGCCCAGGAAGCGCACGAAGCCATCCGGCCGACGGACCTGGCAGCGGACCTCGGCGCCCTGGAGGCCGACGCCCGCCGCCTCTACGACCTCGTCTGGCGGCAGTTCGTCGCTTCCCAAATGACCCGCGCCGAGTACCTCGCCACCACCGTGACGGCCGCCGCCGGCGCCTTCGAGCTGCGGCTGCGCGGGCGCATTCTCAAGTTCGACGGCCACACCCGGGTGCTGCCGTCCCGGGACGAGGACAAGGCGCTGCCGGACTACGCGGCGGGCGAAGAACTGCAGCTCGCCAACGCGGACGTCGTGCAGCACTTCACCAAGCCGCCGCCCCGCTACGGCGAGGCGAGCCTGGTGCGCGAGCTGGAGAAGCGCGGCATCGGCCGCCCCTCCACCTACGTGCCCATCATCTCCACCATCCAGGACCGTGGCTACGTGACGCTGCAGAAGCGCCGCTTCCACGCCGAGCGCATCGGCGAGCTGGTGACCGATCGACTGCTGGAGAACTTCCCCGAGCTGATGAGCTACTCGTTCACGGCGGACATGGAGACGGACCTCGACCAGGTTGCGGAAGGCCAGCGCGCCTGGCGATCGCTGCTCGACGCCTTCTATGCGGACTTCTCCGGGCAGCTTGCCGCCGCCCAGGGCGAGGCCGGGATGCGCGCCAACGAGCCGACGGCCACTTCCATCGCCTGCGGCAAGTGTACGCGGCCGATGCAGCTGCGCACCGCCGGCACCGGCGTGTTTCTAGGCTGTTCCGGCTATGCGCTGCCGCCGAAGGAGCGCTGCGCCAACACCATGAACCTCGTGCCCGGCGACGAGGCCGTGGACGTGGAGCAGGATGCGGAGGGCGAATCCAAGCTGCTGCGAGCCAAGCGGAAGTGCCCGGTGTGCCAAGCGCCGATGGACAGCTACCTGATCGACGCCACCCGCAAGCTGCACATCTGCGGCAACAACCCGGACTGCGCTGGCCACGAGGTGGAAACCGGCGAGTTCCGGCTCAAGGGCTACGACGGCCCCGTGCTCAAGTGCGACAAGTGCGGCGCCGAGATGCAGCTGCGTTCCGGGCGTTTCGGCAAGTTCTTCGGCTGCACCGGCGACGACTGCAAGAACACCCGCAAGCTGCTGCGCAACGGCCAGCCGGCGCCGCCGAAGGCGGACCCGGTGCCGATGCCGGAACTGCGCTGCGCCAGCGTCGACGACCACTACGTGCTGCGCGACGGCGCCGCCGGCATCTTCCTGGCCGCCAGCGGATTTCCGCGGCACCGGGAGACGCGCCCGCCGCTGGTGCGGGAACTGAAGGCCCACGGCAACGAACTGGACCCGAAGTTCGCCTACCTGCTGGCGGCGCCGGAAACGGATGGCGAAGGCAACCCGGCGCTGGTGCGCTTTTCGCGCAAGAGCGGCCAGCAGTTCGTGGCCTCGGAGAAGGACGGCAAGGCCACCGGCTGGAGCGCCTTCTACCGCGACGGCGCCTGGAACGAGGTGCGGCCGGAGGCGAAGAAGCCGCGCCCGGGGGCAAAGGCGAAGGCCAAGCCGAGGCCCAAGGCCAAAGCGCGGCCGAAGCGGACCCGCGTCGCAGCGGGAAGCTAGCGAGCGTCTACAGCGCTTCTTCCGGCGCGTCGCAGTCCTCGCCCCTTGCGGCAACGCCGCCGTCGTCGCAAGCCCGCCAGCTACGCCGCACCGCCCGCCACCGGTCACCGCCTTCCGGCGGCGGCGCAGCGGCAACCGGGCGCTGTGCCGCCAGTTTCCTGATCCAGCCGTCGCCCTTGGTGAGCAGATACAGCTCGCCGTCGTGGTCGATGCCCAGCCGGGAGTCCACCCGCAGGCCTGGCCGATAGGTGTTGGGGTAGCCAGCGACGTCCGCCAGCTCGCGCTCGACGCCGTCGAACGTCAGGCGCACCTCGAGGATGTCGGCCGGCTGGCCGGCGACGAGGCCGTCGGCGTCGATGGCGAACAGGCGGCCGCGGGGGAAGTCCGTGAACAGGTACTTGTCCGCGAGCGCCGGAACGCGGCTGCCGCGGTAGACGAAGCCGCCGCCCACCGCCAGCCCTTCGTCGTGGTCGTACTGGGCGACGGGATAGGCGAACGGCAGCGGATCCTCGTCCGGGCGCCGGAACACCGGGCCGCCACGGCCGCCGTGGGCCATGGCGGTGGCGAAAGTGCCTTCCCGAAGCCGCCAGCCGTAGTTGGCGCCAGCGACGCCCAGGTTGATCTCCTCGATCTGATCCTGGCCGATGTCGCCAATGAACATGCGCCCGTCGGAATCCCACGAGAACTGCTGGGGATGCCGCAGGCCGTAGGCCCACACCTCGGCAGCGGCGTCCGCCTCGGCGACGAACGGGTTGTCCGCCGGAATACCGTAGGCGCCGTCGGCCGTGTCCAGCGGATCGATGCGCAGAATGGCGCCGAGGGGGGTGGCCAGCCGCTGGCCGTTGTCGCGGGGATCGTGAGCGCCGCCGCCATCGCCGAGGCCGACGTAAAGGCGCCCGTAGTCCGCACCGCCAGGACGGGACGCGGGATTGAAGGCGATGGTGCCGATGTTGTGGTTGGGCGCGAACTGGCCGACGCGCAGCAGCTCCCGCGCCGCGCCGGCGAAGGTCGCGGCGGCGGCGTCCGTTGCCGTCCACTCCTGCAGAACGCTGTGCTGGACCGCCCCCTCCCCGGCATGGTCCGCCGCGCCCTCGGGCTCGGCCGAGAAGGCCGTGTAGAGCTTGCCGTAGCCAGGCGTGCCGACCGTGGCGAACTGCGGATGGAAGGCGAAGCCCATGAAGCCCGCCTCGTTGGGGAAGTTGGCGTTGGTGAAGCCGACGCCCTCGTTGCGGAGGTCCAGGTAGACCTGCGGCGGGGCACCGGTCGAATCCGTGAAGTACAGCAGCCCGCGGGTGTCGTTGAAGGCCAGCCGTCCGCCGGGCCCCGGCACCGGCAGAAGGTACTGAATGCGGGCGTAGGCGCTGTTGGTGCCGCCCGGCGTCGCCATGTCCCGGCTTGGCGGCGCACGCACGAACGCCTCCGCGGCAACGCGCAGCGGGCCCTTGGCGATGGGTTCGGGAATCGGATCGGCCAGCGGCGTCTGCGCCGCCGCGCCCTCAGCAAGCGCCAGCGCCAACGCCAGCAGCGCACCGCATCCGACGCACGTCGACGCCGGCGATTTCGACGGGACCATCAGCCATGCCCTCCGACGGGAGTCGGTCGCATTGTCGCCCAATGTCGCCGCTTTGCAACGCCGGGCCGGGCGCCGTGTTGGGGCCGTGTGCCAGCAACCCGGGCGAGCGGGATCGTCCGTTGGCGGCGCCCGCATCGGCCGCCACGGGATTGGTATGCTGGCGCGACTGCAACGACAACCAAGGTGGATCGAATGATCGCACTGCTCGCGCGCTTGAAGGTGGCTGCCGGCAAGGAGTCGGAGTTCGAGAAGGTGATGCTCGAACTCGCAGCCGAGGTGCGCGCCAACGAACCCGGCAACCAGCTCTACACGCTGGTGAAGGACGCCGAGGGCTACGCGGTGATGGAGCTCTACGACGACGACGAGGCCCTGAAGGCGCACGGCGCAAGCGCCCACTTCAAGGCCGCTGGCGCCAAGTTCGCGGGACTGATGGCCGGGCGACCGGAGCTCAAGCAGTTCGAAGTGATCGGCTGAACCGGCGAAGCGCTGCCGCCTCCGCGGCATCGCAGCTGCGCGTCGGCATTGACAGCCAGGACGCCCGCCGCCGACAATAGCCGCCTTCGCAAATACCCGCATGGGGCGTCGCCAAGCGGTAAGGCACCGGGTTTTGATCCCGGCATTCGCAGGTTCGAATCCTGCCGCCCCAGCCAGGCTTGCGATCCGCGAACGGCGCATCGGCCGGTGCCGCTGGGCTTCCCTGTAGCGTCGATTGGAGTCGCTAGATGACAGAGCAGATCGTTGTTCGGGCGGAGCTTCGGGATGCCTTGGGCAAGGGGGCGAGCCGACGCCTGCGCCGGCTGCACGGCAAGACCCCCGGCATCCTCTACGGCGGCAGCAAGGCGCCGGTGGCGCTCGCCATCGGCTACGACGATCTGGCCAAGGCCATGGCCGAGGAAGCGTTCTTCTCGCAGATTCTCGAACTCGAAGTGGGCGGCAAGACGCAAGCCTGCGTGTTGCGGGAAGTGCAACGCCATCCCGCCACCGATCGCGTGCAGCACGTCGACTTTCTGCGCATCCAGGCGGACTTGGCGGTGCATCTCCATGTGCCGCTCCACTTCGTGAACGAGGAGCAGTGCGTGGGCGTCAAGGTCGGCGGCGGCCTGCTGTCCCGCAATCTCATCGAGGTGGAGGTGAGCTGCCTGCCGCAGAACCTGCCGGAGTTCATCGAGGTGGACGTCGGCGAGCTGGAAGCTGGCCAGTCGCTGCATCTGTCGGACCTCGTGCTGCCGAAGGACGTCGCCATCGTCGCCCTCGGCCTCGGCGCCGATCACGACATTCCCGTGGTCAGCGTGACGACTCGGCGCGGCGGCGCCCAGGGCGCGGAGGACGCCGACAGCGAAGACACGCCGCCCGCGGACGAGGGCGAGTAGGCGAACTCCTTCCGGGGAGCGTCCGGCGCGATCGGCATCAGGGGCCGCTTGGATGGCGATTCGCCTGATCGCCGGCCTCGGCAATCCCGGGCCGCGCTACGCCCGCACCCGCCACAACATCGGCGCCCGTTGGCTGGCAGCGCTGGCGGCACGATTCGCGTTGCCAATGGCGGCGCATGGCAGGTTCAAGGGCGAACTCGGGCGCGGCGAAATGCTGGGCCACGACGTGCGGCTGCTGCTGCCCGCCACCTACGTCAATCTGTCCGGCGACGCCGTAGGCGCGGCAGCCCGGTTCTACAAGATCGCTGCCGAGGAGATTCTGGTGGCCTACGACGAAGTGGCATTTCCGGTGGGCACCTGCCGCCTCAAGGCTGGCGGCGGCGACAACGGCCACAACGGCGTCAAGAGCGTCATCGCCGGGCTCGGCAACGACCGCGGCTTCGCGCGCCTGCGCATCGGCGTCGACCACCCCGGCCACAGCGCGGACATGGTGGCCTACCTCACCGGCGCCAGCATGCCGGCCGCCGAGGCGGCGGCGGCGCTCGAGGCCGCAGCCCTGCCGGACCCGGTGCTCGGCGCCCTGTTGCGCGGCGACATGCGGCAGGCGATGAACGCGCTGCATGCTCCCGTTCGTCCTGCCCGGAACTAAGGGGCTCCGTCTCGAAATGGGCTTTAACTGCGGCATCGTCGGGCTGCCCAACGTCGGCAAGTCGACGCTGTTCAACGCCCTCACCCAGGCCGCCGTCAGCGCCGAGAACTTTCCGTTCTGCACCATCGAACCCAACACCGGCGTGGTGCCGGTGGCAGACCCGCGCCTGGACCGCATCGCCGCCATCGTCGATCCGGCCCGCGTGGTGCCGAGCGCCATGGAGTTCGTGGACATCGCCGGACTGGTGGCCGGGGCTGCCCAGGGCGAGGGGCTCGGCAACCAGTTTCTCGCCCACATCCGCGAGACCGACGCCATCGCCCACGTGGTGCGCTGCTTTGCCGACGACAACGTAGCGCACGTCTCCTCTCCGGCGGGGGACGTGTCGCCCGCCGACGATATGGAGGTGATCGAGCTCGAACTCGCGCTCGCGGACCTCGCCACCGTCGAGCGGGCCATGGATCGCAATCGCCGCATCGCCAACGCCGGCGACAAGCAAGCGCGATTCGTGCTGGGCGTGCTGGAGCGGGTCCGCGACGCCCTGGCCGCCGGCCAGCCGGTACGGGCCCTCGGCCTCGCCAGCCACGAACGCGCCGCCGTTGCCGACTGCCACTTCATCACGGGCAAGCCGGTGTTGGTGGTGGCCAACGTGGCCGAGGACGGCCTGCCCGTGGCCGAGGACGGCCTGCCCGTGGCCGACAATCCGCTGCTGGCGGAGGCCTGCGCCGCGGCAGCCGCCCAGGGCGCGACGGTGGTGCCGGTGTGCGCCAAGATCGAGGCCGAAATCAGCCAGCTGGAGGCTGCCGATCGGGCCGAGTTCCTAGCGGATCTCGGCCTCGAAGAGGCCGGCCTCGACCGAGTCGTGAGGGCCGGCTACCGGCTGCTCGGCCTGCACCACTACTTCACGGCCGGGCCCAAGGAGGTCCGGGCCTGGACGATTCCGGTGGGTACGCTGGCGCCGCAAGCCGCGGCAGCCATCCACACCGACTTCGAGCGCGGCTTCATTCGCGCCGAAGCGATCTCCTACGAGGACTTCGTGGCCTTCGGCGGCGAAGCCGGGGCCCGGGAGGCCGGCCGCTGGCGCTTGGAAGGCAAGGACTACGTCGTCCAGGACGGCGACGTGCTGCACTTCCGCTTCGCCGTGTAGCCAAGGGACCGTACGCTGGCCTCCCGATACTCCATTGCCAAGGGCAACGTTGCAGCGATGGTCCACGCGACGCGGATAGGCGGTGGCACGGTCACTGCAATCGGGTTGGCCCACCCCCCGGCGCTGCAGCCTCCGCCGGCAAGCGGAATCCCAGCACATGGCGGCACCAGGGCGGCGTCACGCCGGCGTCCGGCAGAGGGCCTGGCGATGGCCGGCCGCGAATCCAAACGACCGCGTCGCCGACTCGGCAGTACGCATCGGCCGCGAACGCCGTGACGTAGATCTCGGCCCGGTGCGCCGTCGGCGACTGCTCCGGGAACGGCTGGATCCTCTCGAACACCGCCAGCTCCGGGCGGTCCGCCCCTTCGGGAACTTCCCTCGACAGCCGCAGCCAGTTGAAGTTGCTGGCTACGAACCACCACTCCCGCCTGGCCACCAGTTCAACGTGGCCAGCGCCGAGCACGGCTGCGCCGAAGGCGATGTTCTCGGCGATCATCTTGGCCTCCACCCGCGGCTGCGGCAGCATCGCCGGCAGCCGGCGGCGCAGGAAGGCGATGGCCTCGTCGCTGATTTCCGGCGCGGGAGTCACGGATGCCGCCGCCGGATGTGCTCGACCGAGTGCGCCACCAGCTCGCGCAGCACCTCCTGGTCCACGTCCACCAGGCGCTTGACGTACAGGCAGGACTTGCCGGTCGTGTGCTTGCCGAGGCGTCCGAGCAGGCTGGCGCAGTCGGCGAATCCGGCCATCACGTACAACGTCAGCGCCCGTTTGCGGGGCGCGAAGCCGGTTTCCATGAAGTCGCCTTCGCGGCCGCTCGCGTAGCGGTAGTGGTAGCTGCCGAAACCGACGATGCCTGCCCCCCACATGCGCGGTTCGGCGCCCGTGATCTTCGCCATCATGGCGGCCACCGCCCGGCAGTCGGCGCGCATCCGCGGGTCCGCGACGCCGGCGATGAAGGCGTCCACGCTGGCCGAGGTCGGCCGAGTCTTGTTGCCGCTCACCGGGAAGGCGCGCCGGCGAGCAGCCGCTGGCCGGCGGCGAAGTCCAGCGTGCCCTCGTAGAGGGCGGAACCGCTGATGGCGCCAAGCAGCGCGGCGCCGAGGTCCAGGGTCCGCAATGCCTCGAGGTCCGCCAGGCTGCGCACGCCGCCGGAAGCGATGACGGGCACTGGCGCCGTCGCTGCCAGGCGGGCCGTCGCGGCGGCGTCGACGCCGCTCAGCATCCCGTCCCTGGCGACGTCCGTATAGACGATGGCAAAGAGCGGCAGGTCCAGCGCCGCGATCCGGGCGACGAAGGCCGCGGCCTCGACGTCCGCCTCGGCCTGCCAGCCTCGGGTGGCCAGGCGTCCGCCGCGGGCATCGAGGCCAAGCGCCGTGCGCTCCGGAAACGCCGTCGCCAGCTCGCACAGGAACCCGGGCTCCTCGATGGCGCGGGTGCCGGCGATCACTTGGCTGGCGCCGGCCCGCAGGTAGGCACCGGCAGCCTCCAGGCTGCGGATGCCGCCGCCCACCTGTACCGCGACGTCCGGAACCGCGCGGACGACGTCCTCCACTACGGCGGCGTGTACAGGCTCGCCGGCAAAGGCGCCGTCCAGGTCCACGACATGCAGGCGCCGCGCGCCAGCCGCGGCCCACCGTCTCGCCATCGCTGGCGGGTCGTCCGAATAGACCGTGGCGGATGCAGCCTCGCCCTGGCGCAGCTGCACGCAACTGCCGTCTTTGAGATCTATGGCGGGAATGAGCAGCATCGGCACGCGGCGTCGATGGTCCAGGCGGCGCCTACAGTCGATCCAGCAGGCTGCCGTAAGGCAGGAAGCGGTTGCTGCTGGCAGCCCTGATCCAAGCCGTGAGATCCGCGGGATAGTCGCCGCGGGCCCGCAGCAGGCGGGCAATGGCAATCGCCGGCGAGCGGGCGCCGAGGTCGCAGCCCGGGATCGCCTCCTCCGCCAGCACCAGCACCTTCAGCCAGGCGATCAGCCTGGCGGAGTCCTGGGGCTCGAACAGCGCCGAGCGCTGCGCCGCATCCGCCAGCGCCACTTGGCGCAGTCCCGTGGCGGCCGCGGCATCCAGTTCGAGCGTCTCCCTCGGCTGCGCCGCGGCCGCGTCGAGCAGCCGGGCGTGGCGTCCGCCCAGCGCCACCGTGGGTTCCCACGCGCCCACCTCCGCTGCCATACTTCGCCCCCGCATCGGCACTGCCGCCGGCGGAGTCTATCGACATTCCCACCGCCCTCGCCGACGCCGCCCCTTCGTCCCTGGCTCTCGCCCCTCGCGTGTTGGCGTGGTGGGACGTCCACGGCCGCAGGGACCTGCCTTGGCAGCGGCTGCGGACGCCGTACCGGGTGTGGGTGGCGGAAGTGATGCTGCAACAGACGCAGGTGGGCACCGTCGTGCCCTATTTCGAGCGATTCGTGGCGCAGTTTCCGGCCCTTGAGGACTTGGCCGTGGCGCCCCTCGACGAGGTGCTGCATCTCTGGAGCGGCCTCGGCTACTACGCTCGGGCCCGCAATCTGCATCGAGCCGCGCAGGCCGTGCGCTGTCGCCACGGCGGCCTGTTCCCATCCACCTTGGCCGAGATCATGGCGCTGCCGGGCATCGGCCGATCCACGGCCGGCGCCATCGTCGCCCAAGCCTACCGCCGGCCGGCGGCCATTCTCGACGGCAACGTGAAGCGGGTGCTGGCCCGGCACTTCCGCGTCCAGGGTCCGACTTCCGGCGGCGCCACCCTGCGCGCGCTCTGGGCGCTGGCCGAGCGCTGCACGCCGCAGAAGCGCCCGGCCGACTACGCCCAAGGCATGATGGACCTGGGCGCGACGGTTTGCACCCGCCGCAGCCCGCAGTGCGGCGCATGCCCGCTGGGCGAGACCTGCCAGGCCCGCCGCCACGGCGACGCCGAGCGCCTGCCGCAGCCCGCGGCGCGGCGCCCGCGCCGGTTGGCGCAGCGGCGATTCTTCGTGATGGCGACCAAGGCCGGCGCCTGCTTCGTGGAGCAACGACCGGCCGAGGGAATCTGGGGCGGCCTGTGGTCGCCGCCGGAGCGCAGGATCGACACCGCCGCCAGCGCCTTCCTCGACGCCGCCGGCATTGCCGCGGCAGTGGCGCGCGTCGACGCGGCAGAGACGTTCCGCCACGCATTCACCCACTACGACCTCGACGTGGCGCCAGTGATCATCCGGTTGAACCTGCGGCGTCCGCCACCGATCAGACTGCCGGGGCGTTGGATCCGCCCCGGCGCCCACCGCCTTGGCCTCTCCGTGGTTGCAGCCAGGCTGATCGCTGCCGCCAGCCAACCAGGGACCCGCCATGGACCGTAGCGTCTTCTGCCGCAAGTACCGCCGCCAGCTGCCGGGGCTCCCGGCGCCGCCGCTGCCCGGCGCCGTTGGCCAGGACATCTACGACAACGTCTCGGCGCAGGCGTGGTCGGAGTGGCAGGCGCTGCAGACCATGCTGATCAACGAACGCCACCTGTCGTTGATCGACCCCGCAGCCCGCCGGTTCCTGCGCGAGCAGATGGGCAAGTTCCTTGCCAACGAGGCCTACGAGCAACCCGCCAGCTACGTCCCCCCCCTGCCACGGGCCAGTGGACCAACCGATCGCAGTGGCGGCTAGCGGTTCGATTCCGAATTGACATGGCAAATGGCACGTTCGTCTGTCGTCGCCTCGGCGTGCGCTGCTTGAGGATGTGCCGCCCCGCAAGGCCGCCGGCATCCCGGCCCTGCGACGAAACCCGCCCGCTGGAACACACGTCATTTTGGAAGCGGCACACGGCAGGTCTGCCGACCTGGACCATCAGCGCGATTCCCGAGGCTGGCCGGCACTTGAGGGTGCGAACGGTCGGTCGCGTCGCCTTCTTGGCCTTCCTGGCACTGCTGCTCGGCTATGGCGTCTTGCTGGCCTGCTACACGCTGGCGAACCTCGACGTGGTGAATCTGCACCGCGACTCGTTCATAGACGATACGTTCTACTATCTCGAGACCGCCAAGAATCTCGCCGCCGGAAAGTTCTCCACGTTCGACGGCGGCATCACGCGGACCAACGGCTACCACCCGGTGTGGCTGCTGCTGGTCACGCCCTTCTACTGGGTGTTCGACGCCGAATCCGCGCTGTTTGCCATCAAGGCGCTGGAGATCATGCTCATCTCGGCTGGCGTCTGCCTTGTCGCGGCGGCGGTTCGGCTGGCGCTGCAACCCTGGATCCTGCTGTTCGCAGCACTGCCGGCGCTGTACTGCGAGCCAAGCATGCTTCTTGGCCTGGAAGCGGCGGCTGGCCTGTTCTTTCTCGGGGCGACGTTCGTTTGCCTCGCGCTGTTCGTACACGACGCGAGGCGCTGGCGATGGGCGCTTGCTGGCGTCGTCTTTCTGCTGCCGTGGGTCCGCTTGGAGTACGCAGGCATTTCCCTCCTGGTGACGACGGCCGTCTATTTTCTGCCTCCCAGTCTACCCGCCGGCACTCCCCTCGTCGGCGGTACGGCGCAGGAGCAGAGGTGGCGGAGTACCGCACGGCTGCGCACCGACGGCGTCCCGTTGCTCGCCGCGGTTGCCGGCGTTCTCGCCTACTTCCTGTACAACGGCGTCGTCTTCGGCGGCATCGTCCCAGTCAGCGGCGCAACCAAGCTGGCCTGGTCCCAGCACTGGTTCGAGGGGGAAATCGGTCTTACGGCCTATTGGCTGGCGCTGCTCGAGCGCTTCGTCTCGGCCGCAAGCGCCGAGCTTCTTGCCGCGGCGGAACTCGCCGTCTATGCCGTGTTGGCGGCGATTCTCGGCCGCCTTTGCGGGTGGCGCAGCGAGTACCGTCTGGCTCTAGCGGTGTTCGTTTTCGTGCTGTCGCTCTGTGCCCACACGCTGGCGCTCAAGGCGCAGCTTCTGATCTTCTACCACCCAGACATCAAGCTAGTGGAATGGTATTTCGTACCGGGCTACCTCGCGACCGCCTTGACGGTTCCAGTGCGCTGCTATGCTGCCATCCTTCTGTTGCGGTTCGCGTTGCGACGCCGCGCGGCGGTTGCGCGGGCCGGTGTCGTTGCCGTCTGCGCCGTGGGCGCCTACGCGGCCTTCGACAGGCACGACTGGACGGAGCCGTTTCGCTCCGTGAACGAGCGCCGAGACTCCACCGACGTCGACCAAGCCTGGGGATTGGCAAGCTATTTCGGCGCCCACGTGATCGACGGCATGTTGGCCGAGGACGCAGTCGTCGGCTCATGGGACTCGGGCACGATCGGCTACCTCTCGGATCTGCCGGTGGTCAATCTGGACGGGCTGGCGAACTCGTACGGATACCTTCGGATCGACATCGATGCTTGGGACCTGTGGCTGAGAAGGGGCGGCGTGCCTCGGTTCGGCGTGACCGACTTCGTCAACGCCATTCGGGACAGGAACAAGGCATCCGGGTTCGAGTACGTCGGCTGGCGGATGACGATCGCCGGGGAGTCTTTCCGAATGAAGATGTGGCCGAACGGCGACCGCAGCAGGCGGGAGAAGTCGTGGCGGGACATCGTCTCGCCAAGCCGGAACATGGACGGCTCGCCCAACGGCTACGCGGAACTTCGGCTTGGCCGGCTGGTGCAGGTGTTCCTGCCGGACTGCGACCCCGAGCAAGTGCCGGAGATGCTGACATTCTCCTGGGTGCAAGGCGCGGAGCAGCGCAGCAGGACGCGGCTCTGGCCACATCCCTTCCGTACGGAACTCGGCTACTGCACGGCCCTGTTCATGCTGCCTTCCGGCGCCGAGAAGGCAAAGACAATTGCCATTGAGGCGACAAGCGTCGATGCCTTTCTGGCCGGCGCAACGCCGGTAGCGCAGGGCGCCTACAACGCGTATGTCGTGGAGAGAACCTTGGTCCTCGTGAAGGACCGATGCACGGCCGATACCACCGCCACCCGCTATCTGCACGTGTATCCGACGCGCCGTCGCGATCTGCCGCTCAGCCGTCGGCGCTTTGGATTCGATAACCAAGATGCCCGCTTGGCGCCTGGATCGCGAACGATCGGCGAACGCTGCGTAGTGGTGTCCAAGCTGCCGGCATACGAAATAGACTGGTTGGCCACAGGCGAGCTGGGCGACGGTGGCCGGCGTACATGGCATGCGAGAGTCGACATCGGGGCCGCTGTCACGCTTGAGGAACTCCTAAGCCGGGCGCAGATGCTCGTTCGGACGGACTACGACATCTACCTCAACCGAGAGAGAAACCTGCTGCTGTACTTGAAGGAGCCCTGTTCGCCGGATGAACCGCCCAGCGTCGTGTTCCTGCACATCTATCCGGAACGCACCGCGGATCTGCCTGCATATCGGCAGCAGTACGGCTTCGACAACCATGACTTCGATCTCCAACTGGAAACCCGAACTGACGACGGCAGATGCTGGGCGGTGAGACCGCTCCCAAACTACGAAATCAACCGACTGAACACTGGTCAGAACGTCGATGGCGAGCGTATCTGGGAGGTGGGCATTGACCTTGCGGAGCGCCAATAGGGCCGCAGGCCTCGACGGTCTGAGGCGCAGCTCGCTGGCCCGTCAGCCTGCGACTGTCATCTCCTGCACGAGCAGGGATCCGGTGTGGATGTTGCCGCGCTTGTCGACGTCGCTGCCGCAGCCGACGATGCCCTTGAACATGGCGTCGAGGTTGGCGGCGATGGTGACTTCGTCCACCGGATGCACGGTCTCGCCGTTCTCCACCCAGAAGCCGCCAACGCCCCGGGAATAGTCGCCGGTCACGAGATTGACGCCCTGGCCCATCAGCGAGGTGACCACTAGGCCCGTGCCCATGTCGCGCAGCAGCGAGGCAGGTTCCTTCAGGTCCGCCTCCACGACGAGATTGTGGACGCCCCCGGCGTTGCCGGTGGTGGCAAGGCCCAGGCGCCGGGCGGCGTAGACGCCGAGCACGTAGCGCTTGACGATGCCGTCTTCGACAAACGACTTGGCTTCGGTAGCCACGCCGTCGGCGTCGAATCCGGCGCTGCCGAGTCCCCGCGGCCGATGCGGATGCTCCCTCAGCGTGATGCCGTCGGCCAGCGCCTGCCTGCCGATGGAGTCCAGCAGATAGGACTCCTTCCGGTACAGGGCACCGCCGCCGATGGCGGCCAGCAGGTGGCCGATCAGGCCCCTTGCCATCGGCGCCGCGAACAGTACCGGATAGGTGCCGGTCTTGACGGGCCGGCGGCCCAGCCTTGCCAAAGCCCGGCGGGCGGCCTCCCGTCCGACGGCCTCGGCGGCCTTCATGTCGGCCGCGGCCCGGCCCACCGTGTACTCGAACTCGCGCTGCATGCCAGCGTCGTCGGCCGCTATCACGGAACAGCTGATGCCGTGCCGCGTGCCCCAGGCGGTGCCCATGAAGCCGTGGGAGTTGCCGTAGGCGCTGCAGCTGCGGTAGGTCTCCACATCCGCGCCTTCGCTGTTGACGATGCGCCGGTCCGCATCGAGCGCGGCCGCCTCGGCGTTGGTTGCCAGTTCCGTCGCCTGGGCGACGTCGACAGGCCACGGATGGTGCAGGTCCAGGTCCGGCAGCGCGGTCGGCATCAACTCCGCCGGGGCGAGTCCGTTGCAGGGATCCTCTTCGGTGAAGCGGGCGATGTTGACCGCGGCGCGTACCGTGTCCCGAATGGCGGCCGGGCTGGTGTCGGAGGTGTTCGCATGGCCCTTGCGCTGGCCGACGTAGACGGTGACGCCCAGGCCGCGATCGTTGTTGAAGGCCACGGTTTCCAGTTCCCGTTGCCGCACCGTCACGCTCAAGCCGGTGGCGTCGCTGGCGGCGGCCTCGGCGGCCGTGGCACCCTCCTGCCTGGCCAGATCGAGGGCGGCCGCGACCTGTCCCCGCAGCCGGGCCGCCTGGACTTCGGGATCCGCATCGGGAATGGCCGGCGCCGCGCTCATGCCTGGGTGCCGCCGACGGTGATCTCGTCGATGCGCAGGGTCGGTTGGCCAACGCCCACGGGTACTTGCTGGCCGTCCTTGCCGCACACGCCGACGCCTTCGTCGAGCGCGAGATCCGTGCCCACCATCGAGATGCGCCGCATCACCTCCGGGCCGTTGCCGATGAGCGTCGCGCCCCGGATCGGCGCACCGATGCGGCCGTTCTCTATCAGGTAGGCCTCGGTGGCGGAGAACACGAACTTTCCGGAGGTGATGTCCACCTGGCCGCCGCCGAAGCTCGTGGCATAGATGCCGTTGCGGACGCTGGCGACGACCTCGGCGGGGTCGCTGCCGCCGGCGGCGAGGAATGTGTTGGTCATGCGCGGCATGGGCAGATGCGCGTAGGACTCGCGGCGGCCGTTGCCGGTGCTGCGCGTGCCGGTAAGGCGCGCGTTGTGTTTGTCCTGCATGTAGCCCACCAGGATGCCGTTCTCGATGAGCACCGTGGCCTGGCCCTCGGTGCCTTCGTCGTCCACGGTCAGCGACCCCCGCCGGCCTGGCAGCGTCGCGTCGTCGACGACGGTACACAGCGGCGAGGCCACCTGCTCGCCGATGCGCCCGGCGAACGCCGAGGTGCCCTTGCGGTTGAAGTCGCCTTCAAGGCCGTGGCCGACGGCCTCGTGGAGCAGCACGCCGGGCCAGCCGGGCCCCAACACCACGGGCATGTTGCCGGCCGGAGCGTCGACGGCATCGAGGTTCAGGAGCGCCACCCGCACGGCCTCCCGCGCGTAGCGCTCCGCGGCATCCGTCTCGAACAGCCAGGTGGTGTCGAATCGGCCGCCACCGCCGCCGCGGCCGCGCTCCCGGCGGCCGTTGCGCTCGGCGAGCACGCTGACGCCGAACCGCGCCAACGGACGCACGTCCGCGCACAGCGTGCCATCGGTGGCCACCACCAGATTGACTTCGTGGTCCAAGGAGATGCTCACCGAGACTTCGCGCACGCTTGGGTCCAGGGATCTCGCAAAGCCGTCGATGCGCTTCAGCAGCTCCACCTTGCCCGACTCGGCCTTGGACTCGGCGTCGCTGCCGATTGGGTCGACGCCCGCGTAGCGCGGCATCGCCCAGGCTGGCGTCGGCATCCTGGCGGCCCCGGCGGCGCCGCTCCTGGCGATGGCGCGGGCCGCGCCGGCAGCGTCTGCCAAGGCGCTAGGACCGATGTCGTCGACGTAGGCGAAGCCGGTCTTCTCGCCGCTGATGGCGCGGACGCCCACGCCCCGATCGACGCTGAAGGCGCCGGACTTCACGGTGCCGTCTTCGAGGGTCCAGGACTCGTGGCGAGCGAGTTGGAAGAACAGCTCGCCGGTATCGATGCCTTGGGCGGCCAGCTTGCCGAGCTGGCGAACGATATCGGGCTCGGCGAGTTCGCCCGCATCCCAAAGCGCTCCGCGGGCCTCGGCGAAAGGATCGACGGGCTTGGGCTCCTGGTCTTTGCTTTTCAACGTGGCTCCTTAGGCGGCATGGCGACGCTCTCTTCCGGGGCGGACGGCGCCAGATCGATATCGTTGTCGAAGATGCTGAGGAATTCCACCTGCGGTTCATCGTAGGTGCCGCCGACGCGGTACTTGCCGCTCGACAGCCGCTTCAGCTGGTCCTTGAACACCTGGCGGCCAAGCCACACGCCCGCGGCGCCGGCCGGATTCGAGAACGCCAGAAACGCAGCGTACCAAGGCAGATTGCTGGTCAACAGCGGCACGGTCACAACCAGCTCGTTGTTGAGATCGCCGGCATCCAAGTCGACCGTGCCGGACACCAGAAAGCTCGAACCGGTGCCGATGACCTCGCCGGGCTTCGTGAATCGGGCCAGGCCGTCCTCCACCGCCAGCTCCGCCAGCACCCGTTCGAAGGCGACCCCGCGCCCGAACACGTCCGAGAAATCCAGACTGATGCGCTTGACGATGGTGGAGAAGTTGATGAGGCTCATGATGCGGGTGCCGCTTGGCGCCACCTCCAGAAAGCTGCCATCGAGGAGCTCCAGGTTCGCCTCGCCGGTGAGGCGGGCGAGGTCGAAGTCGACCGGCGAGCCGGGCCAGCTAAGCCGCCCTTCGGCGACGAAGCGTTCGGAGACGACGCTCTCGGCGAAGCCCCACTGGGGCAGCACGGTGCGCAGGTCGCCAGCCGTCACCCGCCCCTCGAAGCGGGTGCCCGCCGGCGACCAGAACACATGGGCATCCTCCGCGGCCACGCTGCGGGCAGCGCCAACGCCACCGGACTCGATACGCAGCCCGCGCACGTCGGCGACCAAGCCCTGGAGCGCCACGCCGCCTTCCTTGGGCCGCATGGCGAAGCGCCAGCTGCCGTAGTCCAGCTCCCCGGCGAAAACCTCCCGCAGCGTCACGTCGGCGGCCACGAGGTTTTCGATCAGGCTGGCGTCGAGCGGATCGTCCTCCCCGGACGGCGCCGGCAGGCGCAGCCGGCGGATGTCGATCTGCCACGGCGCACTGCCTTGCCGCGTCGCCGTGCCGGCGAGCGTCTGCCCTTCGACGGCGATGGCCAGGTCGCCGCCGACTCCGCTGGCATCGATCGTCAGGTTCTCGAAGGCAGCGGCCTCGAGGACGAGGCGGCCGAACTGGAAGTCGCGCAGCTCCCAGTCCAACTCGGTACTGACTGGAGCTGCCATGAGCGCCCGGAGCTCGGTCCCCGTGATGGCGTCGATGCCGCCAGCCAGCACCAGGCGGCCGATGCCGGCGTCGATCATCGGCACCGGCACGCCGATGCCTACGGCGCCGCCGTCTATGCCGTCGCCCACGTGCAGCCAGCCGCTGGCAGCGCCGTAGCTGGCGGATACGGCAACGGTGTCCTTGCCGGCGCCGGCGGCGTCGCCGGGACGCGCCCTCAGGAACTGCAGCGAAGCCCGCAACGGACGCGGCGTCGCCGCGGCCTTGCCGAGCGGCGCCGGCAGCGCCAGAGCCAAGCCCACCAGCTCGCTCTCGACACGGAGCTCCAAGGCGCGATCGGAGGCGGTGAATACCGTCAGCGATGCGTCGAAGTCGAAGCGGCCGTCGGCAATGCCGAGATCGCCAGTGTCCAGCAAGCGATACACGTCCGCCGGCGTGGCGCTGCCGGCAACGTCGATGCGCAGCGCGGCCGAGTCCGTGGCGATGGCGATGCGCGCTGGCGCACCGAACAGCTGGCCCTGGGTGGAAGCGCCGGCCACGGTCACCGGATAGGCGAACCCGACCTTCTTGTGGATGCCGTCGAAGCGCAGCCCGAGATCGGCGAGGTCAAGCGCGGCGTCCTCGAGGGCGAGGTCGAGGCGGACGTCCCCTGGGCGCAGCGCCAGGTCCCGCAGCGGCACCTTGAGATCGGCCTCGAACCCCACCGCGCCGCCGCCGCTCCAGGCGTCCGAAAGAAAACCCATGCTGCGGCGCACCGGCGTCTGCCGGGCGAAGGCGAACAGCTGCGCCAGGTCCGCAGCGCCCGCCAGCCGCACAGCCACCCGATCGGCGCTGCGCGGCGCCTGCACGGCAATCGAATCGACCTCCATGCCGAACGCGCGAGCGGCGCCTGCCAGCCGGGTCTCCTCCCCGGTGACCGTGAGCGCGCCGTCGAATCCGCTCGCCGGCGGCCACTCGGGGTGGTAGTCGAGGCTCGCCCCCTGCACCGAGGCGGCCAACTCCAGGCGTCGCATCGGCCAGGCGTCCCGGCCGCGGACGTGGCCGCGGCCGCGGGCATGCCCGCGGTAGACGATTCGGCCGCCGATCAGATCGCCAGCGCCGGTGGCCGCCAGCAGCCATTCTCGGAGCGCCGGCTCGATACCAGTCGGCAGGTAGTTTCGGGCCGTGGCGACTGCCATGCGATCCACTCTGACGTCTGCGGCAAGACGCACCTCCATCGGGTCCGGGGGTCTCGCCACCGCCAGCGCCACCGCCACGCGGCTGTCGCCGGTGTCGAGCCGGGCATCGGCGGTGCGCATGCCGATGTAGGGCGGCGCGAAGGCGAACGTCAGTGTCGCGCTGCCATGCCGGTAGGGGCCGGCGGCGGAGACGTGGCCCGGAAAGGCCAGGGCGAACTCGCGTCCGGCGACGCCAAGGCGCAGGGCCCTTGGGTGGCCGCGCAGGGCAAAGGTCAGCCCGGCGACATCCGGTACGCCCTTGTAGCCGGTCAACGCGCCTTCGGACCCCCGCCCCCCGATGGCCACGCCGTCGCGGTCGAAGTGGAAGGCCAGGTCCCGAAAGCGTCCCTGGGGCGCCACCGCGGCCAGCCAGCGTCCGCCGGGATGCTCGGCCCCCATCATCGCCGCGACCGGAGACACCATCGGCCCCAGCTCCAGCTGCGGGAACCACAGCGTCGCCCGCCAGTCTGGTTCGCCGAGATCATCGGCGTGGAAGGCGCCGACCGACGTCCCGGCAAGGCTGCCGCTGGCCACCGTCAGCGCTTCCACGCGGCCCCCGTAGCCAGCGTCCCGGCGCCAGGCCGTGAGCTGCGCCCGCACCGTGCCAGCGGCGCCGGTAGTGTCGTCGATGCGCACCGAGGACGCGAGCCGCGCCCGTTCGATGCCCTCGCCGTCGCGCACCCAGTCGCCGTCGAGGTCCACCTGCCAGCGCATGTTCCGCCAGGCCGACGTCGGCGCTGCTCGGGACAAGCCGAGCACGGACAGGAGCGGCTGGCCGACGGCGAACTTTCCGCTCGCCAGACGCACCGCGCCGTCGCCGGCCTCGTCCACGTCGCCGCTCACCGTCAGAGCGCACTCGGCGCAACCCGAGCCGGAGTGCAAGTAGAAGAAGAAGCGGTGCTGCCGATCGCGGTTGACGACCATCGCCTCGACGTCGAGCGTCTCGGCCCGCGGACCGTCTTCGAGCCGCAGCTGGCCCCGCACCCACACCTCGTCGCTGTGACGCAGAAAGGCGAGCGCGTCGAAGCTGCCGTCGCCAGCCCCGGGCAGCCGCCAGCCGGCGGCCGTCCTGGCGATCAGCAAGCGGCCGTCGGCCACGGTCAGGCGGCGCGCCACGAGCCGCTGCCGCCAGAGACTCTCCAGCAGGTCCAGCTCGAAGTCCAGCCCGGTTACTTCGCCGGCGGGCACCTCGAGGCGCGCCATGAACACGCCGGGGTTGAGGCCGCGCCACCGCCCTTCAAGGCCGCCGACGCGCACTTCCAAGGGCGCCAGAAGCCTGTTGGCGACGGATTCGAGGCGTGGCAGCTGCCAGGCGACGCCCCGGCCAACCCACTGCGCCACGGCGAAACAGACCGCGAGCGCCGTGACCACGGTGGCGAGCGCAGGGGCCGCCTTGGCGAGCGCTGCTGCAACGCGGCTCATCGCCCACCCACCCCGAACGCCGTCGACGGCCTCACCAACCGCGGCGGTACGCCCCTGCCACTTCGTGGCCGACGAGGCGATTGGCGAGCGGCCGCAGCAGCCACTCGACGAGCGGATAGGCGACCGCGGTAGCCGCCGCCGGCGCGAGCATCAGCCAAGACAGAGGCAGGTCGAACAGGACCACGCGAACCAGCGCCGCAGCCGCCAAGGCGATGCCAGCAACTGCCAGCAGCACGAGCGTACGCTGCAGGAGGTTGTAGAGAAGAAGCCGCTCGCGCAGCTGGGAAGCCGCGAACACCGTGAACGCAAAGCCGATGCCGTGGATGCCGAACGGATGCGATGCGCCGGCTATGGCATCGAACAACAGTCCAAGGCACCATGCGGAGAACATGCCGGTGCGGCCCGGCGCGGCCACGGACCAGAAGTAGAACAGCGCCAGCGCCCAGGACGGCAGCAGCCAGTGCGCCCAAGGCCAGCTGCCGGGGGGCAGGGAAAAGGCGCTCGCCACCGTCGCCAGCAGCAACGTCAGGGCGATCAGCCAGCCGCCGTGCCGGGGATTCACGACTCCGCCTCCGGGGCTGGCGTCGTCTGGGGGCCGATGCCCGCTTCCGTCGCGCCGGCGAACACGACCAGCACCTGTTCGGAGCGGTCCAGCATGGCGCTCGGCACTGCCACGATGTCGGCGAAGGGCTCCGTCGGGTCCCGGGACACCGACTCCACCACGCCGACCGGATAGCCGGTGGGGAATCGACCGCCAAGGCCGGAGCTGACCAGCCGGTCGCCTTCGATCACGTCCAGCGTCACCGCCACGTCCTTGAGCCGCAGCCGCCCGGCGCCGGCACCGACGGCAATGGCACGAACGTCGTTGCGCAGCACCCGCACCGGCACCGCATGCGTAGGGTCCGTGACCAGCAGCACCCGGCTGGTGAACGCGTTGGCCTCCACCACTTGGCCGAGCAGCCCGGCGGAGTCGATCACGGCGCTGCCGACGTGGACGCCGCGCAGGCGCCCCTTGTCGATGACGATCTCCTGCGGCGAGGTGGATGTCGCGACCAGCTCGGCGACCAGCACGTCGTCCTCGACGCGCTCCGTGGAGTCGAGCAGTTCCCGCAGCCGGGCGTTCTCCATGCGCACCGCCTCGTAGCGCGTCATGGTGCCGCGCATCTTGAGCAGCTCCTGTTGCAGCGCCTGCTGGCGGTCCAGCAAGGCCGTGCGCCGGGCGAGGAACTCGCGGGCCCGATCCGACAGCCAATAGGGCGAGTGGGCGGCGAGGTGAACGGGCGCCGCTACGGAACCGAGAGCGCCGCGCACTGGCGCGAGCAGGTCCGTGCGCGCGTCGAGGGCAACCAGAAGGCACGACGCGAGCAGGTAGCCGAGCAGCTTGAAGCCGGCGCCGGTGTCCTGATCGAAGAGTGCGCTGATGGGGAAGTGCCTCGACGGCCCTACCCGCCGGCGCCATGTCCGGCCGGCGCGAGGCCCTGGGGCGGGGCGGCGATGCGGGTTGGCGGCGGATTCGGCGTCAGTCCGTCCATAGCAGATCGGCGTAGCCCTCGAAGTCCTCGAGGGCCTTGCCGCCGCCCCGGGCCACGCAGGTCAGAGGATCTTCGGCGATGATGACCGGCAGGCCGGTTTCCTCCGCGAGCAGCACGTCCAGGTCTTTCAGCAAAGCGCCGCCGCCAGTGAGCACCATGCCGGTTTCCGCAATGTCCGCGGAGAGCTCCGGCGGCGTGCCTTCGAGGGCGTTCTTGACCCCCTGCACGATCATCGACAACGGATCCTGCAGCGCCTGCAGAATCTCGTTGTGGTTGAGGGTGAACGCCCGTGGCACGCCGAGGGCCAGGTTGTGGCCGCGTACCTTCATTTCGTGGACGTCCTTCTGCTGGTAGGCGACGCCGATTTCCTGCTTCACACGTTCCGCCATGGCTTCGCCGATGAGCGTGCCCTTGGTGCGGCGGACGTAGTTGACGATGGTTTCGTCGAATCGGTCCCCGCCGACGCGCACCGTATCGGAATAGACCACGCCGCCCAGGGAGATCACCGCGATCTCCGTGGTGCCGCCGCCGATGTCCACGACCAGCGTGCCGACCGCTTCGTTCACCGGCAGGCCGGCGCCGAGGGCCGCGGCCATCGGTTCTTCGATCAGGCGCACGTCCCGGGAGCCGGCGGACTGGGCGGATTCGCGAATGGCGCGCCGCTCGACTGGCGTGGACTTGCACGGCACGCTCACCAGCACCCGTGGGCTGGGGCGGATCAGAGAACCCTTGACCAACGAGTGGTGGACCTTGTGAATGAAGTGGGTGAGCATCTGCTTGGTGACGTCGAAATCCGCGATGACGCCGTCCTTGAGCGGGCGAATGGCGCGAATGTTGGTTGGCGTCCGGCCGAGCATTCCCTTCGCGTCGAGGCCGACGGCCACCACCTTGTGGCGGTTGCCTTCCTCGCGATAGGCCACCACCGAGGGCTCGTCGAGGACGATGCCGTGGCCGCGAACGTAGACGAGGGTATTGGCGGTGCCGAGATCGATGGCCAGGTCCCGCGAGAACATCCCGCGCATCTGCTTGAGCATCAGTGTCTTGGCCCTTCGCCGCCCTTGCGCGACCATAACACGCCGCGCCGCCGCAATGCCGTGCGGATGTGTTTCGCAAACGTGACGGGCGCGGCCGGCGCGACCCGGGTTGGGCGCCGCGCCACCGACGTTCCGTCGCCGGGCGCGGCGGCTTAGACGGCCGTGAAGGCGATTCGCCCCAAGCTGCCGTAGTCCGCCACGTAGCTGCCCGGCGTCGCCGGGTGGATGCCGCCGCAGGCACCGGTGATGAGCAGCATGCCGTCGGACACCTCTATCCCCCGCGCCTTCGCCTCGTCCAGCATCCAGGCCAGTGCGGCGTGGGGGCCGCCGAGGGCGTCCGACGCCGGCGCGCGGCACACCTCGTCGCCGTCCCGCGTCAGCGTGATGGCGATGTCGCCGTAGACGTCCCGCCAGGGCTGCTGCTCGCCGACGATGTAGCGGTCCGCGGCAATGTTGCACGCCGCCAGGTTGGCGCCGGTGCGATCGGCGTCGTCGGCGAAAGCCATGCGCGGCACTTCCACCACCGGGCCAGCGCTCTTCGGGGCGCCGTCGGCGTCGACGACGATGCCGATCTCGCACTCCAGGCTGACGCCCTCGCCGGTCTCGAAGGCGGCGCCCGGGGCCAACCGGCCGGCGGCGTACAGGCTGCCGACGAGAGGGTGCGCGAGGCCGAATGCCTGCTGGCCGGCGGCTGCCGTCATCCCCGCCTTCAGGCCGGCGACGGCGTCCCCAGCCACCGCCTGGACGACTTCCTTCTGCAACGCGTAGGCCGCATCCAGGTCAAGGTCCGCGGGCATCTTCGGCAGCCGCTCGCCAGCACGGATGGCGGCCGCCATTCGGTTCGCCAGGCTCGCCACGGCCTTAATTGCCGAAGTCCCAGCTCTCGCCGGCATGATAGCGGCGCAGCACGTTCTTGGCGATGAGGATCTTGTGGACTTCGTCCGGCCCGTCGGCGATGCGCAGCGTCCTTGCGCCCTCGTACATGCCGGCGAAGGGATAGTCGCCGGAGACGCCGGCCGCGCCGTACACCTGGATGGCGCGGTCCACCACCCGATGGAAGGCGTTGGGCACGAAGATCTTGATGGAGGAGATGTCGGTGCGGGAATCCGCCCCTTCCTCCATCTTGCGGGCGCAGTCCACCACCATCAGCCGAGACGCTTGGATGTCCATGTACGAGTCGGCGATGAAACCCTGCATGAACTGCTTGTCTTCGAGCTTCTCGCCGCCGTGGACGGTGCGGTTCATGATGCGATCCACCATCAGATCGAAGCAGCGCCACATGGAACCGACCGAATTCATGCAGTGGTAGATGCGCCCGGCGCCCAAGCGATCCTGGGCGGCCCGATGGCCGGTGCCGGTGCCGCCGAGCTGGTTCGTCTTCGGCACCCGCACGTTGTCGTAGACGATCTCGCAATGGCTGGACGCCTTGCCCCACACCGGCACGCCGCGCACGATGTTCACGCCCGGCGTGTTCTTGGGCACGATGATCTGCGTCATCTTCTCGTTGGCGCCGCCGGCATCGTCCGGGTCCGCGGTGCGGCACATGACGATGAAGAAATCCGCGGCGTGGCCGTTGGACGTGAACCACTTGTGGCCGTTGATGACCCACTCGTCGCCCTCGAGCACGGCACGGGTCTGGATGGAGCGGGGGTCCGATCCGGCGTTGTGCGGCTCGGTCATGGAAAAGCCGGACTGCATTCGGCCTTCCGTCAACGGCAGCAGCCACTTCTCGTGCTGCTCCGGCGTGCCGTACTTCAGGAGGATCTTCTGGTTGCCGGAGTTGGGCGCCACGACGCCGAACAGCGACGCGGCGCCGGGGCTGTAGGCGAGCACTTCGTTCATGTAGGCGTGCTGCATGAAGGAAAGCCCCATGCCGCCGAACTCCGGCGGCAGGTGGGGCGCCCAGAGCTTCGCCTTCTTCACCTTGTTCTGCACGCCCTGGCGCAGCTCGTGGGCTTCCTTCGCCTGCTCGGCGCTTGGCCGCCCGCCGTCCGTGCGGTGCGCCCACAGCTTGTTCTCCACCGGCAGGATGTCGTTGTTGAGAATCTCGGCGGTGGCGAGGCGCACCTCGTTGACGTCGGCGTCCAGCGTCGGCACCGGCTTCACGTTCATCGGCATGGCGATCCCTCCTTGCGTGGCGTCTGCCCGATGTTAGCCGTTGCCGCCAACGGTTGCGCGGGCAGCGCCCGGCATCACTCGCCCACGGCGGGCAGTTCCACGCCCAGGAACTCGCCGATGGCGGCGAGGCAGGCCGGCAGCTGGTCGTGGTGCGTCCAGTGGCCGGCGTCTTCCACTTCCCGCAGCGTCGCGTTGCGGAAGTGCGCGGCCGTGCCGTCCTGGCCGATGCGGTGCGGATAGCCGTGCCGCGAGTTGACGATCAGCACCGGGCACTCGATGCACCGCCACAGCGCCGCGATGTCTTCGTTCGGGATGTCGTAGGGGCGCGGCGTGCGGGTGTAGTTGTCGAACTTCCAGGTGTAGGTGCCGTCCTCGTTCTGGTTGGCGCCGTGGGTGGTGAGGTGGCGGGCCTGCTCCGGCGACAGGTGGGGGTTGGTGTCCTGCATGCGCCGATAGGCGTCTTCGAGCAGCGGATAGCGGCGGGGCCGACGCCCCGCCAGGGCGTGGTTGGCGTCCACCCACTGCTGCAGCCGCGCCTGCGGCGAGGCGGCCGGGCGCGGATAGAGCCCGACGCCCTCGACGATCACCAGCCGCGCCACCGCATCGGGGAACGCGCCGGCGTAGATGGAGGCGATGGTGCCGCCGAGGGAGTGCGACACCAGCGTCACCGGCGCCAGCTGCCGCTGGCGCACCAGCTGCGCCACATCCTGCACGTATTCCAGGTACGAGTACGGGCTGCCGCGGCTCCAGTCCGAATCGCCGTGGCCGCGCAGATCCGGCGCCAGCACGTGGAAGCGCTCGCGCAGCGACTGCGCCATCCAATCCCAAGAGTGGCAGTGGTCGTGGATGCCATGCACCAGCAGCAGCGGCGACGCCACGTCGTTGCCCCAGTCCAAGTAGTGCAGCCGCAGGCGCTCGGAAAAGTAGCTGTGGGAGGTGGGGTTTTCGTCGTCCATGCCTCGCCGCCGTCGGAGCCTGCCAGCGGGCGCGAATTCTAGCCGTTCGCGGAGCCGTGCAGGGCGCGGGGCGCAAGTGCTGGCGGCGGAAGCGGCAGCCCACCTGGCGATCGATGCGCTACGCTAGCTGGCACTTCCGCCGCCTCCGGAGCCCGTGTGCCTGGCGCCAGAGCCCGCTACGACAATCTGCTCGTGGAGCGCCGCGGCCACGTAGCCGTGGTGACCTTCAATCGACCGGCCAAGGCCAATGCTCTGGATCACGCCCACCTGGCGGACATCGAAGCGGTGGCCCTCGCATTCCGGGAGGACGCGGACACCCGGGCGGTGGTGTTCACCGGCGCCGGCCGGCACTTCTCCTCTGGCGCGGACCTGGATGGCGGCGGCCCGGCTGCCTCGGGGCTCTTGGAACGACGCCGGCTGGCGCGCATCGGCGAGCGGGCGACGCTGGCGGTCCGCGACATGGACCAGATCACCGTGGCAGCCTGGAACGGTGCGGCGATGGGCGGCGGCGCGGTGCTGGCCACGGCGATGGACTTTCGCATCGGCGCCGAGAACTGCTTCATGCAGTATCCGGAGATCGACATAGGCGTGAACCTCATGTGGAAGGGACTGCCGCTGATCACGCGGCTTGCCGGGCCGGCCCGGGCCAAGCGTCTGGTGATCGGCGGCGAGCGGGTGGCGGCCAGCGAACTGTTGGCCTGGGGCGTGCTCGACGCGCTGGCGCCGCCGGGAGAGCTCATGGAGGCGGCCCTCGACTGGGCGCGGCACTACGCGGCGAAGTCGCCGATTCCAGCGCAGATGATCAAGCGCAGCGTCAACGCCGTCCTCTGGGGAGGCGACGACGCGGTGATGCACATGGACGTGGATCAGAACCTGCTCGCGGCGGCAACGGAGGACCGGGCCAAGGCTGCCGCAGCCTACCGTGGCAAGACGGAGGCGACGTTCAAGGGCAACTGACCGCGGGGCGGGGACCCGGCACAAGCCCAGCGAGCGCCTTGCGGAGTTCCAGGGTGGCCAAGGGTCGCGTTGGCAGTAGGCGCGGAGGTCTGGTCTGTTGGCGTTGCGCCTCGTCGGCGCTGGCAAGGGCGCGTTGGTAGCGGGCGGCGGCGAGGGTGCCGTCGGCGATGGCCAGGTCGTCGTAGCCGGGCCTAGGGCCACGTTCTTGATGGAGAAGGAGCCGCGGTAGTCTGGGTGGTAGCAGCAGTTGCGCACTACCCGCAGCAGGTCGAACAAGCGATTCGCAAGGGCGGCGAGTGCCTGGGCGTGGTGCGGAAGCGCCGCCGCCAACGCGTACAGCATCCGTCGTTCATAGTGCGAGTAGACGCAGACGGTTCCCTCCTGCCCGACGGCGGCGAGCAGGCGTTCGGCCAGCATGGGCCGCGGGTCGTCGGCGGTTTCGTGCAGATAGTCCGCGTGCTCGGGCGGCTGGCCGTCGCGTTCGGCATGCACGGAGAACAGAAAGGGAATGTGGGCGAAGGGGCGAGTGCCGGCCGTCGTCCGCCATGCCCTCGGCGGCGGAGGTGCCATCGGCGTCGGAATCGGCATAGCGCAGGTCGGCACCGATCAGCGCCTTTACGCCACCGCCGGCGCAGCCTCGACATCCTCGATTCGACGACTTCGCTCACGGCGGGGGCACGGTGGCGGTGGGAGCACCTAATGTACCCAACGGGGGGATCGGCGCGTCCCGCATTCGGCCCGCCGCCGCACCCGACCGTCACAGCCCACGCCGTATACTGCCGACCTATGGGATCAGACCCGCAAGGGGCTTCACAACGGGCGACGGCGCTGTGCCGCCGTCCGCCCACCGGACGCGGGCTGGCGATCGCGGTTGTGCGGCTCGCGCCACGCGCCCCAAGGCGCTGGCGCCGTCGGATTGCGCCTGCGTCGCGCCAACGCATGAGGGAGAGGCGATGTCCATTCAGACCTTGCGCCTGAGCGGCCTGCTCTCGTTCGCGCCAGACACGGCGCCTCTGGATTTGCTCGATCTGAACGTCCTCATCGGCCCGAACGGGTCCGGCAAGTCCAATCTGATCGAGGCGATAGAACTATTGGCGGCCATGCCCCGCGATCTGGCCGCGGCGATTCGTGACGGCGGCGGCCCTGGCGAATGGCTCTGGAAGGGCGAAAGCGGCGGACCTGCCGAAATCGAAGCGGTATTGAAAGGGGCGCCAACGCGGCGACCATTGCGCTACCACATCCAGTTCGACGCCGTACAAAGCCGCGTGGAGGTCACTGACGAGGCGATTGAAGAGACCGAGCCGCTGCCGGGGAAGGAGGATGTGTACTTCTACTACCGATTTCAGCAAGGCAATCCCGTCATCAACGTCGCCGACGGCCCGCGTCACCTTCAACGAGAGAACCTTCGGCCTGATCAATCCGTCCTTGCGCAACGCAAAGATCCCGACTTGTACCCGGAAGTCACCTGGATGGGCGAAAGGCTCGGCGCCTTCCACACCTTCCGCGAATGGTCGTTCGGGCGCTACGTCGCTCTCCGGCAGCCTCAGCCCGCCGACTTGCCAGAGGACCGGCTTCTGGCCGACAGCCGCAACCTCGCATTGGTGCTCAATCAAATCGAACACGACCGCGGTGGAGAGAGGCTGAACGACCTGATGCGGCGGTTCTACCCGCGGTTCGAGCGTCTATCGACCCGTATTTCTGGGGGGACCGTCCAGTTCTATCTCCACGAGCAGGGCTTCAGAGCGCCGATTCCGGCAACGCGCCTGTCGGACGGCACGATTCGCTTCGTCGCGTTGGCAGCGGCATTGCTCGCCCACGATCCGCCGCCGTTGCTCTGCATCGAGGAACCGGAGCTGGGCCTCCACCCGGACGCGCTGCCATTGCTAGGCGAGCTGCTTGTCGAAGCGTCGGCGCGAACGCAGCTCATCGTTACGACGCACTCCGATGCGCTGGTTTCCGCGCTGACCGACCATGTGGACGCGGTTGTGGCCTGTGAGCGCTTGGGCGACGGGACCGTGTTGCGGCGACTGGATCCAAACCAACTCGCTGCTTGGTTGGACGAGTACCGGCTCGGCGACCTCTGGCGCATGGGCGAACTCGGCGCCAACCCATGACCGGCATTGCCATCTACATGGAAGGCGGCGGAGATGGCCGCGACGGAAGAGCCGCGCTTCGCATCGGCATGGATGCTTTGCTCATGCCCTTGAAGGAAATGGCGCAACGCGAGCGGCTGCGTTGGCGGCTGGTGGCCTGCGGAGGGCGCGACGCGGCGTTCAAGGCGTTTCGCAATGCGGCAAACGGGGGCGACACGATCGCGGCGCTTCTAGTGGATGCAGAGGCATCTGTCTCAACCACGCCCACCGCCCATCTAGCGCGGCGCGACGGCTGGCAGCTACAGTTCGCGGACCGTGACGCCGTTCACTTGATGGTGCAAGTGATGGAAACATGGATCGTCGCCGACGTTGGCGCGCTGAGCAGGTACTACGGGAGTGGATTCGAGCGCAGTCGGCTGCCTCGTCGCGCAATGCTCGAGGATGTGTCCAAAGCCGATCTCGCACGAGCGCTGGATCGAGCGACCGCTGCTACGTCAAAGGGCAGCTACCGCAAGATCCGGCATGCCAGCGAACTGCTCTGCCGAATCGATCCGGAAATCGTGAAGCTGCGCTGTCCGCACTTCGAACGTCTATGGGAGTGGCTTGAACGGCGGTTGTCCGGCACAGCCAAGTAGTGGGCTATTCCGCGGACGAATGTGCGTCCGCCGTTGTCTTCCATCCGCCAACCGCCGCCGGGCAGCTACTCCAGCACATTCGGGTCCCATCCTGTCGGGCCGACCTGTCATCCCAATGCGACCAGCTCCACCCGATGCCCGAAGCGTCGAAAGTCCTTGACGTTGAAGGTCAGAAGCCGGCGCTCGCCGTGCGCCAGCATGGTGGCAACGATGTTGGCGTCGTGAACCTGCTTGCCCGCGACGGGGACCTCTCTACACAGCGACGCCAACAGGTCCATCACGGTCTGTCCGTCTTCCAGAATCTCGAAGGCGGACGCATACCGGTCCACGTCCAACAGCGCTTCGGCCATAGGCAACGGCGACGCCCAAGTCTGCGGGCGCGTCACCACCGCGAGATACTCCCTGATCACTTGGCGACTGATCCGCAGGACTTCGGTTCGGCGCTCGCGTGAAAGCGCGTCCACGGCAACTTGCCGATCGGGAACTTTGGCGCGAGCAGCCACCAGCACGTTGGTATCGACGAACACGGCTATCGGCCTTCGTCGCCATAGAGTTGCTCCCGGCCCATCGAGAAGCCTTTCGGCCAAGGACCGAAGTCGTGGGGGGGGAAGATCTCGTCGATGGCGAACGCTCGACGGTCGCGCTTCCCCGATGGGGCGGCTGCCAGCCGCTCGAAGATCAGCGACTCTGCAAGCAGGTCCACCCGGCTTGTTCTCCAACCTGCCGCCTGCCAAGCGAGAGCATGGCTGTGGCCGCCGTTGGTTTGGTTCGCCCACCACGGGCGATGGATGCGAGCGGAGTTGGGCAAGGCGAATCCGAGCAGGGATTCGATGTCGGCAAACGTGGCGCACCAATGACGGGCCTCGAGAGCGCAGAGGTGCCGGAACAGGGCCGCATACTTGCCGCGCGCGGCAGCTTCTCTGGCGAGACGTTCTCTCACGACTCCATCCCAAGGTCTGACTGTAGTTCTTACCTTATCCGGCGATGCCGCTGTCCGCAAGCCCGGACCTGCGCGGTGCAGGAGAGACCGAGCGGCCATGCGCCGCTGCCGGCTTTCGGGGTCCTTGCGGCAGCCGAAGGCCGGCGGCGCTACCTCGACAGCTCCGCCACCGGCGCGAAGGAGCGGCGGTGCAGCGGCGTCGGGCCGAAGCGGCGCAGGGCGGCGAGATGCCGCGCCGTGGCATAGCCCTTGTGGCAGTCGAAGCCGTAGCGCGGATACTGCTGGGCGACGGCGACCATTTCCGCATCCCGGGCCACCTTGGCGACAATCGACGCGGCGCTGATCGCCGGCACCTTGGCGTCGCCGCCCACCACGGCGACCGCCGCGCAGGGCAGGACCGGCGCGATGTTGCCGTCCACGTACGCCACCCGCACCGCGATTCCGAGCGCCTCCACCGCCCGGCGCATGGCGGCGAGGCTGGCGCGGAGGATGTTGCGCTGGTCGATCTCCCCTACGTCTGCGCGGCCCAAGGCCCAGGCGACGGCGCGTTCCCGGATGGCGGCCGCCAACGCCTCCCGCTCCGTCGCTAGCAGCGCCTTGGAGTCCTTGAGGCCGGCGATCGGCCGCGCCGGATCGAGCACCACGGCGCCGGCGATCACGGGCCCGGCAAGCGGGCCGCGTCCGGCTTCGTCCACGCCGGCCACGTCTGCGCCTTCAAGCGGTTCTGCGGCGGTCTCGATCAAGTCCTGCATCCTTCAAGCCCCCGTGCCGGCCTTGGCCCTCGCCTAACCAGCCCGCGGCGCGGCGTTGGCCCCATGCGGCTTGCTCCCGCGACTGTCGATCAGGTCGAGCACGGCTTCGGCGGCCCTGCCGGCGCCCCCGCAGCGCAAGCGCTCGTGCCAGTGGCCGCAGGCGGCGCGATAGGCGTCGTCGGAGCGCCAGCGGGCGTACTGGGCCTGCACCGCTTCGGCCAGCAGTGACGGCCGCGCCTCTCCTTGCAGCAGTTCCGGCACCAGCGCCTGGCCGGCCAGGATGTTCGGCAGCGCCACGAAGCGGGAGCGCTGCAAGCGCCGGACGATCCACGCGGAGACGGCGCCCAAGCGATAGCAGACGACCATCGGGCGGCGCAGCATCATGGCTTCCAAGGTGGCAGTGCCAGCTTTGGTGAGCACCACGTCCGCCGCGGCCAGCACCTGCCGCGACTGCCCGGCCACCAGCCGCACGGCCAGCGTCTCGTCGATGCGATGCCCGCGAAGCACTGCCGCCATCGCATTGTGGACCCGGGGCGTAGGCGTCGGCACCAGGAACGCGGCGTCGCCGAAGGCGCTCTGTTGCAGCATCAGCGCGGTGTCGAGGAACAGCTTGCCGAGCAGGCCGATCTCGCTGCCGCGGCTGCCGGGGAGGAGCGCCACCACGAGCTGCTCCGGCGCCACGCCGAGGGCCGCCCGAGCCCGGGCCTTGGCGGCCTCGCTGCCGTCCTGGGGATCGATCTCGTCCGCCAGCGGATGGCCGACGAACACGGCGTTGCCGCCGCGCTCGGCATAGAGGGCGGGTTCGAAGGGGAACAGCGCCAGCACCACGTCCGCCGCCTTGCGGATGCGCCGGATGCGGCCCCGCCGCCAGAAGTACACCGACGGGCTGACGTAGTGGGCGGTGGCGATGCCCAGTTTCTTCACCCCGCGCTCCAGGAGCAGGTTGAAGACGTTGAAGTCCACGCCCACCACGGCGTCCACGCCGGCGGCGACGAAGTGCCGCCGCAGCCGCCGCAGCAATCGCAGCAGGCTCGGCAGCCGCAGCAGCGGCTCCTTGAAGCCGTTGACGGCGAGGGCGTCCATCGGCGCCAGGGAGCGGAGACCCGCCGCGGTCATGGACGCGCCGCCAACACCGACGAACTCCGTCTCCGGCCGCCGCTGGCGGATGGCGGCCATCAGAGCGCCGCCGAGGATGTCCCCGGATGCTTCCCCGGCCACGATGCCGATCCTGGTCACCTCCTTGCCACTGGCTCGGGCCGCCCTCGCCGCCTTGCGGCTGCCGCCGTTCTTTCCGGGGCCGGTCTCGCGCAAGCCGGTCCGCATGGCGGCACCCTAGCCCGTCTCATTCGCCGTGCGCGGCAGGGTCACGACGAACTCGTCTCCCGCCAGGCCCAGCTGCGGCACCCGCCCGGTGCGTTCGCGCACCGCCTGGATCATGCGCGGAATGCCGCTGCCGGCGTCCGTCGCCAGGCCACGCTTCAGCAGCAGGTTGTAGAGCGTTGGATTGCACAGCACGTGAACGCCCGCCGGCAGCTGCGCGAGGCGCACGGAGTTCGGCAGTCCGCCTGGGCTTCGAACCTCTACGCGGTCCTCGAACACCAGCACCCGGATGGGCCCCGTCACCGTGTAGTCTCGGTGCGCCACGGCGTTCACCAGCACCTCCCGCAGCGCCGACGGCGGCAGCTCGGGCACCCGGAAGTCCAGAAAGCGCTCGGCAGCCACCAGCAGGTCGAACGCCCGCCCCTCTATGCGCTTCTGGTCCAGCGGCGGCGTCGCGATCTCCGTGCCGGGAATCCGCAGGGCGCTGACGTAGGCGTGGGGCAGAAACCGCTGCGGCGCCATGCCGAGCAAGAGCGCACCCGCCACCGTCGGGCACCCACTGCTCTCGGCGAGCAGTCCCCAGTTCGCAAGCAGCCGCTCCTGGGGCATGCCAGCGATGTCGAGCCCTTGGCTCCGCTCCCGGATGGCCGCGAGCATCTCTTCGGCCGCTTCGTGGTCCAGATCCGCCGCCGTGCTCCTCTGCACTGGCGTCTCGTCGTAGAACGTTCTAGCGTCGGCAAGCATGACCGGCTCGTCTCCAAGTACGCGGCAGAATACGCCGAACGGCGAGGGCCGGCGTACCGCCCCTGCCGCAAGCGGGCGGCCAAACGTGCATCGGGCGCCCCGCCTTCGCGTATCATGCGCGGCGGGATGGCTTGACGGGGGAGGCCCGTGAACGAACTCGGTATTGGCGCAGAGGCCAACTTTCTGCTGAACACCTTCGCGTTCCTGGTGTGGGGCGCGCTGGTGATGTGGATGTGCGCCGGCTTCACGATGCTGGAGGCCGGCTCCGTGCGCACCAAGAACGCGTCGATGATCTGCCTGAAGAACATCGGCCTGTACTCCATCGCCGGCCTCGCCTACTTCGCGATCGGCTACAACCTCATGTACGAGGACGTGGGCAGCTGGATCGGTTCCCTCTCGCTGGGCCACAGCTCCACGTCAGCCGAGGTGGCGCTGATCAACGCGGACGACGCTGGCAAGGCCGCTGCGACGGCCGCCGTGGTGGGCGATTCCTCCCACGCCGCCATGTCCAACTGGTTCTTCCAGATGGTGTTCGTGGCCACCGCGGCCTCCATCGTCTCCGGGACGCTGGCCGAACGGGTTCACCTGTGGTCCTTCTTCGCCTTCGTGGCCGTGCTCACCGCCGTCGTCTACCCGGTGGTGGGGGCCTGGACCTGGGGCGAGGGCTGGCTGAGCCAGATGGGCTTCAAGGACTTCGCCGGCTCCACCATCGTCCACTCCACCGGCGGCTGGGCGGCCTTGGCGGGGGCCGTCATCGTCGGACCGCGGCTGGGCAAGTTCCGCCCGGACGGGCGGGTGAAGTCGACGCCGCCCTCCAACGTGCCGGCGGTGACGCTGGGCGTGTTCATCCTCTGGCTCGGCTGGTTCGGCTTCAACGGCGGCTCCCAGCTGGCCATCGGCAGCGCCCTGGACGCGGTGTGGATGAGCAACGTGCTGGTGAACACCAACCTCGCCGCCGCCGCCGGGGTGATGGCGGCGATGTGCGTGGCGCGGCCCATCCTGGGGCGCGTGGACCTTCTGGCTGTGCTGAACGGCGCCATCGCTGGCCTCGTCTCCATCACTGCGGCGCCGGACTTCGTGAACCACTGGTGGGCCATCCTCATCGGCGCGGTGGGCGGCGTCATCGTCGTGGCAGGCATGAAGTTCCTGGACACGGTGAAGCTGGACGACGTGGTGGGCGCGGTGCCGGCGCACCTGTTCGCCGGCGTGTGGGGCACGATTGCGGTGTGCCTGCACGGCGGCCAGAGCATCGTCACCCAACTGGTAGGCATAGCTTCCATCGGCGTCTTCGTGTTCGGCGTGTCCCTCGCGGTGTGGTGGGCGATCAACAAGACGTTCGGGGCCCGCGTCTCCGCCCGGGTCGAGGAGCTGGGGCAGGACGTCTCCGAGCTCGGCATCGAGGCGTACCCGGAGTTCGTGGTGATGCCGGACCAGGACGACGTGGACGACTTCGCCACCGAGCAGGAGAAAGGCGCCTAGATCCGCGACGCCCAACGGGACTGGGATGCCGGCGCGGCACCTGTTCTCGGGCCTCCGCGTCGTCGACGCCGCCACCGTCATCGCCGCCCCCGCGGCGGCGATGATGCTGGGGGATTTCGGCGCCGACGTGGTGAAGGTGGAAGCGCCCGGCAAGGGCGACATGCTGCGGATGCTCTCCGGCGTGCCGGGCGTGCCGGCAACCGGCATGGACTGGTTCTGGCAGCAGGACGGCCGCAACAAGCGCAGCCTGACGCTGAACCTGAAGACGGAGCGGGGCCTCGAGGTGATGCGCGCCCTGGCGGCGAGCTGCGACGTGTACATCACCAACCAGCCCTACGACGCCCGGGAGGCGATGGGCCTCGACTACGACGCCCTCAAGCCGCTGAACCCGCGCATGGTCTACGCCTCGCTCACCGCCTACGGCGAGCAGGGGCCGGAGCGCAACCGCAAGAGCTTCGATCAGCTCGCCTACTGGGCCCGCAGCGGCCTGATGGACCTGATGCGGCAGGAAGGCACGCGCCCCACCCAGGGGCTGGCGGGAATGGGCGACCATCCCACCGGGGTCGCCCTCTACGCCGGCATCGTCACCGCGCTCTTGCAGCGGGAATGCACCGGCGAGGGCGGCTTCGTACACACGTCGCTGTTGGCCAACGGCCTGTGGTCCGCCTCCGGCGTCGCCGGCGGCATGATGGCCGGCGCGGACCCGGAAGCGTTCCGGCAGGCATCGGCCACGCCGTCGGCGTTCATGCGCGTCTACCAGGCCAGCGACGGGCGCTGGCTGCAGTTCAACATGGTGCGCAACGAAGAGCTGCTGTCGCTCATGTTCACGGGCCTCGGCGCACCGGAGCTGCTTGCCGACGAACGCTTCGCCGCCCCCGGCGGCATGTGGAAGCACCGCGCCGCCCTAGGCGACGCCATCGCCGCCATCGTGGCGAAGCGGACGTCGGACCAGTGGCTGGCCGAGTTCGCCACCCTGGGCGTACCCGTGAATCGCATCGCCGTGGTGGAGGAAACGCCCCGGGACAAGCAGATTCTCGCCAACGGCATGGCCGTGGCGCCGGCCGAGGAAGGCATCGCCCCGCCCCTGCTCGTGACGCATCCGGTGCAGGTGAGCAGCGCACCGCCGGTCGGCCCCCGCCGGGCGCCGGAGCTCGGCGAACACACCGCCGAAATACTGGCCGAACTCGGCTACGGGCCGGACGCCATCGCACGGATGCAGGCGGACGGCGTGGTCTAGGTGCCGCCCGGCCCCCGGAACGCCGGGCGAGCGGCAGAAGGGGCCGGCCATCGGCGGGAGCGACGGCGGGTTTGCTATGCTGATTCGATACGGACCCGGCGCGACAGCGGCAACCAACAGGAGCAGAGCACGAGCATGAGCTTTCGGGAAGAAGCGCGGGGCTGGCTGGAAGATAACTGCCCGCCGAGCATCCGCCGGCCGCCCGGCCCCAACGAGAGCACCGGCGGCGGCCGGCGCGCCACCTACCCGAACCCGGAGGCCAAGCTGTGGCTGGAGCGCATGGCGGAGCGCGGCTGGACGGCACCCATGTGGCCGAAAGAGTACGGCGGCGGCGGCCTGGACCGGGAGCAGGCAACCATCCTCGGCGAGGAGCTGCGGCGCATCAAGGCCCGCCCCGCCCACACCGGCATGGGCCTCTCCATGATCGGTCCGGCGCTCCTGGAGTTCGGCACCGAGGAGCAGAAGCAGGAGCACCTGCCGAAGATCGTGCGCGGCGAGATCTGGTGGTGCCAGGGCTACAGCGAACCCGGTTCCGGCTCGGACCTCGCCAGCCTGAAGACCCGCGCCGTGGACGACGGCGACGACTTCATCGTCAACGGCTCGAAGATCTGGACCTCCGGCGCCAACTTCGCGGACTGGATGTTCTGCCTGGTGCGCACGGACCCGGACAAGCCCAAGCACGAGGGCATCTCCTTCGTGCTGTTCGACATGGAGACGCCCGGGGTCACGGTGAAGCCCATCAAGCTCATCAGCGGCGCCTCCCCGTTCTGCGAGACGTTCCTGGACGACGTGCGGGTGCCCAAGCGCAATCTGGTCGGCGAGCGGGGCCAGGGCTGGACGGTGGGCAAGCGCCTGTTGCAGTACGAGCGCACCTCCATCGGCGGCATGGCCGGCAGCGCCGGCCCGGGCGGCAATCCGCTCGCCGCTCTGGCCCGCCGCTACCTTGGCGACGACAACGGCCGCATTGCCGACGCGGCCGTCCGCGAGCGCGTCATCGACCACCGCATCACGGACCGCGCCTTCGGCCTCACGGTGCGCCGCAACGGCGAAGAGCTGCGATCCGGGCGCGCCCCGACGTTCCTGTCGTCGATGTTCAAGCTCTACGGCACCGAGCAGAACAAGGCCCGCTACGAACTGATGCTCTCCTTCATGGGCAGCGCCATGCTCGGCTGGGAGGGCGACGCCTTCGGCGGCCGGGAACTGGCAAGCACCCGGGAGTGGCTGCGCTCCCGGGCGAACTCCATCGAAGGCGGCACCTCGGAGGTGCAGCTGAACATCATCGCCAAGCGCATCCTCGGCCTGCCGGACTGAGCGACGCATCGGCGACCATGAGCGGCCGCAAGGGCCGCAAGGAAATGCCATGAAGAACCACGTTGGCCTGGCTTTGGTACTGGCGGTCGCCGCGTTCCACGCCGCCGCCCAAGAGGAACCTGCCGCCGCGGCGGGTGCTGCCGACGAAGAACCGCTGAACCTCGGGCAGTTGCTGGAGCGCTTCGGCTGGAACTTCGATTCGGACATCGCCACGCAGCAGGTGGGCGAGGGGCTGTACGTGCTGTTCGGCGTCGGCGGCAACATCGCCGCCTCCATCGGCGCCGACGGCGTGCTGATCGTGGACGACATGTTCCCGGAGATGGTCCCCAAGGTGGAGGCCGCCGTCCGCGAGCTCGGCGGCGACGGCATCGACTACGTGGTGAACACCCACTGGCACTTCGACCACGCCGAGGGGAATCTCGCGCTGGGGCCCGCCGGCACCTGGATAGTGGCGCACCAGAACTCCGCGGACATGATGGCCAAGGCCAACATCCTCAATCTCGTCGTCACCCGCTACCGGCAGGACGCCTACCCGCCGAAGGCCCGCCCGGCCATCGCCTTCGACAACCGGATGCGCCTCTACTTCAACGGCGAGGTGGACATCGTGCATCCCGGGCCCGCCCACACCGGCGGCGATGCGGCAGTCATCTTCCGGGACCAGAACGCGGTGCATTTCGGCGACGTGTTCAACAACGCCGGCTATCCGTTCATCGACGCCGACAGCGGCGGCGGCATCGACGGCATGATCGCCTTCTGCCAGTCCGTCCTCGACGAGATGGGGCCGAACGCCACCATCATCCCCGGCCACGGCGAGGTGACGGACGTGCCGACCCTCGAAGCCTACATCGCCATGCTGACCACCGTGCGCGGGCGCGTCCAGCAACACATCGACGCCGGCCGCAGCCTGGTGGAGGTGGTTGCCGCAAGGCCCACGGCGGATTTCGACGACCGCTACGGGCCGGTGCTGAACTCCCTCGGCTTCGTCGACCGGGTGTACACCAGCCTGGTCCGGGACGCGCAGCCGTAGGTCCTCGACCGCGGACCCACCGCTACTCCTTACCGCACCTTCCGCTACATCTTCCGCGCCCGCCCGCGAGTTCCGCGCCCGCCCGCGAGCGCCGCGTGGGCGGTGTCTGATAGCAGTCACCAGAGTTATGCTATTTTCCATTTAGCGCAACTCGCGGAGGCGAGGCGTTGCCAATCCCTCCATCCACCTTGGACCACCGAGCGCCGCTGGCGTTCGAGGTGGCTTCCTCCCTCGACCACCCCACCAGGGGCTGGCCGCGCTAGCGCGGCGCCACCCCGAATTCCATGGCCGCTGCTATCTGGTGGCGCCGCAAGCGCCCGTGCGCCAGCCGACGGCCGACGAGGCCGGCACGCTGCCGCTGGACTTCCTGCTCCTGGCCATCCACAGGCAGACGGCGCAGCACCTCGCGCGGGGGTGAAGCGGCGCCTGCCCTCAACCGCCGGCCGCCGCCCACTGCCGGTTCGCGTCCGCCAGGCTCTGCTGCCGGTACAGCGCCGCGTAGCGGCCATCCCGGGCGACGAGTTCCGCGTGGCTGCCGGCTTCCTCGATGCGGCCGCCGGCCACCACCAGAATGCGGTCCGCGTTGCGGATGGTGGACAGCCGATGGGCGATGACGAAGCTGATGCGCCCTTGCAGCACGAACTTGAGGCCCTGCTGGATCTTCAGCTCCGTCTCCGTGTCCACCGAGGACGTGGCCTCGTCCATCACCAGAATCTGCGGCTCCGCCAGGATGGCGCGGGCGAAGGACACCAGCTGCTTCTGCCCGGCCGAGAGCCGCCCGCCGCCCTCGCCCACGTCGGTGTCGTAGCCGCGGTCGAGTTCCCCGATGAAGTCGTGGGCGCCGGCCAGCTTGGCGCACCACTCCACTTCCTGGTCGCTGGCGTCCAGGCGCCCGTAGCGGATGTTCTCCCGCACCGAGCCGCGGAACACGTGGGCGTTCTGCAGCACCATGCCGAGGCTGGATTGCAGCCAGTGCAGGCTGCGGCTGCGGTAGTCCACGCCGTCGATCAGCACCTGCCCGGCGGTGGGTTCGTAGAAGCGGCAGACGACGTTCACCAGCGTGCTCTTGCCGCCGCCGGTGGGGCCGACGATGGCGACGCTCTCGCCGGCGGCGACGGTGAGATTCACGTCCTCGAGCACCGGCTTGCCGGCTTCGTAGGCGAAGGAGACGTTCCGCAGCTCGATCTTCTCGATGCGCATCGGGCCGCCGTCCGGCGCCACGCCCGGGGGCGCCGGGCTGCGCTCGTGCGCGGCCAACGCCCGCCGGACGCTGGCGGAGTCCTCGATGTCGGGCCTCGCGTCGATGAGCGACAGCACCCGCTCCGCGGCCGCCTGCGCCATCTGCATCTCCGCAAACCACTCGCCGAGATCCGTCACCGGATTGAAGAACTCCCGGGCGTACACCATGAACGCGATCAGCGTGCCGACGGTGAGGGTGCCGGCCAGCAGCATCAGGCCGCCAGCGACCAGCGTGAGATGCACGGCGACGGTGGCCAGCACCAGGATCAGCGGCAGGTACACGGCGCCGAGCACGAGGTTGCGCACCGAGGCGCGGTACATGGTGGCCGTGAGCTGGCCGAACTCGGCGGCGTTGGCCGCTTCCCGCACGAACGCCTTGGAAGTGACGACGCCCATGATGGATTCGTTGTAGCTGCCGGTGATGCGGGAGTTGGTGCGGCGCACCAGCCGGGCGCTCATCAGAATGCGCTTGCGGAACTTCGAGGACACCCAGACCACCGCCGGCAGGACGGCCATCGCCAGCAACGCGAGCTGCCAGTCGATGGCCAGCATCACGCCGAGCATGCCGAGCATCATGGCGACGCCCCACACCGCATCCAGAAACGCCCAGGCGAGGATGTCCGTGAGCCGGCTGCAATCGGAGGTGAGCCGCGCCAGCAGCCAGCCCGTGGGGCGGTAGTCGTAGTAGGAGAACGACAGCCGCTGCAGGTTGGCGAACGCATCCCGGCGGATGTCGTGGCTGGTGAACGCTTCGAGCTTGCCGGCGCCCCACACGAAGCCGCCGACGCACACCGCTAGCAGAACGGTGCAGGCAAGGTAGATAGTCCCCCAGAGGACGAACGCCGCGTCGCCGCCGTTGGCCGCCACGTCGTCCACCACGGCCCGGGTGAGCAGGGGGAAGCTGAGCTCCGCCGCCGCGGTGCCGAGGGCCGCCAGCGCCACCACGGCGAGCTCCTTCGGGTAGGCGAGGGAGTAGCCGAACAGCCGCCGCCACATCGCCAGCTGCATGCCTTGGGCGACGGCATGGTCGTCTATGCCGTCGTTGTAGAGCTCGTCGTCGTAGCTATCCGCTTCCGCCATGCGCTGCTCCTTCGATGTCGCCGCCGGCGTCCGCCCGGATCGACGCTTCCACCAGGCCCTGGATTTCGCACAGCCGCCGGTAGGGGCCGTCCGCAACCGCCAGTTCGTCGTGGCGGCCGTCCTGCACCAGACGCCCGCGCTCCAGCACCAGAATCCGGTCCGCGTCCCGCACCGAAGACAGCCGGTGCGCGATGACGATGGTGGTGTGCCGGTCCCGGCGCCGGGCCAGCGCCTCCAGAATGCGCCGCTCGGTTCCGGTGTCCACCGCCGAGAGCGAGTCGTCCAGCACCAGGATGGGCGGGTCCTTCAAGAGCGCCCGGGCCAAGGCCAGGCGCTGGCGCTGGCCGCCGGAAAGCGTGATGCCGCGCTCGCCAACCTGCGCCCCGTAGCCGGCCGGGAAGTCCACGATGGCGTCGTGGATGGCCGCCTCCCGGGCGGCATCTTCCAGCTTCTGGTCCGGCGCGTCCGGCTGCGCCACCCGCAGGTTGGCGGCGATGCTGCGGGAATAGAGGAACGGCTCCTGCATGACGACGCCGATCTGCAACCGCAGCCAGTGCCGGTCCACTTGCCGCACGTCCAGTCCGTCCACCAGGATGCGCCCGGCATGGAAGGGGTACAGGCGCAGCAGCAGGCGCATCAGCGTGGTCTTGCCGGAGCCGGGCGGGCCGACGATGCCCACCGTCTGTCCGGCGGGAATCGTGGCCGAGAAGTCCACCACCGCCGCCCGGTCCGGCTTGTAGCCGGCCCGCACCCGCTCGAACACGATCTCGCCCCGGGCCCGGGGCTGCCGCGGCGTCGTCTCGCGGCTCTCCTCCGCCGCGCCGAGGATGTGGTTCACGCGGCCCAGCGCGATGACGGCCTTGCCGCTGTCCGTGAGCACTTCGCCGAGACGCCGCACCGGATACACCACCATCCCCACCAGCGAGACGAAGGCGAACAGGTCCCCCACGGTGATGGCGCCGGCCGCCAGCAAGGTGCCGCCGACGATCAGCACGATGCCGATCTGCGCCAGGGTGAGGAAGTGCGTGATGCCCCAGTAGACGGCCTCCAGCGCGTTCACCCGGTACAGGCTGTCGCGGTAGGCGCGGCTCCTGGCGCCGAACCGCGCCATTTCGTGTTCCTGCCGGGCAAAGGCCCGCACCACGCGGATGCCGGCCAGGTTCTCCTGCAGCACCGCGGTCATCGCCCCTTCGGCTTCGTCGGCCACTTGGAACTGCCGCTTCACCCGGGAGAAGAACGCGAACGCGCCGATGGCGATGAGCGGCATCAGGGACGTTGCGAACGCCGCCAGCTGGGCGTGGCGCTGGAACAGTATCGGCGCCATCGCCAGCACCATCAGCACGCAGCGGCCGATCTCCACCACGTTGCCGGAGAGGAACCGCCGCACCGTCTCGACGTCGGAACTGCAGCGCTGCACGAGATCGCCGGTGTCCTCGGTGTCGAAGAAGCTCGCCGGCAGGTGGTGCAGGCGGCGGTACAGGGCGTCGCGCATGCGCTGGGCGATGGTCTCGGACGCCACCGCCGCCCAGCGCCCGCGCAGGTACATGAAGAACGAGCCGAGGGCCACCAGCGCGGCCCCGGCGACCGCCGCCGCCAGGAGATAGCCAACCACCGGCTCGCCGGGCCAGGCCAAGGCCAGCCACGCCAACGCCGGCATCCGCCCCTCGGCGCTCTCGCCGAGCAGCGCGTCGAGGGCGCTGCCAGCGACGATGGGCGCCAGCAGGAAGCCCACGTTGGAGAGCCCGATCGCAAGGATCGCGCCGCCGTACCGCAGCCGCTGGCCGCGGCCGAGTTCCCATAGGCCCAGCCCATGGCCGACGCCCTGCTGCTGCGAATTCTGTTCCGTTCGATCCATGGCAGTGGTTGCCGCTGCGCGCGGCCGTATTCGTTCCCTTTTGGTTCCTGCACGAGCCGTTGCTTCGCTCCCGCCAGTGCCGGCAACGTACCTGACAGCGACGACGGCCCGTGACGCTGCGTCAAGGCCCGAGCGGGCCAGCGCACAAGCGAGCGGAGCAGCGAAGCTGTTGCCGACGGCCCCAGGGACCGCCGGCGGGCGCCCGGATCAGGCGATGCGCGAGCGTTCCGGCTTAGTTCAGCCGGCCCAAAGACAGGCGCATCGGCGGCTCGGCGGAGATCGAGTGGCAGCGCTGCATGGAATCTCCTTGGCCAGTGACGGGCGGCGCACTATACGCGCTTTGCGGGGCGGTGCAACGCGGTTTGGCAAGGGCCCGCAAACCTGCGTGGCAGGTCCGGCAGGCTTGGGTCAACCCGCACTGCCGCGCAACGGGACGCGACGGGAACATGGTGGTGCCCATGCGCGGCACCCTTGACAACGGCCGTGCTCTCGGCCAACGTCACTCGCACCAGAGGCAGCAGGGCGATGGGGCTCGGTTGCTGCCGCCTAGTCGGCTGCCGGGTCTGCCAAGGCCAATCAGCCCGCTAGTGGTTCGATTCGGAATTGACATGGCAAATGGCACGTTCGTCTGTCGTCGCCTCGGCGCGCTGCTTGAGGATGTGCCGCCCCGCAAGGCCGCCGGCATCCCGGCCCTGCGACGAAACCCGCCCGCTAGAACACACGTAGTTTTGGAAGCGGCACACTAGTCCGCATTGGGAGGAACACCGCAGCATGAAATTCGGCATCTTCTACGAACACCAGCTCCCCCGCCCCTGGACCGACGGCGAGGAGCAGAAGCTCTTCAACGACGCCCTGGAGCAGGTGGAGGTGGCGGACCGCCTCGGCATCGACTTCGCCTGGGAGGTGGAACACCACTTCCTGGAGGAGTACTCCCACTCCTCGGCGCCGGAGGTCTTTCTGGCGGCGTGCTCCCAGCGCACCAGGAACATCCGCCTAGGGCACGGCATCCGCCAGGTGATCCCCGAATACAACCACCCGGCGCGCACCGCCGAGGTGATCGCCACGCTGGACCTCGTCTCCAACGGGCGGGTGGAGTTCGGCACCGGCGAATCCTCCGCGGAACTCGAACTCGGCGGCTTCCGCATCCCGGTGGAGAGGAAGCGCAAGATCTTCATGGAGTCCGTGGAGCAGATCTGCAACATGCTGGCGATGAACCCCTACCCCGGCTACAAGGGCCAGTACTTCGAGATGCCCTGCCGCAACATCGTCCCGAAGCCGGTGCAGCGCCCGCACCCGCCCCTGTGGGTGGCGTGTTCCCAGCGCGAGACCATCCGCATGGCCGCTCGGCTCGGCATCGGCGCGCTCACCTTCGCGTTCGTGGATCCGGCGGAGGCCACGGAGTGGGTGGAGGAGTACTACGGCATCATCAAGTCCGAGGCCTGCGTGCCGATTGGCCACGCCGTCAACCCGAACATCTGCATGGTGTCCAGCTTCTCCTGCCATCAGGATCGCGAGGAGGCGGTGCGGCGCGGCCTCGCCGGCTTCGAGTTCTTCGGCTTCGCCCTGGGCAGCCTGTACGCCTTCGGCGAGCACCAGCCCGGGCGCACCAATCTGTGGCAGCAGTTCCAAGCGCTGCGCGACGCCAAGCAGGAAACCACGGACATCACCCAGGCCCTCTCCGGCAGCCGCGGCGGCATCGGCACCCCCGACGATCTGCGCGAACACCTGTTGAAGTTCGAGGCCTGCAACGTCGATCAGGTGACCTTCATCCAGCAGGCCGGGCGCAACAAGCACGAGCACATCTGCGAGGCCTTGGAGTTGTTCGCTGCCGAGGTGATGCCGGAGTTCAAGGAGCGGGAAGCGGAGCGCGAACGCAAGAAGATGGCCGAGCTGGCGCCGTACCTGGAGGCGGCGATGGCGCGCAAGGTGCGGATGGCGGAACTGGCGGACAAGGACATCCCCGTGTTCCAGTCCCTAGGGCGCAAGGTGTCCGAGGAATCCAAGCAGGAGAGCTCCATCTACGAGCGGCCGCTGGCCGCCGGCTAGCGCGCACGGGTTGCCGTCGCCCCGGAATGGACCGGCGGGCTTGAGGTCCAGCGCGGCCGTCCCCGGAGCCGGCGCTCCGGGCCAAGTCCTTAAGGTGCGCCAAAGCGGCTGATGGCGCTCCTGGAGGCGGCGCTCCGCTGGTGGCTGTGGGCGGACGAGGGCGTCGGGGTCGCCCTCGGCGTGGCGACGGTGCTGTGTCTCGTGCGCCAGAAGCTGTGGGCGTGGCCCATTGGCGTCGCCTATGTGCTGGTGGCGCTGCCGCAGCTGTGGGAAGCGCGGCTGATGGCCAGCTTCACCCTGCACCTGGTCGGCTTCCTGCCGTTGAACCTGTACGGCTGGTGGCACTGGCTGTTCGGCGGCGAGCGACGCGACGACCTGCCGGTGACCCGCTGCCGCGCTGCGACGCTGGCGCTGCTCGGGGCCCTGTGTCTGGCGGCGACGGCAGGGCTTGGCGCCCTGGGGGCGGGGATGGACTCGGCGTTCCCGTATTGGGACGCTCTGGTGCTGACGGCGAGCCTGGCGGCCATGTGGCTGACGGCCCGCAAGCAGATCGAGAACTGGCTGCTCTGGTTCGGCGTGAACGTGGTGTCGGTGCCGCTCTACTTCGCGCAAGGCCTGCCCCTGTACTCGGCGCTGTACGTGGTCTACGTCGGCATGGCCGTGTGGGGATACGCCACCTGGCGAAACTCCCTGCGGGTGAAGGAGGCATAGCACGGTAAAAATGCGATATGCATGCCGCATCTTTACGGTAAATTTGCGGCATGGCCTATGCAAGATTCCTCCAGACCCCCCGCGCGTCCACGTTTCTGTTCGGCGCTCGCGGCACCGGCAAGTCCACCTGGCTGCGGGAGCGCTTTCCCCGGGCCGCCACCTACGACCTGCTCGACACCGGGGAAGCGCTGCGGCTTGCCAAGGAGCCGAGCGTCTTCTATCGCGAACTGTCGACGCTGCCGGCCGGCGCATGGGTGGTCGTCGACGAGGTGCAGAAGGCGCCGGCGCTGCTCGACGAGGCGCATCGGCTCATCGAGACGCGGCGCCTGCGCTTCGTTCTCTCGGGTTCGAGCGCTCGCAAGCTGTGGCGGGGCGGCGTGAATCTCCTGGCCGGACGCGCCGTCACCGTGGCGATGTTCCCCTTGGTCTCGGCCGAGTTCGGGTTCGATGCCGAGCCGTCCCGGCTGCTGCGCTACGGCGCGCTGCCGATGGCGATGAACGAAACCGACCCGCGCCCGTACCTGCGTACCTATGCGGAAACCTATCTGGTCCACGAGGTGCAGGCGGAAGCCCTGGCGCGCAATGTCGGCGCCTTCGCGCGCTTTCTGGAAGTCGCCGCCCGGCAGAACGGCCAGACCACCAACGCGTCGAGCATCGCCAAGGCGGTGGGCGTCGCCCGCGAGACCGTGCGCAGCCACTTCGATATTCTCGTGGACACGCTGCTCGGCTACTGGCTGCCGGCCTGGAAGCTGAAGTCCGCCAACAAGCAGGTGGCGCACGGCAAGTTCTACTTCTTCGACGCCGGCGTCGCCCGGGCGCTGAGCGGCCGCCTGCCCTACCCGCCGACCGCCGAGGAACTGGGGCCGCTGGCCGAAACCGTGCTGCTGAACGAACTGCGCGCGTACCTCGCCTATTCGGCGCTGGACTACCGCCTGCACTTCTGGCGCACCTACGACGGCGCGGAGGTGGACGTGCTGTGCGAGGCGTCGAACGGCTTCGTCGCCATCGAAGTCAAGTCCGCGTCGCGCTGGGACAAGCGCTTCAACCGCGGCCTCAAGCGACTGCGCGAACACCTGCCTGGTGCCGCCTGCTACGGCGTCTACTTCGGGATGCGCGCCGCCCAGTGGGACGACGTGCGCGTACTGCCGGCGATGGAATTCCTCGAACGCCTGTGGAACGGCGAGGTGATCCGCTGACGAGGCGAGTTGCGTCGGGTCGCAATCTGTGGCCTACTCGAACGTGCCTGTCCAATCCCGGTTGCCAAGAGGCTGGCTTGGTCCCGTTCCCGCTGGTGTTCGCCCATGTTCGGCGGCTGAACGCGCCGAAGGTTTCCGCCATGTTGATGGGAACCGTTGCCTTTGCGCTCTCGTTCATGCTCGATAGCGTGGTATTCGGCATGGACGCCCTGGTGTCGAAGCTGAGCGACTTGACGCTTGTGGTCGCAAACCGCAGTCAGAACGAAGGCGGCATGCCGCTCGCGTATCGCGACCGCATTCGAGGCATCGACGGCGTTGTGTCCGTTTTCCCGGTGAACGGATTCGCCGGCACCCATCATTCGAGGCCGCAGAGCTACGTCTCGGTCTCCGGAATCGAGCCGGGGATGCTGCGCTCCCCGGGCATGTTCTTCGAAGGCGTTGCCACCGAGCAGTTGGAGTCCTTCGCGACAACGCCGAACGGCGCGATCATCGGCGTGGATGTCGCGCGCAAGTGGGGCTGGGGCGTCGGCTCGCTGGTGTCGCTCAAGTCGAACATCGAAACGGAGGACGGCTCGCGGAACTGCAGTTCGTCGTCTTGGGAACATATGGCACGAAAGACGACCTTCCCTCCACGAACTTCTACGTGCGCTTTCCCTACGTCGACGCGGTGCGCCAGTCCGGCAAGGGTCGGGCAGGCCGGTACTTCGTAACGCTTGCCAACGTCGAAGTGAAGGAAGAGGTGGCGTTCGAGATCGACGCCATGTTCATCAACTCGTCCGATCCCACGAGAACGATCACGCTGAAGGACCGTGCGCGTGGGCAACGCCAACAGATGGGGAACATGAACCTCTTGATCTCGACACTCACGAACTCGACGTTCTTCGCCATGACGGTCGTTCTGCTCGCCGTGCTGGCACAGTCCTTTCGGGAACGCGTGTCCGAGACGGCGGTGATGCGAGCCCTGGGGTTCGGCGCGGCTTCCATCGCCTTGGCCTTTGTCGTCGAAGCATGCCTTTATGTTGGCGTCAGTCTGCTCGGAGGAGTCGTTGTTGCCCGGGCCGTCGTGCCGTACGTCATCGGTTCCTTCGGGCTGGTGGATCTCGGTTTGCCAGCCGAACTGCTGCAGCGCAACATCCTCATTGGCGTCGCCTTGGCGCTGGCCATTGCGACGTGCGGAGTCCTCGCCGGCTGGCGCCGCAACATCCGAGATGCCCTCGAGTCGCCCAGAAACTAGCCGAGAAGGGTCGCGCAAATCGGGGTTCCTTGCCGACTTGCATGTCTTCTGGTCGCTGCTCGCGTTGTCGTTGCGATCGATCCCGCAACGCAAGGCGCTGATGTTGGTCATTGGGGTCGGCGTCGGCGTCGGCGTCGGCGTCACCGTCGGCATCGTGGTCGCCGTGTTGGCGATGGCGCAGAGCTTGACGGGCGTGCTGCGCTCGGGCGCGGATGCCTCTCGCGTCGTCGTGCTCTCCGAAGGCGCAAGCTGGGAGGGCACGAGCTACTTGCCCAAGGAAAGCATGGCGATTCGGGGCTACCGCGCCGACTGGTTCGAGCCGAGACTGCAACTGGCCGCTGGGCGCTGGCCCAAAGCCGGTCTGCACGAGCTTGCCGTCGGCCAGTGGGCCGCCCAAGCGATAGACCGCGCCAGCTTGGGCGAGGAGATTCTCGTCAATGCCCACAAGTGGCCGGTTGTGGGCGTCTTCGAGAGCGACACGTCGCTCGGCGGCGTATTCGTTGCGGACGCCGAGGCCATGCTGGACGAATACGGGCGAGCCGGATACCAGTCCGCAGTGGCAACGCTCACGGAGGATTGCGACGCGAGCGCGCTGCAAGACGACCTGAAGACTCGCGGCCTGAACGTCGACGTGATCAGCGAGATCGACTATGCGGCGCAGTCCGCCGAGGCGTTGGACACCTTCCGTACCCTCACCTTGGTGGTTGCCGTGCCAATGTCCTTGGGCGCGGCCTTCTGCATCTTCGGCGTCGCCGCCACGGCGGTACACGGCCGACGACGCTCGATAGGCGTTCTGCGCGCCATCGGGTTCGGGCCAGGCGCCGTTGCCGCCGCGTTGGTGGTGGAGTTCATGCTCGTCGCCGGCGCCTGCGCGTTGCTCGCGTGCGTAGCCGTTTCCGCCTCGATGGCCGGCGAGCTGATCACGTTCGACGGCGGGGGCACGTCCTTGACGTTCGAGTGGCAGAGCGGGGGCTCTCTGTATTGGACGGCGTTGGCTCTCGCCGGCGTCGCTTCCCTGCTCGGCGCGTGTGTTCCAGCCATGCGAGCCGTCCGGATGCCAGTCGGGCAGGCTCTGAACGTCCGGTGACAACCGTCAGGCGGCGACAGTTGGTGGCCAGGGGCAGAATCGAACTGCCGACACGAGGATTTTCAGTCCACTGCTCTACCGACTGAGCTACCTGGCCCGATGCGGCTGCCTTGCCCAACGGCGCCAGCCACGCCGCAATTATCGCCCCGACCGCCGAAGCGTCAAGGTGGTGTACGGCATCGACGAAGGCTGGCAGGCCGCCGGGGCTTGTCGAATCGGCGCGCGGCGGGCTGCGGTTAGAATCGGCCGACGCCGGCTGCTTGAGCCGGCCCGTGCTCGGGAGGTTGGATGTCCAAGCTACTGGCCGTGCGGGACCTCAGGGTGTCCTTCGGCGACGCCGCCGCGGTGCGCGGGGTGTCCTTCGACATCGAGGCGGGAGAGACCGTGGCCCTGGTCGGCGAATCCGGCTCCGGCAAGTCCGTCACCGCGCTGTCGATTCTGCAACTGCTGCCCTACCCCCCCGCCCACCATCCCGGCGGCAGCGTGCTGGTGAACGGCGAGGAGATGCTCGGCGCGGACAAAGCGCGTCTCCTGGACGTGCGCGGCGGGGTGGTGAGCATGATCTTCCAGGAACCCATGACCTCCCTGAATCCGCTGCATACCATCGCCAAACAGGTGGGCGAAGCGCTGGTGGTCCACAAGCGGCTGTCCCCCAAGGCGGCCCGCTCCCGGGTGCTCGAACTGCTGGAACTGGTGGGCCTCAAGGACGCCGAGCAGCGCCTCGGCGCCTACCCCCACGAACTCTCCGGCGGCCAGCGCCAGCGCGTGATGATCGCCATGGCCCTGGCCAACGAGCCGCAGCTCCTGATCGCCGACGAACCCACCACCGCGCTCGACGTCACCATCCAGGCCCAGATACTCAAGCTGCTCCGAGATCTGCAGCAGCGGATGAACATGGCCATGCTGCTCATCACCCACGACCTCGGCATCGTCCGCAACATGGCCAAGCGGGTGTGCGTGATGACCGGCGGCGAGATCGTCGAAGCCGGCAGCAACCGCGACATCTTCGCTGCCGCCAAGCACCCCTACACCCGCAAGCTCCTGGCCGCGGAACCGAAGGGCGATCCTCCGAAGGCGGACGCCACGGTGCCGATCGTCGCCGCGGCGGAGCATCTGACCGTGAAGTATCCCCTCGGCAAAGGCTGGTTCGGCGCTCGCCGCTACTTCACCGCGGTGGACACGGTGGACATCGAGGTGCGCGCCGGGCAGACGGTGGGCGTGGTCGGCGAGTCCGGCTCCGGCAAGACCACGCTGGGGCTGGCGATGCTGCGCCTCTTGAACAGCGAAGGCGGCATCCGCTTCGACGGCCAGGAGATCGGCGACGTCAAGCGCAAGGGGCTCATCCCGCTCCGCAAGGACATGCAGATCGTCTTCCAGGACCCCTACGGCAGCCTGTCGCCGCGCCTGTCCGTGCTGCAGATCGTCGAGGAGGGCCTGCGCATCCACGAATCCCATGTCGGCAAGGAAGCGCGGCGGCAGCGGGTGGCGGAAGTACTGGCCGAGGTGGGGCTGGAACCGGAGCACATGGACCGCTATCCGCACGAGTTCTCCGGCGGCCAGCGCCAGCGCATCTCCATTGCCCGGGCGATGGTGCTGCGGCCGCGGTTCGTGGTGCTCGACGAGCCCACCTCCGCCCTCGACATGTCCGTGCAGGCGCAGATCGTCGACCTGTTGCGGGATTTGCAGCGGGCCCACGACCTCGGCTATCTGTTCGTCAGCCACGACCTCAAGGTGGTGCGGGCCCTCGCCAACTGGCTGATCGTGATGCGCGACGGCGTGATCGTGGAGCAGGGCCCGGCGGAACGCGTGTTCCGCTCGCCGCAGAGCGACTACACCACGGCGCTGTTCCATGCGGCGCTGGATCTGGAAGTGGACGAAGAGCTAGTCCGCCAGTAGGCGGGGCACGTCCGCCAGTAGGCGGGGCACGTCCGCCAGTAGGCGGAGATCGTCCGCCGGCATCGTCACGGTTGGCACGGGAGGTTGCCCGGAAACGTCCGGCACAGCTGCCGGCCGCTGGCGTCGCGCACGGTGGCGGTCCAGCTTGCGCCGCCGTCGGCCGTCACCGCGTACACGGCGTCTTCGCCGGCGTTCGGCGTCCAGCCGATGGCGGCGCTCAAGGTGGCGATGCCAGCCGCGGCGTCGTAGCGGCCGCTGCCGTAGCTTCCGGTGCGCAGGCGCAGGTCCTCCTGGAACACCTGCAGCGCCATCAGGCGCTGCAGCAGCGCGCCGTCCCGGGCGGCGCCAACGTAGCCGCGGTAGACGGGCACGGCGAGGGCCGCCACGGCGACCAGCACGGCCAGGACCACCAGCAGCTCCAGCAGCGAAAAGCCCGCCCCTTGCCAGCGCTGGCCGGCTGCCATCAGATGTCCGCCAGCACCACGCGATGGGTCTGCGTCGGCACCTGGCCGAAGTCCGCGTAGCGGGGCCGCGTGAAGGTCACCACCATGCTGTTGCTGGCGAAGTCGCCCGTCGTCCCCACGCCGACCACGCCGCCAGCGTCGTCCACGGCCGCGGCGTAGGCCGGGGCGCCGCTTGGCGCCGTGCCTCCGCCCTGCCCGTTCAGCAGTCCTATCCAGCCGGCGGCCGTGTAGCGGGCGTCGGCGCCGGCGGCTGCCAGGGTGCCGAGGGCGATCTGCGCCTGCGCCCGCCGCAGCTCGTTCTCCACGAAACGAACGCCCTGTCGGTAGTGCGCGTTCACCTTGGCCATGTTGGCGTTCTCCACGTAGTTGCGGTACGCCGGTATCGCGGCCGCAGCGAGCACGCCGACGATGGCGACCACGATCATCAGTTCAATCAGCGTGAAGCCGGCGCGAATCCGCGCCGCCGGTGGCTGCCCTGCGCATGCCACCGACCGCTGCTCCGAGTGGCGCGGCTCGCGCCGGGGGTGCTTCGGATTGGAACGACGCTGACGGCGCTTCGGGGGCCTCCCTCGGGCGGGCCGCCGGGGAGCGGTTCGATGGTTGACGTTGCGCATGGCTCGCTCCTGACAAGGTTCCGGCTTGCAGCTTGCGGCGGCGCCGCCGGCGGCGAAATCGCAACCGTCCTACGGCGCTGTGCGTTTCTTTCCCGCAGTGTCGGCAGCCATCGCCCATTGGCGCGCCTCGCAGCGAGGGGCAGCATGGTCGCCCGTTTGCCACACCACGGACTGCCAATGACGGCACCTCCTGCGCCTGCTGCGCCTGCTGCCTCTCCCGCCCTCTCGTTGGCCGGCGATCTGCTCGCCACCGCCACTGCGCTGGGCCTGCCGGCGCTGGACCTCGCCGCCTTCGACCCCGCGGCCATCCGGGCGGAGTCCCACGACGAGCAGCCGCCGCGGCCGGGCCTACTGCCTCTGCTGCAGCGCGGGCGGCGGCTGTTCGTGGCCGTGGCGGACCCAGGGGATCTCGGCGGCCTGGACGACGTCCGGCTGCGCACCGGCCTCGAACCGGAACCGGTGCTGGTCGAATCCGCCAAGCTCGCGGCGCTCCGGGAACGCGCCAGGCCGGATGCCGCAGAGGCGCTGCTGGCGGCAGCGGACGAGCTGCCGGACCCCGGGCAGCCGGCAAGCGCCGCGGTGGCCGAGGACGCGGACGCGCCGCCGGTGGTGCGCTACGTGCAGCAAGTGCTGCTCGATGCCATCGACGCCGGCGCGTCGGACATCCACTTCGAGCCCTACGAGGACTACTTCCGCGTCCGGCTGCGCGTCGACGGCGTGCTGCGGGAAGCCGCCCGGGTGCCGCCAAGCCTGTACACCCGGCTGGCGGCGCGGCTGAAGGTGCTGGCGGCGCTGGACGTGGCCGAGCGGCGGCTGCCCCAGGACGGGCGCATTCGCTTGCCGCGGGCTGCCGGCCCGGTGGACTTCCGGGTCAGCACACTGCCCACCGTGTGCGGCGAGAAGGTGGTGCTGCGCCTGCTGGACGCCAGCGCCGCGAGGCTTCGCGTCGAGCAGCTCGGCTTCGAGGCGGAGCAGCTGGCGCGCTACCTGGCGGCGCTGCGCCGGCCCCAGGGCCTGGTGCTGCTCGCGGGGCCCACCGGCAGCGGCAAGACGGTCACCCTCTACGCTGGCCTCAACGTGCTGAACGCCGCCAGCCGCAACATCGCCACCGCCGAGGATCCGGTGGAGATCCGGGTCGCAGGCATCAATCAAGTGCAGACCAATCCCAAGATCGGTCTCACCTTCGCAACCGCCCTGCGGGCCTTCCTGCGCCAGGACCCGGACGTGCTGATGGTGGGCGAGATGCGCGACGCCGAGACCGCGCAGACCGCGGTGAAGGCGGCGCAAACCGGCCATCTGGTGCTGTCGACGGTACACGCCAACTCCGCGGCCGAGACGCTGGCCCGGCTTCGGAACATGGGCGTCGAAGCGTTCAACCTGGCGGCCAGCGCACCGCTCGTGGTGGCGCAACGGCTGGTGCGGATGCTCTGCCGGAGTTGCCGGCGCCCCAGCGCATTGCCAACGGCCGCGCTCGAAGACGCCGGCTTCACGGCTGCCGACTTGGCCGAGCTGGCGGCCGGCGAGGGCTTGTTCGAAGCCAGCGACCGCAGCTGCTCGCAGTGCGACCACGGCTATCGGGGGCGTACCGGCATACACGAGGTGGTGGAACTCACGCCCCCCCTGCAACAACTGCTGCTGGGCGGCAGCGACAGCGGCGCGTTCGCCGAAGAGGCGCGGCGGCTCGGCTACGACGACCTGCGCCGGGCCGGATTGAACAAGGCCATGCGCGGCATCACCAGCCTGGCGGAGGTGGGCCGCGTGCTGGGCGAAGTCCAGGCTGCGCCCAATGGCGCGAACGCTCCTGGCGGGGCATAGGGATGGCTGCCGAGGCGGTATTCGTCTGGCAGGGCCGCGACGGTGGCGGCGCCGACCAGTCCGGCGAGGTCGCGGCGCCGTCGCTGCGCTTCGCCCGCGCCCAGCTGCGCCGACAGGGCATCGCCGTGCAGCGGCTGCGCCGCAAGCGCGTCTGGCCGAGCCTTCGGCGCGGCGTGGCCGCCAAGGACATCGCCCTCTTCAGCCGCCAGATGGCCACCATGATGCGCGCTGGCCTGCCCGTGGTGCAGGCGTTCGACATCGTCGCCAGCAGCGCGAAGGGGCCCCGCTACATGACGCTGGTACGGGCCGTTCGGGACGACGTGGCCACCGGCGCTCCCCTCGCCGAAGCGCTTGGCCGGCACCCGGAAGCCTTCGACCGCCTGTACCGCGCCCTAGTCGCCGTCGGCGAGCACACCGGCACTCTGGAGACGATGCTGGCGCGCATCGCCGTCTATCAGGAGACCGCCGCCGCCACCCGCCGGAAGCTGCGCAAGGCCATGACCTACCCGCTCTTGGTGGTGTTTGCGGCGGTCGCCGTCGCCGGCGTTCTGCTGACCCAGGTGGTGCCGCAATTCCAGACGGTGTTCGCAGCCGCCGGCGCCGAGCTTCCGGCCCTCACCCGCGCCGTGATCCGGGCCTCGGACCTGGTGCAGGCGTGGTGGTGGGTCCTGCTCCTGGCGCCGCTGGCGGTGGCCGTCGCCGCGGCCGTCGCGCAGCGGCGATCGCGCCGCTGGCGGCGCCTCGGGCATCGGCTGGCGCTCAAGCTGCCGGTCCTCGGCGCGGTGCTCGCCGACGCCGCGGTAGCCCGCTTCGCCCGCACTCTGGCCACCGCCCTGGGGGCCGGCGTACCGTTGGTGGAGGCGCTGGCCAGCGTGACGGCGGCCGTTGGCAACCTCGTCTACATGGAGGCGCTCGACGGGGTGCGCACCGCGGTCGCCGAAGGGCTGCCGCTTCACAGCGCCCTGAGCGGGGGCGATCTGTTCCCGAACGTCGTGGTGCAGATGGTGGCCGTCGGCGAGGAAGCCGGCCGCTTGGAGGAGATGCTCGGCCGCGCCGCCGACCAGTTCGAGACGCTGGTGGACGAAACCGTGGACAACCTGGCCACCTTGCTGGAACCGCTGCTGCTGGCCGTCCTCGGAGTACTGGTCGGCGGCCTGGTGCTGGCCATGTACCTGCCGGTGTTCCAGCTCGGCCAGGCCTTCGGCTGAGGCGAGAGAGCAAGCGCTTCGCAAGCGTTCGCCCCCTTGGGGTTAGACTGTGCTTCGCACGCTGGAACACGAGGCGGATGGCCACGCCCGACGACCTGCGCCGGCGGTATCTGGCGCTCCGGGTGTGGAGCGGCAGTCGTCGTCGTGCGCCGCACAAGCCGCTGCTGGCGCTGTGGGCCATCGGCCGCTGCTTGCGGGGCGAAACGCGCATGGCGCCCTTCGAACTGGTGGACCGGGAGTTGGCGGCGCTGCTCCGCGGCTTCGGTCCGCCGCGCAAGGCCATCCACACCGAGTTTCCGTTCTGGCGGCTGCGCGGGGACGGCGTCTGGGAACTGGACCGACCGCATCTGGCGACGCTGACTGCCAGCGGCGACGCCCGGCGGGCAAGCCTGCGCAAGGCCGACATGCGCGGAGGCCTGCCCGAGGCGGACTACCAAGCGTTCCGGGCCAACCCTCGGTTGGCGCGGGAGATCGCCGAGGCGCTGGCGAATGCCCACTTTCCGCCGACCTATCGGGACGACCTGCTGCAAGCGACCGGCATCGTCGGGGCAACCGAACGCCGCGCCGATGTCGGTTCGTTGGAGGCGAGGGACGAGGAGTGGGATCCGCTGTACGACATGGCGTGGCGGCGCTGGCGCGACCCGGCGTTCCGCCCGGCCGTCCTCCGGGCCTACTCGGCCCGCTGCGCCGTGTGCGCGTTCGACGTGCGCTTGGCGGACCAGCCCGTGGCCGTGGAAGCGGCGCACATTCATTGGCACAGCGACGCCGGACCGACCGACGTGCGCAACGGCATGGCGCTGTGCGTGATGCACCACCGGCTGTTCGATCGCGGCGCCTTCACGGTGCTGCCGAACTACCAGGTGTTCGTGTGCGACGAGACGAGCGGCGCCGGCACCGCCCAAGCCCTCGGCCGCTTTCACGCCGAGCCGCTGCGGGTGCTGCCGAAGAGGTTGGACCAGCGGCCGGCTCCCCGCTACCTCCGTTGGCATGCCAGCGAGGTGTTCCGCGGGCCGGACGCCGTGCCTGGCAGGTAGACGGCTCCCAAACCGCGGCGTCAAGAACGCCGCAGGGTCAGAGGACGCCAGAGTCGGGGACGCCCGCGTCGGGCCGGCGCGGTATCGGCGCCGTGCGCATGGAGATGTCGAGCGGCGCCACGTTCTTGGTGATCTCGCCGACGGAGACGAAGTCCACGCCCGTGGCCGCCACGGCCGCGACGTTGTCGAGGGTGATGCCGCCGGAAGCTTCGAGCGCCACCGCCCCGGCGGCGGCAGCGACAGCCTCCTCGAGGCCAGCGACGGTGTAGTTGTCCAGCAGCACTCGGTCCGCGCCGGCGGCGATGGCCTCCTTCAGCTGCTCGTTGCGTTCCACCTCCACCTGCACCGGCTTGCCCGGGTGGCAGCGTCGCGCCGTCCGCACCGCAGCGGCGATGCCGCCGGCCACCGCCAGGTGGTTCTCCTTGAGCAGGTAGGCGTCGAACAAGCCCATGCGGTGGTTGCGGGCCCCGCCCACGCGCACCGCGTACTTCTGCGCTGCGCGCAGGCCCGGCAGCGTCTTGCGGGTATCCAGCACCACGGCGCCGGTGCCGGCCACGGCGTCCACGAAGCGATGCGCCCGTGTTGCAGTGCCGGAGAGCAGCTGCATGAAGTTGATGGCGGTGCGCTCCACGGTGAGCAGACCCCGGGCCGGGCCTTCGAGTTCGAGGAGGCAGTCGCCAGCGGCGACGCAATCGCCGTCCGCGACATGCCAGCGCAGGATGATGCCGGCATCCACCTGCTCGCAGGCGGCCGTCGCCCAAGGCTTGCCGCAGAAGATGCCGCGATCCCGGGTGACGACCCGCGCCGAAGCGCGGAGGTCCGGCGCGACCAAGGCGGCGTTGATGTCTCCAGCGCCTACGTCCTCACGCAGAGCGGCTGCTACCTCGCGCTGCACCGCTGCGACGTCCGGCCCCATGCCGCGATTATAGGTACGCGGAGCGCGGCCCCGGCGTTGACCGCGCCCGAAAAGGGACGCATATTGCCGCTATGCTATTCGAAGTCGCCGCCAACCACTGGATGCACAACGCGGTGCGTTCCGAGTCCCCGAACGCGGACGAACGCCCCGACGAGAAGGACATCTCGCTGGTTGTGATCCACGGCATCTCGCTGCCGCCGGGAAAGTTCGACACGGGGCTGGTTCCGGCCCTCTTCATGAACGAGCTGGACGTCGACAGCCACCCGGCGCTGGCGGATCTGGCCGGCGTGCGGGTCTCCAGCCACTTGCTGGTGGCCCGCCATGGCCGCGTGACGCAGTTCGTGCCCTTCTGCCGCCGCGCCTGGCACGCTGGCGCCTCGAGCTACGAAGGCCGCGCTGGCTGCAACGACTACGCCATCGGCATCGAACTCGAAGGCGCCGATCACACGCCGTACTCGGAGGAACAGTACCGTCTGCTGCCGCCGCTGCTCGCGGCCCTGTTCCGGCGCTATCCCGCGCTTTGCCCCGCCCGTCTGGTAGGCCACGCGGAAGTCGCACCCGGGCGCAAGACGGACCCCGGGCCGGCCTTCGACTGGCCGCGCCTGCTGCGCTCCCTGGCGCCCTATCTGCCTGACTGACCTAGCGGGCGCACGCGGAAATCCCACGCTCGACCCATGCGCCGAGCGGCCTCTGGACGCAGCGACCCCCAAGCGGCCGCACGGCGCCGTGCCCTGCCGCAGCAGCTGGCAGGCAGGCGTGCGGAACCGGGAGCGGCGGGGCGATCCAGCCACCTATAATCCTCGCTTCGGCGCCAGCGAGTTGCTGCGAGGAACGGCACCAAGCCGCACTTGACGTGATGGTCCAGATCGCCACCCGTGGCCCCGTCCCGCCGATCATTGCGACGTGGTCGGCCCGTTAGGCATGGCGAGCGGAGGGCTGGAACACGCCGCCCCGCCGGCGGCCGCGACCGTCGCCGACGGCTCCGACCAGGACCCGGACGAAACCCGCGAGTGGCTGGCCGCCTTGGAGGACGTGCTCCACCGGCACGGCGTGGAACGGGCAAGCCATCTCCTGGGGCGCCTCTCCGGGCGGCTCACCGCAACCGGCGCCCGGCTGCCCTACACCATCGCCACGCCCTACCGGAACACCATTCCCGCCAGCCAGGAAGCCTTCATGCCGGGCGACCTGTTCATGGAGCGCCGCATCCGCTCCCTGATCCGCTGGAACGCGCTGGCGATGGTGGTGCGCGCCAACCGCCGCGAGGGCGACGTGGGCGGGCACATCTCCACCTTCGCCTCCGCCGCCACCCTCTACGAGGTGGGCTTCAACTACTTCTTCCGGGGCCCCGAGGGCAGCGCGGCCGGCGATCTGATCTACTTCCAGGGCCACAGCGCTCCGGGCATCTACGCCCGCTCGTTCCTGGAGGGCCGCTTGCAGGAGGCGGATCTGGACGCCTTCCGACGCGAAGTGGGCGGCGGCCTCTCCTCCTATCCGCATCCGTGGCTGATGTCGGACTACTGGCAGTTTCCCACGGTGTCCATGGGGCTCGGGCCGATCCAGGCGATCTACCAAGCCCACATCATGAAGTACCTGGACAGCCGCGGCCTCATTCCGATGGGCGATCGCAAGGTGTGGGCATTCCTCGGCGACGGCGAGTGCGACGAACCGGAGTCCCTCGGGGCGCTGGGGCTTGCCGGGCGGGAGAAGCTGGACAACCTGATCTTCGTCGTCAACTGCAACTTGCAGCGCCTGGACGGCCCGGTGCGCGGCAACGGCAAGATCATCCAGGAACTGGAAGGCGCGTTCCGGGGCGCGGGATGGAACGTCATCAAGGTGATCTGGGGCCGGCTGTGGGATCCGCTGTTCGCCAACGACCGCGACGGCCTGCTGCAGCAGCGCATGGACGAAGTGGTGGACGGCGAGTACCAGAACTACAAGGCCAAGGGCGGCGCCTACACGCGGCAGCACTTCTTCGGCAAGCATCCCGCGCTGGCGCGTCTGGTCGAACGGATGTCCGACGACGACATCATGCGCCTCAACCGGGGCGGCCACGATCCGTTCAAGGTGTACGCCGCCTACCACGCCGCCACCCACCACCGGGGCGAACCCACGGTCATTCTGGCGAAGACGGTCAAGGGCTACGGCATGGGCGATGCCGGAGAGGCGGAGAACACCACCCATCAGGTGAAGAAACTCGGCCTCGAGGACCTCAAGCACTTCCGAGACCGGTTCGACGTGCCGCTGCGGGACGACGAGCTGGCGGACGTGCCCTACTACCGCCCCCCGGCGGACGCGCCGGAGCGCGTCTACCTGCAGCGCCAGCGGGCGAAACTCGGGGGGCCGATTCCGAAGCGCACCGAGGCGGAGACGCCGGTGCCCGTGCCCCCCCTCGCGTTGTTCGCGCCGCACCTCGAAGGCACCGGCGAGCGCGCCGTCTCCACCACCATGGCGCTGGTGCGCATGCTCTCCACGCTGGCCCGGGAGCGCGCCATCGGCAAGCGCATCGTGCCCATCGTTCCAGACGAAGCCCGCACCTTCGGCATGGAGGGGATGTTCCGCCAGCTCGGCATCTACTCCTCCGAGGGGCAGCTCTACGAGCCGGAGGACCACGGCGAAATCGCTTCCTACCGCGAGTCCAAGGACGGCCAGGTGCTCGAGGAAGGCATCAACGAGGCCGGCGCCTTCGCCGCCTGGCTGGCAGCCGCCACCTCCTACAGCACGCACCGCTACACGCTGATTCCGTTCTACATCTTCTACTCCATGTTCGGCTTCCAGCGGGTGGGCGATCTCGCCTGGGCGGCCGGCGACATGCAGGCCCGGGGCTTTCTGCTCGGCGCCACCGCCGGGCGCACCACGCTCAACGGCGAGGGACTGCAGCACCAGGACGGCCACAGCCACCTGCTCGCCTCCGCCATACCCAACTGCGTCGCCTACGACCCGTGCTACGCCTACGAGCTGGCGGTGATCGTCCAGGACGGCCTCAGGCGCATGATCGGCGAGCGGGAGCGCGTGTTCTACTACGTTACGGTGATGAACGAGAACTATCCGCAGCCGGCGATGCCGGAGGGCGTGGCGGCGGACCTCTTGCGCGGCATGTACCTGCTCGAACGCATCGGCGACGCCGGCGCCAAGCATGTGCGGCTGCTCGGCAGCGGCGCCATCCTGCGGGAGGTGCGCGCCGCCGCTCGGCGGCTGTGGGAGGGCTACGGCGTCTCCAGCGAGGTGTTCAGCGTCACCAGCTTCTTCGAGCTGGCCCGGGCAGGCCAGGACGCGGCGCGCTGGAATCTACTGCATCCCGCCGAACCGCCGCGCCGCAGCCACGCCGCGGCCTGCCTTGCCGGGGACGCGCCGGTGGTTGCCGCCACGGACTACGTGAAGACCGTGCCGGAGGCGATTCGCGGCAACATCGATGCCCCCTACCGGGTGCTCGGCACCGACGGCTTCGGGCGCAGCGATACCCGGGAGAAGCTGCGCGACTTCTTCGAGGTGGATTCGCGCTTCGTCACGCTGGCGGCGCTGCGGGAGTTGCAGGATCGGCAGGTGGTGTCTGCGGCGGCGGTGGCCGATGCGGCCCGCGCTCTGGAAATCGCGCCGGACAAGGCCAGCCCGAGGTTGTCGTGAGCGTCGAGGTGACCATTCCGGACATCGGCGACGCCGAGGACGTCGAGGTGATCGAGATCTGCGTTGCCGCCGGCGACACGGTGGCCGAGAACGACGCCCTGATCGTCATCGAATCCGACAAGGCATCGATGGAGGTGCCAGCGCCCCGGGCCGGCGACGTGGCCGAGGTGATCGTGGCCTTGGGCGATCGCGTGAACGCCGGCGACGCCATTCTGCGCTTGGACGCGGCCGACGACGGAAGCCCCGCAGCGGTGGCCGAGCAGGCGCCGGCGGCTGCGCCACCGCCCCGGGCGGAGCGGGCTGCGCCCGCCGCGACAGACCAAGCAAGCGCCGGCGAGGCGCAGTCGGCGATGCAGCCAGCTCCGGCCGCCGCGGCCGCTACGGGCGCGGCGGCGGAAGACGCTGGCGCTCGGCGCGTCTACGCCGGGCCGGCGGTGCGGCGGCTGGCGCGGGAGCTGGGCGTGGCGTTGACCGCGGTGTCCGGCTCCGGCGCCGGCGGGCGCATTCTCAAGGACGACGTGAAGGCGTTCGTGAAGGCCAACCTGGGGCCTCGCCCTGGCTTGACGCCACTGCCCCCGGCGCCGACGCCGGACTACGCCCGCTTCGGCGCCATCGAGCACGTGCCGCTGTCGCGCATCCGCCGCCGCGGCGCCGCCAACCTCCAGGCCGCTTGGCAGCAGGTGGTGCATGTCACGGCCCACGACGAAGCGGACGCGACCGACCTGGAGGCGTTTCGACGGGATCTGGCCGGGGAAGCCGAAGCGGCCGGAGTGAAGCTGACGCTGCTGCCGTTCGTGATGAAGGCATGCGTCCATGTGCTGCGCACCCATCCGCAGTTCAACGCCTCGTTGGACCCCGGCTGCGAGACGCTCATCCACAAGCGCTACTACCACCTCGGCATGGCGGTGGACACCGCCGACGGCCTGGTGGTGCCCGTGCTGCGCGACGCCGACGTTTTCGGCGTGCTGGAGCTGGCCGCGCAAACGGCGCGCCTCGCCGAGGCCGCCCGCGCCGGGCGACTGAAGCCGGCCGAACTGCAAGGCGGCAGCTTCACCATCTCCAGCCTCGGCGCCATCGGCGGCACCGGCTTCACGCCCGTGGTCAACGCGCCGGAAGTGGCCATCCTCGGCATCGCCCGGCTGCAAACCCGCCCGCACTGGGACGGCGCCACCTTCGTGCCGCGCCGGATGCTGCCGCTGTCCCTCTCCTACGACCACCGCGCCATCAACGGCGCCGAGGCCGGCCGGTTCATGGCCGCGCTGACGGCGACCCTTGCGGACATCCGGCGCTTGGTGCTGTAAGGGCCGAGTACGGTGGCGGAGCGCGTTGCCGTGCGCCGCGGCATTCCGGATGTTCCTCACTCCGCCTCGTTGTCGTTCCCGGCCGGTGCCAGCGGCTGCCACAGCGTCTCGTCGTCGGCGAGCGTTCGCGCCAGCACGAACAGGTAGTCGGAGAGACGGTTGAGCCACGGGCCGCCAGCGATGGCCTGCAAGGCCGGCGCGTCGGCAGCGGCCCGCCACCAGGCCCGCTCCGCCCGGCGCACCACCGTGCGCGCCAGGTGCGCCGCCGCCGCGCCGCGTCCGCCGCCTGGCAGCACGAATTCGCGCAACGGCGGCAGGTTGGCGTTCAAGGCTGCCGCGACGCGCTCCAGATCGGCGGTCTGCCGCGCCCAATCCACTGTCGATCCGCCCGTGGCGACCACGGCGCCGAGATCGAACAGGCGGGACTGCATGCTGCGCAGCTGCGGCGCGAGGCCCTCGTCCGCCTCCGCAACCAACACGCCGAGAGCGCTGTTGGCCTCGTCGAGGGCCCCGGCCAGCTCGATGCGGGCGTGGTGCTTGGGATAGCGCCGACCGTCCGCCAGGGAAGTCTCCCCGGCATCGCCGGTGCGCGTGACCACGCGGTCCAGTCGATGCTTGCGGTTGGCGCTCACTGGCGCGGCCCGCCGGCCGGATGCGCACCTTCGACTTCGCCGGGCCGCCACCGGCAGCGCTCAAGATCCGCCTTGCCGGCCGTCAGCGGCACGCCTTCCGCCTGCAACCGGTCCAGCTGGCGCTGGGCGTCGGCACCTGGCAGCGCCGAGGCGCCGTTGGCCCGCACCACCCGCTGCCACGGCAAGCGGGTATCCGCCGGCAGCCTTGCCAGGGCGCGGCCGACCTGCCGCGCACCGCCCGGGAGGCCGGCAAGCGCCGCCACCTGGCCGTAGGTGGCCACGCGACCGGCCGGTATGTCGGCCACGACCTGCCAGATGCGCTCGGCGCGCCCCGCGCCGTCGGCGCCCTCGGCGTTCTCGTAGGCAGTCGACATGGTGGCGAAACGGTCTCAAGACTCGGTGGCAATGGGCAAGCGGTTTGTGCCGTTGGCGAAGACGTCGTCCCATCGGGTCGGCGTCCATTTCGGAAGCGCTACACTTGGCGGCAGGCAACCGTTGGCGGACGCCTGCTGCCTAGCCCCAAGGACCCGCCACACTGCGGCCAGTCGACGGCACTAAATTTAGACGCTAGACGGGTTTGCGGACCAAGAACCCAAGCGGTGGGCATGAAAGAAAAGAGGCACCGGTTGTCCATTCACAGGTACCTGGCTCGGGCCACGCCCGTACTCGGCACCGCTTCGGTCTATTGCGCTGCCGCCGCGGTCCTGACCACGGCGCTGTTCGTCTATCTCCACCACCTTGGCAATCAGATCCCCTACCAGCTGGCGCAGGAGAGAATCAGAACCGAAGTCGCAGCGGATCGGACCGACGATGGCTACACTGAGAACTACAAGGTCCGCTACGAATACTGCGAAATTTCGGCCGCCGTGCTGGCGGGGGCACGAACCGCTGGCGACGGCAACGCGGTTCGCAACGCCATCGCGCCAAGGTCGTTGGCTGCCCACGGTTGTCGCACCTTCTGCTACATGATCGACGCCGAGTCGAATGGCGCCGAGCAGCGGATCGGCTACCTGAAGAGCACTCACTGGTGGGGCAACAAGGCGCTCTACGCCATCGCCTTGCGGCACTTGACGGTGAGCCAAGTCCGGGACCTCACTCTGATCGCCATTCGGCTGGCGTACGTCCTCTTGGGGATTTCGCTGCTGCTCCTCGCGCCCAGGATGTTCCTTGTCGGGGTGCCGCTGATCGCGTTCGATGCCGTCTCCGGCATCGAGTATTGGGCGGACATCGCCAACGGGTTGCCGTATCTGTGGACGATCCTGTTCGCAGCCGCCCTAGCCCTGCTGATGCGCGCACGGATGTCCTTCAGCGCCGTGCTCGTCTCCTGTTTCGCCGGCGGCGCGGTGTCGGCCTATCTGTGGATGGGGGACGGCCACACCCTGCTCGCCATCGTCTGGATAGGGCTCTTGGCCTGGTTCCGCTACGACCACGCAACGCCCGGCGAGAAATCCGCGAGGGCGGTGTCGTGCATTGCGTTCTACACGCTCGGCGTGATCTTGAGCTATGCGCTTGCCCTGCTCACCAAGATGACGGTCTTCGAATTCGAGGACCTGTGGTATCGTTTCTCGGTTTCCTTCTCCATCAGGTCTCGCGACGCCGCTCAAGACTACCCGGAACTGTTGGCGGGTGCGATGACGCAGCTCCGTAGCCTGCTCGATGCCCACTACATGATGGCGTGGCCAGGCGATCCCAATGCGGGGACCGTCTATTCCGTCGCTACGGTGTCGGCGCTTCTGGTCGCGGCAGGGCTCGCCTTTCGGATCCGCCAAGGTGCCTGGAGCGTCCTTTGGATCGTCGTCCTGACGCTGGCCCACTCCGCGCCCCAGTTTCTGATCCCGGACCACATGCCGTACAGATCGGCGAGATTCATGTTCGTTCCGCATGCGCTGTGCTGGTCCTGCTTGTTTCTGGCGCTCCGCGCCACCGACTGGAAGCTCTCGTCGGCAACGCTGGGTCTTCTGCTTTCCATCGCCCTGTTCACTTCCTGGCACCTGTCGGACAGGCGTGTGATCGGGCGCTTGCTGGCAGCGGCCGAGAACACGCGGCCCGTCATCAGATCGACGTTCGACGTGTACCGGAAGGAAGACACGCTGATCTACCTGAAGGATGCCTGCAGCGATGAGGATCTGCGGCACTGGATCTTTCTCAAGGTCTTCCCCGTCGACGAAGCGGACCTCCCCGGTTGGCGTGTGCCGTACGGGTTCGAGACCCCCGACTTCGTTCTCGGAACGAACGACCTCCGGGGCGGCTTCCACCGGGACAAGCGTCGAGGGGGGTACACGCTGCGAGCCGGTGGACGCTGCGTCGCCGTGCGCGTGCTTCCGGACTACGAGATCGGCCGCATCGAAACTTGGCAGGAGGGGCAGGAGGGGAAAAACGCTTGGCATGGCGTACTCCAATTTGCAAGCCCGGCGCACATGATCGACAAGCTGCTCGAGAACGTGAGGGACACGCCGCCCCTCATCCGTTCCGCCTTCGACGTGTACCGCGACGGGAACAAGATCGTGTACGCCAAGGAGGAGTGCCGCGATGAGGATGTCCGCGGCTGGTTCTTTCTGCACGTCGTGCCCGTTGACGAGTCGGACCTCCCAAGTTGGCACGAATTCGGATTCGACAACCTGGACTTCCAATTCGAGGAGCATGGCCACGTCGGCGAGGGGCGCTGTGCTGCCAAGCGTGTCTTGCCAAACTACGAGATCGCGCGCGTCCGTACGGGTCAGCTAGGGCGCGACGGGAAACGCCTGTGGAGTGCGGAAACGAGTCTCGAAGCGCGGCCGCGGTGACCGCTCGCGCAGACACGGACAGGAACCCGGTGTACTGTGCGCTGCAGGAGGACTTCGGGGAGGCCTGACCGCACCGCAGGCGGTTCGTTCCGAGCCCCTTCGGCCGAGGCAACCGTGGTAGACTGGCCCCCGCACCCCAAGACGCGCGGAAGCCGCCCGAATGCCCGAAGACCCCGGCCCGCGCCCGCCGGAACGAGATATCCAGTCCCGCAGCATCGAGGAGGAGCTGCGGCAGTCCTACCTCGACTACGCGATGAGCGTGATCGTGCGCCGGGCCCTGCCGGACGTGCGGGACGGCCTCAAGCCAGTGCATCGACGTGTGCTCTACGCGATGAACGACCTCGGCATCACTTTCGCCCGACCGCACCGCAAGTCCGCCTATGTCGTTGGCGAGGTGATGGCCAAGTACCACCCGCATGGCGACAGCGCCATCTACGAGACCATCGTGCGCATGGCGCAGGACTTCATGATGCGCTACCTCCTGGTGGATGGCCAGGGCAACTTCGGCTCCATAGACCGGGACCCGCCGGCGCATCAGCGCTATACCGAAGTGCGCATGGCCCCGATGGCGGCGGACCTGCTCGCGGACCTGGACAAGGAAACCGTCGACACCGCGCCGAACTACGACGAAACTCTGGATATTCCGGTGGTGCTGCCCACCCGGGTACCGCACCTGCTGGTGAACGGCTCCTCCGGCATCGCGGTCGGCATGGCCACCAACATCCCGCCGCACAACTTGACCGAAGTGGTGGACGCTTGCCTCGCGCTGCTCGACAACCCCGGGCTGTCCGTGGACGATCTCATGGCCTACGTCAAGGGCCCGGACTTTCCCACCGGCGCCATCGTCAACGGCCGGGCCGGCATCGTGAGGGCGTATCGCACCGGCCGCGGGCGCATCTTCATCCGCGCCCGGGCCAGCGTCGAGGGCGCTGGCAGCGGCAAGGAGACCATCGTCGTCACCGAGATTCCCTACCAGGTCAACAAGGCGCACATGATCGAGAAGATCGCGGACCTGGTGAAGGAAAAGCGCGTCGAAGGCATCACCGAGATCCGCGACGAATCCGACAAGGACGGCTATCGCGTAGTGATCGAACTGCGGCGCAACGAGAACGGCGAAGTGGTGCTGAACAATCTCTATGCGCTCTCGCAGCTGCAAGTGGCCTTCGGCATCAACTGCGTGGCCTTGGTGGACGGCCAGCCGCGCACCGTCAACCTGCGCGAGATGCTCGAAGCCTTCCTCAAGCACCGCTTGGAAGTGGTGGTGCGGCGCACCGTGTTTCTGCTCCGGCGCGCTCGGCGGCGGGGCCACTTGCTCGAAGGCCAGGCGGTGGCGCTCGAGAACATCGACGCCGTGGTGGCGATGATCCGCACCTCGGCGACCCCGGCGGACGCACGCGAGGCGCTGATGGGGCGGGGCTGGCAGTCCGAGACGATCCGGGCGCTGCTTGCGCGCACCGGCCTCGACGCCTGCCGGCCCGAGGAACTCGGGCCGGAGTTCGGCGTCGACGAAGACGGCCTCTACCATCTCTCCGCGGATCAGGCGCAGGCGATTCTGGACATGAACCTGCGCCGCCTGACCGCGCTGGAGAAGGACCGCCTGATCGCCGACTACGACGAGGTGCTCGGCGAAATCGAGGAGCTGACGGCGCTGCTGGCATCGGACGAGAAGCAGAAGGCGACCATACGCGAAGAGCTCGAGGACATTCGGGAACGCTACGGGGACCAGCGCCGGACGGAGATACTGAGCTCGCACCTGGACTTGACGGACGAAGATCTCATCACCGCAGAAGACGTGGTGGTCACTGTTTCCCACCACGGCTACGCGAAGACCCAGCCGCTGGCGACCTACCAGGCCCAGCGCCGGGGCGGCACCGGACGGGCGGCCACCGGCCTGCGGGAGGAGGACTTCGTGGAACACCTGCTCATCGCCAACAGCCACGACACGCTGCTGTGCTTCTCCAACGCCGGCAAGGTGTACTGGGTGCGCGTGTTCCACATCCCGCAGGGTTCGCCATCCGCCCGGGGCCGGCCGCTGGTGAACATGATTCCGCTGGCGGACGGCGAGCGCATCACGGCCATTCTGCCGCAGCCCAAGGGCGCGCTGGCGCCGCCGGCGGAACAGGCCGCTGCGGACGAAGAGCCCGCAACGGACGAAGAGAAAGCAGAGCGAAAGGAATACGAGGCGCGAGACGCGGCGGTGGCGAACGCAGTCGGCGACGCCGAAGACGCCGGCGACGCCGAAGACGCCGGCGACGCCGAAGACGCCGGCGACGCCGAAGACGCCGGCGACGCCGAAGACGCCGGCGAGTGCGTCTTCATGGCCACCGCCAACGGCACGGTCAAGAAGACGCCGCTGGCCCGCTTCTCGCGCCCGCGGCCAAGCGGCCTCATCGCGTTGAGCCTGGACCCCGGCAACACGCTGGTGGGGGTCGCCATCGTCCAGCCCGGAAGCGACCTCGTGCTGGTGGCGGGTTCCGGCAAGGCGGCCCGCTTCCATGCCGAGGCGGTACGGGCGATGGGGCGCACGGCGCGGGGCGTACGCGGCATCCGCCTGCCGGACGGCGACCGCGTGATCGCGCTGATCGTGCCGGCCCCTGGCGGTTCGCTGCTCACCGCCAGCGAGCGCGGCTACGGCAAACGCACCCGAATGGACGAATTCACCGCCAAGGGCCGCGGCGGCCAGGGCGTCATCGCCATGCGCACCGGCGGCCGCAACGGAGCGCTGGTGGGCGCGGTGCAGGTGTTCGACGGCGACGAGATCATGCTCATCAGCGATCAGGGCACGCTGGTGCGCACCGCCGCCAACGACGTTGCCCTCACCGGCCGCAACACCCAAGGCGTACGCCTCATCCGGCTCGCGGCCGATGCCCAGCTGGTAGGCGTCGAGCGCACCGCCGAAAGCGCTGGCGCGGCGAGCACGGAACCAGTGGAGGATGCGTAGTGCGCCGCATTCTGGTCACCAGCGCCCTGCCGTACGCCAACGGCGCCATCCACTTAGGGCATCTCTTCGAGCACATCCAAACGGACATCTGGGTCCGCTATCAGCGCATGGCCGGCAACCAATGCGTCTACGTCTGCGCCGACGACGCCCACGGCACGGCGACCATGCTGCTTGCGGAGGCGCAAGGCGTTGCCCCCGAGACGCTCATCGACAGATTGCGCGTGGAGCACGCGGAGGACTTCCGGCGATTCCATATCAGCCACGACAACTACCACTCCACGCACTCTCCGGAGAACGAGCACTATCTGACGACCATCTACGACCGCTTGCGGGCCGGCGGCCACATCGCCACTGCCGAAGTGGCGCAACTGTTCGATCCCGTGCGCGGGCTCTTTCTGGCGGACCGCCACCTCCGCGGCGCCTGCCCTCGTTGCGGGGCCGAAGACCAGCCGGGGGACAACTGCGACAGCTGCGGCGCCACCTACGACGCCACCGAGCTGCGAGAGCCGCGTTCGGTGCTTTCGGAAGCGAAACCGGAGCTGCGCCAGTCCGAGCACTACTTCGTGGACCTGCCGAAGTTCGCCGGCTTCCTTGCGGACTGGACGGCGAGCGGCACGCTGCAAAGCGAAGTCCACAACAAGCTCAAGGAGTGGCTCTCGGCCGGCCTCAGGCCCTGGGACATCAGCCGCGACGCCCCCTACTTCGGATTTCCCATCCCGGGTGCGCCGAGGAAGTTCTTCTACGTCTGGATGGACGCGCCCATCGGCTACATGGCGAGCTTCAAGAACCTGTGCGATCGCACGGACGGGCTGGCGTTCGAGGACTTCTGGGGCCCCGAAAGCCACGCCGAGGTGCATCACTTCATTGGCAAGGACATCGTCAACTTCCACTGCCTGTTCTGGCCGGCGGTGCTCGCGCACAGCGGCTTCCGCACGCCCACTCGGGTTCACACCCACGGTATGATCACCGTGGACGGCAAGCAGATGTCTAAGTCCCGGGGCACGTTCATCAACGCGGCCACCTACTTGGAGCAATTGGACCCGGAATACCTGCGCTACTACTTCGCCACCAAGCTCACCGCCACCACGGACGACGTGGACATCAACTTCCAGGACTTCGTGCAGCGCGTGAACGTGGACTTGGCCGGCAAAGTGGTGAACATCGCATCGCGCTGCGCGAGTTTCATCGGCAAGCGCTTCGAGGGCCGCTTGGCGACACAAGTCCACAACGAGGAGCTTCTGGCAGCGGTGGCCAACGCCGGCGACGATCTCGCCGAACTCTACGAACGCGGCGACGTCGGCCGGGCGGTGCGGGAAGTCAGCACACTGGCGGATCGGGTGAATCGCTACATCGCCGCCGAGGAGCCGTGGCGCCACCAGGACGATCCCGCCAGGCGCGAGGACGTCCACGGCGTCTGTTCTCTCGGCGTCAACGCCTTCCGCTGCCTGGTCGTGTACTTGAAGCCCATCCTGCCTGCCTTTGCGGCCCGGGCCGAGCGTTTCCTGGGCGTGGATCCCCTCTCCTGGACAGATGCCAAGACGCCGCTCCTGGAGCATCGCATCGGCCGCTTCGAGCGTTTGTTCACGCGCATCGACAAGAAGGACGTCGCGCGGATGGTGGCTGCGACCCGCGCCGAAGCCTCTGTGCCGGCAGCAACCGGCGGGCCCAAGGACGATGCCTCTGCGCCGGCAGACACCGGAGGGCCGGCAGACACCGACGCGCCGGGAACCGTTGCCATCGAGGACTTCGCCAAGCTGGACCTGCGCGTGGCGAAGGTGGTGGACGCCGAGCGGGTGGAGGGCGCGGACAAGCTGCTCGCCCTGACGCTGGACCTGGGCGGAGAACGGCGGCGGGTGTTCTCCGGCATTCGCGCCGCCTATGCGCCGGAGGACCTGGTCGGCCGCTTGACGGTGGCGATCGCCAATCTGGCGCCACGCAAGATGCGGTTCGGGACGTCGGAAGGCATGGTGCTGGCAGCGGGGCCCGGCGGCGCCGAGATCTTCCTGATCGCGCCGGACAGCGGCGCCGAACCGGGGATGCGAGTCAGCTAGCGCGGCGCTCGGAAATGACGGAAGGAAACCACTAGGGCGCGAGCGCCACAAGCCGATCCGCGCTACCACGCGGCGAGGCGAGACGACGTGCAAGAACTGCCCCGCGCCAAGATCAACATTGTTCGTCACTCGGTTTGACTACTACCGCGAAGGCGCGGTGACCATCGCATACGACTTGACGGGAGCTAAGGAAGCGTGAGAAGGTGCTTGCCGCCTGCAATGCGATTGCAGACGGTGTTTCGGGCAACAACAACAGCGGCGGAGATTCTTGAAGAGCTGAAACGTCGGCGGGCCCCTAGCTGTAAACAGGAGATAGCCCAATGGAAGCGGAGGCGGATGCGTTGCTGTTTTTTCGTTGCTCTGGGCGGCGATGGTTTGCTACGTCGTTTGGAGCGTAGCGGTAGGAATGTTCGTCGCCCACCATCGGAACAGGAACGGCGTACTGTGGGCACTGCTAGCGCTCGTTCTCAGCCCGTGGCTGATCTTTCCGCTTGCGATAGGCTGTGCCTCGCTTAAACCGAACGCAGACACAACGTGAAGCACTTGCTAGCACTCGTCCTCATCGTCCTTGCTGCGCCAGCAATGGCGCAGTCGCGCATCGCAGATTGGAACGCATCTAGGGCGTTCGCGCTAAAGGATGGTCTGCACAGACCCAAGAGTTACAGGCAGAAAAAAACGCCTGTGTTATTCTGCGCCGTGCAGAGGTTGCCCCAAACGCTCTCTAGGGCGTTTCCTGCCGAGCGTGGCCATGGGCCGGAACTCGAACCAAGCCCACATGCGCCCTGGGCGCGTTTCTAAATAGGCGTCTTGGCCGCGCAAAGCCCCGTGCGATCAACGACGTAGCTGCCAATGGTGCCGGCGGAAGGCGTCTAGGGCTGCTGGCACACTGCCAAGCGGCGAAAGCCCCTGCAAGCGCCCTAGCGGCGTTCCTCGGCCCATGCAGAACCTGGCCCAGGCTTCCATCATCTTGCAGCGCTTGGCGAGGAAGTCGGTACGCTTGTACGCAAGCTCCGTCGCGTTGCCGAGCGTGTGGGCCAGCGCCGCCTCCGCCACGTCGCGTTCCCAGCCATGCTCCGCGACCCAGTCGCGGAAGGACGACCGGAAGCCGTGCGCGGTGGCTTCGATGCCGAGCTGCTTCCGCAGCAGGTCCTGCGTGATCGCGGCGTCGTAGAGCATCTTGCCGCGCTTGGAAGGGAACATAAGCCCTTCGCCGCCGTACTCGTCGTGCGCTTCATCCAATACGCGCAGCGCGGCTTGGACAGAGGCACGACGTGTTCCTTGCCAGCCTTCATATGCCGCCTTGCGGCCGGCGGCACTCGGCAAACAGGTTCTCGCCGTGACGCACCCTGCGGCAGTTCTCGAAGGCGATCCGCGGGCTTCGTCCAAGTCCGTGAACTGGCAGCCGCCCAGCCCGCGCTCGTAGCGCTTGCCGTCGATGCGGACGATCTGGATGAACTGCTTGCTGCCGGTAGGCCGCACCCGGGCAACGGGGCTGGCGCCGTCGAGATGCATGTTAATTCGAAAGCGGTACACTAGTGCCAGAGCTGGTCCGCTAGGGAGATGCCGTGGGCGACGCGCTGCTCATCCTTCTCTCGGCAGCGCTGGTCAACAACTTCGTGCTGGTGCAGTTCCTGGGCCTGTGCCCCTTTCTCGGCACCTCGAACCGCATGGCAACCGCGGCGCCTATGACGCTGGCGACCATGTTCGTGCTGATGCTGGCGGGGCTGGCAACGCATCTGGTCCATCGCTATCTGCTGGCGCCTTTCGATCTTCAGTACCTCCGCATCGTCGCGTTCGTGGTGGCCATTGCCGCTTCGGTGCAGTTCACGGAGCTGTTCGTGCGGGCGGCAAGCCCGCTGCTGCATCGGATGCTGGGCATCTTCCTGCCCCTCATCGCCTCCAACTGCGCGGTGCTGGGCGTGACGCTGATCGCCGTGGACGAAGGCCGTTCGCTGGCGTCCACGCTGCTGCTCGCCGCGGGGGCCGGGCTCGGATTCGGCGTCGCCCTCGTGGCTTTCGCGGCGTTGCGGGAACGGGTGCAGGACGGCGCGGTGCCGAGGCCCTTCCGCGGTGCGCCGTTGGCGTTGATCACCGTAGGCTTCATGGCGCTCGCCTTCGCCGGCCTGCGCGGCCTCGGATGACGGGCTGGAGCGCTGCCGCCGGCGCCCTGGCGGCCGTCGGCGTGGCGGCCGGCGCACTGCTCGCCGCTGCCCAGCGCCTCTTCGCCGCTCGGGAACGGCGCAACGCGGATTCCATCGAGGACGCGGCCCTGGCCCTGCTGCCGCACATCCAGTGCGCCCAGTGCGGCTACCCCGGCTGCCGGCCCTATGCGGCGGCCGTGGCCGCCGGCGAGCGCGTCGACCTGTGCCTGCCAGGCGGCCCGGAGACGGCAGCCGCCCTGCAGGCCCTCCTGGGGCGGCAGGCGGAAACGGCGAACCTGCCGCCGCCAGCGGCTCAAGCGGCCCGCATTCGAGGCGCGGAGTGCATCGGCTGCGCCCTGTGCCTGGCCGCGTGTCCGGTCGATGCCATCGCCGGCGCGCCGCAACACCTGCATGCCGTGGTCGAGGCCCACTGCACCGGCTGCGAGCTCTGCGTACCCGCCTGTCCGGTGGACTGCATCGACCTTGTCGGGTTGGGCGACGCGGCCCCCTTGCCGGAGCGCCGGGCCGAGGCAGCCCCAGTGTGCCGCTTCCGAAATGACGTGTGTTCCAGCGGGCGGGTTTCGTCGCAGGGCCGGGATGCCGGCGGCCTTGCGGGGCGGCACATCCTCAAGTAGCGCACTACGAGGCGACGACAGACGAACGTGCCATTTGCCATGTCAATTCGGAATCGAACCACTAGGCCGATGACCGGCACGGACTTCCCTCCTCTCGATGCCGCGGCGCCGACAGCCGAGGTGTTGGCGCGAATCGACGCCGCCGGCATCGTCGGCATGGGGGGCGGCGGCTTTCCGACGGCGACCAAGCTGTACGCGGCGCTGGCCGGCAAGGCCGACCTGGCGATCGGCAACGGCATGGCGTCGGAACCCGGCGCCGGCGCGGACCTTGCCTTGCTGCGGGAACACATGGACGCGGTCGTCTCCGGGCTGCGGGTCGTCTGCCGCTGCCTGGCTGGGGGCAAGGCCGGAGAGTCCGCCCGGGAGGTGCGCCATGTGCTGGCGGTGCCGGCCGGCAGCGGCATCGGGCCGCCAGCGACGCCAGTGGCCCTCGACTACCCGGCCGGCGACGAGCGCCGGCTGGTCGCCCACTTGGCCGCCAGGGAACTGCCGAAGGGCGCGCGTCCAACGGACGTCGGCGTGCTGGTGCTGAACGTCGCCACGTTGTTCGCCATCCACGAAGCGGTGTGCATTGGCCGCACGCCGCGCCGCCGCTTGGTTGCCGTCGGTGGCGCGAACCACTGGATCTCGTTCGGCACGCCCCTCGAGGCCCTGCGGCCGTTGCTGACGCCAAGCGCCGGCAGCGGGGCCGCAGCCTCGGCTGGCAAGCAGCCGCTGCGCACAGGCGGCCCCCTCACCGGCCGCAGCGCGGCGGCGGATGCAGCGGTAGACGCCGCCACCTTCCAAGTGGGCTTGCCGTCGCGCCCCGCGGACCCGTGCATCCGCTGCGGCTGGTGCCAGCCGGCCTGCCCCGAGGGCCTGGCGCCGCAGACGCTGCACACGGCATACGAGGCTGGCGCGGAGGCCCCATCGGCGGCGGACTGCAGCGAGTGCGGGGCCTGCACCGCGGCCTGTCCGAGCGGCATCGATCTGGTCAACGAGTTCCGAACGCTGAAGGCCAGACGGCTACGCGCAGCCGCCAAGGCGCAACGCGCCGCCGCGGCCCGGCAACGTTCCGCGGCCCGGGTCGAGCGCCTGCGGCAGGCGGCCGAGGCCCGCAGCGAACGCCGTGCTGCGCGTCTTCGCCAACACCGGCAGTGGTGAGCGCTGGCTGGCGCCGCTCAACGGCTTGGGCAACCTGCCATGCGAGATTCCGGCGCACCGCCGCCAGAGCCGCGCAACGCTGCCGCGTCCACGGAGAGCCGCAGCCGCCGGCGGTAGCTAGCGCTGGCGTTGACCACCAAGCCGGAGCAACGCCGCGGCTGCCGGCACGGCCGCGGCGGCCTAGCTTGGGCTTACGGCGCCTCGACGATCGCCTGGTTCGCCAGCACCTTGAGTTCCGCCCGCAGTGGCCAAGGCGAGCCCATGAGCTGGATCATGCCGAGCACCACCATGTCCTCCACCGGGTCGATCCAGAACACGGTGCCGGCCGCGCCGCCCCAGTTGTACTCGCCGGCGGAGCCGAGGACTCGGGCGGCGACGGGATCCGTCACCACGCCCCAGCCGAGACCGAAGCCGAAGCCGCGCGCCGCGCGCCCGAAGGGCTGCTCGCCGCTGCCGCCGCCTTCTATGGCGGCAGACAGATGGTTGGCGGTCATGAACTCCACAGTCTTCGGACTGAGCAGGCGCGCGCCGTCGAGTTCGCCGCCGCGGCGCACCATCTCGCAGAAGCGCAGGTAGTCCATGGTGGTGGAGACCAGGCCGCCGCCGCCGGAGTACATCTGCGTGTCCCGATAGCTGGCGAACGCCGGCTCGCCCATCTCGACGAGCTGTTCCTGCTCCGCGTTCCAGTAGTGGTTCGGCAGGAAGCGGTCCATCTTCTCCGGCGGCACGTTGAAGAACGTGTCCACCATGCCGAGGGGCTCGAAAATGCGCTCCTTGAGGAAGACGTCGAAGGACTGGCCGCTCAAGCGCTCCACGACGAGGCCCGTCACGTCCACGGCGACGCTGTAGTGCCAGCGGGCGCCGGGCTCGAACTTGAGCGGCAGCTCGCCCAGCCGGGCGGCGAACTCGTCCAGGTCCTTCGCGGCCAGGGGCTGCTTCTCGCGGTACAGCTGGTCCACCGGGTCCTCGGGGTTGAAGCCGTAGGAGAGGCCGGTGGTGTGGGTCAGCAAGTGCAGCATGGTCATGGTTTCCTCGGCCGGCACTTCCTCGCCATCCACGAGCACGTTGAGATTCGCGAGCTCCGGCACGAACTTCGTCACCGGATCCGAAAGCTGAAACTTGCCTTCCTCGTAGAGCATCATGGCTGCCACCGCAGTGATCGGCTTGGTCATGGAGTAGATGCGGAACAACGCATCCTTGGCCAGGGGCCGGCCGTCGTTGGCGCCGCGTTGGCCGACCGACTCGAAGTGGACGATCCTGCCGTCCCGGGCCACGAGGGTGACGACGCCGGCGAGCTTGCCCTCGTCCACGTAGCGCTGCGTCATCTCCGTGATGCGCGCCAGCCGTTCGGCGGACATGCCGGCCGCCGCGGGCCGCGCCTCGGCCAAGTCCGGCCCCATGGCCTCTACGGCATCGAGGACCAACCCCGCCGGCGCTGGCAACGCGCTCTCGGAAACGCTGGAGATGGCGGCGCAGCCGGCCAGCAGCGTCGCGGCGAGAGCGGCGGGCATGGCAAGGGCGAAGGGATGCTTCATCGGATTGCTCCTGCGGGATGTGCGTCAAGCATACCGCGTCTCGGCGTCCCCCTCGCTACCCGCGCTACTCGCCGAGGGCGTGTCCGGCTGCTGCGCGAACAGCCGCCGGTAGGTTTCCCGCAGCTCGGCCTTCTGCACCTTGCCCATCGCGTTGCGCGGCAACTCGGCCACCTGCACCACTTGCTTCGGCTGCTTGTAGCGGGCGAGCTTGCCGCGCAGGAAGGCATCCACGGCGTCGATGCCCACTGGCGCTGGCGCGACCAGCGCCGCCACCACCGCTTCCCCGAAGTCGGCGTGCGGCACGCCGAACACCGCGGCCTCTGCCACTCCTGGCATGGCGTCCAGCCACGTCTCCACCTCCTTCGGATAGACGTTGTAGCCGCCGGAGATCACGAGGTCCTTGCTGCGGCCCACGATGGCCAGCCGGCCGCTGCCGTCCATCTCGCCCAAGTCGCCGGTGACAAAGAAGCCGTCGGAGCGGAACGCCTCGCGGGTCTTCTCCGGTTGCCGCCAGTAGCCGCGAAAGACGCTCGGTCCGCGCACCTCGATGCCGCCGATCTCGCCGGCCGGCAGCGCCCGTCCGTCGGCATCCGCGACCCGCGCTTCCACCCCGGGCAGGGCGAAACCGACGCTGCCGGCAACCCGTTCGCCGTCGACGGGATTGGAGGTCAGCATCACCGTCTCGCTCATGCCATAGCGCTCCAGAATGCGCTGGCCGGTGCGCTGCTCGAAGGCGGCGAAGGTTTCCGCCCGCAGCGGCGCCGAGCCGGAGATGAAGAGCCGCATGCCGGCGCAGGCTGCGGCATCGAAGGCGGCGCTTTGCAGCAGCCGCGTGTAGAACGTCGGCACGCCCATCATCACCGTCGCCCGGGGCAGTTCGCCGAGCACCGCCAGCACGTCGAAGCGCGGCAGGAAGATCTGCGGCGTGCCGGTGAGGAAAGCGCAGTGCAGAGCCACGAACAGGCCATGCACGTGGAAGATCGGCAGCGCGTGCAGCAGCACGTCGTCCTGCCGCCAGCCCCAGGCGTCGCACAGCGCCCGGGCGTTGGCGGCGAGGTTGCCGTGGCTGAGCATGGCCCCCTTGGCCCGCCCGGTGGTGCCGGAGGTGTAGACGAGAGCCGCGGTGTCCTCGTCCGCCCGGCTGGCGGCAACAGCGACCGGCGGGGCCCCGGCGGCCAGGTCCGCGAGCGATCCCGCTCCGGCAGCGTCCAGCGTCAGCCGCGGCACGTTGGTCTCCACGTCGCAGTCGGCGGCGCACACGAACGCCGCCGGCTCCGCGTCGGCAAGGAAGTAGGCCAGCTCGGCCGGCGTGCAGGCGGTGTTCAGCGGCGCATGGACGGCGCCGACCTTCAAGCAGGCGAGATAGAGCGCCACGGCCGCGGCCGTCTTCGGCGCCTGCACCAGCACCCGGTCGCCAGGCCCCACGCCGAGGGACGTCAGGCCGCCGGCCATGTGCGCCGTCATGGTGCGCAGCTGCGCGTAGCTCACGTCCTCGCCCGCCGGGCAGAGCAGGGCCGGCGCATCGCCGGCGCGGACGAAGGCGGCATCGAAGCGTTCGTAGAGGTTCATCGGCGGCAATGTTACGGTAGGCGACCGTGGCCAGTTCCATTGCTCAGGTCAGGCGCCGGACGGAACGGCGCAGCGTGTGGACGTGGGGCTACGTCTCCGACGAACCGACCGACGCCGAACGCCGCGCCGCGGCCCGGCGGCTTGCCGAGCTGACCGGCGAAACGGTAGCGCCGCCGCCAGCGCCGGACGTCGAAGCGGCGGAACTGCGGCCGCCACGGCTGGCGGTGCCGTCGCGTCTGGCGGAATGGATTTCCACCGGCACCGTCGAACGGGCAACGCACACCTACGGCGGCCATGCGCTGGAACTCCTGCGGGGCCTCGCCGGGGAGTTCGACAATCCCCCCGATGCCGTAGCCCATCCCCGCAGCGAGGACGAACTCGAAGCCACGCTGGCCTGGTGCGACGCCGAGGGCCATGCGGTGGTCCCCTACGGTGGCGGCACCTCGGTGGTGTGGGGCGTCGGCGCTCCGGCCGCCGCCGAGGGCGTGGTGAGCGTCGACATGGACAACATGAACGCCGTCCTCGAGGTGGACGAGGTGTCCCGGGCCGCGCACCTCCAGGCAGGGATTCTGGGGCCGGATCTGGAAGCCGCGCTCAAGCCCCTCGGCTTGACGCTGCGCCACTACCCCCAGAGCTTTCCGTGGTCCACCGTAGGCGGCTGGGTCGCCACCCGCTCCGGGGGCCACTACGCCACCAACCACACCCACATCGACGACTTCGTGGAAGCGACGCGGCTGTTGACGCCCCAAGGCTGGTTCGAGTCCCGACGGTTGCCCGGCAGCGGCGCCGGCCCCAGCCCGGATCGGCTGGTGCTGGGTTCCGAGGGGACGCTCGGAATCATCAGCGCCTGCTGGCTGCGGCTGCAGAAGCGGCCCGTCTACCGCGCCAGCGCCGGCGTGTTCTGCCCGGACTGGCGCCAAGGCTGCGAAGCGGTTCGGGCGATCGCCCAAGCCAAGCTGTGGCCGGCCAATCTGCGCATCCTGGACCCCGCCGAGGCCGCCTACTCGGCGGGCCTGGACGGCCGCCAGGCGCTGCTCATCATTGGATTCGAGAGCGGCGACGTTCCCCAGGGCGACAACATGCGCGCGGCGCTGGCCATCGCCCGGGCCCACGGCGGCGTGGTGGACGATGCGGACGTGCTGATCGACGTCGGCAGCGGCCATCCCACTGGACGCGGCGGCGCCGTCGGCGCCTGGCGGAACGCCTTCATCGGCGTCAACGCCGGCCTGACGGCTGGCCTCGGCTTGCTGGCGGACACCTTCGAGACCGCGGTGACCTGGGACAAGTGGCCGGACTTCGACGCGGAAGTGCGGGAACGGGTTGGCCAGGCGTTGCGCGCCGCGCTCGGCGAAGGCGCGCGCCTGTCCTGTCGCTTCACCCACGTCTATCCCGACGGACCGGCGCCCTACTACAGCTTCAGCGGCGTCGTGCCCCGGGGCGCGGAGGCCGAGCGCTGGCAGGTGGTCAAGGCTGCGGCGACGCAGGCCGTGGTGGCCGCCGGCGGCACCGTCACCCACCATCACGCGGTGGGCCGGATGCACCGCGACGGCTGGGAAGCCCAGCGCCCGGCGCTGTTCGCGGACATTTGGCGGGCCGCGAAGCGGAGCGTGGATCCCCGGGGCATCCTGAATCCGGGGGTGCTGATCGATCCGTAGGGGGGACGAGGGCGGAGTTGTCAAGTTCCGCCGCGGCGTCTACGCCGGTGCCGCCTCCAAAAGCAAGGTGCATGAAAAGGACATAGGGATTTCCGGCAGTTTTCTCTCAAGCCAGATTCAGCCTGCTCGCGCAGAATGTCCTTGCCGCTGCCGCCGAAGGGCTTGGCGATTCTCTCTGCGCGAACGGCCGCGGAGTTCCTGCCGATAAAGCGCTTGGCGATGTCCTTTGGATTGCGAACGTGCGGATTGTTTTCGATGTGTTCCCGTATCTCGCCATTGGAATTGCGCCAGTCGCGTTGCTGCGCCAAAGTTCCACAAGCGGCAATCGCAGCCCTGAGTTCGTCTCTGCGAATCCTGCCGCGCAGAACTTCGATTGACGCCATTTTTTCTCGCCAGTTTCTTTTCTTCGCCGCAGCCGACGCCGCGAAAAACTTCCCGGTCTTGGCGACGATTTAAGCCGGCCGCGCACCTTTTTTCAAGCGTTCAGAGCTAGGCAGAAACTCGCCGCTAGATAGGAAAGCCCGCCGCGGCGTCGAAGAAACTTCGTTGTCTCCGCGGCGAGCGTTCGAGTTAGGTTGCCAGTTCGGTTTCGCAAGGCTTGTGTCGATTGGAAACCGCGTTGCCAGTATGCCTTGAGAGCGCTCTAGATGGCACTGGCGAAGCAAGCGCTTTCGACTCTAGGCGTCTTGCCTACGCAAGGAACTTCCGGCGGTTCCCTACTTGAGTTTCGTTATCTTGAACGCGCCAGTGTAGGTACTTGCCGGTTTGTCGTCTGTGAAGGCGAACCCGGCCGGAAACCGATGCGTTGGCAAGAGGGCAAACTGCAACGTGCTACTGGCGATGCCAAAGCCATCATCGATCCGTGGGCCGCCCCGGTTGACGGCGACGCGCAGCCACGGACAAACCGAGTTGAATCGCGGATTGTCGTTAGCGCCTGTGCTACGCCGAGAGACGCTGCTTTGGCACAACACGTTGTCGCTGTACGGATGCTGCACTTCGATAAGGTAGGTTCCGGCAGGCAGCGGGATGAGAGTTCCCGTGCCAATTCTCCCGTCGGCGGCCACCGCTTCCACTGGAAAGCCGGGGATCGTGCTTTCGCCCACAAGGTAGTAGGCCGCGGCGTAGTTCAATCCGGTGGGCAATGTGCCATTGCTGGTTGTTGGCTTTGTCATTACTACTGCCATCTGTGGCGCGAACTTGCCGACGATGGTTGTGTGGTTGGCGGAGACAGTGCTAGAGAGTGTGCCAAGCTCTGTCCGCAGGCTGCCTACCGTGGCCGAGAGACTGCCGAGCTGCCTGACGATGGAATCCACTTTGTTGCCGAGCTCGGCCATCGTCGGCGTTTTCTTGTCGGGGTCGTTGCCCTGCCCTTCCGCGGCCAGTGCGAAAGGCGCGAGCGTTGCCAAAGCCACCGCTAGGATGGCGAGCATGGTGTTTTCATTCGTCTGTCTCCCGTGCGTTCCCAAGTTCCAATCCGGCCAGTGGCCGGGCCGTTGCTACTTGAGATAGCGCAAAGCTCTCACCCTGCCTATTCGGGCCGTTGCTAGCGCGACCACGACGGAGCAACCCGCAATGGTCTCCAACCTTTATTCAGCAGGCGCCCCGGCCCTAGGCCGAAGGCGCAATCTCAAGCAGCGAGACAAGAGAACCACGCGGCCGGGGGCGGCGTCAACCCCTAGCGGCGAAGAAACCGGAACTTTCTGAAAATCCGGCTGCAATCAATGGCTTGCGAGTGTCTTGCGCCCGGAGAGCGCCTAGACGCTGCGGTAGCACTCTGGGCTGCTGCCGTCGACGGCATCGCCCGAGGTGGGCGTCCGGTAGTTGATGGCGCCCAAAAGGGCATTTTGCGACGTCGGTAGGCAGACGCCCTCATAGATGGACGGCCTCGGCGGTTGGCCTCCCGAATCTGTCATGCCTCTGACGCGCAGTTGCGTCAACACTGGCCGCGTCCATTGGCGACGGTTCGAGGATTCGTCTTGGCGTTGCATCCTGCCTTCCTCAATCGAAGTACGCTCGCTACAGTACCACAACCGCAGCCGTGCAACCCTGCCAAGCGCCGTGCGGCCATGCTCGCCTAAATCGAACGTGCGAAGCGCTGGCGACCACCGGCGGCAAGCAACCCTGCCTACGCTCGCCGGAGACCATCGAAGGCTGCCTAGCGCCGCGGCCATGCTCAACCGAGCAACCCTGCCAAGCGCTCGCCGCGGCCATGCTCGCACAAGGAACGCCAATCGAACGCCATGCTCGCCGGAGACCATCGTAGGCTGCCTAGCGCCTCGCCGCGGCCATGCTCGCACCGGAACGCCTTGCGGCCGTCGTGCGAACGCGCCATGCTCTCTGTCGCCGCGGCAAGCCTTTGGCCGCTTGGAAGCGCACCGGCCGCCGGCTGGCAAGCCCATTGGCGACCAAGACGCCTTCCGGCAGCTCGCTGGTGCGAAGCGCCCGATGTCGCCCAAGCGCAGCCCGACTTATGGCAAATGCTTATGTCAAGCCATCGCGCTTTCGTAAAAACCTTGCTAGATCAAGGGCTTGCGGCGATTAGGTGACGGACACGACCGGCAAGGGGCGCCTCAGAGGGTGGCAAGGTACGAGGCCATTACCGGATCCACCAATGTCCAGCGGCCGTCCTGCTCCTGGCGGATGAGGTCCTCTTCTTCAAGGGCCTCCTTGGCGCGGTTGCCGGTGGAGGTGGGCAGCCGGATGGGCGCCAGAAACGCCTGCGATGCAGGATGCGCGACGCCGCCGGGCGTCTTGGCGATGGCTCTCAGCAAGGCGCGCTGGCTTCCCGGCAGCCGCACCAGCTGGCCAGCGGCGATCGCCTTGTCTTCCTCCACTATCTGCCGCCAGGCGGATCGAACGGCACCGGCCGTCGGCGGCTCGTCGCGGCGCCACAGGCGCCCGCAGAGAGCGTTCACGTAGTAGGGGTGGCGCGTCGAAACGGCGAGCACGTCGTCCACCACGGCGCGATCGACGCCCTTCCGCCAGCGCCTTCTGGCGGCACGGCGAATGAAGGCGTGGTAGTCCTCGGCCGCGATGCGCTGCAACGTCATCTTGCGGCACAGGCGATACAGCGGCCGTTCGGCGTCCTCGAACATGGCCGCCAGCAGGTGGCGCTGGCTGCCAGCGAACAAGTAGCTCACGTGGCGGGCCCGCTCCACCGCGTGGCGCACGGCGCCTTCAAGGCTGCGCTGCGCCGCGGCGGGCTTCAACTGGCCGAGCTGCTGGAACTCGTCAAGCACGACAACGGCCCGGCGGCGATAGGCCGCGGCTGTCCGGTCCAGGGCGAGCAGCACGTCCGCCACCCCCTGCACCGCCTCTTGCGGCGGCGCGAGCTTCACCCCCAGGCCCAAGGCGCCCAAGGTGAACTCCGGACGCCATGCGCCGAGCGTCCGGCCGAGCTTGCGGCTGGCTTGGCCGTCCTTGGCGGCCAGCTGCGCGGCGAGCTGCTCCACCGCGGCCCGCAGCCGCGCCTCGAAGTCCGCTGCGTCGTGGATCACCAGCAAGTCCAGCGTTGCCGCGGCCACCGGCGGCCCCCTTGCGACATCCGCCAGCGCCTGGGCCACCAGGCTGGTCTTGCCCATCCGCCGGCGCCCCCACAGCCAGGTGTGCTCGCCGCCCCGGATGCTGTGCGCGAGGCTGCGGCGCTCCGCCTTTCGATTGCAGTGCGCGGCGCCGGTGGCGACGCCGAGAGGGAACGGGCTGGCATCCGCAGACATGGTTCGCCACTCTAATCGATTCCCGCCTCTATGGGAACCGGTATAGCGGTTACATGGTTTTGCGTTCCCGCTATAGCGGGAACCGGCCTATCGGGAACCGCTGTCGCGGGAATCTCCGCGTCGCAGCAGCCAGTCGCGCATGGTGGACGAAACCAGTTCGGCCGCGTCCTGCTGCACGAAGTGGCCGGCGCCTGGAATCGTCACCAAGGTGAGGTCCGCATCGATCCAGTTCCAGGTGCCGGCAAGCGCTCCGGGCAGCAGCGCGGTGTCGTCCAGGCCATGGAACATCAGTACCGGACACCGGACGTTCGGCATGTCGGGGCCTGCCAAGGCGGTACCGGCCGCGGGCGCCGTGCCGGGCTCGGGCGGCCGCGGATAGTTCGCCTTGTAGTAGTTCAGCATCGCCTCGAAGTCCGACTGCTCGAACGCCGCCACGTAGCGCTCCCTGGCCGCCGGGTCGCGCACCCAGAACGCCAGCCCCTCGGCGGTAAGCGCCCTGTGGGCGTCCGGCTGCTGGAAGTTGAAGGCGTACTGGCTGTTGCGCTGCTGCTCTGGGTTGGTGGCGAGTTCGCGGAAGAGGCCGCGGGGATGGGGCAGGTTCAGGATCACCAGCAGGCGCACCAGATCCGGCCGCGTCATGGCGACGTTCCATGCCACGGCGCCGCCCCAGTCGTGGCCGACGACGACGGCTCGAGCTGGCGCGGCCGCCTCGCCGCTCTCCGCCGCAACCACGGCTGCGACGTCCGCTACCAGCTTGGGCATGGCGTAGTTGCCGACGCCGTCGGGCTTGTCGCTCAAGTTGTAGCCGCGCATGTCCAGCGCCGCAACGCGAAAGCGGTCCGCCAGCGCGGCCATCTGATGCCGCCACGAGTACCAGAAGTCCGGAAAGCCGTGCAGGAATACCGCCAGCGGCGCGTCTTCCGGGCCAGCCACGGCGTAGTGGATGCGTACGCCGTCGCTGTCCGCATAGCGGTGATCGACGCGGTCGAACATGTCCCCTCCGTTTCCGCTGCGGGACGACGCGGCTGTTTCGCCGGGCCACGCAACTGCGGCAGCCAAGGCCAAGAGGCCAGCGGCAACTTCGAGCTTCACGCTTCTCTCCCCTCCATCTTTCCCTCTCGTCGGCGTTGTTTTAGGAGCACGGATGATGCCACAGGCTTGCAGCAAGGCATCAGCGATCCGGTGTACGGAGCTTTAAGGGCGCGGACAAAAAAGAGGGCGCCCGCAGGCGCCCTCGAAATCCGCCTTGCGGCGGGCAGGAAACGGCTGCTCTTTCAGGCCGCCTTCTGGAAGTCCGGATAGGCGTCGATGCCCGTCTCGGAGATGTCGACGCCGCTCCGTTCGTCCTCGTCGGACACGCGGATGCCCACGGTAGCCTTGAGAACCAGCCACACGGCCCCGCCGGCCACGAACACCCAGCCGAAGATGACGACGATGCCCAGCAGCTGGCCGCCGACGGTGGCGTCGGCATTGTTGAACACCACCGCCATCACGCCCCAGATGCCGCAAGTGCCGTGAACGCTGATGGCGCCCACCGGATCGTCGATCCTCAGCTTGTCCAGCAGCACGATGGAGGCCACCACGATCAAGCCGCCGAAGGCGCCGATGAGCATCGCCCAGACCGGCGCCGGAGAGAGCGGGTCCGCGGTGATGGCCACGAGCCCGGCCAGTGCGCCGTTCAGGGCCATGGTGAGGTCCGCCTTGCCGAACCAGATCCGCGCCAGCACAAGCGCCGCCACCAGGCCGCCGCAGGCGGCGATGTTGGTGTTCACGAACACCTGAGCCACGGCGTTGGCTTCGTCCACGTTGGAGAGCTTGAGTTCGGAACCGCCGTTGAATCCGAACCAGCCGAACCACAGGATGAACATGCCGAGCGTGGCAAGCGGCATGTTGCAGCCGGGTATGGCGTGTACCTGGCCGCCAGGGCCGTACTTGCCGGCCCGGGGCCCAAGCAGGATCACGCCAGCCAGCGCCGCGGCGGCACCGCACAGGTGGACGATGCCGGAGCCGGCGAAGTCGCTGTAGCCGAGTTCGGACAGTGCGCCGCCGCCCCACGTCCACATGCCCTGCACCGGGTAGATGACGCCCGTCATCACCACCGCGAAGGCCAGAAACGCCCACAGCTTCATGCGTTCCGCCACCGCGCCGGAGACGATGGACATGGCAGTCGCCACGAACACCACCTGGAAGAAGTAGTCCGAACGCTCCGAATGGTCCGTGGCAACGCCGCCGCCGGTGCCGGCAACGATCTGCTCGGCGGTGTTCTCGACGCCTATCAAGCTGCCGAAGCTGGGCAGCCAGCTGCCGGCCGTCGCGTCGATGTACATGATGTTGTAGCCGATCAGCAGGTACATGATGCAGGCGACGGCGTACAGCGCGACGTTCTTGGTGAGGATTTCGGAGGTGTTCTTGGCCCGCACCATCCCCGCCTCGAGCATCGAGAAGCCACAGGCCATGAACATCACCAGCACACCCATCAGCAGGAAGTAGAAGGTGTCCAGCGCGTAGTTGGTTTGAATGAGATCCGCCACGGTTTTTCTCCTTGTGGACTTGGGGTCCCTTCGAGCCTCTTGCGCGCTCTTGGGACTCTTGGCTCGCGGGTGCGGCTACACCGCGTCGGTGCCGGTCTCGCCCGTTCTGATGCGAACCGCTTCTTCGAGCGCGAAGACGAACACCTTGCCGTCTCCCACCTTGCCGGTGTTCGCCGCCTTGCCGATGGCTTCGAGGCACTGGTCCAGAAGGCCGTCGTCGATGGCGACTTCGACCTTCACCTTGGGCAGAAAGTCGATGACGTATTCGGCGCCCCGATAGAGTTCGGTGTGCCCCTTCTGCCGGCCGAAGCCCTTCACCTCGGTTACCGTCATGCCCTGCACGCCGATTTCGGAGAGCGCCTCCCGCACGTCGTCGAGCTTGAACGGCTTGATGATTGCCGTGATGAGTTTCATGGTTTCTCCTTGTCTTCCTTGCCTGCCCTCGCCTACTTGCTCAACGACAGGATGGGGCGCAGTTCGCAGTCGCGGCCGCAGGCGTCGTTGTTGGTGCCGTACAGGCCGATGCTCATCGTGACGCCGGCCACGGGAAAGGAGATGCCGGCCGAGTAGTCGATGTAGTCGTCGCCTTCGGCACCGAAGAAGTCGCCTTCCGGGGAATCCGCGAGATTGAAGCCGAGATGGAAGTCCAAGCTCACGTCGTCGCTGATGCCGTAGCTGTAGTCGGCGTAGGGGTAGACGAACGTCACGTCCTCTACCGCGAGATACTTCGGCGAATAGTTCACGCCCAGCGTGAAGTCGCCGACGGCCAGGCTCGCGGCGTACTCCTGGTAGTTGAGGGCGTCCCGGTCGTTCGGGTAGTCGAAGTGGATGAAGCTCAAGTCCAGCGTCATGCCGTCGCGGATGTCCGTGGACCAGCCGGCGTACAGATCCCACTCCATCGACGTCTCGCCGAAGTTGACGTTGGAGGCCCAGGTGCCGACGTAGAAGCCCGAATCGAAGGCCACGTCGAAGCCGCCCTGGATGGCGGGATCGCGCCCGGTCTGGGACCAGCCGCGGAACGAGTAGTCGGAGGCGAGCGTGACGTTGCCCTCGATCTCCGCCCCGGCCGCCGGCAGCGCGACGCCAGCGGCGACGGTTGCGGCAGCCAGCAATGGCAGCAGTTTCTTCATTGCGGTTCTCTTCCTCATCTCCCGGCCCTAGGCGGGCCTGTTGCGAATGTGACGCCAGCATCCATGCGAGCGAACGCCATGCCTTGTCAGGCACGTCGATGCCATCACGCAAGAGGTGTGCCAACTCACATGGAAGCAATGAAATCAATCGGTTGTGGACCAGTGTGGGCGAGGCGCAGCCGTGTGGCGATCCGATCTGGGGCGCCAGGATGCGCCATCATGGTGCATCCGCCCCGGCCGGCGCCGGCGATTTCCTACGGTCCCGGAGGGCGATGTCGTTCGCTGCCGCCCTGTGCCGCCGCCTAAAGTGGCGCCATGTCCTCGCCAGCCAGAACCCGCGCCCAAGTGGGAATCGACGCGCCGCCGGTGCTGGTGGAGGCCCACTGCCAGGCCGGCACGCCGTCCTTCACCCTGGTGGGCATGGCCCAGAAGTCCGTGCGCGAAGCGCGGGATCGGGTACGCAGCGCCATCAAGAACGCTGGCTTCAAGTTTCCCCAGGGCCGAGTGGTGGTGAATCTCGCGCCGGCGGACCTCGCCAAGCATGGCGGACGCTACGACCTGGCCATCGCCGTGGCGATCCTCACCGCGTCCGAACAGGTGGAGGCCAGACACCTCGAACGCCTGGAGTTCCTCGGCGAGCTGTCCCTCTACGGGGACCTGCGCCCGGTGCGGGGCGCCTTCTGCGCCGCCTCGCGGCTGAGAGGCGTCGGCAGCGCACTGGTCGTGCCGGCGGCGCAGCAGGCGGAGCTGCGGCCGCTCGAAGGGGTGTCCCTGCATCCGGCCGCCTCCCTGCTCGACGTGCTGCGGCTGCTGCAGGCGGAAGCGCTGCCAGTGCCGGCAACGCGGCCGCGGCCGCCGCGGCCAAGGTGCAGCGACAGCCCATCCTTGGACGACGTGCGCGGCCAGCTGCACGCCAAGCGAGCCCTCGTGGTCGCCGCGGCTGGCGGCCACCACATGCTGATGGTCGGCCCGCCCGGCACCGGCAAGACGATGCTGGCGAGGCGGCTTGCCGGCCTCTTGCCGCCGCTTGCGAGCGACGAAGCCGTAGAGGTGGCCAACATCTACTCGGTGTCGTCCCGCATGGCGCCGAGGTTCGGCGTCCGGCCCTTCTGCGACCCCCACCACACGGCTTCCACCGCGGCCATCGTCGGCGGCGGCAGCCCGGTGCTGCCCGGCGAAGTCAGCCTGGCGCATCGCGGGGTGCTGTTCCTGGACGAACTGCCGGAGTACCAGCGCGACGTGCTCGAAGCGTTGCGGGAACCCCTCGAGCAGGACGAGGTGGTGGTGAGCCGCGTCAAGGAGTCCGTGCGCTACCCGGCGAGCTTCCAGCTGGTCGCGGCGATGAATCCATGCCCGGCCGGCTACGTCTGCGACGAGACCCGCTGCCGGTGCTCGCCGCACCAGGTGCGGCAGTACCGCAGCCGGCTCTCCGGCCCGCTGCTGGACCGCATCGACATTCGCGTTGAAGTGGGTCCCGTGCCGGACCAGGATCTCTGGGCGACACGGCCCGTCGCCACCGACCAAGCGGAGCTGCGGGCCGCCATCGCCAACGCCCGGCAACGGCAGCGCCGGCGCAGCGGCGGCGCGAATGCCAGCCTGGACGCCGCCGGCGTCGACCGCCACTGTCGCATGGATGCCGCCGCGGTGGCGTTGCTGCGGCGGGCCGCCAAGCGTTTCGGCTTGTCGGCCCGGGCCGTCCACCGGCTGCGGAAGGTCGCGCTGACGGTCGCGGACCTGGCGGCGACGGACGCCATCGGCGCCGCGCACATGGCGGAGGCGCTGGGCTACCGGAGCATGCCGTGAGGCTGGTCAGTCGTCCGGCCGGCCCTTGCCGATGTCGCCGCGGTGGTTGAGCAGCCGCCCGGGATCGGCGCTCGCGGTGTTGCGCATGGCGCGGTCGACCATCCTGTCGTACTTGGGATCCAGCCGCCCGACCTTGGAGCCGGCCGACAGCCGCACCGCAACACTGGAGATGATCCGCGTGGCCGGAGCGCCGCAGGCGGCGCAGGCCAGCCGCGCCGGCGTCTCGCCGATTGCCGCCAGGCAGCTCGAAACGGCCCGGCAGCGCCGGCAGCGGTATTCGTAGATCGGCACGGGCCGTCCGCAACCGGCAGCCGAGGCGGCGGCCTAGGCGGCCGCCGGCAACAGCGCGGCCCCCTGGTCGACCAGGGCCTGCAGCGTCAAGTGGTAGCGCTCGAACTTGAGCCGCTGCAGGGGATCCGCGGCGTACACGACCGAACGCTCCAAATCCAGACCCACCAGCGACGGCCCGGCGCCCTTCGCCCGACGCTTCAAGTAGCTGGTCCAGTCCCGGGGCGCCATGTCGATGACGATGTCGCAGTCCCGCAGCGCGGGCTCGTCGGCGGTGGCGACGCCGACGATGGCGAACGCCTCGAAGGTCACGACGCGCACCACGCGCCCGGCCTTCAAGCCCAGAACCAGGTCCGTCGAACCGAGTTTGCGGAACGCCGGCGAGCCGTTCAGCGCCTCCGCGGCCGCCTCCAACCAGTCCAGCTGCGCCACGGGGCTGCCGCTAGTGTGCCGCTTCCAGAACAGCGTGCGTTCCAGAGGGACGGGTTTCGTCGCAGGGCCGGGACACCGGTGGCCTTGCGGGGCGGCACATCCTCAAGCAGCACGTGCCGAGGCGACGACAGACGGAACGCGCCATTGCCACGTCGATTCGGAATCGAACCGCTAGTGCCGAAGCCGCACTGGAACGACGGCCCGGCTCGGCGCCCGCGCCACCAGCTCGTCCGCCATCGCAGTCGGGCTGGCCGCTAGCCGCCCAGCGCCGTATTGACGCGGGCGGAGGCGTCGAAGAAGAACTGCAAGGTCTGGTTGTAGCGGAAGAACAGATCCTCCCGGTACTGGTCGCCGTGGCGGGAGGTGGCGAGGCCGTCTTCCCGATCCAGGTCCAAGGTGTTGAGCGTGTGGTGCAGGTCCGCATGGCCGTTGGCGCGGATGTTGGCGACCATCTCTTGCCACTCGGCCGGCGCCATGTCCAGATAGAAGTCCGCATCGTCCAGCGCGGCTTCGTCCACGGCGGCGGCGCCGGCGCAACCCTCGCCCTCGAAGGTGAGCAGAAACACCTCGGCCCCGATCTTCATGCCGGCGACGCAGTCGCAGTAGCCGCCGCCGGCGCCGCAGTAGCTGGGATCGGCGTTGAAGACCTGCCGCACCGCATCGAACCACGCCACCGAGGGGAAGGGCACGGCGGAGGACTTTCCATCCGAGGGCGCTTCGTCTTGCGAACGGGCGTTTCGCAGCCGGGCCGTCGCCATCAGGCGGCGGCCGGTTCGGCGGCGAACGCCTTCAGCGCCGGCGGCAGCGTCTCCGGGCTGCGAGGCAGATCCAGCCAGCGGCAATAGGCGAAGTGGGTGCGGACGTAGTCGCGCATCAGGCCCTCGAAGGTCGCTGTGCCCTTGCCGCGCGCACCCGCGATGCCGCGCCCGAAGACGATGGCCAGGGCCTCCCGCAGCGCCGGGTCCGCCAGGTCTCTGGCGAAGCCGGCGTCGCCGAGGGCCAGCAGGGTAGCCGCCACCTGCCGCTGATCCTCCGCATGGGCGATGGCGAACTTCAGGTGTTCCAAGCCGTAGCTGACGTGGCGCGCCTTGTCCGCCAAGGCGCGGCCGTAGATGCAGCGCTCGGCGTCGTTGTAGGCGTGGCGCTCCAGGTATCGGTACAGCGTCATCGTGAACACGCCGCGCATAAGCAGCAGATAGACCACGGCCGCCGTCCAGCTGCCGCGGCTTTCCAAGATCATGCGATTGACCCGGCAGGGGCCCTCGAGGCCCAGGCCGCCGCCGTTCACCAGCGCCCGCTTGCGGAAGCACTCGTGGTGGCGGGCGGCATCGAAGCTGGCGGTGGCGAGGTACTGCTTCACCTCGTGGTAGCCGTAGGACATCTGGTGCTGCCAGCCGGTGATGGCCTCGATGTCGACGTTGGCGTAGCCAGTGAGTTCCGTGCAGATCTGGCAGATGGCGTGCTCGATGTCCCTCGGCAGCGGCCGGATGGTCTCCCACGGCACATCCGTCGCCGGCGCCCAGCGCCGCTGGATCGCCTCCTCGTAGAGGTCCGCGGCGCTCTCGGCCCACAGCCCGACCTTGTCGCGCACCGCGTAGCCCACCGGCGGCATGCCGCGCCGGGGCACCGCGCCTCGCGGATTGCGGCCCTGGTCCTCCCAGTGCATCGGCACCTCGCCGTAGATGCCGGTGTTGAGCTGCGCCAGCTTGAGCCCGGCCTTGCCGGGGCGCACGCGCACGCCCCACTGCCGGGTCTTGCCCATCCAGTTGTACTTGGGTTCGAACCGGGGCTGCGGGTCCGCCTTCGGTTCCGCGACCTTGGCCGCCTTGGCTGGCACCTTCCGCACCTGGGCGGTTTGCCGGCCCTTGGCGGCCGGCACCAGGGTGGGCCTCGGCCGCGTCCGTCCTCCCGGCTTTCCTCCCGGCTTTCCTGCCGCCATAGCGCCGCCTTGCCGGTTCGGCTTTAAGTTCAGGCCGCCTGGGCGATCATGTTGTCCACCTTGGAGCGGCCGTTGTCGAACCGCTCGCCGAAACCGGCCGAGACGACGCGCTTCTTGTACTCCCGCAGCTGGCGGCGGCGAATGGCGATGATCTTGTTCATGCCGTCGTCAAAGCCTGCCTTGCCGCCGCCGAGGATGATGGCCATGGATTCCGACGTCGGCGTCAGCTGCCCCACCGGATTGGCGGCGCCGATGAGGCCGCCTTCGGCTTCGTCCAGGTAGCAGTGGATCTCCTCCCGGCGCTCCGGCGCCGTTTCGGCCATGTAGCGCATGTGCATCACGCCGAAGGCCACGTGTCGGGCTTCGTCCTGGGCGCACAGCCGGTAGATCACCTTCTCGGCCTCGTTCTGCGCCATCAGTTCGCCCATGCGGAACAGCGTCAGCACGGCGCCCTCGCCGGAGATGTGCAGCCGCGAGGACATCTCGGTGAAGTCCCGGGAAAGGTCGATGCCGCCGACGAAGCCAGCGGTGGCGCCGGTGGCCTGCATCAAGCCGCCGCCGTTGGCCAGCGCCCGCTTGCGGAACACGTCCATGTGCCGGGATTCGTCCATCACCTGCGCCAGCAGCACCTGGCGCGGTTCGAGGAAGTCCGGCGTCGTCAGCGACACCCAGCGCGCCGGCACGTCGCCAGCGACGAACTCCACCTCGGTGAGGAAGGTGGCCAGCTGGCACTCGGCCTGCTCGACGTCGTCCGGCAAGGGCTCGATGGTGTGCCACGGCACATCGGTGGCGGAGCTCCACTGGCGCTGCAGCGCTTCCTCGTACAGGAAGGAGGCGTTGTCCAGCCAGATCTCGCTCTTGCTGCGCACCGCGTAGTTGCCAATGCGGTAGCTGGCGGGACGGGCGGCGGCCCCCCGGGGGCGGCCGGTCTGGTTGCCGCTCTCGGCCGGCGCTTCGCCGTACTCGCCCACTTGGATGTCCGCCAGGGTCAGCCCGTAGCGCCCCGGCGCGGCGCGCGTGCCCCAGGGCCCGGTGCGCTGCATCCAGCCCAGGTCCAAGTCGTCCTGCGTGTCTGCGGCTTCGCTCATCGCTGCTTGTCTGCCTCAAACGATAGCCAAGCGCAGGACTATAGCGCCTGTTGCCAGCCATGTCGCAGACGGGGCGCGGGGGACGCGGGGGAGAGGAGGGCGGAGAGGGACCGCAGAGACTCAAGCGCCGTGTCGGGGAAGTCGGCATCATCCGCAACGCGGGCGGCGCCATCGCCAGCCAGCGAGGCTATGGAGGACCCAATGCCGAAGGAACAGGGAAAAAGCTGGGATCTCGACAGCGAGTTCGCGGCCGGAGATTCGGCGGCGCTGGAGGCGGCTCTTGCGGAGCTGACGGACCTGGTGGCTGCCATCGAGGCCCGGCACGTCGAGCTGGCCGGCGCGAACCAAGCGGCCGCGGGCACGGTCGCCGCGGCCCAAGCGGTCTTCAAGCTGGCCGAGCAGGCGGAGCGCATCGCCGCGGATCTCGAAACCCACGCCGAGTGCCGCCTGAGCGTGGACAGCAAGGACGAAGCGGCGGCGCAGCTCCTCGGCCGGCTGCAGGCCGTGGACAAGCGCCTCGCCGCCGCTGCGGAGCCGCTGCGCCAGTTCCAGCTGCGCGCTTCGGACGCGGCCGTCGATGCCTACCTGGCCGATGCCGCGGTCGCGCCCTCCGAGTTCCAGCTACGCCACGCCCGGCGACGGCGCCGCGAACTGCTGCCGCTGGCCCAGGAGAACCTCGTCGCCGGCCTGGCCCAGGACGGCATCAAGGCATGGGGGCGGCTCTACGACCAGCTGGCCGGCACCATCGCCTGCGACTGCGACGTGGCCGGCGACGGCCGGACGCGACGCCTGGGCCTGGCGGAGGCCACCGGCTTGCTGCTCGGCGCCGACGAGGCGCGCCGGGAACGGGCCTGGCGAGCCATCAACGCCGCTTGGGAAGAGCACGGCGAGTCCTGCGCTGCGGCAATCAACGCCATCGCCGGCTGGCGCTTGGAGATGTGCGCCCAGCGCGCCGGACCGGACCGTCCGGTCCACTTTCTGGACGCGCCGCTGCACGACAACCGCATCGACGCCAGGACCCTCGAGTCGCTCCTCGAAGTGGCCGAGGAAGGGGCGCCGCTGGCGAGGCGGGCAGCCCACCTGCAAGCCAGGGCGTACGGCAAGAGCCGCTACGCGCCCTGGGACATGCGCGCCCCGTCCCCGGCCCGGGGCGAAGAACGGCCGCTGCCCTACGCCGAAGCCGTGGAGCTCATTGCCGACGCCTACGGCCGGGTGGAACCGCAGATGGGCGACTTCGTGCGCATGATGGCGGCCAAGCGCTGGATCGAAGGCACCGTCGGGCCGCGCAAGCGCCCCGGCGCCTACTGCACCGAGTTCCGGCGCTCGCGCACGCCTCGGGTGTACATGACCTACACCGGCAGCGCCAACGACGCCATCGTGCTCGCCCACGAGCTCGGCCACGCCTTCCACGCCTGGACCATGCGGGACCTGCCCGACAGCCAGTGCGGCTACGGCATGGCGGTGGCCGAGACGGCGAGCACCTTCGGCGAGAGCGTGGTGCGCGACGCCCTCCTGGCCCGCGCCGAAACCCCGGCCGCCAGGCTCGCCATCGTCTGGGAGGAAGCCACCGCCCTGACGGCGTTCCTGCTGAACATTCCCGCCCGCTTCACCTTCGAGCGCGAGCTCTACGAGGCGAGGGCGGAGCGGCCGCTGCTGCCGGCGGAACTCTGCGAGCGCATGGCCGCCGCCTGGCGGCGCTGGTACGGAGACTGCCTGGCGGAACCGGACCCGCTGTTCTGGGCCAGCAAGCTGCACTTCTACATCGCGGACTTGAGCTTCTACAACTTCCCCTACCTGTTCGGCTACCTGTTCAGCCTCGGCGTCCACGGCCGTCGGCAAGCGCTCGGCGACGAGTTCTTCCCCCGCTATCGGGCGCTGCTGCGCGACACCGGGCGCATGACGGCCGAAGACCTGGCCGCCAAGCACCTGGACGTGGACCTCGCCCGGCCGGCGTTCTGGCGCGACACCCTGGCGACCCTCGCGCCGCGCATCGACCTCTTGGAACGGCTCGTCGAGGAGACTGCCGAGGAAACCGACAAGGAAGGCCCGGTTTGAGAGCCAGCGCCGCCGCGATCTGCCTGTGCCTGCTGGCTGCCCGCCCCGGCATCGCCGCCGAAGCGGCCCCGGCGGACTATCTGCGCCCCGAGCTGCGGACCGCGGTGGAAGCGCTGAAGGCGGACGTGCGGCGAGCGCCGAGCAGCGCCGCCAACGCCCGCCAACGCGCCGAGACGCTGTGGGCGTGGGTGAACGCCTATGCTCTGGACGGCCGCTACGTGCCGGTGAACGCGACCCAGGTGGCTGCCGGGGTGCTCGCCTACCCGGACAGCCCCGGCCGCATCGCCCGGCTGGATCCCGCGATCCGCGAACTGGCGCTGCTCGACGAGCAGCCGGAGGCCATCGGCCCGCTGACGGCGGAGCTCGGCCCCTTCGTCGCCGGCAGCCACGCCACCATCCGCCAGACCTACACCGTGGGCGCCAAGGACATCGAACCCGGCGGCGGCTTCGTGGTGGCGCGGCACTTCATGACCGGCTTCGCCTTCCAGACCGAGGACGAAACCGCGGACGACTACGTGACCGTGGCGTCCACCAACGCCGCCGTGCGTTTCGCCAAGGACGCCGTGCCGCTGGCCGGCATGCACGGCGGCTTTCGCCGCCCCCAGCCGGCCCTGGTGTTCCGCGTGATCTCGGGCCAGCTCACGGCCGGCGACCGGGTGACGATCACCTACGGCGACACCGGCGGCGGCGGCCGAGGGTTGCGTCTGCCGACCTTCTCGACCGACCGCATGCCGCTGCCGCTGTATGTCGACTTCGACGGCGGCGGCGAACCGACAAGCCTGCCGATTGCGCCCATCGAAGTCGTCGGCGGCGGCGTGGCCGGCGTCCACGGCTTCGCGCCGTCGATCGTGGCCGTCGGCGAGCCGTTCACGCTGCGCCTGCGCGCCCAGGATCGCTACTACAACCGCGCCACCGGGCCGCTCCCTGGCTGGCAGGTGGCCATGAACGGCGAGCCGCTAGCCACCGTGCCCGAGGGCGCCGCGGCGCTGGTGGACATCGCCGGAGTGCGCGTCGATGCGCCTGGCGTATACCGCTTCGCCATCCGCAGCACAGACGGCGGCATCGTCGGCGCCGCCAACCCGGTGCTGGCGGAGGCGGCGCCGCGGCGGCGCATCTACTGGGGCGACACCCACGGCCACTCCGGGTTCGCCGAGGGCATCGGCACCGCCGAGCGGTTCATGCGCTGGGCCCGGGACGACGCCCGGCTGGACTACGTGAGCCACTCGGAGCACGACATCTGGACCGACGACGCCGAGTGGAACGTGCTCGCCGACAACGTCCGGCGGTTCTCCAGCGACGACTTCGTGGCGTTTCTGGGCTACGAGTGGACCGTGGGCAACTTCCAGGGCGGCCACCACAACGTGCTGTTCCGCACCGCGGCGGACCGCCGCCGCGTGCCGGCGCCGTTCTTCGCCACGCTCTCCGCCCTCTACCAAGGCCTGCGCGCCCGCCACCGCGCCGAGGACGTGGTGGTCATCCCCCACGCCCACCAGGCCGGCGACTACCGGCTGAGCGATCCGGCCCTAGAACCCCTGGTGGAGGTGATGTCGCAGCACGGCACCTTCGAGTGGTTCGGGCGGATGTACCTCGACCACGGCCACCAGGTGGGATTCGTGGCCGCCAGCGACAACCACTTGAGCCAGCCGGGCTACAGCGCGCCCCAAGGCGGTTCGCTGTCGCAGCGCGGCGGCCTGGGGGCGCTGAGGGCCCCGGAGAGGACCCGCGACGCGCTGTTCGACGCCATGAGGAACCGCGCCAGCTACGCCACCACAGGCGAGCGCATGATTCTGGACTTCGCCGTGAACGGCGCCGAAATGGGCACCCGCATCCCGTTCGCCGAGGAACGGCGCCTCGCCGGTCGCGTGATCGGCACGGCACCCGTCAAGCGCGTGGCCGTGGTGCGCAACGGCGAAGCGATCTGGCAGCAGGAAGGGCTGACGGACGCCGCGCCGCAGGCCGGCGACGGCGACTACCTGCTCGTCTTCTCGTCGCCGTCGCAGCCGTACCACCCCGGCGACAACCCACGGGGCTGGCGGCGCTGGCACGGCATCGCGAGCATCCAGGACGCCCGCATCGCCGCCGCCGAGGGCGCCAACTACCACCGCGCCTACGCCGAGACCGTGGACGTGACCGACGGTTCCGGCTTCGCGTTCAACACCATCACCCGGGGCGGCACCAGCACCATCAGGCTCGCCTTGAAGGACGTGCGCCGGAGCGCGCAGCTGCGGCTGCGGCTGCACAGCGGGCGCGAGTTCGGCGGCGGTCCGCCGCGCTTCCGCAGCCACCAGGAGACGCCACCGATGGAGGCCACGCTGGCGCTGCGGGACCTGCGCCGCGGCGCGGTGCAAGCCACGCTGCCCACGGGCGGCTACCAGGACACCGTGACCCTGCGCCGCATCGTTGCCAGCGGCGAGACGGACGTCTCCTTCGCGTTCACGGACCACGGCGAACGCCACGGCGACTACTACTACGTCAGGGTGGTCCAGGCCAACGACAGCATGGCCTGGAGCAGCCCGATCTGGATAGGCGGCTACCCGCCCCGATAAAAAGTGGCCCCGCGGCTCGCCTTTGCGGCTGTGCCCGTGCGCCGTGCTACGGTCTGTGCCCGCAGGTCCCGTGCAGGCGGTGGCTTTCCGGCCTTCGACTTGCCATTATCCGCGCACGCCGCCAACGGCTGCGCCGAACGCTAGGAGACGAGCTTGAACTGGATGGACTGGTGGTACGGGCTGGCGGGGCCGTCGGTGCCCGCCGCGGTGGCCTACACGCTGGCGGTCACCCACGTCACCATCGTGGCGGTGACGGTGTACCTGCATCGCCACTCGGCGCACCGGGCCGTGGACCTGCACCCCGGCCTCGCCTTCTTCTTCCGCCTGTGGCTGTGGCTGACCACCGGCATGATCACCAAGGAGTGGACCGCGGTGCATCGCAAGCACCATGCCACCACCGAAACCGAGGACGATCCGCACAGCCCGCAGATCCACGGCCTGCGGGAGATCTTCTGGCGCGGCACGGAGTACTACCGCGCCGGCAGCACGCCGGAGACGCTGGCCAAGTACGGGCGCGGCACTCCGGAGGACTGGTGGGAGCGCAACGTGTTCGTGGCGCATCCCTATCTCGGCATCGGCACCATGGGCGCCGTGAACCTGGCGCTGTTCGGCAGCGTCGGCATTCTGGTGTGGGCCGTGCAGATGCTGTGGATCCCGATACTGGCCGCCGGCGTCATCAACGGGGTCTGCCACCACACCGGCTACCGCAACTTCGAGACGCCGGACGCCGCCAGGAACATCCTCCCCTGGGGCATCCTGATCGGCGGCGAGGAGCTGCACAACAACCACCACACCTACCCCAACTCCGCCAAGCTGTCCGTGAAGCCCTGGGAGTTCGACATCGGCTGGCTGTGGATCCGGCTGTTCGCCGCCTTGGGCTTGGCGACGCCGCGTTCCACCGGGCCGGTGGTGGCGCGCCAGCACGACAAGGCGCACATCGACATGGACACGGCATGGGGCGCGCTGAACGACCGCTTCCGGGTGATGGCCCGCTACGCCGAGCGCGTGGTGGCGCCGCTGGTGAAGCAGGAGCTCGGCCGCGCCGATGCCTCCGCCCGGCAGCTGCTGCGGCGCGCCAGGCATGTCCTCTGCCGCGAGGAAGTGATGGTCGGCGACCGGGACCGCCGCGACATCAAGGCCATCGTGGAGTCCAGCCCGCTGCTGAAGACCATCTACGAGAAGCGCCTGGAACTGAACGCCGTCTGGGCCAAGCGCGGCACCGGCGGCGAGGACATGCTCAAGGCGTTTCGAGACTGGTGCGCCGCCGCCGAGAGCTCCGGCATCGGCGCGCTTGCCGAGTTCGTGCATGAGCTCAAGTCCTACACCGTGCCGCTGCGCACGGCGACCTGAAGTTCGACAGAGGGAGTGCTCCTATGGCATCAAGAGACGAGATCGTGCTGGGCATGTCGGCGGCTTTCTCGGGGCCGTCCCGGGGCCTTGGCAACGAGCTCTACCGCGGCGCGAGCGCCTGTTTCGAGCAGGTGAACGCGGACGGCGGCGTGGACGGGCGGCGCATCGTCCTGCGCACCTGCGACGACGGCTACCAGCCGGACCGCTGCGTCAAGAACACCGCGGCGCTGATGGCGGACGAGCAGGTGTTCGCTCTGTTCGGCTACGTCGGCACGCCTACCGTGGCGCGGGTGCTGCCGCTGCTGCAGGCCCATCAGGACGAACACCTCTACCTGTTCTTCCCGTTCAGCGGCGCACAGCCGCAGCGGGACCCGCCCTACGGCGAGTTCGCCTTCAATCTGCGCCCGTCCTACCGGGCCGAGACCGCCGGCCTGGTGGACAACCTCTTGGACGTCGGCTGCGAACGCATCGTCGTCTTCTACCAGGACGACGACTACGGGCGCAGCGGCTCGGCTGGCGTCCGCGAAGCGCTGCGCGGCGGGGCGAGCAGCTGGCCGGCGAGGCGAGCTACCGGCGCGGCGACCCCTTCGTGCTGTCGATGTCGCCGCAGGTGGAGACGCTGAAGGCCGCGGACCCGGACGCCGTGATCTGCGTGGGCTCCTACGCCGCCTGTGCGGCCCTGCTGCGGGACGCCGTGGACGGCGGCCTGCATGTGCCCATCGCCAACCTGTCGTTCGTCGGCAGCGAGAACCTCCTGCAGCTCATCGCCGAGCGCCGCGACGACGTGGAGCGCTACACCGATCTGCTGGTTCATTCGCAAGTGGTGCCGAGCTACGAGGACGACGCCATCGACGTGGTGCGCGAGTACCGGCAGCTGGTCGAGAAGCACGATCCGCAGCCGCCGGCCCACCTGCAGACGGACGGCTACGAGCCCTTCACCCACAGTTTCGCGGCCCTCGAGGGCTTCCTGAACGCCAAGCTGATGGTGGAGATCCTGAGGCGTCTGGAGGGCGAACCGAGCCGCGAAGGGCTGGAGCGCGCCGTGTTCACCCTGCAGGACCTGGACCTCGGCGTCGGCGAACGGGCATCGTTCTCGCCGGACCGGCGCCAGGGCCTGTTGCGCGTGTACTACACGGTGGTGCAGGACGGCCGCTTCGTGCCGCTTAAGGACTGGCGCCGGTTCGCGCCCAGCGACGGCTGAGGCGCGCCGCGCTAGAAGCGCGGCGCGTTCGAGTTGCTGCGCAACTCGGCGCGTACCGGCCCCGGCCACCATCTGTCGCGGCGCGCCGCGCTTGGCGCGGCGCGTTCGAGTTGCTGCGCAACTCGGCGCACGCCGGCCCGGCACCATCTGTCGCGGCGCACCGCGCTAAAGCGCGGCGCGTTCGAGTTGCTGCGCAACTCGGCGCACGCCGGCCGGCCACCGGCACCGCGGGCGGCCTGCTGCGCAACTCGGCGCGTACAGCCAGCGCCCCTTCGGCACGGGGTCAAGGCGTCTCGGGCTCTGGCTGGGAGAACGACAGCCACCGCGCTGCCTCGGCGGGCGCCACGCCCTTGCGGGCGGCATAGGTCGCCAGCTGGTCCTCGCCGATCCGGCCGACGCCGAAGTACCTGGCTTCGGGGTGGGAGAAGTACCAGCCGGCTACCGTCGCCGCTGGCCACATGGCGTAGCTCTCGGTCAGCTTCGCACCGGTGTGGCGGGTGGCGTCCAGCAGGCGGAACAGCGTCGCCTTCTCGCTGTGGTCCGGGCAGGCCGGATAGCCGGGCGCCGGGCGAATGCCCACGTAGCGCTCGGCGATGAGCTCCGCGGTGGCCAGCTGCTCCGTCGGCGCATAGCCCCAGTCCCGCCGGCGCACGCGCTGGTGCAGCGCTTCGGCGAAGGCTTCCACCAGCCGGTCCGCCAGCGCCTTGCGCATGATGTCCCGATAGTCGTCCGCGGCTGCGCTGGAATCGGCCGAGTCCGCGGCATCGCCCACGCTCACCGCGAAGCCGCCTAGGTAGTCCGCACCGGGCGGAGGCGCCACGAAGTCCGCCAGGCACAGGTTGACGCTGCGGTTCGCCTGCTGGGCCCGAAGGTGGTGCAGGCGGGCCTCCGGTTCGTCCCGGGCTTCGCTCCGCCAGGCGATCAGGTCGTCGCCGTCGCGGTTGGCGGGCCAGAAGCCGATCGCGCCGTGGGCGCAGAGCGAACCGTCGCCGACGATCTCCGCCAGCTGCGCCTCGGCGTCCCGGTAGAGGTCCCTGGCGGCATCGCCCACCACCGGGTCCGAGAGTATCGCCGGGAAGCGCCCCGCCAGCTCCCAGGTGCGGAAGAACGGCGTCCAGTCGATGAAGGGCACCAGCTCGGCGAGAGGGAAGTTCCGCAGCGCCTGCACGCCGAGGCGGGGCGGCCGCGGCGGCGCGTAGCTCTCCCAGCGCCAGGAGAAGCCACGCCGGGCGGCCTCGGCGTAGGGACGCAGCGGGCGGTTGCGACGGCCCGCGGCCGTGCGCTGCCGGACCTTGTCGTAGTCCGTGGCCAGATCTTCGAGGAAGGTCCCGCGCCGCTCGGCGGACATCAGCGACTGGCAGACGCCGACGCTGCGCGAGGCGTCCGGAACGTACACCACGGGCTGTTCGTAGGCCGGGTCGATCTTCACCGCGGTGTGCGCCTTGGAGGTGGTGGCGCCGCCGATGAGCAGCGGCATCGCCATGCCGCGCCGCTGCATTTCGCTGGCCACATGCACCATCTCCTCCAGGGACGGCGTGATGAGGCCGGAGAGGCCCACCATGTCGGCGCCGATCGCCTCGGCGGTGTCCAGGATCTTCTCCGCCGGCACCATCACGCCGAGGTCGTGGACCTCGAAGTTGTTGCACTCGAGCACCACGCCGACGATATTCTTGCCGATGTCGTGGACGTCGCCCTTCACGGTGGCCATGACGATGCTGCCGTTGCTGCGGGCGCCAGCGCTCTTTTCGGCCTCGATGAACGGCACCAGGTGCGCCACCGCGAGCTTCATGACGCGGGCGCTCTTCACCACCTGCGGCAGGAACATCTTGCCGGCGCCGAACAGATCGCCGACGGCGTTCATGCCATCCATCAGCGGTCCCTCGATCACGTCGATGGGCCGCTTGGCCGCCAGCCGAGCCTCCTCGGTGTCGGCGACGACGTGGCGGTCCACCCCGTGCACGAGGGCGTGGCGCAGGCGTTCGGCCACCGGCGCCTCGCGCCAGGCCTGGTCCGCTTCGCCGCGGGCCTGGCCACGGCCGCTGTAGCGCTCGGCCACGGCCAGCAGGCGCTCGCCGGCGTCCGATCGGCGCCACAGCACGGCGTCCTCGACGGCTTCGCGCAGATCGGCCGGCAGCTCCTCGTAGATGGCCAGCTGGCCGGCGTTGACGATGCCCATGGTCAGGCCAGCGGCGACGGCGTGGTACAGGAACACCGCGTGGATCGCCTCGCGCACCCGGTCGTTGCCGCGGAACGAGAACGAGACGTTGCTGATGCCGCCGGAGGTGCGGCAGCGGGGATAGGTGGCGGCCAGCCACCGCACCGCGGCGATGAAGTCGCGCCCGTAGGCGTTGTGGGCGTCGATGCCGGTGGCGATGGCGAACACGTTGGCGTCGAAGATGAGGTCCTCCGGCGCCAGCCCCGCCTCCTCCGCCAGCAGCCGGTAGCAGCGGCGGAAAATGGCCTGGCGGCGTTCCAGGGTGTCCGCCTGGCCGTCTTCGTCGAAGGCCATCACCACCACCGCCGCGCCGTAGCGGCGGCAGAGCCGCGCCTGGTCCAGGAAGTCGCCCTCGCCGCCCTTGAGACTGATGGAGTTGACGACGCTCCGTCCCTGCACGCAGCGCAGCCCCGCCTCGATCACGCGCCAGTCGCTGGAGTCGATCATCACCGGCACCCGGGCGATGTCCGGCTCGCTCATGGCGAGGGCCAGAAAGCGGCGCATGGCGGCGACGCCGTCGGTCATGCCTTCGTCCATGTTCACGTCGATGATCTGCGCGCCGTTCTCCACCTGCTGCCTGGCGATGTCCAAGGCGGCGGCGAAGTCGCCGGCCTTGATCAGCCGGCGAAAGCGCGCCGAGCCGGTCATGTTGGTGCGCTCGCCGACGTTGACGAACAAGGAGTCCGGCGTGATGTCCAGCGCTTCCAGGCCACTGAGCGTCAACGCTTCCGCAGCCGCCGGCGGCACCCTGGGCGCGGCGTCCCGAGCCCGGGCGGCCAAGGCGCGGATGTGCTCCGGCGTGGTGCCGCAGCAGCCGCCTACGAGGTTCACCCAGCCGCGGTCGATGAAGTCGCCGACGGTGGCGGCCATCTCTTCGGCGGTCTCGTCGTAGCCGCCGAAGGCGTTCGGCAGGCCGGCGTTGGGGTGGACGCTGACGAACGTGCTGGCCACGGCTGCGAGTGCTTCGACATGGGGCCGCAGCGCGGCCGATCCGAGGGCGCAGTTGAGGCCGACGATCAACGGTTCGGCATGACGAATGGACGTCCAGAACGCCTCCGGCGTCTGCCCGGAGAGGGTGCGGCCGCTGGCGTCGACGATGGTGCCGGACACCATCACCGGCAGCCGGCCGCTGGCGGCGAACACCTCGTCGAGCGCGAACAGCGCCGCCTTGGCGTTCAGGGTGTCGAACACCGTCTCGATCATGATGAAGTCCACGCCGCCGTCCACCAGCGCCTGGGCGGCTTCGCCGTAGGCAGCGGCCAGGTCCTCGAAGTAGACGTTGCGGGCACCGGGGTCCGCCACATCCGGCGAGATGCTGGCGGATCGGTTGGTGGGGCCGAGGACGCCCGCCACCCACCGCGGCCGGCCATCGGCAGCGAAGGCGTCCGCCGCCTTCCGCGCCAGGTCCGCGGCGGCCAGGTTCATGTCGCGCACGGCGCGTTCGAGGCCGTACTCCGCCTGGGCGATGCTGGTTGCGGAGAACGTGTTGGTCGACACCACGTCCGCGCCGGCTTCCAGATAGGCGCGGTGGACCGCCGTCACTACGTCCGGGCGGGTGAGCGAGAGCACGTCGCCGTTGCCCTTGAGCGCCGCGTTGTGGCCGGCGAAGCGCTGGCCGCGAAACGCCTCTTCCGCCAGACCGTAGGCCTGCTGCATGGTGCCGGTGGCGCCGTCGAGCACCAGAATGCGCTCGGCCAGGGCCTGGGCCAGCGGGTGGGCGGCGGCTGACGCCGACGTGGCGGGCTGGTCGGACATGGCGGAGAGCTTAAGGCCGTTTCCGTCCGCTAGCGCGTGAAGAGTCGCCGGAGCATGAGCGCCGCTCAACGACGAACGGCGGTGCGATCACACTGCGTGGCGGCACGTCGACCAACGGCCTCCGCCATTGCCAACCACAAGCGGAACCTACCGCCCTTCGCCCTCCACCGGCGGCAGGTAGGTCGTGCCGATCGTGCGCCCGCCGTTGCCGTTGGGGCGGTTCACGTTGCCGGCCAGCGCTCTTTGGCCCAAGCTCACGGCTTCGAGCAACGTGACGACCGCCAACGTGCCGATGTAGTCGCTGAACGCGCGCAGGTCGCCGCTGTTGGCGACTTCCAAGGCGTTGATGTAGCCCGGCCGCCCCGCTGCCGTGACGACCGGCGGCGGCTCGCCACGGCGGATGTAGGAATACGCCATGAGCATCCGCGACACGCGGCCGTTGCCGTCCTGGAACGGGTGCGTACGCACGAAGCGGTGATGCATCCACGCGGCCTCCACGTACACCGGGTAGCCTTCGGCCTGGATCTCCGCGTGCAGCGCGAAGAAGCGGTCCATCTCGTCCTGCACCACCTCCGGCGGGCAGTATTCGTGCATCACGCCGTCCTGGCGGCGCGGGTTGTTCGGGCGGTTCTTCCACATCCCTTTGCGGCGGAACGGCGCCTGCACGCGGCGCCCGTCGGCGGTGATGCCGGCCACCGTCTCCTGGTGCCGCGTCACCAGCTGGTGCCAGCTCAGCACCGCGTGCTGGGTGAGCGGCCGGCCGCTGGCGATGTCCTCGAACAGCATGGTGTAGGCGGTCTCCTGATCCGCCAGCAGGCCCTTGATGGTGCGGTCCTCGACGTTCTCCACGGTGTGCGAACGGACGACGCCTTCGAGGCCCTCGGCGACGAGCTGCTCGGTGATGCCGGCCTTGAGGGTGTAGAGCCCTTCGATCTGCCCGGTCTCGATGGCGAACGCCCGCCCGCGCTCCTCGAGCCACTTGTCGATGAAGGCGCGGGGTTCGTCGCGGTCCTTGAGGCTGGCGCGGATGGCGGCCCACTCCTCGGCGAGCTCGGCGTGGCCGGGCACGAGCCAGTCCCGCGCACCGTCGGGCATGCCCGCGAGCGGGCGCCAGACTTCCGAGGGCTGCTGGTTCGAGGGCTGAGTCATGTCGAGCAATCCGAGGCTTCAAGAGGAGCGTACTCCTTCCACGCCCATCGTGCCTTGCTGTGAGAGGATGGCGAGCGTGCCTTGCCCATCTCAACGACAACGCATGACGCGCCGCCGACATCGTCGCTTCGCCGTCTGCGCGTGCCTCCTTGCGTGCCTTCTGGGTGCCGCGGGCGGGTGCGCAGACCGAACCAGCAGTCAGCGATGTGCAAATCTCCAGCACTCCGGATAGCGACGGCACATACGAGCTGGGCGAGGTCATCGCGGTCTCCGTGACGTTCGATCGCGCGGTGGACATGACTGGCAGGCCGCAGCTGGCGCTGACGATCGGGACGGCGGCGCGGCAGATGGCGGCCCTTGCCGGAACGACCACCATCTTTTTCTTCTACGGTGTCCAGTCCTCGGACGCCGACGGGGTCAGCGTCGGCGCGAAATGCGCTGACCCTCAACGGGGGGACGATCAGGGCCACGGATGGCACGGACGCGGTTCTGGGCCTCGGCGCCCACGCCATCGCCGATTCGACGAACCACAAGGTGGACGGCAGCCGCGAGACTGCGCCGACCGTGAACCGCGTGAATCTGGTGAACAGAGGCACGTTCAAGCTGGGCCAGGACATCCTCGTCACCGTGGACTTCAACCGTCCGATCGAAGGTGCTGGTCGGCGCATTGCTGTCGCTATCGGGCGACGCCGCGGGGCCCGAGGGCGGCGCGGTCGTCCTGACGGCAATACTGAACAGGGCGCTGGCGGAACCCCTCGACATCTCCTGGCGCACCGCGCCGGACGGCGACCCGGTGACGCCGGATGCGGACGCAAAACGAGTACGTGTCGCAACCGGGGCGCGTTACGGTTCCGGCCGGCCAGACCACCGCGACCATCGAAATCGCCATCGTGGACGACGACCACATCGAGCCAGCGCGGGAGTACTTCGAGGTCCGCCTCGACGACCCACGGCACCCGAACGTCCACGTCTCCCGCGGCACCATCCTGGCGGCAATCCAGGAAGGCGTCTGCGACCGAACGCCGGCTGTGCGCGACGAACTGGCCCGCTACTACGCCGGCTGCCACTGGCCGAAACAGCCCGACCTCGCCAACGTCTCAAGGCTGGCCCTGGACGGCCGCGGCATCGATTCCCTGCGCTCGAAAGACCTGCTGGGCCTCGCCAGCCTCGCGAGCCTGGACCTGCGCGGCAACGCCCTCGAAACGCTGCCGGACGGTTTGTTCGCGGGCCTCGGGCGCTTGCGCGAGGCGACCGTGGAAGGCAATCCGGGCGCACCGTTCAGGCTGGCAGTGGAGCTGGTTCGGAGCGACGCCGAGCCTTGGGCAGCGGGGCCAGCCACCGTCTCCGCGCGCATCGCCGCCGGCGCTCCCTTCCACTTGACTGCGCCGCTGAGGGCTTCTCCAGCGTCCAGCGCCGAAGGCCTGCCGGCGATGGTGGCGGTCGCGGCCGGCGAGACAACGGGCACTACATTCACGGCGCAGCAGGTCGCCGGGGCGTCGCTGACGCTTCGTGCCGCCGCGCCGGCGATTCCGACGACGCGATGCGGCGGCATGCCGTGCTTCCGCGGTTTCGAGCTCGCGCCGGGGCCGGCGCTGACGCTGTTCCACCGCCCGCCGCGGGCGCTGGCGGCGCCGACGCCGGAACCGCTCGCCAGCGGCAGCGCCCTGCGCCTGCCGCTCGATGCGCTGATCGCGCCCGGCGACGCGCCGGACGGCATGCGCTGGGCAGTGTCCTCTTCGGACGAATCGCTGGCGCGGGTGCGCATCTCTGGCGCCGACCTGTTGGTAGACGCCGAGCCAGCAAGCGAGGGAACGGCGCAGATCACGCTGACGGCGACGGATGCCCTCGGCCTCGCCGCGACGGTGCGCTTCGAAGTTCAAGTGGAGTTCCACTGGCCGTCTGGCGCGACACGCGGCTGGCGAGCGACATTGCCCGCCGCCGAGGACGCCGCCACGCAGCGATAGAGCGGCCACGTTGCGCGTCTTGCGCTGGCACAGGCCAGCCAGCCGTCGCCCCCCGCCAGCGGAATCTAGCGCCCTTCGCCCTCCACCGGCGGCAGGTAGGTGGTGCCGATCGTGCGCCCGCCGTTGCCGTTGGGGCGGTTCACGTTGCCGGCCAGCGCTCTTTGGCCGAGGGCTACGGCTGCGCGCAACGTGACGAGCGCCAACGTGCCCAAGTAGTCGCTGAACGTGCGCAGGTCGCCGCCGTTGGCGATTTCCAAAGCGTTGATGTAGTCAAACCGCCCCGCCGCCATGACGACCGGCGGCGGTTCGCCGCGGCGGATGTAGGAATACGCCATGAGCATCCGCGACACGCGTCCGTTGCCGTCCTGGAACGGGTGCGTACGCACGAAGCGGTGGTGCATCCACGCGGCCTCCACGTACACCGGGTAGCCCTCGGCCTGGATCTCCGCGTGCAGCGCGAAGAAGCGGTCCATCTCGTCCTGCACCACCTCAGGAGGGCAGTATTCGTGCATCACCCCGTCCGGGCGGCGCGGGTTGTTGGGGCGGTTCTTCCACATCCCCTTGCGGCGGAACGGCACCTGCACGCGGCGCCCGTCGGCGGTGATGCCGGCGACCGTCTCCTGATGCCGCGTCACCAGCTGGTGCCAGCTCAGCACCGCGTGCTGGGTGAGCGGCCGGCCGCTGGCGATGTCCTCGAACAGCATGTTGTAGGCCGTCTCCTGATCCGCCAGCAGGCCCTTGATGGTGCGGTCCTCGACGTTCTCCAAGGTGTGCGAGTGGACGACGCCTGCCAGCCCCTCGGCGATGAGCTGCTCGGTGATGCCGGCCTTGAGGGTGTAGAGGCCCTCGATCTGCCCGGTCTCGATGGCGAACGCCCGCCCGCGCTCCTCGAGCCACTTGTCGATGAAGGCGCGGGGTTCGTCGCGGGCCTTGAGGCTGGCGCGGATGGCGGCCCACTCCTCGGCGAGCTCCGCGTGGCCAGGCACCAGCCAGTCCCGCGCGCCGTCGGGCATGCCCGCGAGCGGGCGCCAGACTTCCGAGGGCTGCTGGTTCGGGAACTGCATCATGTCAAGCGTTGCGGGCTTTAGGAGGAGCGTACTCCAGGGTGCGCGACATCTGGTGGGAGAAGGTCCTTGCCCGCCTTGAGCAGTGGTTCAGCGGTCATCAGGAGATGGCCGCCCTCACGGGACGGAACCGGTTGGGCGTACGCCGCGCTTGGTCCGCGATCGCCAGCTCGAGACTCCGCCACCCCAAGTGAGCGGTCGGCTAGCGAAGCCGCGCACGGGCGAGGAAGTCCGGCCCGCTGTCGCAGTCGATGATCAGCGCGCCGATCCGCGCCAGTTCCGAGGCGCCCTCAACGCCAGCGAGAACGACCTCCAGCTCGGCGCCGGCGGCCACGCCAAAGCGCCGGCGGGCCAGGCCGCACAGCAGCGCCCGTTCCTCCGCCAGCACTTCCCGTCGGCCCTCTTGGCGCCCGGCCCGCCGGCCCTCGTCCCTCTTCTGCTCGTCCCATTCCCGAAGCGTTTCCGCAAGCATCGTCGTCTCCTTGTCGTTCACCAAAGCCGGCAGCCTGCCGCCCAGCCGCGGACTCAGAATGCCGCGGCACCATGCCGCGAACGACTGCCACAGTGCCTGGTCGTCCGCCGCCGAAAGCAGCGCCACGGCCCGTGCCAGCGCCGACGCCAGCCCGTGCCCCGAAGCCGCGTCCAGCGCCAGCACGGCCCGCGCCGGATTGCCGTCCGCCACGTCGTCGCCAGCATAGTCGCCAGCGTCGACCAGCCGGCAGGCCAGGCGCGGCTGCAGATCGCGCAGTTCCGGCGCCGCCCACTCGGGCTCCGCCAGCCGCAGCGGCACGTTCCATTTGGCGCGGCCGTTGTACACCACCAGCGGCACATGCGCCACGACCCGGCCGCCGGCCGCCGCCATCCAGCCGGAGCGGCGCAGATCGCGGCGCAGCAGGGCGACGTATTCCAGCAGCCGTTCCGCCATGTGGACATCTGGACTCGACTGGAACTCGATGTGGAACATCGCGCCAGCGCCGGCGGGCCGTTCCGCGGCGGGCTCGAAGGGCGCCCACCAGGGCAGGTCGGCCCGTCGGGCGCGCAGGTCGTCCGAGATGTATTCCGTCGGCAGGCGCTCCAGGCGGTCGAGGTCCAGATCGCCCACCCAGCCGTCGCCGAGCAGGCGGACGAGGCCCGCCACCACGGGCTTGTGCGAGAACAGCCGCTTGCTGGCCGGGTCACTTTGCAGTGCTTGTCTTGCCATGGGCGACACTGTGCGCCGGCGACCGCCTTGGGCGGAATGGAGAAAGGCTGAAATGCTTGTGCGAGATCGCCCATGCCGGCGCCACCGAATGTCGCACACCCGCACTCCCCCGTACTCCAAGTACTCCACATCGCGCCTAGACAAGACCCACCGAGTTGCACTAGGCTGCAAGCAGATCGAGGGGGTGGCCATGCGCCGAGGTGCGCTCAGTTTGGCAAGCGGGACGACCGGGATTCGGCCTATCGGCCGATCCGAGTTGGCACGGATATTGCCCCCCCCCCCCCCCCCCGGTCCTGCTTGAGCTCAAGCCCCAGGCCAACGCAGCTTCCCGCCTAGGTTCGTCCACCAACCACCGCCTGCGCCTCGGCCCAGGCACCGCATCCCTGCCTTCCCGCCGCCGACAGCGGCCACCCTGTCCTGCGCCGGACGCGCCCGAAGGCTGCCCCGACTTGCGGCCCGCTGACAGTGAAGTCGAAGTTCACCCTGCTCTACGAAAACGCCCGTCTGAACGAGGACGGCGAGCTCGCCCGAACAGTGTCGGCGTCAAGCTGACGGATCGGCACCTCGACCGCCTCCGGCTTCTCGCCAGCGCCTTCAAGCCCTGCCACGAGAAGGACGACCCCGTGCGGTTCGCCGTGACCGGCTACTCGAGCAGCGCGGAGTTCCGTTCCCAACCGGACGGCGGACCGCTGCCGGATTCCGAAGCCTTGAACCGCGAGACGGCGAACCTGCGCGCGCGGATCGTCCGCGACTACCTGCGGAGCCAAGGCTTCGAGGTGGAGCCGCCGAGAAGCGATCTGCCGCGCCCCTATCGGGACGACGCGCAACCGGGCATGGATCAGCAGGCGCTGAACCGCACCGTGTTCATGGAGCTCGTGAGCGCTGGCGCATGCGACTTGTCGCGATGAGCTGCATGGCACCGGGTCCGATCGCTCGATCGAGCGGCGACGAGGCCGCGAGGCGGGAGCGCCGCGCCTCGCTCGATTGGGTGCGCGCGGCGCTTGGCGCCGCCGCCCTGGCATCGGCCAGCGGCCTCCAGGCCGCCGGGCTCTTCCTGCCGGCTGGCCCCGCCAGCGACGTTGCGTCCGTGGCGAAAGCCGCGCCCGCGAGGCGGAGCGCGGCGGCGGTTCCCGACGCGTGGGAGCGGCGGGTGCGGATCGCCCGCCACGAGCTGGCGGCGGCGCGGGCCGACGTCGAGACCGCCGGCGCAGGACGCCTGCTGCTCGACGTGAGGGACGGCGTCCGCCTCGACGTGGCCGTGGAACGGACGGCGCCGACCAGGTACGGCTACTCCCTCTCCGGCCGGGTTGCCGGCGGAGCGGCACAAGTGGGATTCGTGACGCTGGTGGTGCACGAGGAAGCGGTGGCGGCCTCCATCTGGACGCCGGATTCAGCCTACGAACTTACCTACTTGGGCGACGGCGTCCACGCCTTGCGGGACGTGACGAACGCGCCGCCCGTCGAGTGCGGCGGGACGGTCTCTGCGGCCGAGGCCCAACGAGCCCAACCGACTGTCTGGCCGGACACCCGCGCCGCGGAAGAGAACACCGTGGTGGACGTGCTGGTGGTCTGGACGCCGGCGGCGGAAGAAGAGGTTGGGGGCGAGGTGTCGATGTTGTCCTTGATCGACCGGGATGTCGCCTTCGCCAACGACGCCTTCGAGCACAGCGGCGCCTTTGTCTCCTTGAATATCGTCGGTGCCGAGAGGGTGGACTATTTGGAGACGGACATTCATGCCGACTTGGCCCGGCTCGCGACGCCCGGCGATGGCCACATGGACGGCGTACACGATCTGCGGGATGCCTTGGGCGCCGACTTGGTTCACCTGAAGGCCATATCCGCGGGGCCAGCAGGCGTAGCTGAACGTCCGGGCGCGTTCGGCATCAACCGGGCAGATGCACTCCCTCGTGTCTTCGCACATGAAGTGGGCCACAATTTCGGCATGCTGCACGAACGCGGCGAGTTCACGGGAGCCGGCCTAGCGGGGATAGCGGAGACCTACAGCCACGGCGTCACCACGGCGGCATGCCTGGCAACCGTAATGTCGTACGGCGCGAGCTGTGGCGGCCGTGTGTTTCCGGCTCATATTCCGTACTACGGATCGCCATGGCGCTATGGCCCTACGGGTCGCGTGCTTGGGGTGAGCAGGTTCTCCAAGAATCGGGGTCTGCACGGCCCCGCGGACGCGGTTCTGACGCTGAATCGAAACCGCCACCGCGTCGCCGACTTGCGGCCAAGCCGCAACGGGGGGTGAGGGTGGCGACCGCGTCGGCTAGGCTTGCGCGCGGCAGCGCGCGGCGCGTCCTGCTGCTGGCCGCCTTGGCCGCCGCGCCGATGGCGGCGGAGCCGACCTTCCCCCTGCCGAGCGCCAGCGAAGCGGACGATTCGGAGACCCTGGTCGACATTCCCGACGCCGCGCTTCGCAAGGCGATCGAAGAGGCGCTGGGGAAGGCGTCTGGAGAGCCTGTCACCCGCGGCGAGATGGCGACCTTGGAGCGCCTCGTCGCCCGGAGTGACGGGGTGCGGCAACTGACCGGGATCGAGTACGCCACCAACCTACAGTGGCTCGACCTGGGACACAACGACATCGCCGACGTGTCGCCGCTCGCGGGCTTGACGTCGCTGACTCATCTCTTGCTGGGCAGCAACGGGATCTCGGACCTGTCCCCGCTGGCGGGCCTGACGTCGCTGATTCATCTCTGGCTGCAAAACAACAGGATCTCGGACCTGTCCCCGCTGGCGGACCTGACGTCGCTGACTCATCTCTTGCTGAACAACAACAGTATCTCGGACCTGTCCCCGCTGGCGGACCTGACGTCGCTGACTTATATCGAACTGATAAACAACGAGATCTCGGACGTGTCGCCGTTGTCGGGCCTGATCTCGCTGGAGGGGCTCCGCGTGGCGGTTAACCCGATCTCCGACGCGTCGCCGCTGGCGGGCTTGACGTCGCTGAGGGTGCTCGACGTGGGATCCTGCTACGGTCTCGACTGGGGAAGCCTGCCGGTTTCCAGCATGACGTCGCTGTGGTCTCTTGCTGCATGGGGAATCGATGTCTCGGATATCTCGGCGCTTTCTGGCCTGACGTCGCTGACGCAGCTCACTCTATCTCTCAACAGGATCTCGGATTTGTCGCCGCTGGCGGGCCTGACGTCGCTGCGGCGGCTCGTTCTGAGCGACAACGGGATCGCCGACCTGTCGCCGCTTTCTGGCCTGACGTCGCTGACGGTACTCGGTCTGGCCCGCAACGGGATCGCCGACGTGTCGCCGCTTGTGGCGAACGCCGGACTGGGTCAAGGTGACGCCGTATATCTGCAAGCGAACCCACTGGGGCGGGAATCTAGGGAAACGCATATCCCAACGCTCCTTCAACGAGGCGTGGCAGTGGAGTTCGATCCACCGCTGCAACTCCCGGGGATGCCAGACGCCGGGCTTCGCGAAGCCGTTGAGCAAACTCTGGTTACCGGCGACCGCACTGTCGCCACCATGGTAGTTCTTGAGGCGTCCAGTCGGCGCATCGAGAACTTGACCGGCCTTGAAGAGGCATCGCAACTTCGAGGTCTCTTCCTGGACCGGAACAGGATCACGGACCTTGCGCCTCTGTCGGGGCTCGCCCTCTATGCGCTGACGCTGGCACACAACACGGTGGAGGACCTAGCGCCGCTGACCGCCATGGAGTCCCTTCGCTACCTGGCGCTGGACGGCAATTCGCTCCACGACCTGCCGCCGCTTCCTGCGGGCTTGAATCAGCTGTATCTGTCGGACAACTCCATTTCGGACATCGCCTCCCTGGCGGACTTGCGGGGCCTGATCGAATTGGACGTGGACGGCAACTCGATCGCGTCCCTCGCGCCCCTGGGCGGACTCGGTGGCTTGCGGTACCTGCACGCCAGCGGCAACCAGGTTTCGGACCTCTCCCCCTTGAGCTTCGAGTCCCTCAAGGAGCTCCACTTCCGCGACAACGACGTGCGGGACCTCTCGTCGCTGCTGGGCGGCGACGAGCTGCTGATGGCGGACGCGCGGCGCAACCCGCTGTCGGACGACGCCCTCGCGGTGCTGGACGCGCTGCGCGAGCGCCGCGTCACGGTGCTCGCCGGGGAGACCGTGCCGTACTTCCCGGCGGCCGGCGGCAGCCGCCAGGGCTTCGCGCGCATCGTCAATCGGAGCAACGAGGACGGCCACGCGTTCGTCGAGGCGGTGGACGACGCCGGCGTCCGCGCCCCGCGGGCGCGCCTGGAGATGGGAGCGCGGCAGGCGGTCCACTTCAACTCCGAGGACCTGGAGAGGGGCAGCGCGGCCGTCGGCCTCGCCGGCATCGGCCCCCCGACGGCCGGCGACTGGCGCCTCTCCGTGGTCTCCGCGCTGGACCTGGAGGCGCTGTCCTACGTGCGCACCGAGGACGGCTTCGTCGCCGCCATGCACGACGTGCTGCCGGACGCCATGGCGCAGTTCTTCAACCCCGCCAGCAACCGGCGGCAGCGGAGCATTCTGCGCGTGGTCAATACGGAAGCGGAGCCGGCGAAGTGGACCGCCGGCGGCTACGACGACCGCGGGCAGTGGCGGCCGATGGCGGGCTCGCTGCTGGTGCGGCCGCAGCAGGCGCTGACGCTCACGGCCCGGGAGCTCGAGGACGCCCACGGCCTGGGCGACGGGCGCGGCAAGTGGCGGCTGCGCGTGCGCGGCTTCCCGTGGTTCGCCATGAGCCTCCTGGAGAGCCCCACCGGCCATCTCGCCAACCTCTCCACGGCGCCAAGCAACGGCACGCCGCTGGCGGACGGCCGGACGCTCCACCGGCTGCCGCTGTTTCCGGCCGCCGGCGGCCCGCGGCAGGGGTTCGCGCGGGTGGTCAACCGCTCCTACGCCTCCGGCACGGTGTCCATCGAAGCCGTGGACGACGGCGGCGACCGCTTCGGGCCGCTGGAGCTGGCGCTGCGCCCCCGGCGGGCGGCGCACTTCAACGCCGCGGACCTGGAGGCCGGCAGCGCCGCCCGGGGCTGGGGCGGCGTGGGCGGCGGCCGGGGGGACTGGCGCCTGGAGCTCGCCTCGGAACTGGACCTGACGGTGCTGGGCTACGCCCGGACGGCGGACGGCTTCGTCGCCAGCGTCCACGACCTCGCGCCGGTCGCCGAGGACGGCAGCCACCGGGTCGTGTTCTTCAACCCGGGCAGCAACGCGCGGCAGATCAGCAGGCTGCGGCTGATCAACGACGGGGAGCGGGCCGCGCAGGTGGCCATCGCCGGCATCGACGACCGGGGCAACGACTCCGGGACGGTGACGCTCCGGGTGCCGGCCGGCGCGGCGCTGGCGCTCGGTTCCGCGGAGCTGGAGGCGGGCAGCGAGCGTCTGGCCGGCCGCCTCGGCGACGGCGCCGGCAAGTGGCGGCTGCGGGTGCGCTCGGACGAGCCGATCTCCGTGATGAGCCTGCTGGAGACGCCCAGCGGCCACCTGGCCAACGTCTCCACGGGCACCGCGGACTAGACGCGGAGCTGGGAGAGTGACAAACAAGAGTTGGGCGGAGTGGAAGGAGTGGGCGAAGCGCCTGCTCTCCCGCTTTGCAGAAGCGTGCGTCTGGGCGGGCCGCTACGCGGCGTATCCGGTGCATGCGTTGTTCCGCATTGGTGCGCGACTTTGTTCTCTGCTCGCCACCGTGGCGTCGATCCTATTCGTGGTACTGTCCGCCGCGGCCCTTTTCTGGGTCGCACGAGTCAGCGGCACGTTGCCTTGGCAAGCCATCCACCAGTTCCTCGCCAACACTTTCGGCAACGCCGGGCTGCTTCAATTTCACCACGTTCTTTGTATCCCTCGGTATCGCTGGAACTCTGTTGAAGCTCCTCGGCCGCGCCGCTTGGGCGGATGCGAAATGTCTTCGGAAGCTGTTGGCATGTGCGAGCAAGGGGGACTGGCTTCCCCGCTGCAAGAGCGAGAGCGAGGGGAAGAAGTTCCTAAATCTCAAAGTCATCGACAGCCTTAAGACAACATGGAAGGAACACGTCGTGACTATTCCAAAAGCAGCATGGGAGTCGTTCTATCGCTCTTGGAGGTTGATGCTCGTCCTTCTCGGCATCGCGGCCGTCTTTGGAGCGGTGTGGCTTGGCCAAAAGAAGCCCGCAAGCCAAGACGGTCACCATGTGATCGTGACCGGGGCGCGTGAAGCGAAGCCCGACGCCCTGCGCGTCTACCTGCGCCAAGGATCGGTGTTCTCGGTGATGTACATGGACAACGCCAAGCTGACCAAGCCAGATTCGGGCCTCGGAATCTGCCTGGACGGCGAGAACCGCAAGTGGCTCAAAGTTTTCAGGAAGGCGGTGAGAGGGTGCATTGCGGAGGCCAGCGAACAGGAGCTGGTCTGCGAAAGTGGCGAAAAGCCGTGCCCGATCCTCAGAGTGACGGGATTCGCCAGCGTCGCGCCGGAACAGCGCAATGGGTCCAGTTTCTGCCAGGAATCGGGCACGACTCCCACGGGCAAGACCTTCAACTGCAAGGTCGCCAACCTGCGCGCTCGCGCAGTAGGCGCGTTTCTGGCGGACAACGGGAACAAATCCTACTGGGAGTGCCCGAACGACAACGGCGACTTCGATGGAGCGAACCGGTGCCCTGCGGAGCTCTGCGACGGGGAAAACCAGCGTTTTTCCATGACTGCCGAGAACGGCCGTTCCATCGGCGTTGTCGTGGAACAGTGGGCGAGCGAGTGCGAGATGCTCAAGGGCAAGCCCGCGAACGACGGCGAGGTGCCCAACCCTCGCCGGTACCGTGTCGAGGTGCTGAACCGCGCCGTGCATATCGAGGTTCTCGAGGACTTCTGCGCCTTGCCCCAGTCCGCAGCGTAGCGCCGTCTCTGGCCGGCCACGCCCGTCGGCAACCAGCGCCCGCGCTCTAGATCCCAGGCTCGCCGCCAGCGCCCCGCGCCCCGGATGGGTCCACAACCCAGGACTGCCCAAGCTCCCGCCGGCTGCCACCGGCACCCACTCCACCGAACTTGGGCTCCCGGCTTCCCGCCATTCCACCCACCGGAGGTTGCCGCCCTTCGCTCCGCAAGGCACACTGCGTAGGTGCCAAGCCCGATCCCCGATTTCTACGCCGAACTGTCGCCGGAGGCGCGGCTGGTCGCCCAAGCCTGCGGCGTGGCGTTTCCCAGCCAGCTGCGGCAAAGCCATGTCCAGCGGCTGCTGCGGCGGGCGGAAGTGAAGCTGCTCGGCCGCTATCTCGGCCCGGCGGACGTGCGCCGGGGCAAGGACGAGCTGCACCGGGCCGGGGTGTTCGCCAGCGTGGCCAACGGGTTCGACCTGCAGCCGAGCTGGGCGCTGCCGCTCACCCGGGCCGCGCACGGGGAGGGCCGCCTGGCGGCCCTGCTGAAGGCGTACGTCGCCGATCCCCCTACCCGCAACTGGTACGAACCGGCCGCGGACGAACCGTTGCTGCGGGGCTATCTGGTGGCTGGCGACTTCCACCGGCTCGATGCGCTGGTGGACGAGATCGAGGAAGCGGGTTCGCGCCTGGATTGGACGTTTCTCGCCGAGCCCCTGGCCACGGATCTGCTGCGGAAGCTCCCGCCGCGGCACTTGCCGGGGGCGCTGGTCTCCTGCCTGGACCACGCCGTCGCCAGCGCCGCGCCGCCGGCGCCCGTTCTCGATCTCTGCCGCGAACTCGGCTGGCAGCCCGGACAGCTGGAACCGATGGCCCTGCTGCACGTCTGCCGGGGCGATTTCGCGGCGGTGGAAGGCGTGTTCGAGACGCTGCCGCCAAGCGTCGGCGCCAGCAAGGAAGCGGCGGTGGCGCTCGCCGCCAGCCGGGCCCTGGCGTCGCTGCTGCGCGGCCAGGACGAGCAGGCCTGGCGGCACGTCGAGGCGAGCCTGGCGGCCGAGAAGGCCGGCACCCGCAAGCGCATCGTGTTCCCCTACTCGCGAATGCTGTCCCTGGCGCTATTGGCACTGGTGCGCCTCGACACGCCGCCGGCGCGGACGTTCCTGGAGGCGACCCTGGACGCCGCCGAACGCACCGGCGGCCCGGGGCGGGAGCTGAGCCTGGTGGACGCGGCGCGCCACGCCAAGGCGGCAAGCGGCATCATCGCCAGTTCTCCGACCGCGGCGGGGCTCGACGCGCTGTTCGATGGGCTGCTGTGCTGCTGGGCGGGAGACTTCAACCCCGGCGCCGCGGCGCGGCGGCGGGATCTGGCGAACCTCCGCGCCCGGGCCGTCGCCCACGGCTACCGCTGGATCGCCGCCGAGTGCGAGGAAGTGCTGGCCCGCCACGCCGCCCTGCACGGCGGCGAGAGCGATGCGCCGCGGCAAGGCCACGCGGCGCTCGGCACCACGACCCTGGCGGACTTGGCGCTCCCGAGCGCCGAGTGGGAGTACTCCCTGAAGGCGCTCGAACAGCTGGCCTACCAGGCGAGCACCGCCAAGGCCAAGCCCCGGCAGGAGGCGGCGCAGCGCCTGGCGTGGGTGGTCGACTCATCGGACTACTGGAATCTCGAACCCCGCCTGCAGCGGCAGAACAAGTCCGGCGGCTGGGGCAAGGGGCGGCCGATTGCCGCCCGCCGGCTGGTGGCCGAGGCGGCTGGCATGGAGTTCCTGAACGACGCCGATCGCGCCGCCATCGCCGCAGTCTCCACCGAACGGCACTGGGACGGAGACCGCGTCTACTTCGGCCTGGCGAGCCTGTACGCCCTGGCCGGCCACCCGCGCCTGCTCGACGATGATGGCGATGCCGTGGAAGTGGTGCGCCGCGAGCCGATGCTGTCCGTCGACGACTCCGCAGACGGCAGCGTCGCGGTGCGTCTGGAACCCTATCCGGGCGAACACCGCCGCGCCAGCTACCAGGCGGTTCGGGTGGACGGCCGCCGCTACGAGGCAACCTGCTTCAGCGCCGACCACTGGCGTTTGGCCGCGGCGATACCGGAGGCCGGCCTGACGCTGCCGGCGGGCGCCAGGGCGAGGCTGCTGGAGGCCGTGGCGGCGCTGGCTGGCAGCGTCCGCGTGCAAAGCGAGAGCGCCGACGGCGCGACCAGCGCCAGGCAGGTGGAGGCGGACGCCGGGCCCTGGGTGCTCCTGGAGCCGCTGGAATCGGGCCTCGCCGTCGCCGTGGCGGTGGAGCCGATTCCGGACTCCGGGCTGCGCTTCGAGCCGGGCGCGGGAGGCGCCACCGTGTTCGCCAGCCAAGACGGGGAGAGCGTCCAGACCCGGCGGGACCTCGCCGCAGAACTCGATGCGGCGCGGAAGCTGACCTCCGAGTGCCCGCCGCTGGCATCGCTGCCGAGCGAAGCGGCCCCGTTGCTGCTGCCCGAGCCGGCCGCGTGTCTGGAACTCGTCGAGACCCTCCAGCGCCTAGGCGCACGCTGCAAGTGGCCCAAGGGCGAACCGTTCCGCATCGTCGGCAACGCCGCCGCGGGCTCGCTGTCCTTGACGGTGCGCTCCGCCGCCGAGTGGCTGCAGGCATCCGGCAAGCTCGCCATCGACGCAGCCCGGGTGCTGGACTTGAAGCGCCTGTTCGCCTTGCTGGAGGAGAGTCCCGGATCGCGTTTCCTGGCGTTGGGCGACGGCGAATTCGTCGCCTTGAGCAGCACCTTCCGCCGCCAGCTCGACGATCTCGCCAACCTGTCGTCGCCAGCGGCCCAAGGCGCGGTGCGGCTGAGCCCGCTGGCGGCGCTGGCGGTGGACGACCTCTTGGCGGAGGCGTCGCTGGACGCCGATGACGCCTGGCAGGCCATGCGCTCCCGCCTGGCGGCGGCGGAGGCGGTGTCGCCGCGGGTGCCGAGCACGTTGCAGGCCCAGCTGCGCCCCTACCAGGTGGAGGGCTACCAGTGGCTCGCCAGGCTCTCGGCCTGGGGAGCTGGCGCCTGCCTGGCGGACGACATGGGGCTTGGCAAGACGGTGCAGACCCTGGCGGCGCTGCTCGCCAGGGCCCCGGACGGCCCGGCGCTGGTGGTGGCGCCGACTTCGGTGGTGGCCAACTGGACCGACGAAGCGCGGCGGTTCGCGCCGACCCTGAACGTGCGCGTGTACGCCGGCGCGGCCTCGGCGCGCACGGAACTGCTCGGCGACGCCGCCCCCTTCGACCTGTACGTCACCACCTACGGCGTGCTGCAGAACGACGTGGACGCCTTGGCGGCAGTGGCCTGGCACAGCGTCGTGCTGGACGAGGCCCAGGCGATCAAGAATCCCGGCGCCAAGCGCACCCGGGCGGCGCGGCGGCTGCCGGCGGCCTTTCGCGTGATCACCACCGGCACGCCGATCCAGAACAACCTGATGGACCTGCACTCGCTGTTCACTTTCGTGAACCCGGGGCTGCTCGGTTCCGCGCAGCAGTTCCGCACCCGCTTCGGCTTCCCCGTGGAGCGCGACGGCGACGCCGCGGCCCATGCCCGGCTGCGGCGGCTGGTGGCGCCGTTCCTGCTTCGGCGGCTGAAGGCCGACGTGCTCGACGACCTGCCCGAACGCACCGAGATCACCTTGCACGTGACGATGTCCGCGGACGAGGCGGCGCTGTACGAGGCGATGCGGCAGCGGGCGGTGGAGGAGCTCGAGGCGGCGCGGCAGCAAGGGCCGGAAGTGGGCGAGGGCGCACGTCGGGTGCAGGTGCTCGCCCAGCTCACGCGGCTGCGCCTAGCCTGCTGCAACCCGCGCCTGGTGCTGGACGACAAGGCCGCGCCGCCGAGCGCCAAGCTCGCCACCTTCGCCACCACCTTGTCGGAACTCTTGGAGAACCGCCACAAGGTGCTGGTGTTCTCGCAGTTCGTGCGCCACTTGAAGCTGGTGGAGGAACACCTCCGAGAGACCGGCGTGAGCTACCAGTATCTCGACGGCGCGACGCCGGCCAAGGCCCGGCGGGAGCGCATCGCCGCCTTCCAGGCCGGGCAGGGCGACGTGTTCCTGATCTCCCTCAAGGCCGGCGGCGTGGGCCTGAACCTCACCGCCGCCGACTACGTGATCCACATGGATCCGTGGTGGAACCCGGCCGTGGAGGACCAGGCCTCGGATCGCGCCCATCGAATCGGCCAGACCCGGCCGGTGACCATCTACCGGCTGGTGACGGAGGGCACGATCGAGGAGCAGATCGTGGACCTGCACCACCGCAAGCGCGATCTCGCGGCCCAGCTGCTGCAGGACGCCGACGCCCCGGGCAAGCTCGACGCCGAGGCGCTGCTCGAGCTGCTGCGGCAGCCCTTCGGCGCCTAGCCCGCCCTCGGCCCGTCGGATGCCGGCCGCCAGCCCGCCTGCGGCGGGAGTATGATAGGCGGCGTTTCCACTGGCGGGCCGCCGACGACTTTCGAGGAGAACGCATGACGCTACGCATCAACAGCGAGGTGCCCAACTTCACGGCGCAGACGACCCAGGGCGAGATCGCCTTCCACGACTGGATCGGCGACGGCTGGGCCATCCTGTTCTCGCATCCCAAGGACTTCACGCCGGTCTGCACCACGGAGCTCGGCTACATGGCGGGCCTCGCCAGCGACTTCGCGGCCCGCGACTGCAAGATCATCGGCCTCTCCGTGGACCCGGTGGCGAGCCACGAGGCGTGGCTGAAGGACATCGAGGAGACCCAGGGCAACGCCGTCACCTATCCGCTGATCGGCGACCCGTCCTTGGAGATCGCCAAGCTCTTCGACATGCTGCCGGCGGACGCTGGCGACACCGCCGAGGGGCGCACGCCGGTGGACAACGCCACCGTGCGTTCGGTGTTCGTGATCGGCCCGGACAAGCGCGTCAAGGCCATGCTGACCTACCCCATGAGCACCGGCCGCAACTTCGACGAGGTGCTGCGCCTGCTCGACAGCTGCCAGCTCACCGCCAGGCACCAGGTGGCGACGCCCGTGAACTGGCGCCACGGCGAAGACGTGATCATCGTGCCGGCCGTCTCCGACGACGAGGCGAAGGCCAGGTACCCGGACGGCTGGCGGGCACCGAAGCCGTATCTGCGCATCGTCCCGCAGCCGCGGTAGACGCCGCCGGGCGAGCGGATACGCGAAGCGAATCCCAAGGAGGAGGACGATGGACCTCGAATACAGCCCGGAGTACCAAGCGTTCCGGGAGGAAGTACGCAGTTTTCTCGCTGCCAACAAGCACCGAGCGCCGGGCGCCAGGGCCGCGGTGCCCGGGCAGCCGAACGCCGCCAAGGCCTGGCAGAAGCTGCTGCTCGAACACGGCTACGCGGGGCGCACCATCCCCCGGGAGTACGGCGGCTACGGCGCCGAGCCGGACGTTCTCAAGAGCCGCATCCTGGCCGAGGAGTTCGCCCGGGCCCGGGTGCCGCCGGGGCACTCCGGCGACAACCGCATCGTGCCGACGGTGCTCGAACTCGGCACCGAGGAACAGAAGCGATGGCTGGTGCCGCCGTCCGTGCGCGGCGACATGGTGTGGTGCCAGGGCTACTCGGAGCCGGGTTCCGGTTCGGACCTCGCCTCGCTGTCCACCAAGGCCGAGCTCGACGGCGACGAGTGGGTGATCAACGGCCAGAAGATCTGGACCTCCGGCGCCCAGAACGCGGACATGATGTTCTGCCTGGTGCGGACGGAGCCGGATGCGCCCAAGCACAACGGCATCAGCTATCTCGTGTTCTCGATGGACACCCCGGGCATCGACGTGCGTCCGCTGGTGACCATGACGGGCGATGCGTTCTTCAACGAGGTGTTCTTCACGGACGTGCGGGTGCCCAAGGGCCAGATCATCGGCAAGCGCGGCGAGGGCTGGTTCGTGGCCAACACCACGCTGCGCTACGAACGCGGCGGCCTCGGCGACCCCAACGAGGCGGAGACGCGCCTGGGCCGCATCGCCGAGATCATGCAGCGCGAATCCGTCGGCGGCGAGCGCCTCATGGACAACGCCATCTACCGGGATCGCCTGCTCAAGCTGCAAGGGCAGATTCTCGCCATGAAGTTCAACGGCATGCGGGTGCTCTCCCACAACATCAGGGGCGAGGAACCGGGGCTGGCGCGGTGGATCGTCAAGCTCAACGGCTGCGAACTGAACCACCAGATGGCCGGTCTCGCCATCGACGTGCTCGGCGAGCTCGGCCTGCTCTACGACAAGAGCCCCTATCTGCGCGACGGCGGCTTCTGGCAGGCCCGCTACATGCTGGACCTCGGGCTCATCATCGGCGGCGGCACGGCGCAGATCCAGAAGAACATGATCGGCGAGCGGGCGCTTGGCCTGCCGAAGGAGCCGAAGGTGGAGCAGCCAGCGAGGCCAGAGAGGCCAGCAGCGTAGCCAGCCCAGAGCGCCAGGGACCAAGGCCGCGACGGACAGCCGCATACTGGAAGCAGCTTGGCTTGGCGACCGGCGCTTGCGCTGGCGGGCTCTGGCTGCTGCTGCTGACGTTCCCGCAGCGCAGCGAGCTGGTCGCGAAGGGCCCCATGAACGTCGGCCACGAGGGCTTCGACTGCCACGAGTGCCATGCGCCGGCGCCTGGCAACCGGGCCCAGCAGCTAAGCGCCAACGTCTACCAGTGGCTTGGCCTGCGAGCCTCCTCGGTGGCCTTCGGCAGCCAGGACGTCGCCAGCGGTTCCTGCCTCCACTGCCACGAGCGCCCCAACGACCGGCATCCCATCTCGCGCTTTCTGGAACCGCGCTTCGGCGAGGCCCGGCGCAAGCTCGGCGTACAGCAGTGCATGGGCTGCCACCTCGAACACCGCGGCGTCCGGGTGACGCTGCCGAGCATCGGCTACTGCGCGCTCTGCCACGGCGACACCGAACTGCGCGAGGATCCCATCCAGCCGACCCACGCCGAACTGGTGCGCGCCGAGGCCTGGAACACCTGCCTCGCCTGCCACGACTTTCACGGCAACCACGAGATGGCGACGCCCACGCGGCTCGAGGACGGGATCCCCGAGGAGCGCGTCCGCGCCTACTTCGCCGGCGCGCCGTCGCCGTACTCGAAGACGAAGCGCTTCAAGTCGCTGGCGCCGGGCTGGCGCGCCTGCGCGCCAGACGCGGATATCGAGGCTCTCATGGCGGGAGACCCAGCGGCGTGTCGGTGAAGTTCGGCATGGCGACGGCCGCCGTCGCCCTGGTGCTGGTGGTGCTCATCGTCGTCAACGCGCCGCCGCCGGAGGGTGCCGCCGCTGGCCTAGGCGGCAGCCGCGTACCCATCGCCACCGTGTTCCGGCTCCTGGAGCGGGAGAACGACGCCGTGCGGGCCTTGTGGACCGAACGCATCGTCGGCGCTGGCAAGCGGCAGGGCCTCTCCTTCGACAAGCACTGGCACGACGAGAGCGTGGAGGCCGGTCCGCTGCCGGCGCTGTTCCTGCGGGAGACCGCGGAGAGCCTGCGCCGCAATCGGGCGCCGCTGCTGCTCTTTCTCGGCGCCGAGTTCCCCATCAACGACGCCAATCGGTTCGCCGGCGTTCAGGCCGAGCACTTCCAGGAGATGCAGCGCACCGGTGTGCCGGCGTTCTTCTTCGACGACGACATCGACCACCACACCGCGATGTTCTCGGACGTCGCCGTCGCCGCGGCCTGCGTCGACTGCCACAACAACGAACCGGAGTCGCCAAAGAAGGACTGGGCGCTGGGCGACGTGATGGGCGCCACCACCTGGGCCTACCCGCGGGGCGAAGTGAGCCTGGAGGAGGCGCTGGCGATGCTGGGGGCTTTGCGGCAGGCGTTCCGCGAAGCCTATGCGGCGTACATTGCGAAGGCCGCGACGTTCGCCCGACCGCCGACGGTCGGCGAGAGGTGGCCCGAGGACGGCTACTTCCTGCCTTCGGTGGACAGGTTCACCGAGGAGGCGCGGCGGCGCACCTCGCCAGCCACGTTGCAGGCGCTGCTGCATTTTCGGCGCATTCGGAGCTAGACCCACATGGCGTCCGCCGGCTTGGGGCCGCCGCTGGCCGGCGGGCGTCCTCGGCGCCCGGGCTGGCACTGGCGAGTCGCTGGCCTGGCGCTTGTCGGCGCGTATCTGGCCCAGGATGCCGTCGACGCATCGTGGCCGGCGCTGGCCGCCCTGCAAGCCCAGGACTGGTACAAGTACGCTACCGGCGCTGGCCTCGTCGCCTACGTCGCCTGGCTGTGGACTCTGTTTCTGCGCCGCCGGAGCGGGCTGCGCGGCCCGGCGGCCGTGCATTGGAGGGCGCTGCACGAGAAGAGCGCCGCGTTCGCGCCGTGCCTCTTCTACTTCCACAGCATGCACGTCGGCTACGGCTACCAGGCGGTGCTGAGCGGCGCACTGCTGGCCGCCGTGGTGGTCGGCACGCTGAGCCCGCAGGCGCTGGGCGTCCGCGCCCGCCTGTACCTGGCGGTCTGGTCGATTGCCCACGTGGCGCTGGCGGCGGCGCTGGTGGTGCTTGTCCTCTACCACGGCTACATTGCCCTCTACTACAAGTAGCGCCAAGCACCTCGGACAGAAGGCGGGGCAGGCCGATGTTGAATCCCACGGAACGTTGGGCCGCCTTTGAGGCCGCCGACGAGCGCAACGCGTACCGAGAACTCTCCTTCCGCGAGGCGCTGTCCATCTTCGAAGCACTGTGGGCCGAGGCCGAGGCGTTGGATCCCCGCTTCACCGAACCCTGGCTGGCCGACTTCGAGGCGGACTTCCGCGTCGCCCGGGCCCTCAATGGCCTCCCGCCCGCCACCTGACTTCGCCACGCTCCTGGCCGGGATTGGCCGTGCGCTGCGCCGCTGCCGGCTGCCGTTCATGTTCGTCGGCGGCCAGGCGGTGCTCCTGCACGGAGCGCCCCGTCTCACCCACGATGTGGACGTCACTGTCGGCGTGTCGCCGGAGCAAGCCCGCGACGTCCTGGCAGCGTGCGAAGAGATCGACCTCGAGGTCGTCGTGGCGGACCCGGCCGGATTCGCCGCCGAGACCTTCGTCTGCCCCGCTCGGCACCGGCCGACCGGCGTACGCGTGGACTTCATCTTTTCCAACACGGTCTACGAGCGCCGCGCCATCTCCCGGGCCGTGGACGTGGAGCTGGCGGGGGAAGCGCTGCCGTTCGCAGCCGCCGAGGACCTGCTCCTGCTGAAGCTGTTCGCCGGGCGGCCTCGGGACCTCGAAGACGCCCGCTCCATCGTGGCCAGGCAGCGGGGCCGACTGGACTGGCCCTACCTGGAGCAGTGGGCGGAGGAGTTCTCCGGCGTCGACGGCCGCGAAGACCTGCCGCGGCGGCTCCGAGAGCTGCGTTCGTTCGATGCATGAACGGCCCGGCCTACCCGAGCCGGCCGCCGGCTGGCCATTCGGCACATGGTCCGCGCCTGTCCCCGGCGCGGTGCTATGCTCCGCGAACGAGCAAGCGGAGCGTTGGGCGTGGATTTCGGCCTGTCCGAGGAGCAGCGGCTGCTGCAGGAGAGCATCGCCGGCTACTTGGCCAGCCACTGTCCGCTGCCGCGGGTGCGCGAGGCGGCAGAGGCCGGCGAGCCCCGCGCCGAGGACGTGTGGCGCGGCCTGACGGACCTCGGCGTTCACGGCGTGCTGGTCGGCGAGGAGTACGGCGGCGTTGGCCTTGGCCTGCTGGAAGCCGCGCTGATCGCGGAGGCTCTGGGCGGCGCCGCGGCGCCGGTACCGTTCGCCGGATCGTCCGTCATGGCGCCCGTGGCGCTCGCGGCCGCCGGCAGCGACCGTCAGAAGGAACGGTGGCTGCCGCGGATCGCTGCCGGCGAGGTGGTGGTCGGCGTCGCCGTCAGCGAGCAGATCGGCCGCCGCGAGACGGAAGGGGTTGCCGGGAGCGACGGCCAACTGGACGGCAAGGCCATGTTCGTGCTCGACGGCGCCGCCGCGGACTGCTATCTGGTGGCGGCGAACGGCGGCGCCATGCATCTCGTCGAGGCCCAGCACGCGGCGGCGACCAAGCTCAAGACCATCGACCGCACCCGCACCATCGCCGAGGTGGCGTTTGCGAACGCTCCGGCGGAGGCGCTCCCCGGCACCGTGGCCGACGGCACGGCCCTCGCCGCCACCATCGACGCCGGCCGCGTGGTTCTGGCGGCGGATACGCTGGGCGCGGCGCAAACCATGCTGAACCAGTCCGTCGCGTACGCCAAGGAGCGCCGCCAGTTCAACCGCGTGATCGGTTCGTTCCAGGCCGTCAAGCACATGTGCGCGGAGATGGCCGCAGAGCTGGAACCGTGCCGGTCCCTGGTGTGGTACGCGGCGCACGCTTTCGCGGCGATCCCCGAAGAAGCCCACCCGATGGCCTGCCACGCCAAGGCCCACTTGGCGGAGACGGGCAAGTGCGTGGCCCGCAAGGCCACCGAAGTCCACGGCGGCATGGGCATCACGGACCTCCTGGGCCTGCACTACTGGTTCAAGCGCATAGGCTTCAACCGGCAGCTGCTAGGAGCGCCGGAACTGGTGCGCGAGGAGGCGGCGCGGGCGCAGTCCTGGGCCTAGGCGCCGCGGTCCAAGCACCGCGCAGGACGGCGAGGAGGCGTCCGGCGCGAGGGAAGTTCTGGAGGCGCTGCAGGTCTAGACGCCGCGCCGAATGATGCCGACGCTCACCCCCTCGATGGCGAACTCGCCGCTCTTGGCGACCACCTCGATGGGCTCGTAGTCCTCGTTCTCCGGCAGCAGCAGGAACTTGCTGCGGGACTTCCGAAGCAGGCGCTTCACCGTCACCTCGTCGTCGATGCGGGCCACCACGATGTCGCCGCTGCGGGCGGTGGGCGTCTTGTGTACCGCCAGCAGGTCGCCGTCGAGGATGCCGGCATCGATCATGCTGTCGCCCTGCACCCGCAGCAGGTAGTCCGCCGAGGGATAGAAGAGCGTCTGCGGCACGGAGATGGTCTCCTCGATGTTCTGCGCCGCGAGAATGGGTTCCCCCGCCGCCACCCGCCCAACCAGCGGCAGGCCGTCGTCCTGCATGAGGCGGATGCCCCGGGAAGTGCCGGGGATCACCTCGATGAAGCCCTTGCGGGCCAACGCCCTCAGGTGCTCCTCGGCGGCGTTGGGCGACTTGAAGCCGAACTGCGCGGCGATGTCCGCCCGCGTGGGCGGATAGCCGGATTCGGCGAGGTGGGTCTTGATCACGTCCAGCACTTCGGCCTGGCGAGTGGTGAGCTGCTCCATCGGTGGTGTCCGCATGCACAGGGTTCTGACATTGTATACAGGAAGAAGGACTGTGGGAACCCGCTTGGCGTTGTTTCTGGCGTTGCGGGCCTCCCGCGGGCCAGCCGCTTTGCCTTGCGTCCATGTTGTCGGTATGTTCCCGTCTCTCGCGGCAACAGCAACACGGGGACTCATCTTGGAAGAGAACGAGGGCGGCATCTTTCAATCCATCCGGTTCTGGCAGGGCTGGGCGCTGGCTGGCACGGCGGCGGCGCTGTTCGCCTTCATCGCCAACGCCGAGTTCGTGGTGGATGGCCACACTCCGGACTACGTGGCGCTGATCGGGGATGCCGACCAGCCGAGCTGGGTGGCGAACGCGGATCTGCGCAGCGGCACGCTGCATGTGCGGACCCAGGCGGCACCCGCAGTGCCCGCCGGGCAGCAGCATGTGCTCTGGGTGGACGCCGCCGGCGAGCCGCAGTTCCTCGGTCCGATGCCGCCGGCCGGAGAACGGCGGGCGCTGCGGCTGACGGACACGGTGGCGGCCATGCTGGCCTACGGCAAGACGCTGGCGGTGAGCACCGAGCCGAAGGACGCCGCCGACGCGTCAGCCGAGCCGCCGGCCGAGTGGGCGTACACCGGGGTGCTGAGGCGCCTCTAGGAGCACCCCGTGCGCGTCGCCATCGTCGGCGCCGGCAACTTCGGCACCGCAGTTGCCAACATCGTCGCTGGCAACGGCATCGCCGTCAGCCTGTGGATGCGCGACGAGGCGCAGCTGGCGGAGATTCGCGCCCACGGCGAGAACCGCCGCTATCTGCCTGGCCATCCGCTGCATGCGCTGGTGGCGCCGACGGCCGACCTGCCGGGCGCCGTTGGCGACTGCGACACGGCATTCGTCACGGTGCCGAGCGCGTCCTTCGGGGCAGTCGCCGAGGAACTCGCGCCAGTGGTGGCGCCGGGCGCCGGCGTCGTCAGCGCCACCAAAGGCATCGACGCCGGCTTCCGGCTGATGAGCCAGATCCTGGAGGCGGCGCTGCCCCAGGCGCGCATCGGCGTCATCAGCGGCCCCAACCTGGCCGAGGAAATGGCCGACGGCCGCTACACCGGCACGGTGGTGGCCAGCCGCCACGAAGCCCTGCGCGGCACCGTGCAGGCCATCCTCAAGAGCCCGACGTTCCGCGTGTACGCCAGCGCGGACGTGTACGGCGTCGAGCTCGGCGGCGCACTGAAGAACATCTACGCCATCGTCTGCGGCATCGCCACCGGGCTCGGCGTGGGCCAGAACGCGTTGGCCATGCTGGTGACGCGATCGCTGGCGGAGATGGGCCGCTTCGCCGTGGCCCTCGGCGCAAACCCCCTGACTTTCCTTGGCCTCGCTGGCGTCGGCGATCTGTTCGCCACCTGCACGTCGCCGCTGTCGCGCAACTTCCAGCTCGGCGCCAAGCTGGCAGCCGGGTCCCGGCTGGTGGATGCGCTGGCTGAACTCGGCAAGCTGGCGGAAGGCGTAAACACCGTGGGGGCGGTGTGCAACAAGGCCGCCGAGCTCGGCGTGTACATGCCGTTGGCGGACGCCTTGAACCGGCTGCTGTTCCAAGACGCCGACCTGGCGAAGACGGTAGCGGACCTGATGGCTGGCGAGCAGCGGCCGGACGTGGAGTTTGCCGCGCCCAGCGCGTGGCGGCTCCAGGAGGCGCAGTCCCCGTGACGCCAACTGCGAACTGGCGGGCGTCTCTCTCGGCGGGCTGCCTTGCCTTCGCCGCGCCCTGGGCGCTGGCGGCAGAGGACTTGCAAGGAGCGGCAGACCCGCCGGGCCTAGCGCGCTTTCCGGGCACTTGGATCGTTGCCTATCGCAGCGAGACTCCGGTGCGGCGGTATGCCTTCGTCACCGGGCGCGTGGATCGGAGCCACCGGGACTTGCGGGTGGACCGGGGCGAGCGCGTCTCGGCCCGTCTGTCCCGCGTCACCTATCGAGCGCCGGACGGCACCCGGTTGGAGGACGTCGTTGCGCACTACGTTCAAGCGGTCGATGCGCTGCCGATGCCGGTGGAGTTCACCTGTCGCGGCCGAGACTGCGGGCGCAGCACCGTGTGGGCCAACGACGTGTTCGGCGTGAAGGAGCTCGTAGCGCCGGACCCAGCCCAGTTCTACCTGGCGGCCAGCGACGGCCGCGTGCTGCTGGCCATCTACGCGGTCCAGCGCGGCAATCGCCGGGTGTACGCCCACGTGGACCGGGCGCTGAGGGACGCCCCCGAACAAGACGCCGCCGCTGCCCTGGTGGCCGCGCTCCGACGCGACGGCTTCGTGGTGCTGCCGGACATCGCGCCGAACGCGACCGGCGGCATCGAGGCGGACGCGCTGGCGAAACTCGGCGACGTTGCCGCCCAAGTGGCCGATGCCTTCGGCGAGATCCATGTGGTGTGCCACATGGACGGCCCGGCAGCTCCCGCCGAGCGCACGTCGCAACGGTGCGCGGAACAGGCGGTCGCCCCCTTCGCCACCGCGGGAATCGAAGCCTCGGCACACGGAGCCGGCGCCCTGCTGCCGAGGAACGGCAAGCCCCGGCGACGGGTGGAGCTAGTGCTGCCGAACGCGACGGGCACATGAACGCGGGCGCCATCGCGTCATGTACGGCGCGGAACTGCCGCAGTTCAATGAGGCCCTGCAGTTCGCGGGGGAAAATTCGAGACGCAGCCCACGTCCGCGCCGGTCACGCCTTGGCGGTACGCGGCGCTCGCGTTGAACGAGCGCTTCGACTGGTTGGTGCGACGGGCGCGTACGGCCGTCGTCCATCGACTGGTACCGCCGGGCGGGGCCAGAGAGCGGTTCTCACGGCGCGTACCAGATGGGCGAACTCCAGGCCCGCTCCTCGATGGTGGCGGGCAGGTCCGGGTTGGGGCGCACACCGTGGCGGATGGCGTCCCAAGTGGACCAGCGGCAGCTCGGGTTTTCCAGTACCCGCAGGTAGTAGTAGCTGCGCCGGCGCGGGTGGAAGTCCGGGTCGGTCCAAACCACCCGCAGAGATTCCGCGCCCAAGTCCGAGCTAGGGGAGCAGTCCTCCAGATCCACTGCGACGCCGTTGTCTGGACATCGATGCGTCCTGGGGTTCGGCCGGCGGTTTTCCGAACAGGCCACGTCGAACACCTGCTCTCGTGTCTCGGCGCCGCCAGTCAGGCGGTACTCGCGAACGCGCGCGAACCTGGCGGGCACGGCATGGGCGGTCGCGTACAACCACCCGGCACCCTCGGAGGCGAGCTCGCCTTTGACGATCTGCAGCCGCTGCAGGCGGCCGGACTGGGGGTCCCGCAGCGCCCACGCGAGGAAGGTCGGAGCCTCCTGGCCGCGTCGGTCGCTGCCGTTCAGCATCCCGCCCATGGGCACGCCGTGGAGATAGGCCGGCGCGTCATCGCTTGCATCGACGAGATGGTCTGCCAGTGCGAACCCCCCGAACAAGCGCAGCGTGATGCGCGGGCCCGAGGTGGCGAACGTCTCCCGGCGACGCATGGCATTGAAGAGGGCCGCCCGGGTGTTCTCCTCCGCCCAAATGCCAGTCAGCCCGCCGCTACCGCCGCTAGCTCTCACCGGCGTCACGAAGCCCTTCCAGCCGCCTGGCTCCGGGGAGTACACGGAACCACGTCTCTGCGGCGAACCGCCGAATGTGACGTCCCGCTCGTCGTATTGTCCGCCCCCGAAGTGGCTGTCGCTGCCTCCTGCGGCCCCTTGCCGATAGGGATTGACGCCGGACCATGCTTCGAACGCCATCCCGCGAGCCAGCAGCGTACGCCAGTATGTGCCGATCCTAACTGCAGTGGCGTCGTACGGGCGCCGTATCGAGAACTCCGCCCACTCGTCATTGGGGGACAACAACGGGTGCGCCGCGGCAGAGCCCTTTTGCTGGTAGATCTCCAGCAGCGGTTCCAGCCTCTGCCGCTGTTCGGCCTGCGCCGCGGTGAGGCGCCCGCGGTCGGTGTCGTGCCAGCCGGACTCGATGGTCATGGAGCTCATGTGCGGAATGGCCAGTGCGTCAACGCCTCCTTCGCGCTGCTCGTCCAGCCAGCGCCACAGGTCCTGAGGCAGTTCGGAGTCCAAGGCGGAGAACGGCAGGGGCGCCCGGTCGCCGTCCTTGAAGATGACGTTGCGGTGTCGCAGCTCGCCGGTGAACTCGTAGCCGACGAACGCGGTGAACTCGCCAGGCGAGTTGTGGCGTCGGGCGGCGTCCACGCTTCGCTGCCAAGCGTCCGCCAGCACGTCCGGCGCCATCAGGGAACTGCCGTCTTGGCGCAGTTCCTCCAGCTTGTCGAGCATGGTCCTAGGGGAAACGGAGAGGGCCGCCAGCACCTGCTGCTTGTCCGGATGCTCGAAATTGGGGCCCGAGGGGTCCAAGAGGCCCGCTGGAACGCCCAGGAACTCCGCGTGGTCCGTGACCGCCAGGAAGTCCAGCCGCGGCCCGCGCAACCGAATCGTCGATCCGTCCCGATGGCGTATCGGCTCGCCCTTGGCGAAACGATAGGCGTCGTCCGGCGTGGTCCGAGAAGACCAGGCGAAGGCATCGAAGGAGTAGCCCGTGTGCATGTGCAGGTCGCCGAAGAACGCTTGGCGCCGGGGCACCTGTTCGGCTGCCGCGAGCGAAGCGACCAGCAGTCCGCTGGCCGTCCTGGCTGCCAACGCGAACCAGCGACGGCGACGCCGGGAGATGTCCACCCGGCCGTGGCCGACGGCTGCGCACGGCCGCCAACGCCGACGAGTTCCAAGCATCGATGCGCTCATAGGCAGATACTTTAGCGTTTCTGGAGGACGGGCACCGCCCTAGCCAAACACCTTCTCCCAACGGCCGCTCTGCGCCGAGCGGTACATGGCCAAGGCGGTGCGCAGCTCGCCGAGGGAGAGCTCCGCGGTTGCAGCCAGCGGTCGTCCCTGGAGAACCGCGAGGCTGAAGTCGTGCAGTTCGGTGCCGTAGCTCGCCGCCTTGCCGGGGTGGGCCGGCATCACCGTCCTGCCTTGCGGGTGTTCGGCGTTCACCAGCAGCAGGCGGCCTTCGGGGCCGTGTTCGATCACCAGCTCGCCCGCGGCGCCGGTGACGCGGAAGTCCTCGGTGGCCGCCACCGGGCCTTCGTGGAGCAGGGCGTTGAAAGAGGCGACGACGCCGCTCTCGAAGCGCAACAGCGCTTCGACCCAGGACTCGCCCTCCATGTGCTCGACGTGGCGCCCGGTGGCGGCGATCGCTTCGTCCACTTCGCCGAGCATCATCCGCAGCGGCCGAATCCAGTGCGCTCCGCCGTCGATGGCGATGCCGCCGCCAGCGCGAGCCAGTTCGAAGCGCCAGGGCCTGGGCGCCGAAGGATCGCTGCGCAGCGGATCGTAGAAGCAGGCGCGGGCATAGAGCACCGTGCCGATGCAGCCAGCGTCGATCAGGCGTCTGGCTTCGGCGATGTCCGGCCAGTACTGGGCCTGCTCGGCGATCATGAACACCGTCCCGGCCTGTCGCGCCGCGGCCAGAATGCGCTCGCAGCTCGCGAGGTCCGGCGCCATCGGCTTCTCCAGCACCACATGCTTGCCGGCGTCGAACGAGGCCACGGCTGCGGCTTCGTGCAGATCGTGGGGCAGCATGATGTCCACGGCGTCGAAGCCGCCGGCCGCCAGCGCCGCGGCCAAGCTGGCATGCGGCGTGGCGCCGGTGCGCCCGGCCATCGCCTCGGCGCGGGCGAATTCCTCGTCCACCACCGCGGCCACCTCGAGGTGCGGCGCGTGGTTGCGGATGCCGTGCCAGTGGGCGCGGGCGATGTTGCCGCAACCCACGAAGGCGATCCGCAGCTTGTCCGCCATTGCGCGAACCTCGACCGGCTAGCCGGCCGTCAGGCGGGCCACCGCCGCTTCGTCCAGTTCGATGCCAAGGCCAGGCTTGTCGGCCAGGCGGATGGCGCCCTGGGTCGGCAGCACGGCCTCGCCGTACAGCGCCGCCACGTCGTCCAGCGGGCCGGAGAACTCGGTGGAGTACTCGTGGGGCCGGGTGGCGTTCTGCACCGTGGCGTAGACGTGCAGCGACGCCATCGAGTTGATGCCAGCCTGGGGGCTGTGCGGCATCACTGGCTTGTCGAGGGTGGTGGCGAAGTCGTAGATGCGCTTCACCTCGGAAGGCCCGCCGGCATTCACGATGTCCGGTTGCAGAATGTCCGGATTGCCGAGCAGCACCATGTGCTGGAACCACCACCGGAAGGCATCCTGCTCGCCCACGGAGACGGCCACGTCCAAGGCGTCGCTCACCTGCCGGATGCCGGCCAGGTCCGTATGCGGCAGCGGCTCCTCGAAGTGGTCGATGCCCAGCGCCTCGAACCGGCGCCCTTGTTGAATCGCGGTGGAGACCGAGTAGCCGTTGTTGGCGTCGAAGCCCAGGTACTCGCCGCCAGCCAGGAACTCCCGAGCGAGCTTGAACATCTGGTAGTCCTTGCGCGGGTCGACGTCCTGCCGCCAGCCCCGCCAGTCCATGCGGATCTTGAACGCTCGGAAGCCCTGCTCCCAGCCGTTCTGCACTTGGCGCAGCATCTCCTCCGGCGCCATTCGCCAGCCGGAACCGACGCTCCAGTAGAGCGGGATCTCGGTGCGCCGGGCGCCGCCCATGAGCGTGTGTACCGGCAGCCCCGTCTCCTTTCCGAGGAGGTCCCACAACGCCACGTCCACCACGCCCACCACCCAGCCGGGCAGCTTGTAGAAGCGCTCGCCGCGGCCGAGCGCGAGGGTCTCCCAGTGGCGGTCGATGAGGCGGGGATCCTCGCCGATCAGCGCCGGCCGTATGGCGCTCGCGAGGTAGGCTTCGAACACGGCGTTGTTGCGGCCCGGCACTTCGGCCCAGCCCTCCACGCCGGCGTCCGTCTGGATGCGCAGCAGGCCCTTGCCGATGGCGAGCGGCGTACAGGTGATGGCGGTGATCTTCATGGCTGCGGCCTAGCGGATCGCCACTGGATTGACGACCGCCTGCACGGCGCCCTCGAAGCGCGGCTGGCCAAGCACGAACAGAAACTCCCAGGCGGCGTCCGCCGCCAGCGGGCCGACGTTCATGTTCTCCAGAATGTAGATGCCGTTCTTGGCCAGCAGTTCCGGATGGACGGGAAAAGCCAGCGCCGGGTCCTCCCCGGGCACGGCTTCGAGGCCCCAGGTGTCCGCCCCCACGGCCACTACGTTCCGGCTGGCGAGGTACCTGGCGCCGCCCACGCCCAGCCCGGGCTCGCCGCTCATGAAGCGCTCGGCGTCTTCGGCGAGGGAGAGCCAGCCGGTATGGAACAGCACCACGTCGCCCTCGCCGATCGAGACGCCCTGCTTCGCGGCCTGCGCCTTGATCTCGGCTTCGTTGAAGGCGGTGCCGGCGGGCAGCGGGTTCTGGCCGAAGTGCTGCGTCATGTCCAGCAGCACGCCGCGCCCGACGATGGGCGGCAGCTTGTCGATGGAGAGCGCCTTGAGCCCCTTGGTGTCCACGAAGTCCTGCGCCTCGAGGCCGTTGTAGTAGACGTGGTTGATGCCCATGTGCCCGAGGCCGTCGAGCTGGCTGCCAATGCCCATCCAGGTATAGAGCAGGTCGTCGTTGCCGGTGGCGAGGTTGGCGCCCATGGTGGGGCCGTTGTGCCAGCCGGGCTGGAGAATGGTGATGGCGTAGTGGCGCGGCGGGTAGGCCGGCGTGTCCCAACCCGTCACCACGCCGAGAGGATACGCCTTGCCGGTTCGCACCAGCTTCGCCGCCTGCACCACGGCGGCCGGCGAGAGATGGTTGATGGCGCCCAGGGTGTCGCCGGCGCCGTGCTTGGAGGGATGCCAGGACGCCTCTGCGCCTTCCCGGGCGTGGCCGGCGGCGACACAGGACAAGGCGGCTGCAAGGGCCAGGGCGGGGCGTACGGGGCGCATGGCGCTCTCCTTGGGCGACGCGGACGACCGGCAGCATACATGGAACCGCGCCGTGGCCGTTTGCGGGCGATGGCGGCGATCTCCTACGAGGGCCGGGGCGAATCTCGCACTGTTCGAGCGCGGCAATCCGCTACGCTTGCCCCGTCGCCGACGGCGGACGGCCTCGGGCGGCGGAGACAAGAGGGCGGGAGCGCGCACCGTGGCGTTGATCGAAATGAGCGGCATCTCGAAGACCTACCGCCTCGGCGATCATGCGGTTGCCGCCCTGCGGGGCGTGGACATCTCCATCGAAGCCAACGAATACGTCGCGGTCGTGGGCTCCTCCGGTTCGGGCAAGTCCACGCTGATGAACATCCTCGGCTGCCTCGACCGGCCGTCCACGGGGACCTATCGCCTGAACGGGCGGGATGTGGAACGCCTGCCGGAGGCGCAGCTGGCGCGGATTCGCAACCGGGAGGTGGGCTTCGTGTTCCAGAGCTTCAACCTGCTGGCGCGGAGGTCCGCGCTGCGCAACGTGATGCAGCCCTTGGTCTATCGCGGAGTCGGCTTCGACGCCCGCCGGGCCGCCGCGGCCGAGGCGCTGGCGCGAGTGGGGCTCGACGACCGCATGGGCCATCGGCCGAACGAGCTCTCCGGCGGACAGCGCCAGCGGGTGGCGATCGCGAGGGCCCTGGTGACGGCGCCGGCGATCCTGCTCGCGGACGAGCCCACCGGCAACCTCGACGCAGCCGCGACGCAGCAGGTGCTCCGGCTCTTCGAGGACCTGCATCGGCAGGGACAGACTGTCGTGGTCGTCACCCACGAAGCGGACATCGCCGCCCGCTGCCAGCGCACCGTCGAGCTGGTGGATGGCGCGGTCGCCGCCGCTTCCGGGCGGCGCAGCCGCTAGCCCGAGGCGACGCCGGCGCACACAAGAGGAGCTTGCGAGTGTTCACGCTGATCGAAAGCCTCCGCTCGGCCGCCGAGGCCATCGTCGCCCACGCCATGCGGAGCTTCCTCACCACCATCGGCATCGCCATCGGCGTCGGCTCCATTGTCGCCGTCATCACGTTCATGGCCGGGGCCGGCGAGGCCCTCAAGGCGGAGGCGACGAGGCTCGGCGGCAGCAGCCTTACCGTGGCGCCGGCGAATCCGGAGCGACGGTCAGGGGCCGATCGGCAGCGCCAGCTCACGCAGCAGGACAAGGCGCTGATCGCCAGCGTGGACGGCATCGCTTCGGTGACGCCCAGCCTCGCCGCGGCTGCTTGGCGCTACGTGGAGGTGCGCCACGGTTCCACCGCGGTCCATGCGGCGCTGGTCGGCACCACCCACGGCTACCAGCACTTCGCCAACGAATTCGTCGCCGACGGCCGCTTCCTTTCCGTGGCCGACGATCAGCGCCGTCGCCGCGTGTGCGTGCTTCCGGCCCACGCGGCCAGGGAGCTGGGGCTTGGCGATCGCGCGGTGGGCCGGCATGTGGCGATCGCCGGCGACTGGTTCCGCGTGGTCGGCGTCATGGAACCCACCAGCTCGTGGGTGCGGTCCGTGCTCGGGGCGCCGATCTTGATCCCCTACGGCACGATGCGCGCCGCCATCGGGAACCAGGACGACGGCGAACTCGAGCTGGCGCTGACGGTAGCGCCCGACGTGGACGTCGAGACCATGCGCGCTCGCATTCGCGCCGTGCTGCGCCGGGCCCGCGGCATCGGCCTCGACGACGAGGACGACTTTCGAATCGACCTGCCGCAGGATCTGGCCGAGGCGACGGCCCGCTTCACGGAGGTCGCTACCGTGATCGCGGTAGGCGTCGTAGGCGTGTCGCTGCTGGTGGGCGGCGTCGGCATCATGAACATCATGCTGGTGTCGGTGACCGAGCGAACCCGGGAAATCGGGATACTCAAGGCGCTCGGCGCCACGCGCCGGCAGATACTGCTGCAGTTCCTCACCGAGGCGGTTGCGCTGTCGCTGCTCGGCGGGCTGGTTGGCATGTTGCTCGGCTTTGTTGCTGCGGCAGTGTGCGGTGCGCTGCTGCCCGCCGTGAACGTGAGCGTATCGCCCTTGGCCGCGGCGGCCGCGGTGGGATTCTCGTCGCTGGTTGGGATCGTCTTCGGCATTCTGCCAGCCACCAAGGCCGCCGAACTGCAACCCATGGAAGCGCTGCGCTACGAGTAGGCCGTTGCGTCGTGGCGGCCGACCGGCAGGTCGCCGAAGCAGGCTTGGCGTCGCACGGTGCATGTTCGGCTGCCGCGAGATGCGGCGGGCAAGGCAGCCAGCAAGTCGCCGTCTTGGCGACCAACGCGCACCGGTGACCGCTGCCGCCTCGAGGCCACAGCTGCGGCTCGCCGTGCGCGAGGGCGCTTCCCGTCAGGTTGCGGCGCTGTGCGCCTCAGACATTGCCCGCCGCGAGGGCATGGCTGGTGAGGTAGCGGTAGCTGCGCTCCACGGCCGTCATCATGTCCGTGTCGCAGGCATCGAGTTCGACGATGATCCACTCGAGCACGGCTGGATCCGCAGCGGCGATGACGCCGGCGATATCCATGCTGCCGTCGCCGACAGCCACATGGGCGGCATCTCGCTTCAGCGGGCCATCCTTGACGTGCAGCAGCGGCACCCGCTCCTTCACGCGGGCCACCTCGGCCGCCACGTCGACCGCCCCGAAGTTGGCCGCCCAATAGGTGTCCACCTCGAACTGCACGCTTGGGCACATCTCGGCCAGGCGGCGGAAGCCGAGCTCGCCCTCTACCAGGGCGAACTCCCACCAGTGGTTGTGCAGGAACAGGCCGATGCCGTGGCGGCCCAGCGCCTCCGTCAGCGCGTTGACGGTGTCCGCGGTGCGCTTGATGGCGTCCAGGCTCTCGAAATCCGCTGGCGCGAAACCGCCGGCGGCACGGGAGAGCCCCAAGGCGCCGAGCACGTCCACCACTTCGCTCACCGGCGCACGATTGGCCCAAGGCGTGTGGCTGGAGGACACCGTCATTCCCAGCGCTTCCACTTGCGCCTTGAAGGTGGCAGGCGTCTTGCCGTAGAGGTTGAACGGCTCCACGCCCCGATAGCCGATGGCGGCGAGGCGTTCGAGCACCGCGTCGAAGTCCCGGGCGGATTCCTCGCGCAGCGAATAGAGCTGAACGGCAACCGGCTTCATGCGGCGGCCACCTCGAACCCGTGCTGCTTGGCATGGTAGGGGCCATCCATGCGCTGCGTGGTCTTGTAGAGCTCGTAGCGCCCGTCGCCGGCCACCGCGCGGACGCTGGCAAGGAGCGCCTGCTGCTCCTCCTGGGACATGGGGCCGAAGGCGCGGGCGGTGGCGACGTTCGCAAGCAGCTCGTCCATCGTGGTGATGCCCACCACCAAGGAGGAGATCGGCTGGCTCAGGGCGTAGCGGATGCATACCTCGGCGTCGATGCCAGCCTGGTTTGGAATCACGCCGCCGCCGAGGCCCTTCATGCCGATGACGCCGGCGCCGCGTTGCTGGCAGATGGGAACGATGTGTTCCCGGAAGCTGCGAAAGTGGGCGTCCATCATGTTGATGGGCAACTGCACCGTTTCCCACTCGAAGGGCTTGTCGAGCATGATCCGGTGGATGCGGGGGTCCCGGTGGCCGGTGAAGCCGATGTGGCGGATCTTTCCGGCCTGCTTGGCTTCCATAGCAGCGCGGATGCCGCCGTTCTCGAACACCCACTCCGGGTCGTTCTCGTAGATGATCTCGTGGAACTGCCAGAGATCCAGGTAGTCCGTACGCAGTCGCACGAGGCTCTCGTCGATGCAGCGCAAGGCACCGGCGTAGTCGCGCTCGCAGCCCTTGGTCATCAGAAACACCTTGCCGCGGCGGCCGCCGCTGGCCAGCGCCTGGCCCATCACCTGCTCGCTGCCGCCGTCGTGGTAGTCCCAGGAGTTGTCGAAGAAGGTGACGCCTTGGTCGATGGCGGCATGCATCACCTTGATGGCCGCCGCCTGGTCGCGGGAGGCGGCGTAGCCGATGTGCCAGCCGCCGAGACACAGCACGGAGACGTCCGCGCCGGTGCGGCCGAGGGGACGCATCGGCAGGCCGCTGCTCGCCGCGCTGGCCGCGTCGGCGGCGGCCAGTTGTACCCCGGCAGCGACCGCCGCCGCCCCCTTCACCGCGTCGCCCACGAACCGCCGGCGGGAGAGCTCGCCGCCATCCGTGGCTGGCTGCCGGTCGTTGTGCGCCACCGTTGACCTCCGAATTCCCATCCTCGCTACGGGCGCAGTATATGCGCTGCGCGTTGCGGCCGTTGGGCTGGACGGACCGCTGAGCGCCGTACTGCGGCCAACACGCGGGAACGGAGCAACAAAAAGCCCGGAAGCGCATCGGCCTCCGGGCCAGGAAATCGAAGCGCCTGACGACGACCTACTCTCACATGGGGAAACCCCACACTACCATCGGCGCTGAGCCGTTTCACTGCTGAGTTCGGGATGGGATCAGGTGGTTCCAACTCGCCATGGTCGTCAGGCAAACCAAGCACAATCCATTCGATGAAGCGCACCGCAACGAAGCAGCGCCTTGAGGTACACGGCGACTTGCACACGACCGGCCCCGCCGGGCGGGCTCGGTTATATGGTCAAGCCTCACGGGCAATTAGTACGGGTTAGCTCAACGCCTCACAACGCTTACACATCCCGCCTATCAACCTCGTAGTCTACGAGGGCCCTTTAGAAATCTCGGAGATTTGGTGAGATCTAGTCTTGAGGGGGGCTTCCCGCTTAGATGCTTTCAGCGGTTATCCCTTCCGAACATAGCTACCCGGCGGTGCCACTGGCGTGACAACCGGAACACCAGAGGTTCGTCCACTCCGGTCCTCTCGTACTAGGAGCAGCTCCTCTCAAATCTCAAACGCCCACGGCAGATAGGGACCGAACTGTCTCACGACGTTCTAAACCCAGCTCGCGTACCACTTTAAATGGCGGACAGCCATACCCTTGGGACCGGCTCCGGCCCCAGGATGTGATGAGCCGACATCGAGGTGCCAAACACCGCCGTCGATGTGAACTCTTGGGCGGTATCAGCCTGTTATCCCCGGAGTACCTTTTATCCGTTGAGTCATGGCCCTTCCATTCAGAACCACAAGATCACTAAGACCGTCTTTCGACCCTGCTCGACCCGTCGGTCTCGCAGTCAAGCACACTTCTGCCTTTGTACGCATTGCATGATTTCCGACCATGCTGAGTGTACCTTCGTACTCCTCCGTTACTCTTTGGGAGGAGACCGCCCCAGTCAAACTACCCACCACACACTGTCCTCAACCCAGCTAATGGGCCTAAGTTAGAACCCCAACATAGCCAGGGTGGTATTTCAAGGACGACTCCACGGAAGCTGACGCCTCCGCTTCCTAGTCTCCCACCTATCCTACACAAGCTAAGTCAAAGTCCAGTGTGAAGCTGTAGTAAAGGTTCACGGGGTCTTCTCGTCTAGCCGCGGGTACACGGCATCTTCACCGCGATTTCAATTTCACTGAGTCTCGGGTGGAGACAGTGTGGCCATCGTTACGCCATTCGTGCAGGTCGGAACTTACCCGACAAGGAATTTCGCTACCTTAGGACCGTTATATTTACGGCCGCCGTTAACCGGGGCTTCGATCACAAGCTTCGGCGAACGAATCCGCCTAACCTGATCAATTAACCTTCCGGCACCGGGCAGGCGTCACACCCTATACGTCCTCTTGCGAGTTTGCAGAGTGCTGTGTTTTTAGTAAACAGTCGCAGCCACCTGGCATCTTCGACCGCCAACCGCTCGGGGGGCAAGCCCCGTCACCGTCAGCGGCGCACCATCTCCCGAAGTTACGGTGCCATTTTGCCTAGTTCCTTCACCCGAGTTCTCTCAAGCGCCTTGGTATTCTCTACCCGACCACCTGTGTCGGTTTGGGGTACGGTCGCGTCTTGCCTGAAGCTTAGAGGTTTTTCTTGGAAGCATGGCATCAACCACTTCCGGGTCCTTGTTGGACCCGTTCGTCGTCGCATCTCGGCCTAGAGACCCCGGATTTGCCAAAGATCTCAGCCTACTTGCTTTCACCTGGACAACCAACGCCAGGCCAGCCTAGCCTTCTCCGTCACCCCATCGCAGCAAGAAGCGGTGCTGGAATATTAACCAGCTCGCCATCGACTACGCCTCTCGGCCTCGTCTTAGGAGCCGACTTACCCTGCGCCGATGAGCGTTGCGCAGGAACCCTTGGTCTTTCGGCGAGGAGGATTTCCACCCCCTTTATCGTTACTCATGTCAGCATTCGCACTTCTGATGCCTCCAGCGGCCCTCGCGGGCTGCCTTCATCGGCCTACAGAACGCTCCTCTACCAGCCATGCGCAAGCGCACGGCTCCGCAGCTTCGGTACGTGGTTTAGCCCCGTTACATCTTCCGCGCAGGCCGACTCGACCAGTGAGCTATTACGCTTTCTTTAAAGGATGGCTGCTTCTAAGCCAACCTCCTGGCTGTCTGAGCCTTCCCACATCGTTTCCCACTTAACCACGATTTAGGGACCTTAGCTGGCGGTCTGGGTTGTTTCCCTTTCGACGACGGACGTTAGCACCCGCCGTCTGTCTCCCTCGCTGCACTCATCGGTATTCGGAGTTTGCATGGGGTTGGTAAGTCGAGGTGACCCCCTAGCCCAAACAGTGCTCTACCCCCGATGGTGATACGAGAGGCGCTACCTAAATAGCTTTCGAGGAGAACCAGCTATCTCCGGGCTTGATTAGCCTTTCACTCCGAGCCACAGGTCATCCCCCCATTTTTCAACATAGGTGGGTGCGGGCCTCCAGTCAGTGTTACCTGACCTTCACCCTGCCCATGGCTAGCTCGCCCGGTTTCGGGTCTACTCCTGCCGACTCCGTGCCGCGAACGGCACATAGCCCACTTAAGACTCGGTTTCCCTACGGCTCCCCTAACGGTTAACCTCGCCGACAAAAGTAAGTCGCTGACCCATTATACAAAAGGTACGCAGTCACCACGCGTTCTGCACCGCAAGGCGACCGCCGCGAACGACGGGCGCTTGCGATGAGGCGGCATGGCTCCCACTGCTTGTACGCATCCGGTTTCAGGTACTGTTTCACTCCCCTCGTTGGGGTACTTTTCGCCTTTCCCTCACGGTACTGGTTCACTATCGGTCAGCTGAGAGTATTTAGCCTTGGAGGATGGTCCCCCCTTGTCTTGCGACGGTTCAGACAGGGTTTCACGTGCCCCGCCCTACTCGATTTCACCACCCGCTCGTTTTCGCGTACGGGGCTGTCACCCGCTATGGCGCACCTTTCCAGGGTGCTTCCGCTAACGCTGCGTATGGCTTAAGGGCTACTCCCCTTTCGCTCATCGCTACTCAGGGAATCTCGGTTGATTTCTTTTCCTCCGGGTACTTAGATATTTCAGTTCCCCGGGTTCGCCTCGTACATCTATGTATTCAATGCACGATAGCCAGTGAAAACTGGCTGGGTTTCCCCATTCGGAAATCCCCGGATCGAAGTCTGTTGCCGACTCCCCGAGGCTTATCGCAGGCTGCCACGTCCTTCATCGCCTTCAGCTGCCAAGGCATCCACCGAATGCGCTTATTCACTTGACCATATAACCCAGCCCGCGTGTCGCGCAGGCCGAGGCTACGGCCGTGAATGAAGTCGCCGGAATTACCTCGCGATGGACAGCCTTGGAGGTCTGCCATCGCGCGCGACGCGGCCTTCGCAGGCTGCATCGCTTAAGGCGCACTTTTCGTTGCTCTTGGGTAAGCACCCCTCGACGGCGCCATCCCCGTAGGGATGCGCCAAGAGAGATGCTTGGCTTCATCGAACGAATTGTCAAAGAGCTAATGGGCTGGCAGCCCACATGCAAACGCCGCATCGAGGGCGATGCTTGCATGTGGATGCGCCGGCGGTTGGTGGAGCCGAGGAGGATCGAACTCCTGACCTCCTGCTTGCAAGGCAGGTGCTCTCCCAGCTGAGCTACGGCCCCCGCCTCAAGAGGACTCGGTGAAGACTCGGTTGGTGGGCCTGGGCGGATTTGAACCGCCGACTTCACCCTTATCAGAGGTGCGCTCTGACCAGCTGAGCTACAGGCCCGCAAGTCGATGCCGCCACTCGGCCCGGAGCGCAGGCAGGCGCCGAGGCCCCCGTAGCAAGAAGCGAAGACAAGACATCCGTGTGAGCGCTCGACGAGAACTTGCGAGCGATGGATCGATTCGGCCGCCTCGAGAGGCTGCCGGCCGACCTTGTTGGTTTAAGGAGGTGATCCAGCCGCAGGTTCCCCTACGGCTACCTTGTTACGACTTAGTCCCAGTCATGGACCACACCGTGGTAACCGCCCTCCCGAAGGTTAGGCCAGCTACTTCTGGTGCAACCCACTCCCATGACTTGACGGGCGGTGTGTACAAGGCCCGGGAACGTATTCACCGCGACATTGCTGATTCGCGATTACTAGCGATTCCGACTTCAAGGAGTCGAGTTGCAGACTCCTATCCGGACTACGAACGGTTTTTTGAGATTCGCTCCCCCTCGCGGGATTGCAGCCCTCTGTACCGCCCATTGTAGCACGTTTGTAGCCCACCACGATAAGGGCCATGATGACTTGACCTCGTCCCCGCCTTCCTCCGGTTTGTCACCGGCAGTCTCCTTAGAGTTCCCGGCTCTACCCGCTGGCAAATAAGGATAAGGGTTGCGCTCGTTACGGGACTTAACCCAACATCTCACGACACGAGCTGACGACAGCCATGCAGCACCTGTCACACGGTTCCCGAAGGCACCAATCCATCTCTGGAAAGTTCCGTGGATGTCAAGTGGTGGTAAGGTTCTTCGCGTTGCCTCGTATTAAACAACATGCTCCACCGCTTGTGCGGGCCCCCGTCAATTCACTTGAGTTTTAACCTTGCGGCCGTACTCCCCAGGCGGAGAACTTATCGCGTTAGCTGCGCCACTAAGCCCTCAAGGGGCCAAACGGCTAGTTCTCATCGTTTACGGCGTGGACTACCAGGGTATCTAATCCTGTTTGCTCCCCACGCTTTCGCACTTGAGCGTCAGTTTCAGTCCAGGAGGCCGCCTTCGCCACTGGTGTTCCTTACCATATCTACGCATTCCACCGCTACACGGTAAATTCCACCTCCCTCTACTGAACTCTAGCCTGCCAGTCTGAAATGCAGTTCCCAGGTTGAGCCCGGGGCTTTCACATCCCACTTAGCAAGCCGCCTACACGCGCTTTACGCCCAGTAATTCCGATTAACGTTCGGACCCTCCGTGTTACCGCGGCTGCTGGCACGGAGTTGGCCGGTCCTTCTTCTGTGGTTAACGTCAAGGGCCGGCGGTATTGGCGCCGACCTTTTCTTCGCCACTGAAAGTGCTTTACAACCCTAAGGCCTTCTTCACACACGCGGCATGGCTGCATCAGGCTTTCGCCCATTGTGCAAGATTCCCTACTGCTGCCGTCCGTAGACGTCTGGGCCGTGTCTCAGTCCCAGTGTGGCTGATCGTCCTCTCAGACCAGCTATGGATCGTCGCCTTGGTAGGCCGTTACCCCACCAACAAGCTAATCCAACGCAGGCTCCTCCGACAGCGCGAGGTCTCCGCCTTCGGCCGAAGCCGTGCGCGAGATCCCCCGCTTTCAGCGCCGGCTCTACGCCGACGCTCGACATGCGGTATTAGCCCGAGTTTCCCCGGGTTATCCCCCACTGCCGGGTGGATTCCTACGCGTTACTCACCCGTCCGCCACTCTACTCGGCCCCCGAAAGGGCCTTTCTCGTTCGACTTGCATGTATGAGGCCTGCCGCCAACGTTCAATCTGAGCCATGATCAAACTCTTCAGTTCACAAGCAAATGCCGTGCCAAGCGACGCCCAGCCGGGCGCTGCCAGAGGCACAGCCAGTCAGTTTGCTCGCTAGCTCAACATCGAGCGCCCACACGAATGGCTTGTCTTCACGTTCTTAAAGAGCGGGCCTTGGGGGTGCCCCGAGGCCAAGGGGTGCGTATCTTACGCCCCTGCCAATGCCTGTCAACGCTTTTTTCGCTTCTTTTTGCAGGGCTGCCGGCAGGGCGGGGCGCTGCCCAGCGCCAGCCAGACGCGGCGGCGGGGTCAGGCCTCCAGGACGAACAAGTGCCAGTGCTTCTTGCCGCGCCGGACGGCGTGGTAGCGCCCGTGCAGCGCATCGGCGGCGGCGAGCCGGCAGCCAGGGTCCGCCACAGGCTGGCCGTTCAGGCGAATGCCGCCGCTGCGCACTAGCTGCCGGGCGGCGCCGTTGGAGGCCGCAACGCCGGCGGTGGCCAGCGCCGTCAGCAGTCCGGTGCCCGCCGGCAGATGCGTGCAGGCCATGCCGTCGCGCTCCAGCTGCGCCAGATCCGCTGCTCCGAGGGATCGCACGTCGCCGGTGAACAGGGCGCGGGCGATGCGCTCGGCCGCCTGCGCTTCGGCGTCGCCGTGGACCAGCCGCGTGACTTCGGCGGCCAGAAGCCGCTGCCCGGCCCGCCGCTCCGGGCGACAGCGCAGCTCCCGCGCCGCGTCCGCCAGCGCTTGTGCGCCAAGCAGCGTGAAGCGCTGCAGCAGCGGCAGCACGTCCGCATCGGCGCTGTTCAGCCAGAACTGGTAGAAGGCGTAGGGCGACGTGCGCTCGCCGTCCAGCCACACGGCCCCGGCCGCGGTCTTGCCGAACTTTGTGCCGTCCTGCCGCGTCACCAGCGGGTGGGTGAGGGCGTAGGCTGGCCGCCGCAGGACGCGGCGCACCAAGTCGATGCCGCTGACGATGTTGCCCCACTGGTCGCTGCCGCCAAGCTGCAGCGTGCAGTCGTAGCGCCTGGCGAGCTCGAGAAAGTCGTTGGCCTGCAGCAGCATGTAGCTGAACTCGGTGTAGGAGATCCCGGCGCCCTCCCGCAGCAGCCGCTCGCGCACGGTGTCCCGCTGCACCATCGCGTTGACGGCGAAGTGCTTGCCGACGTCCCGCAGGAAGCCGATGACGCCCATGCCTTGCGTCCAGTCCAGGTTGTTCACCACCCGACCGCCGCCGGCGTCGTCGAGGTCGATGAATCGAGCCGCCTGCTCCCGAATCGCCAGCGCCCAGCCGGCCACGGTGTCCGCATCGTGCAGCGGTCGCTCCTCCGCGCGTCCCGATGGGTCGCCGATCAGGCCTGTCGCACCGCCAAGCAGCAGGATGGGCCGGTGGCCGGCCAGCTGGAAGCGCCGCAGCATCAGCAGCGTCACCAGGTTGCCTACCTGCAGGCTCGGCGCCGTCGGGTCGAAGCCGGCGTACACCACCCGTGGGGCAGCGTCCAAATGGGCCGCCAAGGCGCGCTGGTCGGACACTTGGGCCACCAGGCTGCGCTGTTCGAGTTCGCTGAGCATGGGCGAGCGGGCACCCGAAGAGGGCGGATGAGCTTAGCCTCGGGCGGGGCTTCCCATCAACGCGCATTTGCGGCATTCTCGAAACCTTGCGCCCGCGTTGGCGGCGGTGCCTGTCTGCCTACGGCGGCGCCGCTCGCAGGTCACTGACGGATTGCCGACAGGTAGGTTGCTGCAGGTAAAGCGTGCCAAGGCCGCCGAAACCCCACGCCATAGTCGCCACCAGCCTGGCACTGGTGCTGTTGGTGGTTTGGCTCTCGGGGCGTCCTCCGGCGCAGCAGGCCAACGCCGCCGCCGAGACGAGAGACGAGGCGCTCTCGTCGCCCTCCGCCGGGGCGCCGGCAGGAGATGCCGCTGTCGCCGCGGTGCCGCCCCTGGCCTTCGTGCCGATCTCGCTGCCGGTGCCGCCACCCCTTGCCAGCGATCGCATCGAGGCGCCTGTGCTGCCGGGCGACAGCCTCGGCCGCATCTTCGAGCGGCATGGCTTGAGCTCCAAGGACCTGCACCTGGTGGTCACCAGCGGCGCCCTCGGCAAGCGCCTGGAGTCCATCCACCCGGGGCACAGGTTCGAGTTCGAGCGCGATCGCGGCGGCAACCTCGTGTTCCTCAGCTACAGCCCAGGGCCGTTGGAGACGGTGGAGTTTCGCCGCGTCGGCAACGCCTTCGAGGGTTCCCGGGTGCCGATCGAGCCGAACATCTCCATCAAGTACGCCCGCGCCAGCATCGAGAGCTCGCTGTTTCTCGCCTGCCAGCGGGCTGGCCTCGGCGACGCCTTCGCCGTTCGGCTGGCGGAGATCTTCCAATGGGACATCGACTTCATCCTCGACGTCCGCGCCGGCGACGAGTTCCACGTGCTGTACGAGGAACGGCGCGTCAACGGCAACCCGGTGGGCAATGGCGAGATCCTGGCGGCGGAGTTCGTCAATCGCGGCCGCAGCCACAAGGCGGTGCGCTACGACGGCGGCAGCGGCCCGAGCTACTACGCGCCGGACGGCGCCAGCATGCGCAAGACCTTCCTGCGGGCGCCGTTGCAGTTCAACCGGGTGAGCTCCAACTTCAACCTGCGTCGCGTCCATCCGCTGTGGAAGAGTTCCATGCCGCACCGGGGCATCGACTACGCGGCGCCCCGAGGCACGCCGGTGCGGGCGGCCGGGGACGGCGTGGTGGTCACCGCCTCCAGAACCAAACCCAACGGCTACTACATCGTCCTGCAGCATGGCGAGCGCTACCAGACGAAGTACCTCCACCTCTCGAAGTTCCACCGCGGCATCAAGCGCGGGCGGCGCGTCTCCCAGGGCGACACCATCGGCTACGTGGGCGCCACAGGCTGGGCCACCGGGCCGCATTTGCACTACGAGTTCCTGGATCGCGGCGTCCACAAGAACCCGCGCACCGTCGCCCTGCCCAAAGCCGCCGCCATCGGCGAGGACGACCTGCCGACCTTTCGCACGACGACGGCCCCCTACTTCGCGGACCTCGAGCAGCACCGGAACGCAACCGAGCTGGCCTACGCGGGTCCGTAGCCCTTCGCTGCTCCTCGACGCCGGATGAGTACACCCGGACGAAGCCGGACGCCGGGGCGCCTGCGCTACGTCGGCACCATGACCGGCACCAGCGTCGACGGCCTCGACGTGGCGCTGCTGGCGGTGGCGTCCGAGGATGCCTCGGTCGGGGCCGAGCACGGAACCCGCCCCGCCATCGTCGCGGCAGAGACAGTTTCCTTCCCGCCTCGCCTCGCCGCCAGCCTGCGGGCGCTCGCCGCCCCGGGCGAAGACGGCCTGGATGCGGTGGCGAGCGTCGATGCCGAACTGGGCGCGTTCACGGGCGACGCGATCCTCGCCTGTCTCAAGCGGTGGGGCGTGGCCGCCGAGCGCGTCCGCGCCATCGGCACCCACGGCCAGACGGTCCGCCACCGGCCAACGGCCCCGCTGCCGTTCACGGTGCAGATAGGGGATCCGAACCGCATCGCCGAGCGCACCGGCATCGACACGGTGGCGGACTTCCGCCGCCGGGACATGGCCGCCGGCGGCCAGGGCGCACCGCTGGCGCCGCTGTTCCACGATGCGCTGTTCCGCGACCCGGAGCGCACCCGCGCAGTGGTCAACATCGGCGGCATCGCCAACGCCACGCTGCTGCCGGCCGATGGCGCCACGCTGCTTGGCTTCGACATCGGGCCGGGAAACGCGCTGCTCGACGCCTGGGCGCAGCGCTGTCTGGGCGCACCCTTGGACGATGGCGGCAGGTGGGCGGCGAGCGGCACCGTGAACTCCCGCTTGCTGGCGCGCCTTAAGCAGGACGAGTTCCTCGCCCGCCGCCCCCCCAAGAGCACCGGCAAGGAGACCTACCACTTGGGCTACGTCCAGCAAGCCTGCGGCGGCGACGAGCTCCCGCCTCGGGACGTGCAGGCAACGCTGGCGGAGTTCACGGCGTGGTGCATCGCCGATGCCATCGAGCGTTGGTGCGCCGGCGCCCAGGAGGTGATCGTCTGCGGCGGCGGCTGCCGCAACGCGGATCTGCTCTCGCGTCTCGAGCGCCGGCTGCCGCAGCGGAACGTGACGACCAGCGGCCAGCTAGGCGTGGATGCCGATGCCCTGGAGGCCGCGGCCTTCGCCTGGTTCGCGCATCGGACGCTGGCAGGGCTGCCGGGCAACGCCCCGGCGGCCACCGGCGCCAAGGGCCCGCGGGTGCTCGGCGCGATCCATCCGGGCGGGCCGGGCCCGGCGTGAGCGGGTTGGCGCGGGCAGGAGCGAAGCCAGCGGGCGTATATAATCGCGGCCATGGACGTCGACATTCGCTTCTCCGCGCGCGCCGCCGGCAAGGTGCGCGAGCTCGTCGAGGACGAAGGCGACTCGAGCCTGAAGCTGCGCGTGTTCATCACCGGCGGCGGCTGCAGCGGCTTCTCCTACGGCTTCACCTTCGACGACGGCGCAGCCGAGGACGACTGCGTGATCGAGCGCGACGGCATGGTGGCGCTGGTGGATGCCATGAGCTACCAGTACCTGGCAGGGGCCGAGATCGACTACAGGGAGGATCTCGCCGGCGCCCAGTTCGTGGTGACCAACCCCAACGCGGCCGCCACCTGCGGCTGCGGCAACTCCTTCGCGATCTGAAACCCAGGGTTCGGGTCTGAAACGAGCGTCGCGCTCGCGCCTGCGACGAGCGCCTTGGCTCGCCCGGCTGAAGCCGCTGCCGCGGCTGTCGCTGCTCGCCGTTGCCGCCGGCGCGGCGGCGGGGGTCGTCATCCTGCTGTTCCGCGGCGCGCTCGAAGCCGTCGGCATGCTGCATGGCGGCATCGACAGCTTCGAAACCCTGCCGCCGGCGGCACGCCTGCTGCTGCCGATTGCCGGCGCCCTGGCCATTGGCCTCGCCTGCCATCGCCTGTCTCCCGAGGCCCTCCGTCTGGGCGTCGTACACGTCATGGAGCGGCTGGCGCGCCACCAAGGGCGGCTGTCCTGGCCCGCGGCGGGGCGCCAGTTCGCCGGCAACGTGTTCGCGCTGAACATGGGGCTCTCCGGGGGCCACGAAGGACCGGCCGTACACTTAGGCGCCGCCGCCTCCAGCCTGCTCGGCCAAGCGCTGGACGTGCGTCCGGACGAAGTGCGCAATCTCGTTGCCTGCGGCGCCGCGGCAGCCATCGCCGCTTCCTTCAACACGCCGCTGGCGGGCGTCATCTTCGCCATGGAAGTGGTGCTGATGGAGTACACGATTCTCGGTTTCGTGCCGGTGCTCATCGCCACCGTCACCGCGACCGTCCTGGCCCGCTGGGCGTTCGGCAGCAGCACCGTGTTCGCCGTGCCGCCGAGCGAAATCGCCTCCCTGGCCGAGGTGCCCTACATCGCCTTGGCCGGGCTGGCGGTGGGTCTGGCCGGCGGCACCTTCATTCTGCTCGTGGAGGCGTTCTCCAAGCTGCAACGCTGGCCGTTCTGGGTGCGGGCCGCCGCCGCCGGCGCCGTCACCGGCGCACTGGCGCTGCTGGCGCCGGAGGTGCTGGGCATCGGCTACGACACCGTGGACGCCGCATTGCTCGGCCAGCTTGCCTGGGGGGCGCTGCTGCTGATCCTGGTGGCCAAGATCGTCGCCTCCGCGGCCTGCGTCGGCAGCGGGCTGCCGGTGGGCATCATCGGGCCGACGCTGGTGATCGGCGGTGTGCTCGGCGGCTTGGCGGGCCAGGTGCTCGGCGTCCTGGCGCCGCAATGGAACAGCGACGCGCCGCTGTACGTGGTGCTCGGCATGGCGGCCATGATGGCCGCGGTGCTGCAGGCGCCGCTCGCGGCGCTGGCGGCCGTGCTGGAACTCACCGGCAACCCCAACATCATCCTGCCGGCGATGCTGGTCGTGGTCGTGGCCATGCTCACCGTGCGCATCGTCTTCCGTCGTCGGTCGGTGTTTCTGACGACGCTGCGGTCCGTGGGCATCCGCTATCCTCCTGGCCGGCGCTGAGCCGCCACGGGCGCCCGCCGAAGCAGCGAGAAGCCGACATGTCTACAGGTGCTTGAAATGGTCCGGTCGCACGAACAGGATGAGCTACCGTCGGCCGCCGGCAACCTTGAGCGCTGCCGCAAACCCCGTCCTTAGGAGCCCCATGCGCAGATCGACATCCGCCGCCCTCTTCGCCCGCGCCGTTCGCGCCATCCCCGGTGGCGTCAACTCTCCAGTGCGGGCGTTTCGCGGCGTCGGCGGCACCCCGGTCTTCTTCGTGGCCGGCGAGGGCGCCTGGCTGCGGGACGCGGACGGCAACCGCTACTGCGACTACGTGGGCTCCTGGGGGCCGATGCTGCAGGGCCACGCCTTTGCCCCGGTGGTGGACGCGGTCCGCGAGCAGGCCCGGCGCGGCCTCGGCTTCGGCGCACCCACCGAGGCGGAGATCGCGCTGGCGGAGGCGGTGGTCGGGCGCATCCCCAGCGTCGAGCAGGTGCGCATGGTGAACTCCGGCACCGAGGCGGTGCTGTCGGCGGTGCGCCTCGCCCGGGCGGCGACCGGCCGCGACATGCTGGTCAAATTCCGCGGCTGCTACCACGGCCACGCGGACGCCCTGCTGGCGCAAGCGGGCTCCGGGGTGCTGACACTGGGGCTGCCGGACTCCCCCGGCGTGCCGGCGGACGCCGCCAAGCACACCCTCACCGTGCCGTACAACGACGCCGAAGCCGTGGACGCCGTGTTCGACCGCTACGGGCCGCGGATCGCCGCCCTGATCGTCGAACCCATCGCCGGCAACATGGGCTGCGTGCCGCCGCAGCCCGGCTTCCTGGCGGCGCTGCGGGACGCGACGACAAGGGCCGGCAGCCTGCTGATCTTCGACGAAGTGATGACCGGCTTTCGGGTCCATGCCGGCGGCGCGCAGGCGCTGTGCGGCGTGCGGCCGGACATCACCACCCTCGGCAAGGTGATCGGCGGCGGCCTGCCGGTGGGCGCGTTCGGCGGGCCGAAGGACATCATGGCCCGGCTGGCGCCGGCGGGCGACGTGTACCAGGCCGGCACGCTCTCCGGCAATCCCCTCGCCATGCGCGCCGGCCTTGCCATGCTCGAGTCCCTGGACGACGCCTTCTACGACGAGCTGGCGGCAGCGACGGAGCGGCTCGCCGCCGGCATTCGCGCCCGGGCCGCCGCCCACGGCGCCGCGGTGGCCGTCAATGCGGTGTGCGGAATGTTCAGCCTGTTCTTCACGGCGGGGCCGGTGACCAGCTTCGACGACGTGGCGGCCGCGGACGCCGCCCGATACGGACGCTTCTTCCACGCCTTGTTGGACCGCGGCGTCTACCTGGCCCCTTCGGCCTTCGAGGCGGCGTTCGTCTCCGGCGCCCACGACCAGGCGGCCGTCGACCACACTCTGGACGCCGTCGACCACGCCTTCGCCAGCCTAGCGGCGTGAGAGACGGTCCCGCATGCGGCCGGACGTCTACGGCATCGGCAATGCGCTGGTGGATTTCGAATACCGCGTGGACGACGGCTTCCTCGCCCAGGAGGGCATCGCCAAAGGCCACATGACGCTGGTGGACGAGGCGCGCATCGCGGCCCTCGAGGAGGCGCTGGCGGAGAATCCGCCGCAGCGCGCATCCGGCGGCTCCGCCGCCAATACCGTGTTCGCCGTCCAGGGCTTCGGCGGCCGGGGCTTCTATTCCTGCCGGGTGGCCAACGACGAGGCCGGCGACCACTTCGTCGCCGAGCTCGGCGGCGCCGGCATCGGCCTTGCCGCCACGCGGTCCGCCGAGGGCAGGTCCGGCCGCTGCCTGACGCTCGTCACCGGGGACGCGGAACGCACCATGACCACCTGCCTCGGCGTCTCGGCGGACCTCGGCGTGGATGCCGTCGACGAACCCGCGCTGGCGAACGCCCGCTACTGCTACGCCGAGGGCTACCTCGCCGCAGCCGAGGGCGGCCGGGAAGCCGCGGTGCTGGCGCGGGAGATCGCGGAGGCGAACGGCGTCCGCACCTGCCTGTCGCTGTCCGACCCCGCCATGGTGGCGAACTGCCGCGGCGGCCTGGTGGAGATGCTCGGCAACGGCGTCGACCAGCTGTTCTGCAACGAGGAAGAAGCCCTCGCCTGGGCAGGAACGGACCGGCTGGACATCGCCGTCGCCGAACTCCGGGACATCGCGCCGGCCGTGAACGTCACCCTCGGCGAGAGGGGCAGCCTGGTTGCCACCCGCGCTGGCAGCCGCAGCACTGCCGGGTTTGCCGCAACCGCCGTCGACACCACCGGCGCCGGCGACATCTACGCTGGCGCCGTCCTCTACGCGCTGGCCAACGGCGGCGCGGCCACGGAAGCGGCCCGGTTCGGCAACTTCGCCGCCGCCCAGCTGGTGGCGCGCCACGGCGCCCGGCTGCCGAACGCAGCCGCCTACGCGGCGGTGCGGGCGCGGTTTTCCTAGAGTTCCACCGGCAACAGCCCAGTGGGCTCGATGCCGCTCGGCGACACCCGGCAGCCCACCGCAAGCACCTGCACGCCGGCCGCCAGCGCCTCCCGCAGCGCCGTGCCGTAGTCCGGATCTATCTCGTCGGCGGGCCGCACCCGGCCGATGCCGTTGCGCAGCACGCAGAACACCAGCATGGCGGGGCTGCCGGCCAGCGCCAGCTCGCGCAACGCCTTGGCATGGCGCGTGGCGCGAGCGCTCACGGCGTCCGGGAACGCCCCGCGGTCGCCGAGCTTCAGGGTCACGGCCTTCACCTCCACGAACATGGCGCCGACGCGCAGATCTATGCGGCCGTGCCCGGCAACGGCCACTTCGCGGCGCAGCGGCGCATCCGGGAGCGCCCCCGGCAGCAGGCCGGCGGCGATGGCTTCCACGACCAAGGCGTTGGCCCGCGCCGAGTGGACGCAGACGAGGTGCCCGTCGCCGCCCTCCACCAGTTCCAACGTGTGCCGGTACTTGCGGCGCGCGTTGTCCGACGTGGCGTACCAGACGGCGCTGCCCGGGTCCGCGCAGCCGTGCATGGCGCCGGTGTTGGGGCAGTGGATGGTGGTTCGGGCGCCGGCGGCAGTCTCGATGTCCGCCAGGAAACGACGATAGCGGCGCACCAGGACGCCGGGGCGAAGCGGCGGTTGGAACTCTACGGGCGCCCCCGCCAGCACCGCAGCGCCGTCTCCAGACGCGCGAGGCCGAGCTCGATCTCGGCTTCGTCCACCGTGAAGGCGAAGCGCACGTGCCGGTCCGCCCGGTAGCGGCCGAAGTCCGTGCCCGGGGTGGCCGCCACGCCGTGCTCGTCGAGCAGGCGGTCGCAGAACTCGGCGCCCGAGAGGCCGGTGGCCGCCACGTCCACATAGACGTAGAACGCGCCCTGGGGCGGGTGCGCCGGCGGCAGCCCGAGGCGCGTCAGGCCGGCTACCAGGGCGTCTCGGCGGCGGCCGAAGATGCGCCGCCGCTGCTCGTGGACGGCGAGCGCGGCGGGGCCGAGGGCCGCGAGCCCCGCGTACTGCGCGACGGTGGGCGGCGCCAGATAGAGGTTCTGCGCCATCCGGTTCATGGCGTCCATGGCCCACTCCGGGGCCACCAGCCAGCCCAGGCGCCAGCCGGTCATGCCGAAGTACTTCGAGAAGCTGTTCACCACGAACACGCCGTCGTCCACCGCCAGTGCCGAGCCGCACCGGCCGTGCTGGCGCGCGTCGTAGACGAGACCCTGGTAGATCTCGTCGACGACGACGAACCCGCGCCCACGGGCAACGGCGCAGATGGCTTCGAGCTCCTGCGTTGGCAGGATGCTGCCGGTGGGATTGGCGGGGCTGCCTAGCAGCAGCCCTGCGGTGTTCGGCCGCCAAGCCCCGGCCACCGCCTCGGCGGTGGGCTGGAAGCCCGTGCTGGCGTCGAGGGGCAGCCGCCTCGGCACGCCGCCGGCGGCTTCGACGAAGACGCCGTTGCAGGGGTAGCCGGGATCCGGGATCAGCACTTCCCGGCCGGGGTCCACCAGCACCTGCGCCAGCACGTTGAGCGCCCCGCTGGCGCCCGTGGTGACAGCTACCCGCTCGGCCGGGACGCCGTAGCGGGCCGCCAGCGCAGCTCGCAGCGCCGGCAGGCCGAGGCCCTCCGTATAGCCGGTGTGCCCGTCCTCCAGCGCCTGGATTCCTGCGGCGACGACCTCGGGCGCCGATGGGAAGTCCGACTCGCCGACCTCGAAGTGGACGACATGGCGGCCTCGGCTCTCCAGCACCCGGGCCCGCTCGAAGACGCGCACCACCTGGAACGGCGGCACGCTGGCCACCCGTGCCGCGAGGCCCGGTGCCTGCGATGCCGACCCTTGGCGCTTGGCCACAGGCAGCGGTCCCCTCGGCGCCTAGGAGTTGGCGAAAGCCGCGTTCAGCGCATCGAGCACCGCGTTGGGCTGCTCGCTCAGCATGGCATGGCCGCAGCCCGACAGCCGCACCGTGCGGGCGCCCGGCAGCTGCGCCGCCACCGCCAAGCCGGCCTTGGCCGGCGTCATCATGTCCGCCTCGCCGACGACAACGGTGACCGGGCACGCCACTTCGGTCCGGCTCGGGACCGGCCGGTAGGCGTTGCAGGCGGCCAGATCGGCATGCAGCACGCCGGGGGCGGCGCGTTCGAGCAGCCTGGCGCCGGCGCCCAGCTGCCAGACGCCGGGGTTGCCGCCGGCGCCGAGCCGACCTGCCGGGCTGTGGCTCCAACCGTTCGCCATGTCTATCGCCGCCTGGTGGTTGTCCGCCGCGGCGGCCAGCAGCGGCGCCGTCACCGGCATCGGCGCAGAGGTGCCAAGCAGCGCCAAGGCGCGGCAGCGCGTCGGCTTGGCGCGGGCCAGCTGCCAGGCCACAAGGGACCCCATGCTGTGTCCGGCAACGGCGGCAGTCGCCACTTCGAGCGCATCGAGCAGCGCCGCAAGCCAATCGGCCATCGCCTCGATGGACTCGAGGGGCGGGCCTTCCGAACGCCCGTGGCCGGGCAGGTCCACAGCCAGCACCCGCCAGCCCTTGCGGGCGAAGTGCCGGGCCGGCAGCGCCCACACCGTGTGGTCCATGCCGGCGCCGTGGACGAACAGCAGCGCCGGCGCAGCCGGCGCAGCCGGCGCCGGCTGGCCGCTGCCGGTGCCGACATAGGCCGCGCGGCCCGCGCAGGACACCCGCCGGCCGCTCATGCGCGCATGGCCCGGCGCAGCGCGCGGTTCAGATCGTCGATGAGATCCTGGGGGTCTTCGAGGCCGACGGAGAGCCGCACCATGCCCTCGCCGATGCCGGCGGCTGCCAGCGCCTCGGCGTCCATGCGGTGGTGCGTGGTGCTCGCCGGGTGGATCACCAGGGACTTCGCATCGCCGACGTTGGCGAGGTGGGAGAACAGCGACAGCGCCTCGATGAAGGCCCGGCCCGCCGAGCGACCGCCGGCCAGCTCGAAGCTCAGCACCGCGCCGGCGCCCTTCGGCAGCAGCTCGGCGGCCAAGGCGCGGTCCGGGTGGCTCGGCAATTCCGGATAGCTCACCGCCCGCACCGCCTCGTGGCCAGCCAGGTGTTCCGCCACGGCGCGGGCGTTCGCCACATGCCGGGCCATGCGCAGCGGCAGCGTTTCCAGCCCTTGCAGGATGTGGAACGCCGTGGTGGGCGCCATGCAGGCGCCGAAGTCCCGGATGCCCTCCCGGCGGGCGCGGGTGAGGAACGCCTGGGGCCCGAATTCTTCCGCGAACACGAGGCCGTGGAAGCCCTCGTAGGGCGCCGACAGCGTGGCGAACTTGCCGGACGCTTCCCAGTCGAAGGCGCCGCCGTCCACCAGCAGGCCGCCGATGACGATGCCGTGCCCGGAGAGGAACTTGGTGGCGGAGTGCAGCACGAGGTCCGCGCCGAGGGCGATGGGCTGGCACAGATAGGGCGTGGCGAAGGTGGCATCCACCAGGAGCGGCAGGCCAGCGTCGTGGGCCACCGCCGCCACCGCCGGCACGTTCAGCACTTCGAGGCCGGGATTGCCGAGGATCTCGCCGAACAGCAGCCGGGTGTTGTCGCGGATGGCGGCCCCGAACGCCTCCGGCGAGCGCGGGTCCACGAACGTGGTGTCGATGCCGAAGCGCGGCAGGGTGTACGCGAGCAGGTTGTGGCTGCCGCCGTAGAGCGATCGCGAGGCGACGATGTGCTCGCCAGCGCCAAGCAGCGTCGCCACGGCCAGATGCATGGCTGCCTGGCCGCTGGCGGTGGCGATGGCGCCCACGCCGCCTTCAAGGGCCGCGGCGCGCTCTTCGAGCACCGCGCTGGTGGGGTTCGAGAGGCGGGAATAGACGTGCCCGGTGCGCTCGATGTTGAACAGGCCGGCGGCGAAATCCGCATCCGGAAACACGAACGCCGCGGACTGGTAGATGGGCGTGGCCCTGGCGCCGGTGGCCGGATCCGGCTGCGCCCCGGCGTGCAGCGCCAGCGTGTCGAAGCCGGTGCCGCGCGGCGAACGGTGCCTGGTGGCGTCGACCATGCGGCGATACTACACGCTGCGGCTCGCCAACGGCTGCCAGCGGCCTCTAGTGTGCCGCTTCCAAAATGACGTGTGTTCCAGCGGGCGGGTTTCGTCGCAGGGCCGGGATGCTGGCGGCCTTGCGGGGCGCACATCCTCAATTAGCGCACGCCGAGGCGACGACAGACGAACGTGCCATTTGCCATGTCGATTCGGAATCGAACCTCTAGGCGACCAAAATGCCTGCTCCGCGGCGAGCGCTGGGCAGGGTTAGCTTTTGCCGGAAGGCTGAAGGCGGCTGGCACGTCCGCGTAGGGCAGCGGCTGCATGGTGCCGTTTGGCGGCGGTGAGATTCCGCCGCGGCGGACAGATCGCCGGCTCAGTCTTCCTCCGAATGGGCATCCTCGGACATCACGTCCCGCAACGGCTCGCCTGGAATTCGGAAGCTCTCGTTGGCCCAGCCGCCGAAGTCGATCAGGCGGCAGCGCTCGGAGCAGAACGGGCGGTGCTTGTTGGCGGCCGTCCACGGCGCCGGCTTGCGGCACGTCGGGCAGGGCAGCAGGCGGACGGGTTCGGGCACGCGCTGGTCCTCCTGGCAGGCGGCGCACGGTAGCCTACGCGAGAGACGCGGGGCAGAACCACCGGAGTTGGCCAGGAGCTTGCGCGGCACGATACTGCCCGCGCCGGCGCCGCTGGCGCCAGGAGGCACGCACCGAACAAACCGACCACTCGCTCAAGGACAAGCCCATGCCCGCATCCAAGCCCGACAAGCCCAACGTGCTGCTGTTCTTCACCGACGATCAGCGCTACGACACCATCGCCGCCCTCGGCAACGGCGCCATCCGCACGCCGAACATGGATCGGCTGGTGGCCCGGGGCACCGCCTTCACCCACGCCCACATTCCCTGCGGCACCCACGGCGCCATCTGCATGCCGAGCCGCGCCATGCTGCACACCGGACGCACGCTGTTCCACCTGCACGACTCCGGCAGCGCCATTCCCGCGGAGCACACCATGCTCGGCGAAGCGCTGCGCGCCGAGGGCTACCGCACCTGGGGCGCCGGCAAGTGGCACAACGGACGGGCGGCCTTCAACCGCGGCTTCGACGACGGCGACGAGATCCACTTCGGCGGCATGGCGGACCACTGGAACGTGCCGGCCTACCACTACGACCCGAGCGGCCGCTACGACAAGCGGCTGGCGCACATTCCGGATCCGCCGGCCTTCGGCAACAACGAAATCGCCTGGCGGGAGTGCGACCACATCCACGCCGGCCGCCACTCCAGCGAAGTGCTCTGCGACGCCGCGGTGGAGTTCATCGACCGGCAGGACGGCCAGCAGCCGTTCTTCGCCTACGTGGCGCTCCTGGCCCCCCACGACCCGCGCACCATGCCGCAGCGCTTTCGGGACATGTACCCGCCGGAGGCGATGGCGCTGCCGCCCAACTGCCTCGGCGGCCATCCCTTCGACAACGGCGCCTTGCGCATCCGCGACGAGCTGCTGGCCCGCTTTCCGCGCACGCCCGAGGAGATCCGCCGCCACTTGGCGGAGTACTACGCCATGATCACCCACCTCGACCACGAGTTCGGGCGCGTGCTGGCGGCTCTCGACGCCCGGGGCCTCACGGACAGCACCGTGATCGTGTTGGCCGGCGACAACGGCCTAGCGGTGGGACAGCACGGCCTCATGGGCAAGCAGAACTGCTACGAGCACAGCGTGCGGGTGCCGCTGGTGTTCGCCGGGCCCGGCGTGCCGGAAGGCCGCCGCAGCGCCGCCTACGCCTATCTGCTGGACGTCTTCCCCACCCTGTGCGAGCTCACCGCCACGCCGGTGCCGGCGAGCGTCGAGGGCGAGAGCCTGGTGGCGGCGATGCGCGACGACCAGGTGGCGGGGCGCGAGGCGCTCTATTTCGCCTACGTGTCCTCCCAGCGGGCGGTGAAGAACCGCACCCACAAGCTCATCGAGTACGCGGTGCGGGACTGCGCCCGCCAAACCCAGCTATTCGATCTGGTGCGGGACCCCTGGGAGACGACCAACCTGGTCGGCACGCCGGGCGCCGACGAGGTGGTGGCGGAGCTGCGGCAGGCCATGGACGGGTACCGGGAGGCCTGGGAGAGCGGCCACGCCGAACGCAGCGCCCGGTTCTGGGAACGCTATGGGTAGCCGCCAAGAGGCGGCAGCGGCTCGACCCGCGGCGATGGCGGAGCTGCCCGGCGGCACGTTCCTGATGGGTTCGGAAGACGACGACGCCCGGCAGGCGGACGGCGAAGGGCCGGTGCGGTCCGTAACCGTGGCCCCGTTCGCCATGGACCGCACGGTCGTCACCAACCGCGAGTTCGCGGCCTTCGCGGCCGCCACCGGCTACCGCACCGAGGCGGAACAGCTGGGCTGGGCCTACGTGTTCGCCGGCCTGCTCTCCGGCGCCCGCCGGGCGCGGCTCGAACGCGGCGGCAAGGTGCAGGGCATTGGCGAAGTGCCTTGGTGGCTGGCGGTCGAGGGCGCCTGCTGGCGGCGGCCGGAAGGTCCCGGCAGCGACACGAGAGGCCGCGGCCACCATCCCGTGGTGCAGGTTTCCTGGCACGACGCCGCCGCCTACTGCGCCTGGGCCGACAAGCGCCTGCCCACGGAGGCGGAGTGGGAATACGCGGCGCGGGGCGGCCTGGCGGCCAGGCGTCTGCCCTGGGGCGACGCGCTCGCGCCCGGCGGCCAGCATCGCTGCAACATCTGGCAGGGCATCTTTCCGCACCGCAACAGCCGCGAAGACGGCTACCTCGGCACGGCGCCGGCGAAGTCCTTCCCGGCCAACGGCTTCGGCCTCTACAACATGGCCGGCAACGTCTGGGAGTGGTGCGCGGACTGGTTCAGTGCGGACTGGCACCGGCGCCATCCGGCCGAGGCCGCCGCCGATCCGACCGGCCCGCCGGCCGGCGAGAGCCGAGTGCTCAAGGGCGGTTCCTATCTGTGCCACGACAGCTACTGCAACCGCTACCGCGTAGCCGCCCGCACCGCCAACACGCCCGATTCCGCAACCGGCAACGTCGGCTTCCGCTGCGTTCGCGCCACGGGCGGCCCGCGGCCGTTGGCCGCTGCATCCCCTTTGGTACGCTAGCGCGATCCCACCAGCTAAGGAGACGCCGTGGCCACTTCCACCACGCTTTTCGACCTGACCGGCAAGGTCGCCCTGCTCACCGGCGCCTCCAAAGGCATGGGCCTCGCAATGGCGGAAGGCCTGGCGGAGCACGGCGCCAGGGTAGTCGTCTCCAGCCGCAAGCTCGATCAGTGCGCGGCGGCCTGCGAAGCGATCAACGCCAAGTGCGGCGACGGCGCGGCAGTGCCCGTCGCCTGCAACATCGGCTACAAGGATCAGCTCGAAGCGCTGGTGGCGGAGACCCGCGCCAAGCTCGGCCCCATCGACATTCTGGTGGCCAACGCCGGCGTCAACCCGTTCTACGGCCCGATGTCCGAGATTCCGGACTCCGCCTTCGACAAGATCATGAACTCCAACGTGCGCTCCAACCACTGGCTGTGCCAGATGGTGGCACCGGACATGGTGGCCCGGGGCGGCGGGTCGATGATGATCACCGCCAGCACCGGCGCCTTCACCCCGTCCCTTACGCTCGGCACCTACGCCATCTCCAAGCTCGCGGACCTCGCTCTGGTGCGCAACCTCGCCGCCGAGTACGGCCCGCGCAACGTCCGCGTGAACGCCATCTGCCCTGGCCTCATCAAGACGGACTTCGCCAAGGCGCTGTGGGACAACGACGACGCCCGGCGCAACGCCGAGACCAACACGCCGCTGCGGCGGCTGGGCGAAGCCGAGGACCTGAAGGGCATCGCGGTGTTCCTGGCGGCGCCGGCGAGCGCCTACGTCACCGGCCAGGCCATCGCAGTGTGCGGCGGCACGCACATGTGGCGGTAGCGGCTCGACACGACCGCAAGCCGGCGCCGGTCGGTGCGCTGACGCGCGCGGTCGCCGTGCGGGCCGCCGCTGGCGACGACACGGCGTGGGCGCGCGGCTTCATCCTGCAGGCGAGCTACCGCATCGACGCCGGGGCGCCGGTGGTGCATCTGTACGGCGCCCTCGAACAGGGGGGCACGTTCCTGTTCCGGGACCGTCGGCCGAAGCCCCACTTCCACATTCGCCGTGCCGACGCCGCTGCCGCGTTCCGCCTGGGCGCGCACCGCCAACGCGAGACCGCCAGCCGCACCTTCGACGACGAGCGGGCGCTGCGCGTAGACGTGGCGACGCCGCCGGATGCGCCGCCGCTGCGGGATCGCCTGCAGGCCGCTGGCGTGCGCACCTTCGAGGCGGACGTCCGCTTCGCCGTGCGCTACCTGATTGACCGAAACATCCGCGGCGGCTGCGAGATCCGCGGCGGCTGGCAGGCCGGGGAGCGCATCGCCCGGGTGTACGACGACGCGGAGATCCGCGCCGCCGACGTGGCCATCGCGCCCACGGTGCTCTCCTTCGACATCGAGACGGACCCCGCCGCCAAGCGCCTGCTGGCCATCGCCCTCTACGGCGAGTTCGGCGGCGGGACGGTGGACGAGGCGTACATCGTGGACGCGGCCGGCCGCCCGATGCCGCCCCGGGCGACCGCCTGCGCCACGGAAGCGGACGCCCTCGACGCGTTCGCTGCCCGCGTTCGCGCATTGGACCCGGACGTGCTCACCGGCTGGAACGTGATCGACTTCGATCTCAAGGTGTTGGACCGCCTCGCCAAGCGGCTGCGGCGCTCGCTGACGCTGGGCCGCGACGCTGGCGGCTTGCGGCTGCGCCCCGCCCAAGGCTACTTCGGCAGCGGCCAGGCCACCATCCCGGGACGTCTGGTGCTGGACGGCATGGATCTGGTGCGGGGCGCCTTCCTGCGCCTGGACGACTACTCCCTCGACGGCGTGGCCAGCGCCGTGCTCGGCGAGGGCAAGGTGGCGCTGGCCGACGCCGGCGGCAACCGCGCCGACGCGATCCTGGCCCGCTACGAGGCGGACCTGCCCACCTTCGCCGAATACGCCCGCACCGACGCCCGGCTGGCGCTCGCCATCGTCGCCAAGCTGGATCTGGTGAACCTCGCCATCGCCCGCAGCCGCCTGGCCGGGATGACGCCGGACCGCGTTGCCGCCAGCATCGCCTCCTTCGACTTCCTCTACCTGGCCGCGCTGCGACGGCGCCGCATCGTGGCGCCGACGGTGCGATCCGCCGACGCCAGCGTGTACCGGCGCCAGGCCGGGGGCCACGTGTTCGAGCCGGCGGTCGGCATGCACGACAACGTATGGGTGTTCGACTTCAAGAGCCTGTATCCAAGCGTCATCCGCACCTTCAACATCGACCCCCTCGGTTTCGCCCAGGCCGCTCGCTGCGGCGACCCGGTGCGGGTGGGCAGCCGCACCGTCTTCTCCCGTGGCGAGGCCATCCTGCCGAGGATGCTGGACGCCCTGTTTCCGCAGCGGGAAGCGGCCAAGCGGCGGGGCGACGCGGTGGCCTCCCAGGCCATCAAGATCCTGATGAACTCCTTCTACGGCGTGCTGGGCACGCCCGCCTGCCGGTTCCACAACGTGGCCATCGCCAACGCCGTCACCGGCCTCGGCCGGCAGCTGCTGCAATGGTCCAAGGCCTGGTTCGAGGAGCGGGGCTTCGCCGTGCTCTACGGCGACACCGACAGCGTGTTCGTGCGCTCCGGCCTGGACCTCGCCGGGGCGCGAACCGCCGCGCCCCGGCTGGCGGCGGAACTCAACGAAGCGGTGGCCGCCCATGTGCAGGACAAGTGGCGGGTTGCGAGCCGTTTGGAACTGGAGTTCGAGAAGCTCTACGTGAAGCTGTTCCTGCCGTCGGTGCGGCACGGCGGCGCCGGCGCCCGCAAGCGCTACGCCGGCCTGGTGGACGGCGCGGCGGAGGTGGAGTTCGTGGGCATGGAGGTGGTGCGCCGCGACTGGACCGAACTCGCCAAGGACGTGCAGCGCGAGCTCTATGCCCGCCTGTTCGCCGGCGAAGCGGTGGACGGCTACCTCAAGGGCGTGGCCGAAGAACTTCGGCAGGGCCAGCTGGACGCCAAGCTCGTCTACCGCAAGGGCCTGCGCAAGCCTCCCGCCAAGTACACCGCCAACACGCCGCCGCATGTTGCCGCGGCGCGGAAATCCACCGCCGCGGACCGCGTGGTGTCCTACGTGGTGACGGTGGCCGGCCCGGAGCCCCTGGACGCCTTGGCGAGCGAACCGGACCGGGAACACTACCTGGACAAGCAGGTGCGCCCGGTGGCCGAGCCGGTGCTGGGCGCTCTGGGCCTGGACTTCGACCAGGTGGTGGGCGACGACCGGCAGATGCCGCTGTTCTGAGGGCTGCTCTCTGGGGAGGCGGGTAGCATGCTTGCCAGACCGTCGCCCGGAGGATTGGGTGCAAACCAAACTGACACTCAGGCTGGACGACCACCTCGTCCGCGCAGCGAAGCGGCATGCGAAGCGAGCCGGCTGCTCCGTCTCGCTGCTGGTTTCAGGCTACTTCGCCGCCATTGCCGCTGCCGAAGCTCGGCCATCGACGTCGATGGCGCCCAAGGTGTCGGGATTGATGGGCGCTCTTGAGGGCTCGGGCGTCGACGATGCGGACTATCGCGCGCACTTGGAGAGGAAGTGCCTTTGAGGGCGATGTTCGACGAGGCCGCCCTTGATGGAGCGACGGCAGACAATCGATGCCGAATCTGGCTGCTGCCCCTCGTACACTTGTGTACGATACTGATTTAGTTGCGGAATCGTCTTGCAAACCCATTCTCGGCCGCCTACGCTGGAGGCATGAGCGAACCACGCGCCGCCTACGTCGTCTCCCGTGCGCCGCGCCGCTACGTCGGCAGCCGACGCTCGGCCGCAGCGGCCGACTTCCCGGGCTGCAAGGCCGTGCCCATGACGGCGGCGCAGCTCGCCCGGATGGAGGACGGCCCGCGCTTCGAGTACTGGGACGACGAGGAGAACGTGGCCTGGACGGTGCGGGAGCCTGCCATCGTCCACGAGTACCCGGCCCACCGCCTGCCGGCGCTGCTCGAGCGCATCGCCCAGGCCCGGGGCGCGGCAATCGCCTGCGGCGGCACCATGACGTTCCACGAATGCGCTCCGACCGGCGAGCTCGTGCGAGCGATGGAGGCGGACCAGACGCTGTTCCTGGACGAAGCCCGTGCGCGGGCGCTGCCGGTGCCGACGCTGGTGCTTGGGCCGGACGCGCCGTCGAACGCGCTCCCGGATGTCGTGGTGGAGGTGGACCACACCACGGACGTGCGGCGGCGGAAGCTCGCCGAGTACCAGCGGTGGCGCTTCCCCGAGGTGTGGGTGGAGGTGCCGGAGCCGTGGCAGGGGCACTGGTCTCGGCGCCGGCCGGGCTTGACGATCCACCTGCTCGAAGCGAGCGCCGGTTCGGGCCGCTACCGGGAAGCGCCGTCCAGCCGGGCGCTTCCCGGCTGGACGGCCGAGGAAATCCACCAAGGCCTGAACGAGCCGAAGCGGTCCGCGTCCACGTCGGCAGCGCTCGAACGAGTGGGGCGCGCCTTGGGCAGGCAGGAAGGCCTGGCCCCCGAAGAGGACCCGCACTTGCGCCGCTTGCTGGCGCGAGCGCGCACGGCAGGCCAGCAAGATGCCAAGGCAGCCGCGGTGCAAGCCGTCCTCGAGCAGCGCGGCATTCCGTTCTCGTCCGACCTGCTCGCCAACCAGCAGTTGGCGGCGCAGCCCACCGGCACGGCCATCGCCGCCGCCCTCGCCTGCGCGAGCGAGGCGGACTTCCTCGCCCGGCTGAGGCCCACGCGCCCCACCGGCTGAGTTTGCTTGCCGAAGCGCTTCGCCCGCTTGCCGGCCATGTGGCCGACCGTTCGGCTGCAACGCCTTGGACGCCTCGGTTGGTGGTAGGCTGCAAAACCCGCTTGACATCCATACAGGACGCTACTACTGTTCGCCCATACATGAAGCTCAACCCAGCCAAAGTCTCCTTCGGACGCCACGAGTCCTTCCCCTTGCGGTTCGGCTGGATCACCAAGGGGCTGGATGCGCTGGCGCAGGACGCCAACGTCTTCGCCGCCGAGGACGCTACGGTGACGCTTGGCGTCGGCAAGAACATGGTGGCCGCGATGCGCTACTGGCTGCTGGCGACCGGCATGGCCGAACGCACCGCCGGCGGCGGCTTGGCGAAGTCCGCCATCGGCCGGATCCTGTTCCCGGAGGGCGATGGCAGCGGCGGAGACCGCTATCTGGAGGACGACGGCACCATCTGGCTGCTGCACTGGCTGCTGGCCACCAATCCCGCCGAAGCCACGGCCGTCTACTGGTTCTACAACCACTTCCACAAGCCGGAGTTCGCCAGCGAGGAGGTGTTCGCCGGTTTGCGCGAGTTCGTCCGGCAGCGCGTGGCGGCCAAGACGGCCCCCACGACGTTGAAGCGGGACGCGAACCTGGTGCTGCGAATGTATGCCCAGTCCAGCGGCGGCACCCGACTCCTAGCCGAGGATGCGTTGGATTCCCCGCTGGCGGCCTTGCTGCTGCTTGAACGCCTGGACCGGCAAACGTGGCAAGCCGTGCCGAGGCAGCGAGAAGAGCTTCCTTTGGCCGCGTTCGGCTATGCCGTTGCGGAGGCGCTCGTCGGGGCGGGAGCAGATCAGCTGCCCGTGGAACGGCTGATGTACAGCGCCGAAGGCCACTGCGCCCCCGGCGCCGTGTTCCGCATGACGGAGGACGGCCTGACGGACAAGCTCGACGCCCTGTGCGAGGCATACCCCAAGAGCCTGCGGCTGAACCGCACCGCCGGCCTCTACCAGCTCTACAAGATAGGCCCGTTCGAGGCGCTGCCCATCCTCAAGGCCCACTACGGGCCATCGGCTGGCAGGAAACGCAAGGCCCGCGGCAAGCGGCGGCCTGCGACTGTCGCTGCAGGAGGGAGCGGGGCCGCGGTGCCCGCGGAGAGGGCCGCCGCATGAGCTTGGCGCACCGCATCAGAGTGAAGACTTGCTACACCCGCGCCACCAACGTGGAGCGCGACAGCGGCAACCTGGCCACCGTGGCGGCCTATTGCCCAACGGCCCGCGGCGTGGCGCTGCTAGAGGAAGTCGGCGACGCCCTCGGCAAAGGCAACAAGCCCCGCGCTTGGAGCCTCATCGGCCCCTACGGCTCCGGCAAATCCTCCTTCGGAGTGTTCCTGCACGCCCTGCTCGGCGACGACGCCGCGTCCACGGAAGCCGCGAAGGTGCTCGGCCGGCAGTCCCGCCCCTTGGCGGCCCGCTTCCGACGAGCCAAACCGTGGTGCCGCGTAGTGCTGACCGGCAGCCCGGAACCGCTGAGCTGTCGCCTGCTCACCGCCATGGCCGCCGCTGCGAACGCCTTCTGGCAGGGGCGGCCCGGCCGCAAGCCGCACGTGCTGCAGGACATCGAAGCCGCCTGCGCCGCAAAGCGGGTAGCCGAGAGCCATGTGCTGGCGCTGGTGGATGGCTTGCAGGCAGCGCTGGAGCGCAGCGGCGCCGGCGGCCTGTTGTTCGTGATCGACGAACTCGGCAAGTTCCTCGAGTTCGAGGCCCGGGGACGCACCGGCAACATGGGCAGCACCTATGTGTTGCAGGAGCTCGCCGAGCGCACCTATCTTGGCCGCAAGACAAACCTCATGCTGTTCGTGCTGCAGCACCAAGCATTCGACATGTACGCCGCTGGCATGGACCAGCGGTTGCAGGACGAGTGGGCGAAGGTGCAGGGCCGGTTCCAGACCGTCTCCTTCGTGGAGACCACGGAGCAGACCTTGCGCGTCCTCGCCGCCGCCTTTGAGCACGACCTCACCGAGTTGGAGCAGAATCGCATCCGCGAGTGGTCCGCCAAGAGCGCCGAGGCGCTTGCCAATGCCAACGCGCTCCCCGTTGGCCTGGCGCAGGACGCCGCCGCGCAGCTGTTCACCGCCTGCTACCCCATGCATCCCGTCTCGCTGCTGGCGCTGCCGGTGCTCTGCGCCCGTTTCGCGCAGAACGAGCGCACACTGTTCAGCTACTTCGGCAGCAACGAGCCTCACGGATTCCAGCAGGCCGTGGAGCACCTTGGGCACTTCGGCGAGTGGGTGCTTCCGGGGGACATCTACGACTACTTCGTGCAGACCCAGCCGCCGGCGCTCGCCGCGCCGCTAGCCCAGCGAACATGGGCGGAAGTGGTGACGGCCGTGGACCGCGCCGAGCGGGCGGAGCAGGAAGCGCCTTCGGGCAACCGCCGCGGCGACCTGACGGCGCTAGTCAAGGCGGTTGGCCTGCTGAACCTGACGAGCGGCAGCCAAGGCCTGCCAGCCACCGAGGCTGTGCTGAGCCAGCTCTTCGAGACGAAGGACGCCTTCGTACAAGCCATCGCCGCGCCCGTAGCGGCATCCATCCTGCAGTACCGCAAGTTCGCGGACGAGTACCGCGTGTGGCAGGGCACGGATTTCAACATCGACGAGCACATCGCCCGAGAGCGGGACAAACTCGGGCGCATCGACTTGGCCCGTACGCTCACTGAGCGAGGCGAGACGCCGCCCATCGTCGCCCGACGCCACTCCATCGAGACGGGGGCGCTACGAGCCTTCCATATCGCCTACGCGGATGCAGGAAGCAAGCAGCTGAAGGAGAGCACAGAGAACAGGCCCCGGCTGGTGTTCTTCCTAGCTGAGAACCGTGCGGACGAGGCTGTCTTCCGAAGCGGCCTCAAAGACACCAAGGCAGGCGATATCTGGGTGCTGCACCCCAACGGCGCAGCCCTTCGCGCCGCCATCGTCGGCGTGCTGGCCCTAGAGGGCGTACAGCAGGGCGCACAGGAGGTGGCATCGGACCCGGTGGCCGCCCGAGAGGTGAAGGAGCAACTCAAGGCGGCGCGGGCGGCTGAACAACAGGCGATGAACGCGCTGCTGCGCGATCCGGCTGCTTCGAAATGGTACTGGCAGGGCAGCCGACTGCATGTGCTGGAGCGGCGCACCCTGCAAACGGCGCTCTCGGACGTAATGGACCGCATCTATCCAGACTCGCCCAAGGTCCGCAACGAGCTCATCAGCCGGGACCGCCTCTCGTCCCAAGCCGCGGCGGCGCGGAACAAGCTGTTCGGCGCCATGCTGGACCGTGCGGACCAACCCAGCCTCGGCATCGCTATCGCCAAATACCCGCCGGAGCGGGCCATCTACCGCTCCGTGCTGGAGCGTGGCGGGCTGCACGCCCAAGACGAGTCCGGCGATTGGCAGCTCGCGCCGCCCCCAGAGGCTGACCCGCTCCACCTGCGGCCCACTTGGGCACGACTCGACGCGCTCTTCGAGGCGTCCGAAGCGCTCCCTGTCTCCGCCGAGCATTTGATGGACGATCTGGCAGCACCCCCAATCGGCCTGAAGCGGGGCGTGTTCCCGCTGATCTTCCTGCACTACTACCTCTTGAACCGCCGCGAGATCGCCTTCTACGACGAGGGCGCGTACTCGCCGGCGCTCACCTACGAGCACTTGGAACGCCTAGTGCGAAGGCCGGACCTGTTCACGTTCCAGCGCTTCCGGGTGGCCGGCGTCCGGGCGATGCTGTTCGACGAGTATAGCAAGGCGCTCTTCGGCGAGAAGCGAGACTCTCTGGCTGTGCTGGACCTCGCCCGTCCCTTGGCGAACTTCCTGCGGCGGCTGCCGGAGTACACCCGGAAGACACGCCACCTGTCGGAGACCGCGCTGCGCGTCCGCGAAGCGCTCGCGCTCGCCAAGTCTCCGGAGAAGCTGCTGTTCGACCACCTCCCCGAAGCCTGCGGCCACAGTGGGCAGGCCAAGACAGCCGGCTTCGCCGAGACGCTGATCGACGCACTCCGCGAGTTGGACGGCACCTACGCGGCGATGCTCGACGAGCTGCGTAGGACGCTCTGCGCCAGCTTCGGATGCGCTGCCGACACCGAGATAGGCGAGCTGCGCAGCGTGGCGATGGGACGCTGCCACGGCCTCGACAGCTACACGGTGGACGCGAAGGGCCTCAAGAGCTTCATGCGGCGGGCGATGGCGCGAGACCGCTCGGACGTGGACTGGCTGGAACACGTCCTGACGTTCCTCGGCCAGAAGCCGCCTAGCAAGTGGACGGACCAGGACCGCAGTACCGCTGAATACCGCCTAGCAGAGTATTCGGTGCGCCTGCTGGACCTTCAGCGCCTCAAGCTGTACTACGACGGCAAGGGCGCGATCGCCACCGAGGACATGGACGTGATCCTGTTGAAGACGCTAAGCAGGGAGCACGGCGAGATCGACGAGACCGTGCCCATCGACGAACGCATGGAAATAGCCATCGCCGAGGCGAAACGCCGGCTAGAGGAAGTCCTTGAGGAGGTGGGCGACGACAGATTGCGCCTTGCGTTGGTGGCCACGATGGCCCAAGATTACCTAGCTGCTCGTCGCCGAGCGGCTGTGAAAGAGAGGGGGGAGCGTGGCCTGCGCAGGGTTGGATAGCGACGTAGCCGCCGTGGACGTGAAGCCCACGCGCCACATCCTCGGCCTCTCCGGCGGCAAGGACAGCGCCGCCCTCGCCATCTACCTCAAGGACCAGGGCCGGGACGACCGCATCGAGTACTTCTTCTGCGACACCGGCGCCGAGTTGCGCGAGGTGTACGACTACCTCGACCGCTTGGAGGACTACCTCGGCAAGCCCATCGAACGCCTGAGCAGCGGGCGCGACTTCGACCACCACCTCAAGCGCTTCAACGGCTTCCTGCCCGCCCCCCATGCCCGCTGGTGTACCCGCGTGATGAAGCTCGAACCCCTCGAAGCGTTCGTGGGCGACGACCCCTGCGTGAGCTACATCGGCATCCGCGCCGACGAGCACCGGCAGGGCTACATCAGCCACAAGCCGAACATCAAGGCGGCGTACCCCTTCATCGACGACGGGCTGGTGCGCTCGGACATCTTCCGCATCCTCGAAGAGTCCGTCGGCATCCCGGAGTACTACAAGTGGCGCAGCCGTTCCGGCTGCTACTTCTGCTTCTTCCAGCGCCGCGACGAGTGGATCGGCCTAGCAGAGAACCACCCAGACCTGTTCGAGCAGGCGAAGCAGTACGAAAAGGTTGACGCGGCTACGGGGAAGTTGTTCACTTGGGTGAGTGGCGTGACGCTGGCCGGCCTAGTCGAACAGCAGTCGGCTGCGGCCGAATCAGCCAGACAGGCGGGGAAGCCAGATAGGGTAACGAGTTGGCAGGAAAGTGTGCTAAGCGAAGGCCCCAGAGAGCTAGGAGACGAAGGCTGCTTGATTTGCACATTGTGAACGATGAACTTCGGTTGGCAGATTGACCCTGCGCCTTGGGCCTCGATTCCAACGGACCTCAGCTCTAGTCGGTCTTGGCGGTCTGTTGGCTTTGCCGAAGTGGAGGCGGATGGTGTGCCTGCTCGAGAGTCTGGTGTTTACATGTTCTGTGCATCTCCGGTAGGGATGAGGCGCGCGGATAGTGATGGAGGAGCCTTGTTCTCGCTCCTCCTTACGCCGATCTACATTGGTCGAACAAATGACCTTCGCCGACGTTTCATCCAACACTGCCGGCATCCCTCGCCAGAGGTCATGGCGGCTAGAAGTTGCTTTGGGATGTCGATGCACTTTTGGTACCACCTGCGAGAACATCCGACGACGCGAGACGACGAGGCGACGTTGATCGACTGTTTCGGGCCGCCAGCGAACAGACGAAGAGAGGCTGTGGCCGGAAGATTCGGCGCACCGAGGCGCATCGGTGTGCCAACCAAACAAACCTGATAAGGAGGATTTCCTGATGAACTTGTACCCGGCATTGCGAGCCCACATGGGCAATTGGGAGTATTACGTCGTCAAGATGGCGATGAAGGACATCGTCAAGGAAGTAGGGTTTGCATCGGAGGTCTATGAGAACAAGACGCTGGATGATGCCATTCAGAGGACCCTCAATGAGGGGCGGGTCAAGCGCGAGATCGTCCGGTATTTGGCGTTGCGCGAGGATCGCTTCTTCTCGTCAATCGTCGTCGCGGCACTCGGTGGCAATCCCACTTTCACGCCCGTAGAGATCACGGCTGATCCAAAGTTCGCGCTGTTCAAAGCAGGGAGACTTGACGATGCGTTCGGCATACTGACCTTCGATGGGGGACAGCAGTACTTCGCGTTGGACGGACAACACCGCTTGAAATCGATCAAAGCTCTGATCGAGGGAAAAGAGGATGATTCGCCCGAGGTACCGCAGGGTTTCCTTGACGAGGAGATCTCTGTGATCATGCTGGTGCGTAAGGAAGAGGATGAGGACGAATTCCTGCGTCGGTATCGTCGCGTGTTCTCTGGCTTGAATAGGTACGCGAAGCCGACAGATAAAGATACTAACATCATTATGGATGAGGACGACGTAACTGCGATACTGACACGTCGCCTTCTGACCGAGCACGAATTCTTCAAGTGGACCGGAAGGCCGAACACTTCACCGAAGCTGAAGACGAAGGGCAAGAGCATCAAGGCGGGCGAGTCCTACTTCACTTCCTTGCAAACGCTCTATGGGATGAATGAGATTCTCCTTAGCACGCCGAAGCGGGAACAGGGTGGCGTGTTCCGAAAGGAATCCAAGCAGTTCCGGCTACCCGAAGATGACTTGGAAGCGATGTACGAAGAGCTGGCACGCTATTGGGATGCGCTGTTGGATGGCGTAGACGTGCTCAAATCCGATCCTGCGAAGATGAGGGAACACGACATTGATGGGCCGAACGACGACGGGCTGATGAGCCATCTGTTGTTCCTTCCCATTGCACAGGAGATGTCCATGAGGGTCTTCCGGGCTCTCCTAAACCACAGGCTGACCGACATCGACAGCCCCAATCAATCCGAGGTCAAGGCTTGTGCATCAGTTCTTGCGGGCATTGATTGGAATTTGCGGAACCCGCCGTGGACTGGGCTACTGCTGGTCAAAAACCCGTCGAGCGGAAAATGGACGGTTCGCAATGAGGATCGCAAGGCCGCAATTGAGATTGGGGTCAGGATTCTGCGGTGGCAAACTGGTCTGGACCGACTCGACAAGGACGCCATCAATACGTTGAAGTCCGAGTGGTACTCCATGTTGAGTCCGGTGCCGACCGAAGCTGAAGTCGATCGCGCTTGGAGTTCGGTGAAGGTCGTTTCAGAAGATGCCAATGTCTGACGCAGAGGTTGGCGGTTCTCTGAACGCCTCATAAAGGCGCACCAACGGTTTGTTTGGGACCTTGGCAAGTCCAATCGCCTGAGGATGAAGACATCGGAGGTCCCCGACAGTTCGGACCTCCTGTGACGCGAGGTTGGCGATAGCCTTTCGTACAGACGGCTCCGGGCGAAATGGGAACATTGCATACGTAGGTACGGCACGTAGGTCGTCCGGGAACTTGGTGCTCCAAGGATGAGTTGACGCAACTTCGGCGCTCATGTAGCTGACTAATGCAACAAGCGCTTGGTTAAGCGCTCGCAGAGTCGTCAAGGGCGCGTTTCTCAATGTGCTTGCTGCGCCCAATGTCAAGCTTGGTAACCAAATGCGCCACACTGGATCGGAGTCGTTCGAGCCGAGTCCGAAGTTGGCCAATGCTTGCCGCGCCGCTAGTGGAAGGTCATCTAGTCTTCCTGTTACAACAGCTTGGAGATGTTCATTTGGCACTATCCATGGCGTATCTGCTTTGGCACTGTTTCTGTGGGAATGTGACGAAGCTATCGAGTCCACGAGGGACACATAGGCCGTCGTGGCGGCAGCAAGGTGCCGCTTCCTAATGGCATGAGTTAGCAGACTGTCCGGCTTTCCCCAAAACAAAAAGTGCCTAAGGTCCTCCATCGTTCGAGACGCCGGCAAGGAGAGGATCTGCTTGCGTAGCTTCGCCGTGATCGCGGGGTGAGCAGAGATCGATGCACAACGCAAACGGGGCAACAACGAGCGGATGGCGACGTCGCGAACTAGAGCTGGCTGCGGCTCATGAGGACCGAGTGCATACCGTGTGCGGCCTTGCGGTATGGTCTCAACGGAGCCGCCGGAGTAGATGTACTGGATCATGTCGAGGGCGATCGCTGCTCTAAGCGATCGCTTGGGTTCTGGCGGCTCGCGGGCCGCCAGCAAAACCTCGAAGATCGGATGCACATAGGACACGTCAGTTCATGAGGCCATCGCCAGCCATTGCGTTCCCACTGGCTCGAGTCGAAATCGAACGCTTGGATCGCCGTCCACTGTGACGTACGTCTCAAAGGACCAAGCGGAAGCAAGAGACCCAAGTCGAGACGCACAATAGCATGAGATATGGGACCCGCTCAACGGCGATGCAGGTTCTCTGGGGCTTCGTACGCGACGCCCCTGTGGCGAAACTAACCGTACCCGGGACCCGACCGGTCTTCAGTGCTGACCAAGTAGCGGTGGGCCGGCGGTCCGAGTTCCCCCGGAACCGCCGTACCCACACCGTCCGGCTAGGCTGCGCCGAGGCCGCTGCCTACTACCATGCCGACGGGCCCGAACACCAGGCCGATGACGCCGCCGAGTGCGGCGCCGGCGCCTTCGGAGGCTGCCTGCACGGCGCCGCCAGCCCAAGAGCCGCCCCACCGGTTGAGCTGCTTGCTGAAGCGCTTGCGTATCGTCTTGCCGGCCACATGGCCCGCTTCGGCGGCGACGACGATGCCGGCAGGCGTGCCGGTCGAAGTGCTGGGGCTGGCGGTGGTCAGCGGGGCTGCGCCTAGAGTGGCCACCACGGCGACGGCGAGGATGCGTTTGTTCATCGTTCTCTCCTTGCTTGAAATGGTTGAAGCTGAATGCGAGGGCGCATCGTAGCCACCGGCGGTGCCTGCAACAGCCGGCATCGGCGCACCTGGCCGTAGGATTTCCGCGCCAGACGGCGACAGCCACGCGCCATCGCCTCGCCGCTTGCCGTTGCCTGCGCTTGTGGGTGGCGTCGCCGTCGCTACCGGGCCGCCCAACGGCCCGCGTAGATGCGCTGGCTGCGCCTGTGGGTGGCTGTAACCGTCGCTACTCGATCAGCCCCGCCAGCACGGGCCAGACGTTGTCCAGGAGGCGGCCCTGGGCGTCCGCGGTGGGATGGATGCCGTCGCGCTGCATCAGCTCCCGGTCCGTCGCCACGCCGTCGAGCAGGAACGGCACCAGAGCGGCGCCGGTGGCGGCGGCGATCTCCGTGTACATCCGGTGGAAGGCGGCCGTGTAGCGGGGGCCGTAGTTGGGGGGGATGCGCATGCCGGCCAAGAGCGGCGTGGCGCCGGCGGCGATGGTCGCTTCGGTCATCCGCAGCAGGTTGGCGCGGACGTTGTCGATGGGGTAGCCGCGCAGGCCGTCGTTGCCGCCGAGCTCGATGATCACGATGTCCGGGCGGTGCTCCGCCAGCGTGCGATCCAGCCGCGCCAGGCCGCCGCCAGTGGTGTCGCCGCTGATGCTGGCGTTCACCACGTGGCTGCCCGTGCCGAAGCTGTCCCGAAGCCGCCGGCGCAGCAGGTGAACCCAGCCTTGTTCCTCCTGCATGCCGTAGGCGGCGCTTATACTGTCGCCCACCACCAGCACGGTCGGACCGGTGGCGCTGCCGTCGGCAACGGGTGCCGGTTCGGCAGCGCGCGCCGGCTGCGCGGCAACGGCCGCGAGTGCCAGTGCAAGCGAACCAAGCGTCGCGAACAGCGGAAGATGCCTCATGGCTGCATCCATACTTCGTGCCAGCGGGCTGGTCAAGCAGGTACACAGCACCGAGGGCACGCTCACCATACTGGACGACATCGCCCTGGACATCGCCGCCGGGGCGCAGTTGGCGGTGGTGGGCGAATCCGGCTCCGGCAAGACGACGCTGCTGGGGATTCTCGCCGGCTTGGATCTGCCAACGGCGGGCGACGTGTGGCTCGATGGCGAGCGCATCACCATTCTGGACGAAGAACAGCGGGCCCGGGTACGCGCCCGCTGCGTGGGCTTCGTGTTCCAGTCCTTCCAGCTGATCGACAGCCTGACGGCCTTGGAAAACGTGATGCTGCCGCTTGAACTGCGCGGCGACGGCGATGCCGGCGCTGGCGCCCGGGAGTTCCTGGGGCGCGTGGGCCTCGCGGCCCGAACCAGCCACTACCCGCGCCAGCTCTCCGGCGGCGAGCAGCAGCGGGTGGCCATCGCCCGGGCCTTCGCCTCCAGGCCGAAGGTGCTGTTCGCGGACGAACCCACCGGCAACCTCGATACGGCCACCGGCGGGCGCATAGCGGACCTCCTGTTCGCGCTCAACCGCGAAGCCGGCACCACGCTGGTGCTGGTCACCCACGATGCGGCGCTCGCCAGCCGCTGCGGTGCCACGCTGGCGCTGGCTGGCGGCCGGCAGGTCGACGCGGAGGACGCGGGCATGGAAGCGGCATCGTGACGCCAGCCCTGGCGCTCCGATTCGCGGCCCGGGACTGGCGCGCGGGAGAGCTGCGCCTGCTGCTGGCGGCGCTGCTGCTGGCCGTTGGCGCGGTGTCCGCCATCAGCCTGTTCGTGGATCGGCTGCAACGGGCGCTGGTGGCGGAATCCACGAGTTTTCTGGCGGCGGACCGGGTGATCGATTCGTCCCGGCCCATTCCGGAGGAGTTCCGGGCCAAGGCGGCGGCAGCGGACCTTGCCACCGCAGACGTGCTTACGTTCCCGTCGATGGTGGGGGCCGGGGAGCGGCGCAGCCGTCTGGCCAGCGTCAAGGCGGTGTCCGCCGGCTATCCGTTGCGCGGCGTGCTGCGGCGCGCCAGCGCGCCGTTCACGACTGGCGAGGTCACCCGCGAACTGCCGCAACCGGGAGAAGCGTGGCTGGATTCGCGCCTCTTTCCCTCCCTGGACGTGGCCGTTGGCGATACCGTCGCCGTCGGCCACCTGGAGCTCGCCGTCGCCGCGGTGATCGCCAGCGAACCGGACCGGGGCGGCAGCTTCTTCGAGTTCGCGCCGCGGCTGCTGATGCGCGCCGAGGACGTGCCGGCCACCGGCGTCGTCCAACCGGGCAGCCGCATCGGCTACCGCCTGCTGCTGGCCGGGGACAGCGACGGCCTGGCGGCGCTGCGCGAGGGCATCGCGGAGGAGCTGGCGCCCAACTACCGCTGGCGGAACATCCGCGACGCCAACGAAACCATAGACCGCGCGCTCGGCCGGGCGGAGAGCTTCCTGCTGCTCGGCGGCCTGCTGGCGGTGCTGCTCGCCGGCATCGCCGTGGCCCTGGGCGCCCACCGCTACGCCCGTCGCCACTACGACCACGTGGCGGTGCTGAAGACCCTGGGGGCCACGCCCGGCGAGGTGCAGTGGGGCTACATCGGCGTGCTGTTCGTGATCGGCGGCGGCGGGGCGCTCCTGGGCCTGGCCCTCGGCGCGGTGGTGCATCTCGGCATCATCGCCGCCCTCGGCAGCTATCTGCCGGTGTCGCTGCCGTTGCCCGGCCCGCGTCCGGTGCTGGTCGGCCTGGCAACCGGCTTCATCTGCCTCCTGGCCTTCGCCCTGCCGCCGCTCTTGGCGCTGAAGAAGATCTCGCCGATGCGCGTCATCCGGCGGGACGTGGGCACCGGCGTTGCGCCGACGGTGAGCTACGGCTTCGCCACGGCCGGCAGCCTCGGGCTGCTCGTGTGGTACAGCGGCGACGTCTTCCTCACCGTCTGGGCGCTGCTTGGCGCGGTGGTGGCGGGGGGCACGTTCGCGGTACTCGCCCTGCTGCTGCTGCGCGGCGGCCGCGTGGTGGGCATGCAGGCCGGCAGCACCTGGCGGCTGGCCCTCGCCGGCCTGCAACGGCGCTATCGGGAGAACGTGGCGCAGATCATGATCTTCGGCCTCGCCATCATGCTGCTCTTGGTGATGCTGCTGGTTCGCACCGGCCTCATCGACGAGTGGCGGGCGCAGATACCCGAGAACACGCCGAACCACTTCGTGATGAACGTGGCCCCGGACGAAGCGGACGCGGTGGCCGCGCTGCTGCAAAGCCGCGTCGATCACGGCGGCGAACTTTTCCCGATGATTCGCGGCCGCATCACGGCCGTGAACGACACGCCATCCAAAGAGTGGCGGCGGCAGGTGCGGGCCGCGGGAGGGCCGGAGCGGGGCGGCCCTGGCATCCGCGGCGAACGCAACCTCACCTTCGCGGAGACCCTGCCGGCGAACAACGTGGTGGTCGCCGGCGAGTGGTGGGCGGAGACGCCGGCCGCGCCGGCGATCTCCCTCGAGGAAGAGTACGCGGCGGGGAACGGGCTCTCCGTCGGCGACACCCTGGCGTTCGACATCGGCGGCCTGCCGCTGGTGGCCACGGTGGCCAATCTGCGCCGCGTGGAATGGGACAGCCTGCAACCGAACTTCTTCATCGTGTTCTCGCCCGGAGCGCTGGACGGCTACCCCGCCACCTACATGACGAGCTTCTTCCTGGACGCCGCGGACAAGGCGTTCCTGAACGAGCTGCTCTCCGCGCACCCCACCATCACGGTGATCGAAGTGGACGCCATCATCGCCCAGGTGCGCAGCATCATCGATAGAGTCACCCAGGCGGTGGAGCTGGTGCTCTACCTGGTTCTGGCCGCCGGCGCCCTGGTGCTGCTGGCGTCGATCCAATCCAGCCGGGATCAGCGCCTCAAGGAGCATGCGCTGCTGCGGGCCCTGGGCGGCAGCCGCCGCCTCATCGGCGGCGCGCTCGCCAGCGAGTTCGCCGTGCTTGGCCTGTTCGCCGGCGTCGTCGCCGTGATCGGCGCGGAAGTCACCGTCTGGGCGCTCAACACCCAGGTGTTCGAGCTGGCGGCGACGCTGCATCCGCTGCTGTGGGCGGTGGGGCCGGCCTTCGGCATGGCGCTGATCGCCCTGGTGGGCTGGCTGGGCACCCGGCAGCTGGTGTCCTCGCCGCCGGCCGCGGTGCTGCGCCAGGTGTAGGGCCTGGCGGCCTTCAGCCAAGCACAGTGGCCAACAGCGCAAGCCACGGCAAGCTCGGCCGCAAGCTGCGCCGCCTGGTCGGCCGGGCGGTGGCGGAGTACGGCATGATCGAAGCCGGGGACCGGGTGATGGCCTGCCTCTCCGGCGGCAAGGATTCCTACACCCTGCTGGACATGCTGCTCTCGCTGCGCCGCAACGCGCCGGTGCGGTTCGACGTGGTGGCCGTGAATCTCGATCAGAAGCAGCCCGGGTTTCCCGCGGAGGTGCTGCCGCGCCATCTCGAGGCGCTGGGCATCGAACACCACATCGTCGAAGAGGACACCTACTCCATCGTCAAGCGCTTGACGCCGCCCGGCAAGACGTACTGCCCGGTGTGCTCGCGCCTGCGCCGGGGTGCGCTGTACAGCTTCGCCAGCCGCATCGGCGCCACCAAGATCGCCCTCGGCCACCACGCGGACGATGCCGTGGAGACGCTGTTTCTCAACATGTTCCACGGCGGCCGGCTGAAGGCCATGCCGCCGAAGCTGGTCTCCGACGACGGCCGGCACGTCGTGGTGCGGCCGCTGTACTTCGTTCGGGAACGGGACATCGCCCGCTGGTCCCGCGGCCAGCGCCATCCGATCATCCCCTGCGACCTCTGCGGCTCCCAGGCGAACCTGGAACGGCAGTCCATAAAGGCGATGCTCGCCGCCTGGGATGCCGCATCGCCGGGCAGAGTGGACAACATCGCCCGGGCGCTCCGGCATGTGACGGCGAGCCACCTGGCGGACGGCGCGCTGGTGGATTTCCGGAGCCTGAAGCGGCGGATCGAAGCGGTGCCAACAGTGGACCTGCCGGTGGACGCGACGGAACTTCGAGGTCCCGAGGCGCTGCCGGCATCGGCGTGAAGGGGCGGCCCGCGAACGGGCCCCTGCTGACGGCCGAGGGCCTGTGCTGGCGCGACGCGGAGCGCAGCCTGTTCGCCGATGTGGCCGTAGCCGTCGGGGCAGGGGAGCTGGTGGAAATCCGCGGCGAGAACGGCAGCGGCAAGAGCACCCTGCTGCGCATGCTTGCTGGCTTGCTGCCGTGCCCGGGCGCCAACCTGCGTCGTCTGGCGCCGGTGGCGTATCTGGGCCACAAGCCCGGCGGAGCGGCGGACATGACGCCCGTCGAGAACCTGCGCTGGGCGGCACGGCTGCGGGGCGAGCCCGGGGCCGCCGAGCGCGTCGACGGCGCGCTTGCACGGCTGGGCGTCCGCCTTGCGCGGTTCCGCTTGAGCGGTGCGCTCTCCGCCGGCCAGCAACGGCGAGCGGCGTGGGCGCGGCTGCTGCTCGCGCCGCCGCAGTCCGTCTGGCTGCTGGATGAACCGCTGGCCACGCTGGACGCCGCCGGCGAGGCGCTGGCCAAAGCGTTGATCGCCGAGCATCGCGCCCAGGCCGGCGCGGTGGTGTGCGCCACCCATGCGCCGGTGGCGACGGCGCCGGCCACGCAGTCGATCCTGTTGCCGATGTGAACGCCTTGGTCGCCGAGCTGGGGCGGGAGTGTCGGCTCGCTCTGCGCCGTGGCGCGCTGACGCTGGGGCCGGTGGCCTTCTTCGCGCTGGCCGTGGTGCTGTTCGGCCTTGCGGCCGGTGGTGGCGGCGGCTACGCGCAGGGCGCGGTGTGGGTGCTGGCGCTGTTCGCCAGCGCCTTGGCTGCGGAGGCCCTCTTCGCCCGGGACCAGGAAGACGGCACTTTGGAGCTGCTGCTGCTGCACGCCCGCCCGCTGTTCATGGCCGTGCTCGGCAAGCTGCTCGCGCACTGGCTGGCCTCCGCCTTGCCGCTGCTTGCGCTGAGCCCGGCGGCGCTGTTCGTGCTGCAAGGTTCGCTGGCCGGCGGCGGCGGGCTTCTGCTGGCGCTTGTCCTCGGTACGCCCACCCTGGTCTGCCTAGGCGGCATCGGCGCCGCGCTCACCGTGGGCACGGGGCGCCACGGCCTGCTGCTGGCGCTGCTCGCCATGCCGCTCGCGGTTCCGGTGCTGGTCTTCGGCGTGGCCGCGAGCACGGGCGGCGACCAAGCGCCCTTCGCGGTGCTGATGCTGGCCGCGCTGCTCGCCGGATCGGTCACCGGGGCACCATTCGCCATCGCCAAGGCGCTGGCGATTGGGCAGGAGTATTGACGGCCGGCGGCTGGATCGAGCGGGCAGGGCCGTTCGGCCGGCCGCACCGCGGCGGTCACCGGCGGTTCGCCAGCAACTCCTCGTTCACGCAGTTCCGCAGCACGCCGTCGCGCAGGTAGCGGGCGGCGGTGCGGGCGGAAAAGGCGCGGATGTCGCGTACGCTCTCGGGCGTGAAGAACGCCGAGTGGGGCGTGATCAGCAGGCGGTGCTTCAGCCACGCATCGCCTCGGCGCCAGGCCCCGATCAGCGGCGCCGAGACGTCGGCGGGTTCGTCGGGCAGCACGTCGAGGCCCGCGGCGAGCACGGTGTCGTTGCGCATGGCGTCGTGCAGCGCCGCGAGATCGATGATCGGGCCGCGGGCGGTGTTGATCACGATCATGCCCTTCTTGGCGACGGCGAAGGCGTCCCTGCCGAGAAGGCCGCGGGTCTCCTCGTTCAGCGGCGTGTGGATGCTCACTACGTCGCACTGCCCCATCAGCTCCGCCAGCGTGTCGGCGCGGCGTACGCCGAGGGCGAGCTCCACGCCGCTCGGCTGGTAGGGATCGTGGAACACGCAGTCCATGTCGAAGGCGGCGGCCCGGCGCAGCGCCGCGGTGCCGATGCGGCCGAGGCCGATCGCGCCGAAGGTGCAGGCCGCCAGCCGCCGCCCGAAGGGGTTGAGGGCCGGCCGCCAGTTGGCCACGGGATCCGCGCGCAGTTCCTCGTCGTGGAAGGCGATGCTCTTCACCAGGGTCATCATCAGGGCGATGGCGTGATCCGCCACCTCGCGGGTGCCGTAGTCCGGGCAGTTGCACACGGGGATGCCGCGCTCGCCGTAGGCGGCGATGTCCACGTCGTCGAAGCCCACCGCGGTCTTCACCACGATGCGGCAGCGGTCCAGCTTGGGCAGGTACTCCGCCGGCGGCGCCACGCCGACGATGCCGTCGCAATTGCGCCACTGCGCCTCCGTGACGTGCTCGAAGCCCCGCGCGAACTCGCAGGCGAAGCTCCCGTCCACCGCGGCAACGGCTTCTTCCTCCACCGCATGGTCGCGGCCGGAACGCGGCCAGAGAATGAGCGTGGTCATGGATCGTGCCTGTCGCCGTGTGGCCTGGGGAGCGGGCGCGTAATGTAGCAGCATCCGCCGAGGAGGCCGGTGGCACTGTGGACCAGCTAGCTGGCAGGTGGCGCCGGACGACCAAGTGCCGCAACGCAGCCGTATAGGAGAACGAGAAATGGCCACTGCGACGCCGGCGGTTCTCGCCGCACGGGCCAAGTGGCGCTACCGGGGCTTCGACCGGCCGCCCTTCGCGGTGGCGCCGAAGGCGGGCCAGGAGTCCGTGTGGAACTACCCCCGGCCGCCTCGGATCGCGGCCGAAGCGCGGCGCGTGCGCGTGTTCTCGGGCGAGCGCCTGCTGGCCGACAGCGGTGCCGCGGTGCGCGTCCTGGAAACAGCATCGCCGCCCACCTTCTATCTGCCGCCAACGGAGGTGGCCGGCGACCTTCTGCAAGCTACCGGGCAGCGCTTCGCCTGCGAGTGGAAGGGCGTCGCCGAGGCGTTCCGGTTGGCCGACAGCGAACGCGCCCCGGCGTTGCCCGTGGCTTGGTCATACCTGGACACGTTCGCCGAGTTCGAGGCCCTTCGCGGCTACGTCGCCTTCTATCCCGGCAGAGTCCGCTGCACCGTGGCCGGCCGCCCAGTGCAGGCGCAGCGGGGCGACTACTACGGCGGTTGGATCACGCCGGAGGTGGTGGGGCCGTTCAAGGGCGATCCGGGCTCCGCTGCTTGGTGGTAGCCGGCGGGTATACTCGCCTCCGGGCGATCCTTGGGGGATGGAGACAGGCTGTCGCGCTAGCGGACCTTCGCCGCGCAGGCCGCGCATCGGCAACGAGCGCTTGCGGGTCCCCGAAGCGCAGGAGTCGAACCGGTCCCGGACTGGACAGATGAATGAGCAAGCGGATTCGACCGGAATGAAGGCAGTGCTCGTTGCCATGGCCCTCGCAACCGCTGCCGTCCTAGCTGGCTGCGACCAGACCGCGGCAGAAGCGCGGCTCGAGGGGGACGTCAACCAAACAGCGAGTGCCCAAGGCACCAAGGCCGACGCCAACCCCACCGCCGACGCCAAAGCCAAACCCAGCGCCAACGCCAGGCCGGCTACCACAGAGGGGCGCGCCGCCCGGTTTCGAGACATGGCCGCGCGGCAGCGGGCGGCGGAGCGGCCCGCCGTGCCGGTGGCGACTGCCAAAGTGCGGCGCGGCGTGGTGGACGCCTACTTCCGCGGCGCCACCAATCTCACCGCGGCCGAGGAGGCCGCCGTAGTGGCCCGCACCCGGGGCATCGTCGAGGCGATCTTCGTTGAGGAGGGGGACGCCGTTCGCCAGAACGACCCCTTGGCGCAGCTGGAGACCGAGCGCCTGGCGCTGGAAGTGGCCCGTTCCCAGACCCAGCTCGAGAGCTTGCGCGCCGCCTACGAACGGGCCACGCGGATGCACGACGCCAAGATGATCTCCCCCAACGACTTCGACACCGCCCACTACAACTACGAGGCCGAGAAGGCCAACCTGGCGGTGCGCGAGTACGAGCTGCGGGAAGCGACCATTCGAGCGCCGCTGGACGGCGTGGTGACCCGCCGCCATGTGAAGGTGGGACACACCCTGAACCCGAACGAACCGGCCTTCGAGATGAAGCGCTTGCGCAACATCGAGGCCATCCTGAACGTGCCGGAGCGGGAGATCGGCCGCATTCGCCCCGGCCAGCACGCCCGGGTGCAGGTGGATGCGCTGCCCGAGGCGCCCTTCGCCGGCAGCGTCGCCCGGGTGGCCCCGGAGGTGGATGCCAACTCCGGCACCTTTCGCGTGACCGTGTCCCTCGACAACAACGACGGGCGGCTGAAGCCGGGAATGTTCGTGCGCGTGGACGTGCGCGTGGACCGCCGCGAGAACGCGCTGCTCGCGCCCCTCGAAGCGGTGGTGGCGCTGCGCGACCAGAGCAGCCTGTTCGTGATCGAGGACGGCGTCGCGGCCCGCCGCCAAGTGGCCACCGGCTACGTCTCCGACGGCAACATCGAGATCGTCGACGGGGTAGCCGCCGGGGAGACCATCGTGGCCAGCGGCCAGGACGGCCTGCGGGAAGGCGCGCCGGTGCGCGTAGTGGCCAGCACGCCCTGAAGCCCCAGGCCGGTCCGCTCAAGCACCGCCGAATCCGGCGGATCGGCGCACTTGCGCCGATCGACGCGATTCCCCTTGCCAACGCGACTGAAGCAACGGGCCCGTGAGCATCGTCGCCACCGCCATTTCCCGCCGCGTCACGGTGGCGATGGCGACGCTGGCTGTGGCGCTGTTCGGCTCGCTGTCGCTGGACAGGCTGGGCCTCAACCTGCTGCCGGAGCTCGCCTACCCCACGCTCACCGTGCGCACGGACTTCGAGGGCGCGGCGCCGGCGGAAGTGGAAGAGCAGATCACGCGCCGCCTGGAAGAGCGCGTAGGCGTCATCAACGGCCTGCGCCGGATGCACTCCATTTCCGCCGCCGAACGCTCGGACCTGGTGCTGGAGTTCGCCTGGGGCACGGACATGAACGGCGCCGCGGTGGAGGTGCGGGAAAAGCTGGACCTCGCGCAGCTGCCGCTGGACGTCGAACGCCCCTCCATCCTGCGCCTGAACCCGAACCTGGACCCCATCGTGCGCGCCGCCATCGTGCTGCGACGGCCTTCGGGGGAGGACGCCGCGGCGCTGCAGGACGAGGACGCAGCGGCGCTGCAGGACGAGGACGCAGCGGCGCTGCAGGACGAGGACGCAGCGGCGCTGCAGGAACTGCGCCGCTTCGCCGAGGACGTGGTGAAGAAGCGTCTCGATCCGGTGCTCGGCGTGGCCGCGGTGCTGGTGAGCGGCGGCTACGAGGACGAGATATCGGTACACGTCGATCAGGATCGGCTGGCGCAGCTGGGCCTCTCCGTGCAAGCGCTGGGGCAGCGCCTGCAGGCCGCCAACATCAATCTCTCCGGCGGCCGGCTGACGGACCGCGGCCAGGAATACCTGGTGCGCACGCTGAACGAGTTCGGCAGCGTGGCGGACATCGGCGAGACGATCGTCTACCAGGAGGCGGGCCGGGTGCTGCGCCTCAAGGAAGTCGCCGAAGTGCGCGAAGGCCACAAGGAACGCGACAGCGTGATGCGCGTGCAGGGTCTCGAGGCCATCGAGATCGCCATGTACAAGGAAGGCGACGCCAACACCGTGACGGTGGCGGCGGCCATCGCCGAGCGGCTCGACGCCATCACCCGGGACCTGCCCGAAACCTACGAGCTGGTCGTCATCCACAACCAGGCGGACTTCATCACCGCGGCCATCGACGAGGTGCGCTCCGCGGCCGTCGTCGGCGCGTTCTTCGCCGTGCTGGTGCTGTACCTGTTCCTGAAGGACGCCCGCAGCACGCTGATCGTCACCGCCACCATCCCGGCCTCCGTGCTCGGCACCTTCGTGCTGATGGACGCCTTCGACATCACCCTCAACATCATGAGCCTCGGCGGCATCGCGCTGGCGGTGGGGATGCTGATGGACAACGCCATCGTGGTGTTGGAGAACATCGCCCGCTACCGCGAGAGCGACGCCCGCTTGTCGCTGCCGGCCGCCGCCGGCCGGGGCGCGAGCGAAGTGGCCGGGGCCGTGCTCGCCTCCACCCTCACCACCATCGCCGTGTTCCTGCCGCTGGCGTTCGTGGAAGGCGTTGCCGGACAGCTGTTCCGGGACCAGGCGCTCACCGTCACCTTCGCGCTGGTGGCGTCGCTGCTGCTGGCGTTCACGCTGATTCCCATGCTGGCGGCCATCGGCGTCGGTACCGGCGCCGCCAACGAGCGGTCCTCGCCGGCAGCGCCCACTGCGTCGGGCCCCCTCGGCTGGCGGCGCCTCGCCGCGGCGCCGCTGCGGGGGGCGATTCGCGCCACGGTGCTGCTGCTCGAACGCCTTGGCGCCGGGCTGGCCCTGGCGCTGCGGCCGATCCACTGGGGCTTCGACGCCGCCTACGCCCGGGCCTATCGCGGCTACGTGGCGCTGCTGAACGCCGCGCTGCGCTTTCGCGCCGCGACGCTGCTGGCGGCGGCGGCGAGCCTGGCCGGCAGCGCGGCGCTGCTGCCGGCGCTGCCGGTGGAGCTGATCCCGCCGCTCTCCCAAGGCGAGTTCCGCGCCGATCTGGAACTGGCGCCCGGCACCCGCCTGGAAGCGACGGACCAGGTGCTGGCGGAGGCGCAGGCGCAGCTGCTGGACTATCCGGTGGTGGAGCGCACCTACTCGGTGGCCGGCACCGGCGGCAAGCTGGACGCCACCGCCACCCGGGGCGGCGAACAGGTCGGCGAGCTGAACGTGGTGCTGATGGAGGGCATCGCGCCAGCGGACGAGACCCTGGTGATGGCGTTGGCGAGAGACGCCCTCGCCGCGGTGCCGGGGGTGCAGTTCAAGGTGGACAAGCCCCAGCCCTTCACCTTCGCGACGCCCTTGGAAGTGGAGGTTTCCGGCAACGATCTGGCCAGCATCGAGCGGGTCGCCGCGGAGCTGGCGGCGGCGATGGCGGCATCCCCAGCCTTCAGCGACGTGGAGTCCACCATCCGCCCCGGCTACCCGGAACTGCAGATCGTCTTCGATCAGGAACGCACCGCCGCGGCCGGCCTCTTGGTGCCGGAAGTGGCGGCCCGCGTGGTGCGCAAGATCCGCGGCGACGTGCCCACCAAGTTCACCTGGCGCGACAAGCGCGTGGACATTCGCGTGCGGCTCGCCGAGACCGCCCGCAACTCCAAGGCGGACGTGGAGAACCTGCTGGTGGACGCCGGCAGCCGACAGGTGCGCCTGGCGAGCCTGGCCACCGTGCAGCTTGCGGCGGGACCGGCGGACATCCAGCGCATCGGCCAGAAGCGGGTGGCGCTGGTGAGCGCCCATGTGGAACACGGGGATCTGGCGCTGGCGGGAACGCAAGCGAGGGCGTTGCTGGACGCCATCCCGCATCCGCAGAACGTCTCCAGCCGCGTGGGCGGCCAGGCGGAGGAAATGGAGGCGTCCTTCGAGTCCCTGCGCCTGGCGCTGCTGCTGGCGCTGGTGCTGGTGTATCTGGTGATGGCGTCCTTGTTCGAATCGCTGCTGCATCCGTTCGTGATCATGTTCACGGTGCCCTTGGCGGCCGTGGGCGCGGTGCTCGCCATCCTGGCCACGGGCATCAGCATCTCCGTGGTAGTGTTCATCGGCGCCATCCTCTTGGTGGGCATCGTGGTGAACAACGCCATCGTGCTGGTGGACCGGGTGAACCGGCTGCGATTGCGCGGCATGCCGCGCCGCGCCGCCGTGGTCGCTGGCGCCCAGCAGCGCTTTCGACCCATCGTGATGACCACCGCCACCACGGTGCTGGGACTGCTGCCGATGGCCGTCGGGCTCGGCGAAGCGGCGGAGCTGCGCGCGCCCATGGCAATCACCGTGATCGGCGGCCTGCTGGTGGCGACCCTGCTGACCCTGGTGGTGATCCCCGTGGTGTACGACCTGGTGGACCGCAAGGCCATCCACGGCGACGTGTTCGACGGGGCGCCGCCTGCTGGCGGGAGCGCCGAAGCGCCGGCCCGGGAGGGCGCCGCATGATCGTCTCCCGCGCCGCCATCCGCCGCCCGGTGACGGTGGCGATGGCCTTCATCGGCCTCGCCATCGTCGGCGCGGTGGCGAGCGGGCGCATCGCCGTCGAGCAGTATCCGAGCATCGAGAAGCCCTACGTGGGCCTCGGCATTCCCTACGCCTCCACTTCCGCCCAGGAAATCGAACGCAACGTCACCCGGCCGGTGGAGGAGATCCTCTCCACCCTTGGCGGCATAGAGCGCATGTACTCCCACAGCCGCCCCGGGTACGTGTGGATTTCCATGAATCTCGACGACGACCAGGACATGGCCACCAAGGGCATCGAAGCGAGGGAACTCATCGAGAGCATCCGCCACCGGCTGCCCAGCGACATACGCCGCATCCAGCTGCGGTCCCGGGGCGATGAAGACGAGCCGATCCTCTCCTACGTGATCTCGGCGCCGAATCTCGGCCAGCAGGACGCCTGGCGGCTGCTGGACGCCCGCGTGCGCACGGTGCTCGAACGGGTACACGGCGTGAACTCGGTACACCTGTTCGGCGCCGCCGAGCAGTACGTGCGCATCGGCCTCGATCCGGACCGCATCGACGCCCACGGCATGGATCTGCTGTCCGTGGAGCGACGGCTGGCGGAGGAGAACTTCTTCCTTTCGGCCGGCAGCATCGAGCAGGGCCGGCTGGAAACCCAGGTGCGGCCGCTCGGCCGGTTCGCGAGCTTGCAGGACATCGTGGATCTGCCGCTGTCGGCCGCGGTGCGCCTCGGCGACGTGGCGGCCGTGGACTACGTGCCCCGGGACGAAGCCGATCAGCGGCGCTTGAACGGCGAAGACGCCCTCGGCGTCTCCGTCTACAAGAAGCCCGGCACCAATCTGGTTGGCGTGGCGGCGGACGTCCATGCGGCGATGGATCGCATCCGCCTCGACCCGGAGCTGGCGGATGCGGTGTTTCTCACCATCAGCGATCAGTCCGAAGCCGTGGTGGACGCGCTGCGGGACCTGGCGCAGAACGGCATGATCGGCGGGCTTCTTTCCGCCATCGTGCTGTTCGCCTTCATTCGTCGCTTGACGCCGGCGTGCCTGATCTCCGCCACCGTGCCCATGGCGCTCGTCGCCACCTTGGGCGCGATGTATTTCGCGGGCCTGACGTTGAACGTGCTGTCGCTGGTGGGCCTGATGCTCGCCGTCGGCCTCTTGGTGGACAACTCCGTGGTGGTTTCCGAGTCGATAGCGCTCTATCGGCGGGGCGCCGCCGGCGGTGCCACTGCCGCCGGCGCGGCGAAGCTGACGCCCTTCGAGGCGGCGGATCGCGGCGTCACGGACGTGGGCATGGCCATCACCGCTGGCACCCTGACCAGCATCGTGGTGTTCGTACCCACCGTGTTCATGGAGTCGCTGGAGGCGTCGAGCACCATGGCCAACGTGGCGGTGCCGCTGTGTACCTCCATCGCCGCGTCGCTGCTGATCGCAACGACCCTGACGCCGGCCCTGCTGGCGCGCATGAGGCCCGGCCGGGCGGAGCCCCGCTATCGCGTCTTCGAGCGCCTGGCGGACGCTTACGAACGCCTGATCCTGTTCACGCTGCGGCACCGCTTCTGGGCGCTCCTAGCGGCCGCGTTGCTGGCGACCACGGGTTGGTTCGCCTACCGCACCTTGGACGTGGACATGAACCCCGTGGAGGACAGAAGTTCGCTGGAACTCTCTTTCTGGGTGCGCGGCACCATCGCCCTCGAGCGCATGGAGGCGATTGTGGACGACGTGGAGGCGCGCATTCTGGCAAGCCGCGACGAACTTGGCATCGGCGACATTTCCACCCGGTTCGATTCGGACCGAGGGCGCATCTACATGGCCATGCGCGAAGACGGGCGCTACTCGGCGTCCGTGGTGCAGGAGCGCATCCTGGAAATGATGCCGGCAATACCGAACGTCAACTTCTACTTCCGCTCCAAAGGCCGGCACCGTCGCTACCGCGACGGCGACGGCGGCATGGGCGTGCGCCTGACCGGCGATTCCACGGAGCAGCTCTTGCGGATCTCCGAGGATGTGATCGCCGTTCTCGAACGGCTGCCCATTCTCGGCAACGTCCACACCCAGGCTTCCTCCGGCACCCAGGAGCTTGCCGTGGTGCTCAAGGAGGAGCAGGCCAGCCGCCTCGGCATCACCGCCACCCAGGTGGCCCGCACCATCGCCGTCACCTTGGCGGGCACCCAGTTGCGGCGCGGTCTGGACCAAGGCGGCTGGGAAGACGCGGTGTTCTTGGAGATCAAGGATCGCAAGGACGTGCGCCTCGAGGACCTGCGCCGTCTGCCGATCTTCGTGCCCAGCCAGACGGCGTCGGGCTCGGCGACGCCGAACGCCGCACAGCCGCCGCCGGGCACCGCTCAGCCGCCGCCAAACGCAACCGTGCAGGACACCGTGCCCTTGGAAGCGGTCGCCAGCCTGGAGTTCCGCCCGGCGCTGCGCAGCGTTCGGCGCGAGAACCGGGAGACCACCGTAACGGTGGAGTTTTCTCTCAAGGACGCAGCGCCGATGGCGGCCCGGCAGCAGGTGGAAGCCGTGATGGCGAACTTCGCGCTGCCGCCGGGCTATCGCTGGGAAATGGGCCGCGACTTCGAAGACGAGGACGCCCAGTTCCGCGAGATGCTCGTGGTCATCGGCGTCGCCATCCTGCTGGTGTACATGCTGATGGCGGCGCTGTTCGAATCCATCCTGTTCCCCAGCGTCATGCTGTTCGCCATCGTCTACTCGGCCGTAGGGGTGATGCTGTTCCTGTGGGCAACGGGCACGCCGCTCACTATGATGGCGATGATCGGCATGGTGCTCTTGGCCGGCATCGTGGTGAACAACGGCATCGTGCTCTTGAATCGCGTATTCCAGTTGCAGCGGCAAGGCGCCACCCGGCAGGACGCCATCGTCCAGGCCGGCCGCGACCGCCTGCGGCCCATCGTCATGACCGCCTGCACCACCGTCGCCGGCCTCGTCCCGCTGGCGGTGGGCGACGTGCGCGTCGGCGGCTCCGGCGAGAGCTACATGCCGCTGGCCCGGGCCATCATCGGCGGCCTCTCCTTCGCCAGCGTCGTGACGCTGCTGCTGACGCCGCTGCTGTACGTCCACTTCGACAACGCGAAACGAGCGACCGTGGCGTTCTGGCGGGGGGCGACAGCGGGAAGGCCGGCGGCTTCGGCGGAGGGCCGATAGCGCTTCCGGGCGGCCGTGCTAGGATCTGCCAGCAGAAGCACGCGAAGCCGACTTAGGCGGATCGCTAGCGACAGACATGGGAATCGAGGATGGTTGACGAACCACAGCTAGCTCAAGCCGACGACGACGGTTTGGAGGTGGAGAAGGAAGACGCCGAGGCGGTCGCCATTACCCGCCCGTTCGATCCTGAGAAGATCAGGGTTCGAACAACCCCTCTCCTGGTCGACCAGCTCGTCTCCCGCGTGAACCATGGCGAGATCGACCTTGCGCCCGACTTCCAGCGCCTCGCCGGCATCTGGGGTGACGCGCAGAAGAGCCGACTGATCGAGTCCCTTCTGCTGCGGATACCGATACCGGTGTTCTACGTCGCAGCCGACCACAACGAGACGTGGTCCGTCGTTGACGGTCTTCAGCGCACATCGACCATTCACGACTATGCGAACGACCGTTTTCCTCTCAAGGCGTTGCAGTACCTAAGGCAGTTCGACGGCTGCCGATTCAGCAACTTGCCGCGTACTATGCAGCGTCGAATCAACGAGACGCAGCTAGTCGTCAACGTCATCGAGCCGGGGACCCCCAAGGAGGTCATGTTCAACATATTCCGTAGAATCAACACTGGCGGTTTGCCCCTAAATGGGCAGGAGATACGCAACGCTACAAATCCGGGACCCGTACGGGGCTATCTGAAGACGATGGCAGCGTCAACAGAGTTCCAAGTCGCTACTTGCGAATCCGTCAGCGCGAAGCGCATGGGAGATCAGGAGTGCGTACTCCGCTTCCTAGCTTTTCACATGGAACCTTGGGAATCGTACTCCGACAACGACCTCGATCACTTCCTAGGCGAGGCGATGATGAGTATCAACGAGATGTCGGACAAAGGGAGAGATGAAATGCAAAGGCACTTCAAGAGGGCGATGATCGCCGCCCATCGGATCTTCGGCCAACATGCGTTTCGCAAGCGATATAGGGAAAACGAGCGGCGCAAACCAGTGAGCAAGGCGCTCCTGGAGGCATGGAGCGTCGCGCTGGCCCGTCGCTCCGACCCCGCTCTTGAACGTCTTGTAGGCTGCAAACGTCGAGTAGTCAAACGTGCGATGTCGATGCTCAACACCGACCGGGAGTTCGAGATGTCGATATCGTACTCTACGGGCGTGCCATCCCGAGTTCGAAAGCGCTTTCGCGCGGTTGACGAGCTTCTTGAGGAGTGCCAGCGATGCTGAGCTTCATACGCTTGGTTAACTTCAAGTGCTTCCAGGATCTGGGGATTCGGTGTGCACCACTAACGTTGTTGTGCGGACTGAACGGCATGGGGAAGAGCAGTGTCATACAGGCGTTGCTTCTCCTGAGTGCTTCTAATGGTAAGGAGTCCTTGAAGCTGAACGGAGCCGATGTAGAGCTGGGAACGCCTAGGGACGTTCTGTATGAGGGCGCGGACACGGACAGTGTGACCTTCGAGCTCCAGTGGGCGGGAAAGCACTCGTTTTCCGCTACCTTCAACATGTCCAAGGATGGAAGCATGTTTGTGGATCGTGACACCGAGCCAGTTGTGCATCCAGATACGGGAGAGCAGTTTGTAGATGGCAACATGTGGCGGGATAAGTGGGATTTTCCTCGCTTTACAGGAGATCACGTTAGAGATACCGTGTTGCTCTCACCGAAAGTCGTCCGGGTCCCCGTGTCGGACCCTCCTATCTACATTGGCGCCGAGCGGGTAGGACCGCGCAAGATCTACGACCACGCGGACACCTTTCGGAATGTCGCCAGCCTTGATGCCGCGGGCGAGCACACCTTGAGCTACCTGAGCGCGCGTGGCCGTGACAGGCTTGGGAAGGACGATGCCCGCTGTGCCCCGATTTGGGGGGAGCGGCGGTCTGACGCCTTGGAATACTGGCTCCAAGCAGTCACTCCGGGGGTGCATCTGGGCTACGACGTTGTCAGGGACGCGGACGCCTTGATCGCGGGCTACTCCTTCGATCGGCCGGGCGACGTGCCTACCAGGCGTTACAGGGCAACCAACGTCGGCTTCGGCCTCTCCTATGTTCTGCCCGTTCTTGCGGCACTGCTTGTGCCACGCGGCAACCTATGCCTGATCGAGAACCCGGAGGCGCACTTGCATCCGCGGGGCCAAGCTAGGATCGCAGAGCTGGCGGTTCGCGCCGCCGTTGCCGGCGTCCAGGTGATTGTGGAGACGCACAGCGACCACTTCCTCGACGGCGTCCGGGTCGCCGTCCGCGAGGGGCTGATTCGGCCCGAGGACACGGCCGTTCACTACTTCGAGCGCGAAGGCGGGAGATCCCTTGTGGTGACGCCGGAAATCGATGCAGACGGCCGCCTGTCCCACTGGCCGAACGGCTTCTTCGATCAGCACGACGACAATTTGGCCAGGCTTCTGGCACCCAAGCCATGATGCGCGAGATGGTGCTCAATCACGCGAGCGTGCTTGCGCCGGCTGCGAGTCGAGAGGCAGTGGTGGAGTGGCTGACTGATCTGTCAGTAGGGATGAAGAGCCTCATCATCGACGGCGTGACCTCGGCGCAACTTCGCACCAGCAAGGAACTGTACAAGACGCCTTGCTTGCCGGACTATTCGTTGTATGACGCCGTTCAAGGCGTACGGGCAGCGGGACACCGCGACGAATACCGGTCCCTACAGCAGCTGGTCACCAAGGCACCATTGCTGCGCGACATGCCGAAGGACCTCCGGGAGAGATTTCTCGGGGCGGAGGAAGCGTCCGTGACGGGGAAGGACGGAGATCCCCTTGTTCTGTGTGCAATCGCCGACGGGATCGCAGTCGGCCTGCCCTCTGACCCAAGCTGGGATCGCGACTGTCTGACCGTGGAGTTCAGCGAGTTGTCGGCCGACGAGACCTTCTCGTCTGCATCGGAGGTGATCGACAACCTGACACGAAGCGGCCATGCCGCGAACATCACTGAACGGCACAGAGAGAGGCTCCGTCGCGGCAGCGATCCCGTGGCACTGTGGAGAGACAGGCACTTGTGCTTCCCGGACCTTGCCTTTGGACCAAGCGTCGAAACCGACCTGCAGCGCTATGCGGCCAACTTCAGGACCGTGGTCCGCAGGCTGATCGACATCCACGATGCCGCCGCCGACTGGAAGGTACACGGCGGACCCGCACCGCGTTGGCGAACGAAAGTCACCGACGAGAGCCAGAGTCTAGAACCGAAATACCGGAACGCACGCCGATTCCCCTCCCATCGCGGAACCACCGAGTCGTTCACTTGGCATGCACGGTTCGGAAGCGCTGGACGCATCCACCTGCGCTTCGACGCCGAGACCCGTGACGTGGAGATCGGCTACATCGGACCCAAGCTGCCGACCTGAACCCCGCCTCAGTACGCCTGCCCCGGCAGCCAGGTGACCAGCGCCTGCCAGTGGAAGATGATCGCGAGGCCCAGCAGTTGCAGCAGGATGAAAGGCACGACGCCGCGGTAGATCACCGGCGCGTCCACGCCTGCTGGCGCCACCCGCTTCAGATAGAAGATGGCGAATCCCACCGGCGGGGTGAGGAAGCTGGTTTGTAGGCACACGGCGAACAGCACCGTGAACCACACCGGATCGAAGCCCAGCTGCGCCACCACTGGGGAGACCAGCGGCAGGATGATGAGGGTGAGTTCGATCAGTCCAGAAAGAACCCCAAGAGGAAGGTGGCGAGGAGGATCGCCATCACTACGCCAGCGGGACTGAAGGGCAGGTCCAGCAGCGCCCGCTCGATCAGGGCGTCGCCGCCGAGGCCGCGCAGCACCAGCGAGAAGGCGGTGGCGCCCACCAGCACACCCATGATGAACGCCGTGGTGCGGGTGGTCTCGCGCACCACTTCGGCGAGCACGCGGCGATCCAGAGCCTTGTTCGCCGCCGCCAGCGCCATCGCTCCCGCCGCGCCCACGCCGGCGGCTTCGGTGGGCGTGGCGACGCCGAAGAAGATGCTGCCGAGCACCGCCAGGATGAGCGCGGCTGGCGGCACCACGGCCACCGCCAGCTCCCACAGCGCGGCCCAGTTCAAGGGCACCGTGGCGGCCGTCGGCGGCGCGGCGTCCGGCTTGACGAATCCGTGGCCGAAGAGATACGCCACGTACAGGCCGGAGAGCAGCAGGCCAGGCCCCACGGCCCCAAGGAACAGGTCACCCACCGGCATCGCCATGCGGTCCGCCATCAGCACCAGCATGATGCTCGGCGGGATGAGGATGCCGAGGGTGCCCACCGCGCAGACGGTGCCGGCGGCCAGAGACGGCTGATAGCCTTGGCGGAGCATCGCCGGCAGGCCCAAGAGCGCGAGCAGCACCACTGCGGCACCGATGATGCCGGTGGTGGCGGCGAGCAGCACGCCGATCAAGGCGATGGCGACCGCGAGGCCCCCCGGCAGCGGCCCGAACAGGCGGGCGAAGTTGGCCATCAGCCGCTCGGCGATGCCGGCGCGGTCCAGCATCAGGCCCATGAAAACGAACATCGGCAGCGCCACCATCACCCAGTTTTCCATCACGTTCCAGATGCGCTCCACGCTGATGGAGGCATACGCCCAGTCGACGCCGATGGGCAGCCCGAAGTCCACCTCCAGGACGATGGCGAGGGCCGTGAACAGCACCGAGAGGCCGGCAAGGATCCAGGCGACCGGAAAGCCCGTGAACACGAGGCCGATGAAGGCCGCGAACATCGCCAGCGCGAGTATCTCGTTGGCTGGCATCAGCGACCGGCCCGGCGGCCCGCTCCTTCCGCATCGGCAAGGAGCAGGAACTTCACCAGCCGCGTCAGCCGTGCTACCGCGGCGAGCCCGAGCAGGCCGAAACCGAGCACCAGCACCGCCTTGATGGCCCAGCGGTGCGGCAGCCCGCCCGGCGAAGCCGACACCTCGCCAGTGGCCAAGCTGTCCGCCACGAAGCGCGCGCCGTAGACGAGCATCAAGGCCACGAAGGGCAGCAGGAACAGGGCGATGCCGTACAGCTCCAGCCACGCTTGGGTGGACGGCCGCCAGCGGGCGTGCAGCACGTCCACGCGCACATGAGCGTCCGCCTGCAGCGCGTAGCCGAGACCCAGCATGAACCCGGCCGAGTACAGGTGCCATTGGATTTCTTCGAGCTCGATGCGGCCCTCGCCGAAGGCGTAGCGCAGCACGACGTTGCCGACGATCACCGCCAGCAGCGCCACCCACAGCCAGGAGGCGGCGTTGCCGATGGCGACAAGCAGCCGTTCGGCCGCCCAGGAGAACGCCGTGTGGGGGAGTTCCAACGCGCCGGCCTTCAGCTTAAGGATCGGCGCTTGGTTCGGCCTGCAACGGTCCCGGCGGCAGAGGCGCGCTTCGGCGCCCCGCATCCCAGTCCCGGGGCAGGTAGGCGAAGCGCTTCCACAGCGCGTATTCGCGGCGGAACGCCTGCTGCGAAGCGAGGATGGCGTGGAAGTCCTCGTCCGCCGCGCTTTCCTCCGCCAGCACCGCATCCGCCACCGCCTCGAGCTCCCGCAGCACCGGCGCGGGAAGGCGGATGGCCGTTACGCCCTTGGCGGGAAAGCCCGCCAGCACCCGCCCTTGGCTGGCTTCCGAATCCGCCAGGTTGCGGATGACGCCGGCGGTGCATGCCGTCTCCAAGAGCGCTCGCTGGGAGTCCGCGAGCGCCTGCCAGCGCGACAGATTCACCACCAGGTGGGCGGCGGTGTAGGTTTGGTGCCAGCCGGGGTAGTAGTTCAGCTTCGCCACGCGGTCGAAGCCCAGCGCTTCGTCCACATTCGGCAGCGAGAACTCCGTGGCGTCGATGGCGCCCCGTTCCAGGGCCTGGAAGATCTCGCCGCCCGGCAGCATCGTCACCGAGGCGCCGAGGCGCTCTACCACCTTGCCGCCGAGGCCCGCGAAGCGGATCTTGAGGCCGGCCAGGTCCGAAAGCTGGTCGATGGGCGTGCGGAACCAGCCCGCGGTCTCCGGCCCGATCAGCCCGCACAGCACCGGGCGCACGCCGTACTTGGCGTACAGGGCTTCGCCGAGCTCCCGCCCGCCGGCCTCGTACCACCACGCGGCGTACTCCCACGGCTCCATGCCGAAGGGCACTGCGCCGAGCAACGGCGACGCCGGAATCTTCCCCTGGTCGTAGCCGAGCCACGTGTAGCCGGCGGGCACCTTGTCCTCCCGCACCGCATCGACGATGTTCAGCACCGGCACGACCTCGCCGGGTTCGTAGGGCACGAGCAGCAGCGCGCCGCCGGAACTGCGGGCCACGGCATCCGCCACCCGCAGCACGTTGTCGCCGAGCACCGCCAAGGTGGTGGCGAAGGCGGTCGGCACGCGCCAGCGCACGGCAGCGCCCGTTGGCGGCGAAGGCCGATCAGCGGACAACGTCGCCGGCGCGGCATCGCCCAACTGCCCCGGCGGACGAATGGCCAACGTCCCGACGGCCCCCGCCAGGAAGGCAACCAGGACGGCGATCAGGGCGGTCTTGTTGTTGATGGGGAGGCCGTGCGCAGTCCGTAGCGGCCCAGACTAACCCCGTTGAACGTTCGGCGCTAGCGCACGTCTCTCCGTCCCGGCCAACGCATCAGCCCTCAGAGGACAACCCTCGGCGGAAGCACCTTCTGCTCTCGCACGGTCTCGGGGAACAGAACCCGGTAGTCGTTCAAGAGCTGCTGTTCCTCGTCCTCACTGAGCTCCTCGCCCGCCATATAGGCGATCAACCGCGCAGAGATAGCCCGGTTCTTCGTGATGATCTTCCCATCCGTACCGCCCGACCAAAGGACTCCTTGCCAAACGTCGCCAACGTTCTCGGGCGTGATCGCCCAAGGCAGTGCGTTCAACCGCAGACATGCGTCCTCCCATGGCATCTTTGTCGCCCCCTCGGTCAGCGCAAGGTATGCCACAACCAAGCACTCTTGCGGAACTGGCTTGCCCAACAGGTTCTCTCTCCTGATGTCACGGCGCCCAGCATCGCCCTGCTCGGACCGATCCGCCGTGGCGTCGGTGAACACTTCTATCTTGGACAGGAGGCGACCCCACACAGTCGAGACTGCATGTTCACATGCCTTCTCGATCTCGCTGCTGAAATTCGAGGCCTTTGCCTCAGCTCTCATGTCAGCCGGAAAGCTATAGTCCACGATGTGCCTGCAACAGGCGTATAGAATAGCCAGCGTCGTGAATTCACCGTCCTTTGCAGTCAACGTCGGCTGCGCATACTTCACTAGCCGGCCTCCGATGCTGTTCGCAATGCGACGTGCGAGGACCGCGAACAAGTCCTCGTCGTCGGTGACATGCGTCTCGGATGCGGAGGGGCGTCGGGCGTACTTGTTGACTCTAGTGAAGATCCGACGCGCCTTTTCCGGGTCGTAAGGCACTAGGATCACAGAGATGTCCTCCGCCGCAAGCTCGGGGTCAACGTCGATCCCAGAGATGTCGTTCCCTCTTTGATCTTTCCCTAGCATGGCGAACTCAAGCGCCTTCAATCGGTGCTGACCATCCAAGGGTGCCATCATGATGCCTCCATGCAGCGTCAACATGCCAATCTTCGAGCCCGCCTCCTCTTCATCGGGACGCAGCTTCGCCGTGTTGACGGCCGGAATCTCCGTGAGCGGCGTGAATTTCACAGTGTCGTCGAAATTGAACGCAGCCACGATCAAGGAACCGAAGAAGCGCGAGTCCTTGCTATTGGCCAAATAGGGTGCAATCTGATTTCGCACCCGGGCGTAGTTGATCTTGCGCTGGTAGATCTCCTCGATCTTCTCGTCGTCCCATCCGGGCATGTTCTTGGGTTCCTTGACGAGATTGATGAGTTCGCTAGCCTTCAGCGAAATGAGGTAGTAGTCAGTGTTCCCCATCCGCCCCTTCATGGCAGGTACGGTGCTCGACATGGCTATTCTCCTAAGTCTTGTGTTCTCTGTTCCCGTCCGGGTCAAACCGGCGGATCAGCCGACGCTCGAGTTTGAGCACCAGCGCTGCGGGGCACACAACATAGCATACCACCAAGTCTTCCGGCGCGTACTTGATCCACGCACGTAAGGTCGGATTGTCGCTACTCCGCCTGTGCTCCCTAAGCCGTTGCGGCAACGGCCGATCCGTCTTTCCAATGTAAACATGACTCTCCTTGGACTTGGACCAAAAGGCATACACCGCGTGTCTTACTCGGGGCATACGCAACAACGAGTTGAAATCAAAGGGGAAAGAGTCTCCCTTGCGTACCAATTCCACCATCACCTCTTCTTCGGCACCTCCTTATAGAAGGACCATACTCGCGACGCTTCCACCGCCAAAGCCTTGGAGCGCAACTCGATCGCATCGGGGCTCCACCGCCGCCTTGACGAGAGTTCCCGCGTGATCGAGAATGGACTCTCTTTGAACACTGCCTGCTTCGCGGCGAAATTCGCATTGAACTGGCGACGTGCGAAGTTGCCGCTGTCGCCCAACAGAGTCAGATTGCCAATGCGGTTGACCCAACGTGCAGTCTCAGAGCCAACACCGGGGAATTCGCTCCAGCCATGCCAGTATCTATCGGACTGCGGGAGCACATGCTCAACCGTGCAGCCTCCGAAGTCAAGAGCACGCGTCTCCGGCCCCTGCGCGGCGTTGACGCCAAAGAGGAGCCTTTTGGCCCGTCCCGAGTCCCTCATTTCAACCACCGCCAGTTGTGAGACGAACCGTGCATCGTCCATGATGCCGCGTTCGTCGCACTGTCTGAGATCTGCCTGAATATCCAGATCAGCGTACCCAGTCGCCGAGGCAATGCGCCTAGCACAGTTTGCGAAGCCCGTCTCAAACCTAGACGGCTCGAACTTAGCCTCGCAGAACGATACGCGCATCACGAAGGACGCGAGATCGCTCAGGTTGCGGTGGACGGCGTGGGCCACTCTGCGCCTGCCTTTGCCAGCACTGCTCTGTACTTCAATGAACCTCCGAAGGAGAGCGAAGACAAGCGGCTGGGCTACTTTGTAGCCGCGGAGTTCACTTAGGAACACCCGAAGGCGTCGCTTGTTAGCTGTAGTTTGGGATGCTCTTTCAAAGGAATCGAGGATTTCAGGGCTGGGATTGGTAGCTGTAATCGTTCGAAAGAGCTCCACAGAGCGCGGTTCGGCAAGCTCGCGAACCAGATCGTAGACGTAGTTACTCGGGCTGCGCCGACCACTGCTAGATTGGATTTTGGACCGTGTCTCTCGGTAGAAGCGCGTCTTCTTCAGGTAGCCGAATTTGCACTGGAAGTAGCACCTGAAGTACTCCTGTCGTCGCCTGGCCGTCCGGCTGTTTGGTAGCACGTTCTCCAAGTTGCTATGCACCGTCTCCCTTCGCTCATCATCCCGTGGACCAGTGAAATAGGAGTAGAGGTAGTTTCTGATGAGATCCACATCATCTAGCTGCTTCCCCCGGCCATTCAACGCCTCGAACACTGCATTAGCATCTGCGGAGATCGGGACATACAGTACGCCGATCTCCACGTTGTCCGAGAGGAAATCGAAAATTCGTTTCGACTCGCTCAGGGTCATCCCTACAACAAACAGCTCAATCGCGTTCCACGCTGATGTCAGCTTGCCATTCGTACCGATGTCGTGGCCTCGTATTAGCTGCGTGAAACGCGACCAGTCATGGCGAGGCGGTGTAATCCTGGGCGGTTCCTTAGTTGTGTCATCAAGGTTCGTCATTACACCTTCCGAACGGTCGAATAGCATCCGCAAGGCCCTTTGTTCGCGAGGGGACTCGGACCTTCGTCGGGACGCAAAGCGGCGGCAGAGCGCCGCGATCAACAGCGAGAGAGTGATGAGACGCTGCTGACCATCGTTGATCTGCCACGCGTCGTCGGCCTTGACGAGCATGATAGACCCGAGGAAATAACTCGCACGGCGTGCGTCTACTGCCTCCTTCAAGTCGCGCAGCAGCTCCCCGACCTGTTCCTCGGTCCAATCATAGTAGCGTTGGTGCCAAGGCACTTCGAACCGGCCCTTCATGAAAAGGTCGGCGACGATTAGCACGTCGGAGGTGATCTGCGTCATGCGTGTGCTAGCGACTTCTGGAGTGCACGGCGGCCTTCCTCCTTGATTTCGTCACGCCACCAGACGTCTTCAATGGAGTCGATCTCTGGCTGAGTGATGAGACTGGCTCCCACCTCGCTTTGCAGTGCGCGTAGTCGCCTGAGAATCATGCGGCGGACCGGCAGCGTGAACGGACCGAAGACCTTGGAGCCGTCCGACCGATGCCTTGGGTTGCCATCCCGGCGTACCGGGAGCCGATTGCCTTCGTCTTCGCGAAGCTCGATGAGCCACTCGCGGAAGTCGTAGAGGCGGGCCAGATGGTGCGCTTCTTTGTGGCCGGAGTCGATGAGGCCGCGAAGGCTTCGGTCCTTTGCTACCACGGTGCAGGTCCAGCAGCCGAACCGGGGCGACGAACTACCACACGACGGTGCATCGTCCTTGGAGATGACCAAGGGGCATTCGCCACCCGCTGCCTGTCGATACAGGGAGATGAGAGCTCTGTGCGTCCCGCCCCAAGGTGGGCGGCGTTGCATCAAGACCATCCAGACATCGTCGTCGTCGAGATCGGCGAGAGGGGCAAACATACGGCACCCTTCGACGGACGTGTGTCGATTGAGCCGTGTAGCGGTCACTCTGCGGCGCGCCATTCCCCGTCCGCGGGTCTGTGACTCGCTTCGGCGGGTTCCCACGAGCAGTATCGCGCCGCCATGTTCCCGCACGAACTGTTGGAGGATTCGGCTCGTAGGGCGGATCTTCATGCGATCCGTACACCAACGGAAGTTCCGTGTCGGCGGAATGTAGCCACGGCCAATGACGTTGACCCAGAAGGTCTGATCCACGGCCGGCGTCGTGATGCGCGTCTCGATGGGCAGACCAGACGAACCAGCAGCCGTCCTGACGGACCTTAGGGAGTTGTGGAGGTGGCGCATGACTAGGGGGGACTCGACAAGTGTGTCGTTGCCAAGGACGACGAGCTGGCGGCGGCGTCGTGCGGGTGGCAGCTCGGCCATCATTTCCCAAGTCAACTGTAGGAGCAGTGTGGAGTCCTTGCCTCCCGAAAACGCAACGACCCAAGGCTGGCTGTGCCTACGGCAATACTCCTGCCGCAGAACCTCCTTGATCCGCACGAGACGGGCCGGCAGCGTCCGCAGGCGGTCTGCATCCTCTAGACGTTGGCCCGCCGCCGGGGCTTCAATCTCAGCCATGGGGCTGGTCATGCGGCGATACTCCGCAGCGCCGGCACGACTTCGCAGAGCCGGCGACCAGCGACGTCAACGTCTGCTGCGGTTGTATGTCTGCCCATGCTGATCCTGATGGATGACAGCGCCCTAGCATGTGACAGTCCGAGTCCGAGCAGCACATGCGAGGGTTCGACTCGGGTAGTGGTGCAGGCGGATCCAGCGGAGACCGCGATGTCGCCAAGTGCGAGCATGAGGGACTCAGCTTCTACGTCGCGAAACGCGACGCTCAGGATCCCCGGAACGCGGGCCGCTTGGTTGCCGTTTAGCTGTGACCCCTTGATCCCTCCTATCCAACCGACAAGCCGCTGGTCCATGGTTGCGGCGCGAGCTGCGTCTGACCGTAGCCGCTCGCGCACCAAGTGCGCGGCAACGCCGAATCCTACGACTTGGTGGGTAGCGAGCGTGCCAGACCTGAGCTGTCCTTCCTGTCCACCACCATGTGTCTGTGCTTCGAGCATAGAGCGAACCGCACGACGCACATAGAGCGCACCGACACCCTTCGGGCCGTACATCTTGTGGGCACTAAGTGACAGGAGGTCAACATCAAGGGACCGAACGTCAATGGGAATACGCGCTGCGCTCTGGGCAGCATCAATGTGAAGCAAGCAGCCATGCTCGCGAACAACGCGGCCGATGGCCGCGATGTCGGTAACAGTGCCTACTTCGTTATTGACGTGCATGACGGACACAAGCGCAGTGTCGCGGCGAATGAGCGCGTCGACTCGCTCCGGTGTGATGAGGCCCTCTTCATCCGGTGTCACACGGTCAACGCGAGTGCGGCTACCCGCCAACCAGTCCGCCGTGTCAAGCACGGCCTTGTGCTCCAGAGCAGAGACTAGTAGGTGCCGGCCGGCACGACTCGGCGACAGCATCGTGCCCTTGAGTGCCAGATTGATAGCCTCCGTGGCACCGGACGTCCAGACAATCTCGTCGTCATCGGCACCGATCAACCCGGCGACTTCCCTGCGCGCCATCTCTACCGCCTCGGAGGCGGCTTGGCCGAAGCGATGCGCCGTGGAGTGCGGATTTCCGAATATCCCCTTGCGCGTGAGGAAGTTCGCCATCGCAGACGCGACGTCAGGTTCGACTGGCGTTGTCGCTGCGTGGTCGAGATACACGTCGGACGAGGTGGCCATCTCTGGGGAGGGTCTACCCCAAGGACCGGAGACGCGGCGGGATGGCCTGTCCAGAACGCGTCGAGCCCGGGCGGGGACCGGATCGCGGGCAGCCAATCTAGCTGGCGGCAGTCCCTCTTGACGCAGCATCTCTTCCTCCGTGAGGCCGTCTGCTTAGGAACGGGCGGATTGGTCTGATCCGTCAGGAGCTCCCTAGCTTGGCCAGATCATGCCTTACCACGCCCGGTTCCTCGTCACCGCAGCGTTGCGGTAGTTGGGCGGTAGCGTAGCACGTTCCCCCAGAGGGGATGCGGCAATGCCACACAGCGCTGCTGTCCCCGCCAGCGCCTCCGCAGCGGTTAGGCTTCGCCGCCATGCAGCCACCACTCGCACACGGCACAGCCACGGCAGCGAGAGCCGTGCTGCTGGCCGCTGGCGTGGCCGCGGCCGAGGCCGACGTTCGGTTCGTGGACGCGACCGCGGCGTCTGGCGTGGACTTCGCGCACGTCAATGGCATGGTGGGGGAACGCTGGCTGGTGGAGATCATGGGCGCCGGCGCGGCGCTGCTGGATTTCGACGGCGACGGCCTGCTGGACGTCTACCTGGTGCAGGGCGGCCCGCTTCGGGAGCGGAGCGGCAAGCTGCCGTGCGACCGGCTGTACCGGCAGGTTGGCGGCCCCGGGCTGCGCTTCGAGGACGTGACCGCCGAAGCCGGCGTCTGCGCCGACGGCTACGGCATGGGCGTCGCCGCCGGCGACATCGACAACGACGGCGACCCGGACCTGTTCGTCGCCAACTTCGGCCCCAACCAGCTGCTCGAAAACCTCGGCGACGGGCGCTGGCGGGACATCACCGGTGCCGCTGGCGTTGCTGGCGACTCCTGGTCCGTGAGCGCCAGCTTCGCGGACTTCGACGGCGACGGCCGCCTGGACCTGTACGTCGGCAACTACCTCGAGTTCGCCTTCGCCGAGCGCAAGCGCTGCACGGACGACCTGTCGCGCCCGAGCTACTGTTCGCCGGAAGTCTACGCGCCGGCAGCGGACCGGCTGTTCCGCAACCTCGGCGGCGGGCGGTTCGCGGACGTGTCGGCGCCGGCGGGCATCCACGCCGCCCGGGGGCCGGCGCTCGGCGTCGTGGCGCGGGACTTCGACGGCGACGGCTGGCGGGACATCTTCGTCGCCAACGACATGGCCGACAACTTGCTGTGGATGAACCGCGGCGACGGCACCTTCCGGGACAACGCGCTGTTCGCGGGGGTGGCCGTAAACGGCGACGGCATGAGGGAGGCCAGCATGGGCGTGGCCGCCCGGGACTTCGACGAGGACTGCGACGTCGACCTCTTTCTCACCCACTTGGCGGTGCAGACCAACACGCTGTACGTGAACAACGGCCGGGGCTGGTTCACGGATCGCTCCAGCGTCGCCGGCGTGGCCGCGGCCAGCATCCCGGACACCGGCTTCGGCACGGCCTGGTTCGACGCCGACAACGACGGCGACCTGGACCTGTTCAGCGCCAACGGCGCCGTCACGGCCATCGCCGGCCAGGCGCCGGGGCCGCTGGGACTGCCGCTGCGCCAGCCCAATCGCCTGTGGCTGAACGACGGCGGGCGCTACCGGGCGGCAACGGGCATCGCCGCCTTCCAAATCGAGGAAGTGAGCCGCGGCACCGCGCTCGGCGATCTCGACAACGACGGCGACCTGGATATGGTGGTCACGAACAACCGCGGCCCGGCCCGCATCTACCGCAACGACGCCGCTGGCGGCCACTGGCTGGGCATTGCGCTGGCGGCCGGCGGGTCGTCGACGCCAGCGGCAGGCAGCGAAGTCCGCCTAGAGGGTGGCAAGGGAGCGCGCTGCCTGGTGCGCCATGTGGCCAGGGACGGCAGCTACGGTTCGGCGAACGACGCCCGGGTCCACTTCGGCCTCGGCACGGACGCGAGCCCCCGCCACGTCCGCGTGGCCTGGCCGGACGGCGCCACGGAGCGTTTCGGCCCGCTGGCCGTGGATCGCTACCACATGCTGCATCGGCGGCAAGGGGCGGGCAGCTCGGCGGTTGCTCCGATCAGTGACGGCCGGCCCCGCGGCGCAGCACCACCGTCTGCCCTGCCTTGAAGTCGCCGAAGGTCTCGAAGGCGGTGGCGCCCGGCCAGCGCACGGCTACGTCCGCGACTTCGGTGGCCTCCCCGAGGCCGAAGTGGACCCGGGGGTCGCTGGCGCTCAGGTAGCTGCCCTCCGGGCGCACGTCCGCCTGGCGCCGCACGCCGCGCACCGTCAGCGCCACGGTGGCGCCGTGGGCCATCCGGCGCGGGCGGTCCAGCCACGCCTCGAACCGGATCCAGTTGCCGTGGGCCGCTTGGTTCATGAGCAGATAGGCGGGGCCGTCGCGGTTCACCACCAGCAGGTCGAGGCCGCCGTCGTCGTCCACGTCGCCCACCGCGACGCCGCGGCTGGTATGCACCAGGCCGGGCGCCACGCCTCCCTTGGGCCGCACCTCCTCGAAGCGTTCGCGGCCAGCGTTCCGGGTGCCCCGGAACAGCACGTTGGGTTCGTCGAATACCAGCCCTTCCGCCCCGGCGGAGGGCGCTTCGGTGCCGACCATGCCGTTGGCTTCGTACAGGTCCAGCAGGCCGTCGTTGTCGAAGTCCGCCAGCACCACGCCCCAGCGGGTGTGGCGGCCGGTGAGGCCGAGGCCGAGCTCGCCGGTGGCGTCTCGAAAGTAGCCGCCTTCGTTGCGGAAGAAGGAGTCCGTCTGGCCTTCGAGGTTGGTCACCATCACGTCCGTGTCGCCGTCGTCGTCGATGTCCGCCGCGGCCACGCCCATGCCGGCCTTGGCGATGCCGTGTTCGTCCATCGCCGAACCCCACAGGGTGGCCGCTTCCTCGAAGGCAAGAGCGCCCGAAGGAGCGCCGCGATTGAGCCACAGCTGGTCCGCCATCATGTCGTTGGCGATGAACAGGTCCGTCCGGCCGTCGGCGTCGAAGTCGCCGCCGAGCACGCCGAAGCCGTTGCCGAAGACGCCGCTGATGGCGGAAGCGCCGCTCACGTCCGTGAAGGTGCCGTCGCTGTTGTTGCGGTACAGCCGATCCTGGGCGGGCGAGCGGTAGTTCGAGGGCGGGCAGTAGGTGAGGACGCTGCCCAGGTAGCAGTTGATCTCGGTGTCCATGGACCAGTTGATGTAGTTGGTGACGAACAGGTCCAAGTCGCCGTCCGCGTCGAGGTCCAGAAACGCCGCGGACGTGCCCCAGCCCGGGTCCGCGACGCCAGCCGCCTCGGCGACGTCTGCGAAGGCGCCGTTGCCGTCGTTGCGCAGCAGCGCGTTGGCGCCGACGTTGGTGACGTACAAGTCGACGTCGCCGTCGTTGTCGTAGTCGCCGGCGGCAACGCCCATGCCGTAGCCGCCGTCGTCGGCGCCGTTCGCGTTCGGCGCTTCCTCGAAACGGCCCAGGCCGTCGTTCAGGAACAGGCGGTTGGCGACCCCCGCTCCGACCTCGGGGTAGAGGCTGCCGGACTGCACCAGGTAGGCGTCCAGATCGCCATCTCCGTCCACATCCACGAGCGCACCGCCGCCGCCGGTGATCTCCGGCAGCAGTGGCCGGCCGGCGAAGCCGGACTCGTGGGAGAAGACGATGCCCCGGGGCCGGGCCTCCTCGACGAACCACGCCCCGTTGGCCCCGCCGCCCCCCGCTCCGCAGCCGGCTGTCAGCACCACCGCAAGCGGCGGCCCCAGCAACAGCGCGGCGGGCCAGCTCAGTCGGCCGCCACGGGCACCGCCTGTTTGTTCCGCGCCAAGTACAGGGCTAATATCGAGAGCGTCGCGGCTACACATAACGGAGCATCCCATGAGCGGACAACCGCAATGCTTGATGGCCGCCGCACTCGCGGCGGCACTGGCCGGCGGGCTTGCCGTCCTCACCTTGGCAGCAGCGCCGGCCCACGCCCAAGCGCCAGCCGAACTGGTGCCGCCGGAAGAGATCGAGAACACCTACCGCGCCCGCAAGCAAGGCCGACAGCTCTACCGGTCCGAAAAGTACCAAGAGGCCGTACCGTTCTTGCTGTTCGCGGCGGAGCGGGGGTTCAAGGACGCGCAGACGCAGCTCGGACAAATCTACGTCCAAGGGCTTGGGGGCGTCAAGCAGGATCTGGTGCAGGGCATCGGCTGGCTCGGCGTCGCCGCTTCCGGCAAGACGGATCCCCGCACCCGGAAGCTCTACAAGCAGATCCGCAAGAGCATTCCCAAGGAACACGACGAGACCGTGGAGAAAATCGTCAAGCAGTTCATCCAGAACTACGACGGACAGCGCACCCGGGTGAAGTGCGAGCTGGAGAGCAGCGCCGGCAGATACACCAAGGAGTCGCGCTGCCGGTTCATCGACGAATCCGCCTACCCGAGCCTCAGCGTCCGCGGTTAGGTCCCCGCAAGCACGGCTGTGAACGACGCGAAGCAACGCTGGCGCTGGCTGCCGCAGTAGGCGCCGCTGGTGGCGCTGCTGGCCGCCGTGGTTCCGGCCAGCTTCTACCTCGGCAGCGAGCTCGCCGGCGTCTAAGGGCGATGTGGCGGAGGCGGCGCCGGCCCACACGCTCGGCAGCGCGACGGAGCTCGCGTACAAGCGCACGGACTACCTCGCCAAGCGCCGCAAGACGATGGAAGCCTGGGCCAGGTTCTGCAAGGGCAACGAGGACACGCCGTAGGGCGCTTGCGCCGCTTGGCACTGTCAGAGTGCCAGCGACGAAAGCGCCTTGGAGGGCTTTGGGGCTACTTGAGTTTCGTGATCTTGACCGCGCCGACATAGGAACCTACCGGCCTGTCGGCGGTGAGCGTGAAGCCGCTTGGGATCTTGAGATGGAGCCTAAAGCTCTCCGGCGCTGCGAAGGTGTAGATGCCGGAACCGTCGTGCAGCTTCCTCGTTTGCCTGTTGCTGCTAAAGGCATCCAAGCGCATGGTGGGGCATGCTTGGTGCCGTTGATCGGCCACCCCACCGACTCGAATATTGTGCCGAGAAACGCTGCCGTGGCACAACACGTTGTCGCTGTACGGATGCTGCAACTCGAAAAGATAGGTGCCGGCGGGCAGCGTGGCGTCTGTGAACTTTCCGTTGGCGTCCACGGTACCCGATGGAAAGCCGGCGATGGAGCTGTCGCCACCCACCAGGTAAAGATCCAGGCCACGCGGAGAGAGGATGTCGATCACCCTGTCTGTGCGTCCAGCTGGACGGGTTGCGGTCGGATAGCCTAGGACCACCGCCATCTGCTGGCCGCGGCTGGCGAAGGCGTCCACTTTGGCGACAAGGGCTGCGTGGTTGGAAGCGACCGTGGTTGTAAGTACGCCTAGCTCTGTCCGCAGGCTGCCTATCGTGGCCTGTGCGGTGCGGATGTCCCTGACGGCCTGGTCGATCTTGTTTGCGAGTTCGCGCATCGTCGGCTGGCGTACCCCGGCGTCGTCGTCCTTGTCGCCGGCGCCTTCCGCGGCCATTGCGAAAGGCGCGAGCGCCAAAGCCACCGCTAGAATGGCGGGCATGATGTTCCTCATTCGGTTGTCTCCCGGTGTTCCCTAGTCCTGCAATCCGGCCAGTGGCCGGCCGTGCTTCGCTCAAGAAACGCGCAATGTCCTTCCTGCCTATTCGGGCCGTTGCTGCGCGACCGGCAACGGGAATCAAACCCATCCGGTTGCCAACCTTATTCAGCAGGCACCCGGCCCTAGGCCGAAGCGCGTTGCGCGTGAAGCGAGACAAGCGAACCATGCGGCCGGGGCGGCGTCAACTCCCAGCGGCGAACCGAGCTTTCTGAAACTCCGTCTGCAATCAATGGCTTGCGAGCGTCTTGCAACCGGAGCGCCCTAGAGCGTTGCCAATCGCCCTAGACGCCTTCCGGCAGTGCCATTGACCGGCGGGGATGCGCTTGGGCGGCTGTGGGGCTGCAACCCTCGGCGCCGGCGGCGACAGGGCTTGGTGGCGGCTAGGCGTCGCTAGCCTGCAAGTTCGCCAGCCGCTTGCGGGCGGATGCCAGTTCTTCCGGGTGCGTGTCCAAGCGCTCGGCCCACGCCAGCGCGGCGCCGGCCTCGTCGTAGCGCCCCGCCTCCGCCAAGCAGCGGCCGAGGGACACGTACGCCTTGGTGAAGGCCGGATTGAGGCCCACGGCCCGCTGCAACCGGTCGATGGCGGGCCCCCAGCGCTCGGCGGTGCCCTCGAGCAGTGCCGTGGTGTAGAGGATCTGCTCCGGCCGGTCGATGCCCAGCTCCAGCGCCCGGTCGAGAACCGTCAGCGCTTCGTCGTATTCGCCCTCTTCCATCAGCAGCAACCCAAGGCGTTCGTAGGGCCAGGTTTGGCTCGGCTGCCGCTCGATGGACTGCCGGAGGTGCCGAACGGCATTCTCCATTTCGCCCTTCTCCTGGTACAGGCTGGCCATGACGTTGTGGAAACGAAAGTGGTCCGGCTTGTCCCGGAAGCCCTCCCGCAAGGTCTCGAAGGCCAGCTCCAAGCGGCCGCTGCGTCCGTACGCCAAGGCGAGATTGGCCAGCACGGATTCGTCGCCCGGGCCGCTTCCGCGCATCGGCTCCAGCACCGCTGCCGCTTCCTCGAAGCGCCCTACGCGAAGCAGGTTCTCGGCATGCACCAAGCGCCCGCCATAGCTCGCGAGCAGCGGCCACTTCTGCTCCTGCAAGGGGTCGCGCCATTGCAGCGGCGTGGGCTCTCTGCCACGGGCGAGGGCGATCCGGGCATCGTCCTCCCGACCAAGCGCCTGGTAGGTGCGGCCCAGCAGGCGGTACACGTGGGGATGGCGGAGGCGCTCGCTCAGCGGTTCGAGGAGCGCAGCAGCCTCGGCGGCGCGCCCCTCGGCAAGCAGCGCCTGGGCGATGCCAGCGGCGCCGTTGGTCTCCGCGCCGAGGGCCCGCGCTCGCTCGAAGGCGGATCGCGCTTCCTCCGGCTCGCCTAGGCTCGCCAACCAAACGCCCCGGTACAACCAAGCCGGCACGTAGCTGTCGTCGATGGCAAGCGCCGCGGCCATTGCCTCGAGGGCGGCTTGGGTGTCTCCTAGTTCCGCTACCAACATGGCGCGGAAGTACGGCCACCGGAAATCCTCCGGGTCCAGCGCCTCCGCCTGCCGATAGGCTTCCACCGCAGCAGTCTCGAAGTCGTTGACCTCGTAGGCCATGCCGAGGCGGCCGCGCATCTCGGCCGAGGTCGGCAGCGTACGCACGGAGGCCAGCAGTTCGTCCACCAGCGCGACAAGGTCGGCGCTTGCCTGCGCCAAGGAGACCGTGGGCGGGGCCGCCGCTGCTGGCGGCTCGGCGCAACCGCCAACCGCCAGCGGCAGGCAGCAGGCGGCAAGCGAAGCGATCAGTGCGAAGCGGTGCGCCGGCGCTGCTTGCTGGCGTCTCGCGCTGGCGTCTGGGCCAGCATCCCGGGCTGGTCGGCCGGCGCCCACATCCGCGTCCGCGCGGCTGGCGGCCGGGTCGAGGCTAGTTCGCCACCGCACTGCCGTCCGGCAGGATGGCGCACTTGCGGCGGTTGCTGGCGCTCAGGTCCAAGCGCTCGCAGCGAATGCGCAGACCAGTGACGGCGCGCTTCGAGGGACCCGTGATCTGGTAGCTGCGGCCCCGCAAGCTCGACGCCTTCACCACGTCCACTTCGTCGCCGACATCGATGCCGGCGGTGTCGGCGTTGTCGGTTTCGAACAGCAGCTTGCCGTCGAGCACCAGCAGCAGCCGATTGCGAACCAGCTTGCGCTGCGCCGTCACCTGCGCCGAGAACCGTCGCGGGATGTCCAGCACTTCCTGCATCACCGTCTTGGCGGTCACCCGGGAAGGCCGTGCCACGGCGGAGGAAGCGGCAGGCGCCTCGCCAGCGCTTGGGGCGACTGGTTCGCGTTGCCGTTCCTCGACTTCGACGGTGGCGGGGGATGGCTCGCTGGCCGGCGCACTGTCGTGCCGCAAGCTGTCCACCGCAACCCGGTAGCACTCTTCCCGCCTGCCTTCGTCCGCCAAGGCGCCGCAGGCCACCACCATCCAGCACAGCGCCTGGCGCATCTCCGGCAAGTCGTCGCAGCGCATGCTGGCGACGCCGGCGACATCGGCTGGCTGGGCGAATGCGGCCGCGGACAGGCCTAGGCCGACGAACAGCAATCCGCGTGAATACGCAGCGAGAGAAAGCAAGGCCGGGCGACGGCGACGCCGTGGCCCGGCCTCCGGTGCGTTCAAGCGGCGTCCGTTCGCACCGGCGGGTTCGTGGCCCCGTCGGTGCGAACTCCTTTGGACTCCCGCCTCCTTCGGCAACTGCTAGAAGGCGAAGGTGAAGCGCAGGTACGCCATGCGGCCCATGATGTTGTCCAGGTAGGCGTCGTAGCCTACGCCGGACGGCATCGCGTCGGGCTTGGTATTGAAGATGTTGCGCATGGCGAGGTTGGCCGAGACGTAGCCGAAGCCCAACACGTCCGGACGACGGTAGGTATAGCTCACGTCCCAGTAGTGGCGGGAGTCGATCCGGCAGTGCGGGTTGCGGTCCTGGTCGGCGCACACGTCGTCGCCGGTCAGGTCGCCCTGGTCCTGGCGTCCGTTCACCCAGATGCCGGACACGCTGCGGCCAGCATCAACCACCGGGTCCCAGGATGCCAGCGTGTCGTTCACCTCGTCGTGCCACCGCACGTTGAGCTGCGCGACGTGGTTGCCGTAGAACCAGCGCAGGTTCATGGTGACCCGCCACTCCGGCGTCGCCGGCAGCACTTCCACGAGGTCGCTGATCTGGCCGATGTAGTGGATGCCGTTGTTGCGGTTGCCCACGCCGTCGACGCAGATGCCCGCGTACTGGTGATCGCCGTCGTCCGGGTTGCGCGAGCCGTCTTCGTTCCAGCCGGGAACGCCGTCCGAGTCCGCGTAGCGGCACAGGCTCAGCTTGAGCATCTGCGTAGCGCTCATGCCGAGCTCGAAGCTGCCGTAGTCGCCGCCGATGAAGGGAATCTCGGCCGCATCGAAACGATAGCGGGCCGCGTAGATCAGCGTCTCGGTCTCTTGCGAGCCTTGGCGAAGCCAAGGGCTGCCTACTTCCTCCAGCTCCAGGCCGTCGATGCCGCCGCGGACGATAGAGGCGCCAGCGATCCCGGTTTCCCTGGCTACCCAGGCGATGGCCGCTTGCCGGCGGCACTCGAGCTCCTCAGCCGAGGTGTTGGCGACGAACTCGCCGACGTTCGTGGCTTCGAAGCTCTGCCGGTTGTCGTAGTCCAGCAAAGTGCCCGGACAACGGCTCTGCGCGAACTCCACGAAGCCGCCACCCGCCGAGGACAGGTTTGTGCCGTGGCCGATGCGTTCCGGCCGGCCCTGGAACTCGACATTGGTGTAGTCCACGTCGAACGTCAGGTCGCCGTCCAGAAACTGCAACGACATCCCGGCGTTCCACAGGTCCGAAGTCTCCGGGCCCAGGATCGGATTGGCGGCGTTGGCCAGCAGCACGCCGGATACGGCCCCTCCGTCGGCGGCCCGGGCGCAGGCCTCGAGTTCCGGCATGTTGTTGCAGATGTAGTCCCCCAGCGTGCCGCGCACCCGCGCCTCGCCCACTTGGAACAGCGCGTAGGTGCTCGGCAGCACGAAGCCTTCCGTCAAGCTGGCCCGCAGCGCCAGCCAGTCCGTCGGCTGGTAGCGGACCGCCAGCTTGGGAATGGTGGTGCTGAAGTCCGCGGTCGCGCCACGGGCGCTCAGAAAGCCGCGGGACTCGAACTCGGCGTAGCGAACTGCGGCAAGAATCTCCATCTCGCCCAGCTTGCTGTCCGCCAACGGCGTCACCCGGATCTCCGCGAACACCGCCCTCGTCTCTTCCTCGGTGCGCTGCAGGTTCACGGTTTCGGAGCGATCCAAGGCGATCACCTCGTCGCCGCCGATGCCGATGCCGGCCGCGCCGAGCGCGTCGGGGATGAACTCCTCCGTCTCCAAGCGCCAGTGGATGCCGGCGGCGAGACCGATGGGCGAGTCGTTGTACCAGAGGTCCAGCACGGAGCCGTTGGACGCCACCGCGTCGATGACGTACATGCCGAGCGTCCGACGGGCCTGGGTCATCACGATGCCAGCGTGGCGGATCTCCTCCTCCGTGTTCACCGCGTCGCCAGCGTAGTTCCCGTCCGCCGCCACCCAGGGGCTCTGGGCGTCGTCCTCGGCGTCCCGCCAGCCGGGCTGGATCTCGCCTTCGTTCGTGGTGGCCAGCCAATGGGTGCTGAACGGGTTCCAGCAGCTGTTCTGGAACGGCCCCGCCTGGCACCGCAGCGCGGCGGAGGCGAGCGGCCAGAGACCCTCGGGCCGATCGTCGGTGCGGCGGCTCAAGGACCACACCCAGTCCAGATCGACGATCCAGTCCGAGTTCGGAATGTCGATCTCGCTGCCGAGGCGCAGCCGGAAGTTCTCCACCTGGGTCCGGTCGCGCCAAGTCATGTCGTCGTTGAGCCAGGGGATGTTGTTGTTGTAGGGCTGCTTGGGCCACAGGTTCATGCCCCGCAGACGCACATCCTCGAACAACCGCACGCCGCCGTTGCCGACCATGTCCGGGTCGTAGCGGTCGACGATGCCGTCGCCGTCGCTGTCCTCGGTGGCGGAGAGCAGCAGCACGCGGTAGGCCGGGTTGCGGTTCAGCAGCGGATCGTGTACGCCATCGGCGCCGCCGCGATCGGGGATGCCGTCGCCATCCGCATCCTGGGCGAACAGCAGCCACTCGCCAGGCTCCTGGAGGTAGTCGTAGCGGCCGTTGCCGTTGGCGTCCTCGTAGTTGAGGTAGGAGTCGCCCAGGCACTGCCCCTCGCCGCTGCGCGGCCCGCAGAAGCCGTTGGAACCGTCGGCGAAGGCGCGGAACGGATTGCCGGGGTTGGAGCCGACGGCGATCAGGACGGTGGGTCCGTGCTGGTCGTCAATCGTGTTCACGTTCTCCGTGAAGTCGTCCATGCGCGGCGCGTACTGGCGCGTGTCGTACTCGAGCCGGGAGACCACGGCTTCGCCGCGGATCTTCACGTAGTCGTTGAACTCGTGCTCGAAGTAGGTCATGGCGGATTCTTGATCCCGCCGCTCGCGGATGTCGAAGGTGTCGCCGATGGCCTGGCGGCAGTCCTGGAACTCGCCAGCGTAGTCCACTTCCTCGCCCTTCCAAGCCGACAGGCCGCTCAGCTCGCCGGTCATGAATCCGTTCAGATAGCTGCCCGGCTGGTTGTTGGAGCTGTAGCCCAGGTTGTTGACCGAGTCGCCCCAGATCGTCGTCAGGAGCGGGTTGTCCCGGTAGGCGCGCTCGTAAATGGCCTGCGGCATCCCCGGCGGGGGAATGAGACGCCTGGGGTCGTCGAGGCCGATGGGCGGCCGGAACGGGGTGTAGTCATGGCCGGCGCCGAAGTGGTAGCCGCAGCCGGGATCCGATCGCCGGGCCGTCCAGATGGTGCCGATGTTGTCCGAGTTCGAGCCTTGGCCGCCGGCGCTGTGCGCCGCCTGGAAGGGCGTCTCGATGACGCCAGGGCCGGTGCGCACCGGCGAGAACCAGCCACCGCCCGGGTCGCCGGCCGGAAACCGGGACCAGTCGCCGGCGCGGGTGGGCGAGTAACGGTTCGCCGACCAGCCGTCGACGCGGCCCCAACCTGCACGGTCGCCGGTGCCCACCTGGTACCAGCCCGGACCGCCGCTGGGGATCGGCGACAGCGTGCCCTCGGCGTCCCGGATCGGCACGTTCCAGTCCCCGGGGTGGGACCAGGGCCGCTCCTGGTAGGGATGGACCAGCTGCCCCGTCCAGTTGGCGGAGCTGATGATGTACTCCGGCCGGTCCGTGCCTTTCATGCGCGCCTGGTCGCGTATCTCCAAGGCGAAGATGACGTTCGTGCGCTCGCCCTGGGCGCCTGCCAGCAGGCCGAGGGTCTTCTCCGGGGCGCCGTTCTCCAGCGGCTGGCGGTACTCGTAGTTCACCTGCAAGCCGTCGAAGTCCTTGCGCGGCACCACGTTGATGACGCCGGACACCGCGGAGGCCCCGTACAGGGCGGATGCGCCGTCGAGAATGGTCTCCATGCGGCCGACGGCGATGCCGGGATACAGATTGCTCAAGTCCGTGCCGGAGCGGCGCGTTCTCGAACCGTAGCCGGTGACGTTCGCCGGCACTCGATGGCCGTCCATCATGGTCATGGTGGCCCGGGTGCCGAGGCCACGCAGGTTGGCCCAGGTTTCGGACCCCTGCTGGAACTCCTGATCGTCGGCGCTGTTGAACTCGATGGGCGCGGAGTTGGCGTTCACGCCGATCTGGAACGTCTGGTCGAACACCACCTCGCCGAGGTCCGATGTCGCCGCCAGCGACAGGTCCACCGCGTCCACGACGTCTCGCGGCGACGGCAGGTCGAAGTTGGAACGGCGAATGTAGGAGCCGGTGACGACCATCTCCTCGACTTCTTCGTCCTCTTCGTCCTCGTCCTCTTCGTCCTGCTCTTGCCCCCGGACGTTCAGGGCGCCGAGCGTCAGCGCAAAGGCCGACGCCCATAGCGTGGCTCGCTTTAGCCTTGGGTCCATTCTCCTCTCCCCTAACTGCAAGCTTTACTTGGCCAAATCCCGTGTCTCGCGGCAGGCATCCTGCGGGCCGTCGCCGGGGCCGTCCGCGTGGCTAACGCGCCAGCCGCACACACATGGCAACGGGCCGCGCCGAACGGCGTGACCATCCACGCCCTTTATCCCGCCTACCGGCGGCGTTGTCAAGCGGCAAACTGAAACAATTTGGACACAACTGCCCAGTCACTGGACACGCCTGAGAAAAGACAAGCCAATCAACGGGTTACGGAACGCACTGTGGGTTGACGGCGCCGCCGGGGGCGTAGCAGTCCAGCATCCAGCGCTCCCGGGCGCGCTCCACGGCGCTCCTCCCGTCCTGAACGCGGCGCGCATCGAGGCCCCGGCGCGTCTCGTCGTCCAGATCCGCCTCGAAGTAGCAGCTCAGCGACTTCAGGTGGGAGCCGGCGCTGCGCTTCATCTCGCACACCACGCCGGTGACGTGGGCACCGTAGCGGCTGGTGTACTCCTGCACCGCTTCCTCGAACACCGGCACATGGCGATCCGGGATGCGCTCCCAGATGTCGTTGAAGTAGTTGCGGATGGTGGGCGACGTCTCCCCGGAGGAGGCGACGCCCAGCCAGCCCACCGCGGACAGCGAGTCCCGCTCCACCTCGCCGAGGCCCTGCAGCAGGATGTGGCCCATCTTGGCCTGGGAATCCTTGAAGCCGCTCTTGGCGGTTCGCTCCAAGTAGGGCAGCGCCTCCTTGATGCGGTTGCGGCGGTACAGGCGCCGCGCCTTGGCGAGTTCCGCGTAGATGCGGTCCCGCTCCTCGGCGCTCGCCGGCAGGCGCTCGGCGGTTACGGTCAGCTCTTCATCCGCCGCCGGCGCTTCGTCCGCCGCCGGCGCAGGGCCCGGCATCTGCGCGGCCGCTTCCGCGCTGGCCGCCCGCCCGCCGAGGGCGAAGCAGACGACCGCGAACAGCCCGATGCGCCGCCGCCATGCCCACGCCCGGCCGCGGGCCAAGCCTGCCGCCATGCCCCTACGGCCCCCGCGTTGCCGCTTGGCCGGCAGCCGAAGCCGCGCTGGTCGGCGGCTCGCACACCTGCACCACGTCGATCAGGGCGTCGTTCAGGGACCCGGAGCGGAAGCCGCCCAGGTCCAGCGCCACGTAGCGGTAGCCGACGGCCTTGATGCGGCGTTCGACCTCCTCGCGCTGCGCCACCGCCCGGGGCAGTTCCTCGGCGGGCAGCTCGAGGCGGGCCACGTCTTCATGGTGGCGAACGCGCAGCTGGCCGAAGCCGAGCTCGGCCAGGGCGTCTTCCGCGGCCTCCACCTGCGCCAGGCGGGCTTCGGTGATGCGCGAGCCGTAGGGGAACCGGCTGGACAGGCAGGCGGCCTGCGGCTTGCTGGCGTTCTCCATGCCCAGGTGGGCGGCGAGGGCGCGGACGTCCGCCTTGCGGAAGCCGGCGTCCACCAGCGGCGACGCCACATCGTGGTTCTCGGCGGCGACGAGGCCGGGGCGGTGATCGCCCAGGTCGTCCAGGTTGGTGCCGTTGAGAATGTGGCAACGCTGCTCTTTCTTCTTGCGAGGGGCAGGCCCCTCGCGCTCCCCCGCTGAGGGCTCCTTCTTGCGAGGGGCAGGCCCCTCGCGCTCCCCCGCTGAGGGCTCCTTCTTGCGAGGGGCAGGCCCCTCGCGCTCCCCCGCTGAAGGCTCGGCCTCTGTGCTGGCAGCGGCATCCTCGGCGGCGGCGATGCGCGCCAGCGCTTCGTAGAGGGTGGTCTTGCAGTAGAAGCAGCGGTTGGCGGGGTTGGCGCGGTAGCGCGGATTGGCTACTTCGTCCGTGACGATCACCCGATGGCGCATGCCCCACCGGGCCGCGAGTTCGCCAGCCAGCGCGAGATCGCTGCGCTTCAGGCTCTGGGAGCCGGAGGTGACTGCGAGCGCGGCGTCGCCCAGCACCTCCGCGGCCACGCGGGCGACGAGGGAACTGTCGACGCCGCCGGAATAGGCCACCACGACCCGGCCGCAGGCGCCGATGCGCGCCTTCAAAGTCTCGTACTTGGCGGCAAGCGCGTCGTTCACAGCCGATTGATCGTGTTCGCCAGGAAACCGGCGCCGAAGCCGTTGTCTATGTTCACCACGGCCACCCCCGAGGCGCAGCTGTTGAGCATGCCGAGCAGCGCGGCGATGCCGCCGAAGGACGCACCGTACCCTACGCTGGTGGGCACCGCAATCACCGGCTTCGCCACCAGGCCGCCCACCACGCTCGGCAGCGCGCCTTCCATGCCGGCCACCACCACGACCACCCGGGCGGCGCGGATCTCCTCCACCCGCGCCAACAGCCTGTGTACGCCGGCAACACCGACGTCGCTTACGCGCAGCACCCGGTTGTCGTAGAACTCGGCGGTGAGGGCCGCCTCCTCGGCGACGGCGCGGTCGGAGGTGCCGGCGGTGACCACGGCGATGCTGGTGGCGGCCAGTGCGGCGGTGCGCCGTTTGCAGGCGAGCAGCCGGGCTTCGGCGTGGTAGACGGCGTCGGGCACGGCTTTCCGTGCCGCCTCGGCGGCCGCCGCGCTCACCCGGGTCGCCAGCGCGTCGTGGCCGCGGTCCGCCACGGCCTTGAAGGTGGCGGCAACCTGCGCCGGCGTCTTGTGTTCGCCGTACACCACCTCGGCGGCGCCGGTGCGCCGCAGCCGATCGTGATCGATGGTGCTGTGGCCCAAGCTCTGGAAGTAGCTGCCCTCGATGGCCGCCACCGCGGCGGCGTGGTCCAAGGCGCCGGCCGCGAAGTCGTCGAGGATCGTCTCCAGCTTCGGCACGGATGGGCGCTGTGGGGCCGGCTACAGAAAGGTGCGAATCAACGCGATGGCGATGGCCACCAAGGTGCCGGAGAGGACGGTGACCAGCCAGCGCATCGTCTCCGCCTGCCGGCGCTCGATCAGGGTGCGGATGTCCGCAATGTCCTCGCGGGTGGCGCCATGTGCCAGCTGGGCCGCCAGCTGGGCTTCTATGCGAGCCAGTCTCTCGCGAATGTCGTCTACCCCGAAGGTGGCACCGGACCCTGCGTGGATGGCCTCTGCCGTCATTGGTTCGACTCCCAAGCCTGTTGTTGTTGTTGTCGGAACCTAGCACGGGGCCAAGGAACCGACAAGGCGTACGCGCCGGAACATGCGCATCGACTACAGGAACGTGCGAACCAGCGCGACGGCGATAACCACCAAGGTGCCGGCGATGGCCACGACGGTCCCAGAGAGCACGGTGACCAGCCAGCGCATCGTCTCCGCCTGCCGGCGCTCGATCAGGGTGCGGATGTCCGCAATGTCCTCGCGGGTGGCGCAGTTCGACAGCTGCGCCTCGATGCGCGCCAGTCGCTCGCGGAAGTCCTCGACGCCGAAGGTTGCGCCGGGAGCTGGGTAGACGGCTTCTGCTGCCACTGTCTCGACCCTAAGTTGTTGTTGTTCGTGGGCAGGAACATAACACGCTCCCTTCACTGGCGACCGCGAGAACGTCGTCGCATCGCGAGCGGCTCAAGCCAGCAGCCGGGCGAGCTCCGCGTCCACCGCCGCCTTGGTGGCGAGGTAGCCCTCGCCGGTGCGGGCCGCGATGACTGCCACGTCGTCGTGCTCGGACTTCCAGCGCGTGGCCCCGTTCGGCAGCCGCGCGATCTTCACGCGCACCTCGCCCCGGGTCGTTTCCACCGTGCGCTGTTCCCGGGGCAGCATGCGCTTGGCGACTTCCCGCAGCCGCACGCCGATGGTGGTGGAGGCGGCGAAGAGCGCCTCGAGCACGGCGTCCAGCGCGGCCTCGTCCACCAGTGCCGACACCTTGGTGCCGGGGCGGGATTTCTTCATCACGATAGGCGTCAGGAACACGTCCCGGGCGCCTTTCTCCAGCAAGCCGTCCATCAACGGCCCGAACGCCTCGGCCGGCATGTCGTCGATGTTGCACTCCACCTCGATGTTGGTCTCCGTGGCGAGGTTCGCGGCCGATGCCGAATCGGGCGGCGCCTCGCCGAGCGTCAAGCGCAGCACGTTCGGCCGGGCGAAGTTCTTGTGGCCGATGCCGTAGCCAATCGTCTTCGGCACGAACGCGCGGGGCGGCTCGAAGGCGTCCACCGCGCACTTGAGGATGACGGCGCCGGTCGGCGTCGTCGCCTCGCCTTCCACGCCGCCGTAGCCGCAAGGCACACCGGCCAGCAGGGCCGCGGTGGCCGGCGCTGGCACCGGCAGCAGACCGTGTTCGCAGCGCACCATGCCGCTGCCGAGTTCGACCGGCCCGCAGAACACGCGGGCGACGCCCAGCTCCGCGCCGAGATAGTCGAGGCCGAGGGCCGCGCCCACGATGTCCACGATGGAGTCCGTGGCGCCCACTTCGTGGAAGTGGACCTGGTCCACCGTCTGGCCGTGGATCTCCGCCTCTGCGACGGCAAGGGCGCCGAACATCGCCAGCGCCCGCTCCTGCACCGCCGGCGCATAGCCAGCCCGCTTGACGATGGCCTCGATATCCGCCAGGTGCCGATGCGGGCGCTCCCGGTCCGGCGCCAGCCGCACCGTGGCCCTAGTGCCGGCGATGCCGTTCTTGCTGGCGCGTTCGGCAGCCAGCGAGAACTCGCCAGCGAGTTCCAGCCGCGCGAGTTCCGCCTGCAGGTGCGCGGCCGGGACGCCGAGATCGATCAGCGCCCCCAGATGCATGTCGCCGGCGATGCCGGCGAAGCACTCGTAGTAGAGGGCGCTGCGGGATGCCGCCAAACGCTACGCCAGCAGGCGATGGGTGGGAGCGCAGAGGCGGTCCAGGGGAATGCCGTGGGTGCAGGCGGTGGCGCAGGGCTGGCCGTCGCAGGCCAGGCATGCCGCGGCATTGGTGGCCAGGAGGCCGTATTCCTCCCGCGCCAGCGCCACGTCCTGGTAGTCCACCGCGTACATGCGTGTGCGCATCACCTCGGCGATGGGCACGCCGTAGGGGCAGGCGCCCTCGCAGTCGTTGCACACGTGGTGGCAGTAGCTGCCGGCGTTTAGGCGCGCGTAGCGCTCCAGCAGATCCATGTCGCCAGCGGCGAGCTCGCGGGCGCCGGAAGCCCCGATATACTCGTCCACCTTCTCGACGCTGTTCATGGTGATGACGGCCGAATCCACATGGGGATTGGCGAGCACCCAGCGCAGCGCCGCCTGGGCGAAGGTGCCGCCCTCCCGCTCGTAGGGGCGCATGTCGTTCAAGCGGGCGCCCTTCAGCGTCTTCATCACCGTGACGCCGACGTTCCTGGCCTTGCCCTTGGCGAGCACCCGAGGCAGGTCCTGCTGCGTGGCCACGAAGTCCATGGCCCGGGTGACGCTCTCGTAAAACTTGGGGTCCTGGCCGAAGTTGTGCGCCACCAGCACGACGTCCGCGACATCTTCGTCGAAGGCGTAGTCCAGGCATTCGATGAGGCGTCCGGCGTGGCCGGACATCCCGGCAAAGCGGATCTTGCCCTGCTCCTTGGCCTTGGCCACGAACTCGTGCCACTCCGGGTTCCGGATGACGGCCAGGTCGTTGACGGCGTGGTTCATGTAGACGTCCACGTAGTCCATGCGAAGGCGGCGCAGGGAGCCCTCGAGGGCGGACATCAGCCACTCGGCGCTGCTGTCCGCCGAGGTGACCACCTTCGAGGTGACGACCACCTGGTCGCGCTTGCCCTTGAGGGCGTTGCCGAGCACGGTCTCCGACGTGCCGCGGGTGTAGCTCTCGGCGGTGTCGAAGTAGTTGATGCCACGGGCCAAGGCATGCTCGACGACCTTCTCCTGGCCGCTGCGCAGGCTGCTGCTGCCAAACGAGACGTCCGCGATCTCGAGGCCCGTGCGGCCCAGCGTCGCGTAGCGCTGAACGCTGCCCGCTGGCACCTTGTCCTGGGCCACGGCGGGCACGAACGGCAGCGCCGCAGCGCCGGCGCCCAGGCGTAGCATGGTGCGCCGACTGGCGCGAAGGCTGGTTGCGTCGGTCATGGCTCCCCCTCTTCAGGCTTGCAAAGGGCCGGTTTGCCGTTGTCCTTAGGCTACGCTTGATGGCAGGACTTCGCCAAGCGCTTTCTACGCTCTCTAGGAAGACGCGAATACGCCCACCACCGAGGGGCCAGTGGACATCGAGCAACCGTATCTGCTGTTCCTGGGCGACGCGAAGGACGCGCTGGCGGCCAAGACCGCCCAAGGCATCGTGGACTGGCGCCCGGAAACCGTGCTGGGCCAGTGCCGGCTGCCCGGCTGCGGCGCGGACGTCGGCGTGCCCGAGCTCGCCATTGCCGCCGCGGCTGCGGCCGGCGCCCGCACGCTGGTCGTCGGCGCCGTCAGTCCCGGCGGCGTGCTCCCCGCCGAGTGGCAGCCGTCCCTCCTTGAGGCGCTCCGGCAGGGCCTCGACATCGCCAGCGGCCTGCATACGCCCCTCGTCAGCTTCGGCGACCTCGCAGCCGCCGCGGGCCGCCTCGGGCGACGGCTCATAGACGTGCGGCTGCCAACCGGCGCGTGGCCCACCGCCACCGGCCGCAAGCGCACCGGCAAGCGCCTGCTCACCGTCGGCACGGACTGCTCCGTAGGCAAGAAGTACGCGGCGCTGGCGCTGACGAAGGCGCTGCGCGAACGCGGCGTACACGCGGACTTCCGCGCCACCGGGCAGACCGGCATTCTCATCGCCGGCGGCGGCATCGCCATCGACGCGGTGGTGGCGGACTTCGCCGCCGGCGCCGCCGAGGCGCTGACGCCGGACAACGACCGCGACCACTGGGACGTGGTGGAAGGCCAGGGCTCGCTGTTCCACCCTTCCTTCGCCGGCGTGAGCCTGGCGCTGCTGCACGGCACGCAGCCGGACGCCTTCGTCGTCTGCCACGAACCCACCCGGCGCACCATGCGCAACGTGCCGGCGCCGATAGCGGCCATCGACGCCGTGCTCGCCGAGACCATCGCCCTCGGCAAGCTCACCAACCCGCGCATCCGCTGCGCCGGTATCGCCCTCAACACCGCCGCCCTCGCCGCGGACGAAGCCGCGGCCGCCCTCGCGGAGCTCGAACGGCGCTACCGCCTGCCCTGCTGCGACCCGCTGCGCGGCGGCATGGCCGCCATCGCGGAGCGCCTGCTGGAGACGGCGTGAAGGTCTCCGCGGCGGCGGAGCGCTGGCCTCTGGCCGCCCCCTTCGCCATCGCCCGCGGCGTGAAGGACCACGCCGACGTGGTGGTAGCCACCATAGACGACGGGCGCTGGCAGGGCCGAGGCGAGTGCGTGCCCTACGCCCGCTACGGCGAATCCGTGGCCGAGGTACACGCCTGGCTCAACGGCTTCGCCGGACCGTTCGAGCGGCAGGCGCTGCTCGCCGAGGTGCCGCCGGGCGCCGCCCGCAACGCCATCGACTGCGCGTTGTGGGACCTCGCCGCGCAACGCGCCGGGCGTCCGGCGTGGGAACTGGCCGGCATGCCGCCGCCGAACCCTTGCGCCACGGCCTACACCTTGAGCCTCGACGCGCCTGCCGCAATGGCCGCCGCCGCTGCGGCCGTTCGGCGCCGGCCGCTGCTCAAGCTGAAACTCGGCAGCGGCGACATCGACGCGGACATCGCCCGGTTGCGAGCCGTGCGCCGTGCCAGCCCGGCCCGTCTCGTCGTGGATGCCAACGAGGCGTGGTCTCTCCCGGAGCTCGAAGCGTTCATGCCCGCCGCGCAAGCCGCCGGCGTGGCGCTTGTGGAGCAGCCGCTGCCAGCAGCCGCAGACGCAGCGCTGGCCGGGCGCCGGTTCCCGGTGCCTCTCGCAGCGGACGAGAGCATCCACGATGGCGCCAATCTCGCGGAAGTGGCCGAGCGCTACCAGGCGGTGAACATCAAGCTGGACAAGGCCGGCGGCCTGACCCAGGCCCTGGCCCTCGCCCGCAAGGCCCGGGCGATGCAGCTAGACATCGTCCTCGGCTGCATGGTGGCGACGTCTCTGGCGATGGCCCCGGCGCTGCTGCTGGCGACCTTCGCCAAGGTGGTGGACCTCGACGGACCGCTGCTGCTGGCCCGGGATCGGTCGCCCGGGCTGGCGTACGAGGGCGGGCAGGTGGCCTGGCGGCGCGGCGTGTGGGGGTGGCGGTAGGCGCGTTGGCGCGTTCGAGGCGTTCGTTCTTGCGCATGAGGTTGACGCCGGGCCGGTCGCGTGGTTGCCTACGCCTCCTTTCGCTCACCGGGCAGCACAAGTGAACCTCGTACTGGCGATGCTAGGGATGGTCGCGGCGGCCTTGCTGGCAACAAATGCCTTCGCGCATCCTGCCGTCGTGGAAGCGTGCCCGGAAGCAGAATCCTGCGCCCACCCCCACGCCCACCTCACGCCCCACAACAACCCCAACCGCTACTACTTCGACCCGCGTTTCGGAAACGACAAGTACGATCATATTCAGTTCCTGCGCCCGTGGATGGCAGAAGCCGGCTGGTTCATCACCTGGGCGACCTCGCCGGGACTGGCAGATGGCCACGCCCCCGAGGACATTGCCGACGTGCTCTTTTTCCCCCGGGACCAGCAGGAGCTCCCGCGGATAGACAGGGAATACAGCGTCCTGTTGGACATCGAAAAGAGTCAAAGCCGTGGCTTGTCCGGCATCGTTCTCTACCGTGCGTGGTTCTTTCTTCCAGCCATCCGCGGCGAGCAGCCATGCGCGACGGATCCTTGCGGGGCCGGTTTGGATGCCGAGCGAGTTGGCGACACGAACCAGTGGCGTTTCCGGCTCGGCGCCAAACGGGGCATGAGCAGCGACCTTTTCGTGGTGGGCGTTCACGGCATGCTGGACTGCCTAGCGGAGTTCCCCGCCTCTCCCGCCGATTTCGGGCAGTGCGACTTCGTCGTGGACTTCGACACGCTCGGCAGCGATGCCACCAGGAACTTGAACGCTGCGCCGCTTGCAGCCGACTGAGGCGAAGTCGAGTGGCTGGCCCAGCGGACCTCCCGACCGAGCGCGCGATCTGGCGCGACGGCGAGTTCGTGCCCTGGCACGACGCCACCGTTCACGTCCTCTCGCAGAGCCTGCAACGGGGTTCGCTGGCCTTCGACTACCTGAGCGTCTACGAGGCGAAGCGCGGCACCGCCCTGTTCCGCCTGCGGGATCACGTGCAGCGGCTGCTCCGCACCTGCGAGCTGGTCGGCCTGCCCCTCGCCTACAGCGCCGACGCGCTGGTGGCCGCCTGCGCCGCTACGGTGCGCCGCAATCCGGGCGCCAGGTCGGTGAAGATCAGCGCCCTCATTCCGTCCATCGAGGTGGAGCTGATTCCGCAGGACGCCCGGGTGGCCGTCTTCATCGCCGCCTACGACGGCGCCCGGGACATCATCGCCAAGAACCCGGGCGAATACCGCCACCGTGCCGAGCTGTCCCTCAAGATCGAGCGCGACAAGACCGGCCGCCGGGAGGACCTGGTGCCGCCCCACGCCAAGGTCGCCGCCAACTACACCGCCGCCATGACCGCCAAGTGGCAGGCCCGGCGCGAAGGCTACGACGACGTGGTGCTGCTCGACGAACAGGGTCTGGTGACGGAAGCGCCCACCACCAACCTGTTCATCGTGGACGCCGACGGCAACCTCGCCACCCCCCCGGCCAGCAAGGTGCTGCTGGGCATCACGCGGGATTCCATCCTCGCCCTGGCGCCCACCGTGGGCTGTCAGGCAGTGGAACGGGACATCGCGGTGGCGGAACTAGCCGATGTGGCCGAGGTGTTCCTCTCCGGCACGTCCGTGGGCGTCTGGCCCGTGATCGGCATAGACGGGAAGGAGGTGGGGGACGGCAAGGCGGGGCCCGTGACCACCCGGCTGAAGGCGCAATACGACGCCGTGGTGCGCGGCGACGTGGCGGCCTTCGAGCACTGGCTGCACTACGTTTGAGTGGGAGAGCCGAGCTAGCGAGGCTGCGCCGACCGTCTAGGCTTGGCGAGCCCGGCGAAACGCCACCCTGCACACGAGCCAACGCCCGTCGCGGGCGCTTCCAGATCAAACCCTACGCCGCTTCGCGTCGCGCATGAAGCCGCCTCGTCCTCCACCTTCCAAGCGCCATGCGGATCCAGGAACTTGACTCATCCGTGAAGGCCCTCGCCACTCAAGCAGGCCAGGAATGAGCGGGTGTGCGGGCAAGCCGTCGGTCAACGATCACCTACGCGGCCAAGGAGCTGGCGAACCTCGGCAAGCGTACTCCGCAAGGAACTGACGCAGGCCGCAACGGAACTCGACGCTCTGGCGCGCCTCGATGCCTACAGCCGAATGTTGGGGATTCTCGAAGGCCACGTGCGCAACGGACGCGCTCGGTACTTCCACATCTATCCTGGAGATCCTCCCGGACTCGGCCCGGCTGCGCTGGAACGAGTGCGCGCAGGAGGAGCGGGCGGAGGCGATCCGCGCCTACGAGGAGGTGGAGAGCACCATCGCGCGCTTTCCCGGTGCCGAGACCGTGCTGGTGGCGGTGGACTCGGTGGACGCGCTGCGCCGCGCCTACCCGAACTACTTTGCAGACACGCGCATGTCGCGGCTGAACTCAAGAAGGCCATCGGCTGATGCCGTGATCGACGCTAGGGGCACCCACCGGCTATAGCCCCGGCATGGGGCAACTACGCGGATCGATGTACGGCACGGCACCATAGCGCCCCGCCAGATAGCCGCGTTCGAGGTTCTCGATGCCTTTTCGGGGCCGGAAGTCCGAAGGGGGAACGAGCTTAGTCTCGTGGCGGGCGTTGCGCTCGCAGAACCAGATCTGGTCGCGACGAAACACGCCCTGGCTAGACCGCCTGCGCCTGTCTACCGCTCCAGATACTGCCGCTTGTCCGGCACGTCCCGCCAGTCGGCTTCGTCCGGCGGCGGGTCCTTCTTCTCGACGATGTTGGGCCACACCTCCGCCAGCTCGGCATTCAGCGCCAGGAAGTCCTCCTCGCCCTCGGGCACTTCGTCTTCGCTGAAGATGGCGTCCACCGGGCACTCGGGCTCGCACAGGGCGCAGTCGATGCACTCGTCCGGGTGGATGACGAGCATGTTGGGGCCCTCGTAGAAGCAGTCCACTGGGCACACCTCCACGCAGTCCGTGAGCTTGCACTTGATGCAGCTTTGACCGACCACGAATGTCATGTGCCGATGTCCCGCAAGCAGAGGCGAAAGGGCGCGTATTGTACGGACCGCCCTGCCTTGCGCGCGCTACGCGCCGCCTACCAGCGGCCGGGGGTCCACCGGCTTGCCGCGGTCCCGAACCTCGAAGTGGAACTTGCCGGCCGCGCCGCCGCTGCCGATCTCGGCCACCGTGGCGCCGGCAGCCACGGTCTCCCCTTCCTGCAGCCGGGGCTGCACGTTGATGCCGTAGGCCACCAGATAGCGCTCGCTCGCCTTCACGATCACCAGATGCCGAAAGCCGCCAAGCCCGGGCCCGGCGTACACCACAACGCCTGGCGCTGCGGCGCGAACTCTGGTGGCCGGCGGCAGGGCGTAGTCCAGGCCCTTGGAGGCGCCGCCGAAGGCGCGCACGGGCTTCTCCGACACTGGCCGCCGCCAGCCGGCGACGGCCGCCGTCGAACTCCCCCCCGACTTGGCCGGCGGCGGCTTGGCCGGGGACGGCACCTTGGCGGGCGGCGGCGCCTTGGGCTTCGGGGCGGCGCGTTTGCCGGGCGCGGGCGCCGACGGTTTCGGTGCCGGCGACACCGTGGCAGGTCGGGGCCGCGGCGGTTCAACCGTGGTTCGCGGCTGCGCCGGTCTCGGCGGCGGCGGTGCCGCTTGGCGGGCCCTTGCCTTCGGCGCCGCCATCGCTGGCGCGGGCTTGCGAACCGCGGACGCTGGCGGCTGCACGGCCGCAGCGGCGCCGCCCGCCGGCAGGCGCAGCCTGCGGCCCGGGTAGATGGTGTAGGGCGCTTCAATGCCGTTCGCCGCCGCCAGCGCCTTGTAGTCCAAGTCGTGGCGCCAGGCGATGGAGTAGAGGGTGTCGTTCCGGCGCACCGTGTAGCTGCCGGCTGCGGACGCGGCGGCGGGCACCGCCGGGGGCCTCTCTACGGCGCGGTCCTCCACCGGCGCCCGCGTGGTGGTCGCGGCGCAGCCGGCCAGCGTTGCGCCGACCAGGGCCGCCAGCCCCGCGCCGGCGAGAACCCGGCCGTTCGCCCGGAGCGCTGCCATGGCCTCAGCCGTCTTGGCCATGCGCCAGCCGTCCTTTGCGGCGCAGCGCCGCGACGCCAAGCGCCGCCGCCACCAGCGCGCCGCCAGCCATCGCGGTCAGCACGATCGGCAACGGCGAATCCTCGGCGGCGTGCCGCCAGGGCCACAGCTGCGTCAGCGAGCCGGCGAGAAAGCCCGTGAACACCGCCAGCAGAGGCGCTCGTACCCGGGCAAGCAGCCAGGCCAGCAGCTTGGAGAACGCCACGACGCCGACGGCCACGCCGCCAACGAAGGGCGCGATCACACTCCAGTCGCCGCCGGTCAAGGCCGCCAGCAACGGGCCGTAGAGCCCGAGCAGCAGCAGCATGAAAGCGCCGGACACGCCCGGCAGCAGCCACGCCGTGGAGGCCAGAGCCCCGGCGCCGAAGGTCGCCAAGGTGTCGAGAGAACGGTCCGCGCCCGGTTCCGACTGCCACCCCAGAGCCGCCCCCAGCACCAACCCCAACAGGCCGCAGGTCGCCAGCGCCCGCCAAGTGGATTGCGCTCCCACATGGAACACCGAAGCCGCGATCAGGCCGAAGAAGAATCCGAACACCACGCCGCGATGATTCGCCAGCAGCGCGTCGACCAGATTGGCGACGGCGAGGAAGCTCGCCGCCATGCCGGCCCCCAGAAACAGGAAGAACGCCACGTTGTAGGCCGCAGCGAAGGAGCGCCAGCCCTGCCGCAGCAGCACCTCGAGGGAACGCGGCGAAACGCGCGCGAGGGAACGCACCAGTTCGTCGTAGATGCCGGTGACGAAGGCGATGGTGCCCCCGGAAACGCCAGGCACCACCTCCGCCGCGCCCATCGCCAGGCCGCGCACGAACAGGCCGCCCAAGGAAGGCTCGGCGGCGCCCCCGGACGCCCCAGGGGCCCGGGGCAGCGCATGGCGCAGCCAGTCGCGAAGCGGCCCGATCACGGCCGCACGCCGCCCAGCAAGGGCACGAACCGCACATGCTCCAAGGTGCGCTGCCGCCAGGCGTCGCCGTTGCGCTCCAATGCCTTGAGCGTCTGCAGCTCGCCGTGCCCCACCGGAATCACCAGCGGGGCGCCGTCGGCGAGCTGGTCCATCAGCGCCTCCGGCACATGGGTCGCGCCGGCGGTCACCAGCGCGGCGTCGAAGGGCCCGGCTTCCGGCCAGCCGTTGTTGCCGTCGGCGTGCTTTAGGAACACGTTGCGGACGCCGAGGGAGCGCAGCCGCTGCCGGGCCCGACGAAGGAGCGCACCGATGCGCTCCAGGGAATACACGCGCTCCACCAAGGAGGCCATGATCGCCGTCTGGTACCCGGAGCCGGTGCCCACTTCCAGCACCCGGCGGGGACCCTCGCCCATGCCGGCCAGCGCCGCGGCGGTCATGGACGCCACCACGTAGGGCTGGGATATGGTCTGGCCGTGGCCGATGGGCAGCGCCGTGTCCTCGTAGGCGCGGTGCGCTAGGGCTTCGTCCACGAAGATGTGCCGTGGCACCGTGGCGATGGCGTCCAGCACCCGGGCGTCGTCGATGCCCGCTTGTCGCAGCCGCGCCACCAGCCGGTTGCGGGTGCGCTGCGACGTCATGCCGATGCCGCGCAGGTCCGCCTCGCTCATGGCTTGGCCGCCGGATCCGCGGCATCGGCGCCGGCCGAGGACCCGCCGCTTTCGAGGGGCGCTTCGTCCACCACCAGATAGAAAGTCTCGCCGGCCTTCACCATGCCCAGATCCCGGCGGGCGCGTTCTTCCACCGCTTCCGGCCCCGCCTTCAAGGCCCGCACCTCGGCGGCCAAGGCACGGTTGCGGGCCGCAACGCTGGCGGTGCGGCTCTCCTGGGCCGCCACGTCGGCCTCGAGGGCCCGCAGGGCGAAGTAGCCGGATTCGCCGAACCAGAAGCGCCACAGCAGCAGCGCCAAGAGCGCCAGCGCCGCCGCGGCGAAGCAACGCAGGCCAAGGTGCTCCACGCGCCCCCAGCGCCCGGCGGCCCGGACCGCCGCCTTCACCCGAACTCCTCCCGGCCGCGGTACGCCGCCTCGGCGCCAAGCAGCGCCTCGATGCGCAGCAGGCGGTTGTACTTGGCGACCCGGTCCGAGCGCGAACAAGCGCCCGTCTTGATCTGCCCGGCGCCGGTGCCGACCGCCAGATCGGCGATGGTGGTGTCCTCCGTCTCGCCGGAGCGGTGCGACACCACGGCCCGGTAGCCAGCCTTCGCCGCGAGGCCGATGGCCGCCAAGGTCTCGGACACCGTGCCGACCTGGTTGGGCTTCACCAGCACCGCGTTGGCGACGCCAGCGTCGATGCCTCTGGCGAGCAGGGCGGCGTCGGTGACGAACAGATCGTCACCGACCAGCTGCACGCGGTCGCCGAGCTCGGCCGTCAGCGCCCGCCAGCCGTTCCAGTCGTCCTCGTCCAAGCCGTCTTCGACGGAGGCGATGGGGTAGGCGTCCACGAGCTCCGCCAGGTAGCCCCGGAACTCGGCGGCGGCGAGGGACCGTCCCTCCCCGGCCAGCGCATAGCGGCCGTCGGCGTACAGCTCAGAGGCGGCGCAATCCACCGCCAGGGTCACGTCTTCGCCAAGCTGGTAGCCGGCCGCCGCCACCGCCTCGGCGATGGCGGAGAGCGCTTCGGCGTTGGTGGCAAGGTTCGGCGCGAATCCGCCCTCGTCGCCAACGGTGGTCGCCAGGCCGCGCCCGGCGAACACGCCCCGCAGCGCGTGGAACACTTCCACCGCGCACCGCAGCGCCTCGGCGAACGTGCCCGGCCGCACCGGCTGCACCATGAACTCCTGAATGTCGACGTTGTTGTCCGCGTGGGCGCCGCCGTTGACGATGTTCAGCATCGGCACCGGCAGCCGCACCTGGGGCCGGCCGTGGCCGGCGCGTTCGTAGAGCGCCGCGAAATGGCGGAACAGCGGCAGCGCCTGCGCCTGAGCCGCGGCCCGCGCGGTCGCCAGGGAGACGGCCAGAACCGCGTTGGCGCCGAGACGCTGCTTCTTGGCCGTGCCGTCCGCGGCCAGCAGCGCCGCATCCACCGCAGCCTGGTCCCGGGCGTCGATGCCGCGCACCGCGGCGGCCAGTGCGCCGTCGACGTTGGCCACCGCCCGCAGCACGCCCTTGCCGCCGTAGCGCCGCTTGCAGCCGTCGCGCAGCTCCAGCGCCTCGCGGCGGCCGGTTGAAGCCCCGGACGGCGCCATGGCGCTGGCACATTCGCCGGTGGCGAGGCGCACCTCGGCGGCCACCGTGGGATTGCCTCGGGAGTCCAGCACTTCGCGGCCGAAGACCGCCTCGATCCGGCTCATGGCGCCGCCGCCTCCAGCAGCCGGCGACCTTTCACCGCCGAGTCGATGGCCACGAGACCCTCGAGCAGCTCCTGCATCAGCGCCAGCGGCCAGCTGTTCGGTCCATCGGAAAGCGCCGCGGCCGGATCCGGGTGGGACTCCATGAACAGCCCAGCCACCCCGGCGGCCACCGCTGCCCGGGCCAGCACCGGCACCATCTCCCGCTGGCCGCCGGACCTGCTGCCGAGGGCCCCGGGCATCTGCACCGAGTGGGTGGCGTCGAACACCACCGGGCAGCCGGTCTCGCGCATGACGGCCAGCGAGCGCATGTCCGAAACCAGGTTGTGGTAGCCGAAGCTGGCGCCCCGTTCGCACACCATGACGCGCTCGTTGCCAGCGGCCTTGGCCTTGGCGACCACATGGCGCATGTCCGTCGGCGCCAGAAACTGGCCCTTCTTGATGTTCACCGGCAGGCCGCAGGCGGCGACGCGCTGGATGAAGTCGGTCTGCCGGCACAGGAACGCCGGGGTTTGCAGCACCGATGCGACGGCCGCCACTTCGTCCAGGGGCGTGTCCTCGTGGACGTCCGTGAGCACCGGCACCCCGACTTCCCGCCGCACCCGCTCGAGGATGCGCAGCCCCTCCTCGATGCCGGGCCCGCGGTAGCTGTCGTGGGAGGAGCGGTTCGCCTTGTCGAAGGAGCTCTTGTAGACGAAGGGGATGCCCACATCCGCGGCGATCCGCTTGAGGGCCGCGGCGGTGGTGAGCGCCAGCGTCTCGGACTCCACCACGCACGGCCCCGCTATGAGAAACAGCGGTTGCGCGAGACCTATCTCGAAGTCGCATAGCTGCATGGCGCTTCCCCGCTCGTTGGAGTCTCGGAACGGACCGAGCCCGACTACGCCGCCGCGTCCGCGTGGCGGTTGGCGGCGGCGATGAAGCCCCGAAACAGCGGGTGGCTGTCCCGGGGCGAGGAGTTGAACTCCGGGTGGAACTGGCAGGCCACGAACCAGTCCTGGGCCGGCAGTTCCACCACCTCCACCAGCTCGTCGCCTTCGCTGCGGCCGGCCACCGCCAGGCCGTGCGCCGTCAACGTCGGCAAGTAGCTGTCGTTCACTTCGTAGCGGTGCCGGTGGCGTTCGAGCACCGTCTGCCCGCCGTACAGGGCCGATGCCTTGCTGCTGGCCTCCAGCAAGCAGCGCTGTTCGCCAAGGCGCATGGTGCCGCCGCGCTGCTCGTCGCCGTCGCGCCGCTCCACTTCGCCGCCGAGGTCGCGCCACTCCGAGACCAGCCCGATCACCGGGTGCCGCGTGTTCGGATTGATCTCCGTCGAATGGGCGTTGTCCAGCCCGGCGACGTTGCGGGCGAACTCGATCACTGCGGCGTGCAGCCCGTAGCAGATGCCGAGGTAAGGCACGTTGTGCTGCCGCGCATAGCCAGCGGCGCGGATCTTGCCCTCGAAGCCGCGCCGGCCGAAGCCACCGGGAACCAGGATGGCGTGGACGTCCGCCAGGCCGCCGCAGCCGTCCCGTTCCAGATTTTCCGCATCCACGTAGCGCACCCGCACCCGGGTGCGGCTTTGGATGCCAGCGTGGGTGATCGCCTCGGCCAGCGACTTGTACGCATCGAGGGTGTCGAGGTACTTGCCGACGATGGCGATCTCCGTGGTGCGCGCCGGGTGTTCGAGGGCGTCGATCACGGTGCGCCACTCGCCGAGGTCCGCGGCGGCGCAGGCGAGACCGAACTTCTCCGCCACGAGGTCGTCGAGACCCTGTTCGTTCAGCAGCACCGGCACCTGGTAGATGGACGGCGCATCCTTGAGCGAGACGACGGCCCGCACTTCGACGTTGGTGAACAGCGCGATCTTGCGCCGCACGTCTTCGCCGAGGGTCTCTTCGGAACGGCAGACGAGCACGTCCGGCTGCAGGCCGATGGAGCGCAGCTCCTTCACCGAGTGCTGGGTGGGCTTGGTCTTGATCTCGCCGGCCATCGCCAGCCGCGGCACCAGCGTCAAGTGGATGAACATCGCGCTGCCGGCACCCACCTCCAGACGCAGCTGCCGCGCCGCTTCCAGGAACGGCTGGGATTCGATGTCGCCGACGGTGCCGCCGATCTCGACGATCACTACGTCGAAGCCGGCGTCCACGGCGCGGATGCGGCGCTTTATCTCGTCCGTGACGTGGGGGATCACCTGCACCGTGCCGCCGAGGTAGTCGCCGCGCCGCTCCCTGCGGATCACCTCGTCGTAGACGCTGCCGGTGGTGAAGTTGTTGCGCTGCGACATGCGCACGCCGCGCAGAAAACGCTCGTAGTGGCCGAGATCGAGGTCCGTCTCGGCGCCGTCGGCGGTGACGAACACCTCCCCATGCTGGAACGGGCTCATGGTGCCGGGATCGACGTTGATGTACGGGTCCATCTTCAGGATGTTCACCCGCAGCCGCCGCGCTTCGAGAACGGCCGCCAGCGAAGCGGTGACGATGCCCTTGCCGAGCGAGGAGACGACGCCGCCGGTTACGAAGATGTAGTGCGCCATCGCCCGCCCATCTTGCAGAAGGCCGGCGCACCGACGGTGGCCGGAAGATGGGGTTGCACCTTAGCACGTTTGGCGTCCGGCACACGGCCAAGCGGCGACGCGCGGGCAAGGGATCAGGCGCGATCGAGGGCCTGGTCCAAGTCCGCCACGATGTCGTCAATGTGCTCGATGCCGACCGAAAGCCGGATCATCTCCGGCGTCACGCCCACGCTCTGCTGCTCCGCCTCGGTGAGCTGGCGGTGGGTCGTGGAGGCCGGGTGGCAGGCGAGGGACTTGGCGTCGCCGATGTTCACGAGGCGCTTGAAGAGCTCGAGCGCGTCGTAGAACGCCACGCCGGCGGCGAAGCCGCCGCGAACGCCGAAGGTGAGGATGCCGGACGCCCTGCCGCCCATGTAGCGCTGCGCCAGATCGTGGTAGCGGTCGCCCGGCAGCCCGGCATAGCTCACCCAGTCCACTTTCGGGTGCGCCTTCAAGTGCCTGGCCACCGCCAGGGCGTTGTCGCAGTGCCGTTCCATGCGCAGATTGAGGGTCTCGATGCCCTGCATGACGAGGAACGCGTTGAACGGCGAGATGGCCGAACCGGTGTTGCGCAGCGGCACCGTGCGGGCGCGGCCGATGTAGGCCGCGGCGCCGAGGGCCTCGGTGTAGACGACGCCGTGGTAGCTCGCCTCCGGCGTGGTGAACATCGGGTAGCGGGCGGCGTGTTCCGCCCAGGGGAACTTGCCGCCGTCCACCAGCACGCCGCCCAGCGAGTTGCCGTGGCCGCCCATGTACTTGGTGAGCGAGTGCAGCGAGATGTCGAAGCCGTGCTCGATGGGCTTGAGCAGCGCCGGGGTCGCCACCGTGTTGTCGACGATGGTCGCGATGCCGAGGCCGTGGGCCATGTCCGCCACCGCGGCCAGGTCCACGATGTTGCCGGCCGGGTTGCCGATGCTCTCGCAGAACACCGCCTTGGTGTTGGCGTCCGCCAGCTTCGCCAGATCCTCGGCGCCGTCGCCGTCGGCGAACCGCACCTCGATGCCCTGCTTGGGCAGCATGTGCGCGAACAGCGTGTAGGTGCCGCCGTAGAGCTGCGGCACGGACACCACGTTGTCGCCGGCCTCGGCGAGATTCAGGATGGCGTAGTTCACGGCCGCGCTGCCGGCCGAGAGCGCCAGCGCGCCGACGCCGCGTTCGAGTTCCGCCACGCGCTGCTCGAGCACGGCCTGCGTGGGGTTCATGATGCGCGTGTAGATGTTGCCCGGCACCGCCAGGTTGAACAGATCCGCGCCGTGCTGGGCGTTGTCGAACTCGTAGGCGACGGTCTGGTAGATCGGCACGGCCACGGCGTGGGTGGCGGGGTCCGTCTCGTAGCCGGCGTGGACGGCGATGGTCTCGTCTTTCATTGGCGCTTCGCTTGGCTCCTTGGATGGCCTCCGGGCCTGGCGCTGCGAAGCGTACCAGTTCGCTCGCGCAGTCCGGCGGCCCGCCTCCGCGACCGCCCAACCTTCACGGCCCCCGACCGAATCGGCTATTCTGCCTTCGGCCGGCGTCTCCGACGCCTATGGGACCCGGCTTCCACGAAGGAAGAGCGCCCGACATAGGCCCATGCCGTGCGCCACTGTCATTCCCAAGAGACGCCATGACCGACAACCTCGCAACCGTCCTGGCGGGCGCCGACCCGCGCGCTATCGCGGTCTCGGCGCCGGGGCGTCCCGGCATGGACTACGCGGCATTGCGGGCCCAGGCGGCCACGGTGGGCCGGCAGCTACGCGGGGCCGGCGTCGGCCCCGAGGATCGGGTGGCCATCGTGCTCGACAACGGCCCGGCGATGGCCACGGCATTCGTGTGCATGGCGCCGTGGTGCGCGACGGCGCCCCTCAACCCCGCCTACAAGGCGGACGAGTTCGCGTTCTACTTGGCGGATCTCGGCGTCAAGGCGCTGGTGGCGGCGGCCGGTTCGGCATCGCCAGCCATCGCGGCGGCCGAGCGGCTGGACGTGCCGGTGCTGCGCATCGAGGAGCGCGAGCCGGCCGGGGCCTGGCGGTTCGAGAGCCTTGCCGACGAGGCCGCGGCGACGCCGCGGCCGGCGGCAGCCCTGGCGCTGCTGCTCCACACCTCCGGCACCACGTCCCGGCCAAAGCTGGTGCCCTTGAGCCAGCGCAACTTGCTGGCGTCCGCCCGCCACATCGTCGCCACGCTGAAGCTGGCGCCCGGCGACCGCTGCCTGAACATCATGCCGCTGTTCCACATCCACGGCCTCATGGCGCCCGTTCTAGCCAGCCTGGCAGCGGGGGCGGAGGTCGTCTGCACGGCCGGCTTCGAACCCCTGAGGTTCTTCGGCTGTTTTGCGGAGGCGCGGCCCACCTGGTACAGCGCGGTGCCGACCATGCATCAGGCGATCCTCGCCCGGGCGGCGCGCAACGCCGACATCGTGCGCGGCCATCGGCTGCGGTTCGTGCGCTCGTCCTCCGCTGCGCTGCCGCCGCAGGTGATGGCCGAGCTGGAGCGGGTGTTCGACGCCCCCGTCGTCGAAGCCTACGCGATGACCGAAGCGGCCCACCAGATGTGTTCCAACCCGCTGCCGCCGGCGGCGCGCAAGCCCGGCACCGTCGGGCCGGGCGCGGGACCGTCCGTGGCGATCATGAACGCCAGCGGGGAACCGTTGCCAGCGGGCGCGGAGGGGGAAATCGTCGTTCGCGGGCCCAACGTGACGGCCGGCTATCTGAACAACGCAGCGGCCAATGCCAGCGCGTTCCACCCCGGCGCGGACCGGGATGGACGCTGGTTCCGCACCGGAGATCAAGGCTTGATGGATGCGGACGGCTACGTCAAGGTCACCGGGCGGTTGAAGGAGATCATCAACCGCGGCGGCGAGAAGGTCGCTCCCCTCGAAGTGGACGAAGTGCTGCTCGACCATCCCGCCGTTCGCCAGGCCTGCACCTTCGCGCTGCCGCATCCCCGGCTTGGGGAGGAAGTGGCGGCGGCCGTCGTGCTCGCCGAGGGCGCCCGCGCCACGGAACGCGAAGTGAGGGACTTCGTCGCCACCCGGCTGGCGGACTTCAAGACGCCGCGCAAGCTCGTCTTCGTGGACGAGATCCCCAAAGGCCCCACCGGCAAGATCCAACGCATCGGCCTCGCCACGGCACTGGGGCTGGCGGACGACTCCGGTATGGCCGCTTGAGAGTCTGCATCTACGGCGCCGGCGCCATCGGCGGCTATCTGGCGGTGCTGCTGAGCCGCGCCGGCGCCGACGTGGCGGTGGTGGCCCGGGGCCCGCAGCTGGCGGCCATTCGGGCCCGGGGCCTGACGCTCTTGGCTGGCAACGACACGTTGCGCACCGAGCTGCGCGCTGCCGAAACCGCCAAGGCCCTGGGCCGGCAGGACGTCGTCATCGTCACGTTGAAGGCGCACTCGCTGCCGGCGGCAGTGGCTGGCATCCGATCCCTGCTGCACCGCGACACCACGGTGGTGAGCGCCGTGAACGGCATCCCGTGGTGGTACTTCCACGGTCTGGACTCGCCGTTCGGCGAACGCCACGTCGAGAGCGTCGACCCCGGCGGCGGAATCTGGCGGGGCATCGGCCCCGACCGGGCCATCGGTTGCGTCGTCTACCCTTCCGCGGAAGTGGTCGAACCCGGCGTGGTCCGCCACCTAGCGGACAACCGCATGATCCTCGGCGAACCCCAAGGGGACCGCAGCGAGCGCGTGGTCGCCTTGGCGGCGCTGTTTCTGGCCGCCGGCCTCAAGGCGCCGGTTCGGCCGCAGCTGCGCAACGACATCTGGATGAAGCTGTGGGGCAATCTGGCCTTCAACCCGCTCTCCGCCCTCACCCACGCCACCCTCGACGTGCTTGCCACCGCGCCGGGCACCCGCGCCATCGCCCGGCAGATGATGGCCGAAGGCCAAGCGGTCGGCGAGGCCCTCGGCGCCCGCTTCGCCGTGGACGTCGAACGCCGCATCGACGGCGCCGCCGCGGTAGGCGCCCACCGCACTTCCATGCTCCAGGATCTGCTGCGCGGCCGGCCGTTGGAGACCGGCGCGCTGGTTGGCGCCGTGCAGGAGCTCGGCACGTTGGTCGGGGTCGCCACGCCGACCATAGACTTGGTCCACGCCCTGCTCGAGCAACGGCTGGCCTTCCGCGCACCGCCGCAGCCGGAACGGAGCTGCAGGTGACCGGAACCGACGCCCCGCCGGCGCTGCTTTCCATCGTTGTGCCTTGCCACAACGAGGAGGCCGTGCTGCGGGAGTTCCAGGCCCGGGCGCAGGCGGCGCTCCGGGACGTCGCGGATGTCGAATACGAACTGATCTATGTCGACGACGGCAGCGTGGACGACACCTTCGGCGTGCTGCGGGGCATGCAGCAGGAAGACGACCGGGTGCGCGTGCTGCGCCTGTCGCGGAACTTCGGCCAAGAGCTGGCCTTGACCGCGGGCCTCGCCGAGAGCGTCGGCGATGCGGCGGTTCTGATCGACGCGGACTTGCAGGATCCGCCAGCGGTGATCGCCGAGATGGTGTCGCGTTGGCGGGCCGGCGCGGACGTCGTCATAGGGACGCGGCTGGCCCGGGCCGGCGAGCGTCGCTTCAAGCGCTGGTCGGCCAGCCTCTTCTACCGGGTGCTCAATCGACTGGCGGAACACGCCGTCCCGCTGGACGCCGGCAACTTCCGGCTGATGGATCGCAAGGTGGTGGACGCCTTGCTGGCCATGCCGGAGCGCGACCGCCTGACGAGGGCCATGGTCTCCTGGATCGGCTTTCGCCAGGAGGCCGTGCCCTACGAACGCGATCCGCGAGCTGCGGGCGAGACGCACTATCGGCTGCCCCACATGCTGCGCCAGGCCTTGGACGGCGTGTTGTCCTTTTCGCTGCGGCCGCTGCAGCTGGCGACCTGGCTCGGATTCCTGGCGGCAAGCCTGGCCTTGGCCGGCATCTGCTACGCAGTGACCGTGCGCCTGTTGACGGATGCGTGGGTGAGCGGCTGGGCCGCCCTGTTCATCGCCACTCTGTTCGTGGGCGGCAGCCAGCTGGTCGTGGTCGGCATACTCGGCGAGTACGTCGGCCGCATCTACGGCGAGGTCAAACGACGGCCCATGTACTTCGTGGCGCAGAGGCTGGGCTTCCCGGCGGGCGACGACGGGACATCCGGCGACCCCTGAAGCGGGAGCGGATCGAGCTTCGCCCGAGTTCCCTAGAGAACGCCCGCGCTCGGCGCCAGCGCATCCCGCAGCCGGTCGCCGAGAACGTTGAAGGCGAACAAGGTGAGGGCGAACAGGCTTGCCGGGAACACCAGCTGCCAGGGCGACGAGTGCATCTCCCGGGCGCCGTCGGCGATCAGCACTCCCCAGCTGGTGCCTGGCTCCTGCACGCCGAGCCCCAGGAAGCTCACGAAGCTCTCCGCGATGATGACGCCTGGCACCGTGAGCGTGGCGTACACCAGCGCCGGGCCGCGCACGTTGGGCACGATGTGCCGCAGCAGGATGCCCGCCGTGCCGACGCCGAGGCACCGCGCCGCGGCCACGTACGCCTGGTCCTTGGCGAGTAGGGTCTGACCGCGCACGATGCGCGCCAAGTCCAGCCACGACACCGCGCCGAGGGCCGTGAACAGCAGCACCACGTTGCGCCCGAACAGCGCCACCAGCAGCACCACCAGGAGGATGAACGGCAGCGCGTAGAGGCCGTCCACCAGGCGCATCATGGCCAGGTCCGCGTAGCCCCCCAAGTAGCCGGCGGCGGCGCCGAAGGGAATGCCGATGAGGCAGCTCACCGCAGTGGCGGCCAGCGCGATGGCGAAGGACACCCGAGCGCCCACCAAAGTGCGCGCCAGCAGGTCTCGGCCAGCGCCGTCGGTGCCGAACCAGTGCGCCGCACTCGGCGGCGCGTCGATGGCGGACCAGTCCACCGCGTCGAACTCCCAAGGCAGCAGCGCCGGACCGGCCAGCGCCGCCGCCGCCACCAGTCCCAGAACGGCGCAGCACAGCCGCGCCAGCGGGCTGCCGAACAGCGCCTCAGCCACCGCGAACCTGCGGATTCAACCGCGACAGCAGCAGATCCGCAGCCAGGTTGCAGGCCAGAACCAGCGCCGCGTAGACGACGGCGGCGCCGGTCACCAGCGTGTAGTCGCGGTTCAGCGCGCCTTGCACGAAGTAGCGGCCGAGGCCCGGCAGCGAGAACACTTCCTCGACCACCATGGAGCCGGCCAAGAGCGCCGCCGCGGCCGGTCCGGCGTAGGCCACCACCGGCACCAGGCCGCTCGGCAGGACGTGCCGCAGCACCAGCCGTCCGACCGGCAGCCCCTTGGCCCGGGCCGTCAGCACATGGGGCCGCGCCAGCGCCTCGGCAACGCTGCCCCGGGCCAGCCGGGCGAAGGCGGCCGCGTAGGGCAGCGCCAGCGCCACGGTGGGCAGCACGTAGTGGCTGGCGCTCTGGTGGCCGCCGGCCGGCAGCCAGCCCAGATGCACCGCGAACGCCAGCGCCAGCGCCGGCGCCACGACGATGGGCGGAAACGCCAGTGCGCCGGAGGCGCACGCCACCAGCAGCCGGTCCGGCAGCCCATCCCGCCGCAGCGCCGCGAAGGTGCCGAACGCCACGCCCACGGCCAAGGCCAGCAGCAGCGCCAAGCCGCCGACGGTCAAGCTCACCGGCAGCCCCTTGGCGATGAGCTCGCCGACGCTGAAGTCCTTCTGCCGGAAGGAGGGCCCGAAGTCCCCCTGCGCCAGGGCGGCGAAGTAGCGGCCGTACTGCGCCAGCAGCGGTTCGTCCAAGTGGTAGGCGGCCTTCAGGTTGGCCTCCACGGCCGGCGGCACCCGCCGTTCGCCATCGAAGGGCCCGCCGGGGGCCGCGCGCACCAGGAAGAAGGTGATGCTAGCCACGGCCCACAGCGCGACCAGCGCGAACGCCAGGCGTCGGAGCGCATAGCGAGCCATCGGCGGCGCGGATCAGTCCATCGGGTCGCCGGGGAAGGCGAGATACCGCAGCGGATGGACGTTGCGCGGATTCGGGCGCCAGCCGCGAACGGCCGGGGAGACCAGGCTGCGCACCGCCACCGAGTAGAGCGGCACCACCGGCTGCCGGGCCAGCGCGGCCACTTCGGCCTGGCGCAACAGCGCCAGCCGCGGCGCCAACGCCGCCGAGCGTTTGGCGGCGGCCATCAGGGCGTCCACTTCGGCATCGGCAAAGCGGCCGTAGTTGACGTCGCCGGTGCTGGACATCAGCAGTTCCAGATAGTGTTCCGGGTTGTTCTCGCCGAACCAGCCGGCCTGCGCCACCTGGAACTCGCCTTGGCGCAGCGCCGCGAAGTGGGCGTTGAGTTCGGCGTGGTGGAGCGCCGTCTCGACGCCGACGGCCCGCCACATGGCGGCAATCGCCACCTGCACCTTCTTGTTGTCCGCGCCGGCGATGTAGCGCAGCGTGACCGCAAGCGGCTGCGCCTCGCCGTAGCCAGCCTCGGCCAAGAGCGCCCGGGCGGCGTTCGGGTCCGGCGGCCCGGACGCCACGGCGCTCTCGTAGTTCGCCACCAGCGGCGGCACGAAGGAGGCGCTGGCCTGCTCGCCGCTGCGCAGGACGCTGCGGACGAGGATGTCGCGATCGATGGCGAGCGCGAGGGCCCGGCGCACGCGAACGTCGTCGAAGGGCGGCGCCGAGACGTTGAACACCAGATACATGATGGAGAGCAGGGGCGACACATGGACATGGCGCGGCATTTCGCGCCGCAGCCGGGGCAGCTGGGCTGGCGGAAAGTCGCCGACGATCTGCAGTTCGCCGCTCAGATAGCGGTTGTAGGCGGCGTTGCGGTCCGCCGTGGGATGGAAGGACGCGCGCTCCACCCGCACGTCGGCGGCGGCGCGGAAGCGGGGGTTCCTGCGCAGTCGGACGTAGCCCTGCGGCACCCACTCCTCCAGCACGTAGGCGCCGTTGCCCACCATGTTGCCGGGCTTCACCCAATCCGCGCCGTGCCTGGCCAGCACATGCCGAGGCACCGGAAAGCCGATGGGATAGACGAGCCGTTCGGCGAGGAACGGGAACGGCTGCGCCAGGCGGATCTCCAGCGTGCGGGCGTCCACGGCGCGAACGCCAAGCCGCTCCGGCGGTGCCCGCCCGGCGTTCACCGCCTCGGCGCCGTCGATGGCATAGAGGAAGTAGGCGAGGCTGGCGGCCGTCTGCGGCGCAAGCAGCCGCCGGAAGGCGAACGCGAAGTCCTCGGCCGTCACCGGTTCGCCATCGCTCCAGCGTCCGTTCCGGCGCAGGCGGAAGGTCCAGACGAGGCCGTCGTCGGACACCTGCCAGCGTTCCGCGGCGCCGGGCGCCACGCGCCCTTCGGCATCGTGGACGGTCAGGCCCTCGAACAGATTGGCGAGGATCTTCTCTTCCAGATTGAGGTTGTAGCGGTGAGGATCCAAGGTCAACGGCTCGCCGCCGTTGCCGATGTGCAGTTCCTGCGCCGCGGCTGCCACCGCCAGCGGCAGCATCGCGCTTGCGGCCACGGCGGTCCGCCACTTGGCGAAGCTGGCACACCGGAACAGGCCGATGAAGCTGGAGCAGCGAAAGCGGCCGGCGCGGCCAGCACAGCTGGCAGGAGCGGCTTCGAGCACGGCGAAGCCCGTCGGTGGCTGGCGGGCGCGGGATTATAGGCCCGGCGGGGCGTGCCGACGCGGGCCTTGGCCGCGCTGGCCCCATGCTTGGCCTATGCTTGGCGGCGCCCCAAGTCGAACGGGAACGCCACTTGCCGCAGGCCGTCGTCTGGGCCGCCGACATCGGCGGCACCCAAGCCCGTTTCGGCTGCTATGCGGACGGCAAGCGGATCGCCTCCGCGACGCTCGAGACGGCCGCCCACGCCAGCCCGGACTCGCTGCTGCAAGCAGCCAAGGCGGCGCTGCCGGGCATGGAAGCCGCCGCGGTCGGCATCGCGGTAGCGGGGCCGGTGCTCGGCGAGCGCGCCCAGCTCACCAACGGCCGCCTCGCGTTCGACGCCGGAACCATCGCCCGCGCCTTCGGCACCCGCCGGGTGGCGCTGGTGAACGACATCGTCGCCCTCGGCGCGGCCGTCGAGGGCCTTCCGGCGGCCGGCTTCAAGCTCCTCGGCGGGCAGCCGGAGCTGGCGCCGGAACAGCAGCGAAGCGGCACCCGAGGCATCGTCTCCGCCGGCACCGGCCTCGGCATGGGCATCGTCGCCGGCGGACAGTGCCTGCCGTCGGAAGGCGGCCACGCCCGCGTGGCCCCGGTCGGCGCCCTCGAACGGGAACTGCTCGCCGCCACCGAAGCGGCCGCCACGGAAGCGGAGGCGGAGGGGCCGGCCGTCGTCGCCTGGGAACACTACCTCTCCGGGCGCGGCATCGAGACGCTGCACCGTGCCGTGTGCAGCGTCTGGGGAACCCCTGCCGAGGCGCTCACGGCCGAGGCCATCAGCCGCCGCGCCCGAACGGGAGAGGACCCGGTGTGCCACACCACGATGGAGACCTGGTGCGGGCTCCTCGCCACCGCGGCCGGCACCTTGGCGGTGACGGCCATGACCTTGGGCGGCGTCTACCTGGCCGGCAGCATCCCCCTCGCCATGGCCGACTGGCTGGCCGGCGCCAAGTTCCGCCAGCGATTCGAGGAAGCGGCGTGGGCCGCGGAATTCCTGCGGCCCATGCCCGTCTACCTCGTCGCCGATGCGCTGGCCGGCCTCGACGGCGCCGCGCTGCTGGCTGCCCGGGGGAACCCTCTCGGCGCTCCCGGTCGTCTCAACCGAACAGTCCCCGCCCCTTGAGCCGGCAACCACCCAGCTGGCTCGCGTAGCGGCTGCTGCGGGCTGCCACCTTGGCCGCGGCACCTTTGAGCCAGGCATTGTTCTTCCAAGTGCCGCGCCGATAGCCGCCGACGCCGGAGTAGTACGCGAGGTACAGGCTGCGGGCGTCGGTGCGCGGAATGCCCGCCTGGCGATGCGCCCGATGCAGGTACCAGCCCACGAAATCCACCGCGTCGGCGAATTTGTCGCGGTCCGCGAAGCGGTTGCCGGTGGCGGCGAGGTAGTCCGCCCAGGCGGCGTCGGTGGCCTGGGCGAAGCCGTAGGCGGAGGACTGGCGCCCCAGGGGAATCACCCGCAGCAGCTTCCGGCGGGGCGGTTTGGCGTCGTGGACGTAGCTGGACTCCTTGTGCATGACGGCCATCATCACCGGCGACCCCACGCCCCAGCGTCGCTCCGCCTTGACGGCCGCCCGGTACCACTTGGGACGCTCCTTGAAGATGGCGCACAGGTTGTCCGGATTCGACGGCGGCGCCGAAGCGCAGCCGGTCGCCAGCAGCGCCACGCCGGCCAGCACGGCCAGCGCGCCGCCGGGCCACCGCAGCTGCAGTCTGTTGGGACGCCGGCCTCCAGCTGGCTCCGGGACTGTGGTTCGCATCGTGGTGCCTCCGTACGGTTGTCGTCGCTTGTCGCGTGTCGGTGCAGTCACTGGCTGCCGTGGTCGGCCAGAAACGCCAAGAATCCCGCTTCGTCCATGGTGGGCACGGCGAGTTCCTCCGCCTTGCGGAGCTTGCTGCCGGCGCCCGGCCCGGCCACCACCCGCGTGGTGTTCTTCGAGACCGACCCGGCCACCTTGGCGCCGAGGGCCACGAGGCGCGCCTTGGCTTCGTCCCGGGCCAAGGTCTCAAGCTGGCCGGTGAGCACCCAGGTCTCGCCGGCGAGCGGCGCTTCCTGCACCGTCTCCTGCTGGCGGTCAGGGGTCTCCCAGCGGATGCCGACTTCATGGTGGAGCGTCCTTGCCAGTTCCAAGTTGGCGGCATCCGCGAAGAACGCCACTACTTGCGCCGCGACCACCGGGCCCACGTCGTCCACCGCCTGCAGCGCCTCGACGTCCGCCGCCAGCAGCGCCTCCAAGGTGCCGAAGTGCGCCGCCAGCGCCGCTGCGGTGGTCTCGCCGACCTCGCGAATGCCGAGGGCGAAGATGAAGCGGGCGAAGGTGGTGCGCTTGCTGGCGTCCAGTGCCGCCAGCAGGTTCTCCGCCGACTTGGCCCCCATCCGCTCCAGCTCTTCGAGGGCCGGCCTGGTCAGCCGATAGAGGTCCGCCGGATTCGCCACCAGGCCGCGGCTCACCAGCTGATCCACCAGCTTGTCCCCCAGCCCCTCGATGTCCAACGCCAGCCGAGACGCGAAGTGGCGCAGCCGCTCCCGCTGCTGGGCGCCGCAACGCAAGCCGCCGCTGCAACGCGCCACCACCTCGCCCTCGGCCCGGGAGATGGGCGAGGCGCACACCGGGCAGGCGCTCGGCATCGCCACCTCGGCAGCGCCCGCCGGGCGCAGCGATTCGTTGACGCGGGAAACGCGGGGAATCACATCCCCGGCGCGGTGGATCAGCACGGTGTCGCCGATGCGCACGCCAAGCCGGGCCACTTCGTCCATGTTGTGCAGGGTGGCGTTGGAGACGGTGACGCCGCCCACGAACACCGGGCGCAGCTTGGCGACCGGCGTGATCGCGCCGGTTCGGCCGACCTGGAAGACGACGCCTTCAAGCACCGTGCTGGCCTCCTCGGCGGGGTACTTGTAGGCCATGGCCCAGCGCGGCTTGCGGGTGACCTGGCCGAGCTTGCGGCGCAGGGCGAAGTCGTCCACCTTCACCACCGCGCCGTCGATGGCGTAGTCCAGCGCGTCCCGTTCAGCCAAGAGTTCGTCGATGTAGCGCGCGCAGCCGGCCAGGTCCTGCTGCACCCGGGCCCGGGGGTTCACGGGCAGCCCCCACGCCTTGAACGCGGCAAGCACGGCGGAGTGCCGGGCCGGCTGCCAGGCGGCGTCTTCCCCGGCGCTGTAGCAGAACATCGACAGCGGTCGCGCCGCGGTCGCGGCGGCGTCTAGCTGCCGCAGGCTGCCGGCGGCGCCGTTGCGCGGGTTCACCAACGGGCGCTCGCCGTTCGCCAGGGCGCGTCGGTTGAACGCGTTGAAGCCGCTCAAGGGCATGTAGATCTCGCCCCGCACCTCGAGTTGCGCCGGCGCGTCGCGGCCGGCCAGGCGCCGGGGCACGGCGTCTATGGTCGCCACGTTGGCGGTGATGTCCTCGCCCCGCTCGCCGTCGCCGCGGGTGGCGGCGCGCACCAGAGCGCCGCCTTCGTAGAGCAGGCTCACGGCGACGCCGTCGATCTTGGGCTCGCAGAAGTAGCGCAGCTGGTCGCCCTCGTCCAGCAGTCGGCGGCAGCGCGTCTCCCAGGCCGAGAGCTCCGCCGGGCTGCTGCACTTGTCCAGGGACAGCATGGGCGTGGCGTGGTACACCTCGGCGAACTTCTCGGCCGGAGCCGGGGCCACCCGCCTGGTGGGCGAATCCGGCGTCGCGAGCTCCGGGTGGGCTGTTTCCAAGGCCACCAGCCGGTCGAACAGCGCGTCGTACTCGGCGTCCGATATCTCGGGATCGTCCAGCACGTGGTAGCGGCGCAGGTGGTAGTCGACCTGCCGCCTCAGCGCTGCCGCCTCCGCCGCGGCGCCCCGGTCGCCGTCCACGGGCCCCGCCATGCTCAGCGGCGCATGGACTTCCGCTTGAAGTCGTCGACCCGCTGCCGGTAGTGCATGACGGTCTGGCGGCTCACGTCGCTGCGCTGCTCGTCCTTGAGTTCGGCATCGGCGTCCGCCGCCAGCGCCTGGGCCGTCTCGAGCATGGCGTCGAACGCCTCGGCGCCGTCCCGGGCCGAGGACAAGCGCAGCAGGAAGACCACGCCCCTGGTGGCGAAAGCCTCGACGTCCGACAGATCGAAGGTGCCGGGTTCGACGCCGTTGGCGACGGTGAACTGCTCGCGGCCATCGGCGTCGACCTTGTGGAACACCTGGCCGTCGTACTCCAAGCCGGCCTCGGAGAACCTTTGCAGCAGGACGGCGCCGGGCAGCACGCATTCCGGCTTGGCGACCACCCACAGCATGAGGACCTCGTCCACCAGGCCACTGGATTCCGACGCGGCATCCTCCGCATCGACGTCGACGGTGGCGTCGCTGTGGCGCACCTCGTCGAAGGATGCCTCGCCAGCGGACGGCTCGGGTACCGGCGCGTGTGCGGCGCCGCCGTTCCGGTAGGTCGGGGCCGCCCGGGCCTGAAGGCGTCGGGCGGTGCGCGGCACCGTCGGTTCGGTGCGCTTGCCGGCGATCTCGACCCGCCGCCCTCGACGGACGGGTTTTTCGGCGACCGCCTGCTCCGGCAGTTCCTCCAGCTCCCGCTGCCGGCGGACCAGCGCCGCGCTGGACGCCAGCGCCGGATCGGCCGGCACCTCCGCATGGCCCGGCGTCGGCGCCACGCGCTGCATGGGCACATCGCTTCCGGTGCCCTCCGGCAGCCGTGCAGCCTCCGGCAGCAGCGCCGAGTCCACGTCCAGGGGCATCTGCTCGGCACCTTGGTCGGGGCCGCCGGCGCCTTCGAGCACCGGCAGCGACGGGCGTCCGCGTCTGGCCATCCAGAAGCCGTGCAGCAGCACCAGTCCGATGAGCAAGCCGCCGCCAAGCAGAATGTAGGTTCTGATGTCGAGTTCCATCTCTTCGAAAAGCCTCCTTTCGCGGCCCAAGGCTACCCGGGCCGGCCGTGGGAACCAGCTCAGCCAGCCGCCGCCAGACGCGCCGCCCTGTCCACGTCCACCGACACCAGCCGCGACACGCCGGCTTCCTGCATGGTGACGCCCAGCAGGTAGTCCGCCATTTCGATGGTCTGCTTGTTGTGGGTGACGAACACGAACTGCACCTCTCGGGACATCTCCCGAATCAAGTCCGCAAAACGCGCCACGTTGGTGTCGTCGAGGGGCGCGTCCACTTCGTCGAGCAGGCACACCGGGCTGGGATTGAGCTGGAAGATGGCGAAGATCAGCGCCACCGCGGTCATCGCCTTCTCGCCCCCGGAGAGCTGGTGGATGCTGGCGTTGCGCTTGCCGGGCGGCCGGGCCATCAAGGCGATGCCGCTGTCCAGCCAGTCCTCGCCGACCAGCGCCAGCGCGGCCTGGCCGCCGCCGAAGACCTTCGGGAACAGTTCGCGCAAGTGTCCGTTGACGCGCTCGAAGGTGTCCTTGAGCCGCTGCCTGGTCTCGCGGTCGATGCGTTGGATGGCGCCGCGCAGCGTCGCCAGCGCGGTCTCCAGATCGCCATGCTGGCCATCGAGGTACGCCTTGCGCTCGGACTGGGACTCGTACTCGTCTATCGCCGCCAGGTTGATGGGCCCTAGGCGCGCGATGCGCCGGTCGATGGCCTCCAGCGCCTCCTGCCACTGCCCGGCATCGGCGTCCTGGGGCAGCGCCTGCCGCGCGTCCGCCAGCTGTACGCCCGTGGCCGCCAGATCGGCAGCCAGATTGTCGCGGTTGCCCCGCAGCCGCTCGCGCTCGACGCGGGCGCTCTCGAGTTCGGTACGCAGCGCTTCCTGGCGCCGCTCGGCCTCGTGGCGGCGCTGCGCCAAGCTGGCCGCCTCGGCTTCGACGGCCTCCAGCTGTCGCCGCAGGCCGGCGCGCTCCTCGTCCAGCGCCAGCCGTGCTGCGAGATGGCGATCCAGCTGCGCCTGCTTGCCCGGCAGGCCGCCTTCGATGGCGGCGACTTCCGCGGCCAGCGCGTCCTGGCGCTTGGCCAGCTCCGCGCGTTCGCCCAGCAGCCGGTTGCGGCTTGCATCCGCCGCAGTCAGGGTGGCCTCGAGGGCATGACGCTGCACCTGGATCGCATGCAGGCGCTCCTTGGACTGCGCGGCGTCCTGGCGGGCGGCGTCCCGGGCCTTGGCATCCTGCTCGCGTGCCTTGCGCCGGGCTTCGCCGTCCCTGCGCAGCGCCTCGCGCTTCGCCGACAAGGCCGCCAGACGTTGCTCGCCGGCGGCCAGATTGCGCGCCTCCGCTTGTTGCTCCACGGCCAGGGCGCGGCGCTGGGCGACGGCGCTCTCGCTGCGGGCCAGGGCCTCTTCCAGCCGTACCCGGCGCACGTCGTGCTCGCTGGCCAAACGGGCCAGTTCGGCGGCGGCCTGGTGGTGCCGATTGCGCAGCGACTCCCGGCCCGCCTCGGCCTGCGCCAGCTGCTCGCGGGCTTGGGCAAGGGCCTCTGCGGACTTGCGCTGCCGGCTTTCGGCGGCGTCGGCAGCGGCCGTCTTGGCCGCCAGCTGCCGCCCACGCTCGACCACGCCGCCGGCGTCGGCAGTGCGGTTGACGCGAATCCAGTCCACGCCCAGCCACAGGCCGTCCCGAGTGACGATGCTCTGGCCGGCGACAAGACGACGGCGGTTGGCCAGCGCTTCGTCCAAGGACTCGGCGGCGAAGACGCCGGCGACCCAGGCGCCGAGGGGTTCCTGGACCTTCTCGGCCAGTGCCGCCAACCCGGCGACGTCGGGAAGCTCCGCCGCGGCGCTGGCCTCCGTCAGCGCCACTCGGCCGCCGGAAAGTTGCGCCAGCGGCACCGCAAAGCGCGCGGCGTCCGCCACCAGGATGGCCTGCACGTCGAATCCCAGCACGGTCTCGACGGCGGTCTCCCACCCCGGGGCCACTGTGAGCCGATCGCCCAGACGCGGCGCATTCCCGAGGCCCTGCTGCGCCAGCCAACGGTCCGCTGCCCCTTCGGCTTCGCGTCCAAGCGCCGCTTGCTGCACCGCGGCCAACGCCGCTGCCTCCCGACGCAGCCGCTCGGCGTCCTGCCGGGCCTTCTCGACCGCCTCCTCGCTCGATTCGACGCGGCGTCGAGCCTGCTCCAAGGCGTTGGCGTTGGCGTCGACAGCCTCTGCCAGTTCCCCCGCTTCGCGCCTGGCGGCGGCCACCGCCTCCGCCAACGCCGGCAGATCGTCGTCGGTTGGTTCGACAGGCGCCTCCGGCAGCTTCGCAAGCTGCGCCTGGAGCCGTTCGATGGCCGCCCGGGTGCGCTCGATGCGGTCTTCCGAAACACGCAGGTCGCCGTCGTTGGCGGCGGCTTCGGTACGATGGGTCTCCCAGGCGAGGTCCTGCTCCCGGCAACGCTGTTCCAGCGCCGCAAGCTGTTCCTGCGCCTCCTTGTCTGCTGCGGCGCTGCTGGCCAGCGCCGGTGCCTGGGCGGCCAGGGCGGTACGGGTGCTGGCGACCCGCTCCGCATCCGCGGCAATGGCGTCCGCGGTCCGTTCCTGCTGCGCCGCCAGTTCCTGGCGGTCCTGCTCCAGCTGGCGGGCGCGCTGCCGATCGAAGGCGATGGCCTGTTCGAGGCGGCTGACGTCGGCGCCCAGCCGGTAGCCGCGGCCGTCGGCCTCGGCTATGGCGTCCTGCTGTTCGCTCTGCTTGGCTCGCGCCGCCTCGAGAGCGGTTTCCAGGGCTTGGCGATCCCTGGCCGCGGCGGCGTGCCGCACCTCGAGCGCCCCGGCAGCCGCGTCGCCTTGGGCCAGCGCCTCGTCGGCCGCCAGCAGCCGAATGGCCAGCAGTTCGGCCTGCCGCTGACGCCGCTCCGCCTGCATCCGGCGATAGCGCTCGGCGGCATTGGCCTGGCGCTTCAGGTGCGCGAGCTGGCGTTCGAGTTCCTCGCGGATGTCGTTCAGGCGCGCCAGGTTGTCCAAGGTGTGGCGGATGCGGTTCTCGGTCTCCCGCCGTCGCTGGCGGTATTTGGAGACGCCGGCGGCCTCTTCCAGATACAGGCGCAGCTGCTCCGGCTTGGCTTCCACCAGTTCGGAGATCATCCCTTGCTCGATGATCGAGTAGCTGCGCGGCCCGAACCCGGTGCCGAGGAAGACGTCCGCTATGTCCCGCCGTCGACAGCGGGTGCCGTTGAGAAAGTAGGTGGACTGCCCATCGCGGGCCACTTCGCGGCGAATGGCGATGTTCGCGTAGCTGGCCAGGTTGCCGCCGACGCGGCCGTCGCGGTTGTCGAACAACAGCTCGACGCTCGCCAGCGAGGTGGGAGGGCGGCTGCCGGAGCCGTTGAAGATGACGTCCGTGAGCGCTTCGCCACGCAGCTGCCGGGCCGAGCTCTCGCCCATCACCCAGCGCACGGCGTCGACGATGTTGGACTTGCCGCAGCCGTTGGGCCCGACCACCGCGTTGCGATTGCCGGGCAGCACCACCGTCGTGGGATCGACGAAGGACTTGAAGCCCGCGAGCTTGATTTCCTTAAGTCGCATGGCGCTCGACGACATTCCGTTGTCGTTTGGCGCAGTGTAGCGAAACCACGGGCGGATGCAACGGCTGCATGCGCCGCGGCCGGGCACGGCCTTGAGCCCATGAAAAAGAGCTACTATCACGCTTAACCCACTAAATAGGGATGCTTATGAGGCCGCATCCGCCTTCGGTGCAGCGTGTGCTCCGGGGCCTCGGGCGCGACATCCGCATCGCCCGCAAGAAGCGTCGCATGCCAGTGGCGGACTTCGCCGTGCGGATGGGCGTTTCCCAAGGCACCTTGGCGCGTCTCGAGAGAGGGGAGGCGGGGGTCTCCCTGGGCGCCTTGGCGATGGCGCTCTTGGCGCTGGGCGAACTGAATCGCCTCGAGGGGATGTTGGACGTCGCCACCGACGACGCCGGCCTGCTGCTGGACATCGACAGCCTGCCGCAACGCATTCGCAGCCCCAAAGCGAAGAGAGGGGCCTCCGGACGAGCGTAGGCAGGGTTGCTTGTCTCCGGTGGTCGCCAGCGTTCGCGTTCGATTAGGCAGGCGAGCATGGCCGCACGGCGCTTGGCAGCATCGACGGCTGCCGGAAGGCGTCCAGGGCTGCTGGCAGCCCTCTAGGGTGCTCTCCGGTCGCAAGACGCGCGCAAGCCATTGATTGCAGAATAAAATTTCAGAAAGTTCCGGTTTTTTGCGCCACAAGGGTTGACCCCCCCCCCCCCCCCCCCGTGGTTGGATAGCCGCGGTGCGGATCACGAAACTCAAGTAGGCGACTGCCCAGGAGGGACATTCAACGATGGCGGAAACAACGACGACGAAAGCCGCGGCTGTTTGGAATCCGCCGCGGCTTAGGGTGCTAGGTCTGGGCGTTGATACCGGAAACGGCAGCGACCCAACCAAGACAGACCTTTGGGAAGGGCACTGCCCTAACCGGCCCGGAAGCCCGGCCGAGAACTACAGGATGCCCACCTCGGGCGAGACGGGCATTACGCATCCGAGTTGCTAGTTTTCGTCGAAGAAACCAGCGTTGCAGGCAAGACGCCTAGAGTCGAAAGCGCTCGCTTCGCCAGTGCCACCCAGGGCGCTCTCAAGGCACACTGGCAGCGCGGTTTCCAACCGACACAAGCCTTGCGAAACCGAACTGGCAACCTAACTCGAACGCTCGCTGCGGAGACAACCAAGTTTTTGGCAGAGACCAAAGCGGAATCGACGCGGCGGATTTCTTCGGGATTGGAACAGGGCAGCTCGGCCGTGGTCGCGTACAGAATCTGTTGCCGATTGACGTTCGGCGAGAAACACGCCGGCGTTTCCAATCCACTGCACGTCGCCGGTGGCTGGCGGCGCTTGGCCAGCCGCCGAAGCGCGACCGGTGAGCCGGTCGCCAAGCGCGACCCGTTGCGGGTTACTCTTGCCGCCACCTGCGGCAGGAATCGGGCGGAGGTCCCATGCTTACCATCACCGACCAGGACCGGGTGCGCACCGTCGCCTTGAACCGCCCGGAAACGCTCAACGCCTTCAACAAGCGCCAGTTCGACGAAGTGGCGGAGGCGTTTCTTGCCGCGCAGGCGGACGACGCCTGCCGCGTGCTGCTGCTTACCGGCACCGGACGCGCCTTCAGCGCCGGGGCGGACCTGGGGCCGGCAACGGACTACGAGCCGGTCCACGGCCTCGAAGGCATGCTGCACAGCATCGTCGACTTCCCGAAGCCTCTGGTGCTGGCGGTGAACGGCCTGGGGGTCGGCATCGGCGCCACGCTCTCTGGCCTTGCGGACTTCGTGTTCATGGCCGAGAGCGCCAGGCTGCGCTGCCCGTTCTCGACGCTGGGCCTGGTGGCCGAAGCCGCCAGCACCCGCACCTTCCCGGCGCTCATGGGACGGCAACGGGCGATGTGGTTTCTGATGGCCTCCGAGTGGATGACGGCCGCCGAGTGCCAGAGCGCCGGGCTGGCGTTGGAAGTGCTGCCGGACGCTGGCTTCGTCGACGCCGTGCAGGCCCGCGCCGCGCAGCTGGCCGGGCTGCCGAAGGACTCCCTGGTCGCCGCCAAGCGCCTGATCATAGACGACGCCGTGCGGGACCGCCTCAAGGCGGCGATCGCGGCCGAGAACGCCGCTCTGGCGACCCTCTCCGGCGGCCCCGCGAACCGCGAGGCCGTGGCGGCGTTCCGCGAAAAGCGCCCAGCGGACTTCTCCAAGCTGTAGCGCTGCCAACCGCGAACGCTCTCCCCGGCGGCAGCGGCATGGCCCGCGCGCCCAGCGACGCCGCCAAGGTGCGCGAGTTCATGCGCCGCCTTGGCGAGAGCGCCACGGGGCCCGGGCGCGTCTACCTCGTCGGCGGCGCATCCGCAGTGCTGATCGGCTGGCGGGCCGCCACGGTGGACGTGGACGTCAAGCTCGCGCCGGAACCGGCCGGCGTGTTCGCCGCCATAGCCCAGCTCAAGGAAGATCTGGACATGAACGTGGAACTCGCGGCGCCGGACGAGTTCCTGCCGCCGCTGCCGGACTGGCCGGCCCGCAGCCCGTTCATCGCCAGACACGGCCAGGTCGGCTTCTTCCACTACGACTTCTACGGCCAGGCCATCGCCAAGATCGAACGTGGCCATGCCCAGGACGGGCGCGACGTGCAAGCGATGTTCCGGCGCGGACTGGTCCTGCCCGCCGAGCTGGAGGCGTTGTTCGCTGCGATCGTCCCGGACATCGTGCGCTACCCTGCCGTCGACGCCCCCTCCCTGGGCCGGAAGGTCCGCGCGGCGATGGACGTGCCGGCGCCGTGACCTCTTCGGAACAGGCTGCGCTGGCGGCCTTCCCAGGCGCCGAGCTGGTGCTGCCGGGCCTTGCGGATCTGGCAGCCATGGCGGCCGGCGCCCCGGGAACGTACACGCCGGAAGCGCTGCTGGTGGCCGTTGGCGCACCGCGCCTGCGCGCTGCGGGCCTGGCCGTGCCCACGCCGCCGAACTGGCCGTCGACGCCGGAGCTGGCCCTGTATCGGGCCATCGGCGAACGACATCCCGAAGACGCCCACTCGCGCTACAACTCCTGGATCCGCCGCCTGGTGAGCTTCGAACAAGCCCTGGAACGCCGGGCGAGCGGCAAGCGGCGCAGTCAGTCCAGCAGCTCGATCCAGTGCTTCACGGGAACGCCGCCGACGCGACCGGCCAGGTGCGTCTGACAGCCGACGTTGGCGGTGGCTACCACCTCCGGGCCCCCGGCCAGCAACGCCTCGGCCTTCGCCCGCCCCAGGGTCGTCGCAGTGCTCGGATGCAGCAGGGAGTAGACGCCGGCGGAGCCGCAGCACAGGTGGGCGTCCCGCACCGGCGTCAGCTGGTAGCCGGTGCGGCGCAGGATCGCCTCCACCAGGCCGGCGACGCGCTGGCCGTGTTGCAGGGTGCAGGGAGGATGCCAGGCCACCTTGGTCGCGGCCGAGCGCTTGGCGAAGGAGAACGCTTGCAGAAACTCCGCCACGTCGAGCACCTTCGCTGCGATGCTGCGCGCCTCCTCGGTGCCCAGCAGCCGCCCGTAGTCCTTCCATGTGACCCCGCAGCCGCTGGCGGTGGAGACGATCGCGTCGGCCCCCTGGCCGGCCATCGCGGCCACGTTGCGCCGGGCGTGCCGGCAGGCCGCGGCGCGGTCGCCGAAGTGGAGCGGCAAGCCGCCGCAGCACTCTTCCTGCGCCGCTGGACCGCTGGCGATGCCGCGCCGGGACAGCAGGCGCGTCAGATGGGCGTTCACGTCCGGCGTCAGCACCCGCTGGGCGCAGCCTTGCAGCAGCACGACGGCACCAGCGGCCCTGGGCTGCGGCCCTCGCGGCGCTTCCAGCAGCGGCCGCATGGAGCGCGGCAACAGCCAGCGGAAGCAGCGCCCGAGGCGGATCCAGCGGCGCAGACGGCGCGGATGGGGCACGGTACGCAGCAGCCAGCGGCGGTACAGCCCCGCCGTCCGACTCCTGAACGTGCCGCCGAGCGGCCCTTCGGCGATCAGCTCGCGGCCGATCTCCGCGAGTTCGCCGTACTGCACACCGGAGGGGCACGTCGTCTCGCAGGCCCGGCAGGTGAGGCAGCGATCCAGGTGGCGGGCGGCGGTAGCGTTGGCGGCGCCGGCCTCGAGCATGGCCTTGACCAGATAGATGCGCCCCCGGGGACCGTCGCGCTCGTCGCCGGACAGCTGGTAGGTCGGGCAGGTGGCGTTGCAGAAGCCGCAGTGGACGCAGCGGCGCAGCAGCGCTTCGGCGCGGGCGCCGCGCTCGGTCGCCCGCACCTCGGCTGGCAGCTCCGCGTTCACGGCGCAGCCGGCGGCGACAGGCTCGGATTGAGCACGCCCTTGGGGTCGAAGGCGGCCTTCACCCGGCGTTCGTAGCTTGCGAGGGCCGGCGAAGGCGCCGGCCCGGCGTGGCCGTTGCCGTCGCCGCCGCGGAACGTCGTGGCCGCGGTGCCCTGCGACGCCTCGACGGGTCTGTGCAGCCATGCCTGGCAGCCGCCCCACTCGACAAGGGCGCCGTCGTCGCGGCAACTGGTTCCTCGGGGCAGCCACAGGCGGTCGAGACGCCCGGCACCAGCGAAGAACGGATGCGCGTGATCGCGGACGCTGGCCCAGAAGGCCGCGTCCGCCGCATCGGCTTCCAAGCCGAGCGATCCGGCGGCATCCCGCACCGCAGCGGCATGCCCCGACAGCCGCACGCGGAGCTTGCCGCCGACGAAACAGGTGCCGGTGATCGGCAGCGGCGAGCGCAGCCACTCGGCGGTCCGTCGGCCGGCCTCGCGGGCGCTGCATGCCACGGCCACGGTCCGCTCCACGGCCGGCGCCGGCAGCACGCGAACGCTCGCCGACAGGACGACGCCCAACGTGCCCCGGGCGCCGACCATCAACCGCGAGACGTCGTAGCCGGCGACGTTCTTGATCACCGAGCCGCCGAAGCGCAGCCGTTCGCCCAGGCCGTTGACGATCTCCACCCCCAGCACCGCGTCCCGCACACCGCCGCGCCAGGGCCGCGCCGGCCCCGACAGCCCCGCCGCGACGGCGCCGCCCAGCGTGCCGCGGCCGCCGAAGCGAGGCGGGTCGAAGGGCAGCATCTGGCCTTCGTCGGCCAGCATGGCCGCCAAGGCGGCAAGCGGAGTGCCGGCGCGGGCCGTCACCACCAGCTCGCTGGGGCGGTAGTCGATCACCCCGGCATGGCGGCATGTGGACAGCACCGTCTCCCCAGTCCCCTCTCCAGGCCCCGGTCGAAACGGCGGCGGCTTGCTGCCGTGGCCGACGATGGCGAGCGGCGTCCCCTTGGCGGCGCTCTCCCGCACCGCGTCCTGCAGCGCCGCGGCCTCGTCCGCCGCGTCAGCTGGCAAAGGGGCGCATCCTCGCGGCCGGACTCACAGCCGCTCCAGGTGCGGCAGCGGCAGCTCGCCGCGATGCACGTGCATGCCGCCCAGCTCGGCGCATCGCGCCAACGTAGGCACCGCCTTGCCGGGATTCATCAAGCCGGCCGGGTCGAAGGCGGCCTTGAGGCGGTGGAACTGCGCCAGTTCGCCGGCCCCGAACTGCACGCACATCTGATCCAGCTTCTCGACGCCCACGCCGTGCTCGCCGGTGATGGTGCCCCCGGCCTCGACGCACAGCGCGAGGATGCGGCCGCCGAGTTCCTCCGCCCGTTGCAGTTCGCCGGGCGCGCCGGCGTCGTACAGGATGAGCGGATGCAGATTGCCGTCGCCGGCGTGGAAGACGTTGGCGACGGCCAGGCCGAACGCCTCGCCGAGCTCGCCGATGCGCCGCAGCACGGCGCCGAGGGCCGCCCTCGGAATGGTGCCGTCCACGCAGTAGTAGTCCGGCGCGATGCGGCCGACGGCCGGGAAGGCCGCCTTGCGGCCGCGCCACAGCTGCGTCTGCTCGGCGGCGCTGGCCGCCACCCGGACCTCGCCGGCGCCGTGCTGCGCCAGCGCCTGGCGCACGCGCTCCACCTCCTCGCGCAGCTCGGCGACGGTGCCGTCCAGCTCGCACAGCAGAATGGCGGCGGCGTCCCTGGGATAGCCGGCGCCGGTGAAGTCCTCGGCGGCCCGGATCGCCAGGGCGTCCATCATTTCCAGCCCGGCGGGCACGATGCCAGCGGCGACGATGCCGCTCACCGCCGTGCCGGCGGCCTCCACGTCGTCGAAGGCGGCCAGCAGCACGCGCTTGGCTGGCGGCATCGGCAACAGGCGCACGACCACCTCGGTGACCACGCCCAGCATGCCTTCGGAACCGATCATCGTCGCCAGCAGGTCGTAGCCCGGCGTCTCCGGCAGCCGCCCGCCAAGCACCAGCTCGTCGCCCTCGAAGGTCTGCACCGTCAGGCCGAGGACGTTGTGAACCGTCAGCCCGTACTTCAGGCAGTGGACGCCGCCGGAGTTCTCCGCCACGTTGCCGCCGATGCTGCAGGCGATCTGGGACGACGGATCCGGCGCGTAGTAGAGGCCATGCGGCGCTGCGGCCTCGGATATGGCGAGGTTGGTCACTCCCGGTTCCACGATGGCAGTGCAGGACTCGGCATCCAGCGCCTTGACGGCGTTGAGCTTGGCGAGCACCAGCAGCACGCCGCGCGGGTGCGGGCGGGCGCCGCCGGAAAGGCCGGTGCCGGCGCCTCGGGTGACCACCGGCACGCCGTGCTGGCGGCAGATGGCCAGCACGGCGCGCACCTGCGCCACGTTCTCCGGCAGCGCCACCAGCCACGGCGTCTGGCGAATGGCCGTCAGGCCGTCGGTCTCGAAGGGCTTGACGCCGGCGGCGTCGGCGACTACGCAGTTCGGCGGCAGGGCAGCCCGCAGCAGCTTGGCGACCCTGGGATCCGGCGGCCTGGCCATGCGTTCCAGCGCTATTCCCGGGCGGCGCGGGCGATGGGATGCAGTTCCGGCGGCATGTAGTTTTCATCGTGCTTGGCCAGCACTTCCGTGGCGTGGAACACGCCCTCGGCGTTGAGTTGCCCGGTAACCAGAGTGCCCTCGCCCTCCCGGAACATGCCCGGCAGAATGCCCACGTAGGAGACGGCGAAGTCGTGCCCGCGGTGGTCCGTCAGTACGAAGCGAACGCCGAGGCCGGTGTCGTCGTGGACGATGGAATCCTCCGCCACCATGCCCCCGGCGCGGATGGTCACGCCAGCTGGCGCCTCCCCGCCGGCCACCTTCGCCGGTTCGTAGAACAGGTTGACGTTCTCTTCGAGCGCCAGCAGCACCAGCGCCGAAGTCGCCGCGGCGCCGCCGAGCACGAACGCCACCGCCGCGAGCCGCTGCCGTCGGACGGCGTTCACGGCTGTTCCTCCGCCACCGCCTGCCGCCGGCGCAGCTCCCGCGTTCGGCGCCGCAGACGCGCGAGCGGCAACGCCCCGACGGCGATCAACACCAGCGCGCTCAACGCATAGGCGCTGAAGACGTACGGCCCGTGGCCGTTCATGGCAAGGAACTCCGTCATGTCCCGCCCGCCAGATAGTTTCGCACCCACTCGGCGCCCGCCTCCCGCGTCAAGATACGCTCCCGAAGAGCCGCGATCACCGCGCCGGCGGCGAAGCAGTAGTAGCCGAGGGCGTTGACCGCCAGGGGCCAGAGGTACACCGCGGCGATGGCGGGGCGCTCCGTGAGGGTGATGCTGGCCGGCTGGTGCAGGGTGGCGAACCACGCCACGGAGTACTTGATGATCGGGATGTTGACGACGCCGACCACCGCCAGCAGCGAGACGGCCCTAGCCGCCCGCTCTGGCTGCGGCACGGCCTGGCGCAGTGCCGTCAACCCGAAGAACAGCAGCAGCAGCAGCAGCGTGGACACGGTGCGGGCGTCCCATACCCAGCCGGTGCCCCAGGTGGGCATGCCCCAGATGATGCCGGTGGCGAGCGCCGCGGCGGTGACCCCCATGCCGATGGGCGCCGCCGCGGCTACGAACAGGTCCGCCATCTTCATGCGCCACACCAGATGCACCAGCCCGGCGACCGCGATGGCGACGTAGATGGATTGCGCCAGCGACGCCGCCGGCACATGCACGAACAGGATGCGGAAGCTGTCGCCCTGGTACCGCTCCGGCGGCACGAAGGCGAGGCCCCAGACGGACCCGGCCAGCACCAGGGCGCCGCCAGCCAGATAGAGGCCGACCATCCACGGCCGCGAACCCGCGAAGAACCAGCGCGGCGAGCCGGATCGGTGGAAGGTTCGCTTGAACCAAGAACCTAGCATCTGCGGGTTGCAGCCCGGCTCTTGCGGCGGTTGCAGCTTGGCGGACCGCCCACTACTACCAAAGCCGCATTGGAGTGATGGTCCAGATCGGCACCCGCGCCACCAGCCCATCCGTCATTGCAATCGGGTTGGCCCACTACCGCCACACCCGCAGCTGCGCGTACGCGAACCGTCCCTGCCAGGGAACGACCGAGTCGCGGCGATACACCATGCCGCAGCAGCTCTCGTAGACGGCTTCGTCCGGGTAGTTGTCCAGCAGGTTCTCGGCGCCGATCTTCAAGCGATAGCGCCCGCGCCAGCTCCAGGCGGCCTGGAGGTCCAGCATCGCTTCCCGGCCGTAGTGCTGGATGTCCGCCAAAGCGCCGGTCTTGGCGTTGCTGTACTTGCCGAACCAGCGCAGCCGCAGCATGGCGTCGATGCCCCGCCAGGCGTGGCGGGCGGTCAAGGTGCCGCGCATGGCCGGCAGACCATTCTCTATGTCGTAGCGGGATTCGGCGAACAGGAAACGCCCCGCGTCGAGCATGCGGGTGCGGTTGAAGTTCGCCGCCGCCACCACCGAAGCGCCGGCCAGCGCGCCGTCGAAGCGCCAGCTGGCCACCACGTCCAGGCCCTGGGTGCGCGTTCTCACGTCGTTGACGAAGAACCGCACCTGGGCCACGTCGCTGGCGCCGGGAACGCCCAGCGCGGCCAGCTGCCGTGTCTCCTCCGGGCCGACTGCGAACGGCGAGGATAGCGTGATGCGATCCTCGAGCAGGATGCGGTAGGCGTCCACGGTCAGCGTCAGCCCGGACGCCGTCCAGGCGATGCCGGCCGTGGCTGAACGCGCCCTCTCCGCGGTCAGCGGGCGAGCGCCGAACAGCGCCGCGGCCGGGTGGGTGGCCGGGAACAGGCCCTCGGCCCGGGGCGTCCCATCGGGGCCGATGCGGGTGGAAACGTTCGTGGTTGAAATCTGCCCCGGCGTCGGGGCCCGGAAGCCCGTGCCCACCGAGCCGCGCAGGGCCAGGCCGCCGCCGATCCGGTAGCGGGCAGCCAGCTTCCAGATGGCGACGCTGCCGAAGTCCTCGAAGTGCTCGAAGCGCACCGCGGCACTGCCAAGCCACCGCGCCGTCAGGTCCGCTTCGAGATCAACATAGCCCGCGGCGCTGTCGCGTTCGATGGCGGAGGCGAACGCCGGCGGGTAGCCGGGAAAGCCGTTGCTGCCCACCGGCACGGCGTTGCCCAACGGGTCGCCGGCGGGGCACGGCGCACCCACCGCGCGGAAGCCCGGCACCCGGCACTCCACGGCGACCAGGTCGTCGGCGGGGTCGGCGTCCACCTCGGCCTGGGTGATCTCCAGGTTGAAGGGGTCCGGGCGGGCGAACGGCCCCACGGCATAGCTCGGCTCGGCGCCGGCCCGCACCGCGTAGCCCTCGCGCCGATGTTCGATGCCGAAGGCGACGTTCAGCAGGCGGTCGCCGATGGCCACCGGCCGCGAGAAGTCCGCGTTCAACGCCAGTTCGTCCGCCACCAGGCTGCCGGGCCGGAAGCTCGTCGGCGTGTCCGGGCCGAGGGAGGGGTTCAGGGTGTTGTCGATGCGGTAGCGGATGCGGCTCCTGCCGTAGGTGCCGCCGACGTCGTAGCGCATGCCGCTGCCGCGCTCCCCGCGCAGGCCGAAGTGCAGCGACTGGTCCGCCACGTCGCCTCTGAACTGGGGCGTGAAGCCGGCCGGGTAGAGGGCGGCCCGGGGGTCGTAGAGGCTGCCGTCGGCGAGGCGCAGCGGCAGCAGCTGGTCGACGCCCGGCCGGCGGTAGAAGAAGCCGTTGCGCTGGCGCTTGGCGGAGTAGTTCGCGAAGCCGTACAGCTCGGCGCCGCCGGGGAGCGGCCACCCGGCGTTCGCCGCCAGCATCGCCTGTCGACGCTGGGGCTGGCCCCAGATCTGCACCGGAGAAGCGAACGGGCTGTCGCCGCCGACGCCCAGGTAGTTGTCCGCGTAGCGGGTGTCCCGGTCGTCGGGCACGCCGTCGCTGCCGGGCAGAATCTGCACCAGGGCGCCGTCGGCCGCGTAGACGTAGGTAAAGGCGTCCGGGCCGTAGTGGGCGATGCCGTCCACCACCCGGCGGCTCGCCGTGGCTTGCAGCGGCGTGAGGCCGGATGCCGCTATCGGCAAGTCGTAGGGTTCGGAGCGGCTGGTCGCGGCGGTATCCGCTAGCTGGGCGCTCAAGGTCAGAAAGCCATCGGCGCCCAGGGGGAAGCCGGCGGTGGCTTCCAGCGCGGCTTCCTCGCCGTCCCCGGCCCGGTAGCCGCCAGCGCGGGCGCGAACGTCGAAGCCGCTGTCCGCGGCACGGAGCTTGAAGTCCAGCACGCCAGCGATGGCGTCGGATCCGTACTGCGCGGCGGCCCCGTCCCGAAGCACTTCCACGGTTTCGACGGCGATGCCCGGCAGGCTGCCGATGTCCACGCCGTGGGCGCCGAAGCCGCCGAGGCGCAGCACGGCGCCTCGATGCCGCCGCTTGCCGTTCACCAGCACCAGCGCGTGGTGGGCGTCCAGGCCGCGCAGGTTGGTGGGGCGGATGAAGATGGCGCCGTCCGAGACCGGATGGCGATTCACGTAGAACGACGGCAGCAGGGTCTTGATGGTCTCCAAGAGGTCCGAGGAGTAGACGCTGTCCAGCTCCTCGGGGCCGAACACGTCCACCGGCACCGGCGAGGCCGTGACGGTGCGCGGTTCCCGGCGCGTGCCGACGGAGACCACCACCTCCACGTTGCCGTCGGCTTCGTCGTCGGCGGCACCGGCGGGCGCTTCTTCGCCAAGCGCCGGCGCGCCGGCGAACAGGGCGCACGCTGCCCACCAGGCCCCGCCGGCCAGCTGCTTCCAGGCCACCCTTAAGCGCCTGCCGCCGCCAACTCGAGGAACCGCGTCGCCAGCTTCGGCCCGGCGCCGGCGTCCTCGTGCTTGAAGAACGCAAAGCCCCGTTGCGCCTCCGCCTCCTCTCCCCTGGCCAGCCAGTCGGCAAGCGCCGGCGTCTCGTAGCCCGGCTTGCGCAGCCGGAAGTAGAGCCAGTCCGTGGTGCCGAGGCGCGGCGGCAGCGCCAGCTTGCCGTCCTCGGAGACGGCGAGCGCGGCGCCGCGTTCGGCGAGCAGCTCGAGGGTCTCGTCGTCGAACCACGAGGCGTGGCGGAACTCGACGGCAATCGGCAGCTGGCGCGGCCAGTCCGCGAGGAAGGCGGAAAGCCGCGCCGCGTCCTTGCGGAGATAGGGCGGCAGTTGCAGCAGCACGCAGCCGAGCTGCTCGCCGAGCGCCGCCAGCGCTTCGGCCAGGTAGCCCACCGCGTCCGCGCAGTCCGCCAGCTTGGCCTGGTGGCTGATGCGGCGCGGCGCCTTGACGGCGAAGCGGAACTCGGCCGGCACCGCTTCCCGCCAGCCGGCGAGCACGGCGGCCCGGGGCATTCGATAGAAGGTGTTGTTGACCTCCACCGCCGGCAGCCGCGTGGCGTAGTAGGCCAGCATGTCCTTTGCGGCCAGGTCCTCGGGATAGAACGGCCCCTTCCAGGCCGGATAGCTGAAGCCGCTGGTGCCGGCCCGCCAAGCGACGGAGGTTCCTGCCTGCCGATCCATGTCGGCCATTCTACGCCCTGCCGTACTCGGCAGGCTGCGTACCCGGCAGGCTGCGTACCCGGCAGGCTGCGTACCCGGCAGGCTGCCGCGCAGGCTGCCGCGCAGGCTGCCGCGGCAGGCCGTCAGAAGCCGCCGGTGCGTACCGAGGCGGACTTCACCAGCGCCAGCACCGGCTTGCCCGCAGTCAGCCCCAGCTCGTCCACGGAGCGCCGGGTCACCCGGGCCAGAAGGTGCTGCCCGCCGCACGCCACCCGCGCCAGCACCGCATCGTCCTGCTCCCACAACGCCTCCACGGTGCCCGCCACCCGGTTGAGGATGCTCACCCGGTCCACCGGCCCCACGGCCAGGCTCACGTCCCGGGCCGGAATGTGCAGCCGCACTTCGCCGCTCGCGGTGCCGACGTTCCCCGGCACGAACAGCGCAGCGTCGCCGAAGGCCAGTTCGGAGAGCCGGTAGCGGCTGTCGAAGCGCTTGAAGCGGCAGGACACCACCGCGCCGGGCCCGTCGCCGAGGGGCGCCGCCATGTCCGCGAGGGCCGTCAGCGTCGGCGCCGGAGCGATGCGGCCCTCGGCGGCCAGCAGGGCCTGGTCCGCCAGCGCCAGCACCTCCGGCAGCGAGTGGGAGACGTAGACGATGGGCACGGCGTGGCGCTCGCACAGGCGGCGCAGATAGGGCGCAATGTCCCGCCGGGATGCCGTATCGAGGGCCGAGACCGGCTCGTCGAGCAGCCACAGCCTGGCCGGCACGAGCAGCGCCCGGGCCAGCGCCACGCGCTGCCGCTGGCCGCCGGAGAGCTGATGCGGCAGGCGGGGCAAGAGCGGCGCTAGGTCGAGAAACCGAACCACCTCGTCCATGCCGAGACGGGTGCCGCAGCGCCCTCGGCGTCGGGCAGCGAAGGCGAGGTTGCCGGCCGCGGTGAGGTGCGGGAACAGCCTCCCCTCCTGGAACACCGTCGCGACCGCGCGGGCGTGGGGGGGCACGCTGCGCCGCCCCGGCCCCTGCCAGCACTCGCCATCCACCTCCACGCGCACCGGCGCGGCGGGCTCGAAGCCGCCGATCAGACGCAGCAGCGTCGTCTTGCCGCTGCCGGAAGCCCCCACCACGGCCGCCACGCCGTCCACGCCCACGTCCACATCGGCCTGCAAGGCGAAGCCGCCGCGCTGGATCGTGCCTTGCACAAGCAGCCTCACGGGCGCAGCCAGCGGTAGGTGGCGGTGAGCACCGCCAGCGCGAAGATCAGAAGGCCAGCGGCAATCGCGTGGGCGCCGGCGTAGTCCAGCGCTTCCACCCGGTCGAACAGGGCGATGGAGAGCACCCGGGTGGCCCCCGGGATGTTGCCGCCGATCATCAGCACGATGCCGAACTCGCCGACGGTGTGGGCGAAGCCGAGCACGCCGGCCGCCACCAGCGCCCGCCGGTGCAGGGGCAGCACCAGACGCAGAAACCGAACCCCGGGCGCCGCGCCGAGGCTTGCCGCGGCTTCCAGCAGCCCCGCGTCCGTGGTCCGGAAGGCGGAGGCCAGCGGCCCGGCGACGAACGGCAGCGAGTAGAGCAGCGAGCCGATCACCAGCCCGGCGAAGGTGAACGCCAACGGCGCGTCGAACAGCGCCTGCGCCAAGTAGCCGAGGGGCCCGCTCGGCGCCATCGCCAGCAGCAGGTAGAAGCCGAGCACCGTCGGCGGCAGCACCAGCGGCAGCGCCGTCAGCGCTTCCACCACCGGCCGCCAGGCGCTGCGGGTGCGGGCCAGCCACCACGCCAGCGGCGGCGTCAGCAGCAGCAGGATGGCCGTGGTGGCGAGCGCCAACGCCCCGGTGACCCACGCGGCCTGCAGAATGTCCACATCCATCGCTAGGCGCTCAGCGATAGCCCCGGGCCCGTATCAGCGCTCGGGTTTCCGGCGCGGCCAGAAACTCGAGGAACGCCTGGGCCCGGACCTCGTCGCCGCCGCGGATGCCCACCGCCACCTGCTCGATGGCCTCGTGGCGGCTCTCCGGCACCGTCCAATAGCGGGCGGCGGGGCGCTCCTGCGCCAGCACCTGCGCCAGCGCCACGAACGCGCCGTCGATGGCGCCGCTGTCCGCGAACTGGAACGCCTGCGCCACATTGGTGGCGACGATGCGCTGCACCTGGGCGTCGAGGCCCGCCAGCGTCTGCGCCGCGGCACGACCGTAGGGCGCGAGAGCGGGGTCCGCGAGGGCCACCCGCTTGTTCTCGGCCAGCCAGCCCGGCCCCGGCATACCGTCGTTCACCAGCAAGGCCAGCCGCCCGGTGGCGTACACCACCGGCGAGAACGCCCGCCCCGCCGCCAGCAGCGCGGCCGGCCGCGCCGCATCCGCCGAGAGGAACACGTCGAAGGGGCGGCCGTTGACGATCTGCGCGTACAGCAGCCCGGATGCGCCGAAGGCACCGGCCACGGCGTGGCCCTCGGCCGCCGCGGCTGCCGCCACGGCGACGAAGGTGGCGCGGAAGTTGGCGGCCACGGCGACCTCCAGCGGAGCTGCGGCCCCGGCATTCGGCGCTGCGAAGACAAGTGGCGAGAGCCCAGCGGCGACCAGCGCCGAGAGCGCGAACGTGCCGCGCAGAGAGCGTCGCGGCCAGGCCGTCATGCCGGCGCCGGCGTCTTCGCCACCACCCACAGATGGACCTCCTCCGCCCCGGCGGCCAGCAGCGCTTCGGCGGCGGCCCGGGCGGTGGCGCCGGTGGTGGCCACATCGTCCAAGAGCGCCAGCCGCGTAGCGGGCAAGGGCCGACGCACGGCGAAGGCGCCGCGCAGATTGCGAAGGCGCGCGGCTCGGGGCAGAGAGCGTTGCGGCGGGGCGTGGCGGGTACGCACCAGGCACTTGCCGTCGCGCTTGAGGCCGAGCGCGCGGCCGATCGCGGCGGCCAGCAGTTCGGCCTGGTTGAAGCCGCGCTGCCGGCGGCGCTGGCGGCTGAGCGGCATGGGCACGATCACGGTCGGCAGCGACGAGGGACGGCTTGTCGTTGGCGAGCGGTTGTCGCTTGGTCCGGCGGGCGGCACGTCGTCCTCGCCGCGAGGGGAAGTTCCGCCCCCGCCGGCGGCCAGCCTGGGCAGCGGCGTCGCGTAGCTGGCGGCGATGCCGGCCGCAGCGAGGGTGCCCAGGGTGCGCGCCTGCCGCTGGCCGTTGCCTCGCTTGAGGCCGGCGACCAGCTTCTGCAAGGCGCCGCGATAGCGGAACGGGGCCACGGCGCGGGTCCACGGCGGCGGCGACGCGATGCAGGCGCCGCACAGACCGTCCGCGGCATTGGCAGGCGCCCGTTCGCCGCAGCGCCAGCACGCGCCGTCGTTGGTTTCCAGCGCCGCCTCGCATGCAACGCACAGGTCGATGTCCCGCTCGCTGCGCCGCCGGCACAGCAGGCAGACGCCGGGCCAGAGCAGCTGCAGCACGCGGCTGCGGGCATTGAGGCGTTCCACGACTTGCTCCAGTTTCCGTATCGCATCCTGGTCCTTGGCGGCACCTGGCCCCGCCGCCACGCCCAACGGCGCCGCCAATGCCAGCACGACCGCCTAGCGGCGCATCGGCACTATAGCCCCGGCACGGGCGAACGGCATGGTAGACGCGGTGACCACCCCGTGGTTGGATCACTCCGCTAACTGATGACGCGAGACGCCTTAGTGCAAGCCCTCCGGCCGCCCAGTTGGTGCGGGAGGATGTTCAGCAAGGCGAATGGCTTGCGTCGACAAACCACGCATGGGGAGATGCGCCTTGGCCATCCATCATCTGACCATTTCCAACTACCGGGTATTCAGGGAGGTCGAATTCGATCCCTTGCCGCCGCTAGCCGTCGTCATCGGCGCAAACGGAACGGGGAAGTCCACGTTGTTCGACGTGTTCTCTTTCCTCAAGGACGCTCTTGCCGGGGATGTCCACTCCGCGACTGCGAAGCGGGGCGGATTCCGAGAGCTCGTGAGCAGGGGCCAGGCCGGGCCTATCCACATACTCATTGGATACTGCGTGAACGACCGCGAGCTGTTCTACAGCCTGGCCATCGAGGAGCAGGCGGGCCGGGCAATCATCGGGCGGGAATCGATCGCCGCCACCATTGATGCGCCGCAGGGCCAACGGTTCCTGGAGTTCAGCCGCGGCCGAGGCTATGCAGAGAGAAAGATCGTCGACGCCGGAGACGACTCCGAGGACCACCAAGCGACCTATACATTCAAGGGAGACCCCAGCACATTGGCCATCAAGGCCCTCGGACACCTCGAGGACTTTCCTCTGGTCATGGATTTTCGGTCGCTGATAGAAGGTTTGCATGTGTCTAACTTGCACGCCAGCCACGCCCGGGAGGCGACGGAGGCTGGCCATGCAGAACATCTGTCGGCGATGGGCGACAACGCAGCGCAGGTGGCGCAGTACCTCCACGAGAACCATCCAGAGCAGTTTCGCCGCGTCCTGGAGGCAATGCGGGCCCGGGTCCCGGGTGTAGACGTCGTGGAGACGAAGGTCACCGAGGACGGTCGTCTGGTTCTGCGCTTCAAGGACGGGAGCTTCAAGGACCCCTTCATCGCTCGCCATGTATCGGATGGCACGATCAAGATGTTCGCCTACCTCATGCTCCTTCACGATCCGAAGCCTCATCCGCTGGTCGCCGTCGAGGAACCGGAGAATCAGCTCTATCCGGCCTTGCTCCACGAACTGGTGGAGGAGTTCCGAGGCTATGCCAAGCGCGGCGGCCAAGCGTTCGTGTCCACCCACTCTCCAGAGTTCTTGAACGGCACCGGATTGAACGAAGTGTTCGTGCTCAGAAAGGTCGACGGGTTCGCACAGGTCAAGCGCGTGAGCGACAGCGATCTTCTGGCGCGCCTAGGCGAAGAAGGCGACCTGCCGGGCGCTCTGTGGCGCCAACGCCTTTTCGATGCGCCGGACCTGTAGCCGTGGTGGTGTTTCTCGTAGAAGAGCCGTCAATGGCCGACCTTCTGAACGTGCTCCTTCGCAGGCTGTTTCCCGGTTTGGAGTTTCGATGCATCGAACACGAAGGCAAACAGGACTTGGAGAAGAGCATCGTAAGGAAACTTCGAGGATGGCGGAAATCTGGGGTGAGGTTTGTTGTCATGCGGGACCAAGATGCTGCGGAGTGCCATGCTGTCAAGGCTCGGTTGAAGAGGCTCTGCGAGCAAGGCGGCCATGCCAATGCTCTTGTTCGATTGGTCTGTCGAGAACTGGAGGCGTGGTATCTCGGCGATGTGGAGTCCTTGGCAGACGCTTTTCCAGAGAGTGGAAGCAGACTACGCCGCGAACTCAGGAAGAGTCGTTACCGAGATCCTGATAATGTAGCCGGGCCAGCCAAGGTGCTTGACGACCTCATACCGGAGTTCAGAAAGCGTTCCTGTGCTAGAGCGATGGGCGGCAGGCTCACGCCGCAGAACCGATCTCGTAGTTTCCGGGTGTTTCTTGAGGGCGTCGAGCGTTTGCATCGGCAGCTCGTCGGCGACTCCAGCCAACATTGATTCGGGGCTGAGACAGCCTCGATCCGCACACTGACCACGGTCGGTCTAGCCCCCCGCCGCGAGCGTGCGCAGCCATGCACGGGGGTCCACGGGCACGCCGCCCTTGCGGATCTCGAAGTAGAGGCCGATCTGGTCCTGGCCGCCGCTGCGGCCAACGGCCGCGATGGTCTCGCCGGCTTCCACTCGATCGTCGGCGCTCTTGTAGAGGGTGTCCGCATGGCCGTAGAGAGAGAGGTAGCCGTCGCCGTGGTCCACGATCGCCAGCATGCCGAAGCCGCGCAGCCAGTCGGCGAATGCCACCCGGCCGCTGGCGACGGTGCGTACCGCTGCGCCCTGGGGCGCGGCGATCACCATGCCCTGCCAGCGCATCCGCCCGCCGGCCCGGGGCTCGCCGAAGTTCGCCTGCACACGGCCTTCCACCGGCCACGGCAGGCGTCCGGCCTGGCCGAGGCCCGCGCCGCTGGGGCCGGGGAGCTTCCGGGCTGCCAGGGCATCCACCAGCTGCTGCAACCGCTGCTGGCTCGCAAGCAGGCGCTCGCGTTCCTGGCGCTTGGCGTCGACGTCGGCCTCGAGGCCGGCGACGGCCTGGCGTTGACGATCCCGCTCCGCCACCAGCGCCCGCTGCCCGGCCGCCAGCTCGCTCCGCGCCCGGCGCAAGGACTCCGCCTCCCGCTGTCGTTCGCCGGCGTTCCGGTCGAGGTCCGCCAGCGTCTCGGCCAAGGCGTCCGCGGCTGCGGCCCGGGCGTCCGCCAGATGCGCGTGGTAGCGCAGGACGCGCTCCACGGCCGCCGGATCCTGCTGGTTCAGGATCAGCTTCGCCACATCGTCGCCGGCGAGCCGCCAAGCCGCCCTCGCGTGTTCGGCAACGCGATGGGTGTGCAGCTCTCGTTCTTCGGCCAGCGTCTCCCGTTCCCGGTCGAGTTCGACGAGCACGGCTTCGGCGGCACCGATGCGGCCGCCGAGATCGCGGATGCGGCCCGACGCTGCGGCGACGCGGCGGTCCGCAGCCTGGAGCGTTTTCTGCTTGCCGGCCAGACGCTGGTCCGCGGCGTCCAGCCAAGTGTCCAAAGCATTGAGGCGTTCCACGACCTGCGCGAGTTCTCTTGCAGCGTCCGGTTCTTCTTCGGCAGCATCCGCCGCCGCGCCGATCGGCACCAAGAACGCCAGTGCGATTGGCCAGCGGCGCATCGCATTAGGCCCTGGATCCATGGTACGGGCGAGCAGAACACCGTCTCTTCACGCGCAGGCCCCAGCGCCTAGCATCTCGATGGACTACTCCGTTCACCGACGGCCTCGTCAATAGGACGGCCTATGGACGCCGTAGCCCCAGCGCTTCTTGGGTGCGGCCGAGTTGATCGAGGATGTTGGCGATTTGCCCTTGCACCACCTCTTCGGCGCGGACGTCCCCAAGCTCCTGGCAGAGAGGCAGCTGGCCGTCGCGTCGTATGTCGAGCGCCTTTTCCAACTGTCCTTGGTCCTGCAGGATGTCTGCCCGCCGTCCCAGCGCGACGGCCTTGCAGTGCCGGTCGCCAAGTTGCTCGCAGAGCGGTAGTTCCTCGTCGACACACCAGCGCAGCGCCTCGTCGAGTTGCCCGCGGACTCGCCAGATGGTCGCTATCTGGCCGTGCGTAATCGCTGTGGAGCGCAGATCGCCCAAGCGCTCGAACACCGGCAACTGGACCTCGGTGCGGATGCGAAAAGCCTCCTCCAGTTCGCCCCGCGCGTGATGAATATCGCCGATTCTGCTCTGTGCGACGGCCGATGCATGTACGTCCGCTAGATCGTCCCACAACCTCAGCACAGTGACAGTCAAGATGCGCAAGGCGTCGTCGAACTGGCCGCGAGTCAGCAGAACAGCCGCGATCTGGGTGTGGACCTGGGCCTGCCGCCCCTGTTCGCCAAGCCGCTCGAAGATCGGCAGACGTTCTTCCCCATGGATGCGGAGTGCCTCGTCCAGCCGACCAGCAACGAAGTGAATGTCCGCTACGCTGCCCAAGGCGATGGCCCTCGACAGGTTGTCTTGAAAGCGCTCGTAGGCAGGCACGACCTCGTCGACGAGGATGGGCAACGCTTCGGCGAACCTGCCGCGGATTCGCAGATCGTCGGCGATCTTGAGTTGCGTCTGTGCCGCAGCGCGAATATCGCGAGCAGCCTTGAATATCGGCACTTGTTCCTCGCGCAGGCGCTGCGCTTCGGCCCATTGGCCGCGAGTCTCCAGAACATCCGCGATGCCACATTCAGCCGCGGCGCACAGGCGCCGGTCGCCGATTCGGCGGCAGGCACCCTTGGCCTGCGCGTAAGCAGCTTGGGCACCGCCCGCGTCCTGAAGCGACAGCCTGAGTGCTCCCAGTTCGCACAGCAGACCGACGTCGGAAGAGAGTGTGGCGGGCCTCTTGGCCAGATATGCGTCCAAGCGCTCGATCCGCTTCCGGCGTTTGTCCACGTCTTCATCTGCCAGAGAATAGAACGGCGAATAGGCAAGCACCTGCCCGGGCGGCGGCCCTTTCGGCAGGGCGAACTCGAAGATGCCAGCGCGCCAGGCCCACAAATCCGCGGCTCGCGTGATGACGGCGTTTACTTGGGTGGACAAGGTCCAAACAAGCACGGGCCGCCGGCACCGTTCCGCCAGCGCTTCGCGGCGCAGATTCAAGCGGCCGAGAAGATTGTCCAGTCCCTCCGGCCAGTGTTCGAGGCCGGACAGTTGCGACGGATCGTTTGGGTCGCCGCCGTTCAGCCGGATGAACAGCTCTTCGGTGCCGATGGACTCCTCTGGGTCGATGGCGACACGCACATGGGCGCGAAAGTGATCCGCGAGGAACTGGGCGACCTTGTTGCGGTAGGCGCTGTCCGAAAAGATCAGGAAGCAGAGCATGAAGCCCTGCGCTTCGGTGAGCGTCCTTTGCAGACGGACGAAGTCACCCGCATGGGCGGCGATGAACGGCCATGCGACGGTGCTTCGGATCACGATGAACCTGCCGAACGCCCAAGGTTGGCAGCCGCCCTCTTGTACTCGTCCGTCGTTCGGACGACCGGGTGGCTACGCCGGTAGTAATTGTTGTATTCGAGCAGAGCCAACTCGTAGAGCAGACGATTGGCATCTTCCGCGCCTACGTCGATCCCGGCATCGACTGACGCAAGGATCCGGTAGTCCTTCGGGTTCAAGAAACGACGGTATTGGCTCGCCAACGATCCGACGGCGCAGCTGGCGCTCGTGGAGTCGAAACGCTCGTTCTCCACATGGGAAAAGGCATCGCGGAGCAGGCGCAGGAGTTCGCGGGGGTGGCCACCGGAAATTCGCACCAAGCAGTCGGCCACGCCAGCGTCGAACAGAATGGAGTCCGCGCGCAATTCCAGCATCCGCCGCATCACGCGCAATCCCTCTTCGTTGGGAGAGCCGTCTTCGTTCTCCACCTTCACCATCGGCAGGTGGAACAGTTTGTCGAAATCTTGAGCGGCTCGGCCGCCCTCGTAGGCCAAGTGGATTGGCGCACAGTAGATGAACAGGCCCTTCACCTGTTGCAGCTGGTACACGTCCGCGCCGAAGAAAGCGGCGGCATCTTCACCGCGCAGGCGATCCGTGCCGTCGACGACAAACAGCAAGCGTTGGTCCAAGGTTTCCTCGGCTATGGCGACGAGCTTGTTGAAGGCATCCGCGAAGTCGGCGAAGTAGTTCTGCATCACAAGACGGAGCTCTTGCTTGTAGCTGGCGTTCGTCTTGAAGGCCACACTGATGCTGCCGAACACCTTGGCGATAAAAGGAACGCTTGGCGCGGCCTCCACGCCGGCCTTGGATTCCTGCGCGAACTGCTTCGTCTCCTCGCGCTTCTCAACCCGTTCGGTGAACCAGTCGTAGAGCGGCTCCAAGTGGATTGGATCGATGCCGCGACCGGCCGCGCCCAGCTGCTCCGCGAGTTTCGCCGCGAGGTGCAGCAGAATGTCCTGGTAGCGCAGGTTGTGGACATCCAGGTCCACGGCTGCGTCGGCGAACACGACGTGAAAGAGATTGACATGATGGAACTGATTGCGAAGGTTGCGCAGCTCGGTGCTCTTGCCGCTGCCGCGGTGTCCGAAAAAGAGGTAGTAGCCGCGTGCGGGAGGCTCCCGAAGGCGTCGTTCCCCGACGTCTACGCCCAATAGCTGCCCGATTTTCTTGAGGGTGGCCTCGCCCCTCGCGCTGTAGGTGTCTACCCAGCGCGGGTCCTGGTCGCCGTCCAGGGGCTCGTTCGGGTGCAGCGAGCTGTTGACGGCCCAGATGTCCTTCGGTGCTTGGTAGGTCGTCATTGCGGGTCCCGCCAGCCAACGTAGCGATACGCATGGTACAACGCTGTTGCTTGGCGTTCATTGCGCTCCTGCGTCGGGCTAGGCCACCTGCACGACCGGCCAGCGGCGCATCGACACTTGCTCAACCACTCAAGCCGCCGCCATCGACGCCGCATCGCCCACGAGGCTGCGTCCCGTCATTGCCCGCGGCTGCGGCAGACCCAGCAGCGTCAGCAGCGTCGGCGCCACGTCCGCTAACGTGCCGCCGTCCCGAAGCCGCAGGGTGCGCGGTCCGGCGTAGACGAGGGGCACCTCGGCGGCGGTGTGGGCGGTGTGGGGCTGGCCGCTGGCGTGGTCCGCCATGCGCTCGACGTTGCCGTGGTCGGCGGTGACGAGGCACTGCACCCCGGTTGCCGCCAATGCGTCCAGCAGCCGGCCGAGGCAGGCGTCCACGGCTTCCACCGCCTGCACGGCGGCGTCGAGCACGCCGGTGTGGCCCACCATGTCGCCGTTGGCGTAGTTGCACACAACTAGGTCGTGCCGCCCCGCTTCGATGGCGGCAACCAGGCGGTCCGTCACCGCCTCGGCACTCATCGCCGGGGTCTGGTCGTAGGTGGCGGCGGCTGGAGAGGGCACCAGCACCCGTTCCTCGCCGGCGAAGGGTTGCTCCCGCCCGCCGGAGAAGAAGTAGGTGACGTGCGCGTACTTCTCCGTCTCCGCCAGCCGCAGCTGGGTGCCGCCGGCGGCGGCGACGCACTCGCCCAGGGTCTGGCTCGGCGCGGCCGGTGGAAAGGCAACCGGCAGCGGCAGATTCTCGGCGTAGCGGGCCAGCGTGGCGAAGACGGCGAAGCGCACCCGCGCCGGCCGCCCGAACGCGCCGAAGTCCGGCGCCGTCAGCGCCTGCGCGAGCTGGCGGGCCCTATCGGCGCGGAAGTTCATGAACACCGCCGAGTCGCCCTCCTGCATGACGGTCGACGCCCCCCGCATGGCACCGACCAGCGTCGGCTGGACGAACTCGTCGGATTCGCCGCGTTCGTAGGCGGCTTGGAGGGCCGCCGGGGCGGTGGCGGCGGCGAACGGCGCCTGGCCGCACTGCACGAGGCGCCAGGCGCGTTCGGTGCGATCCCAGCGGCCGTCCCGGTCCATGGCGTAGTAGCGCCCGCAGATGGAGGCGACGACGCCGGGAAAGCGGGCCTCGATGCGGCGGAGCGATTCGAGGGCGCTACGGGGCGGCGTGTCGCGGCCGTCCAGGAAGGCGTGCAGGCGCACCGGCAGGGCCGGGCGGCTGGACGCGGCCAGCTGCAGCAGCGCGGCGATGTGCGCTTCGTGGCTGTGGACCCCGCCTGGCGACAGCAGCCCCAGCACATGCAGCGCGCCGCCAGCGCCGTCGATGGCTGCGTTCAGCGTCTCGTTGGCCTGGAACTCGCCGGAGTCGATGGCGCGGTCGATGCGGGTGAGGTCCTGGTGGATCGTCCGCCCGGCGCCCATCGTCATGTGGCCCACCTCGGAGTTGCCCATCTGCCCGGCGGGCAGGCCAACGCTGGCGCCGGAAGCGGCGAGGCAGGTGCGGGGCGCCGTGGCCCAGAGCCGGTCCCAGTGCGGCGTAGCCGCCAGGTGGATGGCGTTGTCCGGCGCCGGCGCGGCGATGCCCCAGCCATCGAGCACGACCAGTACGGTAGCGGGCTTCGAGCCGGCTGCGGAGTGCGACATGGCTAAGGATCCTCGCCAACGGGCAAGCATACGCCAAGCGTCCGCAGCCGCGTTGCCGTATGATGCAACGTTCGCGCACGGGGGCCGCCCATGCTGAGGATCGCGAACGAAGCACTCACCTACGACGACGTGATGCTGCTGCCGGCGTACTCCAAGGTGCTGCCGTCGGAAGTGGCCCTCGAGACGCGCCTGACGCGCCAGATTCCGCTCAACATCCCCCTCATCGCCGCAGCGATGGACACCGTCACCGAATCCCGCCTGGCCATCGCGCTGGCCCAGGAGGGCGGCGTAGGCGTGGTCCACAAGAACATGCCCATCGAGGCCCAGGCCCGGGAAGTGCGGGCGGTGAAGAAGTTCGAGAGCGGCGTGATCCGGGACCCCATCGTGATCGCCCCGGAGGCCACCGTCGGCGAACTGCTCGCGCTCACCCGGGAGCACGACATCTCCGGCGTGCCGGTGGTGCGGGGCAGCGATCTGGTCGGCATCGTCACCAGCCGCGACATCCGCTTCGAGCAGCGTCGGGACGCCACGGTGGCCGAGGTGATGACGCCCCGGGAGCGCCTGGTCACCGCCGCCGAGGATGCGCCCGTGGACGCCGTGACCGCGCTCTTGCACAAGCACCGCATCGAGAAGGTGCTGCTGGTGAACGAGGGCTTCGAGCTCAAGGGCATGGTGACGGTGAAGGACATCGCCAAGGCGCAGGCATTCCCCAACGCCTGCAAGGACGAACACGGCCAGCTGCGCGCCGGCGCCAGCGTCGGCACCGGCGAGGAGACGGACGATCGCGTAGCGGCGCTGGTGGAGGCGGGCGCGGACGTGATCGTCGTCGACACCGCCCACGGCCACTCCCAGCGCGTGCTGGACCGCATCAGCTGGATCAAGCAGAAGTACCCCGGCGTGCCGGTGATGGGCGGCAACGTCGCCACCGCCGAAGGCGCCCGGGCGCTGCTCGACGCCGGCGTGGACGCGGTGAAGGTGGGCATCGGCCCCGGCAGCATCTGCACCACGCGGGTGGTCACCGGCGTCGGCGTGCCGCAGATCACGGCCGTCTCCGAGGCCGCCGAGGCCGCCAGCGAAGCGGACGTGCCAGTCATCGCCGACGGCGGGCTGCGCTTCTCCGGCGACATCGCCAAAGCCATCAGCGCTGGCGCTTCGGCGGTGATGGTGGGTTCGCTGTTCGCCGGCACGGAGGAGTCTCCGGGCGAAACGGAGCTCTACCAGGGCCGCACCTACAAGTCCTATCGCGGCATGGGCTCCCTGGGGGCGATGGCGGAGCGCTACGGCTCGTCGGACCGCTACTTCCAGGAACCCTTGAGCGACGGCGGCAAGTTGGTGCCGGAGGGCATCGAGGGGCGGGTGCCGTACCGAGGGCCGATTGGCCCCATCATCGGGCAGCTGATGGGCGGCCTGCGGGCGGCGATGGGCTACACCGGCTGCGCGAACGTGGCACAGATGCGCGCCGAGTCGCGGTTCGCCAAGGTGTCCCCGGCCAGCGTGGCGGAGAGCCACGTACACGACGTGGCCATCACCAAGGAACCGCCCAACTACCCGGGCGCTTGAGCTCCTTGCCGCCGGCCTCGCCACAAGAGGCGCCCCGGGACCGCATTCTGGTTCTGGACTTCGGCTCCCAGACCACGCAGCTCATCGCCCGCCGGGTGCGCGAGCATGGCGTGTACTGCGAAATACACCCCTTCGACATGCCGGCCGCGGCGCTGCGGCGGTTCGCGCCGGCTGGCATCGTCCTCTCCGGCGGCCCGGAGACGGTGACCGCCGAAGCGCCGCCCCGCATCGGCGACGCCGTGCTCGCGAGCGGCGTGCCGGTGCTGGGCATCTGCTACGGCATGCAGGCGCTGGCGGCGCAGCTCGGCGGCAGGGTCGCAGCCGCCGGGCGCAGCGAGTTCGGCCATGCCGAAGTGCGGCTGCAAGGCGACGCAGCGCTGTTCCAAGGCTTGGGGCCCACACTGGACGTGTGGATGAGCCACGGCGACCAGGTGACGGCCCTGCCCCCCGGCTTCGAGCTGGCGGCAGAGAGCGCCAACGCGCCCATAGCGGCGATGGCGGCGCCGGACCGGGGCCTCTACGGCGTGCAGTTCCACCCGGAGGTGACGCACACGCGCTGCGGCGGCGAGCTGCTGCGGCGCTTCGCCTGCGAGGTGGCCGGCTGCGCCGCCACCTGGACCGCCGCCGGCATCGTCGATCGCGCCGTCGCGAGCATCCGCGAGCAGGTGGGCGACGGGCGCGTGGTGCTCGGCCTCTCCGGCGGCGTGGATTCGAGCGTCTTGGCGGCGCTGGTGTCCCGCGCCATCGGCGACCGGCTGGCGTGCGTGTTCGTGGACAACGGCCTGTTGCGCAAGAACGAAGCCGCCGAAGTGCAGGCCGCCTTCGGCCCGGCTGCGGCCAACGCCCTGCCCCTCGAACTGCGTACCGTGGACGCCAGCGCCGAATTCCTGCAGGCGTTGGCTGGCGTGACGGACCCGGAAGCCAAGCGCCAGGCCGTCGGCGCCACGTTCATCGACGTGTTCGAGCGCGAAGCCGCCAAGTTGCCGAACGCGCACCATCTGGCCCAGGGCACCATCTACCCGGACGTGATCGAATCCGCCGCCGCCAGGCTCGGCAAGGCGCGGGTGATAAAGTCCCACCACAACGTCGGCGGCCTGCCGGCGCGGATGCGCCTTGCGCTCTTGGAACCGTTGCGGGATCTCTTCAAGGACGAGGTGCGCAAGGTGGGCCTGGCGCTTGGCCTGCCGGACGAACTGGTGAACCGGCACCCGTTCCCCGGCCCGGGCCTCGCGGTGCGGATCCTCGGCGAAGTGCATTCGGAGAATCTGGCGGTGCTGCGGGAGGCGGACGCCATCTTCATCGAAGAACTGCGGCGGGCGGACTGGTACCGCAGGACGAGCCAGGCCTTCGCCGTGCATCTGCCGGTGAAGTCCGTCGGCGTGGTGGGCGACGCGCGGCGCTACGAGCCGGTGATCGCGCTGCGGGCGGTGACCACCACGGACTTCATGACGGCCGAGTGGGCCGCGCTGCCCCACGATCTGCTGGCGCGCGCGAGCAACCGCATCGTCAACGAGGTGGCGGGGGTCTCGCGGGTGGTGTACGACGTAACCGGCAAGCCGCCGGGCACCATCGAGTGGGAGTAGCCTACCCGGGGACCACGGGCGACATGGCGGGAGAGAGCTGAGAGGACCGCAGGAGGACGTGCGAGTGGACGAGAGGACCAACCCGATACAGCTGGTGGATGCCCCCGGCGGCCTCTTCGCCGCGGTGCGCGGCCATGTGGCGATGGCGGACATTCCGGACAGGATCATGCCGATGGTGGATGCGGTGTGGGCGTGCATCCGCGCCGCCGAGTACAAGGACCACGGCCACAACGTGTGGCTCTACCGCAACCACGCGGACGGCGAGGCGGACGTGGAGATCGGCGTGGAGGTGGCGGCCCGGTTCGAGACCAGCGGCAACGTCGCCATCGCCGAACTGCCGGCCGGCGCCGCCGCCCACACCTGGCACTACGGCGACTACGACTTCCTGCCGAACGTCCACCAGGCGCTGCTGCGCTGGTGCGCGGAACAGCAGCGGCCGATTGCCTCCGTGTGCTGGGAGGTGTACGGCGACTGGCACGACAACCCGGCGCTGCGGCGCACGGACGTGTACCGGCTGCTGGCGGTCTGAACTTCCAGGGCTGCCCGGAACGCTTGCCTGCGGGGCGCGTTCGCGGGCGTTCGCTCCGAGACCCCGGAGCGGCCGGCGGTTTCTATATCCCCGGCACCGGAAACCGCGAGCAGGTCGCTTCCACTTCCCGCCGCAGGCGAGCCAGCTCGGCGCCATCGTCGTGCCGCCGCAGCGCTTGGGCGATCCACTGCGCCAGCTGGGCCATCTCGGCCGGGCCCATGCCCCGGGTGGTCGCCGCGGGCGTTCCCAGGCGAATGCCGCTCGGCCGCAGCGGCGGGTTGGCGTCGTCCGGCACCACCTGCTTGTTGCAGGTGATCGCCACCTGGTCCAGCGCTTCCTCCGCCGTTCGCCCGTCAATGCCGAAGCTCCGCACGCAGTCCACCACCATCATGTGGTTGTCGGTGCCGCCGGTGACCAGCGTTGCCCCCTCGGCCAGCAAGCCCGCCGCCAGCGCCTTGGCGTTCGCGAGCACCCGCTCGGCGTAGCCCTTGAAGGCCGGTTCGAGGGCCTTGCCGAGGGCAATCGCCGTGCCGGCCACCTGGTTCATGTGCGGCCCGCCCTGCAAGCCCGGGAACACGGAACGATCCACGTCGCGGCGAAACGCCTTCCTGCAGAGGATCAGGCCGCCCCGGGGCCCGCGCAGGGACTTGTGGGTGGTGGTGGTGACGAAGTCGAAACCGTGGTCGCAGGGGTTGCGCATGGCGCCGCCGGCGATGAGGCCGCCGATGTGGGAGACGTCCGCCATCGTCAGGGCGCCCACCTCGTCCGCGATGGCCTTGAAGGCCGCGTAGTCGTAGTCCCGGGGGTAGGAGGAGTAGCCGCAGACGACGAGCCGGGGACGGTGCCGCAGCGCCAGGGCGCGGAGTTCGTCGAAGTCGATGCGCCCCTGCCGCGCCGGGTCCGACTTGTAGCGGATCCAGTTGAACAGCCGCCCCATGTGCGACACCGGCGCCCCGTGGGTGAGGTGGCCGCCGTGGGACAGATCCATGCCCAGCACCGTGTCCCCGGGTTCCAGCATGGCGAGGTAGACGGCCGCGTTCATCGGCGCGCCGGAGAGCGGCTGCACGTTGGCGTGCTCGGCCCCGAACAGCCGGCAGGCGCGGTTCCGGGCGACCCGCTCGATGGCGTCCGTGAACTCCTGGCCGCCGTAGTAGCGCCGCCCCGGGTACCCCTCCGCGTACTTGTTGGTGAACACCGAGCCGAGCGCCGCGAGCACCTCCGGGTAGGCGTAGTTCTCCGAGGGGATCAGCTCGATGCCGGCCCGCTGCCGCGCCTCTTCGCCGCTGAGCGCCGCGTGGACTTCCGGGTCCGCCTGGGCCAGCAGCCCACGATTGCGCGCCGCGCTGTTTTCTGCCGCGTGCTGGGCTGCGGCCGCTTGCTCGGCTTGGGCCGCATGCTCGGCTTGGGCCGTGTGCTCGGCTTCGGCAGGCTGAGCGGCAAGCGAACCCACGGCGTCGCCGCGCACGGCGTTGGCCAACGGCAAGGACATGGCGGACTTGGTACGGCAGGAACGATGCGTAGCGTAACGCAAAACGGGCCGGCGCAGCGCTCGGTTTTCGGCCTGGACCGTGGCGCAGCGCCATCATGCCGTCTCCGCCGGCGCTTCCGCTTGGCGACGCAGCGGCGGACGACGGGTCAGCCGCAGGCGGCCTGCTGCAACACGCGCGCCATCAGCGACGGGATGCCGGGCTGCCAGCGCACCGGCGCTTGGCTGCGGGCGGCTGCCAGATGCAGCCCAGGCGGTGCCGACGCCGACGTTGCCGCCTGGATAGAGGCCGGGCAAGGGAGAAGGCAGCCGGGCGCGACGTGCCGTGCTGCCCGTTTCTTGTGCCGGCGAGCGAGCGAAACGGCCCGCCTGGGCGGGAGCCTACTGTCCCCCCCGTATGTAGTCCTGCAGCTGCCCGATGGTCTCGGACTGCTCGTCGATGATCTCCACGAACAGGTCCCGCAGCGAGAGCATGCCGGTCACGGCGCCTTCGTCCACCACCACCAGATGCCGAATGTGGTGTTCGATCATCAGGTCCACGCAGTCGGCGATGCGGTCGTGCTGGGTCACCGTCACCACGTCGCGGGTCATGATCTCGGAGACGCGGGTGGTCTTGGAGGACTTGTCCTTCAGGATCACCTTGCGGGCGTAGTCGCGCTCGGAAACCACGCCGACGAGCTTGTCGTCGATCATCACCGGCAGCGCCCCCACGTGGCGGTCGGACATCTGCGCGATGGCGTCGTAGACGCTGGCCACCGGCGCGATGGAGTACACCTCGCCGGGATGGTCGCTCCCCTTGAGCCGGGAGCGGTGCCGCAGCACGTCGTGTACGGTCTTCATGGCACCCCCTTGCACCCCTGTGCCGCACCGCCCCTCGGCGGCTTGCGCCGAGTGTGGCGCAACGGCCCGCAAACTGCGAGCGCCGCGGCTGCCCGACAGCCACGAGGCCGCAATCCGCTGCCGGCGCCGTCGGTCGCCGGGTCGGTTCCGCGAGTCACTGGCAGAACATGGTGCCGGCCCAGCGCAGATAAAATGAAGGACGGGCGGTGGAAGACAGCCGCTGTCGCCGCCCAGAAGATGGCTATTGCCAAACGCGCCCGTCTGAAGGATGCTTGGCGGCTGTGACAGCGGAGTGAACACTCGAGGCTTCGCCGAGCGGGGGTGGTCCCGGGCTTGGCGGGGGAAGTGGGAGGAACCATGCAAGCACAGTTCGACATCGCGGCCTTGGCCGCCGATGCGGGCCGCCTTGGCCACCTAGACAGTGCGCCGGGCGGCAAGTTCCCTGGGTTCGGCCGGCGCGGCAGGCGCTGGCTCGCGGTGCCGCTGCTGGCGGCCTTCGGGCTGGCGGCGCCGATGGCGGGCGCCGAGGAAGACGCGGACGCCGCCGAAACCGAGGAGGAAGCGGACGAGGTCGAGACCCTCGTCGTCACCGGCTCGCGGCTGCGCCGCAGCACCTACGACAGCCTGTCGCCGCTGCAGATCATCTCCGCGGAGGTGAAGCGGGAGAGCGGCCTGGTGGACGCCGGCGAGATCCTGCAGGAGTCCACGGCCGCGGCCGGCTTCCAGATAGACCTGACCTTCCAGGGCTTCGTGCTGGACGACGGCCCGGGGGCCACCACGGCCGACCTGCGCGGCCTCGGCGCGTCGCGGACGCTGGTGCTGGTCAACGGCCGGCGCATCGGCCCCTCCGGCGTGGAAGGGGCGCCGGTCAACCCGGACCTGAGCATCCTGCCGGGGCTGCTCATCCGGCAGTACGACGAGCTGCTCGACGGCGCGTCCTCCGTGTACGGCTCCGATGCGGTGGCCGGCGTCATCAACGCCATCCTGCAGAAGGACTTCGACGGCTTCGAGTTCGTGACCCAGCCGAGCTATTCCGGCCACGGCGCCGGGGACCAGACGAGCATCGGCGCCAAGTGGGGCCGCAACTTCGACCGCGGCTTCGTCGGCGTCGGCGTCCAGTACGTGGACAACGAGGCGGTCACCCTCGAGGACCGGCCCTGGACGGCCGGCTGCCAACGCAACGTGGAAGTCGACCAGGCCGGCAACGTCCGCACCCAGGACCAGTACTACAGCACCACCTTCGGCATGGAGTGGGACGACTGCTCGCTGGGCCTGCTGGCCGGCCGGGTGAGCGTGGGGCCGCCGAGATTCAGCATCTACTACACGCCGGGCTACTCCAACGGCGGCTGGCCCAACTTCTCCGAGTCCTCGGCCTGGAGCTTCGGCATCGACGGCGACGGCGACGGCCAGACGGACGTCTCCTTCCGGGACCACAGCATCAACGGCCGCGAGCAGTTCGCGCACCTCTTCGCGCCCCGCACCAACCTGAGCGCCATGGCCTACGGCGAGTACACGCTGGACAGCGAAGCCAACGTGACGCCCTACTTCGAGCTGCTCTACGCCACCCGGGAGTCGAACTCGAACAGCGGCGCCAGCCAGCTGTGGCCCTGGGTGCCGGCGCTCAATCCGTACAACATCTGCAACCCCCTCGGCGAGGGCGTGGACTGCGGCCTGGCCAACGACGCCCTCTACACCAACCCCAACTTCATCGCCTCCTTCGCCGAGCGGTTCGCCGGCACCTGCGCCTCGTTCGGCATTCCGCCGGCGGCCTGCGCCCCGGCCACCTTCGGTTTGCTTTCGGGCCCGATCGGGCCGCAGCCGACCCTGCCGATCACCGTGGCCATGGGCGACCGCAACATCACCAACACGGAGGTGCAGTGGCAGCGCTACGTCGCCGGCATGCGCGGGGACCTGCCGTTCCTCAACCGCGGCAGCTGGTCGGGCTGGACCTTCGACCTGTCGCTGACGGTCACCAAGTCCGCCGGCACGAGCACCCGCCTCGGCGTCCGCCAGGACCGCCTCGAACTGGCGCTCGGCTACTACTCCCAGGACTGGACGCCCTGCGAGCGCAACATCGGCCCGGCGCTGCGCGCGTCCCGCACGGACAGCCGCAGCCGCACCGGTCTGACGCCGCTGCCAGCGGACGCGGAGGCCGGCTGCGTGCCGGTGAACATGTTCGCCGACTCGCTGTACGCCGGCGTCGTCGGCGACTTCGCGACCCAGGCCGAGCGCGACTACGTGTTCGGCACCCGGAGCTTCGTCACGGAGTACGACCAGGCGGTGCTGAGCTACTACATGTCCGGCGAGGTCGCGGAACTGCCGGCCGGGGCCATGGTGGCCGGCGTCGGGCTGGAATACCGCACCGACGAGATCGACTCGAAGCCGGACGCGGTAGCCCGGGACGGGCTGTTCTGGGGCTTCTTCGCGGACGGCGGCGCCTCGGGCGACAAGTACACGCGGGAGGCCTTCGGCGAGGTGGAGGTGCCGATCCTGGCGAACATGCGGGGGGCGACGGAGCTGAACCTGAACCTCTCCGCCCGCTGGACGGACGACGAGTTCTACGGCGGCGCCTGGACCGGCGCGGCGAAGCTGGGCTGGCGGCCCGTGGACTCGCTGCTGCTGCGCGCCACCTACGGCACCTCCTACCGGGCACCTAACCTGCAGGAGCTGTTCCTGCGGGCGCAGACCGGCTTCCGCAACGTCTTCGACCCCTGCCTGATCCCCGAGGACGCCCGGGACGACCTGACCGACGAGTACAACCCCGAGCTGGACCGGCGGGAACCCCACATCCTGGCGAACTGCCGCGCCCAGGGCATCGACCCGACCATCGCCAGCAACGACGGCTTCAACAGCTACAGCGTCGAGGTTGCCCAAGGCGGCGCCCTGGGCCTGGACGAGGAGACCTCCAAGTCTTCTTCGGTGGGCTTCTCCTGGGAGCAGCCCTTCACCAACGCGTTCGACCTGCGCCTAGGGATGAGCTACTACGACATCGAGATCTCGGACACGATCATCCAGCCGCTCGCGGGTTTCATCATCTTCGACTGCTACCAGTCGGCGACCAGCGCCCACACCTTCTGCGAGCGCATCACGCGGGACCCGGTGCCCGAGCGGCCGCTGATCAACTACGTCGACGAGGGGTTCATCAACCGCGACAGCGAGAAGGCCCGGGGCGTGGACGTGAACCTTACCTACGAGCAGACGGTGACCCTGTTCGAGCGGCCCTTCGAGGTGCTGGTGGAGGTGCGCGCCCACCGCCTGATCGAGCGCTCGACGCTGCAGACGAACACCGTCGGCGAAGTGGACCGGCAGTTCTTCCACCGCGAGTGGCGCTATGCGGAGCACCGCGGCGACGCGCGGCTGCGCATCGACTACGACCGCTGGCGCTTCAACTGGAACAGCCGCTACGTGGGCAACTTCCGGAGCGACCCCGCCGCCGTGGACGACTGGGACGACATCGGCGGCGCCAGCGACACCTGCCTGGGGCCGCCGACGGACCTCCTGTGCCGCGACGTGGGCTGGGCCGGCAACTACTGGGTACACCACGCGTCTCTGGCCTACCGCGAGGACACCTGGTCCGTGCTGGCGGGCGTGCGCAACGTGTTCGACACCTGGCCGCCCCAGGTGGACGGCCAAGAGGTGCTCAGCGTGAACAACTCGCCCATCGGCACCTTCTACGACCTCGAAGGGCGGATGTTCTTCTTCGGCGCCACCTACCGCTTCGGCGGCGGCGGCTAGCGAGGAGCATCCGGGACGGCAACCGCCAAAGGCCCTCGACCCACGGGTACGCGGCTTGGGGCATTGGCGGTTGGCCGAAGGGCCAGGGCAGCGGCGCGTGGGCTGCTAGCGTAGAAGGGGCATGACGGCTCTCTGCGGCTACGTCTCGGGCGTGGCGTTGGAGCAGGAGGCGCTCCCCCGGCATTGACGGGGTTGCGGCGGGGAGCTCCTCGGGGTGTGCTGAGTTCGGCGTGGCGAGAGACTGCGCGGCGGATCGCGCGCCACGGAAGGTCAGCGACGGTTGCCGACTTCCCGCAGCAGTTCGCCGCCCGTCGCGCAGCGCACAATCGCCTCGCCCACCTCCATCAGGCGCTGCGGATCCGCCTCGGCGGCTACGGCCGCCGCCAGACGATCCGCCGTAGCCAAGCCGAACCGCGCCGCCGCCTGGCGGCGCAGCAACTGGCGCTCATGCTCCATGCCCTGCTCGCGCCCCAGGCTGATGCCTTCCTCGCGGCCTTGCTCGATGTAGGGCTTCGGCCACTGGGCCACGCGTTCTTCCAAACTCACCGCCATGTCCTCCAAGTCCAAGTCTTCGGGTGGCTGCCGTGCTGCATCGCCGCTGCCGTCCAGCCGCCGCCTCAGCGTCCACAGCCAGTGTGCGAACGTCCGCCTCAGCTCGCCTTGACCAGCGTCGGCTAAGAGCGCCGCCAGCTGCCGCGCCGTCCGCGCCAGGTCCGCGGCCGAACGGCTCTGCTCCAGCTGCGCCACCGCCCACGTCAGTTCGCGCAGTTTCAGATCCTCCGCCCGCGTACGCCGCTCGTCAAGCACGAAGTGGCGCTGCGACGGCTGACACGGTGCCAGCGCCGGCGGCGGCGTGGCGATCAGGTCACGCATCTCGGTCGCCGGCCGCCAGGGCGAGTCGCCGTTGTACAGCACCACCGGCAGCACCGGCGGCAGCGCACCGGGCACGACGTCGCTGTGACGCAACATCTCGCCGTACAGGAGCGCCGTGTACTCCAGCACCCGCAGCGCCATCGCCGAGTCGGTGCCGGATTGGAACTCGAGCATCACCAGCACATGCAGCCAAGCACCGTCGGCCGAGCCTCGACCGCGCCCGCTGGGGCGCGGGCCGCCACGGGCGCGCAGCCGCCACGCCGTATCGCCGCGCCTCTGCTGAAAGGCGTCCCCGACGTACTCCGCAGGAAGCTTCTCGAGTGTGCGGTAGTCGGCGCGGAGTCCGGCGTCGTCGAAGAGGCTTCGCAGCAGGTCCTCCACCATGTGAGGGAAGGCGTAGAGGCGCTTGTAGACCGAGTCGCTGCTCGGCGGCGGCGCGTTGTCCATGGGCGCACACTACCGGGCCGCCGCGGATGGCGCGGTGCGCCGTCGCCTTGGCAGGGCGTGGGAAGTCTCCCCGGCGGAACGTGGGAATTCGTCGCTTCGGGGCACCGGCGTGCAGCTTGACACACGCTGGAAAATCAGTGAGGCCGAACCGTCCTTGAGGCTTGCGAAGGGCTGCTAGAATGCCGCTCGATATTCGGGGAGATCCAGCCGATGAAGCACACAGTCGCTCTCCTGTTGGCGATCGCTACCGCTGCCGTGGCCGGCGGCGCCGAACCCTACCCCGTCGAATACTGGGCCCTCCGAGACGTCATCAGCAACGTCGAGGTGTCGCCGGACGGCAAGCGGCTGGCTCTCATGCGCATTCCGGGGCGGGACGGCAACCCGGTGATCGAGGTGTACGACGCCGCCAACCTGGCCCGGGAGCCCTTCCGCGTCAACGCCGAACCGATGGAGATCACCTCCCTCGACTGGATCAACGACGACTTCATCGGCTTCGGAGCCCGGCAGAAGGTGCGGGACATCATCGAGGGCTTCAACCAGGGCGTGTACGAGTTCAAGCTCGGCATTCTGGACCTCGAGAACAATAAGGTGGGGGAGTTCGGCGAGCCCGGCGAAGTGGACATCGCCCAGCGTCTGACCGGCAAGCCGAACAAGGTGATCCTGTCGGTGCTGCCGCCGGGAGACAAGAAGAACGAGGGCGAGGGGCTCGCTCGGCGCTTCCTGCCCCGGGACTACTACGAGTACGACCTGAAGAAAGGCACCCGCAAGCTCCTGGTCAGCGGCAAGCTGGCTCTTGGCACTTTCTCCTTCGACGGCGACGGGAACCCGTGGCGCGCGCTTGGCTTCGACCTGCGCACCGGCGAGTTCGTCTGGTACCACCGTCGGGTGGGCAGCAAGAAGTGGGAGGAGATCCATCGCATCCACGAAGACGACTTCGAGGACTTCACCGTCGCCGGCTTCGACGTGGACGACCGCAAGCTGCTCTACGTGCTCGCCCACAACGGCCACGACACCCGAGGCCTGTGGGAGCTCAACGTCGACACTGGCGAGATGGATGTCATCTACCGCCGGCCGGACGTGAACGTGGTGCGCGTATTCCGGCACTCCAACTCTCTGACCGAGCCGGACCGGGTGGTGGGCCTCGTCTACGGCACCGATCGAATCCGCCGGGAGTTCTTCGACGAGGTGGAGGCGGCCACCTATCGGCAGCTGGAGGAGCTCATTCCCCACGCCTGGAACCTGTCCATCAACAGCCGCTCCCTAGACGGCCAGACGCTCACCATCTACAACCAAGGGCCTCGGGATCCCGGCACCTACTACCTCCTGAAGAACGGCCGCACGGAAGTGGTCGGTTCCGCGCAGCCGCTGCTCGAAAGCGAGAAGCTGGCGGACGTGCGCTACATCACCTACAAGGCCCGGGACGGCAAGACCATCCCCGCCTACGTCACCGTGCCGAACGGCGAGCCGCCGTTTCCGCTGGTGGTGATGCCCCACGGCGGCCCGTTCGTCCCCGAGGTGGTGAGCTACGACAAGTGGGGGCAGATGCTGGCCAACAACGGCTACATGGTGTTGCAGCCCCAGTACCGGGGTTCCACCAACTACGGCCTCGCGTTCTACAAATCCGCCTTCGTCGACGGCGGCGAGGGCGGCTACAAGATGCAGGACGACAAGGACGACGGCGCCCTGCATCTGGTGAAGGAGGGGCTGGCGAGCCGGGACCGCCTGGCCATGTTCGGCTGGTCCTACGGCGGCTACGCGGCCGCCGTGGCGGCGGCGAGGACGCCGCAGATCTACCAGTGCGTGGCGGCCGGCGCCGCGGTGTTCGACGCGCTCATGCAGGTGAACTACTACCGCTTCCGACTGCGGGGCACCGGGCGCATAGAGCAGCTGGGCATGTGGGACGACAGCATCTCGCCCATCGAGGTGGCGGACAAGGTGAACGTGCCCATGCTGATCATCCACGGCAACGTCGATCAGCGGGTGCCGCCGGCGCATGTGCGCAAGTACTTGAAGCGCTTGGACGAACTAGGCAAGTCCTACCAGTACCTGGAACTCGACGGCGCGGACCACTTCAGCAACACGCTGTTCTACGATCACCAGCTGCAGTTCTTCACCGCGCTCCTGGACTTCCTCGCCAACGACTGCGGCCCGGGCGGCCTGTAGGCCTCCCGGCGCCCATGCAGGTACCGCTGCTCGTCGACGACTTCCTGCGCCGCCCGGCGCGCCTGTACCCGACCAAGACCGCCGTGGTGGACGGCGAGCGGCGCTTCACCTACGCCGAGTTCGAGGCCCGGGTACACAGGCTCTCCAACGCGCTGCTCGGCCTGGGGGTGCAGGCGGAGGATCGGGTGTGCATCCTAAGCCCCAACTCGCACTTCTTCCTGGAGAGCTTCTACGCCACCAGCGCCATCGGCGCCGTGCTGGTGCCCCTCAACTACCGGCTGGCGGCGGCGGACCACGAGTACATCCTGAACCACGCTGGAGTGAAGGTGGTGCTGGCGGACGCCGAGTACGCCGCCGTGGTGGACGCGATCCGCGCCAATCTCGCCACCGTGGAACACTTCGTGGTGGCGGCGGAAGCCGAACAGGCGGCGTCCGCCGGCTGGGAACACTGGGAGGCGCTGGTCGGAGCGGCCTCGGATACGCCGCCGCCGGCGGTGTCCCGGGACGAGAACGACCTCGTCTCCATCAACTACACCTCCGGCACCACGGCCCGTCCCAAGGGCGTGATGCTCACCCACCGCAACTGCTACATCAACGCCTACGGCATGATCGCCCACCTCGGCATCCGCCACGAGGACGTCGAGCTGTGGACGCTGCCGATGTTCCACTGCAACGGCTGGGGCGGCGTGTACGCCCTGACCGGCATGGGCGGCACCCACGTGGTGCTGCGCAGCATCGACGCCGCAGAGATATACGGGCTCATCGAGCGCGAGGGCGTCACCTTCGCCTGCATGGCGCCCACGGTGCTGCGCACCATCCTCGACTATCCCCGCAAGAGGGCGCACCGCATCCAATCGAAGCCGCGCTTCACCGTCGCCGGCGCACCGCCGCCGGCGGCCTTCATCGAGCGCCTGGAGCAGGAGCTCGGCTGGCGGTTCATTCAGATCTACGGCCTCACGGAAACCGCGCCGCTGCTCACCGTCTCGCAGCCGGACCACGAAACCGCGGCCACGGACTACGCCCGCCGGGCCCGGGCCGGGGTGGCGACCATCGGCGCGGACCTCGCCGTGCTCGACGACGACGGGGCACCGGTGCCGCAGGACGGCGCTGCCGTCGGCGAAGTGTGCGCTCGCTCCAACGTGGTGTTCGCCGGCTACTGGCGGCAGCCGGAGGAGACGGCCAAGGCCATGGCAGGCGGCTACTTCCATACCGGCGATCTGGCGGTGTGGGATGCCGGCGGCAACATCCACATCGTCGATCGCAAGAAGGACGTGATCATCTCCGGCGGCGAGAACATCAGCTCGCCGGACATCGAAGACGCCCTCTACCAGCACCCGGCGGTGATGGAGTGCGCGGTGATCGGCGTGCCCCACGAGAAGTGGGGCGAGACGCCGAAGGCGCTGGTGGTGCTGCGCCAAGACGCGGAGGCGACCGAGGCGGACCTCGTCGGCTTCTGCCGCGAGCGCCTGGCGCACTTCAAGTGCCCGACGTCCGTGGAGTTCCGCACCGAACTGCCGCGCACGGCAACCGGCAAGCTGCAGAAGTTCAAGCTGCGCGAGCCGTACTGGCAAGAGGGCCGGCGGGTGGGGTGAGGGGCCGCCTCCTTGCCGCCATGATCGCCTTTCCAGACGCCGCCGGCGCCGCCAGCTGGCAGCGGGAAGACCCCGCCAGACTGGGCATGAACGCCGCCGCCCTGGCGCGGCTTCGCAACTACGCCGTCACCTCGGAGATCGACTGGCCGCTGGACGTCGGCGGCATGGTGGCACGGAACGACCCGCCGCCCTACGACCGCCCCATCGGCCCGGCGAAGCCACGCGGGAGCGCCAGCGGCCTGGTGGTCAAGAACGGCTGCATCGTCGCGGAGTGGGGAACGCCGGATCGGGTGGAGATGGCGTTCAGCACCACCAAGAGCTACCTCTCCGGATGCGTGGGCCTGGCCTTGGATCGCGGGCTCATCGGCAGCGTCGACGACCCGGTTGCAAGGGCCGTTCCGAACGAGCTCTTCCTAAGTCCCGCCGCCAACCGGAACGTCACCTGGCGGCACCTGCTGAACCAGACCAGCGAGTGGTCCGGCGCGGTGTTCGGCATTCCGGACACGGTGGACCACAACCGTCGCGTCGGCCGCAGCGTTGGCGATGCCGCCAAGGGGCAGCCGCGGGCGCTGCGTACCCCTGGCACCTACTGGGAATACAACGACGTGCGCGTGAACGTCCTAGCGTTGGCAGCGCTGCACGTTTGGCGGGTGCCGCTGCCGGCGGTACTCGAACGGGAGATCATGGCGCCCATCGGGGCCAGCGACACTTGGCAGTGGCACCCCTACGACCACGGATGCGTGGAGGTGGAAGGCGAACGCCTGCCTTCGGTGCCAGGCGGCGGCCACTGGGGCGGCGGCTTGTGGGCCGACGCCTTCGACCATGCCCGCTACGGTCTCCTGATGCTGGCCCGGGGACGCTGGCGGGAACGACGGCTGCTCTCCGAACGTTGGCTCTCGGCCGCGCTGGCGCCCTGCGCCGCCAACCCCCGCTACGGCTTCCTGTGGTGGCTGAACACCGGCCGCAAGGCATGGCCGGGGGCCTCCGGAGAGGCTTTCGCGGCGCTTGGCGCTGGCGGCAATCTGGTTTGGGTGGAACCGGCGGCGGCCTTGGTGGTGGTGGCGCGCTGGGCCGGCGATCCAAACGGCCTCGTGGCCCGCGCCCTCGATGCCTTGGAGTGAACGGCTTGCCATGCCGTGGGGTGCGTCTTCGCACCGAGACCTTGGATTTCTCGCTATAGGTTCATGTATTTCTCGCACTAAGCCTCTGTATTTCTCGCACTAAGCCTCTGTATTTCTCGCACTAAGCCCTTGGATTTCTCGCATTAATCGAGCAAGATGGCATCGCGCCATGTGGACCCGCGGAGCCGCCCATGTACGTTCGCCGCTTGCAGCCGCTGGTGAAAGCGATGCTGGACGAGTTCCGCGTCGTCTACGTCTCCGGCCCCCGGCAGGCCGGGAAGACCACGCTGGTGCGAGCAGTGGCTGCCGATTCGGGCCTGGAATACGTCACGCTGGACGACGAAGCCACACGCGCAGCGGTGGCGAACGACCCGCATGGATTCGTGCGCTCGCTAGGCGCCAGGCGCGTGGTGCTCGACGAGTTCCAGTACGTTCCGGCACTCATTGGCGCGGTAAAGGCGGCATCGGATGCCTTGGGTCCGCAGCAGCGGGGCAAGTTCCTGCTCACGGGTTCTGCGGACATCTTCCAGTCCGCCCGGGCCCAGGAGGCGTTGCCCGGGCACATGGCGCGTTTGGAACTGCTGCCGCTGGCGGTGACGGAACTGCACGGCCGACCAGGGAACATCGTCACGAACCTCCTGGCTGGCGACTTCGGCTGCTTCCCGGCCGCGCCGTCGCGGGAGCAGGTCGCCGGGCTGGTGCTGCGGGGCGGCTACCCTGAAGTGCAGAGCAAGAGCCGGCGCGGCCGGCAGGCGTGGTTCCGCTCCTACCTCGAAGGCCGGCTGTTCAAGGACTTCGAGACCCTCTATGCCGCCCGCGGCGACTACGTCTCCAGGCTCCGCGCCCTGGCGCCGTGGCTGGCTGGCGTCAGCGGCAACCTGCTGAAATACGCCAACGTCGCCAACGACCTGGCGGTGGACGACCGTCTCGCCAAGCGCTACGTGGAGGCGCTGGAACTGATGGCTGTGGTGCGCCGGACGCCGGCTTGGCGGAAGGGCCGTGCCAAGCGCCTGACGGCGATGCCCAAGCTTCACTTCGTGGACACCGGCCTCGCCTGCCACCTGCTCGGCTTGCGCGACGAACAGCAGGTGCTGGCCAGCGGCCACTACGGCGGCCTGCTCGAGAGCCTGATCTACATGGAGTGCTGCAAGCATGCAGCCTGGGCGGACGAAGAAGCCACTGTGTGGCACTTCCGCGACGCCCGCAAGCGGGAGGTGGACATCGTGCTCGAACGCGCCGACGGACGCATCGTCGGCGTCGAAGTGAAGGCGTCCGCCACGGTGCGGCGGGAGGACTTCAAGGGTCTGGCGGCGCTGGCGGAGCTGGCCGAGGGATCGTTCGAGCGGGGCGTGGTGCTCTACGGCGGCGAGCGGGTGCTGCCCTTTCGGGTGGGCGAGCGGCAGTTCCTGGCCGTGCCGATGGGCTTCCTATGCGCTGCCTGAGGGACCTTGGGCAGCCACTGGCCGCACCACGAACAGCAGGTCGCCAGCGTTCACCTGGGCCCCGCTGGCGATGTTGACGCGGACGATTTCGTAGCGCTTGTCCGCGCTGTACAGCGTCTCCCCGCTGCCGTTGAAGTCGGCAAGGCGCACCGGCGTGAAGATCTTGAACGCCTCGAGCTGGCACAGCGTGGCGTCCACGCCGACGCGGCTCCCCACCGCCACGAACGGCGGTTCCGTCGGCGACGGCGTGAGGTAGAGAATGCCAGTGGCCGGCGCGAGCACCTTGAGCTCGTCGCTGCCGTCGATGGCGATGGCTTCGCCGCCGATGCCGCTCTCGCTGCCGCCGGCCGCCTCGGCGATCTCCGCCATGAGTTGCGCCCGGTCCGTGCGCGCCAGCAAGCCCGGCAGGTAGTCCGTGTCGTACTCGCCGGCCAGGAACACGTCGTCCTTGAGGATCCGCTTCAACAGCGCGATGTTCGTGGCGATGCCGCGGACGACTACGCGGTCCAGGTAGTCCGCCAGCTTGCCGGCGGCGTCGGCGCGGTTGTCGCCGTGGGCGATCACCTGCGCCACCATGCTGTCGTAGTAGGGCGAGACGAACTTGCCCGTGGCCGCGGCGGCGATCACGTCGATGCCAGGCGCATCGGGAAACTCGCAAGCCGCGACTGCGCCTGGGCTCGGCTGGAACGCCGCCTCGCCGGTGGCGGATTCCACCAGCCGCTCCGCGTTCACCCGGGCCTCGATGGCGTAGCCGCGTTCGCCGATGGAGAGGTCCGCGATGCTCTCGCCAGCGGCGATGCGCAGCTGCTCGTGGACGATGTCGACGCCGCTCACCAGCTCGGTGACCGGGTGCTCCACTTGCAGGCGCGTGTTCATCTCCATGAAATAGGCTTGGCCCTGCCCGAGGTCGTAGATGAACTCCACGGTGCCGGCGCCGACGTAGTTCACCGCCTCCGCCAGGGCGGCCGCATGCTGGCGCACGGCGTTCTCGTGTTCGGCGGAGAGCACCGTGGAGTCGGATTCCTCGATCACCTTCTGCTTGTCGCGCTGCACGCTGCAATCGCGAATGCCGGGCACTTGGGTGTTGCCGAAGCGGTCCCGCAGCACCTGCACCTCGATGTGCCGCAGCGACGTGACGAAGCGCTCGAGATACACGTCGCCGCTGCCGAAGGCGCTGCGGGCCTCGCCGGAAACCCGCAGAAACTCTTCGTGGAACTCGTCGGGGCTGCGCACTGCCGCGATGCCCTTGCCGCCGCCGCCGTGGACCGCCTTGATGAGCACCGGAAAGCCGATCTCGCCAGCCATGGCGGCGGCGGTGTCGCCATCGGTGAGGATGCCGTGGCTGCCCGACACCACCGGCACGCCGTTCGCCAGCGCGGTGGCGATGGCGTTCGACTTGTTGCCCATCATTTCCATGCTAGCGACGCTGGGGCCCACGAAGTTGATGCCGTGGGCACGCACCAGCTGGGCGAACTGCGCGTTCTCGGACAGGAACCCGATGCCGGGATGCAGCGAGTCCACGCCTTCGTGCTCGGCGATGCTCACCACCGAATGGGCGTTCAGATAGCTCTCGTCCGGCGTGTTGCCGCCGATGCACACCAGCGTGTCCGCTTCTCCCAGGAGGTCCGCGGCGGCGGACTCCATGTCCGGGTCCGACTGCACCAGCACGACTTGAACGCCATGCCGCTGCGCCACCCGCACCAGCTTCACCGCAGTGCAGCCGCGGGCATGGATGAGCATTCGCTTCACGGGCCGGAACAGCGACGCCTCGCTGACGCGCTGCCGTGGCGCTTCGGTGACCGGTCCGGCGTCCGCCCCGGCGCCGGCCAGAACCCGCCGCACCACGTCGTCCACGGTCTCCTTCGGCACCGGAATGTCGGCGTCGGCCTGCCGCAGCTCCGCATCCAGATTCGGCAGGAACGGATGCCGCACCAGGGCGCGCATGGCGCCCGGCACAGCGGAGAGGTAGTTGGCGATGTGGGCCTCGGAAGGCAGATAGCTCGACACCACGATCTGCCCGGCGAACGGCATGCTGGCGCCGGAGAAGTAGCAGGTATGCACCAGCGGGTGGGTCACGAAGCTCGCCTGGGCGCCGCCGGTGCAGTCGCCGAAGCCGAAGACGATCACCGGCAGATCGAAATCGCGCACGAAGCGGGTGATGCGATCGTTCACGGCCGCCATGGAGAACAGCGCCCCGGCGCCCTCCATCGTCTGCATGCCGCCGGAAGATATGAAGCAGACCACCGGCAGCCGCCGCTCGGCGCAAGCCACCAGGAGCTTGCAGAACTTCTCCGCGCTGGCCATGTCGAAGGCGCCGGCCTTGAACGCGGTGTTCGAAACGACCGCGCCGACCAGGACATGGTCGTCGCCGGTGCGAAGGCGGCCGATGCCGGTGACGACCCCGCAGGGCGGCTGGCCTTTCTGCAGTGCGCTCTCGATGGAAACCCGCAAACCGGGAAAGCGGCGCGGATCCGAGCTGATGAGCTCTGCGTTGTGCTCCTCGAAGTCCTCGAAGAAAGCGTCGATGAACGCCCGGGGGCTGGTATCGGCAGCGCGTTTGCTGCGTTGCAGCACGTCGCGGACGAGCAGGTCCCGATAGGCTTGCGTAAGTCGATTCCAGAAGTCCTTGCGGCGGCCGATGTTGAACGGCGCAATGCGCCCGTCGTAGCGCTTCTGGTCCCACTCGGCGTTCAGGTAGGAGCGCAGCAGCTTCTCGAACAGGAAAGTGACGACCACGAACAGGGTGTCGGAAACGTGTACCGAGGCGTTCTTCTTCCACTCTTCCACGTCGTGGAAGAACCGACCCGGGCGGGCCGTGGCGGCGATGCGCTGATACCAGGCGAAGAACCGCCTTCGCAGCTGCGCCTGCTTGCTGGCGCGGACCTTGGCGTTGCTTTCCTCGCCAACCTCGCCGGCCTCGCCAACCTCGCCAGCCTCGGCGGCTTCGGCGAGAGTCGATTCGATCAGGCGCCTCAGGGATGCCTGGGAAAGCGAGCGGGACGTCTTGGCCTCGGCGGCAATCGAATCGAGGTTGGCGACGATGTGATCGTAGACCCGGTCGAACAGCAGCAGACACTCGCACTCGCGCACGAAGTCCGCCCGCAGGTCGTCGTCGAGCACCACGTCGATGACGGTCGTCTCGCCGGTCTCGGCGCGTGTTTCGGCCGTCTTGGCCAGCAGCGATCCGAAGCGGTCGTCGATGACCAGCCGGTTGGCCACGATGCGCGACGCCTGGCCGTTTACCGACGCCTTGGTCGCGGCGGAGAGACTTTCGGCGATGCCGTCCTCGCCGGCAAGCGGCGCTTCGGTGATGGCCATGTTCAGCTCGGTGGCGAGCTGTTCGCGCAGCAGCGCCTCCGGCTTGCCGGCGCTTTGCGCGAACAGCTTCACGCCGTCGTGGGTGAAGCGGCGCCGGAGCACTTGGCCCAAGGCGTCGTCGGCGTTGATCGCCTCGATCAACGCGAGCGGCTCGGAGAGCTCCGAAACCCGGAGCAGGGCCCGGGTCTCGGCCACGTTCTCCGCGAAACCCCTGAGCGCCCGAAAGTTGCCGGCGGCGTCGCTCTTCCAGCGGTTGTAGAGGTACATGCCCGTCACGGCGATCAGGTTGGCCCTGGCGTCCTGGTAGTTCTTCTGCCGTTCGCCGAAAAGCAGCTGGGCGATGCGGCTGCGGGATTCGTGCAGCGTGTTCTTCCTTTCGACGTAGGTCTTCCAAGCCCGGGACAAGCCGTCGTCGTAGATCACCTTGTCTGGATCTTGCAGCCAGCGCAGGAAGGTCTCCCGCCGCTCCCGATCGGTGCGGCTCGCCAGCTCGCCGGCCGGCAGTTCCTGTTCGGCGAGGCGGCCGTAGGCGCGCGTGGTGGTGGCCTTGATGCGTCGACGCACCCGCAGATAGCGCAGGTAGCGGTAGGCGACGCCGAACACGTTGAGGTATTCGGTGGGGTTGCGGGTGAGGGTGAGCGCTGCGCTGGCCTGCACTTGGCGGAGCCGGTCCGATGGACGCAGATAGCGCTGCAAGCTGCGCCGGTAGTGGTCCAGAATGTACGGATTCTCCGCCACGAACCGCTTGGTGGTCGCCTCGACGTGCTCGATGCCGGTGACGATGGCCAGACGCAGGTTCTCGACGTCCTCGCCCGGCGCGAAATCCACCACCGCATCGATGTTGCCCTGGCGCTTGAGCTCGAAGGGCGAGAGGCCGACCTGCTTGGCGCACTGCTGCCAGGACAGGTTCAGGCGCCGAGCGATGCTCGCCAGGCCCTTGGGCTGGATGGTGCTGAACACGCCGTCCCGCAGCGACAGGATGAGATTGCTGGCCGCCAGCGGGATGGCGCCGCCCGAGTAGCCGAGGCCGTAGACGATGCCGAGATTGGGCACGTCCACGTTGGACATTTCGGCGATGAGCCGCGAGATGCTGTGCGACTGGTTGTTCTTGTTCGCGACTTCGTCGCCGGCGGCGCCGGGGGTGTCCATCAGGCTGACGATGGGCAGCTTGCGATTGCTGAAGTCCTCAATGCTGCGGGCCGCCTGCAAGTGGTGGACCGGCATCCACTCGCCGCTGCGTACGGCGCGATTCTGGGCCACGAAGCCGACGCTGCGTTCCGAGCCGTCGAAGTCCATCGTCACGACGGCCGCATAGAACGGTCCGTCGGCGTCCTCCTGGCGCACCTTGCCGAGACGGCGGACGACTTCCGGCGCCGGCAGCCGCTTGGGATCGTCCGCAGCCGTCATCACCGCTTCGATGTAGGCGTCGATGTCCAGCTTTTCCAACGCCACGGCCCGATGCGCTACTTCGGCATCCGCCAGCACACCCCGCAAGGGCGGATCGAATTCGGCGTCGACTTGGGGAATTAGGGAGGAATCCCTGGCCAGGTCCTCGGCAATCAGAAACAGCCGGTCGCCGGCCGCGTTGCGCTGTTCGCCTTCGTTGGCGTTCGCCGCGTCCACTGCGGAGTCCGCTTCGTCTGCTTGTGCTGCGGGGTCCATGGTCCGCCGAACATTATCCGCAAAGCCAGCGTCAATCCACCGCTAGCGGCGCATGCGTTGTCAAGCGGTTTCGAGTTCCAAACCGAGACACTTGCCGACGGTTCCGCGTGTGGCGCAGCCTGGCGGCGGCGTCTACAATGCTCTGCCGTGGCGAGGGTGAAACAAGCAGGGCAAGACGCGCCGCCGACGGCGACGCCGCCAGCGGCGACTACGTCCGCATGCCGATTGCCTGTCGGCCAGCAAACGCCGGCATCTTCCCCAAGCGTCGCCGTGGCCCTTGGCATCGCCGTGCTCACGGTTTCCGACAGCCGGGGCTTCGCCGAGGATACCTCCGGCGACTTGCTCGCCGACCGGCTGCAATCCGCGGGCCATCGGCTGGCGGCGCGGCGAATCGAGCGCGACGACGTCTACCGCATCCGCGCCGTCGCAAGCGCGTGGATCGCGGACCCTGCCGTGCAAGTGGTGCTCGTCACCGGCGGCACCGGCTTCACCGGCCGCGACAGCACTCCGGAAGCGTTGCAGCCTTTGTTCGACAAGACCATCGACGGCTTCGGCGAGTTGTTCCGGCATGTTTCGTTTGCGGAGATCGGCAGTTCCACCATTCAATCCCGCGCCGTGGGCGGCTTGGCGAACGGAACCTTGATCTTCGCCATGCCGGGTTCGACGGGCGCATGCCGCACAGCGTGGGATCGGATCATTCGCAATCAGCTCGATGCATCCTTCAAGCCCTGCAACTTCGCGGAACTCCTGCCGCGGTTCCAAGAAGGCGCGAATTAGAATGCTCCGCTTCCAAATTCGCCTAGCGCCACGCCTGCCGGGAAACGCGTAGTGTCCGATCCGCTGCCCGTGGTGGTCGGTTTCGGCGGCATCAATCCCGCCGGTCGGGTGTCCTTCCACCACGCCTACCGCCGCACGGTGATCGACGCCCTCGACAAGGGCGCGGCCAACGACACCTACGCCAGCCTAGCGAGGCTGATGAACCTCGATGGCGACCCGACGGACGCGGCAGTGCGGGCGCGCATTCGCAGCCACACCCTCGTGCGCCGCATCGAGTGCTTCGATCCGGACCGGATCTACTGCCACAAGATCGCCAGCCTGCAACCGCACCGGGAAGGCCAGCTGGCCTTCGTCCTGCGCAGCCGGGATCTGCCAGCACAAGTGCCGGCGAACTGGCGCCTACGGCCTTGCGGCGACGGCCGCGTCGCCGTGACCGCGGACTGCGCCGAGGTGCTGATCGGCGACCGGCGGGCCTCCAAGGTCTCCTCCGCCGGCCAGGTGCCCACCGGTTTCGCGCCGAACAAGCTGTACGCCTCCCGCAGCCATCCCCGGGGCTTGCAGCTCGCCGTCTACGCGGCATCGGACGCGGTGCAGTCCGTCGGCATTCCCTGGGAGAAGTTCAAGCGCAAGGCACGGCCGGACGAGTTCGCCTGCTACGCCGGCAGCGCCATGGGCCAGCTCGACGCCGACAGCGCCGGCGGCATGATGCAGGCGCCGCTGCTCGGCAAGCGCCCCACTTCGAAGCAGGCGGCGCTGGGACTGTGCGAGATGCCGGCGGACTTCGTGAACGCCTATGTCATCGGCGGGCTCGGCGGCACCGGCGGCGCCATCGGCGCCTGCGCCACCTTCCTCTACAACTTGAAGCTGGCGGTGGAGGACATCCGGGCCGGACGTTGTCGCGTGGCCGTCGTCGGCGGCGCCGAGGCGCCGGTCGTGCCGGAGATCGTGGAGGCGTACCGCACCATGGGCGCGTTGGCGGAAGACGAGGCGCTGATGGCCATCGACGGCGCCAAGGCGGTGGACAACCGGCGCGCCTGCCGCCCCTTCGGCAAGAACTGCGGCTTCACCCTGGCGGAAGCGGCCGTGTACGTGGTGCTCGCGGACGACGCCTTGGCGCTGGAGATGGGCTGCAACATCCACGGCGCGGCCGCCGGCGTGTTCGTCAACGCCGACGGCTTCAAGCAGTCCATCCCGGGGCCCGGGGTTGGCAACTACATCACGGTGGCGAAAGCGCTGGCGCTTGGCCGTGCCGTCGTCGGCGAGCAGGCCGTGCGGCACCGCTCCTTCGTTCACGCCCACGGCACCGGCACGCCGCAGAACCGGGTCACCGAGTCCCACATCCTGAACCGGATGGCCGCCGCCTTCGGCATCGAGCGCTGGCCGGTGGCGGCGGTGAAGGCGTATCTGGGGCACACCTTGGCCCCCGCCTCCGGCGATCAGACCGCCCTGGCCCTCGGCACCTGGCGCTACGGGATCATTCCCGGCATCGCCACGATCGAGAAGCCGGCGCAGGACGTCCACCACGATCGCCTTCGCATTGCGCCGGAACACCTGGAAGTCGGCCCGCAGGCGATGGACATCGCCTTGGTGAACTCGAAGGGCTTTGGCGGCAACAACGCCACGGGGCTTCTGCTCGCCCCGCAGGTGGTGAAGGAGCTGTTGGCGACGCGCCACGGCAAGGCCGCGCTTGCCCGCTGGGCCAGGCGAAACGAGACCGTGGCCGAGGCGGCCGACGGCTACGATCGGGCCGCGACGGCCGGCACGGCGGAGACCATCTACCGCTACGGCGACGGCGTACTCGACGGCGCGGACCTCGTGGTAACGGCGCAGAGCCTCGAGGCACCCGGCTACGGTAGCGCCATCGACCTGGGCGTTGCCAATCCGTTCGCGTAGCGGGCTGCTCGGCTTTTCATCTCGATTGCCGGCGACGGCCGGCACGGCGGCGGCGGCCGGCACGGCGGCGGCGGCCGGCACCTAATGCACCGCGGATTTCCTCCTTCGAGTTTGCGCAATCCGCTCCCGCAGCCGTTCGCGCATCGCCTCGTCCGGGGCATGGGCGGCGGCCTTGTCCAGTTCGTCCGCCGCCATCTCGGGCGCCCCGAGGCGCAGCCAGGCGTCGGCGCGCTCGACGTAGAGGCCGTAGGCGTCCGGCACGATCATCAGCTGGTAGTCCGAGATGTCGAGGGCCCGCACATGGTCGCCCTGGCGGGCCACGGTCATGCGCACGTTGTTGAGCATGCGCAGCACGATGTCCTTTGGCGCGGCGACGTCGAAAGCGCCGTCCTCGGCTACGCGGTTGCGCCGCAGCCACTCGCGGCAGGCGGCGACGGTGGTGGCCGCCACTTCGTACGGGTCCACCAGGAGGTCGCCGATGGTCACCAGAAAGTGGCGAGGAAAGTTGATGCCCGTCGCCGCCAGGCCGAGCTTGCCCGCCACGCCCATGAGCACCACCGCCAGGGACACCGGAATGCCGCGGCGCGTACGCAGCACATGGTCCAGGACGCTGTTCTCCACCTCGTAGTAGCGCTCGCCGGCGCCCCGGAAGCCGCACTCCCGGAGCGCCGCGACCATTTGCTCCGGGCGCGTCTCGGCGCCGGCCGCCACCGTCTGGGCGAGGTTTGCGATCTCCTGCCGCGCCCAGGTCGCGTCGGCCTCCAGGTCGATGATGCGCGACGCCACCAGCGCCCCCTCCACGGGATCCTCGGGCTGTTCGAGAAAGCCCGCCAGCGCGTCGCGCAAGTCCGCGTTCATCCAGGTCCCGCTTCCGTTGCGTGTTCCCGGGTGGCTGCGAAGCGCAGGTCCGGCGCCCGTTCCTCCGCCAGCGCCAGATTGGTACGCGACGGCGCCAGATAGGCCAGGCAGCCGCCGGCGTCCTGGGCCAGCCGGTCCGGATGGCGGCGGCGGAGCGCGGCAAGCGCCGGGGCGTCCCCGGCCAGCCAGCGCACGGTGACGATTTCCGCCGGCTCGAACACGCAGTCCGCCTGGTACTCGGCGTCGAGGCGGAAGGCCACCATGTCGAACTGCAACGTCCCGACGGCGCCAACGACGATGTCGTTGCTGCGTTCGGGAAAGAACACCTGCACCGCGCCCTCCTCGGAGAGCTGCCGCAAGCCCTTGGCGAGCTGCTTGGCGCGCAGCGGGCTGCGGGCGCGAACGCGCCGGAACAGTTCCGGCGCGAAATTCGGCACGCCGAGGAACTGCAACGCCTCGCCTTCGGTGAAGGTGTCGGCGATGCGAATCGCGCCGTGGTTGGGCAGGCCGATGACGTCTCCGGCGCAGGCGTCGATGGCTTGCCGGCGGCTGCCGGCCATGAAGGTCACTGCGTCCGTCACCTTGACGGTGCGCTGCAGCCGCGTGTGGCGCAGGCGCATGCCGGGCCGATAGCGGCCGGAGCAGACGCGCAGGAACGCCATCCGGTCCCGGTGCCGTGGGTCCATGTTGGCCTGCACCTTGAATACGAAGCCGGTGAAGTTCTCCTCGAGGGGCGCCACGGCGCGAGCCGCCGTCTGTCGCTCGCCCGGCGGCGGCGCATGGGCGACCAGATGGTCCAGACACTCGCGGACGCCGAAGTGGCCAAGCGCCGTACCGAACGACACCGGCGACCGGGCGCCGGCGAGAAAGGCGGCACGGTCGAAGGCGTGGCTGGCGCCCCGGACCAGCTCGATCTCTTCCGCCACGGCGCGGTAGTCGTCCCCCAGCCAAGCCTCGGCGGCAGCGCTGCGCAGGCCGTCGATGCTGCGACCCGACGGAGCGCGGCACAGCAGCCGGTCCGTCTCGAAATGGTAGAGGCCACGAAATATTCGCCCGCGACCGATGGGCCAGGTGACCGGCGCGCACTCGATGCCCAGCACGTCCTCGATTTCGTCGAGCAGGTCGATGGGCTCTCTGATCTCCCGGTCCAGCTTGTTGACGAACGTCATGATCGGCGTTGTCCGCAGCCGGCACACTTCCAGGAGCTTGATGGTGCGCGGTTCGACGCCCTTGGCGCCGTCGATCACCATCAGCGCCGAGTCCACGGCGGTGAGCGTGCGGTAGGTGTCCTCGGAGAAGTCCTCGTGGCCGGGCGTGTCGAGCAGGTTGACGATGCAGTCGCCGTACTCGAACTGCATCACCGACGTGGTCACGGAGATGCCGCGTTCGCGCTCCATGGCCATCCAGTCCGAAGTGGCGTGGCGGCGGGACTTGCGGGCCTTCACCGTGCCGGCCAGGGCGATGGCGTTGCCGAGCAGCAGCAGCTTCTCGGTAACCGTGGTCTTGCCGGCGTCCGGGTGGGAGACGATGGCGAAGGTCCGGCGACGCGCTACGGCTCCTGCCAGCGCGTCCGAGGCCAGCGCCGGGACGCGATTCGAAGCCGCCATGGACGAGGCGGGCTCAAGCCGCGCGCCGCACCGGAATGCCAAGCTGCCGGAGCGTCGCCGCCACCGTCGGCCGGCCGACGCGGATGCGGTCGTCGTTCAAGAGATAGGTGAAGATGTAGCCGAGGCCGAGCAGCAGGATGCCGATCAGGAAGCAGTAGATGACGGCCCGGTCCGGGTACTGGTCCTTGAGGTTGCCGACGTACAGCGGCCCGAAGATCCCCGCCGCCGCCCAGGCGGTGAGAATGGCGCCGTAGACAGTGGACATGCGCTTGCTGCCGAACACGTCCAGCACGAAGGACGGCATGGTGGCGAAACCGCCGCCGAAGCAGAGCAGCACGTAACACACCAAGGCCGAGAACACCCACGGATCCCGCTGCGTCATCAGAATGCCGAACACCACCATCTGGCTTGCCAACAGGATGCGGAACACCCGCACCCGCCCGATGCGATCCGAGAGCAGGCCCCAAAGCAGCCTTCCCAAGCCGTTGCAGAGCGAGCTCGCGGCGATCAACGTGGCCCCGTAGCCGGCCAGCGCTTCCGGTTCCGCGGTGGGATCCCAGAGGCCCCAGACGTCCTGCAGCAGCGGCGACTGGAAGCTGATCACGGCGATGCCAGCGGAGATGTTGAAGAAGAACACCATCCACATCACGGCGAACTCCCGGGACGTGAGGCAGTCCTTGAACGGGATGTCCTCCTCGGCGGTGCCGATGGCCGTGGGGCCGGCGGCGTCCGGCGGATTGCTGAGCAGCAGGCTGGAAGGAATCAGAATGCAGGCGAAGATGATGCCGAGGGAATAGAACACCTGCGGCAGATCGCTCTCGGTTTGCAGCACCAGCACCGGCGCCAAGAGCTTGCTCAGCAGGAACGCACCGACGCCGAAGCCCATGACCACCACGCCGGTGGCAAGGCCGCCCCGGTCCGGAAACCACTTCGCCACAGTCGCCACCGGCGTCACGTAGCCGAGGCCGATGCCGGCGCCGCCGATCACGCCGTAGCCGAGGTAGAACAGCGTCAGCCACTCGAGCTGCAGCGCCAAGCCGCCGATCAGGTAGCCGCCAGCGAACATCACGCTGCCGAGCAGCGCCAGCTTGCGCGGGCCCAGACGCGGCAGCGCGGCACCAGCCCAAGCCGCCGACGTGCCGAGGGCGAAAATGGTGATGCTGAACGCCCACGCCGTCTCGGTGAAGGTCCACCCCAGCTGCCGCACCAGCAGGGTCTGGAAGAAGCTCCAGGCGTAGACCGTGCCGAAGCAGATCTGCAGCGCCGTGCAGAGCGACGCGGTGACTACCCGGGGCAGGCGGATATCCGTCAGGGCCATCGTTCGCGACGTGCTCCGAAGCTGGCAGGCGGCTTAAGCGCTCGGCGCTTCGGGGAGCTTTCGGCCCCGGGCCAGATAGAGCAGAAGGCGCGCCATCTGCCCCGCTTCGTCGTTGCGGTCCAGGACGCTGCCGGGCGCCAGCTGACCATCGGCCAGAATGCCTTCGGCGTCGGCATCGCCGTCCTTGCGGTGGTCCGCCAAGGTCGCCGCGTAGGCCAGCACGTCGCCGATGGGCTTCGCGGCCAGCTTCACGAACCACAACGCGGCGAACACGCCGACCACGAAGATGGTGACGATGAGGTACACCTGCCGGCCGATGGCGCGTTGGATCTTGAGGGCGATGAGGCCGGTGTCCATGCCCACGTGTACCGAACCGGCTACGCCAGCGAGAATCGGGCTCGCCACCTCCACGAAGTCGCCCATGCCGGGCAGGTTGCGTTCCACCGTCTCGGTGCTCAGGGGGTCGCTCGCCAGTATCTCGTCCGGAATGCCGGGCACGAAGGTGTGCGCCAGGAACTCTCCGTTCTCGTCCGTGATGTAGACGTACTTGATGCCTTGGATGCCCAGGAACTGATCGATCAGCGCCTGCAGCGACGCCAGATCGCGGTTCAGCAGGATGTCGACGCTGGAGTCCGCAATGGTCTTGACGATGTCCCGGCTGTTGCTCAGGTACTCCTCGGAGAGGTACGTGTCCACGGTGTAGACCGCCAGCACGGAAGTGGACAGGCCGATCACGCCGAACAGCGCGATGATGCCGAACAGCGTCTTCTGGAACAGCTTCGTTACCGGCTTGCCCCCCTGCTTCTCTCTCGCCCGGCCCCATCGACCGAGCAGATCCCGTGCCTTCACCGCGCAGCCCTCGCTGTTGCCACTGTTTGGTTCAAGTTGCCGCTCCGCCTGTCGAGCCCGTGTTCTTGGCGACGGCGCCTAGGCGAACTGCTCATGCCAGTCGTCGAGGGCCACGAAGCGCCCGTTGGCCACAACCGTGTAGTACACGCGCTGCAGGCCCTGGCGCCGGTTCGGCCCGAAGGAGACGCGCTCGCCGAGGCCCAAATCGTAGTCGCGCACCGTGAACACGGCGGCCTCCAGCTTCTCCCGGGCCGGCGCGTCGCCCATCCGCCGCAGCACCTCCACCATCAGCTTGGCATTTGCGAACCCCTCGAGGCTCACGAAGCTGTGCGGGAAGGGCGTGTACGCTTCCGTGACCAGCTCCGCCGGCGGGTCGGGGTCGTGGCGCGCCATCAGCTCCCGGTATTCCTGTACCCCAGGATGGGCGAGGTCCTCGTAGCTCGGCACCACCTGCGAGTTCACCAGCAGATCGGTGTACCTAGTGGCGTCCGCCACGCCTTCGGTGAGCAGCTTGACGAGGTTTTCGCTGCCCACGAAGGACAGGTTGGCGATCGGTACGCGCAGGCCCAGGTCGACCGCGTCGCGCACGAAGGCCGCGCAGGCGGCGTAGGCGCCGATGCAGATCACGGCGTCCGGGTTGGCGGCCTTGAGAATCTCCACCGGGCCGCGCATCACGCTGGTGAACTTGGTGCCCCGGCGGTAGGTGGCTTCGCCAGCGATGCGCTCGCCGTGCCTCCGCAACGCCGCGCGCACTCCGGCCCAGCCGCTGCGGCCGTAGGCGTCCGCCTGGTAGAAGACGGCGATGCGGCGGCGGCCGATGGAGACGAAGTTGTCCACCAGTCCAGCGGTCTCCTGGCCGTAGGAAGCCCGCAGGTTGAAGGCGAAGTCGCCATACGGCGGCTCCCGCTGCGGCTGCGCGCCGGTGAACGGAAAGAACAGGAACATGCGCCGATCCTGGTACTTCTTGAGCAGCGGCAGGACTCGGGTGACGGTCGGCGTGCCGACGTAGCCGAACAGCAGGAACACCTGGTCGTCGCGCATCAGCGTGACCGTGTTCTTGACGCAGGGGTCGGGCTGGTAGCCGTCGTCGTAGGTCTTGATGGCGATGCTGCGGCCGCCGACGCCGCCGTTCTCGTTGACGTGCTGGAAGTAGGCCTGGGCGCCGCGATAGAGCTCGATGCCGAGGCCCCGGGACGGTCCGGAGAAGGCCGCGGACGTGCCGAGGGTGATCTCGGCGTCCGTTACGCCGGCGCGGGCCGGCGCACCCGTCTCCGCCGCGGCCGGGCGCAGCCACGGCGCCGCCACGACGCCAGCGACTCCGCCGCCGATCAGTGCCCGCCTGGTTGCCATCGCCTCCTGCCTCTGGTGGCCGCCGGCGCCGGCCCTGCGGCTGTCGAAGCCCCGTGCGGCATCCTCGCCCCCATCGCCGCCCGCACCGTCGTGTCCCGCAGCTCGGGGACTTGGCCTCCGTCCTAGCCCCTGACGAACTCCCGGATCACCTGCCCAGGCCGGTGGCCAGTGTACTCGCCGTTAGCCACCACCACTTGGCCCGCCACCAGCGTGGCGTCGTAGCCTTGGCTCTTCACGACCAGCCGGCCGCCGTTGTGGGGGAAGTCGTTGTGGTACTCGGGGTGGCAGGAGCGCAACGCCTCGTAGTCGATCACGTTGACGTCCGCATGCCAGCCGACGCGCAGCTCGCCACGCTCCTTCAAGCCGAGCACTTCGGCGGACTTGCCGGTGATGCGATGCACCGCCTCGGGCAGCGTGTAGACGCCGCGGTCCCGGGTGAGCTCGCCGAGCAGGAAGGTGGGCGAATCCGCGTCCGTGAACTGGCCGACATGGGCGCCGGCGTCGCCGAGCATCGGCACCACGTAGGGCAGGCGCATGTAGTTCCACTGGTTCTCCAGCGCCCCGCCGAATGCCCACAGGTTCCACAGCTCCCTGCCTTCGGAGGCGATCAGCCGGTCCACGTACACGTCCACCGGATCCTCGCCGGCGGCATCCGCCAGCTTCTGCAGGTTGCTGTTGTTGTCGAGGTCGAAGTCCGGGAACTCGCCGGTGCCCATCGGGTGCAGGATGCGCGCCGTCTGGCCGAAACCGCCGGCCTCCTTCGCCTCCGCCACGAGGCGCTCGCGGGTGGCGGGACCCTTGAGCGCCGCCACGCGCTCCGGGATGCTCGGCAGCGCCATCAGCTCCCGCCAGCCCGGAGTGCGCAGGAACGCCTGCTGGGCCAGGCCGAAGAACGAACCGCTCGGCCGCGTGTGGCAGATGGAAGCGATGCGGCGGCCAGCCTCGTTGTTGCGTGCCAGGAAGTCCTCCCAGCGCGACACGCCGCCGTCGCCTTCGCCCCCGGCACCGCCGGAGAACAGCACCTGGCAGCCGATCTCGGCGCCCCGCTCGAACATGTCGCGCTCCACCTGGTAGCGGGTGCGCATGTCCGGCGCCACCTGGAACAGGCCGCCGCGGCCGCCGGCGTCCACCACCGCCTGCTGAATGGCCTCGGTTTCCCGCGGGTTGGCCCAGGTGCCCGGGGTCAGCCGGCCGTCCGGCACGCGGTGGCCGAGAAAACGCGAGGTGGAAAAGCCCACGGCGCCGCCGGCGACGGACTCCTTCACCAGATCGACGATGTGCGCCAGTTCCTTGTCGTCCGCCTGCACGCCTTCGTCGCAGCTCTTGTCGCCCATGGCTTCGAAGCGGATGGCCGAGTGGCCGACCAGGCCGACGACGTTCAGCGTCGGCCGCAGCGCCTGCACGCTGTCCAGGTACTCGCCGAAGGACGTCCAGTTCCAAGGCAGGCCGTCCATGATGGCGTCGGCGGCGATGTTCTCCACCGCCTCCATGAGCTTGGCCAGATAGCGGCGGTTGCTCTCGGCGCAGGGCGCGAAGGTGACGCCGCAGTTGCCGATCAGCGCCGTGGTGACGCCGTGGTAGGAGCTCGGCCGCATCTCCGGCTCCCAGCCGATCTGCGCGTCCAGGTGGGTGTGGAGGTCGATGAAGCCAGGCGTCACCAGCTTGCCGGCGGCGTCGATGGTGGCGCCGGCGGTCTCTCCGGCGAGGTCGCCGATGCGGCTGATGCGGCCGTCGTCGATGGCGACGTCGGCGCGCCTGGCGTCGGCGCCGGAACCGTCTACGACGGTGCCGCCGGAAATGATCGTCTGGTGGGACATGGGCTTCGGTCTCCTCGAGCTGCGCTCATTGGCTGCCGCTTAGAGTAGTCGATCGGCGGCACCTCAAGGGCCGAGCATAACGCCGTTCGCGGCTTTGCGGGGAACGTTAGTGCCAGTGTGCCAGTGCGCCAACCGAAACGAGGATGTGCCGCCGCAGCGCGCTTGTTCGAGCGATGGAACTCGCACGGCGAACAACGTCGTTCCGACGCGGTGCGCTAGCTGCTTCCCCACTGCATGGCGTTGTCCAGAATACGCCCGAAGGCCGGCGTCTCCCAAGCGCCGCGGAAGGCCTGCGGCGTCTCGCCGGACGACGCGACGCTCTCGTCCACGAAGGGCTGGCTGTTGCTGGCCGGGGAATGGCAGTGGCCGAGCGCGACGTAGGCCACCGCGCCCTCGCCGACGCGCCGTTCCAGGCCGAGCACACGGGTCTTGCCGTCGGCGCCCAGCGAGGTGTCCTCGTCGTAGACGAAGCCGAAGCCCTCGGGGGAGGGGTCCGACGGCAGTTCGGTGCTGAGCAGCACGGTGCTCTCTCCCCGCGGCTCTATCAGGTACAGCTCGTCGGCGACGCTGAAGGACGTCGGCAGACCCGCCAGCAAGGGGTGCGCGGGCGCCTGCACGGCCACCTCGAAGCGGCGCACCGGCGGGTGGTTCAGAAAAAAGGCGCCAAGCAGGTCGTGGTGGGCGAGCTGCACCATCTTGCGCTGGCGGCGCCCCGGTACGCGCGCCGCCCGGCCGCCGCTGGTGCCGTGCAGGGCGAACCATTTGCCGCCGCGTTCGAGCCAGCTCTCTATCGCCCTGCACTGGTCGTCGTCCGGATAGGGGCCGGCAACGTAGCTCAGGAGCAGGTCCGCGCCCTCGAGGGGGGCCGCTACGTCCGCGAAGCCGTTGCCCACCGTGGCGGCGTAGCCGGCCTGGTAGAGCCGCCGCAGGAGTTCGATGCGGGCGTAGTCCATGTCGTGGCCGGCGGCAGCCCCCAAGGGGTAGCCGCCGACGATCAGATGCGCGCGCTTGGCCATGACGTTGCTCCTTCGGCATGCGGTTGCTGACGCTGGCAGGTCGATTGTGGACACCAAGTCGGCTGGAGGCAACGTGCCTCGCTGGCCGGCCAAGAGGCAGCCGGCAGCGGCGGCGGCTGAGCCGCCCGGGCGCGTTCCGACGCTGTGGCGGTGCCGCCGCGGACCCGCACAGCCGCTTGCAGACGGTGGGCGGTTCAATCACAGTGTCGCCGCTGCTTCATCGGGCACCGGGCCGTCACGGTGCGGACGAGGATGAGGGCAGCAGAACAAGGCGGAAGGGAAGAACAAGGCGGAAGCATGAGGGAAGAAAGTCAATGAGGGAAGAATGAGGAAGGACAAGCAGAAGGTGCTCGACGAAGTGTGGGACGACGAGCGCGTCAAGAGCTTCCTCGGCAAGACGGTGCCGGCGCAGTCCGGCGAGGCGCTGCCCGGAGACGGCGACTACTACGTGCTGCGCCACGCCTATCAGTCCATGCGCCCTGGCGACTTCCGGCGTTTCCTCGGCTTCTTCGTCGCCGAGGGAAGGAGCGTTCGCGCCCGGGACGGCCGCGGTCGCACGTTGGCGGAGACGATAGCCGGGCACGCCAACGCCGGCCCCTTCGTCGAGCTGCTGAATGTCCACTGAGCGCCGGTTTCCGGTTGCCTCCCCCGGCGCATGAGCCAGCCCGCAGCCGGGGCCGACGCCGCGTCCCCTGGCCCGCTCTCCCACCACCGCCTGATCGTCCTCGGCTCCGGCCCGGCCGGCTGCACCGCCGCGCTGTACGCGTCGAGGGCGAATCTCAAGCCCTTGGTGATCACTGGCGTCGAAGTAGGCGGCCAGCTCACCACCACCACCGACGTCGACAACTGGCCGGGGGACCACGACGGCCTGCAGGGGCCGGATCTGATGCTGCGCATGCAGGCCCATGTGGAGAAGTTCGGCGCCCGGATCGTCAACGACCACATCCACCGCGCCGACTTCGGCGAACGTCCGCTGCGCCTCGACGGCGACCAGGGCGCGTACACCTGCGACGCGCTGGTGGTGGCGACCGGCGCGTCCGCCAAGTACCTCGGGCTGCCGTCGGAGGAAGCCTACAAGGGCCGGGGCGTGAGCGCCTGCGCGACCTGCGACGGCTTCTTCTTTCGCGGCCGGGACGTTGCCGTGATCGGCGGCGGCAACACCGCCGTGGAGGAAGCCCTCTACCTCGCCAACATCGCCAGCCGCGTCTACGTGGTCCACCGGCGCGACGCCCTGCGCGCCGAGAAGATGCTCCAGAGCCGACTGTTCGAGCGCGTCCGCGACGGCGCGGTGGAGATGGTGTGGAACCACACGCTGGCGGAAGTGCTCGGCGACGAGGGCGGCGTCACCGGCGTCCGGCTGGCAGCGGTGCATGGCGAAGCCGAACGCAGGCTGGACGTGGCCGGCGTCTTCATCGCCATCGGCCACACCCCCAACACCGACCTCTTCCGCGGCCAGCTGGCAATGCGCGACGGCTACCTCGAGATCGCCAGCGGCACCGAAGGCAACGCCACCGCCACCAGCGTGCCTGGGGTGTTCGCGGCCGGCGATGTGGCGGACCACGTCTACCGGCAAGCGGTCACCTCGGCGGGCTTCGGCTGCATGGCGGCCCTCGACGCGGAGAAGTACCTCGACGGCCTGCGCTGACTGCCGCCTGCGCCGCCAAACGCCCCTGCCTTACCTTCGCAGCCGTTGCCGCGCCGGGCCAGCTCGAGGAAGGGCTGAAGCCGTGACCGATGCGGAGTGCTTCGACCGCCCGGTTGCCGGAGCATCCGCATTCCCGGACCCTGCCGCCGGACCTCGGGAAGGCCCCTTGGCCCAAGGCGGCGCCATCGTGCCGGCGCTGCTCCTCGATGCCTACGCCCACGGCATCTTCCCGTGGTTCGGCAGCGATCGCGAGGCCGTGCTGTGGTGGTCCCCGGACCCCCGCGCCGTGCTGCGGCCGGCGGCGCTGCGCATCTCCCGCAGCCTGGCGAAGCGACTGCGGGCCGGACGCTACCGGGTCACCGCGGACCAGGCATTCGCCGCGGTGGTGGCCGGCTGCGCGGCCCCCCGTCGGGACCGGTCGGGGACCTGGATCACGCCGCGCATGATGGACGGCTACATCGCGCTGCATCGCCTAGGCTATGCCCACTCGGTGGAGGTCTGGCAGGGCGAAGCCCTGGCCGGCGGCCTGTACGGCGTCTCCTTGGGGCGAATGTTCTTCGGCGAGTCCATGTTCAGCGCCGTGGCGGACGCCTCCAAAGTGGCGCTGGCCCACTTGGCCCGTCAGCTCGCGGCGTGGCGGTTCACGCTGATCGACTGCCAGATCATGAACGACCACCTGGCCTCTCTGGGCGCCTGGCCGATGCCTCGCCGGCGCTTCCTGGAGCTGGTAGCGGCCAACGGCGAGTGCCGGACCCGGCGCGGGCGATGGCGCCTCGACGCCATCCCGCCGACTGCCTGGCGGCGGTCGTAAGGAACACGCGACCGCTTCGCAGCCCGAGCGCAACTACATCCACGAGACACGGCCGGCGCAGTGGTTGTGGTTAAATGCGCGGCCCTTGCAGCAAGCGATTAAGGACCCGATGGCGAAGGAAGAGCAGATCGAGATGGAGGGGACCGTCGTGGACACCCTCCCCAACACCGTGTTCCGGGTGGAACTGGACAACGGCCACAAGGTGACGGCGCACATCTCCGGCAAGATGCGCAAGAACTACATCCGAATCCTCACCGGCGACCGGGTGAAGGTGGAACTCACGCCCTACGACTTGAGCAAGGGCCGCATCACTTTCCGCGAACGCTGACGTGCGCCCTTGCGGGCGCATTCGAGTTTGCTGCGCAAACTCGGCGCTTCGCTCCCAATTCGTGGTGCGCCCTTGCGGGCGCATTCGAGTTTGCTGCGCAAACTCGGCGCTTCGCTCCCAATTCGTGGTGCGCCCTTGCGGGCGCGTTCGAGTTTGCTGCGCAAACTCGGTGCTTCGCTCCCAATTCGTGGTGCGCCCTTGCGGGCGCGTTCGAGTTGCTGCGCAAACTCGGTGCTTCGCTCCCAATTCGTGGTGCGCCCTTGCGGGCGCGTTCGAGTTGCTGCGCAAACTCGGTGGCTTCGCTCCCAATTCGTGGTGCGCCCTTGCGGGCGCGCAGCCTCGCTCATACCTTGGCGGTGCGGGGTTCGATTTCGAGGGCCAGGTCGCCGTCTTCTTCGGTGACGTGTACCAGGCCGCCGCCGTCGGCAAGGTCGCCGAACAGGATATCTTCCGCTAGGCGACGTTTGATCTTCTCCTGGATGAGCCGTTGCATCGGACGGGCGCCCATCTTCTCGTCGTAGCCCTCCTTCGCCAGCCACTCCCTGGCGGCTTCGTCCACGTCCAGTTCCACCTTCTTGGCGTCCAGCTGGGCCTGCAGCTCGGTGAGGAACTTGTCGACCACCGTCTTGATCACGGCCAGCGGCAGGGCGTTGAACTGGATGATGGCGTCCAGGCGGTTGCGGAACTCCGGCGTGAACATCTTCTTGAGCACCTCCATCGCGTCCGAGGAGTGGTCCTGCTCGGTGAAGCCGATGGAAGCCCGGGCCGCGGCCTGGGCGCCGGCGTTGGTGGTCATGATCAGCACCACGTTGCGGAAATCCGCCTTGCGGCCGTTGTTGTCCGTCAACGTGCCGTGGTCCATCACTTGCAGCAGCAGGTTGAAGACCTCGGGATGGGCCTTTTCCACCTCGTCGAGCAGTACCACGCTGTGCGGATGCTTCACTACCGCCTCGGTGAGCAGGCCCCCCTGATCGAAGCCGACGTACCCTGGCGGCGCGCCGATGAGCCGGGAAACCGTGTGCCGCTCCATGTATTCGGACATGTCGAAACGCAGCAGCTCCACGCCCATGATGTTGGCGAGCTGGCGGCATACCTCGGTCTTGCCGACGCCGGTCGGTCCGGCGAACAGGAACGAACCGATGGGCTTGCCCTCGGTCTTGAGGCCGGCGCGGGAGAGCTTGATGGCCGCGGCCAGCGTGTCGATGGCGGCGTCCTGGCCGAACACCACCATCTTCAGCTTGGCATCCAGATCGCGCAGCGCTTCCTTGTCGGACGTCGTCACCTGGTTGGAGGGTACGCGGGCGATCTTGGCGACCACCTGTTCCACATCCAAGGCGCCGATGGACTTCTTGCGCCGCTTGGGCGAGACCAGGAGCTGCGCGGCGCCGGCCTCGTCGATCACGTCGATGGCCTTGTCCGGCATGAAGCGGTCGGTGATGTAGCGGTCCGACAGCTCGGCCGCAACACGCAGGGCGCGGTCCGTGTAGCGCAGCTGGTAGTGGCTCTCGAAGCGGGACTTGAGACCCCTGAGAATCAGATAGGTGTCGTTCACGTCCGGTTCGACCACGTCGATCTTCTGGAACCGGCGGGAGAGCGCCCGGTCCTTGTCGAAGACACCTCGGTACTCGTGGTAGGTGGTGGAACCCATGCAGCGGATGTCGCCGGAGGCGAGCAGCGGCTTGAGCAAATTGGAAGCGTCCATCACGCCGCCGGAAGCCGCCCCGGCGCCGATGATGGTGTGGATCTCGTCGATGAACAGGATCGAGCCTTCTTCCTTCCTGAGTTCCGCCAGAAGGGCCTTGAAGCGCTTCTCGAAGTCGCCCCGGTACTTGGTGCCGGCGAGCAGGGCGCCGAGGTCCAAGGCGAACACGCGGCTTGCTGCCACGACCTCGGGCACCTCCGCGTCGACGATGCGCTTGGCCAGGCCCTCGGCGATGGCCGTCTTGCCGACGCCGGATTCGCCAACGAGAAGCGGGTTGTTCTTGCGCCGCCGGCAGAGCACTTGGATGACGCGCTCCACTTCGTCCTCGCGGCCCACCAGCGGATCTATCTTGCCGGCCTTGGCCAGTTCGTTCAGATTGCTGGCGAAGGTGTCGAGAGCCGGCTGGTCGCCGCCCTCGCCTTCCTGCCCGCCGCTCTCGGCCTGGGCGCCGGCGCCTTCGTTGGCGGTCTTGGAGATGCCGTGGGCGACGTAGTTCACCACGTCCAGCCGGGCGATGGACTGCTCCTTCAGGCAATGCACCGCCTGGCTCTCCTGCTCGGCGAACAGCGCTATCAGCACGTCGGCACCGCTGGCGGCCTTGCGGCCCTTGGTTTGCAGGTGGAAGATGGCGCGACGCACGACGCGCTGGAAGCCGAGGGTGGGTTCCGCCTGGCGGCTCTTGTCCCGGGCGGGAATCAGCGGCGTGTGTTCGTCGATGAAGGCTTGCAGCTTGGTACGCAGTTCGTCGAGGTCGGCGCCCACGTTCCGAAGCACGTCCTGCGCCTCCTTCTCGTCCACCAGCGCCAGCAGCAGGTGTTCCAGCGTCACGAACTCGTGGCGCTTCATGTTGGCGTTCTTGAACGCCTCGTTGAGGGCGATTTGCAGGTCGTTGTTGAACACTGGCGAGGACTCCTCAGATCGACGCGGACGGCAAGCGCCGGCTTGTCCGCCGAGGCGTTGGCGCACGGGGCATGGTCAGTCGGTCATCTCCACGGTGGACCGAAGCGGGTGATCGTGTTCCTGGGCGAAGGCGTTGACCTGCTCGGACTTGGTCTCCGCGACGTCCCTGGGAAAGATGCCGACCACGGCGCTGCCGGTGGTATGCACCGCCAGCATGAACTGGGTGGCCCGCTCCTGGTCCATGCGAAAGAACTTCATCAGCACGACGACGACGAACTCCATCGGCGTGTAGTCGTCGTTGAGCAGGATGACCTTGTAGAGCGGCGGTTTCTGGACTTGGGGATCCGCCGGGCGGGTCTTGACGACGGTGTCGCCTTCGTCCGCGGCGTGCTGGCACACCGCGGCGTACTGCCTCGCCGCGGCGTGCTGGCTCGCCGCGATGCGCGGGAACCGTGCGGTGGCACCCCACGGTGCGCGGAAGCCGGTCAACTGGAGCATCGCCAACGATCCTCTTGCGGGGCAGCCTTGGTGGCTCGTCCGCCTGTGTACGAATATAGGCCATGCGCCGAACGTCGGCTAGAGGTTCGATTCCGAATTGACATGGCAAATGGCACGTTCGTCTGTCGTCGCCTCGGCGTGCGCTGCTTGAGGATGTGCCGCCCCGCAAGGCCGCCGGCATCCCGGCCCTGCGACGAAACCCGCCCGCTGGAACACACTTCGTTTTGGAAGCGGCACACTAGAGCATAGCGCAGTGCCGGGGCGGTGGGTCGCACGGCGCTCGGCCCTCCCCTCCGCGCCACGCACGCCGGAGCGGTGCCTTGACATGACGCCCGGTGCCATGACACTAATGCGGTCGGGGAGTTGCGTGGCCATGCGCCCTGGGGGGCGATGGCCACACTCGTGGCATTGCGCTCGCGTTGGGCCTTGGCGGCCGGGCCGCAGCGCGGAAAAAGACCGTCGGCGGCGGGTGCGCCAGGGGGAGCGGCATGGCGAACGGCAAGGTCAAGTGGTTCAACAACGCCAAGGGCTACGGATTCGTGCTGGCCGAAGCTGGCGGCGACGATCTGTTCGCGCACTACTCGTCCATCGAAATGGACGGCTACCGGACGCTGCGCGCCGGGCAGGACGTCACCTTCGACGTCCAGGAGGGACCCAAGGGGCTCCATGCGGTGAACATTCGGGTGGTGGCGGGCGAGGAACCGCCTGGCGCCTGAACGACCTCTCGGGTCCGGTCGTGGCGGCACCGCCGTCCAACGCCGCCAGCTACATCTTGGCGATGATGGCGTCGCCGAAGGCGGAGCAGCTGAGCAGCGTGGCGCCGGTCATCAGGCGCTCGAAGTCGTAGGTCACCGTCTTCTCGGAGATGGCACCCTCCATGCCTTGCACGATGAGGTCCGCGGCCTCGCGCCAGCCTAGATGCCGGAGCATCATCTCCGCCGACAGGATGAGCGATCCGGGATTGACCTTGTCCTGCCCCGTGTACTTGGGCGCCGTGCCGTGGGTCGCCTCGAACAGGGCGATGGCGTCGCCGATGTTGGCGCCGGGCGCGATGCCGATGCCGCCGACCTGGGCCGCCAGCGCATCGGAGAGGTAGTCGCCGTTCAAGTTCATGGTGGCGATCACGTCGTACTCGTCCGGGCGCGTGAGGATCTGCTGCAACATGGCGTCGGCGATCATGTCCTTCACCACGATGCGCCTGCCGGTGTCGGGATTCTCGAGTTCGTGCCACGGCCCGCCGTCCAAGGGCGTGGCGCCGAACTCGTCCGCGGCGAGGGCGTAGCCCCAGTCCTTGAAGGCGCCCTCGGTGAACTTCATGATGTTGCCCTTGTGGACGAAGGTCACCGAGTTCCTGTCCTCGGCTATGGCGTACTGCAGCGCCTTGCGGACCAGCCGCTGGGTGCCCGCCACGGAAACCGGCTTGATGCCGATGCCGCAGTTCACGGGGAAGCGGATCTTCTCCACGCCCATGTCCTGCCGCAGGAAGGCGATCACCTTGTCGGCGCCCGGCGAGCCCGCCTCCCACTCGACGCCAGCGTAGATGTCCTCGGTGTTCTCGCGGAAGATCACCATGTCCGTCTTCTCGGGGGCCTTCACCGGGCTTGGCACGCCTTGGAACCAGCGCACCGGGCGCTGGCAGACATACAGGTCCAGATGCTGGCGCAGGGCGACGTTCAGGGAGCGGATGCCGCCCCCCACGGGCGTGGTCATCGGCCCCTTGATGCCGACCTTGAACTCGCGCATGGCGTCGAGGGTCTCCTCCGGCAGCCAGGCGTCTTCGCCGTAGAGGGCCAGGGACTTCTCGCCAGCGTAGATTTCCATCCAAGCGATCCGGCGGCGCTCGCCGTAGGCCCCGGCCACCGCGGCATCCACGACCTTGCGCATCACGGGCGTGATGTCGATGCCGATGCCGTCGCCTTCGATGTAGGGGACGATGGGGTTGTCGGGCACGTTCAGAGTGCCGTCCTCGGCGAGCGAGATGGCGCTGCCAGCAGACGGTACCGTGATGTGTTCGTAGCCCATGTCGCTGCCCCCTCGTCGCGCAAAGCGGGCGATTATAGCCAAGGGGCGTGGCGTCGCCGTGGTTCGCGCTGGCCCCGCCTGGCCGGATGCGCTGGCGCCTGCTCGGGGGTCTCGGAAGCTAAGACGGCCGCTGCCAGGCGGCGCGGCGCGCCTGGTCGCTCGCGGTGGCCGTCACCCAGACGCCGCCTCCCGGCCGCTGCTCCTTCTTCCAGAACACCGCGTCCGTCTTCAGATAGTCCATCAGGTACTCGCTGGCGGCGTAGGCGTCCGGGCGATGGCTGGACGCCACCAGCACCAGCACGATCTGCGCCTGCGGCGGCAGTTCGCCGACGCGATGCACCACCAGCACGTCGAGCAGACGCCAGCGCGCCGCAGCCTGGGCGACGATGCCCTCGATGCTTGCTTCAGTCATGCCCGGATAGTGTTCCAGATGGAGCCCGCTCACCTCGTCCCCGCCAGTGCGGTCCCGAACCAGGCCGCCGAAGGCGACGATGGCCCCGGCGCCGCCGCCGCAGCGCCGCCGGCAGGCCGCCCACTCGGCGCCGACGTCAAAGTCCTCGCGCTGGATGCGAACTTCGCTGCGCATCTGCGCCGCCTGTGGTCCGCCGCGGTCAGCCGCCCGTGACCGGCGGCAGCAGCGCCACTTCGTCGCCGGGGGCAATCCGGGCGTCGTCGTCTGGCGCGAGAACCTGGTTGACGGCCACCTGCACGCCGTCCGCGAAAACCGCCTCCGCGGCTGCGGCGGGCAGCCGCTGGCGCAGCCGTGCCTTCAGCACCGCCACCGTGCCGCCGGCGAAGTCGACCGACACCGCCTCCTCGCCGACGGCCTCGCGCAGCGAGCCGAAGAAGCGCACCGCCAGCGCGGCCCTGGCGGTCACGCCGGCTCCCGCCGCCAGCTGCCGGACGCGCCGCCGGACTTCTCGACCAGACGCACGCCGTCGATGGTCATGCCGCGATCCAGCGCCTTGCACATGTCGTAGATGGTGAGGGCGGCGACGCTCACGGCCGTCAGCGCCTCCATCTCCACGCCGGTTCGGCCCGTGACCTTGCAGCGGGCGTCTATGGCCAGCGCCTGTTCTCCGGCGGCGCGGAACTCGATGGCGACCTTGGCAAGGGGCAGCGGGTGGCACAGGGGGACGAGTTCGCTGGTGCGCTTGGCGGCCTGGATGCCGGCCACCCGGGCCACCGCCAGCACGTCCCCCTTGGGGGCGCCGCCCTGAAGAATCGCCTGCAACGTCGTCGCGGCCATGCGCACCGTGCCGGCGGCCCGGGCCTCCCGCACCGTCGGCGGCTTGGCGGAGACGTCCACCATCGCCGCCTCGCCGCGGGCGTTCAAGTGCGTCAAGCGGGGCATGGCGCAGCGTCCGCTACCGGGCCGCCTGCGCCTGGGCCCAGCGGTAGTCCGCCTTGCCGTTCGGGCTGCGGAGCACTTCGTTCCGGACCACGAACGCCTTGGGCAGCTTGTAGCGGGCAATGTGCTTGGCGCACTCCGCCAACAGGCTCGCGTCGGTGGCCCGGCGCCCGGCCTTGAACTGCACGATGGCCACCACCTCGCTGCCCCGGCGCTCCGAGGGGCGCCCGGCCACCACGGCATCGTAGACGTCCGGGTGGTGCTTGACGGCCTGCTCCACTTCCTCGGCGAATATCTTCTCGCCGCCGGAGTTTATGGTGACGGACTCGCGCCCGTGGAGTTCCAGCGTGCCGTCCGCCAGCAGGCGCACCTTGTCGCCGGGCACGGCGTAGCGCGTGCCCTGCACGACGGGGAAGGTCCGCCGCGTCTTGTCCTCGTCGCCCAGATAGCCCAGCGGAATGTTGCCGCTGCGGGCCCACCAGCCGAGGCCGGCGTGGCCTGGCCGCAACACGCTGGCGAGGTCCTCGCTCAGCACCGCGTTGTGGGGGGACAGGGAGAATCTTCCGCTGGCTGCGCCGGAGGCGGCGTTGCTGGTGTGGGACGCCTGGCCGCCGGTCTCCGAGGAACCGGCGCTGTCGATGATGTTGACCTGCGGCAGGGCGTCGATCAGCTCCCGTTTCACCTTGGCCGTCATGATGGCACCGCCGGTGATGAGATTGCGCAGCGTCGGACACTTGGCGCCGGTGGCTGCCAGCGCGTCCGCCAGCGGCCGTCCGAAGGCATCGCCCACCAGCAGCATGTTGTTTACGCCTTCGCGTTCGATGGCGGCCACCGCGTCCTCGGCGTCGAAGCGGCGCACCTGGTCCTGGATCACCACGGTGCCGCCGGTGTTGAACGCCTGGAACGCCGCCCAGTGGCCGGCGCCGTGCATGAAGGGCGGCGTGGGCATGGTCTTTCGGTGGCTGGCGGTGGCCCGCTTCACGAAGCCGTCGAGGCTGTCGATGACGGTGCCGTCGGTGCGTCGGGCGCCGAGGCTGGCGACGAGAATGTCGCTGTGCTTCCACAACACGCCCTTGGGCATGCCGGTGGTGCCGCCGGTGTAGATGACGTAGAGATCGTCGGGCTGCCAGGCCACGGCCGGCTTGGCGTCGCTGGCGCCGGCGAGGGCGGTCTCGAACTCCACCGCGCCGTCGAGCAGCGGCGCGTCGTCGTCCTGCACTTGCAGCAGCACCTCGAGGGTGGGCACGGCGGCGCGGATGGCGGCCACCTGGGGCGCCAGGGAGCTGTGGAACACCAGCGCCTTGGCGCCGGCGTCGTTCAAGAGGTAGACGAGCTCCTCGTCCACGTAGCGGTAGTTGACGTTGAACGGCGCCACGCGAGCCTTGTACGCGCCCAGCATGGCTTCGAGATACTCGTTGCCGTTGTAGAGGTAGATGCCGAGGTGATCCTGGCCGGACTGCCAGTCCGCCAGAGCCTCGCCGGCCGGCCCCTGCCGCTCCGTGCGCAGCCCCAGCCCGCGCCCGATGAGATAGTTGGCCAGGCGCCGCGTGCGTTCGACGAGGGCCCGATAGGTGAAGCGCCGGTCCCGGAAGACGATGGCCTCCCTGTCCGGCACCGCGGCGGCGATGGCTTCGTTGACGGTGGCGAGATTGAAAGGCAAGCGTATCCACTCGGTCGGCTGCGGCGCTGGCGATTCTAACGCCAGCGCCGGGCCAAGGGACCAGGGCGGAGACGTCGACAGTTAAATTGACAGCTGCGCCGCTGATTGTCATGCTGATCAGCGGTAGAGATGTGGATTGGCACCATGGCCGCGCCGGACGTCCCGCGGTTCTTCGATGCTCGGGCGGTGCTGCGGCAGCGCTCCTGTTTCCTGTTCGGCCCTCGGCAGACCGGCAAGTCCACCCTCGTCCGCCAGCAGCTCGCGGGGCTGCCGACCTACAACCTCCTCGACCAGGCGCTGTTCGTGCGCCTGGCCCGTCAGCCCGGGCTGATTCGGGAAGCGCTGACGCCAGAGACCGAAGTGGTGGTCATCGACGAGATCCAGCGCCTGCCGGCCCTGCTGAACGAAGTGCATCTCATGATCGAAGAACACGGCGTTCGCTTCTTCCTCACCGGCTCGAGCGCCCGCAGCCTGCGCAGCAGGGGCGTGAACCTGCTTGGCGGCAGAGCGTGGTCGCGGACGCTGCACCCGTTCGTGCGCCGCGAGCTAGGGCATCGCTTTCGCCTGTCCCGGGCCCTCGAGTTCGGCCTGCTGCCGGGCGTCTACTTTTCCGCGGCGCCAGCCGAGGACTTGGCGGCCTACGCCGGGGACTACCTCCGAGAGGAAGTCGCCAGCGAAGCGCTGGTGAGGAACGTCGGCGCCTTCAGCCGCTTCCTAGAGGTGGCCGGGCTCGCCCACGGCGAGATGATCAACTTCGCCAACCTGGCAAGCGACTCGCAAGTGCCGGCCTCCACCGTGCGCGAGTACTACGCGATCCTCAAGGACACCCTCATCGCCCATGAGGTGCCGGCCTTCCTGGCCGGCGCCGCGACCGCCAAGCGGAAGGCCGTCGCCACCGCCAAGTACTACCTGTTCGACATTGGCTTGGCGCGGCACCTGCAGGGGCGACGGGGCCTGGCGCCCAGGACGCCCGAGTACGGCAGCGCCTTCGAGAGTTTCCTGTTCCAGGAAATCAAGGCGTTCTGCGACTACCACCGACTGAGGACGCCGTGCTACTGGCGCTCCAAGTCCAACTTCGAGGTGGACTTCGTGTTCGAGATGGTGGCCGTGGAGTCGAAGGCGAAGGCAACCGTCGGGCAGCGCGACTTGCGCGGGCTGCGGGCGTTGCGCGAAGAGGGCCTGCTGCGCCACTACTTGCTGGTGTGCATGGAACGCGAGCCGCGCATGGTGGACGGCATCCGCATCCTGCCTTGGGAGGTGTTCCTCGACGAACTGTGGGACGGCACGCTGCTGGCGTGATCGGCCCAGGGCAGCTAGTGTGCCGCTTCCAAAAATTACGTGTGTTCCAGCGGGCGGGTTCGTCGCTCGACTGGGATGCCGGCGGCCTTGCGGGCGGCACATCCTCAAGTAGCGCACGCCGAAGCGACGACGGACGAACGTGCCATTTGCCATGTCAATTCGGAATCGAACCACTAGGCCCTTACCGTGGCCAGGAACTCGTCCACCGCGGCCCAAACCTCGGCATGGAACAGGAACTCGCCATGCGCGACGTCGAAGGTGCGCAGCTGCGCCTTCCCGCCGAGCCGGCGGACCATCGCCTCGGTTTCCCGAAAACGGATCACACGGTCCTTCGGGGCGGCCAGCACCAGGGTGCGTGGCATGGCGGCGACGGCGCTCTCGGCGCGAAACGGGTGGCGCAGCAGCCAGCGCACGGGAAACATCGGATAGGTGGCGCGGGCGATGTGTTCCACGCTGCGGTAGGCGCTCACCAGCACCAGGGCGTCCGGCTTCGCCTCCGGCGTCGCCAAAGCGGCGATGCCGGAACCCAGGCTGAGGCCGAACAGCACCAGCGGGCGGCGGGGGAATCTCTCCCGGGCCCAAGCGGCGATGGCCACGGCATCCGCCACCAGCGCCTGCTCGCCGGGCTTGCCGCCGCTGCCGCCGTAGCCGCGGTAGTTGAACAGCACGGTAGTCGCGCTGCGGGCAGCGAAGCCGTCGATGTGCGCGGACACTTCCTCGGCGTTGCCGCCGAAGTAGACGATCACCGGCCCGGCAGCGGCTTCGTTGACGGTCCAACCCTGCAACGTCACCCCGCCCCGGGCCAGCGACACGGCCTTGGCCGCTGGATTCGCCGGCGCAGCGCCGAGACGCTGGGGGTGGAAGATGAGCCTGTCCTGCAACGCCCAGAGCGCCGCGCACAACGCCAGGTAGATGCCGCCCACCGCGAGCACGATGCGCAGCGCCAGCGGCGCCGCGTCTAGGAGGGACACGAGGGGCGCGGTTGCAGCGAAACAAACAAGCGAAGCCCGATCAATCCGAACCAGCCAGCGTCGGCGCGAACCTTATCACCCCGTCGGTCCCGCCGGCGGCTGCCGGCCGCCGCCGGCGTCTTGGACGCTGTGGTAGGTTTCCAAGAGAGCGAGCGCTGCGAACGGTGCGGCGAACCGTCGCGTGGACTCCGCCCGGATGGTGAAACAGGTAGACACACGGGACTTAAAATCCCAAGGAGGCGACTCCGTGCCGGTTCGACTCCGGCTCCGGGCACCAGACCATCGCTGCCGTTCGCCGGTCTCTCGTCCTCTCCGTTCGCCGCGGCGCGCCTCAGACGAGTTCCTCCGCCTCGTCCGCTGCCGCCGCCTCCGGCGGGCGTTCGGAGGCGGGACCGAGGCCGCCGCCGCCCGGCGTCTCCATCACCAGCGTGGCACCGGCTGGCACCACGTCCTGGCCCTTGCCGCGCAGCTGCGGGCCATCGCGAATGTAGACGCGCCCCGGGGCGCCGCAGGCGCCGCCGTTTCGGCCCCGTGCCGGATGGCGGACGCGATCGAACATCTTCGAAACCAGGAACGGCGCGCCGTGGGCGTGGACCAACTCGATCACCTGTCCCAGCCCGCCCCGAAACCGACCTAGGCCGCCGGAGCCGCGCCGGTACTCGCGGCGCTTGAAGACCAGCGGAGCGGTCGCTTCGTTCACCTCGGTGGGCGTTGTGCGCACGCCGGAGGGGAAGGCCGTGGTGGAGAGGCCGTCCTTGGCCTGGCGGGCGCCGGTGCCGCCGTTGAAGATCGGGTTGACGACGAACGGCTCGGCGGCGCTGTCTCGATTCGTGGCGATGCTGCGCAGCACGGGATTCCAGATGCACGAGGCGCCCTCGGCCGGGGCAACGCCGGGCAGTGCCTGGTCCAGACAGCCGAGCACGACGTCCGGCAGCATCTGGCCGATGGCATGGCGCGCCGAAACAGCCGCCGGAAACTCGGCGTTGAGGATGCAGCCCGCCGGCGCCCGCACCGCCACCGGCGCCAGCGAGCCGGCGTTGTTCGGCACGTCGTTGCCCACCGCGCAGCGGACGCCGAAGCAGGCGTACGCCTCGGTGTAGTTGAGGGGCACGTTGATGCCGTAGGGCGAAAGACCAGAGGTGCCGGCGAAGTCCAGATCGATTGCATCGCCGGCCACGCGCATGGCGCAGGCGAGATGCACTGGCTGGTCGTAGCCGTCGACGTCCATGGCGTGGCGGTAGACGCCGTCCGGCAGGGCGCGGATCTGCTCGCGCATGGCGCGCTCGGAGGTCTGGACGATCCAGCGTCCGATGCGGTCCACGCCATCGAGCTCGAACTCCAGCAGCATCGACCGCAGCTGTTCGCCGCCCTTGCGGTTGCAGGCCGCGAGCGAGTGCAGATCGCCCTCGGCCACCACTGGATCCCGGACGTTCGCGAGCAGCACCTCGAACAGCGTCGAGTTCGGCTTGCCAGCGGCAAAGAGCTTCATCGGCGGCAGGCGCACGCCCTCTTCGAACAGTTCCCCAGCGTCCGGGCCGAAGCCGCGTCCGCCCACGTCCGCAATGTGGCTGGTGGCGGCGAACAGCGCCACCGGTCTCGCGCCGGCGAACACCGGCGTCACCACCGTGAAGTCGTTGAGGTGGCCGGTGCCTATCCACGGGTCGTTGGTCGCCAGCACGTCGCCGGGGGCGAGCGTCCGCAACGGGTGGACGGCGAGGAACTTGCCCACGCTCGCGGCCATGGCGTTGACGTGTCCAGGCGTTCCGGTGATCGCCTGGGCCAGCATGGCGCCGCCGGTGTCGAAGACGCCAGCCGAGAGATCGCCGGCTTCCCGCACCACCGTGGAGAAGGCGGTACGCATGAGCGTCTGCGCCTGTTCCTCGACGATTGCCAGCAGCCGGTTCCACACCAGCTGGTCCCGAATCTCATGCATCCGCCGGACCGTCCTTACCCGCTGCGCCTGTTGTCGCGCCCCGCCACCTGACCGCGGTCCCGCAGCAGGTGGTCCATCAGTACCAGCGCCACCATCGCTTCCGCGATGGGCACGGCGCGAATGCCGACGCAGGGGTCGTGGCGGCCGGTGGTCACAACGGTCGTTTCGTTGCCGTCCACGTCCATGCCGCGGCCCGGTTTGGTGATGCTGGAAGTGGGCTTGAGGGCGATGCTGGCGACGATGTCCTGTCCCGAGGAAATGCCGCCGAGCACCCCGCCGGCGTTGTTGGAGAGGAAGCCGGTTCGATCCCGCTCGTCGCGGTGGTCGCTGCCCCGTTGCCGCACGCTGTCGAAGCCGGCCCCGAACTCCACCCCCTTCACGGCGTTGATGCCCGCCAGCGCCGCCGCCAGATCCGCATCGAGCTTGCCGAACACCGGCTCGCCGAGGCCCACGGGCACGTTCCGGGCCAGCACCGTCACTTTGGCGCCGATGGAGTCTCCCTCGCGCCGCAGCTTGTCGATCAGCGCCGCGATCTCCGCCACCGCCTTGGGGTCCGCGCAGAAGAAGGGGTTGCCGTCCACGGCGTCCAAGTCCGCCGGCGCCAGCGCCAGATCGCCGATCTGCGCCAGATAGCCGCGGATGCGGACGCCGGCCTGGCTGGCGAGGTACTTGCGCGCGATGGCGCCGGCCGCGACGCGCATTGCGGTCTCCCGGGCCGAGGCGCGGCCGCCGCCGCGATGGTCGCGCACCCCGTACTTGGCGTGGTAGGTGAAGTCGGCGTGGGCCGGCCGGTACTGGTCCTTGATGCGGCCGTAGTCCCGGGGCCGTTGATCGACGTTGTCGATGGCCAGGCCGATGGCGGTGCCGGTGGTGATGCCCTCGAACACGCCGGAGAGAATGCGCACCTGGTCCGGCTCACGCCGCTGCGTGGTGTACTTGGATCGGCCGGGCCGCCGGCGATCCAGATCCCGCTGCAGGTCCGCCTCGTCGAGCGGCATGCCGGGCGGGCAGCCATCCACCACGGCGCCGAGCGCCGGCCCGTGGCTCTCGCCGAAGGTGGTGACGGTGAAGGCTTGTCCGAAGGTGTTGCCGGCCATGCAGGGAAGCCTACCGCAGGCGGGCAGGCCCGGCAGCGGGTTGGCCAGGCGGCGGATCGTTGTCCGCACGACGGCGATCCTGCCTGGCGTCTACGTTGGGCATCCTTCCATAGGAAACCGAGGATGCGACGGCAACCGATGGGGCCGCTGGCGCTAGTGGGCCAACCCGATTGCGATGACGGTGGGTTGGCGGCACGGGTGCCGATCTGGACCATCACTCCAATGCGGCTTTGGTGCTAGTGGGCGTCCACCGGCACTTCGGCGGCTGCGGGCGCTGCCGGCAGCGGCAGCGCTTCGTCCTCCGCGCCGCTCCGGGGCTGCGGCGTCCGCGTCAGCGCTGTTTCGATGACGTCGTCCATCCAAGCCACCGGCAGGATGTCCAGCTCCGCCTTCACGTTGTCCGGCACGTCCTTGAGGTGGCGCTCGTTCTCCTTGGGAATAAGCACGCGCTTGATGCCGCCGCGTTGCGCCGCTAGCAGCTTCTCCTTCAGGCCGCCCACCGGCAGCACCTGGCCGCGCAGGGTGATCTCGCCGGTCATCGCCACGTCCGCGGCAACCGGAATGTCCGCGAGAGCGCTCACCAGAGCGGTACACATGCCGATGCCGGCGCTCGGGCCGTCCTTCGGCACCGCGCCTTCCGGCACGTGGATGTGCAAGTCCCGGCGTTCGTGGAAGTCCTCGGCGATGCCGAGCGCGGCGGCCCGGCTGCGCACGAAGGTCAGCGCCGCCTGGATGGATTCCTGCATCACGTCGCCCAAGGAGCCGGTCTTGATGTGGCGGCCCTTGCCGGGCACCGCCAGCGCCTCGATGCTCAGCAGTTCGCCGCCGGTTTGGGTCCAGGCGAGGCCGGTGGCCACGCCCACCTGGTCCTGCTCCTCGGCGCGCCCGTACTTGAACTTGCGCACGCCGTTGTAGCGCTCCAGATCCGCCGCGCCGATGCGCTTGGCGGCCGGCGCGGGTTCACGCTTGGTCGCAAGCGCCTGTTCCGTCACCACTTTGCGGGCCAGCTTGGCGATCTCCCGCTCCAGGCCTCGTACCCCGGCTTCCCTGGTGTAGTAGCGGATGAGGTGGGTCAGCGCGTCGTCGTCTACGGCGAGCGCGTTCTCCCCCAGGCCGTTCAGGCGCTTCTGTTTCGGGATCAGGAACTTCGCGGCGATGTTGCGCTTCTCGTCTTCGGTATAGCCGGCGAGGCGGATCACCTCCATGCGGTCCAGCAGCGCTGGCGGCATGTTCATCGAGTTGGCAGTGCAGACGAAGAACACGTCCGAAAGGTCGTAGTCGACTTCCAGGTAGTGGTCGTTGAAGGCGTGGTTCTGCTCCGGGTCCAGCACTTCGAGCAGCGCGGAGGCCGGATCGCCGCGCACGTCCATGCCCATCTTGTCCACTTCATCGAGCAGGAACAGCGGGTTGCGAACCCCGGCCTTGGCCATCTTCTGCAGCACCTTGCCGGGCAGCGAACCGATGTAGGTGCGGCGGTGGCCGCGGATCTCGGCTTCGTCCCGGACCCCGCCTAGGGCCATGCGCACGAAAGCGCGATTGGTGGCCCGGGCAATGGATTCGCCGAGGGACGTCTTGCCCACGCCGGGCGCGCCGACCAGGCACAGCACCGGCCCCTTGAGCTTGCCCACCCGCCCTTGCACGGCGAGGTACTCGAGTACGCGCTCCTTGACGTCCTCCAGGCCGTAGTGATCTTCGTCCAGAATGCGCTGCGCGACCCGCAGGTCCCGGCGTACGCGGCGGCGCTTCTTCCAGGGAATGGAGAGCATCCAGTCCAAGTAGCTGCGCAGGACGGTGGCTTCCGCGGCCATGGGCGCCATCAGTTTCAGCTTGGCAAGTTCCGCGACGGCCTTCTGCCTGGCTTCCTTGGTCATGCCGGCGGCATCGATGCGCGCTTCGATGGCGTCGAACTCGTTCGGCGCCTCGGAGATTTCGCCGAGTTCCTTGTGGATCGCCTTGATCTGTTCGTTCAGGTAGTACTCGCGCTGGCTCTTCTCCATCTGCTTTTTCACGCGCCCGCGGATCCGCCGGTCCATGCGGCGGGCGTCGATCTCCGCTTCGAGCAACGCCATCACCACGGCGATCCGGCGTTCGAGATCGAAGGTTTCCAGCACTTCCTGCTTGTCTTCCAGACGAAACGGCACCTGGGCGGCAACCGTGTCCGCGAGGCGCGCGGGATCGTCGATGCTCGACAGCGCCGCGGACAGATCCCCGAGGGACTGCTTGCCGCCTTCGGCGTAGCGCTCGAATTGGCCCCGCAGCGACCGCACCGCCGCGGCCTGCGCCGCCGCCGGCAGCGTGGCTTCCGCCACCGTGGACACATCCGCCTCGAGGTAGTCGCCCTCGGTGGCGAGGCGCTCTACGCGCGCCCGGGCCTGGCCCTCCACGAGCACCTTCACCTTGCCGTCCGGCAGCGTCAGGTGCTGCAGGATGTTCGCCACGCACCCTACCTCGTACAGATCCTCGGCCGCTGGCTCCTCGGTTCCGGGATCGCGTTTCGCAACCAGCAGGATCGGGCCGTCGGCGGCGCTGGCCGCGGCCAGCGCCCGGATGGAACGCTTGGTGCCGACGAACAGCGGATGGACGCCCTGGGGGTACACCACCATCTGCTTGAGTGGCAGCACCGCGACGTTGCGCTGCACGGTTTTCTTCGCCAAGCGCGGTTGCCTCTGCCTCAGGTGTCGATTGGACGGGCGCCTTGCCGTTCGCCGCTCGCCCCGTCCGCTACCGCGACGCCGCCGTGGCGCTCGCCTCTTCGACGTTTTCGTACATCAGAATCGGCTCGCTTTCGCCCTTGATGACGCCCTCGTCCACCACCACCTTGGCGATCGAATCGGTGGAGGGCAGCTGGTACATCGTGTCGAGCAGGACGGATTCCAGGATGGAGCGCAGGCCGCGAGCGCCGGTCTTGCGTTCCATCGCCTTCTGGGCGACAGCCCGCAAAGCGTCCTCGCGGAAGTCCACCTCGACGCTTTCCATCTCGAACAGCTTCGCGTATTGGCGGGTGAGGGAGTTCCTGGGTTCGACGAGAATCCGCACCAACGCCTCGGCGTCGAGTTCGCCCAAGGTGGCCACCACCGGCAGGCGGCCGACGAACTCGGGTATCAGGCCGTACTTCATCAGATCTTCCGGTTCCACCTTGCGCAGCGTCTCGCCGATGGAAGCGGCGTCCGCCTGCACCGCCGGGTCCGCGCCGAACCCGATGTCGCTCTTGTTGGTGCGCCGCATGATCACCTTGTCGAGGCCCGAGAACGCCCCGCCGCAGATGAACAGGATGTTGGAAGTGTCCACCTGCAGGAACTCCTGCTGCGGATGCTTGCGCCCCCCCTGCGGCGGCACCGAGGCGATGGTGCCCTCGATGAGCTTCAGGAGCGCCTGCTGCACGCCCTCGCCGGAGACGTCCCGGGTGATGGAGGGGTTGTCGGACTTGCGGGAGATCTTGTCGATCTCGTCGATGTAGACGATGCCCACCTGGGCCCGCTCCACGTCGTACTCGCACTTCTGCAGCAGCTTCTGGATGATGTTCTCGACGTCCTCGCCGACGTAGCCGGCCTCGGTGAGGGTGGTGGCGTCGGCAATGGTGAACGGCACGTCGAGCAGCCGCGCCAGGGTTTCCGCCAGCAGCGTCTTGCCGCAGCCGGTGGGTCCGATCAGCAGGATGTTGGACTTCGACAGTTCGACTTCATCCTTCTTTCCTTTGTAATTCAGTCGCTTGTAGTGATTGTATACGGCGACGGCCAGCACCTTCTTGGCATGTTCCTGCTGGATCACGTACTCGTCGAGGATGCGCTTGATTTCCACCGGCACCGGCAGCTTCTGGCTCTCCTTGCTGCCGCTGCCGGGTTGCGTGTCGTCGCGGATAATGTCGTTGCACAGCTCGACGCATTCGTCGCAGATGTACACGCCGGTGCCGGCAATGAGCTTGCGCACCTCGTGCTGGCTTTTCTCGCAGAACGAGCAGTTCATGGAACTGCCGTCGCCCTTGCCCTGGTCGCTGGCCATGTAACCTCTTGAGAGAGCCGCCTAAACCGCGGCGAACCTTGCTTGCTTGGCGGCGATTTTGCAACCCCGCCGAAGGCGGCACCGTACACGAGTGTACGCGGGGGCGTTGCTCACGGCGGGTCCGCGTAGGGCTCGTCCATGGGCACGAACTCGCGCTCCCGCAACGCCGCGGCGGTCCACTCGCGCATTGCCGGCAGGCCCAGAACGGCTTCCTGCCAGCGCTTGGATTCTCCTTGCAATTCAACACCATAAGTGACGAATCTGGAGGCGACGGGCGCGAAGAAGGCGTCCGCGGCGGAGAACGCGCCGAACAGGAACGGCCCTCCTGCGCCGAACTCCCGGCGGGTGGCGGCCCACAGGTCCGCGAGGCGGCGCACGTCTTCCCGGACTTCGTCGTTCATGCCCTTGCCGGGGTGTCGGCTGCGGATGTTCATCGGCATGGCGGCGCGCAGCGGCTGGCAGCCGGCATGGAAGTCCGCGGCCAGCGAGCGGGCCCGGGCCCGGGCGAATGGCGCCGCCGGCCAGACGCCGGCGTCGGGATGGAGCTCGTGCAGCCGCTCCAGGATGGCGATGGAGTCGAAGGTGGCGAAACGCCGCCCGGCCGCTTCCTCCCACAGCACCGGCACCAGTCCGGTGGGCGACAGCGCGGCGATGTTGCGGGCCCAGTCTGCCGAGTCGAACTTCACCATGCGCTCGGCGAACGGGATGTCCAGGGCGCGCATCGCCAGCCACGGGCGCAGCGACCAGGAGGAGTAGTTCTTGTTGGCGATCACCAGCGTGAGGCGCGGCACGTCGTCCGCATTCGCCGCCGCGCCGACAGCCTGCCGCCGCGTCGGCCCCGCCACCGAGCGTCAGCCTTGCTTGCGGCGCGTCAGTCCTACCGACGCGCGTCAGTCCCGACGCGCGTCAGCGCCGCTGCCGCGTCAGCCCCCGGGCGAAGTCGGCGAGGCTGCGGGCGGTCTCGCGGCTCAGCTCCGGGCACGTCATGGGGAATATCTCCGTGCCGTGGATGGTGCCCATCAGCTGCCGGCAGGCGGCCGGCACCCCGGCCGCGAGCAGCAGGCGGTAGAAGTTCACGCCTTCGTCCCGCAGCGGATCGCACTCGTTCACGCTCACCACCACCGGCGGCAGGCCGCGCACGTCGTCCACGGTGGCGAAACCGGGCCAGGCGAGCGGATTGCCGCGCTCGAGTTCGCCGATGCCGTAGGCCATGGCGCCGCGATTGTTGTGCAGGTTGAGCAGAATGCCGTTGTTCTCCGTGGAGGACGGATTCTCCGGCAGCGGCCAGCGTCCGGCGATGTAGGGGCAGAGCGCGTACAGGCCCTTCACCAGGCCGACTTCGCCGCTCCGCAGCAGGGAGAGCCCGGTGGCCAGGGTGAGATTGCCGCCGCCGCTCTCTCCCGCCACGACGATGTTGCCGCCGTCCACATCGAGCTCGGCGGCCTTGCCTGCCAGCCAGCGGACGCCGGAGACGCAGTCGTTGAGGCCCGCGGGATAGGGCGCCACTTCGGGGGCGGAGGAAGGCGTCAGGGCGTTGCGGAAGTCCACCATCGCCACGGCGACGCCCTGGGCGGCGATGATGCGCCCCCAGGCCCGGTAGTTGCCGTCGAAGCAGGACATGGACTGCATCCCGCCGCCGTGGATGTAGTAGACGCCGGGCAGAACTTCGGCGTTGTCCGGGCGGATGAACTGCACTTGGACGGCGTTGCCGTCCGGCTGGGACGTGAACTCGAGGGTCTTCGTGACGAGCCCCTTGGAGGGCGCCACCTCCTCGGTGTCGCACAGGGCGAGGAAGTTCCTGATGCCCTCCGCCGCGGCCTTCGCGGACTCGGTCTCGGCTTCCCGGAGCAGCTGTTCGCGGCTCTCGGCGTCGCCGGGGTTGGCCATCTCCGGCATCGCGGCGAAGGCGGCCTTGATGCGCGGATCGATGCGGGGATCTTCGGTGAGTCTGGACATGGGATTCTCCGTTGCGCCGGCTCGGTTAGTTCTTGGCCTTGTCCACCAGCTTGTTGGCTGCTATCCACGGCATCATGGCCCGCAGCCGCTCGCCCACGGCCTCGATCTGGTGCGCCTGGCCCATGCGCCGCATCGCCTTGATCGAAGGAGCGCCGGTCAAGTTTTCGGCGACGAATTCCCGGGCGAAGGCACCGGACTGGATCTCCTTCAGAATGCGTCGCATTTCCGCCTTGGTTTCCTCGGTGACGATGCGCGGCCCGCGGGTCAGGCCGCCGTACTCGGCGGTGTTGGAGACGGTGTACCACATGTTGCCGATGCCGCCTTCGTAGAAGAAGTCGACGATCAGCTTGAGTTCGTGCAGGCACTCGAAGTAGGCCATTTCCGGCGCGTAGCCGGCTTCCACCAGCGTCTCGAAGCCGGCCGTCACCAATGCCGCGGCGCCGCCGCAGAGCACGGTCTGTTCGCCGAACAGATCCGTCTCCGTTTCTTCCTGGAAGGTCGTCTCGATGATGCCGGCGCGGCCGGCGCCGTTGGCGCAGGCGTAGGAAAGGGCGATGTTCTTCGCCTGGCCGCTGGCATCTGCGGCGACGGCGATGAGCGACGGCACGCCGCCGCCTTCGACGTAGGTGGAACGCACGGTGTGGCCCGGGCCCTTGGGCGCGATCATCACCACGTCCAGGTCGGGGCGCGGCTCGATCAGCTGGAAGTGGATGTTGAAGCCGTGCGCGAACGCCAGCGCGGCGCCTTCCTTGAGATTGGGCGCTATCGCCTCGGCATAGATGCGCTGCTGATGTTCGTCCGGCGTCAGCATCATCACCAGGTCCGCATCCGGCACGGCGTCGGCGACGGACTTGACGGCAAAGCCGGCGTTCGCCGCCTTCGGCCAGGACGACGAGCCTTCCCGCAGCGCGACCGTCACGTCCACGCCGGAATCGCGCAGGTTGTTGGCATGGGCGTGGCCCTGGGAACCGTATCCCACCACCACCACGCGCAGGCGCTCGATGATGGAAAGATCCGCATCCTTGTCGTAGTACACGTGCATGGTTCTCTTGCTCCTTGGATTGATTCGGCCGCGGCGTGGGCTGCAAGCGCTACAGCGCCAGTATCTTGTCGCCGCGGCCGATGCCGGAGACTCCCGAGCGCGCCACTTCGAGAATCCTGCCCACCGCCAAGGCGCGCAGGAAGGCGTCGAGCTTGTCCGAAGCGCCGGCCAGCTGGATGGTGTAGGCATCGGCCGTCACGTCCACGATCTGGCCGCGAAAGATGTCGCAGGTGCGCTTCACCTCCGGCCGTTCCGATCCCACCGCGCTCACCTTCACCAGCATCAGTTCCCGTTCCACGTGATCGCTGTCGGTGAGGTCCACAACCTTCACCACTTCGATCAGGCGATTGAGATGCTTGGTGATCTGCTCTATACGACTGGCATCGCCCAACGTGGAGAGCGTGATGCGCGACAGCGTCTTGTCTTCGGTGGGCGCCACGGTGAGCGTTTCGATGTTGTAGTTACGCTGGGCGAACAGGCCCACCACCCGGGAAAGCGCCCCGGCCTCGTTCTCCAGCAGGATGGCCAGCAGGTGCCGCTCGCGCATCTACACGTCCTCGCGGACGTCGTCTATGCCGGGCGTCCGCTCCAGCACCATGTCCCGCATGGAGCCGCCTTTGACGGCCATCGGATAGACGTGTTCTTCCGGGTCCACGTGGGCGTCCACGAACACCAGATCGTCCTTGTGCTTGGGGCCGAACACGTCCGCCGCCACGGCCTCCAGGGTCTCGACGTCCTCCACCCGGTACGCCACGTGGCCGAAGGATTCGACCAGCGCCTTGAAATCCGGCAGCGCATCCCGGTAGGTGCTGTGGGAGTGGCGCCCGCCGTACTGCATGTCCTGCCACTGCTTCACCATCCCCAAGGCCTGGTTGTTGAGGTTGACGACCTTGATCGGCAGCGCGTACTGCATGCAGGTGGAGAGCTCCTGCATGTTCATCATGAAGCTGCCCTCGCCGGTGATGCAGGCGACGCAGGCCCCCGGATGCGCGAACTGCGCGCCCATCGCCGCCGGCAGGCCAAAGCCCATGGTGCCCAGCCCGCCGCTGTTGATCCAGCGCCGGGGCCTGTCGAACTTGTAGTACTGGGCGGCGAACATCTGGTGCTGGCCCACGTCGCTGGCGACGAACGCCTCGCCGCCGGTGGCCCGGTACACCGCCTGCACCACCTGCTGCGGCAGCAAGGCGCCGCCGACGCCTTGGCGATGGCGCTGATCGTGATCGAGGCCGTGTTCGCCCCGCCAGCGGCAGATGCGCTGCCACCAGACGGCGTGGGCGGCGCGGTCCAGGCGCTCCGGGTTCGCTTCCAGGGCGGCGGCCAGCGCGGCATCGATGTCCGCGAGCACCACGTCCACCGGGCCGACGATGGGCACGTGCGCGGGCACGATCTTGGAGATGGAGGCCGGGTCTATGTCCACATGCACGATGCTGGCGCCAGGCGCGAACTTGGCCGGGTCGTTGGTTACGCGGTCGTCGAAGCGGGCGCCGGCGGCGAAGATCAGATCCGCCTCGTGCATGGCCATGTTGGCCTCGAAGGTGCCGTGCATGCCGAGCATGCCGAGAAACTGGCGGTCCGTGCCCGGGTAGGCGCCAAGACCCATCAGCGTGTTGGTGACCGGGAAGTTCAGGCGCCGCGCCACCGAGGCCAGCATCGGCGCCGCTTCGCCTTGGACGACGCCGCCGCCGGCGTAGATCACCGGGCGCTTGGCATCGAGCAGCGCCGCCGCAGCCTTGCGGATCTGCCCCTTGTGGCCGCGGCTGGCGGGGGAATAGGAACGCAGCGACACCCGCTCCGGGTAGCAGTAGCCGAACTGCGCCCCGGGGTCCGTGGTGTCCTTGGGCACGTCGATCACCACCGGCCCCGGGCGACCGGAGGCGGCGATGTAGAACGCCTCCTTGACGACGCGGGGAATCTCCGCGGCGTTCTTCACCAGGTAGCTGTGCTTCACCACCGGCCTCGATACGCCCACCATGTCCGTCTCCTGGAAGGCGTCCGTGCCGATGACGGCGTTCGGCACCTGCGCGGAGATGACGATGAGGGGTATGGAGTCCATGTAGGCGGTGGCGATGCCGGTGATGGCGTTGGTGGCCCCCGGCCCGGAGGTGACCAGCACCACGCCGGGCCTGCCGGTGGCCCGGGCGTAGCCGTCCGCCATGTGCGTGGCGGCCTGCTCGTGGCGCACCAGCACATGTTCCAGCCGCTGCTGCTTGAAGATGGCGTCGTAGATGTGCAGCGCCGCCCCGCCGGGGTAGCCGAACACGTAGCTCACGCCCTCGTCCTGCAGAGCGCGAACCAGCATCTCGCCGCCGGACAGGCGCTCCTTCATGGCATCGTCACGCACATGGATCCGTCGCGCACTTCGTTGATCGATTTGGCGAAACCCGCGCCGCCACGCTAAGCGGCCGGCGGGCGGGGTCGCAACCATACGGGATCGCACTGTGCGCCACAAACGCCGGGAGGGGCCTGCCGGCGCCGCCGCCTCACGGCTGCGGGCTGCCCTCGGGCCGCCGCATCATCATGGCCCCGCGACGGCAGGCGCACACCACCTCGCCGCGCTGGTTGGCCGCTTCGTGCTCGAAGGTGACGATGCCCCGGTCCGGCTTGCTGCGGCTGGCTCTTCGATCGACGACGGTGGTGGTCGCCCGGATCGTGTCGCCGACGAACACCGGGTTGGGGAACGTGGTCTTGTCGAAGCCGAGGTTGCCGAGGGTGGTGCCCAGGGTGGTGTCGCCCACCGAGAGACCCACCGCCAGCCCCAGGGTGAAGATGCTGTTCACCAGTATGCGGCCGTGAATGGTGCCCTTGGCGAACTCGGCGTCGAGGTGGAGCGGCTGCGGATTGAGCGTGAGCGCCGTGAACAGCAGGTTGTCGGTTTCCGTGACGGTGCGCCCCGGCTGGTGGGCGAACGAGAGGCCAGGGGTGAGTTCCTCGAAGTACTTGCCGGCCATTCGCGCGTCCTCTTGGCTGCGTTGGAATCGTCGAGCCGTGCCGGCCCGTCTGCCGTCGCCATGCTACGCTCATCGCCCGGTGCGGGGCGATCCGCGTCGCCGGCCCGCAACCGCCGCCTGCCGCATGGCCCCCGCCGTCTGCCACGGGCAGCGAGAGCGAAAGAGAGAACCGCGCGATGGACTTCGAAACCACCGACGAACACCAGCTCATCCGCGACGCCATCGGCCGGATCTGCGCCGACTTCCCGGACGAGTACTGGGCCGAGTGCGACAGCGAGCACCGGTTTCCGTGGGACTTCTACAACGCCCTCGCCGCCGACGGCTGGATAGGCATTGCCATACCCGAGGCCTACGGCGGCAGCGGCCGCGGCATCACCGAGGCGTCCATCCTGCTCGAGGAGGTGGCGGCGTCCGGTGCCGCCATGAACGGCGCCAGCGGCATCCACCTTTCCATCTTCGGCATGCATCCGGTAGTGCGCCACGGCAGCGAGGCCATGAAGCAGAAGTACCTGCCCAGAGTCGCCAGCGGCGACCTGCACGTCTGCTTCGGCGTGACGGAACCGGACGCCGGCACCGACACCACCTCCATCGCCACCAGCGCCCGCCGCGACGGCGACTACTACGTCGTTCGGGGCCGCAAGGTGTGGACCACCAAGGCCCTCGACTCCGAGCGGGTGCTGCTGCTGGTGCGCACCGAGGCCCGGGACAAGGTGGCCAAGCGCACCGCCGGGCTGACCCTGCTGCTGGCGGAGCTGCAGCGCCCGGAGGTGACCATCTCGCCCATCGACAAGGTGGGGCGGAACGCCGTCGCCACCTGCGAAGTGGTGTACGACGACCTGCCGGTACACGTCACGGACCGCGTCGGCGAGGAAGGCATGGGCTTCCGCTACCTGCTGGACGGCCTGAACGCGGAACGCATCCTGGTGGCCTCCGAGGCATTGGGCATCGGCCGCGCCGCCATGCGCCGGGCCATCGACTACGCCAACGATCGGGTGGTGTTCAACCGCCCCATCGGCATGAACCAGGGCGTCTCCTTTCCTCTCGGAGAGGCGCAGATGCGGCTGGACGCCGCCGAGCTGATGATCCGCAAGGCGTCCTGGCTGATCGACAACGACCAGCCCTGCGGCGCAGAGGCGAACATGGCCAAGTGGCTGGCGGCCGACGCCTGTTTCGAGGCCGCCGACCAGGCCGTGCAGACCCACGGCGGCTTCGGCTACGCCAAGGAGTTCCACGTCGAACGCTACTGGCGCGAAGCGAGATTGCAGCGCATCGCGCCGATCTCCCAGGAGATGGTGCTGAACTACGTGACCGAGCATGTGCTCGGACTGCCCCGGAGCTACTGAGGCGACGCGACTTTCGGTGCGCCTCTGGCGCTGTCGGACGGGTTGGGTCGGCGCTAGCGACGCTAGGCGACGTCCGCGAGCCGGGTCGCAAGGCCGCTCGAGCGCTCGGTGGCGCGGGCGACGCTGACGCGCACGGTGGCGGCGTCGGCGTAGACGACCGCCTTGCGGCGGGCGCGGGTGACGGCGGTGTAGAACAGCTCGCGGCTGTTGATGGGCGACTCCGAGGGCCCTGGCACGAAGGCCACTTCGTCGTATTCGGAGCCTTGGGCGCGATGCACGGTCAGCGCGAAGAAGCTCTCGTGGGGCGGCAGGCGCCCGGGGGCAACCAGCAGCGGCTTGCCGGCCGGAGCCGCGAGATCCGGGAACCACACTCGGCGGCCGTCTTCGGCCGCCACCACGATGCCGGTATCGCCGTTGGCGAGGCCGGAGGCGGGGTCGTTGCGGGTGACGATGACCGGTCTGCCGAGATAGAAGGCGTCCTCCGGCGGCACCAGGCCGGCTTGGCCCAGGGCGCGGGCCACCAGCCGGTTGAAGCGTTCGACGCCGAACGCGCCGGCGCGGTGGGCGAGCAGCACCCGCCGAGGCGCGAACGGCGGCGGCAGCGCCGGCGCGGCGTCGGTTGCCGACAGCGGCGGCGCTTGCCGCCAACGTTCGACCAGGGGCGCCACGTCGCGAGCCGCGACGTCGGCGGCAAGCCGGGCGAAGCCGGCGGGGCCGGCAAGCGGCGCCAGCGCCGTGTCGTCCTCCGCCGCAAGCGCCGCCAGCGCGGCCTCGGGGTCGCCGGCGGCCACCGCCGCGGCCAGCCGCCCGATGCCGCCGTCGGCGCGAAAGCGATGGCTGCTCAGCAGGCGCACGACGCAGGGCGCCATCGCGCCGGCCGCTTCGGCGCAGATGTCGCTGAACACGGCGCCGGGCTGCACGGACGCCAGCTGCGCGGCATCACCGAGCAGGATCACCCGCGTCTGTTCCGGCAGCAGGCCGAGCAGACGGTCCATCAGGCTCAAGTCCAGCATGGAACACTCGTCCACCAGCAGCACGTCCAACGCCAGCCGGCCACCGTCGGCTTCCCGCAGCAGGCGATGGATGGTGGTCGCCCGGGGCGGCGCGGCGGCGAGGGCCGCGGCGGCCTCTCCGGCGTTCTCCAGTTGCGCCGCAACGGCCTGCTGCAACCTCGCGGCCGCCTTGCCGGTCGGGGTGGACAGGGCGATGCGATGGGGCGCCGCCAGGCCAGCCGCCGCAAGCAGCGCCAGCAGCCGCCCCGCCAAGGTGGTCTTGCCGGTGCCGGGACCTCCGGTGACGATGCAGAGCCGGCCGGACGCCGCGAGGCCCGCGGCCTGGCGGGCCGCATCGTCGTCCGGGAAAAGACGCCGGAGGAGCGCCTCGGCGCCTTCGTCCGGTGCCTCGGCGGGTCGGGCCCTGGCGGCCAGCCGGTCCGCAAGCGCCCGTTCCGTCTCGAACACGCGGCGCAGATAGAGGCGCCCGTTGTCCAGCACCAGGGGCGCAGGTTCGACAGCGCCGGGTTCTTCCTCGCCCCCGGCGCCGCGCACGGCCACCACGGGGCTGGCCGTGGCTGCGGCGACGAGCTCGCCGAGGGGCGGCAGGCGGACCTCCGCGAGTCCCTCGCTCTGGCCCGCCCCCGGCGCGACGTCTTCGTCGTCCTGCCGATGCCATCCCAAGGCGTCGAGCAGCCGCCGGCCGGCGCAGCTGGCGAGGGGCAGGCAGACGTGGCCACGGCGCCTGGCCGCGCTGGCAACCGCCGCCAGCACGGCCGTCTCGCCGCCGCCGAGGGCCGCCAGCGTCGCCGCGAAGTGCCGATCGAGGGGTGCAAGCGCACCGATCTCGACAAGGCGCCTCAGGGTGGCGTCGGCGTTCGTCACGGGGGCGCTGGTGCGCTGGCGTCGGCCGTCGGCGTACCGGCGAGGCAGGCGTCGATGGCGGCGATGCAGCGCCGCGGCGGCGCGTCGAACCACACTGCGTGCCCCGGGCGCTCCGGCCCCATGCCGCGCACGAACAGGTAGTAGGCGCCGCCGATGTGGGTCTCGTAGTCGTAGCCCGGCAGCCGCAGGCGCAGGTGCCGGTGCAGCGCCACCAGATACAGCAGGTACTGCAAGCGGTAGCCGCCCCGCCGCATCGCCGCCGCCACAGCGTCCCGGCCGTAGGCGTCGATGCCGTTGCCAAGCCAGTTGGACTTGTAGTCCACGACGTACCAGCGGCCACCGTGTTCGGCCACCAGATCGACGTAGCCGTGCAGGAAGCCGTGGATGTCCTCGCCGGTGCCGAGCCCGGCAAAGGGGTCCTCGTAGCCGGCCTCGGCGAGGCAGCGGCCCAGACGGCCCCTGTCCAAACCCGCCGCCGGCAGGTGGAACTCCATCTCCGCCACGCTCCGGTCCACCTCCGCCAGCCGAAATCCGCGCGCTCCGGCGCTCGCCGGCGCCAGCGGCGTTGCCCGGGCGTTGGCCACCATCGCCCCCGCCACCTCGGCCCAGCCGGCGTCCAGGCCGCGCCTGGCCAGCGCCCGTTCGCACCGCTCGGCGAACTCGGCCTGCGGTTCGCCGCTGTGTTCGAACAGCTCGTGCAGGCAGTCGCCGGCGCGTCGCCCCCGGGGGAAGGCGAAGAACCCCTCGCGGCCCTGGGCGTCGAGGTCCGGGTCCGCCGTCTGCTGCTCGGCGCGCTGGTCGTGGTCGGCGCGTTCCACTTCCACATGTTCGGCGGCCGTGGTCGCCGCACCGGCCTCGGCAAGCAGGGCGGAATAGCTGGTCATCTGCCGCCTCGGCCGCAATTGCCGGGAGAAGCGCCTGGCCGTCGGCACTGGCGGAGCGGCGGCGGACGCCAGCGGAGCGGCCCCGTCCTCCTTCGTCTCGGACTTCGCCACGGCGATGTCCTCCGCGTCTTCGGCGAAGCGCCGGACCTCGGCCTCCCACTCCGGTTCGGCCAGCTGGGCGAGGTGCTGTCGCGTCGCCTTCAGGGCAACCGCCGGATCGTCTCCGCGCCGACGCCCGTGCAGCAGCCATGCGAGGGGCGCCTCCCCGGCGTCCGGCGCCAGCATCCAGGTGGCCACGCAGCGCTTCCGGGCCCGGGTGACGGCGACGTAGAAGAGCCGCAGCTCCTCCGCGTAGTCCTCCACGCGCTGCCGCTGGCGGGCCGCGTCGTCCGGCTGCAAGTCCAGCACTTCCGGCAGTTCCGGCAGGGTGTCGTCGTGGTACTCGGCCGTTGGCGCGTCCCGCCTGGGCTGCCGCCGCCGATACCAGGCGAACGGGCAGAACACCACCGGAAACTCCAGCCCCTTGCTGCGGTGGACGGTGACGATGCGCACCAGGTCCTCGTCGCTCTCCAAGCGCAGCTGCGTTGCCTCCTCCGCCGACGCCCCCCGACGAGCCGCGAGCCATTCCACGACGGCCGCTGGCGAGAGGTGTTCCGCGCTCTCGACCTGTTGCAGCAGCTCCGCCAGATGCAGGTGGTTGGTGAGCTGCCGCACCCCGGTCGCGGCACGGAGCAGCGTCGCCGCGCCAAACACCGGCGGCGCGAACAGCAGGTGGCGGAGCAGGGCCGCCACGCCGCCTTGCCGCCAGATGCCAGCCCACTGCCGGGCCCGCCGCTGCCACGCGGACCAGGCCGCGTCGTCGTCGACCAGAGCAGCAAGTTCGGCGAGGTCCAGGCCGAACGCGTCTCCCGTCAGCGCGGTCCGCAGCCGTTGCCCCGCCTCGTGGACGGCGGCTTCGCCTCGGTCGAGTGCCGCCAGCGCGTCCAGCAGCCACTCGAGCTGCTCGGCTTGCGCGGTGGCGAACACGCTGGCGTCCTCCGCCTGCACACTCTGCAAACCGTGGCGCCGCAGCGCTTGGGCCACGGCGGCCCCTTGGCGCCGGGTCCGCACCAGCACGGCGATGTCGCCGCCGGTCGGCGGCCGGCCGAGCAGTTCCGTTCCGCCGCGCCGCAGCAGCGTCGCGATCTCGCCGGCGGCGTCCTCGGCCGAGCGCTGCTCGCACTGGGCCTTGTCGAGCCGCTCCTCGCCCTCGCCCACCGACAGCAGCCGCAGTTGGAGCGGACGGTCGGCTTCGGCGGCCGGTGGTTCCGATCCGGCGGATCGCGCCCGAGCGGCCTCGAACCGCACCTCGGGCAGCAGAAAGGGCCGCTGGCCGGCGAACAGCGCGTTCACGGCCCGCACCAGGCCCGGCGTGGAACGATGGTTCGTGTCCAGCCGCAGCCGGGTGGCGGCGCCAGCGGCGCGGCTGGTGCGCAGGTACGCGAACACGTCGGCGCCGCGGAAGGCGTAGATCGACTGCTTCGGGTCCCCCACCGTCACCAGGCCGCCGACCGCCTCGTCGGCGCCTGCCGATGCATGGTAGATGCGCCGGAAGATGTCCGCCTGCAGGGCGTCGGTGTCCTGGAACTCGTCGATCAGCGCCAGCGGAAAGCGCTCGCGCAGCTGCGCCGCCAACGCCGCGCCGTCGCTGCCTTCCAAGGCCCGAGCCGCTTCCGCAAGCAGCGCGTTGAAGCCGAGCTGCCGATCCCGCCAGGCGTTGTCGCGCAACGTTCGGCGCACCGCGTCGAGCAGATCCCGGTACTGGCAGCGCAGCCAGGCGTCCAGCTGGACCTCGAGGCCCTTGGCGGCAGCGCCCAGCTCGTCGAAGCGTTGCAGCAGCGGCAATGGCGGCAGGCGCTGGCCCTTGATCAGAATGCGCTCGAGCTGTGCCGCGCCGAAGTAGCCGGCGTCGGCAAGCGACAGCAGCCCGGCGTCGCCCGTGGCGAACGCCTGCTCGAGGTCGCCGAAGTGGCGCTGCATCTTGGCCTCGCTGCTCTTGCGCCACTTGAGCGCACCAGTCGCGCCGCTTGGTGCCGAGGAAGTCTTGGCCCTGCTGTTGGGTTCGCCGATGGCTTCGCTGAGAGCATCCCGATCGGCCGTCCACGCCGAGCGGGCACGGTCGAATGCTCGCTGCCAAGCGGTCGTGGCGTCATCTATGGCCTCGGTGCCGGGGCCGGCGCCGCGGATCTCGAGCCCGGCCTTGGCGTGCCGGCGCTCCACCCAGGGCGTCAGCTCCGCCAAGGTGAATCCAGAGACGGCGGCGTGTTGCAGCATCGGGGCCGGCGCTGCTGCAAGGCTGCGGCGCCAGAAGTCCCGCACCGCCGCGGCCACCGCCGGCCGGTCGTCGCCGGCGACCTCGAAGCCGAAGGGCGTGTTGCCGTCGAAGGCGAAGTCCGTCAGCAGGCGCTGGCAGAAGCCGTGGATGGTGGTCACGCAAGCTCTGTCGAGATCGCGAATCGCCTCCGCGAGGCGCTGCTCCGCAACCTCCCGCGGCACCCCCTCCCGCTGCCAACGCTCGGCCAGGCCGACGGCCTGATCGTCGTCGCCAGCCCCGCCGACGGCCGCCGCGGCGGCCGTCAGAGTGCGCCGCAGGCGGTGGCGCAGTTCGCCAGCAGCGGCCACGGTGAAGGTGACCACCAGCATCCGATCCATGGGCAACGCGGCCTCTACGACGGCGCGGGCGGCAACCGTGGTGAGGGCGTAGGTCTTGCCGGTGCCGGCGCTGGCCTCGATGACGAGGCCCCCGGCGAGAGGCGCGTCGAGGGGCGTGGCGGCCGGTGTCTGCCCGTGCGCCCCCGGTGCCGTCGGGCTCGCTGGCTTCCGGGCGCGTTGGCTCATCGGCCGGCCGCGGCGAGCGGGCCGAGCAGCCGCTCCGCCAGTTGCGGGAACCCTTCGCTGCGGGAACCGTGAGGAAAGACCAGCCAGTGGAAGGGCCGCCGGCTGTCCCCGCCGGCGCCGTCCCAGGCTTGCCGGGCAGCCCAGTCGCCTTCGTCGACCCACGCTAGGGAGGTCGCCGGGAACAGCGGCAGCGGCCGTTGCCCGGCGTCGCGCCAGGCCGCAATCCAGTCGCCGAGGACGGTGGCGGCCGCGTTGGGCGCGGGACCTTCCAGGCGGAGTGACGACAGCGCGCTGCGGCGCCGGCCGCGGGGCTCCTCGAGGCCGAACAGGAGCGCGGCCACCGGCTCGCCGGCCATGCAGGAGAGCGCCAGCGTTTGCAGCCATGCGGCGATGCGGTCCTGGGGTCGGATCGCCCCGGCGCGGAACCACAGGAGCTCCCGCGCCGGCGCGTGGAACTGCTGCACGGTCCCGAGCAGGCGGACGCCCCCGACGGCTACGTCCACGTCCTGGGGCGGCGCCTGCCGATGCGCCGCGTAGGGCGCCAGCGCCGCCGCCAGCTCCCCCACCTGCTGGCGCAGCCGCCGGTGTTCCACCACGCCCAGGTTGCCGTTCGGCAGCAGCCCTCGGGCTCGCAGCACCTGGACCTCCGCATCGCCCGGCAGGTCGCTGGGCGCGAGCGCGAACATATCCCGCCGCAACTGCCAGGCGTCCAGCCCTTGCGCCTCCAACGGTTCCTCCTCGGCCCCGGCGTCCCACCGCCGTGGCTGCGCCATGCCCAGCCGCCGGGTCATGAAATAGGCCACGGGCGCCATTGCGAAGCGCGTCAGCTCGGTCAAGCGCAGCGTCGCGGCGGCATCTGCCGTGGCATTTGCCGCGACGGATGCCGCAGCGGCGTTCGAGTTCGCCGGCAGCGGGCCGGCGAACCGACTCGGCCGCTCGGGTGCCGCCGGCTGGGCGGTGGCCACAGCGGCCGCTGCGGCCATGGCCTCCGAATAGCTGAAGAGCGCTGGGTCGCCAGCGGCGTCGCCGGGGCCGCCGGCGAAGTAGCCGGCGCTGAACGGCTGCAACGGGTGCTGGCAAGGCACCGGCGGCTGCTCCGGAAAGCGCGCCCGAAGGTAGTCCAGGAGTTCGTCCACCACCGACGACGGCGGCAGCGTCGCGTTCTCGTGCAGGTCGCGCCCGACGTAGCTCACCAGCAAGCACCTGCGGGCGGCCAGCAGCGCGTCCAGGAAGGCGTAGCGATCCTCGTCGCGGCGGTCCCGGTCGCCGCGTCTCGGTTCGGCGGCGATCAAGTCGAAGCTCGTCGCCGCCACGCGGCGCGGGAAGGCGCTGCCGTTCATGCCCGCCACCGCCACCACCGCGGCCGGCAGCACTTCGCCGAAGGCGAGCCGAGCCACGGCGACGCCGTCCGCCAACCGCGCCAGCCCCCGGGTCGCCTCGGCGGCCCGGGCCGCCAGCGCGTCGCGCACCACGGCGAAAGGCGCCGGGGCGGCGCCTCCCGCCTGGGTTTCCTCGGCGAACTCGTCGATCAGCTCGCTGGCCGCGTCCACGCTGTCGTCGCCGTTGCCGCCGTCGCTGGCGTCGAAGAACCGCGCCAGCAGATCCCGCAGCCGCGACGCCCACTCGCCAGGCGCCAGAGCCAGGTGCTGCCAGTCGTCGAGGTCGAACGCCAGGTCGCAGTAGTCGGCAAGACGCCCCAGCCGTTCGTAGGCGCCGGGATCCGCCTCTTCGCCCCAGGGCGAGAGCTCGCAAGGCGCGACGCCGGCGAAGATCGGCCCGCCGGCCCCGGGCATCTGTTCCGCCAGTGCGTAGCCGAGCAGCAGCCGCCGCAGCCCGTGCCGCCAGGTGTGGCTGCCGACGCCCGGAAATCCCTGCGCCGTGACATGGTCGGCGTCGATGCCCCAGCGCACTCCGGCCCGGGCCAGCGCGGCACGCAGCGGCGGCAGTTCCGCCTCGGCCAGGCCGAAGCGCCGCTGCACCGGGCCGCACATGAGCGGCGCCAGCACGGCGCCGACGCCGTAGCGCGAGCCCGGCAGCGCCAACAGGGCCGTCAGCGCCCGCACCGCGGCGCCGTCCCGGCGGCGCCGACGGCCGATGTGGAACGGGATGCGGTTCGCGGCGCCGAACACCGCTTCGACGGCCGGCGCGTACTCGTCGAGGCTCGGCGTCAGCACCAGAATGTCCGCTGGTTGCAGATCGTCGTGAGTGTCCAGCAGCCCTAGCAGGCAGTCGTGCAGCACCTCCGCTTCCCGCATCGGCGAGTGGCAGGCGTGGATCTGCAGGGAGTCGTCCGGGGACGGGGCGTCCTCGGCTGCCGCATCCGCTGCCAGGCGCAGGTCGAGGACGTCGCGCTGCACCGCTGCCAGCCGCGTTCGCGCCTGCGGCGGGCGGTAGGCTTCCACTGGCGCGCCGGTGCCGAGTTCCGCCGCCAGCAAGTGCTGCATCTCCCGGGCGGGGCGGCCCCATGCGGCCAGCAGCTCGTTGCCGGCGGTGGCATGGCTGGCCGTGGCGGCGCCGGGTCGGCGCCCGCTGCGCCCCAGCGCGTCCGCCCAGTACTCGGCGCAGGGGCTCGGGACGTAGAGGCGCACGTCCCATGCGGCGGTTGCGGCGCGCAGCATCTGCAGGTAGGAAGGCGACAGCGCCGCCACCCCGAAAAAGCTCACGCGAGGGCGCTCGCCGGTCTGCCGACCGTCAGCGGGCGTCGGCAACGGCAGTGCCAGCTGGCCGTCGCCTTTCGGCGCCTTGGACACGGCGCGATAGGCATCGACGGCGTCGATCCAGTGCGCCATGCGCGGCCCCTCGGCGCGGACGGCCTGCCACAGGCGGGCCTGCCAGTGCGGCGCCTCGCCGCCTTCCCAGGCGCGAATCCAGTCGTCGCGGTAGAGCAGGCAGCGGTCGTAGAAGCCGGCCAGCCGGTCGGCCAGCTCGAACCGCTTGCGCGGATCCCCGTCCGCCAGATAGCGCCGCAGCGGGTCCTCCTCCCGCCACTGTTCCAGCACACCGAACAGCCGCCAGCGCAAGGCGCGGGGGCCGAACGGCTGCGTGGCCGGCAGGTTCGGCACCACATCGCCCATGATCGACCACGCGAACGCCGCCGGCAGTTCCATCGTCAGCTGCGCCGCGATGCCCAGATCCGTCGCCAGTTGCAGCCGCAGCCAGCGGCCGAGCAGCGGGTGGGGCACCACGACGCGCTCCGCTTCCAAGGGCGAAACGGGTGCCGCGCGCATCGCTGCCGCCAACTGCGCGGCCAGCGTCTCCAGGCGGTTGGAGAAGGCGACCTCGAGCCCTGAGCTCCCGGTCATCGGCTGTCGGGTCCGGAGGTTTCGGTGAGCGTCCGTGCCCGTGGCCGCCAAGTGGGCAGCAGGCCGCCGCACACCGCGGCGCTCGCGTCCACGGCGATGTTCGGCACCGCAAGCAGCTTCTCTTCCGTCTGCTTGCCGTCTTGCGTCTGCTTGCCGCGAGTTTGCTTCTCCCGCCGCTCCACGGCGATGTCCGGCACCGCAAGCAGCTTCTCTTGCGTCTGCTTGCGGTCTTGCGTCTGCTTGCCGCGAGTTTGCTTCTCCCGCCGCTCCACGGCGATGTCCGGCACCGCAAGCAGCTTCTCTTGCGTCTGCTTGCGGTCTTGCGTCTGCTTGCCGCGAGTTTGCTTCTCCCGCCGCTCCGGCTGCCCCTGCTCCGCGTAGAGCAGCGGCCACTCTTGGCGCTGCCACGGCGGTACACGGCGCTCCCGCAGCAGCGCCTTCACGGTCTTGCCGAGGTTGCGGCCGGTCGGGTGGATGCGCTCGCCGCCAAGCCTGCCGTGGATACGCAGACGAAGGCCCGGCCGCAAGCCCCAGGCAGCCGCTCGCCAGCCCAGCGTGCCAGCCGGCAACGGCGTCTCGACACCGACCACCACGGCCTTCGCCGGCCAACGCTCGCTGGCGGGCACAGCGGCACTGCTGCGCCGGGGCTCGGCGCCGGCCTCGTCGCGCACCAGGTGCCAAACGCCTTGGTAGCGCCAAGCCCGGGTGCCGGGGCAGATCGCCACCGAAGGGTTCCGGTCCGCCGCCGCCAGGCTCTGGCGCTCGATCTGCGTCATCGCGCCGCGGCCAAGGGGCAGGCCGGCGGCGGCCAGCCAGGCCTTGATGCGGGCGCCGCTCGCGGCTGCGGCGGGCAGCGGCGCCAGCGGCTGCTGCGGGCCTGGCCGCGCATGCCTGCCGAGCGCCGCCACTGCGGCGGGAAAGCGGGCTTCGACGACCGGCAGCACCCGGTGGCGGATGTAGCTGCGATCCTGCCGCTGATCCGCATTGCTCGGGTCCTCCAGCCAGCGCAGGCCGTGCCGGACCGCGTAGGCGCGAAGAGCGCTGCGGCGAACGGACAGCAGCGGGCGGACGATGCTTCCGGCGCCGAGCGCCCGGGCCGCCGGCATGCCGCCGGGGGCGCGCCCGGTGAACAGCTGCCACAGGCGCGTCTCCGCCTGGTCGTCGGCGTGGTGGGCCAGCGCCAGCACGTCGCCGGGCCGCAGCAGCGCCCGCCAGACGTCGTATCGCGCCCGGCGGGCCGCCGCTGCCTGGTTGCCCGCGGCCCCAAGGCGCACCCGGTGGCACTCGAACGCCGTTCCGAAACCGGCCGCCTGCTCGGCGCAGTGGCGGGCCCAGGCCGGGGACTCGGGATGCAGCCCGTGGTCGACGTGTACGGCCCGCACCCCCGGCGTCTCGCGCAGGCCGTGCAGCAGCGCGGTCGAATCCGCGCCGCCGCTGAAGGCCACCCACAACCGGCCGTTCGCGGGGCCTTCGAACCAGGGCCGCAGCGCCCCACATGCCGCCAGCGCAGCCGTCAAGGGGCAGTCGGCCGCCTCCGGGGGCGTCCGCACGCCCTAATGGCTCTCCGCGCTCGGGTAGTCCAGCGCCACCGCCTGCTCGCCGAAGGCGTCGCCGAGCTGGCCGAGCAAGGCGTCGCTCGCCTCCACGCGCCAGGCGTCGCCAAGGGCCACCTCGCCGTGGACTTCGCCGGCGACGCAGCTTATCCGCACCAGGCAGCCGTCCCGCTGCCGATGGCGGCTCAGCACCTGCTTCAAGCGGTCCGCGAAGTCGCCGTTGGCGCGCTGCCCGGCCCGAGCGGCGTCGATGACCACCGCGCCGTCGAAGCGGCGCCGGGCTTCCGCCAGGGTCATCACCCGCGCAGCGCGCAGGCGGTTGCCGTCCGCCCGCTCGTCCGCCTCCACCTTGCCTTCGACCACCAGGATCGTGTCCGGCGCCACCTTGCCGCGGTTCTGCGCGAACACGTCGCCGTACAGGCACACCTCGATGCGCCCGCTGCGGTCGTCGAGGCGGGCGAAGGCCATGTCGCCGCGCTGCCGGCGCAGGGTGCGGTTGGAGACCACGAAGCCGGCCGCAGACTGGGAATTGGGGCCGGGACGGAGGCCGCTGATGGGCACGCCGCAGAAGCGCCGGATTTCCTTCATGTAGGGATCCATGGGATGGCCGCTCAGGTACAGCCCCAGCGCCTGCTTCTCGCCGTCCAGCCGTTCCTTGGGCGTCAGCGGCCGCACTTCCGGCCGCGGCGCGGGGCCAGTGACGGCGACACCGCCGAACATGTCGGCAAGGCCCATCTCGGTGGAGCGGGCCTGCTGCTCCGCGCCCTGCACGGCGTCCGGCAGCGCGTCGAGCAGCCGGGCGCGGACCGCGTCGATGGGCTGGTCCGCATCGCCGAGGGAGTCCATCGCGCCGGCGCGGATCAGCGCTTCCAGCACCCGCTTGTTGGCGCGTCTCGCATCCACCCGCCGGCAAAAGCCAGCGAGGTCCGCGAAAGGGCCGTGGGCTTCGCGCTCCGCCACCAGCGCCGCCACCGGCGCCTCGCCGACGTCGCGCACGGCACCTAGGCCGTAGCGGATGACGCCGTCCGTCTCGGCGCGGAAGCGGAACGCGCTGGCATTCACGTCCGGCGGGCGCAGCTCGATGCCGAGGCGCCGCACCTCGTCCACCAGCGTCACCACCTTGTCGATGTTCTGCATGTCCGCGGACAGCACCGCGGCCATGAACTGCGCCGGATAGTGGGCCTTCAGCCAGCCGGTCTGGAAGGTGAGCATGGCGTAGCTGGCGGCGTGGGCCTTGGGGAAGGCGTAGCCGGCGAACTTCTCCACCTGGTCGAAGATGTCGCTGGCGACGCGCCGGGCGACGCCGGCGGCGTCCGTGCCGTCGAGGAACATGGCGCGCATGGTCACCATCTCCTCGGGCTTCTTCTTGGCCATCGCCCGTCGCAGCAGGTCAGCCTGGCCGAGGGAGAAGCCGGCGAGGCGCTGCGCCATGTTCATCACCTGCTCCTGGTAGAGCATCACGCCGTAGGTGCTCTCGAGGGGCGCTTCGAGGGCGGGGTGGGAATAGGACACGGATTCGCGCCCGTGCTTGCGGGCGATGTAGTCGTCCACCGCGCCGGACTGCAGCGGGCCCGGACGGAAGAGCGCCACCAGGGCGATGATGTCGTCGATGGAGTCCGGCGCCAGGCGGGCGATGAGTTCCTTCATGCCCTGGGATTCGAGCTGGAACACTCCGGTGGTCCTGCCGCTCTTGAACAACGCGTAGGTGGCGGCGTCGTCCAGCGGCAGCCGCTTGACGTCCACCGGCGCCTCGCCCCCGGCCCGCCGCTCGGCGTTGATGGCGGCCTCCGCCGCGTCGATGATGGTGAGCGTCTTGAGCCCGAGGAAGTCGAACTTCACGAGGCCCGCTTCCTCGACATCGTGCAGGTCGAACTGGGTGACGGCGCCGCCGGCCCGGTCCGCGTACAGCGGCACGAAGTCCGTGAGCGCCCCGGGGGCGATCACCACGCCGCCGGCGTGCCGCCCGATGTTGCGCACCACGCCCTCGAGCTTGTAGGCCATGTCCATGATCTCGGCCGCGTCGTCGTTGCGGTCGATGAACTCGGCGAGGTCCGCCTCCTGGGCGACCGCCTTGGCGAGCGTCATGCCGAGTTCCGCAGGCACCATCTTGGAAATGCGGTCCGCCAGGCCGAAGGGCTTGCCCTGCACCCGCGCCACGTCCCGCACCACCAGCCGCGCCGCCATGGTGCCGAAGGTGACGATCTGGCTCACTGCGTCGTGCCCGTAGAGCTCGGCCACGTGGTCGATCACCCGTTCCCGGCCCTCCATGCAGAAGTCGATGTCCAGATCGGGCATCGACACCCGCTCCGGGTTCAGCAGGCGCTCGAAGAGGAGGTCGTAGCGCAGCGGGTCCAGGTCCGTGATGCCGAGGCAGTACGCCACCAGCGACGCGGTGCCGGAGCCGCGGCAGCCCACCGGCACGGCGTGTTCCCGGGCCCAGTTGACGAACTCCTGGACGATCAGGAAGTAGCCGGCGAAGCCCATCTCGGTGATGACGCCGAGCTCGTACTCCAGCCGCTCCCGATAGCGCTCGGCAGGCACCCCGGGCGCCGGGCCGTCCTGCTCGAGCGTGCGACCGAGGGCGGCGCTCGCGCACTGCCGCAGCACCGCCGCCAGGCTCTGGCCGTCGGGCACCGGAAACGCCGGCAGGTGATAGGTGCCTAGCTGCATGGCGCAGCTGCAGCGCTTGGCCAGCTCGACGGTGTTGTCCAGCGCCTCCGGCAGGTCCGCGAACAGCTCGCGCATCTGGGCCGGCGAACGCAGGTACTGCTGGGCGCTGTAGGCGCGTTCCCGGCGCGGATCGTTCAGCACCCGCCCCTGCTGGATGCACACCCGGGTCTCGTGGGCCTCGAAATCCTCCGCGGCCAGAAACCGCACGTCGTTGCTGGCCACCAGCGCCACGCCGGTGGCGGCGGCGAGTTCCGCCGCGGCAAGCGCGAACTGCGCTTCGCCGGAGCGCCCGGTGCGCATCACTTCCAGATACGTTCGGTCCCCGAACGCCTGTCGCCAGCTTTCGAGGCGTCTCGCCGCGGCATCGCCGCCGACGGCCGCGCCGACGTCGCTGCGATGGCCCAGCAGCACCACCAGCCCTTCCGCGGCGGCGAGAATAGCCTCGGCGCGGACGCGCCCGTGGTCGCCGGAGGCGCAGCCCTCGACGGCCGTGTAGGCGGCAGAGACCAGGCGCAGCAGGTTCCGGTAGCCGGCCTCGCTGGCGACCAGCAGCCGGCAGCGATAGGCGCCGTCGCGGTCCTCGTAGTCCAGGTCCACGCCGATGACGGCCTTCACGCCCGCCTGGCGGCAGGCGCCGTAGAACTTGACCAGGCCGAACAGGTTGCCGCTGTCCGTGAGCGCCACCGCCGGCATGCCGAGCTCGGCGACCCGGGCCACCAGCTCGGGCACCTTGGCGAGGCCGTCGTGGATGGAATACTCGCTGTGGACCGCCAGATGCACGAACTGCCCGGCGGCATCCGGCGCGACGATCTCGTCGCCCGTCTGGTAGGCCACGGCCGCCTCGGCGAGAGCCTCGGCGGGTGCTTCGACGGCTGCTTCAGCCACCTCCTCGACTTCGCTCACCGTCTGTGCCCGCTGTGGCCGAGCGGCCATCATAGCCCAAGGGGACGGTGGGCGATCGGGCGACAGGCCAGACGATCGCGGGGAGAAGACCGGGCGGGAGCGACGGCGCGGGCATCGAGTGGATGCGACGCACTTCGCATCCTCGGGAGTTGCCCGAGGGCCGGAGAATGGGCCTGCAGTGGCGTGCGACATGTCGCACGTGGATTGCAGAGACGACCTGCATACCCAGGGGCTGCGGATGGCTACCGTCGCACGGCATGGACAACGACAGTCTGCACAAGTTCGCCTACCGGCACGGCGCGATGTTCGCCGACCTGCTGCGCTTGGCCGTGCCGGCTCTGGCGGCGGAACTGGACTTCGTGCAGGCGCAGCTTCTCCCGACATCCCACGTCTCGGCAGCCGGGGGCCGCCTCGAGCAACGCCACGGCGACATGACGTGGCTCGTGCCGCATCGCCGCAGCACAGGTTCCCATCTGGTCGCGGTGGTGGAATTCCAATCCACGGTGGACTCGCGCATGGCGGAGCGCATGCGGCAATATTGCCGCATGCTGCGGGAGCGCCCTACGCGGCGGTCACTTGCGGGCGGGCCAGCGCTGCTGCCGCTGGTTGTCTACAACGGCAGCGAGCACTGGACGGCGCCGGGGGCGGTTGCCGAGTTGCCGGCGGAGTGGTCGGCGGCGGCCCGGCTCGCGCTTGCACCGTTTCAGTCTTGGGACTATGTTCTGTTGTCCTTGGAGCGGCTGCTGGCAGCGGGTGGCGGCAGTCTGGCGCATCTGCCTCTAGGGAACCGGTCGGCGGCGGCTCTGCGGCTGCAGGCGGAACGGACGCTGCCGAGCTTGCTGGCGCGGCTACGGCAGGAGTGGGTGCGTTTTCCTAGTCAGGCGGACAGGCCCACGCGGGAAGCGCTGCACACTTGGGCCAGCGCGTTGCCGGCGAACATGGCCGGGGCCGATTTGGCGCTGCCGACTGTGGACGATCTGGATGGGTTGGAAGAGCCGGAAGGAGCAACTGAGATGACAACGGTCTCGCAAGCGCGGCTGGGCAAATGGTTCGAGGACCTCCGGGCCGAGCACTTGGCACAGGGCATCCAACAAGGGATGGAGCAGGGCATCCAGCAGGAGCGCGCCCGAGGGTTGGCGCGGCTGCGGCGCCATGCGGCGATCAAGTTCGGCGCACAGACGGCCGAGCAGCTTGCGGACCTGCTCGGTGCCGCCGTCGCCGCCGAGCAGATGGAACGGGTGGGCGATTGGATAGTGGAGTGCGAGCGTGGCGCGGACCTGCTGGCGCGAGCAGCAACGATGCGCACGAACGGCGGCGAGAGCTGAATCGGCACACGACCTTCCGCGGCAGCGCCGTTCGCCTACAGCGTCACTGGGTTCGCTGCCACACTACGCCATCGACGCTCATCGCGTTGCGATCGACCACCTGCGCGGGACGGCTGGTCGCCTGCGCCCCTCGGCAGGCCGCTTGGCTGTAGTAGCAGAAGTCCTGTGGCAGCCACTGCTCCGGAAGGCGGCGAATCAGAAACTGGTTTCCCGCCGACTCCGCCGACCAGGTGCCGCCGACGCGGGCCGTCAGATCCCCCGTCTGCGCCCAGATCTCGTCGATCTGGAAGGCCCCGTTCGGATGGTAGGTGATGGTGACGTCGAGCGGCCCGTACTCGGTGCCGATCCTTGCCCACCATGCGCCTTGCAGGAAGCTCATGGCCGGGTCGCGGGTGGGCGCAACATCGATGCCCTCGGCTCGAAGGACCAGTTCCGTGCCGTGCTTGATCATCTCGTAGCACATCGTGATGCGCCCGGTTTGGGGGCGGTAGAAGGCGTTGATCCTCCCGCAGTCGCGGAACTCCACGGAGATATCCCGTGGCCACACGAAATACTCACTGAACCCGTCAAGCAACTCCTCTGCCAGTCCCTCAAACAACTGCCTGGCAAACGGCTCGTATTCGCTGTTGGATGGGTGGAAGAACAGGTTGATCCGTCCCCCCGGTTCATTTGGCGAGTACGCTCCGGGGAAGTCGGGTCCCAAGTTGCGGGCCCGTAGGCTCAGGATTTCCTCCCAAGCACGGTAGCGCGTGGGGTAGTCCTGTGTGCATCGCGACCTGAAGCTTCGGTCAAATTTGAACTGATCGGCCAATCGGCTGTACACAGCGGAGCTGGAACCAAAGAGCAAACAGAACGTGTGGCGAAAGCGGCGAATGTCGGGTGCATGCTCCCCGCGCCAAGGATGGGTTTGCCCTTGTGCTCCCTTGTCCTGGGCCGCGTAGTACCACAGAAGAGAGGAGTAAGTTGCAACATTGACGAGAAGAGGGTCCGGGGGCACCTCGCCATCGATGAGTTGGCTCATCGCTATAGCCGAGAATTCGTCCACCGTGTCTTCCTCCGTCCCCGTGGCCGGCAACTTCAGCTCGCCAATCATCGCGTGGCCCAGCTCGTGGAAGAACACGCCCAACGTCACTCCCATGGCGACTTCGGCCATCTTCTGCTGTACAGCCGCTTCATTCGCAGCCATAGCCGTTTGGTGTGGCAACGCGAGTGCGGCAACGACGATGCACGCAACGGGGCCGCCTAGCGGCGCACGGATCCCAAAGGTCGCCATCGGATCTCCTATCGGGTCCCAACGGTCCGCAAGCGCTTGCGCAAGTCGACGGGAACCGCATCGCGGGGCTCCGCTGCCGGCTGCCCAGCCGCAGGGATTTCCAGAAAGGTGACGCTGTCGTAGAAGTCGTCCAGCGTCACGAACGTGCCGTTCGCTTCCGCCCACTCCCGCATCCGCCGGTTGCAGCTGTGCCGCCACGACAGCACTTCCATGCGCCAGCCGCGCCGCCGCATCCGTTCCAAATCCGCGTGGAAGCCAACGCCGTCGTCGAATCCGGCGCCGTCGCCGGTGAGCATCACCGCGGTGCCGGGGTTGCCGTTGTAGTCGAACCCGTCCCTGAGCATGGCCGTCTGCAGGGCCTGGTCGACGCCTTGCTCCCGGCCATGCAGCGAGCCGCGTTCCAACAGCTGCACCGTGACGCCGGCGTTTTCCAGGCGATTCCACACATGCCGGAGTTCCGGCGGCACCGAGCCGACCGCAGTGGCATGTTCGATGGGCCGTTCCGCCCGCGCCAGCTCCAGCAGGTGGTCGAAGTGGATGCGTACCCGGGAGCGGGCGCCCTGGCCTTCCCGCTCCATCGCCACGTACTGCGCGCCGATGAAGATGTTGGAGTTGTCCCAGTAAATGAAAACGCTGTCCATGATCGTCTCTAAGTGAAGGCAGCTGCATCAGCCAAACGCACATGCTACCTCTTGAGTGCAGGCGTTCGAGAGCTGCCGGAGGCGTGGCGCCAGCGGTCGTGGGACCACAGCCAGTCCGCCGGGGCGTGGTCGATGTCCGCCTGCACCTTCGCCGCGTACGCCTCCACTACGCAGCCCTCGGCGCCGTAGGGGGGCTCGGCGATGCGCTCCACGGCGCACTGGTACATGCCGGGGGCGGTCCGGCGGCAGGAGAGATAGTAGACGGGCAGCTTCAGGGCCCTGGCGATGCGTTCGGGTCCCATGTGGAAGGCGGTGCGCTGGCCGCATAGGCGTGCGGCGTGGCAGCCGTCGCCGGGGCGCTGGTCCGCCACCAGCGTCCACACCCGTTGTTGCTGGCGCGCCGCCACCAGCCGCTTGCGCAGCGCCTTCACCGGCACCGGATCCACGTCGAAGCGCTCGGCGATGGCCAGCAGCAGGCTGCGCATGGCCGGCAGGTGGGGCAGCTTGTAGACCACGGAAACCGGCACCCGCAGCCCGCTCGCCAGCGCCGTCACCGCCCACACCAGATTGCCGTGGTGGGCCATCAGCAGCAGGCCGCCGTCGTTCAGCCGTTCGGCGCCGTCGATGGCCACGCGCCGCCGGAGCTCCGCCGGCTCCATCGCCAGCGCCCGCACCACCTCCACGCACACCTGCGCGAAGCTGCGATAGAAGGCGTCCGTCAGCGCCTCCTGGTCCGCCTGCGGGAAGGCCCGGGCCAGGTTCTTGGCGACGATGCGGCGACGGTAGGCGATGCTGGCGAGCGGCGCTCCCACATGGTCCGCCAGCCGGTGCAGCTGGTCGAGCCGGGCGCGGCTGGCCGCTTCGATGACGGAACCGAGCAACGAGATGGCCTCCGTTCCCCTCGAACGTCGCCAAGCGGCTACCATAGTGGGCGAACAACCTGTGAGCAAACCCGCCGAACGGCCTTCGGCGGCGCTCTTGCCGCTGCACGGCCGTGCCTGCCGGCAGGGCGAGAAGAGGAACGGGAAGGGGCGGCGCGCATCATGGCGGAGATTCGATTCGGCACCCTTGGCGCGGCGAACATCGCCCCGGGCGCCCTCCTGGGCCCGGCGAGCCGCAATGCGGACGTCGACGTGGTGGCCATCGCGGCCCGAGATCGCAGCCGGGCCGCGGCCATGGCCGAGCAGCACGGCATCGCCCATGTGCTGGACGGCTACCAGGCGGTCATCGACCACCCGGACGTCAACGCCGTCTACAACCCCCTGCCCATCAGCCACCACCACGACTGGACGCTGGCCGCCATCGCCTCCGGCAAGCCGGTGCTGTGCGAGAAGTCCTTCGCGCTGAACGCGCGGGAGGCGGCGGCCATGGCCGAGGCCGCCGAACGGGCCGGCGTGCTCCTGATCGAGGCGTTCCACTACCGCTACCACCCGGTGTTCCTGCGGGCGCTGGACGTCTACCAGTCCGGCGTCCTCGGCGACCTGGTGCGCCTCGCGGGTTCCTTCTACGCGCCGGTGGGGGATCGCGGCATGCCGGCGAACAGCATCCGCATGATCTACGCCACCGGCGGCGGCGCGACCATGGACATGGGCTGCTACCCGCTCTCCTGGGCCCGGCACTTCACCAGCGAGGAACCGGAGGTGGTCTCCGCCGAAGCCGTGGAAGGGCCGCCGGACGTGGACCTGCGCCTGACGGCGGAACTCAAGTTCCCCAGCGGCGCCACCGGCAGCGTCGTCGGCTCGATGATGAAGGGCGACCGCTACCAGGCCGAGCTGGTGGCCGAAGGCACGCAAGGCAAGCTCACCGTCGTCAACCCGCTGGTGCCGCACATGGGCCACGAGATCCGCCTGGAAGCGGGGGGCGAAACCAAGACCACGACGCTCGACAGGCGCACCACCTACGACTACCAGCTGGACGCCTTCGTGCACGCCTTCCGCACCGGCGAGCGGCTGCCCACGGACGCCGCGGACGCGGTGAAGCAGATGCGGCTGATCGACAGCGCCTACCGCGCCGCCGGCATGAAGGTGCGGGGCACGTAGCCGTCCTGGCCAGACCAGTGCGCGATCTCGAAGCCGCCATCGACGCCGCCTGGGAAGCGCGGGACGAAATAACGTCGGACACCAGGGGCCCGGTGCGCGACGCCGTGGACGCCGCCCTCGCCGCGCTGGATTCCGGCGAGGCCCGGGTGGCCGAGAAGATCGACGGCGAGTGGCGCGTACACCAGTGGCTGAAGAAGGCGGTGCTGCTGAGCTTCGCCTTGAACGCCATGCGCGCCATGCCCGGCGCGCCGGAGGACGGCCACTGGTGGGACAAGGTGCCCACCAAGTTCCGGGGCTGGGACGCGGAGCGCTTCCGCCGCGCCGGCTTTCGCGCCGTGCCCGGCGCCGTGGTGCGCCACGCCGCCTACATCGCGCCCTCCGTGGTGCTGATGCCGAGCTTCGTCAACGTCGGCGCCTACGTGGGGCGCGGCACGATGGTGGACACCTGGGCCACCGTCGGCTCCTGCGCCCAGATCGGCGAGGGCTGCCACATCTCCGGCGGCGCCGGCATCGGCGGCGTGCTCGAGCCGCTGCAGGCGAATCCGGTGATCGTGGAGGACAACTGCTTCATCGGCGCCCGCTCGGAAGTGGTGGAAGGGGTGGTGGTGGAAGAAGGCGCCGTGCTCGGCATGGGCGTCTTCATCGGCGCTTCCACGAAGATCGTGGATCGCACCAGCGGCGAGATCGCCACCGGACGGGTGCCGGCCTACTCGGTGGTGGTGGCGGGTTCCCTGGGCGGCGGCGACGTGGACGGCGCGCCGCGGCCGAGCCTTTCCTGCGCCGTCGTCATCAAGCGCGTGGACGAACGCACCCGCGCCAAGACTTCCATCAACGAACTGCTGCGGGATTGAACGCCCATGACCGACGCCATCCGCGAATACCGAATCCACGCCGACGAGGCGGCCCTCGCCGACTTGAGGCACCGCCTCGAGAACACCCGCTGGCCGGACGCCGAGACGCCGGACGACTGGAGCCAGGGCCTGCCGCTCGCCTACGCGAAGACGCTGCGGGACACCTGGCTGCACGACTACGACTGGCGGGCGCGGGAGGCGTACTTCAACCGCTTCCCGCAGTTCGTGACCACCCTCGACGGCCTCGACATCCACTTCATCCACCGCCGCAGCCCCAACGCGGACGCCATGCCGCTGCTCGTCACCCACGGCTGGCCGGGATCCGTGGCGGAGTTCCACAAGGCGATCGAGCCGCTGGCGGACCCCGCCGCCCACGGCGGCAGCGCCGCGGACGCCTTCCACGTGGTCTGCCCGTCCCTGCCGGGCTACGGCTTCAGCGCCAAGCCCGCCGCCACCGGCTGGGGCGTCGGCCGCATCGCCGCGGCCTGGGACGCGCTGATGGCGCGACTGGGGTACCCGCGCTACGTCGCCCAGGGCGGCGACTGGGGCGCGACGGTGACGACGGCCATCGCCATGCAGGCCGGGCAGACCGAACAGAGCAGCAACGGCTGCGTCGGCATCCACTTGAACATGCCGAGCGCCAGCCCCACCGGGGCGGCGCGCAAGAACCCCACCGAGCGGGACAAGCAGGCATTCGCCAGCGGCCGTCGTCACCAGGAGTGGGGCACCGGCTACTCCAAGCAGCAGAGCACCCGCCCCCAGACCCTGGGCTACGGCCTGGTGGATTCGCCGATGGGGCAGGCTGCCTGGGTGATCGAAAAGTTCTACGAGTGGACGGACTGCCGGGGCCATCCCGAGAACGCCGTCAGCCGCGAGGAACTCTTGGACAACGTGATGTTCTACTGGCTGACCGCCAGCGGCGCATCCTCCGCGCGCCTCTACTGGGAGAGCTTCAACCGCGCCTTCGGCGGCGGCAAGCGTCGTCAGGATGGCAGAGAGGCCGAGCAGAAGGTGACGCTGCCCACCGGTTGCAGCATCTTCCCGAAGGAGATCGTGCCGACGCCCCGCAGCTGGGCCGAGCAGCGCTTCGCCAACATCGTCTACTGGAACGAACTGGAGAAGGGCGGCCACTTCGCCGCCTTCGAGCAGCCGGAACTGTTCGTGGCCGAGCTGCGGGCCTGCTTCGCGCTGATGCGGCCCTAGCCGGCCTGCTTCGCCTGATGGCCGTCCGCAAGCTCCGCTACGGCTTCATCGGCGCCGGCGGCATCGCCGGCGCCCACTTGCAGGAACTCGCCCGCCGGGACGACGTGGAGCTGGTGGCGATGGCGGACGTCTCCCGGGAAGGGATGCTGCGCCACCAGCAGCGGTTCGACATTCCCGGGATGTACGCCGAGTGGCCAGCCATGCTCGCCGCCGAGAAGCTGGATGCCGTCTCCGTCTGCACCCCCAACAAGCTCCACGAGCAGCCGGCGATCGACGCGCTGAACGCCGGCTGCCACGTGCTGTGCGAAAAGCCGCTGGCGCACAGCGCCGAGGCCGGCGAACGCATGCTGGCCGCCGCCGAGGCCAACGGCCGCAAGCTGGTGATCGGCTTCCAGTACCGCTACCACCCCCGCACGCAGTACCTGCGCCGGGCCTTCGACGCCGGGCAGTTCGGCAAGGTGCTCTACGCCCGCGTCCGCGCACTGCGCCGCCGAGGCATCCCGAACTGGGGCGTGTTCGGACGCAAGGAACTGCAAGGCGGCGGCCCGCTCATCGACATCGGCGTGCATGTGCTGGAGATGGCCCACTACGCGATGGGTTCGCCGCGCCCGACGAGCGCCGTCGCGGACATGTTCACCTACCTCGGCAACAAGCCGTCGGACCGCGTGGAATCCGCTTGGAAGGGCTGGGACTTCAAGACCTACACGGTGGAGGATCTGGCCGTGGGACGCATCCGCTTCGCCACCGGTGCCGTCGCCCACGTGGAGGCCGCCTTCGCGTTCCACGGCGAAGACGCCTGGAACTTCGAGCTGATGGGAGACGCCGGCGGCGCCAGCTGGAACCCGCCCCGCATCTACGCCGACGAGCACGGCCACATGGTGGACAGGGCCCCGGCCTGGCTCCCGAAGGAGGACATCTTCGCCCGCAAGATGGACAACTTCGTGGACCACTGCCTGTACGAGACGCCGACCCTCGCCCCCGCCGCCGACGGCCTGGCGGTGCAGCGCATGCTCGACGCCCTATACTCCTCGGCGGAAAACGGCGGCCGGGAAGTGGGCATCGAGGGGTGAAAGGGTCGCGGGACCCTGCGAGGCGTGATTACGTGCTGACCGCGGCGTGTGAGGGCCTGCAGGCCGAGCCGAATGGTGTAGGCTGACCAGAGAGTAGAGGAAGCGATTTGGAAGCGAGCTACGGGATCGAGAAGGAGCCTCTGAACAAGCTGCTGCGAGAAGCCGAAGAAGGAAGCGCTCAGCTGCCGGACTTCCAGCGGGGCTGGGTGTGGGACGACGATCGAATCCGCAGCCTGCTGGCGAGCGTCTCCCTCGCCTATCCCGTCGGTGCCGTGATGATGCTGCAGGCGGGTGGCGATTCGATTCGCTTCAAGCAGAGGCCCCTTGAAGGCGCATCGCCTTCCGACAACATGGCCCACCGTCTGATTCTGGACGGCCAGCAGCGGCTGACATCCCTCTTTCAGTCGTTGCTGCTGGGAGAGCCGGTGGAAACGCGGGACCAGCGCGGGAAATTGATCAAGCGCTGGTACTACGTCGACATGAAGATGGCGCTCGACGAGAACGCAGACCGGGAGGAAGCGATTTTCTCTGTGCCGGCGGACCGCATCGAACGAACATTCAGGAACGAAGTTAGGAGGAACTACTCGAGCCCGAGGTACGAGTACGAGAACATGGTCTTTCCATTGAAGGAGGTCTTCGACTCCGATGAGTGGCAAGAGGGCTTCCTAGAGTTTTGGGGATTCGATAGCGAGAAGTTTAAGATTTGGAGCGCCTTCAACAAGCAAATCATAAAGAGGTTTGAGCAATATCAGCTACCTGTGATTGAGCTCGGCAGGGAGACTCCGAAGGAAGCTGTCTGTCAGGTCTTCGAGAAGGTGAACACGGGCGGCGTGACGCTAACCGTCTTCGAGCTACTCACGGCCACCTTCGCAGCTGACGACTTCGAGCTGCGACCAGATTGGAAGGTGCGCAAGCAACGTCTGACTAAACACTCAGTATTGAGGAATGTCTCCAGCACCGACTTCCTGCAGGCGGTGACACTGCTTGAGACGAGGGCAGGACGAGAACAAGCGTTGCAGATGACGCCGGACATGGAGCGCCCGCCGGCCATCGGGTGCAAACAGGCGGACATGCTCAGGCTCACGCTGGGAGCATACAAACGGTGGGCCGATCCTCTGATGGAGGGATTTGAACGGGCCGCGTTCTTCCTCCACTCCGAGCATGTCTTCGACGACAAGTTCCTACCCTACGGCAGTCAGCTAATCCCGCTCGCCGCCGTACTGACGGTCTTGGACAAGAAGGTGCTGACCGAGGGTGAACGGGCCAAGATGGCGCGGTGGTACTGGTGCGGCGTGTTTGGAGAGCTCTATGGTGGCAGCACCGAGAGTCGCTTCGCGCGCGACCTTCTCGATGTCGTTGATTGGATACGTGGGAGCGAGATCGTACCCAGAACTGTGGACGACGCACAGTTCCAGCCGGACCGGCTCCTCTCCTTGCGGAAACGCATCAGTGCCGCCTACAAGGGCGTCTACTCCCTGATTCTGCGGGAAGGGGCACGCGACTGGATGACGGGGGACGAGATGGCCGCCTTCGACTACTTCGGCATGGCTGTCGATATCCACCACATCTTCCCCCAGGCGTGGTGCAAGAAAAACGCAATCGATGCGGGGCAGTGCGACTCCATTGTGAACAAGACGCCCCTATCCAAATCAACGAACACGACAATTGGGGGAGAGGCACCAAGCGAGTATGCTGCCCGGATCGAGCGCAAGGCGGAGATCGACGAAGCGAAGCTCAATGGCCATCTTCAGTCGCACTTCGTCGATCCGAGGATGCTCCGAAGCGACGACTTCACTGGGTTCTTCGAGACGCGGAAGCAGGATCTGATCGATCGGATTGGGAAGGCCATGGGCAAACCCGTAGTCATGGACATCACCGACGACGGGGAGGAGCCGCCCGTGGACTACGAGGTAGTCGACGAGGTGAGTCAGGCCATCGTCGAGGAGGCCGAATAGCAACGCTTTCACCGCCATGTTGCTGATGCTAACCGCCTTGGTCCAAGAGGCGATCGCGCATCGGGCGGACCATTGGCAACTCCCGACGGGATTCGGGAAGTGGCCAGCCGCCTGCACACCGGCTTCGAGGCGACGCTTCGCCATGTGACGAACCTCGGCTTCATCAACGAGAACGATAGGCATCGGATCGCCGCCGTCTCCGACTGGTGAGGCCGACCTCCGAAGCCCGGCACCGACCGCCTACGCGGCTTCCGCTTCCTCTGCCCGTTTCGCCTCGATCTCCCGCTGTGTTTCGCTGAGCTTCTCGGCCGTCAGCGGGTACTTCCACAAGAGCGGCATGCCAACGAACTTGAAGACCGCGGGAATCACCGAGTAGGTGCAGGCCAGCATCAGGAGCGCGAACGCGGTGTTGGTGGTGTTGCGCGGATCGGCGATGGCGTCGAAGCCCCAATAGTCGATGAGGATTAGGCCGATGGAGCTTCCGAGGGCGTAGGAGGCTTTCTTGGTCATGGACCAGATCGCCATGAACTCGCCGGCGCGGCGCTTGCCGGTGCGGGCGGTGTCCACGTCCAGGATGTCGGCGAACATGGCGAACGGCAGTGCGGACAGCGCACCGATCGCGGAACCCTTCAAGCACATGATGATGAGGAAGAACAGAAACTTGCCGGTCTCGACGCCGTCGAATTGCTCCATCGCGCCAGCCTGCCAGCTAGCCGGCAACACATCGATGAACTTGGTGAGTTCGAACGCCGCGTACCAAGCCGACGGCGTCACCGTGATGAGCGGGATGAAGCAGGACCACAGCGCGTACCAGCCCACGGCGCACATCGTGGCCCTGTGCTTGCCGATCCGTCGAGACAGTTTGAACCAAAGCGGTATCGCCAATATCTGGCAGAGGAAGTAGGGCACCAAGTAAACGCTGTAGAGGTTCTCCGCGATCAGCACGTGCTTGACGAAGAAAAGCGACAGGGTGTTCGTCATTGCCGAACCGATGCTGCCGAAGGCGAACACCACCACCAGCATCATGAACGGCCTGTTGCCGGCGGCGGCGCGCAGGCCGTCGCGGATCCGCACCCGTTTCGGTACCTCTGTTACGCGCCACTCGGGCACGGCCAGCAGGCAGTTCAGATTGACGATGGGCATGGCAATGCACATCGCCAGCACGATCCAGAACACGACCGTGGTCGGTGTGCCGTCTCCGGTAACCGCAAGCACGATCAGCGGGATGAGCACGGCGCACAGCGAGCCGCCGACGCTGAACACCTCCTTCCAGCTCATGATGAGTGTGCGCTCGTTGTAGCTCTTGGAGAGCTCGGCGCCCCAGGCCGTGTAAGGCAGGTCCTTGACTGTGGCGCCGACGTAGAAGAGCGTGAGCGACGCGAACAGCCACAGGTAGCCGTTCGAGAACGTCTGGCCGAACAGGGTCACGTCCGAGAACGCGAACGGCGGTTCGAACAGATACCACATGCCCGCTGCGAAAATCGGCGTGCCGATGAGCATCCAGGGCTTGCGGCGGCCCCAGCGTGTTCGCCAGCGGTCGGAGACGTAGCCGATCAGAGGATCCGTGAACACGTCCGCCAGCCGCACCAGCATCAGCATCATGGCCACGCCTGTCAGCGACAGCGCGAAGCCGCCGGAGTCCGTGTAGACCACCGGCAGGTACACGGCCAACGGCAGCCCGGAGAGCGCCAGCGGCGCCGCCGGCGCACCGTAGGAGACGTAGTGGAGCTTGCCGAGCGGCTTGCGCCGCGGGTCGTCGACCGTGTACTGCGGCATTCCGTTTCCCCGGATCGGGCGTCGATAGTACCGCCAGCGGTGGCGAAGGGCGGTGTGGCCGCTGTTCGGCCTCGTGGATCAGCGCAGAGCCGACCAGTCGTCTGGCGACGCCGCCGGCGCAAAGGGGTCTTCGTATCCCAGCACCGTGCCCCGCAACATGCCGACGAACGACGAAGCATCGCTTTGCGGCAGTGGCGACAGCAGCGCCACCGGTCGGCCGCGCCGGGTCACGACAACCGGGCGCCCGTCACTGCCCATCTCTCTGATGATGCGAAGGCACTTGGCCTTGAACTCCGTGGCCGATACCTGCCTTGTGCGCATGGAACGCCTCCAATCCCAAGACGCATTGGATGTACGCGAGGTGTGTGGCCTGCGTCAAACGCCGGGGGTCGCTGGGGGAACGGGTGCTGCCCTCGACAGGCAGCCTCCCGGCTATGCCAGCTATGTCAATCCCCTTGCCCCCACTCCCGCCTGCTCCTAAGATGCCGCCTATGGTCAGCCGCTCCCCAGAGACGGGCGACGGCGGAGTCGCCGGTCGCCACGTCATCATCGAGTGCTTCGGCGCCCAGGCCGGCTTCGACGCGGCGGCCTTGGAGTCTTTGCTGCGGCGGGCGGCGGCGGCCGGGGGCGCCACGCTGCTCTCCTGCCACATGCATGGCTTCGGCGGCGGCAACGGCGTCACCGGCGTGGCGCTGCTGGCGGAGTCGCACATCACCGTCCACACCTGGCCGGAGCGCGGCTACGCGGCCTTCGACGTGTTCATGTGCGGCGGCTGCAACGCCGAACGGGCTGCGGCGGTGATCGCCGAGGCTGTGCCGGAGGCTCGTGTGCAGGTGCGGGCCGTGGACCGTCCCGGCCCCGTCCCGCCGGCCGAAGCGGCGGGGGAGGGCCGGTAGCGATGCCGAGCAGGTGCGCCAGCCTGGCGGCGGGCCTCGTGCTCGCGTTCGGCCTGATCGGCTGCGGCGACGGCGGCGTTCGGGCGCAGGTGGACGGCGTTCTGAACCGCCTCGACCAGTCGCTGGTGCGCCTTGGCAGCGCCTTGGATGGCGGCGACCTGCGCAATGCCAAGCTCATCAAGCGGTACGCGGCGGATGTGAGCGCCGCGAAACCGGAAATCGAGGACCTGGCGGCCGTGCTGGCCCGGGAGGCAACCCGCGAGGGCACCCTGTTCCAAGGCCTCGAGACGCGGCTGCAGGACGTCCGCAAGGCGCTGCCCGAGGCCGGCGCCCCGGCGGCGGCCTACGCCGACGTGGCGGAGGAGCTGAACAGCTTGAGCGCGGCCCTCGCCATCGACGAGTTCAACGACGCGCTGGCGGACCCGCTCAACGTGCTGGCGGATCTCTCCGACGGCATGCTGCCGCGGGTGGATGCGGCGCCGGCGAGCGCCACGCGCCGCGCCAACGCGGCCACCAACTTCGGCCCGGGCAGCCAGCTGGTGGGCAATCCCGGCTACGGCCGCTGGCAGACGGACAGCGGCGGCAATTCCTTCTGGGTGTGGTACGGCCAGTTCGCGCTGATCCGGGACCTGCTCGGCGGCCCCCGCATCGGCTACGGCGCCTGGGCCGGCGGGCGCGACTACAGCTACTACCACGACTACGGGCGCAGGAACTACACCTCGCCCTCGGCGCGGCGCTCCCAGAGCCAGGTGGAATCCACCGCCCGGCGCAAGTTCGCCAGCGAAGGGCGCACCTTCCGCAGCCCCTACGCCCGCAGCCGGCAAGGCGCTTCCACCAGCCTGGCGAGAAGGAAGTTCGCCTCCCGGGCCAGCGGCACGCGGTCCGCGGCGGCGAGCCGCACCCGGGCTGCCAGCAGCCGCCCGGCCTCCTTCCGTGGCTTCGGCGGCTCCCGGGGCCCGCGCCGAGGCAAGTAGGGCGAACCGCAGACAGCGGCAGCAATCACAGGCGGTCCGGCGCAAAGGACGGGCCGCGAAGGAGATGAGCAGATGACCACCGCGATCGACGGCTTGAGCCTTTGGTTCTGGGGCATCGTGGCGCTGGATCTGGCGGTCGCCGTGGCGGCGATGTGCGCCCTGCGCTACGGCGCCGGGGCGCTGTTCGGCGTGGACTCCCGAGACGAACTGGCGGAGAAGGACAACTTCGGCTTCGGCATCGCGCTGGCCGGCGGCGCCTTCGCGGTGGCGCTGGTGCTCGCTGCCGCTGCCGCTGGCGAGCCCGCGGTCACCTTCGGGACGGAGCTCGGCACGGTCGTGGCCTATGCCGTCGTCGGCCTGGCGCTGCTCAAGGTCGGCATCCTCGTCAACGACTGGATCGTCTTTCGCGACTTCTCCGTGAAGGCTGCGATACGCGGCCAGAACATCGCGGCTGGCACCGTCCAGGCCGCCAATCTGGTAGCCATCGGCGTGCTGATCAACGGCGCCGTCAACTGGGCGGACGGGGGCCTCGTGCAGGGCCTGGTCTCGGTGGTGGTCACGTTCTTCCTGGCCCAGCTGGTCGTGCTGGGGGTGACCCGCACCCGAGCGGCCATCTACGCCCGGCGCCACGACGGCGAGCGCTGGCAGGCTGCCATAGAGGCCGGCAACGTGGCGCTGGCGGTGCGCTACGCCGGCCACCTCGTGGGCACGGCGCTGGCCTCTTCGTCCGCCGGCGGCATGGTGGCCTTCGTCGCCGGGGCGGACGTGAGCGCGGGGTTCGCCTATCTCGGCTGGCTGGTCTGGGCGGCGGTGCTGGCCGTGGCGCTGCTGCTGCTCTCCATGCTGGCGCAGCGCGTGATTCTGCGCGGCGTGGACGTGGTGGAAGAAGTGGACCGGCAGCGCAACATCGGCGTCGCCGCCATCGAAGCGGCGGTGTTCGTCGGCATCGGCATCGTCATTCGCGCCGTCGCCGGCTAGGGAGGGGACCCGAACGATCGCGCGGGCGGCCGACCCAGGGCACCGTATCGCAGGCGGGCTATCGCCGGGGGAAACGCCCAGCCGCTAGCGCCGCTTCCAACTCCGCCACGCGCACCTCGGCGGCCGCGCGGGCAGCAGCCTCTCGTTCGGCGCGATCCGCTTCTCGCTCGGCACGGTCCGCTTCCCGATTGGCACGGGCTTCGGCCATCTGGCGCAGTGCGGCCTCCTCGTCCGCCCGCGCTGCCTGCCGCGCTCGATCCAGCTCGATTTCGTCGCGGTGCAGCACGTCCTCGCCGGTCGGTGCGGCCCGAAAGCGAAGCAGTTCGCCATCGACCCGCACGTCGAGACCCAGCGCCTCGCTGCGGATCACGCGCTCGCCGTCCCGCAGCCGCGGTTCCAGCGGCTGGTAGTCGCCGTCCACCAGCTCGAGCCCCTGCAGCTGCGGTTTGCCGTAACGCCGGAAGAGGCTGCCCCGGGGATCGAACAGCCAGTACTCCTGCACCCCCATCGCCGCGTACTTTCGGCCCTTTTCGTCCAGGTCCGCCGACACCGTGCTGTGCGACGCCACCTCCAGCACCCAGTCCGGCGGCTTGCCTTCCCGCCACACGAAGTAGCTCATCCGGTGGCGCCGTTCCACGCCGAAGGCCACCAGCACGTCCGGGGCGATGGAGTTCTTCGGATTCCCCTGTTCCGGATACACGAGGATGTCCGCGGCCACGAACGGTTCCGGCAGCGCCACGGCGAGATCGCTGGCGGCATGCATGATGGCCTGGGCCTGCCAGGTGTTCTCAGCCATCGGCTTGCCGTCCGAGCTGGGGTAGAAGACGTCCTCGTCGCCGGCGGCGCGGGGATTCGAGGCGGCCGAGGCCGGCAGCGACTCTGGCATGGGGCTGTCCTCCATCAAGGTCTGCTGGCGCGGCCCGTCGCCGCACAGGTTGCGAAACTAGCGGTTCGATTCGGAATTGACATGGCAAATGGCACGCGCCTTCCCGCCAGCCCGGTGAAGGCGCTTCGTCTGTCGTCGCCTCGGCGTGCGCTACTTGAGGATGTGCCGCCCCGCAAGGCCGCCGGCATCCCAGTCGTGCGACGAACCCGCCCGCTGGAACACACGTAATTTTGGAAGCGGCACACTAGCATAGTCTCTCGCCGCCGCAGGCCGCCTGGATTCCCGTGCGCCCGGCACGCTTTGGGCAGACAGTGTCTTGGCCTCGGAAGCGCTTGTCTGTAGGACGTTGGCCAGACGCTCTGTGCGAGTTCCTAGGAAAATCGGACGTCGCGAGGCGCAGGAACCGTGGGACGCCACCGCTGACCTACAATTCGCCACGTACTCCCCAACACGGGCGGGACATGGACCACGCCAGCGCCGGAAGGCGCACCCGCTGGCACGACGTGGCGCTGCTCGGCGCCATCGGCTTGGTCGCTGCCTGCGGCATGGTCTACGAGTACCTGATCGCCCACTACGCCGGGCGCATCCTCGGCGCGGTCGAGCCCACGCTCTACGCGATGATCGGGCTGATGATCGTGGCGATGGGCGTGGGCGCCTTCGCGGCCAAGTGGATCCGGTCCATCTATCGCGGCTTCGCCTGGCTGGAGCTCGGCATCGCCCTGCTCGGCGGCACATCGGTGCTGGCGCTGTCGGCCATGGTGGCGCTGGCGTACTCGCTGCCGGAGTGGCTGCGCGCCGTGTACGGCCTCGACGCATCGGTAGCGCTCGACGGCGGCCTTGCCGCGGCGCTGGCGACCGCCTCCCGGGTGGCGCCGTTCGTGCTCGGCTTCGCCGTCGGGGCGCTGGTGGGCATGGAGATTCCCCTCATCGGGCGGGTCCGCGAGCAGGTTCACGCCCGCCGCCTGGAACACAACCTCGGCACCATGTACGGGGCCGACTACGTGGGCGCCGGCCTCGGCGCCGCGGCCTGGGTGTTCGTCGCCCTGCAGCTGCCCATCGTCTACGCCGCCGTGGGCGCCGCGGCGATCAACACGCTGGTGGGCGTTGCGTTTCTGATCCTCTACCGGCGCACCCTGCGCCCGGCCCGCTGGCTGTGGCTGGGGCATGGCTGCATGGCGGCCCTGCTGCTGGCGCTGGCGGTGTTCGGCACGCGGTGGATGGCGGACCTGGGCGACACCCTGTTCAAGGATCGCGTCGTCCATCGCCTGCAGAGCCCCTACCAGAACGTCGTCCTCACCAAGCGGCACGTCGCCGCCGGGCAGCGGGACGTGCTGAGCCTGTACATCAACGGCGCGTTGCAGTTCGCGTCCAACGACGAGCGCATCTACCACGCCTACCTGACGACGCCAGCCATGCTCGCCGCGTACCGGCGCGACCGGGTGCTCATCCTCGGCGGCGGCGACGGCCTGGCGCTGCGCGACGTGCTGCGCTGGAACCCCCGGACCGTGACGCTCGTCGACCTGGATCCGCAACTGCTGCGCCTTTTCCAGGGCTTGGACGCCGCCGCTCCCCAGTGGCTCTCCGAGGCGCTCGTGGACCTCAACAACGGGGCCTTCGCGGATGCGCGGGTGCGGGTGGTGGCGGCCGATGCCTTCGTGGCCGTTCAGGACCTTGCCGCCGCCGTCGAACGCTTCGACGTGGTGATCGCGGACCTGCCGGACCCCAACCATCCGGACCTCAACCGGCTGTACAGCGATCGCTTCTACGCCCGCATCCGCCAGCTGCTGTCGCCGGACGGCGCCTTCGCCACGCAGTCCACGTCGCCGTTCCATGCCCGGCAGGCGTTCCTGGCCATCGGCAAGACCATGGCCGCCGCCGGCTTCGAGGTGGAGCAGTACCACGCCAACGTGCCGAGCTTCGGCGAGTGGGGCTGGAGCATCGGCACGGTGCGGGGGCACCCGGCTTCGGCTCGGCTTGCGGCGGCGGACCCGGAACTCATCGCCGACGGTTGGCTGACCGTGGCGCAGCTGCAAGGCGCCTTCGCCTTCCCCCCCGCGTTCCACGCGGACCTTGCCGCCATTCGCGTGAACCGCGTGGACAGCCATGTGGTGTACGGCTACCACCAGGCCGCGTGGCAGCAGCGCCGGGGCGTGTTCCATGCCGCCAGCGTCATCGCCGGGGAGTAGCTCCGTTGCGGAGCGACCGTTCGCTGGCGTCAGCGGAGCAGCGCGGCGGTGTCCGAGTGGCCGGCGGCGGCTGCCAGGTCCCGGGGCGTGCGACCGTCCCGATCCCTTGCCCGGCGATCGGCGCCGGCCGCCAGCAGCCGCGTCGCCAGGGCGACGTTCTCCCGCCACCAGGGGCGAGCGGCGTGGTGCAGCGCGGTAGTGCCGTGGCCGTCGCGGCGCGCGAGGCCGGCGCCGCTCTCGAGCAGGGCTGCCGCCGCCTCGAGGCGCCCTTCCCGGGCCGCCACCATGAGTGGCGTCTGCCCTGCGACCAAGGGCGCGCCTTGCGGAGCGGACAGCCGCCACACCGCCGCTGGCGCCGGCGCCGTGGGGGCATCCACGTCTGCGCCGGCCGCCAGCAGCGTCTCCAGCACCGGCAGCCAGCCATAGGCCGCAGCGAGATGCAGCGGGCGCTCGCCGAGGGGGCAGACGGCTTCCACGTAGGCGCCCGCCTCGACCAGAGCCCGAACCATCGCCGCGGCATCCGCGGCGTAGCCGTGGGCCGCAGCCGCGTGCAGCGGTTGCCAACCCCCGTGGCCTGCGGCAAGCGCCTGCATCTCCCACGAGAAGAAGCCGATGCGCCGCAGCGGGCGTTCGGGGTCGTCGCCGGCGGCCAGCAGCGCCTGCACCGCGGCCCGCTGCCCGCGCACGAGGGCGAAGCCCATCGGGGTGAGTTCCTCCGCCGTCTTGCCGCGGTGTTCGGGCGTCGCCAGACGGGCGACGGCGTCCGCCAGCCCCAGGGCGCAGGCGCTGTGCAGATCGCAGGCGACGCCCCGCCGGAGCATCCGCGCCGCCGCTTCGCCATCGTGCAACGCCGCCAACTGAAGCGGCGCCAGGCTGCTCTCGGCGGCGAGGCCCACGGCGGCGCGGTCTGCCGCCGCGGCGGTCAACAGCAACCGTCCGGCGCGAGGGAGGTCCCCCCGGTCAATCGCGTCGCGCAGCGCTGCGTCCACTACCGGCGACGTCCGGGGCCGACCGGCAACGGCGGCCCGGACAACGACCGGATCGCGTCGGACCGTTGCGCTTGTTGCGAGGCGCCCTGCATCGGCGTAGAGTATCCGTTGCGCTTCCGCCTTAGCTCAGTTGGTAGAGCAGCTGACTGTTAATCAGCGGGTCGCTGGTTCGAGCCCAGCAGGCGGAGCCAATCTCGAAGCGCGTGCCAGCCGCCGAAAACCCTGTGGCCGGAAACCCTGAGAAACACCCCTGTCAAGGGCCCTGTGAGGCAACCCTGTGAAGGTAAGCATCGGCATCGGCGGCGCCGCTTCCAACACGCGGGATTTCGAGAGCCATGTCGCGTTCGTGGCGGAGGCCGAGAAGCTCGGCGTGGACGCTGTGTGGAGCGCCGAGGCGTGGGGCCAGGATGCGGTGACGCCGCTGGCCTACCTAGCGGCGCGCACGGAGCGCATTCGCCTCGGCACTGGCATCATGCAGATCAGCGCCCGGACGCCGAGCATGACGGCGATGACCGCGCTCAGCCTGGCGGCGATCTCCGGCAACCGCTTTCTGCTCGGCCTTGGCGTCAGCGGCCCGCAAGTGGTGGAGGGGTTGCAGGGGCGGCCGTTCCGGGCGCCGCTCACGCGCCTGAAGGAAACGGTGGACATCGTGAAGCTCGCCTTCGCCGGCGAACGCCTCGCCTACCAGGGCCGCTTCCACCAGCTGCCGCTGCCGGGCGGCGAAGGCAAGGCGCTGCGGCTGGCGCAGGGCGCCAATCCCCGCATCCCGATCTATCTCGCCACGCTTGGGCCGAAGGCGCTCGTCTACACCGGCGAGGCGGCGGACGGCTGGCTCGGCACGTCGTTCGTGCCGGCCGCAGCCGGCGCCCACCTGGACTACATCCGCCAAGGCGCCGGGGCCGGCGGGCGGGCGCCGACGGAGATCGACATCCAGGCCGGCGGCACGGTGGCCTTCGGCGACGCCGAGGCGCTGGCGCAGCCGCTCAAGGCCGGCCTCGCCTTCACCTTGGGCGCGATGGGTTCGGCGCGAACCAACTTCTACAACGACGCCTACAAGCGCGGCGGCTTCGATGCGGTGGCCCGGGAAGCGCAGGCGCTGTGGGTGGCGGGGCGGCGAGACGAAGCCACGGCCGCGATTCCCACGGAGATGGTGCTCGGCAGCAATCTGCTCGGCACGGAGGCGGAGGTGAGGTCGCGCCTGGCCGCCTACCGGGACGCCGGCGTCACGACGATCCGCCTCGCGCCCGCCGGCGGCACGCAGCGGGAACGCTTGGACACGCTGGGCCGCGCCATCGATCTCGTTCGCTCGCTGTAGTTCGGGCCTAGGCCGTCGCCAGCTCTCTTCATGCGAGGGGTTCCCCCTCGCGCACCCCCGCTGAAGGCTCCATGCGAGGGGTTCCCCCTCGCGCACCCCCGCTGAAGGCTCAAATGCGAGGGGTTCCCCCTCGCGCACCCCCGCTGAAGGCTCCGCGCAGGGAGTTGGGCAAGGCTTCGGTGATCTCCACCTCCGCGAATTCGCCGACAAGGTCGCGATCCCCGCCCCGAAAGTTCACCACGCGATTGTTCTCCGTGCGGCCCGCGAGCTGGCCCGGGTCCCGCTTGGAGGCGCCCGTCACCAGCACCCGGGCCACGGTGCCCACCATCGCCTCGGCGTGCGCCGCGGCCTGGCGGCGCAGCTGCGCTTGCAGGCGGGCCAAGCGAGCCTTCTTCGCGGCCAACGGCACTTCGTCGGGCAGATTCGCCGCCGGGGTGCCGGGGCGGGGGCTGTAGACGAAGCTGAACGACGTGTCGTAGTCCAGCTCCCGCACCAGCGCCAGCGTCGCCTCGAAATCCGCCTCGGTCTCGCCGGGGAAGCCGACGATGAAGTCCGAAGAGAGGCCGACGTTCGGCCGCGCCCGGCGCAGCGCCCAGATCTTGGCCTTGTATTCCAGCACCGTGTGGCCGCGCTTCATCATCGCCAGCACCCGGTCCGAACCGGACTGCACCGGCAGATGCAGGTGGCTGGCCAGTTCCGGCACCGTGCGGTAGGCGTCCACCAGCGTCGGCGAGAACTCCACCGGGTGGGAGGTGGTGAAGCGGATTCGGTCGATGCCGTCCACCCGCGCGGCGTAGTGGATGAGCTCCGCGAGGTCCGCGGCGTCCTCGCCGTCTTCGCCGCCCTCGCAGTCGGGGTCCCGAATCGCCCCGCGATAGGCGTTCACGTTCTGGCCCAGGAAGTTGATCTCCCGCACCCCGCGCCGCGCCAGCTGCGCAACCTCGCGCATCACGCTCTCGACCGGCCGCGACACTTCCGGCCCCCGGGTGTAGGGCACCACGCAGAACGTGCAGAACTTGCCGCAACCTTCCATCACCGAGACGAAGGCGCTCGGGCCGGTGGCGCGGGCCGGGGGCAGCCGGTCGAACTTCTCGATCTCCGGGAAGCTCACGTCCACCACCGGCGCCTGCCGCCGCCGCGCCGCGTCGATCATCGCCGGCAGGCGGTGCAGCGTCTGCGGACCGAACACCACGTCCACGCCCGGGGAACGGCGGACGATGGCCTCGCCCTCCTGGCTGGCGACGCAGCCGCCGACGCCTATCACCATCTCCGGCCGGGCCTGCTTCAAGCGCCGCCAGCGGCCGAGCTGGCTGAACACCTTCTCGGCCGCCTTCTCGCGGATGGAGCAGGTGTTCATCAGCAGCACGTCCGCGGCGGCGGGGTCCGCCACCACGGTGGCGCGGTGGCTCTCCCGCAGCACGTCCGCCATGCGCGCCGAGTCGTACTCGTTCATCTGGCAGCCGTGGGTTTCCACATAGAGCTTCATGCGCTACTCCGGCTTGCCCGGCCCGTGTTCCGCGTCCAGCCACGCATTGAACCTGGGCGTTCGCTTCTCGCGGAACGCCGCGACGCCTTCCCGGGCGTCCGGGTGATGGTCCGAGATGCCCGTCTTGGCGGCGATTTCGTCCAGGCTCTGCTCCCAGGAGAGCTCGGCGGCGTTGTAGACGGAGCGCTTCAGGAGGCGCATGGACACCTGCGGCCCGTTGGCCAGCTCCGTCGCCAGCGCCATCGCCGCGGCCTCGAGTTCGTCCTTCGGCACCACCTCGTGGACCAGCCCCAGCGCCAGCGCTTCCTCCGCCTCGACGATCCGCCGCCGCATGAGGAAGTCCATGGTCCTGGCCACCCCAAGCAGCTGCACCAGGAGGTACTGGCCGCCCTCGTCCGGCAGCAGGCCGAAGCGCAGCGTGGCGCTGCCGAGGCGGGCGCCTTCGGCGGCGATGCGGAAGTCGCAGGCAAGGGCGAGCGAGAAGCCCGTTTGGATGGCGACGCCGTTGACGGCCGCGATGGTGAGCTTGTCCAAGCCGCGCACCACGGTGTTGACGCGCTGCGAGATGGTGCGCAGGCCGTTGTAGGTGCCCAAGGGGCTGTCGTGGCCGTGGCCGATGGCCGGCACCAGCGCCTCGCCCGGCACCTGCACCTGGCCGTAGCCCTTGAGATCGTCGCCGGCGCAGAAGGCCCGGCCGCTGCCGGTGAACACCAGCACGCGCACGCCGTTGTCCATCTGCGCTTGGGTGACGGCCTCCACCAGATCGCGCTTGATGCTGGCGGTCATGCCGTTCAGGCGCTCGGGGGTGGTGAACGCGAACCAGGCGATGCCGGGCTCGCGCACCGCCACCTCGAAGCCGCGGAACTGGCCTGTGTCCAACTTGATCTCCTCTTGGTCTCGAGACGGGCGGCTAGCCCATCACCTGCTTCCAGGTGGGCAGGTCCGGCACCGACAGGTAGGCGTTGGTCTTCTTGGTTTCGCCCAGGGTGGCGTTCGGCACGGCGCTGTAGTTGTGGCCCGGCAGCAGCAGCGTGTCGTCCGGCAGCGCCTTGAGCTTGGCCAGGCTGTGGTACATCTGCTCCGCATCGGAGCCCGGCAGGTCCACGCGCCCGCAGCCGTCGATGAACAGCGTGTCGCCGGAAACCAGCGTGTTCTTGATGCGAAAGCACTGGGAGCCCGGGGTGTGGCCGGGGGTGTGCAGGAACTCTATCTCCACGTCTCCCAGGGCCAGCTTGTCCCCCGAGTCCACCTTCGCCAGGTCCGATTCCGACAGCCCGGTAACCTTGCGCACGCCGGCCGCTTCGGCCCGATGGACGTACACCTTCACCGGCTGCTTGGCGACGAGTTCCGCCACGCCGGCGATGTCGTGCCCGCCCATGCCGCCGCCGACGTGGTCCGGATGGTAGTGGGTGGCGAGGGCCGCGACGAGCGTGTAGCCCTTGCTGGCGATGCGGTCCAAGAGGCCGTCGATGTCCCAGGCGGGGTCCACCACGGCGACCTTGCGGCTGGCGCGGTCCCCCACGATGTAGGCGAAGTTGGCCATCGGGCCGATCTGGATCTGCTCGACGATCAGCGCGTTGTCTTCGTCCATGCAAGTTCCTCAGGCGATTGCGCCCATGTTAACGCCACGGGCTTCCGACGCTGGCCAAGTAGGCTAGGCTATGGCGCTTCGCCGCTCTTGCGCCCCGCGTCAAGCAGAACCATGCCCGAACGCATCTACACCGCCTGCGTACTGGTGATCGGCAACGAGATCCTCTCCGGCCGCACCCAGGACGTGAACTTGCAGCACATCGCCGTGGAACTCGGCAAGCGCGGCGTGCGGGTGCGCGAGGCCAGGGTGGTGCCGGACGTGGCGGAAACAATCGTCGCCGCCCTCGACGAAGCCCGGGCCAGGTTCGACTACGTGTTCACCACCGGCGGCATCGGTCCCACCCACGACGACATCACCGCTGAATGCGTCGCCCGCGCCTTCGACGTGCCGCTGGTGACGAACGAGACGATTGCGGCGCGCATCCGCAGCCGCCCGGCGCCGCCGGATGTGATGGCGTCGCGCATGCGCATGGCGCTGGTGCCCGAGGGCGCCAGCTTGATCGACAACTTGACTGGCGGGCCGCAGGGCTTTCGCGTGGACAACGTGTACGTGATGGCGGGCATTCCGGCGGTGATGCAGGCCATGCTGGCCACCGTGGAGCTCGCCGGCGGGGCCGTGGTGCAGACCCGCTCGGTGACCGCCTACCTGGGCGAAAGCCAGGTGGCGTCCGCGCTCGCGGCCATTCAGCAGCGCTACCCGGACATCGACCTCGGCAGCTACCCCTTCTCCCAGGGCGAACGCTACGGCACCACGCTGGTGATGCGCGGCACCGACGCCGAGGCCCTCGCGGCCATGCTGGAGGAAGTGAAGGCGGCGATCGTGGCGGCCGGCGAGACGCCCCAGGACGTCGCCTAGCAAGGCGGGTACGTCGCCTAGGCGGAAGGCACAAGGAGAACGCATGGAACTGCGCGACAAGACGGCCATCGTGCTCGGCGGCACGTCCGGCATTGGCCTCGCGGCCACTCGGCAGCTGGCCGCCGCCGGGGCGAACGTGGTGGCCGGCAGCCGCTCCGCCGCCAACGTCGAACGGGCCAGGGCCGCCACCGCCGGCGCCGAGGGCGCCGTGACCTGCCGGACGGTGGACGTGCTGGACCGGGAAGCGCTGGCCGCGCTCTTCGCCGAACACGCTGGCTTCGCCATGCTGGTGAACGCCGCCACCGGCGGCGAGCGGGCCTCCGGCCCGTTCCTGGAGATGGACCTGGACGGCTTCCAAGGCTCCTTCCGCAAGCTGTGGGGCTACGCCAACAGCGTGCGCCTGGGTGCGCCGCACATGGCCGCCGACGGCGCCATCGTGCTGGTGAGCGGCTTCCCGGCGAAGAAGGCCAACCCCGGTTCCTCCGCCATCGCCACCGTCGGCAACGCCGTGGAGGGGTTCGCCCGCGCCGTGGCCCCGGAACTCGCGCCCCGGCGCATCAACGTGGTCTCCCCCGGCATCATCGACACGCCGATGTTCGCCGTGCAGGGCGACGCCCGGCAGCGCTTCCTCGCCGGCGCCACCCGCAACGTGCCCGCCGGGCGCGCCGGCACCGCGGACGAAGTGGCCGCCGCCATCCTCTTCGCGCTCACGAACGACTACATGACCGGCGCGAGCATCGACGTCGACGGCGGCGCCAAGCTGCCGTAGCAACGCCGCCCGGCCGGGCAACGGCGGCACGGCGCGCGGGCTAGATCGCGGCCACGGCCAGCGACTGGATGAAGTGGATGCCGGGCACGACGTGGCGGCTGAGCCGCTGGTCGTTGGTGATGAACAGGTCCACGCCGGCCACGGACGCGCAAGCTAGCTGGATGGCGTCCGCGGGGTGTATCGAACGGGACCGGCGAACGCTGGCGAATACCGCCGCCGCCGCCTGATCGAAGGGCAGCACGGCGGCGTTGGCGGTGATGGCGCGTTGGTAGCGGCGCATCAGCTCGCCGTCTCCCGCCTCCAGAGGCTTGACGAGGATTTCGCCCAAGGTCAGCGCCGAGGTGAGCAGCTGGTCTTGGCGCTCGACCATCCGTTCCCGCAGCGAGACGACCTGTTCGGCGAGTTCGCCCTTGTCCTCCAGCAGGTAGATGAACAGGTTGGTGTCCCAGAAGATGCGGCTCACTGCCACGCCTCCCGCTGCCGACGCACGTACGCATCTGCATCTTCGTCCGCCCAGACTTCACGGCCCAGGCCGCGCAGCGCCAGAATGGGGTCGTCTGCGGCGCCCGATTCTCCGGCGACGTACACGCTCTCGTACCAGTCGATCAGGCTGTCGTCGGCGGCCGATATCTCGCCTCGTTTGGGCACGATCTTGCCGGAGGACCGGAGCGGGTGGCAGGGATCGCTTGGCCGGTACAGCCGCCGCCGGCCGCTGGCCGTCTCGAACAGCATTCGATAGCGCCCGGGATTGGGCGGGCGATTGGCGACGCAGTGCAGATAGACGTGGACCTTGACGCCCGGACGCAACGGCAGCCCGGCCACATGGGCAGCTTCCGCCTGCGCCATGATCTCCGCAATGGCGAAGTCCCGTGCCTCGGGGCGGCTGCGATGCAGGGAGGCCGTCGCGATCCAGACCTCGTCGGCAACGCGAATGTCCTGGCTTGCGGGCACTCGTCAACCCCAGCGTCGAATGGGCGTACCTAGAGTACAACGATTTCCTAGCGAACAGTTCGGCGGCAGGCGCCGGAGCGGGCCGCTCCCCCACGGCGCCACTGCGCCGGCGCACTACCGCATGTCTGTCACGGCTCGGCGCGCCAACTTGGCAAGGGACGGATGACGTGTCATCAGGTCGTCCAGGCGTTGTCGGCGGGAAGCGTCCGACGCCTCCCATTCCCCATCCCACTCGAAGCTCGACCACTGTTCGCGACGGCCTTCGCAAAGGACAAGCCGACCCGCGGCGTACCAGACCTTCAGGCGCTTGCGCCGCCAGTGCGGCTGCTCGGGATCTGCCGATCCGGTGGCGAAGATCGACGCCGCACCCTGCCGCAAGCAGGCGTCCACGTGGTCTCCGTTCAGCCGCAGTTGGCGGAGCATGGCGACGAGGACGGTGCGCGGGAGTTCGATGTCCGAATTGCGCCGGCCCAAGAACTCGGTGATCTTGCCGGCCTTCAAGGCGACCTCGAACATCGCCACGGGCTCGCTGCCCCGCTGCATCCAGTAGAAGTCCGACCTGCGCCGCCGCAGCGCGTCATGCAGGCCGTAGCCGTTGTCCTTGGCGCAGTTGCCAAACCAGCGGCCCGCCTTCGCAAGCCGCTCGACCGTGTGCAGGCGCTCCACGACGAAGTCCTGGGGCAGCGCTTTCCGCAGGCGCCGGCAACCCCGGATCGGCATGCGGTCGTTGCGCACCTTGCCGGACCTGTTGACTCGGCCACGCAGCTTGCTGGCTCGCCTCATCAACGCCTCGAACGGCATCCGGCCGTGGCAGGCCGCCTGGACCAGCGCCCGCGCCTCCCGACGGACGTTGGGATCCAGGTCCCGCCGGTGCTGCCAGACGACGGCGCGGTTCAGGTGCCGCAGCGCCTTCTCCGCACGGCGCAGCTCCTTCGCGCTGCGGCCGCGGCCGTCGCGCCGGGAAGGGTCGGCGAAGTGCTCGTCGACGCGCATGGAAGTGCGGCGCACCACGCGGCGCCGTGCTCGTGGGGTCTGCGTCGCGTCTCGGGCGAACTGCCTGATGAGTTTCGTCAGTTTCATTCTGGACTCTTCTGTGTGTGCCAGTAGTTAATGAGTACCTAGAATACCATGTACATCAGAAATTGCAACAGAAATCTGATCCTCTTCTTGGAGAGGCTGGCAGCGGCCTCGCGACTCACGCGGCGACAGAGGACGGCGGCTGGCAGGGGCGGTGCTATAGTGGATTCAAGCGAGCCGCCTGTTCCTGCAAGTGCCACCCTCCCTGCCCGCCATCTTCGATCTCTGCCAGCCCCGTGCCGACGTGCTGGCCGGCAAGACGGCGGATGCGGACTTCGCCGCCGACCTCGCGTCGGTGATCGCCGGCACCGCCAGCGCCGAGTACGGCGATGCGGCGGGGTTCTTCGCCAACACCTACCCCACCCGGGGGCTGCGCGACCTTCTGGCGAACGTCTGCGCCCGCTTGAGCGGCGCGGACGCGGCGGCGGCGACCATCTTCCGCTTGGACACCACCTACGGCGGCGGCAAGACCCACGGCCTGATCGCGCTGCTGCACGCCGCTGGCGGCATGAAGGGCGTGGCGAACGCGAGCGAGTTCGTCGATCCCGCGCTGCTGCCCACCGGCGCCGTGCGCATCGCCGCCTTCGACGGCGAGAACGCCGATCCGGCCAATGGCCGAGATGTCGGCGGCGGCGTGCTGGCCTACACCCCGTGGGGCGAGATCGCCCATGCCCTTGCCGGCAGCGCCGGCTACGAGCGCGTGCGGCGCAGCGACGAACAGGGCATCGCGCCCGGCGCCGAGACGCTGCGCGAGCTGTTCGGCGGCGAACCGACGCTGATTCTTCTGGACGAGCTGGCCGTCTATCTGCGCAAAGTGTGGCGGCAGCAAGGCGCGGCGCAGCAGCTCACGGCGTTTCTCACCTCGCTGTTCAAGGCCGTGGAGGGCGCCCCGAACGCGGCGCTGGTGTACACGCTGGCGGTCGGCAGCGATGGCCGCGCCACGGACGCCTACAGCGAGGAGAACCAGTTCGTCGCCGACGCCATGGCGGAGATGATGAGCGTCTCGGCCCGCAAGGCGACGCTCTTGAATCCCACCCAGGATGCCGAGACGGCGCCGGTGCTGCTGCGCCGCCTGTTCGAGCGCGTGGACGACGGCAAGGCCCGCACCATCGACGCCTACCAGACCCTCTGGCGCGAACACCGCGAGTCGCTCGCCGAAGAAGCCGCTCGCCCGCAGACCGCGCAGGACTTCGCCGCCAGCTACCCGTTCCACCCCGACGTGCTGGCGACGCTGAGAGGCAAGACTTCCACCTTGAGCGAGTTCCAGCGCGTGCGCGGCATGCTGCGCCTCTTGGCGCGCACCATCGCCCACCTGTGGCAGGAGCGGCCGACCGACGCGACGGCCATCCACCTGCACCACGTCGACCTGGGGCAGGAGCCGATCCGCCAGGAGCTGGTGACGCGCCTCGGCCAATCCGCCTTCGTGCCAGCCATCGCCAACGACATCGCCTCCGGCAGCGGCGGCGGCGGTGGGGAGAGCGGAGAGAGCCATTCGCTGGCGGAAAGCATTGACGCCGCGCACTATCGCGGCTTGCCGCCCTACGCGGCCTACGCCGCCCGCACCACCTTCCTGCACACCTTGGCCTTCAACGAGCCGCTGAAGGGCCTCGCCCCGGAACAACTGCGCTACGCGATGCTCGCGCCGACGCTCGACATCAGCTTCGTGGAAGAGGCCCGCAAGCGCTTCGTCGCGGAATCCGCCTATCTGGACGACCGCCCCGGCGCTCCCATGCGCTTTCTGGCGGAAGCCAACCTCAACCAGATCATCCGCCGCGAGGAACGCAACGTGGATTCCGGCGAAGCCCGCGCCGAACTCGGCGAGCGCATCGGCCACATCTTCAACGGCGACACCTTCGACGCCATCCGCTTCCCCGGCGGCCCATTCGACGTGCCGGACGAAGTGGGCGACGGCCGGCCGAAGCTGATCGTGCTTTCCTACGACGCCGTTTCGCTCGGCGCCCAAGCAAGCGAACTGCCGAGCCTCGTGGAACGCATCTACACCCGCAAGGGCGCAGACGGCGCGTCCTTGCGGGCATTGCGCAACCACCTGGTCTTCGTAGCCACCGACGACGCTGGCAAGACCGAAATGCAGCGCCGGGCGCGACTGCGCCTTGCCTTGCGGGCCCTGAAGCGCGCCGACCGGCTGCGCGACCTGGCCGAGCACCAGCAGGACCAGGTGCTGGAACTGGAGGCGCGTTCCGAGCAGGAACTGGCCATCGCCATCCAGCAGGCGTATCGGCACGTGCTGTATCCGTCTTCGGCGGGCATGGACGCGGAGGTGTCCTTGGCGCACACCGCCATCGACATCCACTCCGCCGCCGACCAGCCCGGCGTCGGCCAGCGCCACATCGCCCGGGCGCTGCGCGAACTGCAGAAGCTCCGCCTGCCCGAGGACGAACCGGACGCGCCCGTGTACGTGCGCGACCGCACGCCGCTGCGCAAGGGGCAGATGACCACGCTGGCGCTGCGCGACGAGTTCCGCCGCGACCCCGCGCTGCCCATGCTGATCGGCGACGACACGTTCATCCGCGGCATCCGCGTGGGCGTGGAACGCGGCGACTACGTGTACCAGCGGGGCGATCTGCTGTTCGGGCCGGGCGACCCGCCGGCATCCGTGCAGATCGACGAACAGGCGGTGGTGCTGACCATGGGCTACGCCAGGAACACCGGCGTGTGGCCGCGGCCGTCGGCGGAGAAAGGGCAAGAGGAGGCGAAGCCGGAGCCACCGCCGCCAGAGCCTGGCATCGAGGAGGAAAGGGAGAAGTACGATGCGGCAGCGCCGGAGCTCAGCGCCGAGGGCCCACTGCGCGAGGCGCTGGTCCGCCTGTGGGAGCAGGCTCGCGACAAGAACATCGAGAGCATCGGCGACTTGACGCTGCGCCTGTTCGACGCCGGCGATGCGTTCCCCCTGCTTGGCGTGGCTGGCCGCATCGCCGGAGCGGACAAGACCGTTGTTCTCAGAGGCGCCTACGAAACGCAAGACGGCGGCAGTTGCGAGCTGGAGTTCCAAGGCCCGCTGCCGGACGCGCAGCCGGTGCGCGAGTTTCTGGACTCGCAGCTGCGCGCCGCCGCCACCACCCAACTGGAAGCCGGCATCGTCTTCGCCTTTCACGACGACGGTCTCGCGATGCGCGGCCAAGCGCCGGAGCAGCTGGCGGAGGAACTGTGCCGCTTCGCAAGCGGCGCCGCGTACGTTTCCGCCACGGCGCGCCCTCGCGGGCGCGCGTCTGCCACAAAGACTCATCCGTGAGGCCAATGCCACTCAAGGAATCTGGGGGGAAGGCGTGATGGCTGTGCGGCGGGCATCCGTGGCCAAGCTGCTGCCAGCCACGCCGCGCTACGAGTTGCGCGTGTGCGCTGGGCGTCCCGGACAGGCCGAGTACGAAGTGTGGCAACTGCCGAGCCCCGCCACGCCGCAAGTGGCCGCGCCGACGCGGGTGGCAGGCTTGCGCGGCCGCAATCTGGAGCTGGTGGAACACCGGGTGCTGCGCAAGCTGGCGCAGTCCGGAATTCGCCTGGGCAGCGGCAATGGCGGCCGAGGCAAGAGCGCGACCAGCGGACGCGCGCTCAGCGAAGACCTGGCGCTGACCCTCGGCCTGCTGTTCCGCTGCCTGGCGCCGATGCGCAACCGCGAGAACATGCGCACGGTGGCGGAGGGCATCGAGGCCATGCAGCGGGAAGAAGCCGCCTACTGGCTCGGCATGGCCATGCACCGCAAGCGCCCGCGCAGAGTGCTGGCGGCGCTGCGGATGCTGCTGACGGAACCGAAGAGCAAGAGCGAACGGGCGCTCGGGGAGTAACTGGCCATGCCCACCCGCAACTATCCCCTCATCCCCTACGGCTGGGCGGACTTCCGCGCCATGCGCCTCGAAGGCCGCCTGTACGTGGACAAGACGCGCTTCCTCCGCCCGCTGGAAGACGAGCGCTTCGTCTTCCTGATCCGCCCCCGGCGCTTCGGCAAATCCTGCTGGCTTTCGCTGCTGGAGAACTATTACGACCGCAAGTGGGCAAGCGAGTTCGAGCAGGTGTTCGGCGGCACGCACATCGGCCAGGAACCCACCGAAAACCGCCACAGCTTCGTGGTGCTGCGCTTCGATTTCTCGGTTGTACACGATGCGCCGGAGACGTTGGAGCGGGAGTTCGAGGACTACTGCCGCTTGGAGATCGAGGAAGCCCTGGAGCGCAACCCGGATCTCTTCCCGGCCGATGCCGTGGCTCGCGTCCTGGATCACCCTTCCGCATCCGGCAAGCTCAATGCGCTGTTCAGGGAAGCGCGCAGACGCGGCGTTCGGCTCTATCTGCTCATTGACGAGTACGACAACTTCGCCAACACGATCCTGGCCCACCACGGTGCCGACGCCTACCACGAACTGACCCACGGCAGCGGCTTCTACCGCAATTTCTTCGCCGCCTTGAAGGGCGGCGCGGGGCGCAGCGGCGGCGGCCTCGAACGGCTGTTCATCACCGGAGTCTCGCCCATCGCCTTGGACGACGTGACCAGCGGCTTCAACATCGGCAAGAACATCAGCCTGGCGCCGGAGTTCAATGCCATGCTCGGCTTCACCGAGGCCGAGGTGCGCGGCCTGCTTAAGGTCTACCGGAAGGCACATGTGCTCAGCTTGGACGAAGACGTGGCGCTCGACACGATGCGCGAGTGGTACGACGGCTACCGCTTCGCCAAGCGCACCGAGGAGACCGTGTACAACACGGACATGGTGCTCTACTTCCTTGACGCCGCCGTGCCGAACAAGCCCATGCCGGACGATCTCATCGACGTGAACGTGCGCATCGACTACGGCAAGCTGCGCCATCTGCTCACCGTCAGCCGCGGCCAAGCGCAGGCGAACAACGCGCGGCGCAGTGCCGCTCGCGTGACCGAGAAGGCCGGTGCCGCACGACAGCTCAACGGCAACTTCGACGTGCTCCGACGAGTGGTGGGCGAAGGCCAGGCGGACGCCGAGATACAAGCGAGCTTTCCCTTGGAACGCTTGGGACAGCGCGACAACTTTCTCTCGTTGCTGCACTACTTCGGCCTGTTGACCATTCGCGAGGCCCTCGGCGGCCGCATGCGCCTGCACATCCCCAACCAGACGGTCCGCCAACTGCTCTACGGCCACCTGCGCGATGCCTACGACGACGTGGGCGTGCTCTCCATGGACGTGCTGGCGCTGGCGGACACCGTGTGGCGAATGGCCCGCGACGGCGAATGGCAGCCGGTGTTCGACTTCCTGCGCGACGCCATCGCCGAGCAGACAAGCATCCGCGACTACTTGGACGGCGAGAAGGTCATCCAAGGTCTCCTAGCGGCATATCTTGGCGTCTCTCGGCACTTCCTGATGCGGACCGAACCTGAACTCAACAAGGGCTTTGCGGACATCTCGCTGGAACCGCTCGCGGCGCAACACCCGGAACTTCGGCACGGCTACTTGATCGAGCTCAAGTACCTCAAGCGCGGCGAAGACGCGAGCAAGGCGAAGGTGCAGGCCGTGGTTGAAGACGCTCACAACCAGCTGCGGCGCTACTTGGCGGACGACCGCCTGGCCCAGGCGTACCCTTCGGCGCAGTTCACCGGCTTGGCGGTGGTGTTCCACGGCTGGGAGATGGTGTCTTGCCAGGCGGTGGCGCCATGACCAGCGGCACAGCGACATCCGCCGCGTACCCGCTCATCCCCTACGGCTGGGCGGACTTCCGCGCCATTCGCCTCGAACGCCGCCTCTATGTGGACAAGACGCGCTTCATCCGCCCGCTGGAAGACGAGCGCTTCGTCTTTCTGATCCGCCCCCGGCGCTTCGGCAAATCCTGCTGGCTCTCGCTGCTGGAGAACTACTACGACCGCAAGTGGGCGAGCGAGTTCGAACAGGTGTTCGGCACCTTGGACATCGGCCGCAACCCCACCGAGAACCGCCACAGCTTCGTGACGCTGCGCTTCGATTTCTCGGTGGTGCGCGACGCGCCGGAGACGTTGGAGCGGGAGTTCGAGTACTACAGCGGGGAGGTGATCCGGCGCTCGATGGAGCGCCATTCGGCCCTGTTCCCGCAACAGGAAGTGCAGCGCATCTCGTCCGCGCCTTCCACCGAGGCCAAGCTGCACAGCCTGTTTTGGTACGCCGCCGAGCATGACATTCGGCTCTATGTGCTCATCGACGAGTACGACAACTTTGCCAACACCATCCTGGCCCACCACGGTGCCAACGCCTACCACGAACTCACCCACGGCAGCGGCTTCTACCGCAATTTCTTCGCCGCCTTGAAGGCCGGTGCGGGACGCAGCGGCGGCGGTTTGGAACGGCTGTTCGTCACCGGCGTTTCGCCCATCACCTTGGACGACGTGACCAGCGGCTTCAACATCGGCAAGAACATCAGCCTGCTGCCGGAGTTCAACGCGCTGCTCGGCTTCACCGAGGAGGAGGTGCGCGGCCTGCTCCAGACCTACCGCAGAGCCGGAGCGCTCGGCTTGGACGAGGACGTGGCCCTCGACGTGATGCGCGAGTGGTACGACGGCTACCGCTTCGCCAAGGGCGTGAAGGGGTCCGTCTACAACACCGACATGGTGCTCTACTTCCTAGACGCAGCCATGCCCAACAAGCCCATGCCGAACGACCTCATCGACGTGAACGTGCGCATCGACTACGGCAAGCTGCGCCACCTGCTGACCGTCAGCCAGGGGCGCGTGCAAGCAAGCGACACCGCTCCCTCTGGCGCGTCGGACTCCGGCGAGGCAGAGGAAAGCGCCAGCGACGTGCGCCTCAACGGTAACTTCGACCTGCTGCGCCAAATCGTCGGCGAAGGCCAAGCAGACGCGGGCATCCAAGCCAGCTTCCCCTTGGAACGCCTTGACCAACGCGACAACTTCCTATCCCTGCTCCATTACTTCGGCCTGCTGACCATCTGCGACACCGACGACGGCCGACCGCGCCTGCACATCCCCAACCACACGGTGCGCCAATTGCTCTACGGCCACCTGCGCGACGCCTACGACGACGTCGGCGTGCTCTCCGTTGATCTCGCGGCCCTGGCCGACACCCTCTGGCGCATGGCCGGCGACGGCGAGTGGCGCCCGGTGTTCGACTTCCTCCGCGACATCATCGCCAAGCAGACCAGCATCCGCGACTACTTGGACGGCGAGAAGGTCATCCAAGGCTTCCTCGCCGCGTATCTGGGCGTCTCGCAGCACTTTTTGATGCGTACGGAACCCGAGTTGAACAAGGGCTTCGCGGACATCACGCTGGAACCGCTCGTGGCGCAGTACCCGGAGCTCCGGCACGGCTACTTGATCGAGCTCAAGTACCTCAAGCGCGGCGAGGACGCTGGGGAGGACAAGGTGCAGGCGATGGTGGAAGAGGCCGAGGAACAGCTGCGACGGTACTTGGCGGACGAGCGGTTGGGGCGGGCGTATCCCACGGTGAAGTTCACCGGCTTGGCGGTGGTGTTCCACGGGTGGGAGATGGCGCGTTGTGAAAACGCCGCGTGACCGCGCGACGCTGGAGTCCCTTACGCTGCAACGCTTCAAACTGCGTCTAGCCGCCGCAGCAGCAGCGACGCGAGCGAAAGGTGGTCAAGGCAGTCGTCGAGCGACTCGTCAACGCCTACTTCATGCCCACGTGGATTTCGTATTGCGAGCATGGCTCCAGCGAACAGAAACCTGAGTCCTTCCTGTTCATCGACCTCGCTTCGGTTGCTCATTTCAGTGAGGCGGACCTTCGGGTCCTTCGCTTGGAAGGCTGACATCATGAGCGCTTGGCCGCTCTTCGACGACCTTGCCATCGTCTTGACCTCTCGCTCGATGAGCTTGAATGCCTCGAAGGTCGCCTGCGCGTAGTGGCCATCGTCAAACAGGTGCCGTGTTGCGTCGGACACTCGCGGGTGAAGGCTCCGGAGTTCAAACGGATGGCTACCTTGCCGGGAGGCGCTTTGGCGTTCGCTGTACCTTGGCGACCTCCGGGCGATCATCTCGAATTGACTGACTTCGTCAGCCATCTATAAAGTGCTCTCGGATGCTCTTGAATATCCGATCGTAAGTCTCTTGGCTGCCGTCCGCAGGAAGGTTGACTTCGATCCTCACCGTCAGACCCACCTTTGGCTTGGCTCTTTCGGGAGTCAACGCACTTACGGAAGTGGATGCGGAGACCGCCCTCTTGCTCCCGCGCTCCTTCCGTGGAGCAGCGCTTGGTGTGCTCTTCTGCTTGCCTTCTGTGGGTGCGTCATGACCAGCAAGTTGGGACAGGCACAAGAAGGTATTGGCTTGCCGCCGACCAACGATCGCACTCGTTTTGTCGGTCGTTCGGAAGAACTGAATGAGGCTATCCAGCGACTGCTTCCAAGCGTTATCGCCATGCAGATCAAACAACGCAGCGTAAGACGACTGCACAAGTTGGCCAAACCGCTGCTGGAACTCTGCGTCATTGTGCTGCAGGAACGTCTCTTTCGCGACGTCCGTGCCACCACCGTCCTCACCGAGGATATTGAGGAACCGCAACACGTTGATAACGCGGCTCTCGCTGTTGGGTGCGAACCCGAGCTTCTTCAACGCGGCAGAGTCGACGATCTGGGGGAAAGAACTCCGCAGGTGCGTTATCGTTCCATCTAACCCTGCTATTCCGGTGACGTATGGGTATCGTGTTGCCATGCGCTCTCCTCTCTCGGCTCTGCTAGCGACTAATCGGTTCTCTTCGCCCAACCCCTTACTATAGATACAGTATTTGGAGTGTGCAATGGGGGGCGCGCACCGTGGCATTGTGGAGGCACTATATTCTGGTAAGTCATTGATAATACATGGAAATAGGTACGCACAGGAGGCCGCATGCCCGACATCCGCCTGATTGAGCGCTGGCTACCCATCGCCGAGATTGGCATCGAGAGCCTGCGGGAGCGGACGCCGATGACGCCGTTTCCGGCGCCGAATCGGCTGCACGTCTGGTGGGCGCGGCGGCCGCTGGTGGCGTCTCGGGCGGCGGTGCTGGCTTCGCTGTTGCCGTTGGACGCGGATCGGAAGGCGTTTCTGCACGCCATTGGCATCCACGGCGACCCTCTGGCGGCGAAGGCGCGGATTGCCGAGGCCACGCGGAAGGGGGAGCGTCTTGGGGCCGATGCGTATGGGTACGGGCGGGCATTCAAGCACCCGCCGGGCGAGGAGGTCCGGGGCTGGTTGGTGGGTGAAGACGATGCGCCGACGGTGCTTGATCCGACGGCCGGTGGCGGCAGTGTCGCCTTCGAGGCGCTTCGGTTGGGGTTGTCGGCGCAGGCGAACGACTTGAACGCCGTGGCGGCGTTGATCGAAATGGCGACCGTTGCGTGGCCAGCAACCCACGGTCACCGGTTGCGGGATGCGCTCGCAGAGCTGGGCGAACGGCTTGTGGCGGAAGTGCGGGAGCGGCTGGCGGGCACGTTTCCGGACGAGCCGGAAGACAACACGCGGCCGGATGGGTACCTCTACGCCCGCACCATCGCCTGCCCCTATTGCGCTGGCCTCGTGCCGCTGTCCCCGAACTGGCGCTTGGCGCCGGGCGGCAAGGGCGTTCGATTGTTGCCGGAGTTGGCCGGCGGGCCGGAGAGCGCGGGGCGGGTGTGCGGGTTCGAGATTGTCGAGACGGCGGAGCGGCAGTCGGTGGGGACGGTGGCAAAAGGGGATGGGCTGTGTCCCTATCCCGACTGCCGGCGGCAGATCGACGGAGACGAGATCAAGGCGCAGGCGCAGGCGAGGCGGATGGGCGAGCAGCTGTACGCCGTGGTCTACAAGAAGCGCGCGCGGGTGAAGACGAAGAGCGGGCGCGAGCGGGAGAAGTGGGTTCGCGGCTATCGGGCGCCGCGGGCGGAGGACGACAACAGCGCGGAGATTCACGCGGCGCTTGCGGAGAAGCTGCCGGAGTGGGAGGCGTTCGACCTGGTGCCGAGCGAGCGGTTCCCCGAGAACACCAACGACGATAGGCCGATTCAGTACGGCATGCCGCTGTGGCGCGACCTGTTCTCGCCGCGCCAACTCCTCTGCCACGGCACGAGCGTGGAGGTGTATCGGGAGATGCTCGAAGCGGACCGGGCCGCCGGCGAACTCACGGAGTTGCGCAAGGCCGCCTACGGCTATCTGGCGATCGCGCTGGACACGTTGCTGGACTACAACAACAGATGCAGCTATTGGGACACGAACACGGGAAGGGGCATTCGGCACATCTTCAACCGGCATGACTTCGCTTTCGTCTGGTCCTACGCCGAAATGGCCCCGCTGGTCACGGGCGTCGGCTACGACTGGGCCATCGAAAAGACCGCAAAGTGCATCAAAGAGCTCGTCGAACTCGTCCACCCTGAGGGCCAGCGCTCCGACCTGTTTGCTCCCGAAGAACCACACAATCCGCCGCCCGTCACCATCACCTGCAAATCCGCGGACAGCCTGGACCACATCGAGAGCGGCAGCATCGACGCGGTGGTGATGGACCCGCCCTACTACGACAACGTGATGTACGCGGAGCTCTCGGATTTCTTCTACGTCTGGCTGAAGCGCACCGCCGGGCACGTCTTCCCCGAGCTGTTCCGCCGCCAGCTCACGGACAAGGAGAACGAAGCGGTGGCCAACCCGGCGCGCTTCGCCGACCAGAAGGGCGCGCGGGCACTCGCCGGGCGCGACTATCACGAGCGCATGGCGGCCATCTTCCGCGAGTGCCGGCGGGTGCTCAAGGCCAACGGCATCATGACGCTGATGTTCACCCACAAGGCCACCGGCGCCTGGGACGCGCTCGCCAAGGGCTTGATGGAGGCGGGCTTCGTCATCACCGCGTCATGGCCTGTCAATACCGAGTCGGAGGGAGGGTTGCACATCAAGAACAAGGCCGCAGCGAAAAGCACCGTCTTCCTCGCCTGCCGCCCGCGTCCGGCGGAACGCGCCGCCGAAGCGCGCGATGCCGTCGCCTACTGGGAAGACGTGGAACCCCGCGTGGCCAACGCCGTGCGCACCCGCGTGGCGGAGTTCCAACGGGCGGGCATCGCCGGCGTGGACTTGTACCTCGCGTGCTTCGGCCCGGCGCTGGAGGAGTTCTCCCGCAACTGGCCGCTCACCCGCGGCACGCCCAGGGAGCGCCCGGCCGCAAGGCGCCGCGGCCAGCAGGACGTGCTCGAGGACGACTGGGACCCCTACGCCGCAACGCCGGAAGACGCCCTGGACGCCGCCCGCCGCGAGGTGAAGCGCTGGCGCTTGGAGCAGCTGACGCGCAAGAAGGCGAGCGAAGACCTGGACGCGCCCACGGCGTTCTTCGTGCTGGCATGGGACGCCTTCAAGGCGCCCGTCTTCGCCTACGACGAAGCGCTGCGCCTGGCCCGCGCCGTCGGCGTGGACATGGACGCGCAGGTGGCGAAGCGCCTCGGCGAGAAGCGCGGCGGCGACTTCCGCCTGTGGGACAGCGCCACCCGCGCGGCGAAGGGCGCCCTCGGCCCGGTGGACGGCGGCCGCGGCCTCGTCGACACCCTGCACCACGCCGCCACCATCTCCCGCAGCCGCTCGCTGGCGGCGGCGCGGGACATGCTCGCCGAAACCGGCATGGATCGGGACCCGCGCCTGTTCCGGGCGTTCGAGGCGGTGCTGGAAGTGCTGCCGGTGTCGCACCGCTTCACGAAGGTGGCGCTGCAGAGCGAGGCCGCCGCGTCCAGCAACGACTTCGAGGCGCTCTACGACCTTGCGCGGCTGGCGTATGCGAAGGAAGTGGATCAGCCGAGGCAGCTGGAGTTGTGGCTGGGGGAAGGGGAGAGCGGGGGCACTGACTGATGCCCAATCTGACCGATCTTGCAGTTGGACCTGCTGGCCTAGCCTATAGATTGGAGCGCAAAAGCCCGCATCAAGCGACCGCGATGGCGCTTCACGGAGCTTCGGCTCGCAGATTGGCGATCCGCCAAACGCACAACGGCATGTGCGTGGAATTCCGGCAACCCGTCATCCACCACGCAGAACAACCGTGCGCCACTTGAGCGTATGGCGCGAATAGCCTGCGTCTTGGCTACAGCCATGCGCTTCGTCGACTTCCCAATCGTGACATCTGGCAGTGCTCTCGCACGTCCGCGGACTTCCTCCATCGACATGTGGTCTAGTCGCGCAAGCGACAAACCTCCTCTGTGTTGCTCCATGAAGTCCTGTGCAGGGAAAGCCGCGGGCGCGAGCTCGCCATCCGGTGCGACATGGTCGCTACGTAAAACAAACCTCGCCAAGTTCTCTTCATCGCCCACAGTGCCGGGTGAGCAGGCGCGTTGCCGCTGACGCTCCTCAATGCACTCCTCACAGTCACCCATGTGCATCCATTCCGAACTGCCCGCGCAACGGCGGCAGTGTCTTCACGATGTCTGGAGGCAGCGACCGTCCACTGAACGGAATCGAAGCGTCCACATCCACGCCGCTAGCCTCGTCCCACACGTAGTAGTGCATCACGCTGTCGCCGACGAAGCCGACGTCAATGAGCAGACTCGCCCGACGACGCCAGTAGAAGTTCACCTCGCCATCGTCGGCGAGTGCGACGTAAGGCAACGTCGCGGTGGCAGGGATCAGATCGATGAACTTCAAGGCATCGTAGACAGCCGCGGCTACAGACGGGTCCCGAGGTCGTTCCGCCCGGTAGGAGAGAACCTGCTTGCGCAGGGCGGACGTTCGATCCGACTCCCATCCGACGACGTTCGTGCCGATCAGCCATTGTTCGTCGACGGAACTGGCACTAAACCGCAGATGGGCTACCCCCTGAAGACTGTAGTGGTCCGCAGCTAGCGTCGTCAGCCTAGGTCTCGTTCGAACACGGGGCATGGCGTTGCCTGCACTGTAGCGCCCAGCATTGGCAGAGGTGTCGAGATGCCCGGAGCTAGTCGACATGGAGGTCTATCCGTTGCGCCATTTCTGCCGTCAGGAAATCCGCAAGCAGCTCCTTGCTGAACCGGTGCAGACAGTCGAATAGACCATCTACCAAGGTGTCCGGTTCCGCAAACATGGATTGCAGGTCGGGCGTGTCCCGCATGTCGAACCGATGGCTTGTATCGAACCGCACTTGTGGGCGATCGTCCTCGACCGTCGAGCTAATGTGCATGCGCCGTAGAATGTGGCCCGAAACCGGCCTTTGAGCATCCTCCAACCAACCTTGATGGAGGTGCCAGGTTGGTCCGCGCGCAAAGATGCCCGACGGCACCGAGTCGTTCTCCTGCAGGAGGTCTCGCGCGTCGTAGTGGTCGTCGGCCGAGCGGAACAAGTCCACATACTCCAAGGCGACGGACCTGATCTTTTGCTCACGCGAATGCATGGTGCCAACAACCTCGGCGAAGAGATCTCGTACGATGATCCAGACCTCCTTCCAACTCGTGTACGAGCAGCAATTGACAACCAGCGCATCTTGAGCGAGTAGCAGCCGCCACTCCACTTCGCCATCGGGCCGGAAGCGGGCGAACTCCAACGGCGCGATGGGCGGTGGCGGCAAGGCCGCATCCGGCGGCGCGACGGCGATGTTTAGCACTCCTCCTTCTCGCAGGCTAGGCAAAAGCCCTTGCCACTTCGAGTGCGCGGCCTTGATGCTGCTCCGATCGTCGGGTGTGAATCCCTGAAGACCAACCACGGCGAACACCACCTCCGTGATCGCATCGTTCTCGTTGCAAGGCTCAAATGCCAATGTCGCTGCCTCCGCCACGGCCACCGGGCCTGTGGTGCAGCCTCTCGTGGCGAGAGGCGGACTTTACATGCAGCAAGTGTATGGGTTGTCCGCTTGGAGGGTCAACGGAGATCGCGACGAGACAATATACATATTTATCAATGCGTTGAGAGTTGCGGCCACCGGCGGACTGAAGCCCAACGGCATCATGACGCTGATGTTCACCCACAAGGCCACCGGCGCCTGGGACGCGCTCGCCAAGGGCTTGATGGAGGCGGGCTTCGTCATCACCGCGTCCTGGCCCGTCAACACCGAGGCCGGCGGCAGCCTGCACATCCGCGACAAGGCGGCGGCCAACAGCACCGTCTTCCTCGCCTGCCGCCCGCGGCCGGCGGAACGCGCCGCCGAAGCGCGCGATGCCGTCGCCTACTGGGAAGACGTGGAACCCCGCGTGGCCAACGCCGTGCGCACCCGCGTGGCGGAGTTCCAACGGGCGGGCATCGCCGGCGTGGACTTGTACCTCGCGTGCTTCGGCCCGGCGCTGGAGGAGTTCTCCCGCAACTGGCCGCTCGCCCGCGGCACGCCCAGAGCGCGCCCGACTGCCGCGCGCCGCGGCCAGCAGGACGTGCTCGAGGCCGATTGGGACCCCTACGCCGCAACGCCGGAAGACGCCCTGGACGCCGCCCGCCGCGAGGTGAAGCGCTGGCGCCTGGAGCAGCTGACGCGCAAGAAGGCGAGCGAGGACCTGGACGCGCCCACCGCGTTCTTCGTGCTGGCGTGGGACGCCTTCAAGGCGCCCGTCTTCGCCTACGACGAAGCGCTGCGCCTGGCCCGCGCCGTCGGCGTGGACATGGACGCGCAGGTGGCGAAGCGCCTCGGCGAGAAGCGCGGCGGCGACTTCCGCCTGTGGGACAGCGCCACCCGCGCGGCGAAGGGCGCCCTCGGCCCGGTGGACGGCGGCCGCGGCCTCGTCGACACCCTGCACCACGCCGCCACCATCTCCCGCAGCCGCTCGCTGGCGGCGGCGCGGGACATGCTCGCCGAAACCGGCATGGATCGGGACCCGCGCCTGTTCCGGGCGTTCGAGGCGGTGCTGGAAGTGCTGCCGGTGTCCCGCCGCTTCACGAAGGTGGCGCTGCAAAGCGAGGCCGCCGCGTCCAGCAACGACTTCGAGGCGCTCTACGACCTTGCCCGGCTGGCGTATGCGAAGGAGGTGGATCAGCCGAGGCAGCTGGAGTTGTGGCTGGAAGAGGGCATTGGCAACCCTGCTTGATCGACGGATCCGCCACGCCTTGGCAAGCAACTTTCCATCCCCGGGACGACGGAGTCCGAAACGTCCTTGAACCCCGACACCGTCGACTGTCGGGCGGTGCTATAGTGGATTTCAAGCGAATCGCCTGTCTGTGCATGTGACGCCCTCCCGGCCACCGTCTTCGACCTCTGCCAGCCGCGCTCGAACGTGTTGGCGGGGCGCGTGCGCGACGAGTTCCGCCGCGATCCCGCGCTGCCGATGCTGATCGGCGGGGCGCAGGCGTACCCGTCCGCGCAGCTCACCGGCTTGGCGGTGTGTTCCGCGGTTGGGAGATGGTCTCTTGCCAAGCGGCCACACCATGACCGGCGGTAGGGCGACATCCGCCGCGTACCCGCTCATCCCCTATGGCTGGGCGGACTTCCGCGCCATGCGCCTCGAAGGCCGCCTGTACGTGGACAAGACGCGCTTCCTCCGCCCGTTGGAGGACGAACGCTTCGTCTTCCTGATCCGCCCCCGGCGCTTCGGCAAATCCTGCTGGCTTTCGTTGCTGGAGAACTACTACGAGCGCAGGTGGGCCGGTGAGTTCGAGCAGGTGTTCGGCGGCACGGACATCGGCCGCGAACCCACCGAGAACCGCCACAGCTTCGTGACGCTGCGCTTCGATTTCTCGGTGGTGCGCGACGCGCCGGAGATGTTGGAGCGGGCGTTCGAGGAATACTGCGGCATGGTGATCCGGCGCTCGTTGGGGCGGCATCCGGACCTGTTCCCGCAACAGGAGGCGCAGCGCCTGCTTGCGGGATCTTCGACGCAAGCCAAGCTCAGCGAGCTGTTTTGGTGGGCTGCCGACCGCGGCATCCGGCTCTACGTGCTCATCGACGAGTACGACAACTTCGCCAACACCATACTGGCCCACCACGGCGCCGGCGCCTACCACGAACTGACCCACGGCAGCGGCTTCTACCGCAGCTTCTTCGCCGCCCTGAAGGGCGGCGCGGGGCTCGGCGGGGGCGGCCTCGAACGGCTGTTCGTCACCGGCGTGTCGCCCATCACCCTGGACGACGTGACCAGCGGCTTCAACATCGGCAAGAACGTCAGCCTGGCGCCGGAGTTCAACGCCGTGCTCGGCTTCACCGAGGCGGAAGTGCGCGGCCTGCTCCGAACCTACCGCGAGGCGGGCGCGCTGGCCTTGGACGAAGAGACCGCCCTCAACGTGATGCGCGAGTGGTACGACGGATACCGCTTCGCCAAGGGCGCGAAGGAGACCGTCTACAACACCGACATGGTGCTCTACTTCCTGGACGCCGCCATGCCGAACAAGCCCATGCCGGACGACCTCATCGACGTGAACGTGCGCATGGACTACGGGAAGCTGCGCCATCTGCTGACCGTCAGCCGGGGGCGTGCGGCGAGGGCTGCGCAGGGCTCCGCCGGCGGTTCGGACGGCGCCGGCGGCTCGGACCAGAGCGCCGGGGCCGAGCGCCAGCTGAACGGCAACTTCGACCTGCTGCGGCAAGTCGTCGGCGAAGGCCAGGCGGACGCCGAAATTCAAGCGAGCTTTCCCTTGGAGCGCTTGGACCAGCGCGACAACTTCCTTTCGCTGCTGCACTACTTCGGCCTGTTGAGCATCCAGAGGACAGTCGCCGGGCGAACTCGGTTGCACATTCCGAACCAGACGGTGCGCCAACTGCTCTACGGCCATCTGCGCGACGCCTACGACGACGTCGGCGTGCTCTCCGTGGATCCGGTCGCCCTAGCCGACGCTCTTTGGCGCATGGCCCGCGACGGCGACTGGCGCCCGGTGTTCGAATTCCTCCGCAATGCCATTGCCAAGCAAACCAGCATCCGCGACTACCTGGACGGCGAGAAGATCATCCAAGGTTTCTTGGCAGCGTACCTTGGCGGTTCTCGGTACTTCTTGATGCGAACGGAACCTGAACTGGGCAAGGGCTTCGCGGACATCTCGCTGGAGCCGCTCGCGGCGCAGCACCCGGAACTTCGGCACGGCTTCCTGATCGAGCTCAAGTACCTCAAGCGGGGCGAAGACGCCAGCGAGACGAAGGTGCAGGCTGTCGTCGAAGACGCTCTTGAGCAGCTGCGGCGCTACTTGGCGGACGAGCGCTTGGCGCGGGCGTACCCGTCCGTGCAATTCACCGGCTTGGCGGTGGCGTTCCACGGTTGGGAGATGGTCTCTTGCCAAGCAACCGCGCCATGACCAGCGACCCGGCGGCGGAACTGGCGGGGCGCATACGCCTCGGCGAAGATTCCGCCTTGGAGCTCAAGAGCATACGGGTGGAGGGGACCCGCGTGTACTCGCCGCATCGCAACGGTTTGGCGGACGAACTCGCCGCGCTGGCCAACGGGCGGGGCGGCACGTTGGTGCTCGGCATTGACGACGAGACGCGCCAAGTGCAGGGCATCCCGCTCGCAGACTTGGACACGGTCGAGGGCTGGGTGCGGGAGATTTGCAACGACCTGATCAAACCAGCGCTGGATGCGGACCTCCTCAAGCTCGAGTTGGCGAACGCGGACGGCGTTCCAACGCCCGTGCTCCGTGTTGAGGTGCCGCGCAGCCTGTTCGTCCACGAGAGCCCGGGCGGCTATTTTCGGCGCATCGGTAGCTCCAAGCGCAAGATGGCGCCGGAGGTTCTGGCCCGGGCCTTTCAGCAGCGCAGCCAAAGCCGCATCGTTCGGTTCGACGAATCCACGGTGCCGGGGACGCGACGCGACGATCTGCACTATGCGTTGACGAAGCGCTTCCTGCACAGCGACGCCGCGCCAAGCGTGGACGACGGCATGGGGAAATCGGACGACGTCCTGCGCAAGCTCGGCATCCTGGGCGGCGCGGGCGATGCCGCGAACGAGCTCACGCTCGCGGGCGCGCTGCTGTGTACCGAAGAGCCCCAGCGCTGGCTGCGCCATGCCTACGTGCAGGCCGTGAGCTACGCCGGCGAGCGCGCGGACGCGGACTACCAAGCGGATGCCAGAGACATCGGCGGCCCTTTGGACGCGCAGGTTCTCGAGGCGCTGCACTTCGTGCGCCGCAACATGCTGGTGCGAGCCGCCAAGGAGACGGCGCGGGTGGAACGCCCGCAGTTCAGCGAGCGGGCGGTGTTCGAGGCGCTGGTCAATGCAGTGGCGCACCGCGACTACTCGATGACCGGCATGCGCATCCGTCTGCACCTCTTCAACGACCGGCTGGAACTCCTGGTGCCCGGCGCCTTGGCCAATACGCTGACGGCCGACAGCCTGCATCTGCGCCAGGCCAGCCGCAACGAGCTCGTCGTGTCTCTGCTGGCCCGCTGCCCGGCGCCCACGGGCTTGGGCCGCACACGGATGATGGATCGGCGCGGCGACGGGGTGCCGATCATCCTCAAGGAATGCCGGGAACTCTCCGGCAGGCCACCGACCTACAGCGTGGTCGACGACGCCGAGCTGCGCTTGGTGATGTGGGCCTAGCGAATCCCATGACGGCCAGCAAGCGCATCGTCTGCCTGGCCAACTTCCGCAAGCTGGCCGGGCGCTGCATCGTCGGGCGCGAGTGGGATGGCGAGCGGGCGGGGGACTGGATTCGCCTGGTGAGCAAGCGGGAAGGGCAGGAGGTTTCCGAGTACGAGCGCCAATACGAGGACGGCAGCGATCCCCGGGTGCTGGACGTGATCGACGTTCCGGTCGTGAAGCCCGTGGCGGACGGATGGCAAAGCGAGAACTGGCTCTTGGACGCCGAGTGGTACTGGCGCAAGGCGGGCCGCTGCTCGTGGTTCGACCTGCCGGCCTTGGCGGACCCGGAAGCGCCGCTGTGGCGCGACGGCTTCAGCACCCACCACGGCAGCAACGACAGGATTCCGCTGCCGGCCATGACGGAGGTGGAGAGTTCGCTTCGCCTCCTGGAAGTGGAGGAACTGGCGCTCAGGGTGTTCGCGCCGGGGGAAGCGTTCGGCAACCGAAAACGGCGCGTTCAGGGGTGCTTTCGCCATGCCGGCCGGCAATACGACTTATGGGTGACGGACCCCGTCTGCGAGCGCCGCCACCTCGCCAAGCTCGATGGCGACTACGCGCTTGGCCGCTGTTTCCTGACGATCAGTTTGGGCGAGCCGTTCGACGACCACTGCTACAAGCTCATCGCCGCCGTGATCGAGGACGCATGAGTTCCGACCATTCCCATGTATTGACCATCGGCCACTCCAACCATGCCGCGGCGGACTTCCTGGCCCTCCTGCGCCGGCACGCGGCGACGGCGGTGGCGGACGTGCGCTCGGCGCCCTACAGCCGCTTCAATCCCCAGTTCAACCGCGAGGCGCTGCGGCACACGTTGACGGACGCCGGCATCGCCTACGTCTACCTTGGCCTCGAACTCGGCGGACGCAGCGACGACCCGGCGTGCTACGAGGGAGGCCGCATCCGCTATGACCGAGTTGCCGAAACGCGGAACTTCAAGGACGGCCTGCGCCGGCTGGAAACGGGCATGGCGGAGCACCGCGTCGCGCTGATGTGCGCGGAGAAGGAGCCTCTGCACTGCCATCGAACGCTCCTGGTCTCCCAAGCGCTGGACACCCGCGGCGTGGCCGTCCTCCACATCCACGCCGACGGCCGTTCCGAGAGCCACGCCAGCGCCATGGATCGCCTGCTGGCGGCCGTCCGCCTGCCCGCCGAGGGCGATCTGCTCGCGCAATCCCGCACGGACCTGGTGGCCGCCGCGATTCGCTGGCAAACGGCGCGGGTGGGCTACGCGCCTTCCGCCGCGGAAGCGGGGTGAGGGCCATGCGCTTGCTCACCATCGGCTTCACCAAGAAGCCCGCCCAGCGCTTCTTCGACTTGCTGCGCAGCGCCGGCGTAAAGCGCGTGGTGGACGTGCGCCTCAACAACTCCTCGCAACTGGCGGGCTTCGCCAAACGGGACGACCTAGCGTGGTTCCTGCGGGAGATCGGCGGCATGGACTACACCCACGTTCCGGCCCTCGCGCCCACGCAAGCGCTGCTCTCCGCCTACCGGAAGGCCAAGGTCGATTGGCCCGCCTACGAGAAGCGCTTCCTCGACCTCATGCGCGAGCGCCGCATTGAGGAAACCGTGGACCCCGCGCTGCTCGACGACGGCTGCCTGCTCTGCAGCGAAGACCAGCCCCACCAATGCCACCGCCGCCTCGTCGCCGAGTACTTGAGGGAGCGGTGGGGCGATGTGGAGGTGGTGCATTTGGGGGAGGAGGGGTAGGGTTGGAGGTGTTGGCCAAGGGGCGGTACACCGGATAGACGCAGGATGTTGCAGGCCATCGAGCTGACGAACTTCAAGTGCTACGAAGCGCTTGACTTGCCCTGACACTCCGCCTAGGTGATGAGTTTGGCGAGTTCCTTGATGCCGGGCTGTTGCCGATCCAATTGGCTCTGGTTGACCATCACGTCCTTTCCCGCCACATGCTGGAACCCAGCGGACAGTTTGACCACCGGGATGCCGAGAGAGCTGGACACCACGGACGCAGTGTTCGCATCAGGCACCTCGGACTGGAACATCCGCTCGAAGTCCTTGCGGCTTCTGGGCGGCGGTGCCCCCTCGGGATGAATGTAGAAGACGTTGGGATTGTCCTGCCAAACCGCCCAGATTTCGTCGCCGATTGCCCCCACGATGGCCTTGAACGCCTTCGCCGACTTGATGTACTGCGTCAGTCGATTCCCGACATAGCAGTAGATCTTCGGCAACGGCAGCCGGTACTGATCCGACCGTAGAAAATACTCGGACTGCTGTGTGCCCGGCCGACGCGTCACGCCGTACACGAGCGCCAAGACGCTCCGCACCGCCCGCCGCGAAGACCCGTCCGCCGAGAACGGGATGATCAGCCTGTCGGCTGCCGACAACGCCAGCTCGGTGTAGATGCCGAAGCTGGGATTGCAGTCGATGAAGACGGTCGACGCCGAGCTGCACTGGCGGCGAATGTCCGCGATCAGATCGCTGATCCACGTATGCACGATGCGCCATGCGTCCTGCGGCCCTGGCGTAGTCGCCGCAAGTACGCGGGACGCCTGCACCTCAAGCTGCTCGTCGCCGACCACCAAGTTGAGGTTGGGCGGCGCTTGCGCATTGAAATCGGCGACCCGCACGACATACGACGAGCCGGTGTTGGTGTTGACGTAGGGGCTGGTAATCCGATCTTCGACATACCCGGAGATCGTCCTGGGGCGCGAGTTGCCGGACAGGTCCTCGAGCGCACCCTCGCCAGCCTCAATGCCGCCAAGCAGCATCCCGGACGAATTGGCCTGTGGGCAGAGGTCGATGGCCAGCACGGTCTCGTGCGGGTGCGAGCGGGCAAACTCGCAGGCAAGCTGGAAGGTCAGGTAGCTCTTCCCCACCCCGCCTTTGTTGTTCCAGATCGCGTATGTCGCCATGTCAGACCCCGCTTGTCTTAGATTTAGAGCATCAGCGCAGCGTACCACTGCCAGTCGGCGCAACTGTAGCAATAGACATCTTACGTCTTCTTGTTGGCCGGTTTGTTGGTCATCCAGTGTTGCTTCTGCCGCAGATGGTCGTAGCCTCTCTTGACCACTGCCTTCGGGTCAGCAGAATAGTCGAGCCACTTTTCCGCTAGTTCTATCGCTGGTATCGTCGGCGGAAACACGATCTTGTCCTGGAAGCGCTGCATGGCGTGGATTCCCATCGTTTTTCGAATGTTGTAGTTGGCGCGTTCCAAATCCCGAACAAGACGTCCTTTGTCACTTACCCAATGTTGCTTTGAAAGTTGGACTAGCTCCTTGGCCAATCTCGCGAAGAACCTCATCCCCGCTACGACGTAGGGGCGAGACCGCTCGTGGTCCCTAGCACTATAGGATTCCCAATGCATGTTCCGTCTTTTCCCGCTCCCGCCATCCCGTTCGTAGTAGGCTTGATCGGCCTTCTCTAGGAACTGCACCAATGTACTGACGGGTAGCTTCTCGAACTCCGACTGTTTCCGTTTGTCGAAAAGAAGAAACAAAATATGACCGGACGAGTGATCGGTCGTGTACTCCTCACCGTCGCTAAACCCACCAGTGGTATGCTCCCGCAACGGGATGTCTTCAGAACTTGCATAGATGGTCCATAGGTGCTTGTCGTCTAGCGTAACGACTAGCAAACCGCGATTGAGTGCCCTCTGGTAGGCGTCTTCAAGGGCATTCTCCATGTCGACGTCCGGCATCTCGTCGAGGATCATCTGCCGAAGGCGAATTAACCCGTGGCCTCCTTGTGTGTCCCTTTCGATCTGCTTCTCATCGACGCCCGGGAACTCCCGGCCGATGATGCGGTCAGTCCCATACGCGTGAATCAGCTTCAGAGCCCTCTCGACGGCCCTACCCGCAGACGAAGTAATGCGTGCGTCGCACTCTCGTCTTCGCGCCTCCAAACGAATGCTGCCGTCGTCATACCGACCCTTGTCAACAGCTAGGCCTACGCCGTAGTCGAGAGCATCCCGTTCGGCACCTGCTTGGAACATCGCCATGATGTCGCTATGGACCGCTTCTTCCATACCGTAAAGCTGATCCGATCCCGCCTTTCCGAGTGGTGTGTGGAACGTCTTCATGACGGCATCAATCCACTGCTGGTAGTTTCCGCGGCAAGCTGCTCTGCGATCTCGCCATAGTTCCTCACTCGCATCGCGCCCTTTGCCTCTAACCGCTCCGGCCAGCGCAGGCCTTGGCCGAAGTAGCTATCCAACACGAACAGCTTTCGGCCCTGTTCTAGCGCGGCCTTCGCCTGAATCAGCGTTCCCGACGTATCGCCAGCCTCCACGATCACCGTGGCGTCCGTGAGGGCGGACATGGTGGCGTTGCGTTCTGGGAAGAATAGGCGGTTGCCGTGGAAGCCCTGCTTCTCGTAGCGCTTCACTGGCACTTGGCTCACAACCAAGTGGTCCTTTGCGATCCGCTGTTGCAGGGGCGCGTTCTCCGAGGGGTAGGCCTTCGAGAGCGGCGTACCGAGCACGGCGATTGTGCGGCCGCCGCATTCCATCGCGGCTTCGTGCGCCGCCGTGTCGATGCCGGACGCCAAGCCCGATACGACCGTGAAGTTGTCCTCCACCAGCGACCTCGCCAGCTTCCTCGTCCTTGCCAGCCCGTCGCTGCTCGGCTTGCGGGTGCCGACCACCGCCACGGAGGGCGACCAAGCGAAGTCCCAGATGCCGACGTAGTACAGCAGTTCGACGGGATGAGCGGCATCGCGGAGCTTGCCGGGGTATTCAGCGGCCCCGTTGAGCCGAATGCCGAAGCGGTGAACGCCCGCCTCGGCGAGGCTGGCCATGGCCGAGCGCGCGTACTCGGTGCTCTTGGCGGCAGGCACGAAGTCCGACGGGACGTGACCCGGATGTGCCGCGAAGCGCTCTGCGAGCGCCTTGAACGACACCTTCTCTTCGGCCCAGATGGCCTCGTAGGCGCCCATCTCGGCGAAAGGCGACACGGCGTTCAGTGCTGGCGAACCCGTGTTGCCAAGTGGCAAACTCGATTGATGCTCGATGCCCGACATCGCTTCCCCTTCGACGCCGCTGGCTTCCCGCACGCCATCGTCCCGTGCCAGCCCGTAGACGGTCACACTATCGTACATCGCTTGATGCTCGTGTTGCGCGGCACCGGCGCGTTGGGAGACTTGATGTGACTATACATACAGTACTGGCGGTGTGCAATGGTCTGTTGGCCTGCTTTTGGCGGGTACTGGACTGCGGCAAGCCGCGAGCGTGTGGGGAGGCCAAGTGCCAGATATCCGCCTGATTGAGCGCTGGCTACCCATCGCCGAGATTGGCATCGAGAGCCTGCGGGAGCGGACGCCGATGACGCCGTTTCCGGCGCCGAATCGGCTGCACGTCTGGTGGGCGCGGCGGCCGCTGGTGGCGTCTCGGGCGGCGGTGCTGGCTTCGCTGTTGCCGTTGGACGCGGATCGGAAGGCGTTTCTGCACGCCATTGGCATCCACGGCGACCCTCTGGCGGCGAAGGCGCGGATTGCCGAGGCCACGCGGAAGGGGGAGCGTCTTGGGGCCGATGCGTATGGGTACGGGCGGGCATTCAAGCACCCGCCGGGCGAGGAGGTCCGGGGCTGGTTGGTGGGTGAAGACGATGCGCCGACGGTGCTTGATCCGACGGCCGGTGGCGGCAGTGTCGCCTTCGAGGCGCTTCGGTTGGGGTTGTCGGCGCAGGCGAACGACTTGAACGCCGTGGCGGCGTTGATCGAAATGGCGACCGTTGCGTGGCCAGCAACCCACGGTCACCGGTTGCGGGATGCGCTCGCAGAGCTGGGCGAACGGCTTGTGGCGGAAGTGCGGGAGCGGCTGGCGGGCACGTTTCCGGACGAGCCGGAAGACAACACGCGGCCGGATGGGTACCTCTACGCCCGCACCATCGCCTGCCCCTATTGCGCTGGCCTCGTGCCGCTGTCCCCGAACTGGCGCTTGGCGCCGGGCGGCAAGGGCGTTCGATTGTTGCCGGAGTTGGCCGGCGGGCCGGAGAGCGCGGGGCGGGTGTGCGGGTTCGAGATTGTCGAGACGGCGGAGCGGCAGTCGGTGGGGACGGTGGCAAAAGGGGATGGGCTGTGTCCCTATCCCGACTGCCGGCGGCAGATCGACGGAGACGAGATCAAGGCGCAGGCGCAGGCGAGGCGGATGGGCGAGCAGCTGTACGCCGTGGTCTACAAGAAGCGCGCGCGGGTGAAGACGAAGAGCGGGCGCGAGCGGGAGAAGTGGGTTCGCGGCTATCGGGCGCCGCGGGCGGAGGACGACAACAGCGCGGAGATTCACGCGGCGCTTGCGGAGAAGCTGCCGGAGTGGGAGGCGTTCGACCTGGTGCCGAGCGAGCGGTTCCCCGAGAACACCAACGACGATAGGCCGATTCAGTACGGCATGCCGCTGTGGCGCGACCTGTTCTCGCCGCGCCAACTCCTCTGCCACGGCACGAGCGTGGAGGTGTATCGGGAGATGCTCGAAGCGGACCGGGCCGCCGGCGAACTCACGGAGTTGCGCAAGGCCGCCTACGGCTATCTGGCGATCGCGCTGGACACGTTGCTGGACTACAACAACAGATGCAGCTATTGGGACACGAACACGGGAAGGGGCATTCGGCACATCTTCAACCGGCATGACTTCGCTTTCGTCTGGTCCTACGCCGAAATGGCCCCGCTGGTCACGGGCGTCGGCTACGACTGGGCCATCGAAAAGACCGCAAAGTGCATCAAAGAGCTCGTCGAACTCGTCCACCCTGAGGGCCAGCGCTCCGACCTGTTTGCTCCCGAAGAACCACACAATCCGCCGCCCGTCACCATCACCTGCAAATCCGCGGACAGCCTGGACCACATCGAGAGCGGCAGCATCGACGCGGTGGTGATGGACCCGCCCTACTACGACAACGTGATGTACGCGGAGCTCTCGGATTTCTTCTACGTCTGGCTGAAGCGCACCGCCGGGCACGTCTTCCCCGAGCTGTTCCGCCGCCAGCTCACGGACAAGGAGAACGAAGCGGTGGCCAACCCGGCGCGCTTCGCCGACCAGAAGGGCGCGCGGGCACTCGCCGGGCGCGACTATCACGAGCGCATGGCGGCCATCTTCCGCGAGTGCCGGCGGGTGCTCAAGGCCAACGGCATCATGACGCTGATGTTCACCCACAAGGCCACCGGCGCCTGGGACGCGCTCGCCAAGGGCTTGATGGAGGCGGGCTTCGTCATCACCGCGTCATGGCCTGTCAATACCGAGTCGGAGGGAGGGTTGCACATCAAGAACAAGGCCGCAGCGAAAAGCACCGTCTTCCTCGCCTGCCGCCCGCGTCCGGCGGAACGCGCCGCCGAAGCGCGCGATGCCGTCGCCTACTGGGAAGACGTGGAACCCCGCGTGGCCAACGCCGTGCGCACCCGCGTGGCGGAGTTCCAACGGGCGGGCATCGCCGGCGTGGACTTGTACCTCGCGTGCTTCGGCCCGGCGCTGGAGGAGTTCTCCCGCAACTGGCCGCTCACCCGCGGCACGCCCAGGGAGCGCCCGGCCGCAAGGCGCCGCGGCCAGCAGGACGTGCTCGAGGACGACTGGGACCCCTACGCCGCAACGCCGGAAGACGCCCTGGACGCCGCCCGCCGCGAGGTGAAGCGCTGGCGCTTGGAGCAGCTGACGCGCAAGAAGGCGAGCGAAGACCTGGACGCGCCCACGGCGTTCTTCGTGCTGGCATGGGACGCCTTCAAGGCGCCCGTCTTCGCCTACGACGAAGCGCTGCGCCTAGCCCGCGCCGTCGGCGTGGACATGGACGCGCAGGTGGCGAAGCGCCTCGGCGAGAAGCGCGGCGGCGACTTCCGCCTGTGGGACAGCGCCACCCGCGCGGCGAAGGGCGCCCTCGGCCCGGTGGACGGCGGCCGCGGCCTCGTCGACACCCTGCACCACGCCGCCACCATCTCCCGCAGCCGCTCGCTGGCGGCGGCGCGGGACATGCTCGCCGAAACCGGCATGGATCGGGACCCGCGCCTGTTCCGGGCGTTCGAGGCGGTGCTGGAAGTGCTGCCGGTGTCGCACCGCTTCACGAAGGTGGCGCTGCAGAGCGAGGCCGCCGCGTCCAGCAACGACTTCGAGGCGCTCTACGACCTTGCGCGGCTGGCGTATGCGAAGGAAGTGGATCAGCCGAGGCAGCTGGAGTTGTGGCTGGGGGAAGGGGAAGGGAAGTAACGGCCGTTCCTCGTCCGCCTCGCCGGCAGCGTCTCTTGATTCCGCCCGAGTGACCACCTACTGTGCATCCGCATGGAACGGAGCAGCCGCGAATGATCGAGCGACGTTTCGCCAAGCTCTGGCAGCAGCTGCAAGGCAAGAAACCGCACTTGCCGCACTTTCTCGCCGAGGTGTCGATAGACGGCATCCGCGGCATTGAGGACTTGCGCGTCGGCTTCGACTATCCCGTCAGCGTCATCGCCGGCGGCAACGCGAGCGGCAAATCCACGGTGTTGTTCGCGGCTGCCTGTGCTTACAAGGTGCCAGGCGCTGGCGTGCGGGACTTCGTGCCATCCACGCTGTTTCCGGACTACCGCCCCAACGTCGGCGACCGCCAAGACGGCCGGTCGGAAACAACCATCGAGTTCCAGTACGCCACGCCGGAAGGTCGCCGCGCCATGCGCTGGCGGCGGTCGAAGGCTTGGAGCCGGAGCTTCCTTGGTCGTCAAGGCGCGAAACAGCCGGAGCGCCCGGTCTACCTGCGCACGCTCAGCAACTTGAGCAATCCCTCCGAGGTACGCAGCGTTCTCGGCATGTCGCATTTGCGCGTGGTACCGGCGGAATCGCCGCTCACGGCCTTGCAGGTCGATTTCGCGCAGCGGATGCTGCCGTTCGACTACGCCGCCGTGGTTCGGCTGTCGAGCGGCGCGAAGAACCTGCTCTTTGCAGAGCAGGCCGGCGGCGCGGCCTACTCCGAACTGCACATGGCTGCTGGCGAACGGGCCATCCTGCGGCTTGCCGCCGAGATCGCCCAACTGCGCGACGCGCTGGTGCTCATCGACGAAGTGGAAGCCGGCCTGCATCCGTGGGTGCAGCAGCTGCTCATGTTGCAGTTGCAGCAACTTGCCTTGCTGAACAACCTGCAAGTGTTGGTGACCACCCACAGCCCGGTGGTGCTGGAGTGCGTGCCGGAACACGGGCGCGTCTTCCTCGAGCGCGATGAATCGGGGAAGGTCGCCGTGGTGCCGGCCTATCGCGACTTGGTGCAAGACGCCCTGTACGGAAGGTCCGGCGAGGGGCTCAACGTGCTGTGCGAGGACGATGCCGCCGAAGGGATCCTGCAAGGTATCTTCGATGATTTGCTGCCTCGCCATCGGGTGAAAAGGGAGTCGGTGCGCATCGGCAGGGACACTGGCGCCGAGGAGTTTCCGGCACACGCGACAGCGTTTCGGAAGTTCGGCCAGATCGAGAGTTTCGTCTTCGTGCTCGATGGCGACAAGCGCGACGGCCTCATTGCCGGCAAGATTCGATCTCAAGCGCAGCGGGAAGTGCCGGTGTACTACCTCCCTGGCGACCGGGCCCCGGAGATGTGGGTGTGGCAACGGCTCAGCGGCGAAGGTCAGCCCGCACTGGCCCAAGCGCTCGGCATCGAGCTTAAGGAGTTGAGGGCCCGGGTGGAGAGGCTGAACGCGGTGTTCGATTCCGCCTCGGACAGTCCGCAGATCATTGCCAAGACCAAGATGCAAAGCCTTGCGGACGCCTTGGAGCGCGACGTGGCTGAGGTCTGCCGCGTCGTCGCCAGCTTGGAGACGCGGAACGACGACAGCGACATCCAGCCGCTGGCGAGAGACTTGGAACAAGCGCTGTTGCGTTGGCGGTCGTGAGGCGGGGCCAGGCAATGAAGCAACTCGGCGGCAGCGCCTAGTCCTCCAACCAATCCAGCACCCCGCGCCCCGGCACCACCCGCCGCAGAAACTCCTCCACCGGCAGGCACCAGATGCCGCCCATGCGCAGGCGGTCGCGGCCACGGTAAAGCAGCGCCGCTTGCGCTTCTGGATAGTCCTCGCGGAACGCCCGCAGGCCGCGCAGATCCTTCGCTTCCACGCGGCTTGCGTTCTTCACCTCGAACGCCTGCACCCCGCGCTCGCCGTAGACCACGAAATCCACCTCCACGCCGCTGCGCGTCCGCCAGAAGTACAGCTCGGCACCGTCGCCAGAGTACGCCGCCCATGCCCGCAAGTGTTGCGCCACCAAAACCCCTCCAGCGCTTGGCCGTCGATCTCGCTCGGCCGGTCCAGCGGCCCCTTCGGGCGCAGGGCGCGAAACACGCCGGCGTCGAACAGATAGAACTTGCGATGCGCGGTGGTTTGGCGCTTGGCGCGTTTGCGGAACACCGGCAGCGTGTAGGCGAGCAGCAGGTGTTGGAGGATCTCGAGGTAGCTGGCCACGGCCTTGCCGCCACTTCGCACTCGCGGGCGATGGCGGCGACGTTGAGCTCGCCGCCGTGGGAGAAGCTCGCCGCTTCCAAAAAGCGCGCGAAGTTGCCGACGTTGCGCGTCAAGCCCTCCGCCCGCACTTCCTGGTCGAGATACAGGCTCGCGTAGCCCGCCAGCGTTGCGCTTGGCTGCGCCGCGCCCCACACCAACGGGAGCAGGCCCGTTTCCAGTGCGCCGGCCAGTCGAAGGCCGGCAGTTCGGCGGCCATGAACGGGTGCAGCGTGCATTGAACCGCCCTGCCGCCGAGCAGGTCCACGCCGCCCCGGCGCAGCTTGCGGGCGCTCGAACCCGTGAGCACGAAGCGCGGCGGCGATGGCTCTTCCAACATGGCATGGACGACGGTGAGCAGTGCCGGCACGCGCTGGATTTCGTCGATCACCACCGTTCCGAGCTGGGCACCGGCGAGCAACTCCCGCAGCCGCTCCGGGCGGGCTTCCAAGCTCCGGTGGCGCACAGGATCGAGCAGATCGACGAACAGCGCATCGGGCAGGCAATGCCGCAGCCAAGTGGATTTGCCGGTGCCACGAGGGCCGAACAGGAAGCAAGTTTGCTCCGGGATGTCGAAGAATCGACTTACTAGGGCCATTTTGAGCCGCAAAATGTAATCTCTGTAGCCATTTTGCGATTGGTAGGCAGTGGCCATCAACTGTCGACGAAACGCGGCACGGGCTAGCGCCTCGCTTGGAACGCGGCGGGTCGCGGCACAGTTCGGCCCCGTCTGTGCAACAATCAGCAATCGTGGAAGTTGAGCTTGGCAGTCACAGCGCGATCGCCTTTGCAGGCGGCGGCTTCTACCTTGCGCTGGCCTACCTCCATTTCGCCACCATCGTGCCCTGCTTTCTGATCGGCGCTTGGCTGCTGCTGCGGCGCAAGGGCACGCCCATCCACAAACGGCTCGGCAAAGTCTACGTCGTGCTCATCACCTTTTCGTCCGTCGTGGCAGCGGCCATGCCAGCGCTGGTGGGGCCAACGCTTTGGGGACACTTCGGCTTCATTCACCTGTTCTGCGTGGTCGTCTTCGTCAGCGTTCCGCTGGCCATGTGGTCGATCAAGCGGGGCGACGTGAAGACGCACGCCGGAACCATGCGCGGCCTGTACTTGGGCGGCATCCTCATCGCCGGCGCCTTCGCGTTCAGCCCCGGACGCCTGCTGAACGCGTGGCTGTTCGCGTGAACCGACGGAGGACGTCGACTGGCCAGGCAGGCATTTGGCCAATCCCGAAAAGCAGGTAGGGCCGCAGCACATCCCGTCACCAGTGTGTGGCCGGCTATGCTTCGCCCATGCTCCGCGACAGAAACTGGCGCATCCGCTACACGCCGGACGACGGCGATCTGGTGCGCTTGTTCTACGTTCCGGCTCTGCAGGACGCCGTGCGCTACCACCGGCTCACCGGCTACTTCAACGCCGGCGCATTGGCGTTGGCCGCCCGCGGCATCGAAGGGCTGGTGCACAACGACGGCCACATGCGGCTGTTGGTTGGCTGCACCCTCGAAGCGGAGGAAATCGCCGCCATCGAGCGCGGCGAGGCGTTGCGGGAGCAGGTGGAACGGCGCTTGGCGCGATTGCCCCTTGCGCCGCCGGATGCTGATGTCGGCGACGCCTTGGAACTCTTGGCGTGGATGATCGGGCGCGGCCATCTGGACGTGAAAGTCGCGGTGCCCTGCAATGCGGAAGGCGTACCGGTGCCGGACGGCGCCATCTTCCACGAGAAGGCCGGCATCGTCGAAGACGGCGCTGGCGACCGCGTCGCCTGGAACGGCAGCTTGAACGAGACGCCGGCCGGCTGGCAGCGCAACTGGGAGAGCGTCCACGTCTACGCCAGCTGGGAGGATCCGGCCCGCGTGGAGATAGAGGAGGAGAACTTCTCCCGCCTGTGGGCCAACCGCTCGCAGCGCCTCGAAGTGCTGGACGTGCCAAGCGCCGTGCGGCAGGACCTGATGCGCTTCCTGCCGAAGGACGATCTGCCCCGGCGCTTGCAGCCGGAGCCCTCAGCGGGGGAGCGCGAGGGGCTTGCCCCTCGCATGGAAGATGGGCCGGAGCGCTGCCAAGCAACGCCGCAGCCGCTCCCGCCAACACAAACACCCGTCGATCTTCGCACCGTGGTATGGCGCTTCATCGCACAAGCGCCGAGGTTGCCGGATGGTGGCGCGCAGGTGGGCGTCGCAACTGCCGCGGTGGAACCGTGGCCGCATCAGGCCCGCGCCTTCCAACGGTTGTACACGCAGTGGCCGCCGAAGCTCCTGCTCGCGGACGAAGTGGGCCTCGGCAAGACGATTCAGGCGGGGATGCTGCTGCGCCAGGCGTGGCTGGCCGGCAAGGCCAAGCGCGTTCTCATTCTCGCGCCGAAGGCAGTGCTGGCGCAGTGGCAGATCGAGCTGCGCGAGAAGTTCAATCTCGACTGGCCCATCTACGACGGCAAGACGCTGCGCTGGCTGCCATCGCCCGTGCGCGAAGCGCTGGGCGAGCCGGACTCGGCAAGCTCCGCGTGGCACGAACAGCCGGCGGTGATCGTCTCCAGCCAGTTGATGCGGCGCCAGGAGCGCGCGGCCGTTCTGCTGGAGGAAGCCGAACCGTGGGACGTGATCGTGCTGGACGAAGCCCACCACGCCCGGCGACGCTCCTCCGCGACGCAAGAAGACCGCCCCAATGCCCTGCTGCGGCTGATGCGGGCGCTGAAGGAACGCACCGAAGGTCTGCTGCTGCTGACCGCAACGCCCATGCAGGTACACCCCATCGAAACATGGGACTTGCTCGACCTTCTGGGCTTGCCGGCGGCGTGGTCGTCGGATGCATTCCTGCGGTTCTTCGAGGATGTGGAAGCGCCGAACCCCTCCGCCGAGGCAATGGAGCGGCTGGCGCTGCTGTTCCGCAGCGTGGAGCGGGCCTTCGGCGAGGTGTCCCGCGAGGGGGCCGAACGCATCACCGGGCTGTCGCGTTTGCAGAGCGGCAAGCTGCTGCGGGCATTGCGCGACGAGGCCACCATTCCGCGCCGCCAACTCACCGCGCAGGAGCGGCGAGCGGCGCTGGCGCTGATGCGCTCGAACACGCCGATTCGCCATCTGGTGTCGCGCCACACGCGGCAACTGCTGCGCCGCTACGCCAAGGCCGGGCGCTTGGGTTCGCCCATCGCCGAGCGCGACGTGGAGGATCGCTTTCTGCCCATGACGGCGGAAGAACAGGCGCTGTACGAGGCGGTGGAAGCCTACATCTCGAACGCCTACGACCAAGCCGCCGCGGCCGAGCGCTCCGCGGTCGGCTTCGTGATGACGGTGTACCGGCGCCGCGTCGCCAGCAGCTTCCAAGCGCTGCGGCGCACCTTCGAGCGGCGCCTGGCGGCAATGGATCAACGCGAAGCGGCGCTGCTCGAATACGCCGAAGAGGACGCCCCGGACGACGAGCTGGCGGACGTCGACGAATCCGACGAGTTGGAACGCCTGGCCCGGGATGCGCTGGTGGCGGACGAGCGCGCGCAGATCGTCGCCCTGCTCGAACGCGCCCGCGCCCTGCCGCCGGACAGCAAGCTCGCCAGCTTGAAGGCCGTGCTCGCCGAACTGCGCGGGCAGGGCTACCGCCAGGCGATGGTGTTCACCCAGTTCACGGACACCATGGACTTCCTGCGCGACGCCCTGCGGCAGGAAGCGGACGCAAGGCTCATGTGCTTCTCCGGCCGCGGCGGCGAAGTGCCCGCCACGGACGGTGCCACTTGGCGGCAAGTAGGCCGGGACGACGCCAAGCGCCGCTTCCGCGAGGGCGAAGCGGACGTTCTGCTTTGCACCGATGCCGCCGCCGAAGGCTTGAACTTTCAGTTCTGCGGCGCGGTGGTGAACTACGACATGCCATGGAACCCCATGCGCGTGGAGCAGCGCATCGGCCGCATCGACCGCTTGGGCCAGGCGCACCCGCGCATCCGCATCGTCAACCTGCACTACGAAGGCACGGTGGAGACGGATGTGTACCGGGCACTGCGCGAACGCATCCAATTGTTCGAGACCGTGGTCGGTCGCTTGCAGCCGATCTTGGCGCGGCTGCCCGGCGCCATCGCCGGCGCGGTGCTGGCCAAGACCGCCGGCGGCCCGGACGCGGCCCGGCGCAACGCGGTGGCGGCGCTGGAACGGCAGACCGCCGAGGCCCAAGCCGCTGGCTTCGACCTCGACGCCGCCGTGGACGCGGCCGAACTCGCCTTGCCCCCGGCGCCGCCATCTCCAGTGACGATGGACGACTTGGAGCAGCTAATCGGAAGGCCCGAACTCATGCCGCCGGACGCCGAACTTCGCCCCCTCGGCAACCGCGAATACGCCTTGCGCATGGCCGGCATGACGGACTTCGTGCGCGTGACGACCAATCCCGCCTACTACGAGGAACACGCCGAGAGCATGGAACTGTGGTCTCCCGGCAGCGCGGTGTTCAAGGCGCCGGAGGGCCTGGGCGAGCCCCGTTCTCACCCGGGCAGGCGCCTCGGCGAAGTTCTGCGGAAGGGGCTGGAACTGCGCCCGGCTTGATCGCGAACGGCCTGCCGGGGGCGCTCCGACCGGGCTGGCCGTTCGTCAGGGGCTCTCAAGCCCCGTCGCGCACCTCGCGAAGCCGTTCTTCCAGTGCCGCGATCCGGCGTTGGGCCGCTTTCGCCTCGAGCTCCGCCGCATCGGCCCGGGCCCGCGCCTCGTCGTAGTCGGGGATGTCCGTCGCGGTCGCCGGATCGTGCCAGCGCATCGTCAGCGCCCACGTCTCCCCCGGCACGGAGGGTGGCGTCCGTTCGGCCACGTAGGCCACCAGTCCCAGCACGGCGCTGCGCACCCCGCACTCGCCGTTCGGCAGCACCGCCTCCTCGAGCGGTTCTCGGCGTTCCGGCGTCAGCGCGAACCCCCACAGTTCCCTGCCGGTGCCGGCCGGGCCCTCTCGGGCGACGTCGAACAGCAGGCACTCGCGCACCCCGAGGCGCTGGTAGCAGTCGAGCTTGCGGCCCAGGTCGTGCTTCCAGGTGCTTCGCGACAGCACCTCCAGCACGAAGTCCGGCGGGCCCAGCGCGTCGGCGTCGTAGTCGGCGCGGGTGCCCCGGGGCGGCACGTCGAGGGCCACGAACACGTCCGGCGACAGCCGGCTCTGCTCCGTCCTGCCTGGCTCGGAGAACAGCATGGGCAGATCGTCGCCCACTTGGGCGTTTGGGAAACGGTGCATCAGAGCGTCGCGGGAGTAGGCCGTCGCGGCGGCGTGCGGCGCCTTCACGGGGATGCGCACGTCCTCCAGCGGCGGATCAAGGGGGTAGACCGGATTGTCGAGGGAAAGGGCGGCGTCGAGCCGCGGGTCGGGCGGCGGGTCCCGTCGGCCGGCATGGCCCGGCGGCCGGGCGACTTTGGAGCGGCCCGAGGGCGCTGCCGGCGGCACCCGTTGGGGGCGGAAGTCGGAACCGGCCTCGGACATCGCTTGCTCCTGATGGGCATCGCCGCGGCGTGGCGAGGCGCTCTGGGAACACCGCAATCGCGTCCATCGTAGCACGCGGCGGGTCCGCTCCCGTGCGCGGTCCGGTACGGGTGTCGGGTTGTTTCGAGCAGGGCCACGGCGACATTGTCGAAGACGCCGGCGGCGCTGTCTGCGGCAACGGGCGCACACCGCCGTGGGCGATCTCCCACAGCCACGCACGGCCAGTGGTCCCTAGGCGGGCCGGGACGCTGGCGGCCCTTCCGTTTCCCGCACGAAGCCCAGCAGCACCATGCCGGCGATCAGCAGCACGGCCACCGAGAGAATCCCCAGGCGCGAGCTGCCGGTGAGCAGGCCCGTCACGGCCACCAGCGACGGGCCGATGATGGCGGCGAAGCGGCCGAGCATGTTAAAGAAGCCGAAGAAGGCGCCGGCCTGGGCGGGCGGCACGAAGCGGGCGTAGAGGGAGCGGGAGATGGCCTGCACGCCGCCCTGCACCAGGCCGATCACCGCCGCTAGGATGTAGAACTCCGCCACGGAGGAGAGGAAGTAGGCGTAGACGGTGACGCCCACGTACACCAGCACGCCGAAGTACAGCGTCGGCTTGGGGCCGAAGCGGCTGGCGGCTAGGCCGTAGGCCAGCGCCGCCGGGAAGCCCACGAACTGCGTGATCAGGAGCGCCACGATCAGGCTTTCGGCGGGGAAGCCGAGGGCGAGGCCATAGTCCACGGCCATGCGGATGATGGTGTGTACGCCGTCGATGTAGAAGAAGTAGGCGGCAAGGAACAGCGCCGCCATGCGGTGGGTCCGGTATTGGCGCACGGTCTGCCACAGTTCCCGCAGGCTGGCCCAGACGGCCGCCCGGGCACCCGCGCCGGCCTGGGTCGGCGGCGGTTCCGGCACGGCGCGGAACAGCGGCAGGGCGAACACCAGCCACCACACGGCCACCGTCACGAAGGAGAGGCGCACCGCCTCGGCGGCATCCGCCAGGCCGAAGGCGCCGGGCCACAGCGTCATCGCCACGTTGCCGGCGAACAGCAGGCCGCCGCCGATGTAGCCGAGGGAAAAGCCGAACGCGGACACCTCGTCGTAGCGCTCCGGCCGGCTGACCGCCACCAGCAGCGCGTCGTAGAACACGATGGCACCGGAAAAACCCACGGAGGCAAGCACGTAAACCACGGCGGCGGTGCTCCATGCGCCTTGGGGCACCAGCCAGAGCGCCGCGGCCATCAGCACGCCGAGGCCGGTAAAGAAGCCGAGGAAGCGCTTGCGGACGCCGCCGCCGTCGGCGAGAGCGCCCAGCACCGGCGCCATGACCAGCACGGCGCAGCTGGCCACGGAGTTGGCGAAGCCGAGGCGCGCCGTGCTCACCACTGGGTCCGTGCCAGCGTTCCAGTACTCCTTGAAGAACACCGGAAAGAAGCCGGCAAGCACCGTGGTGGCGAACACCGAGTTGCCCCAGTCGTAGAGCGCCCAGGCGAACACGGGCCGGTCCTTGAACAGCGCCCGCACGCGGGCCACGGGGCCGGCAGGCGAGGCTTCGCTCACGACTCTCTCGCTGGCAAACCGCCGGCGGATGGCTGCGGGGCCGATGCCGCGAGGCCCAGGTTGTCGAGCACGGCGGCCGTCGGTATTCGCTTGTTCAAGGTGTAGAAGTGCAGGCCGGGGGCGCCGCCGGCCAGCAGCTTCTCGCACAGCGCGCTCACGGCTTCGTCCGCGAACGCGCGCAGGCCAGCGTCGTCCTCCGTCAGGTGGTCCAGGCGCAGCCGCATCCAGCGCGGGATCTCGGCGCCGGCCTTGGCGGAGAAGCGCAGCAGGCTCGGGTAGTTCGCAATCGGCATCACGCCGGGCACGATGGGCGCGGCTATGCCCGCGGCCCGGCACCGGTCGCGGAAGTAGAAGTAGCCGTCGGCGTTGTAGAAGTACTGGGTGATGCAGAGGTCCGCGCCGGCGTCCACCTTGCGCTTGAGGTAGCCGATGTCCGCCTCGGCGGAGGGGGCCTCCGGGTGGACTTCGGGATAGGCCGCCACGGCCAGCGTCGGCGGGTCTGCCACTTCGGTGCGGATCAGGCGCACCAGCGCTTCGGCGTGGCGCACCTGGCGTCTCGCGCCGACGCCGGAGGGAATGTCCCCCCGCAGCGCCACCACGCGTTCGATGCCCTGGCGCTGGTAGTCGGCGACAAGGGCCAGCACGGCCTCGGCGTCATCGCCGCCCCAGGACAGATGCGGCGCCACCGGCAAGCCAGCGGCGGCGAGCTCCGAGACGGCGGCGAAGGTGCGTTGCCGGGTGCTGCCGCCGGCGCCGTAGGTTACCGAGTAGAACGTCGGCGCATAGGCTCCAAGTACCTTGGCAGTGCGAAGCAGACGGGCGCGGCCGGGCGCCGTCTGCGGCGGGAAGAACTCGAAGCTGAGCTCGGGCGCCTTCAAGCCGCGTCACGCAGGCTCTCCGCCCGGTCCGTTCGCTCCCAAGTGAAATTCGGCTTCTCGCGGCCGAAGTGGCCGTAGGCCGCGGTGTCCTTGTAGATGGGGCGCTTGAGGCGGAGCATGGCGATGAGACCCTGGGGCTTCAAGTCGAAGTGCTCGCGCACGAGGTCGACGATCCTTTCGTCCGACACTCGCCCGGTGCCAGACGTGTTGACGCTGATGGAGGTGGGATCGGCCTTGCCAATCGCGTAGCTCACCTGGATTTCGCAGCGCTTGGCGAGCCCCGCCGCGACGATGTTCTTGGCCACGTAGCGGGCCGCATAGGCGGCGGAGCGATCCACCTTGGAAGGGTCCTTGCCGGAGAAGGCGCCGCCGCCGTGCCGCGCCATGCCACCGTAGGTGTCGACGATGATCTTGCGGCCGGTTAGGCCGCAGTCCGCTTCCGGGCCGCCCTGGGTGAACCGCCCGGCCGGATTGATGAGAACTTTGGTGTCCCGCGTCAACCAGTTGCCCGGCACCACGCGCTTGATGATCTCCTCGCGCACCGCTTCGTGCAGCCGAGCGTCCGGGACCTCCTCGGTGTGGTGGGTGGAGAGCACTACTGCATCGACGGCGGACGGCTGACCGTCCTTGTAGCGGAGGGAAATCTGGCTCTTGGCGTCGGCGCGCAGAAACGGCAGCTGGGAACGGACTTCGGCGTGGCGCAGCATCAGCTGGTGGGCGTAGTAGATGGGCGCCGGCATGAGTGCGTCCGTTTCGTCCGTCGCATAGCCGAACATCAGGCCCTGGTCGCCGGCACCCTGTTCCTTGGTGGCGGACTTGTCGACGCCCTGGGCGATCTCTTGGGACTGCTCCCCAAGCGCGTCGCAGATCCTGGCGTTCGACAGGTCGTAGCCGCTGGCCTTGTCCCCGTAGCCGATGTCCCGCACCACGCGGCGCACCAGCGCGTCAAGGTCCGGCTTGAAGTCCGGGTTCTTCGGGCAGCGGTACTCGCCAGCCACTACCACGAGGTTGCCCTTGAGCAGGGTCTCGCAAGCCACGCGGGATTCCGGGTCCTGCTTCAGGAAGTCGTCGAGCACCGCGTCGGAAATCTGATCCGCGATCTTGTCCGGGTGGCCGGCGGATACCGACTCGGAGGTGAACGTCGCGTACTCAGGCATCCAACGGGGACCGTGGCCGGGGTGGGCGGCGCATTGTATAGCACCGCCACGCCCGCTCGCCGCCGGCGGCCAGCGCCGCCAGTGCCAAGAGCGCCAGCAGCGGCGCGTGGCCGAAGCGCCCGAAGGGCGTCGTGCCGGTGGTTTCATGCACGGTGCCGAACAGCACGCCGGGGCGGAACTGCGGCAGCGCCGCTGCCACGGCACCCCGGTCGTCGACGATGGCGGTGATGCCGTTGTTGGTGGCCCGCAGCAGGTAGCGGCCGTTCTCCAACGCCCTCATGCGGGCGATCTGCAAGTGCTGGGCGGGGCCGATGGAGGCGCCGAACCAGGTGTCGTTGCTGATGGTGGCGATCAGCGCCGCCTCCCGGGCCTGGGCCGCCACCATGCCCGGGTAGGCGATCTCGTAGCAGATGGCCATCGCCACCTCGAGGCCGGCGGCCCGCAGCGGCGGCTGCCGCGCAGCGCCAGCGGCGATGTGGGACATGGGCAGGTCGAAGAAGGCGATCAGGCCGCGCAGCATGGATTCGAGGGGCACGTACTCGCCGAAAGGCACCAGCCGGCGCTTGCGGTACTCGCCGCCAGCGGTGGCTCCGGCGGTGGCTCCGGTTGTGGAGAGCGCGGCGTTGTAGATGGCCGGCGCCGGTGCGCCAGCGGGTTCCACGGCGCCTGCTTCGGCAACCAGCGCCCCGTGGATCAAATCCGCCCTGGCGTCCTGGCGCATGGCGTCGATGTGGTCCGCCACATGGCGGTGCAGCGCCGGCAGCGCCGCCTCCGGCCACACCACGATGTCCTGCTGCCACGCCTCGGCGGAGAGCGCCCGGTAGCGGGCGAGGGCCGCCGCCAAGCCCTGGGCGGTCCACTTGGTCTCCTGGGGCAGGTCGCCCTGCACCAGCGCCACGGTCCTCGCTTCGGCGCGTTCCGTCCAGGCCACTGTGCCGAGGGCCGCGCCGGCGGCCCAGAGCGCAGCCGGCGCCCCCAGCAGCCGCCAGCGCCGGTCCGCGACGGCGACGACGACAAGCGCCGCGCTGGCCACGGCGACGAGCGAGACCAGCAGCACGCCCCCCACCGGCGCCCACCCGGCAAGCGGCGTCCCTAGGAACGCATCCCCCGCGAACAGCCAGGGAAAGCCGCTCAGGAACCAAGTGAGCGCCCACTCCGTGGCCGTCCAGAGCACCGCGAACTGGATGGCCGCCAAGGCCCCTCGGCGGGGCAGCGCGACCTGCGCCGCGGCCATCAGCGCCGGAAACAGCGCGAGCCCCGCGACGAAAAGCGCCACCAGTCCAGCCGCCAGAGGCGGCGAAGCGGCGCCGTAGACGTGGATGCTCACGTATATCCAGGAAGCGCCGACGCCGTACTTGCCTACCCCGAACAGCCAGCCGAGCCGGAAGGCCGCGCCGGCGCTGGGCGCCGCTTGCAGCAAAGCGAACAGCGCCGCCGCCGAAGCCAGCATCAGCGGCCACAGGCCGAAGGGCGCCAGCGCCAGCGGCAGCAGGCCGCCGGCAGCCAGCGCCGCCGCGGCGCTGGTCCAGCGCTGGCGGCCCAAGCCGGCCAGAACGGCCCGGGCCCGGCCGAGGGGCGCGGTCAGGCCCCGGCGCAGGTGACGTGCAGCAGGCGGATGCGGCGGCTGTCGGCGTTCAGCACCCGAAATTCGAAGCGGCCCAGGCGCACCGTTTCTTCGCGCTTGGGCAGGTAGCCCAGTTCCCGCACCACCACGCCGCCGATGGTGTCCACCTCGTCGTCCGGGAAGTCGCTGTGGAAGTAGGCGTTGAAGTCCTCCACCAGCGTGGTGGCCTTCACGGTGTAGGTGTGGTCGTCCAGCGGCAGGATGGCGCTGTTGTCGTCCACGTCGTGTTCGTCCTCGATGTCGCCGACGATCTGTTCGAGCACGTCCTCGATGGTCACCACGCCGGCCACGGCGCCGTATTCGTCCACCACCACGGCCATGTGGTTGCGCGTCTCCCGAAACTCCTGCAGCAGGTGGTTCAGGCGCTTGCTCTCCGGCACCGCGATGGTGCGGCGGATGTAGTCCTTGATGTCGAAGGCGTCCCAGTTGGCGGCCTGCGTCAGCGGCAGCAGGTCCTTGGCGTGCAGGATGCCCTTCACGTCGTCCGGGTCGTCGCCGATCACCGGGAAGCGGGAGTGGGGGGATTCGATGACGATGGGCATGAACTCCTGCACCGGGCTGTCCACCGCCACGGTGACCACCTGCGAGCGGGGGATCATCACGTCCCGGGCGCGCATGTCCGCCACCGCCAAGGCGCCGTGGATAATGCCGAGGGTCTCGGTGTCCAGCAGCTGCCGCTCCCGGGCCTGCTGCAGAATCTCCAGCAAGTGGCCGCGGTCCGCCGGCTCGGTGGGAAACAGGTCTGCCAGCCACTCGCGCCAGGTCTTGCGCGAGTCCTTGCCGGGGCCTTCGGCAACGCCGTCGGCCAAGGGCGGACTTGGAGGTTCGGTGTCGCTCATGTCTCCCTGATGTCGTTGGTCAGGCGTCGGCGGCGGCCGGCGCGTAGGGGTCCGGGATGCCGAAGCGCCGCAGCAGTTCGGCTTCCCTCGCTTCCATCCGCGCCGCCGCCGACTCGCTGTCGTGGTCCATGCCCAGCAGGTGCAGCACGCCATGCACCACCAGATGGGCGTAGTGGTCGGCGAGGCGCTTGCCCTGGCGCGCGGCTTCCTCCGCCGCCACCGGCGCGCAGATGGCGATGTCGCCAAGCACCCCGCCCTCGCCGGCGGAGAACGCCAGCACGTTGGTGGCGCCGGGGCGCTGCCGGTAGCGGCCGTTGAGCGCCTCGCCCTCGGCGACGTCCACCACCCGCAGGCACAGGCGGCCGGAGCTGGCGCCGCGGGCAGCCCGGGCCCAGCGGGCGATCTGCGCCGCCGCTGGCGCGCCCTCGGCGCAGGCGATCTGCACGTCCACCGTCACTCAGCCGTCCTCGGCCCGGGCGTACGCCTCTACGATACGCTGCACCAGCGGATGGCGCACCACGTCCTTGGCGCCGAAGCGGGTGAAGCTGACGCCGCCGACGCCGGCGAGCACGCGCTGCACATGCACGAGGCCGGAACGCTGGTTGTCCGGCAGGTCTATCTGGGTGATGTCGCCGGTGACCACCGCGGTGGAACCGAAGCCGATGCGGGTCAGGAACATCTTCATCTGTTCGATGGTGGTGTTCTGGCTTTCGTCCAGGATGATGAACGCGCTGTTCAGCGTCCGCCCGCGCATGAACGCCAGCGGCGCCACCTCGATGGTGCCCTGCTCGAGGTGCTTGTGGACCCGTTCGGCGCCGAGCATTTCGTACAGCGCGTCGTACAGCGGACGCAGGTAGGGGTCGATCTTCTGCGCCAGATCCCCCGGCAGGAAGCCGAGCCTTTCGCCAGCTTCCACCGCCGGACGCACCAAGAGGATGCGCTCGACGCGCTGGTTCTCTAAGGCCTCCACCGCGCAGGCCACTGCCAGATAGGTCTTGCCGGTGCCGGCCGGGCCGACGCCGAAGGCGAGGTCGCAGCGGCGGATGGCGCCAAGGTAGCGGCGCTGGTTGCGCCCCCGGGCCTTCACGGTTCGCTTGCGGGTGCGAACCAGCCCCTCGGCGTCCTCCTCCGGCGGGTGCGCCGATCCGTCCGGGTGTTCTTCGGCGCGGGCCGCTGCCTGGCCATCGTCGTGGCCGTTCTCCGCCGCCAGCAGCTCCTCGACGCCGGCTTCCTGCAGGAACAGATGCACGGTGTCCGCCGCCAGCGTCTCCTGCTGGCCGGTCTCGGCGTACAGGCGCGACAGCAGCGCCCGCCCGGCGCGGATGGGCGCCGCCGGCCCGCTCAAGCGGAAGGCGTTGCCGCGGTTGCGGATGTGGATGCCGAGACGCTGCTCGAGATGCCTCAAGTGCTGGTCCAGCGGGCCGCACAGCGCCGCCAGCCGCCGAGAGTCGTTGGGTTCTAGGAGCAGTTCCGTGCTTTGCGTCACGGCCGGAGACGGGGCGTCTGGCAACTGTGGTGCGCGGGCTCGGCTGGCGGCAAGGGCGGGCACTATAGCACGGTGGCCTTGCGCGCAAGGCAATGTCTACATCCGCGCCACGGTCTCTATGCCCAGGAGGTCCAGCCCCTTGGCCAGCGTTTCGGCCGTGTGGCGGCAGAGCAGCAGGCGGCTCGGACGGGCGCTGCCGGAGAGCACCGGGCAGCGTTCGTAGAAGCGGGTGAAGGCGGCAGCGAGATCGTAGAGGTAGCTGCACAGGTGGTGCGGCATGACCGTGGCGGCCGTCTGCTCCACGGTCTCCTGGAAGCGCGCCAGCTGCAGCGCCAGCCGATGCTCCTCGGGCGCCGCGACGGTCGGCGCACCGGCCAGGCTGGTGGGGTCCACCCGGCCCTTGGCGAAGATGCTCTGGATGCGGGCGTAGGCGTATTGCAGGTACGGCGCCGTGTTGCCGTCGAAGGCGAGCATCGCCCGCCAGTCGAACACGTAGTCGCTGGTGCGGTTCTTGGAGAGGTCCGCGTACTTCACGGCGCCGATGCCCACCGCTCTCGCCACCGCGTCCATCTCTGTCGCCGGCAGCGCCGGGTTCTTGGCGGCCACCAGCGCCCGCGCCCTGCTCTGCGCCTCGTCCAAGAGGGAGAGCAGGCGGGTGCCGCCGCCCTCGCGGGTCTTGAAGGGGCGCCCGTTCTTGCCGAGCATGGCGCCGAACGGGTGGTGCTCGAAGGCGACGTCCGCGCCGTAGCCGGCCGCCTCCGCCAGCGCGAACAGCTGGCGGAAGTGCAGCGTCTGCCGCGCATCGACGATGTACAGCACGCGGTCCGCCCGCAGCTTCTCCGCCCGATAGCGCAGCGCCGCCAGGTCCGTCGAGTGGTACAGGTAGCCGCCGTCGGACTTCTGCACGATCACCGGCAGAGGTTCGCCGTCCTTGCCCTTGAACTGCGGCAGGAAGACGCACGCCGCGCCCTCCGAATCCGTGGCGAGGCCCTTGGCGAAGAGGTCCGCCACCACGCCGGGCAGGTCCTCGTTGTAGGCGCTCTCGCCACGCACGTGTTCGGGCGCGAGGCCAACGCCCAGGGCGTCGTACACGGCCTGGCAGTGGGCCATGGAAGCGTCGATGTAGCGCCGCCAGCGGCGCAGTGCCGCGGCGTCGCCTTGCTGCAGGCGCACCACCGCGGCCCGGGCCCGCTCGGCGAACGACGCATCCTTCTCGAACCGGGCGCTCGCCGCGGTGTAGAAGCGCTCCAGGTCCGCGAGCTCCTCGGCGTCCTCGCCTACGTCGTCCAGGTGCGCCACCAAGCGCCCGAAGCCGGTGCCCCAGTCGCCGACGTGGTTCTGGCGGATCACCGTCGCGCCGAGGGCCTCGAACACCCGCGCCACGGCGTCGCCGATGATGGTGCTGCGCAGGTGATGCACCTGCATTTCCTTGGCGAGGTTGGGGTGGGAGTAGTCCACCACCACCCGTTCGCCGTCGAACACGGGATCGAGGCCCGGGCCGGCCGCGGCGTCTGCCAGCGCGGCGTTCGAGATCGTCAGGCTGACGAATCCGGGGCCGGTGACCGCGGCTTCGGCGATGCCGGCCAGATCGCTGCCGTCGATGATCCGCTGCGCGAGTTCCCGGGGCGGCATGTTGGCCCGCTTGGCCGCGGCCATGGCGCCGTTGGCCTGGTAGTCGCCGAACTCGGGCCGGGTCGCCGGGCCGAGCAGCACCGGCTGGTCCCCGGCGCCGGCGGCGGCGAAGCCGGCGGCCAGGCGCTGCTCCAGCAACGCCTTGAGATTCACGGTCCCAACGCCAGGCGGTGCCGAGGGCCCGCCATCTTCAGTGTCCGTCGCCGCTGGCGTCTTCGACGTCTTCCGCCTGCCAGCCGCGCTCCCGCTCGACGGCAACGAAGCTGACGCGCTGCCCGTCGCCGAGGGTGCCGCGCTCCCGGCCGCGGCGGCGGATGTTGCGGTTGTGGACGAAGATCTCGTCGCCGTTGGCGCGAACCACGAAGCCGTAGCCCTTGTTGCGGTCGAACCACTTGACGGTGCCGACCTCCCGCGGGCCGTCTGGACGGGCGTTGTCGCGCACCGGGGCGGCACCCCTGCCGGCGGCGCGCCGTCTCGGCGCGGACGTCGCGCGGGCCCGCACTCGCACCGCCACCCAGGCCGTGCCGACGCCCACCGCGAAGAACAGCGCCAAGAGCGCGAAGTAGCTCTCGCCCAGGAGCGGCAGCCGCTGCAGCTGCGCGGCCGCCGCGGCAAGCAGGGCCGCGGCGGCGACGGTGGCCAGGAGCGTTCTCGTTGCGTTTGTGTTCATGCTTGCCCCTTGGCGGTGCGCCGCCGCTACGGCCCGCTGCCGGCGGCCGCGCCGGCCAGCCGCCGCACGGCGAGGATCACGATCGGCGTCTTGGGCACGTTCGGCATGCCCGCCGCCGTCCCCGTCTCGGCGCTTTCGATGCGCTCGGCGACCGCGCGGCCCGCGACCAAGCGCCCGAACACGGTGTAGCCCGGCTGCCCCGGCGTCGCGTCGAGGTGGGCGTTGTCCGCCATGTTCAGGTAGAACTGGGCGCCGGCGGAGTCCGGGTCCGCATGGCGGGCCATGGCGACGGTCCAGCGGCGGTTGCGCTCGCCGTTGGCGCTCTCGTTGGGCACTTGGCGGGGCGCCTGGCGGAGGGTCATGGTGGCGTCGTAGCCGCCGGCCTGGACCATGAAGCCGGCGATCACGCGGTGGAAGATCGTCCCCACGTGGAAGCCGTCGTCCACCAGCTGCAGGAAGTTGGCCACCGTCGCCGGCGCCTTGCCGGGCCACAGCTCGAAAGCGAGCGCACCCAGCGTCGTCTCGAACTCCACCACCGGCCGCGCCGGCGCCTCGGCGGCGGCCGCTCCGCCGCCGCTTGCCGCGGCCAGTGCCGCCCACAGCATGGTTCGCCAGCGCCCCATCACCGAAGCTATGCCGCGGCCTCTTCGCCGCGGCAGATGGCGAGATAGCGACGTACCGTGGGGACGAGGCCAGCGTCCAGCGCGTCCGCCACCAGCGCATGGCCGATGGAGACCTCCGCAATGGCGCCGATTGCCAGCAGCCGGCCGAGGTTGAGCAGATCGAGATCGTGGCCAGCGTTCACGCCGAGGCCCAGCTGGCAGGCCCGGCGGGCGGCGTCGCGGCAGCGCCGCCAAGCCGCCTCGGCCGGCACCGCGCCGGCGCCGTGGGCCAGAACGGCTTGGGCGTAGGGGCCGGTGTAGAGCTCGATGCGGTCCGCGTCAGCTTCGCGAGCCAAGCGAATCTGTTCCGGATCCGGGTCGAGGAACAGGCTCACCCGCACGCCCCAGGCGCGGTAGCGGGCGACGTGCGCCGCCAACTCTTCGCGCACGGCGGCGTCGGAGAGATCCCAACCGTGGTCGGACGTCAGCTGCGCCTCCGCATCCGGCACCAGCGTGGCCTGGTGCGGCCGCACCGCTTCGATCAGCCGGTCGAAGCCCGGATAGTCGCCTCTCGGCACGGCGTTCGGATTGCCTTCGACGTTGAACTCGGCGCCGGCGAACTCCTCCACCAAGCGCCGCAGATCATGCACGTCTCCGGTGCGGATGTGCCGGCCGTCCGGGCGCGGATGCACGGTTATGCCGCCGGCGCCGGCGGCGAGGGCCGCACGGGCGCAGGCCGCCACGTCCGGGCGCGCGCCGCCCCGGGCGTTGCGCAGCCAAGCGATCTTGTTGACGTTGACGGAGAGCCTGGTCGCCAGCGGCCCGGCCTCGGCCAGCGCCGCTTCAGCCGCCGCCGGCATTGCCGCCGCCCTCCAGGCGCTCTTCGGTCGGCGCCGTCGGCAGCTGCCCTGTCGCGCCGAGATAGCCGAAGCTCGCGAGCACCAGCGCCAGCGGCACCCCGAAGGCGGACGCGAACTTGTACGCCACCCAGGCCTGCTCGCTGAAGTTGTAGGCCACCGCGAGGTTGGCGGCGCCAGCCAGGGCCATGGCCGCCGCCCAGCCCCAGGACAGCGCGCGCCAGGCCCGGTCCGGCAGCACCAGCGTCTTGCCCAGGGCCCGCTGGAGGTGATCGCCGCGCCCTACGAAACGGCTGCCGGCCAAGCCCAGCCCAAGCGCCCAGTAGACGACGCTGGGCTTCCACTGGATGAACAGCGGATCGCGCAGCAGCAGCGTCATCGCGCCGAACGCCAGGGCGCACCAGAACACGATCCACATCTGCCGGCCGATGCGCCATTTCTTGAGCTTGAAGAGCGCCACCTGGGCCGCCGCCGCCGCCATCAAGGCGACTGTCGCGGCGTAGATGTCCACCGCCAGATAGACGCCGAAAAAGGCGACGATTGGCAGGAGGTCCAAGAGCTGTTTCATGGCGGTGCATGCTCACCCAGGCGGACGCGGCCCGGGCCGCAGACGCCTATGGTAGCCCTACCGTCAACCGAGCGCCGCCGCTAAGATGCCGCCTTCCGCTCCCCTGCCGCCGCCACGCGGCCACGCTGTCACGCTGTCACGCTGTTAAGGAAGGAGGCAACGCGAGTGGCGATGCCCAAGGCCGAAAGCTCCGCGTTCTCGTTCGTGGCGATGGAGCACGACGTGCTGGCGCTGTGGGAACGCCACGACGTGTTCCGCCGCTCCCTCGCCGCCACCGCGAACGCGCCGCCGTACATCTTCTACGACGGCCCGCCCTTCGCCACCGGCCTGCCGCACCACGGCAACCTGGTGGCGTCGGTGCTCAAGGACGTCGTGCCCCGCTACTGGACCATGCAGGGCCGCCACGTGCTGCGCCGTTTCGGCTGGGACTGCCACGGCCTGCCCATCGAGCAGGAAATAGACAAGACCCTCGGCATGTCGGCCAAGGAGGCGGTGGCCGCGCTGGGCGTCGCCGGCTACAACGCCAGGTGCCGCGCCATCGTCGAACGCTACGTCGCCGAGTGGCGCACCACCATCACCCGCCTGGGCCGCTGGGTGGATTTCGACGACGACTACAAGACCATGGACCCCTGGTACATGGAGTCCGTCTGGTGGGTGGTGAAGCAGCTCTGGGAGAAGGGCCTCGTCTACAAGGGCTTCAAGGTGATGCCCGTTTCCCCGGCCCTCGCCACGGTGCTCGCCAACTTCGAGGCCGGGCAGAACTACCAGGACGTGCAGGACCCGGCCGTCACCGTGCTGTTCAAGCTCGAGGACGAAGATGCCTGCCTGGCGGCCTGGACCACGACGCCGTGGACGCTGCCGGCCAACCTGGCGGTCTGCGTCCGCGCCGACGGCGACTACATGCGGGTGCGGGATGCCGACGCCGGCTGCGCCTTCTACCTGGCTGCGGCGCGTCTGCCGGCCTACCGGAGCCGCCACCCGGCGCTGCAGGTGGAAGCCGAGGTGCGGGGCGAAGAACTGGTCGGCCGCCGCTACCGGCCCCTGTTCCCCTACTTCGAGGGCGAGGCGGCCCGGGGTGCCTTCGTGGTGGTGGCGGACGACTACGTCGCCACCGGCGACGACGACGACGGCACCGGCCTGGTGCATCAGGCGCCGGCCTTCGGCGAGGACGACTACCGCGTACTGCGCGAGGCCGGCATCGAGGCGTTCGCGTGCCCGGTGACCATGGGCGGCGTGTTCACGGACGAAGTGCCGGACTTCGCCGGGCAGTTCGTGAAGGACGCGGACCCCGGCATCGTTCGCCATCTCGAAGCCCAAGGCGCGCTCTACGAGCGGGACGTGATCGTCCACAGCTACCCGCACTGCTACCGCACCGACAAGCCGCTCATCTACCGTGCCGTGCCGTCCTGGTTCGTGCGCGTGACCGCCCTGCGGGAGGCCCTCGCCGCCGCCAACGCCGAAGTGCGGTGGGTGCCGGAACACATCAAGGAAGGGCGCTTCGGCAACTGGATCAAGAACGCCGCGGACTGGGCCATCTCCCGCAATCGGGTGTGGGGCACGCCGCTGCCGATCTGGGTGAACGACGCCACCGGCAACGCCCGCTGCATCGGCAGCCGGGAGGAGCTGGCGGCGCTGACCGGCGCCGAGGTCGTGGACCTGCACCGGGAACACGTGGACCCGCTCGTGTTCACGGTGCCCGGCGAGGCCGGCGAGTACCGCCGCGTGCCGGAAGTGCTGGACTGCTGGTTCGAGTCCGGCGCCATGCCCTACGCCCAGCTGCACTACCCCTTCGAGAACCAGCGCCTGTTCGAGGCGGGCTTTCCGGCGGAGTACATCGCCGAAGGGCTGGACCAGACCCGGGGCTGGTTCTACACCCTCATGGTGCTGGCGACCGCCCTGTTCGGCAAGCCCGCCTTCCGCAACGTGATCGTCAACGGCATGGTGCTGGCCGAAGACGGCAAGAAGATGTCCAAGAGCCTCGGCAACTACACGCCGCCGGACGAACTGATGGAAGCCTACGGCGCGGACGCCCTGCGCCTCCACCTCGTCAACTCGGGCCTGGTGCGGGCGGAGGAGCAGCGCTTCCGGGACAAGGACGTGCAGGACATGGTGCGCCGGGCGCTCTTGCCCTGGTACAACGCCTACTCGTTCCTGGCTACCTACGCCGAACTGGACGCCTGGACGCCGGCCGACGGCCCCGAGGAGGGCGGCGGCAATGTGCTGGACGCCTGGATCCTCTCGCGCCTGCAAACGCTCAAAGGCGGCATCGAGGCGGAAATGGCCGCCTACCGGCTCTACAACGTGGTGCCGCAGCTGTTCGCCTTCATCGGCGAGCTCACCAACTGGTACATCCGCCTGAACCGTCCCCGGTTCTGGGCCGAGGGGCTGGGGGCGGACAAGCGCGCCGCCTACGGCACCCTCCATACGGTGCTGCGGGAGCTTGCGCTGGCCATGGCGCCGTTCACGCCGTTCCTGGCGGAGCACGTCTACCAAGCGCTGGCGAAGCTAGGCGGCAGCGAGCCGGCGCCGCTGTCCGTCCACCTGTGCCGCTATCCCGAGGCCGACGCGGCCCGCAATCAGCCGCTGCTCGAAGACGCGGTAGCGCGGATGCAGCAGGTGATCGAACTCGGCCGGCGGCTGCGGGAGCAGGCGAGGGTGGGCCTGCGCACGCCCCTGCGCCAGCTCACCATCGTCCACCGGGATGCCGCGCTGCTGGCTGAAATCCGCGGCCTGGAGCGCTACGTGAAGGCGGAACTGAACGTCAAGGCAGTGGCCTACGACCAGGACGAAGCGCAGTACATCACCCTGGCGGCGAAGCCGAACTTCCCCCTCCTCGGCAAACGCCTGGGCCGGCGGATGCGGCACTTCCAGGCGCTGATCGAAGCCCTGCCGGCGGAGCGCGTCCTGGCGCTGCAGGCGGACGGCGCCATCGAACTCGACGGCGAGACCTTCAGCGACCAGGAGATCCGCGTCGAGCGGCAGGCGAAGCCGGGCGCCAACGCCGCCTCCAACCGCTACGTCTCCATCGACCTCGACTGCGCGCTGGACGACGTCCTGGTGCGGGAAGGCTGGGCCCGGGAGTTCGTCCACCACGTGCAGCTGGCGCGGAAGGAACGGGGCCTGGCGGTGAACGACCGCATCCGCATCGGCTACGCGGCAGACGCCCGCCTGGCCGAAGCCATCGCCGCCCACCGCGACTACATCGCCGGCGAAACGCTGGCCCGAGCCCTCGAACCGGCCAGCGGCAAGGCCGGCATCGAGGCCACCATCGACGGACGGCGAGTGTCGTTCGCGATCGACAAGGCGGCGTAGGCCGACCCGTTCTCCTCAAGCGTCGTCCACGAACAGGCGCACGTAGTCCACGTACTCGAAGACGCGGTTCCGCCGCTGTCCGGTGAGTTCCTCGAGGATGCCGTGCTCGACCAGGCGGGCCACCAGACTGTTGGCGGCGGCGTAGGTGGTGCCGATGGTGTCCTTCACCTCCCGCACCGACACGATGGGTTTGCGGTAGAGGTGCTCGAGTACGCGGTGTCCGTTCGCCGCGGCGCGGCCAAGCCCGTCCGTGATCGCCCCGCGGTGGCGTTCGCGGAGCGCGAGAATCGCATGCGCGGTTCGCGCCGCCTGCTCGCTGACCTCCAGGACGCCCTGCAGGAAGAAGGCGAGCCAGGCTTCCCAAGCGCCGTCGTCGCGCACGGCTTGGAGATGATCGTAGTAGCGCTGGCGGTGCCGCCGGAAGAAGTGGGAGAGGTAAAGCACGGGCTTCGGCAGGGCTTCCCGCTCGCAGAGCATCAAGGTGACGAGCAGGCGGCCCAGGTGCCCGTTGCCGTCCCGGAAGGGGTGGATGGTCTCGAACTGGGCGTGCGCCAAGCCGACCTTGATCAAGAGCGGCAGCCCGGCGCCATCCTGGACGAAGCGTTCGAGCCGCGCCAGCGCCCCGGGCACCTCCTGCGGCGGCGGCGGCACGAAGGTGGCCTCCGCCAGCGGGGAACCGGGCGGGCCGATCCAGTTCTGGGTGGTCCGCAGCTCGCCGGGCGCCAGTGCGTGGCCGCGAGTGCCGGCCAGCAGTTCGCGGTGGATCTCGCGCAGCAGGCCGATGGAGATGGGCGTCGCGTCGAGGCGCGCGAGGCCGTGGTTCATGGCGCGAACGTAGTTGAACACCTCGTCCACGTCCTGCGGCCGATCCGGCGACAGCACCCGCGCCTCGGCAGCGAGCACGTCCTGCAAGGAGCTCTGCGTGCCTTCTATCTGGCTGGACAGCACAGCCTCCCGGCGGACGTACATGGCGACGAAGAGGTCCGGGTGAGGCAGCGTGCGTATCGAGCCGTCCAGCCGGCCGAGGGCCTGGTCCGCGCGGGACAGCAAGCCCTGCAACTCGCCCCGAAGCGCAATCGGCGGATCCGGCGGCAGGTCCTTCGGAACGAACGCCCGGTAGCCGCCGGCCTGCTGGACATAGCGCCCGGATCGCATGCCCGAAGGCGTCAATCCTGCCTCCCCATTCCTGCCGCTGCGGCAGGCCATGTTAAACGCTGCGTTTAACATGGCAGCCGACCGGCGGCCTTGTTATAGGCTGGGAGCAACATGGCAGCCGACGAGCGGCCATATATTGCTGGGGACGGGTGTACCTCGCGGCTTTCCGTCAAGCCGAGCGTCAGCTTGGCGGGGGCAATTGTTCTCGATGCCGCCGTTGGTGGCGGACGACGGCTAGCCTTCGCGGGCTTCGAGGGCAGACACTCTCTCGCGCATGTCCGCCACGTCGCGCTGGTTGTCGCGCAGCTGGTCGGCGAACAGGGCCACCATGCGGGTTTCCATCGCTTCCACGCGGTCGGCTACGCCGGCCACGTCCGCCTTGACGCCGCTTTCCACGCGGGCCAAGCTGGCCTCGACGGCGGCCACGTCCGTCTTGACGCCGGAGAGCTCGCTGCCGAGGTAGTAGGTCGCCGAAGCCACGGTGACCAGCAGCAGCACTAGATGGGCCCACTCCGACCAGCGCCAGCGTTGTTTCGAGTCGTCGTTCATGGCGACCTTAAGCTACGCCAGCCGCCGACATTGTCAAGCGCCGGGGGCAGCCATGCGCGCCGAGATGCGCGCACAGCGTCTCCAGGCGACGCGGCGCTGCCGCTCTCATCTTCGGCGCTGCACCATCCCGCGCCAGCGAAACAGGTCCTCGAGATGTCCGGCGTAGAACCGGCACAGGCGTTCGTAGTCGTGGGTCGGGGCTTCGGGGTCGAACAAGCGCCTCAAGGCGTCCGCGCCGCTGTGCCAACCTGCTGCCACCCCGATCCAAGGCGTGCCGGGGCCTCCGGGCTGGTAGGCGAGGGGCCCGCCGCCCTCGAACGTCGCGCCCTCGTGCCAGGTGTCGAGCAGCGTGAACATGGTGGCCTCGCCATCCGGCCGCAACTCGAAACGCAGCCCGCCGGTGCCGGCGTAGCTGCCCTTCGGCTCCGCGAAGTCGATGTGTTCGCGCTTCTTGAACCCGGCGACGGTGTTCTCCCAGTGGTGCTTGAACGCACCGCCCTCGCGCAGGTCGAGCTCGTGGATGGGCATGCCCCACCATCTGTCGAGGCCGGCCTTGGTGCTGATGGTCCGCCACGCTTCCTCGAGGGGCGCGTTCAAGCGCCGGATCCACGCCAGCGCATGCCGATCCACCAAGCGTCCGGCATCCGCCAGCAGGGCGGGGTGGGCGCGGGTTCTCATCCGAGGCCGGGTTCCGGAACAGCGCAGCGCCGCGCAATCACGCGAGCAAGGCCCTTGAAGTCCTGGTAGCAGCCCAAGACGGCGCGGGTGTGGCCGCCGATGGCGCCGTCCGCCGGCTTCAGCGCGAACATCGGCTTGCGGGCTTCCTGAGCGAGAGGCATCAAGCTGCGGAAGTGCTTGAGGGTGGCTAGGCAGTTGCAGTCGTCCACCGCGGCAACCGTCTCCGTCGCATCGTCTAGTACATGCACGCGGTAGGCGTTGGGTATCCGAGCCATCCAACGGCCATATGCCTTTACGGGGCGATCCAGCCGCACAGCATGCTGCAACACCACATAGCCCACCGGATCCATGTCGCCATGCGGCATCGGCAGCTCCGGAACTGGGTTGCGTGTGCGCCGCTCCCTCCACTCCCGACGCCACCTGCGAAGCGTCGGCCCTAGGTTGCGCAGGCCCTGCAAGGAGTAGAGGTCCGGGGCGACGGGCACGACGACATGGTCCGCGGCCACCAGTGCCGCTCGATTCAACGCCCCCAGATTGGGGCCGACGTCCATCAGCACGAAGTCCGAGGCGGTTTCCTTGGCGGCCAGCTGAAGCGTGCGCCAGATCGCCGACAGAACGCGAAAAGCCCTCTCCTTGCCATCTAGACAGGCCGGCCATTCGCTGGAGAGCTCGTCTTCGGCGCCGGAGAGAGCCATGTCGCCGGCAACAAGGCCGATGCCGATGGTCGGCGCCACAACGTGCGGCGTCGTCACGTCTCCCGTCCCCGCCAGCAGCGGCCGCAACGAAGCGTCGACTGTCTTCGACCCTTCCCATAGACGTTCAAGCTCATCGTCGCTCAAGAACATGGTCGTCAGGTTCGCTTGCGGATCGAGGTCGGCCACCAGCACGTTGTAGTCCAACTTCGCGTACATCCAAGCCAGGTGATACACCAGCGAAGTCTTGCCGACCCCGCCCTTGTTGCTGAAGACGGCGATGGTCTTCATGCGCGCGTCCTTGCCGAAGTTGCGTCGCCCGAAGTTGCGTCGAGTTGTGGAGGTCTGGCTCGCACCGCCACCCTCACGAGCTGTTGGTCGAATTGGAACTCCGGCGGCGGATTGCCGTTGTCTCGAAGCGCCTCCCTGGCCAAGGGAATGCCAAGCCCGAAGCGTTGCGCGAAGCCCAGGTTGGCCATTACCTCCGCGAGCAGCGGATTGCGGTAGTCGGTGTCTCCGCGTCCCCAGGTTTCCGGCGTCATGCGCCCGAACAGGCCGCCCGGGCTGGCGATCTCCACACGATCGGCGTACCAGTAGATGCGCACTGGCGTGTGCGTGCCTTCGTAGCTGCGATGCATGACGGCGTTGTGCGCAAGCTGCCGCAGAGCGTCCAGCGGATACTCCGGCTGGCGTCGTTCCCGGATCGCTCCCGCCACCTTCGTGCGTACAGCGATGTTGAGAGCGAGGAGCTCGTTCAGCTGCCGGACGACATCGTCGAGCCGGCCCGAAAGTTGGCGTTGGTTGACTATCGGCGCCGTGACGTCGTTGCCGTCGAGACGCAGGAACTGAACCGACGCCCCGGGAACGAACGCCAGGGGATCAGCTGCAAACGCGATCAGCGCGCCCCACGTTGGAACGCCCTCGTGGGACAGCCTCAGGGAGCGTAGCTGCTCGTGAAACGAACGAGTGTTTCGGCTGAGGACGTCCGGGTCTATTGCGCTTGGCAGGTAGTGGTTGCGCACGAAGTCCAAGTCCAACGCCGAGAGCTCGGCACCAGCGGCAGGCCTGGAGTCGAAGGGAAGATCGCTCGCTCGGCGGCGTTCCGCCAGCCTATGCTCGTCCGCAGCCGACCCCTCGCGCACGGAGGGCCCTACCCGCACCCACACTCTGCCCTGGAAGCGCACCGGGGGTTCGCCGGATGGCGCGACAGTGACAACGGCTACATCGCAGCCCTTGAGGACCCGCTTCTGCACGGCGAGGGAAGGCAGCGGCAGGATCTGACCCTCGCCGTGAATGGCCGCAAGACGGTTGAGCAGATCGTCGTCCACCGGCAGGGATGCGCAGGACCCGTCGTCGCGGACGCCAATGAACAACACGCCCGGCTTTTTGTTGTCGGGCAGGTCGTTCGCGAAGGCGCAGATGTTGCGCCGGATCTTCCGACCGTCGAGCGCGGACTCCTTGCGTTCCACAATGTCCGACTCCAAGTCGGCCATCATGGCTTCGAGCTCTGCATCCGTGTAGCTCATCGCGGCTGCTGCCGGCTTTTCATGGCGCCGATCCCGGAGTGTAGGGCATCGCTGCGGCAGTGCCGGGCGCAACGGGCCGCTCGGTGCCTGTGTTGCGTTCCCGCCTTGCCAACGCCAGCCGCAGCGCCGCCACCGCCGCGTCGGCGTCGGTCGCCCGCTGCATCTGCCAGCGCCGCAGCCAGGTCAGCTGGCGCTTGGCGAGCTGGCGGGTTGCGGCCTTGATGCGCTCCGTCATGGCCGCATGGCTCCAGACGCCGTCCAGGTGTTCCCACACCTGCCGGTAGCCGACGCTGCGCAGCGCCGGCAGGTCGAGGCCCGTGCCGGGTTCGGCCCGCAGCCGCCGCACCTCGTCGACGAGGCCGAGAGCCAGCATTTCGTCCACCCGTTGTTCGATGCGGCGGTGCAGCGCTTGCCGACTCTCGGGCACGATGGCGACTTCCACGAGCTCCGCGCCCAGCCGCTCGCGGACGTTCCGGCCGCTGCGGCCCCAGTGCGCCGTGATCGGCCGCCCGGTCAGGCAATGCACCTCCAGCGCCCGCTGAATCCGCCGGTCGTTGTGCGGATCGATGGCCTTGGCGGCGGCCGGGTCCCGCGCCGCCAGCTCCCCGTGCAGCGCCGGCCAGCCCCGCTGCGCGGCCCGGGCCGCAATGGCGGCCCGCAGCTCGGCGTCCGCGGCGGGCAACGCATCCAAGCCATGCTTGAATGCTCGGAAATAGAGCATGGTGCCGCCGACCAGAAGCGGCGTGCGGCCGGCGGCGAGGGAGCGCCTCGCGGCGGCGTCGGCATCCGCCAGAAACCGCGCTGCGGAGTAGCGTTCGGTAGGTTCCGCGATATCCACCAGCGCATGCGGATGGCGGGCCAGCACCGCCGGCGGCGGCTTGGCGGTGCCGATGTCCAACCGCCGGTAGACCATCGCGGAGTCGACGCTCACGATGTCCACCTCGGCCTCGGCCGCAATGCGCAGCGCCGCGCCGGTTTTGCCGGCTGCGGTCGGGCCCATCAGCGCGAGCACGACGGCCACGACCGTGCCGCCGCCTACTGGCCACGCAGGAACAGCCGATCCAGCGCCGCGATCGGCTGCACCACGAAGGTCGGACGGCCGTGGTTGCACTGCCCGGCGTTGGGCGTTGCTTCCATGTCCCGCAGCAAGGCGTCCATCTCCGGCACCGTCAGCTGGCGGTTGGCGCGCACCGAGGCGTGGCAGGCGACCCCGGCCAGCAGACGCTCCTGCCGTTCTCGGGTGAGGTCGCTGCCGCCGAACTCGGCCAGATCCGCCAGCAGGTCCCGGGCCAGCTGGGCGATGTCCGCGCCGGCCAGCAGCGCCGGCACTTCGCGCACGGTCGCTGCCGCCATGCCGGTGCGTTCCAGCACCAGGCCCATGCCGCGCAGCGCCTCGCCGGCGCTTTCCAGAAGGTCGGCCGCGGCGGCACCGACGTCCAGCGCCACCGGCACCAGCAGGCGCTGGCGGGGCACTTCGCCGGCCAGCAGCTGTGCCTTCAGCCGCTCGTAGGTGATGCGCTCGTGGGCGGCGTGCATGTCCACGATCACCAGCCCCTCGGCGTTCTGCGCCAGCACGTAGATGCCGTGCAGCTGGGCGATGGCGAAGCCGAGGGGCGGCATCGCTGGCGGCGTGTCCTCCCGTACTTCCTCCGCCGGCGCCGGCGAGCTCTCGCCGAACAGGCGGGCCAGGTTGACGGGGGGCGGGGCGCTGGCGTCGCCGAGGCGCGAGCGGTGGTCGAAGCCGGCGGCCTTGGGCGCCAGCGCCAGCGGGCGCGACGTCTCCAGGGCGGAGACGGCCTCCTGGCCTGGCGCTGCGGCGGCGAAGGCGCGGCCTTGGGGCCGCACGTCGCGCAGGGCCCGGGCCAGCTTGCCGAACACGAAGTCGTGGACGTCCCGGGAGCGGCGGAACCGCACCTCGTCCTTGGCCGGATGGACGTTGACGTCCACCAGCGCCGGCGGCAGTTCGAGGAACAGCGCGAACACCGGATGCCGGCCGTGGAACATCACGTCCCGGTAGGCCTGGCGCACGGCGTGGGCGGCCACCCGGTCCCGCACCGGACGGCCGTTGACGAAGAAATGCTGGCGCAAGGCGCGGCCGTCGGAGTGGGTGGGCAGGCCCACCGCGCCCCACAGCCGCATGGCGCCGCCGGTCTCGTCCACCGCAAGGGATTCGGCCGCGAAGTCCGCGCCGAGCAACGTCGCCAGGCGCGTCTCGAAGGTGTCGCCGGGCGCCAGGCCGTCGAGAGAGCGGGATCCGGCGGCGAGCTCGAAGCCGACGGCCGGGTGCGCCAGCGCAATGCGCCGCACCGCTTCCTGGATGTGCATGAGTTCGGTGCGCTCGGTCTTCAGGAACTTGCGCCGCGCCGGCGTGTTGTAGAACAGGTCCGCCACTTCCACGGTGGCGCCCACCGGATGCGCCGCCGGCCGGCAGCCCACCTCCTCGCCGCCGGCGACCTCCAGCCGCCAGCCCGCCGGCGCTTCGGCGTGGCGGGCCGTGATGGTCAGCCTGGCGACCGAGGCGGCGCTGGCCAGCGCCTCGCCGCGAAAGCCGTAGCTGTCGACCCGGCCCAGATCCTCGGCGCTTGCGATCTTGCTGGTGGCGTGCCGGGCCACCGCCAGGCGCAGGTCGTCCGGGTGGATGCCAGCGCCGTCGTCCGCCACCTTGATGCGCCGCACGCCAGCCTGTTCGACGTCGACGCGCACCTTGCGGGCCGCGGCATCGAGGCTGTTCTCGACCAGCTCCTTGACGATGGACGCTGGCCGCTCCACCACCTCGCCAGCGGCGATCTGGTTGGCCACGAAGTCCGGCAGGCGCCGGACCCTTGCGCTCATCGGCTGCGCCCGGCAGCGGGAATCAGCAACACCTGGCCGACCTGGATGCGGTCTCCGGTGACGCCGTTGAAGGCCCGCAGACGACGCATCGGGATGCGGTTGCGGGCGGCGATTTCCGACAGCGTGTCGCCGCGTTCGACGACGTAGCGCAGGACGCCGTTCTCGCTCATGGCCGCCAGCAGCGTGTCCGGCGGCGGGTTGCGCAGCAGGTAGTCGCGGACCCCTTCGGCTATGGCGCCGGCGATGCGCCGCTGGTAGCGGCTGCTGGCGAGGCGACGGGCCTCCGCGGGATTGGAAAGAAAGCCCGTCTCCACCAGAATCGACGGCACGTCGGGAGACTTCAGCACCGCGAATCCCGCCTGCCCCACCTGGGGCTTGTGCAGCTTTGCGACCCCGGAAAGCGCCCCGAGCACGGCCTCGCCGAGCGCTATGCTGGCTTCCATCTTGCGATCCATGGACAGATCCACCAGCACCTGGGCCACTGGTTCCTCCACTTCGTCAAGGGACACCCAGGAGCCGCTGACGCCGCCGATGAGGTCCGAGCGGTTCTCCGACGCCGCCAGCCAGCGCGCCACCTCGCTGGAAGCGCCGCGGTCCGAGAGCGCGAACACGGATGCGCCGGCCACGCTGGCGAGACGAAAGGCGTCCGCGTGAATGGAGACGAAGATGTCCGCGCGCACCGCCTCGCCCCGGGCGATCCGCATCCGCTGGCGCAGCGGCACGTAGTAGTCGCCCTGGCGCACCAGCGTCGCCGACAGCCCCGGCATCGCGTCCACGTACCGCTTGACGGCCTTGGCGATGGCGAGCACGACGCGCTTCTCGTAGACGCCGCCGGCGCCGATGGCGCCGGGGTCTTCGCCGCCGTGGCCAGCGTCCACCGCCACCACTGCGAGACGGCTGCCGTCGGCTGCCGGTGCGCGGCGCCTGGCCGCTCGCCGGTCCCTGGCGTCGGCGGCGTCGGGCGGAAAGAGGTCGATGACCAGTCGATGGCCGTAGGGCGGCGTGGGCGCCAGCACGAAGTCCTTTGGCGTCGCCGGACGATGCAGGTCCAGCACCACGCGCAGGTTGCGCTTGCCGCGCCTGGCGTGGCGGACGCGCTTCACCACCCGGCTGACGAACTTCGGTGGGCGCAGCCCCTTGGCGCGGGTGTCCTCGAGGTCGATCACCACCCGGTCCGGCCGCCGCATCGTGAACAGCCTGTAGGTGGTTGCGGCACGGGTGTCGAGCACCACCCGCGTGGAGTCCGGCGCGTCGTGCAGGCGAATGCCGTTGACCTGGTTGGCGGCCAGCGCCGGCAGGGCCAAGGCCAGGGCGCAGCCGACGGCCAGCGTCGGTACCCGCCGACGGCCTTCAGCGACGATCCACGGCCTGGGCACGACGGCCCTCCTGGCCAACGCAGAGGCGCACCTCGATCTGCGCCGTCGGCAGCTTGTCGCCGGCCTTGCACGGCCACTCCACCAGCTTCACGGCTGGCTCGGCGAGGAGCTCGTCGAGGCCCATGTAGCCGAGCTCCCGGGGATCGAAGATGCGGTAGAAGTCGAAGTGGTAGATGGCGATTCCGCCCAGCGCGTACTGCTCCAGCAGAGTGTAGGTGGGGCTCTTCACCGCGCCCCTGTGTCCCAGCGCCCGCAGGTAGCCGCGCACGAACGTCGTCTTGCCGGCGCCGAGGTCGCCGCGCAGGAACACCAGCTCGGTGCGCAGGTTCAGCGCCGCGAACTCGGCCCCGTAGGCCAGCGTTGCCGCTTCGTCCGGCAAGCTGCGCGGCCCGAACGGCGACGTCACGGCGTCAGCCGCAAGGCGGCGACGAGGTCGCTGGCCAGGAGCGTTCCGCCGGCGCCGTTCGCGACCCGCTGCCCGCCAGCGACTTCGTCACCGGCCCGGGCATGCAGCCACACCCCCAGCTCGGCAGCGCTCGCCGCGTCCAGCCCGCGGGCAAGCAGCGCCCCGACGATGCCGGCGAGGACGTCGCCGCTGCCGGCGGTGGCCATGCCCGGATTGCCGCCTATGCACACGCCGCGCACAGAGCCGCCGGCGGCAATCAGCGTGCCGGCGCCCTTCAGAACCGCCACCGCGCCGTGCGCCGACAACGCCGCCGCGGCCTGCGGCCGACGGGACTGCACCCACGCGGCGTCCTCGCCGAGCAGCCGCCCGGCCTCGCCAGGGTGCGGCGTGATCACGGCGTTGGCCGGCAGGCTCGGCAGGCCGCCCTCGGCAGCCAGCAGGTTCAACCCGTCCGCGTCCACCACCAGCGGCTTGCCGGCGGCGAGGCAACGCGCCAGCAGCGCTTCGGCCCAAGGGCTGCGGCCAAGCCCCGGTCCGACGGCAACCGCGCTGGCGCCGTCTAGCAGGTCGTCGATGTCCTCCGCGGAGTCGGCGGCGCGCACCATCAGTTCCGGGCGTCGTGCCAGCACCGCGGTCCGATTGACGCCGCGGGTGGCGATCCGCACCACGCCGGCGCCGGTGGCGAGCGCGGCTTCTCCGGCGAGCAGCACGGCGCCGCCCATGTCCGCGTCGCCGCCCACGACGGCCAAGCGCCCGAAGTCGCCCTTGTGGGCGCCGGGCCGGCGCCGCAGGCGGCAGAGCGCGGCCCCGTCGAGCACGCCGATACCGGGTCGGTCGAACACCTCCGCCGGCAAGTCGAGGGGCGCGAGCAGCAGTTCCCCCACGCAGTCCACGGCCGGGCCGGTGACCAGGCCCAGCTTGGCCGCGACGAATGTCACCGTCAGCGTCGCGGCCACGGGTTCCGACATCAGCAGGGCGCCGGTGCTCGCATCGACGCCGCTTGGCAGGTCGAGGGCCAGCACCGGCCGGCCAGCGGCGTTGATGCGGGCCACCGCGGCAGCGGTGGCTTGCCGGACCTCGCCGGTTGCGCCGGTGCCCAGCAGCGCATCGACGATCACGTCGCCACGGGACAGCCAGCTGCCGACGCCGCGCTCGATGTTCTCGGCAGGGCTCTCGGAACTCGGCGCATCGGCCTTCGCACAGGGCTCGCCTGCGGCGGGGCCGGCTGGCGGGCCGATGCGATTCGCCGCGAACCGGTACGCCGCCAGAGCATCGCCGCGCAGCCGAGCGGGGTCCGCGACGGCGACGACCTGCACGTCGAAGCCAGCGTCCTTGGCCAGCCCGGCCAGCACGTAGCCGTCGCCGCCGTTGTTGCCGCCGCCGCAGACCACGGTAATCCGCTTCGCCGCCGGCCACCTGGCGCGCAAGGCGTCGAAGGCGGCCCGGCCGGCCCGGTGCATCAGGCGCAGTCCGGGGATGCCCAAGCTGTCGACGGCGTGCTGGTCGAAGCCCCGCACGTCCGCACTTGGGTAGACTCGCGCGAACTTCCCTGTCAAGCGCTCCATGCGCGGATTATAGGTTCGCCCCGTGGCGCAGCGTACCGATCCCCCACCGGCCGATGCGACCGGCGAAACAACGCCAGCAGCCGCCGACCGTGGAGGATCCCCAGCGACGACGTTGGCGCCAGTGGACGGGCCTGCCCTCATGGCCCGCATCGAAGGTTGGGCGACGGAGCTCGGCTTCCAGCAGGTGGGCGTCGCGGATACCGATCTCGCCGCCTACGCCCCGGCTTTCCGGCGCTATCTCGAAGCGCGCCTGTACGGGGACATGGGCTACCTCGCCCGCCGGGCCGAGCAGCGGCTGCGCCCGGAGAAGCTGCTGCCAGGCACGGTGCGGGTGATTTCCGCCCGCATGAACTACCTGGGCGTACCGCCGCCGCAAGCCACCGACCTGCCAGCCAACGACGGCAGCGCCTACGTGGCGAGATACGCCCTGGGCCGCGACTACCACAAGACGCTGCGCCGCCGTCTCGCAAAACTGGCGCGACGCATCGAGAGCGCCGCCGGCGGCGGCGTGTTTCGGGCGTTTACGGACTCCGCCCCGGTGCTCGAGAAGCCCTTCGGAGAGAAGGCGGGACTCGGCTGGCAGGGCAAGAACACCCTGCTGCTGAACGCCGAAGCGGGCTCCTGGTTCTTCCTCGGCGAGATCTACACCAGCCTGCCGCTGCCCATCACCCGAGCGCCGCCCCAGCCGGGCTGCGGCCACTGTCGCGCCTGCATCTCGGTCTGCCCCACTGGAGCCATCATGGGCCCTGGCCGGCTGGATGCCACCCGCTGCATCTCCTATCTCACCATCGAGCACAAGGGCGCCATTCCGCCGGCGCTGCGCCCTGCCATCGGCAACCGCGTGTTCGGCTGCGACGACTGCCAGGTGGTCTGCCCGTGGAACCGCTACGCGCAGCGCTCGGCGGAGGCGGATTTCGCGCCCCGGCACGGCCTGGACTCGGCGAGCATCGCGGATCTGCTCGGCTGGGACGAGGCGACCTTCCTGGCGCGCACCGCGGGGATGGCCATCCGGCGCATCGACTACCAGCAGTGGCTGCGGAACCTTGCGGTCGCGGCCGGCAACGCGCCGCCGGCGGCAGCCATCGTTGCCGGGCTCAAGGCGCGGTGGGAGGAGGCTGGAACGATGGCGCGGGAGCACATCGCCTGGGCACTGGATACGCAGAGCGCGGGCCGAGATCCAACGGCGGCTTCCGGCCGCGGCGCCCAGCCCTAGCGTACCGCTTCCGAATCAATATGCGTCTCGACGGCACCAGCCCCGTCGCAGGAAACAAGCGCACGTCGTGCTGCGGGGCGGTACGTCCTCGTCCTGGACATGCCGAAGCAACGCCGGGGCGGTTTGCCATTTGCCACGTCAATTCGCAAACGGACCACTAGCGTACCGCTTCCGAATCAATATGCGTCTCGACGGCGCCAGCCCGTCGCAGGAAACAAGCGCACGTCGTGCTGCGGGGCGGTACGTCCTCGTCCTGGACATGCCGAAGCGACGCCGGGGCGGTTTGCCATTTGCCACGTCAATTCGCAAACGGACCACTAGCGTACCGCTTCCGAATCAATATGCGTCTCGACGGCGCCAGCCCGTCGCAGGAAACAAGCGCACGTCGTGCTGCGGGGCGGTACGTCCTCGTCCTGGACATGCCGAAGCGACGCCGGGGCGGTTTGCCATTTGCCACGTCAATTCGCAAACGGACCACTAGCGTACCGCTTCCGAATCAATATGCGTCTCGACGGCGCCAGCCCGTCGCAGGAAACAAGCGCACGTCGTGCTGCGGGGCGGTACGTCCTCGTCCTGGACATGCCGAAGCGACGCCGGGGCGGTTTGCCATTTGCCACGTCAATTCGCAAACGGACCACTAGCGTACCGCTTCCGAATCAATATGCGTCTCGACGGCGCCAGCCCGTCGCAGGAAACAAGCGCACGTCGTGCTGCGGGGCGGTACGTCCTCGTCCTGGACATGCCGAAGCGACGCCGGGGCGGTTTGCCATTTGCCACGTCAATTCGCAAACGGACCACTAGCGTACCGCTTCCGAATCAATATGCGTCTCGACGGCGCCAGCCCGTCGCAGGAAACAAGCGCACGTCGTGCTGCGGGGCGGTACGTCCTCGTCCTGGACATGCCGAAGCGACGCCGGGGCGGTTTGCCATTTGCCACGTCAATTCGCAAACGGACCACTAGCGTACCGCTTCCGAATCAATATGCGTCTCGACGGCGCCAGCCCCGTCGCAGGAAACAAGCGCACGTCGTGCTGCGGGGCGGTACGTCCTCGTCCTGGACATGCCGAAGCGACGCCGGGGCGGTTTGCCATTTGCCACGTCAATTCGCAAACGGACCACTAGCGGACGGCACCTTGGCGGACGGTGTCCTACCGGACCTTGAAGAACGACTGGCGGTAGTGGCGAAGCTCGGCGATGGACTCGCGGACGTCGTCCAGCGCCCGGTGGGTGTTGCGCTTCTCGAAGTTCGCCAGCAACTGTGGCCCCCAGCGCCGGGCCAGTTCCTTGACGGTGGAGACGTCGATCAAGCGGTAGTGCAGGTGGGCTTCCAGGGTCGGCATCAGGCGGGCGAGAAAGCGCCGGTCCTGCCACACCGAGTTGCCGCACAGGGGCGAGGTCCCGGGGGCGCAGTGGCGGCGCACGAACGCGAGGGTGACCGCCTCCGCCTCGGTGAGGCTCGTGGCCGAGCGGCGCACCCGATCGGCCAGTCCGGAGGCCGCGTGGTGCTCGCGGTTCCAGTCGTCCATGCCGGCGAGGACGTCGTCGCCGTGGTGGATGGCCAGCGCCGGGCCTTCGGCAAGCACGTTCAGGTCGGCGTCCGTCACCAGCGTCGCGATCTCGAGGATGGTGTCCGTGGCCGCGTCAAGGCCCGTCATCTCCAGATCCATCCACACCAGCGGCGCGGCAGGGTTCGGTTCCGGGGCCTTGCATGCGCTCATCCCGACGGCGCCGTTCGGCCAGCGGACGTGGCCCGGCGTCGGGAGCGGGACGAGCAACGGGCGGCAGCGAGCATCGTCGGCAACATACCACGCGCCACGCGGCGCTTCGGCGCCCGCGCGAACGGCGGCCCAAGGTGGCTGCGCTATGATCCCCGCATGGCGGGGACGGCAGCAGCGGTGGAATCCGAACGCGCCTCGGCAGCGACCCTGCCGGCCCTCCTGGCGCCGGAGGAACTGGCGCGCATGGCGCCGCCGCCGTTGATCGTGCAGGTGACGGAACGGGAAACCTACGCCCGCGGCCATGTGCCGAACGCGGTGCTGGTGGAGCCCCGGGAACTCGTTGCCGGCATACCGCCGGCAGTGGGCCGCCTGCCCCCCGGCGAGCGGCTGACGGCGCTGTTTCGGCGCATCGGCTACCACCCGGACCAGGACGTGGTGGTGCTGGACGACGAGGGCGGCGGCTGGGCCGGGCGGTTCGCGTGGACGCTGGACGTGATCGGCCACGGCCGCGTTGCGCGGGGCGCCTGGCGCTATCTGAACGGCGGCCTCTTGGCGTGGCAGGCGGCCGGACTGCCGCTCGCCACCGAGGCCACGGCGCCGGAACCAAGCAGCGTTCGCATCCGCATCCACCACGAACCGATCGTCGAGACGGAGGAACTGCTGCGCCGGCTGGACGATCCGGTGCTGGTGATCTGGGACTGCCGATCCGCCGAGGAGTATCGCGGCGAACGCCGGGCGGCGGCGCGCAACGGCCACATTCCCGGGGCCGTCAATCTGGACTGGCTGGCGTTGATCGACGAGGGCCGGCACTCGCGTCTGGTCGCGGACCTGGGCGCACTGCTGGCCGTCCACGGCATCGACCGGACGCGGGAGGTGGTGGCGCACTGCCAGACGCACCATCGCTCCGGCCTCGCCTACATGGCCGGGCGGCTGCTCGGCTTCGACCGCATCCGCGCCTACCACGGCTCCTGGAGCGAGTGGGGCAATCGGCCGGACACCCCGGTGCAGAGCGGGCCGGGCTAGCCGCGGCCGATGCATCCCTTCGCCGCCCTGCAGCGCATGCTGCCGCAGCATGGCCTGTCGCGGCTTCTGGGCCGCTTCGCCGCCAGTCGCAGTCCGTTGGTGAAGAACCCCCTGATTGCCGGTTTTCGGCGGCTGTACCGGGTCGATCTGAGCGAATGCGCGGGCCAGGACCCGGCGGACTACGCCAGCTTCAACGCCTTCTTCGCCCGCGCCCTGCGGCCGGGCGTCCGGCCGCTGCCGACGGCGCCGGCGGCCGTCGTCTGCCCGGCGGACGGCACCGTCAGCCAAGCCGCCCGCATCGAGGGCGGCGCGCTGCTGCAAGCCAAAGGGCGCAGCTACTCGCTCGCGCAGCTAGTGGCGGACGACGGGCTGGCAACGGCGTTGGAGGGCGGCGTCTTCGCAACCATCTACCTGGCGCCGCGCAACTACCATCGGGTCCACGCGCCGTGCCGGGCCCGCCTGCTGCGTTCGGCGGCCGTGCCGGGCCGGCTGTTCTCCGTCAATGCCGTTACCGAGCGCCATGTGCAGGGGCTCTTCGCGCGCAACGAACGCCTGGTGCTGACCCTCGAGGCCGAGTTCGGCGCGTTCGCCTTGGTGCTGGTTGGGGCGATGATCGTCGCCAGCATCGACGTCGCCTGGCCAGACGGTCCGCGCTCGCCCTACCGGCAGCGGGAAGAGCGCGCATGGGAGGACGTTCGCTTCGAGCGCGGAGGCGAGGTCGCGGCATTCCTGCTCGGTTCCACCGTGGTGGCGCTGTTCCCGCCTGCGGTGCGTCTGGTGCCGGAGATCGCGCCCGGCCGTTCGGTGCGCATGGGAGAACCAATCGGCCGCGTTTGCACCGCCGGCGCCGGCGCAACCTCGGCGCTCTAGAGGCGAACGCATGGCTGCGGACCTGCGGGACTTCATTCGCCACCGCATCCGTCGGGATCTCGACAGCGGCGCGGTGGCCAGCGTGGTGACGCGGTTTCCGCCGGAGCCCAACGGCTATCTGCACATCGGCCACGCCAAGTCCATCTGCCTGAACTTCGGCGTTGCCGAAGAGTTCGGCGGCAAGACGTACCTGCGCTTCGACGACACCAACCCGCTGGCCGAGAGCGAGCAGTACGTCGAGGCGATGCTTGGGGACCTCGGCTGGCTGGGGTTCCGCTGGGAGGGGCCCACTTTCGCCTCGGACTACTTCGACTCGCTGTACGCCTTCGCCGAACAGCTTATCGAACGCGGCAAGGCGTATGTCTGCGACCTGTCCTCGGAGGACATCCGCCGCACCCGGGGCACCCTCAAGTCGCCGGGCAGCGCGAGCCCGTTTCGGGATCGTCCGGCGGCGGAGAGCCTGGCGCTGTTCCGGCGCATGAGGGCCGGCGAGTTCGCCGACGGCGCGCGGGTGCTGCGGGCGCGCATCGACATGGCGTCGCCGAACCTGAACCTGCGGGACCCGGTGCTCTACCGCATCCGCCACGCCCGCCACCACCGCACCGGCGACGCCTGGTGCATCTATCCGATGTACGACTTCACGCACTGCATCTGCGATGCCATCGAGGGCGTCACCCACTCCCTGTGTACGTTGGAGTTCGAGGACCACCGCCCGCTCTACGACTGGGTGCTGGACAACGTGGCCATGAACTACCACCCGCCGCAGATCGAGTTCTCGCGGCTGGCGCTGGAACACACGGTGATGTCCAAACGCCTGCTGGCTGGCCTGGTGGACGGCGGCCACGTGGCCGGCTGGGACGATCCGCGCCTGCCGACGCTGGCCGGCTTGCGGCGCCGCGGCTGTTCTCCGGCCGCCATCCGCGACTTCTGCCGCCGCATCGGCGTCTCCAAGGCCGATGGAACAGTGGAGCTCGGGCTGCTGGAGTTCTGCATGCGCCGGCACCTCGAGACGGCCGCGGCCCGGGGCATCGCCGTGCTGGACCCGCTGCCGGTGACGCTCAGCAACTACGCCGGCCCCGGCGAGAAGCTCGCCGCCCCGTGGCACCCGCAGCAGCCGGCCCGGGGCGAACGGCAGCTGGGCTTCTCCGGGGCGCTCTACATAGACCGGGCCGACTTCGCCGAGCAGCCGCCGCCGAAGTACCGCCGGCTGACGCCGGGGGGCATGGTGCGTCTGCGCCACGGCTACATCGTCGTCTGCGAGGACGTCGTGAAGGACACCGCCGGCCGGGTGGCGGAACTGCGCTGCCGCTACGTGCCGGAATCCAAGAGCGGCAGCGACGCAAGCGGCTTGAAGCCGAAGGGCGTGATCCACTGGCTGGACGCCGCCACCGCGGTGCCGGCTTCGTTCCGGCTGTTCGAGCGCCTGTTCGACCACCCGAAACCCGCTGCCGAGGACTTGCCGGCCACGCTCAACGCCCGTTCGCTGCGCATCGCGGAGGGGTTCGTGGAACCAGCGGTGGCGGCCAGCGCCGAGCAGGCGTTCCAGTTCGAGCGTGTGGGATATTTCGTCAAGGACGCCGAGGCCAGCGCCAAGGCGCGCCCGGTGTTCAACCGCACCGTGGCGCTGCGCGACAGCTACCGGCCCACGCCGGCGTGAAGCCGCGACCGGGGGACCTGGACGCCAGCGACGTGGCCGCCGCCGCGGCCCGCATCGAAGGCCACGTCCACCGCACGCCGGTGCTCACAAGCCGCACGCTGGATAGCGAACTCGGCGTTCGTCTCCACTTCAAGTGCGAGAACTTCCAACGCAGCGGCACCTTCAAGATGCGCGGCGCCAGCAATGCGGTTCGGTCCCTCGCCGGGAACGTCGCGACGGTGGCCACGCACTCATCGGGCAACCACGGCGCGGCGCTGGCGCTGGCGGCCCGGGACGCGAGTCTCGATGCCGTGGTGGTGGTGCCGGCCAACGCCCGCCCCAACAAGAGGGAGGCGGTTCGCCGCTACGGTGCCAGGCTGGTGGACTGCGACGCCGAACTTGCCTCCCGGGAGGCGACGCTGGCCGCCGTGCTGGGCGACACCGGCGCGGTCTTCGTGCCGCCCTACGACGACGATCGCATCATCGCCGGGGCCGGCACCGCAGCGTTGGAGCTGCTGGAAGAGTGTCCGGCTCTCAGCCAGATCTGGGTGCCCGTGGGCGGCGGCGGCCTTGCCGCGGGCACAGTGCTGGCCGCTGCCGGCCGGCCCGGCAGCCCGGCGGTGGTGCTGGCGGAACCGGCCCTCGCCGGCGACGCGAAGGCGTCTCTGGAGCATGGCGTGCGACAGCCGCCGATGCCGCCCCGCAGCATCGCCGATGGGCTCCTGACGGGTCTCGGCGAGCGCAACTTCGCCATCCTGCGGCGGGCTGGCACCGGCGTGGTGCTGGCGTCCGAAGAAGCCATCCGACACTGGACGCAGCGCATTGCCGAGGTGATGAAGTTGGTGGTGGAACCCTCTGCGGCGGTGGCGGTGGCGGCGATGGCGGAGAACCCGGGCATTGCGGCCGGCGACGTCGGCGTCGTCCTCAGCGGCGGCAATTTGTAGGCCCGGACCGGCCGCGACGGCACTTGACGGAGTGCTTGGCCAACCTATCGCGTTGTCTCAGGCTGTATTGGTCGTGCTCCGCTGTGCCAAGAGCGCGTGGCCGGCGGCCGTCAACTGGCACAGTTCTACGCTCGCCGCGCCGTCGGCGATAGTCAGGAAGCCGATGGTGCCGAGACGCAGGGACTTGTTGTGCGGCAGCGTGGGCGATCCCGGGTTCGCCCACAGCAGGCCGTTCATGGCATGGACTTCTTCGATGTGCGTGTGTCCGCATACAAGCACGTCGGCGCCCGGAAACCGCTTGGCCGCTTGGGCCCGCACGAAGTCCGTTCCGCGTCTGGCCGGGGACGGAAAGTCGTGCAGCAGCGCCACCGCAACGCCGCCGAAGCGAACCACACACTCTTCCTGGAAGCGGGCGTCGTCGCTGCCGAAGTCGCCGTTGCCGCGCACCACGGTGAGCGGCGCCAGCGCTTCGAGCTCGTCGAGCAGCCGCGGCGAGAAGACGTCCCCGGCGTGCAGGATGGCATCGACCCCGGCGAAGGCCGAGAACACCTGCGGCCACAACTCCCCGCGCTGGTTGACGTGCGAATCGGCGATGAGTCCTATGCGTATTGGCGTGGGCATTGGGGTACGCCGCGGGGGTGGGCGGCTAATGTTCGCGAATTGCGTACCGGCAGCGAGGGAAAGCGGCTGAAGTCTCGGTCCGCAGTCCAGAACTCGGTGACCCGCGCAAGGTTGTTCGCTGCTTGATCGCAAGGGCCTTCGCCCTTTCGACCAAGTCGTCGGCCAGCCCCATGGTGGTTTTCATATGGGTTCCCGTACATCTTCGATAGGCAACCACCCTGCGTCGTGTCCGAGTCGATGGCCGTCCATGTCCACACGTCGTCGGCCTCCTTGGGTGCCGACCGGGCGTGGTAGACGTTCCGCTCCTTGGCGTACACGAACGACCAGATATTCGTCGCACTGCACCTGCTCGGCGTTGACGCCGCGCACATGCTCGTCGTGGCAGGCCTTCAGTCTAGCTGTCCCGCGCTTCAATGGCGGAGACTCGCTCGCGCACGTCGGCAATCTCGCGCCGTTGATCGCGCAGTTCGGCGCGGTTCTCGCGCAGTTCGGCGCGAAGCTCGGCGAACAGGGCTGCCATGCGCGTCTCCATCGCGCCCATGCGGGCCTCCATGCGCACTTCCATCGCTGCCACGTCCGCCTTGACGCCAGCAAGGCCAGCCTTCAAGTCGGCGCCCACGACGGCAAGCCTCTCCTTCAAGTCGGCGTCCACGACGGCAAGCCTCTCCTTCAAGTCTGCTTGACCTTGGTCCAGCCCGCCGAAGTAGAAGACCGCGGAAACCACGGCGAGCAGCAGCATGGCGAACGTCGGCGCCCACTGCGGCAGCCAGCGCCAACGTTCCTTCGCGGTATCGCTTAGCATCTTGCCGTGTCCTGACGATCCAGCGCCTTTACCGACCACAGCCAATGTCGGCCAAAGTTGACGGTGGCGCAGCCCCCCGCTTCATGTCAAGCGGTTCTTGGGCATCCGCATTTCAAACTGAGACACCACCCAGCAGCGTGAAGGCGCGGAGCGAGTGCGACGATGGCGAGGAACTGCTGGCGAGACTGTCCGGCCGCGAGCGTCAGCGGCAAGGCTGGATGGCCAGATCGCATGGACGAGAGGGAACGGGCCGCGATCCGGACCTTCGCTTCATGGCAGTGAACCGCTAGGCGGTTCGACTCCCTCTACGCCTCGGTGCCCGTTACCTCGTAGACGACGGTGTCCGTGCTGCCGTCGGCGGTGTTCACCTGCGTGGTGGCGACGTCGATCAGCGACGCTGGCGCCGTCACCGTCAGCGTGGCGGCAGTACGGCTCCGGGCGCCGGCAAGCGCTACCGCATCGCGGACGCGAACAACCACGGACGCGCCGGCGGGCACCGTGCCGGACGCGGCGGGTCCCGCAGCCACCTGGGTGCCCTCTTCGGCGTAGAAGCCGGACAGCTCGTATTCCGCATCCGCTCCGCTCCGGTTGGCGATGACGATGCGCTGGTTGTAGCGTTCGGCAACCGTCAGGTAGGCCAGGTGGACCGTCGCGCCATTGCGGACTATGGCGCCGATGGGCGCTTTTCGCTCCGACGCGCCGTAGGCGCTGCCCGGCAGGGGGTTGAACGTCACGGTCGCGTCCACGGTAGCGGCCGGTATCTCGAGGTTCGGCGCGGAGCTCCCGCTGCCGGACTTCCTCGGCGCCACGCACAGGTGCCTCGTGCCCACGAACAGCGCCGTCTGGCCGCGCCCGGCGTCGTCGCCCTCGGCGGCGACCGTCACCGGGGTCGCCTGGCCGGTGCAGTCCGCCGCCGGGGCCATCGAGAAGCTGCCGAACGCAAGGCTGCCAGTGGAAGAGGCGAAGGCGATGCCGCCGCCGTCGACGGAGGGCCGGACGTCGTCCAGCGACGCCACCTGCCTGGCGGTTGCGGCGGTGCGCCCAAGCCAGTGGCCGGTGGCGAGGTTCACGGCGATGCTGCCAAGCGGCCGCTGCCCGGCGGGCACGAAGTTCGTGAAGCGCGGCGTCGCCGCCACATCCACCACCACCGGGGCGCCGCGAGTGATCCATGTCGTGACGCTGCTCGCCACGTTGATGACCGTCTTCCAGCCCGTGTCCTTCAACAGCGCATCGTCGTCGTCGGCGGCAACCGCACCGACGGACGTCGCGTAGACGCGAAGCCTGGCTCGGCCGTAGCCGTCCGGGGAGACGCGCAGGCCGCCGTCGTGAAGACGCAGATAGAAGACCCCGGTGGCCGGCAGCGGCACGTCCACCAGTTCCCCTTCGATGACCTCCTGGGGCCCCCTGCCGAGCTCGACGATCACGCAGGTGTCTCCAGGACATCGGCTCTCCGTGCCCGGCGAACCCGTGCCTCCGTACACCTTGCGCCGGGGCACGCCGAACTCGTCGTAGCTGCCCGGGGTGCTCGCGGTACGCGCCACGTGGAGAATGCCGGCGGCGTCGGAAACATCGACGTCGCCGGTGAACTCGAGGTTCTCCAAGTCGATGCGAACCGAGGGGCCATCGCCCACCGGCGTGTCGTTGGCGATCGGGTAGCCGAGCGTGGCACCGAGGCGGTAGTCCATTTCGGAATCCGCAGCGACCGCGACCGTGTGGAACGTCTCCCGCCCGGTCGGGGTGGTCAACGCCTCCTTGGAGAAGGTGACGATGCGGTTGTCGACGCCTTCCAGCGGACCCGCGCCATCGGGATCCGCCTGCGGCAGGTCCAAGTTCAGTTGCGCGTAGGCACTGGCGCTCAGTACAACAATACCCCCTGCCGCAAGAGAGGCAGACCATCGACAATGCATTGCTGCACCCTTGGAGGTTCGGGGTCAACCTTAACACATAGCCGCATGAGCCGGCACACAGGGTCGCTGAGGACTTCACAAGTCCGCTCCCGCTTCCGCCTCGAGCGCCCGGCGCAGGCGACGGGCAGAGCGCCAGTAGGCGAGGCGGAGCACCGCGCAGGCGATGCGGTGGCCGCCATCCCGCGGTTCGGTGGCGAACACCGTGGCCAGCGGCACGATCGCGGATTCGTCGACGCCGAGGAAGCGGAACACCCTGTGCAGCGCCGCATCCTGGTTCCGCCGCAGTTCTTCGCTTCCGAGCACCAGCACTTGGCGCGGCTCGAAGTGGGCGTACAGGTTGGCCAGCTGCTCGGCGTACAAGCCACGGCGGCGGTAGGCGTGCTCGCGGGTGGCCGAGCGCCAGCGTCGGGGGGCGCGGTCCCGCCGCAGGCGCCAGGTTTCGCACAGCAGAGCCAGCGCGAAAGGCAGGTGCTCCCGGCCGCGGGCGCGCTGGAAGCGGTGCGCCGAGAGGGCCCGCTGCACCGGGTCCCGAAGCAGCACGATCAGCTTGAGGGCCGGGTTGTAGCGTTTGAGCTGCGCCGCGACCTCCGGCAGGAACATGTAGATGGGAGTCGCCTCGCCGCGCACGCGCACCGCCCCGCAATGGGCGAAGCAAGGGCGGTAGCGCTCGTCGAGGTCCGCAACCGCGGCATCGGCGGCGTAGTCGGGGGCGTCGAACAGATGTACCTCCTTGGGTCGGGCCATGCCGATTTCCGGATGCTGCCGCAGGAACTGCCACAGCGCGGTGGTGCCGCTCTTCTGTACGCCGACGACCATGAAGTCCACCACCGGCCTGCGGGGTCCCGGACCGCCGGACCGCTCGCAGGAACGGGTTGGCCCCTGCTTGCGCCCTCTCGACCGAGAGCTGCGGAGCCGACCGGGCTGCGAGTCGCCCCAGAGCCCGTCCACGTCGCGCAGCAGCGCCTGGAAGCGTCGGCGCTCGGCGTCCAGGGAGTGCCGCTCGACGGTCTCCCGGGCCGCGGCCACGAGGCGCGCGCGGGCCGCCGGATCGAGCCGCAGCGCCCGCTCCACGGTGGCCGCGAGGGCCGCCGGCTGCCGGTCTCCGACCAGGCAGTTGACGCCGTGCCGGCAGTAGCTGCGGTTGCCGACGCAGTCCAGCGTCACCACCACGCAGCCGGCCGCCATGGCCTCCAAGGCCGGCAGGTAGAAGCCTTCCGCAGCCCACGGCAGACACACCGCCACCGGCGCGGCGCGCAGCGCCTCCAGGAACCGCTGCCGAGGCAGGAACGTTCCGAGCAGGCGGTGCGGCACGCCCTGCCGCACCAAGCGCTCGGCGAGGGCAGACGCCAGCGCCGGCTCCTTGTAGCCGACGATGATCGCCTGCCACAGACGCCGCAGGCCCGGGGCCGGCGGCGGCAGCGCCACGTCGGTGCCGTTGGGAATGGTCAGCACCGGGCCGTTGGCCTCGCCGGTGTCCGCAACGGCGGCGGCCGTTTCCGGGCTCACGCAGATGCGGATGGCCCGCTGCGGCAGATAGGTGCGCAGCTCCTGCCCGGCGTCGACATGCCGCACGCCCTGGATCAGATTCAGCCTCGGGTTCGGCAGAGCGTCCAGGCCCTTCGCCAGCAGATAACGCCAGTCGGTTCCGGCGAGGAAAAGGACGTCCCGCGGGCTCGGCGTCCACTCCGGTTTGGACTCTCCCGGCCCCAGCGGCCACAGGGCGGCGCGTTCCCGCAGCAAGGCGGGGCCCGAACCAGGCACGGCACCGAACGTCACCCGCGGAACGAAGCCTGGCGCCTGCCGCACGTGCTGCACGTACTGGGCGTGCTTCACATGCCCGCCGGTGAACCGCTCGTACTCGCGGTAGAACCAGACGCTCCTGGTCGACATCGCCGCCCTCATGCGCTCAAGCTGGCTGGGGAGGACGCGCATGCACCGGCTTCGTGCGCTGCGCCGGCCTTTACCGGGCCTACCTGATCCCCAAGGCGCCTGCCAGCCGGCGCGCCGCAACCCCGCCTTGCGCCAGCGAACGATCCAGTTCGTCCGCCAGATAGCCGGCCATCGACGGCACCGCCACCGCGGCCATCGTCGTGCCCTGCCTGTTCAGCAGACCGGTGTCGATCAGGTTGCCCAGCACCGTACTGGCCGTCTCGCTGTCCGTGCTGCGGCCGTTGTTGTCGGCCTCCTCCAAAGCGGCGAGCAGCACGGCCGTGTCGACCTCGCCAGCGTCGTCGGCCTTCCGCAAGGCCGCCGCCAGAGCCAACGTGTGGTTGGCGACGGGCACCAGCCTTGCCGCGTAGTACTCCTGCTTGCTGCTCCGGGATTGCTGGCGGAGAGTGCTCAATCCGCGTCGGCCGGGGTAGCGAAGGCCGCCGTCGAGGACGATCCGGCAAACGGCCCTGGCGCTGTTGACGAGGTGGTGGGGAAAGCCCGCGGACTCCTCCAGAATGACTGCCTTCGCGGCATTGCGCCATTTGGTCCAGTCCTCGATTCCGAAGCCAAGCTGCTTGGCGTACCGCTGCCACGGCTCGTGGCCGGATGCGATGCCCAGATAGTCGAAGGTCTCGTCGACCAGCCGGGCAGCGTCCGCCCCGTCCATGCATCCCAGCACACGCACCTGATCGGCACCGAGCCGAGACAGGCCCAGGCTTCGGAGCCTGGCTGCGGTGTCCTGCAAGCCGAAGCCGACGACGGCGATGTTGGTGCCGAAGCGCTTGCCGTGGATCGCCTGGAGGTTCCTTCGTACTTGCGGCGTGTCTTCCATGTTCTGCATCTCGTCCACCGCCAGAATCAGCGTGATCCCCGCCGGCCACATGGTCTCGGCGAACGTGTCCAGCGCGGCGCCGAGGGACGACGACAGGTCCAGGTTCATCGCCTGCATCGCAAGGTCGAGCGACGAGCCTCGCTTCAACAGCGCCGTGGCGAAGCCGATGGCCCTGCCGACATGGTCTTCCGCTTTCTCCAAGCCGGGCAGCCGGCGCAGCAGGTCCATGCGGACGGGCACGTCGGCGGCAAGTTCCTTCACCATGCTGACGGGAGATCGGTCGAAGAAGTCGCAGTCCTTGGCGACTACGGCGACCGGCCGATCGTCGGCCATCGCCGTGCGCAGTTCCTGCTCGAACTGCCTGCACAAGGCGGACTTGCCGACGCCCGGCACGCCCTGCACCACGGCGGTGATGCCTTCGGCGCCGGACTGCGCCGCGGCTGCGGCGTCGTGCAGGAAGGAAAGCTCGCTGGCGCGTCCCACGAAGACAGGCGGGCTGGCGCGGTCACGGCGGCGATCGTAGTCCCGCAGAGCGGCTTCGACGTGATCTGGCAGCTGCACCGTGATCGCCAGTCGCAACAAACGAGTGCGCGAGTGTAGCCGAGTGCCGGCGCATCCTTGAGCTCAAGCGCCGGCCCTAGGCGGCGCACCGGCCCTAGGCCGGCGCGCCAGTGCCAAGCGCCTCGGCCGCTGCCCGCAGCTCGCTTGCCGGGTAGAAGTGCCGCCAAGCGCCGTCGTTCTGCAGCAGGGCGGACAGGAGGGCGTCGACCGCCCCGGCGCTGGGCGCGGTGGCCCGCGCGCGCAGCGGCCGGCGATCGCCGACGGCGCCGAGGCGTTGGAACAACGCCAAGCCGCCACTCGCGACCACGTCCTCGTAGCGCACCAGCGCATCCTCGGGGAGATGCGCCCGGTACTGGGCATAGAACCAATCGAGAATGGCCAGCTGGCGCGGCAGCACATCCGGTTCGGCGTCCAAGCGGGCACGGAGGCCGGCGTCGAAGCGTTCGCCGGCGGGAATGCGGCCGCGCTGGACGGGCAGCCGCACGGTCTGCCAGGAGGCGAGCACGGCAATGGGATTGCGGAGCAGTGCCAAGCACCGAAACCGCGGTTCCAGCACCGGCAGCAGCGCCGCGAACAGCGCATTGTGCTTGACAAGCAGCGTGAAATCGGCGGCGAGCGGCTTGTCGATCCGCACCTCGCCGCGCTTCGACTGCGGTTGCCGCAGCTCGGCACCGGCAAGGGACCGCGGCTGCACCAGGTCGTCGTGCAGCCGGCCGGCCCGATGCCGCGTCGGCGCCAGGCCCGCGGAGGAAATTCGAGCCCGGGCGGCGTCCAGGAAGGCGGCGACAGCGTCGGCAGCCGCGGCGGGGGCGTCCGCCTGCGCCAGCGCTGGCCCGTGCAAGGGTTCGACTAGAGCGACGACGTTCGGGAGTTCGCCGGCGAGGCGGCAGCACAGCGTGGTGCCGGCGCGGGGTATGCCGGAGAGCAGCCAAGTGTTCGCGGAACGCAAAGCAGTCCTCAAGGGCAAAGGGCAAAGGGCAAAAAAAGAGGGCGCCTGTGCGCCCTCTTCGAGGCGGATGGAGCGTCGGCGCCGGCTCGGCGGGGAGTCCGGCGCCGTCTCCGTGGCGCCAGCTAGCCGCTGGTGCCTATCACCTCGTAGTTCACGGTGTCCGTGCTGCCGTCGTTGAGGTTGACCTGCGTGGTCGCCACGTCCACCACCGCGGCCGGCGCGTTCACCGTCAGCGTCGCCGCCGCGCGGCGCATGGAGCCGGTGAAGGTCACCGCGTCCATGCTGCGGATCACCACGCTCATCCCCGCCGGAACCGTGCCCCTCGCCGCCGCGCCGGCGGTCGCCTCGGTGCCCATCTCCGTGAAGAAGTCGGTCAGCTCGTACTCCGCGTCCACCGTGCCCCGGTTGGTGATGATGAGGCGCTGGTTGTAGCGGTCCGACGTGGTCACGTAGCTGAGGTTCACCGTCGCGCCGTTGCGGACGATGGAGCCCACGATGCCACGGCCAGTGGCGCCGCCGTAGCGGTAGTTCGGCCGCGCCGCGAAGGACACCTCGGCGGTGATGGTGGCCACCGGGATCTCGAAGTTCGGCGCGGTGCCCGTGCCGGACTTCCTCGGCGCCACGCACAGGTGCCGGGTGCCGGTGAACAGCGCCGCGGTGCTGCGACCCGCGTCGTCGCCTTCGGTGTCCAGAGTCACCCGCCCGGCGCCGGCCGCCGGGCACGTGCTGGCCGTCGCCAGCCAGAAGGTGCCGAAGCCCATGCTGCCGGTGCTGCTCGTGAGCACCACGCCGCCGCCGTCGGTTGCCGCCCGAACGTCGTCCAGGTTCCTCACCATGCCGGTGCTGCCGGCCACGCCGGCCTCCGCGGTCGTGACGTAGGCGCGATGGTGGCCCGTGCTCAGGGTGATGGTGGCGGTGCCGAGGGCCTTCGTGCCGGCTGGCGCGAAGTTGGTGAACCGCGGCGTGGCCGCCACGTCCGCTATCGCCGGAACGCCGGCCCTGAAGGTCGTCCTGAGGCTGCTGGCCACGTTCACGACCGTCTTCCAGCCGGTCGACTTGCGCAGCCCGTCGTCCTCGTCTCCGGAGACGGCAGCGACGGAGCTGGCGTAGTGCCGGACCAGAATCCGCCCGTTGCCCTCCGGCGAAACGCGCAAGCCCTCGTTCCACAGCCAGAGCTCGAAGCGGTCGGTCGCCACAAGGCCGGCGGCCGGCAGGCTGACAAAGCCGCCGGTACTAGCACCGGCCCCGAGGGCGCCAGTGCCCAGCTCGACGATCAGGCAAGTGTCGCCCGGGCACCGAGCTTCGGCACCTGGACTGCCCGTGCCGCCGTACACGATGCGTCGCGGCACCGCGGCGGTGTCGTAGACGCCGGTCGACGTCCCGATGAGGATGCCGGCAGTGTTCACTCGGGAGTTGAACTCTAGATTGTCCAGGTCGATGCGGATCGCCGGCCCGTTGCCGAGGGCAACTCCTGGCGCAGTCGGGTAGCCCAACGTGGCCCGCATGCTGAACTGCGTCTGCGATCCCGAGTGCGGCTTGATCACATGGTACGTCTCCCGGCCAGTCAGCGTCCCCAGCGTCTCCTTGGAGAACGTGAAGGCGCCGACGGCGTTGGGCGCCGCGGCGGTGTTCGTGGCGTCCAGGTTCATTTGCGCATGGGCGCCGGCCCCAAGCAGGGCGAGCGCACCCAGGATGACGGCCGAGAAGCCCGTCGCAGTCTTCCGGTAGAGCATCACTACTCCTTAGTGTTCCCAGTCAAAACCGGCATGTCGCCACGCCGAATCAGCCGTCCCCTGGGAAGCCAAACGCCCTCCCGTGCCATACGGCCGACTGCCGCGCATTAATGCACGACGAAAACGGCTTGGCAAGGACTCTTCAACCTTCTTCACCCGGTCCCTGTAGCCGACGGCGGCGACTATGCACTAGTCGAGAGTGCGTCTCAAGACCCTTGTTCGCACCTGTTCGCACGGTCGAAGGGCAAAAAAGAGGGCGCCGAGGCGCCCTCCTTCGAGGCGGATGGAGCGTCGGCGCCGGCTCGGCGGGGAGTCCGGCGCCGTCTCCGTGGCGCCAGCTAGCCGCTGGTGCCTATCACCTCGTAGTTCACGGTGTCCGTGCTGCCGTCGTTGAGGTTGACCTGCGTGGTCGCCACGTCCACCACCGCGGCCGGCGCGTTCACCGTCAGCGTCGCCGCCGCGCGGCGCATGGAGCCGGTGAAGGTCACCGCGTCCGCGCTGCGGATCACCACGCTCATCCCCGCCGGAACCGTGCCCATCGCCGCCGCGCCGGCGGTCGCCTCGGTGCCCATCTCCGTGAAGAAGTCGGTCAGCTCGTACTCCGCGTCCACCGTGCCCCGGTTGGTGATGATGAGGCGCTGGTTGTAGCGGTCCGACGTGGTCACGTAGCTGAGGTTCACCGTCGCGCCGTTGCGGACGATGGAGCCCACCGTGCCACGGCCAGGAGCGGCCCCGTAGCGGAAGTTCGGCCGCGCCGCGAAGGACACCGCCGCGGTGATGGTGGCCACCGGGATCTCGAAGTTCGGCGCGGTGCCCGTGCCGGACTTCCTCGGCGCCACGCACAGGTGCCGGGTGCCGGTGAACAGCGCCGCCGTGCTGCGCCCCGCGTCGTCGCCTTCGGTGTCCAGAGTCACCCGCCCGGCGCCGGCCGCCGCGCACGTGCTGGCCGTCGCCAGCCAGAAGGTGCCGAAGCCCATGCTGCCGGTGCTGCTCGTGAGCACCACGTCGCCGCCGTCGGTTGCCGCCCGAACGTCGTCCAAGTTCCTCACCAGGCCAGAGCTGTTCACGACCGCGGCCTCCGTCGCCGAGACGTAGGCCCTGTGGTGGGTCGTGTTCAAGGTGATGGTGGCGGTGCCGAGGGCCTTCGTGCCCGCCGGCGCGAAGTTGGTGAACCGCGGCGTGGCCGCCACGTCCGCTATCGCCGGAACGCCGGCCCTGAAGGCCGTCCTGAGGCTGCTGGCCACGTTCACGACCGTCTTCCAGCCGGTCGACTTGCGCAGCCCGTCGTCCTCGTCCGAAGCGACCGCCGATACCGAGCTGGCGAAGTGCCGCACCAGAATCTGCCCGCCGCCGTCCGGCGAGACGCGCAGCCCCTCGTTCCACAGCCAGAGCTCGAAGCGGTCGTCCGCATCGAGGGTGATGCCGGCGCCGGTGCCCAGCTCGACGATCAGGCAGGTGTCGCCGGGGCACCGCGATTCGCTGCCCGGGGAGCCCGTTCCGCCGTACACGATGCGCCGCGGCACGGCATTCGCCGCGTTGGCGAGAGTCGAGCTGGCGCTCACGTCGTAGACCAGGATATTGCCGAGAGCGACCTGGCCGTTGAACTCCAGGTTCCTCAGGTCGACGCGGATCGCCGGCCCGGCGCCTAGAGCGAGACCCGCCGAGGCCGGGTAGCCGAGCGTGGCCTGCATGCTGAACGCCGTCTGCGAACCGCTGTGCGGCCTGAGCGCGTGGAACGTCTCCCGGCCAGTCAGCGTCCCCAGCGTCTCCTTGGAGAACGTGAAGGCGCCGACGGCGTTGGGCGCCGCGGCGGTGTTCGTGGCGTCCAGGTTCATTTGCGCATGGGCGCCGGCCCCAAGCAGGGCGAGCGCACCCAGGATGACGGCCGAGAAGCCCGTCGCAGTCTTCCGGTAGAGCATTCTTGCTACTCCTTAGTGTTCCCAGTCAAACCGGCACGTCGCCGCGCCGAATCAGCCCGCCGTCCTTGAGAAGCCAAACGCCCTCCCGCGCCATACGGCCGATTGCCGCGCATTATGCACGACGAAAACGGCTTGGCAAGGACTCTTCAACCTTCTTCACCAAGGCTTCTTCACCAAGGAAGAGGCCTCTTCCCTGTGGCCGACGGCGGCGACTATGCACTAGTCGAGAGTGCGCCGCAACACCTTTTTCGCAGCCTTTCGCAGCTGTCCGCGTCCGCCCCGGCCCGGCGCCCCGAAAGCGCCGGTGGACTCGAGGCCCCAAGGCGCCCGCGGAGCGCAAGGCAAGGTTCCGAAGGGCAAAAAAGAGGGCGCCGAGGTGCCCTCCTTCGAGGCGGATGGAGCGTCGGCGCCGGCTCGGCGGGGAGTCCGGCGCCGTCTCCGTGGCGCCAGCTAGCCGCTGGTGCCTATCACCTCGTAGTTCACGGTGTCCGTGCTGCCGTCGTTGAGGTTGACCTGCGTGGTCGCCACGTCCACCACCGCGGCCGGCGCGTTCACCGTCAGCGTCGCCGCCGCGCGGCGCATGGAGCCGGTGAAGGTCACCGCGTCCGCGCTGCGGATCACCACGCTCATCCCCGCCGGAACCGTGCCCATCGCCGCCGCGCCGGCGGTCGCCTCGGTGCCCATCTCCGTGAAGAAGTCGGTCAGCTCGTACTCCGCGTCCACCGTGCCCCGGTTGGTGATGATGAGGCGCTGGTTGTAGCGGTCCGACGTGGTCACGTAGCTGAGGTTCACCGTCGCGCCGTTGCGGACGATGGAGCCCACCGTGCCACGGCCAGGAGCGGCCCCGTAGCGGAAGTTCGGCCGCGCCTCGAAGGACACCGCCGCGGTGATGGTGGCCACCGGGATCTCGAAGTTCGGCGCGGTGCCCGTGCCGGACTTCCTCGGCGCCACGCACAGGTGCCGGGTGCCGGTGAACAGCGCCGCCGTGCTGCGCCCCGCGTCGTCGCCTTCGGTGTCCAGAGTCACCCGCCCGGCGCCGGCCGCCGCGCACGTGCTGGCCGTCGCCAGCCAGAAGGTGCCGAAGCCCATGCTGCCGGTGCTGCTCGTGAGCACCACGTCGCCGCCGTCGGTTGCCGCCCGAACGTCGTCCAAGTTCCTCACCAGGCCAGAGCTGTTCACGACCGCGGCCTCCGTCGCCGAGACGTAGGCCCTGTGGTGGGTCGTGTTCAAGGTGATGGTGGCGGTGCCGAGGGCCTTCGTGCCCGCCGGCGCGAAGTTGGTGAACCGCGGCGTGGCCGCCACGTCCGCTATCGCCGGAACGCCGGCCCTGAAGGCCGTCCTGAGGCTGCTGGCCACGTTCACGACCGTCTTCCAGCCGGTCGACTTGCGCAGCCCGTCGTCCTCGTCCGAAGCGACCGCCGATACCGAGCTGGCGAAGTGCCGCACCAGAATCTGCCCGCCGCCGTCCGGCGAGACGCGCAGCCCCTCGTTCCACAGCCAGAGCTCGAAGCGGTCGTCCGCATCGAGGGTGATGCCGGCGCCGGTGCCCAGCTCGACGATCAGGCAGGTGTCGCCGGGGCACCGCGATTCGCTGCCCGGGGAGCCCGTTCCGCCGTACACGATGCGCCGCGGCACGGCATTCGCCGCGTTGGCGAGAGTCGAGCTGGCGCTCACGTCGTAGACCAGGATATTGCCGAGAGCGACCTGGCCGTTGAACTCCAGGTTCCTCAGGTCGACGCGGATCGCCGGCCCGGCGCCTAGAGCGAGACCCGCCGAGGCCGGGTAGCCGAGCGTGGCCTGCATGCTGAACGCCGTCTGCGAACCGCTGTGCGGCCTGAGCGCGTGGAACGTCTCCCGGCCAGTCAGCGTCCCCAGCGTCTCCTTGGAGAACGTGAAGGCGCCGACGGCGTTGGGCGCCGCGGCGGTGTTCGTGGCGTCCAGGTTCATTTGCGCATGGGCGCCGGCCCCAAGCAGGGCGAGCGCACCCAGGATGACGGCCGAGAAGCCCGTCGCAGTCTTCCGGTAGAGCATTCTTGCTACTCCTTAGTGTTCCCAGTCAAACCGGCACGTCGCCGCGCCGAATCAGCCCGCCGTCCTTGAGAAGCCAAACGCCCTCCCGCGCCATACGGCCGATTGCCGCGCATTATGCACGACGAAAACGGCTTGGCAAGGACTCTTCAACCTTCTTCACCAAGGCTTCTTCACCAAGGAAGAGGCCTCTTCCCTGTGGCCGACGGCGGCGACTATGCACTAGTCGAGAGTGCGCCGCAACACCTTTTTCGCAGCCTTTCGCAGCTGTCCGCGCCCGCCGCAGCACTACCCGTCCGCCTGGGCTTGGGACCTCCAAGGCCTCGCGCACGTCGGCGCGGAGCGCCTCGATGTCGAGTCGCCTCACTCGTAGCTTGCGGAGATGTCTTTGGCACCGTCCACTAGTGGTTCGATTCCGAATCGACGTGGCAATGGCGCGTTCCGTCTGTCGTCGCCTCGGCACGTGCTGCTTGAGGATGTGCCGCCCCGCAAGGCCGCCGGTGTCACGGCCCCGCGACGAAACCCGTCCCACTGGAACGCACGTTGTTCTGGAAGCGGCACACTAGCTGCCCGCCTCGAGGGCCGAGACGCGCTCGCGCACGTCGGCCACGTCGCGCCGTTGGCCGCGCAGTTCGGCGCGGATGTCTGCGAACAGGACCTCCATGCTGCCCCGCAAGTCCGCGACTTCCGACTTGACGCCGGCCACGTCCGCCTTGACGCCGGCCACGTCCGACTTGACGCCCCCCAGTTCCTCGCCGAGATAGAAGGTCGCCCCAACCAGTGCCAGCACCACCGCCACCACCGCGGCCCACCGCTCGATCTTCTCGCCCATAGTCGATCCTCGCCGCCGTCAGTGTCGCAGCCTTCGCAGCTGTCCGCGCCCGCCGCAGCCTACCTGTCCGCCTGGCCCGGCGCCCCGAAGCGCTGGTGGAGCTCCAGCCCCTGCTCGATGCGCTGGGTGAGCTCCCGGCCCTCGTCGTGGTCCGCGATCACGTAGGGGATCACCAGCAGCACCAGCTCGGTGCGGTCCTCCTGGAAGGAATCCACCCGGAACAGGCGGCCGAGCAGCGGGATGCGGGCCAGGCCCGGCACGCCGGTGGCGCCGTCGCTCTGGTTGATGGACGTGAGGCCGCCCATCAGCAGCGAGCCGCCGTCGCGCAGCGTCAGGCTGGTGCTGAGCTGGCGGTTCAGAATGGTCGGCGTGCCGGTCAGGCTGGTGTTCGCGGTGGGCCGCGCCTCGCTGAGCTCGCCCTGGATGTCCACGTCCACCAGGCCGTTCGCCTGCACCGTCGGCGTGATCTCCAGCAGCACGCCGGTCTTGCGGTACTGCACCTGCTGGGTGATGGCGCTGGTGCCGCCCACCTGCACCGCGGAGGTGGTGTTCTGGTAGATGGTGGGGATCTCGTTGCCCACGTCGAAGGTGCCGGTGCCGCCGCTCCGCACCACCAGGCGCACGTTGGAGCGGATGGCCACCCGGCTGTCCTCGTAGAACATGTTGAGCATGGCGCGGGTCTGCCCGGCGCTGTCGAGGGGCAGGGAGAGGCCGCGGCCGTCCACGCCCAGCTTGGTGAGCGTGCCGCCCCTGGCGCGCAGATCGCCGACGCCGCTCTTGAACAGGAACTCGACGCCGGAGCCGCGCTCGTCGCGGGTGGTCACCTCCGCCACCAGCAGCTCGATCAGCACCGAGGGCGCCGGCCTGTCCAGCTCCTCCAGCACGGCGAGGATGTTGCCCCACTCCTTGCCGGTGCCGCGGAACAGCAGCATGTTGCTGTTCGCGTCCACCACGAAGCGGCCCTGCCGGCCGCTGCCGCTGGCCCCGGCCGTGGCACTGGCGCCGGCGCTGGCGGCTGCGGGGCGCTGGCCCCTGGCCCCGGCCGCCGGCGCGGCGCCGTCCTCCAACTCCAGCATGCCGTTCAAGGTGTCGGTGAGCGCACTGGCCTGGGTGTTGCGCACCTGGTAGGTGAACCAGGCATCGTCGATGGCGCCTTGGCGGCGCGTATCCAGCGTTCGCGCCCACGCTTCGGCGTGCTGCAACGCCGCCGGGTCCCGGGCGAACACCACCAGCTGGCTGGCGCTCTCCAGCGGCAGCAGCGCCACGCTGGCCGCCACGGCATCGCCAACGCCGGTTTGATAACCCTCGGCGCTCAGCACGTCGCGCAGCGCTTCGGCCAGCTCGGCAACGCCCAGGAACGCCGGCTTCAACACCACGGCGCGCTGATCGGTCATGCGCGGCTGGTCCAAGAGCTCGACCATCCTGACCGCCCGGGCGACCATGTCCGCATTGCCCCGCAGCAGCAGCAGGTTGTGCTGGCGGTTCGGCTCCGCCTGCACCTGCTGGCCGAAGATCTGGCTCAGCAGCTGCATCATGAAGCCGGCGTCGGCGGCGCGCATGGGCACCATCTGGAACACCGTGCGATGGGTGGCCGGCACCTCGGGCCTGGCGCGGCCGGTGATCAGCAGCGGTATCTCCCGGGAGGTGCCGCTGTCGCTGGCGACGAAGGTCAGGAGGGTGTCCTCCTGGACGATGTCCACGCCGTAGTGCCGCAGTACCTGGCGGGCGGTGACGAAGAACTCGGCCGGCGGCAGCGCCTTGTTGATGCCCATGGTGACCAGGTCCGGCCGCTCCCGCAGCGCCGGCGCCACATGGAAGGAGAGGCCCAGGAGGTCGCCGAACGCCTCGTTGATGAACGCCGAGAGCGGCGCGTTGTTGAACTTCACCGGGCCGATGGGATCGCCCGTCAGGTTGCGCCCCAGCGGATCGACGCTGCCGAGCACGGCGTGCCGGGCCACCTCGAGGCCCGGCGCCGGTTCCACAACCAGGGCGCCCGCCTCCGGTGCTGCCGCCACGCTGTCCTGGGCAGCGCTCGGCGGCGGCTTGGGCGGGCGCACGGGCTCCGGGAAGGGCAGCGTCTGCAGCCGGGCGCAGGCGCCGGCAAGCAGCAGCACGGCAAGGGCCGCCGGCAGGGCCGTGTTCCGCATGGCAAGCGCTCCGTAGCGGCTCGGGCGGGTGGCAGCCCGCCGGAAAGGCGCACGAACGGCACGGGGTGCGCCGCTAGTGTGCCGCTTCCAGAATGACGCGTGTTCCAGCGGGCGGGTTTCGTCGCAGGGCCGGGATGCCGGCGGCCTTGCGGGGCGGCACATCCTCAAGCAGCGCACGCCGAGGCGACGACAGACGAACGTGCCATTTGCCATGTCAATTCCGAATCGAACCCCTAGTGTGCCGCTTCCAAAATGACGTGTGTTCCAGCGGGCGGGTTTCGTCGCAGGGCCGGGATGCCGGCGGCCTTGCGGGGCGGCACATCCTCAAGCAGCGCACGCCGAGGCGACGACAGACGAACATGCCATTTGCCATGTCAATTCGGAATCGAACCGCTAGTGTGCCAACCCGACCGCAACGACGACGAGATGGCGGCACGGATGCCGATCTGGGCCATCATTCCAATGTGGCTTCGGTGGCCACGGGCGGGAACAATACCAGCACCCGCTCGTCGCCGCCCGGCGTTCGGATGGCGACGGTGTTGGCGTCCACGGCGGCAAGCGTCTGGCCGTCCGGCAACACGTCGCCGGCCGTCAGGCGAACGACGCCGCCGTCCACCAGCACCAGCGCCCGGAAGGCGCCGCCGTGGACGGTGACGCCGACGAATCCCAGCGCCGCCAACGCCGGATTGATGCCCGTTGCCGCCGCCGTCGGCGATGCCGCCGGATAGGCTTCCGCGAACGAAATGCCCCAGCGCCGGCTGGCCAGGAAGGCGGAAAGGTCCTCGCCTGCCGCCGCGGCCGCCGGCAGGGCGCCAAGCGGATCGGCCTCCTCCCCCACGGCCGGCGACGGCCTGGCCACCGGCAGGGCGATGCCAGCGACCGCCGACGCCAGGCACAGAGCCATGGCCGGCGCCAGCGGCCAGCGGCGTGTCGCCAGATCGCGGCCCCGGCGCAGCAAGCGCAGCCCGGCGCCGGCCGGGTCTGGGCCTGCGAGCGCCCTGGCGCCCTCCTCCGCCACCTTATTGGCTCTCGGAGTCGGCCCCGGCGCCGCCGGCCGGGGGCGCCAAACCGACGAAGTAGGCCGATGCCAACAGCAGCAGGCGGTTGGAGCGTCCCGGGGTGATATCCAGGCGGTCCACGACGATCTTCTTCTCCTGCATCGCCAGGGCGTGGAGCAGGCGGAGTTCGCCGCCGCTCGGGTAGCCGCCGGCGAGCCGCACCTGCGCCCGCCACAGGCCGGGCGCGGCCGGCACCGGCTGGCCGATGCCGGATTGCAGACGGGGTTCGCGGACCCCCGCCTCGGCGGCAATGTCCGCCAGCGCCTTGCGCAGCTGGGCCTGGGCCTGGGCCGGCGTCTGGGCCTTCCAGAACCGCCCCTCGAGGGCCGCATCGGCCGCGGCTGCGGCGGCCAGGCGCTGCTGCCAGTCCTGCGTCGCCAACAACGCCTCGGCCCGTTGCAGGCGCTCCGCAGCGGCGGCGTGGTCCGCCCCGGCAGCCGCCAGATCCGCGCTGCGCACCAGCAGCCAGTACGCCAGCAGCAGCGCCAGCGCGAGGTAGCCGCCCAAGCGCAAGCGGGGGCTGCCGGCGAACTCCTCGGCTGCCCGCGCCAGCGCACGGTCCAGCGCGGCGAGGCCGGTGATCCGGCGCACCGGGGCGGCGCTCACGGACGGGGTCCCCGGGAAGCATCGGACGGCAGCCCGAACGCACCCGGCGCCAGCCGCAACACGATCTCGATGCTCTCCTCCTGGCCCCCGCCGCCACGACGCTGGGACGCGCCCACCTCGACGCTGGCGAAATGCGGCTCCAGAGCCTGGACGTAGGCCACGGGATCCAGTTCCTGGTCCGCCACCAGCACCCGCAGCTCGCCTTGCTGGTAGCGCCATTGGCGGAAGCGGGCCCCGGCGCTTGGCAACGCCTGATCCACCAGACCCATGACGCGCGCCTGGGAGGGCTCGGCGAGAATCGCGGCCATGGCCTTGGTCTGCCGCCGCAGGCGCAGCAGCTCCGCCCTGCCAGCCAGCACCGGACCCAGCTCGTCCTGGCGGGCGGCGAACTCCGCCTGCACGGCTTCGCTGGCGGCGGAGACCTTCCGGTAGCGCGTCTCGTGCCACAACGCGGCGGCCAGCAGCAGGGCGAGAGCGGCAACCGCCAGCGGCCACTCCCGGGCCGCCAGCCAGTCCGCCGGCCGCACCGGGCTGGCCCACGGCTCGGCCAAGGCGGCTGGTTCCAATGGCGCCGGCAGCGGCGTCGCGGCGGCGAGGCCCTGGCGCTCGAGGAACCAAGCCTGGCGGCTCTGGTCCGGCATCTCCGAGGACCAGAACGAATCCACCAGCACGGCGCCCCGCCAGAACTGCAGCTCGGCGCCCGCATGGCAGCGCACCAGACAGGCGCCGTCCTGCTGGCGGGAGTGGAACACCGTCTCCGGGCGCACCCGCGCAGCAGCGGCATGGCGGGCGTCGAAGCCGGCGACGGCCGCGGCGTCCACCTGCACGGCGTCGGCATCCCAAAGCCACACCATCGCCTCGGCGCCGGCCCAGACGCAGTGATGGCCGGTGTTGGCGAAGGGGCTCCACGTCGGCAGCTGCAAGCGCAGCGCCGCCGGGCGGCGGTTCGCGGGCACGTTGGCGAAGCTCTGGTGCCGGTAGAGGCACAGGTCCCGGCCGACGATCCAGTGCGGGTGCCGGAAGCGCACCGGCAGCAGCGCCACGGCGTCGCGGGTTTGCAGGACGTTGGGCCGCTTGCCGCGGCGCAGCCGGCCCGGCAGGTCAGACTGCCCGGACCGACCGAAGAAGCGGCGTTGCCGGCGCCTCCGGGACACCGCCTGCCACCAGCTGCCCTTCCGCCAGAGGTTCCGAATAGCGGTACTCCTTCCGCCAAGGGGCGGCCTGCGCCGCCGGCGTGAGCGTAATGCCCACCACGGTGCGGCTGTCGGCGCCGCGGCGCCAGAACGCCAGACGCAGGGCGTTGCTGGGAACTGGCACCACCAGTTCCGGATCCAGCGCCGGCAGCGCGCCGGTCAGCGCCTGGACGTCCGCCAAACCGGCAATCGGGCGTTCGGCCCGGGCCGCCAGCAGGGGCGCCACGGCAGCTTCGTCCACGCCCAGCAATGCCGCCATCGCCTCGGCGCGCATGGTGTTGAAATTGTAGCCGACGGTCACCCGTGGCGTCAGCAGCGGCAGCAGCCGCCGCCACTGCCGAGCAGCGACGGCTTCGTCGAGGCCCAGCACCCGGCGCAGCTCCATCGGCGCCGCCAGCTGGTGGTTCTTCGGCGGCGCCAGATCGCGCCGGACGTAGTCGAAGCGTTCGGCGCCCCCCAGAGACAGCGCGTCGTCCACGTCGATGTAGTCGCGCAGACGCGCCACGGCCCGATCGGCATCCGGGCGCGGCACGCCGACGCGACGCAGCAACGCCGCGAACGCCGGTTCGCCCGGCAGATTCACGGACACCAGGCCGCTCTCGTCCTGCACCGAGAAGGCCACGTCGCCGAAGCCGGCGTAGGCCTGGCCGGCGATGCCGAGCTGGCCGCTCGCCTGCCGAGCCGGCGCCGCCGCGGCGTCGCCGACGGTGAGCAGCACGGCGCGGTGGTTGCGCCGTTCCGTCGCCAGCAGGAACAGCAGCGTCGCCTCGGTGGCGCGCTGGTCGAGCTCCAGCTGCAGGGCGGCGCGGGCCAAGCGGGCCCGTTCCACCTCGGCGGCCACGACGCCGTCCACGTAGCTCGCCAGGATCGCCAGCGCGGCCAGCGCCCACAGCGTGGCCGCGAGCACGAAGCCGGCGGCGCGGGGGCGGGGCGGCAGCCGGCGGCTGGCCGGAGGCCGCGTCCTGGCCAAAGGCCGCGTCCTGGCCAAAGGCCGCGTCCTGGCCAAAGGCCGCGTCATCGCAGCGCGCGCTGGGTGATGCGCGGCAGCGGCGTCGCGTCCACGGCGGCCAGCCACAGCGTCCGCCCGCCGGCCGCCAGCCGCACCTGGCTGGGGGTCCACTCGGGGCTGCCCGGCGGCGGCCAGCGGTCGTGCCAGGCGCCATCGGCATCGGCGTACCAGAATGCCAGCGGGGCTTCCTGCGCCAGTACCCGGCGGCGCGGGCCGCGGTCTTCGGCGTAGCCGACGGCCAGTGCGCCGCCGGCCTCGGCGGCAATGCTCCAACGCACGGTCACCGGCATGCCGGCGGCGGCCTCCAGCGGCACCAGGGTGGTGCCCTGGAACTCTGCTGGCGCACCCTCGAAGCGCCGCGCCTCCACGCCCTCCGGCACCAGCCCGTGGACGGACGCGGCGAACCACTGCTGGCGCAGACCAGCGCGAGCGGCGTCCCGAGCGACCCGCTGCACCGTCTCGTAGCGGGCGGCGAAGAAGCCGATGCTCTGCACCAGCAGCGTACCCAGCATGGACACCAGCACCAGCGCGACCAGCAGCTCCATCAAGGTGAGGCCATGCGCGGGGCGCGCTGGCGACGTGCCGGCAGGGCGTCCGACGGCTCGCGCCGGCACGGTGTGGACGTCTGGCTCAGGCACGGGGTTCTGCCGTCAGCCCGCGGGCGTTGCGGTAGCCGACGAGGCGCGTCCGCCAGACGCCCAGCCGCCGACCTTCCTTGGAGACGGCGAACTCGACGTCGTACAGGCCGAGGTCGTAGTCGCCAGCGCCGTTCGACCCTTGCCCCTGGCGCACTGGCGCAGCCAGGCGGGCCTGCCACGCCACCTCGAAGCCGTCGTGGGCGAACGCGCCCTGGCTCTCCTGCCACGGGTCGACGGCCGCCAGCCGCACCAACGCATGGCGCACCACGGGGTCCTGCGCCGCGATCTCGCCGCTGCGCCCGAGGGCCAGGAGATTGGTGCCGAAGAGGCCGTACAGCGCACCGCCGGCGACGGCCATAACGACCAGCGAGACGATGGCCTCGAGCAGCGTGAAGCCCGGCGCGGCTCGCCGGCCGCGGCGCCCGCGCGCGCCGGTGCGGATGCGCCCCACGGCTCTACGGCAAGGCCGGGTCGCCGCCCACGGCGCAGTACGGCGGCTGCAAATCCAGGCGGGTGGGCGGCTCGGCGGCGTCGACATGGCGCAGCGTCGCCTGGGCGCCGAGGCAGACGCCAGTGGCGCGGACGCGCAAGGGACGGTCCAGCTCCAACGTCCAGCCGGCGGGCAGGTCCAAGCGGCGCGCCTCGTAGGTCGGGTCCGCGTCGTCTTCGGCGCCGGCGCCGAAGACGACGTAGTTGCGGCGGTGCAGCAGCGCCTCCCGGCCAAGCGCGGCGATCTGGTCCAGGATGCGTTCGCGTTCCGTGGCGCGGGCAGCGCTCTGGTAGAGCTGGCGCAGGTTCGGCAGCGCCAAGGCGGCCAGCAGGGCCACCACGGCGAGGACGATCAGCAGTTCGAGCAGGCTGAAGCCAATCCGGCGCCGGCGTAGACGGGCCGCGCGGCTAGCCCCGGGCCTTGGCATCCGGCAACAGGCCGATGTCCGCGTTCTGGTCCTCGCCGCCCTCGGCGGCGTCCGCGCCGAGAGAGTAGAGGGCGAAGCCCTGGAGCGTGTCCGCGGGAAAGACGTAGCGATACGGCGTACGCCAGGGATCCAAGGGCACTTCGTCGTCCAGATAGGGGCCGCGCCAGTACTCGGCGACATCCGGCGGCGGGCGCATCAAGGCCGCGAGGCCGTCCTGGGTGGACGGGAAGGCGCCCACGTCCAAGCGGTAGGCCAGCAAGGCGCTCCTGAGCATCTTCACCTGGGTGTCCGCCGCCCGCACCTGGCTGTTGGAGAGGTAGGTCATCAGGTTCGGCACCACGAGGCCCGTCAACAGGCCGATGATCACCAGCACCACCAGGAGTTCCAGCAGGCTCCAACCGCCAGCGCACGGCCGGCGGCCCGGCTGGCCGGTTCCTGCCGCCGGGACGACGGCTTGGACAGCTTGCATGCGGCGTTCAGATCGCCAGCTCATTGGCACTCGTGATCGCCAGGATGATCCCCGCCATGATGAAGCCGACCATGCCGCCAATCAAGAGGATGGCCAGCGGCTCCACCAGCGCCAGAACGCGCTTCATGCGCCGAGCGCTCGCGTCCTCGTACAGGCCCGCCAGGGCCCGCATCATGGCCGCCAGGTCCCCGGACTGCTCGCCGACGCGAATGAGGTTGTAGCCGGTCGCAGTGAGCGCCCCCTGCTTCTCCAGCGCTGCCGAAAGGGCGCTGCCGCCGCGCACCTCGGAGACGGCGCGGGCCAGCATGGCCTGGCGGCGGGCGACGCGAACGCCGCGGCCGGCCAAAGCGAGCGCATCCATGAGTTCCACCCGCGCAGCCAGCATGGCGCCCATCACGGAGGCCCACTTGGCGGTGTCCGTCTCGGCCAGCCAAGCTCCCAGCACCGGCGCCCGCGCCAAGGCGTTCAGCAGCCGCCCCCGCAGCCCGGCCTGGCGCCACAGCCCGGCTCCGGCCAGCACCGCCGCGACGATGGCCAAGAGCGCCAGCACGGTGTTGTCGTTGAACCATGCGCCGGCGCCAAGCACGACGCTGGCGACCAGCGGCAGCTCCCCGGTGCGGTCGGCGAGGAGGTGCGCGAACTTCGGCACCACGAAGACGAAGATCAGCAGCACCGCGGCAATGCCGGAGACCACCAGCACCGCGGGGTAGACCAGGGCGGAGCGCATGTCCGCGGCAACGCGCTGGTCGTATTGCAGCTGCGCCACCGCCTCGCCCAACGCCTGGGGCAGCCGGCCGCTCAGTTCCCCGGCCTCCAGCAGCTGGTAGACGTACTCCGGCAGCGGCAGGCCGCTGCCGCGCATGGCGGCCAGGAAGCTCTCGCCGCGCAGCAGCTGCCGCGCCACCTCCGCGAACGCCGCCGCCAGCGCCGGATGATGGCCGCCGCGGCCCTGGGCGGCGATGGCGTCGCCCAGGGCCACTCCGGCCGAGAGCAGCGTCGACAGCTCCTGCAGCGCCACGACCACCTCGGCGCTCTTGAGGCGTCGCCGCAGCTTCGGCAGCGGCGGCGGCCGGCGTTCCCGCACCGCCACCGCGGTGTGGCCGTCCCGGCCCAGGGCTCGGGCCACTTCCGCTGGCGAGTCGGCGTCGATCTGGCCGACGATGGGCTCGCCGTGGGCGTCGACCGCCTCGTACTCGTACTCCACGACGCTCTCCGTGGCCCCGTCGTGCGTTCAGCCGGCCAGCGTCAGACGCATCACCTCGGCAACGGTGGTGCGCCCCTGCGATGCCTTGATCAGGCCGTCCTGCAGCAGCGTGCGATGTCCCTGGCGGACGTGGGCGAGGTGCTTCAAGTCGTTCAGCTTGGCGCCGGCGACGATCTGCTCTTCCAGTTCCGGCGACATCGGCACCAGCTCGTAGATGCCCATGCGCCCGCGGTAGCCGGTGTGCTGGCAGGCGTCGCAGCCGGCGGTTTCGATCCAGCCGTCGCCGACGAGCTCCGTCGGCACTTCCGCCAGCAGTTCCTCGACGCGCCCCGACGGCGGCGCCGACCGGGCGCAGTGGCGGCAGGCCTGTCGCACCAGGCGCTGCGCCTGCACGCCGCGGGTGGTGGCCGCCACCATGAACGGTTCCACGCCCATGTCGATGAGGCGCGTGTAGCTGCCGATGGCGTCGTTGGTATGGACGGTGGAGAGCACGATGTGCCCGGTGAGGGCGGCGCGGATGGCGATTTGGGCCGTCTCCAAGTCGCGAATCTCGCCGATCATGATGACGTCCGGGTCCTGGCGCAGAATGTGGCGCAGGGCGCGGGCGAAGGTGTAGCCGATCTCCGCATGCACCTGGATCTGGGTGATGGCCGGCAGCTGGTACTCCACCGGGTCTTCCACCGTGATGATCTTCTTGATGCCGTCGTCCGTCTCCTCCAAGGCGCCGGCGAGGGTGGTGGATTTGCCGGAGCCGGTAGGGCCCGTGACCAGCACGATGCCGTTGCTGGTCCGCAGCCAGGTGCGGAACAGCGCCAGGTGGTCCGCCTCCATGCCGAGGCGCTCGAGGGCGAGGTCGGTGCGTTCCTGGGCCAGGAGGCGCAGGACGATGGATTCGCCGAAGGCGCAGGGCACGGTGGAGACGCGGATGTCCATGTCCCTGCCGGCGATGCGGCGCGAGATTCGCCCGTCCTGGGGCAGGCGGCGCTCGGCGATGTCGATGCCGCTGACCAGCTTGATGCGGGAAGCCACCGCCGCGAAGCGGTCTATCGGCTGCGTGAGGCGGGTGTGCAGCACGCCGTCCACGCGCACCCGCACCACGAAGCGCTCTTCCGCCGGCTCGACGTGGATGTCCGACGCGCCGAGGTCCACCGCCTGCGCCAGCAGGTTGTTGACCAGCTCGACGATGGGTGCCTGCTCCGCCATCTCCCGCAGCAGGCGGACGTCGTCGCCGGCGAACAGGTCCTCGATGGCGCGTTCCTTGCGCACGTAGTCCAGCAGGCGGTCCAGGCGGTGGTTGGCGGCGACGTGGAAGGCCACGGCTTCGTCCGGGTAGAAGTAGCCCAGGGTCTCGAGCAGGGCTGCGTCCTCGACATCCCGGGCCAGGCAGCACAGGATGCCGTCGGCTGGCGCCGCTTCGTTTTCTGCCGGATCCCGCCCTCCCGGATTCTTCTCCCCTGGATCCCGCCCTCCCGGATCCCGCCAAAGCAGCGTCGCGTGGTCCAGGAACCAGTCCAGCTTGATGGGGGAGGCCGCCATGAAGCGGTAGACGTCTATGTCCGCCGGCAGTTCGTCGTCGCTCGGCAGGTACACGGCGCCCAGACGTTCCGCCTGTGCCTCGAGCACCACGTCTTCCGAGACGGCGCCGTTGGCTACCAGCAGCGCGGGCAGACGGCCGCCGACGGTAGCGCGGATCTGCTCGGCCTTGGCAAGGTCCGCGGCAGTCACCGCGCCGCGATCCAGCAGCAGCTCGCCGAGGGACTTCATGGGGCGGCATGATACCGCCGCAGTACGGCGCTACTGCACCAAAGCCGTATTCGAGTGACGGTCCAGATCGGCACCCGTGCGCCGGCTCATCCGCCATGGGCAGTCGGGTTGGCCCGCTGCACCAAAGCCGCATTCGAGTGACGGTCCGGATCGGCGCCGCGCCGCCGGCTCATCCGTCATGGGCAGTCGGGTTGGCCCGCTAGCCGCGGAGTTGCGCCTCGAGGACCGCGAGCCGCGCCTCCGCCTCGGCGGCCCGCGCCTCCGCCTCGGCGGCGCTGCGGGCCAGATCTCCGGGGGTCTCGAGCAGCCGGCCACTGCCGGGATCGCGCCAGCGCAGCCGTCCCGCCTCCGGCAGGTGGTGGTCCGCCAGCGGCCACGGCGACGTGTGGCACAGATCCAAGCCCAGAACCTCGCTGCTGGCGCCCACCATGCCGTCCGCCACCGGCGCCACCGGCAGCGGCGTCGCGGTCTTCCGCGTCAAGCTCCATGCCAAGAGCCGCGGCTTGGTACGGGTGCGCGGGTCGAACAGGAAGTACTCGCTCGCGCCCATGCGCTGGTACAGGCCCGGCTTGTCGTGGCGGTCCTTGAGCCCGGTCTCCGGCGAGACGATCTCCAGCACGAAGTCCGGCGCCTTGCCTTCTTCCCACACGGTGAAGGAACCGCGTTCGCGCTTCGGCACGCCGAAGGCCACCAGGAGGTCCGGCGACGTCCGCCTGGCGCTGCTGCGGCTCGGCGCCGCGCCGTCGTAGTACACCAAGAGGTCCGCGGCCACGAACACGTCCGGTCGGCCCTCGTAGCGCTTCGCAAGGGGCATCCACAGATCGATCATCAGCGCGTGATGGACGGTGTGGATGGACACCCGCTCGTCCTCGTCCTCGGTGCAGGGGAGGTCGCGCTCGGTCAGCAGGTGGTGGGCCGGCGGCAGGCCGTCCCCGGGCGCGATGCCCCGCCGCTCGAACGCCTCCCGCAGCCAGCGCGGCAGGTCCTCGTTGGAGACCGCTTGCGCCGCGCCGGCCCCGCCCAAGGCGAGTTCCGCGCCGGCCTTTTCCCGCGCCGTGGGATTCGCTGCGAGTGCTTCTTCCATGGCCTTGCTCCTTCGCCGCCCAGCGGCGCCGCCAGCCTCCGGCCTCCGGGCCGCAGCGCCATTCCGCGGAACAGACCGTAACACGACGCCTCGCCCAGGCACGGCTCGCATTGCGGACGGAACATCGACGGCGCCTTCTGTGGCCAGCCGCCACTCTCGGCCCTGCGGTCGCAGCGACGCTATGGCCGATCTCCCCGGACGCCGTAGGAAATCGACGCCGCGCAGCCCGGCACGAAGCGGACCCGTTGGTCCGCTCAGTCGAGGCGATTCGCCGCGGCATGGGCCGCGGCATGGGCCGCGGCGTCGAGCAGCCGGGCTATGCGGCAGCGCTCGGCATCGGCGGCGCCGAGGGGCGGCGTGCCGCGGACCGCAGCTCGACGAGCGACCACGGCGCAGGCGAATTCAAGCAGCGTGGCCCGGTCCCGCAGCGTTTCCGCATCCACCGCCGGCAAGGTCGGGTGGGCTGCGCGTACCGCGGCGGCGAACACGCCGCGGCCGGCCCGGCGGCAGCTGCCGTCGGCCGCGAACACCTTGACGCCGGCCAGGCCGCAGCTCGGCGAACGGTCGGCGAAGACGCAGCCGTCCACGTCGGCCAGCGTGCCGGCCACCCGGTCCGCATAGCCCTGCAAACGCGCCGTCAGGTCGCAGCTCGGGTCCTGGACCGCCACCGCCCGGGGCGCCAGCGCCGAGCCGACCAGGCGGATCGGCGGGCGCGGCACACCGAGGCCCGCGCCTACTTCGGGGCAGATGCCCACCAGCTCGAACAACTGCTCGACGATGCGCCGCGGCCAGGTGTCGCCGTTGTGGTCCCCGTCCCAGCGCACGGCGCTGCCGCACAGGCAGTCGCTCACCGCCAGCGTGCCGAGGTACCCGCCGCCCGGCGGTCTCACAGGAACCACAGCGACAGCCAGGGCACGTAGGTGATGGCCAGGAGCGCCAGCAGCATCACCAGCATGAACGGCAGGCAGGCGACGTAGAGGTCCAGCATCGGGCGGTTGAAGCGATAGCTCGAGATGAACAGGTTGAGGCCGATCGGCGGCGTGAAGTAGCCGATCTCCAGGTTCGCCAGAAAGATGACGCCGAAGTGGATCGGATGGATGCCGTAGCCCGCGGCCACCGGCAGCAGCAGCGGCACCATGATGACGATGGCGGAGAACACGTCGAGCACGGCGCCGAGGGCCAGCAGCAGCAGGTTGAGCAGGATCAGGAACGTCACCTTGTCCTGCACGTGGGTCTGCAGGAAGGCTAGGAGACGCTGCGGCACCTCCACGTCCACCAGGTAGCTGGTGAACGCCAGCGCCACGCCCAGGATCAGCAGAATGCTGCCGACCATGACCATGGACTGCCGCACCACGCCGGGCAGGGCGCGCAGCGGGATCTCCCGGTAGAGCACCACCTCGGCGACCAGCACGTACAGCACCGTCAGCGCCGCGGCCTCGGAGATGGCGAAGTAGCCGGAGTAGATTCCGCCGAGCACCACGAACGGCAGCGGCAGTTCCCAGCGCGCCGCCTTCAGCGCCTGCCACAGCGCTGGGCCGCTGAACGGCGTGCGCGGCACGTCGCCGTGGCGCCACACGGCGTAGAACGACAGCAGCAGCACCATGAGCAGCGTCGGCCCCAGGCCGCCGACGAACAGCTGGCCGATGGTGAACGGCACGCCCACGTCCATCTGCTGGGCGACGATGCCGTACAGAATCAGCGGCACCGACGGCACCACCAGGAGCCCCAGGCTGCCGGAGGAGGTGACGAGGCCGAGACCGAAGTTGCGCCCGTAGCCGCTCCTGGCCAGCATCGGCAGCAGCAGGCCGCCCAAGGCCACGATGGTGACGCCGGAAGCGCCCGTCAGGGCCGTGAACAGGGCGCACACCACGAGGCCCGCCACGGCAAGGCCGGCCGGCAGCGAGCCCACCAGTGCCCTAGTCAGGGCCATCAGCCGCTCGGACGTCTTCGCCTCGGACATCAAGTAGCCGGCGAAAGTGAAGAACGGCAGCGCCACCAGCAGCGGCTTCTGCGTCAGGGCGTAGACGTCGACGGCGACGACGCTCAAGTCCACGCCTTCCGCCCACAGGCCCAGCATGGCCGCGGCCAGCACCACCACGAACAGCGGCGCACCCAGGGCCGCCATCAGCACGACCAGGGCGATGCCGGCGACGATCACGCCCTGTGCCTCAGGCGTCGTCCGCGGCGGTCCGCTCGGAGGCGGAAAGCGCCTGCCGGCGTGGAGCCGCCGGCGAGGCAGGGAAGATCGCCTGCGCCAGATAGCGCACCGCCATCGTGCCGGCGGCCACTGGAATGACGGCCTCGCACACCCAGGCGGGAACGCTGGCGAAGCCGGGCACTTGATCGAGGAAGTCCCAGCGGACGAACTCGATGGAGGTCCAGCCCAGGGCGGCGCAGATCAGGGCGGAGAACAGCGCCGCCAGCCGACCGGCCGCCGCTTGCAGGCGCGGGCCGCCAAAGCGGGCCACGAGGTCGATGCTGATGTGCCGGTTGCCGCCCACGGCCGCGGTGGCCCCCACCATCGTGGCCCACAGCATGGCCACCTGCACCAGATCGGATCCCCAGAGCAGGCCGCCGCCGAACAGGTTGCGGGCCAGGATCTGGAACGCCGCGACGCCGATCATCACGGCCAGCAGGACTACCAGCAGCGCAGTCTCGAAGGCCGCCCAGGCGCGAAGCCAGCGGCGCCAGGCAGACTGCGCCCCGGGACGGCGCCCGAAGGGCACCGGGCTAGCCGTCGTCGGCTGCGGGCGGCGGCGTAGGACCGCCGAGATGAGGCCGGCGCAGCGCCGCAAGCCGGGCCTGCATGGCACCGTAGATCTCCCTGCCGATGACGCCGGACTCCACCCAGCGATCCGACGCCTTGGTCGCGTAGGTGCGCCAATCCGCCACTTCGGCCGACGTCGGCGTGACCGTCTCGATGCCCTGGTTGCCGAGCGCCGCCCATGCCTTGGCGTGGTCCGCACGGTTGAGTTCGTCGGCGCGCCGCACCGCGGCGGACAGGATTCGGCGCAGGGCCGCCAGATCCGCGGCCTCGATGCCGCGCAACGCCCGCTTGGACACCACGAACAGGCCGTGGATGTACATCAGCGGCAGATCCACGATGTACTTGAGCTGGGTGTGCCACAGCAGCGGCACCGCCGCCACCGGCGGCACCGTCACGGTGTCGATCAGGCCGGTCTGGAGGCTGCCGAGGACGTCGGCAATGGCCAGCGGTATGGGCGTGATGCCGAACGCTTCGAGGGCCCGGGCCGCGGCCACGTCGCCGTGCGGCGTCCACACCTTGAGCCGACGGCCGTCCGCCACGCGGCGCACCTTCTGCTTGGACATCGCGTAGGCCATGCCGACCTCGGCGATGCCGAAGCACTCGAAGCCGGCCTTCGCCAGACCGTCGAGCAGCAGCGGGTCCAGCGCCTGCCGCACCGCGTCCACTTCGGCGAAGCTGCGAAACGCCATCGGCAGGTTGTAGACCTGTATGTCCTTGTAGATGGTGTGGAACACGGCAGCCGTGAGCAGGCCGCCCTGCACCTGGCCGGCGCGCATCTTGCGCAGCACCGTGGGATCGTCGCCGAGCACCCCGCCGGCGCGTACTTTGATGACGATGCGGCCGTCGGTCGCGGTGGCCACCTCGGCGACAGCCTCGTCGAGCACCTTCATCCACGCCGAACCCGGCGGCGACACGGTGGCCACCTTCAGCGTCTTGGCGGCGGCTGGCGGCGCTGCGGCCGCCAGCGCCAGCAAAGCAAGCAGCGGCCAGCGCCTCGGGCCGCCCGTCCGCCGACGGGAGCTGCTGCGCGCCTTGCTAGAAGTGATCATCGGCGCTGGCCAGCAGAGTTCGTGCCTGCTGCTGGGCGATGGCGTTCATCAGCGTCAGGCCGTCGACGCGGGGATCCGCCGCCAATACCTCGCGCAGCAGTTCGTCGTGCAGCTCGCGGTCGTACACCAAGCGGGCGTAGCTTTCGGCGAAAAACACCTTGGCCAGCAAGTGCCGGCCCTCGGTCACGGCGAGCACCCGCTCGAAGTGGGCGCGCCCCAGTTCCGGCTTGCCGCCGAGCGCCGGCGGCAGCAGCGTCTCGAAGACGCCCATGTAGAGCAGCGGGCCGCCGTGCTCGTAGCGCTCGTCCAGCACCGCCAGGCGGGCCATCAGCGGCTTCACGCGGCCCAGGTCCGCTACCGCGTTCCAGTCGTCGGAGCGCGCTTGGATCCAGCCGGCCCAGGCGGTGGCCAGGGCATACGCCGCGGGCACGTCCCTTGCGGTCAGGGCGGCCGTCCGGCGCTCGAACTCGTCGAACGGCAGGGTACGCGCCTCGCACAGCCATGCCACCTCCAGGCAGGCCGCTCGGGCGGCCAGACCCAGCGCCTTGGCGGTGAAGTTCCGGCGCCGCGCCGGGTCTTCCACGAAGGCGGTGGCGTAGGCGCTGTTCAGCGCCGCGGACGCGCGCAGCAGCTCCGGGTCGGAACCGTCCTGGCCGAGGGCGTCCAGCATGATGAGGTAGGCGGGCGCGCCGTCGCGGATCACGGCCGGATCGTCGCTGTTGAGGATGGCGTCGGAGAGGTCCGCAGCCAGGCCGCTGGTGACCTTGCCGACAAGCGCCGCGCAGCCGGCGGCCAGCGCGCAGAAGGTCGCGGCCAGCAGCGCCCGCAGGGCGATGCGGGCATGGCGGAAGCGCTGGCGCATGGACTCCGGGCCAGCGGAACAGGAGGCCGGCACTACCGGGCCGCCTCTGCGCCGACCGCGCCTTTCGCCTCGGCCCCGGCGGCGCCGGATTGAAACGCAGAGACGGCTGCCAGGAGTTCGTCCAAGGCCGGCCGGTCCCGGTAGCCTGGCACGGCCCGCTTCAGGATCACCACGCCCGCCGGATCCACGTACAGAACGCCGGGGTGCGGCACGCCGTGGGCGAAGTGGTCCGCCCCGTACTCGTCGTTGCGGATGCCGAGGCTGGCCATGTACCGCCCGCCGGGGTCCGCCAGCAGCCGATAGCCGACGTCGTTGGCGGCGCCGAACTCCGCCAGCACCGCGACGTCATCGTAGGACATGGCAGCAACGCGCACGCCCTGCGCCTCGAACTTCGCTTGCCAACGTGCCAGCTGCACCAGCTGGCGCTTGCAGAACGGTCACCAGTCCGCACTGCGGACGAAGAAGATCAGCAGCCCCTTCTCGCCGGCGAGATCGGCGACCCGGCGCACGACGCCGCTCTGGTCCTCGGCCGCGAGCGCCGGCAGAACCGCGCCCGCAGGCGGGCCCCAATCGTCCTGGTAGGCGGCATGGGCGGTCGCGGCCAAAACGGAGAGCGCAAAGGCGATGGCGATCCGCATGACGCTAGGCACCTCCCCGGCACTGTCAGGCAAGAAGTGCGGAGCATACGCCACCAGTGCCGGCGGCGCATCGCCGCGGCTCTCGGCGCTCTCGGCGCTCTCGGCAACAGGCCCCTAGAGGTTCGATTCGGAATTGACATGGCAAATGGCACGTTCGTCTGTCGTCGCCTCGGCGTGCGCTACCTTGAGGATGTGCCGCCCCGCAAGGCCGCCGGCATCCCAGTCGAGCGAACGAACCCGCCCGCTGGAACACACGTAATTTTGGAGCGGCACACTAGAGCAGCCAGCCGGCGTTGGCCACGGCCGCCGCGACGAACGCCGCCAACGCGGCGGTGAGCAGCGCCCGCAGCCAGAAATGAGGCGTCGGCGGCAGCGCCACGGGCTTGCGGCCGGTGAACATCGCCAGCGGCGTCGGGTCCCGCAGCACGAGGCCGTAGATCGCGTGCGCCGCCAGGTGGACGCAGACGGCGCCGAGCACCAGCCAGTGCAGGCGGCGGTGGACCCAGCTCGCGACGCTCGCCAGCTCCGCCGATGCCAGGCGGTGCAGCGGCCCCTCGGTGAAGATGTCGTCGCTGGCGAAGAGGCCCGTGGCAACCTGCACCGCGACCGCGCCGAACAGCAACAGCGCCAGCGCCGCCCCCGGCGCCGTGTGGGCGGCCTCGGCAGCGCGGCGGCGGAAGTGGGCCAGGAAGGCCCCTGGCGTGGCTCCGTACTGGCGCCAGCGGGCATAGCGGCCGCCCCACAGCGCCCAGCCGAGGCGAAACGCCACCAGACCCACCAAGGCAATGCCGGAACGCAGGTGCCACGTCAGCCAGTCCACGTCGTCGGCGAGGCCGGTGTACAGCGAGAACGCCACCAGGGCCGCGAACGCCCAGTGCCACAGGCGCAGCGGCCAGTCCCAGACGGTGGCGGGGACCGGTCCTCCGGGCATGTCCGTCGTCACCCGCTCAAGCGTACGGCGTTCCGTCCTTGCGCACGTACCGGCCGCCAGCGGCGCGGCCGCGCACCTGCATGTCTATGTCCGGGTATTCCACGGCGTCGCCGACCCGCCTGCTGCCCACCTCCAAGTACACCACCGGCGCTTCCGTTTCGTTGCGCAAGTGGTGGCCGTCGCCGGCGCCGGCCGGGAAGCCGGCGCACATTCCCGGCGCCAGCGGCGTCCGTCCGGCATCCGTCACCAGCACCGGCTCGCCGGCCACCACGTAGACGAACTCGTCCTCCTCCGAATGCCAGTGCCGCTGCGAGGACCAGGCGCCGGGCGGCAGGGTCACCAGGTTGACGCCGAAATCCCGCAAGCCGAAGGCGTCGCCCAACGCCTGCTTGCGACGGCTGGCGCAAGGGGCGGCGAAGGGCGCGGGATAGCGGCTGCCCAGGCGGACGGCGATCTCGGCGGCGGCGACGGCGGGCGGCGTGGCTGTCATTGGCGGTCTCCTTGGTTGTTGATGCCGGCGGCGGGATGCCGGCGGCGGGATGCCGAAGCCCGGTTGGCCTAGCCTACGCCGACCGGCTGCCGGGCCGCACCTCCGAGGCGCGGCCTAGCCAGCCTCGGGGCGCGTAGACTGGGTGACCTGGAGCGGACGAGAGGCGGACGAGAGTGCGGGCCGGAGCACGGATCAACATCCGCAGCGGCGACGCGAGCGCCGACAGGCGGCCCGAGCCGCCGCTCGCGCCAGTGCAGCTTCTGGGGCTGTGTCCGCTGCTGGCGGTGTCCAACACCGTCGCCAACGCCCTTGGCCTGGCCGCGGCGACGGCGCTGGTGCTGGTCGGTTCCGCAGCGCTGGTGTCCGTGCTCCGCCGCGCCATCCCAAGAGATGTGCGCCTGCCGTGTTTCGTGCTGGTGGTGGCCACCTTCACCACGCTGGCGAACCTCGCCATCGAGGCCTGGGCCTTCGGCCTGTACGAACGCATCGCGCTGTTCGTGCAGATCATCGTCACCAACTGCCTGATCCTCGGCCGGCTCGAACAGGTGGCCGCCAAGGAACCGCTGGGGCGGACGCTGCTCGACGCCCTGCGGGCCGCGGCGCTCTTCGCAGCCGCCATCGTGTGCCTGGGCGGCGCCCGGCAGCTGCTCGCGACGGCCTTTCCCCTCGCCGCCTCGCCACCCGGCGCGTTCGTGATCGCCGGTCTGTTGCTTGCCCTCGCAGGCGCCGTTCGGCAACGAGCGCAAGCGGTCCGCGCCTCCCCGGCCGCGGCTTAGGCGGCCGACCCCCCAGCGGCCCGAGGGCGGTGGCGGCAAGCGCCCGGCGCAAAGCCGAACGCTACCGCCTGGAGGCCGGTGCCGGGCCGCGCTAGGCGGCACCCAGATTGAGGCAGGCGCGGGTTCTGCCGCAGAAGATGCTGCTGAGCGTGTAGCCGTGCATCTGCGCCCTGAGGAACGGCACGCCGTAGTCCTCGGACAGCACGTAGCCGATCTGCGCCGTCGGCGGCGCCGCGTGCTCTGCGGCCGAGATGCCGGCAACGGCCAGGCCAGCGGCGGCGGCCAGCGCGAACAGCTGTTTCTTCGTGTGCTTCATGGTTCTCTCCTTGGTTTCATGTCGATGCCTGTCCCGTGCGGGGCAGGTGGCGGCACTGTAGAGCCGCCCGGCACGCCGCCGAAGCGAGATCGGCCCATGCCGCTGTAGGCGGTTGCCGCGGGCGCTGTAGGCGGTTAGCGAAGGATCGGGGAAGGAAGCGGGAGGAGAGCGCCGGACGCCTTCTACGCGCCTTGCAGGCGCGGCGCGCCCCACAGGCGCGGCGCGCCTGCAAGGCGTTCCTTGAGCCGCTGGTAGATGCCGCCGAAGGCGCCGTTGCTCAGCAGCACCACATGGGTGCGGCCCGCGGCGCCCGCACTCGAAAAGGCGAGGATCCGCTCGATCAGCCGGTCCAGGTCCGTCTCGATGGCGGCCGGCACGGCGCTGGCGCGCACCACCTCCCCCAGGTCCCAGCGGACGTTGTCGCCGCGAAACCAGATCGCCTCGTCGGCGCCCTCGCAGCAGGCCGCGAGGGCCGGACGGAACGTGCCGAGCGCCATGGTGTGGGTGCGGGGTTCCACCACGGCGACGATGCGTTCCCGGCCGACGTGCGCCCGCAGCCCCGCCAGCGTCGTGGCGATGGCGGTGGGATGGTGCGCGAAGTCGTCGTAGACGCGAAGGCGCGGCGTCTCGGCGATGAGCTCCAGCCGGCGCTTGACGCCAGCGAAGGAGCAGAGCGCCGCGGCGGCGGCGCCGGCCTCCACCCCTGCATGGTGGGCGGCGGCCACCGCGGCCAGGCCGTTGGCGACGTTGTGCTCGCCAAGCAGCGGCCAGCGCACCTCGCCCAGGGGCTCGCCGTTGCGGCACACCGCGAAGCCGCTGCCGTCCGCGGCCACCGCGTCCGCGGTCCACGAGTCCTCGCCGGCCGGCGCGGCTGCCGCCTCCGCCCCGGCCCCGAAGCGCGCCACCGGCGTCCAGCAGCCGGCGGCCAGCACCGCCTCCACGTTGGCGTCCGCCGCCGGCGCCACCACCAGGCCGTTGCCGGGCACGGTGCGCAGCAGGTGGTGGAACTGGGTTTGGATCTGGCCCAAGTCGTCGAAGATGTCCGCGTGATCGTGCTCCAGGTTGTTGACCACCAGCGTGCGCGGCCGATAGTGGACGAACTTCGAGCGGCGGTCGAAGTACGAGGTGTCGTACTCGTCCGCTTCCACCACGAAGTGCCGGCCCGTGCCGAGGCGCGCGGAAGTGTCGAAGTTGCCGGCCACGCCGCCGATGAGAAAGCCGGGGGCGAGCCCCGCCTGGTGCAGGATGTGCGCCACCATGCTGGCGGTGGTGGTCTTGCCGTGGGTGCCGGCCACAGCGACGGGCCAGCGCCGACGCAGCACCGCGTCGCCCAGCCACGCGGCGCCGGAGGCGTAGGGCAGGTTGTTGTCCAGCACGTGCTCGATGGCCGGGTGGCCCCGGGGCAGCCGGGCGTTGCCGACCACCACCAGGTCCGGCGGCGGCTGCAGCTGGCGGGGATCAAAGCCCACGTGGACGTCGACGTCCGCGGCCCCGAGCAGGTCGCTCATCGGCGGATACAGGGCGTCGTCGAAGCCGGCCACCCGGCAGCCCATCTGCCGGGCCAGGAGCGCCAGGCTGCCCATCAGCGTGCCGCCGATGCGCAGAAAGAACAGCCGCTGCGGCATGGCCGGCGGCGCTCGCGGAAGCGCCTACTCCAAGGCCGCGGCGCGGGCGGGCGCCAGCATCGCTCCGAGCACCGCCTCGACGACCACGACCGCAACCACCGACACCGCGAGGGACAGCGCCATGCCGCTCCACAGCTTGCAGGCCAGCGCTCGATGGAGAATGAAGCCGGCGACGATCACGTCCCACAGCACGCACAGCCAGCACAAGGTGCTCCGAACCGCGCCGCTGGTGAGCTCGTAGGACACCAGATAGGCGCAGTTGATGACCATGCCGGTGCCGAGCAGTGCGCCGAGGGTGGCGGGAAATCGCGGCTCCTGGCGGCGGATGTAGAGGGCGAACCAAGTCATCGACGCCACGACGGCGAGGCCCAGCGCGGCGACGTTCAAGGCCAAGAGCGGCGCCATCTGGGGCGTCGTTGCCTTCCCCAGCAGCACGCCCAAGCCGAGCATCGCCGCAGCCAGCGCCGCCAGGAACCAAGTGTGGGTGGGAACCGCCTCGGGGCCGTTGCGCAGCAGACAGATGCCCCAGAACAGCTTGAAAACCGCAGCCATGCGCGGATTGTCGCATAGCCACGAACGCCGCGCCGATTGCCGCGGCCGCAGCGCCAGCCCGTTTCCCTCACCCGCCGGTTGTGCCACGCTTGCGACGAGGCGAACGCGAGAGGGTCCGTGGAGCAAGCCGGCGAGTACCGCATCGCAGCCTCCCGAGAGCAGGTCTGGGAGGCGCTCAACGATCCGGCCGTCCTGGCCCGGTGCCTGGACGGCTGCCGCTCCCTGGTGGCCGTCGGCGACAACGAGTTCGCCGCCGAGATAGGCGCCAAGGTGGGGCCGGTGAAGGCGACCTTCGCCGCCACCATCGCGCTGTCGGACGTGGTGCGCCCGGAGAGCTATCGGCTCGCGGTGCGCGTCGACGGCGGCGCGGCCGGCTTCGCCAACGGCTCGGCGCGGGTGGAGCTCGAGGCCCCGGCGGCGCAGGAAACGCTGTTGCGCTATAGAATCGACGGCGCGATCGGCGGCAAGCTGGCGCAGCTTGGTTCGCGCCTGGTGTCCGGCGCCGCCAGAAAGATGACGGTTCGCTTCTTCGAGCGTTTCCGGGCGGACTTCGACCGAGGCGTTCGTGAAGGGGCCGCGAAGGGAGGCCACTGATGCAAGTCACCATCACCGTCAACGGCACGCCGCGGGCCGTGGAGACGGAACCGAACGCGCTGCTCGCGGAAGTGCTCCGGGAACGCCTCGGGCTGACCGGCACGCACGTCGGCTGCGACACCAGCCAGTGCGGCGCCTGCGTGGTGCATGTGAACGGCGACGCGGTGAAATCCTGCACCGTCCTGGCTGCCCAGGCGGACGGCGCGGAAGTCACCACCATCGAAGGCATCGGCGCGCCGGACGCGCTGCACCCGATGCAGGCGGCGTTCCGCGACAACCACGCCTTGCAATGCGGCTTCTGCACCCCGGGCATGATCATGAGCGCCATCGATCTGGTGCGGAAGAGCAAGGCCCTCGGCGAGGCCGCCGTGCGCGCCGGTCTCGAAGGAAACCTGTGCCGCTGCACGGGCTACCACAACATCGTCAAGGCGGTGCTGGACGCCGGGGAGCGAATGCCGGCGGCAACCGGCGCGTCGGGGGCAGCCGGCGCGTCGGGGGCAGCCGGCGCGTCGGGATAGCTGGCGCGCATGCCGGAGGGCGAACGGGAGGGCAAGCAAGTGGCATCGGAAACCGGCATCGGCGCAGCCGTCAAGCGCAAGGAGGACGCCCGCTTCATCACCGGCGCGGGCCGCTACACCGACGACGTCCACGTCGCCGGCCAAACCTGGGCCGTGTTCGCGCGTTCGCCCCACGCCCGGGCCCGCATCGAGGGCCTCGACACCTCTGCCGCCCGGGCCGTGCCCGGCGTCGTGGCGGTGTTCACCGGCGCCGATCTCAAGGCCGACGGCATCGGCGACCTGCCCTGCGGCTGGCTGGTGAAGTCCAAGGACGGTTCGGACATGGTGCAGCCGCCGCATCCGCCGCTGGCGGTGGACCGCGTCAACTACGTGGGCGAACCCTACGCCCTGGTGGTGGCGGAGAGCCTCGCCGCGGCCCGGGACGGCGCCGAGGCGGTGGCGGCGGATTTCGAGCCGCTGCCAGCGGTCGTGGACGCCGCCACGGCCGCGAGCGGCGATCAGATCCACGACGCCGCACCGAACAACCAGTGCTACGACTGGGAGCTCGGCGACCGCGCCGCCACCGACGCCGCGTTCGCCAAGGCCCACCACGTCGCCCGCCTCGACATCGTCAACAACCGGCTGATCCCGAACGCCATCGAGCCCCGGGCCGCCCTCGGAGAATACGACGCCGCGGCGGGCAGCTACACGCTGCACACCACGTCCCAGAACCCGCACCTGGAGCGGCTGGTGCTCGCCGCCTTCGTGAACGTGGCGCCGGAGGCCCGCCTGCGCGTCATCTCGCCGGACGTCGGCGGCGGCTTCGGCTCCAAGATCTTCGTCTACGCCGAAGAGACGGCCGTGATCTGGGCGGCCGGCAAGGTGCGCCGGCCGGTGAAGTGGCGGGCGGAACGGGCCGAATCCTTCCTCGCCGACGCCCACGGGCGCGACCACGCGACCCATGCGGAACTGGCGCTGGCGGCGGACGGCGAGTTTCTGGGCCTGCGGGTACGCACCATCGCCAACATGGGCGCCTACCTTTCCACCTTCGCCTCAAGCGTGCCCACCTATCTCTACGGCACGCTGCTGGCCGGACAGTACAAGACGCCGGCCATCCACGTGGAAGTGCGCTCCGTGTTCACCAACACCGCGCCAGTGGACGCCTATCGCGGCGCCGGGCGGCCGGAGGCCACCTACGTCGTCGAGCGCATGGTCGAGACCGCGGCCCGGGAACTCGGCATGGACCCGGCGGACATCCGGCGACGCAACTTCATCCAGCCGGCGGACTTCCCCTACGAAACGCCGGTGGCGCTCACCTACGACATCGGCGACTACGAGGCGAGCCTGGACAAGGCGCTGGCGCATGCGGACTACGCTGGCTTCCCGGCCCGCAAGGCCGCCTCGGCCGCCGCCGGCAGGAAGCGCGGCATCGGCTTCTCCTGCTACATCGAGGCCTGCGGCCTGGCGCCGTCGCAGGTGGCGCTGTCCCTCGGCGCTGGCGTGGGCCTCTTCGAGGCGGGCGAGGTGCGCGTGGACGTCACCGGTTCCGTCACCGTGGTCACCGGCTCGCACAGCCACGGCCAAAGCCACGAGACCACCTTCGCGCAGATCGTCTCGGACAGGCTCGGCGTGCCGTTCGAGAACGTCACCGTGCTGCACGGCGACACCGGGCGCTCGGACTACGCCCTCGGCACCTACGGCTCGCGCTCGCTGGCGGTGGGCGGCTCGGCCATCGTCAAGGCCCTCGACAAGATCGTCGCCAAGGGGCGGAAGATCGCCGCGCACATGCTCGAGGCCAGCGAAGACGAGGTGGATTTCGCCGACGGCAAGTTCAACGTCACGGATTCCAACGCCTCGCTCACCTTCGCCGAGGTGGCCTTCGCCGCCTACGTCCCCTCCAACTATCCGCTCTCGGAACTCGAACCCGGGCTCTCGGAGAAGGCGTTCTACGATCCGCCGAACTTCACCTATCCGGCGGGGACCCACATCTGCGAGGTGGAGGTGGACCCGGAAACCGGCGTGGTCGCCATCGAGCGCTTCGTCGCCGTGGACGACTTCGGCCACGTGGTGAACCCGATGATCGTCGAGGGCCAGGTTCACGGCGGCCTTGCCCAGGGCATCGGCCAGGCGCTGCTCGAACACGGCGTGTACGACGACTCCGGGCAGCTGCTGAGCGGCTCCTACATGGACTACGCCATGCCCCGGGCGGACGACCTGCCGAGCTTCACGGTGGACACCACCACCACGCCCTGCACCCACAATCCGCTGGGCGTGAAGGGCTGCGGCGAGGCCGGCGCCATCGGTTCCACGGCGGCGGTGATGAACGCCGTCACCGATGCCCTCGGCGTTCCCAGCGTGGCCATGCCGGCGACCCCGGAGACTGTGTGGCGGGCCATGCGGAACGGGGCGCCGGCCGGGAAGGGCGGGAGCGGCCGGAAGTAGGCGTCGGCACAACGGAGGACAGCCATGCATCCCTTCACCTACCACCGGCCGGCGAGCCTCGAGGAGGCGTCGCAGCTGTTGGCGAACGCCGACGACGGTGCCTATCTCGCCGGCGGCATGACGCTGATCCCCACCTTGAAGCAGCGTCTGGCGTCGCCCTCGGACCTGATCGATCTGGCCGGCGTGCCGGCGCTCGCCAGCATCGACACCGCCAACGGCACAGCGACGGTTGGCGCCATGACCCCCCACGCCGAGGTGGCCGCCAGCGCGGCCATTCCGGCGCTGGCGGAACTGGCGGCAGGCATCGGCGACCCCCATGTGCGCAACCGCGGCACCCTCGGCGGCTCCGTCGCCAACAGCGATCCGGCAGCGGACTATCCGGCGGCCGTGGTGGCCTTGGAGGCGACGATACGCACCGATCGCCGCGCCATCCCCGGCGGCGAGTTCTTCACGGGCCTCTTCGAAACCGCGTTGGCGGAAGGCGAAATCGTCACCGCCGTGGAGTTCCCCGTGCCGGATGCCGCGGCCTACGAGAAGTTCCCGAACCCGGCCTCCCGCTACGCCGTGGTGGGCGTGATGGTGGCCCGCAGCGGCGGCGCCGTGCGCGTCGGCGTCACCGGCGCCGGCGCAGCGGCGTTTCGCGTCACGGCTTTCGAATCCGCCTTGGCGGCGGACTTCTCTCCCGCCGCCCTGGACGGGATCGCCGTGGACCACGAGGACTTCAACAGCGACCTGCACGCTTCCGCCGAGTACCGCGGGCACCTGGTGGGCGTGCTGGCGAAGCGGGCGGTGGCGCGCATCGCCTAGAGTCCCCGGCCACTGCGATGCCGGTGGCGGCGTTGGCCTCGCGCCGGCTGCCCCGCCGCCGCTGAGCGCCCTGCCATGCTGCGGGCACTGCACATTCGCAACTTCGTCCTCGTTGCGGAACTCGACATCGAGTTCGCCGCCGGGCTCACCGTCGTCACCGGCGAATCCGGCGCTGGCAAGTCCATCCTCCTGGACGCGCTGGAGCTGGTGCTCGGCGCCCGCGTCAAGCGCTCGCAGCTTCGCCCGGGGGCGGACGCATGCGACGTGAGCGCGGAGTTCGACATCGCGGACCAGCCGGCATGCCGCACGGCGCTGGCGGAACTCTCGATGCTGGCGGCGGCGGACGACGTGTGCCTGGTGCGGCGCACCGCTGGCGAGGGCCGCTCCCGGGCCTTCGTCAACGGCGTGCCGACCACGCTGGCCGTGCTGCAGAACGTCACCGAGCCGCTGATCGACATTCACGGCCAGCACGAGCACCGGCAGCTGCTGCGCCACGACGTCCAGCGCCGGCTGCTGGACGACTTCGGCGTGGCGCCGGATCTGGTGGCCGAGACGGCCCGCTGCCACCAAGAACGCGCTGCGCTGGCCGGGCAGCTCGAGGAGCGGCGCGCGCTGGCGGCCAGCGCCAGCGAGCGGGAGCGGCTGCTGCGCTACCAGATCGACGAACTCGACGCGCTGGGCGAGACGCTCTGCCAAGTGGACCAGCTGACCGTCCGCCACCGGCGCCTCGCCAAGGCCCAGGAACTGCTCGCCGCGGCAGCGGCAGCCACCGACGACTTGGAGGAGAACCTCCTTGCCGGCGCGGCGCGGCTGGCGAACGCCGTCGACGGCATGGACGACGACCACGCCAGCCTGCGCGCCGCCGGCGAACTTGCCGCAGCCGCCCACACCCACCTCGAGGAGGCCTTGGCGGAGCTGCGCCGCTACCGGGATGCCTTCGCCGAGGACGAAGGCGAGCTGGCCGCATTGCACGACGCGGCGCGCAAGCACCGGGTGCCAGCGCGGGGGCTGGCGGCGCATCTGGCGGCGCTGAAGGCGGAGCTGGCGACGATGACGGCGGAGGAAACCGAGCTGGCGGACCTCGCCGCAGCCGCGGCAGAGGCGGACGCCAAGTACGCCGCCGCCGCCCAGGCGCTCTCCAAGGCCCGCCGCGCGGCTGCCGGTCCGTTCGCCGAGCGGGTGACGGCGACCCTGGGCGAGCTCGGCTTGAGCGCCGCATCGCTGGCGGTGGCGTTCGCCCCGGCGGAATCCGCGGCCGGGCTGGAAACGGTGGCGTTCCACGCCACCACCAACCCCCGCTATCCGGCAGCGGCGCTCGGCGACATCGCCTCCGGCGGCGAGCTGGCCCGCTTCAGCCTGGCCATCGAAGTGGTGGCGGCGGAGCGTTCGCGGCTGCCGTGCCTGATTCTGGACGAAGCGGACATCGGCGTCGGCGGCACCACGGCCGACGTGCTCGGGCGGATGCTGCGCCGCCTTTCCGACCACACCCAGGTGATCGCCATCACCCACGCGCCGCAGATCGCCGCCCTCGGCGACAGCCACTTCAAGGTGACCAAGACCGACGCCCAGAACACCGTCGTCGCGCCGCTGGCCGGCGACGCCCGGGTGGCGGAACTGGCCAGGATGGTCGGCGGGAGAAGCGTGACGGAGGAGTCCCTGCGCTACGCGAGAACGCTGCTGGAAGAAGGAAGACGGTAGCAGGCAGAACGGCGTTGGGCCGACGTGTGCGTTGCCCCGCTATGCAACGGGTCTAACGTGACGCGGCTCGCTTCAAGCGCAACGCCGGCAGGCGCTTCAGACGCTGGTTCACCGGATCTACCTCGATGCCAGCGGATTCCAAGGCCGTCACGCCCAACAGCGGCTCGGCACCGTCGTCGGCTATCACCACGCGCCCGGCCGCGAGATCGCCCATGAACTCGATGAAGGCGCGGGCGAAGTCCAGCCGCACCTCGCGGCCGTCGGCAGTCTCGTAGACGCGCTGCCCTTCGGGCTCGAGGCCGATGGCCTCCACGCAGGCCCGGGGCACCAGCGAGTCCGTGGCGCCGGCGTCCACCAGGAAGAGACCGTCCCAGCTTCGGGCCGGGTCGGCGGGGTTGCGAATAGTCACAGTGACGTGCGTAGCGCCCACGGCGGGTACTCGGAACGGCTTTGCAAGAGCAGCATAGCACCGCCGCGCCAGCAGTCCGGGCATGCGGGTCAGACGAGGGCGGCGCTCGGTCACATGTTCGCGCTGTCCAGAACGTACCCGGTCAGCGACGGGATGCCGGCGCTCCACGCCACCGGCGGCAGCTGTCCTGGCGGGCACCAGACGTAGGAGAGGCGGTTCAGGCCGTCGAGCGCGGCGATCCGATCCGCCTCTTCGTCAATGCCGGCGTCGGCGAGCGCGGCGTCCAGGTCCCCCTCCGATGCCTTGGCGTCCGTTCGCGCTTGCAGCAGCCTGGCAACGGCCGCCGCCGCGGCCAGCAGGCCCTCGGTCCGCAATTCGCGGTAGCGGCTCTGGTGGTAGTCCGCCATGCGGGGGGCGACGCATGGCGCAGTGGCGGCAACCAGCGCGGCGGCGATCGGCGCCGGTTGCGACGCCGCGTGTCGCTGCCAGATGGCGTCGCCCCAGAGCTGGATGAAGTAGGGGTAGCGCTGGCTGTGCTCGACGAGGGCATCCAAGGCGTCCGCCTCGACAGTCACTTTCCGGGCCGCCAGCGGCTTGGTCAGCGCTTCGCGGGTCGCCGCATCGTCGAGGCGCCCGACGCCCAGAAGCCCCTCCCCCAGGCGCGACCAGAACGAGGCGTCCATCGCGCTCAGACGATCCGGCAGCTCCGGCGTGCCGGCCAGGACGAGCAGAAACGCCGCATCCGCCCGCGCCTGCTGGCTGGCGTTGAGCAGCGCGCCCCCGACGTCGAGCGCCAGCGTATGGGCTTCGTCCAGCAGCACCGCCAGCGGCCTTCGGCGGCAGCGGGCCACGAGGGCCTGCACGAGGCCCTTGTTTGCCGCTTCGGGCTGCCACTCGGCGGACGCCACCGCAGCCACGCCGACCTTGCGCGGCAGCCACTTGCCGATGCCGCGTCTCGGCACCAGGGCGTCCGCGAGCGCTGCGCGGCTGGGAATATCCTGCGGCGTCAGCGCGACGACGTCCACCGAGGCATCGCCGCAGGCGCCGCGGAACCAGTTGAGCAGCGCCGTCTTGCCGTTGCCCCGCGGGCCGACCAGGACCACGTCGTGGGGCGGCGCCGAACCGGCCCCGAGGTCGGCAAGGCAGCGCGACAGAACGCCCTGTTGGACTGCGCGCCCGGCAAGCGCCGGCGGCACCGCGCCCGCGCCGGGCCGAAACAGCCGAGGCGGCGTCTTGGTCATGGCGGGCGGCAGTATACGGGCTTGGCGCGAGAGCGACCTTGCCTGCACGGCAACGAGGCCCGGCGATCGCCATGACTTGCTGTGCCAGCGGGAACTGGCTCTAGGGGTGGCTCTAGCAGCCCCTTGACAAATGCATCGGATCGGCTAGGTTCGGTTGGCCAACGGGGAGTGCGCGTGCGACGCTGGGGCGGTTTGCCACTCGCCACGTCAATTCGCAAACGGACCGCTAGGGAGTGATTGGTTGAGCGCCGAACTGATAGCGATACTGGCGGTGGGCATCGCGCTCGGCGTCCCGCTGTGGACGTCGATGCGCGAATTGCGCCGCGACATCGGCGGCCTGGCGAAGGACATCGCGGACCTGCGCGAGCGCATGGCCCGCCTCGAGGGCTTGTTCGAAGGTTTCACCGGCGCGAAGCCGGCGTGATGGCCCGCGTAGCAACGGCGCCAGGCCGGCCCAGCCGACGCTCGCGCCCACTCCGCCGGCCAACGTCCCCGCCAAATCGCCACTAGATCAGACCTTCCCTAGGGGTGGCTCTAGCAGCCCTTGACAAACGTATCGGATCGGCTAGGTTCGGTTGGCCAACGGGGAGCGCCGCGTACGACGCTGGGGCGGTTTGCCATTGCCGCGTCCGTTCGCAAACGGACCCCTAGGGAGTGATTGGTGAGCGCCGAACTGATAGCGATACTGGCGGTGGGCGTCGCGCTCGGCGTCCCGCTGTGGACGGCGATGCGCGAAATGCGCCGCGACATCGGCGGCCTGGCGAAGGACATCGCGGACCTGCGCGAGAGCATGGCCCGCCTCGAGGGCTTGTTCGAAGGCTTCACCGGCGCGAAGCCGGCGTGATGGCCCGCGCAGCAACGGCGTCACTCCGCCAGCATCCGCCGCGCCGCGTCGTCCCACGCTCGGCGGGCAACCACGGCCAGCCGATTCGCACTTGGCGGCGCGGCGGCATTCGCGCGCTGGCGGCACTGCTGACGGCCGCGCTTGTGGCTTCCTGCAGCCTGCCGCGGGTGTATCGGCTCACGGTGCAGCAGGGCAACGTCATCACCCAGGAGATGGTGGACAGCCTCAAGCCGGGCATGACCCGGGAGCAGGTGGCCTACATCATGGGCGAGCCGGTGGTGCGCAACCCCTTCGACCAGGACCGCTGGGACTACGTGTACACCCTGCGGGTGCCGCGTTTCGTGGACGATCAGGCGCGCCTGTCGCTGTTCTTCGCGGACGGCCAGCTGACGCACTTCAGCGGCGACTTCAAGCCGAGCGCCGAGGGTGGGCAGGACGACGCCGATGGGGAGGACGCAAACGCGGCGGGGTGAGCGCTCCGGGACGCCGCCCGCGAGAGCCGTGCCCGCGAATCAGCGCTTGAGCGCTCGCTCCCGTCGCGCCGCCATCGGATCCGCGATCAGCGCCGGCAGCAGGTCCACCCGGTCGCCGTCGCGCAGCCTTCGATCCGGCGGGACGACGGCCCCGAACACGGCCACGGCAGCGAAGCTCTCGGCGCCGAAGCTCGACGCCGCCAGTGCATCCGCAACCGTCGCGCCAAGGGCGAGCTCGACGGTTTCCAGGCGACAGCCCTCGGCTTGCGCCAGCGCCACCTCTATCTTCATCCGACGCGCCCCGCTGCTGCGCTGGCGCTGAGGTGGCCACGTACCGCTACTTCGCCTACGGCTCCAACATGGACACCGAGCGCCTGCGGGCGCGGGCGCCCTCGGCGCAGCCTGTCGCGGTGGCGCGGCTGCCGCGCCATGCGCTGCGCTGGCACAAGCGCGGCCGGGACGGTTCCGGCAAGTGCGACATCTCGGCCGCGGACGCGGGGGATGCGGTGTGGGGCGCGCTGTTCGACATCGAGTGCATGGACAAGGCGCGCCTGGACGCCGCCGAAGGCCTGGGCGTCGGCTACGACCAGCGCACCGTGCAGGTGGTTGCCGACTCCGGCCCTTGCCGGGCGCTGACCTACCAGGCGAGGCCGACGCACATCGACGCGCGGCTGCGGCCCATGCCCTGGTACAAGCGCCATGTGGTTGCCGGGGCCCGGGAGCACGGCCTGCCCGCCGCCTATCAACGGACGCTGGCGGCGACGCCCACCACCGCGGATCCTTGAGCCGTGCCCCGCTCCGCCGCCGCTCGCCATGCCCATATAACCAAACCCCCAAGCCGCGAGCCGCCAACTGCGTACCATACGCGCCCCGATCGCCACCCGGCCCGCCAAGCCGGTCCCGTCATGCCGCCACCCGCCACTGCCGCCGGCTCCGCAACGCGGAATCCCGGGGCGACCGCGCCAGCGGTCGCCCCGGTCGGCAACAGCCACCTGGGGCAGCTCGAAGCGGAGAGCATCCACATCATCCGCGAAGTCGCCGCGGTGTTCGAACGGCCGGTGCTGCTCTACTCCATCGGCAAGGACTCCTCGGTGCTGCTGCACCTGGCCCGCAAGGCGTTCTTTCCCGGCCCGCTGCCGTTCCCCCTGCTGCACGTGGACACCACCTGGAAGTTCCGCGACATGATCGCCTTTCGGGATCGCAAGGCCGCGGAGCTGGGGCTGGATCTCAGGGTGTACACCAACGAAGCCGGAAGGGCCGCCAACGTCACCCCGTTCACCTACGGCAGCCGCAAGTACACGGACATCATGAAGACCCAGGCGCTCAAGGAAGCGCTGGACAAGTACCGCTTCGACGCCTGCTTCGGCGGCGCCCGGCGGGACGAGGAGGCGTCCCGGGCCAAGGAGCGCGTGTTCTCGGTGCGGGACAGAAACCATCGCTGGGAACCGAAGAGCCAGCGCCCGGAGCTGTGGAATCTCTACAACGGCAACATCGACCAGGGCGAGGAGGTGCGGGTGTTTCCGCTCTCCAACTGGACCGAGCTGGACGTGTGGCAGTACGTGTACCTCGAGGACATCGAGATAGTGCCGCTCTACTTCGCGGCGCCGCGCCCGGTTGTGGAACGCGACGGGATGCTCATCATGGTGGACGACGAACGCATGCCGCTGCGCCCCGGCGAGCGCCCCGATACGCGCTCGGTGCGCTTCCGCACCCTCGGCTGCTACCCCCTCTCCGGCGCCATCGAATCCACCGCGAACACGCTGCCCGGCATCATCGAGGAGATGCTGCTGGCGCGGCACTCCGAGCGTCAAGGACGGCTGATCGATCACGACGCCAGCGGTTCGATGGAACGCAAGAAGCGCGAGGGCTACTTCTAGCGCCGGCGCAGCTGGCCGGACAGAAGCGCGCCGCAACCCATGAGCCAAGCCGCCACGCCGACGGCCGCGCCCGCCACCGAGGGGCTGGACATCCATGCCTATCTGGCTCGGCACGAGCGCAAGGAGCTGCTCCGCTTTCTCACCTGCGGCAGCGTCGACGACGGCAAGAGCACGCTCATCGGCCGCCTGCTGCACGACTCCAAGACGATCTACGAAGACCAGCTGGCGGCGATCCGCCGCGACAGCAGGACCACCGGCACCCAGCGCGACGGCGTGGACCTCGCCCTGCTGGTGGACGGCCTGCAGGCGGAGCGGGAGCAGGGCATCACCATAGACGTCGCCTACCGCTACTTCTCCACCGCCAAGCGCAAGTTCATCATCGCCGACACCCCGGGGCACGAGCAGTACACGCGCAACATGGCCACCGGCGCGTCCAACTGCGACGTGGCCGTGATCCTCATCGACGCCAACAACGGCGTCCTGCCGCAGACGCGCCGCCACACGTTCATCGCCAACCTGCTGGGCATTCGCCACCTCGTGGTAGCGGTGAACAAGCTGGACGCGGTGGGCTACTCGGAGCAGGCGTTCGACGCCATCCGCGCCGACTACGCCGGCTTCGCGGCACGGCTGGCGGTGGACGACCTGCACTTCATCCCCATCTCCGCCCTGCGCGGCGACAACGTGGTGGAACAATCCGCCAACATGCCCTGGTACCAGGGCGCGACGCTGCTGCACGTGCTGGAGAACATCCACCTGCGGGGGGCCGAGGATGCCGAGCGGTTCCGCTTTCCGGTGCAGCTCGTGAACCGTCCGGACCCGGCCTTCCGCGGCTACAGCGGCTCGGTCGCCGGCGGCGTGGTGCGGCCCGGCGACGCGGTAACCGTGCTGCCATCCGGCCGCCGCACCACCGTTGCCCGCATCGCCACGATGGACGGCGACCTGCCAGCGGCCCGCGCACCGATGGCGGTGACGCTGACGCTGGCGGACGACGTCGACGTGAGCCGCGGCGACGTGCTCGCGGCACCGGACGAGCTGCCGTTCGTGGCGGACCGCCTGGACGCCATGCTGGTGTGGATGGCCGACGAGCCGCTTGTGCCGGGCAAGGCGTACCTCGTCCAGCACGGCACCCGGCAGGTTCCCGCCACCGTCTCCATTCGCTACCGGGTGGACGTGAACACGCTGCGCCACGAACCCGCCGGCGCACTCGGCTTGAACGAGATCGGCCGCGGCGAACTGGCCCTTGCGGCGCCCATCGCCTTCGACCCCTACCAGAGCAACCGCCAGCTCGGCAGCCTGATCCTCGTGGACCGCACGAGCAACGCCACCGCAGGCGCCGGCATGGCGCTGCCGCCCCACGGCACCGTCGATGCCGCTTGGGACGAACCGCCCCACGGCGCCCTGCGGGCCAGCAGCAGCCGGGTGCTGGCCAGCGAGCGGGAGGCGCGGCTTGGCCAGCGTCCCGCCACGGTGCTGCTCACCGGGCCGGCCAAGGTGGGCAAGACGGCCGTCGCCCACGCGGTGGAACGGCGCCTGTTCGACGCCGGACGCCAGGCGACCGTGCTCGATGGCCAGACCTTCCGCCTCGGCATGAGCCGCGACCTCGGCTTTTCGCCCCGGGAGCGCTCGGAGAACATCCGTCGCGCCGCCGAGACCGCCCGTCTGTTCAACGACGCCGGGCTGATCTGCCTGACCGCCTTCGTGGCGCCGGAGGAAGCGGTACGGGAGCGGGCTCGGCAGACGATCGGCGCGGAGCGGTTCCTCGAGGTGCAGCTGACGGCCCCGCTCGAGGTGCTGCGACGCCGGGACCGGGACGGGCTCTACGCCGCCGGCGATCGCGGCGAAGCCAGGCTGCCCGGCCTGAACGCGCCCTTCGAGCCGCCGGCGGCCCCCGATCTGGTGCTGGCGACGGATGCTCTGGGCGTGGAAGGCTGCGCCGAGCGCATCGTCGAACTGCTGCGCGCGCGGGGCTTCGTTCCGGCGTCTGCGCCTTAGCCGAACAGCCCGACGGCGCACTCGAACGGAGGTATCGCGTTGGCCATTCGCACCGATGTCGTCATCGTTGGCGCGGGACCCTGCGGCTTGTTCCAGGTGTTCGAGCTGGGGCTCCTGGGCATCGACGCCCATGTGGTGGACGCGCTGGCGGCGCCCGGCGGCCAGTGCTCGGAACTGTACCCGGACAAGCCCATCTACGACATTCCCGGCATCCCGGTATGCGATGCCCAGGAGCTGGTGGATCGGCTGCTGCGGCAGATCCGCCCCTTCCGGCCCGTCTTCCATCTCGAGGCCCAGGTGACCGAAGTGGCGCCCGCAGAAGACGGCCGCTTCCACGTTGCCACCAGCGCCGGCGAGGCGTTCGACGCCGGCGCCGTGGTGATCGCCGGCGGCGTCGGTTCCTTCCAGCCGATGCCGCTGCGGGTGCCGGGCATCGATGCCTTCCTGGATCGGCAGGTGTTCTACCGGGTGCGCGACCCGGCGGCCCACCGGGGCAAGCACCTCTTGGTGCTCGGCGGCGGCGACTCGGCGTTCGACTGGACCGTGGAACTGGCGGCGCAGGCGGCGTCCTTGACGCTGGTGCATCGCAGCGACAAGTTCCGGGCGGCGCCGGCCACGGTGGCGCGGATGCGGGCCTTGGAGGAGGCTGGCAAGGTGATGTTCCTGGTGGGCAACTGCGTGGATTTCGAGGCGCAAGGCGAGACGCTGCGCAGCGTCGAGATTCGCCATCCGGACCGTTCGACCACCACTCTCGCCATCGACCACGCGCTGGTGTTCTTCGGCCTGTCCCCGAAACTCGGGCCGATTGCCGAGTGGGGCCTGGCGCTGGACAAGAACCAGATTCCGACGGACACCGAGCGCTTCGAGACCAGCGCGCCTGGCATCTACGCCATCGGCGACATCGCCACCTATCCCGGCAAGAAGAAGCTGATCCTCTCCGGCTTCCACGAGGCGGCCCTCGCGGCCTTCGCCATCAAGGCGCGCCTCTCTCCGAACGAAAAGGTGCATTTGCAGTACACCACCACCAGCCCGGTGATGCATCAGCGGCTAGGGGTTTGACGGCCCCGCCCGCACGGCTGCGGCCCTCGCGGCGCTGCTTCTGACAGCGGAGTGAACGCTCGCTCTGCCACATTCTCGGGGGCGTCTGGGGCATCTGCCCCGGGGCCGGTGGCCGCCCGGGCGAGGGAGCGCCGGGCACTGGCCTACGGCCTCGGCAGCGTTCTGCTCTGGTCCACGGTCGCCACCGGCTTCAAGCTGGGGCTCGAAGAGCTGGCGCCGGTGCAGCTGCTGTTCGCCGGCTGCGTGGTGGCGCTGGTCTTCTTCGGCGTCGTGCGCTGCTTCGCGCCGGCGCGGCTGACGCCGGCCCAGCGCTGGCAGGCCCTCGGCCTCGGCCTCGTCAATCCGCTGGCGTACTACCTGCTGCTGTTCGAGGCCTACGACCGGCTGCCGGCGCAGATCGCGCAGCCGCTCAACTACACCTGGGCCATCGCTCTAGCAGTGCTGGCGATCCCGATCCTGGGGCAGCGGCCGACGCGACGCGGCTGGCTTGGCGTGCTGCTGGGGTACGCCGGCGTGGTGGTGCTGCTCACCCAGGGCCAGCCCACGGGCCTCGGCCGCTTCGACGGCGTCGGCGTGCTGCTGGCTCTGGCGAGCACGCTGCTGTGGGCGCTCTACTGGCTGGCGACGGTGCGCCTTCGCATCCCGCCGGTGCCGCTCATGCTGTACGGCTTCGGGCTGGCGACGCCGATCGTCGGCGTCCTGTGCCACGCCACGGCCGGGCTGCCGCCCTGGGCGCTGCCGACCCTCGGCTACGGCGCCTGGGTGGGGCTGGTGGAGATCGGCGTCGCGTTTCTGCTGTGGCAGCGGGCGCTGGCGCTCACCGCCCGGGCGGCGCGCATCGGCCAGCTGATCTTCTTGTCGCCGTTCCTGTCGCTGCTGCTGGTGGCGACGGTGCTGGGGGAGGCAGTCCACCCGAGCGCGGTGCTGGCGCTGGCCATGATCGTCGGCGGCATGATGTTGGCGCGGCCGTAGCGGGTGGCGGCCGGCAACTTGCCGCGGCGTTCTGCAAGTCGCCGCGGCGAGCGGCACTGGCCTTGCCTACTGCGGCAACGATTTAGAAGGGGCGGTCCTGGACTTCGCCGGAAGTCGGCATTCGATATCTTGCGTTTGGGCTTCCTGTGCTGGTGGGTGGATTCGCGCCACCTTCAAAACGGGGGATCACGTTCTTGTACCGCTCTCTGTGATGGTAGAAGTGACCTTGCGAAGCCGCGGCGGATTCCAAACCGCCACCTGCTTGGTCGATAGTCGTTGTCCGCCATCGTTGAACTCCCGGCAGTTGTCGGACGTATCCAACCACGGGGGGGGGGGGGGGGGAGTCAACGCTTGTGGCGCAAGAAACCGGAACTTTTGAACTTCTATTCTTGTAATCAGCGACTTGCGATGGAACGCCGAGCGGCCTGGACGGCTGCCAGTCGCCGGAACACCGCCAGTATTATGGAAGACCGCTATGGCAAGGATGCCGAGTGGCGGAGAGGGAGGGATTCGAACCCTCGATGGGCTTTTGGCCCATACTCCCTTAGCAGGGGAGCGCCTTCAGCCGCTCGGCCACCTCTCCGCAGGAGTCGCGTCGGCAGGGTCCACGGAGCGCATGCGGATCGCCGTCACCCCACCGAGGCCGCGTTTGGCGCTCCGAGCAGGATTCGAACCTGCAATCCCCAGCTTCGTAGGCTGATGCCTTGTCCAGTTTGGCCATCGGAGCGTAAGTGGGCCAACCCGATTGCAATGACGGACGAGCTGGCACGGGTGCCGATCCGGACCATCAGTCCAATGCGGGTCTGGCAGTAGGGCACCATAGCGCTTGCGGCACTGCGCTGGCAACACCCAAATGGCGCCTTTTTTCGCGTGTCGTGTGGCGGAGCAGGCGCATGGTGTTTTAGTCCCGGGTCCGCAGCGGCTCCGGCTTGGTGTCCAGCCTTGGAAAGCCGGGGCCGTTCACGTCGTAGCCGAAGCGGACCTTGTCCATCATCAGCAGCGGATCCCGCAAGTCCACCATGCCTGGCCCCGCCGCGGAGTAGCCGCCCTGGTAGCCGAGCACCCGCTGCAGGCGGCGCGGCATCTTGGCCACTTCCTCCCGGGGCACGCCGATGTACTGGTTCTCCTGCTGGCGCAGGAAGGCGAGGTTGAAGTTCAGGTTCACCGCCATGCGGCTCTCCTGGGTGGTGTTGGCGCCGCCGCCGTGCCACATGGCACCGGTCCAGCCCACCAGCGAGCCCGCCTTCATCTCGATCTGCACGGTTTCCACCTCCGGCGGCTGGCGCACCGGCTGGTCGTGCCACAGGTGCGAGCGGGGCACCAGATGGGTGGCGCCGTTGGCCTTGGTGAAGTCCTCCACGGCGATCACCGTGTTCATCAGGAAGGCCCGGTGCGGCCGCGGTATCGGCCACAGGCTGTCGTCCTGGTGCAGCGGCTGGGCCTTGGCGCCGGGCAGCAGGTCGAACAGCACCGCGGCGGAAATCTGCACGCGGTCGCCGAGCACGCCCTGGACGAGGGCCAGCATGCGCAGGTCGCACACCAGATCGTCCACGCAGCGGGTCTTGGCGAGCAGGTTGTGGGCGCGCACCGTCATGCGGTCCGGCGGCAGCAGCTCGCGCACGGGATTCACGTCGCGCCGCAGGTCGTCCCGCAGGCGGCGGGTGCGCTCGGCATCCAGCCAATCCGGAACGACGACGTAGCCCTGCTCGTCGATGGCCCGCAGCCAGCCGTCGAGCTCGGGCAGCACGACGCGCTCCCCGTAGACGTCCACGACGCCTCTCCCGGCGCCGTTCTCGGCGTTCTCGGCGCTGGTTGGGTTCGATGCAGCCAATGGCCAGGCCCTCGGTACAGTGAGGAGCGAAATCATACCCAAGCCGAGCGAACCGCCGCCAACCGACGTGCCAAGCGCGAACGCAAGGGCTTCTTGGGCGCTCTCTGGACCCTCTCTGGACCTCTCCGGTATGGCTGCGTCCGCCCTTGCCCGCTGCCGTTAGAATCAACCGCCCCTGCTGCCGGCCATCCGCGTGATCGTCAAGCCTCGCATTCGCGGCTTCATCTGCACCACCGCGCACCCCGCTGGCTGCCGCGCCAACGTGGAGCGCCAAGTCGCCGACGTCTTGCGCCAAGGGCCCGTTGCCGGCGCCAGGAGCGCCCTCGTGATCGGCTGCTCCGGCGGCTTCGGCCTCGCCTCCCGCATCGTCGCCGGCTTCGGTTGCGGCGCCGCCACCATCGGCGTCTCCTTCGAAAAGGCGCCGACGCCGAAGCGCACCGCCACCGCTGGCTGGTACAACAACCGGGCGTTCGAGGCCGCAGCAGCCGAACGGGGCCTGCTGGCCCGCACCTTCGACGGCGACGCCTTCGGCGATGCCATGCGCCAGGAGGTGGTCGAGGCGGTCCGGACGTCCTTCGGCCAGGTCGACCTGCTGGTCTACAGCCTCGCCTCGCCGGTGCGTACCCACCCGCGCACCGGCGAGACGTTTCGGTCCGCCATCAAGCCGCTGGGCGCGCCGCTGGCGGTCAAGAACCTGGACGTGCAACGGGGCGAAGTGCAGGAAATCGTGCTCGAACCGGCCACCGAGGCCGAAGCCGCGGCCACGGTGCAGGTGATGGGCGGCGAGGACTGGGAATACTGGATCGACGCCCTGCGCCAAGCGGATCTGCTGGCCGACGGCTTCCGAACCGTCGCGTTCTCCTACCTCGGCAGCGATCTCACCGCTCGCATCTACCGAGACGGCACCCTCGGCCGGGCGAAGGCGGACGTGGACCGCGCCGCCAGCGCGATCACGGAGCGCCTGGCGGACATCGGCGGACGCGCCGAGGTCGCCGTGCTGAAGGCCATCGTCAGCCAGGCCAGCACGGCCATTCCGGTGGTGCCGCTCTACATGTCCATTCTGTTCCGCGTGATGCGCGAGCAAGGCAGCCACGAAGCCTGCATCGAGCACATCCACCGGCTGTTCCGGGACGGCCTGTACGGCGACGCGCTGCCCCGGGATGAAGCCGGGCGGCTGCGGGCGGATCGCCGGGAGCTGGCGGACGCCGTGCAGGCCGAGGTGCGGCGCCGGTGGCAGGCCATCGACACCGGCAGCGTCCACGAGCTGAGCGACCTCGCCGCCTTCCGAGAGGAGTTCCTGGCGCTGTTCGGCTTCGGTCTCGAGGGCGTGGACTACGAGGCGGACGTGGACCCGACGGCCGTGCCTTGAGCCGCGCTGGCCTCTCGCCAGCGCGCGTCGCCGCTACAGGTGCCGATCCGTCACCGCTCCCTCGGAAGCGGAGGAGACCAGCTTCGCGTACTTGGCGAGGGTCCCCCGGGTGGCGTAGGGCGCTGGCCGTCGCCAACGGGACCTGCGGGCCGCCAGCTCGGCATTGTCGACAGCGAGATTGATCTCCCGCGCCTGGGCGTCCACCGTGATGGTGTCGCCGTCTTCCACCAGGGCGATGGGGCCGCCTTCGTAGGCCTCCGGAGTCACGTGGCCGATCACGAAGCCGTGGGAGCCGCCGGAGAAACGGCCGTCGGTCAGCAGCGCCACGTCCGCCGACAGCCCCCGGCCGTTGATGGCGCTGGTGGGGCTCAGCATCTCCCTCATGCCGGGGCCGCCCCTCGGGCCTTCGTAGCGGATCACCGCCACGTCGCCCTTGCCCACCGTGCCGTCCATGATGGCGGCCATGCCGGCTTCCTCGCCGTGGAATACCCTAGCCGTGCCGGTGAAACGCAGGCCCTCTTGGCCGGTGATCTTCGCCACCGCGCCCTCCGGCGCCAGATTGCCGCGCAGGATCACCAGGTGGCCTTCCGGCTTGATGGGATCGTCGAGGGGGCGGATGATGCGCTGGCCTTCGGGATAGGGGGCCGCGTCCGCGAGGTCCTCCGCCAGCGTCCTGCCGGTGACGGTGAGGCAGCCGCCGTGCAGCAGGCCAGCGTCCAGCAGGGTCTTCATCAGCGGCCTGATGCCGCCGATGGCGATGAGTTCGGACATCGCGTAGTTGCCGGCCGGGCGCATGTCCGCCAGCACCGGCACCCGGGCGCCGACCCGGGCGAAGTCGTCCAGCGAGAGATCCACGCCGGCGGCGCTGGCGATGGCCAGGAGGTGCAGCACGGCGTTGGTGGAACCTTCGAGCGCCGTCACCACGGCGATGGCGTTCTCGAACGCTTCGATGCAGAGGATGTCCGAGGGCTTGATGCCGGCCTGCACCAGGCGGGCGGCGGCGGCGCCGGCCCGATAGGCGTCGTCGCGCTTGCGCTGGCTCACGGCCTCCTGGGCGGAGGAGTTCGGCAGCGACAGGCCCATCGCCTCGATGGCGGACGCCATGCTGTTGGCGGTGTACATGCCAGCGCAGGAACCGGGGCCCGGGATGGCCGTCTGCTCCACCGCGAGCAGTTGCTCGTCGCTCACCGTGCCGGCGGCGTGGCCGCCCACCGCCTCGAACACGGAGATGATGTCCCGCCGTTCGGCGCCGGTGCGGATGGTGCCGCCGTACACGAAGACGCCGGGGCGATCCAGCCGCGCCAGGGCCATGGCGCAGGCGGGCATGTTCTTGTCGCAGCCGCCGATGGCCACTACGCCGTCGAACCCCTGGGCGCCCACCACGGTCTCGATGGAGTCCGCTATCACCTCCCGGGAGACCAGCGAGTAGCGCATCCCCGGCGTGCCCATGGAGATGCCGTCGGAGACGGTGATGGTGTTGAACACCACGCTCTTGGCGCCGGCCTCGTCGGCGCCCAGGGCGGCGGCGTCCGCCAAGCCGTCGATGTGCATGTTGCAGGGCGTCACCATGGACCAGGTGGAGGCGATGCCCACCTGCGCCTTGGCGAAGTCCTCGCGCTTGAAGCCCACGGGATAGAGCATGGCGCGGCTCGGCGCCTGCTCCACGCCGTCGACGACGACGGACGAGTAGGGGCGTCTGGTTTCGGTCATGGGCTGGGAACTCCCTTGGCTGGCGGTTGCTGCTGGTTCGCTCCGGGAGCGCCTTCGCCAGCACCTTGGCGTTGCGTTCGTAGTCGTACAGCGGCAGCGAGGAGGAACGGGGGATGTCGGGAGGGCCGTCGGCCTAGAGCCAGATCCAGGAACGCCACTTGCCGGGCGGCTGCCTGCCCATCATGGCGAGGTACACGCTCGCCTTGCCGCAGAACAGCATCAGCGCTTCCCGATACACGTCCAAGTGCAGAAACACCGGCAGCTTGTGGCCGCCGCCACGGTCGACGGGCCGATCCGCCGCGTCGGCGTTGGAAACCCCGGACAACGCGGCTTGGAAGGCGGCGTCCGTGCTCGCGAAGAGCGCCTTGAGGGCTGCCACGCTGGCCGTCGCGCCCGCTTCCGGCGGATTGAACTCGAACTTGGCGGCGAAGGTCCGGAAGGAATCGGCGTATGCCTGCTCGGTCGCCGCCAAGCGGGCGAACAGGCCGCCCAGGGTGAGGTTGTCGCCGCCCGGCTGGAACGCGAGGTCCTGGTCCGCGAGGACATCGATCAGCTGGTCGCGGAGCTCCTGGTAGGGCAGCACCACTTCCCGGTAGTGCCTGTCGAGGCTGTGGGGCCTTTCGTTGCGGGTGTCCAATGGCTCTCCTTGTCCTTGCTTGGCTGGTGCGATCTGTTGTCGCGTTTGATGCGGACGGTCCTGGCGCTACAGGCAGTACTCGGCGATCACGGCCGCCAGCGCATCCTGCGCCAGCTGCAGCTGGCCGACGTCCAGGAACTCGTCCGGCTGATGCGCCTGATCGATGGAGCCGGCGCCGAACACCACGGTCTCCATTCCCAGCGCTTGGTAGAACGGCGCCTCGGTGCCGAAGGCCACGGTACGCGCCGACTGCCCGGAGAGCGCTTCCAGGGTTCGCACCAGCGCTCCGTCCGCCGGCGTCTCGTACGGCGCCACGGGCTGGAACTTCGTCGCCACCGTGGCCGGCGTGGCGCCGCTCGCCGCCTGCACCCGGGCGCGCATGTCGTCGATCACGGCGGGCGTGTCCATGCCTGGCAGCAGGCGCAGATCTATCTGCAACTCGGCGTGCCCGCAAATGCGGTTGGGGTTGTCGCCGGCCCGCAGGCAGCCGAGGTTGAGGGTCGGCACCGCCACCTCGAACGCGGGATTGGCGTAGCGGCGACCGAGCTCGTCGCGGAACGCGAGCAACGCGCCCATCACCCGCTGCATCGCTTCCAGGGCGTTGTCGCCCAGGGCGGGATTGGAGGAGTGTCCGGAGGCGCCGCGCACCGCGATGGAGAGCATCGCCACGCCTTTGTGGGCCCGCACCGGGCAGAGGCCCGTGGGCTCGCCGACGACGGCCGCCTTCGCCCTCGGCAGGCCGCGCTCGCGCAGCAGGCGGGCACCGGCCATGGAGGTCTCTTCGTCCGCGGTGGCGACGATGGTGAGCGGCTGGCGCAGCTTGGCGTCCGCATGGCGGGCAGCGGCCGGCAGTGCCGCGGCGAAGAAGCCCTTCATGTCGCAGGCGCCGAGGCCGTAGCAGCGGCTGCCGCGCTGGCTGAGCGTGAACGGATCCACCTGCCACAGCGCTTCGTCGCAGGGCACCGTGTCCGCGTGGCCAGCCAGCACCAGACCGCCGGGGCCGGCGCCCCGTCGGGCGATCAGATTGCCCTTGCCGGGACGCTCCGGCAGCGGCAGCAGTTCCACCTCGAAGCGCAGATCTTCGAGCCAACCCGCCAAGTGGTCGAGCACGGCGAGGTTGCCCTGGTCGCGGTTCGGGTCCGTGCAGCTCACCGATGGTTCGGCCACCAGAGTGCCGAGCATTTCCAAGGGCTTGGGAAGAGGCATGTGCGCTGCGCCAGGCCCTGCCGCTGCGAGTGTTCGAACCGCCATCGTGCCACGGCGCGGGCGACGCGTCCATGCGCCGTGCGCCACGGCGCCACGGCGAGCATTTGCTATAGTGCCGCCAAAGCGTTTCGCGCCATCCCGAACCGCCAGTGAGCACGGACCCCCAGCAACGGGTTCTGTCGGGCATGCGCCCCACCGGGCGGATGCACCTCGGCCACTACCACGGGGCGTTGAAGAACTGGGTGCGCCTGCAGCACCAGTACGAGTGCTTCTTCTTCGTGGCGGACTACCACGCCCTCACCACCCACTACAACGAACGCCCGGAGCTGGAGCGCACGGCGTTGGAGATGGTGGTGGACTGGCTGGCCGCCGGCATCAGCGCCAGCGCGGCCACCATCTTCGTGCAAAGCCGGGTGCCGGAACATGCGGAGCTGCATCTGCTGCTCTCCATGGTGACGCCGCTGAGCTGGCTGGAACGGGTGCCGAGCTACAAGGACCAGCAAGCCAACCTGGCGGATCGGGATCTCGGCACCTACGGCTTCCTGGGCTATCCGCTGCTGCAGGCCGCGGACATCCTCATCTACCGCGCCGGGCATGTGCCGGTGGGCGGCGACCAGGTGGCGCATCTGGAACTCGCCCGGGCCGTGGCGCGGCGCTTCAACCACGTGTTCGGGCGCGAGCCGCAGTTCGAACAACACGCCGAGCAGGCGGTGAAGAAGATGGGGCGGAAGGCGGCGCGCCTGTACCGCGAGGCCCGCCGGGAATACCTCGAGCGCGGCGACGCGCAAGCCCTGGGCCGGGCACAGGCGCTGCTCGGCGAGCAGCAGAACCTCTCCATCGGCGATCGCGAACGGCTGCTCGGCTACCTCGGCGGCGGCGGCCGCATCATCCTGCCGGAACCGAAGGAGCTGCTCACCGAAGCGCCCACGGTGCCGGGCGTGGACGGGCGCAAGATGTCCAAGTCCTACCAGAACGCCATCGGGCTGCGCGAAGAGCCGCAAGAGGTGGAACGCAAGGTGCGCACCATGCAGACGGACCCGGCCCGGCAGCGGCGGGGGGACCCGGGGGACCCGGCCAAGTGCCCGGTGTTCTCCCTGCATCGCATCTACTCGGACGACGATACCCGAACCTGGGCGGCCGCAGGATGCCGCAGCGCCGGCATCGGCTGCGTGGAGTGCAAGGTGCCCCTCGTCGAGGCCATCAACGGCGAACAGGCGGCGTTCGCCGAACGCGCTGCGCCGTTCGAGAACAACCCGGATCTGGTGCGAGCGATTCTCGCCGAGGGTTCCGAACGCGCCCGGGACGCAGCCCGGGAGACCCTGGAGGAGGTGAGAGCCGCGGTGGGGGTGGGCTACCGATGAGCCCGCCTGCCGTGGTCCAGGGCGGCAAGGTCCCAGCCGTCGTGCGCGGCCAGGTGCTGAGCGAACTGCCCAAGGACCTCTACATCCCTCCGGACGCCTTGCGGGTGTTCCTCGACGCCTTCGAAGGGCCGCTGGATCTGCTGCTCTACCTCATCCGCCGCCAGAACCTGGACATTCTGGACATCAGCGTGGCGGAGGTGACCGACCAGTACCTGCGCTATATCGACCTGATGCAGGCGCTGCAGCTGGACCTGGCCGGCGAGTACCTGCTGATGGCGGCGATGCTGGCGGAGATCAAGTCCCGCCTGCTGCTGCCGCGGCCGACCCTCGACGAGGACGAAGCGGACCCCCGCGCCGAGCTGGTGCGCCGTCTGCAGGAGTACGAGCGCATCAAGCGCGCCGCGGAACGGCTGGACGATCTGCCCCGCCAGGAGCGCGACTTCTTCCTCGCTGCGGCGGCGCCGCCGGACGCCGCGCCGCCGCGCAAGCAGCCGGCAGTGGACATCAAGGAACTGCTGCTGGCGTTCGCGGAGGTGCTGCACCGGGCGGCGCTGGGCGAACGCCACGCCGTGGCCTTGGAGACCCTCTCCGTGCGGGCGCGAATGTCCGAGGTGCTGGCGCGGGTGAACCAGGCAGAGGGCTTCGTGCCCTTCGCGGCGCTGTTCGACCTGGCCGAGGGCCGGCAGGGCGTGGTGGTGACCTTCCTGGCCCTCCTGGAGCTGCTCCGGGAGGCGCTGCTGGACCTCGTTCAGAACGGCCCCTTCGCGCCGATTCACGTTCGGGCGCCGGAGGCGGGTCCCCGCGAGACGGACACGCCCCGGCCGGTCGGCTAGCACAGTGGCGCTTGCTGCCGACCGCATCCGCAGCATCGTCGAGGCGGCGCTGCTGGTTGCCGGCGAGCCCCTCGGGGAAGATCGGCTGCTGCGCCTGTTCGCTGCGGACGAACTGCCGGCCGAGGGCCGCCGCGAGGCGCTGCGCGCCGCCTTGGCCAGCATCGAAGCCGGTGCCGCCGGCCACGCCTACGAGCTGGTGCGGGTGGCCAGCGGGCACCGGCTGCAGGTGCGCCGGGAGCTGGCAACCTGGACCGGGCGCGTGTTCGAGGAACGCCCGCCGCGCTACTCCCGCGCCCTGCTCGAGACGCTGGCGCTGATCGTCTACCAGCAGCCGGTGACCCGCGGCGACATCGAGGAAGTGCGGGGCGTTGCCGTGAGCGCCTCCATCATGCGCACGCTCCTGGATCGCGGCTGGATCCGCGCCGTCGGCCAGCGGGAGACCCCGGGCCGGCCCACGATGTACGGAACCACGCGAGCGTTCCTGGACTACTTCAACCTCAAGAGCCTGGACGAACTGCCGCCGCTGGACGAGATCCGCTCCCTCATCGAGCCCCAGCTGGCTGCCGACGAAGCGGACGGCGCAACAGCGGGCGATGCCAGCGCCGCCGTGGCAGACGAAGCCGACGACGCGGCCGGGCCTGCCGAAACGGTGCGCCCCACCGCGGAAGTGGTGCATCTGCCGGTGGCCGATCGCTCGCGCCGGCCGTGAGCGGCAAGGTGCCAGTAGGAGCCGCACGGCAAGCGACGGTCGATTCCCCGGTGAGCGAGAAGCTGCAGAAGGCGCTCGCCGATCGCGGCCTTGGTTCGCGCCGGGAAATGGAGCGCTGGATAGCCGCCGGCCGAGTGGCCGTGAACGACGCCGTCGCCAGCCTCGGCGATCGTGTGGGGCCGGAAGACGACATCGCCGTGGACGGCGCCTCTCTTCCCCGCAGCGCGCGGCCCCGCAACGCCGCCGGGGACTGCCGCGTTCTGGTGATCAACAAGCGCGGCGGCGTGATCGTCTCCCGCAGAGATCCGCAAGGCCGCGTCAGCGTGTTCGAGCAGCTGCCGTCGCTGCGCCACGGGCGCTGGATATCCGTGGGCCGCCTGGACATGCAGACCACGGGCCTCCTGCTGGCCACCAACGACGGAGCGCTGGCCCACGCGCTCAGCCACCCGAGCACCGGCATCGACCGCGAGTACGCGGTGCGCGTGAACGCCAGGCTGGCGCCGGAGGAAGAACAGCGGCTGACGGCTGGCGTCGCCATCGACGGCCGCCCGGCGCGCTTTTCGGACCTGCGCTACTACGACGGCCATGCCAGGAGCCACTGGTACCACGCAGTGCTGATGGAAGGGCGCAACCACGAGGTGCGCAAGCTGTTCGCGGCGGTGGGCGTTGCGGTTACGCGGTTGAAGCGGGTGCGCTACGGCCCGGTGATCCTGCCGCCGTGGCTGCCGCGAGGCACCTGGGAGGAGATGGCCCGAGCCGAGGTGGCGCGGCTGCGGCGCCTGGTTGGGCTGCCTGGCGCAGCCCCGAAGCAGGCCGCCGGCGCACCGGCCCACGGGCGTTCCCTGCTGATCCCCTACCCGAACCTTGCGCCGCATCGGAAGGCCGCCGAGGCCCCTGCCGCCGCCTTGAAACCCGCACCCCAAGAGACTATATAGACCGCCAAGATCCGCTCACAGCCAGAGGAACCGCAATGGCCGATCCGAGAACTCTTGCCGCCCGCGTCGCCCCCGTATCGGCGGTGGAAGTGAACAAGGTGCTGCGCAGCACCTACGCGCTCCTGGCGATGACGCTGCTGTGGAGCGCCGTCACCGCGTCGGTGGCGGTGGCGATGGCCGCGCCGTCGCTGGGCTTCATCACCCTCGTCGTCTTTCTCGGCCTGCTGTACGCCGTACACAAGACGGCCAACAGCGGCTGGGGCCTAGTGTGGACCTTCGCCCTCACCGGCTTCATGGGCTTCTCGCTGGCGCCGCTGCTGGGCGCCGTGCTGAACCTGGCGGACGGCGGGGCGCTGGTGGCGCAGTCCCTCGGCATTACCGCGGTGGCGTTCTTCGGCCTCTCCATCTACGTCGTCTCCACGAAGCGGGATTTCAGCTTCCTGCAAGGCTTCCTGATCGTCGGCGCCATCGTCATTCTGGCGTCCTGGGTGGTGGGCCTCTTCTACTGGACGACGTTGATGTCCCAGGTCATGGCGGGCATCTGCATCCTGTTCGGCGCCGCCCTCATCCTGTGGGAAACGAGCGCCGTGGTGCGCGGCCAGGAGACCAACTACATCCGCGCGACCGTCGGCATCTACGTGGCCCTCTACAACATCTTCAGCTCGGTGCTGCTGCTGTTCGGCCTGGGCGGGGACGACTAGCCGTTGGCTGAAGCCGGCGCCGCGGTCTCGAGCCCCGTGGCGCTGGCGTTGCCCCTGGAAGTCGACGGAGGCGAGGCCGTGAACGAGTCGAAGACCGACTGGCACTGGCTGCCGCAGTGGGCCCCGACCTTCGCCGTGCTGGTGGCCCTTTTGGCCGCCGTGGTTCCGGCAGCCTTCTATCTTGGCGGCGAACTGGTCCGCCTGGACCAAGGCCAGGCCGACCTGAAAGCAGGACTGGCCCGTTTGGAAACGCGCATGGACTCCATGACCACGCGCATGGAGACGTTGTTTGCCGAAATCCGCACTGAACTGCGCGAGAACCGCGCCGAGGTCGCCAAGGCGCAGGACAGCGTGGCCGCGGTGCGCGAGCGCGTCTCCGTCCTCGAAGCGCGGGAGAGCTGAGAGGCGGGACCAGTGAGGGACGAGTGCCGATTGCCCGGCTGCGGAGAGGGACTTAAGATGACGCCTCCAGCCGGGAAGGAAGTCCGCCGATGGCCGAAGTAGCCTTCGACACCCACAAGGCCGTCAAGGAACTCTGCAGCGCCGGCTTCGACGACACGCAGGCCGAAGCGCTCGTCGAGCAGATCAACGGCGCTTTCGTCGGCTCGGTGGCCACCAAAGCGGACGTCGAGCGGCTCGTCACCCGGGACGAGTTTCGGGAAACCGTCGCCGAGCTCGCCACCAAGGAGGAGCTGCGCGAGGCCGTCGCCAAGCTCGCCACCAAGGAGGAGCTGCGCGAGGCCGTCGCCAAGCTCGCCACCAAGGAGGAGCTGCGCGAGGCCGTCGCCAAGCTCGCCACCAAGGAGGAGCTGCGCGAGGCCGTCGCCAAGCTCGCCACCAAGGAGGAGGTCGCCAAGCTCGCCACCAAGGAGGAGGTCGCCAAGCTCGCCACCAAGGACGAACTCGAGAAGCTCGAGCTGCGGATGGTCGCGCTGCTGCAGCGGCAGGCGAACACCTATCTGCGGTACCTGATGCTGATGGCCGCCGCGATCGTGGCGCTGTCCAAGGGAGTGGACTTGCTGTTCGGCTAGTCTGCCGGGTAGCCCGCGCAGTCCTCTAGCGGTTCGATTCCGAACTGACATGGCAAATGGCACGTTCGTCTGTCGTCGCCTCGGCGTGCGCTGCTTGAGGATGTGCCGCCCCGCAAGGCCGCTGGCATCCCGGCCCTGCGACGAAACCCGCCCGCTGGAACACGCGTCCTAGCGCGTGAGCTGCGCGAGCAGCCAGTCCTGCGCGGCGCGTCGTTCCACGGTCCCTTCCTTGTCGCGTACGCCTTCCGGGCGTTCGTAGCGCCCGTCCGCTTGCAGCACCCAGGCACTGGCGTTGTCGCGCAGGTACGGCTGCAGGCCGTGCGCCACCACGCGACGGCGGATGGCCTTGTCCTCGATGGGAAAGCAGGTTTCCACCCGCGAGAAGAAGTTGCGCCCCATCCAGTCCGCGCTCGACAGATAGACGCGCTGCTTGCCGCCGTTCTCGAACAGGAAGATGCGCTCGTGTTCCAGAAAGCGGCCCAGAACGGAGCGCACGGCGATGTTCTCGGAAACGCCAGCGATGCCCGGCCGCAGCGAGCAGATCCCGCGCACGATGAGCTGCACCGGCACGCTGGCCTGGGAGGCCCGGTACAGCGCTCGAATCACCTCCGGCTCCACCAGCTGGTTCATCTTCGCCGTCACCCCGGCCGGCCGCCCGGCCTTGGCATGGGCGATTTCGTCGTCGATGTGTTCGAGCACCGCTCCGTGCAGCGTGAACGGCGATTGCAGCATCTTCTTGAGCCGGCCGGCGCGCCCCATCGCGGTGAGCTGGTGGAAGACGCTCTGCACGTCCGCGGCAAGGCCCACGTCGCTGGTGAGCAGGCCGTAGTCCGTGTACAGCCGCGCCGTGCGGGCGTGGTAGTTGCCGGTTCCCAGGTGCGCGTAGCCGCGCAGTTCGCCGTCCTCCCGCCGGATCACCAGGCTCATCTTGGCGTGCGTCTTGTAGCCGACGATGCCGTACACCACCTGGGCGCCGGCCTCCTGCAGCTGGTTGGCCAGCTCGATGTTCGCCGCCTCGTCGAAGCGCGCCCGCAGTTCGATCACCACCAGCACTTCCTTGCCGTTCTGGGCGGCGTCCAGCAGCGCCTCCACCACCGCGGAATCCGCGCCCGTCCGGTACAGCGTCTGGCGAATCGAGAGCACGGCCGGATCCCGGGCCGCAGTGCGCAGGAAGTCCAGCACCGGCGCGAAGGAGTCGAAGGGGTGGTGCAGCAGAATGTCGCCTTCGCGGATGGCGGCGAAGATGTTTGCCGCGGCCTGTATGCGCGCCGGCACGTTGGGCGTGAAGCCGGGGTACTCGAGGTCCGGCCGATCCACGAGGTCCGGGATCTGGTTGATGCGCATGAGATTCACGGGGCCGTTGCACAGGTACACGTCCTCGTCGCGCAGGCCGAACTGGTCGGCAAGGAAGCGGCCCAGTTCCTGCGGGCAGTCGTGCGCCAGTTCCAGCCGCACCGCATCGCCGAAACGCCGGGAGGAAAGTTCCCCCTCCACCGCCCGCAGCAGGTCGTCCACCGCCTCCTCGTCCACGAACAGGTCGCTGTCCCGCGTTACCCGGAACTGGTAGCAGCCGAGCACCTTCATGCCAGGGAACAGCTCGGCCACATGGGCGTGGATGATCGACGACAGAAACACGAACAGGTTCTGGCCGCCGGCCGCGTCGGCGGGCGGCGTTTCCCCGGCTTCGGCCAGCTCGGTCAGCCCGATCACCCGCGGCAGCGAGCGGGGCGCCTGCACCACGGCCCGGCCGCTGTTGCGCCCGAAGGCGTCCTTGCCTTCCAAGGTGACGATGAAGGTGAGGTTCTTGTTCAGAATGCGCGGAAACGGATGCGCCGGATCCAGGCCGATGGGCGTGAGTATGGGCAGCAGCTCGCGACGGAAGTACTCGCGCAGCCACGCCGCCTGCTCGGCGTTCCACTGGCTGCGCTTGAGAAACCGGATGCCCTGCGCGTCGAGCAGCGGAAACAGCACTTCGTTGAGAACCCGGTACTGTTCGTCCACCAGTTCGTGGGCGACGCCGGCGATGCGGCGCAGCTGTTCGGCGGCCGACAGGTTGTCCGGACCGCGCTGGGTGGCGCCGAGCACCTGCTGCTGCTTCAGGCCGGCGACGCGGATCTCGAAGAACTCGTCCAGGTTCGAGCCGCCGATGCACAGGAAGCGCAAGCGCTCGAGCAACGGCACGTCGTCGCTCTTGGCGAGTTCGAGCACCCGCCGGTTGAACTCGAGCAGCGACAGCTCGCGGTTGATGTAGAGCTGCGGGCTGCCCAGATCGACCGGGCACGGTTGCTGCGACATCGGTTGCGCCTCTATGCGCATCTTGGGCGAACTGCGGAGACTACAACGACCGCCTTGCCGGCGGCGACCTCGAATTAGAATCTCTGCCATGCGAGACGGAGACGAGAACGCGGCGCCAGACGCCGAACAGCCGGGCACCGAACCCGTCGGCAGGGACACGCTGTACGCGCAGCCGCGGGGCCGGGCGGATTTCGCCTTCGACGACGCCGTCGCCGCCGTCTTCCCGGACATGATCCGCCGCTCCGTGCCCGGCTACGAGACGGCGCTGGCGCTCACGGGGCTCGTCGCCGCCCGCCACCTGCCAGCCGGCGGGCGCTGCTACGACCTCGGCTGTTCCCTCGGCGCCGTGACCCACGCGGTGCTCGCGGCGGTGGGCGACAGGGACTGCGAAGTGATCGCCGTGGACGCCTCGGCGGCCATGCTGGCCCGCGCCAAGGCGCTTGCCGGGCCGGAGCCGCGCATCCGCTGGCAGCAGGCCGATGCGAGAAGCGCGCCGTTGGCCAGGGCGGACGTGGCAGTGCTCGCCTACACGTTGCAGTTTCTGCCGCCGGCGGATCGGCTGCCTCTTCTCGCCCGCATCCGCGCCGCCATGACCGACGGCGGCGTGCTGGTGCTCACCGAGAAGCTCGTCGCGGACGGCTGCTTCGAGGCGCTGCATCTGGATTTCAAGCGCGCCAACGGCTACAGCGAGCTGGAGATCGCCGGCAAGCGGGCGGCGCTGGAGAACGTCATGCGCATAGACGCCGAAGAGACGCATCTGGCGCGCCTCGGGGACGCCGGCTTCGACGATGCGACGCTTTGGTTCCGCTGCCTCAACTGGGGCTCCTTTCTCGCCTGGCCCCATCGGCGGCCAAGCTGAGCAGCCGCAAGCGCGCCGGAGCATCAGGTCTCCAGCAGCACGGTCACCGGCCCGTCGTTCACCAGCGCCACCGCCATGTCCGCCCCGAATCGCCCCTCGGCCACGGTGCCGCCGGCGGCCCGCAACGCCGCCACGTAGCGTTCGTAGAGCGGCCGGGCGACCTCCGGCGGCGCCGCGGCGCCGAAGCTCGGCCGATGGCCCCGACGGGTGTCCGCGGCCAGCGTGAACTGCGAAACCGCCAGCACCGCGCCGCCCGTGTCCTGCACCGATCGGTTCATCGCCGCCCCGGCGTCCGCGAACACCCTGGCACGCAACGTGCGTTCGGCAAGCCGCTCGGCGTCCGCCGCGGTGTCGTCCCGAAGCACGCCCACGAACACCGCCAAGCCATGCTCGATGGCGGCGACCCGTACGCCAGCGACGGCGACGCTGGCTTCGCTCACTCGTTGCAGCAGGGCGCGCAGCGTCGTGCCTCCGTCTTCCGGAGCAGGCGTTCGGCATGGGAAGTACCCGCTCGGCGTAGAATAGCCGCATGGAAAGTGCGCAGCCAAACCGCCGTCCCCGGGCCGCAGCCCTCATCTCCGGCGGCCTCGACTCCATGCTGGCCGCCAAGGTGGTGCTGGACCAGGGCGTGGACGTCCACGGCATCAACTTCTTCACGGGCTTTTGCGTGGAGGGGCACACCCACGCCATCCGCAAGCGGCCCGGTGCCGGAGAGAAGCGCAACAACGCCCTGTGGGTGGCGGAGCAGCTTGGCATCCGGCTGCACATCGTGGACGTGATCGAGGAATACAAGAACGTCGTTCTCAATCCCAGGCACGGCTACGGCGCCAACCTGAATCCGTGCCTGGACTGCAAGATATTCATGGTCAACAAGGCGCTGGCGGCGGACGTCCTGGAGCGCGGCTTCGACTTCGTGATCACCGGCGAAGTGGTTGGGCAGCGCCCCAAGTCCCAGCGCCGGGACACCATGCCGTTGATCGCTGCCGAGTCCGGCGCCGGGGATCGCCTGCTGCGCCCGCTCACCGCGCACAATCTGCCGCCGACGCTGCCGGAGCGGGCCGGCTGGGTGGACCGGGACAAGCTCTATGGTTTCCACGGCCGGGACAGAAAGCCGCAGATGGCGCTGGCGGAGCGCTTCGGCTTCGCCGACTACGCCCAGCCCGCCGGCGGCTGCTGCTTCCTCACCGATGCCAGGTACTCCGGCAAGCTCGCGGACCTCTGGCAGGCCCGCGCCAAGCGCGACTACGACTTCGACGACATCATGCTGCTCAAGGTGGGCCGCCACATCCGCCCGGCGGAGCACTTCAAGCTGATCGTCGGCCGGGAGCAGGGCGAGAACAACTTCCTTTCTGGCTATCGCAAGCAGTTCGTCTCGCTGCGGCCGGTGAGCCACGAAGGGCCGTTGACGCTGGTGGACGGCACGCCGGCGCAAGCGGATCTGGCGCTGGCGGCCCGCATCGCCGCCCGCTACTCCCAAGGACGCAGCGCACCGGCGGTGACGGTGGAACTGCGCCAGCCGGCGGGCAGCGCCGAGACTCTGGAAGTCGTGCCCCTGCCGCCTGCCGAACTGCCTCGCAGCTGGCACGTCGGCGCATGAGGGCGAGTGCGGAGAGCGGGGCGGGCGCGGCGGACGCGGCGGACGCGGCGGAAAGGGCGCCGCAAGGGATGAGCGAGCACCGCCTGGATGCGTCCGGGCTGCTCTGCCCGCTGCCCGTCATCCGCACCCAGGACCGCATCAAGCACCTGGCCGTCGGGGACGAGCTGGAAGTGACGGCCACCGATCCAGGCACCCTGCACGACATTCCCGCCTGGTGTCGCGTTCACGGCCACCGGGTGCTGGCCGCCGAGCGACGCGGCGACGCCTGTCGTTTCCGAATCGCGGTGTGCGGCGGGGAGTGAGGCGGAGCCGCCGCGTTGCCCTGATCCGATGGCGCCTCAGGATGCCTTGGAACCAGCGCGGATTTCGCTCTTCATGTCGGGGACAGCCGAATCGAGCAACTCGTCCACCTTCTGGCGAACGGGCGCCGGCGCACTCGCATCAAGGGCAACGCCCACGCGAAAGCGCAGGCCGTGGCCAGCGCTCGCTTCGAGCAGTTGCGGAACCCGCTCCGCCAGGTCCTGCACCTGGTGCGCTTCCAACTCCACAGCTGCCGCTTGTGGCGCCGGCGCTGGCGGACCGACGGCATCGGGCGCGCACAGGCGCCACGAACCGGCGGTGTCGAACTCGGCGACGGCGTCGCCGCCGCTAACGGTCTGAAGCCAACGGCTTCGCACCGCTTCTCGAAGGCCGTCGCGCACCAGACCCCAAGGCAATGCCACGCCGCGCTGCTGGGACAGCGCCCGGACGATGGCTGCGCCGCTGGTCTCGTCGTCCGCCCAAGCCGCGGGGAGGCTCGAAGGCGTGAGGTCCGCTGGCGCGATCGGTTCCGGCGGCGGCAGCAGTACCGCCTGCTCGTCGAGGACCGCGGTGGTTACGCCCTCCTTCCAATAGGAAGTCGGGCCGTTCGCCAGCCACGCGATGCCCTGCCGCACGGCCTCCGCCAACGCCGGTTTCAAGATTGCTCCGTAGCAGCGCGGAATCGGCACCTGCTCCTCCCAGCCGTCGTGGGCAATCGTGGCGGCGTGGTTGCCGTTGAAGTAGCCCTTGGCCTGCTTGAGGGTTAGGCGGCCGTCCTGCCAGAGGCCCGGCAGCGCCTCCGGCGCCAGCAACTCGGGCGGGAGGTCCGAAAGAACGGCCTGCTGCGGCAGCACCACTTCCAATGTCGGTTCCTGGCGCGCTTCCTGGTCCACGGGCGTCCGCCACCAAGTGCGCGCGCTGGCGTCCGGCCGCGCAAGCCGAGCGAACCAGCAGCCCGCGTTCCACGCCTTGCAGCACGGTGTCGTGAACCACGCCGGCGTTGAGCACTTTCGGCAAACGCGGGTCGCGGGTGAAGGCGTTCGCCAAGTCCTTCACGAAGCGCGCGTCTTCGTCGTCGCGCCACAGGTCGAAGGGGCCGCCCGGCAGCAGCGCCTCGGCGTCGACGGCGGTTTCCTTGATGCGGGCGCGTTCGTCGTTCTTGATCTCGATGAACAGCGGCCCGGCTGCGGCCGCCAGACGGAATGCTTGAGCCTCGCCGACGGAGACCACCACGGCGTAGCCTTGGCGAACCATCTGCGGCAGACGGCTGCGCGCCTCCTGCAACTCCCGACGCAAGCGTTCGGCGCGCAAGGGATCGACGGTTTGGTCCTGCAGTTGGGCGCTCACGTCCTCCCAGCCGAGCAGCGTTCTGGCGCTGGCGCGCATGGCGTCCAGGCCGTCCCGCGAAGGCGCCGCGAGGACCAGCGCATTGCGGTTCACGCGCGGGCGTTTCGGGCCCGTGGTCTCGGCCAGATAGCGCTTCGCCAAGGCGCTCGGCCGGCCTGAATCCGAGACGGCGTCCGGGCCGAGAATCGCGAATCGAACATATCGTCGTCCTGCACGTCTGCCGGACTCGCTGGCAGCAAATGCACCTTTGCGCCCGTCGCCGCTGCGCCGCCCGTCAAGCTGTTCCGCGCCTTGCGAATCGCGTCGGCGAGTGCCGCGTCCACGGCGTCGCTGGTCACGCGCTCGTGGCAGGCTTCGTCGTGCATCTGCTTCAAGTTCGGCCGATTGCCGAGCCGCCAGGACTTGGGCAGTTCCTGCTCGCCGACGCCTCTGGCGTCTTCGTCGTCCAGGAACCAGGAGACTTCGCGCCAGCGGCGCAGCGCTTTCATGAGTTCGATGCCGTCCGCCCCGCTGCCGACGGCGCGCTGCAATTCGGGCGTATTGGCCTTGCTGCCGATGGGCTGGGAGTGCAGGAACGTGGCGACGATCGCCTGCTCCGCAGCGCGGCTTGGCGCCAGCGCCGGAAACTCGTCCTGGATTTCTCTCGCTTTCGCCAACTCGCCTTCGAGCAGCCGCGCCCAATCCGTGGGCCTGCCCTCGCTGCCCGTGTCCACGACGTTGGCCAGGTCCTTCACCGCTTCCGAGACGCCCGCTTCGCCGGGCGCGGCAAGCAGCGCCGCCGGGCCGACCAGCGGGCTTGGGTCCCATTGCCGGGCGCTGCGCAAGGCGGTGGCCAGCGTGCGCAGAATGCCTCGCGTACGTTGAAACGCCGGCAGTTGCGTCCACTTGCCGTAGAACACGTCCGTGAGGTCCGGGTGGAAGGGAAAGCTCTCGAGAAACCGCGTTTCCTGGGCGGAACGATCCTTGGCCGTGGTCTCGTCCAGCTTGGCGAGTTCGCGCACCACGCCGATGACGTGCGACTTGTACGCATCTTCCTGCTGCAAGCCTTCGCGTTTGAAGAAGCGGCGCCGCAGCACCTCGGCAACGTCCTCCCGCGCCACCGGCTGCACGCCCTCTTCGCGTTGCCGCCGCACCACCGCGAACAATTCGTCGCGCACTCGAAGCCCGACGGCATCCTGCTTCTTCGGATCAGTGGCGAGCAGGGAGGCGACCATCGCGGCGCGATCCACCTTGCCGACCGCCGCCACCAGATGCTGAAAGAAATCGACGATGCGCGGCTGCCACTTGGCGTCCAGCCCGACCTTCTCGCGGGCATACATCAGCACCTCGTCCACCAGCACCAGCGTGCCGAAGCCCCGCTCGCCCGGGATGGCCAACAGCTTCGCCAAGAGCGGTTCCGCCGGCGGCGTTTCGCGTTCCTCCGCTTTGCCGTCGGCATGGATGGCGCTCAAGCCCTCGTCGCCTGCCAACTGATAGGCCAGCACGCTCCACGGATGCCGGAGCGCGCGTTTCGCCTGTGGGGGCGCGGACGTCCTCGATGCCCTTCTCCACATCGATCTTGTCGAAGCAGAGCGTGGCGACGAAGGCACGGGGCAGGTCTGTCCCCACATGCTCGCGGAACTCGCGCACCGCCGGAATGTCCGGCAGCGAGGCGGGGTCTTGGAACAAGTGGTAGAGCGTGATGAGCGTATGCGTCTTGCCGCCGCCGTAGGTGAGCTCCAGCTGCCGCACGGCCTTGTCGCTTTGGCCACTGAGCCGAACGGCGATGTCTTTCGCCAGCTCGCGGAGCGCGTGGGTGGGATAGGTGAGGGCGAAGAACTGCGCCGGGTCTTCGTAGACGGGGCGTTGCCGCCGGCGAGGGTGACTTCGTGCAGGTCGGCGGCGAACTCGGCAAGGGTGAGCTCGCCGGATTCGAGCTCTGGCTTGAGCGTGACGAAGTGGTGCCAAGGCTGCATCGGACGGATGCGTATCAGGGTGTGCGAGCAGGTGCTGACTGCGCATCGCCGAACCAGCGCTTGAGCGTGCTCTTGAGTTCGGCAAAGGCGGGGCACTGGCAGCCGCGCCACGTCGTGCGCTTGGCGAGCTCGCCGAATAGGGCGGCGGAGTGCGCCTTGCGCGTTTCGCGGAGCACGGCCTTCATCGCGGCTTTCGGATCGGTTGGCTTGGCGTTGCCCTCCAGCCACAGGCTGCGTGCCACGAGCCAACCTTTCAAGTCGTCGTATCCACGCTGCCAGCCAAGAACACGCGCAGCATGTGGCGAACCAGTCCAGACCCAGGCTTCGAGCTCGGGTTCAATCACCATTGCCTTGGCCCGATCGCCAGCCCATCCGTTGCCCGCGAGTGCCTGCTCGACATCCCGCTGGATTTGATCTCGATGCGAGTCCTCTCGGCCACAGCCATGCTTGTCGAAAACGACGATTGCCTTGCGGTACTGGCCGGGGTACGGACGCAAGCGCCGACTGGCGTCGCGGCAGCACCCCGCGTCCCGCCGAATATGCCGCGCGACGTCATGCTGAATGGGCCGGATGCCAAGGCTCTTCGGTCTGTCGAGCACCGCCTTCAGCGTCTCGGCCATGTCTTGATCGGCCACCAGCACGTACAGGTCTTTCACCGACGCACTCACCCAAGAACCTCGGGTGCAAACAGCAGATCGACGTCAGCGGCGCTCTGCCAGTGCCTCAGATGGGGATGCTCGTCGCCACGGACGATCTGCGTTTCGCCATCGTGTTTGGAGAAGCACAGCAGTTCCTTTGGCCGAGCGGCAAGGGCGGCGTCTGATCTATCGTCTGGGCTATCCCAATCGGGAAGTGCGGCTGAGCTTGACGGACCGGCTGCTGCGTCGTTTGAGCGCAACGCCCCCGTTGGCCACCGATCTGCGCGTCCAGCTGCCGAACCTGCAGCAAGCCAACGACTTCGGCGGCTTGGCGACGTTGCTGCGCAGCGTGTTCGCCAGCATTCCGTACCAGTGGCACACGAAGAACGACATCGCGGACTACGAGGGCTACTACGCAAGCGTCTTCTATGCGTTGTTCGCCGCTCAGGATTTCGACGTCACGGCGGAGGACAGCACAAGCCACGGCCGCTTGGACATGACCGTGGTATTCAGCGAGCAAGTCTACTTGTTCGAGTTCAAGGTGGTGGCGTCGCAGGGCGCGGAAGGAGTGGAAAGGGCAGAAAGGGCAGAAAGAAATGCCATCGCGCAAATGCGCGAACGAAACTATGCGGAGAAGTGCCGAGCCGCGGCTGGCCCACCCACCTGATCGGCGTGGAGTTCAGCAAGGGAACCGCGCACGTTGGTGGGATTCGAGGCGGTGCCGGATCAACCCGCATCAAATGACGCCGTAAGCGAAGGGCCTACCGGCCAGTCTCCATCGGCAACGACTCGTCGCGTACCCATTCGGACATCGAGCCGTCGTAGACGGCGACGTTCTCGTGGCCAAGCAACAGGCAGGCGAAGGCGTCCACCGTCGCGGAGATGCCGCCGCCGCAGTAGGCGATGACGCGCGGCGCGTCGAGCAGCCCCTTGGCGTTCAGCGCCTCGCGCAGCGCGTCGCTCTCCTTGAAGTGGCCGTCGTCGAGCAGATGGTCGTAGTAGACGTTGACGCTGCCGGCGATGTGGCCGCGCCGGCCGTAGGTGAAGTCGCCCTCGCCGGCATGGACTTCGGGCGACAAGGCGTTCACGGTGCAGATCTTCGCATCGGCGATGGCCGCCAAGACGGCATCCTTGTCGGCGAACAAGCTGTCCACCGGACGCGCGGTGAAACCACCGGGAGGATGGGCGTGGATGTCCGTGGAGACGGGATGTCCGCCCGCTCGCCAGACCTTGAAGCCGCCGTTCAGCACTCTCGCGCGGCCATGGCCGCAGTAGCGCAGCAGCCACCAGGCCCGGGTGGCCCACATGATGTGGCCGGTGCTGTAGAGCACGACTTCGCTGTCGTCGTCGATGCCCAGGGAGCGGAACAGCGCTTGCAGCTGGCTTGGCGGCGGCAGGCTGAAACCCAGGCCGGTGCCGGTGTTCGACGCTGCCTCGATCAGATCGAGAAACGCGGCGCCCGGCACATGGCCGCGCTGAAACCGCGCCAGGCCGGACTCGGCCTGGTAGCCAACGCCGCTTGGTGCCGGCTGCAAGAACACGGTGGCGTCAAAGACGCGGAGATTGGGGGCGTCGAGGTTCGCGGCCAACTCCTGCGCGGCGACGAGGTACTCGGGATGGATATAGGGCACTTGCCGTCTCGCTCCGTTTTCAGCTGTGCCGAAGTATCGGCGTGCCGAAGTATCGGCGTGCCGAAGTATCGGCGTGCCGAAGTATCGGCGTGCCGAAGTATCGGCGTGCCGAAGTATCGGCGTGCCGAAGTATCGGCGTGGGCATCTTGCCTGTCCGCATCCGGGCGCGAGCGCTGCGCTGGTCGTGGACAAGCCCCGCTGGCGCGGCCCGGCGCCGCACCGGCGGCGAAAGTAGCATGGCGACCGCCGACCTGCACTTGTCGCCCCTGTCCAGCCGCCCAGCCGTGCAATCCCGCGGCGCTGCCACTATGATCGCCGCCTCTTGGCGACGCTTTGACCAGCGGGGTTGTTGACGGTGCCCATCTACGAGTACGCCTGTCGTTCTTGCGAGCATCAATTCGAGTCCATTCAGAAGGCCAGCGAGGCGCCGCTGCGGGATTGTCCGGAGTGCGGGGAGGCGACGCTGAAGAAGCTGCTCTCGGCGCCGGTGTTCCGGCTCAAGGGCAGCGGCTGGTACGAGACGGACTTCAAGACCGGCGACAAGCGCAACGTCGTGGAGACCGGGGACGCAGGCGAGGCCGGCAAGGACGCCGACGCTGCGAAAGGCGAGGCCGGGGCAGACAAGAAGGCCGCAGACAAGGACGCCGGCAAAGGCGGCGGCGCAGAGGCCAGCGGTTCCGGTTCGAGTCAGGACAAAGCCGAGAGCAAGCAGGGCGCCAACGGCGATGCCAAGCCGGCCAAGGCTGCCGCCAAGGACTCGGGTGCCAGTTCCAAGCCGACCAAGCCCGCGTCCTCGAAAGGCTAGCGGGCCAAACCCGATCGCTATGGCGGATGAGATGGGGGCACGGGTGCCGATCCGGACCATCATGCCAATGCGGCTCTGGCACTAGCGCCCGATGCGCTCCCACTACTGCGGCGATGTCGCCGAGGACGACGTCGGCGCCCGGGTGGAGCTGTGCGGCTGGGCGCATCGCCGCCGGGACCACGGCGGCGTGGTGTTCCTAGACCTGCGGGACCGCTCCGGCATCGTCCAGGTGGTCTACGACCCGGATGCGCCAGCGAGCTTCGCCGTGGCGGAACAAGTCCGCAGCGAATACGTGCTGCATGTCCGGGGCCGCGTCCGGCCTCGACCGGCCGGCACCGTCAATCCAGACATGAAGACCGGCGCCGTCGAAGTGCTCGGCGATGCCCTTGCAGTGCTCAGCAAATCCGCCTCGCCGCCGATCCAGCTCGACGAATACGCGGACGTCGGCGAGGAAGCGCGGCTGCGGCATCGGTTTCTCGATCTGCGTCGGCCCCAAATGCAGAGCCGCCTGCGTCTGCGGGCCCAGGCCGCCAGCGCAGTGCGCCGCTTCTTGGAAGCCGAGGGCTTCTGGGAGGTGGAGACCCCGACGCTCACCAAGTCCACGCCCGAGGGCGCGAGGGACTATCTGGTGCCGAGCCGCACCCATCCCGGCCAGTTCTTCGCGCTGCCGCAGTCGCCGCAGATCTTCAAGCAGCTGCTGATGATGTCCGGCGTGGACCGCTACTACCAGATCGCCCGCTGCTACCGGGACGAGGACCTGCGGGCGGATCGGCAGCCGGAGTTCACGCAGATCGACATCGAAGCGTCGTTCGTCGACGAAGCGGCCGTCATGTCGCTGGCGGAGCGGATGCTCAAGGCGCTGTTTCGGGAAACCATCGGCGTCGAGCTGCCGGACTTCGCCGTCCTCACCTACGCCGAAGCGATGCGCCGATACGGCACGGATGCGCCGGACCTGCGCAATCCGCTCGCCCTGGTGGACATCGCGGACCTGGTGCGAACCGTCGACTTCAAGGTGTTCAGCGGCCCGGCCAACGATCCCGGCGGCCGGGTGGCGGCGCTCAAAGGGCCCGGCGCCGCGAGCGTGCTGTCGCGCCGGGAGCTGGACGACTACGCGGGCTTCGTATCGCGCTACGGCGCCAAGGGCCTTGCCTACGTGAAGGTCAACGATCTCGCAGCCGGCGCGGCCGGCCTGCAATCGCCGATCCTCAAGTTCCTCGAACCGGAGGTGACGGCCGCGGTGCTCGAGCGCGTGGGAGCCGGGAACGGGGACATCGTCTTCTTCGGCGCCGATACCGCGAAAGTGGTTGGCGACGCGATGGGGGCGTTCCGGAACGAACTCGGACGCGCGCTGGGCGTGGTCGAGAACCGTTGGGCGCCAGCGTGGATCACGGAGTTCCCGCTGTTCGAACCGGGCCGGGAGGCGCTGACGCCGGCGCATCATCCGTTCACCGCGCCGCAGTCCGTGGACGCCCTGCGCGAGAATCCCGCCGCCGCGGTGGCCCGGGCCTACGACTTCGTGCTGAACGGCACCGAAGTGGGCGGCGGTTCGCTGCGGATCCACGAGCCGGAAGTGCAGCAGGCGGTGTTCGACGCCCTCGGCATCGGCCAGGAGGCGGCGGTGAAGTTCGGCTTTCTGCTCGATGCCATGAAGCTCGGCTGCCCCCCCCATGGCGGCATCGCCATCGGCTTCGACCGGCTGATGATGTTCCTCGCCGGTACCGACAGCATCCGCGACGTGATCGCGTTCCCGAAGACCCAGGCGGCTGCCTGCCTGCTCACCGCGGCGCCGAGCCCGGTGGACGAACGCCAGCTGCGCGAACTCGGCATCCGCCTGCGCAGCGCCGCGGCGCCGGCCGCCGGCCAGTAGACCAGCTGCAGGACCGACCGGAGGCGGCAGGAACATGGCGGGCCACTCGAAGTGGGCGAACATCAAGCATCGCAAGGCGCGGCAGGACGCGAAGCGCGCCAAGGCGTGGACCAAGATCATCCGCGAACTCACCGTGGCCGCGCGCCTCGGCGGCGCCGAACCCGGCGACAATCCGCGACTGCGGGTGGCGCTGGACAACGCGCTCGCCGCGAACATGCCCAAGGACACCGTGGAGCGCGCCATCGCTCGGGGCGCCGGCGGCCTCGAGGGAGAGAACGTCGAGGAGCTCACTTACGAAGGCTACGGGCCCGGCGGCGTGGCGGTGCTGGTGGAAGTGATGACGGACAACCGCAACCGCGCCGTCGCCAGCGTTCGCCATGCGTTCAGCAAGCACGGCGGCAACCTCGGCACCGACGGTTCTGTGGCCTACCTGTTCGCCAAGCAAGGCATCGTCGCGCTGCCGGCGGACGTGGACGAAGAAGCTGTGATGGAAGCCGCGCTCGCCGCAGGGGCGGACGATGTGGAAGACGACGGCAGGACGGTGGTTGCGCCGCCGGATCGGCTGGGTGCCGTGGTCGACGCCCTGCAGGCGAGCGGCCTGGAACCGGAGCGCGCGGACGTTGCCATGGTGCCGGGGAGCACCTGCCCCTGCGACGCCGAGATCGCGGCACGGGTGGTGCGGCTCATCGACGCCCTCGAGGACCTCGACGACGTGCAGAACGTCTACTCCAACGCGGAGCTGCCCGCCGACGCGGATGGCTGAAGGCCCGCCCCGCCGGGTGCTCGGCATAGACCCCGGCTCCCGGCGCACCGGCTACGGCCTGATCGACGCCCAGGGCGACACGCTGCGCTACGTGGCGAGCGGCTGCATAGACGCCGGCCAAGGCGCGTTCACTGCCCGGCTGGCGGAAGTCCATCGCGGCGTCGCCGCCGTCATCGCCGCCCACGGGCCGGCGGAAGTGGCCATCGAGGAGGTGTTCTTCGCCCGCAATGCGCAAACGGCGCTGAAGCTAGGGCAGGCGCGGGGCGTCGCCATCGCCGCGGCAATGGGCGCTTCGCTGCCGGTTGCCGAATACGCGCCGCGGGCCGTCAAGCTGGCCGTGGTCGGCAGCGGCGGCGCCACCAAGGCCCAGGTGGGCTACATGGTGCGCGCCCTCCTGGGCCTGGCCGCCGAACCGCCAGCGGATGCGGCGGATGCGCTTGCAGTTGCCATCTGTCACGTCAATACTCGCGTTGCAGGCGGAGCCCGGGGCTAGCAGGTGCAGAGCCAGCAGGTGGAGAGACCAGCCGGCAGACAGCCGGCGCACCAGCCCAACGCGACCTCCCGCGGCGCAAGGAACGCGCTTTGATGCAACGGCAAACGGCCGAGCGGCAGCAAGCCCCACCGGGACCCGCGGTGCCGGGCCAGGAGCGATCCGCGCCGCCGGCGCTCCGCCCGTGATCGCCCGGCTGCGCGGTACGCTGCTGGAGCTGGCGGAGACCATCGCCGTGATCGACGTGGCCGGCGTCGGCTACGAGGTGGAAGTCACCACCACGGCTGCCGCCGATCTGGCTGCGTCGCCGGAAGCGGACCTTCACACCCACCTGATCGCCAGGGAGGATGGGCAGGCCCTGTACGGTTTCGCCAACGCCGCCGAGCGGGACCTGTTTCGCGCCCTCGTCAAGGTCTCCGGCATCGGCCCCAAGCTCGCCATCGCGCTGCTTTCCACGGTGTCGCCGGCGGAATTCTCGGCGGCGGTGGCGAACGGCAATACGGCGACCATCACCCGAGTGCCCGGCGTCGGCAAGCGCACCGCCGAGCGTCTGATCGTGGAGCTGAAGGACAAGGTGGACGCCCTCGCGGCCGTCGGCGTCAACGGCGACGGCAAGGCGCGCAGCCCCGCCAGGGAGGCCGCGGAGGCGCTGGTGGCGCTCGGCTACCGGGAGAGCGAAGCGGCGCAGGCCGTCGCCGCGGCCCGGGAGGACGCCGGCGAGGCGGGCGGACCGGGCGAGGAGCAGACCGTCGAGGAGCTGGTGGCCGAGGCGCTCAGAAGGATGGCCGGTCCATGAGCGTCACCGCGGATCGGCTGACGGCCCCGGAGGCGGACGCCGGCGGCGACGCGCCCTTCGACCGCGCCTTGCGGCCGACGCGGCTGGTCGCCTACGTCGGCCAAGCCCCGGTGAAGGAGCAGATGGGCGTCTTCATCGAAGCGGCCCGTCGGCGCGGCGATTCCCTGGACCACACCCTGATCTTCGGCCCCCCCGGCCTCGGCAAGACGACGCTTGCGCACATCGTCGCCAACGAGATGGGCGTCGCCCTGCGGGGCACATCCGGCCCGGTGCTGGAAAAGCCAGGGGATCTCGCAGCGCAGCTCACCAACCTGGACGATGGCGACGTGCTGTTCATCGACGAGATCCACCGTCTTTCGCCGGTGGTGGAGGAGATCCTCTATCCGGCGATGGAGGACGGCAAGCTGGACATCGTGATCGGCGACGGCCCCGCGGCGCGTTCCATCAAGCTCGCGCTCAAGCGCTTCACCCTGGTCGGCGCCACCACCCGCGCCGGCCTGCTCACGTCGCCGCTGCGGGATCGGTTCGGCATCGTCCAGCGGCTGAACTTCTACAGCGTCGACGAGCTGGCGGAGATCGTCACCGCCTCCGCCGCCAAGCTCGACATCGCAGTCGACGAGGCGGGCGCGCGGGAAGTCGCCGCACGGGCCCGGGGCACTCCCAGGGTGGCCAACCGGCTGCTGCGGCGGGTGCGGGACTATGCCGAAGTGAAGGGCGACGGCCGGGTGACGCGGCCGGCGGCGGATGCCGCCCTCGGCATGCTGGAGGTGGACCAGTGCGGCCTCGACGCCATGGACCGGCGGGTGCTCGAGACCATCGCCGGCAAGTTCTCCGGCGGGCCGGTGGGCGTCGACTCGCTGTCCGCGGCCATCAGCGAGGAACGCGACACGGTGGAGGACGTGATCGAACCGTTCCTGATCCAGCAGGGCTTCATGATGCGCACGCCCCGGGGACGCGTAGCCACGGAGGCCGCCTACCGCCACCTGGGCTTGCTGCCGGACGCCCGCCGGTCGCCGCAGGCGGAACTGGACATCGCCGGCTGGAGCGCCGACGCGAGCGCGGACGACAAGACATACAAGGTAGGCGAACAGGCATGACCGAGCCCATCTCCATCTTCGAGCTGGTGATGAACGCGAGCCCCCTGGTGCAGTTCGTGATGCTGCTGCTCGCGGCGGCGTCCGTCGCATCCTGGGCGCTGATCTTCCAGCGCTGGTTCGCGCTGAACCACGTGCAGCGGGAGATCGAGGACTTCGAAGAGGAGTTCTGGACCGGCATCGAGCTCGGCGAACTGAAAGCCGAGATCGACGGCCAGGAAGGCGACCCCACCGGCATCGAATCCGTGTTTCTCGCCGGCTTCGGCGAATACCAGCGGCTCGGCGCCCAGCCCGGCACGGACCCGGACGCGGTGATGCAGAACGTCCAGCGCGCCATGCGCGTGGCCCTGAACCGCCAAGAGGAGAAACTGGCCCGGCACCTGCCGTTTCTCGCCACCGTCGGATCCACCAGCCCCTACGTCGGTCTGTTCGGCACCGTGTGGGGCATCATGAACTCGTTCCGCAGCCTCGCCAACATGACCCAGGCGACCCTCGCCGCGGTGGCACCCGGCATCTCCGAAGCCTTGGTGGCGACGGCGATGGGCCTGTTCGCGGCGATTCCGGCGGTGATCGGCTACAACCGCTTTGCCGCGCGGGTGGAGATACTGATGAAGCGAACGGAAGCGTTCGCCGACGAGCTCACCGCGATCCTGCATCGCGCCGCGCACGCCTCCTGAGGGAACTGGGCATGGCTGCGCGGCGCCGTTCCATCTCCGAAATCAACGTCGTGCCCTACATCGACGTGATGCTGGTGCTGCTGGTGATCTTCATGGCCACTGCGCCGCTGCTCAGCCAGGGGGTGGAGGTGGACCTGCCCAATACCGATTCCAAGCCCCTGCCGAACGACGAGGACGATCCGCTGGTGGTGAGCATCGACGGCGAGGGACGCATCTTCGTCAACACCGGGTTGCCCACGGGCGGTCCGGCTGGCGGGCCCGAAGGCACCCGGGCCACCATCTTCTCCCTGGCCGATCAGGCCGAGAAGATCATTCGCGCCCGGCCGGACGTTCCCGTCTACGTGCGCGGAGACGAAGGCATCCCCTACGGCGACGTGATCGCGGTGATGACCGTGCTGCAACGCGCTGGCGCCCCGAGCGTGGGGCTGATCACGGACCCGGTCGAGGATCTGGATGCCGCTGCCGTCGGGAGCGCCGGTTGAGGGCGCTCGGCAACTACGCCCTGCCGCTGCTGCTGGCGCTCCTGGTCCACGCCGGCGTCGCCGGGGCGCTGCTGCGCAGCTGGGAGGGCGGCGCCGAAGCGCCGCGCCTGGTGCAGCCGCGCATCATCCAAGCCAAGATGCTGGTGCTGGAACGGCCGGCGGCGCCCAAGCCGAAGCCGCGGCCCAAGCCCAAGCCGAAACCCAAGCCATCGCCGGCCGCGCCGCCGCCGAAGCCGCCCCCGGCGCCCGCGAAGCCTCTGCCAACGCCGCCGCAAGTCGATCGGCGGGCCCGACAGGAGGCGGCTCGCCAGGAGCGCCTGCGGGAGATGCTGGAGCGCTCCACGGCGGTGGCGCTGGCGGACGAAGTCGCGGCCCTAGACGACGACGAATCGGCCGCCGAAGCGGCCACCATGACCTATTCGGATGCCATCGCCCAAGCCATCATCCGCGAGTGGTCCAGGCCCCCGAGCGCCCGCAACGACATGCAGGCGCGCATGGTGGTGGAACTCACGCCGGCGGGGGATCTGCTCGGCGTGGAGATCGCGGACTCGAGCGGCAACGCCGCTTTCGACCGGGCTGCCGAGGCCGCGGTGCGCAAGGCGGCGCGCCGGGACCGATTTCCGGTACCCCCGGAACGCGGCCTGTTCGAGGCGAACTTCCGCCGTTTCACGTTGTTGTTCAAACCGGAGGACCTGTTGCGGTGAAGCCTGCTTGGAGAAGAGCGCCCGCGGCTCGAAAACTGGCCGCGGCTCGAAAACTGGCCGCCGCTGCGGCGTTGTTCGGCATGGTCGCCGGTGCCCCGGCGCACGGCCTGGAGATCGTCATCACCCAGGGCTGGGACAGCCCGACGCGCATCGCCGTGGTGCCCTTCGGCGGGCCGCCGCTGCGGGACCGGCCCGGGCCGGTGGCCACCATCGAGCTCGCCGACGTGGTGGCCTTCGATCTGCAGCGCAGCGGCCAGTTCGATGCCTTGCCGAGCGGCGACATGCTGTCGCTGCCGACCATGCCGGAGGAGGTGCTGTTCCGCGACTGGCGGATCCTGGACATGGACTACGTGGTCATCGGCCGCGCCTGGGAGCCCTCAGCGGGAGCCGCTCACGAGCGAGCGGTGCGCGAGGGGCCTGCCCCTCGCATGGAAGAGCCCTCAGCGGGAGCCGCTCGCGAGCGAGCGGTGCGCGGCGAGGTGAGCATCCTCTACTACCTCTACGACGTCGCTGCGGAACGGGAGATACGGCGCGGCCAGTGGACCGTGCCGCCGCGGCTCATCCGCGACGTGGCGCATCGCATCTCGGACGACGTCTACGAGGCCGTCACCGGCATTCGCGGCGCTTTCGGCACCAAGATCCTCTACGTGCTGGTGGAAGACGCCGGCACCCCGCAAGCGACCTACAGCCTGATCGTCGCCGATGCCGACGGCGAGCGGGAACGCACGCTGTACCGTTCAAGCGAACCGATCCTGTCGCCGAGCTGGGCGCCGGATCTGGATCGCGTCGCCTACGTCTCCTTCGAGACCGGCCGTTCCACCATCGTCGTGCAGAATGTGGAGAGCGGGGAGCGCCGGCGGGTTGCCGAGTACCGCGGCATTAACGGCGCGCCGGTGTTCTCGCCCACCGGAGACGCTCTCGCCATGTCGCTTTCCCGGGACGGAAACCCGGAGATATACATCAAGGATCTGGTCTCCGGAGATCTCCGGCGCATTACCCGCAGCCCCGCTGCCATCGACACCGAGCCGATTTGGGCGCCGGACGGCGCCAGCCTCATCTTCACCTCGGACCGCGGCGGCCGGCCGCAGATCTACCGCAAGGACCTGCGCACGGCCCTTGAGGAACGGTTGACGTTCGAGGGCAGCTACAACGCCCGGGCGCGCCTGTTGCCGGACGGCCGCCACCTGGTGTACGTGCATCGGAGCGAGGGCGCGAGCATCTACCACATCGCGTGGCAGGATCTCGAACGCGGCACGGTGAAGGTGCTCACCGAAACGGCCCTCGACGAATCGCCGTCGCTGGCGCCGAACGGCACCATGATGATGTACGCCACACGCGAGCGAGGCCGGGGTATACTCGCCGTCGTTTCGATTGACGGTCGCGTCAAGTACATCTTGCCGTCGGCCAGGGGCGATGTGCGCGAGCCGGCGTGGTCGCCGTACGTGGATGCGCTCGATCCACGCGGCTGAGGCGTTCGCGCTGTTGGAACGCTTGGGGATTTGAGGAGTGAGGAGATTGACGATGCGCGACGCGCTACGCCCGCTGTTGGCGGCGATACTGCTCGGCGGCCTGGTAGTCGGCTGCAAGAGCCAGCCGGAAGAACCCCCGCCGGAACCGGAACCGGAGCCGGTGGCCGTTGCGCCGGAGCCCGCGCCGCCACCGCCGCCGCCCCGGGTGGATGAAGAAGGCAACCCGGTGGACCCCAGCAGCGGACGGCCTCTCGGGCGCACGTTCTACTTCGAATTCGACCAGGCGCGCCTTTCCGAGCGGGACTTGCGGGTGCTCGCCATGCACGCCGACTACCTCACGGACTTCCGCAACCGCAGCGTGGTGATCGAGGGCCACTGCGACGAGCGCGGCACCCGCGAGTACAACCTGGGGCTCGGCGAACGACGGGCCCAGGCGGTTGAGCGCTACCTCACGTCCGCGGGCGTGCGCGGGGCGCAGGTCGAAACCGTGAGCTACGGCGAGGAACGCCCGGCAGACGCCAGGCAGGGCGAAAGCGCCTGGTCCAAGAACCGGCGAGCCGTTCTGATCTACCGCTGACGGACATGGGTTGCCGGCGCTCGCGGGGAACCGCTGCCAGCGGCCGCGCCGGCAACCCCGTCTTCTCCCGCTCCGCGTTCGCTTGGCTGGCGGCTGGTACCGGCCCGCTGTTTGGCTGGCGCTGCGTCCTCTCGCCCCGGCCTCTCCCCTACGTTCTGGTCCCCGTTCTGGCCTTCGCCACCGCCACCGCGCCGGCGGCGCAGGGCGCCGAGGCATGGCCTGCGGCGGCGGTTCCCGCAAACGCCGCGGACGCCACGGGCGAAGGCGACCGCAGCGCCGACGGCCTCGCCACCCTGTACTACCAGCTGCAGCTGTTGCAGGACGACGTGCGCCGCCTGCAGGGCGTGGTGGAGGAGCAGAACCACCGCATCGAACGCCTGGTGCGGGACCAGCGCGAACGCTACGTGGAGCTGGACCGGCGGTTGGTGGAACTGGCGCGTCCCGGTGCCGCCCCTGCGTCTCCGGCCTCGGCGGGCGTGGTTCCGCGCCGGCCCGGTGCCGCGCCGGCGGCAGGTTCCGAACGCGCCGCCTACAACGCCGCCTTCGCTCTGGTCCAAGGCGCCAGCCGCCTGGTGTCCTCCGAGCGCGCCAAGGCGTACGCGGAAGCGTTGGCGGGGTTCCAGGCCCTCGTCGACCGCTATCCGGTCGGGGAGTTCACGCCCAACGCCTACTACTGGAGCGGCGAAATACACCTCTACAACGCCACGGCGCAGTCTTCCGGGGAGTGTCCGGCGGCGCAGGGTTCGGCTGGCGCGGCCGGATGCGATGTTTCGGCCTCGGAACGGCTCGAACTGGCGCGGCAGGCGTTCGTGCAGGTGGCGACTCTCTTTCCGAACAACGCCAAGCTGCCGGACGCCCTCTACAAGCTCGGCGTGGTCTACCACCGCCTAGGCGACCGTGAACGGGCCCTGGAGTACCTCGACAGGGTGGTAGCGGAGCATCCGGGACACACGGCCGCCGACTTGGCCCGGAACTACGCGGCGGAACTGCGGAGCTAGCGCGACAACCGGATTGCAATGACGGACGAGCTGGCGGCACGGGTGCCGATCTGGACCATCGCTCCAATGTGGCTTTGATCTAGCGGTTCTATTCCGAATTGACATGGCAAATGGCACGTTCGTCTGTCGTCGCCTCGTCGTGCGCTGCTTGAGGATGTGCCGCCCCGCAAGGCCGCCGGCATCCCGGCCCTGCGACGAACCCGCCCGCTGGAACACGCGTCATTATGGAAGCGGCACACTAGCGCTCCAGCTTGCCTGGGCCGTTGAACGGGGCGCGCGGCACGGCTTCCACTAGGCTCAGCGTCCACCCGGCGGCTTCGGCAGCCCAAAGGCGCGTCGCGCTCGGTGGTCGTGAACGGGTGCTTCGCGTTGCATCGGCGATGATCAACGCGCGGCGCTTGCTGGCCGGGTACCGGACGGCCAGCCCCTTACGACCAATTGGCGTCGGCGGCGCAAGCCGTGGGCATCTCCCTAGCGGTCGACGCCTGGAGTGCGGCATTCGGCTCGGCTTCGCTCGCTGTGGCCGCCGCCCGCACCGAGAGCGGTGCCACTGCGGGCCGTCGGTGGCTGCTATGATGCGGGCGGCGTGGCCGGAGCGTGTCGCCGAGGCGACGCCGGACGGGCGCGTCTGCCACGTCAATTTGGAATCGAACCACTGGCGCGATTCGGAGTCGAACCACCTAGCACGATGGACCTCCTGCACATCCTCTTCTTCTTCCTGCTGGCGGTTGCCATCCTGATCGCGAGCCACGAGGCCGGCCACTACCTGGTGGCGCGTTGGGTGGGCGTCCACGTCGTGCGCTTCTCCATCGGCTTCTGGAAACCCCTGCTGTCCTGGCGCAACGCCCGAGGCACCGAGTTCCGCATTGCCGCGGTGCCGCTCGGCGGCTACGTGCGCCTCTACGACCGGCGCGACGACGATGCCGCCAGCGTCGCCCCGGCGGATCCGGCGCTGGCGCAGCGCTCCTACGACCGCCTGCACCCGAAGTGGCGCATCGCCATCGCCCTCGGCGGCCCGGCCGCCAACCTGCTGCTGGCGCTGGCGCTGTACTGGGTGCTCGGCATGGTCGGCGTCGCCGTCGCGCCGCCGGCGGCCGCCGTGGCGGAGGGCAGTGCGGCGCATCGCGCCGGCATCCGCGACGGCGCCGAGATCGTCGCGGTGGACGGCCGCGAGACCAGCACCTGGACCGAAGTGGGCATGGCGCTGATCGGCCGTCTCGGCGACAGCGGCGAGATCGTCATCGAGACGGTGCGGGAGGGTCGGCGGCAGCAGCATGCCATCGCCATCGACGCCTGGCACGCGGACAGCCGGGACCCGGACGTGCTGCGTTCTCTGGGCCTCGCGCCGCTGCTGCCGCCGTACATCGGCGACGTGCTGGCGGACGGCCCGGCCCATGCGGCCGGGCTGCGCGCCGACGATCGCATTGTGCAAGTGGACGGCAGATCGGTGGCGGCGTGGGAGGACTTCGTGACCGTGGTGCGCGCCAGTCCCGGCGTGTCGCTGCAACTCACCGTGGCCCGCGCCGAGGGCACGCGGCTGGTCGCCGTCACGCCGCGGCGCGAGATCGACCAGGACGGAACGCCCTACGGCTACATCGGCGCCGTGGCGACGAGGCCGAAGCGCATCGTCCGCTCCGGGCCGATCCCGGCCCTCGGCGGCGCCTTCGCAGACACTTGGAACTACGGCACCTTGACGCTGCGCCTCATCGCCAAGATGGCGCTGCTCGAGGTGTCGGCCAAGAACGTCGCCGGCCCGATCACCATCGCCAAGGTGTCCAGCGACACGGCTCGGGCCGGCGCCGCCGAGTTCATGGCGCTCCTGGCGCTGCTGTCCGTCAACCTCGGCATCATCAACCTGCTGCCGGTGCCGGTGCTCGACGGCGGCCTGGTGCTGCGCAACGCCGTCGAGTGGGTGCGCCGCAAGCCGGTCTCGGCCGGGGCGGCGGCCATGACCGACAAGGTGGGCTTCGCCATGGTGGCGGGACTCATGGCGCTGGTCTGCTACGCCGAGGCCGTGCGCTGGCTCTGGCCGGATTGACGCCGACGGCCGGACCGATGCCGCCCACCCGATCTTTCCAACCAAGGTAGCCCATGAGAGTCCTGTTCGCCGCGCTTGCCACCACCTTCGCCGCCGCGCCGGCGCTGGCCATGAACGCCGACATCGCCTCAACGCTGCCCCGGGCGTCGCCGCCCTTCGAGCTCGCGGACATCCAGCTGCAGGGCCTCCGGCGCGTGTCCGCCGGCACGGTGTTCAACCTGCTGCCGGCGAGCGTCGGCGACACTGTCGACAGCGCCGATCTGAGGGACCTGACGCGGGCGCTGTTCAAGTCCGGCTACTTCGACGACATCACCTTGCTGCGGGACGGCGACACGCTGATCGTGCGCCTCGCCGAGCGTCCGGCCATCGAGTCCATCGAACTGAGCGGCAACAAGGCTATCAAGAGCGAAGATCTGCTCGAGAGCCTAGGCGAGGCCGGCCTGCGCGAGGGGGAGATCTTCAAGCAGGCCACCTTGGAGCGCATAGGCACCGAGCTCACCCGCTCCTACTTCGCCCAGGGCCGCTACAGCGCTTCCATCGAGCCCGCCATCGACGAGCTGCCGCGCAATCGCGTGGACGTGAAGATCGACATCGACGAAGGCAAGAGCGCTGGCGTGCGCCACATCAACTTCGTCGGCGCTACGGTGTTCAGCCAGGCCGAGCTGCTCGCGCCGCTGGAGCTCCAGCACCCGACGCTGTTCTCGTTCATCCGCGGCAAGGACAAGTACTCCCGGGAGAAGATGCAGGGGGACTTGGAGAAGCTCGAGGCCTACTACCAGAACCGCGGCTACGTGGAGTTCGACGCCCGCTCGGTGCAGGTGAGCATCACGCCGGACAAGCGCGAGGTGTACATCACCGTCAATGTCCGGGAGGGCGATTCCTACACCGTGGACGACGTCAGCCTCATCGGCGACGTCTCGGATGTGGATCCGGAGCAGGTGGAGCGGCTGTTCCTCGTCGAGCCGGGGCAGGTGTTCAACCGGGCCCTGCTGACCGCCACGGAGGAACGCATCACGGCCGCCTTCGGCAACTCCGGCTACACCTTCGCAAGCGCCTCCGGCGTACCGGAAGTGAAGGCGGACGGCAAGGTGGACGTGAAGTTCGTCGTGGAGGCCGGCAAGCGCGCCTACGTGCGGCGCATTGCCTTCAGCGGCAACTCCCTCACCCGGGACGAAGTGCTGCGGCGCGAGATGCGCCAGATCGAGGGCGGCTGGGCGTCCACGCAGCAGATCGACCGCTCGAAAGTGCGTTTGGATCAACTCGGGTTCTTCAAGCCGCAGTCGGTGAACGTCGAGACTCCGGCGGTGCCGGGCACGGACGATCAGATCGACGTGAACTTCGACGTCGAGGAGCTTGCCACCGGTGCCTACACGGCGCAGCTCGGCTACGGACAGTGGGGCGGCTTGCAGGTTTCCGCCGGCGTCAACCAGAAGAACGTCGCGGGTTCCGGCAACAGCATGGGCGTGTCCCTGACCTGGAGCAACTTCCAGCGTTCCGCCAACTTCAGCTACCACGATCCCTACTTCACCGTGGACGGCATCAGCCGCGGCTTCAACGTCTTCGCCCGAGAAACCAACTACTACGCCATCAACGTCGCCCGATACTCGACCGATGCCTACGGCGGCGGCATCAACTTCCAGTTTCCGGTGGGCGAATCGCAGAGCCTGCAGTTCGGCATGACGGTGGAACACACCGCCATCAACGACAACGCCCGCACCGCCACCGAGATCGTGGACTTCATCGACCGGGTGGGCACCGACTTCTTCAACATCAAGGCGAGGGGCCTGTGGGCCCGCTCGACCCTAAACCACGGCCTGTTCCCCACCGCCGGACGGCGGCAGTCCTTGAGCGCCAGCGTCACGGTGCCCGGCAGCGATCTGCAGTTCTACCGCATCAACTACCTGGGCGATCTGTACTACCCGCTGCCTTTCGCTCGCTCCTTCTCCGCCCATCTGCGGGCCCGCCTGGGCTATGGCGGCACCTACGGCTCCACCGCCACCTACCCCTTCTACGAGCACTTCTTCTCCGGCGGCTTCGGCTCGGTGCGGGGATACGAAAAGAGCACCCTGGGGCCGAAGATCACCGGCGACACCACGTTCTACGGCCGGCCGCGGCCCTTCGGCGGCAACCTGCTGGTGGAGGGCTCCGCCGAGCTCATCTTCCCGCTGCCGTTCATCGACGCTTCCCGGGGCGTGCGCTCGCTCTACTTCGTGGACGCCGGCAACGTCTTCAACACCCACTGCGCGGCCGTCAGCACCGAGTGCCTGGACTTCGACGTCGGCGACATTCGCGTCACCACTGGACTGGCGGTGAGCTGGCTGTCGCCGATGGGGCCGATGTCCTTCGCGCTGGCGCATCCGCTCAACAACCAGCCCGGCGACGAAGTGGAGCAGTTCTCCTTCGAGGTGGGGCAGACGTTCTGACCGGCAGCTATGCGGCTATAATGCGGTTCGCCCGGGGCAGGCTTGTCGCGGGGTTCCCTTGAGAACGCGGGAGGTCGCGACGGGATGAACAGCGTCAAGAGGGCTTTGGCCCTGGTCTTGGGTGCCACGGCGGCGGTCGCGTTCCCCGCGGCGGCGCAGCTAAAGGTGGCGGTCGTGGACACCGCCGAGGCCATACGCCTCAGCGAGGAGGCCAAGAGCTTCGCCGAACAGATCCAACAGGAGCTCGAACCGGAGTCCGCGGACCTGCGCACCCTGCGCGACGAGATCGTGGCGCTGGAGAAGCAAGTCACGGACGAAGGCGACGTGATGTCGGAGGAAGAGAAGCGCAAGGTCGCCAAGGACATCGAGAACAAGCGCATCGACCTCGAGTTCGGCGCCAAGAAGCTGGAGAAGGCCCTGCAGGATCGGCAGAGCGAGCTGCTCGAGGCGGTGAGCCCGAAGGTGCGCGCCGTCGTCAACGACATGGTGGAGCTGGAACGCTTCGATCTCGTGTTCGAGCGCCGCAACGTGGGCTACGTCAATCCCAAGCACGACATCACGGCCAAAGTGACGGAAAAGCTGAACGAGCGCTACGCCGAAGACAGCTGAGTCGTCGGCGCCTTCACGACATCCGCCCAGCTAGTGTGCCGCTTCCAGAACAACGTGCGTTCCAGAGGGACGGGTTTCGTCGCAGGGCCGGGACACCGGTGGCCTTGCGGGGCGGCACATCCTCAAGCAGCACGTGCCGAGGCGACGACAGACGGAACGCGCCATTGCCACGTCGATTCGGAATCGAACCGCTAGGTGCCCTCCGTTCGGGAGATAGCCGAGGTGCTGACGGCGGCGCTGCCGAACGGGGTTGCGGTGGCCGGCGACGACAGCGCGGCCATCGACGCCCTGGCGCCGATAGACGCGGCCGTGCCGGGTACCCTGACCCACCTCTCGAGCCGCGCCTATCGTCGCCATCTGCCGCAGACGCGAGCCTCCGCGGTGCTGCTGCGCGAGACCGACGCCAGCAGCTGTCCCACCACGGCGCTGGTCGTGGACAACCCCTATCTCGCCTTCGCCATCGTCTCGCGGCTGTTCGACGACGCGCCCCGGCAGCCGCCCGGCATCCACCCGAGCGCCCATGTCGATCCCAGCGCCCGCATCCATGCCACGGCGGCGGTGGGTCCTTGCGCCGTGGTGGGCGCCGATGCCGTCCTGGCCGCCCGGACCGCGGTGGGGGCTGGCGCATGCATCGGCGAGGGGGTATGCCTCGGCGAAGACACGGTCGTCCATGCCAACGCCACCCTCTACCACGGCGTCCGCGTTGGCCGGCGCTGCGTCGTCCACAGCGGTGCCGTCGTCGGCGCCGACGGCTTCGGCTTCACGCCGGATCGAGACGGGCGTTTGCAGGCCATCGCCCAGCTTGGCGGCGTCGCCATCGGCGACGACGTATGCGTCGGCGCCGGCACTACCATCGACCGCGGCACCATCGCGGACACGGTGATCCGCGACGGAGTGAAGATCGACAACCTGGTGCAGATCGGCCACAACTGCGACATCGGCGAGCACACGCTGATCTGCGGCTGCGTCGGCATCGTCGGCAGCACCAAGGTGGGCCGGCACTGCGTGCTGGCCGGCGGGGCCGGCATCGCCGGCGACGGCCCGGTCGAGCTTGCCGACGGCGTGTGGCTTGGCGCGGTGACCACGGCGCGGCGGTCGATCCCCAAGCCGGGCGTCTACCAGGGCGGCATCCTGCACGACGAGGCCGGGCGCTGGAAGCGCAACGCCATGCGTTTCGGGCAGCTGGACGATCTGGCCAAGCGCGTGGCGCGGCTCGAAGCGCTCGCCGCGAGGGCCTCCGCCGACGCTGGCCACGGCGACGGTTGCCGGGACCGGGATGCTTCCGGGGCGAGGGCTGGCAAGGAGAGCGCTGGCAAAGCCGGCAGCGAAAGAGGCAACGCCGCGTGAAGCTGGCCATCGACGAGATTCTGGACTATCTCCCCCACCGCTACCCGTTCCTGCTGCTGGACCAGGTGGACGAACTGGTGCCGGGGCGGCACATCGTCGGCCGCAAGAACGTCTCCGCCAACGAACCGTACCTGCAGGGCCACTTCGCCGACTATCCGATCATGCCGGGTGTGCTGATCGTCGAAGCGCTGGCGCAGCTGTGCTGCGTGCTCGCGTTCGAGACCCGCGGCCGCAAGCCGGCGGACGGCTACCTGCACTATCTGGCCGGCGTCGACGACGCCCGCTTCAAGCGCCCGGTGAGGCCCGGCGACGTGTTGGAGTTGCGCGGCAGCGTCGCCAGCGAGCGCCGCCAGTTGATGAAGTTCGACTGCCAGGCCCACGTGAACGGCGAACTGGCCTGCGCCGTGAAGCTCATCTGCGTGGAACGCAAGCTCGACGGCACCGAACCGGCGAAGGCGCCCGGGGAAGCGCGGACGCGGAGGGAGAGGGAACCCCGAATCGATCCCAGAGCGGTGATCGATCCGGCGGCGCGCCTTGGCCGCAACGTGTCCGTGGGGCCGTGGACCGTCATTGGCGCGGACGTCGTGATCGGCGACGACTGCCGGATCGGCCCGCATGTGGTGCTGCGGGGACCGACCACGCTCGGCCGCGGCAATCGCATCTACCAGTTCGCCACGGTGGGCGAAGGTTCGCCGGCCTTCGCCTACAAGGACGAGCCGACCACCCTCGCCATCGGCGACGACAACGTCATCCGCGAGGGCGTGACCATTCACCGGGGCCTTGCCACGGATCGCAGCCGCACCGAGATCGGCAGCGGCAATCTGCTCATGGCCTACGTCCACGTCGGCCACGACTGCGTGCTCGGCGACCGCATCGTGATGGCCAACAACGCTTCCGTGGCCGGCCACGTCACGGTCGGCGACGAGGCGGTGCTGAGCGGCTACGTGGGGGTGCCGCAGTTTCGCAGCATCGGCGCCTACGCCTTCGTGGGCGCCATGTCGCTGGTGGCCAAGGACGTGCCGGCGTACGTGTCCATTTCCGGCAATCCGGCCGGCGCCGTGGGCCTCAACCTGGAACGCTTGCGGCGCCTAGGCGCCAGCGAGGCGGTGAAGAAGGCCCTGCAGGACGCCTACCGGGTGGTCTACCGCCGAGGCCTGACGGTGCCCGCCGCGCTCGCCGAGCTGCGGCCCGCGGCTGCCAAGGTGCCGGAAGTGGCGCGCTTCGTCCAATCCATCGAAGCCTCGGAGCACGGCATCGTGCGCGAGCGCCGGCGCCAGTAGACGCGGCGGCAAGCCGCAGCGCCCCCGGCGCGACTGCCGGTTTGGCGGCTGGCTCAAGCGGTCGCTAAGGCGGCCCGCCTACACGTCGAAGACGACGACGCTGCGCGCCACCTCGCCCGTCTCCAGTGTACGCAGCGCATCGGTCACTTCGGCCAACGCGATGCGGCCCGAAATCATGTCGTCCAAGTGCAGCTTGCCTTGCAGGTAGAAATCCACGAATCGGGGCATGTCCACGCGAAAGCGGTTGGAGCCCATCATGGAGCCTTGGATCCTCTTCTCCGAAAGGAAGTCCGGGCCGTGCAGCTGCACCATGTGGCCCGGCGGAATCATGCCGATGACGGTGGCCGTGCCGCCGCGCCTCACCATCCGAAACGCCTGCTCGGCGCACTTGGCGACGCCGATGGCCTCGAAGGCGTAGTGAACGCCGCCGCCGGTGAGCTCCCGCACCTGCTCCACCGGGTCGCCGGCCGCGGCGTCCACGGCGTCCGTGGCGCCGAAGTTCCGCGCCAGTTCCAGCTTCGACGCCACGACGTCCACGGCGATCACCCGCGAGGCGCCGGCGATGGCGGCACCGTTGATGCAGGAGAGCCCGACGCCGCCGCAGCCGATCACGGCCACCGTGGCCCCCGGCGCCACGGCCGCGGTGTGGATGACGGCGCCGACGCCGGTAGTGACGCCGCAGCCGACGAGCGCGGCCCGGTCCAGCGGCATGTCCCGGCGTATCTTCACCACCGAGTGCTCGTGGACCAGCATCTGCTCGGCGAAGGAACCGAGGTTGGCGAACTGCGCCAGGGCCCCGCCGGCTTGCGACAGGCGCGGCTCGTCTTCCTTGCCCCGCCGCACTTCCGGTTCCTGGCACAGCGACATGTGGCCAGTGAGACAGTATTCGCAGTGGCCGCAGAACACCGACAGGCAGGTGATCACGTGGTCCCCGGGCTGAACGTAGGTGACCGCGTCGCCCACCTGCTCGACGACGCCGGCGCTTTCGTGGCCCAGCACGCACGGCGTCTGGCCCGGGTAGGTGCCGTTGAAGAAGTGCAGATCCGAGTGGCAGACGCCGGCCGCGGCAGTGCGCACCAGCACCTCCCGGGGGCGCGGCTTGTCGATGCGGATGTCCTCGACGGCCATGGCTTCGTTCACGGCTCGGAACACGGCTGCCTGCATGGTTTCCCCTCGCCTTGCGCTCCCGCGCAGTGTGCCATGTGGCGCGCCCGCAGGGACTCGAACCCCGAACCGCCAGGTTCGAAGCCTGGTGCTCTGTCCAATTGAGCTACGGGCGCATGGCCGCCATTGTAAACGGTGCCGCCTGCCGGACACGATGGCGTACGGGGTCGGCACCTTCTGGACGGCCGGCTTCAACGGCATCATCCGCGTGGCCGACGCCATCGGGCACCCGCCTGGACCGGCGCACGGCTCCGCGTCCGCGGCGCTGTGGGCGGAAACGGACATGGACGTCTTCGCCCATGCGGAAGAAGTGGTCCGAATGAGCAGGGTGCGGGGCGCGAGTGGTGTGCGTCGGGATCGAACCACTCGAACGAAGTGTTGGATCAGGCGCCGAGCCGCGGCGTACGAGGCGCGCCTCAGATCGTCAGCAACTCCTGGAACTCGTTCACCGGGGTGGCCGCCAGCGCCTCGGCGTCCATGCACAGGCCGAAGATGCGCTTCGCCTGGGGGGGCGGGAAGCGCGTTGCCAGGTTGCGCTCGAACTTGGCGAGCAGCAGCGGGATGCCCTCGGCGCGGCGGCGGCGGTGGCCGATCGGGTACTCCACGGCGACCTTGTCGGTGCTGCTGCCGTCGGCGAAGAACACCTGCACGGCGTTGGCGATGCTGCGTTTCTCCGGCTCGTGGTACTCGCGGCTGTAGCGCCGGTCCTCCTCCACCGCCATGCGCTCGCGCAGCCGGTCGATGCGCGGGTCGCGGGCGGCGGCGTCCTCGTAGTCCTCCGCGGCCAGATCGCCCTTCAAGAGGGCCACGGCCGCCATGTATTGCAGGCAGTGGTCCCGGTCGGCGGGATTGTCCAGCTTGCCGGTCTTGCTGATGATGCGGATGGCGGATTCGTGGGTGGTGAGCACGATGCGCTCGACGGCGTCGAGGCGCGGCGCCACCTGCGGATGGAGCTTCACCGCCGCTTCCACCGCGGTCTGGGCGTGGAACTCCGCCGGGAACGAGATCTTGAACAGCACGTTCTCCATCACGTAGCTGCCGTAGGGCCGCTGGAAGGCGAACCTGGCGCCGCCGAAGGCCACGTCGTAGAAGCCCCAGACGGGTGCGCTGAGGGCGCCTGGGCAGCCGATCTCGCCGCGCAGCACCAGCATCGCCAGGCGCACGGCGCGGCTGGTGGCGTCCCCTGCGGCCCAGGACTTGCGCGGCCCGGCGTTCGGCGCATGGCGGTAGGCGCGGAGAGCCGAACCGTCCACGAAGGCGTGGGAGAGGGCATCGACGATCTGCCCATGAGTGCCGCCGAGCAAGTGCGTGGCCAGGGCCGTGGAGGCCACCCGCACCAGCAGCACATGGTCCAGGCCAACGCGGTTGAAGCTGTTCTCGAGCGCCAGGCAGCCTTGGATCTCGTGCGCCTTCACCATCGCCGCCAGCACGTCGCGCATCGTCAGCGGGGGCCTGCCGGCGGCCACGGCGCGGCGGCTCACGAAATCCGCACAGGCCAGGACGGCGCCGAGGTTGTCCGAGGGATGGCCCCACTCCGCGGCCAGCCAGGTGTCGTTGAAGTCCAGCCAGCGGATCATGCAGCCGATGTCCCAGGCGGCCTTCACCGGGTCCAGCGCGAACTGCGTGCCGGGCACGCGCGCGCCGTTCGGCACCACGGTGCCGGGCACCAGCGGCCCCAGGTGCTTGGCGCACTCCGGAAAGCGCTGCGCCAGGAAGCCGCAGCCCAGGGTGTCCATCAGGCAGTGGCGGGCGGTGTCGAGGGCCTCCTCGCTCTCTACTTCGTAGCCCGCCACGTAGTCCGCAATGGCGACCAGTTCCGCGTCCGGCGGCGGCCGGACGTTCGCCTCGACGTTGGCGCTCAACGGCCTAGCGATCCGCTATTGCGCGGAACGGTCGGGGTTCCTCGCCCACGTAGTCCGCGCTGGGGCGGATGATGCGGTTGTTGGCGCGCTGTTCCATCACGTGCGCGGTCCAGCCGGCAACCCGCGCGCAGACGAAGATCGGCGTGAACAGCTTGGTGGGGACGCCCATGAAGTGGTAGGCCGCGGCGTGGAAGAAATCCGCGTTGGCGAACAGTTCCTTTTCGTCCCACATCGTCTTTTCCACGGCGCAGGAGATCGGATAGAGCCGCTGGTCGCCCACTTCCTTCGCCAGCCGTTCCGCCCAGCCCTTGATGATGGCGTTGCGCGGGTCCGACTTGCGGTAGATGGCGTGGCCGAAGCCCATGATCACTGCCTTGCGGGCCAGCATCCCGCGCACCGCTTCCGCGGCCGCCGCCGGCGTTTCGAACTGCTCGATGAGGGCCATCGCGGCTTCGTTGGCGCCGCCGTGCAGCGGCCCGCGCAGGGAGCCGATGGCGCCGGTCACGCAGGAGTGCATGTCCGAGAGCGTGGAGGCGCAGACCCGGGCGGTGAAGGTGGAGGCGTTGAATTCGTGCTCCGCGTAGAGGATGAGCGACACGTCCAGCACCCGCTCGAACAGCTCGCTCGGCGGGCGGCCGGTGAGCGTGGCGAGAAAGTGGCCGGCGGTGGAGGCCTGGTCCGTCTCCACGTCCACGCGAATGCCGTCGTGGCTGAAGCGGTACCAGTAGTTGACGATGGAAGGCATGGCCGCGAGCAGCCGATCCGCCGCCTGCTGCTGGTTCTCGAAGCCGCCCTCGGGTTCCAGATTGCCCAGCATCGAGCAGCCAGTGCGCATCACGTCCATGGGATGCGCGGTGGCCGGTATGCGTTCCAGCACCTCCTTGAGGGCGCTCGGCAGCCCGCGCAGACCCTTCAGCCTGGCGCGGTAGTCGGCCAGTTCCGCCGCGGTGGGCAGCTCGCCGTGGAAGATGAGGTGGGCGACTTCCTCGAACGCGGCCCCGGCGGCGACGCCGGATGCGCCAGCCGCGAGCTCCGAGATGTCGTAGCCGCGATAGGTAAGCCCGGTGCCGGTCTTGCCGACCGTACACAGCGCCGTCTGGCCAGCGCTTTGGCCGCGCAGCCCCGCGCCGCCGAGTTTCTTGTCCACCATGGTTGCTAGTCGGCCCCCTCGGCCGGTTCGGCGCCGGGCCGGGCGAAGAGCCGGTCCAGCTGTTCTTCGTAGCTGCGATAGCCCAGGAACTCGTAGAGTTCGTCGCGGGTCTGCATGGCGCCGACCACGCTGCGCTGGGTGCCTTCGCCCCGAATCGCCCGGTACACGTCCAGCGCCGCCTGGTTCATGGCCCGGAACGCGGACAGCGGGTAGAGCGCCATACTAACACCCGCGCTGCGCAAGTCGGCGAGGGTGTAGAGCGGCGTCTTCCCGAACTCGGTGAGGTTGGCCAGCACCGGCACGTCCACCGCCGCCACGATGTGCTGGTACATGCCGAGCTCGGTCATCGCTTCGGCGAAGATCGCGTCCGCCCCGGCAGCCTCGAAGGCCGCCGCCCGTTCGATCACGGCATCGAGGCCGGATACCGCCAGGGCATCCGTGCGCGCCATCACCACGAAGGCGGGGTCCGGCTTGGCGTCCACGGCCGCCTTGATGCGGTCGCACATCTCGCTGGCGGCCACGATGGCCTTGTTGGGCCGATGGCCGCAGCGCTTGGCGGCAACCTGGTCCTCGATGTGGACCGCGGCGGCCCCGGCGCGTCCCATCTCGCGCACGGTGCGGGCGATGTTCAGAGCGCTGCCCCAGCCGGTGTCCACGTCCACCAGCAGCGGCAGCGGCGTGGCGGCCGTGACGCGGCGGACGTCTTCGAGCACGTCGTTGAGGGACGTCATGCCGAGGTCCGGCAGCCCGTAGGAGGCGTTGGCGACGCCGCCGCCGCTGAGATAGATGGCCTGGTAGCCGACGCGCTCGGCCATCAAGGCCGCGTACGCGTTGATGGCGCCGACTATCTGCAACGGGCGCTCCGCCGCCAGCGCCTCCCGGAACCGCTCGCCGGGGGAGCTCATGCCGGCACCTGCTCGCCGTGCAGCTCGTCCAGGGCGGCGGCGAGCTCCGCGTAGCCCTGCACCGGCTCGAACGCCGGGTACTCCGCCAGCACCCCGGGCGGGGCGTTGAAGAACAGGCCCACGTCGGCCTCGTCGAGCATGCCGACGTCGTTGAACGAGTCGCCGGCGGCAACCACCTGGTAGTTCATCGCGTGGAACGCGCGCACCGCTTGGCGCTTGGGGTCCTTCTGGCGCAGCTGGTAGCCCGTGATGCGGTCCTGCTCCACCGTCAGCCGATGGCACAGCAGCAGCGGGTGCCCCAGCTTCGCCATGAGCGGCATGGCGAAGTCGTAGAACGTGTCCGAGAGCATCGCCACCTGGAAGCGCTGCCGCGCCCAGTGCAGGAAGTCCGCGGCCCCCGGCAGCGGCGCCAGCTCCCCGATCACCGCCTGAATCGCGCTCAGCGTCAAATCGTGGCGCTCGATCTCGGCCAGGCGCATCCGCATCAGGTCGTCGTAGACGGGAATGTCGCGGGTGGTCTTGGTCAAGGCGGCGATGCCGGTGCGCTCGGCCACGGCCGGCCACACTTCCGGCACCAGCACCCCTTCGAGATCAAGACACAGAACGTTCAAGCGCTGCCCCAGGCAACCTGGCGAAGCGCGTAGTCTACCTTTGCGGCGGCGCCGCTCGAGCTTGTGCCGCCTCACGACGGCATCGCCCGCGGCGCTATGAACATATGCCGAGAAGCTGCTTTGGCCGCGGCGGACGGGTTGCTAGGCTGCGCTCCCTTCCGCCGCCAGCGGGCCGCGACATGGCCGCATCGTCCCCTGCCGCGCCAGCCCGGCGCCGGCCGCCCTTGCCGGCGACGCCGGCGGCTGCCGCCGCCGAGCCGCCAGCGGATCCAGCCGCGCTGGAGCGCCAGGCGGAGGATGCGATCGCCGAGGCGTTCGCCCACAGCGAGCGCGCGGCCGTCTCCTTCAGCGGCGCCGAGGACGTGGTGCTGATCGACCTTGCCGTCCGGGTGCGCGGCGACCAGCCGGTGCCGGTGTTCAGCCTGGACACCGGGCGGCTGCACGCGCAGACGTATCGCTTTCTGGAGACGGTGCGCGAGCGGTACCCGGTGGATCTGGAACTCCTGCTGCCGGACGCGGACGAAGTGGCGGAGCTGGTACGGGCCAAGGGCCTCTTCAGCTTCTACGCCGACGGCCACGGCGAGTGCTGCGCCATCCGCAAGATCCAGCCGCTGCGCAGGAAGCTGCGAACGCTGGACGCATGGATAACGGGCCAGAGGGCCGATCAGAGCGTCACCCGCTCCGCGTTGCCGATCCGCCAGCCGGACCTCACCTTCTCCACTGCGGAACATCCCGTACGCAAGTTCAATCCCTTGGCGGCCTGGCGGAGCGCGGACGTGTGGGCCTACATCCGGCGGCACCAAGTGCCCTACAACCCGCTGCACGACCAGGGGTTCCGCTCCATCGGCTGCGAGCCCTGCACGCGCGCCGTGGGGCCCCACCAGCACGAACGGGAGGGCCGATGGTGGTGGGAGCAGGCGGCGGACAAGGAGTGCGGCCTGCACGGACAGAACGTGCAGCCGATCCGCATGGTCGCCGGCTAGTCTGTCGGTCCGGCTTGGCCGGCGCAGTGCGCATCACCTTCGTCAAGAAGATCCTCGCCAGCGGCCAGCCATGCGCCAAGTGCGCGGACGTGCAAGCGCGGCTCGAAGCGGCCGGCCAGCTAGCGCGCATCGACGAAGTGGCGGTCGCCGACGAGCGGAACCCCGAGTCGCGGGGCATGCGGCTGGCGGCGCGGCACGGCGTGGCGGCGGCGCCGTTCTTCCTGGTCGAGCAGGACGGCCGGACCACCGTCTACACCATCTACCTGAAGTTCGCCAAGGAGGTGTTCGGCCGGCAAGCCGACGGACCGAGGGAGGCACAGGAGATGCTGCGGGCGGACCCGGGGCTGGACCTTATCTGAAGCGGCGCGCTTAGCGGGCTGTCGCTGGCAGGCTGCCCGGCCCCTTCGCGAGGTTCCGATACCAGTCGCTCATGGCGGCGGCCACTTGGCCCCAGGAGTAGCGCTCGGCGACCAGCTCGCGCCCCTTCCGGCCCATGTGCCGCCGCCGTGCCTCGTCCTCCAGAAGGGCGCCCACGGCGTCTGCCAGCGGCGGCGCCTCGGCGGGCACCACGAAGCCGGCGCCAGCGGTGGCGACCTCCGGGAAGTGGCACTGCCGCGACACCACCACCGGCAGACCAGCGGCCATGGCTTCCAGCGTGGCGTTGCTGAATCCCTCGGTGTGGGAGGGCAGAACGAACATGTCCGCCACGGCGAAGGCCGCGGCCTTGGCCGCGCCTTCCAGTGCGCCGGTGAAGACGGTGCGGTCCGTCAGCCCCGCCCGGTGTGCCGCTTCGGCCATGCGGCGTCGGGTGCCGCTCTCGTCCGGTCCTACGATCAGCAGCGCGGCGTTGGGAAATCGGTTCGCCAGACCGGCCAGAGCGTCGAGGAGCACGTCAACGCCCTTCATGGGGTGCAGCCGCCCGAGGTAGAGCACCACCTGTTTCCCTTGCAGCCGGGGGTGCCGGGCCAGGAACTCCCGTTTCGAAGCGTCCGCGCCGGCGCCAGCCGCCGGCAGGTGGACGCCGTTCGGCGCCACCAGCACCGGCGCAACGTAGCCCAGCGCCCGCAACGCCTCGGCTTCGCTGGCCGTGAGGGCGTGGATGGCGGCGGCGGACTCGATCAGGGAACGCTGGACCAGCGACAGGTAGAGGCGCTTCTTCCAGTTCCGCCGCAGCTGCCACTCGTTCAGCGCGCCCCGCAGGCTCAGCGCCCAGGGCACGCGATGTCGCAGCGCGACGTGTCCGGCCGCGTAGTGGGCGTAGTGCCAGAGCTCGTGGACATGGACCAGATCGAAACGCCCGGCGCCCAGTTCGGCATCCAGAAAGACGCGCAGCGCCGGCGAGTGCGCCGTCCAGAAACGCGATGCCCAGCCCAGCGGAAAGGGGCGCGTTTCGGCCCCGTCGATCGCCGGCGCCGGTGCGCCGTCCTGCCGTAGGCGGGTAGTGGCGACGACGCAGTCCACGCCGTGTTCCGCCAGCGCCGGCGCCAGGGATCGCAGAGCGCTGGCGGGACCGCCCCAGGCCGTGGCCGTGCTCGCCACCACGTGCAGCACGCGCAGGCGGCCTTGCGCCGCCGCGTCGGTACGGGAACCCGCGCCGGCGACTGGTGCCGACGAAGTTCCCGGGGAGATGCTGGCGGTCACCGCCGGTCCCGCCGGAGCTCGCTCACCATGTAGTCCACCGCTGCCGCCAGCGTCTCGTCGTCGCAGCTTGCGCAGGCGCCCCGGGGCGGCATGCCCGGCGCCATTCCCGCCTTGACGTTGGCCAGCATGGCGCTGGCGCCCTGGGCGGCGCGCTCCGCCCATTCATCGGGCTCGCCGAGTCTGGGCGCGCCGGCAATTCCGGCCTGGTGGCAGGAGAAGCAGTAGCGCAGATAGACGGCCTTGCCGGGATGCGCCGGCGCCGCCGGCTCGCCGCCGCAGCCGCCAAGCGCCGCCGCCAGGGCCAACGTCGGAATGCGGCGGCGCAGGTCTGCTGCGAAAGCCGCTGCCGCTCGCTCCTCGCTCAAGGCAGGGATCCCGCCGGCAGGATGCGGAACCTAGGGACGCCCGAACTTCATCCCCACGGCAACCGCCCAGAACCGCACGTCGTCCATGGCGATGGCGTAGCGGATGGGCATCCCGCCGGGCGCAACCGTGGATTCGTGGCCCCGCAGCGGCTGCCAGGCGTGGTCGCCGTGTTCGAACTCGCCGAAGGCGCCGCCGTAGCGAACCTTGACGGTGAGCGTCCGCCGTTCGTCGAGCGGGTAGTCCACGCCAGCCACCAGCTGGTAGCCAACCAAGACGTCGGTCAGCGCGGCGTCGGCGAGGGAGCGCTTGCCGGCGGCGTCGGGATTGCGGCCCAGCGCCAACAGCGCCTCGCGGCTGCCGCGAATGGAGGTGGCCTGGTAGTCCGCGTTCATCCGCATGGCGCCGATGCCAACGCCGACATACGGCGCCAGCCTGCTCCGCCCGATGCTGCCGAAGTCGTAGTAGGCATTGGCGAACACGTTGTGCGCGGCGACGTCGTCCACCGCTTCGCTGCGCTCGACGAACTCCTGCTGCTTGGGGTCGTTGGGCACCAGCAGCGGGCGGCGCTCGCCGCCTTGGCGGCGATAGAAGTACTCGGCTTCGAGGCGCAGACGGTCCCGGCGCAGCCCCGCTGCCACGGCGACCAAGCCGCCGCTGGCAAGATCGAAGGCCACCGGCGCGCCAGGCAGGGCGCGTGGCTGGCACTCGGCCGCCGGCAGCGGCACCACCGTGCCGTCCGGCAAGGTGTTGGTCGCCAGCCACTGGTCGCAGTTGGTGGGGACGCCGGTGTTGGTGCGGGTGGATTCGAGCGCCACCGGCAGCGCCAGGCCGGCCTCCACGCCCCAGTAGGCCTGCGCCGCAGCCGGCAGGCCAACGGCGAGGCAGGCTGCGCCAAGCGCGGCGCGGGCCGTCGTCGGCGCGCCCGTAGCGCGTTGCGGTGCGGCCCGGCGGGTTCGGCAGCGTACGGCCATGCTCAGCCAAACGGTTCTGAAGTTGAGGCACAGTGTAACCGCGGCGCACCGGCATCCGTTAGACTCTCCGTCTCCGCGACGCGAACCGGGGCCGCCAGCTCCCAGAGCCCGGAACTCAAGTGGCCGAACTCACTTCCATCCGCGACTCCCTCAAGTCCCTGGGCCTTCGCGCCGAGGCGCTTCGGGGGTACCTTTGACTACGGTGCCAAGAAGGACCGCTTGGAAGAGGTCGAGCGCGAACTGGCGCTGCCGGAACTTTGGGAGCAGCCCGCGCGGGCGCAAGCTCTCGCCCGGGAGCAGGCCGGCCTCGAAGCGGTGGTCCACGGCCTCGGCAAGGCATCCGCCACGCTGGCCGATCTCGCAGAACTCACCGAACTGGCGGCCCAGGACGGCGACAGCGCCGCTCTCGACGACATCGGCGAGGAACTCGGCGAGCTGGAGCGCCAGCTCGGCGCCTTGGAGTTCCGGCGGATGTTCCAGGGCGAGCAGGACGACGCCAACGCCTTTCTGGACATCCAGTCCGGTTCCGGCGGCACCGAGGCCCAGGACTGGGCGGAGATGCTGCTGCGAATGTACCTGCGCTGGGGCGAGAAACGCGGCTTCGACACCAGGCTCGTGGAAGTCTCGGCGGGCGACGTGGCCGGCATCAAGAGCGCCTCGGTGCAGTTCGAGGGCGATTACGCCTTCGGCTGGCTGCGCACGGAAACCGGCGTCCACCGGCTGGTGCGCAAGTCGCCCTTCGACGCCGGCAATCGGCGGCACACTTCCTTCGCCTCCGTGTTCGTGTCCCCGGAGATCGACGACGACATCGTGATCGACATCGACCCGGCGGACGTGCGCACCGACACCTACCGTGCCAGCGGCGCCGGCGGCCAGCACGTGAACAAGACCGACTCCGCGGTGCGGCTGACGCACCTGCCCACCGGCATCGTGATCCAATGCCAAAGCGAACGCTCCCAGCACCAGAATCGCGATCGGGCGTACAAGCAGCTGCGCGCCCGGCTGTTCGAGCAGGCGCTGCGGCAACGCCGGGAAGAGCAGCAGGCCATCGAGGACAGCAAGGCGGACATCGGCTGGGGCAGCCAGATCCGTTCCTACGTGCTCGATCAGGCGCGGGTGAAGGATCTCCGCACCAACGTCGAGCGGCACGATCCCGGCAACGTGCTCGACGGGGACTTGGACGAGTTCATGGAAGCCAACCTGAAGGCCGGGCTGTGAGCGCCGGCGAGCAGCCGGAACGGGAGCTGCTGGCGCAACGACGGCGCAAGCTGGCCGCGCTGCGCGAACGCGGCAACGCCTACCCGAACGGCTTTCGCCGCCAGAGTCGCGCCGGCGAACTGGCAGCGAGGCACGGCGCGAAGAGCAAGGCGGAGTTGGCGGCGGCGCCAATCGCCACCGCGGTGGCTGGCCGGCTGCGGCTGCGGCGGGTGATGGGCAAGGCCAGCTTCGTCACCCTCGCCGACGAAACCGGCAGCATCCAGTGCTATCTGCGCCAAGAGGAACTCGGCGGCGCCTACGAGAACTTCCGCGCCTTGTGGGATCTGGGCGACATCGTGGGCGTGGCCGGCACGCTGATGAAGACCAACAAGGGCGAACTCACGGTGCAGGCCAGCGCAGTGCAGCTGCTGGCCAAGGCGCTGCGTCCGCCGCCGGAGAAGTTCCACGGCCTGGCGGATACCGAAACGCGCTACCGCCAGCGCTATTTGGAACTGGCCGCCAACCCGGATTCCCGGGCCGTGTTCCGCGTCCGTGCCGCCGTGATACGGCAACTGCGCCGGTTCTTCGACGAACGCGGCTTTCTGGAAGTGGAAACGCCCATGATGCATCCCATTCCGGGCGGCGCCGCGGCGCGGCCGTTCGTGACCCGCCACAACGCCCTGGACGTGGACCTGTACCTGCGGGTGGCGCCGGAGCTGTATCTGAAGCGGCTGGTGGTTGGCGGTTTCGAGAAGGTCTACGAACTGAACCGGTGCTTTCGCAACGAGGGGCTCTCGGCCCGCCACAGCCCGGAGTTCACGACCGTGGAGTTCTACCAGGCATACGCGGACTACGCGGATATGATGGATCTCACCGAGGCGCTGCTGCGGAGCGTTGTTCGCGCCGTCGGCGGCGACGAGACGCTGGCGCACCAGGGCCGGACATTGGATTTCGGCAAGCCGATCCCGCGGTTGCCCATGCTGACCGCGGTGGCGAAGGCGGTTGGAGTGGCAGAGGCGCGGCTCGAGGAAGTCGCCAGCCTGCGGGCTTTGGCCAAGCGCTTCGGAATCGTCCCCGCGGCGGGCTGGGGTTGGGGCCGGCTGCTGATGGCGCTGTTCGAGTCCCAGGTGGAAGCGACGCTGTTGCAGCCGACGTTCGTCGTCGGCTATCCGGCGGAGGTCTCGCCGCTGGCGCGGCGCAACGAACGCAATCAGCGGCTGGCGGATCGTTTCGAGCTGTTCGTTGCCGGGCGGGAAGTCGCCAACGGCTTCAGCGAACTCAACGACCCGGAGGACCAGGCGCGGCGCTTCGAGGAGCAGGCCGCCCTCAAGGCCGAGGGCGACCCGGAAGCCATGCACTTCGACCAGGACTACCTGACCGCGCTGGAATACGGCATGCCGCCCACGGCCGGCGAGGGCATCGGCATCGACCGGCTGGCGATGCTGCTCACCGACTCGCCGTCCATCCGCGACGTGCTGCTCTTTCCGCAACTGCGCCCGGAGCCGAAGCCGCCGCAAGGCTCCCGCCGGAAAACGCCATGAGCGAGGCCGCCGATCGCGTTCGCCTGGAGGCGTCCTGGAAGCGCGCCCTGGCGGCGGAGTTCGACGCGAACTACATGCGCAAGCTGCGCGCTTTTCTGGTGTCGGAGAAACAGGCGCGGCGCACCGTCTATCCCCGGGGCGCCGAGATATTCGCGGCCCTGGACCACACGGCCCTGGACGCGGTGAAGGTGGTGATCATCGGCCAGGACCCGTACCACGGCCCCGGCCAGGCCCACGGCCTGTGCTTTTCCGTACCGAACGGCGTGGCGCTGCCGCCGTCGCTGGTGAACATCTTTCAGGAAGTCGCCACGGACATGGCGGACGAGGAAGTGCCCTGCGGCCGCAAGGACGGCGTGGTGCCTTCCGGCCGCGGCTGCCTCGCCTCCTGGGCCCGCCAGGGCGTGCTGCTGCTGAACGCCGTGCTGACGGTGGCCGCCGGCCGCCCCGGTTCGCATCAGGGCCGGGGCTGGGAGACGTTCACGGACCGGGTGGTGGAAACCGTCAACCGCGAGCGGGAGCATGTGGTGTTCATGCTCTGGGGAAGCTACGCGCAGAAGAAGGGCGCCGTGGTGGACTCGGCGCGCCACCTAGTGCTTGCCGCGCCGCACCCGTCGCCGCTTTCCGCCCACCGCGGCTTCTTCGGCTGCCGCCACTTCTCCCAGGCCAACGAATACCTGGTGGCCCACGACATCCTGCCGATAGATTGGTTCGACGTGGCGTGAAGGCAATCTGCCGCTAGCGGCACCCGGGGCCCTGCAGCAGGTCCCGCACCCGTTTTGCGGCCTCGATCAGCAGCCGCACATCTCGTGTTCTGTCGGTGCGCCGGCCCCGGACGGCGCGAGGGTGGATGGCCCGATTTCTTGCCCGCCGCGCCTGATGCAAGTACCCCCTCATGGCACCTGGTGCGCAGTTGATCGCTTCCTCGAGCGAGAAATCGGCGTCGACGCCGGTCCATTGGCGAGTCAATTGCTCGAACTCGATCCCGGCAATCTGCCCCGCGATGCGTTCGTCCGTTGTGAGAAGCGCCTCTGCCAGCTGGATCCTCGATCTCTCGGAGAACAGCAGCGCCGTCAGATTGCTTGCCTGGATCTGCCACAACGCCGAGTCCCGCTTGTAGGCCCTTTCCAAGGCATCGCGGCGCTCGCCCCCCAGCAGCCGATCCAACACCCCTAGTTGCAACACCCAGAGTGCCATCTCGACGTCCGCGACTCGCTCGAAGCGCCGAGCTTCGCGCAGCTTCTGGAGGCTGCTCAAGTAGGTCGAGTAAGTTGCGACCTGGCTGCGGCGAGCCCGTACTCCCAACAGGCTTGCCACCGGAGAACTGTAGATGCCGTAGTGGTCCGGCATGGCGAATCGAAGCACCATCGAAACCGGCTCGATCTGGCGGTACGCGGCGAAGAGATTTTTAATGATCTCGTGCTTGGGGAATTTCTGCCAGCCCCCGTACCGGTACCGCCCCTTGAGCGCGCGTTCGAGGTCGCCCAACGGTGCAGGTAGTTCGCCATGCGTGCAGGCCGTCGTTCGATAGCGCCAGCCTAGCACGCCGCATTGGGCACGACTTCATACAACGCCTTGAAATGTCCCATGCCACGCGGCAGCATCCTCCAACGCTGTCTCCCGTCTCCAAACGAGCGCGAACCAATCCGTGACCGCCCAAGCACTCGCTGGCCTCAAGGTGCTGGACCTGGCTGGCACCATCGCCAGCGGCTACTGCGGCAAGCTGTTCGCGGACCACGGCGCGGAGGTGGTTGACGTCGAACCTCCCGAGACCGGCTTCGATACGCGCCGGGAACCGCCGTTTCTGCCGGACGCCCCCGCGCCGGAGAACAGTGCGCTGCACGCCTATCTCAGCGCCAACAAGGCGAGCGTCGCGCTCGACGTGGAGGCCCATCCGCATCGGCTCCGCCACTTGTCGGCCGGTGCCGCCGTGGTGCTGGACGCCGGGCGCCACGATGTGGCCGAGTTTTCGTCCGTGGCGCCGAACGTGGTGGTCTCCACCATCACCTGGTTCGGGCGCAGCGGGCCGTACGCGGAGTTCCAAGGCGCCGGCGGCGTCTGCTGGGCGCTTGCCGGGCTGGTCCGCAACGTCGGGCCAGCGGAAGGGCCGCCGCTGATGGCGGCCGGCTGCGGCGCGGAAGTCGTCGGCGGGTTGGCGGCCTACATCGGCACGCTGGGCCAGGTGCTCGCCCGGGAGATCGGCAATGCCGAGGGGCCGGTGCGCCTCGACACCAGCATCTTCGAGGCGAACCTCTGCTTCTCCGAGCCGGGTGCCGTCGGCGGCTACCGCAGCGGTCGCCGAGGACGGCGGCTGGGCGTGAACCGGTTCGCGCCCACCTACCCGCTTGGCGTCTACGCCTGCGCCGACGGCTGGCTTGGCGTCACCGCGCTCACGCCCAGCCAGTGGAAGAACTTCTGCGCGCTGCTGGAGATGGAAGAACACGCCGACGCGCCGAGCTACCAGACCGCCATCGGCCGGTTGCAGGACTACGACGTGCTCGAACCGGTCATCAAGCGTCAGGTGCGCCATCGCTCGGCGGCGGAACTCGTGGCCCGCGGCCAGGCGCTGCGCATCCCGCTGGCGCCGGTGCCGACCATGGCGGAACTGTTCGCCACGGACCAGTACCAGGCCCGCGGGGCCTTCGCGCCCATAGCCAACGGCAACGGCGCTACGTTCCAGGCGCCGTGTACGCCCTTCCGGCTGTTCGAGACGCCGGCGGCGAAGGGCGGGCGGGCGCCGAAGCTCGGCGAAGACACGCGGAGGCTGCTCGGATGAGCCGCCCGAAGCTGCTCGCCGGCGTGCGGGCGATCGATCTTTCGATGGGCTGGGCCGGCCCGCTGGCCGCCCGCCACCTGGCGGACATGGGCGCGGACGTGATCAAGGTGGAAGGCTGCGTGCGCTTCGACTGGTGGCGGGGCTGGGAAGCCACCCAGGCATGGATCGACGAAGGCGGCGCGGAGAAGAACCCGGCGTTCAACACCGTCAACCGCAACAAGCGGGCCATCACGTTGGACTTGGCGACCGCTACGGGCAGCGACCTGCTCAAGCGCCTAGTGGCCATCGCGGACGTGGCGGTGGAGAACTACTCGGCCGGCGTGCTGCCCAAGCTCGGCCTCGGCTACGAGGTGCTGGCGGCCGTCAATCCCGGGCTGGTGATGATCTCCATGCCGGCCTTCGGCACGGACGGCCCCTGGCGCGGCTATCGCGCCTACGGCTCCACGGTGGAGCAGGCGTCCGGCCTGCCCCACCTCTCCGGGCGGCCCGAGGATCCGCCGACGATGCTGCATGTGGCGCTGGGCGACTCCGTGGGCGGGCTGAACGGCGCCGCGGCGCTGCTGACGGCGCTTCGCCACCGCCGCCGCTCCGGCCAGGGGCAGCATCTGGACCTGTCGCAGTCCGAGTGCCTGTTCCCGCTGGGCGCTCAAGGCATCCTCGCCCAGGCGGTCACCGGCGAGGCGCCGGCGCGCTTGGGCAACCGCTCCACCCGCCATGCGCCGCACGGCGTGTATCCCTGCGCCGGGGAGGACGAGTGGATCGCCATCCAAGTGCAGAGCGAACCGCAGTGGCGGGCCTTGGCGGACATGGCCGGCATCGGCGGGTTCGGCGAGCTGGCGGACCGTCTGGCCCGGGCGGACGCCCTGGACGCAGCCGTGGCGGCCTACACCAGCGGTCAGGTGGCGGAGCTGCTGATGCTGGAGCTGCAGGCCGCGGGCGTTCCTGCGGGCCATGCGGCCAGCGGCCTGGAGCTCGGCTTGGACCCGCACCTCGCGGCGCGGAACTTCTGGAAGCCGATGGAGCGCCCCTACGTTGGCGAGATTCCGCACCCCGCGCCTCCCTACCGCGTTGGCGAGGCGCCGTTCGACATAGACCGCGTGGCGCCCACGCTGGGCCAGCACAACGGCGAAGTGCTCTGCGAGCTGCTTGGCCTCGGCGACGAGGAGATCGCCAGCCTGGAGGAGCAGGGCATCATCGGCACCAAGCCGCGGCTGCCGTGACGGCTGCGGCCCCCGCCCCGGCGGCGCAAGCCCCTGGCCCCGCCGGGCCCCTCGCCGGCATCCGCGTCCTGGACGCCACCACGCGCTGGGGGGAACTGGCCGGACGGACGCTGGCGGAGCTCGGCGCCGAGGTGTTCAAGTTCGAGGGTGCCGGCGGCAGCGCCGCGACCTCGGCAGGGCCGTATGGCGGCGAGGGCTCGGCCTACTGGGCCTGCGTTCGCGCCGGCAAGCGCAGCGTCGGCGAAGCGGACGTTGCGCCCTTCCTCGGCGCCGCCGACGTGCTGCTCGAGTCCGGCCGCTCCGGCGACTACCAGGGCCGCTTCCCGCACCTGGTGCATGCCTCCATCACGCCCTTCGGCCTGCACGGGCCGATGGCGGACGCACCGGCGGCGGAAGTGACGGTGGAGGCCGCCGGCGGCCTCGTCGGCCTGCAGGGCGATGCCGACCGCCCGCCGCTGCCGATGGGCGCCATGCCCCAAGCGGCCTTCCATGCCGGCGCGCAGGCCGCCGCCGACGTGGCGATAGCGCTTTACGAACGCGAACGCTCCGGGCTTGGCCAGCACCTGGACGTCTCCGCCCAAGCCTGCGTGGTGTGGACGCTGATGAACGCCACCGGCTACCCGCCGAACACCGGCGCCAACCCGCCGGCCACCAGCGAGTTCCGCGGCCAGCCGCATCCGGCCGCCGCGGCGCAGCGCTTGCGCCTGCCCGGCATCGTCGCCTGCAAGGACGGCTTGGTGCAGGTGCGCTTTCAGATGCGCATCATCGGCGAGCGCACCTTCGACGCGCTGCTGCGCTGGGTGGAAGGTTCCGCCATACCGGTGCCGGCGGCGGTGCGGAGCCTCGACCTCACCCGGTGGCTGGCGGACGCACGCGCCGAGCGGCTGGATCTGGACGCCGCGCAGCAAGCGGCGGATCTGATCGTCGCCCTCCTGGCCACCAGGACCAAGCAGGAAGTCCAAGCCTACTCCGCCACCCACGGCCTCACGCTTGCCGCCATCCACACCGTGGCGGACCTGCTGGAGGATCCGCACCTGGCAGCGCGGGATTTCTGGACCCGCGTTGGCGGGCATGTCTACGCCGGCCCTTTCGCCCGCTTGTCCCGCACGCCGCTGGTGCCGCCTCGGGCCGCCGAGAACGGCGCATCTCCACCGCCGCCGAAGCAGCCCCGGCGCCAGCTGCCCGTCGCCGAACCGCCTGCCGATCCCTTCGCCGGCGTGAAGGTGGCGGACTTCAGCTGGGTGGGCGTGGGGCCGATGATCGGCAAGGCGCTGGCGGACCACGGCGCCACGGTGGTGCGCATCGAGTCGCCGGAGCGGCTGGACCTGCTGCGCACCGCGCCGCCGTTCAAGGACGGCAAGGCCGGGCCGGATCGCGCCCAGTTCATGGCCAACTTCAACACCTCCAAAAAGGGCGTGACGGTGGACCTCAAGAACCCCGCTGGCCGCGCCTTGGCCCGCCGCCTGGCGGACTGGGCGGACGTGGTGCTGGAGAGCTACTCGCCGGGCACCATGGCGCGCTTCGGCTTGGACTGGCAGGCGCTCTCCGCCAAGCGGGAGGACCTGGTGATGCTCTCCACCTCCATGCGCGGCCAGACCGGGCCGGAACGCGGCTACTCCGGCTTCGGCGGCCAAGGCGCCGCCATCGCCGGGCTGTTCGCGCTGGTGGGCTGGCCGGACCGGCCGCCGAGCGGCCCTTGGGGCGCCTACACGGACTTCATCACCCCCCGCTACGGCATCGCCGCGCTGGCCAGCGCCCTGCTGCACAGGCGGCGCACCGGCCTTGGGCAGCACATCGACGTCGCCCAGGTGGAGTGCGGCATCCGTTTTCTGGAGCCGCTCGTTCTGGACTGCGCCGCGACCGGTCGGCAGGCCCGGCGCCTGGGCCAAGGCTCGCCGTGGCTGCATCCCCACGGCGTGTTCGCCTGCGCCGGGGAGGAGCGCTACCTGGCCGTTGCCGCGGAGACGGACGCCGAACGCGCCGCTCTCGCGAAACTGCTCGGCGAAGAAGCCCTCGCCGCCTGGTGCCGCCGCCAAGACGCCTTCGAGGCGGCCCGGCAGCTAAGAGCCGCCGGCGTACCGGCCCACGCGGTGCTGCGCCCGAGCGACCTCTACGAGGATGCACAGCTCAAGGCCCGGGGCTTCTTCGTCACCTTGGACCACCCGGTGATGGGGCCGACTCCCTACGACGGCCCGGCCACCCTCTTCTCCCGCACGCCGCAGCGCCTGCGCTCCCCGGCGCCCTGCCTCGGCCAGCACAACGACGAAGTGCTGACGAAGCTGCTCGGCTTGTCCGCTGCGGAGGTGGACGAACTGCGCGCCGCCGGCGCGCTGGGCAGCTCCTGACAGGGCGGCCGGAGGCCCGAGGAACTGGCACGCCCGGTGCGACTCGAACGCACGGCCTTTGGCTCCGGAGGCCAACGCTCTATCCAAACTGAGCTACGGGCGCACGACCACACCATAGCACGGCAACGAACACGGAAACGGCCACTCGATCTACTCGATCTCACGGGCCCAGAGCGCCGATCGGAACCACGCCCACTTGCTGCTCGTTGGTGTCGGCGCGGCTGCCGGCGTAGCCGTAGCCGCTTGGAACGATCACCGCCAGCGCGGCGGGCGGGCCGTGCGGCCCGTCCGCCACCCGCGCCGCCAAGCGCTCGAGATTGCGCTCGCCCTCCGCCACCCAGCCGTGGCCGAGCTTGATCTCGAAGGCCGCCCAGCGACCGTCCGCGGCCTCCACCACGGCGTCCACCTCCAGGCCGCCCTTCTCGCGGTAGTGGAACACCTCGGCGTCCGCCGCCTGGGCGTACACGCGCAGGTCGCGGACGACCATGGACTCGAACAAGAAGCCTAGGAATTCGAGATCGGCCGCCAGCGCCTTTGGCGACGAGCGCAGAGCCGCAACCGCCAGCGAGGGATCGACGAAGTGCCGTATGGGCGAGGAACGCAGCGTGGCCCGGGAGCGCAGATGCGGCGACCAGGCCGGCTGGTTCTCCACCACCATCAGGCGCTCCAAGGCGTCCAGGTACTCCGCTACGGTGTCCGGCTTCATGGCCGGACCGCTGCCGCCAACGTCCGCCGCCAGGCGGGACATGGCCACCGGCGTGGCGACGTTGCGCGCCAGGGACTGGCAGAGGCGGCGCACCCGCATCGGGTCTCGCGCCTTGCCGGCGACGGCGGAGACGTCCGTGCGCTGGACGTCGTCCAGATAGCCCCGATTCGCCCGAATCGCGGACTGCGGCGGGCTGCCCAGATTGGCCGGCCAGCCGCCGGTGGCGATGAGTTCCGCCAAGTCCGTGATGGCCAGCTCCGTGGCGGGAGCGTTCTGGGGAGCCCCGTCGAGCAGCTCCCGCAGCGAAATGGCGCCGGTGGAATGCCCCATCTCGAACAGCGACATCGGCCGCATGCGCAGCCGCGTGAAACGCCCGGCGCCGGTGTGCCGGGTGATGTCGTCGGCTGGCACGGCGGAGCCGGTGAGAATGAACTGGCGCCGGGCGTTGCGCTCGTCGACAACGCGGCGCACCAGGTTCCAGATGGCCGGTTCCAGCTGCCACTCGTCGATGAGCCTTGGCGTTGCGCCAGCCAGCAGCAGCGCTGGATCCGCACCCGTCAGACGGCGGGCGCTGTCGTCTACATCCAGCAACACATGGCTGGCGGCCGCCTCCATGGCGGTGGCCGTCTTCCCCGTCGCCTTGGCACCCTCCACAAGCACGGCGCCGGAAGCGTCCAGCAGGGCATCGAGTTCCGCGTCTGCGACACGCGGCAAGTAGGCTGATTCGGACATAGCTACACGGTAGCCGTTGAACGGCGTCGCAGCAAGGCTTAGCGGGTGATTTGGCACCGGCCCAGGGGGTGATTCGGCGCCGATCCAGGGGGTGATTCGGCACCGACCCAGGGGGTGATTTGGCACCGCGTCAGAGGGTGATTCGGCACGCTCCAAGAGGGTACGGAACCGGCCCCGTACCCAGCGCGTCCCCGCACCGGACCGCCAGCCGCCAGAAGCGACGCCGAAGCGAGTAGCATCGAGACGACTGCAAGCGAAGCGAGGGGCGCGAATGAAGCCGATCTCCGCCGATTCCCACGTGGTGGAGGGCCGCGACGTGTTCACCGGCCTCGCCGAGCGCTTCGGCGACGAAGCGCCGCGCATCATGGACACGGGCGATCAGGTGGATGCCATCGTAGTGCCTGCCCGTGGCTTGAAGGGCGTCAGCGTCGCCCGCATGGGCATGGCCGCCACCCGCCTGGCGCGCAACGAGCCGCTCAAGCGCAAGCCCGGCCGCAAGCCGGACGTCGCCCACATGCAGGATCCGGAGCTGGTGGCGCTGTTCAGCAAGGGCTACGCCGGGATGCGCAAGGGCCTGGTGGACGGCGCCCACCGCTTCGAGGATCAAGACGTGGACGGCCTCGCCGCCGAGTTCCTCTACCCAGGCTTCTTCGGCATGTTCAGCCTGGCGAACACGGCGCTGCTGGTGGCCTTGCAGAAGAACTACAACGACTGGCTGCACGACTACGCCAGCGCCGCCAACGGCAGGCTGTTCGGCCTCGCTGCCATTCCGGTGCAAGACCCGCACGCCGCCACCGCGGAACTCGACCGCGTCATCAAGCTCGGCTTCAAGGGCGGCTGCATCCCCTGCACGTCGCCCGCGGAGCGGCCGTACTTCGACGACGCCTACGAACCGATCTGGGCGCGCGCCGAGGAAGCCGGCTTCCCGCTCTCCATGCACGTCGGCACCAACGCCCATGTGCCGAAGGAGCGCCGCGTTCGCCCTTGGCGGCCGGACGCCATCGCCGACTACGCCGCCACCCAAAGCGCCGTGCAGCGCACCATCGTCGAGTTCATGTGCCGGGGCGTGTGCGAACGACATCCGAACCTGCGCATCGTGGTGGCCGAGTTCAACGCCGGCTGGATCGCCCACTGGCTGGACCGCGTCGACCAAGGCCTGCAACGGGAGCGCCGCAACATTGCCGAACCCTACGCCGGCCCGCCGCCCCACGACATCTGGCGCCGCCAGTTCCACGCCACCATCGAGGACGACCGCCCAGCCCTCGCCACCCGCCACCTGATCGGCGTGGACAACCTCATGTGGGGTTCGGACTACCCCCACACGGACTCGACCTGGCCGTGCTCCCGGGAAGTGCTCGACGAGCTGTTCGCGGACGTGGGCGAAGAGGAGCGGGCGAAGATCACGCGGGGGAACGTGCGAGCGCTGTACGGGATCTAGGTACGCCCCTGCGGGGGGTGATACAGGAGGACGCAGGTAGTACGGTTTCCCAGAGAACGGTACTACAGCCCCAGCCTTTTACCGAAGGACGCCCAGGAGAGAAGACGCGATGAAACCCGTCTGTCTGATTATCGGCGCTGGCGCCGGCATCGGCGGCACGGTTGGCAAGCGGTTCGCCCGGGAGGGCTATCACGCCGTGCTGTGCCGCCGCACCGACGAGGCCGGCCTTGCCACGCTGGTGGACGAAATCGAAAGCGCTGGCGGTTCGGCGTCCGGCTTCCTGATGAACGCGGTCGCGGAGGACGCCATCGAGGAGCGGGTCGCGCAGGTGGAGGCCGACGTCGGCCCGATCGAGGCAGCCATCTACAATCTCGGTGCGCAGATCGGCAATCGGACCTTGGGCGAGACCAGCCTCAAGGCGTTCGAGATGGGCTGGCGGCTCGGTACGCTTGGCCTCTTCCGCTTGGCGAAGGCCGTCTGTCCGCGCATGGTGGAACGCGGCGGCGGCACCCTCATCGTGACCTCCGCCACCGCCGCGGTGCGCGGCAACGCCGGCCAGCACTCCCACGCGGCGGCCATGGGCGGTCGCCGCCTGCTCTGCCAAACCCTGAACGCCGAACTCTCGCCGCAGAACATCCACGTGGCCCATGTGGTGGTCGATGGCTCCGTGGACGCCCCAGACACCCTCGGCAAGATGCTCGGCCCCGAACGGTTCCAGGCGCTGCGGGACACGAAAGGCGCCCAAGACGGCCTCATGCTCCCGGAACGCATCGCCGATACCTACTGGCACATCGCCCAGCAGCATCGTTCCGTGTGGACCCATGAGCTGGATGTCCGAGCCTTCTCGGACCTGCCGTGGTGGAACCATTGACGGCTGGTGGTGGGCGATCTTCGGGGAGAAGCGGCGAAGGTCGCGCGGGAGGACTTGAGACTGTACGAGGCCATGCCGCTGCCATGCGCGGACGAGAGCTTGCGCTATGCTTGCGGGCGGACCGGCGCAAGCGGTGAACGGCCCCATGCACAACGACGAACCAACACTGCGCGACCGGCTGCGCCGCAACGCCCTCATCGAGGAGGTGGGCGAGGCCATCGCAACGTGCAAGCCGCCGCAGGTGTTCGGCGTGCATGGCGATTGGGGGCTTGGGAAGACGAGCTTCCTGCATCAGGTGCGTTGGTATTTGACGGGCGAAAACCCACAGGAGCTCGACACAAGTGAGGACAAGCCATCCACCGAGCATGGCGATCGGCTGCTATCCGTCTGGTTCGATGCGTGGCGCTACCACGCCGAAGCAGTGCCGGTCGTGGCGCTGCTGCAAGAGATGCGGGCACAACTCTCGCAGGAGGATTCGAAGGCGTTGGCGCTCAAGCGCCTCGGCAAGGCGGCCCTTCGCGGCGCACTGCTTTCGTTGGACGAACTCACCAAGAAGGTCGGCTTCCAGTACGCCAAGTTCGAGCAGGCCAGCCGCCAGTGGGATGCGGAGAACCTCGCTGCCACGTTGCCGTCCGAGTCGCTGCGGAAGAACCTGCAGGAGACCATTCGGCTGCTCCTGCCGGAGGTGGACGAGCAAGAAGGGAACACGGGCAAGTCTAGATTGGTCGTCTTCGTGGACGACCTGGACCGCTGCGAACCCAAGGCTGCGTACCGGCTGCTGGAGGGATTGAAGGTCTATCTCACGCTCGACAACTGCGTCTTCGTGCTCGGCTTGAATCAGAAGGCGGTGGAAGGCGCCATTGCCAACCGGCTGGCAGGCGGGCTGACTGACGAGGACGCGAGGCGAGACGCCCAAGCACGGGCTGCGTCCTACTTGGAGAAGATCTGTCAGAACATCTGGCACTTGCCCATCGTCGACGCGCCCAACCAGCTGCTGTGCGAACTCGTTGCGGGCGGCGGTGATGTTGCGGAGCAACATGTACGTTGGTTGTGGCAGGTCGTTGCGGAGGGCCAGTGTCTGCCGCCGAATCCGCGCAAGCTGAAGGGCCTTGCCAACCTGGTCGTTCGTCTTCTTGCACGCCTGCCTAGGCATGTCGACAAAGACGACGAACTAGGGCAGGAGGAGATGGGAAAACTGCTGACGGTCGCATACATCCATCAGTTCCATCACGCTCTCTATGTTCGCTGGCAGGCCAATCCAGACCTATACGACGCTATCGGAAAATGGTGCCGCGGGGGCGAGCCAGCGCTAGACGTTCTGCAAGCCCTCCAGCTACCCATGGTGGCAGCTTCAGACGACGATACCGAGGATGCGGAAGGCGAGACCATCGTCAACCAGAGCGCCTTCCCCGACCCGACAGCCGCTAACGTCTTCTGGATCCAGGACGTTGTCCGCTATCTGCCTGCCGACGCCGGGCCAGCTTCTTTCGCTCGCTATATGCAGGCGAAGCTCCAATGAAACGACGTCGCTTCGACGACCTTTCCGTGGTGGAACTCCACGACAATCCACTGCTGCGGGAGTATCTCGGCAGAGTTCAGAAGCAGCATCGCTACATTCGTCTGCTCGGCCTGCCGGACCTCCGCGACCGCCCAAGCGTCGCCATCGATTCCTTGTTCGTGCCGCCGCTGGTCTCGAAGCGCCCAATCTCCGTAGATGTCGATCCCGACGATTGGCCAAAAGGATGCGAGAGCGTCTACGCGCCCCTTGACGAACACGGACGCTTGGTGCTGCTCGGCGATCCGGGCGTGGGAAAGACAACGCTCGTGGACTACCTGACGTGGCTGCTCACGTTCTATGGGCGACCCTCGCCCCTCATCAAGCGATTCGGCTGGGTGTTGCCCGTGCCCATGGTGCTGCGCGAACTCGAGCTTGAAGCGGTCACCACGTTCGACGGCCTGCTGCAAGCGCATCTACGCCACCCCGTCGGTGAACCGCTGCGAGAGGGCGACTACCTGCGCGACAGGTTGGCGGAAGGGCGAGCGTTGGTCATGCTCGACGGCATCGACGAGCTCGGCGGCAAAGACGCGCGGCTCCGCTTGCGGGACGCCGTGTTCGACGGCATGAAGCGCTATCCCGATTGCCTCTGGCTGCTCACGTCGCGCATTGTGGGCTACGGCGAGGTGCCGTTTGAGGGCATCGGGCCACCAAGGCACGGGCATATTGGTATTCGGGTTCTCGACACTGCTGGAATACGCAAGCGCTACATCGCCCCGTTCGACGACGGACGAATCAAGGTGTTCGCGCAGAAGTGGTACGTTGTGCGCGACTTGGACAGTGCGCAAGCTGGCAGGCACGACGATCTGGTAGCCGCCATCCGCAAGGACGCGGCCTTGCGGCGGCTCGCCCGCGTACCCAACGTGCTGGCGCTGATGGCGCTGATACACCGCAACGACGCCACCTTGCCGCAAGAGAAGTGGCTGCTCTACGAGCGCATTGCCGAGGCGTACTTGGTGTCCATCGACCGCTTCCGCGGCTTGAGCGACGGCACCCACGACCTGCCGCGAAAGAAGATGTGGCTTGGCCGGGTGGGCTTCGAGATGCAAAAGCGGCGCGAACAGGGCGACGACGTGGACTTGCTAGTGCGCCGCGACGACGTGCTGCACTGGCTCGGCAGCGAGATGGAGCGCACCAAAGCGCCCGCCGATGCACCGACCCCGGAGGAGTTTCTTTCGTTCGTTGGCCGCAGAAGCGGCTTGTTCGTTCCTAGAGGCGACGATCTCTACGCCTTCCGCCACCTTTCCTTCCAAGAGTACTTCGCCGCGGTGGCGCTCGCCACCGAGGTCACCGGCTTCTCGTGGGCCAAGAACGGTCGCTCGTCCTTAGGCTTCAATCGAACCGACCTCGCCGGCTGGGCCCGACAACGCAGCTGGCTGGAGACCTTCTGCTTCCTCTTCGAGATGCTGGCCGACAAGCCGGAGTGGCACAGCGAACTGGCGAAGTGCGTCTTTGGCAGAGAGTTTTCCGACCTCGCCGAGTCGGAGGCCAGCGATGAGCTCTTCAATCTCGCCCACTTGGCCGCACGTTTGGCGGTCAATCCCCACTCCGGACTAGGTCCGCGAGAACGTGTACACGCAGTCGAGTGGTGCGTCTCTACGCAGATCAAGTATTCCGACTACTGGTGGCGAAAAGGGGAATACGTCCCGGATTCCTCTCTCTTCAGCCTGCTGATGGCGAAGGACGCGGCTTTGTGCGGCACCGTCATGGCATCGATCCGCAAGCTGTGGTTTCGCACGACAGAGAGACTGGAACACAAAGTCTTGGACTTGCGCCGCGCCAATGGGGTGAACCTGCGGCAGGTCGCGGAATTGTCTAGCGTGGAAACGCTGATCTTGACCGACACCGACGTTGCCGATGTGCGGTGCATCACGGCGCTGGGCAATTTGAATTGGCTGGAGCTTGACGGCACTGCCGTCACGGACGTTGCGCCGCTCGGCGAGATGCCGCAGATCACCTTCCTGAATATAGAGCGAACGAACGTCGAAGACGTCACACCGCTTGCCCGCCTGCGCAGCCTAGATGCCCTCTTAGTATTCGGAACGCCAGTCTCCACCGAAGCGATAGCCGCACTGCAAGAGGCGCTGCCGAAGTGCGAAATCGTGAAGGACTGCTGAGAGGAACAAGTGGCCGTAAACCGTGTCTAGCCCAGTTCGCATAGCGTTGTTCAACCACAAGAGCGGGGTGGGCAAGACAACCCTGACCGCGAACATCGCCTTTGCGCTGGCGGAGATGGGCAAGTCCGTGCTGTTGGTGGACGGCGACCCGCAGTGCAACTTGACTTCCTGCCTGCTTCCCGATGAACAGGTGGGCGATCTGTTGAACGAATCGAGTGAGAGCGATGGTCAGACGCTTTGGACGGCCGTCCGCCCCGTTATCGAGAACACCGGGCCAAGCCGACTGATCGAGCCGACAAAGGTAGGGAACTTGAAGCTGGTGCCTGGGGACATCAAGCTCGCGGAGTTTGAGGATTTCCTGTACGGCGCTTGGTCGGACAGTTTGAAGCGGCGTCTTGGGGCACTGAGGGCCATCGCGTCGATCAGCACGTTGATCTCTCGGATCCACAGCGAGTCGCCCTTCGATTATGTGTTCTACGACACTGGATCAAACATCGGGCCCTTGAACCGCGTCCTTCTGCTCGACTGCAACTGCTTCATCCTGCCTGTCACTTGCGACCTGTTCTCGGTTCGAGCGCTTGCCACGCTTGGACAGGCGGTCAGCGCATGGATGAGGGACGCCGACATCATCGGATCCATTGCACCGGACAACATGCCCCTGTTGGAGGCGAAACCTGCCTTGCTGGGCTACATCCACCAGCCGTTCAGAGTCTACGGGCGTGCGGCGGCGAACAAAGCTAGTGCTCACTTGCCGGAGATCAAGAACCGCATCCACGACGACGTCGCCGTGCTCCTCAAGCACGGCGAACGGCTGGCACCATCCCCGGCCGACGATCCGAGCCTAGGCGATGTCAACGACATGTCGCCGCTGGTCCAATTCGCGCAACGAGAGGGCGTCTCCATGTGGGAGTGCTCTGGCGGCACCCCGGCGCAGAGACGGGCAGCCAAGCGGTCTTTCGCGTGTATTGCCAGCCGAATCGACGGATGCGCTGTCGGTCGTTTGGCGGGAGAGCAGCCGTGACTTCCCTGCACTTCAAGGGCCGCGTGTTTGTGGAGAATCTGCATCTTGGGGTGCCGTATCACGAGTTGACGCCGGTGCGGGGGAAGGGGCTTTCCAAGCCGGTGAGTTTGCACGACAACCTGGTCGTGCATGGCGACAACCTAGCGGCGCTGAAGGCGCTGTTGCCGACGTATCATGGGAAGGTGAAGTGCATCTACATCGATCCGCCGTACAACACCGGCAACGAAGGCTGGGCCTACAACGACCGCGTGAACTCGCCGATGATGAAGGACTGGTTCGGCAAGGTGGTGGATCGGGACGACCTGACCCGCCACGACAAGTGGTGCTGCATGATGCTGCCCCGGCTGAAGCTGCTGCGGGAGTTGCTGCGCGACGACGGCGCGATCTTCGTGTCGATTGACGACAACGAAGTACATCGGCTGCGGAGCTTGATGGACGAGGTGTTTGGGGAGGAGAACTTTCTTACGACGGTCATCTGGCAGAAGGTGTTCTCGCCGAAGAACACGGCCCGGCACTTTTCCGAAGACCATGACTTTGTGTTGGTGTACGCACGGGATGCCGAACAGTGGCAACCCCACCTGATGGAGAGGAAAGCAGGGGCTACCGACAGATACCGCAATCCCGATGAAGATCAGCGAGGCGCGTGGTCGTCAAGCGATCTGACCGCGAGGAATCACTACAGCCAAGGCACATACGAGGTGACCAGCCCATCTGGGCGCAAGTTCAAGCCATCGGTAGGTAGATATTTCCAAGTGTCAGCTAGTAGCTTCAAGGGCCTTGATGAAGACGACCGGATTTGGTGGGGACAGCGCGGCAACGCGATGCCGAGGTTGAAGCGATTTCTTTCGGAAGTGAGGTCGGGGGTCGTTCCACAGACGCTGTGGCACCATGCTGATGTAGGACACACACAAGCTGCCAAGAGAGAGCTTGTGTCTGTTCTGAACTTCGAGCGGTCCGAAGACGTGTTCAACACGGTCAAGCCGACGACCTTGATTGATCGCGTGCTCCGCATCGCCACCGACAAGAACTCCATCGTCCTAGACTCCTTCGCCGGCTCCGGCACCACCGCCCACGCAGTGCTTGCCCTCAACAAGGCCGACGGCGGCAATCGTCGCTTCATCCTTGTCGAGTGCGAGGAGTACGCGGACGCCATCACCGCCGAGCGGGTTCGCCGCGTCATCAAAGGCGTACCGCAGGCGAAGGACGAGTCGCTGCGCGAGGGGCTGGGCGGCACGTTCAGCTACTTCAAGCTCGGCAAGCCGATGCGCAAGGAGTCCATGCTGGAGCGCGGCAAGCTGCCGAGCTACAAGCGGCTGGCGGCGTACATCTTCTTCACCGCCACGGGGGAGGAGTTCGACGCGGCCAAGATGCGACCGGAGCGCCACTTCATCGGTCGCAGCCGCAACTACGACGTGTTCCTCATCTACACGGACGACTTCGAGCAGTTGAAGGACATGGCCCTCACCATGGACGTCGCCCGCAAGCTCTCCCGGTCGAAGCGGCCGAAGCTGGTGTTCGCGCCCACGAAGTACCTCGATCGGGAGTTTCTGCACCAGTACGGCATCACCTTCCAGCAACTGCCGTTCGAGATCTACGAAACGGTGGATCGGCTCGGGCGATGATTCTCAAGGAGTATCAGAAGACCGCGCTGCAAGCCGTGCGGACGTTCCTCGATCTGCTCGTCGAGTGGCGAGGCAAGGAAGCGACGGCGCGGGAGATCGACCCGGACATCACCTTCGACTGGGTGGCGCGGGCCTGGGAGAAGGCCGGCACCGTCCGCGCCTACCTGCCGCGCAAGAACGGGCTTGGCGAACCGCTGCCCACCTTCTGCTTGAAGATTCCCACCGGCGGCGGCAAGACGCTGCTCGCCACCAAGGTGATCGATTTGGTGAACACCCACTACCGCCGCCAGCAAGCGGGCCTGGTGCTGTGGATCGTGCCCACCACGCAGATCTACAACCAAACCCTGAAGGCGCTGAAGGATCGCGACCATCCCTACCGCCAGCAACTCGACGTCTCCTCCGCTGGCAAGACGCTGATCCTGGAGAAGAACAGCGGCTTCAAGCCGCAAGACGTGCGCGAGCGGCTCTGCGTGCTGCTGCTCATGCTGCCGTCTGCCAACCGCGAGACAAAGGAACAACTGCGGATGTTCCGGGACAGCGGCGGTTTCGACAGCTTCTTCCCCAGAGAGGACGACGCCAGCGCCCAAGAGAAGCTGCTGGCCGAAGTGCCGAACTTGGACACCTTCGAGTCCGCAAGCGGCGTGTGGGGCAGGCAGGCCAAGACCTCACTCGGCAACACGCTGCGTCTCTTGCAGCCGCTCATCATCCTCGACGAAGGCCACAAGGCGTACAGCCAAGGCGCCAAGGAGACGCTGGAAGGCTTCAACCCGTCCATGATCGTCGAGCTCTCCGCCACGCCGCCGCGGGAAGCCAACGTGCTGGTGGAGATCACCGGCCAGGCGCTGAACGCCGAGGAGATGATCAAGCTGGACTTGAACATCCACAACAAGACGAGCACGGATTGGCACGACACGCTGCTGGCCGCCATCGAACACCGCAAATCCTTGGAAGCCAAGGCGCGGGAACACGAAGCGGAGACCGGCGCCTACATCCGCCCCATCTGTCTGGTGCAGGTGGAGCGCACCGGCAGGGAGCAACGGCAGGCGGGTTTCATTCACGCCGAGGACGTGCGCGAACACTTGCTGCGCCACCCGGAGATCAGCGCCGAACAAGTGGCGGTGAAGACCAGCCAACGCGACGAGTTGAAGGAGGTGGACGAAGCCGGCGGACTGCTCTCCCGCGACTGCCCGATCCGTTTCATCATCACCAAGCAGGCGCTGCAGGAAGGCTGGGACTGCTCCTTCGCCTATGTGCTGGCCATCCTCACCAACCCCGGCTCCAAGAGCGCACTGACGCAGCTGGTCGGGCGCATCCTGCGTCAGCCCTATGCATGCAAGACGCACGTGCAGGAACTGGACGAAAGCCATGTGTACTGCTTTCAACGCAATGCCAACGACCTGCTGCGGGATGTTCGCAAGGGGTTCGGGCTAGAGGGCTTGCAGGGTTTGGAGGGGCGCGTGAAAGCCGATGCGGAAGAGCGGCCCGGCGGCTTGGTCGTCTCCGAACAACGCGAGCGGTTTCGCCAAGCGGCGGCGAGCCTGGTGCTGCCGACGTTCATGATCCGCGACGGCCGGCGCTGGCGGCTGGTGCATTACGAAGCGGACATCCTCTCCCGCATCCCGTGGGACGAAGTGGACGTGAGCCCGCTGTTCAGCTTGGACTTGCAGGCCCAAGGCAGCAAGGACGTGACGCTGCGCGCCGGGCTGGATTTCGAGCCGCTGTTCGCGGATGCGGATGCCGTTGGGGAACCGGCGAGCGCGGAGTCCGGCGTCATCGACACCTACTTCGCCGCCAGCCACCTGCTGGACGCCATGCCCAACCCCTGGCGCGGCGCCGAAGCCACCGAGCGCGTCTTCAACGCCTTGCTCGAGAAGCACCCCCGCGAGAAAGTGCAGGCCAACACGGTGTTCATCCTTGAAGAACTCCGCAAGCGCCTGGAAGCCGAGCGCGACCGTTTGTCCCAGCGCGTGTTCGCCGAACTCCTCGATGCCGGCACGATGCGCTTCATCGTCGTCACCGACGACCTGCACTTCAACCACCCGCCGCCGCACATCGAGCTGCCCGCCACCGAGCGCCAAGCCAACCGCGAAGATGCCAGCCCGTACCAACTCGGCCTCTTCGACCGCGTGGGCGAAGGCGAGCTCAACGGCTTGGAGAACAAGGTCGCCACCTACTTGGACACCCAAGCCCGCCTCTTCTTCTGGTACCGCAACCGCGCCCGCAAGGACTACTACGTCCAAGGCTGGAAACCCCAACGCATCTACGCCGACTTCATCCTCACCCTGCAACCCGACGAACCAAACCAAGACGACGAGTTCCACCAGGTGTTCGTGGTGGAAACGAAAGGGATGCACTTGAAGGAAGCGGCGGACACGGCCTACAAGCGCTCGGTGTTCGACATCTGTTCGGAACACGCGAGGAAGGCGGATTGGGCGGAGTTCGTGCCGGCGATGCAGGGGAAAGTGGTGCGGTACGAAGTGGTGGATGAGGAAGAGTGGGAGCAGCGGTTGAACGGGATGTTTGCTTAGAGTCCAGTCGATGCCTCAACTGTGCTTCCGACCTTTGCGGACCGCTTGGATTTCCTCGTCGATCTCGTCCATGGTTAACTGGTCGAGACCGCGCTGAGTCGCGTCGCGCTGAAGGCTGCTTAGCGCGTCCGTGCCCCGGCCGCTTCGAGCCTCCCTGATCTTCGCCAAGTCCCGCCGGATGTCCTCGGCAACCTCTGAGACTTCCTCTGGCACACGAGGATCGAGGCCCATGTCCCGTTCAAGAGCCGTTGTCAGCGGTCGCAGGAGGTTGCCCGCCCGCGACGCTTGGATCAGTTCGCACATTCGCTCTGGTCCGTGACCGATGCTGAGTGTCAGCAAGGCACGAACAGCTCTTTCTCGCAGGTCGAGCTTCGGTAGAGCTTCCAGTAGCCCCGCAACGTCACGCGGCTGCGCTGAACGACCCAACTCGGCTAGAACGATGCTCTTATTGACAAGTGCGCTTGCCGCCTGCTCGCGAAGCTCCGGCACGTCGCTCTCTCCGAACCAGCGCAGCACTTCGTTGCTCGCGGCCAGCGCCTCCCCGTACCGGCTCAGCGCCGCCAACGCGGCCCCCCTGTTGACGTAAGCGCTTGCCGCCTGCTGCGCGAGACGCCCCGGCTCCGCAAGGTCGCTCATCCGGCGCAGAGCCTCGTTGCTCGCGGCCAGCGCCTCCCCGTGCCGGTTCAGCGCCGCCAACGCGGCCCCCCTGTTGACGTAAGCGCTCGCCGCCTGCTGCGCGAGACGCGCCGGCTCCGCAAGGTCGCTCATCCGGCGCAGCGCCTCCCCGTGCCGGTTCAGCGCCGCCAACGCGGCCCCCCTGTTGACGTAAGCGCTCGCCGCCTGCTGCGCGAGACGCGCCGGCTCCGCAAGGTCGCTCATCCGGCGCAGAGCCTCGTTGCTCGCGGCCAGCGCCTCCCCGTGCCGGTTCAGCGCCGCCAGCGCGGCACCTTTGTTGACCAGCGCGCTCGCCGCCTGCTGCGCGAGGCGCCCCGGCTCCGCAAGGTCGCTCATCCGGCGCAGAGCCTCGTTGCTCGCGGCCAGCGCCTCCCCGTGCCGGTTCAGCGCCGCCAGCGCGGCACCTTTGTTGACCAGCGCGCTCGCCGCCTGCTGCGCGAGGCGCCCCGGCTCCGCAAGGTCGCTCATCCGGCGCAGAGCCTCGTTGCTCGCGGCCAGCGCCTCCCCGTGCCGGTTCAGCGCCGCCAGCGCGGCGCCCCTGTTGACCAGCGCGCTCGCCGCCTGCTGCGCGAGGCGCCCCGGCTCCGCAAGGTCGCTCATCCGGCGCAGAGCCTCGTTGCTTGCGGCCAGCGCCTCCCCGTGCCGGTTCAGCGCCGCCAGCGCGGCGCCCCTGTTGACCAGTGCGCTCGCCACCTGCTGCGCGAGACGCACCGGCTCCGCAAGGTCAGCCCCACTTTCGGGTTTGTGCATCCCCGTCGACGTTGCCATCAGTTCGGTAGATGCATACTGGTAGAGCGATCTCATCTCCGGTACAACACCTTCCACTTCACGAGCAATGCGCGTACCTATTTCTTTGAGTTCGCCAGGTGAGTAGTAGGACGCCATGAATCGGATCAGGACTTCGACTAAGCGGTCCTTCCCTCGGCGCAGCAGGTAGTAGATGTTGTACATCCGTTCGCTCAGATAGTACCGCTTGCGTCTGGCGCTCCCGCCGTCAAGCCGCACAACACCGCGTTCTGTGAGGCGTGCGAGGTGGGCGCTGCACTTGCTCGTCTCGAGTCGAGCCCGTTCGGCGATTTCCTTGGTGAGCGCGGGCTTCCATAGCTCGGCAAGCGCCAGATAGACGCGGCGTTCTTGGGCAGGCAGGGACTCTAGGTGGCTCTTGAAGTACTCCGTGTGGTCGTCAACCAGATCGAGCAGGTTGTCCATGAGGTCGCGAAAGGAGAGGCCGGCGCCAAAGCGGGCGACGATCGTCAACAGACGCGGGCTGCCACCGGTGAGTATCTCCAGTGAACGCATCGTCTTCGTCGGACGGCTCTGGCCGGATACCGTCTCCCACAGGACCGCGCACTCCTCGGTGTTGAGCTGGCGCAGCGTGAGCACCCGAAACAGATCGTATAGCGCATGGTCTGGCTGATCGATTTCGTCGAAACGACTGGTTGCGCTGGCAAGCAGGACGATGCGCGGATCGGTTTGCAGGACCTTGCGCAGCCGCCAGCCCGCTTGGCGGTCCATCAGGTCTCGGAACATCATGTTCAGATTTTCGACGATCAGCACCAACCGCTTGCCCTCACGGTCGGCGAAGTCCAACAAGGCGGCGAGACAACGCTCGCCGAGCACCTGGTCGTCTTGAATGGCGCGTAGGGCGACGAGCGTGGCGTGCAGATCTGGGGCATCTTCTCGTTCCGGCGCTTGGTCGGCCAAGCGGGCCAAGCACTCCAGCCAGAACTCGCCGGCGGTGCTCACCTCGTAGCTCTCCTCGGCGAAGACGATGGGGAAGAAGGCAGCCGCCAGGTCGGCATCTCGGCGCACTTCCGCGGCAACGCGCAGCAGCAGGCTCGTCTTGCCGCTGCCGCGCGGGCCGATGACGATCTGGTGCTGGTTCGAGTCGCCCGTACACGCGCTCAGCGACTCGATCAGCGACTCGAACTCGTGCGTCCGTACGCAGAACGATGCCACCAGCTCGTCGTCGGTTAGGAATCCGGGGTTGTACTTCCGAGTCGGCGCTGTGGTCATGGCTGGATTCCTCCGGCAGAGCCAGTGTTCGGGGCCAAGGCCCGCGATCTCCCGTACCGCGTGCGCCACCAGTCTTCCAACAGGCCCGATACGAAGTGGTAGCCGCCTTCGTGTCTCTCCAAGTAGCCGTCATGCTCCAACACGTGAAGCACGTCTTCAATGGGCATCGTATTGGCCTCGGCTTGGCGTTCGCGCTGCCGGGCGACGGCATCGTCCTTCAGCACACCTCCCGCGACGGCCGCTTCCGTCAACAGGTCCAGCGCGACTCGACATCCTTCATCGCCCAGCACCATCCTCAGTCGTCCTTCGTAGTGGGGCATGTCCATCTGCCCGCGCACGCCGAGCATGTCGCTCTCGTACACGCGCTGCACGTCTTCAAGCGACGCAGCCTTGCGGCCGGCCCGACGCAAGTCTTCGTGAAGCACGTCGAAGAAGCGCTGCACATGGTGCGGGATCTGGCAGCGCAGCCGCTCGCACATTGCCTCGCGGACTTTCTTGGAGAGATCGAGGCCATAGGTCTCCGCCAACGTGCCCAGGCATCTGCTTGCCGTCTCCTCGTTCCAAGGCTTCAGATCGAACGGGGAGAAGATGTTCGCGTGGGCGCTGAGCCCCGCCTGCTGCAGGATGGGTTCAAGGCTGACGCTGCCAGAGAGGATCATGCTGATCTTGCCGCGATGCGCCTGGCCGTTCTTGCGCAGCCAGCTTAGGAACTCGTCCGTCTCACGCTTGCGCTCCGGCGTGATTGCGTAGTCGTCGCCCTTGAGCAGGCGGTTGACGAGGATCGGCAGCTCGTCGAGGGCGAGCACGACCTGTTTCTCATTGGCGGCAAGAGCCGCGAATATCTGGTCGCCCGTGTACCGCCAGTTGCCGGCGTCGACACCGGCGCGGAGCTTCACTCGCAGTTCCGCTCCGGGAACCTTGCCGCTGACCTCGGTTTCCTGTGGGAGGACGTTCTTGAACAGTTGCCTGATCCGATGCCACGCGCCTTGTGCGGCCTTTGCTTGAAAGGCGATCTCGGTGACCGCATCGGCGGGCGTGCCGGTGGCCTCCAAATCGACGAAGATCGTCTCGACTGCCTCTTCATCGCCCAAGCGTCGCAGCAGTTCCCGCACCAGGCTCGTCTTGCCCATCCGCCGCTGTGCGGTCAACAGGGTGTGGGTACCGTCCTTGACCCGCTCCGCGAGCGCTTCAAGCTCCGCCTCGCGGTCGAAGAAATCGTCGCCCGCGACCCAGTTCCCGCCTGCCTTGTTCATCACGCAATCCCAACAACTCTGTTGGCAACTATCCTGTTGGCTACAGTATTGTTGGCAACAATGGCGTTGTCAACGCCGTCAAGCATCGGTCGCTGACGCCCATGCCTGTTGACGACGTGGCGCTGACCGTCAGCGTCTGCCCGATCGCGGCCATCGACTACGCTCGCTGATCAAAACCCCTCATCCACCCGAGGGTGCGCTTCCACGGACGGCGGCGCCATCAGCCGTCGCTGGCGCGGCGTCGCCTGCGGGTAGTCGTCCGCGTCGTAGGGCGTCTTCGCCCAGCTGGAGTGCGGCGGACTGTACTTGTAGAGCAGGGATCGGCGTTCGTGATCGGCGGTCCACTCGGCAGTGCCGTGGATGAGCGCCTCGGTGAACACGAGCACGTCGCCGGCGGCCAGGCTCGGCTGCACCACCCAGTCCGCGTCGCGCTCGAAGCTGGCCACGTCCTTCGGCATGTGCTGCAGGAAGTTCGTCTTGTGGCTGCCGGGCACGCACACGAAGCCGCCGTCGCCGGGGCCGGCGTCGGTGAGGTTCCAGGTGGCAACGGTGAGGCCGTTGCGCATCGTGCCGTCGTGGTAGCGGTACCAGTGATCGCTCTCGAACCGCCAGGGGCCGCCGTGCAGCTTGTTGCGGCTGCCGTGCTTGCGCATGAAGATGCAGTAGTCGTGGTCCATCCGCAGCCGGCTGCCCACCAGTTCGACGAGGTAGGGCAGCAGCCGGGGATGATCCATCAGATCCACGAAGTCCTGGTGCCAGCGCGAGATGCCGTTGAAGCGGCGCAGCGGTCCGTCCTCGGCCTGCCGTGGCCAGGCGGCGTCCGCCCGCTCGACGAGCGCTTGGCACTCGCCTGCGTCCAGGACGTTCTTCACCACCAGGTAGCCGCGCAGATCGAAGAGGAACTTCTCCTCGTTGGTCAGCGTACTGCCGGGCTCGGCCGCCACGCCTAAGGGCCCTCGCTAACCCCAGTCGGACTTGCAGACGCCGATGGCGTAGCCGTTGGGATCACGCACCGTGAACTCGTGCATGCGTCCCTGCTCGTTGTATTCCAAGGGGGCCAGGATCTCGATGCCGAGTTCGCCGGCCCGCGCGTAGGCGGCTTGCGCGTCGTCCACATGCACGTAGACGAGCACGCCGTGGCCGAAGGGCGGCGCGGTGCCTACGCCGTGGTCGTGGTCCGCGGCCAGCTGGTGCAGCTGCAGCAGCAGCGTCTTGCCGTCCATGAGCATCTCGTACTCCGGGCCGCCGTGCCCGGACTGCACGCCCAGGAAATTCTGGTACCACTTGGACGTCGTCTCCACGTCCTTGGCGAACAGCATGGTCTCGGTACGCACTTGCCTCTCCTGTGCCTGGATCGTCGAGGCGGATTGTACGGGTTCAGCCGGCAACGACGATGCGGCGCCGGGCGCCACGCTCCGCGTTGTCCGTTTATGGCATCTTGGACCGCCTGCCGAGCGCATCCTAGGGAAAACGACATGGCCGCTCCCCCAGCCGTCGATCTGCTCGCGGGCGTTCGCGTGGTGGATTTCACCCATGTCCATGCCGGCCCCCTGTGCGCCTACCAGCTTGCCCTGATGGGCGCGGACGTGGTGAAGGTGGAAGCGCCGGAGGGCGATCAGATGCGCGCCGGCCATGCCGACGGGCTGCCGCCGGCGTTCCTCGGGCAGAACGCCAACAAGCGCTCCCTCGCCGTAGACCTCAAGCGGCCGGAAGGGCTGGCCGCGGTCCACGCCCTGGCGGCCACCGCAGACGTGGTGCTGCACAACATGCGCCCCGGCACGCCGGACCGTCTCGGCATCGGCTACCCGGCACTCAAGGCCGTGAAGCCGGACCTCGTCTACTGCGCCATATCGGGATACGGCCAGGAAGGCCCTCGCAGCAACCGCCCGGCCTACGACCACCTCGTGCAAGGCGAATCCGGCATGTTCCTGGCCACCGGCACGGAGGAACAGCCGGTGCGCGTGGGCTTCGCGGTGGCGGACGCCGGCACTGCGATGGTGGCCTGTTCCGCGATCAACGCCGCGCTGCTGCGCCGCGAGCGCACGGGCCGCGGCGCCTTTCTGGACGTCTCCATGCTGGAGAGCTGCATGGCGCTGATGGGGCTCAACTACTACGGCTATCTGGCTACGGGCCAGGTGCGGCCGCGGGTGGGTCCCAATCCGCTGGCCGCTGCCGGTTCGGCCGGCACGTTCCCCACCCAGGCCGGCACGCTGCTGGTGAACGCCAACACGCACCGCTTGTTCGAACGCATGGCGAAGGCGGTGGGGCGCGAGGACCTGCTGCGGGACCAGCGCTTCGCCACGGCGCCGGCGGCGCTTGCCAACCGCGCCGCGCTGCGACGGCTGTTCGCGGAACACTTCCGCACCGACACCGCCGCCCACTGGGACGCGGTGCTCACCGCCGCCGGCGTGCCGGCTGGGCAGCTCAAGGGGCCGGCGGAGGCCCTCGACAACCCGCAGCTGGCGCACCGCGGCACCGTCGCGGCCTTGGAGGACGTGCCCGGCGTTCCGGACGGCCGGCTGCGGTTCCTCGGCGCCGGCTTCACCGTGGACGGCGCCCCGGCCACGCCCCGCCGCCCGCCGCCGCGCCTCGGCGAGCACGGCGCCGAGGTGCTGGCCGAACTCGGCTACGGCGAGCAGCAGATCGCCGCGCTCAAGGCCAAGGGCATCCTCGCTTGAGGCATGTCGCGGTGGTCGGCGGCGGCAACGCGGCCCTCGCCGCCGCCATCGCCGCCCGGGAGCGCGGCGCCGCGGTCACGCTGTTCGAACGCGCGCCCCACGCCCTGCGCGGCGGCAACTCCCGGTTCACCGCCGGCGCCATGCGCACCGTCTACGGCGGCGTCGACGACCTCCGCCAGCTGATGCCGGAGCTGACGCCGGACGACATCGAGAACACGGACTTCGGCACCTACCCCCGGGAACAGTTCTACGACGATCTGGGGCGGGTGACCGAGTACCGGACGGACCCGGAGCTGGCGGAGCGCTTGGTCGAATCGAGCTTCGAGACGCTGCGCTGGCTGCGCGGCCACGGCATCCGCTTCCTGCCGCTGTACGGGCGGCAGTCCTTCGCCGTGGGCGGCCGGCGGCGTTTCTGGGGCGGGCTCACGGTGGAAGCATGGGGCGGCGGACCGGGCCTGGTGGACGCCTTGACGGACATCGCCGCCAAGGCCGGCGTACGCCTCCGCTACGGGGCCCGGGTCCGCGCCCTGCGCCGGCGGCCAGGCGGCGGCTTCGACCTGGCGCTCGACGCAGAAACTGTGGCGGCGGATGCCGTGGTGCTGGCCTGCGGCGGCTTCGAATCCAATCCCGCATGGCGGACCCGCTACCTGGGGCCGGGATGGGAGCTCGCCAAGGTGCGGGGCACCCGCTTCAACACCGGCGACGGCATCCGCATGGCCATCGAGCTCGGCGCGGCCAGCCGCGGCAACTGGTCCGGCTGCCACGCCGTGGCCTGGGATCTGAACGCCCCGGAGTTCGGCGACCTCGCCGTGGGGGACGGCTTCCAGAAGCACTCCTATCCCTTCGGCATCATGGTCAACAGCGCCGGACGACGCTTCGTGGACGAAGGCGCGGACTTCCGCAACTACACCTACGCCCGCTACGGGCAGGCCGTGCTGAGGCAGCCGGGCCAGAGCGCCTGGCAGATATTCGACGCCCAGGCGGCGCACCTCCTGCGCGACGAGTACCGCATCCGCGGGGCCACCCGCGTACGGGCAGACAGCATCGAAGCGCTGGCGGCCGCTGTCGCCGCCCGGGAGCGCATGGACGCGCCGGCGCTGGTGGCCGAAGTGGCCCGCTACAACGCCGCCGTGGACGTCGAGACGCCCTTCGACCCCACAGTGAAGGACGGCCGCGGCACCCGGGGCCTCGGGGTGCCGAAATCCAACTGGGCCAATCGCTTGAGCGATCCCCCGTTCGAAGCCTACGGCGTCACCTGCGGCATCACCTTCACCTTCGGCGGCCTGGCGGTGGACCGGGAAGCGCGGGTGCTTGGCGAGGACGGCGCCCCGATGCCTGGCCTGTTCGCCGCCGGCGAGCTGGTGGGCGGGTTGTTCTACTTCAACTACCCAGGCGGCGCGGGCCTCACGGCCGGGGCCGTGTTCGGGCGCGTGGCCGGCGCCAACAGTGCTGCCGAGGCGCCGGCGTGAGCGCGCTTCCGGCACGGGGCGAGGCCTGGCCGGCCATCGATGCGGCCGGGCGGCTGTCGGAGCAGGCCGCGGTGCGGGCCCGGCTGGCGGAGGTGCCGTTCGCCCCGGCGGAGCGGCAGCAGGTTCTGGAGAGTGCCCAGGCGCTGGTGGCGGGCTGCCGGAAGCGGGCGGACGAGCGCTCGATCCTGGATCTGTTCCTTGCCGAGTTCGGCCTCTCCAACGAAGAAGGCATCGCTCTCATGTGCATCAGCGAGGCGCTGCTGCGCATCCCGGACGAAGGCACCGCGGAAGCGCTGATCGCGGAGAAGATCGGCACTGGCGACTGGTCCGCCCACCTTGGCCAGTCGGATTCGCTGTTCCTGAACGCTTCCACCTGGGCGCTGATGCTCACCGGCGAGGTGATCGGCGTCGGCGAGAACGTGCGCCGGGACGCGCGCGGCTTCCTGCGGCGTCTGGTGGCCCGGGTGGGCGAATCCGTGGCCCGCACCGCCATGTCCCGGGCCGTGCGCATACTGGCCGGGGAGTTCGTGCTGGGGCACGACATCGAGTCGGCGCTGGCCCGCGCCGACGGCGCCCTTTGCTCCTACGACATGCTCGGCGAGGGCGCCCGCACCGCCAAGGACGCCGCGGCCTACGCCGCGGCCTATCGCCGTGCGATTGACGCCGTCGGCCGCGCCGAAACCGCCGCCGGCCCCCAGCGCTCGGGGGACCCTCGCGCCGCCTCCGGGATATCCATCAAGCTCTCGGCCCTGCATCCACGCTTCGAACCCTTGCAGCGGCGGCGGGTGCTCGAGGAGCTCGGCGCCACGGTCCTTGAACTCGCCGTGCAAGCGGCCAGCCACGGCCTGCCGCTCACCGTCGATGCCGAGGAGGCGGAGCGCCTGGAGCTCACCCTGGAACTCGTCGTCCGGCTCGCCCGCAGCCGGGAGCTCGCGGACTGGCCGGGCCTCGGACTGGCCGTGCAGGCCTACGGCAAGGCGGCGCCAGCCGCGATCGACTATCTGGCGGAACTCGGCCGGCCGTTGATGGTGCGGCTGGTGAAGGGCGCGTATTGGGACACGGAGGTCAAGCGCGCCCAGGTGGAGGGGCTGGCCGGCTATCCGGTGTACACCCGCAAGGCGGCCACGGACGTGGCGTACCTCGCCTGCGCGGCCCGTCTGTTCAAGTCCCGGCAGCTGTATCCGCAGTTCGCCACCCACAACGCCCACACGGTGGCCGCGGTGCTGGCCCTCGCCGGGGACGCCGGCGGTGGCGGCGACGCAGCAGGACGCTGCGAGTTCCAGCGCCTGCACGGCATGGGCGCTCTGCTCTACGACGAAGCGCGGCGACGGCTGCCAGCCCTGCCGCCGGTACGGGTGTACGCGCCGGTGGGTCCGCACAAGGAGCTGCTCGCGTATCTGGTGCGGCGGCTGCTGGAAAACGGCGCCAACTCCTCCTTCGTCAATCGCTTCCTCAACGACCGAGTGCCCCTCGCCGAGGCCGTCGAGGACCCGCTGGCCGTGGTCGAGACCGCCGACGCCGCGCCGCATCCACGCATACCGCTGCCCCGGGACCTGTTTGCGCCGCAGCGCACCAACTCGGCCGGCCTCGATGTCGGCAACGCCGCGGACGTCGACACGCTCTTGAGAGACATGCGAAGGGCGCAAGGCGCCCAAGCCGGCGGCTCGTTCCCCCGACCGCCAGAGCACTCGCCGGCGGCTGTTGCCCAGCTGGCCGCTCGGGCCGCGGCGGCCTTTCCGGCGTGGGAGGCCCGCCCCGCCAGCGAGCGCCGCGCGCGCCTCGCCAGGCTCGCGGATCTGCTGGAAGCGGACCGCGCCCGGTTCGTGGCGCTGCTGGCCGCCGAGGCCGGCAAGACGCTGCGCGACGCCGTGGCGGAGGTGCGCGAGGCGGCGGACTTCTGCCGCTACTACGGAGCCGAGTGCGAGCGCTTGTTCGCGGCGCCGACCAAGCTGCCCGGCCCCACCGGAGAGGCCAACTTCCTGCGCCTGCACGGGCGCGGCGCGTTCGCGTGCCTGTCGCCGTGGAACTTTCCCCTCGCCATCTTCGTGGGCCAGGTGGCGGCCGCCCTGGCCGCCGGCAACACGGTGGTTGCGAAGCCGGCGCCGCAGACGCCGGCCATCGCCGCCGCGGCGATCGCGCTGATGCGCGAGGCGGGCATCCCCGAGGACGCCGTCGTCCCAGCCTTCGGCGGCGCGGCCGTCGGCGCTGCCGTGGTCGCCGCGCCGGAGATCGCCGGCGTGGCCTTCACCGGTTCCACCGCCACCGCCAAGCGCATCGCCGCGGCACTGGCTGCGAAGCCCGGGCCCATCGTGCCGCTGATCGCCGAAACCGGCGGCCAGAACGCCATGATCGTGGACTCCACGGCGTTGCCGGAGCAGGTGGTGGACGACGTGGTGGCGTCCGCGTTCCGTTCCGCCGGACAGCGGTGTTCGGCGCTGCGGGTGCTGTACCTGCAGGAGGAGACGGTGCCCCGGGTGCTGGAGCTGATCGTCGGCGCCATGCAGACGCTTGTGATCGGCGACCCGGCGGCGCCCTGCACGGACGTCGGCCCGGTGATCGATGCCGCCGCGCTGGCGCGGCTGAACGCCCACCTGGATGCCTGGCGGGAGCGTCTGGTGTACCAGTGCCCGCTGCCGAAGGGACTGGCGGGCACGTTCTTCGCGCCGGCGCTGATCGCCGTGGACTCCATCGCGGACCTTGACGCCGAGCACTTCGGTCCGGTGCTGCACGTGGCGCGCTTCGCCGCCAAGGACCTGGACCAGGCGCTGTGCGACATCCGCGCCGCCGGCTACGGCCTGACGCTGGGCCTGCACTCGCGCATCGACCGCCGCGTCGAACAGGTGATGGCGGTGGCGAAGGCCGGCAACACCTACGTCAACCGCGACATGGTGGGCGCCGTGGTGGGTGTGCAGCCCTTCGGGGGCGAGGGCCTTTCCGGCACCGGCCCCAAGGCCGGCGGCCCGAACTACCTGCCCCGCTTCGCCGTGGAGCGCTGCGTCACCTGGAACACCGCCGCCAAGGGCGGCAACGCGGAGCTCCTGTCCCTCGACGCGCGCTAGTGTGCGCTTCCAAATTACGTGTTCCAGCGGGCGGTTCGTCGCTCGATTGGGATGCCGGCGGCCTTGCGGGGCGGCACATCCTCAAGCAGCGCACGCCGAGGCGACGACAGACGAAACGTGGCCATTTGCCATGTCAATTCCGAATCGAACCGCTAGGGCGATTTCCTACGCGGGCGGCGGCGAATGTCGCTGGCGGCGGCTTGGTCGAGAGCGCCAGACCGGCCAACGCAAGCTGGAAAGGCGACCGCCGGGGGGCGGGCCGGGGCGAGCGCGGGGCCGAAGCGCCCGCCCGGGCCGGCCACGGCGCATGTGGTAGGTTGTGGCCATGTCCTCGATTCCCCAGAGCATGGCCAACGGCGGCCCGCGCCGGCGCGCGAGCCGGGCGCGCAAGCTCTACCGGTACCGGCCGGTGCCCCCGGTCGCCTTCGACGAAGACGGCTATCCGTGCGAGGACGGCATGGGCCAGGACACCGACCACGTCGCCCTGTTCGGCTACGCGCTGGCGCTGAAGCGGCACCTGGCGGGGCGGGCCGCGGTGCATTCGGACCTGTCCACGCACTACGCGCTCGGCGACCGCGGCGCGGTGATCGTGCCGGACCTGTTCGTGGCCTTCGGCGGCGAGGAGCGCCCGTACCGGCGCTCCTACAAGCTGTGGGAGGACCCGCCGCCGGCGTTCGTGCTGGAGGTGCTGTCGAAGAGGACCTGGAAGAAGGACGCGGGGCTGAAGAAGGACACCTACCGGTTCCTCGGCGTGCGGGAGTGCTGGCTGTACGACCCGAAGACGCGCTGGCTGTCGGCGCCCCTCGAGGGCTACCGTCTGCGCGGCGGCGCCTACGAGGCGGTGGCGCCGGCTTCGGAGGGGCGCTTCGAGAGCGAGGCGCTGGGGCTGGAGCTGCGCCTTCGGGGGCGCGAGCTGCGCTTCTTCGACCCCGGCGCCGGCGGCTACCTGCGCACCCTCGACGAGGAGGCCGAGGCCGCCGCCAGCGCCGAAGCGGAGGCCGCCGCAGCCCGCGAACAGGCCGCCAGAGCGCGTGAAGAGGGTGCCAGAGCGCAGGCCGAAGCCATGCAAGCCGTGGCGGCTGCCGAGAGGCGCGCGGATGAAGCGGAGCGGCGAGCCGCCGAGGCCGAACGGGCGCTGGCCGCCATGCGGGACGAGCCGGAGCAGTAGCTCAGAGTCTGGGCCGGCCGGACCGTTGGTCCCTTCGGCCGTACATCCCGTTGCAGCCAACTGCCAAGTGGCGATAATGGCGTTCCGCGGGCGTCGTATAACGGCCATTACCTCAGCTTCCCAAGCTGAAGACGTGGGTTCGACTCCCATCGCCCGCTCCAGACGCCCCGGCGCCAGCCAGGCTAGTGGTTCGATTCCGAACTGACATGGCAAATGGCACGTTCGTCCGTCGTCGCCTCGGCGTGCGCTGCTTGAGGATGTGCCGCCCCGCAAGGCCGCCGGCATCCCGGCCCTGCGACGAAACCCGCCCGCTGGAACACGCGTCGTTATGGAAGCGGCACACTAGTATTCCGTCAACTTTGAAGTAGTGGGTTACTATGTTTCTGTTGCTGGAACTCGTCACGGAGGACGGGATGCACAAGAGGCATGTGTTGAAGCTGTTGGCGGAGGAGCGGGAAGAGCTGGAGGGGGTGGCGAAGGGAAGGAGAGGCAATCGGAGAGTGGCGCGTTGGAAGATGGAACGCGCCCGGGCGCTGCTGCTGTGTGACCAAGGGGCCTCCGGTTCGGGATGGACCGACAAGGAGTGCGCGGAGGCGGTGGGCGCGAGCGAGAACACGATCGCCCGGTGGCGTCGGACGGCGGTGGAGGACGGGCCGCTGGCGGTGCTGCGGCGCAAGCGGCCGCCGACGCCGCCGAGGGCGCGGGCGCTGGACGGCGAAGGCGAGGCGCGGCTGGCGCAGCTGGCGTGCTCGCAAGCGCCGGACGGCCGGTCGCGCTGGACCCTGCGGCTGCTGGCGGAGCGTCTGGTGGAGTTGGATGTGGTGGAGTCGATCAGCCACGAGACGGTGCGGCAGACGCTAAAAAAAACGACTTGAAGCCGTGGCGCCGGGCGATGTGGTGCATTCCTCCGAAAGGCGACGGGCGGTTCGTGGCGCGGATGGAGGAGGTTCTGGAGGTGTACGGGCGGCCCCGGGATCCGAAGCGTCCGGTGGTGTGCATGGACGAGCAGCCGAAGCAGCTGATCTCCGAAACGCGGGCGCCGGTCCCGATGTCTCCCGGCGCCGTGGAGCGCGTGGACCACGAGTACGTGCGCGAGGGCGTCTGCGTGGCGTGGATGTTCGTCGAGCCGCTCGGCGCGTGGCGCGGCGTGCGGGTGACCGAGCGGCGGACGGCGGCCGACTGGGCCGCGCGGATGCGGTGGCTGGTCGACCATCCGCGCTTCGCCGGCGCCGAGCGGATCACGCTGGTGTGCGACAACCTGAACACCCACGACATCGGCTCCCTGTACGACGCGTTCCCTCCCGACGAGGCGAGACGCATCGCGCGGCGGCTGGACCTGGTCTTCACCCCGGCGCACGGCAGCTGGCTGAACATGGCCGAGCCGGAACTGAGCGTCCTGACACGCCAGGCCCTCGGCGACCGCATCGCCAGCACGGAGGAGGTTCGGGTCCGAGCGCACGCTTGGGCGGAGGACAGGAACAGACGGCAAACGGGCATCGACTGGCAGTACACCGTCGACAACGCCCGCACCAAACTCAAGCGTCTCTACCCCCAAATTGAATCGTGACGGAATACTAGGTCGCATGAGTCCGAAGTCGCCTTGGTGGCTGGTTGCTGGCGTGTTCGCGGTGCTGTCGATCTCTTCCGGGTTCGGCTTCTACAACCTCTCCGTGTACATGAACGCGCTGGCCACGGAGCGGGGGCTGGCGGTCGCGGATCTCTCCGGCGCGATTGCGGTGCTGTTCCTCGCGGGAGGCGTCGGCGGCATGGTCGTCGGGCGCTTGATCGAGCGCTGCGACATCCGCGCCGTGATGGTGGCCGGAGCGGGCCTCGGCGGCTTGGCGCTGTCGCTCGTCGGCGCCGCCGACGAGGTGTGGCAGCTGTGGGTGCTCTACGGCCTGTTCGGCGCTGGCAACAGCGGCGTCTCGCTGGTGCCGGGCACGACGGTGGTGACGCGCTGGTTCCCGGGTGCCAACCGCGCCATCGCGATGTCCGTGGCTTCCACCGGGCTCTCCATCGGCGGCGTGGTGCTCACGCCGCTCTGCGCCAGCATCGTGAAAACGGTCGGCATGGCGACGGCGATGCCGTGGTTCGGCGCCGCCTACGTTCTGGCCATCGCGCCGGTGGCGCTGCTGCTGGTGCGGTCCTGGCCGGAGGGCGGGGCGGCAGGCGCCGGGCGGCCGACGGCGGCCTTCGACGGCCTGCTGCGGCAGCGCTTCTTCCTCGGCGTGGCGCTCGCCTTCGTCGCCATCATGGGCTCGCAGGTGGGCGGCATCGCCCACCTCTTCAACCACGTGGAGCGGCTCGCGGGCCACGTGGCGGCATCCGCCGCGGCGATGGCGCTGCCCCTGGCGAGCATCTGCGGCCGGCTCCTCGGCGGTTTCGTGCTCGCCGCCGGCTTCCCGATCCGCCTCTTCACAGCGGTGAACATAGTTGGCCAGTCCGCGGGCCTGGTCGCTCTGGGCGTTGCCGATTCGCCGCTGGCCGCGGTGGCCGGCGCGGTGCTGTTCGGCGTCTCGGTCGGCAACCTCCTGACGTTGCAGCCGCTGCTCCTGGTGCAGGCGTTCGGCCCAGGACGCTATCCGCGCCTCTACTCGGTGGCCAACGCCGCGGCGACCATCGGCGTGGCCGGCGGGCCGCTGGCGATGGGCCTCGTCCACGACGCCGCTGGCTACGCCTGGGCCTTCGGCCTCGCGGCTGCCTGCTCGGGGCTGGCGCTGGCAGTCTTCCTGGCGGCCGGCCGGCTGCCGCCGGCGCCCGGCGATTTCAGTCGAAGACGATGACGTTGCGGGCCACCTCGCCGGTTTCGAGGGCTTGCAGGGCGTCGTTCACGTCGGCCAGGGCGATGCGCCCGGAAATGAGATCGTCGAGGTGCAGCCTGCCGTTCAGGTAGAAGTCCACGAAGCGCGGCATGTCCACCCGGAAGCGGTTGGAACCCATGCTGGAGCCTTGCAGCTTCTTCTCGCGCAGGAACTCCGGGCCGTGGATCTCCACCATCGTGCCCACCGGGATCATGCCGATCACGGTCGCCGTGCCGCCGGCGCGGATCATCTTGAACGCCTGCTCGGTGGTGGCCTTGAGGCCGATGGCCTCGAAGGAATAGTGGACGCCGCCGCCGGTCATCTCCCGCACCGCTTCGACGGGGTCCGTCTCGGCGGCGTTGACGGCGTCCGTGGCGCCGAACTTGCGGGCGAGATCCAGCTTGGCGGCCACCGTGTCGATGGCGATGATGCGCCCGGCGCCGGCGATCTCGGCGCCGTTGACGCAGGACAGGCCGACGCCGCCGCAGCCGATCACGGCCACCGTGGCCCCGGGTTCCACCGCGGCGGTGTGGATCACCGCGCCGACGCCGGTGGTGACGCCGCAGCCGATCAGCGCGGCGCGGTCCAGCGGCATGTCCTTGCGGACCTTCGCCACCGCGTGCTCGTGGACCAGCATGGTCTCCGCGAAGGAGGAGAGGTTCAGGAACTGCGCGAGGGGCTCGCCTCCCGCCGAGAGGCGGGGCGGCTCGTCCGCGCCGCGGCTGAGCTCCGGCTCGCTGCACAGCACCATGCGCCCGGTGAGGCAGTATTCGCAGTGGCCGCAGAACGCGGAGAGACAGGTGATCACGTGGTCGCCGGGCTGGACGTAGTGGACGTCCGCTCCCACGGCTTCCACCACTCCGGCGGATTCGTGCCCAAGCACCGCCGGCAGCGGGTAGGGGTAGGCGCCGTTCTGGAAGTGCAGGTCCGAGTGGCACACGCCGGCGGCGGCGGTTCGCACGAGAACTTCCCGGGGCTTGGGATCCCCGGTCTGCACGTCTTCGATGGAGAGGGGCTGATTCGTTTCGCGGAGCACGGCTGCCTTCATCGTCTATCTCCAACTCGCCTGGGAACCAAACGGCAGGGCCAGTGTACGCCTGTGCGTGGGCGCCGCCGGACCGTCCAGCAGGACTGCTTGGGAAGTGCCCGACAGGCGCAGCGAGGCTCTGCGCGCAGTTGGCGACGTCGCCGCGCTGGTGTAGAGTGCGCGCCGCTGCCGAGGTGGTGAAATTGGTAGACACGCTAGCTTCAGGTGCTAGTGGGGGCAACCCCGTGGAGGTTCAAGTCCTCTCCTCGGCACCAGCGAACGGCGTGGCAGTGGCACCGACTTGGTGCCTGCTTGGCGACAAGAGCGTCAGCGCATCGCCCAAAGGCAGCCTCGGCGCATGATCTCCTTGGCTTCCGGCACGTCGAAATCCGCCGCCACATGGCCCAGCGAGGTGTAGAACACCTTGCCGGCGCCGTAGCGCTTCTTCCATGCCACCGGCATCGTCACGCCCCGCACCCAGTCCACGCCCCAGTGTTCGCCGTCGAAGGTGGTGGTGGCGAGCACTTCGTTGGACGGGTCCACGTGCATGAAGTACTGCTCGGAGCGCATGGAGAAGTCGCCAAGGCCGGCGACGATGGGATCGTCGCTGGCGATGCGAACCCGATAGTCGGTGATGCCCCCGGGATGGCAGATGAACTGCCCGCCCACCATGAACTGGTACTCGACGTTGTTGCGGAAGGAATCTCCCATGCCGCCATGCCAGCCGGCGCAGCCGGCGCCGGCCCGCACCGCGGCGAGCAGGCCGGCTTCCTGTTCGCGGCTGATGGTGGACATGGTCCACACCGGCACGACGAGGTCCTGCTCGGCCATGAACGCCGCATCGGCCAGCGGTTCCAGGCTGTCGCTCACCGCCACATGGTGGCCTTCGGCGCGCAGCGCCGCGGCGCAGATGGCCGCGGTCTGCTCCGGTTCGTGACCGTCCCAGCCGCCCCAGGTGATGAATGCGTTCGCCATCGGACGCCCTCTTCCAAGGTGGGTGATGCCAGCGCTGCCCTTCGGCCCCACGCTAGTGTGCCGCTTCTAAAAAATTACATGCGTTCCAGCGGGCGGGTTTCGTCGCTCGACCGGGATGCCGGCGGCCTTGCGGGGCGGCACATCCTCAAGCAGCGCACGCCGAGGCGACGACAGACGAACGTGCCATTTGCCATGTCAATTCGGAATCGAACCGCTAGTCCAGTTCGCCGTCCGCCAGCCCGGTCGGCAGCGGCGCCGGCCGGGGCGGGGCGCTCGCCAGGCTCACGTGCCGCCCTTCCCGCGAGGACGTGCCGAAGGCCGCCATGATCTCCAGCACATGCTGGGCGAGGCGGCCGTCGCAGCGATGCGGCCGGCCGGTGCGAATGGCCATGCACATGTCCGCGAGGCCAATGCTGCGCATGTTCGCCGTGTAGCCATGCGTGAGCGGCCGCTCGGACCACTCGCGGCCTTCGGAGACGCGCACGGCGCCGCCGAAGCCGTTGGGATCCGGTGCGCTGAGGCTGCCTTCCACGCCGTGGATCTCGATGAAGCGGTTAGAGTGGAGCGCCACGTCGAAGCTCATCGTCACGGTCGCCACGGCGCCGTTGGCGAACTCCAAGGTGCCGGCGGCGTGGGTGTCCACCGCCACGTCGATGCGTTCCCCGGCACGGGGCGCCGAGCCGATCGTGCGCGACGAGCGGCCACGGGTGGCGATGGCGGCGACGCGCTTGACGGGCCCCAAGGCGTGGACCAGCGCCGTGAGGTAGTAGGGCCCCATGTCGAACAGCGGCCCGCCGCCTGGCTGGTAGTAGAAGGCCGGATTCGGATGCCAGGACTCCGGTCCCGGGGACATCATGAACGCCGTCGCGGCCACCGGCCGGCCGATGGCGCCGGCGTCCAGCAGTGCGCGGACGGTCTGGTGGCCGCCGCCGAGAAACGTGTCCGGCGCGCAGCCGACGCGCAAGCCAGCGGCCTCGGCGGCGGCAAGCACGCTCTCGCCCTCCGCGACGTCGAGGCCGAAGGGCTTCTCGCAGTAGGCGTGCTTGCCGGCCGCGATGGCCGCCAGATTGACGCTGCCGTGAGCCCCGGGAACGGTGAGATTCAGCACCGCTTCGACGTCGTCCCGGGCCAGCAGCGCATCCACCGAAGTGGCCGCAACGCCGAAGTTGGCCTCGGTGCGCTCGGCGGCAGCGGCGTCGAGGTCCGCGCAGGCCACGAACCGCAAGATGTCGAAGGTGGCGGCGGCGCGCAGATAGGCGGGGCTGATCGTGCCGCAGCCGATCAGCCCGATGCGGACCGGCTCTACGGCCATCTAGGCGCCCGCCGCCGGCAGGTAGCGGGCCCGCTGCCGGCGCTTCTCCGCCTCCCGCTCCCGGTTCTTCGGCGCGGCGCTGGTGCTCAGTCCGTCGAGCAGCGTCCGGGTGGCTGCCGCGATGGTGGCCACGGCTTCGTCGAACGCCCCCTGGTTGACGGCCGACGGGCTTCGATAGCCAGAGACCTTGCGAACGAACTGCAGCGCCGCGTCGGCCACTTCCGCATCCGACGCCGGCGGCTCGAAGTTGAACAGCGGCTTGATGTTTCGGCACATGGCTAGCCTCCTTGACTCCTCGGCCTCGGGGCCGAACCGTGCTCGTGCAGCACGACCCGGTCGTAGATGGCCGTGACGTGCTTGAAATCCAGGATCAGCGAGTGGGAGACGTGCTTGCCGGGATCGTGCAGGTGGTACTTGAAGCGCTTCTGCTCGCCGCCCTGCAGGAAGGCATCGTAGTCGCGGGCGAGTTCCCGCACGTCGCTGACGACGGCCGTGCTCCAGGTCGCCCGAAACGGCCCCAGCACCGCGCCGCCGGCCAAGGCGATGGTGATCTCGTGGTTGGTGAGCCTCGGTTCCTGCCCTTGCTGCCTTTGCTGGCCTGCCTGCGCTGCCTGTCCATGCAGCGGGTCTCTCGCGTCCTTGGCATCGCCCATCGCGGCGCTCCCGTCCTCGCGGCTCTGCCGCAACCATACCACCCGATCCTTGCCCGGCACCCGCCGCGCCGGGCCGAAGTCCTATACTTGATGCGACATCGGCCGACACCAACACAACATCAAGGAGAAACCATGACGCTGGCGGCATTCGACCACCTGGTGATCCGCGTTGCCGACCTCGACCAGGGCATCGCCACGTACCGGGACGTGCTGGGCCTGACGCTGGAGCGCACCGACGAGAGCGCGGCGCTGGGCATCAAGCAGGCGTTCTTCAACCTGCCCGGGGGCGGCTTCATCGAAGTGGTGGCGCCGCTGGACCCCGCCTCTGCCGTGGGGCAGGCGCTGGAGAAGCGCGGCGAAGGCATCCACACAGTGGCGTTCGCCGTCGACGACCTCGCTGCGGCCTGCGCGGCGCTCAAGGCCGGCGGGGCCCGGCTCATCGGCGAGGGCGGGCCGCAGGTGTTCGTTCACCCGAAGTCCACCCACGGCGTGCTGCTGCAGCTCGGCGAGAGCAAGTAGCGCAGCAGGCGGGAGGCTCGGCTACTGCTGCTGGTCCTGCTGGTTGCGCAGGGCGCGCGTTGCCGCGAAGTAGCGGTGCGCCGGCGGCGCGAACAGCGCCAGCAGCGCCAGCGCCGCCAACGCCTTGGCCACCATGTCGCCGGGCGGGATGGCGGCAAGGTGCCGCATCGGAGACGCCGCGTTGAAGGCGCCCCAGGCGACGATCCCGAAGATCGCCAGGATCGCCGCGCGCACCCAGCCGCCGCCGCTGTAGACGGACCACGCGAGATAGCTCCACAGCACCGCGAAGAACACCCGGGCGCCGTTGCTCTCCACGGCGTCGATGCCAAGGGCCCAAGCGCCGAGGAGTACAACGGCACTGCCAAGCAGCAGGCCGGCGGCCACCGAGACCACCTGCGGCCGATGCGGAACATCCGGCATCTTCTGGCTCGTACAACTTCGCGGGCGCCGAGTATCTTGCGACGGAGCGGGATGGCGCAAGGGCAGCGGGGCCGTTGCGGGCAGTTCGGGGCGATCCGGCGCTGTGGGCGGCATTGCGCCGCCGCCGCGCCTTGCGCCACACTGCCGGACAAGGAGGAACCCACATGGCCGCAGCCGAACCCCTTGCCGAAACGCCGGCGCCGCATCCTCTCGAGGCCCTGACGGCCGTCGAGGTCGAACAGGCTGTCGCCCTCCTGAAGCCCCGCCTCAACGGCCGCGCGGCGTTCTGCTCGGTGGCGCTTTCGGAGCCCGACAAGGCGGCCGTCCAAGCGCTAGCCGCTGGCGAGACGCTGCCCCGGACGCTGCGGTTCATGGGCTACGACTACCCCGAGGGCGATCCGCCGGACGGCGGCTTCGACGCCACGGTGGAGCTGGCGAGCGGTTCCGTCGAAGTGGCTCGCATCGCTGCCGGCCAGGCGCCCATCGGCTTCGCCGACGTGGTGGCGGCGGTGCGCATCACCAAGGCGGACGCCGGCTGGCAGGCCGCGATGCGGCGGCGCGGCGTCCAGGACTTCGAGCATGTGCAGATAGACCCCTGGCCCGCTGGCGGCTACCAGCATCCGAGCATTCCCGCCGGCCACCGCTGCCATCGGGCGGTGAGCTTCCTGCGGGAGAACAAGACGGACAACGGCTATGCGCGCCCCGTGCAGGGCCTTATCGCCCACGTGGACTTGACGGCCGGGCGGGTGGCGCACCTGGAGGATCACGGCGACACGCCGTTCCCGCCCGAGCACGGCCGCTACGACGCCGCCAGCCAGCCGCGCCTGCGCCCGCCGCCGAAGCCGCTTGCCATCGCGCAGCCGGAGGGGGTTGGCTTCGCGCTCGACGGCAACGCCATCGCCTGGCAGAACTGGGAGCTGCGCGTGGCCGTCCACCCGGCGAACGGCTTGGTGCTGCACCAGGTGGGCTACCGCGACGACGGCGAACTGCGGCCGATTCTGCACCGCGCGGCGCTGTCGGACATGGTGGTGCCCTACGGCGACACGGATCCGATGCACAGCTGGAAGCACGTGCTCGATGCCAGCGAGGCCAGCATCGGCAACTGCGTGAACTCGCTCACGCTTGGCTGCGACTGCCTGGGGGAGATTCGCTACCTCGACCACGTCGCGGTGAAGCCGGACGGTGCGCCGCGGGTGGTGGAGCGGGCGATCTGCATCCACGAGGAAGACCACGGCATCCTCTGGAAGCACCACGACGGCCACGGCCAGACCACGGAGGTGCGGCGCTCCCGGCGGCTGGTGGTGAGCACCTTCCACACCGTGGGCAACTACGAGTACGGCTTCTACTGGTACCTGTACCTGGATGGCGCGATCCAGCTGGAGGTGAAGCTGACCGGCATCGTGGGCGTCTCCGCGGTGGCCGACGGCGGCGAGCGCCCCGAGTACGCGCCCCTCGTGGCGCCGAATCTCGCCTCGCCGATCCACCAGCACCTGTTCTGCTTTCGGCTGGATTTCGACCTGGACGGCGGTCCGAACAGCGTCTACGAAGTCGACGCGGCGCCGGTCCCGGCAAGCGCCGAGAACCCCGACGGCACGGCGTTTCGCGCCGAGCGGCGGCTGTTGGCCAGCGAGGGCCAGGCGCGCCGCCAGACCGACGCCAGTCGAGCGCGCTCCTGGCATGTGGCGAATCCGAACCGGCTGAACCGGCTGGGACGGCCGGTGGCCTATCGGCTGCTGCCGGGCGCCACGCCGGCGCTGCTGGCGAATTCGGGATCCAAGGTCGCGGAACGCGCCGGCTTCGCCCGCCACAATCTGTGGGTTACCCGCTATGCGCCCGGGGAGCTGCATGCCGCCGGCGATCATCCGAATCTCCACCCCGGCGGCGACGGCCTGCCAGCTTGGACCGCCGCCGACAGGTGCATCGAGAACGCGGACGTGGTGCTCTGGCACACCGTCGGCGTCACCCACCTGCCGCGCCCGGAGGACTGGCCCGTCATGCCCGTCGAGCACTGCGGCTTCCTGCTGCAGCCGGTGGGCTTCTTCGGCAGGAACCCGGCGCTGGATCTGCCGGGCGTACACTGAGTCCCGGGCCCGCTGCGGCCGTGCGGCGACCAGCCATGCGAGGGCCTTCCGCCTTGGCATAGGCCGATGGCGATTCCAACACTCACCCAGCCACCGACCGGGCCGCCGCCGGCGCTGGCGCGACTGGCCAGCGAGCCCGCGGATGCCCAGGCGTTGCAGTTGCTGCGGGCAACCTTCGCCATCGCGTCCGCACCGCCCTTGGAGGAACTCGCCGGCGCGGCCGTGCATCTCGTCGACCGCATCGTGGCGGGCAGCGTGGCCGCGGGAACAAGCACCACGGCGCTCTTGAGCGACGCCTACGCCAGCCTGGGCGACCCCGAGCAGACGGATCGACTGGCGCTCGTCGAACGGCTGGACGCCTGCGCTTCCGGGCTGGACAGCGTCCCGCCGGCGGAGGACGGGCCGCCAGCCAGCCATGCCCCGGCGCTGCCGCTCCTGACCGTGCGGGAGGATGGCGCCACGGTGCTGCCAGGCATGTTCGCACCTGCCGCCGCCATGGACCGTGCCGCGCCTCTTCCAGCCGTAAGCGCAGCAGCCCTGGGCATGGTCGCGACGCACCGGCAGGCCGAGGCGTCTAGGACCATTGGCGACGTGGGCGACATCGCCGGGGCGTTGGAGACAGCCTGCCTTCGCCTTGCCGCCCAGGTGGGCACGCTGGAACTTCTGGCCGGCAAGGACCTGCAGCGCCTGGTGAACGAGCTGGCGGCGACCAGCGCAGCCATAGACGGCCAGCGCCGGGCGCTTGCCGCATGGCTCGCGGCCAATGGCGCCGGCGATGCCCGGTGACCGCTACGCGCGTCGCTGCCGCAGCTCGCCGGCCATCCGCCGCAGCTCGCGCACGAACGCCAGCGGCTGGTCCAGGAACACATGGTGGCGGGCGCCGGCGATCTCGGCCACGGGCGCATCGGGCAGCAGCTCGCGCATGTAGGCCACGGTGGCGGGCGTGAAGAGGTCGCTCAAGGCACCGTGGATGATGCCGGTCGGGAGCGACAGCGCTCGGTAGTCTTCCGCGGTGCGTTCGCCGTCCTTCAGAACGAGCGGCAGTTCCTCGTCGAACTTCCAGGCCCAGCTGCCGTCGGCGCGCATCAGCGAGTGGCGGGCGATGTGGCGCAGGATGAAGCCGTTGTCGCAGGGCTGGGGCGGGAACAGGCGGAACCGCGCCTCGGCCGTCTCCCGGTCCGGATACGCCTTGGCGCGCCCGCCGCCCATGAGCGGCCGCTCCGGCACCGGCTCCTCCGGGTGGCGGAGGCCGGAATCCACCAGCACCAGGGCACCGAAGCGCTCCGGCGCAAGGCCCGCGGCCTTCGTCGCCATGGTCCCGCCGAAGCTGTGGCCGACGACCGTCACGTCGTTGCCGAAGCCGGCAGCGTCGCAGACAGCGCAGATTTCGGCGGCGTAGATCTCCGCGTCGTAGCTGTAGCGGTAGTCGGAGTCGCCCATGCCGGTTAGGTCCAACGCCGCCACGTCGTATTCGTCTGCGAGCTGCGGCGCGATGAAGTCCCACCAGTGGCTGTGGGCGTTCATGCCGTGGATCAGCAGCATCGGCGCTCCCTGGCCGGCTTCGCCGGCGTGCCGCCACCGGCGCCAGGCGACGCCGCACTCTTCCACCACGGTGGTTGCGGCGACCGCCTCGGTCTCGACCGCGGCCCAAAACCAATCCGGGATGGCGGGGCCGCTCTTGTCCCAGCGCGCCATGGTCCTCTGCGGGCCGAGTCGATGCGGCGGAGCTTACACCGCGACGGCAGCCCGCTCCGGCGCGCGCCAGACGCCGCGGCGGCGACGCCTCGCGTCCAACCTATACTGTCGACATGACTTTTCTGGAGTGCGTATGCCGCGCGCTCGGCGACGCCGACGTGGACTACGCGGTGGTCGGCGGGCAGGCCGTGGCCCTGCATGGCGTTGTGCGCGGCACCATCGACGTGGATGTCGCGTTGCGTTGGTCTTCGTCGATGCTCGCCCGGGCGGAAGCCGCTCTGCGTGGAATCGGCCTGGTTTCGCAGCTGCCGCTGACCGCGGCGGACGTGTTCGAGCACCGGGACGACTACGTTGCGAACAGGAACCTCGTAGCTTGGAACTTCCACGATCCGGACGCGCCTTTGCGCCAGGTCGACGTCGTCATCGCCTACGACCTCGCCGGCAAGCAGACGGAGCATGTCGAGCTCGACGGCGGCACGGCGCGCGTGCTCGCCGTTGGCGATCTGATCGAGATGAAGCAGCGCAGCGGCAGGGCGCAGGACCTCGCCGACGTGGAAGCGCTGAGGAAGCAAGCCAGGTGAAGGCGAGGGACCCGTTGGCCGACTGGCCCGGCCCTTGGCCGGAGGAGCGGCCGCGGGCGCTGCAAACCTTCTCGGACGAGTACCTTGAACGCTGCCGCAGTCTCGCTCCTGTCCAGATCGCAAGATTTCTGGAGGAGTTCCGGCAGAACTTCGCCGCGGCGGAGTCTGCCCGCGCCAAGCGCAAGCGAGACCGGTAGCGGTTCGTTCGGCGTTCCGCCCGCCGAGCATTGTTCTACAATCCCGCGACGGTTGTTCCATGAAGGTCGTGGAAGCCATGCTCGCCAGTCTCCGCAGGGTTTTCCACCGCGGGCCACGGCTAGAAGCCGCCGCTCCGGAAGAGCGCATCGCCGCCATCGACAAGCTGGATGCCGCCGATCAGGAGGCGCTTGCCCGGCTGTTCCTGCACGACGGCGATCGCGCCGTTCGGTTGGCCGCCCTGGGCCGCTTGACGGCCTTGGCGCCGCTTGGGGCGGGCCTCGAGGACCCGGCTCTGTCCGGGGCCGTCGCCGAGCGCCTGGCGGCGGTGCTGGACGAGGACGGCCCGGTCGCGCTGCGCCAGCATCCGCTGGTGTGCCGCGCCGTGCTGGCCGGGACGGCGGCGCCGGCGGCCGCCGTGGCGGCCGCCGGATTCGTGTCTTCGGCGGAGGAGCGGGCCTCGGCGTTGGCGGAGAACGTCCGGCCGGAGGTGCGCCTGGCGGTGGCGGAGGCGGCCTGGCAACCGGACTTCCTCGCGGCTCTGGAACGCACCATGCGCAGCCGCGACAAGAACGTGCTCCGCCTCGCCAGGGAGCGTCTGGCCAGCCTGAAGACGGCGTCGGCGGCCCGGGAACGGGAGGACGAAGAGACGGCGCAGCTGGTTGCGGCCGCTGCTGCGCTCGGCGACGACGACGCGCACTACGATGCCCGCCGGGACGCCATCGAACGGGACTGGAAACGGCACCTGGCGCAGCTAGCGGCAACCGACGCGGCGCTGGCCCGATTCGGCATCGCCGTGCGGGATCTGGAAGCCACGCGGGGACGTCTGGCTGCGCGCCGGACGCCGCCGAAGCCGGTCCGAGCGGCATCCGACGTGGACTTCGAGCCCATGATCGTCGCCGCAAGCGCCCTTGGCGACTCCATTCGCGCCAGCTGGAGCGTGACGCCGCCGGCTTCGGATGCGGCTGAACTCCGGCAGGCTGCCGAGGCCCTGCGCGCGCGTTGGAACGCCGCCGCGGATGCCGAGGCGCCCGGAGAGGCCGCCAGCAGCCGCTTTCGCGGCTTGATGACCACGGCGGCGGAGCTGCTGGCGCTGGCCGAGCGAGCCGCGGCCCTGGCCGAGCCGACGCAGGCTTTCCTGGACGACAGCGCCCTCCCGGAGCAGGGCCAGGCCGACGCCGCGGCCCTCGAAAGGGAGATCGGGCGCTTGGCCAAGGCCGCCGACAAGCTGTTGCGACGCTTCGCATGGCCCGATGACGCCCCGCCGCCGCCATCGCTGGCCGCTTTGCGCGAACGTCGGGCAGCGCTGACGGAGGCGGCACGGCGGTGCGCCGACCAGACGGCGGCTGGCGCCGAGCAGATCGCCGCCGACATCGCAGTGCTCCGCCGCCTCGTGGACGACGGCGCGGCCAGCGACGCGGTGGCGCTGGAACGCAAGCTGCGCGACGCCGTGCAGGCGCTGCCGCCCGAGGCAACCCGTCGCCTGGGCGCGGACCTGGCGGCGGCCGGCGCCCGACTGCGGGAACTGCGCGACTGGCGGAACTTCGCCGAACTGCCGCGCCGCCAGGCCCTGTGCGAACAAATGGAGACGTTGGCCGAGAGCCCGCTGCCGGCCCGGGAACAGGCCGAGGCCGTCAAGACGCTGCGGCAGCGCTGGAACGACTTGGGGCTAGCCGACAGCCACAAGCTACGGCAGGTCAAGAAGCGCTTCGACCGCGCCGCGGAGACGGCCTTCGAACCTTGCCGCGAGCACTTCAAGGAACAGGCCGCCCAGCGCGCCTTCAATCTGGAGCAGCGGCAGGCGATAGTCGCCGCCTTGGAGCGCTTTCTCACCGACAACGACTGGCAGCACGCGGACTGGCCCGGCGTCGACAGGGTGCTGCGCCAGGCGCGGGCCGAGTGGCGCCGGTACTACCCTATGGACCGCAAGGCCGGGCGCTCCGTGGCGATGCGCTTCGATGCCGTGACCGCGGAGATACACGTCCTGCTCCAGGCCGAGTGGGACCGCAATGTCCAGCGCAAGGAGGCGTTGGTGGCCGAAGCCGCGGCGGTGCGCGAATCCGGCCGCAACGCGACCGACAAGGCCAACGCCATGAAGGGGCTGCAACAGCGTTGGAAGGAGACAGGCCCCACGCCGCACAAAGTCGGCCAGCAGTTGTGGAAGCAGTTTCGCGCCGAGTGCGATGTGGTGTTCGAGGCGCGCAATGTCGTGCGCGACCAGCGCAAGGAACGATACCGCGCCATCGAAGAAGCGGAGACGCTGATCGACGAACTCGAGCGGCGGGCGGACATCGACCCGGCGTTGGACCGCAGCGCGGTAGCCGACTACCAGCAGCGCCTGGACGACCTGCAAGGCCTGCCGAACGAACTGCGACGCCGGGCGGCCAGCGTGGTGCAGCACGCGGAACGGGCGCTTCTGGGCCGGCGGTGAGGCTTATTCGCTCCCCCGGCGGCGAAGTGCCAGCCATGCTGGGGGTGCGCGAGAGGAACCCCTCGCATGAAAGCGTCAGGGCGCGCCCTCCTCCCGCGCCAGCGAACCGTCTTCGAGGTCCAGCGCCCACAGCATGAAGGCGTACTCCTCCGCGGTCTCGTAGAGCGAATCGAAACGCCCGGACTTGCCGCCGTGGCCGGCGCCCATGTTGGTCTTCAGCAGCAGCGGGTTGTCGTCCGTCTTGAGCGCGCGCAGCTTGGCCACGTACTTCGCGGGTTCCCAGTAGGTGACGCGGGGATCGTTCAGGCCGGCGGTCACCAGCATCGGCGGATAGTCGCCGACCTTGAGCTGGTCGTAGGGCGAATAGGAGCGGATCAGCTCGAACGCGGCTTTGTCCTCGATGGGGTTGCCCCACTCGGGCCACTCGATGGGCGTCAGCGGCAGGGACGTGTCGAGCATGGTGTTGAGCACGTCCACGAACGGCACGTGCGCCGCCACGGCGCCCCAAAGCTCCGGCGCCTGGTTCACGGCCGCGCCCATCAGTTCGCCGCCGGCGCTGCCGCCGGCAATGGCGATGCGGCCGGCGGACGCATACCCCTCGGCAACGAGGAAGCGGGCCACGTCCACGAAGTCGTTGAAGGTGTTGGCGCGGCGCTCCAGCTTGCCGGCTTCGTACCAGTGGTAGCCGAGCTCGTCGCCGCCGCGAACGTGGGCGATGGCGTAGGCGAAGCCCCTGTCCAAGAGCGACAGCCGGCTGGTCGAAAAGGACGGCATCGTCGCGCTGCCGTAGGCGCCGTAGCCGTACAAGTAGAGGGGCCGGGTGCCGTCTTTGGGGAAGCCCTTGCGGTACACGATGGATACCGGAACCATCGCGCCGTCCCGCGCCGGGGCGTCGAGGCGTTCGGTGGCGTATTCGGAAGCGTCGTAGCCGCTCGGAATCCGCTGCACTTTGCGGGTGCTCAGCCGCGCCTCGTCCAGGGCGTAGTCGAACACCGTTCTCGGCGTCACCATCGAGGTGTAGCGCAGGCGCAGTTCGCGCGCTGCGAACTCGGCGTTGTCGCCCAGCCCCACGGTGCGCGCCGCCTCCGGGAATTCGATGGCGGTGCTGGCGCCGTCCCGGTAGAGGATTCGCACCTGGTCCACGCCGTCGGTACGTTCCTCAATGGCGACGAAGTCCGCAAAGGCCTGGAAGCCCTGGAGGTAGCGCCGGTCCGACGGCGGCACCAGTTCCTGCCAGTTGGCTGGCGAAGGGTCGTCCCCGGCGGCTACCAGGCGCGAGTTCTTGTGCGTGTCGTTGGTTTGGATGACGAACCGGTCGCCTTGGTGGTCGACGGCGTACTCGTGGTCCTTCCGTCGGGGCGAGACCACGGCTGGCGGCCGGTGCGGCTCGGCCGCCGGCACCAGATGCGCCTCGGAAGTGGTGTGGTCGCTGGTGGCGATCACCACATGCTCCTTGGACGACGTGCCCGAGACGCCCACGAAGAAGCCGGGGTCCTGTTCCTCGTAGATCACCCGGTCGCTGCCTGGTTCCGTGCCGAGCTCGTGCAGCCGCACTCGATAGGGGCGCCAGTTTTCGTCCAGCTGGACATAGAAGAACGCCGAGTCGTCCGCGGTCCACACCGGATCGCCTTGGGTGTCCTGGATCGCGTCCGCAAGCAGTTCGCTGGTGCCGAGGTCCTTCACCCGCAGCGTGAACCGTTCGCCGCCGTCGGTATCCGTGCTGTAGGCCAGCAGGCGGCCGTCGTTGGATACGGAGAAGGCGCCGAGGCGGAAGTACTCGTGCCCGGCGGCGAGCGCCGGTTCGTCGAGAATCACTTGCGCGGCGGCGGTGGGGCCTTGGTCGGCTTCCGGCCCGTCCGCCGGCCAGCGGGACCAGATGCGGTACTGCCCGCCGCCTTTGGCGGCCTCGAAGCGCCACTGGTAGTAGAACGAACCGTCCTTGGCTGGCACGCTGGCGTCGTCCGGCGCCTGCCGCCCCTTGATCTCCTCGAAGAGCCGATCCACGAGGCCCCGGCGCGGCGCCATCCGCGCCTCGAAGTAGGCGTTCTCCGCCCGCAGATACGCCAGCACGTCGGCGTCGTCCACGGTCGGATAGCTCTCGTCCTTCAGCCAGCGGTACGGGTCCTGCACGGTATGCCCGTGCATGGTGTAGGCATAGGGCCGACGCTCGGCCACTGGCGGCTCGGGCGGCGCGTCCGGTGGCACCGCTAGCGGTCCGCAGGCACTGGCCAGCGCCACGGCAGCACACGCTGCGGCGGCGGACGGCGGCGCTCGCCGCGCGTCAATCGGCGGACCCTTCGCAGCGATGGCGTTCCACGACAAGCTCCCGGCGGTTTCGAAGCCAAGTCGACCGCAAACGCCAGCGAAAGACAAGGCCCTGGGCCCGCCATGCCGCCCGACCGCCTCCACGCCTCACGCGGCTTGTGGCCAGCCCCATGCCAAACTACCCTCCGAGCCATGGCGCTACCGCAGAAGTGGCTGTTCACGCCCGGCGACGGCGCGGTCCCTCCCGCGCTGACCGGTCGGGAGGACGAGCAGGCCACGCTGAGCCGCTGCCTCGGCCAACTGTGCGCTGGCGTCTCGCCGCCGCACAACGTCGTCCTGGTCGGGCCGCGGGGCAACGGCAAGACGGTGCTGCTGCGCTGGTTCGAGGATGCCTGCCGCGAGGCGTCCGTGGCGGTGGCGCGGCTGGCGCCGAGCCGGATTCGCACGGCCAAGGCGCTTGCCGAGAGCCGGCAGCCGGCTTGCGGCGGCTGCTGCCGGCGAAGTTCAGCGTCTCGGGCGTGGCCAAGGCCGAGTGGGCGACGGCGTCGCGGTCGGAGCGCGCACTGGCGGATCGGCTGGCAGCCCGCTGCGCCCGCCGGCCGCTGGCGCTGCTGCTCGACGAGGCGCACACGTTGGAGGTGGACGTCGGCCAGCTGCTGCTCAATGTCGTCCAGGAAGTGCGCGGCATGGCGCCCCTGCTGCTGGTGCTGGCTGGGATGCCGAGGCTGCCGGCGCACTTCAACGAGATGGACGCTTCGTTCTGGGACCGGCTGGGCGAAGGCCTGCTCGGTATCGGCCGCCTAAGCGCCGCGGCGGCTCGCCAAGCCCTCGAACAGCCGATGGCGGCGCACGGCACAACCATCGAGAAGGATGCGCTGGATGCCGTGGTGGCCCACAGCCAACGCTACGCGTACTTCCTTCAGCTATGGGGCGATGCGCTGTGGCGGCGACGGTGGTCGACCAGTGCCGACCGCTTGCGCATGCCCGATGTGCAGGCGGCGCGGGAGACCGTGACGGCCCAAGTGGCCGACTACTATCAGCGCCGCTACCGCGAGCTCGAGGCGAGCGGCCTGCTCGAAGCCGCGCTGGCAACGGCCCGCCTCTACCAGGGCGACGCGGAGCGGGGCGCAACCGATCGGGATCTGGCCGCGGCCCTCGCCGACGCTGGCATTCGGGAACGCGATCGCCTGCCGGCCCGGGAGGCGCTGCACGGCCTGGGCTACATCTGGTGCCCGCCCGGCCAGTCGCCGCCCGTGCTCTGGCACGCCGGCATTCCCTCCTTGATGCAGCATGTGCTGGAGCAGGCGGCACCGTAGCCGCGGCGACAAGCAGCGCCGCGGCGCTCGCGCTATGCTGCGCCGCTATCGCCAATGCCAGATCCGCATCGGAGTGATGGTCCAGATCGCCGGCCGTGTCGCCATCTCGTCCGTCATTGCCCCGGGTCGGCCCGCCAGCCACCCAAGGAGACGCGCTTGCCCGGCCCGCTAGACGACGTGCGGGTGGTGGACTTCACCACCATGATCGCCGGTCCCTACGGCACCATGATCCTCGCGGACCAAGGCGCGGACGTGATCAAGGTGGAGGCGCCTCTGCGCGGCGACCACGTGCGCCGCGCCGGCTACGGGCAGCGCCATTTCTCGGCCGCCTTCGTGAACAACAACCGCAACAAGCGCTCCATCGCCGTGGACGCCAAGGCCCCCGCCGGCCGCCAGGTGATACTCGACCTTGCCCGGCAGGCGGACGTGTTCGTGCAGAACTTCCGCCCCGGCGTGATGGCGCGCCTCGGCCTCGACTACGACGATCTCAAGGCCGTCAAGCCGGACATCGTCTACGTCTCCATGAGCGGCTGGGGCGAGCAGGGTCCCTACGCCCACAAGCCCGTCTACGACCCCATCATCCAGGCCCTCTCCGGCCTCGCCAGCGTCCAGGCGGGTTCGGACACGGCGCGGCCGCGGCTGATCCGCACCATCCTGCCGGACAAGCTCACCGGCGTCACCGCCTCCCAGGCCGTCTGCGCGGCGCTGTTCGCCCGGGAGCGCACCGGCCAAGGCCAGCACGTGCGCCTCTCCATGCTCGATGCCGTGGTGGCCTTCCTGTGGTCGTCGGACATGGGCGGCCAGACCTTCGTCGGCAAGGAAGTGGACGTTGCCGCGGCGGCGACCTTCATCGATCTCATTTACGAAACGGCCAGCGGCTACATCAGCGTCTCCGTGATGAGCAACGGCCAGTGGCGGGGCCTGTGCCAGGCGGTGGGCCATCCGGAGTGGCTGGAGGACGAACGCTTCAAGACGCCAGCGGGCCGGGACCGCAACGCCAACGCCCGCCTGGAGATGACGCAGCAAGCCCTGCTCGCCAAACCTGCCGCCGAGTGGCTGTCGATCCTGGAGGCGGCCGGCGTGCCTTGCGCGCCGGTGCTCACCCGCAGCGAGATGCTGCGCCACCCGCAGGTGCAGGCGGCCGGCATAGTCGTCGAGACGCCCCACGCCCACGCTGGCCAGCTGCGCCAGGCCCGCAACGCCGCCCGGTTCGAGGCGACCGTGCCGGAGATGCGCTACGGCGCTCCGCAGCTTGGCGAGCAGACCCTCGAGATCCTCGCCGAGCTCGGCTACGACGAGGCCCGGCGCCAGGCGCTGGTGCGCGACGGCGTGGCCGCGGTGGCGGCCTGACGCCGCCCTCCGGAGAACCGAGGCGGTCGAGGTGAGCCAGTATCTGGCGGTACACCCGACCCATCCCCAGGAGCGGCTGATCCGCCAGGCCGCGGCGTTGCTCCGCAGCGGCGGCGTGGCCGTCTATCCCACGGACTCCGCCTATGCCGTGGGCTGCCGCCCCGGCGACAAGGCGGCGGTGGACCGGGTGCGGGCCATTCGCCGGCTGGACAGAGACCACCTGCTGACGCTGGTGTGCCGGGATCTTTCGGAACTCGCCACCTACGCCCGGGTCGACAACGCCAGCTTCCGCACCGTCCGGCGCTGCCTGCCCGGACCGTTCACGTTCGTGCTGCCGGCTACCCGGGAAGTGCCGAGGCGGCTCGTGGATCGACGCCGCAGGACCATCGGCCTGCGGGTGCCGGCGCATCCCGTCGCGCAAGCGCTGCTGACGGCGCTCGGCGAACCGATGCTGTCCACGACCTTGCGGCTGCCGACGGAAGACCTGCCGATCACGGACGTGGAGGAACGCCGGCCCGCTCTCGAGCATCTGGTGGACGTGATCGTCGACGGCGGAACCGGCGGCGTGCAGCCGACCACGGTGGTGGACCTCACCGACGGCGAGGCCGCTGTCGTCCGCCAGGGTCTCGGCGTCTTCGTCTGACGCTCGCCCGGCCGCCCCGCGTGGCGATCGGGGAGTCAGACCACCCGCGACAGCCCGCCGTCCATGTTGATGGCGCAGCCGCTGACGTAGGAAGCACTCTCCGAAGCCAGGAACAGCGCCACGTTGGCGCACTCCTCGGCTTCGCCCATGCGCCCCATGGGCAGCGTCTTGCCCGCCGCGGCGACGAAGTCCTCGAAACTGGCGCTGCGGTCCGAACGCTCGTAGGCGCGGCGGATCTGATCCGACTTGATGCTGCCGATCAGGAGCGCGTTCACCAGCACGTTGTGCGGCGCGCCTTCGCCGGCCAGCACCTTGGTGAGCGCCATGCCGGCGGCGCGGGAGACGGAGGTGGGGGCGGAGCCGGGCGGCGGCGCCTTGGCCGCGGTGTTGAGCAGGTTGAGGATGCGGCCCCAGCGCCGCTCCTTCATGCCGGGAAACACCAGCCGGGCGAAGCGGATGGCGGCGAACAGCTTGAGGTCCAGGTCGTAGCGCCACACTTCGTCCGTCAAGTCCTCGAAGCGGCCGGTTTGGGACTGCCCGGCGTTGTTGACGAGGATGTCCACCGGGCCCAGCTCGGCGCTGGCGCTGGCGACGGCCCGCTCGATGTCCGCCGGCGCCGTGACGTCGCATGGGTAGGCGGCGACCTTGCCACCGGCGCTGCCGGCGATCTCGGCCTGGGCCGCCTCGAGCACGTCCTCGCGCCGCGCCAGCAGGGCGACGTTGGCGCCGGCGGCGTGGAAGGCGGTGGCCATAGCCTTGCCGAGGCCGAGGCTGGCGCCGGTGACGAGGGCCGTTCTGCCGCTCAGATCAAGATTCATGGGGTTTCTCCTTGGGTTGCTTGGGTCCCTCGGGCCGGGTTGGGTCTATCAGAGCCCGCGAGCGCAAGCGGGATGGCGGTTGCGGTGCGTCTGCCGGGGCGCCCCAGAGGCCCGTACTGCTGTTCCAGAAAGTCTATCGACTGCGGACCGTAGACGACGGCGGTGCTGGCCCGGGTGCCGTACTCCGCGCCGCGGATGAAGCACGGCGAGTAGCTGCGCTCCGGCGCCTGCTCCCGATCCCCCGGCGTCTCCAACGGCAGCAGCGAACGGGCCAGCAGGGCTACTAGGTCCTCGGTGCTTGCTTCGGCGGCGATCTTCCGCAGCGCCGCAGCGCCGAACACTGCCTTCGGCCACTCCTCGTAGGCTGGCAGGCGGCCCTCCACGGCGGCGTGACGGCTGCCGTCCGGGCGCATGCCGGGCCCGAGGCGCGTATTGGTGAGGCCGTAGACGCCGGGTTCGAGCGCCCGCACTTCGCCGGTGCGGTTCGAGGCGTAGACGAGATTCTCGCTGTCGTAGGCGAGGAAGTTGAAGCCGGCGTAGAGCCGGCCGCAGATCGCCGCGGCGAAGTCGGCGCCGGCCATGTCGCCCACGAGGAAGCGATGCGGCAGCTCGCCCCGGGACCGCGGCGCCGCCGGCGCGTTCCGGTCCGCCGTCCAGTTGGTCACCGCCGCCAGCCGGCCGTTCTCCGCCACCGCCAGCCAGGTGCCCTTGGCCATCAGATCCCGGCCGCCGAAGACGCGCCGCCCGGCAGCTCCCTCTGCCCGCCAATGCGCCGGCCGCGCCGGCCGAGCGTGGAATTCGTCGCGGTTGGCGGCCACCACCAGAGGCCGCTGCGGATGCAGCCGATAGGCAAGGAGAATCAGGCACACGAAGCGGCTCTCCGCACGGACGCCACGGGCGAACCCGGAGCCGGGCCGAACTGCGCCAGTGTAGCAATCGCCTTCCACAACGGGCATGCGGCGAAGCTGTTACGCGGGGAACCGGGTGGCCGCACGAGGTATTCGCGGGCGGCCTGTGGGTGACCGGGCGGCTGCGTCCGGGGCGACGTGTGTGCGGCTGAGTCTGGGACCAACGCATACAGCGCGAGCGGGCCGATTGCGGCGTGTGGTAGATTGATCCCCAAGTCGGCCTTGGGATTGCCGTGGCTACCCAAATCGCCAATTGAAGGAGGCATGTGAGCAGACGCAACCAGCCCGACCACGATGTCGTGAAGGTGCATGTCACCCCGCGCGGCGGCCTCTATGTGAACGAACGGGAACTGCTGCGCAGCACGGGCGCACGGGGGGTGATGGCAAAGATGGGCCGCATCCTGCAGCGTGAAAACCGCGGCAGCCAGAGCGCGAGGCGTCCTGATGGCGGCGGGCAAACCCAAGCTGTCGGTAGCGCACCCGCTGCCGGGGAAGCAATCGAGCTAGCCGAGCAGGATTGAGCCTCGAGGCGCAATGGCGTCTAAGCTGCAACCGCTACGGGTGTGCGACACCGTGGCCTATGCCGGTAAATACAATGCGCACGAAAGGGGTAATATCGCAAAATGCTGGATCCCGACGCATGAAGTCTCGGAGCTCATCCCTGAAGTCCTGATATAGTACCCGCTCGTTCAAGTAGACGGCTAGGACGAGGTCGCGCTGTTTGTCGTAGCTCTTAGCTTTACCGATTTTCTCTCGGACCTTCTTGGCGATGCAGAGAAGATAGTCATCGACATCCTTCGGATGGAGCAAATGCTCCGGCTCCATCCGCGACGTCAGCAGCCGGTGGTGGTCAATCACCGACTTGTCGTCAAGGTAGACGGACGTCAGTTCTACGCCATACTCCCTTCCCGTTTTCCGGTTTCGGACAATGCGATCTGGTCTCTCGCCACGACCAACGCAGACTAGGTCGCCGTCGCTTAGGGAAGAATCCGATGCGATCCAAGAGCGGAAAAAGTACTCCAGTTCCCTGTCTTCCCTGTCCTTCTTGTCGGACGGCCAAGGGTAGTAATGGGCATCAGGCAGTTTTCGTCGCTGGTTAGGCTTAGGGCGGTCATCTCGGCAGTCTTCGCCATGTACTGTCCCAGGTCCGTCGCCGGCACGAAGGGCGATTCCGCTATGTCCATCTTTTCCACGCTTAACATCTCCGTGGCCAGGATCAAACGATGGCGCATCTGGGCTCACTTGAGCAATGTGGGCGATACGGCCAAGATGGTGCCGGATGAGGTCGTAGCACTCGCCGCCTTGCAGTTGTCCCGTGCCGTCGTAGCGGATGGCATGGCCGTCTCCAAATCGATATACACTGCCTACTCCCCCTAGGCGAATAACGTGGCCAGCCTCATACGACCTGCTGAAAAGATAGCCGAATCCGTTCACATACACGGTATCCCCGCCGGCGCCAACTTGACGCTGGACGCATAGCTCTTGCGGCCGTTGGTCGGGCGTCGAAGCGGCGCTGTAGACGACATAGAGGTCCGAGGCTTGCCGCGGCTCGAAATTTAGGTAGATTCTCCCAAGCACGATGGAAGCGTCGCTATCCCACGCCGTTGCATTAACGCCTAGCGCATCAGTGTTTTCGTCAGTGACATGCACCAACGGCCCGTCTTGGGATACAAAGACGTCGTACCCGGACTGGGCGACCTGCCAGAGTGACCTGCCGAATTCACCCTTCCGCCAAGCAGACACACGCGAAGCAGCGCGATTGACGCTCTCGAGCAGGCCGTCCTCGGCGAGGAAGTCGTCAAGGCTCGTACCCAAGTGTGGGTTTTCGATGCTACTTGTCATGCGAGGTCCCTTCCCACCGTCGCTTGCGATCACGCGCCAACTGCAGCTCTGCCAGCGGCGTCCGGCGTTCCTTCTTCACGAAGCCGTGCGTCAGGATCATGCTTGCTCCCTCGAAAAAGAAGATGACGCGAATCTCTCTGTCGCGCAGCTTCGTGCGCACTTCCCACAGTCCTTCGCCCAAGGACCGACAGGTTGGCATGCCTGTCGGCCAGCCATACTCCACCGTCTTGATGTCCACGCCGATCTGTCGTCGATCTTCCTTTGGCATCGACCGTAGCCATTCCCGAACCGGCTCCGCGCCTTCTCGCGTACGGAAGAACGCCGCTCGCACGCGCTTGGCGGTGTCTGTCATCCATCGCTCCCATAGAGACGTTGGTGGTCGCCATCGCTGCGCCAACCCGCACAAGCAGCCTTGTCGACGTGGACCTTAGCACGCGCACCATCCGCCGCGTCGGCGACGCGGACAGAGAAGGGGAGCGGTCGCAGTGACCGCGCCGGATGCGGAGGCGGTCCGGCGCGGAAGATGCGGCCGGCGCTGGGGTGGGAGCAGCCGCGACACGCCCGGCCAAACGGGGTCGCGTAAGCTACGCGGCGGACCCGCCAGAGTGCCGCCATGACCTATCCCGCCATCGACGGCGTTATCGTCGCGCTCGGGCCGCTGTCGCTGCGGTGGTACGGGGTGATGTACCTGCTCGGCTTCGCGGCCTTCTATCTCCTCGGCACCTGGCGTTCGCGGCGTCGGCTGTCGCCTTGGACCCCGGCCGAGTATGCCGACATCCTGTTCTACGGCGTGGTGGGCGTGGTCGTTGGCGGGCGGGTCGGCTTCGCGCTGTTCTACGGTTTCGAACAGCTGCTGCGCGATCCCCTGTGGCTGCTGCGAATCTGGGAGGGGGGCATGTCCTTCCACGGCGGCTTGCTGGGCGTCGTTGCCGCGGTGTGGCTGCACACGCGGAAGCGCTCCGGCGGCACGCGGCTGCCCGGCCCGCGGGATCTGCTTGCGGCGACGGACCAGGTGGCGCCGCTGGCCCCGATCGGCCTCGGCCTGGGGCGGCTCGGCAACTTCATCAATGCGGAACTGCCGGGCCGGGTGACGGAGTCCCCCCTCGGGGTGCATTTCCCCTGCGCCAGCGTGCGGGATCTCAATCTCGCCTGCTTCGGCGAGTACGAGGCCGCGGCGCGCCATGTCTCCAGCCTCTACCAGGCCGGCGCCGAGGGCGTTGCGCTGTTCGCGCTGGTGTGGCTGTACGCCGCCAGGCCCCGCGCCGTCGGCCGGGTCTCCGGCATGTTCCTGCTCGGCTACGGGTGCCTGCGGCTCGCTACCGAGCTTTTTCGCCAGCCGGATGCCGACCGTGGCTTCGTCGCCTTCGAGTGGCTGACGACGGGGCAGCTGCTGTCCCTGCCGATGGTGGCGTTGGGCCTCTATCTCCTGTTCAATGCCCGCACCGCAACGGGCGGGGAGCAGCGTTGAAGCAGCGCCTGTCGCTCATCTTCGCGATGACGAGCAACCGCGTGATCGGCAAGGACGGCTGGCTGGCGTGGGATCTGCCGGACGAACTCGCCTACTTTCGCCGCACCACTGCCGGCAAGCCGGTGATCATGGGCCGCAGGACCTACCAGTCCGTCAATCGGCCCATGCCCGGCCGCCTCAACGTGGTGCTCTCCCGGGGCGCCTTCGTCGCAGAGGGGGTGACGGTGGCGGCGGACCTGGACGCCGCCTTGGCAGTGGCGGCGAAGGATCCGGCGGACGAAGTGTTCGTCACCGGCGGCACCGAGCCCTTCGCGCTCGCCCTGCCCCGGGCGGATCGACTGTACGCCACGTTCATCGACGCGGAGCTGCCGGGGGACACCTACTTTCCGCCCTGCGACTTCGATGCCTGGCGCGTGCTGCGGCGCTGCCGCCATGCGGCGGACGCGAACCACCCCTACGCCTTCGAGACGCAAGTGCTGGAGCGCCGATGAGAACGTTTGCCCACTTGGGTGCCTGGGCCGTGCTCGCAGGCAGCGCCGCGGCATCGGCGCAGGAGACGCGCATCTCCGAACACCTGGTCGTGCAGGGCGTGCCAGCGGTGACGCCGGCGATCCGGGAACGGCTGGCGCGGTACCAGAACAGCCGCTCGGCGCGCCTCCACGGCTGGATCGGCGACGGCGTGCTGGTCGGCACGCGGTTCGGCAACACGGCGCAGCTGCACCGGGTGGACGCGCCGCTGGGGATGCGCCGCCAGCTCACCTTCTTCGCCGAGCCGGTGGCCGGGGCCACGGTGCATCCGAAGCCGGCGACGGGCGGCTTCGCCTACCTCAAGGACAGCGGCGGTTCCGAGTTCTACCAGCTGTTCTGGCGGAACCTCGAAGGCGGCGACGTGCGGCGGCTGAGCGACGGCAAGTCCCGCTACCTGGGCGTTTCCTGGTCGCCGAGCGGACGCTGGCTCGGCTACGCCACCACCGCCGGCAACGGCGTGGATTGGGATCTGCACATCCAAAGCCCCGCTGGCGAAACCCGCGTGGTGCAGGCCGGCGAGGGCGTCGGCTGGACCATCGAGGACTGGGCGGACGACGAGCAGCGCCTCTTGATCTCGCGCTACGTCTCCATCAACGAATCGCTGCTCTACGAGATCGATCTCGCAAGCGGCCAGCGCGAGCGGCTGCTCCCGGACGTCACCGCCGCCTTCGGGCAGGCCGCCTACGGCGACGGCGGCAGCATCTACTTCACCTCGGACATGGACGCCGAGTTCATGCGCCTGCACCGCCTGGACCGCGCCAGCGGCGCGGTGCGCGCGCTCACCGCGGACATCCCTTGGAACGTGGAGACCTTCGCCATCTCCCGGGACGCCCGCCGCCTGGCCTACGTGGTGAACGCGGACGGCATCAGCCGCCTGGCGGCGTTGGCGCTGCCGGAGCAGACGCCCCTGCCGCTCCCCGAGTTGCCAGTCGGCATCGTCTCCGGCCTCCGCTTCCACCCGGATAGCAGCCGCCTGGGGTTCACGATGAGCAGCGCCGCCACGGCGGCCGATGCGTTCAGCATCGACTTCCGCGACGGCCAGCTCGTGCGCTGGACGCGCAGCGAGACCGGCGGCATGGCGCTCGGCGAGCTGGCGACGCCGCGGCTTGTCCGCTACCCCACCTTCGACGGGCGCGACATTCCGGCCTTCGTGTACGCGCCGCCGGGCGCCGGGCCGCATCCGGTGATCGTCAACATCCACGGCGGCCCCGAAGGCCAGGCGCGGCCGGGCTTCTCGCCCAGCACCCAGTTCTACTTGAACGAACTCGGCGCCGCGGTGATCTACCCCAACGTGCGCGGCTCGGCGGGCTACGGCAAGAGCTATCTGAAGCTGGACAACGGCCGCCGCCGCGAAGATTCGGTGCGCGACATCGGCGCCCTCCTGGACTGGATCGGGGAGCAGCCGAACCTGGACGCCGAGCGCGTGGCGGTGATGGGCGGCTCCTACGGCGGCTACATGGTGCTGGCTTCGCTGGTCCGCTTCGGCGACCGGCTGCGGGCCGGCGTGGAGCGCGTCGGCATCAGCAACTTCGTGACGTTCCTCACCAACACCCAGCCCTACCGCCAGGATCTGCGGCGCGTGGAATACGGCGACGAACGGGATCCCGAGATGCGGGCGTTCCTGGAATCCATCTCGCCCCTCAACCGGGCTGGCGAAATCGCCACCCCGCTGCTCGTCTCCCAGGGCCTGAACGATCCCCGCGTGCCGGCCAGCGAATCCGAACAGCTCGTTGCCGCCCTGCGCGGCCGGGACGTGCCCGTCTGGTACGTCCTTGCCCGCAACGAAGGCCACGGCTTCCGCAAGAAGGACAATCGCGACTATCTGGCGGCGGCTACCGCCATGTTCCTCGAAGAGCACCTGCTCGGCCGTGCGGACGACGGCTAGTGGGCCAACCCTGCAACGCGAGGGGCGTTGGCTTGGTTGCCGCCGAGTTCTTTGCCGGCATGGGTCTCATGCGCGCGGCGTTGGATCGCTGCGGCATCGACACGGTGTTCGCCAACGACATCGACAAGCACAAGGCATCGCTCTACAGGGAGAATTGGGGAGATGGCGAGCTGCGGGTCTGCGACATCCACGATCTCCGTGGGCGCGACGTGCCCAATGTCGACCTTGCCACCGCTTCCTTCCCATGCGTGGATGTGTCGCTGGCCGGCTATCGGGCTGGCTTGCAGGGCACCCGTTCGGGCGCCGTGTACGAGTTCTGCCGCTTGCTGGACGAGATGGACGAACCGCCGGCGGTTGTGATCCTGGAAAACGTGCCCGGCTTCCTTTCCGTCAACGCCGGCCGGGACTACGCGGAATTGGTGGCGCAGCTCGGGCGATCCGGCTACTGCACGACGCACATCTGCGTCGATGCGGCGGCCTTCGTTCCCCAAAGCCGCCTGCGCGTGTTTCTGCTTGGCTTCCGCGATGTCGAAGGCCCGCCCATGTTGCCCCCGCCTCCCGGCCCGCGCCCCGGCCTTCGCCTTGGCGACGTCGTCGAAGACGATCTCGAGTGGTGGGATGAACGGCGCCTCGGCGCGTTCCTGTCTTCCCTTTCGGAATTGCAGGCCAATAGGGTGGACGCCTACCGAGGGCAGCGCGCGGTCAGCCACCACGGGGCCTACCGCCGCACCCGGCGGGGTCGTGCCGTGTGGGAGGTGCGCCGGGACGAGATTGCCGGCACCTTGCGCACGACCCAGGGCGGCTCCGGTCGCCAGGCCGTGCTGCGGGCCGGCCGGGGCGCCGTGGCGGTACGCTGGATGGACGTCGCGGAGTACGCGGCTCTGCAAGGCGCCCAAGGCATCAAGTACGAATCGGTGTCTCCCCGGCAGGCCATGTACGCCTTTGGCGACGCGGTCTGCGTGCCGGCGGTGGAATGGCTCGTGAAGAACTGCGTGCTGCCGGCGACGGGCCATGCCTGGCAACGTCGATTCGCCGCCTAGGCAGCGAACGCCGCGCCAAGCTGGCGACATTCGCCACACTTCGAGAGCTTCGACGACGAATAGTCGCTTGGGCGAGGCGGCCGCCTAGGTCCAAGCATCTCGCCAAGCGCACGGACTGCCACCCATGCCGAGCATCGCCATCGTCGTCAATCCCATGGCGGGGCGCGACGTGCGGCGGGTGGCTGCGCGGGCATCCACCATGACCTTCGAGGCCAAGCGCGATGCCGTGGCGCGCATTGCCGCCGGCGCGGACGCCGTGGGCGTGACGGACATCTTCGTGGCGGCGGAGCCGTTCCGTTTGGCTACCGTGGCCCTCGAGTGGATGCCGCTCAAGGCCCGGGTGCATGTGCTGCGCACGCCGCTGGCCAACGCTGCCGCGGATACGGGCGCCGCGGTGGCCGCCTTCCTGGCGCATGGCGCCACGACCATCGTTTCGCTGGGCGGCGACGGCACCAATCGCGCTGTCGCCCGAGCCGCCACCGACGTCGACCTGGTGCCGCTCTCCACCGGCACCAACAACGTCTTCCCGACCCTCGCCGAGCCGACCGCGGCGGGCATGGCCGCCGGCTTGGCGGCCCGCGGTGCGCTGCCGGAAGACTTGCGCCCGCGCTGCAAGCTGATCCACTTGACCGACGCGGACGGCGCTCAGGACTTGGCAGTGGTGGACGCGGCGCTGCTCGCGGACGACTTCACCGGCAACATGCGCCCCTTCGACGCGGAGCGGCTGCGACGCATCCTGCTGACGCGGGCCGAGCCGGACGCCATCGGCACCTCGCCCATCGGCGGCTTTCTGGACATGGTGGCGGCCGAGGACGAGTGCGGGCTGCTGCTCGACGTGGTCCCGAACGGCAGCGCCTCCAGGCGAGTCGCGGCGCCGCTCTCGCCGGGCTGGTTCCGCGAGGTGCGCGTAGCCGACGTGCGGCGCGTTCCTTTCGGGGCGCCGGTTTCGTTCTCGGGTACCGGGGTGCTGGCCCTCGATGGCGATCGGGAGCACAAGCTCGCGCCCGCGCATCCGTTCCGCGCCGTCATCCGGCGCGACGGTCCCCGCGTGGTACGGATCGCCGCCGCGTTGCGCTACGCGGCGAGGAAGGGCCTGCTTGCCGGCCGTTCGCGTTGACCCTTTCGGCTGCCTGCTGCTACGGTGCCGGCATGGTGCGCGCCGCCGACCATCTGCCGCCCAACCGCAAGGCCAACGCGCAGGAGCGGGCGTACTTCAAGCGGCTGGCCGACTTGGAAGCAAACGTGCCGAAGTTCGGCTCGCGGCCGCCCCGTCAGCTCGGCGAGGTCCTCGAGGAACTCGCAAGGCATCGGGCGCAGTGGCCTGTGCTCAACGCCAGCGACGACTTGGCCGAACATCTGGCAGAACGCGAAGCCTTGATGAGGAAATCCAATGCCGGATCTGATGGCATGGCTGGGTAGTTTCCTCGCAGCCCGCGGGCTCTCCTGGGCCATTGTCGGCGGACACGCCGCGAACATTCACAGGGACGAGTTGCGGCAGACGACAGACTACGACGTGCTGGTGTCCTTGGGCGGCACGAGCATGGCGGACCTGGCTGCCGACATGGCCCGGGATGGCTGGGAGGTTCGCCAGCAAGCCGGCGAAGGGTGGCTGCTGCGGGCTGAGCACCCGGCCTACGGCAAGTTGGATCTGATCGCGACCGGCATGGAATACCAGGAGATCGCCCTCGCCCGTGCCATCGACATGAGGCTGCCCGACGGCGTCGCCGTCAAGGTCATGGCTGTCGAAGACGTGCTCATCCACAAACTGATCGCGAACCGCGACAAGGACGACTGGGACGTGAGATCGATTCTGCGCGCCAAGCCCCGGCTCGACTGGAAATACCTGCACGAGTGGATGGCCTTCTGGGATGTCGAAGGGCGCTACGAGCGTCTGTGCGGGAAGGGATGCAAGGGATCGGATCAATGAAAAACGTTGTCTACCGAGAACTCCATCGTAGACGTCGCCGGACTCCGGGCTGGTGCTACTAAGGCGGGCAGGCGTCGCCGACCGAGCAGCACTGGACCATCTGCGGCTTAGGCGGCACTTGCGGCCCGCTCGCTGCACTGGCGTAAGATCGCCGCAAACACGCGGGCCGAGGTTGCCATGCCTAGCCGAATCTGCTGCGCCGCGCTTGCCGTGGGGGCCGTCGGAGCCCTGGGGGCTTTGGCGATGAACGCCGAGGCGGCGGCCATCGAGCGCGGCTTCGAGGTCGCGCCGGAGGGCTTGCTTGCGATCGACGCCGAGCAGGCGACGGTGGCGGTGCGCGGCGGCAGCGACGAGGTGCGCATCGCCATCAGCCGTGGCGGCGACGACGCCGCGTCCATCGAGGCGGACTTCGACATTGCCTTCGAGCAGGACGAAGCCGGGGTGCGGCTGCGGGTTGCGCGGCGGAGCGGGTTGCTTCGCCTTCTACCCCGCCGGGCAGTGAAGATCGACGTGCAGGTGCCCCGGGGCTGGCGGGCGGACGTCGCCAGCACCGGCGCCAGCGTGACGGTTGCGGAGCTGGCGGGCCCGGTGACCGCCAGGACTTCCGGCGGCAGTCTGCGCTTCAACGACCTGGCGGGCGCGGTAGTGGGCCGCACCTCGGGCGGTGCCATTCGCCATGCCGGCACTTCCGCCAGCGTTGACTTCGTCACCAGCGGCGGCGCGATCGCCATCGGCGACGTGCGAGGAGAGGTGCAGGCGAAAACCAGCGGCGGCCGGATCGCCGTCGCCAAGGCCCAGGGCGGGGCACGGTTGAAGACCTCCGGCGGCAGCATCCGCATCGACAGCGCCGGCGATACCGTCGACGCCCGCACCACCGGCGGCAGCATCCGAGCGACGTTCGCGGCCCAGCCGGCCGCGGCAAGCCGCCTCGCCACCACCGGCGGCAACGTCAACGTGCGCTTGGCGGAGTCCGTCGGCGTCGAGGTGTCCGCCGCCGCCAGCGGCGGTCGCGTACGCATCGACGAGGCGCTGCGGCCCGAAGGCGAGAGCGCCCCGAACTCGGCCACGGTCCGCGTCAACGGCGGCGGACCAAGCCTTAGGCTGCGCACCAGTGGAGGTTCCATCACGGTAGCGCCGCCGTAGGCCGACGCGGCGCCGGAGGCGGTGATCCAAGAGGCGGTTGATCCAAGAAAAGGAGACAAGGGCATGAGATTGGGCGTTCTGGCCGGGGCCGGCCGCGACTGGCGCGAGGCGTTGGAGAAGGTCCGCATCGCCGAATCCCTCGGCTACGAACTGGTGGCCACAGGCGAAGCCTGGGGGCCTTCCACCGTGCCGTGGATGACGCTCCTGGCGGCGAACACCGAGCGCATCCAGATCGGCACCTCCATTCTCAACGTCTACTCCCGCTCGCCGGGCGCCATCGCCCAAGAGTTCGCGGCCTTGGAGACGATCTCCGGCGGCCGCATGGTGTGCGGCCTGGGTTCCTCCGGCCACCGCGTGATCGAGCACTTCCACGGCGTGCCCTTCGTCAAGCCTCTGCGCCGCATCCGCGAGTACGTCGACGTCATCAACGCGCTGCTGAAGGGCGAACGCCTGGACTACGAGGGCGAACTGTTCACCCTGAAGCGCGGCTTCCGGCTGGACTACGAGCGGCCCCGGAACCATGTGCCCATCTACATCGCCGCCATCACCCCGAAATCCATCCGCCAGACCGGCGAGATAGCCGACGGCATCTTTCCCATCCACTGGCCGCAGCGCCGTTTCGCCTCGCTGCGCGAGGACCTGAGCGTCGCCTCCGTCGCCGCGGGGCGGGACCCCGGCGCGGTGACCATCGCGCCGTTCACCAACGTCTACGTGCTCGACGGCGACAACGACGAGCGGCAGTGGCAGGCGGCCCGGCAGCCGCTCTTCCACTACGTGAACCGGATGGGCGACTTCTACTGGGCCATGCTCGCCCGCAACGGCTTCGAGGCGGAGGTGTCCGCCTCCCGGGCCGCCTGGGCCGACGGGCGGGACGCCGCTGGCGCCATGGCAGCCATTTCCGAAGCGATGGTGCGGGAGATCCAGGTGATCGGCCCGCTGCCGGCGGTGGCGGAGCAGCTGGCGGCCCGGGCCGCCGCGGGCGCGGAGCTGCAGCTGGTGCCGATGCCGGGAGGCAGCGCCGAGGAAGCGGGCCAGCGGCTGGAAGCGCTGCTCGGCTAGCGCCCTTCGGGGGCCCGCCCAACGGTCAGGGCGCAGCCTGGCAAGGGGCGTCGAAAAACGCGAAAAAGCGCTTGCGCTTCGCACCGGCAGGCGTATAGTGCGCCGCCCTTGTGTGTGAGACAGCACAACGCATGTTCGAAACCGCACGACATCGCCTCTCCCCCGAGGCCGGCGCGCCGCAGGCTGGCGGCAAGGCTGTCCAGGCAGTGATGCCGTGAGACCGCCGCATCCCGCCACCGTCGCGGATTCGGGGCACTGGCTCCGAGCGCCAATGCGCTGCCGCAGGCGCGCATAGTCGTTGCACCGTTGTCTCCCGGTGCGGCGCCGGCGAGATGACGAACCTCCCCTCCCCCTCCCCAATCGTCTCTCGTCGGCGTTCACCGGTTCCAAACCGGGGCGCTACGCGCTTGGTCCGCGTGGTCCCAACTGCTCCGGCCGCCGCAGTTCGCCGTCCACGAAGCGCAGCGAGCCCAGCGCGAACTTGTCCCAGTAGTTCATTTCCGGCGTTGGGCGTCGGCTGGAGAACTGATTGACCCAGAGCACCGCCTGCCACTGGCGAAGGTCGAGCTCGTGGAAGAGCGCGGCCATCCGCCCCGGAGTCGCCCCCGCGGCCCGCATCACTTGCGCGATCTCCGCACCATCGAGTTCCGCGAAGAAGTCCCGCAGCGCCAAGCGCTCGTCTTCCTCGGCGTCCGCGGCATCTCGGATCACTTCCTGGGCTCTGTTCCACTGCACCTTGCAGCTATGGCCGGCCAGCCGCTTGGCGAGCAGCCACCTGGCGCAGCGCAGGTCTGCCTCGCTGGCCTTCGTCACCCGCGAGCACGCCGGCGTATCGAAGGTTTCCAGCGGATGTACGCGCTGGTTGTTCGGCGCAAAACGCAGCCTATCGTCTTCCATTGCGCCGCGATCACCCCGTGGCAATGTTCAAGTTCCCATGCGGGTTCCGGAAGACCTGTGCTGCGAGCTTCCACAGGCCCCGTTCCAGAATGGCCGGATACGCGGGCGCTTCCACGCTGCGTCCCTCCGTCCTCGGCGGCGTATCGGCCAGCGCCTCGAAGGTCTCGGCGATTGCGTTTGCCTGTTCTTCGTCCAAGTGCGCGAAGGCATCGCGGAACGACACCGGATCGAATGCCTGGGCGACTACGAAGTCGTAGGCGTCCCGCGCCACGGCACGGCCCTGGGCGAGCGTCCTGCCCTGCATCTTCCGCAGCAGGATGTCCGTACTGGCCGCCAAAGGCACTCCGGTCGACGCTTCCGCGCAGGGATCGTTGTCGTCCGTCCAGAACCCGCGGGTTCCCGACAGCGAGACCGGCACGCCAGCAACCAGGCACTGTAGTTGCGTCCTGCCAACAGCGGCGCCCTCGGCATGCTCCTTGAGTTCCCTTTCGATCCGATCCCTCGGCGCTGTTGCGAGGTTCGACAGATACGGTACTGGCGCGAACAGGCCCAAGTCCGTTGAACGTCGATGGTGCCAGCGCGCCTCCAGGGCCGTGCCCCGCCGATGACCACGCCAGCGAGGTCGAACCAGCGCCCGAGCATGTCGATCGCCGGCTTGATCGCCTCCCGGGGCCCGGCGTGCAGCAGCACCTGCCTTCGCGCCTGTGCCAAGTCGTCTCGCTCCCTTCGACCCCATTGTCGGTGGCTGTCTGTCTCCCGGCACCAGGACGTCGAGCGCCAGCTTGCCGCCAAGCCGACTCTACCACCGGGGCGGCGCAACAGGCCCATAATGGCGGCCCGTGAGCGCCATCCTGCCGATCAATCCGAGCGACCTGCTGCACTGCCGAGGCGTGGAGTCCGAGCGGGTGGAGTTCAAGGCGTCCTGGGGCGCCACTACCGGCCCGCAGGTGCTGCGCACCATCGCCGCGTTCGCCAACGACTTCCACAACCTGAACGGCGGCTACGTGGCGATCGGCGTCGGCGAGCGGGACGGCCGCGCCGTGCTGCCGCCTCGCGGGCTCTCGGCGGCGGCCCTCGACATCGCCCAGAAGTGGCTGCGCGGCAACTGCAACCGGCTGGATCCACCGTACCAGCCGGTGTTCGCGCCAGAGACGGTGGACGGCAAGCTGGTGCTCGTGGTTTGGGCGCCGGCCAGCGACATGCGTCCGCATCGGGCCCCCGCGACGCCGGGCGGCCCCAGCCGCTACTGGGTTCGGCTTGGCGCCGAGACGGTGGATGCCGAGCGTCGCGGCGACCTTCTGCGCCGCCTCGTCGAACAGACGGCGCGTGTCCCTTGGGACGACCGCGCCGCCCGCACGGCGACCGTGGAGGACCTCCGCAGCGCCGGCGTGCGGGAGTTCCTCCGCGACGTGAGGAGCGGCTTGCTGGCCGAGGCGGACGAACGCGAGATATACCGCCGGATGCGCCTCACGGCCCGGGTGAACAACCACGAAGTGCCGCGCAACGTGGCGCTGCTGCTGTTCGCCCTCGATCCCGGCGCTTGGTCCCGAGGGGCGCGCATCGAACTGGTGCAGTTCACGGCGGACCGGGCCGGCGACGTGCAACTCGAACGCACCTTCGCTGGCGGGTTGATCGATCAGCTCCGCGCATGCCTAGGGCTTCTGCAGGGCCTTGCCGTGTCCTCCGTTATCCGCAAGCGCCAGGACCGGCCCGAAGCGGACCGATGGACCAGCTATCCCATGCTGGCGCTGCGCGAAACCCTGGTGAACGCGGTCTACCACCGCAGCTACGACTTGGACCAGCCGGAACCCACCAAGGTGTACCTGTACCCTGGCCGCGTCGAAATCATCAGCTACCCGGGCCCGGTGCCCGGCGTGGAGGCGGCGCACCTGCGCGACGGCGCCGAGTTTCGGGCCGCTCCGGCCCGCAACCGCCGGCTCGGCGAGTTCTTCAAGGAGGTGGGCTTGGCGGAAGGCCGGCTCTCCGGTCTGCCCAAGATCTACCGCGCCATGGCGGACAACGGCTCGCCGCCACCGACCTTCGCCTTCGACGACCACCGCAGCTACTTCCAAGCGACGCTGCCGGCGCATCCCGAGGCTGTGCCCTTTGAGGCGCTGCGTTGACCGGCTTCGGCCTCAAGACCCCAGGTCCAAGGCGCGCGCCACATCGGCCCAGGAGACGTACTTGAAGTTCTGATGGGCGTGCTCGCCGGCGGCGTCGACGTTGTAGCCGTCCTGCACCACCAATAGTCCTTGGGGATACGCCGGGGCCACAGGCTGCGCCGCAATCGCCAGGCCGTCCGTTTCGCCGGCACCGTCGATGGGGTTGCCGTCCCGGCCGATGCCGTCGACGATGCGAAACGTGCCGCGATAGGCGTGCGGCGGTGCGCGGTCGAACACCACGTACGTCCAGTTGCCCTGGCTGGAAGCGATCAGATAGCCGGCGTTCGGCCCGGCCCCCGGCGGGGCGTAGATGGCGAGCCCCTCCACGTCCTTCGTCAGACGGTGCGGGCTCGTCGGCTTCGGCCCCGCCGCCTCGGCCGCCGGGCGCGTCGAGGCGATCAGGGTCCGATCGACCCAGCTCGCATCCGGCGCCGCGTCGAGCCGCCAGATTCCCGCTGCCTCCTCGCCGATGAACAAGATGCCGTTGGCGTCGTCCGCCACGCAGCCCTCCGCTTGGCTGTCGAGGGGTATGCGGCGCACCAGCTCGCCCCGCAAGCGGCCGTCGCCGGCGTCCGCGAGCCGCCACTGCGCCGCGTCGCCGTTCTTGTCGGTGGCGAACACGAACAGGGCGCCGTCGGCCTCGCGACGGTACAGGCAGAGGCCGTAGGGATCGTCCATCTGCGCGGGAATCGGCTCATCCAGGAGGCTCGCCAGCTGCCCCGTGCTCGGCTCCAGCGCCCACACCTCGATGGCGATCGCGGTGCGGTTGGTTGCCGCAACGACGATCTTCTCCGTGCCGGAGACGGCCACGCCACTGCGCAGATCTACGTTGTTGATGTCGCCGGCGTCCAAGTGCCAGCGCCGCTTGCCAGCCAAGTCGTAGACTTCGACGCCCCGGCGCTTGTTGGTGCCGACGACCCAGCTGCGCGTCGGTTCGGCCGGGTCTACCCAGATCGCCGGATCGTCGGCGGCGTCCGTGTCGTCGAACACCGGGTCCGTCTCGGCCAAGGCTGTCACAGCCACTGCGTCCGGCGGCGGCGGATGCGGTTCGCGTTCGTAGAGCTTGATGAGCGCGCGCCGCAGCGCCGTCTCGACGTCGCAGGAGACGAGGCCGAGCGTGGCGATGGCGAGCACCAACACGGGGCCGAGAGAACCACGCCTCATAAGCGCCCAGCCCCTAGCTGCGGACACGGCGGCAACACGCTAGCGCGCGGACGGGAGCGGATTCAATGGCGAGTTGCTTTCGGCGTCCGCTGCGCGTTCATATTTTCTGGAAATATGACACCTTGACATGTCACTTTTCAAGGATTAGGGTCATTGGATGCTAGTCCAGCGTCCCCTCGTCCGTCGTCGTGTCGCCGATGCGTACCGTGTACATCCGGCGGTGGCGCTGCTCGGCCCGCGGCAGTGCGGCAAGTCCACGCTGGCGCGGATGATCGCCGACGACGAGCCGGAGACGACATTCTTCGACCTCGAACGGGCGGTGGATCAGCGTCGCCTGGCCGCGCCAGAGCAGGCGCTTGCCCCGTTGCGCGGGCTGGTGGTGATCGACGAGATCCAGCGGCGGCCGGCGCTGTTCGAGGCGCTGCGCGTGTTGCTGGACCGGCCGGATTCGCAAGCCCGCTTCCTGCTCCTCGGCAGCGCCTCGCCGAACCTCGTCAAGGGCGCTTCCGAGAGTCTCGCCGGGCGTGTTGGGTTGGTGGATCTATCGGGCTTCGACTTGCAGGAAGCTCCCGCCAGTCCAGACGCCGCCGATGACGAGCCCGCTTGGCGGCGGCTGTGGCAGCGGGGTGGCTTCCCGCGCAGCTACCTGGCCGTGGACGATGCCGCCTCCGCGCTCTGGCGCGAGAACTTCATCGGGACCTTCCTGGAGCGGGACGTGCCGCAACTCGGTTTCGCCATCCCCGCGGAGGCGCTGCGCCGCTTCTGGACCATGGTCGCCCACTACCACGGCCGCGTGTGGAACGCCTCCGAGTTCGCCGCGGCCATTGGCGCGGGCCGCGCCACCGCCCGCCGCTACCTGGACATCCTGAGCGGCGCCTACATGGTGCGGGTGCTGCCGCCGTGGCACGAGAACATCAAGAAGCGGCAGGTGAAGTCTCCCAAGGTCTACGTTCGGGACGCCGGCGTCCTGCACGCCCTGCTCGAACTCGGCGGCCTGCACGCGGTGCTCGGGCACCCCAAGGCCGGCGCCTCCTTCGAAGGCTTCGCCATCGAGCAGCTGTGTTCGGTGCTCGGCATCCGCAACGCCTACTTCTGGGCCACCCACGGAGGTGCGGAGCTGGACCTCCTGTTCGCCGTGGACGGCAAGCGGCACGGCTTCGAGTTCAAGCTGGCGGATGCCCCGGGCGCCACGCGCTCGATGCACGTGGCAGTCGCGGAACTCGCCCTCGAACACCTGTGGGTGGTGTACCCCGGCGAGGAAGCGTACCCCCTCGGCCAGCGCATCTCGGCGTTGCCGGTGGCCGACGTTCGGAAGCTGGCGAAGCGCCTGAAGGCGGCGTGATCAACTCTGCGCGGCGCTCTCGCGGCCCCGCGCCTCGTCGATGCGGCGCTTGAGCTCCGCCACCGTCAAGCTCCCCACCGCCGTGCGTCCCCTCGCCTGCGCCCCGACCAGGGCGTTGCCCACCGCCTGCACCACCGCGTTGGCCGGGGTCGGCACGCCGTGCAGGCGGCCGAGCAGGACGATTTCGCCGTTCAGGAAGTCCGTCTCGATGTCCTCGGCGCCGCGCAGGACGCTCTGCAGGGAGGAGCCGCCGTGGCGTTCGTGGCCCGGCACTTCGCCGCCGCGGATGGCGGCCCGGCCGGCGCGCACTTCCTCGCGGCTGGCGCAGTGGATGCCTGCCGCCTCGTAGCAGGCGAGGGCCTCGTCGCGCAGCAGCCGGGAGATGTCGCGCAGGGACTCGGCGGCGCTGGTGGCAGGGCCGTCGAAGCGGGTGCCGGTGGCCGCCTGCACGGCGTTGTTCAGGTTGGCGAGGAGCTTCTCGTACTTGTGGCCCATGATGGCAGGATGCGGCGCGGCGCTGAACCCGGCCTTCGCGAGCGCCGCCGTCACTTCGGCGATGTAGGCATCCGTGCCGGCGGGGTAGCAGCCGGCGTCGAGGCCGCCGGCGGTGCCTTCCGCGAAGTTCACCACCACGCCGGGTTCCAAGTGCTCCGCCGGCAGCCAAACCACCATGCCGTACACGTGCGCGAACCGGCGCAATGCCAAGCGTTCGTTCTCCACGCCGTTCTGGCAGCAGATCACCCGGGCGCGACCGCCGGTAGCGGCGTAGAGATTGCGCAGCGCCGCCTCCGTGTGCTGGCCCTTCATGCACAGGATCACCGCGTCGTCGGGGCCGATGCTGGCGTCCCGAGGATGGGACGCGCAAGGCATTCGCAGCGTCACGTTCTGCGTTGGCGTGAAGAAGCGCAGGCCGGCGGCGGCAATCGCCTCGTAGTGGCGACCGCGGGCGATCAGCATCGCCTCGAAGCCGGCCATGTGCAGCCGGGCACCGATAGTGCCGCCGATGCCGCCGGCGCCGTAGACGACGAAGCGCAGGGCTAGCCTCCGGCGGCGGCTTCGAGTTCGGCCACGGTGCGCGTCCTGAGGCGCACGGCGCCGGTGGCGTCGGCCCGGGCCAGGGAGGGGCCCGCATCGAGCCGCGCCTTGGCCGGCGCGACGGCGTCCGCGTACTGCGGCAGCCACTCCGCCTGGGCCACGAGCATCTCGTCCACCATCTGCCACGCTTCCGGCGGATTGCACACCGCGCCCACCAGCGGGTCCAGCAGCACCGCCTGCTTGAGCAGCGCCACGTCGCCCGTGACGGCCGCCCTCGTGGCCATGCGCTGCACTTGAATGGAGTTGTTGCAGATGGCGGCGCAGCCCAGGGGCAGGTTTCCAACCCCGGGAATGGAAAGTCCGTTTCGATCCACGTAGCCCGGCACTTCCACGATGGCATCCGGTGGCAGATTCGGAATCACGCCGTCGTTGCGCACGTTGAAGTGGCCGCGATAGATGCGCCCGGTGGCCATCGATTCGATGATGTAGGAACCGTGTTCGTCGCTGCGTTCGTTCTCGCCGTACTGCCACGGCGGTTCGGCGAGCCACTTGGGGAAGTCCGTTTCGAACCAGTTGCGGCCTTCCGTGCAAACGCGCAGATAGCCGCCGGTTTCGCCGAGGATCCACGCCGCCGTCGAAATCCAGTCCGCGATTTCCTGCGGGCGCTTGCGGTACCAGGGCAGGTACTCGGAAAGGTGGCCGTTGGATTCCGTGCTGAAGTAGCCGAAGCGGCGCATCACGTCCATGCGCACCTTCTCCCGCTCGCGCATCGCGGGGTCCGCTTCGAACAAGGGCAGGAGATCCTGCGCCCAGTCCTTGCCGTCGAACAGCACCCGCAGATACCAGGTTTGGTGGTTGATGCCGGCGGCCACGATGTCCACATCCGCCTTCGTCACCCGCCGATAGTCGGGGGCATCCGCAGCGCAGCCGCCGTTCACGTGCCGCTCGAACAGGTGTGCCAAGAGGCGGTGGCCGCCCTGTACGCCGTGGCAGAGGCCAATGGTCGGCACCCGGGAGTGATCGAGGGCCGCCCAGGTGTTCATCGCCATCGGATTGGCGTAGTTGAGGAGCAAGCACTCGCGCGCCGCGTAGCGTTCGATCTGCGCGCAGAGCTCCAGCACCATCGGCACCGTGCGCTGGCCGTACATCAGGCCGCCGGCGCAGATGGTGTCGCCGACGCACTGGTCCACCCCGTACTTGAGCGGAATCTCCACGTCCGTGCGGAAGCCCGCGAGGCCCCCCACCCGAGCGGTGTTGATCGCGTAGTCGGCGCCGTCGAGAGCAGCCCGACGGTCGAGGCCAGCGTCGATGGCGGCCGCCACGCCGTTGGCGTCGATGTCGCGCTGGCACAGCGCCGCCACCTTGTCCAGATTGTCCTGGCTGATGTCCTGGAAGGCGAAGCGGGTGTCCGCCAGTTCGGGCACGGAGAGGATGTCCCGTACCAGCCGGCGGGTGAAGCCGATGCTGCCAGCGCCGACGATGGCGATCTTCACGGGCGGGCCGCCTTCGGCATGGGTGCCATCGGCCGGCCCTGGCCGTTGGCGCGGAACGCATCGACATGTTCGCCGGCGTCCCGCAGCCGCTGGTAGCGCCACTCCCAGGGCGACTCGCGCAGTCGGATCGGGCCGTTGCGAATGTCGAAGCCGATGCCGGCGGCTTCGGGCACGTGGCTGAAGATCATCATGCGGCGCGGTGCGCCGGAGCGGTTCGGCGCGGATGTGTGTACCAGACGGCTGTGGAAGAACATCACCGAGCCGGCCGGCGCGACGATGGGCACCGCGGCAGCGACGTCCACGGTGCCGGGCGGCACTTCGAGGCCGTTGCGAACCCGCAGGTGTTCGACGTGGCGCTGGTGCGTGCCGGGGAAGACGCGGATGGTGCCGTTGTGTTCACCGCAGCCGTCGATGGCGATGGCCGAAGAGATCACGGCTGGCGGGTAGCGGTTGTGCTTGAAGTACGCCCAGTCGTTGTGGACGGGAAAGCGATCGTCGTCCCTGGGCGTGCGGAAGGTCGCCATCTCGGCGGCACCGAGGCCCGGCAGCGGCTGCTTGTAGTTCAGCTTGTCCTCCATCAGCACCGGCTTGTCGCCCATGAGCGCCGCCATCGGCCCAAGCAGGCGCTCGTCGGCTGCGAACCGGGCTAGGTTCAGGCCGAGGTCCGCCACCGGCTGGATCTTCCGCGCCACCACCGTGCCGTCCCGCTGCCGGCGAATGTCCAGCCGCCCGCTGTGCCGGCCGTTGGCCAGGGAGGAGTTGACGACGAGTTCGAGGATGAAGTCCGCATCCGCCCGCATGGCGGCCACCTCCGCCGCCGAGAACGCGGCGGGGAGCACCAGATAGCCCTGTTCCCGGTAGCGGGCCTCTTCGTCGCGGGAGAGCGGCGCAGGGGCGGGGGCGGGAGCGGCTGCCGGACCAGCCGCCGCCGCTGCGGATTCGGTGCCTGTCGTCGTGGGGGCCATGGGCGCGATGATAGTGGATGGCACAGGCGATGGCGTACACGGGCCAACGGCCTCCGTCGTGACGCTCGGCGTTGGAGGCGCGGTGTGGCCGAAGTGGTATCATCACATCGGCTCGATGAGGGCTGGCGCCACGCCGGCAGCGTGCATACTGCTTCCGAGGGTGACATGCAGATCGATCTGGTTGGGTTCTCTGTGGTCGTTGTGGCGCAGTCGAACAACCCCACGATCCTAAATCCTGACTTCCTGCGGCACAACGGTATCGTGAGATCGAGCCGGGCGTTGCGCGACGACCGCCCGCCGTTCACAACGCCAGTGGTTTCCGAGGTGTCCTTTGGCCAAGATCTTGTTGTGCGGGCAGACCCGCAAAGAATCACCTTCGCGCAGGCTGCGAGCGGACTGGCACCCGAGGACATCGACTGCCCAGCCATTGCCAAGGGCTACTTGAGGATCGTTCCACACGTTCCCTACACGGCGCTCGGTTTGAATCCAAGGGCGGTGATCTTGAACCCGCCGTTCGCTAGGCTGTCGGAAGTACTGTACGCAAAGGGCAACTGGATGACATTCGCCGGGGTCACACCGCGATTCGAGCTCAAGACCGCGTACCAGATGGCCGACAAGCGGCTTACGCTGACGCTCCAGGAGGCGGAGGGGGATAGCTTGATCTGCGAAGCGAACATTCACAGAGATATAGCGGAGGCGAACCAACAGATGAGAGTGAACTCCATGTTGTCCATGCTCGACTGCTGGAAGGACGATCTGGACCAGTTCTATTCTGTCGTAAACCAAGCACTTGTGCTGGGCGACGGCGATGTTCACTGAGGACACGACCACAGGGAACCGTTCCCCTGCGCCGAGATACTTGCCGATTCCGCTGGACCACTTGGCACTGCAGATCATGCCGGCAGGCAGTTCCACCGCGTTGCTCGCGCCCCGCGGCGACGACAGCCGCTTGGCAAACATCGAGGCTATTGCGGATGGCAGCCATGCCGTGCGAGTGCTTTTTAATTTCGACACAAGCACCGACGGTGCTTGGAACGCTGTTGCACCAGTGCTTTCGCAAGAACTGGAAGAGGCACTGGAGGATCTTCGCGCAACGCCGGACGAAGCCACGGAAGAAGGCTATCCCCAGCCAACCGATCTTGTTCTGGCCAATGCCGGACGCATCCTGCGCCGGATGCACACGCTGCTCCCAATCCGTCTCGAAGTCTACCCAACGCCCGATGGAGAGGTCGCCATCGTTGCGCCGGGCGCCCCTCGTTGCTCGGTAATGGTCCTTTGCGATCCACACGGCGGTGCGCTGTGCATGGTCAACATGGATGGCGAACATCGGCGGGCAAGGTACTCGACGGCGAACCATCTGCCCGATGGTTTTCTGCGCGATGCCTTGAACGAGCTGGCACATCGTGAAGAATAACGCTCTCGATGGCGTTGAACCCTCTGAAGATCTAGGTCGCGGCGTTTTCTCAAGCCGTGTCGCTCGCAGGTCCCACAGATCGGTTCCTCACACCGTCTTTCTCGAACGCCCCGGCACCCCTAGGATATCGGTCGATCGGTTGAGCATTGCGCCTCGTGTGGAGGCACTCGACCACGCACGGAACGTGGCGGAGCGACGAAACGGGAGGTTCTACGGATGGGCGGTCGTGGCCGCCGTACTCGCGGCATCGTCAGGGCGTCGGGTGTTGGCAACACCACAGAAAGACAATCCATTCCATGCGGACATCGAGCTACCAGATTCGGCCCAAGAAGAGCGGGACGATCAGGTACAGCACGCTCGGGAACTGGCCGACGCTTGCCGATGGCAGCCGGTGCCCTAGCGGGCCAGCAGCTTCGCCCGTTCAGAGTAGGTCGTCATCGTGGGCGTAGGCGTCACTTGGTGCGATCGGAACCTTGGGTGCCGATGGCTGCGAGGCGGCCGGCATGGCGGCGACCCTCGAACCGCCGTTCGCCAGACTGTCGAAGGTGCTCGACGCCAGACGTAGCAGACACCGGGGCCGAACGGGCTCGGCGCATCTCGCACGGTGCGCATGGACGATTTCATGCACGACTCCCAGCCGTTCGCCATTCCCGCGGCATCCGCTGTCGCCGCAGACTGCCGACCATGGCATCCCTCGCCCAGCCAACCCGCGCCCCCGCCTCGCAGGGCGACTCCGCGCACAAGCGCTTGTTCTCCCACCCTCGCATGGTCGTGGACCTGCTGTGGCTGCTCGGCGAGCCGTGGGTGGACGTCCTCGATCTTCGCCGCCTCGAGCGGCTGCCCGCCGAGCATGTGGCGGACGACGGCCGCACACGCCGGCAGGACATGCCGTGGCGGGTGCCCTTCCGCCCTGCCGCCGGCCTTGGCACCCGGGCGGCCGTGCTCGTTCACTTGGAGTTCCAGTCGCGCACGGACCCCTACATGGCCGAACGCATGCTGGAGTACGCCGCGCTGCTGCGCCGCGATCTGCTTCGCGCCGACGGCGCAGGGCTGATGGCCGGCGGCTTGGTTCCGGCGCACCTGCCGCTGCTGGTGTACAACGGGCGTGCGCCTTGGAACGCGCCGCTGCGAGTGGAGGCGCACACGGCCTGGGCGCCGTCGACGCTCGAGGCTTTGCAGCCGCGCTTCGCACTGCGTTTGGTTGACGCCCGCGCCTACCGCGGCGACCATGTGCGCGACGGCAACATGGCGCGGGCGTTGCTGGCACTGGACGCGGCGGACGCCGTCGGGCTGCCGGCGGCGCTGGAAAGGGCCGCTTGGACTCTGGCGGGGATCGGCGAGACGGCGCTTTCGCACTCGTTCGCAGTATGGTGCGGTGGTGTGCTGCGACCCCGCTTCGGCGACGGCATGCCGCCCTTGGCGAACATGATGGAGACACCGACGATGCTTGAGGAGACGCTTCGGGAGTGGGAAGAACAGCTGATCAGCGAGGGCCGGCGCACCGGGCGTGAAGAAGGCCGGCGCACTGGTCGAGAAGAGGGCCGGCGCACTGGTCGAGAGGAAGAGCGTGCGCGTCTGCGCAGGTTGGTCGAGCAGCGTCTCGATGCCGAGACCGCGAGCGCGGTAGCTCGTCTGCTGGCTGAGGATGCCGCGCCGAAGACCGAGGGCCAATGACCAGGCGGCCACCGTGCGGCGAGAGCGGCTGTCGGACTCAACGCTGCTGCGGTCGGTGCCTGTGACCGAGGCTGCCATGGGCGGGACGTAGCGGATGGTCCAGCCCTGCAATAGGTCAGCGTCGGTCGGCTTGGCGTGGGTCCGTGACGCTAACGGCCGCCTCCGGCGTCCATTGCACGAAGGGCGGCGGGGAGCACGGCCAGTGCGGTCACGACGGCCCCCGCCTCCGCTGGCTCGCGCGATCCGTCCAGATCCACCCACACCGTCCCCATCCCCGCATCGCGCGCGCCCTGCACGTCGTCCACCAGGTGGTCGCCTACATGCACCGCCTCCGCGGCGGAAACGCTGGCGTGGGCAAGCGCTTGGCGGAACATGGCCGGATGCGGCTTGCGGGCACCCGCGTCCGCGGCGCTGTAGCCGAAGGCGAAGTAGCGGTCCAGTCCCAGGCGCCGGTAGTCGGCGTTGCCGTTGGTGAGCGCGGCCAAGGTGTAGCGCTCGCGCAGTTCGCCGAGCACGGGCAGCGCATCCGGGAACAGGGTCACGCGGTGGCGCCAGTCGAGGAACTCGGCGAACGCGCCTTCCGCCAGCGATGCCGCCCTGTCCGGAGGTTCGCCGGCGTGTTCCAAGGTGCTGCGCAGCACCGCCAGGCGCAGGGCGGAGATGTCGTGGGCCAGGGCCGGCTGCGCCTGCAACGCGGCTCGATGCAGGGCGTCGGCCTCCTCCCGGGGCACGGTGGCGTAGGCGGGTGCGCGGCTGGCAAGCCACTGGTTCATAGCCGCGATGGCGCGTTCGATGACGCCATCGAGATTCCATAGCGTGCCGTCCAGGTCGAAGGTGACCAGGCGGATCACTGCCTTGTCTGCCGTTCGTCCTGCGGTCGGCGGCCGGCGATGATGGTCAATGCCACGGAATGTGCGGGCAGCGCTATCGTTCCAAGCATGGCTACGCGCAACCCAAATCGAGGCCGCCTCGTCGCGCTCCCGCGCATCGACGGCTAGCCGACTGCTGCGGACGCCATGTCGCAGAACGACCGCTGGTTGCCACTTCGGTCAAGCGCCTTGGGAATCGGGAGCGCCCATGTCTTCCGGGACTTCGCGGCTTGGATCTCGGATCTCCAACGTGCTGAAGCTGCTCCGGTAGAACCCGCGATCACGGGACAACAAGCGCTGGCACTGGATGATCGCGTGCGCACCGACGATGAAGTCCGTGATCATTCCGGCTCCCGCAGCGCGGCAACCAACTCATCGGTCGACCGGCCCCGGCCGAGCGAGCCGAAGACAGCGTCCACCGGGCCGCGGAGTGGCAATTTGGCTGCGATAAGTTTCCCGTCGTCCACCTCGAAGTCCAGAATCGTCCCCGGCACTAGTGTACCGCTTCCGAATCAATATGCGTCTCGACGGCACCAGCCCCGTCGCAGGAAACAAGCGCACGTCGTGCTGCGGGGCGGTACATCCTCGTCCTGGACATGCCGAAGCGACGCCGGGGCGGTTTGCCATTTGCCACGTCAAGTCGCAAACGGACCACTAGTGTACCGCTTCCGAATCAATATGCGTCTCGACGGCGCCAGCCCCGTCGCAGGAAACAAGCGCACGTCGTGCTGCGGGGCGGTACGTCCTCGTCCTGGACATGCCGAAGCGACGCCGGGGCGGTTTGCCATTTGCCACGTCAATTCGCAAACGGACCACTAGTCCGAGTCTCCTGCGAAGGGCTTTCGGGATAGTGACTTGGCCACGCTCCGCGACTTCGCCTTCATTCCGTACGCCTCCGCCAGAAAACGCTGGTACAGAACCCTACACAAGAAGCAGGCGAGCCGGTCAACCGGATGCCGTCGATTGGCTGCCGCCCGTCTGTCGAGGCCTTCGGCCGGCCCGGGGATGCGCCTGGTCGTACACCTTGGCCAGGTGCTGGAAGTCCAGGTGCGTGTAGATCTGCGTGGTGCCGATGTTGGCATGGCCCAGGAGTTCCTGCACGGCGCGCAGGTCGCCGCTCGATTCGAGCAGGTGGCTGGCGAAGCTGTGGCGCAGCATGTGCGGATGCACGCCGTCGTTGGCGGCGGCCTGCTGGGCCAGCTTCTTCACCCGAAGCTGCACGCTGCGCGGCGAGATGCGGGCGTCGCCGCGGCCGGTGAAGAGCGGCGCTGCGCCGGAAAGGCCCGGTCGCGTGGCCAGCCATGCCCCGATGGCCGCCTTGGCCGGCCCGCCGAGGGGCACGATGCGCGTCTTGCGCCCCTTGCCGGTGACGGTGACGAAGCCGCCGGCCAGGTCCACGTCCGCCAGATCGATGGCTACCAGCTCCGAGAGGCGCAGGCCGCTGCCGTAGAGCAGCTCCAGCATGGCGCGGTCCCGCTTGGCGAGGTCCGTATCCGGCTCGGCCGTGAACAGCTGTGCCGCCTGATCGGCATCGAGCGCGCCAGGCAGCCGCCGCTGGGCCTTCGGCGCCTGGACGCCGAGGGCCGGATTGCCCGGCAATGCGCCGCGCCGCAGCAGATAGGCGAACAGGCCGCGGACGCTGGAGAGGTGCCGGGCAACGGAGCGGGGCGACAGGCCGCTGCCGTGCAGCCGGCCGGCGAAGGCGCGAACGTCGTGGGAAGCCACGGCACCGGGGGCAAGGTCGCCCACTTCGGCAACGAAGCGCAGCAGGTCCCGCCGGTAGGCGGCGACGGTGTGCGGCGAGGCGCGGCGCTCCACGGCCAGGTGCTCGAGATACCGCGCCACCTCGCGGCCGAGGCCGCCATCCGGCGAAAGCGGCGCGTCGGTCTGGGGCGGGCCGTCCATGGCCGCGGCTGCCCGTCAGCCGCTCGGGCGCATGCGCCGCAGCGCGCGCGACGTCACATCGCCGAGGAAGTCGAGGAACAGCTTGCCCATGTCCGGCGTGAAACGTTCCGGATCCTCGGCGCCGATGGCCAAGGCGCCGGCGTCCGGCGGGACGGCGAGCGGCACCAGCGCCACGGACCCGGGGCCCGTCGGCGTTGCGCCGGGGAACAGCCGTCGGTACTCGGCGGGCCGCAACGCACTGCACTTGGGCTCCGTGTGGGCGAACAGCCGCGGCAGCGGCGGCTCGCCACGGATGCCAGCAAGGTGCGGCGAATCGGCCTCGACCCGGCCTTGCAGGTAGCAGACCGCATGGTCCACGTCCAGCGCGTCCACCAGGTGGCGGCCTATGGCACGGCCCAGGTCCTCTGCGCTGCTCGCGTCCATCAGCGCCAACGTCAGGCCCCGCATCGCGGCGAAGGTGCGCTCGTTCTCCTGGGCGTTCGCCAGCAGCGCGGCCATGCGCTTGCGCAGCGCCGCGTTGCGTTGGCGGAGCACCGCCACCTGCCGCTCCGCCAGCGGCACCACGGTGGTGCCGTCCGCGGCCGTGTGCATGGCGTCGATGTCCGGCACGAGCTCCGGGCGGCGAGCAAAGAAGTCGGCGTTGTTGGCGAGAAACTCGGCCACGGCGTCGTCGTCCAGCCGGGGCTCTCGGTTTGGCGTCATAGGTCGATCCGCCCGGAGTAGACGAGCTGCGTGGCGCCGGCGAGTGTAGCCGCTGCGCCCGGGCCCTGCCACGCGACGTCCAGCTTGCCGCCGGGCAGCGAGAGCCGGGCCGCGGCGTCGAAGCGCCCGTGCAGGCGTCCGGCGACCATGGCGGCGCAGGCGCCGCTGCCGCAGGCGCGGGTTTCGCCGCTGCCGCGTTCGTACACCCGCAGGCGGCCGAAGCGACGGTCCGCCACCTGCAGGAAAGCCACGTTCGCCTGCTGCGGAAAGCAGTCATGGTGCTGCAACGCGGCGCCGATGGCCGCCACGTTCGCATCCGCCACGTTCTCCACGAACACCACCGCGTGGGGGTTGCCAAGGGAAACAGGCGTGACTTCCACCTGCTCCTGGCCCAGACGCAGCCGATAGACAAGGGCGCGGCCGTTGGCCGCCGCCCCCGTCCCGCTCGTCCCTGGGTCCGCCCCTCTCGCCGCCGGCGCTGCTTCCGCGAAGGCGGGCTCGAACGGCACCGCGGCCGGCTCGGTGTTCGGCACGCCCATTTCCACTTGCGCCCGGCCGTTCGCGCCGAGGGAGGTGCGAATGTGCCCGGCGGCGGTTTGCAGCACCAGCTCGCGCTTGGGGGTGAGGCGCTGCGCCACCACGAACCGTGCGAAGCAGCGGGCACCGTTGCCGCACTGCTCGGCTTCGCTGCCGTCTGCATTGAAGATGCGGAAGCGGAAGTCCGCTTCTGGATCGTCCGGCGGCAGCACTGCCAGGAACTGATCGAAGCCCACCCCGGTGCGGCGGTCCGCCCAGGCGCGAATCTGCTCCGGGGAGGGGTTCGCATCCTGCGTCAACAGGTCCGCGACCATGAAGTCGTTGCCGAGGCCGTGCATCTTGGCGAAACGCAACTGCATGAAGGGACGAACCCGAAACTTGGCTGGGTGCTGGAAATTATACGGTGCGTTCCAAACGCCACAGATCCGCGGTGGTCTCCCGCCGCCGCACGACGGCGAATCGGTCCGCGTCCACCAGCACCTCTGCGGCCCGGGGGCGGCCGTTGTAGTTGGAGCTCATGGCGAAGCCGTAGGCGCCGGCGTCGCCAACCGCCAGCAGGGACCCCGCCTCGATGGCCAAGGGAGTCCTGGCCAGCTGGTCCGCGCTCTCGCAAACCGGGCCCGCGACGTGCCACCACCGGCGCTGCCCGCGGGGCGCGACGGCGCGCACCGTGTGCTTGGCCCCGTACAACGCCGGCCGCAGGAGGTCGTTCATGCCGGCGTCCACTACGGCGAACCCGGCATGGCGGGACGAGGGTCCGGGCTTCAGATATTCCACCCGCGTCAGCAGTACGCCGGCGTTGGCCACCAGCAAGCGTCCCGGTTCCAGCAGCAGCGTTGGCTGCGGCGCCGGCCGGACCGACAAGGTTTCCGCGACCAAGCGGCCCAGCCCCCGGTGATCGAGCCCCCTCCCCTGCGTCCCTTGGGCGACGCCGAAGCCGCCGCCGATGTTCACGTGGCCGAGGGCGATGCCGTCCTCGGCGAGGGCGTCGACCAGCGCCAGCAGGCGCTTCAGCGCCCGGGCATAGGGGGCGACGTCCAGGATCTGCGAACCGATGTGGCAGCCGATGCCGGCGATTTCCAGATGTTCGGCTCGCGCCGCCCGGCGATAGAGCGCCCTCGCCTCCCCCGGCGGTACGCCGAACTTGCTCCCCTCTAGCCCGGTGGCGAGGTGGGGATGCGTGCCGGCGTCCACGTTCGGGTTGACGCGGATGGCGATCCGCACACGGCGGCTGAGCAGCGCGGCCCGGGCCTCGATGCGGTCGAGCTCGCCGGCGCTCTCCACGTTCAGGCAGTCGATGCCGCACTTGATGGCGAAGTCGATGTCCGCGGTGGTCTTGCCGACGCCGGAGAACACCACCCGCGCCGGGTCTCCTCCTGCAAGCAGCACGCGCTCGAGTTCGCCGCCGGAGACGATGTCGAACCCCGTGCCCAAGGCGGCGAAACGGGCCAGCACGGCGAGGTTGGAGTTCGCCTTCACGGCGTAGCAGATGCGGTGCTCCACGTCCCGGAACGCCGAGGCGAGGCGTCGACAGCGCATGCGCATGTCCGGCCAGGAGTAGACGTAGGTTGGCGTGCCGGCCGCGGTCGCGATCGCCGTCAGCGGCACCGCGTTGGCGCACAGTTCGCCGTTGCTACGGGCGAAGGGCATAGGTCGCCACGGCAGCCGCGCCAGCGAAGGCGTCCTGCGCCGGCGGCGTCAGCGGGCCCCTCTGCCCGCAGGTGGCGGCCATGACGGCCATGGCGAAGCCGAGCGCGGCCGCAGTGATCCGACGCATCGCTTTCTTTACGCTCCGTCGCTTGGCCTGCCGCCGTGCCGGCCGCATGTCTGCCGTTTCCTCGCCGTTGCAGTATAACCGCGGGCATGGGACTGCCTTCCACGCTGTGGGCGCGCACCAACGTGGTGCTTGGCCTGAGCGCCGCGGCCATCGCCTTGACGTCCGTCGTGGCGCTGGTGGTGTTCGTGGTCCGCCCCATCGAAGCCAGGGCCGCGGACGACGAAGCCTCTTTGGTGGTGCTGGCCGCGCAGACGTGGGTGGAACTGCCCTCGGACGTGCGCCACTACTTCGAGATCGAGCTGCTGGAAAAGCACGATCTGGTGATCACGCCCGTATTGCGGACCCTGCCCGCGGCGGCGGTGGACAGCCGCTTCGTGGGCTTGCTGGAAGCCGCGCTGGCGCAGCGGCTCGGTGCGCCGATGCAGCTGCTCGAAAGCGATGGCCTGCTGTGGGCCAACGTGCGGATGGGCAGCTACGTGCTGCAGGTGGGCTTCTCGCCGGAGCGGGACGACTTGGAGCTCACCTACGTGGTGTTTCTGATCGTCGTGGTCGGCGCCCTGATCGTGGCCGGCGCCTCGGCGCTGGTGGTGCGGCGGCTGGCCCGCCCGCTCTCCAACGCCGCGCAGGCGGTGGAGTCGTTCCGCGGCGCGGAGCAGTTCGAACCGCTGCCGGAAGCGGGGCCGACGGAGCTGGTGACGCTGGCGGCGAACTTCAACGCCATGGCCCGCAACGTGAGCGAGCTGCTCTCCAACCGCACCACGCTGCTCGCCGGCGTTTCCCACGACCTGCGCACGCCGCTGACGCGGATGCGCTTCGCGCTGGAACTGCTGCCCGCCGACGTGCCGCGGGCCGTGGTGGCGCGCATCGAGCGCAACCTGACCGCCATGGAGGAGCTAATTGCCGACGCGCTGCGCTTTGCCCGTGGCGCCGGGGAAGCCCCGCAGAGCGTGGACTTCCGCGCCTGCGTCGTCGACGCCGTGCGCCGGGTGAGCGAGGATGTGCCCGTAGCCTGGTGCGGCGCTCCGCCGGCCCGTGTCGATCTGGCCCGCGGCGCCTTCGAGCGGGTGGTCGCCAATCTCGTCAACAACGCCCAGCAGCACGGTCGCGGCGCCCGGGTGCGGGTGGAGTGCGGCGCGGGGCTGGCGCTGCATGTGCTGGACGACGGCCCCGGCATTCCCGAAGCCGAACGCGACAAGGTGTTCCGCCCCTTCTACCGCCTGGACGCCTCCCGAACCCGCGCCACCGGCGGCAGCGGCCTGGGCCTTGCCATCGTCCACCAGCTCTGCCACGCCCACGGCTGGCGCGTGTCGCTGGCGCCGGCGGAGGGCGGCGGCACGGACGCCAGCGTTGCGCTGGGGGCGGCCTCCGCGTAGCGCCGGCGACACTTGCGCTGGCCGCCCAGTCGCATTCTGGTGGACCCGCACGTTCGCCCGTGCGGCCGGCATCCCTCCCTACCCGCGCACAGCGGCTCGATCCGCCCCCACTGCGCACCGCGACGGAGGTTGTTCGCATGCTCTCTCGCTCCGGAGCAAGCCTTTGGCGCCCGAGCCTATTGGCGCCGACCGCTCAGGCATTGCGTATGGTTAGTCCACCGTCCACCGGCAGCGCAGCGCCGGTGATGAACGCCGCCGCCGGCAGCACCAGGCTGAGTGTGCCGTGGGCGACCTCCTCCGGTTCGGCGTAGCGCTTCAGGGCCACCCGCCGGCGAGCGTATTCGCGCTTGTCGTCCTCGGGGATGTTCTCCGTCATGCCGGTGCGGACCGGGCCGGGGCAGATGCAGTTGACGGTTATGTTCTGCGTACCGAGTTCCACCGCAAGGGAGCGGGTGAGGCCGATCACGGCGGTTTTGGCGGCGGTGTAGGGGCTGGCGTACTTGGTGGCGCCCAGCCCTTCGGTGGAGGCGATGTTGACGATCCGGCCGCCTTCCGCCTGGCGCAAGTACGGCAGCGCCGCCCGGATCATGCGCACATGGGCGGTTACCAGCACGTCGAAGGCGCGCTGCCACTTGGCTTCGTACTCGGCGGCGTCCACCGGGCCGCCGGCGCCGATGCCGGCATTGTTGACGAGAATGTCGATGCCGCCGAAGTGCTCGGCAATGGCCGGCACGACGCGGCTGATGGCTTCGGCGTCCGCCACGTCCAGCGCCCAGCCCCGCACCGGATAGCCAGCACCGGCGATTTCCCGTTCGACCAGATCCAGCGCCTCTTGGTCGATGTCCAGCACCGCCAGCTTGGCGCCTTCGTCCGCGAACAAGGCAGCCGTGGCCCGCCCCATGCCGCTGCCGGCGCCGGTGACGATAGCGACCTTGCCGGCGATCGAGCGACTGAGTTTGCTGAGCTTCACGCGGCTCCTTGCGGGCGTTGGCAGTCTCCCGCAACGTTGGTGGGCCGTCTGGGGCTCGAACCCAGGACCAACGGGTTAAAAGCCCGCTGCTCTGCCGACTGAGCTAACGACCCGAACAGCTTGACGCCCAAACGGGCTCCCGGCCCGCCACGGGCCGAGGAGCACGGATTGTAGGCACTGCGACGGTGGCGAGACAAGCTCGGCCTCGCGACGGTGAGAACCGCCTCGTGCCACAGGCGTTGGCGCAGTTCGGCAGCGTACTGGGTTCAGGGATTCGGGGAGTTCGGCGTCGGAAGGAGTTCAAGCCTTGCCGCAGTAGTAGTCTATGAACTGCTGGTGTTCCGGCAGCTGGTTCACCAGGCGCTGCACGGAACCGTGGATGCCGGCGAGGAACCGGCCGAGCTCCTCCTCCGTCATCATGTTGACGATCGGGTGGTACTGCTCCGGCTCCACGCCCTGGCCGAGCATCACCTGGATCCAGGAGTTCTCGCCGAACAGCTCCGTCGGCAGCTTGAACACCCTGCCTGCCTGCCGGAACAGTTCGATGCGGTGGCGCAGCGAATCCGGGATGGCCATGGCGGCGCACTGCCGCCAGAACGGCGAGTCCGCCCGGTTGGTCACGTGGTAGTGCAGGACGATGAAGTCGCGCACGTTGTCCACCTCGAACTTCATCTGGCTGTTGAACTCCCGCACGTCCGGCTCGCGGATGCCGTCGTAGGGGAACATCTGCATCAGCCGGATGAGGCTGCGCTGGATCAAGTGGATGCTGGTGGACTCGAGGGGCTCGATGAAGCCGGAAGCGAGGCCCATCGCAACGCAGTTCCCGTGCCAATGGGCGCGGCGCTGGCCGGCGCCGAAGGGAATCACCCGCGGTTCGGTGAGCAGCTTGCCTTCCACGTTGCCGAGCAGCTGCTGTGTCGCCTCGTCGTCGGACCAGTGGCGGCTGCTGAACACCATGCCGTTGCCCACCCGGTGCTGCAACGGAATTCGCCACTGCCAGCCGGCCTGCCGGGCGATGGAGCGCGTGTACGGTATGGGCGCGCCGACCGCCTCGGTCTGCACCGCCACGGCGCGATCGCAGGGCAGCCAATGGCCCCAGTCCTCGTAGTCGACCTTCAGCGCCTTTTCGATCAGGAGGCCGCGAAAGCCGGTGCAGTCGATGAACAGATCGCCTTCGATGCGCTCGCCGGACGTCAAGCCGACGGCGGCGACGAAGCCGGTCTCCGGAGCCTGTTCCACATGCTGGATCCTGCCTTCGCGGCGGATGGCGCCGTGCGCCTCGGCCAGCTGGCGCAGAAAGCGGGCGTACAGCGACGCGTCGAAGTGGTAGGCGTAGTTCAGGCCCCGGTTCGGCAGCACGGCGAAGCGGTTGCGCTTCGCCGCCGCCCACTCCTTGCAGTACTCGCCGAACTCCCGGCTGATGCCCAGCCGCTTGCCCTTCATCCAGAAGTGCTGGAAGCCGGCGGCCCAGCTGTCCTTGCCGGTCCAGCCGAAGGAGTGGATGTAGTGCTCGCCCACGTCCCGCCAGTTCTCGAAGGAGATGCCCAGCTTGAACGTGCCCTGCACCGCCTTCAGAAAGTCCTGCTCCTTGATCTGCAGCAGCTCGTGCAGGGTGAGCAGGGTGGGAATGGTCGCTTCGCCTACGCCAACCGTGCCGATCTCGTCGGACTCGACGAGGGTGATGCTGATGGTCTTGCCGAGAAGCTTCGCAAGCGCCGCCGCCGCCATCCAGCCGGCGGTGCCGCCGCCGGCGATCACGACGCGATGGATCGGTGCGCCACGACGACGCCCTCCAGGAACGCCTGCAAGCGCGGTCATCGATTCAGCCGGTTCAGGAGCTCGCCCCGCAGCTGGCGGGCGCCCGTCTCGTCCAGCGGCGCCAGCCAGCCCCGTCCGGCCTCCGGTATGTGGGCGCACGCCGCCTGGTCCGCTTCGAACACGTAGTGGTCGAACAGCGCGCGCCATGCCTGGCGTTGCGGCGCCGGCAGGGCCCGCAGCGCCATCATCGCGTGCAGCAGCGCGTTCGAGGGCGTTCCGAGGTAGGCGGGCGTCGCGGTCCACCAGTAGTTGATCAGCAGGTTGAAGGGCGCCAGCGACTCCACGTGGTGCCACCACATGCTGGGGATGAAGATGGCGTCCCCCGGCTCCAGCACCGCAACCTGGGCGACTTCCATCGCCGCGGCGAACCGCGGGTGGCGGGCCAGATCCGGGGCGGCGAAATCCACCAGGCTGATGGCCTGGCCGGAAGGCGTGCGGTCCAGCGGGCCGACGTACAGGTTGCCCACCTGGTCCGGCGGGAACAACGTCACCCGCCGCCGCCCGGCCACCACGCAGGCGAGATTGCTCGGGAAGTCGTAGTGGGCCGAGATGCGCGTCTCGTTGCCGAGCCAGAGGCTGGCCAGCGCGTCCGCCGGTGCCGGCGCGTCGTTCTCGGCTCGGAATCCCGGCAGCCACTGGTCCACCGGCGTCGCGCCCACGTAGACGGTCGCAAGGCGCGCTTCCCGGCGCGGATCCGCGAGCGTGCGCAGGATGTCCGCCAAGGTGGCTCGGCCGCGTTCGAAGTTGAAGCCCGTGCAGTCCTCGTTGTAGAAGAAGCGGCCCTCTATGGATTCGTGCCCGGCATAGGCGGTCACAGGGGCTTCGGTCCAGAAGCGGGACAGATAGCGGGCCGCCTCGGTCGCGGACGGGCGGCAACCTGCCACGGCCGGCCAAGCGCCCACCAGCTGCCGCAGCAGCACCGGCGCCGTGGCGCCGAACGCCGCCTCCGCTCGGCCGCCGGCGCAGTCCAGCGGCCGCACCGGCGCGGCTTCAGCTTGCCAGCCCGCCATTGCCGGCCCCGTCCAAGGCGTTGTTCTTCATCTCGACCAGACGCTGGATGTTGGCCATGGAGGCTAGCACCATGAACATCGGCATGAGGAAGCCGCGCTTGTTGAAGGCCTCGAGAACCGGGCCGCCAAGCCCGCGCACCTTGTCCTCGTCGAGGCAGTGGTAGCCGAGCAGCTGGTTTCTGGAACCGTCCTTGAGAGCGATCTCCATGGTCACCGCTTCGATGAGGCCGTGCTCCTGCAAGGCGGCGACGAAGGTCCGGCTGTGCTCGAGGCCCTCGTAGATGGTCTCGAGCAGGTTGGCGATGTTCTCCAGGAAGATCGTGCGCCCGCCCAAGGGTTCGAACAGCGCTTCGCCCTTCTCCGTGTTGACCCGGGGATGGGCCATGTCCAGCGACAAGACGCGCATCCTGTCCTCGCCCTGCCCCGCCCCCCGCGCCTGCTGGTAGCCGATGTGGAAGGGCGCCCGTCGCAGCATGGCCGGCACGTAGCCGGCCGCCCAGCCGCGCTCGCCCAGAAAAAGGTTCTCCCGGCTCTGGAATCCGAACAGCGCCATCGGCCGATAGCCGCCCTTGCCGTCCTGCTGGAACAGGATCGGATAGAACGCCTGCACGTTGCGGAACTCGAACGGGAACGTGAGCGCCTGCATCACGTCGTCGCCGTAGCGGGCGGCGCGCTCGGTGATCACCCGCACATGCCGGTGGTCGACGCTGTTCAGAAGCGCGAAGTCGGCCATCGTCCGTTCCCGACCTGCCGATCACGCAGCCCGCTGCGCCACGGCCCGCACCAGGGCGCGGTTGCTCGGCAGCAGCGTCGTGAGCTTGCGCGCTTCGGCGCGGACCCGGGCAGACGCCGCGTCCGCCTCCGCGGCACTGGGCGGTTGGCCGCCGCCCACTGCTGCCGCGTAGCGGGGCCTGAAGCCCAGGCCGTACAGGACGTACTGGTAGCTCGCCGACGGGAACAGTTCGTCCACCATCGGCGCGTCGTCGTGCCAAGGCGGCTGCTGCTGCCACAGCGTCATTTTTTCGCGCAGGCCCTCGGGCCAGGACCCAGGCGCCCGGTTGTCGCGCCAGAAGGCGCTGTCGTCGCGGCGGCTCGCCGCATAGTGCAGCTTCAGGAACTCGACGATGCGCTGCCAGTGGTAGTGCATCTTCGCGTTGAAGCGCTTGGCCACCACGTCCATGATCTCCCTGTCCATCGGAAATTGCCGGCCGACGATGTCCGCGGACTGTTCGACCAGCGCCAGCGCCGACGCTTCGAGAGGCTCGACGAAGCCCGCCGAAAGGCCGACGGCGACGCAGTTCCTTACCCAGAACCGCCGTCGATAGCCGGGCCGGAAGCCGAGTTTGCGGTAGCCGAGACGACCGGCGTCGGTGCTCGGCGAGGTGCGCGCCACGTAGCGCCGCAACGCTCGCACCGCGCCCGCTTCGTCTTCGTGGGCCGTCGAGTAGACGTAGCCCAGCCCACGGCGGCTTTGCAGGCCGATGTCCCATATCCAGCCCGCCGCCTGCGCCGTGGAGAGCGTTGCCGAGGCAATGGCATCCGTGTCGGGATTCGCGTAGGGCACCTGCGCGACGATCGCGGCGTCGTTGAACAGCTGGTCCGCTACGGAGACCAGGCCGCAGCCGTAGTGCTCGCCAAGAAGCAGCGCCCGGTGGCCGGTGCAGTCCACGAACAGATCGCCGTCGATGCGAGCGCCGGTATCGAGGTGCAGCGCGGCAATGTCGCCGTTCGACTGCGGCTCCACTCGCAGCACCGTGGCGGCAAGCCGCGTCACGCCCATACGCTCAAGCGCATGCCGGCGCAGCAGCTCCGCGAACTTCACGGCGTTCAGGTGGTAGCCGTAGTTCACGGTGAACGCATAGGGCGGTGCGCTCGGCTGCTTGGGGGCCAGTCCGCGGGCGACGACGGCCGCCTGCGGCGTCACGGACTCCGCGAACGGCCGCGAGCGCCCGTGCGCCAGCCAGCGCCAAGCGGGATTCGCCCGAGCATACTCGAGTGGCCAGCTGAAGGGGTGGGTGTAGGCGTCCGCGTCCGAGCCGTCCGCCCAGCCGAGGAAGCGCGTGCCCTGCTTGAAGCTGGCGTCGCAGGCGGCGAGCAGCACCTCTTCGGCGACTCCGATGCGCTGCAAGGTGCCGCGCATCGACGGCCAGGTGCCCTCGCCGACGCCGATGGCGGGGATGTCCGCGGATTCGACGAGCCGCACTTGCACCGGCTGCTCGGTGCGTCCGCGAAGCGCCGCGGCCAGAACGTTGGCCGTGATCCAGCCGGCCGAACCGCCGCCGACGATGACGACCTTGCGGGTGGGTCGGCTCACGAAGCCGCCTGCGGCCGCCGCGCCGCCATCCCAGTCCGGCAGGGACGGCTGCGCCTCGGCGACCGTCCCCCCGCCGAGTACGGACCAAGCCTCGCTAGAACTTGTACCGAACCCCCATGTTGTAGCGCGGGCCCTGCTGCGCCGCGAACAGCGTCTGCACGTCGCTGCGCCCGAACACGTGGGTGGTTTCGTCGGTGATGTTCAGCGCGTCCAGGTACACCTGCACCTGCTCCGTCACCCAGTAGCTGGCGCTCAAGTCCAGCTGCCGGTAGGCGGCGACGTTGGTCGGCGGCCCGGCGCCGACGTTGGCCTGGCCGGTGCCGGCCAGGAACTGGTCGCGCCAGTTGTAGGCCAGCCGCACGCTGATGCCGTCCTTGTCGTAGAAGGCGATGACGTTGGCGGAGTCGCTCAAGCCCGTGAGCACGAACTGCTGCTCCAAGCTGAAGTTGTCGTACTCCACGTCCGCATCGGCGATGGTCGCGTTGACGATGGCGCCGAATCCGGAGTCCCCGAAGGTGTGCTGGATCACGAACTCCCAGCCGGTCATGGTGGCTTCTTCGATGTTCACCGGCACCGTGAGGTTGAAGGGCGATGCGGGATCCCGGCCGGCCACGCCGGAAATCACGCCGTTCTCGGCGTCCACTCCCGCCTCGTCTGCACGGTTCTCCAGGATCCAGGAGTAGAGCGTGCCGGAATCGGTGCTGCCGGTTGCCGCCCTTGCTGCCTCGGCCAGGGGCCCGAGCGCCGGATGCGGCAGGTCGAAGGTGGTCTCCACCACGGAGGAAGTGCCGATGAAGTTCTCCACGGCCTTGCGGAAGTAGCCGACGGCCACGTAGCTGTCCCGGCCGTAGTAGTACTCCACCGAGAAATCGAGGTTCTGGGATTCGAACGGCAGCAGCGCCGGGTTGCCCCGGCGGCCCGTGCCGCCGCCCACCCGCACCAGCGAGTCGATGGTCTGTCCGCCCTGGATGTCGCCGTAGTTCGGGCGGGTGATCGTCTCGCTGTAGGAGAAGCGCGCCACCACGTCGCTGGTTACGTCGATCTTGAAGTCGAAGCTCGGCAGCAGGAGGTCGTAGGTGCCGCTGAGGGAGGTGAAGTCCGGCGTGTCCGCCTGCAGCGCCGTCAGTTCGTTGCCGGCGATCCAGTCGATGCCGGTGTAGGACGGCGACAGCGCCTGCGAGGCGACGTCCGTCTCCTCGTAGCGCAGCCCGAGGCGCATGTCCACCGGCATGGCGCCGAACTCGGTATCGAAGTGCATCTGCGCGTAGATGGCAGTGGATTCCTCGACGGTGCGCCGATCCGAGCTGAAGCGGCTGGACGTACACAGGCCCGTGCCGCAGTCGCCCATGTCCGCCAGCTGGAACACGGCGGCTTCGCCGGAGGCCATGAGCGCTTCGGTCCTCGCCACCAGCTCGGCCATGTCGAAGATGTAGAAGGCCGCCTGCCGGCGGGCGTCGTTGCCGCCAGGCACCTGATCGAATGCCTCCACTGCGGAGGCTGGCGCGAGCAGATCGGCGATCGCTCCCGGCTGCGTGACGCCGCCCCATGCATCCCTCTGCACCACGGAGCCGGCCGAGCGGTTGTCCACTTCGGTGAGCTCGACGCCGAAGTCGATGCCCTCGACGAAACCGGCGTCGAAGTCGTAGCTGCCGGCGATGCGCGTCTGTTCGATGCCCATGCGGGAGACGTTGTTCTGGAAGACGCTGCCGGTGACGATCATGTCGTCCGGGCTCAGCGGGTTGCCGAGCGTGAGCTCGAGCACCGGCAAGTGCTGGCCGAAGTAGCCGGTGGTCTTGTCCCGCGAGAAGGCGGCCGTGGAAAGCAGCGCCGAGTCCCCGAACGGGCTGTTCGGCGCTCGGTCCGCGGTGGAGTCGTGGTAGTCGAACTCCAGGGACAGGCGGTCCGAGGCGTCCCACAGGAGGTTCAGCCCGGTGGCCCGGTTCTCGCTTCGCCAAGCATCCTGGCCGCCGGCCATCGAAAAGTCGCTGTTCGACGAGTTCTCCGCATAGACCAGCGGCGACGCCTGCGGGCCGTCCGTCCAGGCCGTTTCCTGGCCGCCGAAGTTGAACCACGCCGATAGGTTGCTGTAGGTGCGTTCCAGCTCCAGCTCGGAGAACGTGTAGTCCAACTTGGCTGTCACCGTGTCGCTGGCCTGCCACTGCAAGGTGAGCTGGCCGTTGGTGCGCACGCGGTCGTACTCGGCGAGTTCGTAGCCGATGTTCTGCGGCACGGAGTAGAGATCGTCCGGGCCGGGGCGGTTCTGCTGGTTGGGATCGCCTTCCGGCGGTATGCCGCCCCACTCGCTGCGGCCGACGCCGCACCAGCAGTTGTTCACCTCGCCGGGGAAGGTGCGCCAGCCGCCGACGCTGCCGGTGTTGGCGCCGCTGTTGCGCTCCTGGCGCACGGCGCTCAAGGCCACGCCCACGGTGTCGTCCGCGAAGGTGTTGGAGAACAGCGCCGACACTTCCGGCGTCAAGCTGCTGCCGTTGTCGGTCGAGCGGTCGTGCATGGCGCTCGCGGCGCCGGTGAAGCGCAGGCCCGGGGCGTCGAGGGGCTGCGTGGTGCGGATGTTGATGGTCGAACCGATGCCGCCGGTGGGCACGTCTGCGCGGCCGCTCTTGTAGACCTCCACCGCGGCGATGCCCTCCGAAGCGAGATCGCCGAAGTCGAAGGACCGGCCGAGGCCGCTGGAGGTAGGCATCTGGCGGCCGTTCAGCAGCACCAGGTTGAAGTCCGAGCCGAAGCCGCGAACGGTCACCCTCGCGCCTTCGCCCCGCTCCCTGTCTATCGAGACGCCGGTGATGCGCTGCAAGGATTCGGCAAGGTTGGTGTCCGGGAAGTCGCCGATGTCCTCGGCGGTGATGGCGTCCACGACGCCGTCCCGGTTGCGCTTCACTTCCATCGACTTCTGCAGGCTCTGGCGGATGCCCACCACCACGACCACTTCGTCCACGGATGCTTCGTCCGGCGGCGCAGTGCCCTCCTGCGCCCGCGCCACCTGTTCGGCGACCACCAGCGACACGGCCGCAGCCAGCGGCGCCTTCTTGAGAACCGTGCTCGCAGGCGCACCCTTCTTGGGCCTGGACTGTGGCGCCATGAAACTCCCCTTGTATGGTTCGCACGGCAGGTTGCGGCAGGCATCCCAGCCTAGCGCACCGGACCGCGGGACAGAGGGCGCACACTGTAGCCGCATCGCTACTGCTGTCAAGCTGGAAAACCGCATGGTGGCCCTGTTCGCCGATCAGGCGCGACAACCGGCGCGACGTGGCGGACGCCCGCGCCCATCGTGCGGCAGCGCAAGCCGGCGCTTGACAATGCCAGCGGCGCTGGCGTTCGCTAGGGCGCCATGAACGACGACTTGAAGCGAGGCTGGCGGCGCTGGCTGCCGCAGTGGGCGCCGACGCTGGCCGTGCTGGTGGCGCTGCTGGCGGCCGTGGTTCCGGCGACCTTCTATCTCGGCGGGCTGGACCAGAGGCTTGCCAGCGTTGAGGCCGGCATGGAAAGGGTTGAAACCCGCGTGGTTCGCGTCGAGGCCCGCGTCGAGGCCCGCATGGACGCGATGGAAACGCGCATCGACGCGATGGAAACCCGCATGGTGGCCCTGTTCGCCGATCAGCTGCGCGACAACCGGCGCGACGTGGCGGACGCCCGCGAACGCATCTCGGCCCTCGAAGCCCGCGCCGACTAAACGGGCGAACCGAGAGGGAAGGAAAGCCGGCGCGTTCAACCCCGCGCCGGCTTCCAAGTGCGCTAGAGAGAAAAGAGGCTTCCTCTCATTCGCGCCAACCGCGGCGTGTTGAACGCGGCAACGCACAGCGTGACCACAGCGAGCAAAGCCGAGCCGAAAGCCGCACTCCAAGCGCCGACCGCCAAGGAGATGCCCACGACTTGCAACGCCGACGCCAATTGGCCGTAGGGGCTGCTTGCGGCCGTCCGGCACCAGGCCAGCAAGCGCCGCCACACGTTAGCTGAGTTCATCTGGCAACCCCGGGCAGAATAAGCGATCCACGCATTGGCTGGGCTGCGGGCAATGACCGTCGCGAACAGAGAGGGAAGGGAAGCCGGCGCGTTCAATCCCGCGCCGGCTTCATCAAGGACGCACTAGCCCCGCCAGCCCCTCATTCGCGCCAGCCGTGGCGTGTGGTACATGGCAAATGCCAGCAGGATGAAACCTATGGCAAGGCGAGCAAACCCTGCATCGCCGGAAGCCACATACCAAGTGCCGACCACCAGGCACATGCCCACGGCGTGCAGGGGATGGTTGGCGATGGCAATCACGCGCCGAACGTTGTTCACAGGGCGATGCCACAGGCTGCGGCGATCCAAGCAGGAATGGTGCCGTTTCTGGTGACGGTGGCAACAATCGCGACGAGGATGTAGCAGAGGTGCTCGAAATCGATGTCGTCAATGCAACCAGCCACGTTGCCACCGCCGAATCCGCTCGCGACGAAATTGGTACTTCCTGCCAACATCATCGGGTCCGCGGCTGCCGCGTGTTCGCAACGAGTCGGCGGCTCGCAGCCGTTGTCGCCGTAGTCCGAGTTTTCGCCGCTGCCGTTGGTGTCGCTGCCGCCGTAGCACATTCCGCCGTCGGCGTAGGCGACGCCGCCGACCGAGCCAAGCGCGCCGGGCGCACTCGGCGAAGCGAACAGAACGACCGCGGCCATGAAAGCCATCGGCACCGCCAGGTACTTGAGAAGGTGGGTCATTAGACTACCCCTTGAACACGTTTCTAGCTACCCCGGCCAAGCGGCCGGGCCGTTGCTAAGGAGAACGTGCAAGGGTTCCTTCCTGCCTATTCGGCCGTCTGTGTGCGAGAGACTCAGCGGTGATCAAGCCGCTTCGACTCTCGCCGGCGTGTATTCAGCAGGCGCCCCGGCCCAAGGGCCGAAGGGCACATCTCCTTAGCGGGACAGAGCAAACCACGGTGCTGGGGCTGGCGTCAACCCCTGCGGCGCGAACAGTGCGGGAACAGGCGAACTTTCTGAACTTCGCCTGCCGATAGACGGCTTGCGACTGTCTTGCGCCCGGAACGGGCCCTAGAAGGCTGCCAGTCGCCCTTCGAGCTTCGGCGGTGCGCTCACGCCCGCAGGGCGGGCAGCAGCGGCAGCAGCAGCGCGAACACCGGGGCGGCGGCGAGCACCGAGTCGGCGCGGTCCAGGAGGCCGCCATGCCCCGGCAGGATGCCGCCGGATTCCTTGACGCCGCGCACCCGCTTCAACGCGCTCTCGAAGAGGTCGCCGACCACGGCCGCCGCGGCCACCGCCAGGGCGGCCAGCAGCCACTGCCAGCCGCCGAACCAGAACGCCGCCGCGGCCCCCCAGGCCAGGCTGGCGGCGACGCCGCCGAGCAGCCCCTCCCAGGTCTTGTTCGGGCTCACCCGCGCCGCCAGCTTGCGCCGCCCGAAACGCCGCCCGGCGAAGTAGGCGCCGATGTCCGCCAGGCTGGTGGCCGCCAGCAGCCACAGCAGGACGCCGGGCCCGCGGTCCGCGCGGATCGCCAAGAGCGCCAGCCAGGCGGCGGCAATCGCCACCACGCCGGCCGCCAGCGCCACGGGCCTCGACCGCAGGAGCGCGGCGCTGGCGGGGCGCCCGCTGGCGAACGCCGACACGAGCACCAGCGCGGCCGCCCAGCACGCCGCGGCCAGCGCCAGCGTCGGCCGCCACGCCCACGGCGCCAGCCAAAGGCCCACCGCGACTGCCGACAGGGACGCCGCGTAGAGCACCCAGCCCCACCGAGACTGCACGCCGGCGAGCTTCGCCCACTCCCAGGCCGCCACCAGCGCCAGCATGTGCAGGAACGCCGCAAGCCACGCCAGCGGCAGCCACGCGACGGCCGCCAGCATCACGCCGGCGAGCGCGACGCCGGATGCGAGCCGCACCCGCAGAGCGCTCATGCCGCGCCGGGAGGCCGGCCCGCGACCGCCAGAGCCGGCAGCGACGCCACGCTGGACTGCCGCCGCAGCGGCGCGAACCTAGACGCGGCGCCCGTAGCGGCGCTGGCGGGCGGCGAAGTCCGCAAACGCCAGGGCGAGCTTGTGCTCGTCGAAGTCCGGCCAGTAGTCCTTGGAGAAGAAGAACTCCGTATAGGCGAAGTCCCACAGCAGGAAGTTGCTCACCCGCCGGTCCCCGCCGGTGCGGATGCAGAGGTCGGGCGGCGGCAGCCCGGCCAGGGACAGGAACGAGGAGAAGCGCGCCTCGTCCACCTGCTCGGGGTCCAGCTCGCCGTCGCGCACCGCCAGCGCCAGCGCCTGCGCCGCCTGCACGATGTCCCAGCGGCCGCCGTAGTTGGCGGCAATGGACAGGTGCAGCCGGCTGTTGGCGGCGGTCTGTGCTTCCGCACGGCACATCAGCGCCTGCAGATCGTCCGGGAACCGCCGCCGATCGCCCAGAAACCGCAGCCGCGCACCCTCCCGGTTCAGCTCGTCGATGTCGTCGTTGAGCACGCCGCGCATGAGTTCGAGCAAGAGGTTCACTTCCCGGCGAGGGCGCTGCCAGTTCTCGGTGCTGAACGCGAACAGCGTCAGGCACTCGACGCCGAGCCGGGCGCATGCCTGGGCGACCCTTTTCACCTGCCTGGCGCCGGCGCGGTGTCCGGCGGCGGCCGGCAAGCGGCGACCGCGGGCCCAACGGTGGTTGCCGTCCATGACTATGGCCAGGTGGCGAGGGGCGGCGACCGCATCCAGCGCGGTGTTGTCGATCAGTCTCAGGTTGGCTTTCGCCATGCGCCCTCCATGCATCCGCCCACGGCAGCGGAGACTCTAGCGAGGCTGCCGCGCCGCAGAGCAGCCGCCGAAGCGTCTTTTTTGTGCAACGTCTTTTTGTGCAACATTGCTGGACGCAGGAGACGTTGGGCAGACATGGCGAAGACGGCAAAGACAAGGGGGCAGCACAGCCCGAACACGGGGTCCAGCCCAAGGATGCGCCCATGAGCGCACAGGCCGCGGCCGACATCCAGGGCTGGGATTCGATTGCCGATCACCGGACCGGCACCGCCGGGGACCGACGCACCGCCGCTTGGCTGGCGGAACGCGCCGCCGGCGCAGACGCGCGGCTGCAGGCGTTCCCGCTGCATCGCTGGGTGCTGCGCGAGTGTACGCTGGAAGTGGCGGAGCGCAGCGTCGCCGGCGTGCCGCTGTTCGACGGCGGCAGGACCGGCCCCGACGGCGTGGCGGCGCGGCTGGCGACGCTGCCGGATGGAAGGGCATCAACCCCTCGCGAGGAAACGGCCCCGGCCATCGGCCTCGGCGCCGTCGGCGGCGCGGCTGGGGCGGCGGCGAACCGCGCCCTCGACGCCGCCCGCGGCGCGACCGGCGGTCGCGGCGCGACCGGCGGCTGGCTGGCCCTGGTGGCGGTGGCCAGGATGAACGCCGCAACGCCCGGCCTCGCGCTGCAGAACGCGGATCGGTTCGCCGCCCCCTTCGGCCCGCCGGTGTTGCAGGTGGCGAGCGAGCACGAACCGTGGCTGCTGGCGGCGGCGCAGCGACAGGCGCCGGCGCGGCTGGTGGTGGACGTCCGCACCGAGGAGGCCAAGGGCTGGAACGTCGTCGCCCGCGTGCCCGGCACTGCCCCGGAGCTCCCGCCGCTGGTGGTGGTGACGCCGAAGAGCAGCTGGTGGACTTCCACCGCCGAGCGCGGCGGCGGCATTGCCGCGTGGCTGGCGCTGCTGCGGCACTTCCAACGCAAGCCGCCGGCGCGAACGACGTGGTTCGTCGCCACCAGCGGCCACGAGCTCGGCCATCTGGGCTTCGCCCACTGGCTCGCCGGCAACGGCGGCTTGGCAGAGCGCGCCCACGCCTGGCTGCACCTTGGCGCCAACTTCGCCGCCCGCGGGTCGCGAGCGCGGCTGCAAGCGGCGGATGCCGAGTTCGCCGCTTTGGCTCGCGCCGCCTTGGCCCGTGCTGGCGTACCCCCGGCCGACGAGTTGCCAGCTGGCGAGCGTCCCGCCGGCGAAGCGCGCAACATCCACGAGCTGGGCGGCCGCTACGTGTCGCTGCTTGGCAGCAACGCCTGGTTCCATCACCCGCAAGACCGCTGGCCCGGGGCCGTCGACGTCGCCCGCACCGAGCGTTTCATCGACGCGCTTGCCGTCATCGCCAGCCGCTTGGCGAGCCGCGACTGACCCCCCGATCCCGGGCCGCGGCAGACCCTTCTACCGTTCCGGCAGCGACACGTCCGCGAACAGTGCCTGCCGCGCCTCGGCGCTGGCGGCGGACATGGCGGCTTCGATCACCGGCGGCGTCAGGTGCGGCGCGAACAGGCCCACGAAGTCGATCATGAACTGGCGCATGAACGTGCCTTGGCGGCAGCCGATGTACACCGTGCTCGGCGCGAAGAGATGCGCGGCTTCGAGGACCGCCAAATCGTGATCGGCGACCGGATCGTAGGCCATGCGGGCGACGATGCCGATGCCGAAGCCTAGGCGCACATACGTCTTGATGACGTCCGTGTCCACGGCGGAAAGCGCGATGTTCAACCCTGCGTCCTCGTCTTCGCGTTCGCGCTGGCGCGAATCTTCCCCGACCCCCGCCGCCGCGCCGTCCCGCGCCAGCGGCAGCCGCTCGTGGAAGCCGGCGTCGTAGGTGACGATGGGATAGCTCTCCAGGTCCGCCGCCCGCAGCCGCCGTCGGCGCGCCAGCGGATGCTTGCGCGGCACCACCACGCAGCGGTTCCAGCGGTAGCAGGGCATCATCACGAGGTTGCGGTAGCCGTCCATGCCTTCCGGGGCGATGGCGAAGTCCACCTCGCCGGCGCTCGCCAGCTCGCCGATCTGTTCGGTGGTGCCCTGGCGCATGTGCAGGCTGAGCTCCGGATACGCGACGCGCAGCGCCGGCAGCACTCCCGGGAGGGCGTAGCGGGCCTGGGTGTGGGTGGTGGCGATGGAAAGCGTCCCTCGGGTCTCGGCCCGGTACTCCGCGGCGACCCCCTTGATGTTCTCCACCTCCTCCAGGATGCGCTCGGCGCGGGCCAGAATCATGCGGCCGGCGGTGGTCACCTCGGCCAGCTGCTTGCCGCGGCGGGCGAAAATCACCACCCCCAGCTCGTCTTCGAGCTGCCGCAGCTGCTTGCTGATGGCCGGCTGCGAGGTGTAGAGCTCCTCCGCGGTCGCGGTGACGTTGAGGCCGTGGCGGGCCACTTCGCAAAGGAACCGCAGCTGTTGCAGCTTCATCGCGCGCCGACGCCCTCACTCGGGCTCGCGGGCGTTGCGAACGCCCTGGGGCACGTGGCCGGAGGCCACATGGCGCTGCGCGGCGGAGCAGTTCTCCGGTCTGTCGTCGAAGAACACGTCCGCTTCGTAGGCGCGCAGGAACGCGGCCTTGTCCAAGCCGCCGAGGAACAGGCTCTCGTCTAGGCGGATGTCCCAGCTGCGCAAGGTCTTGATCACCCGTTCGTGGGCTGGCGCTCCCCGTGCCGTCACCAGCGCGGTGCGGATCGGGCAGTCCTCCTTGAACTCCCGTTGCAGCCGGTGCAGGCCCTCCAGAAACGGCTTGAAGGGGCCGCCGCCCAAAGGCCGATCGGCGTCCTGCTGCTCGGCCTTCTCGAACGCCGACAGGCCCTGCTCCGAGTACACCCGTTCCGCCTGGTCCGAAAACACCACGGCGTCGCCGTCGAAGGCGATCTTCAGCGCATCCGTGGCGTTGCGGGACTGGTCCGTGCCCAAGAGCGTCGCCGCGGCGACGCCGCTCTCCAAGGCGCGCACCACGTCCCGGGGCTCGGTGGAGAGAAAGAGATCGCACTTGAACGCCTCGGCGTAGCGGTAGGGGCTGGTGCCGGAAGAGAACGCCGCTCGAACGATCTGCAGGCCGTGCTTGGCGATGGAGTTGAACACCCGCAGGCCGGTGTCCGCCGAGTTGCGGGACAGCAGCACGATGTCCACCCGCCGCGCCCGCAGCAGCTCGTTGATGCGCAGCAGCTTGGCGACGAAGGGGAAGCCAGGCCCTGGTTCGAGAGGTTCGTTTTCGCGCTCGATCTGGTAGCGGCGGTAGGCTTCGAGGCCCTGTTGGCGATACACGGCGTCCGAGGCGTCCAGGTCGAACAGGGCGCGGGAGGAAATCGCCACGGTGAGATAGGCGCCTTCGCCAGCATCCGCCGGCCGGCGTCCGGCGTCGGCGACGCGGCCTTCAGGCATCGAGATCCGGAATGAGCTCGCTCTCGAGCTTGGCGATGGTCTCCTTGAGTTTCAGCTTGCGTTTCTTCAGGCGCTGCAGCTGCATCGTGTCCCGATGTCCCGTTTCCTGCAGGCGGTCGATGACGTCGTCCAGGTCGCGGTGCTCCACGCGCAACTCCTGCAACCAACGAACCACATCCGCTTCTTCCAAACTGCCCGCCCTCGCTTTGCCGCCGCAGGTGGCGGCAAAGCGCTCGTGTTGCACCAGCTTGCCGCCGCATCATAGGCTGCGGGACAAGCCGCTGCAAAGCGCAAGTAGCCGCTGGAGAACGTCGGCGCATGGCTCGACCTCCCGAACGTCGTTCCAAAGGGGCGTCGGCACCGCCGGAGGTGGCCCGCTTCCTGGCCGCGGCGCGTGCGGCGCCGCCGGCGCCAAAGGCCGGCGCGGCAGCAACGCGAATCCTGTTCGCCCTGGACGCCACCGCCAGCCGCGAGCCGACTTGGGACCTGGCGACCAACCTGCACGCCGAACTGTTCGAGGCCGCGGCCGGGGTTGGGGTGGCGGTGCAGCTAGCCTACTACCGGGGCTATCGCGAGTTCCATGCATCGCCGTGGTCCGCATCCGCGCCGGCGCTGCTCGCCGAGATGACCGGCGTCGGCTGCCGCGGCGGGCTGACGCAGATCGCCCGGGTGCTGGACCATGCCCTCGCCGAGTCCAAGCGGCAGCGCGTCCATGCTCTGGTGTTCGTGGGCGACGCCTGCGAGGAGCCGCCGGACAAGGTCGCCGATGCGGCCGGCCGGCTGGCAGTGCTGCGGGTGCCGTGCTTCGTCTTCCAGGAAGGCGCCGAAGCCGTGGCCGGAAGAGTGTTCCGCGACATCGCGGCGATAACCGGCGGCGCCCATGTGCCGTTCGCGCCCGGCAGCGCCGATCAGCTGCGAGCACTGTTCGGCGCGGTCGCGGCCTATGCGGCGCGAGGCCGGCAAGGCGTCGAGGCCCTTCGCCACGACGTCGTGCGCGGCATGTTGGCGCAGCTTCCGTAGCCACGCCGGATTCGGCGGCAAACCGTGCTGTTGGTGATCGCCTTCGTGGTTGGCGGCGTCGCGTTCGCGATGCTGTGGAAGGAGCTCGCCGCCAAGAACCGGCCCAGGCAACTCTCCAAGCTGGCCGCCGGCGCCGCCATCGCCTTGCTGGCGGTGCTGCTGTTGCTCACCGCCACCGGCCGGCTGCACTGGCTGGCGGCGCTCCTGGCGGGGTTGCTGCCGCTCGCTCGCTGGGTCTTCGGCCTGGTGGCGGGGCCCCTCGTCGGCAACTGGCTGCGGCGAATCTTCGGTTCGGGAACCTTCAGCGGCTTCGGCTCGCGTCCGGGCGCGGCCGACCCGGGCGTCGGCGCGCCCCCCAAAGCGTCCACGGTGGCCACTGCCGATCTCAAGATGACGCTGCACCACGAGACCGGCGAAATGGACGGCGAAGCGCTGACCGGCTCCCTCGCCGGGCAGCGGCTCTCCGACCTCGACCTTGCCGCCCTCCAAGGCTGGCGCAAGGAACTGGCGAACGCCGACTCCCTGCAACTGCTGGACGCCTATCTGGATCGGCGCTTTCCTGGCTGGACCGATGCGCCCCGAGCCGATGCCGCGGCCGCCGGCGCAGCGATGGACGAGACCCAGGCGCTGGCCGTGCTGGGCCTGGCGCCGGGCGCGAGCGAGGAAGACGTAGTGGACGCCCATCGGCGACTGATGCAGAAGCTGCACCCGGATCGGGGCGGCACGGACTATCTGGCCGCGACTCTGAACCGCGCCAAGGCGGTGCTCGTGGGCGCAAGGAACTCCCGTTGAAAGAGCCCTCAGCGGGGGAGCGCGAGGGGGAACCCCTCGCAGGTGAAGAGCCCTCAGCGGGGGAGCGCGAGGGGGAACCCCTCGCATGAAGGGCCGGCTACCCGCTCAGCAGCGCAACGAAACTCGCCACCATGATCGCCACCGCCAGCCAGCCGAGGCCGATGAACAGCTTGACCGCCAAGCTCTGCTCGAAGAAGTCCTGGATGAGGTGCCACACGGCCGGAGGTCCTAGTCGGTTGGGTTGGCGTGGACGTTAGCACACGCACAGGGGCGCTTCACCATGAAGTCGGCATCCACTGCGAGACGCCGGCCCCGGACCGCCACTCCACGCCTTGCCGCCGCTTTAGCGTCGCATTCGGAAGTCGTTGCGGCCGGATCTGTCCTCGCCGCGCATCAAGTACAGGGTGCGTTCGGACATCGCCAGCGGGCCGCCCCGGCGGTTGTCCGCCAGATCGCGCCGGTACACGGACGCGGTGGGCATGTAGCGCAGGGTCATGCCGCGGCGTGGCCGCGGGGAGCGGTTCGGTTCGGATCCGTGGATCAGAAAGACGTCGTGCAGCGAGACCTGCCCGGCTTCAAGCACGACGTCCCTGGCGCTGCCCGGGTCGTACTCGTCGGCGCGAATCTCCAGCGGCAGGCTGAGGCCGGCGGCGCCGTTGTGGTCGTGGGCGCCGAGGCGGCGACGGCGATGGGAGCCGGGGATGACCCGCAGGCAGCCGTTCTCCGGCGTTGCGGCATCAACGGCAATCCACACCGAACAGGTCGCCAACGGGCGGATGGGCCAGTATTCGCCGTCCTGATGCCACGGCGTCTTGCTGCCGACGCGGGCCGGCTTGGCGAAGAAGCTGGAGTTCCACAATGCGAAGTCGTCGCCGACGATCTGCGCGACCATGTCCAGAATGGCGGGTGTGCGGGCGACATCCAGGAAGGATGTGTCGAAGGCCAGCAGCGCCGGGCAGTAGTCGCGAAACTGCGGGTGCCTGGCCAGCAGGCGGTCGTGGGCGCCCTTGATGTCCTGGAGAGTCTCGTCCCCGAGGCGGAAGCCGGGCACCACGTAGCCATCCTCCCGGTAGCGGCGCAGTTGTTCCTCGGTGAGCATGGCCGTCCTTCGCCGGCGACTTCGCCGAGCCGAGTATACGTCGGCGCCTGGCGGCGACGCCGAGGCAGGCTGGCGCTGCTTCGCCCTTCACGGCCAGGGCAGCGCGAAGCACGCCAGTTCCGGCGTACCGCCGTCCAGCGTGAGCGCCCACCCGCAGCGCTCCCAGTCGCCGAGCACGATGCGCTGGCGGCCATCCGCCAAGCGGTGGATGCCGGGGCGGTGCGTGTGCCCGTGTACCAGCAGCGCGGCGTCCGCTTCGACCATCGCGGCGGCCACCGCGTCCCGGGCCACGTCCATGATCTTGTCGGCCTTGCGCTCGCTGGCGGCGCGGCTCCCAGTGCGCAGATCCGCGGCCAGCGTCCGGCGGGCGGCGAGCGGCATGGCCAGCACTTCGGCCTGCCACTGCGGCGAGCGGAACAGCGCCCGGGCGCGCTGGTATTCCGCGTCGCCGGTGCAGTAGGCGTCGCCGTGGGCGAGCAGCACCCGCTGGCCGGCGATGTCCGCGACGGAGGGATCGGGGAGGAGGGTGGCGCCGGTGTCGGCGGCGAAACGTTCGCCAAGCAGAAAGTCCCGGTTGCCGTGCATCACGAATACGGCGCAGCGGGCCGCGGCACTCGCCAAGGCTTCGCGGATCGCGCTCGCCGTGGCGTCGTCGTCGTCGTCGCCCACCCACACCTCGGCCAAGTCGCCGAGCACGTACAGGGCGTCCACTTCGCCGGCGCGGGCATCGACCCATTGGCGCAAGCCGGCCAGCACCTGCGGCCGTTCGTTGTCGATGTGCAGGTCCGATATGAACGCCGCCCGCACGTCCTAATGCCCTAGTGTGCCGCTTCCAAAATTACGTCTGTTCCAGCGGGCGGGTTGGTCGCTCGACTGGGATGCCGGCGGCCTTGCGGGGCGGCACATCCTCAAGTAGCGCACGCCGAGGCGACGACAGACGAACGTGACATTTGCCATGTCAATTCCGAATTGAACCACTAGGTTCGGCGTTTGAGGTCCGCGAGTTCCGCCGCCGCCAGCGTATTCTCCAACAACGCCGCCCGGGTCACCGGGCCGACGCCGCCCGGCACCGGCGTGATCCAGGCGGCCCGCTCGGCCACCTCGTCAAAGCGCACGTCGCCGCGCAGGGAGCCGTCGGGCTGGGCGACGATGCCGACGTCCACCACGATAGCGCCCTCGCGCACCCACTCCGCAGCGACCAGCCCGGCCTTGCCGGTGGCGGAAACCACGACGTCGGCCCGCGCCACATGGGACTGGGTGTCCTTGGAGAAACGATGCACGGTGGTGACCGTGCAACCCACCAGCAGCAGTTCCAGCCCCATCGGCCGACCGACGTGGTTGGAGGCGCCCAGCACGGTGGCGTGCAAGCCGCGCAGTTCCACCCCGGTGTGCCGCAGCAGCGCCATCACGGCCTTCGGCGTGCAAGGGCGGATACTCGGTTCCCGCAGCACCAGGTGCCCCATGTTGCGCGGGTGTACGCCGTCCACGTCCTTCTCCGGCAGCACCTGCTCGGTGACGTGGACGGCGTCGATGTGCTCCGGCAGCGGCAGCTGCACCAGAATGCCGTCCACTGCGGGGTCTTCGTTCAGTTCCTCGACCAGCGCCAGCAGCTCCGGCTCCGGCGTCGTTGCCGGCAGACGCCGGACGGTGGCGTTGAAGCCCACCCGCTCGCAGTCCTTCTGCTTGAGGCGCACGTAGATCACGGAACCCGGATCCTCGCCCACCAGCAGCACCGCCAGGCCAGGCCGCCGCCGCCCGTTGGCTACCCGATGCCGCACCGTGGCGGCGATCCGCTGCCGAATGGACCGAGCGATGGCGTTGCCGTCCAGAACCTGCGCGACCATGTGCCACTCCCGGGGACCGTCGCGGCATTGTACGGGCAAGGCAATGCCGCCGCCGCTCGGCCCCACAAGCCAACGCCATGCCAGGGCACAACAGAGAGACTGGGCAGGCGCACAGAGCGCCTAGCCTACCAAGTCGCCACCGTTGCGGTTGTTCAGGAACTCCCGATAGTCGCCGGTCGAGAGTACGCAGAGCCATCCTTCGCACATCTTGCGAATGCCGGGGCGGCTGGATCTCCTGGCAAGGGGGAAGGCGGCGGAGCCCGCAACGGACGCCGAAGACGCCGAAGGCGAAGACGACGAACCCGCCACCCCTCATCGACTGCGTCCACCGCACGATGCGCCTGTGGAAAACCGGCGAACAAGGCCGCGTGGACGGCTACTTGGAGGCCCAGGGCCTCTGGCGCAACGACCTGTTCAAGCAGGTGGTGCAGGCGGTGCTGGAACTGGCGAAGCCGGGGACGGACGAGCGTGCTACGCTCGAGTGTGTGCAGAACCACTTGGCGGCAGATGGCGGAGTGGTGGTGGCTAGGCAGCGGGGGTTGTTGGAGGGGTAGCGGCACGCCCGCTTGGTCTACGCCTCCTTGTCCCATTGCGGAGAGTTGACGAGCATGGCCCAGTCCCCTTGGACAGCAATCGTGAGCGAGGAAGACGGCTGGTGGATCGGCTGGATCGCCGGAGTGCCGGGCGTGAATGCCCAGGAGCGTACGCGCGAAGCACTGCTCGACACCTTGGCCGAAGTGCTGCGCGAAGCCCTCGAAATGAACCGGCAAGATGCGCTCGGTCACGCCGAACATGCCTATGAAGAGGTCGCGGTCGCGATCTAACCACGCCGCCCGATCTCGGCGATGCCCAAGTCGTTGCAGATTTTCTTGGCAAGGACATCTTGCACCTCGCTGTGACGGGGAACAGCAGAGCGTTCCCCGGTCGCTGGGGCGCGGCGGCGTGTCGCGGGTGATGGAAGCGACCGGGATGTCGCGGCGGCGGATCGCGTCGGGCATTCGGGAGATCGAGTCGAGCGGCGCCGGGGGCGTTCGGGCGACTGGGCGCGAGCGCGCGCCGGGCGGCGGCCGGAAGCGGCTGGCGGAGCGGGATCCCGGGCTGGCCTCGGACTTGGAGAGGCTGGTGGATCCGGCGACGCGGGGCGATCCCGAGGGGCCGCTGCTGTGGACGAGCCTGAGCGCGGAGAAGCTGGCCGACGCGCTGCGGGGGCGGGGGCACGAGGTGAGCGGGCGGACGGTGTCGGTGTGCCACTTCCCGCCCGGCACGAGCAAGTGGAACAAGATCGAGCACCGGCTGTTCAGCCGCATCGCGCAGAACTGGCGCGCCCGTCCGCTGGTCAGCCGCGAAGCGGTGGTCGAGCTGATCGCCAACACGACCACCGGCAATGGACTGACGGTCCGCGCCGAACTGGACGAGAACGAATATCCCAAGGGCGTCAAGGTGACCGACGAGCGGATGGCCGCGCTGTCTCTCGCCAGGGACAAGTTCCACGGCGACTGGAACTACACGATCTCGCCAACCCGAAAACCCAACGATTAGTGACTGTTTATTTTGTCTAGAGTCCTTAGTCATCAAGGCCAAGACAACGCTTGGCCAGTGCAGCGGGGAGCACGACGGAGCGCGCCTAGCCGAACTTCACCTCCACCAGCCCGCCCGTCACGGCAAAGTGGATGTAGCAGCCCGCCACTTTGCGCCCGGCCGCTTCCAGTGCCTTGCGGTAGGCGTTGAGTTGGCCGCTGTGCTTCAGTGCTTCCTCTCGCCAAGTGGATTTGCGTTGGGGCGAGGACTTGTGGTCGATGACGAGCCAGCCGGCGTCGGTCTCGGCCAGCAAATCCACCAAACCGCGTATGGCGTGGCCGTCGTCGAGTTCGTGGTGGAGGGGCACTTCCACTTCGATGCGGGAGGGCGCGAAGTGTTGCTCAAGGGCTTGCCGGAATCGGCGTGCTGCGGCCAATGCATCGGTGGCGGTCAAGTGGCCGTCGACTCGATGGCCGGCGAGGATTTCCTCGGCGCGGGGGACGCCTTCATGCTCTGCGAGCGGGTTGACGAACTCTGCGGCGATGACGGCGTGGAGGCCGTTGCCGACGTCCGTCATCTCCTTGCCGAGCAGGGGGATGCGTTCACCGAAGTCGATGATCTGCCCGACCTCGGCGGCAACTGGTGGCAAGGATGACGGCGATAGGAAGCGGCGGGGTTGCTCGCGCCGTTCTCGTTGCTCGAACCAGCGCGGTTGGTAGGCGATTGTCGTGGGTTGGGCACGGCCGGCGTCGATTTTCTCTACGCGGGTTGGGATGGCGATGTCGCCGGGGAACGTCGTTTCGCCGCTGTCGCCCGAGGGGATGGCGAAGTCCTGCACGAAGCTCTGCATCCACATGCTCTTGCCTGGGCCTTTTGCGGCGATCTTGATCGGCAGGGCGATAATCAAGCGGTCTCTGGCGCGGGTCATGCCGACGTAGGCGAGGCGCAACTGCTCCGCCAAACGCCCTTCTTTGCAGCGTTGCCCTTCCTCGGAATCGGCGACGGCGTCCAACGCTGGCGGGCCGTTCTTGCGGTTGCCGAATATGTTGGGCCAATAGCGAAGCTGGCGGTCGGCGAGGGGCGCGGCGATGTCGAAATCACTGGCGAGTTCGATGCGCGTGTCCCATACCGGCAAGCGCGTCTCGCCGTAGTCGAAGTCCGTGCAGATCACCACGGGCCACTCCAAGCCCTTGGCGCGGTGGTAGGTGAGCACGTGGACGGCGTTGCCGCTGGTCACTACCGGCTGCAGATCCAAATCCGGGGAACTCGGATGTTCCAGCCAGAGCAGGAATCCGCTCAGCGTGCCTGGGTCGTGGTGGAAAGCGGCGTGCTTTTCGTACTCCACGGCCAAGGCGAGGAAGGCGTCCAGGTTCTTCTGCCTTTGCGCGGCGCGGATGTCGTCCGGCCCCCAAGCGGCGACGATGCGGCGGACGTCTACTTCGTTCAGCACCCGGGCGACGATCTCCACCGGCGAACGCAATGCGCTCTCGTCGCGCAACTCGCTCAAGCGCCGAATGATGGGATGGTCGTCTTCGCCCCAGGCGATGGCCTCTTTGCCATCTTCCAGCCAGCGCAGTCGGTCTTCCAGCCATTGTTCCGGTTGCTCGCCATCGGCCAACGCCCGTATCTCCGCACTGGCCAGCGTGTCGGCGCTGTCGGCAACGCGACGCAGGCAGCTTCTTGCCAAGATGATTTCCGCGGTGGTCAGCAAGCCCTTGAGCGTCATCTTCATCGGCAAATTCTGTTCGCGCAGCGCTTCGGCGATCTGTTCCACATGGTCGTTGGTGCGCGCCAGCACGGCGATGTCGCCGTAGCGCACCTTGCGTTCTTTCTCGGTCGTCGGGTCGGTGACGAGTTCGCGGTCGGCCACCAGTCGCGCCACGCCGACGGCGACCAGCTGGGCGCGTTCGGCGACGTTTTCAGCATCGAGCTGCCAAGTGACGACGGCGGCGCCGGGCAATGCGCCGCGCTGCGCTTCCAGCACGATGGCATTCCGCTCGATGGGCTGTTTCGATTGGTTGCCGAAGTTGGCGGCGAAGAGTTCGTTCAGGTAGTGCAGCAAGTTGGCCTGGGAGCGCCAATTCTCGCGCAGCACGTCCTTCTCCGCATTGCCGGCGGCAAGTTCTTCGAGGGTGGCGAAGACAAGCGTAGGATCACAGCCGCGGAACTCGTAGATGGCCTGCTTCACGTCGCCGACGAAGATGACGCGATTGGCGAGCGCCGCGAGCTTCAGGAACAGCGCCAACTGCATGGGGTTGGTGTCCTGGAACTCGTCCACCAGGAGCAGCTCCAATTCGTCGGCAAGGCGGGCGCGTACGGTCTCGTCGTCCAGCGCATGCAGCGTCAGCTGTTCCATGTCGGCGAAGTCGATCAGGCCGTGGTCTGTCTTCAACTGGGTGAAACGCCTCATGCAGTCCGCGGCGGTCTCGAAGACGCCGTGGGTGAACGCGCGCAAGGCCTCTTGGAACTTCGGGTGCCGCTCGTAGAGCACCGCAGTCTGCGCGACAGGCGCCCAATGCGCGGACGATTTCTTGGCGCCCTCGTTTGTCGCCAAACGCATCCAGACCTGCCACGGGCAATTGTCGCGCTGCAAAGAGGCTTGGGACTCCGCGAGCAGAGCGCGGTACTTCTCGGTTATCTTCGTGCCGTCCTCTGGCATCCGGGCGGCTTCGGCAACGCGACGTTTCAGTTCGTCGGTTGGATCCGTATCAAGCGGTTCGCCGAAGAAGGCCAGCAAGTCGTCTGCGTTGCTCTTCGCCATGCCGCGCAACTCGTCCGCGCCGATGTCGTTTTCGCGGGCGATGTCGACGATTGTCTTCACAGTGGATTGCCACTGCGGATCGTTTCGTTCCACCAGTCCCAAGCGATAGGAGAGCGCATTCATGGCTCGCACACGCGACAGATCCAACTCTTGATCGAGCGCTTGGTTGAAGAACCGCGTGCCGTCTTCCAAGCTCATCACGTTCAGCTGCGGCGACAGGCCCAACTCGAAGGCGAAGCGTTTGAGCAGCCGTTCGCAGACGCTGTGTACGGTGCCGATCAGCGATTCCGCGCTGCGCTCCGCCAATTTCAGATGGCCGTTCGCAAGCAGGCGATCGCGCACCCGTTCGCGCAGTTCGGTTGCGGCCTTGACGGTGAACGTGGTGCCGATGATGCCGGCCGGCGTGGCGTCGCCAGTGAGCAGCGCCTGCTCCAGCTCTTTCGTGAGCCGATACGTCTTGCCGCTGCCGGCGCCAGCGCTGATGAAGGTGACGTGATTCCAGTCCGCTGGGGCAGGTGCTTTGTTCATTGCGAAGGCACGACGCCGGTAAGCCATGCGAAATCGTCGAAGCGGTCCGGGTCTACGCGGGTTTCCAAGCCATCGGCTGGCGGTTCCGAATCCGCATCCGGCTCGGCGCCGGCGTTCACTTCGATCACGCCTTGCGCTAGCTGCTTCTGCCGCCAAGCGCGGGTGACGAGGCTCTTGTTCCAAACCGTCTCGGCGCTATCAGGGCCGCCGGCGCTGGCAGCATCGCCGACGCTCCGTGCGCGGGGGAAGAAGTCCGCGCTCGGCGCGAGCACGTTGCCGGTGGTGACGATGTAGTAGCCGGACGAAGGCCAGTCGTTGGCGCTCAGCGCGAAACCGTAGATGGCCAACTGCAAATGCCGGCCTTCCTTGATTTCAGCTTCGCGGAACGGCTGGCTGCCCCACTTCGCGTCGAGCACCGCGCGGGCGCCGTCTTCGGCAACCAGCAGCAAGTCCACGCTACCCTGCAACCGGCCGTCTGGAATCTCCCGCTCTACGGGATGTTCGGAGAACACCTCCTGCACATTGGCGTCGCGCAAGTGCGCGAGCAGCCGATGCAGCGTCTCCTCCAAGGTCGTTTCCACGCGCTGCCGGTCTACGCCGCGCCCGTACTCCAACAGCACCGCGCCTTCCTTCTCGATCAAGTCGGCGACGGCGCGGCGCAGCCAGCGATCCACGTCGTCCTTGCCGAGCGTCCGCCAGTTCGCGTTGTCGTCGAAGAAGCGTTCGAACAAGCGATGCGCCAAGCTGCCGTAGAGCAGGGGCCCGTCTGAAACGCCGGCGATCCGGCTGCCGCGCAGCTTGGCGTGGTAGTTCAGCACCCATTGGTGCGGGTAGTAGTACGCCTTGGAGAGACTGGAATAGGACTCGACCTCTCGCGCCGGAATCGACCTTGCCAAGTTCCACCAGCGCCGCTTGCCCGGCAGCTTCTGCAACGGCAACGGCGCGAGCGCGAGGCGCAGCGCTTCGGCGGCGTTCGCTTCGCCATGCAGCAGCGCGTCGTCGAGGCGCACGTCCTGCCAGCCGTCCTTCAGCTGTTCGGCGATTCGCGCCCACAGCGGATGGCGGCCTTCGTCTTCGTCGTGAACCACCAGCACCAGGCGCCGGCGGCAGTTGAAGACAGGCCGCTGCCATGCGCGGGCGGCGGCGGCAATGATCTGCTCCGGGGTTGGCAGGCGAACGCCGGCCGCCGCCAGTTCGCGCTGCTCGGCGGGAGAGAAGGTAGGTTGGAGGTTCATGCGCAGCGGGGCGATGTCCCACCACAACACGTCGTCCACCGGCGCCACGACGTTGCCGGGATGGGCAACAGCCGCCGCATGGCCCGCTTCCGCGAAGGTACTGTCGTCCGGCAGCGAGCGCGTTGCTTCATCGACCAGCCGATCCACTTCGATCTTGGCGATGCGCTCCACATCGAGACGCCCCACGGCGCTGGCAAATGCCTCCGCCTGGCCAAGCGCGGCGCGATAGACGGCGGCCGATTCGTCCGTCCCCGTCGCTCTCATCCGCCGCCCCAGCCACGCGGCGCAACGCATGGCGCGCTCGCGCAGCACGTCCAGCGGGGCACCTTCCCGCACCGGATAGCGGGCGGGCATCGTCCAGAACGCCACCTCGTCCCGGCCTTCGTCGATTGCCTCGAGCGCCTTCTGCCACGCCGGGCCGCCGATGCCGGGTTCCGAAGCCACCGCCTCCGCCAGCTGCGTTCGCGCCTTCCACCCGAGCGGCCCCACCGGATGGATGAGGAATTGCAGCAGGCGGTGCGGATCCAACGGCTCCCAGACCAGCGCCAAGGCCAGCTTCAGCACCTGGCCGGCGGCGCGGAAGGGCGAGTAGTGCTGGAACCCCGCGCGGGGCAGGCCGACACGCTCGAAGGCGTTGTCGAGAACGATGCCGTCGCGGCTGGCGATGACCACGGCACTGCTATCCCTTCGCTGGCGCACGACTTCGGCAACCGCCTGTGCCGTCACGTCCCGGGACAGCGCCCGAACGACCACCAACGAGCCGTCGCCGCGCAAGGGCTGCGCGGCTTCGCCCCTGAGCAACGCCTGCAACTTGCCGAGATCGGACTCCGCCGGCGCCGCAGGCGTGGCATCGGGAAGCGGCTGGCCGCCCAGACGCTCCGCCAATTGCCGCCACAGCAAGGGTAAGTCGCGTGGATCGTCCAGCAACTGCAACGTGCCGATTTGCGCGCGTCTTGTTTGCAGCGCTTGCAGGATGCGTCGCAGACGTTGGCCGGGCGAAGGCGCAACCCGGCCCGCGGCGACGGCTTCCACGGCGGCGACATCGGCCAGCCGCAACGACGTCTGCGGCGGGAAAGAATCCTCCCAGCCGTGCAGATGCCACTCCCGCCGCCAATCCAAGAGCGTCCGCGCCGTGCCCACGGGATCGACCGCGAAGGAACGGTGGTAGAAGCGCGTCAGGTCGTCGCGTTCGGCCAGGCACTCGCGGTACGCCGCCACGTCTTCGGCGGGATGCGCCGCCACCGACGCAATGCCAAGATCGCTCTCCAGCAGCCGCAGCATCCCCCGCGGGCCAACCGTGGTCTCGCCCACAGCGGTCTCGGCACCAAGATCGAGGCCGTCGGCGTGCAGGCCGAATCGCACATGCATGGACGAGCATCTTAACCCGGGAGCAGATTCGCGGACCCCGACACTCGCCGACACGCAGCCGCAGCGAATCGCACAGGACAACGGGAGATTCGCCATCGGTCACCGGGCGGCGCGAGGCCGTAGGGGCATAGGCACAACCGATTCGCCAACTCAAGAACACTGTGCGTATAATCAGACTTCCATCCTAGCGACGAGGCCGATGTCGCCCATCCGCCAAACGGCCCAAGAGCCGACGCCGCAGAAGCGAAACGGCGCCTACTACACGCCGGAATGGCTGGCGGCCATGCTGGTGTCGCACGCTGTGCGCGGGCCGGGCGATTCGCTGTTGGACCCAGCCTGCGGCGACGGGCGAATTCTCGCCCACCACCGGAGCGGCGTCGGTGTGGAGCGGGACGCCCGGGCAGCGAACGCGGCCCGGCAGCGGGCGCCGCAAGCGCGTATTGCCAACGCGGAGTTCTTCGCGTGGGCGGAACGGGCGCGACGGGGCGGCGAGCGATTCGACTGCGTGGCCGGCAATCCGCCGTTCATCCGCTATCAGACGTTCAACGGAGACGTGCGCCGCCGAGCCTTGGCGCTGTGCTCGGAACTCGGCATCGCGTTCTCGGGCCTGTCGGCTTCATGGGCGCCCTTCCTCGTCGTGGCGGCAAGCCTCCTGCGGCCGAGCGGCCGCATGGCATTCGTCGTGCCGGCGGCCATCGGGCACGCCCCCTACGCGGGCCCGCTCTTGGAGTTTCTAGTTGCCCGCTTCAGGAGCGTCTTCGTCGTTGCGGTGCGTCGCAAGCTGTTTCCGAGCCTCTCCGAGGATTGCTGGCTCTTGTTCGCGGACGGTTTCGGGGGCAGCACGGACGAGATCGGCTTCGCCGCCGTGGACGCGCTCCGATGCCAGGATGCGGTGCCGCGCCCGTGCATCCGCATCGACGTCGGCGAGTGGCGCAGCGCCTGGCGCCGCCGCCTGCGGCCCTTTCTGCTGCCGCCCAATGCGCGGGCGCTGTATTTGGCGGCGGCGGACGCCGCCGACGGCGGTCGCTCGGCGATGGCGGAAGCGGGCGCCGGCCGGGGCAAGCGCACCGGCGCAGCCACGGTCCGCTTGGGCGACCTTGCGGAGGTCGACCTCGGCTACGTCAGCGGCGCCAATGGCTTCTTCCACATGACGCCATCCGCCGCCCACGGCGCCGGCATCCCGGAAGCGTTCCTGCAAAGCACCGTGCGCAGTGCGCGGGTGCTGCCGCAAAGGGTGCTCACGGCGGCGCATGTGGATCGCTGGCGACGCGCCGACGACCCGATGCTGCTGCTGCGCATTCCCAAGGCGGCGCCCGTTCCGGCACCGGTGCGACGCTACTTGGAGAGCGCCGCCGGCCGGAATGCACAGGCGGCGTACAAGTGCCGGCACCGAACCCCGTGGTATGCCGTGCCGGACGTGCGGGTGCCGGAGTTCTTTCTCACCTACATGGCGGGGCGGGCGCCGAACCTGGTCCGGAACGCTGCCCGGACCACCTGCTCCAACGCCCTGCACGGCATTCGGCCGAGGCACCCCGTCGCGGTCGGCCAGCTGCTCGACGCCTGGCGCGCGCCGTTGACCCAGCTCAGTTGCGAACTCGAAGGCCACGCCTTGGGCGGCGGCGTGCTCAAACTGGAACCCCGCGAAGCCGCCCGGGTGATCCTCCTGCTCGGTCGAGCGAAGACGAACCGGCCCGTTGCGGAGATCGACGAAGCGGTATGCACGATGCGCTCTTGGAGACACTGTGCCGAACGACGCCCCGGCTGAGGGCAAGCAACACCGCCAAGTGCCGACCCGAGCGGAGGCATTCAGGCATTTCGCCACCTTCGCCGGCCCGACGCAAAGCCAACAGCACATCAGGCCGCTGCACGAGTACGTGACGGCGCGGCTCGTGCTCGAGGGCGGCTTCGCGCCAGACGAGCTTCGTCCACACCCGCCGTTGCGAGTCGCGCCGGGCACGAACCGTTTGGTGTACGCCCCGGACCAAGCGACCAGCGCCGAGGCCACGATACTCGGGGGCCTCAAGACCAAGAACGTCGACATCGTGGCCACGAAGACCGGGATCGGGCCGGTCCTCGCCATTTCCTGCAAAGGCATGACGGGTGCGTTCAGGAACCTTACCAACCGCCTGGAGGAGACGATTGGAGAGTGTACGAACATCCACATCGGCTACCCAATGTTGGTGTTCGGCTACCTGTTCGTCGCCAGGGCGAACCGCGCCGATCAACACACCGCAACTGACGCGGCGTTGACGGCCGAAGGGCTGCCGGTCGAGGCGCTCGTTCGCTTCCATGCGGCCATGGCGGAAATGACCGGACGGCTCGGAGTACGCGACGACCTGAGCCGCTACGAGGCAGTTGGCATGGCGTTGGTTGATACGCGGCAAGGATCTGCCGGAAGGCTGGTAGATGCGTTCCCGCCCACCGACAGCCGCATCAACTTCGACGGCTTCTTCGACACGCTCTACCAGCGCTACGACGAGCGCTACGTCGTTGGCGCGCCTCTGCTCCAGTCGCGCACCCGTCGCATCGCTTGGGCGGAAGACTCGCCAGCTCTTCGGGAACAGCTAGCGACTTCCGAGCTCGACTACGAAGTTCGCATTTGGCGCGAGTAGTCGGTCAGACGGACAGCGACTCAGACCTCGGGACGTTCGCCGGTACGCTGACGCGGCGCACTCCAAGGCTCTCGCGGGAATCCCGCCGTCATCGCCGAGTCGCCAGCGCCAGGGTGTTGCCGCTCGGGTCCTTGAAGAAGGCCATCCATTCGGTTCGCCGGCGGAGCCGAAGGTGCCGTCGTCGTCGCGGTGGATGGGGTGGGGTTTCGAATCGAAGCGCACGCCCTTGGCGGCGCTTCGGCGCAGGCGGCGTCGATGTCCGCCACCCGCAGGTAGAGCACGGCACCCGCGCCGGTCGGCTCGCCGACCTCCAGCAGCAGTCGCACGCCGTCGAAGTCGAAGAACAGCAGGCCGGCGGGTCGAAGCGGGCCACGAAGCGCGCGCCCAGCACATCTCGATAGAAGCGTTCGGCGGCGTCAAGGTCCGCGACGCGCAGGGCGACTTGGTGCAGCCGCATGGGATCGCGGCGCGGGGCCGCGAACTTTGGCCCTCTCGAACCCCTAAGCGGCCAGTTCCCGAACCACCTGCGCCCGCTCTTCCGGCGGCAGGTTGCCGTAGGCCGCGGCGGTGCGGTCCACGATGTCGCCGAAGCGGGCCTTCATGGCCGTCGCGATGTCCGCCGGCTCTGCCACCACGGCGAAGTGGCGCATCGTCTCGTCGTCGATCAGGGTGCCCATTTCGGCCCAGCGGCCCTGCTTGGACATGGCGTTCAGCTTGGGCTGCAGCTCGCCAGCGCCGATGCTGTCCAGCACCGGCTTGTACGCCGGCGTGGAACCGTAGAAGGCGATCTGGCGGCAGGTGGCGGTCTTGGCGGCGGCGAGCTCCTGCTCGTCCCGCCCAGTGACCACGAAGCAGGGATAGGAAATCTCGAAGTTGGCGCGGGACTTCTGCTCGCCCTTGGCCCGGGCCTTGGCGAAGCCCCGCTCCAGGGCCGGCAGCGTCGTCTCCCGCAGATAGCGCTCGGTGGTGAAGGCGTGGACGATGATGCCGTCCGCCACCTCGCCGGCCACCTCCGTCATCAGCGGTCCCACCGCGGCCAGGAACACCCGCGGAGCGCCGTGCTCGGTGTTGGTGGGGGTGAAGAACGGCGTCATCAGCGTGTGGCTGTAGAACTTGCCGGTGAACTGCAAGGGTTCGCCCTTGTGCCAGGTGGCCCAGATGGCGCGCATGGCGAGAATGAACTCCCGCATCCGCGCCGCGGGCGAGGACCAGGGCATGCTGAAGCGCTTGGTGATGTGGGCGCGGATCTGCGAGCCGAGGCCGAGCACGAAGCGGCCTTCGGCGGCGGCGTTCAGATCGTGGCCCATCTGCGCCAGCACCATCGGCGTTCGGGCGAAGGCCACGGCGATGCCGGTGATGAGATCCACCTTGCTCGTCTGCTGCGCCGCGAACGCCAGCGGCAGGAACGGATCGTGGGCGGTCTCGGCGGTCTGGATGCCGCTGAAGCCCATTTCTTCGAGTTGCCGGGCCTGGGCACCCGCCTTCGCCAGATCCCAGCCGATGCCGCCGTCTACCTTCACCCGTCTACCTTCACCCGTCTACCTTCACGTTGACTCCAAGGCTGCCATTGCGGCGCCGCAGTACCTGCCGCCACGTTCACGTTGGCCCAGCCCCCGCCCGTTGTCAAGCCACTTGAGCGCGTTAAGCGGCGCTCCGGCCGCAACGCGACGGCGAGCCAGCTACCAGGCCGAGGGCGCAGCCTCCGCCGCTGCTTCCTTCGAGCTGACATCCGCCGCCGGCGCCTTGGGCCGCCACAATCCACCCGCCGAGAAGCAGCGCCAGGCCCACGGCAGCCAGCGCAGCAGCGCCCACGTCAGCCACAGCGCCCAGAGGAAGATGAGCCCCTTGTACACCCACATCGGCAACGACCACACCGTCGCCTCCGGCGTGGCGCTGGCGGTTCGGTCCGCGAACCAGCGCAGCTGATCGCCGGAGGAGCCGTAGCCGGCGATGCTCATGTCCGGTTCGCCGAGCAGGCCGCTGGGGATGCTGTTCAGGATGGCGGCGAAGGCCAGAAGCGCCAACAGCCCGAAGCCGATCTGGGCGGCGTTGTACCAGAGCCGCGACAGGTCCCGCAGCGCCCGCTCGCGTACGCCGTAGCCGAGCAGCCAGGCGGCGACTACCGCGAAGGCGAACCAGGAGAAGGTGCTGAAGCCGAGGCCCAGCAGCAGCCAGTGCCAAGTCCTGAGTGGCGTGGCTTGGATACGGCCCAGCACCAGGCTTGCGACGATCAACGCCAGGAGTTCGGACCAGTACAGCACCGCCGGTCCCAGGCTGGGGCCGGTGGCGAACAGCACCCAGCGCTGGGGCAGCGCAAGCGCCGTGGTCGCGTTGGCGCCAGGCGCGCCGAGCTCCACCACCGGCGTCGCCACCCGCAGCCCCACGTCCGCCGGTTCGCGCCATGCGACACGCACTTCGTGGACGCCGGGCGCGATGGGCAGGTTCAGTTCGCCGTCCACCAGCGGCAGCGACTCCGCTTGGCCGTCGATGGCCACGGCGGCCAGTTCCGCCCCCGGCGGCAGGCGGATGCCGTGGCTGGCGCCTCGGGTGCTGCGGTAGCCGAGCGCCAGCTCCGTTTGGCGCCAGCGGCCGCTGGCAACCGTCTCCAAGGCGACGCGATCGAACGCCAAGGTGTCGCCTTGGGCCGCGGCCGGCTTGTCGATGTCGAGTTCGAGCGTCTCCCCGGGACGGGGATGGAAGACGAGGCCGCCCTCGGCGCCGTCCCGCCCGTGGCTCACGGGCACGCCAGCGAACGCGACCTGCCAGGCGGGGCTCACTTGGAAGCGCCAGATCTCCTGCCACGGTTCGTTGGCGGCGGCCTCGAGGGACAGCGCGGCGGTGCGCGGCAGCGAGGACCGCCAGGCAAAGCTCTCCGCGGTTTGGTCCATGGCCACGGAGACGCGCCCCTCCGCCACGGTGTGCTCGCCGCTGACGATGGCTTCGCCGGCAAGGAGCGGCACGGCTAGGTCGATCGCCCCTGCCGCGGGGGCCGAACGCCGCACCACGGTATCCGCGGACCACTGGTTCGCGCCGAGATGCACCGTGCGCTCGACGGTCACGAAGGCCGGCAGACGGCGCGTCTCCCAATCCGCCTCCATCGGCGCCGCGTCCTCGGCCGCCAGCGGCGTCAGCGACAGCGCGCCGCCCGGCAGCCTGCCGTCCTCGATGCCGGCCACGAACCAGGCATCGGAGGCGGCCGCCACGGTGCGGGGAACGGCCGGGAAGGGAACCTCCACGGCGACCCCAGCGGGCAGCGGCCCCCTGAGCGCCAGAAGATGGCGGCCGGCGGGCACTTGCGCCCACAGCGCATCGCCTCGCCGCCGCACCGGCACCGTGGCCCCGCCCAGCGTCGCCGTAGCCGGCATCCAGGCTTCCCGGCCCGCGGCCCCGCCATCGGCCCTCTCCCCAGCGCCACCGCCGGCCACGCGGCCCGGCAACGGCACCGCTACTTGGACTGCGGCATGCACTTCCAGCGTCACGGCAAGCTCGCTCGCGTCCGCCTGCACATCGGCGTGGACAACCACGGCGCACTCCCCGGCACAGGCCGGCGGTTCAAGCAAGCGCTCCTCCAGCGCCTCGAGCAGGGCCGGCGTAGGCACGTCGGCACGGGCCGTTTCCGCGGCGAGGGTGGCGGCAACGGCCAGCGCGGCGAGGGAGGCCGCCGCCCCGGCGGGCCGCCAGCGCGGCCAGCGCCAAGCGCGGCCAAGCAGGTCGAAGGCGAAACGGGCCGCGAACAGGCCGAGGGCCGCGACGGCCGCGAGCCGCAGCAGGCTGGTCAGCCAAGGCGGCGCGATCACCAGACGCATGGCGCTTTCGGCCGGCACGGCGCTCGTCCAGCGCAACGGATGGGCGGCCCACTGCCAAGCCGGCCGGCCGGGCCCCGCCTGCGGCGGCACGTTGTCTTCAGGCAGCGCCCGGTGAACGCCGGGGGCATGGCGCTCCAGTTCTCGCACGAGGGGTTGCCGGGCGATCGCTTCGGCGATGCCCTTGGGTCCGTCCTCGGCGCGATCCCCGGGCGGCTGCGGCAGTGGCAGCGGCTGGCCGGCCAGCATCTCGAACAGGCCCACGGTGCGTCCCTCGCGGTGCGCGGCGGGTTCCAGCTGCGGATAGATCGCCAGCCGCAGCTGGGCGATGCCGAAAGGCACGAGGAACAGCAGCAGCACGGCGAACGAGGCCAGCCGATAGCTTCGCGCCATCCGCAGCAGACGGCCGGGCGGGGCCACCCGCGCCAGCGCCACGGCCGCGGAGAGGTTCAGCCACGTCCACACCGGCGCACCGGGTTCGTGGAAGGAGAGCGCCAGCGCCAAGAACGCCGCCAGCCCGGCCAGGCGCCCGAACAGGCGCACCGCCGCCATGGCGACCACCAGCAGCACGAAGAAATCCAGCAGCCGCCACTGGCTGGCCCAGCTCGTCGGCGCTTCGTCCACGCCAAGGGCGGCCAGCAGCTTGCTGCCGGGAGGCAGGTGCAGCGTGGCGTCCATGGCCAGGCTCGAAGACCAGCCGCCCACCGGCATCGCGCCGCGGCCATCGATGCGCCCAATCGCTTCGAGGTCCACGACGGGCGTACGCAGTTCCACGCCGGTGGCGTCCGAGCCGGCGTTCCTGGTCACCAACAGCGGCCCGTCCCCGGCGTTGGCGGCAAGCAGCCGATAGGGGGGCACCATGTCCAGCCGCCAGTCCACGCGCATGGCGCCGCTGATCCGATCGGCAAACGTGAAGCCCCGGCGGTCGAAGTCCAGCCATAGTTCCCGCTCGACCGCCAGATCGTTGGTCGCGTAGGCCAGCCCGCGGCTGCGTTCGGCGATGGCCAGCGCCTCCCCGGCACCAAGCCGGAACGTCGGCAACTCCGGCCACGGGCTGCCAGCCCGGGACGGATCCTCGGGGCTGGCGCCTTCCGCCAGCGTGGAGCGCAACGCCGGGTTCGCCGCATAGCTCCATATTTCAGTGCCGGGCATGTTGTCTCCCGGCGTCGCCATTTCGGCCCTGTCCAGCACCGTGGCGGCCCGGGCGCGGATGCCGATCTCCCAAACGCCGGGGCGAACCTGCACCCGCAGCCCGCCGTCGCCCTCCAAGCGGGCTGGCAGGTCGCTCGCGAGCGTCATGGGCACGAACTGCGGCGGCAGCACCGGCCACAGCCGTTCCTCGCGTACGCTTCCCGCCACTTGCAGCTGCAGGTTCGTTGCCAGGCGGGTGGGCACGTTGTCCTCCAGGCGCCGGTACACCCGCACCTCGAGGCTGTCCGCGGCCGCCTGCTCGCGGGCCGTTGCGCCCAGCCACAGGCCGTCGTCCAGGCGCGGCAACCGCACCGCCTCGCCGTCGAGCGTCAGGGCCACGAGACCCACTGCTGGCGGCAGCGGCAGCGTCGCCGGGCGAGTCCGCCAGGCGAAACGGCCGCTCAAGGCGTGGGTGCCGGGGCCAAGCCATACCGCAGGCGCGCCGTCCCGGGACACCACCGGCACGCGCTGCCCGTTCGCGGCCACGTCCTGCGGCCAGCGCTCGGCATCGCCCGGCAGCGGCACCGGGCCGTCGTCGTAAAGCGTCCAGGACTGCTTGAACGTCCCGCCGCCGGCGTCGAGCACCAGCTCCAGCCGCCCTGGCCAAGCGCACAGGAAATCCCCCCGCTTCTCGCCGCCGGCGTCGTACAGGAGGGGGCAGCGGCGATAGCCCTTGCCGTGCAGCACCCAGCCGCGCCATTCGTCAAGGGCCGCCGGCACCGGGGCGGCACCAGGCTGGCCGGAAGCCCCGACGGCGGCAAAGAGCAGCCCGGCCAGCATCCAGGGCGTCCAGCTCGGCAACTGCGTTCGCATGGTGTACGCCCCTGTCGTCGCCAAACTGTTGGCTTGCTGAATAGACCATAACGTGCGGTGGCGCAACCGATTTGACACTGCCGCCTGCCCGCCAATAGGATTGATTCTCATTTGCAGTGCTTCAGGTGGTCCATGTCCGAACTCAATGTCCGCGACCGGCGCCCTATCGACTTGCTTCTTTCCCGTCGTTCCGTGCTGGCGAACCTGATGGCGGATCCCGGGCCGGACGAAGCGGACCTGCGTTCGATCCTCGAAGCGGCCATGCGCGTGCCCGACCACGGCCGGCTGACGCCCTGGCGCTTCGTGGTCCTGCGTGGCGAGGCGCGCCATGCGGTCGGCGACGTGATCGGCGCGTCTTTCCGGCGCGACAACCCGGACGCTGCCGACGAGCGCGTGGCGCTGGAGCGCCGGCGTTTGGCGCGGGCGCCCGTGGTGGTAGCGGTCGTGTCCAAGGTGCAGAAGGGGCACAAGATCCCGGAGTGGGAGCAAGTGCTCTCCGCTGGTGCCGCCTGCCAGAACCTGCTGGTGGCCGCGCAGTCGCTGGGCTACGCCGCGCAGTGGCTCACCGAGTGGTACGCCTACGATGCCGCGGTGTGCCGGGCGCTGGGCCTGGTCGGCGACGACCGCCTGGCGGGGTTCCTCTACATCGGCAGCGGCGACGCCTTGGGGGAGCGGGCCCGGCCGGCCTACGAAGACGTGGTATCGGAGTGGGCGCCGCAGTAGGGTCGCTTGGTTCGGCGCCAGCGCAGACGGTGGAGGCAGCGGATGGAGGCCAAGGCCAAACGCCGCTGGCTTGCGGCGGCACTGGCGCTGCTTGCGCCAGCCGGGGTCGCCGCCGAAGACACGGGCTCCGGGGCTCCCGGGACAATCGAAGAGAAGGTCGTCAAGGCCCGCGGCGAACTGCTCGGCTTCCGCGAAGCCCGCGCCAACAGCACCGTCGCCGGCGATGCGCTGCAAGCCGAGAACCCGATGCTGGACGTCCTCAGCCGCCTCAATCGGCTGCCCGGCGTACGCGTCACCCAAGGCGACGCCGTGGGCGGCAACGACTGGTCCACGCGCATCTACGTTCGCGGCATGAGCAACGGCACGGACACCGCGCAGGTCGGCTACATGGTGGACGGCATGCCGAACGGCGACTCCGTGTACGGCGGCGGCCAGAAGCCGAACGCGTTCGTGGACAACGAGAACGTGGCCGAGGTGCAGGTGGGCCAGAACGCCGCGGACATCGGCAGCGCCTCCAACGCCGCGCTCGGCGGCACCATCCGCTACACGACGAACGATCCGCTGGACGAACGGCGTCTTCGACTCGACTACACGGCCGGCGAACACCGCTTGAGTCGCGTGTTCCTTCGCGCCGACACCGGCCAAGGGGCATCCGGCGTTGCGTCCTACCTCAGCGTTTCCGACTCTTCGCTGCGTTCGTGGATCGGCAAGGGGACCGGGCGTTTCGACCGCCAGCACGTGGACCTCAAGGTGGCGAAGGATTTCGCCAGCGGTACGACCGCGAAGCTGAAGGCCGCTTGGAACTACCGCAACGAGACGGACTACAACTCGGTCACGTTGGCGGACTTCCGTGCCAATCCGACGAGCGACGGCCTGCTGGACGACTTCGCTATTCGGTCCGTCGGCTACTGGCGGCCCGGCTGGGGCGGAACCCGGTGGAACAGATCCGCCGCGCTGGAAATTCGCCATCGCAGCGAGCGCAACGAGGCGACGTTGGCGCTCACGCCGTACTTCCACCGCCAGCACGGCTGGGGCTGGTGGGCGCCGCCGTTTCGCGTCGCCACCCGGGACGGCCGCATCAACGGACCGGAGGGCGCATCCGAGTTCTACCGACGCACCTTCCAGCGCACGCCCGGCGGCGGCCTGCTGCCGGCGCCGAACACGTCCGTGGCGGACTACGCCTGCCTGCGGGGCCGCTACCCCGGCGACTCCGTGGGCTACGCCATCGATCCGGGCTTCGGCTGCGCCGATGCCGAGCCGATTGCGTCCCGGCGACGCTCCGGCTACTGGAACCGCCGCTTCGGCGCCACCGCAGAGGCCAAGCGCACGGTCGGCCGTCACGCGGTCATCGCCGGCATCTGGCTGGAACGGCAGAACCGGGACAGCAACCGGCAGTGGTTCGACCTCGATCTCCGGGATCCCGGCACCATCCGGCCGGCCGCCTCGGCCCTGCACTGGACGCACTTCGAGCGGCGCTTCGAGAGCGCCAGCCAGCGCGGCTACGTGCAGCATCGCCTCGGCCTCGGCGCACTCGAGGTGACCACGGCGCTGGCCTACCACGCCGTGGAGACCCGCTACGCCTCGCGCTTGGACGAGATGCGGCGCAGCCAGTCGCGCCGGGAGTGGCTGCCGAAGTTCGGCGCCGTCTACGCTTGGCGCAATGTCGAGCTGTTCGCACACTACTCCCGCAACGTGCTGATGCTGGCGGACGGTCTGCTGGCCGCCGGTTCGACAAGCCACCTGTGCCCAGAACGGGCGGACAACTTCGACGTCGGCGTGCGTTGGAACGGCGCCAGGGGCGGTCTGGCCATGCAGGCGTTCGCCCAGCGTTCACGCGGTCGTCTCGGCGCCGTCAACCTGGCTGCCGTCGGCGGCGACCTGTACCTGCAAGACGCCATCGAAGTTCTCAACGTGGGCGGCGTGCGGAGCCACGGCGTCGAGCTGGCGGCGTCCTTCGACCTTGGCGGGGGAATTGCCGGCTACGGCGCCTATTCCTACCTGGCAGCCGAGTACACGGACGATGTTCCGGCAGAAGGCGTCGTCGCCGGCGGACGCCTGGTGAACGCGCCGAAGAACCAGTGGTTCGGCGAGCTGATCTGGCGCCGCGCCACGGCGTGGCGCATCTCGGCGAACGTCAGGCACGTCGGCGACCGCCCCGGGGACCTGGCCAACGCCGCCGTCGTGCCTGCCTACACGCTGCTCGGGCTAAGCGCCCGGTACAGCCTGCGTCCAGCTGGAACCGTGGAGAAGGCAGAGGTGCAGTTCAACGCCAGCAACCTCGCCAACGAACGCTACCTCTCGGCGCCGGACGGCGACCAGGGCGGCACGTTCTTCATCGGGCCGTCGCGGATGGCCAGCGTGACGCTGCGGGTGGAGTTCTAGCGAGGCTGCGCCCTCAGACCGTCAAGACTTGCGAGTCCAAGCGGAAAAACGCCGTCTTGCCGCGGGCCAACACCCGTCGCAGCCTCGTCCTCCATTCTCTGGTACGGTGCCGAAACCCTTCAAGTAGTCTAGGGGCCGCCAAGTGGTACTGGCGCAGCAAGCGAGTTCGGTTGCCACACTTGACGAAAAAGCTCACCGTTCCTAACGCCTCCGGCCACAGGTTGTAGCAATTCGGGAAAACGCAGCTTTCTTTTTGTCCGTCAATTTGTGCCGGGTAGTCGCGGTCTCACCCTCATGGAAAAACGTCAGTTTGACATTGTTGTTTTCGACTACCGTGTCTATCAGGGTAGACGCATCCCAGATGAGCGATACTTTCGCATTTTGCGAAGTGACAACCAGATCGAAATTCGTCTGGCTATGCAACCACCGAGCGTAGATGGTCTCTTGTCTGTCGTCCTTGGTGGTAGCGAAGAACGCCACCAGCCGCCTAGGCTCCCTCAAGCAGGCAACACCGAAAGCGGCAACCACAAATGGCGAACGAGTCCACTGGGAAGTGCCCAGAATGAATGCGGAGTCCTCGACGAACCCCCCGACTTCATCTGCTACCAGCTCGGGCATTGAGAACGCCTGCGCGTGCTGTTGTCCGCTCGCCATCCCCGCTACGACCGCGAGTGCTGCGGTTCTCGCAAAGTTCATACCGTCCCCCGTTGCAGCAGTCCCGACCAAGTGGCCGGGCCGCAGATACCCGGCCCATAGGCCCGAAGAGCAACCTTCCCTTAGCGACAAGCAGACCACGGGGGGGGGGGGGGAGTCAACCCTAGTGCTTTGGTCGCTAAGCCATTGAGATGCAAGGGCGCGGTTCCAACGACCGTGACGGCAGCGTAGCCGAGACTGGCCGCGGCGTCCGGCGTCGAAGGCGCCAAGGGCCGTGCGACACGAAGACGCGCCTGGCGCACGGGCTCGCACAGCCGTTGAACGGGACCTCGCCGCGCCGTAACGTTGGCAGCGGGTCGGAGGGCTTGCGATGGGGTGGGCAGTGCCGCCAGTTTGGAGTGCTCGGCAGGCGCGGTTCGGTTGCGCCCTCGTCGCGCACCTGGCCGCCTTCGGCGCTGTCGCGGCCGAGCGGCAGAGCGACGTCGAGCAGGCGGCCGATGCGGGGCCGCGGCAGAACGAAGCGGTGGCCGGCGTCGGCTACTACAACTACGAGAGCCCGCACTCCAACCCCATCGCGCTGCTGCCGGACGGTTCTCTGGTCTACGTCGCCAACACGCCGGCGGACACCGTGGACGTGATCGACGCGGCCACCGGCGCAATCGTCGCCCGCGTCCATGTCGGCATCGATCCGGTGGCCGTCGCGGTGCGCCCGGACGGCAAGGAGGTGTGGGTGTCGAACCACGTCTCGGATTCGGTCAGCGTCATCGACGCCGCCGTGAGCAGCCGTACCCGGCACCAGGTGCTGGCTACGATTCAGGATCTGGACGCCGACACCAGGTCCACGCGCTTCGACGAGCCCGTGGGCATCGCTTTCGCCGGCAATCGCAAGGCGTACGTCGCCCTCTCGTCCTCCAACCGCATCGCCGTGATCGACGTCCTGGAGCGGCGCATCGTCCGGCATCTCGAAATAGCCGCGCAGGATCCCCGAGCGCTGGCGGTGCGCAACGGCCGCCTGTACGTCGTGCCTTTCGAATCCAACAACCAGACGCAGCTCTCCGGCTGCTGGCCGGAGAACATCGACGGCGTGCTGTGTACCTTCGACGCCCGCCGCCACGTGACGGAAGCGCCCGGCAGCGCCGCGCAGAGCCTGTCCACCGGCTACATCGCGGACATCGTGCGCCATCCGGACATTCCGGACCGCGACCTCTACGTATTCGACACCGCTACCGACTTGCCGCTCGAAGTCGTGGACACCCTCGGCACGCTGCTGTACGGCATCGCCGTGGACTCCGCCGGGCGGGTGTTCATCGCCCAGGCCGAAGCCCGCAACGACGCCAACGGCAGGGCCGGCACGCAGGGGCACGGATTGGCGGAGATGGAGAATCGCGCGTTCCTCAACCAGATCACCACGCTGGATTGCGGCGGCGAAGGTTGCGGCGCGCCGCGACGTTTCGAGCTGGAGCCGCTGCCGCCGCGCCATCCGGGCAAGCAGATGGCCCTCGCGACGCCTTTCGCCATCCAAGTGAGCGCTGACGATGCGACGCTGGTCGCCACGGCGGCCGCCTCCAGCCGGCTGTTCACGGTCGATGCGGAGACCGGCGAAGTGCTCGGTCGCGTGGACGTGGGCGCGATACCGAGAGGGATCGCCTTGGAGAACGCCGCAGACGGCAGCCCGGCGCGGGCCTGGGTGCTGAATGCGCTGGCCAACAGCGTCTCGAAGGTGAACCTGGCGGCCGTGCGCGAGCCTGTCGTGGAGCAGACCATCGCGCTTGCGGATCCGACGGCGCCGGAACTGCGCCGCGGCCGCATCGCCTTCAACGACGCCAACGCGTCCAGCACCGGCACCTTCGCGTGCGCCAGCTGCCATCCGGACGGCCACACGGACCAGCTGCTGTGGGTTCTGGATGCGCCGCTGTGCGATGCCGGCTGCGACCAGATACAGCCCCGCCTAGCGCAGGACGTCCGTGGGCTGCGGGGGAGCGCTCCCTACCACTGGGACGGCACGCTAGGGGATCCCTACGGCGGCGTGAACACCGCGAACACGAGGCGATCCGTGCCGCCCAACTGCGAACTAGACGACGAGGAGAGCTGCACGCTGCAGCTGGTCGACGTCTCGCTGGCCACCACGATGTGCGATCAATCCAATTGCGAGGCCAACGATCAAGGGAGGCCCGGGGCGCTCGACGCGGCCGAGAGAGCGGCGCTGTCGAAATACCTGCTCAGCGTACCCTATCCACCTTCTCCTGAACGGCCCTACACCAATGCCATGACCGCCAAAGCGAGGGCCGGCATCCACAAGTTCCAATTCGAGAAGCAGTGCGGCAACTGCCATCGGATGCCTTTCTGGACCATGACCAACATGGGCGGCAGCGGCATGGACGTCCCCTCCTGGCGAGGCGCCAACGACCGCTGGAAGAACGCCCCGCAGAACCGCTTCTTTTTCGCGGACTTCGTAGGCGGCGACACCGCGGGATTCCCGAGCGCCTGGGCTTCACCAACGATGGCGACATGTTCCAGATGATCCTGGAAGGCAGCGTGGGATTCTCCGGCGCCTTGGGCCGGCAAACGACCTTGAACCCGCGCACGGCGCGCCGGCGCGAAACCAGGCTGCTGCTCGCCGCCCTCGAGCAGGCCGCGACCGAAGGCGGCATCGTGCTGCAAGGCGAGGGCGTGCTTCTGCGCCGGGACGGATCGAGCCGTGCCTTGGCCCTCGAATACCGGGACGGCGCCTACCATGAGCGTGGTCGAAACCGCACGTTCAAGAGAGGCGGCATCGTGAGCTTGACGGCCCGCGGCATGATGCTGCTCACCGTGACCGCGCGCCTGGGCGCCAACGCCGACTACGCCCACCCGCAACCGACGCTGCGGCCCCACGAACTGCCCATCCTGCCGATGTTTCCAGGCGGCCGGCCGGCGGACTTCCCGGAACTGTACCACAACGAGCCGATGCGCCTGCGGGGCGAACACATCCAACCGGGGGCACGCCTGGTCGTAGACGGGCGCCGCGTACCCGGCGCCGTGCGTTGCGAGGCCGGCGAGTTGCCGGACTGCGACGACGACGACGTCATCGTCGAACTGGCGGAACTGCCCGCCGAGCCCGGCATGCGCCTCCTGCAGGTGCAGAACCCCGCTGGCCTCTTCAGCAACGACTTCGTGTTTTTCGTGCTGGAGGAACCCTTGGCGGCCGAAAGCGGAAACCTCATAGCCAGCGGCGGCCGTTTCGACGGTCGCGGCGATTGGAGCGCGGCGCTGGAGAACGCTGCCGTGACGTGGAACGGCGAGGCGGATTTCGCCATCGACGCAGCCAGCGATCAGCGGTGGCGCGTGAGTCTCATCCACGCCGTTTCGGTTCGCGCTGGCATCGAGTATTCGATCTGCTATGCCGCCAAGGCCGCCGACCACCGCTACATCGAAGTAAACGTGGACAGCGGCCCCGGCGGGGACCGCCCCTACCGCAGCCTGATGGGCACGGCCTTTACGCCGGAAGTCGGCGCCGCCGAACGCGGCACCGGCGCCAGCTTGAACCGGGACTACCACCAGTTTCGGCACCGCTTCGTGGCCCCGCGCACCGACGCCACCGCCAGGCTTGCGTTCAACCTGGCGCAGAGCGACGTGGACGTGCAGATCGACGACGTGGGCCTGTACGAAGGACGCGGCTGCGGAGTGCCTTGAGCGTGCCCGATGTGCGTACGTTGGCGGCTCTGGGAGCGGTCCAGACAGCCGATGCAGAGCGGCTGCCGTCACCCGCCCATCTTGAGCGGCATGGCCGGCAGGCGTTTCAAGGTCCGGTTCGCGGGGTCCACGACCACACCAGTGTTTTCCAGCGCGACCACGCCCAGCAACGGTTCGGCGTCCTCGGGCCCGAAGATGACGTGGGTCACGGTCTCGCTGCCCAGAAAGGAGACCCGGGCAAACCCGTACTCGTACTCGATGGGCTCGCCGTTGGCCAGCTCGTACACCTGCTTTCCCTCCGGCTTCACGCATGCCTCTCGCAACCGGCTCGCCGGCGCGAGGCAGTGCAGCGAACCGGTGTCGACCAGGAACTCCGCCTCGAACGGGCTGCCGGTGCGCACCAGATCCAAAACCAGTGCCGTGACGTGCGTTGTACCCATGCCTCTGCGCCGCTATGCCGCTTGGATGTTGCCGATGTCCACCGGGCGACTCTACCAACAATCGGTTGCCGCGGTGGCCTCGTACCTGAGGAGGGTCTGGGGGTCTGGCAGTCAGATGGCCCAGCCCTCCCAGGCACTACCCCTTCTGCCGCTCGATCTCCTCCTCCACTTCGCGCAGCTTGTCCTTGCCGAAGTAGAGTTCGTCGCCGACGAAGAAGCTTGGCGAACCGAATACACCGCGCTGCACGGAGGACTCGGTGTTGACGATGAGCCCCGCCTTGATCTCTGGCTGCCCGATGCCGGCCAGTATGCGCTCCGCTGGCAGGCCGGATTCTTCGAGGGCGGCGGCGATCACTTCGGCGTCGTCCATTTTCTTCGGCGCCGCCCACATGTGCCGGTACACGGCGCCCACGTAGGCCGCCAGGAACCCCTCGCGCTCGGCGAACACCGCGCCGCGCATGATCTGCAGGGTGTTGACGGGGAAGTGCGGATTGGCGCGGTACTCGGTGATGCCGTGCTGGCGCACGAAGCGCTCCGTCTCCAGGCGCTGGTACTCCGGCTTGTTCCTGATGCCCTGCAAGGACACCATCGGCGAGACGTTGCCGGTGGCCTTGAAGACGCCGCCGAGCAGCACGGGAACATACTTGAACGCCACCCCCGTGCGTTCCTCGATGGCCGGTACGACGAGGTGCGACAGGTACGCATTGGGGCTGCCGAAATCGAAATGAAACTCCGCCTGCACGGGCATGGCCTCTCCTTCGTTGGGTGCTGACGGCCCCATGCTACGCCCGGCGCTGGCGCTTCGCCCGCCGAAAGGCAACTAGGGCACACGGAACCCGCTGTGGCGCACGCTATCCGATGGCGCTGGTTGCTGCATGGGCGGCGCAACGGCGAGCGGCTGGCTTCGGTCCTCGCGGAGGGGAGAGGGAGGGAGACGGAGGGAGATAGTGGCCGCCGGCGCACGGCGCACGGACCTTCGAGCAGACATCGGACCGTTCCGGCGAACCCTGGTAGTGGACGTGGCGCAGGTCGCGTATGCTGCGCGGCCTTCGCTGGGTTGGTTCTTCTCCGATGACGGACTACAAGGTCGCCGACTTGAGCCTCGCCGACTTCGGCCGCCGCGAGACGGCGCTGGCGGAGGCCGAGATGCCGGCGCTGATGGCGCTGCGGCGGCGCTACGAGGCGGCGCAGCCGCTGGCCGGCGCCAGGATCATCGGCTGCATCCACATGACGGTGCAGACCGCGGTGTTGATCCGCTCGCTGCGGGCGCTCGGCGCCGAAGTGCGGTGGTCCTCCTGCAACATCTTCTCCACCCAGGACCACGCCGCCGCGGCGATGGCGGCGGAAGGCGTTGCCGTGTTCGCCTGGAAGGGCGAGACGGAGGCCGAGTACGAGTGGTGCATCGAGCAGACCATTCTCAAGGACGGCGAGCCCTGGGACGCCAACCTGCTGCTCGACGACGGCGGCGATCTCACGCAGATGATCCACGAGCGGTTTCCGGCGATGCTCTCGCGCATCCACGGCGTCAGCGAGGAAACCACCACCGGCGTGCATCGGCTGGTTGAGATGCTCGGCGAAGGCCGGCTGAAGGTGCCAGCCGTCAACGTCAACGACTCGGTGACGAAGTCCAAGAACGACAACCGATACGGCTGCCGCCACAGCCTGAACGATGCCGTCAAGCGGGCCACGGACATGCTGCTGGCCGGCAGACGCGCCCTGGTGATCGGCTATGGCGACGTCGGCAAGGGTTCATCCGCGAGCCTCCGCCAAGAGGGGATGATCGTTCGCGTCGCGGAGGTGGATCCGATCTGCGCCATGCAGGCCTGCATGGACGGCTACGAAGTGGTCTCGCCCTATCGCCAGGGGCGCAACACCGGCAGCATCGACGACGTCGACCGAACGCTGCTCGGCGAGACCGATCTGCTGGTCACCTGCACCGGCAACACCCATGTCTGCGATTCCGCCATGCTGCGGTGTCTGAAGCGCGGCGCCGTCGTCTGCAACATCGGCCACTTCGACAACGAAATAGACACCGCCTACATGCGCGAGCACTGGCGTTGGGAAACCGTGAAGGAACAGGTGCATCAGGTGTTTCGCAGCGCGGATCGGATGGACTATCTGATTCTCCTGTCCGAAGGGCGGCTGGTGAACCTCGGCAACGCCATGGGGCACCCCTCCCGGGTAATGGACGGTTCCTTCGCCAATCAGGTGCTGGCGCAGATGCACATCTTCGAACAGCGATGGGCGGACCAGCCTCCCGATCAGCGTCCGCCAGTGACGGTGGAGGTGCTGCCGAAGAAGCTCGACGAAGAAGTCGCACTGCTGATGGTGGAAGGCTTCGGCGGCACGCTGACGCGACTTACGCCGGCGCAGGCGGAGTACATCAACGTCGCCGCCGAGGGGCCGTTCAAGCCGCCGGGATACAAGTACTGAAGGAATGGCGGCCTAGCGAACCGAGACTCGAATTTGGATGGCCCTTATCGCCGCCGGGCCTCGCCAAGCGCGCTTTCGATCGCCTCTTCGAACATCGGCGCGGCCTCCTGGCACTGGCGGGCCAGATCGAGCTGCGCTTCGGCGCGTCGCAGGTTGTCGCCGGGCCTCGACACCTTGAAATACTCGTCGCCGCGCAAGTGGTCCGTTAGAAAACGCACCGCCAGCATGAAGCTCATGTGTGCCGGGGCGCGGGCGTAGGGCACCGGATCCTCGATGTTCGGATAGCCGGCGACGAAGCCTCGGCACAGCCGCTCGAAACGATCCAGGGACAACGCCGGGGCGCCGGCGGCTTCTTCGGCGCCGATGAACACCGAGCGGGCGAGGTCGCCGAAGTCCCAAGCCGGGTCGCCAACCATCAACGTGTCGAGGTCGATCACCGCCACCACCTCCGGATCGGCGTCGTGGAACAGCAGGTTGTTCACCTTGCAGTCGCCGTGGATCGCCTGGCGCGGGCCGCTTGCCGCGAAGGCGTCTCGCCGGGCATCCACCTCGCGGCGGATCGCGGCGGCGTCCGGCGTCGTCGGCGCATCGTCGAGCGCGGCGAGATAGGCGCTCAAGTCGTGGAAGCCGTCGATGGCGGGTTCCAGAATGCCGTCGAAGTCCGTGAACTCGGCGAGGAAGCCGCCGAAGGCGGCGCCGGCAGCGGCGATCAGGTCCGTCGGCAGGCGGTCGAAGGTGCGCCCTTGCAGATGGGGAAAGAGGCGCCAGAGGTCGCCGCCCGTGTCCACGGCGAACGGCTCGCCAGCGGCCGTTGGCAGCGGCGCCACGAGACGTCCGCTGCGATCGTGGACCAGCGCCCTGGCGAGATTGCGCATCACTGCTTGCGGCCGCGGAAACACGAACGGATTGAGGCGCTGCAGGACATGGCCGGCCGACGCTCCCCCGTTTCCGGCAGGACGCACGAGAAAAGTGTCGTTGATGTGGCCGCTGCCAAGCGGAGCTACCTCGGCCGGGGCCGACAGCCAGCAGCGCAGGATGCTCTCGGCAGCCTGTTTCAGGTCAGTCGACGCCATCGCCCGCCCGGGCGGCAACGGCGTAGGCCACCGGCAGCAGGTACTCGCCGAACGGTCCCGCCAGCTCGGTGCCGTCGCCGCTGCTGCGGCCGTCGACCAGGTCCGCAAGCCCGGCCAGCGCTTCCGACGCTGCGCCAAGTTCTCTGCGCCACGGATGCCGGCGCAGCGCCTCGCGCTGCTGCCGCCAGCCGGCAGTCCAGCGGGCCATGGGCCTGCCGGCGGCGAGATCCGCCTCCGCCGCTCTGGAAACAAGGCTCTCCGGCGGCAGGAAGTCCACCGGCCGCGTCAGCGCGGTGGCCGTGTCGTAGGGACGCGGCGCCCCGGATGCGGCCTGGCCGTCCGCGCGCTCGGCGGCCAGCCGCTCGCCAAGCAGCCGCCGGTACCACTTCACCGGTTCCAGCATCTCCAAGAGCGGCCGCAGTTCGGCCGGATAGCGGCCAAGCGCGGCGGCGTCCGAACCGATCACGCCGAGGTCCCGGAGCCCCCGGCGGCTCGCGGCCAGCCGGGCATAGGGCGCCGGCGCCGCACCGCCGTGCCACAGCTGTTCGGCTATCACCGGCAGCCTGCTCCACAGGCGGGCGTCCAGCAGCTCGTCGGTCACCAGCTCCGTCCACAGGCAGGCTTCGCCGCCAAGCAGGCGGCCCGGCGCGTCGGCGGCAGGCAGCGCCGGCTGCCCTCGCCGGAAGGCGTCGTCCAAGGCGTCGATGCCCTCCCGAACGTGCGCCAAGCGCGCATTGTCCGCGCCGAGCGGCGCATCGGCGGCGGCGTCCGGGGGCACCGCATGGGCATCCGCCGGGTAGAAGAGGTCCAGGTAGTAGGGCGCCGACACCACGCAGTCGAAGCCGGCGGCGAGCGCGGCGTCCCGCGCCGACAGGCCGCGCCAGGCCTGCACGATGGTCCGTCGCGGCAGGCGCGGGTGCAGGCACTCGTCCCAGCCCATCGGCCGCTTGCCGAGCGCGGTCGCCTCGGCCGTCGCCCGGCGCAGGAACGTCGCCTGGGTCTCGGCATCGAGCGCCACCGCCTCGTCGCCGCCCAAGTGCAGGCACTCGTCCGGAAACGCCTCGGCAAGTTCGCCGAGCAGGGCCGCCGCCGCATCGAGCACCGCCGGATTGGCGGGATCGATGCCGGTGTCGTGGACGCCGAAGCGAGTGCTCGGCGCTTCCGTCCGGCGACCGCCGAGGCTCCACGCCGGCCGGCCGGCGAGCCAGCTCGTGGTGTGGCCGGGCATGTCCAGTTCCGGCACCACCCGCACGCCGCGTCCCGCGGCGTAGGCCGCCAGATCCGCGAGCTCCGCCGGCGCGTAGGCGTCGGCGCTGGCGAGTTCCGGGTAGCGGCGGGAGCGGAAGCGGAAGCCCTGGTCGTCGGTCAGGTGCAGGTGCAGCACGTTGAGCTTGTAGAACCACATGGCGTCCACGGTGCGCTTGAGGCTGGCGAGGCTGATGAAGTGGCGCGCGGTGTCGATCATCAGCCCCCGCCAGGGGTAGCGCGGCGCGTCCCGAACTTCGCCGGCGAGGGGCCCGAACTGCGCCAAGGTGGCGAGGGCCGCCAAGGCGCCCCACTCCGTGGCGGCCTCGACGTCGACGGCGCCGTCCGTTGCGGACAGCGTGTACGCGCAGGAATCCGCCAACGCCGGCACGGCCTTGGGCTCGGCGGCGACGCGAAAGCGCAGCGTCAGGCCCCAGGGCGGCAGCCTGGCGGCCAGCTCGGCGAGACGCGAACTGGCGCCGGAGGCAACGACATTCGGCACGCCCGCCCGGCCCGGCGCGGCAACGGCTTGCACCGACCGCGGCCAAGGCATCAGCGCCGATGCCGCGGGCGGCTGCGTGGTCATGCCTGCAAGCGCCGCCGCCAGTCGATGATCTCGATGGCCGCGGCGGCGGCCTCGATGCCCTTGTTGAGGTCGTCGTCCCCGGAGCGGGCGACCGCCTGCGCGATGTCCGACACCGGCAGGATCTCGTTGATGATCGGCACCCGCCATCTCCGCGACACCGCGCCCAGGCCGCGCACGCACTCGTCGGCGATCATCTCGAAGTGGTAGGTGTCGCCCTTGAGGATGACGCCGAGGCAGACGATGGCCTCCGGCGCCGGGCGGCGCTGCGCCAGCTCGTTCGCGGCAAAGGGGAACTCGAAGCAGCCGGGCAGCGTGTGGGCTTCCACCCGGACGCCCTTGCTCCGCAGCACGGCCGCGCACCTCCGGCGCATCGACGCGACGATGTCCCCATACCACTTGGAGCAAAGCAGAGCCACTCGAGCAGCGGGGACGTGCGGCAGCGCGGCGGTGTCGATGGACTGTTGCATGGTCGTTCCGGCACTGGCGCGTTCGAGCGCAGTCTACTCCCGCTACTCCGGCGCCATGTGGAACACCAGCGCGCTCCGTTCGGCGTCGACCTCGCTCTGTTTCGCGGCCACGAAGCCGGCCCGCTGCCGGAGGCGTCTTGGCGCCTGCCGAGTTCTGGCTTTCCCATCGCAAGCTATTGATTGCAGAAGGAAAATTCAGAAAATTCGTTTTCTTCGCCACAAGGGTTGATCCCCCCCCCGTGGTTAGATAGCCGCGTTCGTGATGGAGGGTTCGCGCCGACGGACTTCGCCTTCACCAACGACAAGCTCGCCAGTAGGCGACTGACAGGAGTTCAACGATGACGACCAGGCAAGCGGCGGCGTGGAACCCGCCGCGGCTTAGAAAACTCGGTCTGGGCGCTGACACCAGTAGCCTCGGCGAACGGTCGCCTACGGAACAATGGGAAGGCGATTGCGGCTCCTCGCCAGCGTATGCGAGGGTTCGATACCGTATGCCCACCTCCGGCGACACGGGGCGTCTGGGCTCCGGCTGCCCCGCCCCCTATACCGGCTAGTCCACTGCCGCTAGGCCGGTAGTCGCCACACGCTGCCAGGTTCCGTAGCAAGAAACCGGCATCGTAGGCAAGGCGCCCCAAACCGAAACCGCTTGCTTCGCCAGTGCCATCTGGAGCACTTGCAAGGCGCGTTGGGCGAGCGCTCCCGACCAGCAAACCTTGCGAGAACGCCACTGAAACTTGAACGGAACGCGCCTCGGCGAACACCAGGAACTCAGGAACGAGGCGAGCGCCGAAGTACGACTCCTGCTACTCCGGCGTCATGTGGAACACCAGCGCCCTCCGTTCGGCGTCCTCGCCTTGTTTCGCGGCTACGAAGCCGGCCCGCTGTAAGGAAGCGTCGCACCTTCGGGCGGTCGGCGACCCAAGCGAGGACGCTGCGGCCGCCCTTGGATCCGCCACCCCCGGGGCATGGTCGAGCAGCCCGCCTCGACCTCGGCAGGGCGCACGAAGCGGCCGTCGGCGGCGCGGCCGTCGGCACGAGAATCCCGGAGATGCCAGTTCGAGGGCCGCACCCAGCCGGGAATGCACTTATTCCGGCCGTTCGAAGAACGCGGCGTCTGCCACATCCAGCACCGGCACCACCAGCGCCCGGTCCAGGAAGTCGTTGCGCATCTCGCAGGAGGTTTCGGCGATCAGCGAGCAGCCGTGGCAGGCGGCGCCGTGCAGCGGGCGGCTTTCCAGATTCGCCGCGTTCTCGTCCGGAACGTGCTGGGCGCAGATGGGGTCGTTGGAGCACAGCGCGGCGTTGCGCAGCGCGTCTTCGAGATGGTCTTCGATGCGGCGCCCCTGCTGCACCAGGCCGCCGAGAGTGCCCTCGGCGTCGGGCGTGCCGGTGTAGAGCAGGATGCCGTAGCGTTTCCCGGCGAGCGTATCTTCGGCGTAGATGCGTTCGCGGATGGAACTGGCCGGATAGCCGCAGCGCAGGGCGAGGGTCTGCACCAGCAGATGCGCGAGGGTGTGCAGCAGCACGTACGCGCCGCCTGGGAACGGGCGCTGGGTGTTGCGCGTCTGCCGCCAAAGGTCGTAGCCCTTCGCCAGCTTGGCGACCCGCGCCGTCACGGCCGGGCGTTCAAGCCATGCCGCCACGTCCTCCGTACGCAGTTCCACGAACACGCCCTCGCCGCGGTTCTCCACCGCCGGAAACCACTGCGGTTCCAAGGCGATTTCGGCGCGCATCACGTCGCTCTCGAAGTCGCCGTGGATGTCCGGCGTCACGGCTTCAAGGCGAGTGAAGCCGACCAGCGCCTGCACCTCGCGCAGGCGATGCAGCTGCACCACGGCTGCGATGCGTCTGCCGTTGTCGGTTCCCGCTCGCCACGCCGAATCGGGCAGGCGGCAGGCGTGGAAGTTGGCATCCGTCGGCGGTTCGTCGCCGTAGCCTTCGGCAGCTCCCAGCAGCGCTTCGAGTTCCGCTTCCTTCAGCGGTCGCGCTTGGCCGGCGCCGGTTCTCACCTCGTCGATGGCGCGGATGACGTGCTCGTCGGCGAACGGCGCCAGCGCTTGCGCGACTTTCGGCACGGCCTTGAACGTCGCCAGAAGCCGCGCGTCTTCGACGGCTTGCAGCACGTCCCAGACGCCCATGACCGCCTCCTGCACCGCAGCGCCGGCATCCGGCAGGGAGAGCACGCTGGCCACTTGCGGAAAGTAGGCGTTGGTGGCCGTGCGGATCAGCAGGCGGCTGATTTGATCGCAGTCTTCGTTCATGTTGCGGCCCAGCCAAGGCCGCGTGCCGCGACACTTGCCCAGCGGGCTCGCGCCGACGTCCGACGCATCCGAGAGGTTGCGCGACTTGCCGCACTCGCAGCGCACGGTGAGCTCGCCAAGGCCGCCGCTGGTGCCGCGTTCGTCCAGCCACAGCTGACGGCGGCAGGGCGAATCGGCGCCGTGAACGAAAGCGAACCAGTCCAAGTCGTCGACATGGCCGCGGGGACATGCCCGCACGAAGCGCGTCGGCACTACTTCCAGACCCTCGAACCTGCCCCGCCGCGATTCTCGCGGCGCTTCGTCCAATGCCTTGCGCTGCACCAGGCGGCGCGACTGGGGACGGCCTCCTTCGCTGCTCGCGCCAAACCGCTCCTGTACCACGAACCACTCCGGGAACCGCCAAGCGCCAATGCCCTTGGACGGCGCCCATGGTTCCGAAGGGGCCGGCGGCGGGGCGTAGAGCTTTGGCGCGGGAACGTCGGTGTATTGCTGCAAGGCGCGGGACAGACGCAGCTCCACGATCTCCTGCAGGCCCTGGGGCCAAGTGTCCAGGCCGCCGACGATGGCGGAGTGCGACGGCAGGTCGATGAGCGCCCCGGGGCCGTAGGTGGTGACGACCTGGCTCTGGCGGACGCTGCCGAAGGCGCGGCTCATGGGGACACTTCGCGCCCGCTGAGTTCGCGCAAGTGCAGGTTATGGATCTGACGGTGGGAGCGCAACTGCTTCCACCGTTTCGTCGTTGCCGTGCGGCTCAACCTTCCCCTCGGGTTCCTTTGGCGTCTCGATGATCTTGGGCGCAGCAGGCTGCCAACGCTTCAGCCGTTGGCCCACCTGTTCATAGAATTGACGGACGACCTCCTCCAGTTCCTCGACAAAGCGCTTCGGTTGGGAGAACCTGCCGACGGCATTGCGAACCAGTTTGACTTCGAAAGACGTTGGTGCCAGGGAACGATCCTCAATTTGCAGAATACTAGGATTCTCGCGGACGGATTCCAAGCTGGCTTGCGTTGCCTTGGTCCGTCTTGGCCAATAGGCTCGGATGTGCAGTTCCTCGCCATCCTTTGGCAGTTGACGGAGCAGCCAGTTCACTCGAGCTCCCGTCGACTTTCTGTCCACTGGGGCCCGTATCTGCATCGACACTTCTATCGTTCGCCCCTTTAGGTTGGCAACAACGGTGATTGGCGACGCCGCATCTGGCACATCGTACTTTGCTCGAAGCTCTTGGTCCTGGCTGAGAATGGCAGCCTCGTCTTCAATGCGCTTGCTTGAATTTTCTCTGTGCGACCGAGAAAGGCCAATCGTGACGTTGGCGTTGACGGCCTCTGTCAACTGAAGCGCGAGGTCGCGGGTCTCTTGATGCCAAGTACCGACGGTGTCGACGACCTGCTCCGACGTCTTCTGGAGAGGTGCGCCGGCCACCGCCGAGGCTACGAGGTCCTTCCAGCCATGTCCCATACTATCGAGACGCATCACACCCGAATTCTCGTGCTCCAAGAAGCGTACGAACTCAGACAGAACAGTGTGTTGTTCGTTGACTTCCACTCCTTGTTCCTTCAGCAACTTCGCATGCGTCAGAATACTGGTCCAAGACCAATGAAACAGGCTGACGTTCTTGGGAACTCGAATCGTCTGCAGTGGATGGTGACTGGGAACGGCGGCGAAATCGTTCGAGACTGTAATCAAGGCATCGATGCCTTTGTCGCGGGCTAGCTGCAAGTAGGACTCGATCTGGTCTCGTTCGAGCTTGGACCTTTGAACCTTGGCCTCCACGAGGGCTGTCCATGCTTCCTTGCCTCTCGAAACGGCGATGAGCCCGTCCGGGCGGTTGGACTGCTCTTTAGCGCTGCCGTCGAGCACCACTTCCGTAAAGGTGTGAATGCGGCTGCGGCTACCGACCCTCAAGCCGAGCGGTTCGACGAGTGCGCGACCGAGAGCCGGAACGAGAGACAGGCACGCCAGGAAGACGGAGGTGGTGTGGCGTTCCTGGGATTTCGCTTTGCCCGCGGGAACAGGGAAAAGCCGAGCTTGCTCGCCCCTGTTCAAGAGCTCGGACACATTTGACGGAACACTCGCCATGTCGATCAATCCTCGTTGCGTTGCGCGGCTAGGGGCCCGCGACCAGCGGGAGCATAGCACGACTTCATGTGGCACCACCTCCTTGGCCGCCAAGCGGGCCTTCTAGGGCCGTGGCTTGCAACGTCGCAGCCAAGAGCCCAAGGCACCAAACGGCTCCGAAGGAGCAGGCGGCGGGGCAAGAGCTTGGATGCTGCCGAAGGCGCGGCTCATGGCGGCACTTCGCGCCCGCTGAGTTCGCGCAAGTGCAGGTTTACTTCCGGTTCCACGTCGCGCAGGGAGCGGTTGGCGCGAAACAGGCGGTGCTTTTCGGATTCGAACTGGGTGTCCAGCATCTCGCGCAGCAGCGGGCGGCGCTGCCTCATCTCGTGTTGCTGGTACTTCATCTGCACGCCGGCGTCGTGGTAGTCCGCGGCGATCTCCTGCCACGCCCGCAGCAGGTCGCGCACGCGCTGTTCCACGCTGCGGCGGCGATCGTCGCGTTCGGCGTCGTCCTCGAAGGGCTGCGCGTCGATGCGGTCGCCGAAGGCGGCCAGCAGGCGCTCTTCAAGTTCGGCGGTCGCATCATCGATGCGGTCCGCGCCTTCGGGCGGGGTAAGTCGCCCTTCCAAGTGGCGGGAGAGGCCCACCAGCGCGCCGGCAAAGCCGCGATCCAGCGCCCGGGCGGAGAACGGCGTGACGCTGCCGACTTCCACCGAGCGGTAGAACGTCTCGTGGTAGTGGCGAAAGCGCTCGTAGTGGGAGCGGTCGCGGGGCTTGTGCATGTTGAGCAACGTGGCCACCAAGCCGGGGCGCTGCGGATCGCGCCCGACTCGGCTGGTGGCTTGGATGTACTCGGCGTGGGACTTCGGCTGGCCTAGAACCAGCATCAAACCCAAGCGCTGGATGTCCAAGCCCACCGAGATCATGTTGGTGGCGATGGCCCAGTCCACGCGGCGATCCTCGTGGAAGGCGGCCTCCAGACGACGCCGGGCGGCGGCCACTTGGTCCGTGGAAACGCGGGAGGTGAGTTCCAGCACGTCGGACAGGCGGCGGCGATCCCGGAACAAGCCGCGCCGTTCTCCGACGCGCTTGCGTTCGCCGTAGCGCTGCACGGTGTTGCGCACTTCCTCTTCGAGGATGCGCCGAGCGCCGCCGAGCTCGCGCAGGCTGTTGAAGTAGCCGAGCACGGTCATGTAGGGGTCGGCGGAATTCGCTTCGTTCTTGGCGCCGCCAGCGTCTCGGTACGCCTTCTGCGCCGCCGCCATCAGTGCCAGCCAGACGCGCCGCATCAGCACCTTCGGGTTGCGTCCGGTGGCGGCGATGCCGAGATAGAGCCGCGCTTCGTCGTCGCCCTCCACAGTGCGGGCGAAGAAAGAATCCTGCCGCTTGACGCCGGGCGGCGGGAATACGCAGGTCTCGCGTCTGGCGAACAGCGCCTGCACCTGGCTTTGCGCTTGGCGCACGGTGGCGGTGGAGGCGACGATCTTCGGGCGGGCTCGCCTGGCTTCGCCAAGGCCGCGGCTGCACAGCGCGTCGATGACCGTCTCGTAGAGGCCCACCATCGTGCCGAGGGGGCCGGAGATGAGATGCAGTTCGTCCTGGATCACCAGGTCCGGCGGCGGCAGGGGCTGCGGCAGCTTGGCGCCGATGCTTGCCGGTTCCGCGGCGCCGTAGAAGCCGCGTTCGTCGTGCCGTTCCGCGCCGCCGAGCAGCTTGCCGGCCTTCGCCTCCCAGGGCAGGGACGCGAACTTGTCCACGGTGGCGATCAGGAATGCCGGCAGGCGCTGGTAGATGGGCTCGTCCACCCCCAGCACGGGGAGCGGCCGTTCGCCGCTGAACTCGCAATCGAAATCCGCGCATGCGACGCGCAGCTCGGTGGGCTTGTCGTCGCTCGGCAGCAACGTGAAGGATTCCGGCTCGAACCGCTCGCCGCACCACGGGCAGTTCTCCAAGGGGATGGGCGCCGGGCGGGCGCTTGGATTCGCCTTGAACTGGCGCGTCTTGGCGCGGGCGGAATCCGAGCGGTTCTCGCCCCTTCTGCCCATCACGTTGGGCGTGGCGGCCTTGCCCACCCACAGGCCGATCTCGAAGGGCCACTCGCCGTAGCGGGCCACGTTCTTCTCGCGTTCGAGTTCCAACGCGCAGACGAGGCCAGCGGCGCGGCTTAGCTGATCGAGGGTGAGCAGACGCAGCGTGTAGCGCATCACCACGCTGACGCCGGCGCCGGCCTTGCCGTTCTCCTGTGGGTGGCGCAGGCGGCGCAGCACCATCGCCATCGCCGCGAGACCCAGGTACGCTTCCGTCTTGCCGCCGCCGGTGGGGAAGAACAGCAAGTCCACGGTTTCGCGGTGCGGGTCTTCGGGATCGGCGAGGCCGGCGAGGTTCAGCAGAATGAAGGCGAGCTGGAATGCGCGCCACTGCGGCGGCCCCTCCTTGGAGTCCTCTGGCCGGCGTTTGCGCAAGGCGCAGGCGACGGCGCAATTGGCGACGCGGAAGGCGTCCAGCGCGTCTTCGTCCTGCTTCAGCGTTTGGATGCCGGCGGCGATGCGGTTGGCCGCCAAGGCGGCTTGCACCAGCAGTTGCTCGGCGGTTGCGTGGCGAGGGGCGGCGAGCGTCTGCAAGCGCTCGCGCTGGGTGTCGATCCATGCGCGGTAGTCGCGTACCAGCGGCGTCAGGGCGGAATCCGCTGCTTCGCCGTCGGCAAGTGCGCCAAGCACTTCCATGCCGAGTTCAACGCCGGGCACGTTCGCGGTGGCCGTTCTGTGAACGTGCGCACGGGCGATCCACGTGGTTCGCACGGCACGGCAAACGCTGCCTTGGAAGTCCCAATCCGCGGCGACGCCGTGGCCGGTGGCGTACTCGGGGGTGTCCGCGTAGTGCAGGTCTCCCACTTGGTCGTCCCAGTCGTCTGCCCTTGGTCGCCGGGGATTCGGGCGCGGCACGAAGGGCTGCCCGCTGCGGATTTCGAGCTCGGCTTGGAAGGCGTAGGCCGTATCCGCCAAGGCGTGTTCCGCAGCGGGCTCGCGCTGGTTCACCAGAAAGACGGATACGGCGCGGGTGCCGGCGGGCATCTCCGGCAGCGTGGCAGTGTCTATGGAGCGTTCGCGAACGTGGATAGCCAAGCCGTTGCCGTTCGGCACGGCGTGGGGGCCTTCGTCGCCCGTGCGAAGGCGCAGCGTGGCTTCGTTCGGCCCGCGCTTCCACACTGGCGTATTGTTGCCTTCGTCGTCTTCGACTTGGGCGAGCGCGTAGTCGCCCCAGCGGGCCGTGACGTCCAGCGCTTCCACTTCCGCAGCCACCAGAAAGCTGACGCCGATGGAGGACGGGAAGAAGCCGCGCCGCGCTGGCCGCCGATCCGCCGTCGACTCCTCCGCCAGCCCGCTCGCGGCGGGCGTTTCGTCCAGCTCCTCCTCTTCGTCCGCATCGGCGGTCTGCTCCGGCGGCGCGTCCGTGGGCACGAGAAATCCCGTGAGGTACCAGTTGGAGGGCCGCACCCGCCCGGGAATGCGTTCTTCGGCGAGCGCGTGGCCCGCCGGCGGGCCGATGAGATCCATGTCGAGCGCGCGGGCGAGATAGGCGCGGACTTCGGCGGAGGTGGCAGGGGAAGGGTTGTCGGTTTCTGCCATGGCGCCGCCACGTGGATGCTGGTGTTCCCGCAGTCTAGCGGATGGGGTGGGCGTCGTTCCTGCGGCGACCAGCGCCGCCGTACACAGTGCCGTTCGCTAACGCGCTCAAGTACGAGAAAGGCTTGCGGCGTCCCTATCGCCCGTGGGCCATGCCGAAAGATGCATGGCGCTCGTCTCCCCTGCACGTTGCAGGTAGCGGGCGTCCGCGGTAACGAACACGCCCTGTTCGACAATGGCGTGGGCGTGGTAGGCGGCGTCGTAGAAGGTCACGCCGTAGCGGCGCGTCAGCTCGAAAGCGTGGCTCAGCCACCGCCGGGAGCGCTGCGCAGTGGTCAGGTCGAAGCGAAAGAGCGCGTCGAGCAAGCGGGATGCCTGGGCCGGAAACCGCCGCGCCAGCGTGTTGCCGACTTCGTAGACCCACAAGTCCGGCACCAAGGCCCGGATGTCGCCGGACGCAATGGAATCCCGCAACGCCAACGCTGTTTCGACATCGGTTTCGTCTGCCGGCGGCAGAACCCACTTCAGAATCACCGAGGCGTCCGGCACGACGAGCGGCTTGGCCACCTTAGTGCCCTCCGTCGCGGTCTTCTCGGATCCAGCGAACGATCTCCGCAGTCGTCACGGTCTTGGCGGCGGAGTTCGCCCGCAGGCGGTCCATCTCGGCAACGGCGTCGAGCCGGCGCCGCTTCTGCGCCCACTCGCGCAACGCGGCGTTGACGGTCCGGCTGCGTTCGCCTGCCGGAATACGCTTCAGCAGCGCCCAAATGTCGTCTTGTACGATGACGTTCACTCGATGGCTCATCGTTGCCTCCGCTGAATGTGTAGGAGATTACACACCCAGAGGGCCGACGGGCAAGCGGAAGCGGGGACTGTGGCACGCCAAGGCCCACCTTGAACCGCGAGGCGCACCGCGAATTCAAGGACGATCCGGCGAGACCGCTCGGCTGCCGTTGCGCTCAGCCCGTTGTGCGGCGTGTGCGGCAAACAGGCGCAGCCGCTCGCCAACCTCCCCCTTGGGCAGTCGGCATCTTGGGTGCTCGCTGACGGCCGCAAGGCCATCGTGGAGCGCTTGCGGAGTCGCCGCGCCGGCCGAGAGCATTTCGTCGAGCAGCCAGAGCAGGCCGTGGCAGTCCACCCGGGAGCCTTTGGCGAGGCTGCGCAGCTTCGCATCGCCGGTCAGAAGGGTCCATCTGCCCTGCACGGCGAGGGACAAGGCGAAGCAGTCCGGCAACGACAGTGCGGGCACTCGCTTGCGGTACTCCACGGCCTTCGCCACGCCGTCGCCGTCCAACTCGGCAACTTGCAGGCCGAGTTCGCGCAGCCTGCTGCCGCCCTTCGCCTTCAGCTCCCGCTCGTAGAGCAGGTCTGGCACGGCGAACGCGAACGGCAGACGGAACGCCGCCTCGAGCAGCGAGCCTCTCTCGAGATCGATCAGGACGGACGTATCCGACACCACCACCACATCACGGTCGTTTGCAGCCACTACTGCGCCACCTCTACTCCGGCGGTTCTTCCATCCGCTGGTTTAGCTCCGCCACCGTGATGTTCAGCAGTTCGGCGGCCTTGGGTTCGGAGACCACGCCCTCGGCCAAGGCGCGAAGGCAGAGCCGCTCGAAGCGGCGGGGGCGCTCGTCCCGCCGATCCGACAACGGTTCTACGAACGGCGGCTTGCTCCAGCCGCGGCGACCGAACTCGCGAGCGAGCCTCTTGTACAGCGTTGGCCCGAAGATGCCCAGTTCCAGGCAGCGTTTCGTGAGCGCTTGGACGCTGACGCCGAACAGCAACTTCAAGTCGAACAGCTCCCCCAGCCCGATGGAGTTTCGGCGTTTGCCCACCTCGGACCACAGCGCCTCCGCCGGCATGAGAAACGCACCGGCGAATCGGTTGACCGCGTCCTCCGGGTCTACCTTTCTGCCGGCGGAGAGAACCATGTGGCCAAGCTCGTGGGCCATCGTGAAGCGCTGGCGCTCGCCGCAAGTGCTGCTGTTGACGACCACCACCGGAACCGGGTGGCCGCCGGCCCGTCGAACGTGGGCGACCAAGCCGTCGACGCCGCTGAGGTCTGCCGCCAACACCTTGACGCCCCGATCCTCGAGCACCTGAACCAGGCTGGCCAAGGGCTCGATGCCGAGCCCCCAATGGGCGCGAAGGGCGCGCGCGCCACGGTCCGCCTCGACCACGCTCACCTCCACAGGGAAAGGCGCTTCGCGCGGCTTGTCCCACTCCACGCTCGGCAGCCCGAGCAGATCTTCCACCGTGAGATAGCGCTCCAACAGCCCCAGCACCTTGGCTTCCACTTGGGCTTCCTCGCGCTTGCTGCCGATGGCCTGCCGACGGAACTCGACCCCTTCGAATACCATCTCGGGATCGCCCACCAAGTAGTCCACGGCGACCCCGAGGGCGTTGGCCAGCGCAATCAAGACGCCGGAGCCGGGCATGGCCTCGTCGCGCTCGTACTTGCTGATGGCCTGCGCCGTAACGCGGTTGTCGATTGCATCCTCCAATCCGCGAAGCGACAACCCCGCTGCGCTTCGCGCCAACTTCAAGCGTCGTCCGATCATGTGCGAATCTCCCCTTGAGTTGGGTTGACAGTATGCTACACTACACCCTCTTTTGTAAACCCCTATGGGGCGGAGGCAACCATGAGACCTTCCAGCAGCCGCGCGATGGCGCTTGACGAGGCGTGGGACCTGCTCTTCGCGGACATCGCCATCCGCGTCCAGCTCAGCCAGACGGCGCACGACAAGGCCGTTCAGCGCTACGAGACGATTGCGGAGCGGCTCGACGACGAAGACAGTCCACTCGCCGGGCGGATCGACCTGTTCTACCCGCAGGGCTCGATGGCCATCGGGGCCGCCATCGCCTCCGGCGTCACCCAAGACGACTACGACCTGGACATGGTGCTGCAGGCCGGGTGCCGGGGATTGTCGCCCCAGGAGGTTCTCGACCTGCTGTTCAGGGCTCTCAACGGCAAGCCGGGCTCCCGCTACCACGGCAAGGTCGAGCGCCGAGCGCGCTGCGTGACCGTCGGGTACGCGGACATGCACATCGACGTGACGCCAGCGGAGCGCGTGCCGAGGACGCCGGAACGGGAGAGCAACATCTTCCACCACAAGCACCCGCAGAACGGCGGCGAACGCATCCTGGCCAATCCCTTCGGCTTTGCCGAGTGGTTCAAGCGAGCCACGCCAGATACCGGCTTCGGCGAGCAGTATGCCTCTCGAACCCGTGCGTACGAAGCGTCGCTGCTCGTGGAAGCGGCGGAGACGGACCCGGTTCCGCCGCCCGAACCCGCCTCGCGCAAGTCCTTGGCGGTGGTCGCGCTGCAACTGCTGAAGCGGTGGCGCAACGTGCAGTACCAAGACAGAGGCGGACGCAAGCCGCCGTCGATCATGATGTCCAAGCTGGTGGCGGATGCCGCCGGCCAGACCAACACGCTCTTCGAGGAGGTGCTGCATCAAGCGCAAGAGATGCTGGCGTTCTTCGAACGCTCCCATCAAGCCCACCGGCGCGTACATGTCGAGAACCCGGCGTGCCCACGGGACGTGCTCACCGACCGTTGGCCGACGAACTTGGGCGACCAAGAGGTGTTCGTGAAGGCCCTGCGACGGCTCGTCGAACGCCTTGAGCAACTGCAAGACGGCGATCTCGGCGAGATCCGGCAGATCATGGTGGCGTTGTTCGGCGAGGGGCCGACTGCGGATGCTGTCGAACACTTCGTAGAGCGCGAGTTGAGGCGGGGGAAGAGGAGGCACCTTCGCAACGGCGGTCGCGTAGCCCTGCCTGGCGCGGCGGCCACCGGCATCGCCACGCCGAAGCACAAGTTCCATGGCGGCAAGTGGTGGGCGTGATGAAGCGGCGACCGCAGACGACGATGACTCAAGCTCGGGACATGCGGGCCAAATGGCCAGAGTTCAGGGTCAAGCACCGAGACAAGCAACGGGTGGCCTGGGAAGGCGAACTCAGACCGCTCCACAAGACCTACACCGTGGGCGTCATCCTTCGCGTCGCACCTCCCGGCCCCGGTGTGCCCAATCCGCTGGTGATGGTGTTCAATCCTCTGCTGCACGGGCGGAACGAAATGCCCGGCGAGGCGATTCCGCACGTGTACGGCAATCCGTGGCACCCCGTGTTGCCTTGGCTGTGTCTCTTTCACCCGCCGACCGACAGATTCGACCCGCGCCGCCACCGTGCTGCCGACACCGTAATCCCTTGGACGATCGAGTGGTTGGCCTGCTATGAAGGTTGGCTGGCAACGGGCAGATGGGTTGGTGGCGGTACAAGTCATTGACACGCCATGGCAGTGCGGCTTGCCGTCCAAGCGCTCCGCCGGAGCGCTCAAGACGCGGCGCGTGCCGCTTCCTTGGTCGGACGACGAGCCCTTCCGCATTCTCTCCATTGATGGTGGCGGCATCCGCGGCGTGTTCTCGGCGAGCTTTTTGGCTGGCTTGGAAGAACGCTTGCCGGCTGGACGCCTGATCGACCATTTCGATCTCATCGCCGGAACGTCCACGGGCGGCATCATCGCTTTGGGGCTCGCGTGTGGCCTGCGGGCCGCAGAAATACGCGACCTCTATGTGCAGCGCGGCTGCGAGATTTTCCCTCCGCCACCCGTCGGAGCGGTTGGAACCGTCAGACGAAAGTACCGTGGACTGCGCAAGTTGATGCGCTACCGCTACGACCGAGACGCCCTCAACGGGCTGCTTCGCGAGCACTTCGGCAGCACGACGCTGGGCGAGTGCGGCGCTCGGCTGTGCATTCCAGCAGTGGACGGGCGTTTCGGCGAGCCCTACATCTTCAAGACGCCCCATCATCCGGACTTCACGAAGGACGCCAACGAACGCATCACCAAAGTGGCCGCCTCAACCGCCGCCGCGCCAACCTTCTTTCAGCCGCTGGAAGATGGCGGCTACACGTTTCTCGACGGCGGCCTGTTCGCCAACGATCCCGTCATGGTGGCACTGGTGGATGCGCTCTCTTGCTTCAAGGTGAGCCGCGACGACATTCGCATCTTGAGCATCGGCTGCGGCGGCGCACCGTATCGGGTCTCCGAACGGCATCGAAAAGGCGGCTTGCTCGCTTGGCGAGACGTGATCGATGGCGCGATCCACTTCCAGTCCCTGAACGCCCAAGGGCAGGCGACCCTTCTGGTCGGCGCAGACGGTGTGGTTCGGGTGACGCCGGCGAGCGTGGCTGGCGAACCGATTGCGCTGGACGACTGGCAACGGTCAGTCGATGAGTTGGTGCCAGCGGCGGCGAGCGCACTGCGCCGGCAGGGAGAAGAGGTGGCCAGCGCGTTTCTGCGCCAACCGGTGCTGCCATACACGCCCGATCGCTGACCCAGTTTTCCGTGTCGTCGAGAGTCTCACGCCTCCGTCGGGGTCGAGAAGGGGAGCGACGGTTGGCCGGCAGGCAGAGGAAGCTCTACGGTTGCCGTGACTGTGAACCCTTCCGCTTTCGCGATCGTGCTCATGTTCCCATCGTCGGTGTAGATGTGATCCTCGTTCTGCACGCGAGCGATGGCGAGTATCTGCCGATCGAATCTCAACCGCGCTCGGGTGAGGTCCGTGCCTGCTCGAAGGTCGCCGCTTGAGTGCGCCTTGCGGGTCATCTCGGCAAGCTCTATCGCCGCTCTCTCGTCGAACGGCGCAATGCGAAAGCGCGAAGTGTTGCTGAGGATGTCCAAGTACCGTGGCCCGGCCTCGCCGGCACCAACAAGCACCTCTGAAAGCACCGGCGTGGGGACGAGAACGGTCTCTTCTCGCGCCTTGAAGGTCTCCAAGAGCAAGTCCACTCGCTCCTGCGCTCTAGCCACTGGCTGGCCCGTGTTTGGGTCTGTTGGCGGCTTTGCGTTGGGGTCAAGGTGATACAACAGCGTCGTGCTGTCAAACACGGCCAACTTATTCGTCCTCGTCCGAGTCGCGGCGCAACCGCTGGATCTCGGCCAGCGGATCGTCGAATCGCTGCCAGCCGCTGCCCTCCACTTCGCGCAGCCGCCGCACCACTTCGTCGATAGGCGCGTCGTCCAGTTGCTCGAACTTGCTGATGTCGAACCGGATGAGCTTCCAGCGGCCGTTCGCTTCGCGCTCCCAACGGCCCTCGCCCCACACGCGCAAGGTGCCTTGGTAGAGATGCGGGGCCAAGCGGCGCGCCATGTCGCGCGTGCTGTTGCAGATGTGGATGGCATCTCCGGCTTGCAGATGCACTGGGACGGTTTCGTCCTTGCCGCCCACTCGAATCAACACGCCGTCGAACGCGCATAGCTGTTTGAACGGGCCGAATGTCTGCGGTGCGGGCATGTCTCGGCCCGGGAATTTGATGATCTCGGCACCACTGTCGTCACGGAGACTGCCTGTCGCGTCATCTTGGGCGAGACGGTGGTTGAGCGACTCCACCGCGTCGACCACGTCCTTGGGAATGCCCTCAGCGCTGTTGGCGGCCCTCAATCGCTCTTGGACGAGCGGGTAGTAGCTCTGCTCCACCTGCGGTACCAAAGCAAGGCTGCCCGACTCCACCCGACCGAAGTGGACGTGCTCCTGGTGGCCAAGCAGCCGGGCCAAGTCCGCGATGTACTCCGCGAGCCGGGCCATCGGCACCCGGTCCGGTGTCAGAGCATCAATGATGAAGTGGTAGGTCTGTGCTGTGTCACTCATGGCTTGCGTCTCGCCGGACTGGGCACCAGTCGTGGTCTCTCGCTAGCGGCGGTGCTGGTTTTCTCCTGTGGCCGGAGGCGTGGCCCCTCCGTCTCGTCCGGAGCGGCTTGCCTTCAACCCCGCGTGAACAGCTGCGAGGTCTGCGGCCTGCCACGAAGGCGATGTTGGCAAGGGAGGCAGCCGGCGTCAACGACCAAAACGGGCAGATAGCGGCTCTGACCATCCGCGCTTGGTCGCCATCGCATCACCACAGGCGGTTCACACCGTAAGCGGTCGAACGGATTTCGGTTTGGCCCGGCAGCAGCCCACTGGGACATACGCCAACCTTAACGTAAGTCGGTAATGACGTATGTTGGCTTGGTGCCCTGTCGGTGGCACGCTGACCAGCACGTCTTGCGCCACCAGTCCGGCCTGGGGCAGCTTGCCCAAGGCGATGCTTGGTGGCGATCTCCCACGCGGTGGCCGCGCTGACCAGCACGTCGTTGGCGTCGTTCGCAATGGCGGAACGCGCATTGGTGGACAACCGCCTGCTTCCCGCCAGCCACCAAAAGAAGGCATGCGTATCGAGCAGCAGCCTCACTCGTTTTTGCCTTCCCAGTGCGCCAGCTCTTCCTTTGGAAGGGGATCGAGGATGTCGTCACCGATGGCGATCTGGTCCTTCATGGCGCCGAAACGCCGCTCGCTCCCCGGCGTCCACAGCGACAGCTGGTGCGGCAAGGCGATCCGGTCGTCGTGGCGAAGGCGCTGGAGACCAGACCCGCGCCGGCGTCCCCGCGCATCCAAGATATCGACCTCCTTTCCGCGAAACAGGTCGATCACCACTTGGTCGAGATCATGAAACCGCGCTGCCGTCTCGTTCGCGAACATGCAACGCATCGTCTCTACCGAAACGGGTGTCTCGGAAGCCAGTGCATGGATTTCCGGCGGCAGGCTCTCAAGCAGAGCGGCGTGCAACCGTGCTTGGTCGTCGCCGGCGAAGTGGAACAGGTCTGGTTCGTCGTTGAGCGCGTCCCAGCCCATCATGCGCAGTCCCGCGGGCCCATAGTGCTCGAACGTACTACGCTCGGCCCAATGCCGCTGGATCATCACGTCCCTGGCGGTCGGGTGCCTCGAAAGATGCACGAACCAGAGGGCTCGCCTCGAATCGGCCGGCTTGATGAAGAACGGCGTGTCGAAGCCCGCGCCCGTCACGTCGCGCATGTGCAGGCGAAACGCCCGCTGCACAACCGCACGACCGCTGTTGTTCTGCTCCTCTAGCCAAGCTCTGATTTGAGCTTCGCCAAGGGACAGCGGGGCGACCGACCGCAGGTAGCGCGGCGTTGTGTTCATGAGATTGAATAGGGTGTCGATTGCTATGGTAAGGATTACCTCGGCCGCCGGCAACTCGGACAGTATCCGCCTGATGAGCGGCAAGCTGACATCCGAGTAGCCGCATTGATCCAAGAGGAAGATCGAACGCCCGGCACGAGGCTGTCTGCGCTTGATGCTCTCGATGATCGCAGGTGCCAACTGCTCGAACTCGCCGACATGCATGGAAGTAGGCCCTCAGGTAGCCTCGCAAGACCGAGAGCTTCGCCTTGCTGTGCGGCTCGATCTTTGGCGGACGCTCGTTGACGTGCCACTTGAACTCAACGGCCACTTGCTTTCCGCTCCATGTGTGCTGGCATCGCATTGTGTTCTTGGCCATCCAGCAACCGCCCCCCGGCCTTTGGCGTCCGCCCGCCCCACTGCTTGAAGAAGAAGGGCACGGCGGCTTCTCCGCATTGCCTGTGGATGTCCAGCACCCACGCCTCCTCCATCGGTCTCGCCTTCGGGCCGCTCTCTCCCCCGACGATCACCCAAGCGATGTCTTCAAGGTCGATCTGGCCCATCGGCCCCAGCAGCGGCTCTATCGACAGGAATCGAACGGTCGCTTGGCTGCGCCGCAGGTGCTTGATTCTGGGCGACCCACGCTGGTCCTCAACAGACACCCCGCACCAGATGTGGCGTGGCGCAAGACCTTCGCCGTAGCGGGTGCGCAGATAGTGGCGCATGAGCGAGCTGCGCTTGGTAAGCACCTGAAAAATGTGCCAATTCGCACACTCCATCGTGTCGAACACCTGGTCTATGAAGGTTCGTGGCACGCGCTTGTGGAACAAGTCGCTCATCGAGTTGACGAAGATCATCCGCGGCTTCTTCCAAGAGAGAGGCTGGCCCAACCGTTCGGGACGCAGGGTGAGCTCGAATCCCTGCTCGAAAGGATGCCCCGGCGTGCCGCGAAACCGCTCCGCGATCCGCTCCGCGTAGCAGTTGTCGCACCCTCGCGTGATCTTCGTGCAGCCCGTGACCGGATTCCAAGTGGCATCCGTCCACTCGATCAATGACCTGTCCGCCATGCGCGCCTCCTTGCGTCATGCCCAATAATACTGATCTCCTGCCGTTGCCGGTAGATCACGGCATGATGTGTCCCTCGCCTAGATTTCTGCCCTAGCGCGGGCTCTCGTGCGCAGGCGGACTTCGACGCTCGCGTAGAGACGCGGTTCTTCCGCAAGCTGGTCTGCGAGCCTCACCGTTAGCGCGTAGGTCTCGCGCTCAGCGGCGACGTTCGCGCCCCAGGCAGGGTCGTTGCGAGTGACTACCACAAACCACGAGGTCGCCCGCATGGATGACGAAGGCTGCTTGAACGTCCAAGTCGATGCCTGCAGCGTGCCCCGGGAGCGCTTTTGGGCCGTGATGTCGCGGCCCGACGCGCGCTCGGAAATACTTCGATGGATGTCGCTATCCGTAGCCGCATTGAACGCGGCCGCCACTTCCGCAAGCGATGTCGCCGGCACGAGTCTGAACTCGATGCCAATCGCCCGGTAGTCGATCCGCGTAGTGCGTACAGGCGGCCGGTAAGCAAGAGCCACCGTCAGCTTCCGATCTCGCCGGCCTCCCTCCCAGAACTCTTGTGGTATGGGCACTTCGTAGAAGTGATGCCTGCGGTTCTGGATCGTGCCTTCGGCCCAAAGAGTGACGCAGCGATCCAGCGAGCGGCACAGCGCCGAACGGTCGACGAGCCCGTAGCCGACGACATTGCGAAGCGCAACCTCATCGGGAAACAGGCCCGCACAAGCGTCGGGGATCTCGGCATGGCACGCCAGAAGGGCCCGGCACAGGTCCGAACTCGCGTCCGGAAACTCCCTCATCAACATTGCTGCGGCGTGAGCGACATGGGGCGCTGCGAAACTCGTCCCAACGTCCTCCGCGAATGGACGACCGGAGGCGAACTCGCGGGAGGTCGAGAGTTCACCCAAGCCTTGCTGGCCAAGGTGCCGATTTCGAACGTCGGTGCTGTAGTTGCCGCCATAGTCCACCAAGTCCGGCTTTGTCGCTCCGCCTACAGAAGGGCCTGCGCGGGTGAACGGCGAAGGCTGGTTGGAGCGTGCAACGGGCCGATAGGCGGGGTCACGCGGGTGTCGGACGCTCTGTCGGCTCTGGTCGTAGCGGGCAAGGCTCCCAACTGTTAGGGCGTTTAGTGCGGGTGCGGGGTCGATTAAGGGGCTGTCTTTTTGTTGCAGATAACGAGGGTATGCCGAGTGCCACTGTGCAACGTCGTCATGTCGCAAGTTGCCGGTTGGCACCACAAACAGCACATCGTGTTCCCTAGCCAGAGCATCCAAGGTGACAGCCAAACCCGTCAACCGGCGGCCTTGAAAAGGCTTGTTGGGGTCTCCGTACGCCAGATTGAAAACGCGACAACCGTACTGACCCGCGAAGTAGATTACGGCCTCCTCGACTTGATTCTGAATCAGCCGCGGATCGCCCTCGTTGCGGTCGTCCAGAACGCGACCGCTGAACAGCCTCAACAAGGGAACGAAGCTCTCCGCCTGAATGCAGGCCGCCACGTCGTCGTACAACGCGATCCCGGCGACCATGGTGCCGTGTCCGTGCTCGTCGGCCGCGGTTGTGCCTTGAAGGAAGGTCTCGGCGTCGCCAACGGCTGGTGCGAGCATCGGGTGTCCAGCCGCCAAGCCAGTGTCCAAGACGACAACACTCGGGGCATCGTCTGGCGGCGCGGGCACATCGCCGAACTGCTCCACATCCGCTTGCACCAGCGAGAAGTCCATGCTGACATCCGGCGGCAGATCGACGGTGCGGACATCCCGGTACTGCAGCAAGGCTTCCGCGAGACTTCCATCGCATCGAACGCGGTACAGCGTGAGATAGGGCTTCCTCACCGCGTCTAGCTGTTCTCCTTCGTTGTCCGCCAGCCAGTTCTCGAACTTGTGCCGAGCCCGAGCCGCATCTCTATCGAGAAGCAAGAGCTCAACGTCAAGCAGGAATGACGCTTCGTCTGGAAAGCCGTTCTGACGAAGCGCCCAGCCCTTCCGATCTTCCGGCCCCCAGCGATCCAGGTCCTCGAGAGCGTGCATGAGGCTCCGGTATGTCACACTTTCCCCTCCGGCAAGCGTGGCAAGCCTCATCTCGAATTCATCGAGTTGAGCGTCCGTGGCGAAGGCGAGCACTAACGCGTCGTCTTCTTGGCTGACCACCTCAATGCCCGTTGCCGCGTTGGCCACTTCGTCGGCCTGCACCTTCTCCGTGAGCGTGATCTTGATGAGCCGCCTGTCGTCGTATCCCGGCACTTCTTCACGCAAGGCCAATCGCACATCTTGCAGCCTCCCTCGAAGCCAGCTTGCATGCGCGCGAAAGTTCTCTGGTTCAGGCCGAGTTGCGCCAAACGGACGAGGACGACGCTCCGTGATCGGCTCCTCTCGTGTCAACTCCAAGTGCGGGTAGCTGTTATCAGCTTCTGCCATGACCAGATCGAGCGACCTAACGCCGCTCCTTGCGAGCCTTCTCTCGTTTCGCGGCAGCGTCCAAGTCGTCGACGGTCAAACACAACTCGCGGCCGGCCAACAGGATGGACCTCAGCGCCCGCCGGATGACGCGCTCCACGTCGGCGTGGGTGGAACCTTTGAAGAGGCCGCTCTCCGCCACGGCGCGGAGGTCAAGGTCCTTCCGAACACCGCGCAGCTTCACCTTCAGCAACTGGCACAGCTGTGCCAGCGTAGGCGGCTTGAGGTAAAGGACTTCCTCGAAACGCCGCCAGATGGCAGAGTCCAGCAAGCCTTCATGGTTGGTGGCCGCGACCACCAGGCTGCGACCACGGTAGGCGTCCAACATCTGCAACACGGCGTTGACTACGCGACGCAACTCGCCGTGCTCGCTCGCGTCTTCGCGCTCTTTGCCGAGCGCGTCGAACTCGTCGAACAGCACCACCATGGGCGAGGCCGCCGCGAAGTCGAAGACCTTGCGAAGGTTCGCGGCGGTCTCGCCAAGAAACGACGAAACGACGCTGTCCGTGCGGACGATGACCAGCGGCCTGCCCAGTTCGTGAGCGATCACTTCGGCTGTGAGCGTCTTGCCGCAACCCGGCGGCCCGCAGAGCAGAATGCGGTCGCATGGCTGCAACCCGTGAGCGCGAAGAACCTCGTCGCGGTTGTGCTCGTGAAGTATGTCCTTCACCAACGCCAAATTCGTTGGCGAGAGCACTACGTCGTGCAGGCAGCGCGTTGGCTCCTGCACAGCGCAGAGGGGCAAGTTGCGCTCGCGATCTGCGGGGATGGCGTCCGCGAACACCTGCAAGGCTGGGGATGCGGGCCGCTCGGAGCGCCCGTAGAGGATGGTCTCGAGGTCGTTCGCCAGCAGGTGATGGTGCTTCTGGCGCTCTTCCGCGATCAGCTCCTTGGCGACGCCCCGAAAGGCGGCGACGTCTCCGTCCGTGCCGGAACGTAGGAGCTGCCGTAGCAGCTTGCCGTTTGCCATGCCGATTGACCCGCGCCGCCTGCCTGTTCGCTACGCGACATAGTGACGATGGCACCCGCCAAGGTCAACGCTGGTGCCGAACGAACCGCCAAGCGCGCACCACGGCTTGAGCGATGCGTGTCCAGCGGCACCTCATTCGCCCCTCCCCTCCCAAAGCGCCACTTCCGCCTCTGGCAAGGGTTCAAGGATGCTGTCACCGCGATGATCCTGCGCCCATCGCCGAAGCGCCGCTTGCCCTTGGGACTGTAGGCGACGAGGCGGGCGACAGGTTCACCACGCCGAGGATGATGCCCCCTTCGCCGCCTTCCGCCAAGGCGAGCAGGCGTGCGAGCTGGGCCTTCGCTTGATGGACGTCTGGTGGGCACAGTGTGGCCTTCGCGTGGAGCTCGGCCAAGGATGGGTTGCCGGGTGGGTCAAGATCCCATTGCGGATGATGGTACGACCGGCAAACGCACGGTGGACTCTGCCACAGACCGCGTACCATTGCCGCTCCCGCGCAAGGGGCGGCATTGGCACATGACGTCGCCGCACGGGCAGGCTTGGCGGGCGGATTTGGAGGATGACCATGACTGGTGGCGTTAAAGTGAAGATGACGCCCTCGCACCCGGGAGATTTCGTCCGGACCGAGATCATTGAGGAGCTTGGCCTGAGCGTGACGAAGGCCGCCGAGGTCTTGGGAGTGCGCCGCGCCACGCTGTCGGCCCTGCTCCATGCCAAGGCAGCGCTGTCGCCGGAGATGGCGCTGCGCGTCGAGAAGGCGTTTGGCGTGAGCATGGACATGCTGATGCGCATGCAGGCATGGCACGATACTGCCCGGATGCGGGCCAAGGCGCACGAGATCAAGGTTCAGCGCTACACGGCGGTGCCAGCGCAGTCGCCGACACCGTTATGTGGCTCTCTGGCACAGGACGCGGCGGGCCGAAGACTGGATTGCGAGCAGATCGACGAGGCCATTCGACAGCGGATGCGTAAGAAGTACGGCCCGGCGATCTAAGCCAAGCGCTGTGGTTGGATTGCACAGGCCCCTCGAACGTGCAAGTATCTGCACCCGTGGAGACCAGCAGGGCCCGGGTCAAGCAGCGGCGTGAAGGGTGGTTCTTGGCACGTCACGGAAGTGCCCACGACATCTACCGGCATGCCGACATCGCCGGCATCCTGACGCTGCCTCGGCATCGGCGGCTCTCGCCCGCAGTGGCGAGGTCCGTAGCGAAGAAGGCCGGCTGGTCTGAGGAAAAAAGGAGATAGCCAGTGTCCCGATACCCGGCCTTTGTTGACGGAGAAGCAGACACCTACGGTGTGACCTTCCCAGACCTGCCGGGCATCGTCGCCATGGGCGAGACCATGGACGACGCCTTGGTACACGCCGAAGAAGCCCTCCGAGACTATGTGACGGAGACTGAACGCGATGGCGCACGAGTTGTCGAGGCGAGCCCAGTGGAAGATGTGTCGCCACCGGAAGGGAGCGTCCTCGTGGCCGTTCCGCACATCCGCCGATCAGGGCTTGAAAAAGCCACTGGGCACCCCCATCCTCGACCTACATCCACGTTGGGCAGACATGAAATGATCAAGAAGACACGTGACACCGTCACTTACGACCTCAAGAAAGGTCGCGACGTGGTCTACCGAGGCACAACCAACAACCCAGAGCGGCGAGAGCGCGAGCACAGGGCAGAAGGGAAGGACTTCGACCGGCTGGCAGTGACCTCCCGTCGCATGACGGACGAGGGCGCGAAGTCGAAGGAGGCGGAGAACCTAGCACGGTATCGCAGAGGGCATGGAGGCAGGAATCCGCAATACAACGATGATGCCGACGGATAGAGGCCGCTTCGCCTAGGAATACTGTCACACACGGCTTAAGAGGACACATGGCTGCCGCTGAACTCGTTGAAGAGCTCGAAGAACAGATCAAGTCAATCACTCGCTACGAGGACACCGAGCTTGTACGACGCCCGGAGTGGGGAGCCATAACATTCGAGGTGGCCACGCAAGATATCGAAGTGGCGCGGTCAATTGCTGGCGACTTGTCGACCATGCCGCTTTCCCACCTTGCTGACCAAGCAGCGCGGGACATTGCCGCCCAAATACCGAACGTCTCTGCATACCTCCAACAGATCGACGAGTTCAATCTGGAAGGTGACGCCACGGCCAATCGCGACCGCATCGCGTCAAATCTCAAAGGTGCCGTGGAGGGGCTTCTTACGTCTGCAAGTCAGTGGATCGCGTACCTTGCCTACAAGCGAGGCGACATTGAAGAGAGCGTCAAGCAAATCGAGACAGTGCTCGCGAAAGCGAAGGAAAAGCTTGACGAAGCCAACACCTACGCTTCGAGAACCCAAGAGGAAGTCGACAATATCGTGAAGCTGACCCGTGAAGCATCGGCAAGTGCCGGCGTGGCGACTTTTACGCAGGAGTTTGACCAAGAAGCGGAGAGACTAGCTGCGGCGTCCAAGAAGTGGCTATGGGCAGTGATCGCGCTCGCCGCCTTCACCTCCACCGCTGCCTTGATCTCGTTCTACTGGCCCTCGCTTCCAAGCGACGCAAACAGTTGGGCAACAACGCTACGCCATGTTGTAGCCAAGGTCTCCGTCATTGCCACCCTATTCACTGGAACGATTTGGTGCGGCCGAATCTACCGTGCTCTGACGCATCAACGTTCAATCAACAGGCATCGAGCGCTCAGCCTCAAGACGTTTCAGGCGTTCGTACAAGCCACGGACGACCCAGCCACTCGGGATGCCGTACTGATTGCAGCGACGAAAAGCATCTTTGGCACTGTGCCGACAGGCTTGGTTGATGAACGGGGCGCAACACAAGACGCGTCGGTGAACGTTTTGGAGATCGGGAAGTCGGCCGGCAAGGCAGTGCCACTACCCCGCGTAGGTTCAACACAGGAATAGCGAGAGCGCCCTGCGCTTCATCTGCCGTCTCCTACGCATCGTTCAGAAGGATCGTAGCGAGGCCGACTGTGACGATCAACGCCCCGTAGAAGGCCAAGAGCGTTCTTGAGAGTGCGGTGCCGGCCCAACTGCGGCGGTAGCCGGTTCCGAACGGTGTGACGTTCATCGAGAAATCCACTTGGTCTTCGTCCAACGTGCGTACATGGTCGTAGAGGGCGCGGTAGAGGCGTTCTTGCCAGAGGAAGTAGGCGTCTAGGGCCCAGAAGACGAGGATGGGGGCTAGGGCGATGAAGGCGGCGTCTAGGCGGCTCTCGCGGGCTAGGAGGACGAGGATGGCGGCGACCAGGACGACGCTCCAGCCCTTCATTTGGAAGGAGTTGGTGGCAAGGCGGTTGATGACGCCTTGGATGAACTCCAAGTGCTTGAGCTTCTGCTCCACTAGGCTTGCCCCTCTGCGTGTTGGTCGTCGAGCTTGTCTCGGTCTTTGCGGTGGTCCCAGACTTCCATCAGGAAAAGGACCAGAGCATGGGCTGCGTTGACTGCGTGGCGCGGCTCTACGCGATACACACGCCCGCGACCATGGGCAGAACTCTCGCTGTTTCGCGGTGACGACATCGTGTTGGTAGCGATTAGGCCAAGGGCACCGTTTGGGCGTATCAACCTAGGTGCTCCGTCACGTCGAAATCTCCACCAGCAAGGTGGCCATGTGCGCCCGGCACGGGCTCGACGCCGTGTTGCGGGCCCTCGCGTCCGAAAAAGCCGATCCCTCCTGTCCGCCATCCGCAACCTCATCGACTACCTCGGCCACAACGCCCTGCGCTCCCATCCGAGACGCGACCGCCGAAGCGGCCGTCTGCGGTTCGGCTTGGAACCAGTCCTCCAAAATGCTTAAGTACCTACCTATGAGCCTAGCCTAGCCTAGCCGTCGACATCGGGAGGCCAAGACCTACGGAGTCCTAGCCCTACTGCTGGCCTTAAACCGTTCAGGCTGACCAAGCACTAGCTCGATCTCGTACCGCCGCCTGTCGAGCACCTCCAAGAAGCCCATTGCACTATCGGGACTTGGAACTAGCACTCCCTCTCGCTCCGCCACGGCAACACGCGCTTGGCGACAGAGATCTGCCAATGCACCTTGGTCCACCCCGCTCAATTCCTGTGCCCGGATCGATGCCAGATATCTGGCCGCCCGAGGACGCGACGCCGCATACTCCTCAATACTGCTAAAGTCCACAAACGGCAAGTCCGCTCGAATTGCTTGCACATTGCGCGGCACCGCGTCCAAGACTGCCTGCCTCAACTTCCCCAGAAACTCGAAGGCACTCGGTCTCCATATGTGCGTTCCTTCGGAGTCAACAAGTAGGTCGAAATCGACGTCGAGCTTGAACACGTCGTCCTCAACCACCTTGAGCATATCGTTATTGAACCGCACCAATCGGCGGCTAAGGATGCCTTTGAAATATGTGGCCCGTCGGACAGCCGTGACGCGACGGCTCGTGGCGTCCGTTAATCGCACAAAGTAGGACAATAGGCGATGTGGATGGACCAGAGCGCCAGCACCCAGTGTTAGGTTGTTCGCATTATGGAGTTGTCGAAGGTGTGTCTCAAAGTCGGAACCAGCCTGTACGATCAAATATCCCGTGGGCTCATGCCTCTCGGCAGGCGAGTACGGCGTTCCGCCGCCCTCGACATTCTCCAACTGATCGAGAGTCGCATTGACCATCGACAACAGGTCGTTTTTTACATCGGCGTCCACGGGAACGGCGTAGAAAGTGGTGTCACCGCCCTCGTCCTTACCTACCCCGAACTCCACCCGTTCTCGTTCTACATGGCCAAAGTCAAAGTTGATTGGCATTACGCCTTCTCCCAGTAGACCGTGTTACTCAGCCGGTACGCGATTAGATCGACGCCTTCCGGCAGTGCTTTACGCCGCGTTACCATAACAAAGTTCTCCTTTCCCGTATGCGGATTGCCGTCATCCGGTGGGGAGATCGTGAATATCTGATAGCGCAGAATAGCAAAGATCAAGTTCAGATAGTGGAGGTTGAGCCTCCAGAACAGAAACACGATGAAGCCGAGCGCGGCGCACATCGCAACCAGGTCCCTAACGCTATCAATCTCGTCACGGTAAAATGGCAACAACGTCGCGAAGAGGTAGACCAAGATGTGGCTCCTTTGATCCTCAGTCTTGCCGGCTTTCAGAACCCTGACGTCCTTGTTCTTCTTGGCCGTTCGGTACCGAAACCACAGACCAACCGACGGCAGGACGGCCAACATGAGGCAGCCGATCAAGTACGCCTGTGGAAACACGCAGCCACTGCCCCGAATCGCCATCAAGCCAAACAGGGGGGCGAAGCTGCTTAGCACCATGAGAAGCCGTGCGAATCCCAGTCCTTCTGAGCTCGCTTGGGGTGCCTTCGACAGTGGTGGGCCTTCAGCCATACATCTCCCGAGCGGCGCGCTTCGCGTTGAGTTCCAAGAGGCGGGCTAGGACTTCGTCGCGGATTTCGTTGGGCCAGCGGTAGCGGTAGGGCTTCTTCTTGGCGCCCCACTCTTCTTCGTCGATCTCGTAGTCCAGCAGGAACTCGCAGTGGGTGGGGATGTCTTGCCAGCCGTAGGCGTTCAGGACGGCGCGATCCATGGCGGCGTGGAGGTCGCGGAGCTTGGCGATGGCGGGGGCGTCGTCGTTGGGGTCGTGGAAGCGGTTGTAGGTCTTGGTGAGGCCCTCGTTGTTGTCGATCATTAGGGCGGCGCGGTAGTCGTAGTACGCCTTGCCGGGGGCTTCGAGGTCTTGGCGGGTGTGCCAGTCTGGTGGGAAGGGGAAAGTCTCGAAGCAGTCAGAGGGCGTGTAGCGAAGCCGCTCTTCAAGCGACGAGGCGAAGAAGTGTGTCCAAATTTCGTGGAGGCGTGATTGGAGAGCACAGAAAACCGCCAGATTGTCGAAGGGAAAGACGATGAGCGCGTGCGAGTAGACCATTCGAGTAGGAAGGTACGCGAACGCCACATGCTTAGCCACGCTCGATATTGCAAGCAGTTTTTTCAGACTCCGGGTGGCTTCAGTCAGCTCCGGGCGCGGTCGCAAGAACTGCCACCATAGCTCTTTGCCACCGGCATCTTTCTGGGCAAGACGTTCGTGCTTCACCCTCTCATCAACAATCGCCAGCAACTCTAGCCAATCCGCCGCCACCGGTGCCGGGTAGTCGGCGGGCACAACTGGCTCTCGCCGCAGATCTCGCCGTCTCTCGGCACTGGCGTCCTTCCAAAGCTCCCCAATGTCCTCTCGCCGCAATGGGTAGTCGTGGAAGTTGATGACGTAGCGATGGTGGGTGTGCGTGGGGCTGGTGTTCACTTCCTCGCCGCCGATGTACGGGAAGATCGCGTCCTTGTTGTGCGGATTGTCCGCGAGCAGCCTGCGCATCTCGGCAAGCGGCGTCGCGACGCCTTTGGTGTCGGTGTCGTCGAAGGTGAAGCCCATGCCGAGGACGATGCTGCCTTGGAAGCTCTGCCGAGCATTTGCTTGCAGCCGCGCCGGGTCGCGGTGGCCGCCACGATGGAACAGGAAGGCGGTGATCTTCTCGACAGTCTCACCGTCCAAGTGCTTCGGGCGAGTTGAGCTGCCCTTGCAGATGTGCAGCACGCTCACCACGACCGCAGCCAGTCCGGGCCACTTCACGCGGGTATTCACGTCGTAGATCTCGCCGCCGTGCTCGCAGATCCAGCGCAGGCCGGTGTTTCTTGTGTCTCCTTGAGCAATCGTGTTGGTGGCGATCAGCCCGAACGCGCCGCCTTGCCGGATGAGATTGAAGGCGCGGCGGAAGAAGTGGGCAACCAAGTCGGACGCCCCGTGGCTCTTCTCGTGCAGTTCCTTCAGCCAGTCTGGATACCGCGCGACGTTTGCCGCCGCCACGGTGTTCTTCCCCGCGAACGGCGGGTTCCCCACCACCGCGTCAAAGCCCGCGTTCTCCCGCTCGAACACTTCCGGGAACTCAATCTCCCAATGAAACGGCGCCAGCGGCGGGTCTCCATCCCTCCGTTCGTCAAGCCAGCTTCGATACCGCTCCGCGTGGCCATCGCTCACCTCCGCCGCGAACTCCGCCCGCCGCTGCTCCCGTTCCTTCGGTTTCGCCCCCTCGAAGAACGCGGCCAACGCAAGATCGCCCAGCAGGCGCACGTTGCTGGCTTCGGAGCGGGCGTCGTCCCACAGGCGGCGGAGTTCCCAATCCTCCGCGTCGTCGGGAGCTTCGCGGATGCGTTGGCGTAGTTCGGCAGCCTTCTTCAAGCGCTTCTCCGTTTCCAGCGCCTCGAACCCTGCTTGAAAGCTCGGCGCATCGCCCTTCCAGTGGAACGCTCCGATCTGCCGTTTCGTCAAGCCAACCAGCGCGTCGCCGTGGCGCAGCGCGTGGTCCAGAAACGTCAGCGGATGATCCCGCGCCAGCGTGATGAGCCACAGGGAGAGCTTGGCCAAATCCACCGCCACCGGGTTTCTGTCCACGCCGTAGAGGCAGCGCTGGGCGATCAGGCGGTGGGCGTAAATGCTCTCGGTTTCGTCGGGCGGGATGTCCGGCACGGCGTCGTGGGCGCGCCAGGCGTCCACCAGAACGTCCGCGAGTTGGCGGCAGGCTTCCACCAGAAAGGCGCCGGAACCCATTGCCGGGTCGCATACCTTGAGGTCCAGGATCTGCGCTGGCAGCGGCGCCCCGCCCTGTTCTTCGCGCAGGCGGTTCAGGATGGGGTCGAGAGTGGTGCGGACGATGGGTTCGGTGAGTTCGCGGGGGGTGTAGTGGGAACCGGAGCGGCGGCGTTCCTCGCTCGGTTGCAGCACGATGGCGCCGGCGGCCACCCAATCCGGCGTGGCGTCCTTGTCGATGGTTGAATCGAGGGCGGCGTGGGCGTCTTCGAGGGTTTCGGCTTGCGCCACGGCCTTGCGCGTCTTGTCCGTGAGTTTGCGATCCGTCCGCTCTTGCAGCCACTTGGCGCGGCGGCCCGGCTCTTGTTGCAGCAGCGCTTCCAAATCCACGGTGGCGGGGGCGCCGTGCTTCTTGCCGGACTTGATGGCGATGGAGCGGCCGCTCGCCTGTTCGAGGCGGAAGCCCATCATGGTCTGGTAGACGGAACCGATGTGCTCCACGTCCAAGGCGCGGTAGGAGATGCGCTCGCCGCCGAGCACGACGAGCTTTTCCAGCACGCGGTGGATGGTGCCGTCGCTCACCCACGGCGCCTCGATGCGTTCGCTCACCCGTCGGGCGGTGCCAACGAGATGGCCGCGGCCTTCGAGGAAGCGGTAGCGCTCCGGGTCGAACAAGGCGCCGTGGCGGGGCGGCAGCTTCATGGCGCCGGAGTGGGCGCCGTCGTGGACCATGCGGAACAGGGCGAGCAGCTGGGCGTAAGCGCCGTAGCGCTGATCCATCGTGTCCGGGTGCTGGGCGGCGTCCTCGGTGAGGCGCTGGTGCAGGCCGGAAAGTGAGTATCCACTTAGGTATGCGTCGTCCTGTGGCAGCAGATCGCGCTCTTCGGCGTAGAGCAGGAAGACGAGGCGCAGCACCAGGGTGAGCAGGCCGCGGTAGATGTCGTCCGGGTTGTCGCGCAGCGGCACGGCAAGCAGTTCGCCCTTGGCGGTGTCGTGCGCCGCTTGGAAGCCGCGCAGCAGTTCGTACAGGGCGTGCAGCACCTGTTCGGCCAGGCGTTCGCTCACTTCGTTCTGGAACTTGCGGCTTTCGGCGAGGAGGCCCGCGAGGCGTTGCTGCCGCGGCACGGCGAGCAGGCGGCGTTCGTTCAGCAGCAGGCGCATGGCGGCGGCGATGGGGCGGCCGGCGGTTTGCACCATGTCCGCCACGCGGAAATCCAGCCAGCCGGAGCTTTCGCCGCGCGGGGCGGAGATCAAGCGCAGCGACGTGCCGTTGAAGAGCAGGCCAGCCGGCGCGCCGGTGCCGCGCAGCAAGCGTTCCATGCGGCCGTGGGCGGAGGCGTCCGTGCCGCCCTTGGTGCGAACTACGGCGTCGAAGGTTTCGGTGGGGGCGGCGGTGGAGACCAGCAGTTGCCAAGGGGATTCGCCGTTGCCGTTGTTCGCTGGCGTTGCGTTGCCGCTCGGCGCTTGCTGGTGCGCGGGCTGGCCCGCTGCCGCCTTGCGCACCGCGAACTGCGGGCGCAGCGTCTCGCCGGTGTCTGGCAGACGCACTTCCAACTCCGGCGGCAGTGGCGCTTCGGGCGTGCCGGCGTAGGCTTTGGGGGAGAAGTGCCAATCCAGCACGTCTCGCGCAAAGGCGCGGAAGTCCGGCAGCACGGGCTGCGGGGCGGCATCGCCGTTGATGGCGCGTTCCTCCACGCAGGATCGCAACCGCTGTTGGCCTTCGGCGTCGTGCCGGTTGAGCGTGGCCCCATGGCGAGTGAGCGCCGGGGCGGAGACGACGAGGCCAGTGGGGCGCACGAAGCCCAGCCATTCCAGGTGGGCGGCGATGGATGGGTCTGGGGTGGGCATGGGGGGCTAGCCGCCGCGGCCCTCGTAGGCCGCTTCGCGGATGCAATGCCAGTCCGCGCTTTGGAACTCGGGTTGCAGGCCCCGGCCACCGACGCTTGCGTCCTGCAATTGGAACGGGGCGGGCTCTTTCGTGCGAGGGGATTTCCCTTGCGGTTCCCCGACGAGGGCTCTTCGTCGGCGTTTGAGACCTTGTTGCCTGGTGGTCATGTGCGCCTCGGGGTCGCTGTTGCCTGTTTGTCTTGTTCCTTGGACTCTACATTATGGGCGTCCTTCTTTTGGGTGGCGGGAGCGCTCACGTGCTCCGTCAACTTGGACTGTCGGAGCAAGGGTTGTAGGGTAGGTGGCCCTGAGGACGGAGGCTGGAGGGTCGAGTGCGATTGGCTTATCCGGCAGCGCTCCACCAACTGCCCGACACGGTACTGGTGTCGTTCCCCGACGTGCCGGAGGCGCTGACCGAGGGCGAGACGGTGGAAGACGCGATGTGCGAGGCGGTGGATTGCCTTGTCGCCGCTTTGGGAGGGTATGTTCGGAACGGTCAACGGATACCCGTGCCCTCCGAGCGTCCGAACGCCCCGCTAGTCAGGCTGCCCGCCTTGGCGGCAGCGAAGGTGGCGCTGTACCAAACCATGCTTGGTCAGCCTGAGGGAAGGGCTGGTTTGGCGGAGCGCATGGGACTGACCGAGAGCGCACTGGACCGGCTGGTGGACTTGGACCAGCGCTCGCCCATCGGCCAAGTGGAAGACGCGCATCGCGCACTCGGCTTGGCTCTGCGCGTTGAGGTCAGCGCGGTCTAGCCCAGCGACGCCGAACCGTGGGAGGAGCGCATCGGCCCGCCCGGCGCCTGCCAACGCGCCAGTTGCATGTGCAATGGGCATTTGTGCTATGGTCTGCCACGAGGACCGTCTACAGGAGGTGCGGTGGCTACGCTTACTGACGTCATTGGAGCGCTCAACCGAAGGTCCGTGTCGAAGTTGATGAGGAGGCACAACGTCGACACGCAGCGGAAACTGGTGAATCACTACAACAGGAACGGGGGACTGAAAGCTCTGGTTGGTGAACTCGATGAGCAAGAGCTGCGCAAGTCGCTCACCGTACTTGACAAGAGTGAACTCCAAACAATCGTATATGGCGCGTTGGCTTTCGATAGCAAATTGGACGCGCTCATCCCAAAGGATGGGCAGCAAGGGAACAAGCGCAAGCTAAGGGGAATCATGGACGACCTGTGCGGTTGGCGTGTCGACACGTTTCAGCAGGCGACCTATGATTCCCTCATCCAGATGCTCAACCGCTTCGGCATCGATGTCGAGGAAGCGCAACTCGAACACTTGGAGCAGGACGGCAAGAAAGCTGCCGACAAAAAGGTCCGGCTCCTGCGGATGTTCACCGACTAGACAGACATCGCTGGGTCCGATCGTTGCGCGTTGATTGCGTTTGGATGCCTTTTGTGCGGAGCAGCGCGACATGAACCCGCCTCAGTTCGTCTCCGGCCACAGATACACCAGCCCCACCGGCTCCACGCGCTGGGCCCGCACCTTGTAGAACGCCTTGATCCGCTTCGGTTCCTCCGCCAAGTCGCGGTCGAAGCTGTCGAGGCGTCGCCGCCAGTGGCGCTTGTCGGCTTCCAGCTGTTCGGCTTCGTCCGAGTTGAAGTCGAGGGCGAGTTGGCGGTTGCCTTCGTGGCGGGCGAGTTCTTCGATCACCCGTTCGCGTTGCCGCCGCAGCACCTCTGCAAGCTGCTCGGCCTCGGCCTTGCCGCGTTCGGCGAGTCGGGCGAGGGCGTCTTCGGCCAAGGCCCGGGCGCGTTGCTCTAGCTGCGGGCGCAGCGCTTCCACGTCGGCCGGCGCGGCGTTCAAGAGGCGGTCGCGCACCACCGCGTCGGGCTGCTCGGCGTGGCGGCTGAGCGACTCGTCCAGCAAGGCCAAAGTGCGCGTCTCGGTGTCGCGGGCGTAGGCGCGGAGAGGGCCGTCCCTGCGGCCGGGCTCGATCCAGCGGGCGGTAACCGGCACCAGTTCCTCGTGCAGGCGCTCTGCGCCTTGGCCGTAGAGCGCCAGGCGGCCGAGCAGAATCACGCGGGGGATGGAGTCTCTGCTTTGCGCGAGGCAGGCGCGGGAGAGGTCGTTGTAGACGAAGCCCTGGGCGCGGAATCGCGCCAAGAGGCGCTGGGCGACGCGCTGTTCCAAGTGCAGGTGGACGGTGTCGGCGGCGAACTCCTGGGGATCCTTGAACACCACCGGGCGGATCAGCGCGTCCTTGCGCCATTCGGCGAGCTTTTCGTCGAGCTTGCGCGGGCGGCGCAGGGAGTCGAGGGTCGCCGTCCAGCTCTGGTCGGTGCGGGCGCGGCGTTCCAAGTCCGGGAACTCCCAGATCGTGCGGCGGGACACGTCTTGTCGGCGGCGCAGTGGCGGCGCGTCGAGCAGTTCCAATGCACAGGAGAGCGCGTCCCGAAACGCCTTTTCGTTGAACTTCGCCCAGTTGCGCGAGCGGTCGAGCACCGTGCGGCAACGCTCGATCTGCGCTTCCAGCGCGTCGCGCCGCTCGCGGGCGTCCTCCAGTTCTTCGGCGGCGCTGCGCTTGGCGCTGGCGGCCAAGTCCGCCTGTTCGATGGCGGCTCGCAGGGGCTCCGCCTGGTCGTGGCGAATGCCGCCGCGCAAGCGCCGCTCCACGTCGTCGTCGATCACCTGGGCGAGGCTGCCGAGTTCGCGCTTGATGGTCGCCGTCTTGCGCACCAGCACTTCCAGCACGCGGTCCTCCGCGCGCTGCGGCAGCGCGAAGTAGTGGCAGTTCACTTCGGCCGCCGGTTGCAGCTTGCGGTCGATGCGGCCGTTGCGCTGTTCGATGCGGCCGGGGTTCCACGGCAGGTCGAAGTGGAAGAGGTCCGCGCAGCGGGCCTGGAAGTTCAAGCCTTCCCGGGCGGCGTCGGTGGCGATGAGGATGCGCAGCGGCTCGGCGTGCGGGCTGGCGTTGAAGCGGCGCTGGATGTCCTTGCGGCGTGGGCCGCCGGTCAGGCCGTCGATGACTGCGATGCGCTCGTCCGCATCCTCGGTGTGTTCGATGGCCTGTTCCAGAACGCGCTTGAGGTAGCGCTTGGTGCCTTCGCGGTTCTCGGTGAAGATCAACACCCGGCGTTCGTTCCAAATAGGCACCGGGCCGGTCGGGCGTTCGCCGAACGGCGGCAGATCCGGCACTTGGTTGGCGCGTATCCAGTCGATCAGACGCCGCGTCTTGGCGTCCGGCTTGTGGCGGGCTTCCTCGGCGATGGCGCTCATCCGCTCGATGAGGGCTTGTTCCTGCTGCCAGAGCTTGCCGGCCGCCGCGTTCCCGCCGGAAGCGCCGCCAGCAGCCAGCGAGAGCGCCTCCACCTGCTCCTGTTCGGCGCTTTCCGCCGTCTCTTCGTCCCACTCGGCGCGCTCGTCGTCCGCATCGGGCGCTTGGAGGAACAGCGCTTGGTCGTGGGGGCCGAGCGTCGAATCTCCGTGTTCCTTCCGCCACTGGCGCTGCACCGTCCGGGCATGAACGCGCAGACTGCGGGCGAACGCCTCGACGGAAGAGAGCAGGCGCTGCTGCAAACCCACCACCAGGAGGCCGGCGGCGGTGCGCGCCTTGGGCGGCGCATTGGCGAAGCGGCGTTCCCGCAGGCGGCGGTATTCGTCCAGCAGGCGGGAGAGCGCCAGTTCCGGCGCGTCTTCCGGCAGGCCGTCGATGGCAAGCCGCACCACGTTGCGCTTCGGGAAGCCGCCGCGCACGTCGCGGATGTCCTCCTTCAGACGCCGCACCATCACGTCTTCGAGGTCGCGCTTGCCGCGCACCTTCACGCCGCGGGTGAAGCGGTACGGGTCCAACAGTTCCAGCAGTGTCGAGAAGCTGTTCGAGTGGCCGTTGTGGGGCGTGGCGGAGAGGAACAGGCGATGCTCGAAGCGGGATCCCAAGTCGCGCACGGCGCGGGTGATCTTCGTCTCGATGCCGTAGCGCCCGCCGGAAGAGGGCGCCGCGTGGTGGGCTTCGTCCAGGATCAGGAGGCTGCCGGGCAGCAAATCGCCCAGCCACTCGCGCAGCGGGTCCGCGTAGGCGGATTCGATCAGCAGCTTGTGGGACACCAGAAAGCGCGTGTGCGTGCGCCACGGGTTCACGCCGAAGCCGCGCTCGCGGCGCATCCTCGAGACGTAGGCGCGGTCGAGAATCTCGAACAGCAGGCCGAACCGATCCTCGAGTTCCGTCTTCCACTGTTCCAGCACGGACGGCGGCGCGGCCACGACGATGCGCTTCGCCTTGCGGCGCAGCAGCAGTTCCCGGGCGACGAGGCCGGCTTCAATGGTCTTGCCGAGGCCGGTGTCGTCGGCGATGAAGAGGTTCACGCGGGGCAGCCGGAGCGCCTTGCGCAGCGGCTCCATCTGGTAGGCGTCCAGCTGGATGCCGGCGCGAAACGGCGCTTGGAAAAGCGCGGGATCGGTGGCTGTCGCGCAGTTCCAGCGCAGGGTGTTGAAGAAGGCGGCGAAGTAGCGCGGCGAGTCGAATCCCCTGCCGGCGAGATCGGCCCAGCCCTCCTCTTCGAGGATGCGCCGGTCCAGCTCGCAATCCCAGAACACGGTGAGCGCTTGGCCTTGGGCGTCGTCGTCCGCGCAAGCGAGCGAAACTTGGGGCGAGCCGCCTCCGGGAGGAAAGGCCACCTCCTCCACCAGCCACTGCCGCGAGCGCACCAGCACCAAGTCGCCGACCTTGGGCGGCTGTTCGGGCGTCGTCTCGGCGCCAGGAGAGGGGTCGGTTGCCGGCATGGGGGCGTCTGAACAGGGCGCCTTGCGCGAGCCTCGCACGGTGCCGCGCGGTACCGCGCGGTCGCGCCTACGTCTGCTCCTCCCGCCGTTCGTTCGCTTCCACCACGCACACCGTGATGTTGTCCCGCCCCCCGGCTTCGTTCGCCGCGTCTATCAGCGCCTGCACCAGGGCTGGCAGGTCGTCGCCGTGGCTCTGGCACAGGCGCAGGATCTCCCCGTCGTTCACCATGTTCGTCAGGCCGTCGCTGCACAGCAGGTAGAGCGCGTTGCTTTCGATGGACACGGTATCCATGTCGAAGGGGATCCGCTCCCACAGGCCGAGGGCCCGATCCAGGCCGCCGCCTTCGCCGTGATCGGCGGTCAGCATGCGAAGCTCCGGCCGGCGGTCGAAGGATCCGCCCGGCGCGAACTCGTAGATGCGGCTGTCGCCGGCATGCACGAAGGACGCCTCGTTTCCGTGCAGCCGCAGCGCGGACAGCGTGGTGCCCATGCGGGAATAGATGCCGGCGCTCTCGTTCGCCTTCCACAGTTCCGCGTGCGCTGCGGCGGCGGCCCGGCGCAGGCGCTGCGCCACGGTGCGCCGGCGGTGGGGCGCATCCGCGTCCGGCCACTGCGCCATGGCGTCCGCGAACACGCGCAGCGCCGTGGCGCTGGCCACGTCGCCCTTGGGATGTCCGCCCATGCCATCTGCCACCGCGGCCCAGCCGTCCTGCTCGTTCCAGAGCACGCCGTCCTGGTTGGCGCTTCGCTGCCGTCCCACGTCCGTTGCCCCGGCCATGCGGCAGACGCGCTTCGGCACCGGCGCCAGTCTCTCCGCAAGAGCGCCGCGGGTCCAGCCGCGCACGTCCACGCGCAGCCAGTTGTCCCCGTCCAGATGGAAGGGGGTCACGCAAGCCAGCGTAGCGTTGCCGTAGGGGTGTGCTTCCTCCAGCAGCCGATCGTCCGGCGGCAGGGCGCCGTCCGTCACCAAGATGGAGTACGGGGTGGTGCGCTGTCCGTAGGGCAGGTTGCCGTCCCAGTACGCCGCGCAACGCCGTCCCACCCAGTGCCAGAACGCCGCCGCGGTGCGGTCCGGCATCTCGTCCCCGCGGGAGTCCAACAAGGAGCAGATGCTGGCCAGCGGCGCCTGGCGCCGCAGCCAGCACAGCTTGTAGTGTTCGGCGCTGAAGCGGCTGCCGGGGTCGCCGCGGTGCAGCCAGTACCGTTCCAGGCCGCGGGTCCTCAGCGCTCCGAGCCAGCCTCCGAACGCGCGCAAGGCATCGCCGCCGTCCAGCACGGCCACATCCACCAAGTGCAGGTGCGCCGCGTCGTCCACGAACACGGCGTCCACGAAAGGGCGGTCGACGTCGTCCCGAATGTCGTCGCGGTACCACTGTTGCGGAAACGGCATGCGGTCCGCAACTTGGAGTTTGCGCTCGGCATCGAGGCCAATCGGCAGCCAAGCCATCAAGTCCGGCAGCAGGGAGAGCAGCGCGGCGCGGCGATCGGCCGGCGACGGCCACCAGCTCGCCTCGCCGTTCCAGGCCGCCGGTGGTTCCTCGGTCCGCATGGCACCGGCTTCGCCGCGCAGCCATAGCTGGCGGCAGAGCACGCCGTGCTCCAACGCCGTGTTCGGCCCCCGAGCGGCTATCGCCTCGCCGCTCGGCAGGCGAGCCTGGGGCGTATGCGGCGGTGGACGGCGGGAAGACGAATCGGACGCCATTGGTTCTCCGGGAACTTCACGTGGGCACCCCCGCCCGCGCCGCGAGGACCCGCCCGCGCTTCGGCGCACTGCCGCGCCGGGCGCACTGCCGCGCGGAACCGCGCCTGAAGGAACGCCCCGACAATAGCAGGTCCCGCCGAGCGGCGGCTGCCGGTCGCGTTAAGATGGCGCGATGGGGGACGAAATCGCCCGCCGCCACTTCCAGGCGGAGGACTTCAGCCGCTTCCGGCGCCGCTTGGACGCCGAGACGGCGCTGGTGGGGGATCTCTTCGCCGGCGACGAGTTCAGCCACCGAGGCGACATCGTGGGTTTCGAGCTCGAAGCCTGGATCGTCGATGGCCACGGCCAGCCCCATCCGAACAACGAGCGGCTGCTGGAGGCCATCGGCAACCCGTTGGTGGTGCCGGAGCTGGCGGCCTTCAACGTCGAACTCAACGGCAGTCCGACGGCGCTGAACGGCAAGGCGTTTTCGCGCATCCACGACGAGCTGGACGCCACCTGGACCGCCTGCCGCGCCGGCGCCGAAGCGCTGAACTGCCGCCTGGCGACCATCGGCATCCTGCCCACCATCCGCCCGGACCTGCTGAACTCCCGCTACATGTCGAACATGGTGCGCTACCAGGCGCTCAACGACCGCATCCTGGCGCTGCGCGACGGCGCGCCGCTGCGCATCCGCATCGACGGCGCCGGCAGCGGCGGCCTCGACATGGCCCACGACGACGTGATGCTCGAAGCCGCCGCGACGTCGTTCCAGATCCACCTGCAGTGCAAGCCGGAACGAGCGGTACGGGATTTCAACGCGGCGCTGGTGGCCTCGGCACCGATGGTGGCGCTGGCGGCGAACTCGCCGTTCCTGTTCGGACGGGCGCTGTGGGAGGAGACGCGCATTCCGCTGTTCGAACAGGCCGTCTCGGTGGGCCCCCGGGCACCGTCCCGGGTGATCTTCGGCACCGGCTACGCCAATGCGTCGCTGTTCGAGATCTTCGCCGAAAACCAGCGCGACCACCCGATCCTGCTGCCCTTCGTGCAGCCCGACGAACCGGCCCACAAGTACGCCCACGTGCGCTTCCAGAACGGCACCGTGTGGCGCTGGAACCGGCCGCTGCTCGGCTTCGACTACGACGGCCAGCCGCACCTTCGGATCGAGCACCGGGTGGTGCCGGCGGGGCCCACCACCCTGGACTGCGTGGCCAACGCCGCGGCCTTCCTAGGCATGGTGCGGGCCCTGGTGGACGATCCCGCCCCCATCGAATCGCGCCTCGGGTTCGACACCGCAAGGAGCAACTTCTACGCCGCGGCGCGGCATGGCCTCGATGCTTCGCTGCAATGGACCGAGGGCCGACGCCGACGGGCCGGGGAACTGCTGCAGGAGGAGCTGCTGCCCATGGCCGCCAAGGCCCTCGGGCGCATCGGCGTTCCCGCCGAGGAAGTGGAACGCTACATCGGCACCGCCACGGCGCGAGTGGCGTCGGGGCAGACGGGCGCCCGCTGGCAGCGGCGCTGGGTGGCGAAGCACGGGCCGGACTGGGGCGCCCTCACTCGGGCCTACGTCGACGCCCAGGAGAGTGGCGAACCGGTGCATCAGTGGCGGGTCTAGCGTTGTGATGTGCCCGTTGGCGTCCACCGCCACCGGCCGCTAGCAGCGACCAGCGACTGCTGCCGCGGTGCGCCTGAATCTCGTGCGCGGGCTGCCGGCGCCGGTGGCGACAACGCCGGCCGGGGCGTTGGCGGACGTGCTGCCCGGGCCGACCCTGTTCGACCTGCGGCGGGGGGGCCGGCCGCCGCTGTTCGTGTCCGTGCTGCTGCACGGCAACGAGACCTCGGGCTGGGACGCCGTCCGGCGCCTTGGAAACGAGCTGGCGCGACGCTCGGCGCTGGTGTTCGTGGGCAACATCGATGCCGCTCGGGCCGGGGTGCGGACCCTGCCTCGGCAGCGGGACTTCAATCGCATCTGGGAGGCGGGCCCGCAGCAAGCCGACAGCGACGAGGCGGCGCTCGCGGCGGCCGTGGCGCGGGCGGTAGCTGACGCTCGGCCGGCGCTTGCTGTGGACGTCCACAACAACACCGGCCGCAACCCGCCCTACGCGGTGGTGGCCGATACGGCGCCCGCGACTTTGGCGCTGGCCGGGGCGTTTGCGCGGCGCGTGCTGCTGGCGACGCAGCCCCGGGGCTTCCTCACCCGCCGGCTGGCGCCCCTCTGCCCGGCGGTGACGGTCGAAGTGGGCACCCCGGAGGACCCCGCGAGCACGCCTCGGGCGACGGCCTTCCTGCGCCAGCTGGTCGTCGCGGCGCCGGGGCCACGGCCGCCGCTGTCGCTGTTCGAGACCAAACTGCGCGTCACGCTGTCCGCGGATGCGGCGATCGCCGCCGAAGCGCAGTGCTTCAACTTCCGCACCGCGCCGGCCGGCACGGTGCTCGTTCGCGCCGGCCGGCTCCGTGCCTTCGACGCCGCCGGCGAGGACCGCAGCGGCGCCTGCTTGCGGCGGGATGGCGCGGCGACCGTGCTCAAACGGCCCACCGTGCTTGCCATGTTCACGGGCAGTCTCGAAGCCGCCCGGCAGGACTGCCTGTGCTATCTGCTGGAACCGCGGCTGGTCGATGCCTGACGCCCGCCGCTACATGACCTTCGAGGGCCGCTTCCCGATGCTGCACGGCAGCCTGGACGCGCCGGTTTTCGCCTTCGAAACCTGGGGCCGGCTGGCGCCCGGCGGCGACAACGCGGTGCTGCTGTTCACGGGTCTGTCGCCGCCGGCGCATGCCGCTTCGTCGCCGGCGGATCCGTCCCCCGGCTGGTGGGAGGACATGGTGGGCCAGGACAAGCCCATCGACACCCGGCGCTACTTCGTGGTGTGCGTGAACTCCCTCGGCAGCTGCTTCGGTTCCACGGGGCCGGCGGCCAGGAGCCCGGCTTCGGGCAAGCCCTACGGCCCGGCGTTCCCGGTGCTGACCCTCGAGGACGTCGCCCGGGGCGGCAAGGCCGTCCTGGACCACCTCGGCATCAAGCGCCTCCATGCCGTGGTCGGGGCTTCCATGGGCGGCATGACGGCGCTCGCCTTCGCGGCGGCGTTTCCGGACTGCGCCGACGGCCTGCTGCTCATCTCCTCCGCGGCGCGCTGCGAGCCCTTCGCCATCGCGCTGCGGTCCCTGCAGCGCGAGCTGGTGCGCAGCGATCCGGCCTGGCGCGGCGGCCGCTATGCGCCGAACGAGCCGCCGGTCAAAGGGATGCGGCTGGCGCGCAAGCTCGGCATGATCACCTACCGCTCCGCCGGCGAGTGGGCGCAGCGGTTCGGGCGGGAACGGGCCACCGACGACATGGCCCCCGGCGACAGCGACGGAGCGAACGAGTTCGGCATCGACTTCGAAGTGGAGTCCTATCTCGACTTCCACGCCGGCAAGTTCATCGACGTCTTCGACGCCAACTGCTATCTCTACCTTTCCCGGGCCATGGACCTGTTCGACATCGCCGACCACGGCGGCTCGGTGGCGGAGGGGCTGTCCCGCGTAGCCGCCGGCCGAGCGCTGGTGATAGGCGTCGCCTCGGACTTCCTGTTTCCGCCGCACCAGCAGCGGGAACTGGCCGAGGGTCTGCGGGCCAGCGTGCCGCAGGTGGATTTCCGACTGCTGGATTCCATCCAGGGCCACGACTCCTTCCTGGTGGACATGGACCGCTTCCGCCCGGCGGTGGCAGGCTTTTTCGATGGTTGAGGGTGCGCGACGTCCCGGTACCGCGAAGGCGGCGTACCCCGGCGCTAGCACCAAGCCGCATTGGAGTGATGGTCCAGATCGGCACCGTGCCGCCAGCTCATCCATCATCACAATCGGGTTGGCCCGCTAACCCTCCGCAACGAGTTCCCCCGCCGTGACGGCGCCGATCGCCGTCGCAGCCGGATAGCCGCACCGCCGCAGCTCGGCTACGCACCTCTCGGCGGCTTCCGCCGGCACGCCGGCGAGCAGGCCGCCGGCGGTCTGGGGATCGGCGAGCAGGCGCAGCGCCGGAGCGTCTGCGGCGGCGCCAGCGACCGCGAAATCCGCCAGCGCCTGTTCGTTGCTGCGCTGCAAGGAACTTGCGAAGCCCGCTCGCAGCAGGCGCTCCGCGCCGGGCAGGCGGGGCACTGCTGCCAGGCGCAGCCGGACGCCTACGCCAGCGGCGCGGGTCATCTCCGTCAGGTGGCCGGCCAGGCCGAAGCCGGTCACGTCCGTACACCCTTTGGCCCCACATCGGCGCAGCACAGCTGCCGCGCCGGCATTGGAAGCGTCCATGGCGTCTATTGCGGCCAGCACTTCCCGGGCCTCGGCGCCGCCCTGCATGGCTGCGCTCAGCACCACGCCGGTGCCGAGCGGCTTGGTGAGCACCAGCGCCTCGCCGGCCGCGAGCCCGCCCTTCTCCAGCGGCGGTTCGGCGAGCGTGCCGGTGACGCTGAACGCGATGCCAGCCTCGGCGCCTTCGGCGGAGTGGCCGCCCACCAGGGCGACGCCATGCTCCCTGAAGACCGCCAAGGCCCCGGCCATCATCTGGAAGAGATCCTCCTCCATCATGGCGTCCGCCATCACCGGCACGGTCGCCAGCGCCAGCGCGAACGCCGGCTTCGCCCCCATGGCGAACAGGTCGTTCAGCGCGTGGTGGGCGCTGATGCGGCCGAAGCGGTAGCCGTCGTCGATCATGGCGCGGAAGCCGTCGCAGCTCATGGCGAGGGGTCCGGCCGCCACCTGCACCACCGCGGCGTCCTCCACGCGGCTCAGGCGCTCTTGGCCGCCGGCGCCGGCATCCAGCCGGGCCAACACGCGGGCCAACAGATCTGCGCTCAGCTTGGCGCCGCAGCCGCCGCAGCGCATTGGTTCCGGGGCGTCCTGGCGCAGCGCCGGGGGGACTGCCGGCGCTGGCGCCGGCATCGGCGGCAGCTCGGCGAAGCGGCGCATGAAGCGACCATCCAGCCACTGCTTCCAGCGCCACACCCAGACCCCTGCCAGATGGGCGCGCCCGCGGCTGGCCACCGCCCGCCCGTTCGCCAGTCCCACGATGGCCAGCGCGCGCCGCTGGGGCCGATAGCGCCGCAGCGGCCGCGCAAGCGCATGCCGCCGCAGGTTGTCGGCAAGCACCGGGCCTTGGCGCACCGCGTAGACGCCGGACTTCGGGCGTTCGGCGCCCACCACCGTGGCGATGTCGCCGGCGGCGAACACGGTTGGATGGGACGTCGACTGCAAGGTCGCGGACACCGCTATGCACCCCGTGGCATCCGTGGCGAGGCCCGAGGCCGCCGGCCACTCCGGCGCCCGGGCGCCGGTTGCCCAGAGCACGTGGTCGGCCTGCCAGCGCCGCCCGTCCGCCGCTGCCAGCTCGCCGGCCGCAGCTGTGCGTACCACGGCGTCGCAAGCCACTTCGATGCCCCGGCTCCGCAGGGCCGCCAGCAAGCGCCGTCGAGCGCCGGCCGCAAAGCCCGGCACCAGCAGAGGCCCGGCCTCGATCACCACGCAAGCGATGCGCGGCAGGCTGTGGACTATGGCCAGCGCCAGTTCGACTCCGGCCGGACCGCCGCCGACGATGGCGAGGCGGCGAATCGACTCGTCCGCGGCGATCCGCTCCCAGACGGGCAGGAAACGGCCGATGGGCTTCACCGGCGTCACGAACGAGGAAGCCGGCGCGCCGGCCGGTACGCCGCCGGTGTTGATCGAGAGCGTGTCGTAGCGCAGCGGCGGCCGATCCCGCAGCGCCACGCGGCTCGCGCCGACGTCGACTGCCACGGCCTCCCCGGCTATGAAACGGGCCTTTGCCAACGTGGCGAGACGGGCCAGATCGATGTGGATGTCCCGCCAGCGGTAGCAGCCCGCCACCAGCCCCGGCAGCATGCCGCTGTAGGGCGAGTGCGGCTCCCGGGCCACCAGCGTGAGACGCAGCCCCGGCTCGGGCCGCATGGCGAAGGACCGCAGCACCTGCACATGGGCGTGGCCGCCGCCGAGCAGCACGATGTCGCGCACCGGCGGCGCGACGGGCGTCATGGCCCGGCAGGGCGCCTAAGGCGCGGATGCGGCGGCGTGGCTGGTCCCGTCGGCTGCGGCGGGGTCGCTGGCCGTGGCCGGGGCAGCTCTGTCGCGCTCCGGGAAGTTGATGAGACAGCCAATGGCTTCCCGGGTGGATGCCGCCGGCTCCTGCCCGGCCAGCACCGCCTCGAGGGCTGCCACCAAGTAGTGTTCGTTGGCCGCTCGGCGCTGGCGTTCGTAGCTCAGGCGGTCGTTGACCGGGCCGCGGTAGGCAACGCGCCACGACTCCCGCTCCGGCACCAGCACCAGGGCCTCGGCGGTGCGCGTCAGGCGCAGGCGCTCGCCTACCGATTGCGCCGCGTCGATCAGGATGGGCAGGTCGATGCCCCACTCCTCGGCTTCGGCGCGGACGCTGTCCGCGTCGTCTTGCAGGTTCGAGTTGATCATCAGGAACGCGACGTCGCGGTCCTGGAACCGAGCCCGCACCGCGGCGAGGTCCGGGAGCGCATTGCGGACGATGGGGCAGCCGTTGCCCTGCACCGTCAACACCACGGCGGCAGCGTTGCGGTAGCTTGCGAGCCGATGCTGGACGCCATGCTGATCCGCCAACGCGAAGTCCGCCACCGGCAAGGCGGCGGCGACCGGCGCGAACACGACAGCGAGCGCCGGTGCCAAGCGCTGGCTGGGCGAGCATCGGCCAATCCGAAAGGCCGAACGCACGGCTGGCAGGAACAACCGCGTCACTCCCACAACCTCCTGTGCAGCCCACGCTCCGGACAACGGCGTGCCGGGCGACGGGTGCTTGGGAGTATAGCTCCCGCCCACGCCGGGGCATTCCCAGCACCAGTGAGTCCCGTCCGCTGTCGCCGCGTTGCGGCGCTTCCGCCATTTTCGGTGTGACGGAGGCGCCCCGGCGCTGCCGCGTCAGGCCCCGGCGCTGCCGCGTCAGGCTGTGGGCGGCACGTGGACGACCAGGCCGTCCATGCCTTCGTGCAGCACGATCTGGCAGGTGAGGCGGCTGCGCGGCTGCCGCTCCGGGACGAAGGCGAGAATGTCCCGCTCGTCACCCGCGGCCTCGCCCGTTAGCGCGAACCAGCGCTCGTCGACGACGGCGTGGCACGTCGAGCAGGTGCAGCCGCCGCCGCACTGGGCGGCGATGCCCGGGACGCCGTTGTCCACCGCGCAGTCCATCACCGACGCTCCCGCCGGCGCGGCGCAGCGCTGGCGACGGCCATCCGGCTGAACGAAGACGACGACAACGGACATTCGCGAACCGGCTCCGGCACCCGACGGGCGAGCATACGGCGGATCGGCGGGGAGGCGAAGCAGCCGGAGCGGGCGGTTGCAAACCCCGCCGGCGTTGCCTAAGTTCGCCGGCCACCAACGGCGTCGGAATCAACGATGGCTCACGAACAGATCATTGCCGAAACCCAAGGCCGCGTCGGCATCGTCCGCCTCAATCGGCCGCGCAAGCTGAACGCCTGGACGGCCACGATGTCCGGCGAGATCGTCGAACAGATGACGGCGTGGAACGCGGACGACGGCATCGGCGCCATTCTGATCACCGGCGAGGGGCGGGCGTTCTGCGCCGGGGCGGACATCGGCAACTTCGCCGAGCGGGTGGAAGCCAACCGCCAGGGCGAAGGCGAGCAGCTGCAGCGGGGCGGCCACAACTTCACCACCTTCCTGCGGAACTCGAAGCCCACCGTCGCCGCGGTGAACGGCTATGCGGTGGGCGTTGGCCTCACCATGATCCTGCCCTGCGACGTGCGCATCGCGTCCACCGGGGCGCAGCTGAGCATCCGCTTCATCAAGATGGGGCTGATGCCGGAGCTCGGCTCCACCCGCCTGCTCGCCCAGCTAGTGGGCCTCGGCAACGCCACCGAGATGTGCCTCACCGGGCGCATGGTGCCGGCGGACGAAGCCCTGCGCATCGGCCTCGTTTCGGCCGTCACGGATCCGGAGGCGCTGCTGCCCACCGCGCTCGCCAAGGCGGAGGAAATCGCCAGCAACTCCACGCCGGCGGTGATGATGATCAAGGAACTGCTGCGCAAGAACCCGTTGGATCCGGACCTCGACGCGGTGATGGAACGCGAGGGGCTGCGGGACCAGATCGCCCGCCGCTTGCCGGACCACGCCGAGGCGGTGGCCGCTTTCCTCGGCAAGCGCGAGGCCCAGTTCAACCGTTCGTCGCCGCAAGCCGCGTCCGAGTGACGAATTCCGCCGCTCCGCCCCAGCGCGGCGCCGCGCGCAAGGCCGGCATGGCCGCCCAGCCGCGCTTCGACGTCGTGGTGGTGGGCGCCGGTTTCGCCGGGCTGTACATGCTGCACCGGCTGCGGCAGGGGGGCTTCTCGGTGCGCGTGGTGGAAGCCGGCGGCGACGTCGGCGGCACCTGGTACTGGAACCGCTACCCGGGCGCCCGCTGCGACGTCGAGAGCATGGAGTACTCCTACAGCTTCGACGAGCGCTTGCAGCAGGAGTGGGAGTGGACGGAGCGCTACGCCGGGCAGCCGGAAATCCTGCGCTACGCCAACCACGTTGCGGACCGCTTCGATCTGCGACGCGACATCGTCTTCGACACCCGCGTGGAACAGGCGGTGTTCGACGCGCCGGCCGGCTGCTGGCGTATCCGCACCGACGCCGGCGACAGTCTCTCCGCGCGGTTCTGCATCATGGCCACCGGCTGCCTCTCCACAGCCAACCTGCCGGACTTTCCGGGCCGCGGCAGTTTCGCCGGGCCCACCTACCACACCGGGCGCTGGCCCCACGGGAAGGTGGAATTCGGCGGCCAGCAGGTCGGCATCGTCGGCACCGGATCCTCGGCGATCCAGGCGATTCCGGTGATCGCCGCCGAAGCCGAGCACCTCACCGTCTTCCAGCGCACGCCCAACTACTCCATTCCCGCCCGCAACGGGCCGATAGACGGGCAGCTGGTGCGCGACATCAAGGCCGAGTACGCGGCGTTCCGGGCCCGCAACTACCGCATGCCCGGCGGCTTCGGTTCTAGGATTCCGCAGAACGACGCGCCGGCGGACGCGGACGACGAAGCGGCGCAGACGGCGAACTACGCGGCGCGCTGGCAGCGGGGCGGCTTCGGGTTCCTAGGCGCCTACAACGACCTGCTGCTGAATCGGGAAGCCAACGAAACCGCCGCCGAGTTCGTGCGGCGGCGCATCCGCGAGACGGTTCAGAACCCCCGGACGGCCGCGCTGCTGTGTCCCGACAACGTGATCGGCTGCAAGCGCCCTTGCCTGGACACCGGCTATTTCGAAACCTACAACCGGCCCAACGTGCGTCTGGTCGATGTGCACGCCAATCCCATAGAACGCATCACGCCGAGCGGCATCGTCGTGGCCGGCGAAGAGCACCGCTTGGATTGCATCGTCTTCGCGACCGGCTTCGACGCCATGACCGGCACCGTGCTGCGGGTGGACATTCGCGGCCGCGCCGGCCAGCGGCTCAAGGACAAGTGGGATGGCGGGCCCCGCACCTACCTCGGCCTCGGCACCGCCGGCTTCCCCAACCTGTTCTTCATTTCCGGCCCGGGCAGCCCTTCCGTGCTGACCAACATGATCTGCTCCATCGAGCAGCACGTGAACTGGATCGGCGACTGCATCGAACACCTGCGCTGCACCAACGCCGCCACCATCGAGGCCACGCCGGCGGCGGAGGAAGCCTGGGTTGCGCACGTGAACGCGGTGGCCGGCGCAACGCTCTATCCCACATGCAACTCCTGGTATCTCGGCAAGAACATCCCCGGCAAGCCGCAGGTGTTCATGCCCCTGGTCGGCTTTCCACCGTATGTGGACAAGTGCGATGCGGTGGCGGCCGGCGGCTACGAGGGCTTCGAGACGGCCCCGGCTGTCGCGCCCGAGCTGAGCGGACAGCCGGCCGGGGCTGCCGGTACGACGTGATGGCGGGCGCGCTCGACGGCATTCGGGTGCTGGATCTCTGCACCATCTATTCCGGCCCGATCGCCGCATCCATCCTCGGCGATCAGGGGGCGGACGTGGTGAAGGTTGAATCCCCGCAGGGGGACTTCATGCGCCATCCCGGCGGCTATCAGCGCAACGGCGTCGGCGGCGCGTTCGCGATGATGAACCGCAACAAGCGGGGCATCGTGATCGACTTGTCCGTGGCCGCCGGCAAGGCGGCGTTCAAGAGACTCGTGGCGAACGCGGACGTGGTGATGGAGAACTACCGCCCGGGGGTGATGGAGCGCCTGGGGCTGGATTTCGAGACCCTGCGCGACGTGAACCCGCGTCTGGTGTTCGCGTCCATCAACGGCGTGGGCCACACCGGACCCTACGCCGGACGCCGCGTGTACGACGCGATCATCCAGTCCATTTCCGGCATCGGTTCGTTGCAGTCGAATCCGTCTGCGGAACGCCCGATCCTCGTCAACTCGCTGATCTGCGACAAGATCACGTCCATGACCGCGGCGCAGGCCGTCGCCGCGGCCCTGGTGGCCCGGGAGCGCACCGGCGTCGGCCAGCGCCTGGACATCTCGATGCTCGATGCGGCGCTGTTTTTCCTGTGGCCGGACAACATGCTGCCCTACACCTTCGTGGGCGACGAAAAACGGCATCCCGGACATCGCTCCCACGAGAACATGGTGCGGCAGACGAGGGACGGATACATCTGCACGATGCCGGTGCAGGCGGCGGAGTGGCACGGCCTGTTCCGCGCCCTGGAACTGCCCAATCTGTTCGAGGACGAGCGCTTCCGCACCCAGGAGGGGCTGGATTCCGAACGGTTCCAGGCAGCGCTGAACGACGCCTACGCGCAGTTCGACACGGCCGAGCTGGCGGAACGGCTGCAGCAAGAACAGGTGCCGTTCGCCAAGATAAACCCCCGGGACGAGGTGATGCACGATCCGCAGGTGCGGGCCATGGAGGCGCTGTGGGAGTTCGAGCATCCCATCGCCGGTCCCATGCGCCAGGCCCGCCCTCCGGCCCGTTTCGGCGACACGCCGGCGGCCATCTTCCGCTGTTCGCCGGAGCTCGGCGAGCACACCCGGGAAGTGCTCGGCGAAGCCGGCTACACGGCCGAGGAGATCACGGATCTGCGAGCTCGCGGCGTCGTTCGCTAGCTTGCCAGGAGCCGTCGACGAGTTATTTAGAAGGGTTTGCGGACCACCAGCAGAGTCTGGCGGGTCGCCACGTCCGCCGGGACCATGTCGCGGAATCTGGATGCCAGGGGAGTCTCCCCGGCGTGGATGGCTTCCACCGCCTCGTCGTCCACGGCGACGTCGACTTCTACGATGCCGAATCCCGCCGAAGTGAAGTACGGCATGTATTCCGAGGAACGCATGCGGTTCATGTAGATGTAGGATTCTCTATCCCGCTTGCGCCACTCTTCATCCTCGAATCTAAGGAACTCGAACCGCGGCGCGTTGGCGCGAAAGCGGGCCAGACGATCCAGATGGTCCGTATGATCGATCAGATGCACCGCGATGCCGCCTGGCCGCAGCAGCCGCTGGCCGTTGCGCAGCAGTCGCGGCAAAGCATCGGGGGAGATGTGCTCCAGGAGATGCGTGGAGACTTGGACGTCGAAGCTGTCGCTCGGCATGTCGAGCTCGGCGGCGTCGCAAGGCGCCACGTAGGTGACGTTGCACAGCGCGAGCAGCCGCTCGACGAGCGCGGGCCCGGCCGGTTTGTCGGGCTGCGACCACTGCGCCAGAAACCTGTCGAGGCGCTCAGCCACCGCCACGGGATCCGCCTCGGGCAGAGCGAGCAGGCTCTTTCTGCGGCCGCTATAGAACGCATGCTGCAGCGCGATGAGCCGGGGCGCTAGCTGGCGCTCCACGTCAACCGTCACGACCTGCCGAGCGCATCCGAGCAGCCACAGGGCAATGGGCACCACCATCATCCGGCCGGTGCCCGCGTCCATCACTGCCGGCGGCGGGTCGGTCCAGAACCCGTGCCGCCGCATCTGCGCGGCGACACGCAGCGACTCGGCGAAGCGCTCGGCGAGGCGGGACATGCACCGCGCCAGCGGAACAGGGTCCCGCGAAGCCGCCGCTTCGCCGGCCGTGGGCTCTAGGGCGTCGGGCACCTTGGACGGCGCCTGACGCCAGCGTCTAGGTGGTGAGCCAGCCGAACTGCTGCGGCTTGCGCCCGGCCCGCGGGTTCAAGGCCACGTTCACCAGCGCCGGACCGTCGAAGGCCATCGCTTCGTCGAGCGCCGCCCGCAGATCCTTGGGGTCCTCCACGTACAGTCCCTTGCCGCCTAGGGCTTCCAGCATCCCCTCGTAGCGGGCGCCGTAGATGAGGTTGCCGGGCGGCGCGGTCTGGCCCTCCTTCAGCGGGTGCAGGCCGCCGCCGATGCCGCCGTTGTTCAGCACGATGAGCTTCACCGGCAGCTTGCAGCGCACCATCGTCTCCAGTTCCATGCCGGTGAAGCCGAAGGCGCTGTCGCCCTGCACGGAAACCACGGGCTGCTGCGGATTCGTCACCGCCGCGGCGACGGCGAAGCCGAGGCCCACGCCCATGGTGCCGTAGGTGCCGGCGTCCAGCCGATGGCGGGGCCGGCGATTGGGCATCTGCGTACGGCCGATGTCCATGGTGTTGGCGCCTTCGCCGATGATGATGGCGTCCTCCGGCAGCCACTCCACGATGTCCTTGAAGGCGCGGTAGTAGTTGGTGGGGGCGGAGTCGTCGTCGATCATCGGCTGCACCGCCGCCATGTTGGCCTGCGCCTTCTCCTGCAGCAGGGCCCGCCACGGGGTTTCCGACGGATAGAACCACTGGCGGTTGCCCAAGGCCCGGTTCAACTGGCCGACCACGGCCTTGCCGTCTCCCACCAGCGCCACTTCGGCCGGCACGTTGGCGCCGATCTCGGTGGGTTCGATGTCCAGCTGGATGATGCGCACGTCCTTGTGGAAGCGGGGCGGCAGGCCGAAGTGCATGATCCAGTTCAGGCGGGCGCCCATCAGGAACACCAGGTCCGCCTCGCGCAGCGCGGTGCTGCGGGCGGCGCCCACGGAGAGGGGGTCGTCGTCCGGCATGGTGCCCTTGCCCATCGGCGAGTTCAGGAACGGCAGCTGCGTGCGTTCGACGAATTCGCGGATCTCGTCCTCGGCGCGGGCCCAGGCCATGCCCTTGCCGACCACCACCAGCGGCCGTTCGGCGGACTCGAGCGCCGTGAGCGCGGCCTCCACGGCTTCCGGATCCGCCATCGTGCGGGGCGGTTCCGGCACCCGGGCGGCGACCGCCGCCTCGCCTTCGTCGCATTCGGCGCGGATGATGTCGTCCGGGAAGTCCAAGTACACGGGACCCGGACGCCCGTACAAGGCGTGGCGGACCGCCTGGTTGACGTAGTAGGGGATGCGGTGCGCGTGCTCGATGGCGTGCGCGTACTTGCAGTACGGCGCCGCGAGTTCCACCTGCCGCTCCTCCTGGAAGCCGCCCATGCCGTTCTGGTACACGGGCGAAGCGCCGCCGATGAGAATCATCGGCCAGCAGTTCTGCTTGGCGTTGGCGAGGCCGGCGAAGGCGTGGATGACGCCGGGCCCGGAGACCGTGAGGCACGCCTGCGGGCGGCCCGTCAGGTAGCCAGCCGCGTGCGCCGCGTAGCTGGCGGCCTGTTCGTTGCGCATGCCGACGTAGGTGATGCCGACCTTCTGCGCCTCGGCCGCGAAGCCCTGCACCGGAAACCCGACGATGCCGAACATGTAGTCCACGCCCTGCTGCTTGAGACTCCGCGCCATCAGCTGGGCGCCGGTGACAGTGGCCATGAGTGCCTCCCCCGTGAGAACCGTGATGCCAAGCAGCCTAGGCTATCGCGCCGAGGTGTTTCTGCTCAAGTGTTCCGCCCCCGTCCCACCCGTCCCGCACGATCATGAAGCTGCCGGTCGCCTCCGCCACCACCTCGTTCGTGTCCGTCCGCAGCACGCGCCCTTCGAGCAGCGCCAGGCGGCCCTTGCGCTTGTGCTCGCGGCCTTCGAGGCGCACTTCGGCGCCTACCGGCAACGGCTGGCGGTAGCGCACCTCCGCCTTGGCGGTGTAGCACCGCTCGCCGCGCAGGAAGAGGACGTTCGCCATCACGTCGTCGAGCAGGCTGAACAGGATGCCGCCGTGGGTCACGCCGTCGTAGCCGACGTGGGTGGGGCCGGGCGTGAACTCGGCGCGGCAGCAGTCGCCGTCAAGGCGGAAGCGCACCTTGAGGCCAGCGGCATTGCCGGGGCCGCAGACGAAGCAGCGGTTGGCGCTCGAGGCGAGTGGGTTCAAGTGGCGTGTCCGGTCGTCGAAGCAGGAAGCCAAGCTACCATAGCGCCGTGCTGGACCTGCCATCCATCCGCTGCCGCTTGAAGGGGCCTTCGCAAGCACGGAGTTCGCCCTCGCGAGCCGCGCCGGCCGAGAGTTCGCGACCAGGGTTGGAGGATGGCGGGACGCGGCAGGCGGCCGTGGCCGTGGTGCTGCGCGCCGGCGCGGACGGCGCCGAGATGCTGTTCATCAAGCGGGCGGAGACGCACGGAGACCCGTGGTCCGGCCACATGGCGTTCCCCGGCGGCCACCGGGAGCGGCAGGACGCGACGCTGCGGGACGCCGCAGTGCGCGAAACGGCCGAAGAGATCGGCCTGGACATCTCGGCGGCCGATGTGCTCGGCGAGCTGCCTCGGCAGCGGCCGATGAGCGTCCGACGCCCGCTGCTGGTGGCCCCCTTCGTGTTCGCGATCGCCGGCGATCCCGCCTTCTCGCTCAGTCACGAGGTGGCGGCCACCGTCTGGACGCCCGTGGGGCCGATGCATCGGGGCGACAACGCCGAACGCGCCAGCCCGCCGTTCCATGCCGACAGCCCCCGCCGGCGCGGCAACGTCTTCAGCGGTTTTCGCCTGCCCGGCGGCCACTTCTTCGTGTGGGGCATGACGTACCGCATGGTGCAGACCTTCTTCGAAACGATAGACCCGAACTACCGGCGCTTGCCGGAGTAGCCGCTACGCTATTCGCGAATCCGGAAGTCGCGAATCCGGAAGCGGTCGGCGTGGAACGCCTCGAAGGTGGGCATGGCGTCCGCCAGCGGCATCTGGCCGATGGGGGAGACGATGGTGGTGTCGATGCCAGCGGCCGTCTGCTCCCGTACCCGGGCGCACACCTCCTCGGCCGTGCCGATGATGGCCACGGCATCCACCAGCTCGTCGGTGATGGCGCCGGTCGAGAGCGCTCGGTCCCGGGCCGCCCAGCCGGCAAGCACGCCCTCGGCTTCGTCCTCGTAGCCGGCCCACTTCAGGAAGTCGTTGTACACCGGGTTGGCGTAGTAGGGCGCGTAGTAGTTGCGGAAGGCGCGGCGGCCGGCTTCCACGTCGTCCGTCACCATGACGAAGGAGCGGTTGACGATCTCCACGTCCGCCGCCTGCTTGCCGGCCCGCGCGGCGCCGATGGCCACATGCTCCATCATCTTCGGCAGCGCCTTTCTGGGCCACAGGTTGAACACCACGCCGTCGCCCACTTCGGCGGCCATCTCGATCATCTTCGGACGCAGCGCCGCCAGGTAGATGGGCGGCGGCTCGGGCAGCGCCTCCTGCCGGTAGCCGCGGCTCGACAAGGTGCTGAGCGCGAAATCCGACTTCTCGCCAGCCAGCATGGAACGCACGATGGTCGCGGTCTCCCGAACCCGGGTGACCGGCTTTTCGAGCTTGATGCCGTTGAAGCGCTCCATGATGGCCTGGCTGGAGGAGCCGAGCCCGAGCACGAACCGGCCCGGCAGCATCTGCGCCAGCACGTTGGCGGTGGCCGCGAACACCGCCGGCGTGCGCGTGTATACCGGCGTGACGGCCACGCCGACGCGCATCCGTTGCGTGTAGGGGGCCACCACGGCGACCATCGTCAAGCTGTCCGGCGCCATCGCGTCGCTGAACCACACGTCGTCGATGCCGCTCGCTTCCGCCCACTTCACCAAGGCGATGGAGTCCTCGATCCCGGGCCCCATCGGCAGGGTCACGGCGATGCGTTTGTCGATGGTCATGTGGGTCCCCGTCGGTATGGCGCAGCTGCGCCGTGCTCCCGCGCGGTCACAGCACGTCGAAGATGTGGCTGTACTTGAGCACCAGTTCGCGCCGGGTTCGAAGCGACAGGGCGCTGCGGTCGTCCACTTCGTTGTAGACGAGATACAGGCCAGCGTTCGCGGACCGCTGCCAGGAAAACCGCAGATTGGCGGCGAGCACGTTGTTGGCGTCGTTGTACTGCACCAGCGTTTGCAGGCCGATCTTCGGCGTGAACGAGTAGTCCATGCGCGCCTGCACGAGGTTCACGTCGAAGGCGCCGGCGTTCGGCAGGTCGATGCGGTTGAAGTTCCAGGAGAAGTAGGCGGAGAGCGTCTCGTCCTTGCGGTAGCTTAGGAACGGCGAAGCAACGTAGCGGTCGCCGTTGTAGTAGCCGCCGATGTTGGTGTAGAGGCCCAGCCGCCAGGGCTTGCCGGCGGGGGAGTTCACGCCCACGTTCAGCTGCGGGTTGCCGTACTCGCCGGCGGGAATCAGCGCGCCGGCAACCGAGAACGCCTCCTTCACGCCTTCGTGTACGTAGTCGATGGCGGTCCAGAGATCCGCGCCGTTGCGCCACAGGAACCAGCTGTCCATGTGCAGGAAACCGCTCTGCTGGAAGCCGTCGAAGTCCCAGTAGCCGGTGTAGCTCGCATGGGGCTTCCACTCGCTCAAGCCGAACTTGCCTTCCATCTGCTTGGTGTACTGGAAGAAGGTGTTGAACTTGCGAAAGTCGCGCCGCCCCACGAAGCCGATGGCTGGCGCGAAGCCGGCGCCCACTTGCGTGTAGCCGGCGTTGTAGGCCCACGTTGGCGAGTCGTAGTTGCCGAACACCGAGAAGGCGGTGTTGTGCGCTGCGGTCTCCGCGCCGCGGGTTCGGGCCACGAAGCCGCTGAGCATGGTGTAGTTGCCGATGCCCCAGCGTCCGTCCAGGCCCCACGTCTGCTCGTGGTCCTCGTCCGCCCGGCTGGTGCCGATGAAGCCCACGGAGGATCGGTTCCGCAGATCCCGGCTCGCCCGCAGCACGGTGAAGCCGGTCTTGTCGCTGCCTTCCGCGTTGGCGTCCGCGCGCATGTGCAGGAAGCCGAGGTTGGTGGCCTTGCCGACCTTGCCGGAGATGCGCGCGCCGCCTTCGATGGGCAGCCGTTCGCCCCTCGGACCGATGCCGATGCGTCGGCTGTGGAACAGCAGCACGTCCGGGGACCCCACTTGGAATGCGCCCGCGTTCTCGAGAAAGAACGGGCGCGTCTCCGGGAAGAAGAGGCTGAAGCGGCCGAAGTTCACCTGCTGCCGATCGGATTCCACCTGCGCGAAATCGGTGTTGTAGGTGAGGTCCATGGTCAAGCTGGGGGTGAGCGAGTACTTCACGTCGAAGCCAGCGTCTTGCTGGCTCGCGTTGCCGGCGTTCTGGGCCCGCACCCCGCTTGCCAGCGCATAGGGAATGAACTTCAGATTGCGGCGCCGCTTCGGCGGCTGGAAGCCGTCTATGACGCCAGCCAAATCCAGCCGATACATGCTGAGTTGCTTCGGCACCGGCGACCAGTAGGCGGTCTCGTTGTTGCGGCGGATGACGCGAGCGAAGTTCACGCCCCAGCTTTGCGTTTGGCCGGGCTTCGCCGGCGCGTAGCGCAGCGACGTGAAGGGAATGGCGAACTCGGCGCTCCAGTGGTCGTCGCCGGACTTGGTGCGCACCTCCCAAACCGTGCTCCAGTTCCAGTCCGGCCAGTTGCCGGAAGCCGACACCTGGCCGTCGTACTCGGCGCCCACCGGGTTGGTGCCGAACACCATCGCCGTCTGCTCGCTGCGGAAGGTGTCCAACACGAAGGAGACGCTGTCCGAGGCGAACCCGTCGTTGGACACCATCACCTTGTCCATGTCCTCGTAGCAGATCACGCCGACGTGCAGCGCGTCCGCCGTGAAGCCCATGAAGACCTCGGTGCGCTGGGAGGCGGGCTGGCCGTTGTCCGGCTGCAGCTGCTTGAAGCCGGTGAACGGCTCGACGCCGCGCCAGGCAGGGTCCTCGGCCACCTCGCCGTCGAGCACCGGCGCGACGGCCAAGGGCGTCACCGTGCCTTCGGAACGCGCCGCCGAAGCGGCGGCCGCGAGCAGGCAGGCCAAGACGGCCAGCGCGCCGGCGCGGACGGTTCGAGCGGCCACGGGCAGCGGCCGGAGACGCGAACGCACCATGAGGGGCACCGAGGCGGAAGGGGCGCTAGTGTGCCGCTTCCAAAATGGCGCGTGTTCCAGCGGGCGGGTTTCGTCGCAGGGCCGGGATGCCGGCGGCCTTGCGGGGCGGCACATCCTCAAGCAGCGCACGCCGAGGCGACGACAGACGAACGTGCCATTTGCCATGTCAATTCGGAACCGAACCGCTAGTGTGCCGCTTCCAAAATGGCGCGTGTTCCAGCGGGCGGGTTTCGTCGCAGGGCCGGGATGCCGGCGGCCTTGCGGGGCGGCACATCCTCAAGCAGCGCACGCCGAGGCGACGACAGACGAACGTGCCATTTGCCACGTCAATTCGGGATCGAACCGCTAGACAGTAATGCGCCGAGTGGGAATGTCAAGCGGTTGGCGGGGTGCCGCGGCCTGCCGAGGCGACGGCCGCCCGCCGCTATGCGCCGTTGCCGTCGTTCGCCTTCCCTTGCGCCTTCACATGCGCCGCCACGGCCGTCTGGGCGGCGCCGGCCGCCGCGGCCATCGCTTCCCGGGCCCGTTCGTTCTCCTGGATCTTGCTCATGATGGCCTGGCCGGCCCGCAGCCAGGTGCCGCGGTTCTCGATGACGAACTTGTTGGATTCGCGGTAGCCGTCCAACATGCCGTTCACCTCCGGGATCACGTAGCGGGCCACCAGATCCCAGCTGTTGCGGGTGTCCGCCCGGTTCGCCCAGTCGTGGACGAAGCCGATCGCCACGCCGAAGCCGCCGGTGACCTCGATCATCTTCTCGATCCGTTCGACCAGATCCTGCGGCGTGCCGATCACGGCAACGCTGCCGTCGCTGAACGCGGTGCCGTCCACGGCTTCGTCCGGGGTCTTGAAGATCGTGCCCTCGCCGGCGGCCAGGGTGCCCACGGTGTATTCGTTGTTGTGGCGGAACAGGCCCTCCTTGGCTTGCTGCCGCGCCTGGTCGCGGGTCTCGGCGATGTGCCAGCTCATCACCACGCGCCAGGCGCTGCGGTCCACGGTGCGCTGGTGCTTGGCGGCCGATTCCTCGGCGAAGCTCCACTGCAACGGCAGCGCCTGCAAGCCGGCGCTGGTGGTGGAGCCAATCGAGAGAACGCCGGCGCCGTGCTTGCCGGCCAAGGTCATGCCCGAGGGGCTCACCATCGACGCCACGGCGAACTCCATGTCCCGCTGCAAGGGCAGCAGTTGCAGCTTGGCTTCGTTCAGCTGGAACCACTCGCTTTCGCAGCTGAAGCGCTCGCCGCCGGCGAACAGACGGCGGATGACGCCCATCGCTTCGTCCTGGCGATCGCGCAGCAGCATCGGGTCCACGCCGAGGGTGTGGGCATCGGAGGGCAGGGCGCCGGGGCCGGAGCCGAAGATGAGCCGCCCGTTGCACTGGTGGTCCAGCTGCACCAGGCGCTGCGCCACCATGAACGGGTGGTGGTAGGGCAGGGAGACGACGCCGGTGCCGAGGCGGATGCGGTGGGTGCGCTCGGCGGCGGCAGCGAGGAATATCTCCGGCGATGCGATCACCTCCCAGCCGGTGGAGTGGTGTTCGCCGCACCAGAACTCGTCGAAGCCGAGGCGATCCATGTGTTCCACGAGGTCCAGGTCGCTGCGCAGCTGCAGCGTCGGGTGCTCGCCGATGGGGTGGTGGGGCGCCAGAAAGGCGCCGAACTTCATGTCGCGCATGGTGCCGCCCTCGATTCCGCGTCCATCTCCGCAGCCCCCGCAAGCGGCCTCACAGCAGTTCCTCGGCCATGAACCGCAGCGTCTCGGGATTCGCCGCGCCGACGTTCAGCATCGTCACCGGGCTCTCCTTCCACGCCGCCAGGCGTTCGCGGATGCGCGCCTTGGGGCCCACCAGGGCGATCTCGTCGCACAGCTCGTTCGGCACCGCCGCCATGGCCTCGTCCCGGCGCCCGGCGAAGAACAGTTCCTGCACCCGCTCCGCGGCCTCGCCGAAGCCCATCCTGACGACGTGGTCCTTGTGGACGTTGAAGCTCTTGGCGCCCATGCCGCCCACGTAGAAGCCCACGTTGCGCTTGATCTGGTTCAGCGCGCCTTGCACGTCGTCGTCGACGATCACCGGCACCGAGGCGGCGATCTCGAAGTCGGCGTTGCGGATGCGCATGGCGTCCGCGTACATCTTCATCATCCGGTAGGGCGAGAGGAACATGGGGATCCAGCCGTCGCAGATCTCCGCTCCCATGGCCACGTTCTTGGGCCCTTCCGCGCCGAGGTACACGGGGATGCGCTCGCGCACGGGATGCAGAATGAGCTTCAGCGGCTTGCCGAGGCCGGTGCCGCCGGGCAGCGGCAGCTGGTAGTGCTTGCCGGAGAAGGAAACCGGCTCTTGCCGGGAGACGATCTGCCGGAAGATGGCCACCCACTCCCGGGTGCGCGCCAGCGGCCGGGGATAGGGCTGGCCGTACCAGCCTTCCACCACCTGCGGCCCGGAGACGCCGATGCCGAGGATGAGGCGGCCGTTGGAAAGGTAGTCCAGCGAGACGGCGTGCATCGCCGCGCTGGCCGGCGTGCGCGCCGAGATCTGCATGATGGAGGTGCCGAGCTTGATGCGCTCGGTGCGGGCGCCGATCCAGGCGAGGGGCGTGAAGCAGTCGGCACCGTAGATCTCCGGCGCCCAGATGGTGTCGTAGCCGAGGTTCTCCGCTTCCTTGGCGAGCTGCACCAGGCGCTCGCCGCCGGGCGGCCCGAACGGGCCTATGCCCAATCCGAGTTTCATTCGTTTCCTCTCCAAGTGGTTGCGGTGGCCGAGCTTACACGCTTGGCGCCAGCGGCTTCGCAGATCGCTGTCCCGGCTTCTCCAAGGGCCGGCTCGGCACGTCGCGGCGCATGCGTTCGTACTCCTCGAAGGAGGCCGGGGGCAGCCGCGCTTCGCAGGCCTCCCGGGCCGGAGCGGTTGGCAGGCGGTCGCAGGCATCCTGCTGGTTCCTGCGGGCCTGCTCGTAGCCGACGTCCGCATGGCCCTCGAGGGTCCGGCGCACGTCCTGGAGCGTGCAGCCGGCCAACGCCAGAACGCCGGCGACGGCAGCGACCCGCCAGCGCCTCATCGCCACTCCCGAACCGCCACCGCGATGCGCCGCTCGCCTTCGGTGGCGACGATGCGGCCGGGCAGCGGGGCGTCCGGCCCTTGCCGCCAGTCCGACAGCCGCACCCGCCAACCGTGCTGCGCGAAGCCGGCGAGCTCGCCGCCCGGGTCCTGGCGCCGCTCGCAGGGCGACTGGGCCGGTTGGCAGCGGCCGAGCAGCCAGTGCCGAAGGGCGGCAAGGGGTACGGACCAGCCGAACTGCTGCCGCAGCGCGTCGCCGTCGACGACGGCGCCCCGGGCGTCCGTCATCGTCAATGCGTCGTCGTCGCCCAGAATGCGCAAGCGCCCTTGGCCAAGGGGACCCCACAGGTCTATGCGGTAGCGCTCGCCCTGCTGCCGCCAGTCGAAGTTGGCGGCAAAACCGTCTTCGCCGTCTCGCAGGGCGATGCGTCCCCGGGCATGGAAGCCGTCCGCGCCCGCCGGCTCGAACGGCCCGAGAGCGGCGCATCCCGCAGTCGCCAGGAGCGCCCCGCAGACGGTGCCGGCGCCCAAGATTGGTAGAATCCTCGGCATGACGCTTACCGCTTCCATTGTGGCCAAGCTCGACGCCCTCGCCGACCGCCACGAAGAGCTTGCGGCCCTGCTCGGCGACGCCGAAACCGCTCGCGAGCGGGAACGCTTCACCGCGCTGGCGCGGGAATACGCCGAGCTCGAAGGGGCGGTGACCGTCTACCGAGACTACCAGAAGCAAACGGACGCGCTGGCGGAGGCCGAACAGCTGGCCAGCGACGACGACGAGGACATGCGGGCCCTAGCCCGGGAAGAGGCCGCCGCGGCCCAGGCGGAGTTGGCAACTCTCGAAGAGAGCCTGAAGGCGCACCTGGCGCCGCGGGATCCCAACGACGAACGCAACGTGTTCCTGGAGGTGCGCGCCGGCACCGGCGGCGACGAGGCGGCGCTGTTCGCCGGAGACCTCTACCGCATGTACGCCCGCCACGCCGAGTTGGTGCGCTGGAAGATGGAGATGCTGAGCCACCGGCCCGGCGAGCACGGCGGCTTCAAGGAGGTGATCGCCCGGGTCTCCGGCAAGCGCGTGTACAGCCGCCTGAAGTTCGAGTCCGGCGCCCATCGGGTGCAGCGGGTGCCGGAAACCGAGTCCCAAGGCCGCATCCACACCTCCGCCTGCACGGTGGCGGTGCTGCCGGAACAGGATGCCATCGACGACGTGGACCTGGACAAGACGGACATCCGCGTCGACACCTACCGCTCCTCCGGCGCCGGCGGCCAGCATGTGAACAAGACGGACTCCGCGGTGCGCTTGACGCACCTGCCGACCGGCATCGTCGTGGAGTGCCAGGACGAACGCTCGCAGCTCAAGAACCGCGCCCGGGCCATGCAGCTGCTGCGCGCCAGGCTGCTGGACGCCGCGCAGTCCGCGCAGCAGGCCGCGCAATCCGAGACGCGGCGCTCGCTGGTGGGCAGCGGCGACCGCTCCGAACGCATTCGCACCTACAACTTTCCCCAGGGGCGGGTGACGGACCACCGCATCGGCCTCACCCTCTACAAGCTCGACGAAGTGATCGCCGGGCATCTCGACTGCCTCATCGACCCCTTGGCGGCGGAGCATCAGGCGGACGAACTGCGCCAGCTCGCCGAATGACGCTGCCGGGGACCATCGGCGCCTGCGCGGCCTACGCCCGGCAGCGGCTGGGCCGCGATGAGGCGGACCTTCTGGCGTGCGGCGCCCTGGCCGTGTCCCGCAGCTGCCTGTTCGCCTTCGGAGAGCGGCCGGTGCCGGCGGCCCGGGCCCGGCAGCTGGGCGGCTGGGTGCGGCGCAGACTGGCTGGCGAACCGGTGGCCTACATTCTGGGCCGGCGCGGCTTCTGGGGCCTGGAGCTGGAGGTGTCGCCAGCGGCGCTGATTCCGAGGCCGGACACGGAGACGCTGGTGGCCGCCGCCTTGCCGCACGTCGACGCCGGCAGCCGAGTGCTCGATCTCGGCACCGGCTGCGGCGCGGTGGCGCTGGCCATCGCGGCCGAACGGCCAGGCGCCGAGGTGCTGGCCACGGACATAGACCAGCGCTGCGTGGCGCTCTGCCGGCGCAACGCGGAGCGCCTGGGGCTGCGCGTGGCCGCTCGGGTTGCCGACGGCTTCGCCGGCCTGGGCGGCGGCTTCGACGTGGTGGCGAGCAATCCGCCCTATGTCGCGGAGCAGGATCGGCATCTGGCGGAGGGGGACCTGCGCTTCGAGCCGCGCCTGGCGCTGGTTGGCGGCACGCTCGGCCTCGACTGCATCGCCGCCCTAGTGCGGGAAGCGCCGGCGCGCCTGCGACCCGGGGGCTGGCTGTGCGTGGAGCACGGCCGGGATCAGCATGTCGCCGTCGCGGCGCTGTTCCGGGAAGCCGGCTTCGATCGCGTGCAGCTGCACCGGGACCTTGAACGTCGTCCGCGGGTCACCGTGGGCGCGACAGCGCCGGACAACGCGTGAACGACGAGCAGCTGCTGCGCTACAGCCGCCAGATCATGCTGCCGGACTTCGACGTGGCCGGGCAGGAAGCGCTGCTGGCCGGGCACGCCCTGGTGATCGGCCTAGGCGGCCTCGGCTCGCCGGCGGCCCTCTACCTGGCCGCCGCCGGCGTCGGCACCCTCACGCTGGTGGACCACGACGTGGTGGACCTCTCCAATCTGCAACGCCAGATCATCCACGAGCATGCGTCGCTGGCCACGGCGAAGGTGGATTCGGCCGCCCGCCGCATCGAGGCGCTGAATCGGGATGTGAGCGTTCGCACCGTGGCCCGGAAGCTCGTCGGCGATGCCTTGGCGGAAGCCGTCGCCGCGGCGGACGTGGTGCTGGACGGCACCGACAACTTCGCCGCCCGCTACGCCGTGAACGCCGCCTGCGTGGCGGAGCGCACGCCGCTGGTCTCCGGCGCGGCGATCCGCTGGGAAGGGCAGGTGGCGGTGTTCGATTCCCGCCGGGAGGACTCCCCCTGCTACCAGTGCCTGTACGGGGACGCCGCGGACGCGGCGCTGAACTGCGCGGAGAACGGCGTCGCGGCGCCGGCCGTCGGCATCGTCGGCAGCGTCCAAGCCATCGAGGCGATGAAGATCCTCGCGAACGTCGGCGAGACGCTGGTCGGCCATGTGCTGTACCTGGACGCCAAGCGCATGGAGTGGCGGCGGCTGCGGCTGGCACGAGACCCGCGCTGCGCCACTTGCGGGGACGGCACCCGGTAGGCGGCGGCGTTCGCTGCTTTGGAGGTCGCTACGCTGCCGGGCACGGCCTTGGGACAGCAGCCACGGAGGTGCGCCATGTTCGCGACCGCCAAGTCCCTGTCGCTGTCACCTTCCGTGGCCGTCTCCTCGCGTCTCGAGGCATGGGAACGCACCGACGCCAGGTTCGCCAGTTGTCCTTGCTCCGTCGCTGCCGAACGTCTTGAGCTACGCCCTCAGGCCGGGCAGGCGGGGTATCTCGACGTAGAGTCGCCGGAATTTGGCATGCGGTAGTTCGGTGCTGGGCCACAGTTAGGTGATGCTTGAGAAAGTTCCCAAGTAGCGTCATAGCCCTCTTTCGCGCCGCTCCGAGTGCCACCGCCCAGACCGAGTTCCCTAAGCCGCGGCGGTTTCCACGCCGCCGCTGGCTTGGTCGTCGTTTGTTCCGCCATCGTTGAACTCCCCGGTCGCCTGCTTGAGCTTCGTGATCCGCACCGCGCCGGCGCAGGAACTGGGCCTGTCGTCGGTGCGAACGCGGCTATCCAACCACGGGGGGGGGGGGGGGTCAACCCTTGTGTGGCGAAGAAAGTCGAACTTCTGAACTTTCCCTTCTGCAATAAACGGCTTGCGAGGCCCTAGGCGGCTGCCAGCCGCCTAGGAAGCACTGGTCGACGCCGTCTCCTCGCGTCTCGAGGCATGGGAACGCGCCACGCCACGCTTCGGCGTCTATGCGGGCGCTGCTCAAGTCGCTATGTACAAGCCGTTCAGGGGAACTTCGGCCTTAAGCCGGAGGCCGCAGCGCAGCGAGCTTGCGGGCGAGGGTGTTCCTGCCCCAGCCCAGGAGCTTGGCGGCGTCGCGCTTGCGGCCGTTGGCGTGCCGCAGGGCCGTGCGGATGAGAGCGGCCTCGAAGGCCGGCAGCGCCTGGGCGGCGACTCCGGTTGCCCCGGCGCGCAGCTGGTCCTCCGCCCAAGCCGCCAGCGCGGCCTGCCAGCCGCCGGCGCGTTCCTCGCCGGCGTCGCCGGGGCGCAGCTCCGGCGGCAGATCCCCGACGTGTATTTCGCGCCCCGGCGCCATCGCCGTCAGCCAGTTGCAGGCGTTCTCCAGCTGGCGCACGTTGCCCGGCCACGGCAGCGTCTGCAGGTGCGCCAGAGCGTCGGCCCGCAGCGCCTTGCGCTCGCCGCCCAGCGCCCGGTGCGCCTTGTCGAGAAAGTGCTCCGCCAACGCCGGAATGTCCGAACGCCGCTCGCGAAGAGCCGGCACGCGAACGCGAATGACGTTGAGGCGGTGGTAGAGGTCCTCGCGGAAGGCGCCCTCGGCCACCCGCGCCCGCAGGTCGTGGTGGGTGGCAGTGAGGATGCGCACGTCCACGCGAACGCTGGATCGGCCGCCCACTCGGAAGAACTCCCCCTCTGCCAGCACCCGCAGCAGACGGGTCTGGGCTGCCGCTGGCATGTCGCCGATCTCGTCCAGGAACAACGTGCCGCCGTCGGCCTGCTCGAAGCGGCCGATGCGCTGATCCCGGGCGCCGGTGAAGGCGCCCCGTTCGTGCCCGAACAGCTCGGACTCGATGAGTTCGTGGGGAATGGCCGCCATGTTCAGCGCCACGAACGGCGCCGCGGCCCGGGGGCTGTGGCGATGCAGCGCCTTGGCCACCAGCTCCTTGCCGGTGCCGGAAGCGCCCTCGATCATCACCGTGATGTTGGACCGGGCCAGCCGGCCTATGGCCCTGAAGACGCCCTGCATGGCCGGCGCCTGGCCGATGATCTCCGCGTCCGCCGTCGTCGTCGGCCTAGCGCCGCCGCGCTCCCGCCGCCGCAGCACGGCCCGGCGCACCGTCGCCACCGCATCGTCCACGTCGAACGGCTTGGGCAGGTACTCGAAGGCGCCGGCCTGGTAGGCGCCTACCGCGCTGTCCAGGTCCGAGTGCGCGGTGGTGATGATCACCGGCAGGTCCGGATGCCGATCCGCCAGCGTCGCGAGCAGCGCCAAGCCGTCCGTGCCGGGCATGCGGATGTCCGACACCACGGCGTCCGGCGGCGCGTCGTCGATCCTGCCCAGGGCCTCGTCGGCGGTCTCGAAGGAATCCGTGCGGAACCCGCCAGCGGCCAGCGCTCGTTCCAGCACCCAGCGGATGGCGCCGTCGTCGTCCACGATCCACACCCGCGCCGCCGTGCGGCGGCCGGCCTCCGGCGCGGCTTTCGCCTCATCCGGCGGCATGGGCTGTCTCGGCATGGCCTTGGGACCGGCGGGGTTGGCGGATGGGCAGATAGAAGGAGAACGCGGTGCGCCCCGGCTCGCTCTCGCATGCCACCAGGCCGTTGTGCCGGGCAATGATGGTCTGGGTGATGGCGAGGCCGAGGCCGGCGCCGCCGGGCCGGCCGCTGATCATGGGATAGAAGATGCGGTCGGCGATGTCCGCGGGTATGCCGGGACCGTTGTCGATGAAATCCAGGTTGGCCACCAGCCGATGCCGCGTCGCGCCGATGGTGAACTGGCCCACGACGCGGGTTTGCAGCTCGATGGCGGCGTCCGGCACGTCGGCGAGGGCGAGCACGGCGTTGGTCAGGACGTTCAGCGTCGCCTGCACCAGCTGCTCGCTGTCCGCTTCCACCTCCGGCAGGCTCGGGTCGTAGCTGCGCTCGAAGCGGATGCCGGAAGGGTGTTCGGCGAGCAGCAGCCTCACCACCCGCTCGATCACGTGGTGGACGTTGACCGGCGCGAACCGATACCGGTCCTTGGGGCCGAGGATCCTGTCCACCAGGTTCCGCAGCCGGTCCGCCTCCGCCATGATCACCGCGGTGTACTCCCGATCCTCGGCGGCCGCCAGCCGGCGATCCAGCAGCTGCGCAGCACCGCGAATGCCGCCCAGCGGGTTCTTGATTTCGTGGGCGAGGCCCCGGGCCAGCTTGCGCAGCGTCTCCTGCAGGGTCACGTGCCGTTCGTTGCGCCCGATGCTCATGAACCGGTCCAGCCGCTCGAACTCCACCAGCAGTTCCGCCTCGGCCAAGGGCGCAATCGAATAGTTGACGCGCACGGCGCCGCCCGGCACGGCCAGCGCCACTTCCCGCTTGGTGAACGGCCGCCCGGAGTCGAGCACGTCCTGCAGCATCGCCGGCTTGGCATGGACGTCGGGCAGCAGCTGGTCGAGGGACATTCCCAAGGCCCGAGGGGCGCTGCGCCCGAACAGGGACTGCCCGGACTGGTTGAGGTAGGTGATGCGGAAGGATCGGTCCGGCAGCGCTTCCACCACCGCCACCGCGGTGTTGAGCTGCTCCAGGATGTCCCGATGGCTCGCCATCGCCAGGCGCTGGCAGAGCGCTAGCGGCGCCGGCGGCGACTCGACGGCCCTCGCGGCGGGCCTTGGAGGCCGCGCATCATCCGCTGCATGCCGGATTTGCGGGTGATCTTCTTCATGTTCTTCTGCATCGCCCGATGCTGCTTCAAGAGGCGGTTGACGTCGCCGATGCCGGTGCCGCTGCCGACCGCGATGCGGCGCTTGCGGGCGCCGTTGATCACATCGGGAAAGCGCCGCTCCTGCGGCGTCATGGAGTTGATGATGGCGTCCATGCGCCGGTACTCGCCTTCGTCGAGCCGATCCCTAACCGCCTGCGGCACCTGGCCCATGCCGGGCATCTTGTCGAGCAGGCTGTCGAGGCCGCCGATCTGGAACATCTGCTGAATCTGATCCTGGAAGTCCGCGAGGTCGAACCTCGTGCCGCGCTGGACCTTCTTGGCCAGGCGCACGGCCTTGCGGCGGTCCACCTTGCGCTCCGCCTCCTCGATCAGCGTCAGCATGTCGCCCATGCCGAGAATGCGCGACGCGATGCGCGCCGGGTGGAACGCCTGCAACGCGTCCGGCCGCTCCCCCACGGCGAGGAACTTGATCGGCTTGCCGGTAACCGCCCGCACCGACAGCGCCGCGCCGCCTCGGGCGTCGGCGTCCGCCTTGGCCAGCACCACGCCGGTAAGCGGCAGCGCCTGGTCGAATGCCTTGGCGGTGACCGCGGCGTCCTGGCCGGTCATCGCATCCACCACGAACAGGGTCTCCGCGGGTTCGAGCACCCGGTGAACCTCGGCGACCTCGGCCATCATTTCGGTGTCGACGGCAAGGCGTCCTGCGGTGTCGACGATCAGCACGTCGTCGAGTTGCGCCTGCGCCTCGGCGAGCGCTCGGGCGGCGATGGCGGGCGGCGCCTCGCCGGATGCGCTGCCGATGCAGCGTACGCCCACCTCCTCGGCGAGGGCGGCCAGCTGGGCGATTGCGGCTGGCCGCCGCACGTCCGTGCTGACCACGGCGACACGCTTGCGATCCCCTTGCTGACGCTCCTTGAGGTGGCGGGCCAGCTTGGCGACGGTGGACGTCTTGCCGGCGCCCTGCAAACCGGCGAGCAGTATCACCGCCGGCGGACTGACGGCCAGGTCCAAGCCATCGTTGGCGTCGCCCATCAGCCGCACCAGCTCGGCATGGACGATCTTCACGAACGCCTGCCGAGGGTCCAGGGCCGCCAGCACTTCGCTGCCGACGGCTTGGCGCTGCACGTCCGCCGTGAACGCGCGCACCACGGGCAGCGCCACATCCGCCTCCAGCATCGCCAGGCGCACCTGCCGCACCGAGTCGCGGATGTTGTCTTCGGTGAGCCGCCCGCGGCCGGCGACGGAACGCAACGCCGCCGTCAAGCGCTCGCCCAGGCTCTCGAACATGGCTGGCTCCCTGGCCGTTGGGGCCGGTAGACGCGCTGTTCGCCGCGACATCGGCAGCGCGGCGGCAAGCGCACCGGACCGCTGCCGCCGCCCGGCGGCGCATCATTGTAGCCGGCGCTGACGCCGGCTCCGGCCAGCCTCGGCGGCTGCGCTACCATGCCCTTCCCATGCCCGTACCGCCGGTCCGCACTGCGGCTTGTCGATGAGGCGCCGCCGCAGAGCAGCGCCGCCCCCATCCCCAGGCCGCAGCCGTGCGCCACGGGCGGTGCGGCGGCGGGCGCGGCGCATGGCGCGTCTGGCCGGTTTCACCGAAGGCAGCGTTGGCCGGCACCTGGTTCGCCTCGGGTCCTTCATGACCCTCGGCTCGGCGTCGATGAACGTGGCGCGGCTGGCCGAGGCGGCCTACCTCGGCATCCTCGGCACGCAAGCGCTGGCCGCCATGGGCTTCGCCTTCCCCATCACCATCCTGCTGTTCGCCTTCGCCGGCGGCATCGGCACCGGCGCGTCTTCGGTGATCGCCCGCGCCTACGGCGCCGGCGACCGGCGCATCGCCGCCCGCCTGGTCGCCCACGCCGAGCTGCTGGTGCTGCTGGTGGGAATCGCGATAGGCGGCGTCGGCTTCCTGTTCGCCGAAGACGCGCTGCGGCTGCTCGGCGCGCGCGGCGAAGTGCTGGCGATGGCAACCGAGTATCTGCGGGTGTACCTGCTGGGGTTCCCGTTGTTCATGCTCTCGATGGTGGGTTCGACGCTGCTGCGGGCCACCGGCAGCGCAGCCAGCCCGGGCATCGTGATGACCACGGGGTCCGTGCTGCAGATCGCCCTCGGCCCGCTGCTGATCTTCGGCGCTCTGGGCCTGCCGGCGCTCGGCATCGCGGGCGCCGCCTGGGCCTACGTGGCATCCCGGGTGTTCAGCGTGGCGCTCTACGTGGCGATCCTCACCCGGGTGCGCATGGTGAGCTGGTCCCTGGCCGGCCTGCTGCCTTCCTGGGCGTCCATACTGCACGTAGGCGGCCCCGCCACCGCCAGCAGCCTCGTGCAGCCGATCTCCATGCTGGTGGCCACCCGCCTGCTTGCCGGCCACGGCCACGAAGTGGTGGCTGGCTACACGGTGGCGGCCCGAGTGGAGACGATGGTGCACATGGTGCTGTGGTCCGCGTCGTCCTCGATTGCGCCGTTCGTCGGCCAGAACTGGGGCGCCGGGAACTTCCAGCGCGTGCGCGAAGCGCTGCGCCTTGCCAATCTGTTCTGTCTGGCCTGGGGCGTGGTGACCTTCGCGGTGCTGGCGGCCGTCGGCGAGAGGGCCGTGCGCTGGATCGACCCCAACCCGACCGTGGTGGCGGTAGCGGGGCTGTTCTTTCTGCTGATCCCGTTGTCGATTGGCTTCATGGGCGTGATGCAGGTGGCGACAGCTTGCTTCAATGCCCTCGGGCGGCCCTTGCCGCCGCTGGCGATCTCCCTCGCCCGCACCTTCGTCCTCTACATTCCCCTGCTGATGCTTGGCGACTACCTGTGGGGCTACGCCGGCGTCTTTCTCGCCATGGCCGCCACCAACGTGCTGCTCGGCGCCCTGGCCTGGTACTGGAACCGCGTGGCGCTGCGGCGCGAGATCGGCGCCAGATCGCTGGCGGCGTGAGCATGGCGGAACGCTCGCCGCAGCAGCCGGGCGGCGTCAAGTTCGTGCTGCTGCACCACGGCGCCTGCCCCCGAAGCCCTCGTGGCCAGTTCCACTACCGCATCGACGCGGAAGGCGGATGCCGCGCCGAGCTGGCGGAGACCGAGCGCGGCCAGCATCCCCGCAGCATCGGCGTGGTGCTCGACGGGGATTTCGACGCCGCGCCGCCGTCGCCGGCGCAGCTGGACGCGCTGCAACGCCTGCTGCTGGCGCTGCAGCTCCGCTATCCGGCCGCGGAGCTGGGCGCCCACCGCCAAATCCGCGGCGATCGGGCCGCCACCTGTCCCGGCCGCCGGTTTCCAATGGCGGCGTTGGCGGCTTGGGCCCGGGCCGAGTTGCCGCGAGCGCGGGACGCGGCCCAGCAGCGGAGCGTCGAAGAGCAGTATTCGAAGCTGTGAGGCGGGCAGCGTCTCCCGCCAGCCCTTGGGGGCAGTTCCCTAGCCGCCTTCAATGCGCTGCATGAAGAACACCTCGCTGTTCGGCTGAATCGGCTCCAGCCAGGCGTCCTGGTAGATCTGCCCGTCGATGGCGACGGCCGTCTTGGCGAGCACGTCCTCGATGCCCGGCCACTTCTCCTCGAGGGCGCGAACCAGACCCCGGAAGTTTCTGCACTCCACCGCCAGCTCCCGCACCCCGCCGGTGTTGGGCAGAAGGTGTTCCGGGAACACGACCTTGGCCATGGACGCCTCCGCGAGCCGCTGGTGCGTCTGATTGTAAGCGCCCGGCGCCGTCCCCGATCGGGATCGGCCGGCATCTGGAAGCCGCTGCCAGGCGCACTGGATGCGACACGGCCGAACAAAGCGTCAAACAAGGCGCCAAACAACGGCACCGTCAAGCCTGTTTCAGTTGTTCCATCAATCTATTAGAGTGCCGATCAAGGCGTCAAACAGGGTGCGGAACATGGGCAGGGGCGGTCCCGCATCGAGCCCCAAGCACGTCTGCGCCGCTGCCGAATCCGCATCGATGCTGTTCCAATGCATCCGCCCCTTCGCTACAATCGCCGCCCTTTCGATGCGGCGCGAGTCCATTGGTTACCATCCGCTTGGCCCGGCACGGGGCGAAGAAGAGCCCCTTCTACCACGTCACGGTGGCGGAGAAGTCCGCCAAGCGGGATGGGCGCTTCATCGAGCGCATCGGCTTCTACAATCCCATTGCGCGGGGTGCCGACGTGCCGTTGCGGATCGACCTGGCGCGGTTCGATCACTGGCTGGCGAACGGTGCGCAGCCCACCGAGCGGGTCCGCCAGCTGGCGGCCGAGGTGCGGCGAATGCCAGCCGCAGCCATGCAGCCCGCGCCGATCGCCGTGTCCTCGGGCACCGAAGCCGAGGCGCCGCAAGGCACTGCCGAACGCGCTGGCGACGAGGACTCGACGGCGGCCGCTGATCCGGCGCCGGAGGCGGACGCCGCGGCGACCGAGCCGCCGGCTGCGGCCGAGGACGCCGACGCCACGGTCGAGGACGTCGACGCCTCGGCTGAGGAAGCGCCAGCGGCCGAGAGCGGGTAGGCCCCGCGCCGCCGATGGCGGAGGGCATGGTGGTGATCGCGTCCCTTGGCCGGCCCTTCGGCGTCCATGGCTGGGTGCATGTGCGGCCCTTCACCGAGCCGCCGGACAACGTGCTGCGCTACCGGCCCTGGCGGCTGCGCCGCGCATCCGCGGATTGGGAGACGTTGGCGGTGGAAACCCGCAGCCACGCCAAGGGCCTCGTCGCTCGCGTCGCTGGCTACGAGAGCCGGGAAGCCGCCGCCTGGCGCGGCGCCGAGGTGGGCGTGGACGCTTCCGTCCTGCCTGCGGCCGAGCCGGGCGAGTACTACTGGCGCGACCTGATCGGCCTGGCCGCGGCCACGGAGCGCGGCGAGCCGCTGGGGGAGGTGGCGCGCCTGTTCGCCACGCCGGCCCACGACGTGCTGGTGCTGGCGGACGGCGAGCAGGAACGGCTGGTTCCGTTCACCAGGGAGATCGTCGCGGACGTCGACACGTCGGCCGGCCGCATCGTCCTGGCTTGGCAGTCGGACTGGGGCTGATGGGCCAACCCGACCGCAATGACGGATGGGCTGGCGGCGCGGGCGCCGATCTGGTCCACATCCCAATGTGGCTTTGGCGCTAGGGCCGGGCCCCATGCAGATAGCGGTTGTCAGCTTGTTCCCGGCCCTCGTCGAGGCGGCGTTGCGCGTCGGCGTGGTGGGCCGCGCCGCGAACAGCGACCGGCTGGCCTGCCGCCACTACGACCCGAGGGACTACGCCGCCGACAGCCGAAGCACGGTAGACGACAGGCCCTTCGGGGGCGGGCCGGGGATGGTGATGATGGCCGCGCCGCTGCTCGATGCGGTGGCCGCCGCCCGGGCGGCGTTGCCGAACGGCTCGCCGGTCGTCTATCTCACGCCCCAAGGGGAGCGTTTCTGCCAGCGCACCGCGGCCGAGTTGGCGGCGCTGCCGGGCTTCGCGCTGGTGGCCGGGCGCTACGAGGGCGTCGACGAGAGGTTCGTGGACCGCGCCGTGGACCGGGAGATCTCCATCGGCGACTACGTGCTGTCCGGCGGCGAACTGGCAGCGCTGGTGGTGGTCGATGCGGTGGTTCGGCTGCTGCCGGGGGTGCTCGGCAACCCGGAGTCGGCGCTGGCCGAGTCCCATGTGGACGGCCTGCTGGATTGGCCGCACTACACTCGGCCCGAGAGCCGCCCCGAGGGGCAGGTGCCGGCGGTGCTGCTCTCCGGGGACCACGGCGCGGTAGCCAAGTGGCGACGCCGGGAGGCCCTGCGCCGCACCTGGCGGCGGCGCCCGGGCCTGCTGCTGGACCGCGCCTTGCCACCCGAGGACCGCGCGCTGCTGGCCGCATGCATGGCGGAGAGCGCCCCGCCCTCGCCCTAGCCGCCCGACGCCACCACACACCAGAGAAGACCGGAGGAGGAAACAAGCATGCACGGCAACAGCGTGATCGAGGAGTTGGAGAGCCGCCAGTTGCGACAGGACATACCGTCCTTCTCGCCCGGAGACACGGTGACCGTGGAAGTCCGCGTTCGGGAAGGCACCCGGGAACGGCTGCAGGCATTCGAGGGCGTGGTGATCGGCAAACGCAACCGGGGCCTCAACTCGGCCTTCACAGTGCGCAAGATCTCCCACGGCGTCGGCGTCGAGCGCACCTTCCAGACCCACAGTCCACTCATCGCCGGCATCGTCGTGAAGAGGCGCGGCGCGGTGCGCCAGGCCAAGCTCTACTACCTGCGCGAACGGCGCGGACGAGCGGCCCGCATCCGCGAGAAGGTGTAGGGGTCTCAAAGCAGGGCGGCGGCGCACCCTAATCTTAGGAGCCGTGCGATGGACCGCGCCATCGACGCCCACTTGGACCACCTGTGGCTGGAGCGCGGCCTCAGCCGGGCCACGCTGGACGGCTATCGGCGCGACTTGGCTGGCTTCGCGGCCTGGCTGGAACGCCCTTTGGCCACCGCCACGGACCCGGACGTGCAGGCGTATCTGGCGGACCGGCTGGCCGCTGGCCGCGCACCGCGCACCGTGGCCCGATTCCTCTGCGCGGCTCGGGCGTTCTATCGCCATGCTCTGGAGGCCGGCCTCGCGGTTGCGGATCCCACCGCCAACGTGTCCTCGCCGCTCTTGGGCCGGCCGCTGCCGGGTTCGCTGTCCGAAACCGAGGTGGAGCGCCTGCTGGGCGCGCCGCGCAGCGACGATGCCGAGGCGGCCCCCGGCGGCTATCGGGATCGGACGATGCTGGAGGTCCTGTACGCCACGGGCTTGCGGGTGAGCGAGCTGGTCGGCTTGACGCTCGCGGCCGTCAATCTGCGGGCCGGCGTCGTTCGGGTGCTCGGCAAGGGCGGCAAGGAGCGTCTGGTGCCCGTTGGCGAGCTGGCGCTCGGTTGGGTGGAGCGCTACCTGGCGCTGGCCCGGCCGCGCATCCTCAAGGGCCGGCCCTGCGACGCCCTGTTCCCGAGCAACCGCGCCAGGGCCATGACCCGGCAGACCTTCTGGCACGCCATCAAGCGCTATGCCGCGGCGGCGGGCATTGTGCGGGAGATCTCCCCGCACACGCTGCGCCATGCCTTCGCCACGCACCTGGTGAACCACGGCGCGGATCTGCGGGCGGTGCAACTCATGCTCGGCCACGCGGACCTCTCCAGCACGCAGATCTACACCCATGTGGCCCGGGATCGCCTGAAGCGGGTCCATGCCGAACATCACCCTCGGGGGTGACGGACCGCCCAGGTCTCGCCGCTCTCTCCGCAAATCCCGAAGCGGCAGGCCAGCGCGACTTGATAAGCTAGGGCGGCTTCCCAAACCGCCCGCCGGAGTTGCCAACGGTGCAGCGTGCGTCAAAGCGCCCGTCGCCGCGTCGCCGCGTCCCCCGCGCATGGCGGGCCGCCGGCGCGATCGCCTTGGCCGGGGCGCTGCCGACCGTGGCGGCGGAGCTCTCCGAGACCGAGATCAAGCAACGGGTGGAAGCGCTGGACCCGGGGCTGGCGGTGGAATCCGTCGCCGCCTCGGCAGCGCCGGGCCTCTACGAAGTGGAAGTGCAGGGCGGCGACTACCTGTACGTCACCAGCGACGGCAGGCACCTCCTGGCCGGCAACCTCTACGAACTGCGGGAAGACGGCCTGGTGGGCATCACCGAGGCGCGCCGCCAAGGCAAGCGCCGCCAGCTCGTCGCTGCGGTGCCGGATTCGGACATGCTCGTCTTCACGCCCGCCGACGGCGCCAAGGCGTCGGTCGCGGTGTTCACCGACACGGACTGCGGCTACTGCCGACGGATGCACACCAGCCTCCCGGAGTACCACGCCCTCGGCATCGAGCTGCGGTATCTGGCCTACCCGAGGGCCGGGGTCGGTTCCGCCACCTACGACGACATGGTCTCGGCGTGGTGCGCCGAGGACAGGCTCGCCGCGCTGACGGCCCTCAAGCGCGGCGAAGACATACCCGCCAAGCAGTGCATCAATCCAGTGGCGGAACAGCATGCCCTCGGCCAGGAGGTCGGCATCACCGGCACGCCGAGCATCCTGCTGCCGGACGGCCAGCTGCTGCCCGGACTCGTGGCTGCGGACCAACTCGCCGAACTGCTCGGAATCTGATCGTTGTCCGCCTTGCGAGTGGGCCTGGCGGGCCTCGGCACGGTCGGCGCAAGCGTGGTCCGGCTGCTGCGGGAAGACGCCGACGCCATTGCCGAACGCGCCGGGCGGCGCATCGAGCTGCTGCGGGTGGCGAACCGTTCCCGCAAGCCCGGCGTGGACCTTGGCTGCGCCGCGTTCGATCACGATCTCGGTTCGCTGGCGGCCAGCGACGTGGACGTCGTTCTCGAACTCATCGGCGGCGACGGCGCCGCCAAGGCACTGGCCGAACGAACCCTCGACGCCGGCCAGCACCTGATAACCGCCAACAAGGCGCTGCTCGCCGCCTGCGGCGATGCCCTGTTCGCCAAGGCCAGCAGCCGGGATCTGTGCCTCGGCTTCGAGGCCGCGGTGGCCGGCGGCATACCGGTCATCAATGCGCTGCGCACCGGACTCGCGGCGAACGCCGTCGATCTGCTGGCCGGCATCGTCAACGGCACAACCAACCACATCCTCACCGCGATGGCCCAGGACGGTTCCAGTTTCGCGGAGGCGCTCTCGGAGGCCCAGCGGCTCGGCTACGCCGAGGCGGACCCGACCTTCGACGTCGACGGCATCGATGCCGCGCAGAAGGTCGCGGTGCTGGCCGCGCTGGCGTTCGACACCGGCATCGACCTCGCCGGCGTGCATGTGGAAGGGATCGCCGGCGTGGACCTCGAGGACATCCGCTACGCCGGGGAGCTTGGCTACGCGATCAAGCACCTTGGCGTCGCCGCCTTGCGCGCCGACGGCATCGAAGCCCGCGTCCATCCGGCCCTGGTGCCGGAGTCGCTGCTCATCGCCAAGGTCTCCGGCGCCATGAACGCGGTGCTGATCAACGGTAGCGCGGTCGGGCAGACCCTGTACGTCGGCCCTGGGGCCGGCGGCATGGCCACCGCTTCCGCGGTCGTGGCGGACCTCGTCGCCCTGGCCCGGGGCGCCTTGCCCGTGCCGCGCCCGGGCAAGCGCGAGCTGCGGCGCATCGGCATCGGCGAACTGCGCTGCGCCCACTACCTCAAGATCCCCGCCGTGGACCAGCCGGGCGTGTTCGCCGAGGTGGCCGAAGTCCTCAGCCGCCACGCGATCTCCATCGAAGCCGTCATTCAGCGCCCGCCGGCGGTCCGCGCCGCCGACGCTCCCTGGGTGCCCATCGTGATTCTCACCGACGAAGTGGCGGAACACGCCGTGGAGACGGCGGTCGCGGAACTCCGGCAGCTCGCCGGCGTGGTCGGCGCCATCACCCGCCTGCGCGTGGTGGACGTCGAGGCGCTGGCGAGCGGCGGCGCGTAGACGGCCGGCTGCCGTGGAGATCGAAACCAGGCCCGGAGGCGCCGGCGACTTCGGCGGGTCCCTGCCGCGGTTCCTGCGCAACGCGCTGGCGGCGCGGGGCGTCACCGCCGAGGCGGAGCTGGCATTGCCGCTGACCGAGCTGGCATCGCCAGCGGCTCTGCCGGGAATCGACGCCGCGGCGGCGCGGCTGGCGGCGGCTGTGACCGGCGGGGAGCGCATCCTGATCGCCGGCGATTTCGATGCCGATGGCGCCACGGCATCGGCCCTGTGCGTCTCCACGCTGCGCGCCTTCGGCGCCGAACACGTGGACTTCGCCGTACCCAACCGCTTTCTGTTCGGCTACGGCTTGACGCCGGAGTTCGTCGACGTCGTCCTGCGGCAGGATCCCGCCGTCGTGGTGACCGTGGACAACGGCACGGCGAGCGTGGACGGCGTGGCCCGGGCCCAGGCCGCCGGCGTGGACGTGATCGTCACGGACCACCATCTGCCCGGCGACGCGCTGCCGGCGGCATGCGCCATCGTCAATCCCAATCTGCCCGGGTCCGCCTTTCCCAGCTCCAACCTGGCCGGCGTCGGCGTGGCCTACTACGTGATGAGCGCGGTGCGCAGCGCGCTGCGGGCCGAGGGGCATTTCGAGCGGCGCGGCATCGCCATGCCCAAACTGGCGGACTGGCTGGACCTCGTTGCCGTGGGCACGGTGGCGGACGTAGTGCCGCTGGACCGCAACAACCGCATTCTCGTCCACCAGGGCCTGCGCCGAATGCGCGCCGGCCGCACCCGTCCGGGGTTGCAGGCGCTGGCGCAGGTGGCCGGCCGGGCGCTTGCCAAACTGGACGCCAAGGACATCGGCTTCGCCCTGGCCCCGCGCCTCAACGCCGCCGGCCGGCTCGCGGACATGGCGGTGGGCATCCGCTGCCTGCTGGCGGAAGACCTCGAAGGGGCGCGCAGGATGGCGTTCGAGCTGGACGGCTTGAATCAGCAGCGGCGCGAGATCGAAGGGGCCATGAACGAAGACGCCGCCGCCATGATCGACACCGGCGAAGCCGGCGACGACGTGGCCATTTGCGTCTATCGCCCGGAATGGCACCAGGGCGTGGTCGGCATCGTCGCGGGACGGATGCGCGAACGCCACCACCGGCCGGTGGTCGCGTTCGCGGACGCCGGCGAGGCCGAACCGGAGCTGCTGAAGGGTTCGGCGCGCTCCATCCCCGGGCTGCACATCCGCGACGCGCTGGCGGACTGCGCGGCCCGCCAGCCGGGCCTCGTAGAGCGGTTCGGCGGCCACGCCATGGCGGCTGGCCTGAGCCTCAAGCGCGCCCTGCTGCCGCGCTTCCAACGCGCCTTCGCGGACGCCGTTCGGCAGCGGGTGAGCAGCCGGGATCTGGCGGACGTCTGCCTGACCGATGGCGAACTGGCGCCGGAGGACCTCGCCATCGACAACGCCCGGCAGGTGGCGGCCTGCGGGCCTTGGGGGCAAGGATTCGAAGAGCCGACGTTCCACGGCACCTTCGGCGTGGTTGCCCAGCGCGAGGTCGGCGTCGGCCACCGCAAGCTGGCGCTGCGGCACCCGCAGGGCGGCATCACGGACGCCATCGCCTTCAACCAGGGGCCGGTCGGGGAGCAGGTGCTCGCCGTCTATCGGCTTGGGGTCAACGACTACGACGGCGTGGAGACGCTGCAGCTTGAAGTGCAGCGCATGGAGACCTGCTGAGCGCCTTGGGCGGCGGCGAGCTGCGGCAGCGGATGGACAGCCTGCGGTGAACGGAGCCCGAAGCATGGACCAGCAGTTCGCGGCGACCCGGCCGGGCGCGCCTGGCGGCTGGCGACTGGCATGCCTGCCATGACCGCCGGCGCCTCGCCAGAGGCGATCACGCTGGGCGTCGAGGAGGAGTTCTTCCTCGTCGACCCCGGCACCCGGGACCTCATCGCGAGCCCGGACGAGGCCATCTTCGAGGCCTGCGAGCGGGCCGCCGGACCGCACAAGGTGGTGCGGGAATTCCTGCGCTCGCAGATCGAGACCAACACCCGCGTGTGCGGTTCGGTGGCGGATCTGCGCCAGGCGCTCCGCGAGACCCGGCGGCTGGTGGTGGACGCCGCAGCCGCAAGCGGCGCCGTGGTGATGGCCGCGGCGACGCATCCGTTCGCGCACTGGCACGCCCAGGCGCCGACGGCGAGGGAGCGCTACGCCCGCTTCGCAGTCACCTACCAGGAGAGCGTGCGCCGATTTCTGGTGGGCGGCATGCACATCCACGCCGGCTTCGGCGATCAGGACTCGCGCATTCGCGTGATGACGGCGCTGCGGGGCCATCTGCCGCTGCTGCTGGCGCTGTCCACGTCCTCGCCCTTCAACGCCGGCCGCGAGACCGGCTTCAAGTCCTACCGGCTGAACCTGATCGGGGCGTTGCCGCGCACCAACCTGCCGCCGCCGCTGCGCTCCGGCGCCGAGTACGACGCCCTGGTGGAACGCTATCGCGCCCTGGACTTCATCGACGACGGCAGCGAGCTGTGGTGGGACATCCGCCCCTCGGCCCGCTATCCCACCGTCGAACTGCGCATCTGCGACGTGTGTGCTTCGATGGAGGATGCGCTCGCAATCGCCGCGCTGTACGGCTGCTTGATCCGCAGCCTGCTGCGCCGGGACGCCGCCGGGGAGCTGCCGCCGGAGCCGCCCACCGAACTCATCGCCGAGAACCGCTGGCTGGCCTCGCGCTACGGGGTGCTGGCGTTCTTCGGCGACACCGCCGCCGGCGGTCGGGTGGACATCGACGACTACGCCGGCCGCCTGGTGGACGAACTGGCTCCGGACGCCGCCGCCTTGGGCTGCGAAGCCGAACTGGCCCGGGTGCGGGCGATCGTGCGGGAAGGCACCGGCGGCGATCGCCAGCTCGACCACTTCCGCCTGCGCCGCCTCGAGGGCGACGACGCCGCCGAGGCGCTGCGGGCGGTGGTCGACCTGATCGTCGCCGACACCCGCGCCGGAGTGGCCGGCGATGCTGCTGGCGGTTCGCGCTGACGCGCGTCCTGTCGCGCCAGACAGCTCAAAGGTCCTGCTGGCAGCGACAACAGGCCGGCTGCGGCTCAAGTTAGGCTACGCTCCCGCAACCTCTGGGGATGCCGCCAATGTACCGGATGCCAACTGCGCCGCAGGACATCGGCGGCGTTCTGGACACCGCCTTCGCGCTGTTCAAGGCGGGCTGGCGCGGGGCCTTCGGGCTGGCAGTGGCCGGAGGCGCGGCAGGGAGTGCGTTTCGCCTGTTCGACGACACGCTGGAGCGGCTTCTGGCTGGGGACTTCGTGCCGCAGCCGCCCGGGTGGGGCGCGGCATTCGCGGTGGCTGGCAGCCTTGTCGGCCTCTACCTGTACCTGGGCGTGACCGCCCGGCTGGCGGCGCTTGCGGCCGAGCGCCCCATCTCCATCCAGGAGGCGCTGCGGCGGGCGCTGCGCCGCTACTTGTCGTTGCTGCTGTGCGTCGGCGCGGCGGCTGCGGCGGGCGTCGTCGCCATGACGACCGCGTTCCTCGGCGTCGCCCTGCTGCTGCCGTCGGTCGTGGCCGCGATGGTGCTGCTGGTCTACTGGTACTTCGCCGGCTGCCTGGTCGTCACCAGGAACATCGGCGGCGTGGCGGCGCTGCGCGCCAGCTTCGTGCTGGTGCGCGGGCACTGGTGGCGCACGGTGGCGACGTTGACCGTGGGCTACTGCATCACCTTGGTGGCGACGGTGCTGATCGGCGTTGCCGCCGCCTCGGTTGGGGCGGCGGCCGGGTTCGCCAACGTCTCGCCGGATGCCCTGGTGTTCGCCGTGGAGACGGCCGGCAGCGGCATTACCGTGCCCTTCATGGTCGCGGTCTCGCTGGCTGCGCTCAGGGATCTGGAGGTGCGGCGCAAGGGCGCCGATCTGGCGGCTCGCATCGACGCCGCCGGACCATGAGGCCGGCCGGCGCGCCACGGCTGGATCCGGCGGAGCTGCAGGAGATTCTGCGCACCTTGGGCCTCGGCACGGAGGTGGAGGAATCCTTCCTCGAAGCGGCCTGGCGCTGGCTGCGCGAACGCTTCGCCGATCAGGGCATCCTCCTGGAGGACTGGCTGGACGCGCTGCTGGAGGTGCCGGACTCAGCCTTGGCGGTGGCAGCTCGGCTGTCCATCGCGGCGATGGTGGTTCTGGCGCTGGTGCTGCTGGCGAACGAACTTCGGCAACGCCGCGCCGGCAGCCGTGGCCGGCGCCGCTGGCGGCCGCGGCGCAGCGACGCAGCGGCACCGGCGAGACGAGACTGGTCCGATCTGGCGTCGCTGCCGGCGGCGGAACAGCCCGGCGCGGCTCTGAACATGGCCTTGGCGGCGCTGGCAGACGGCGGCACCGCCGTCGACGCCGCGGCCACCCACCGCGAGGTGCTGGCCACGGCGAGGCGGACCCGAACCGCGCCCTGGCGGCGGCCCTTGGCGCGACTGGTGCTGCTCGCCGAGCGAGCCCGTTTCGGGGGATGGCGGCCGAGCCGCGAGCAAGGGGCCGAGGCCGTGGTCCTTGGCCGCGCCGTAGCCACCGCGGCCGCGCTGCGATGACGCCTCGTCCGCAGCGCGCGACGCCCCAACCGAGCCGGATCGGCGATCGCCTCGTAACTGCCGGCGGGGCGCTGCTGGCGCTTGCCGCGGTGCTCGCGTTCGCCGTGGCCGAGCGGGCGACGCCGACCAGCCGCCCCACCGCGGACCAGGACGGCCCCAACGGCTATCTGGCGCTCGGCCGCTGGCTTCGCCAGAGCGGCGTTCGCGCCGAGAGCTATCGCCACTCGGCGCTGGAGCTCGGCGACCGCGAAGCGGGCCCCGGCCACCTTCTGGTCTCCGCCATGCCATATGTGCAGCCGCTGCGGACCGGCGAGGCGGATGCGCTGCGCAGCTGGGTGGCAAGCGGCAACACGCTACTGCTCTCCGTGGCGTTGGACGACACGCCGGCGTGGGCGCGGGAGGGGCGGCCGTTCAAGGACCTGGAGGCGCTCACCGGCTTGCGCTTCGACGCCTTGAAGGGTGCCGAAGTCAACCCGCGCTTCGGACCCGAAGCGATTGCGCTGCGCCCGCTGGACGGCCACGCCGCCGTCGCCGGGGTAGCCGCCCTGCGCGGCGAGACGGATGCCCGCACCAGCATCTGGCAGCTGGCGCCGGGCAAGGGAGGGCAGTGGCAGGCGCTGGCGCGGACGCGGCGCTACCGCACCGACGCCATCTGGCACGTCGAACATGGCCAAGGCGACATGTATCTGGTGGCGCTCGGCAGCCTGCTCACCAATCGCGCCATCGGCCAGGCGGACAACGCCCGATTCTTCGCCAACGTGGTGGGCGCCCACGTCGGCGCCAGCGGCGCCGTTCTCTTCGACGACTTCCACCAGGGCCTCTCCGCCCTCTACGACCCGGCGGCCTTCTTCGCGGACTCGCGCCTGCACGTCTCGGTGCTGATCCTGCTCGCCCTTTGGCTGCTGTATCTGGTTGGCGCCTGGAACCGGCTGGCGCCGCCGGCGGCGGAGCCGACCGAGCCTGGGCAGGCGGACTTCGTGCATGCCGTCGGCGGCTTGCTGGCCCGCAAGCTGCGCCGCGCCGACGCCGCTCGACTGCTGTTCGCCGCACGTTTCGGACGCCTGGCGGGGCGCCGAACGACACTCGAGGAACCGCCTTGGCAGCATTTCGCCGAGAATCCGGCGATCCCGGCAGCGTTGGCGACGGCGCTGCGCGAGGACTATCGGCGGGCGGTGCAGGGAGAACGCTTGAACCTGCCACGTCTGCGCAACCGGCTGTTGGCGACGACGCCGCAGACGCCGGACCGCAGGACGACCGACGAGGCCAGCGGCCAGCGATGAGCACCGCCGCCCGGCAGGTCGAGGAACACCTGCAAGCCCAGCTCGGCCAAGTGCTGTTCGGCGCGAGCGAGGCCATACACGCCCTGTGCGTGGCGCTGATCGGCCGCGGCCATGCGCTGCTCGAAGGCCCGCCCGGCGTTGGCAAGACGCTGCTGGCCAAGGCGTTCGCCGAAGTGCTGGGCGGGAAGTTCCGCCGCGTGCAGGGCACCGCGGACCTGATGCCGGCGGACATCACCGGCGTTCACGTCTACAACGCCGGGGACGGCGAGTTCGCGTTCCAGCCCGGCCCGCTGTTCGCGGACGTGGTGCTGGTGGACGAGGTCAACCGCGCCAGCCCCAAGACCCAGTCCGCGCTGCTCGAAGCCATGCAGGAACGGCAGGTGACGGTGGATCGGGAGAGCTTTCCGCTGGCCCCGGACTTCCTGGTGGTGGCAACGCAGAACCCGCAGGAGTTCGAGGGCACGTATCCGCTGCCGGAGTCGCAGCTGGACCGCTTCATGCTGCGGGCCAGCATCGGCTACCCGCCGCGCCAGGAGGAAGCCGCCGCGGTCCGCGCCTACCACCTGCCTCGGCCTCCCGCCTCCAGCGCGAGCCTGGATGCGCTGGCGCCGTTGCCGCCGGCGGCGCTGGCGGCAGCGCGGGAAGCCGTCGCCACGGTCCACTTGGCGGACGAACTGGTCGCCTACGTGCTGGACCTCGCCGCCGCCACCCGAGCCCACGACGACGTGAGCCTGGGGCTGTCCACCCGGGGCGCCGTGGCGCTGGCCGGCGCCGCCCGCATCGAAGCGGCGCTGCGGCAGGCGGACTACGTGCTGCCGGACGACGTGAAGCGCGTTGCGCCGTGGGTGGTCGGGCACCGGCTGGTGCTGGCCCCGGACGCCATGCTGGACGGCGCTTCCGCCGCCGATCTGGTGACGGACATCCTTGCCGCGGTGCCGGTGCCGCGCTAGCGCGTTCCCTCCTCGGCGACGGTCGAACCTAAAGACGCGCCGCGTAGGACATTCGCCCCCCGCCACGTGCGACATCCGCCGCAGACACCGGGCCGACGGCACTCCATGATGGCCCCCGACGTTCCGGAGCGCGCCGACGGTGCTATCGTTCCAAGCATGGCCATGCGACGCCCAGCCGAGGCTGCCCGGACGCGGGAGGCGCCCGCGCTGGCGCCGCTCGCCAAGCGCGAAGCAGTGGACGGAGTGGGCGACGGCGCCGAGCTCCGCTTCGGCGCCGCGGTGCGCGAGCCGTGGGACTACGTGCCGGTGCCGCCGGTGGCCCTCGACCGCGACGGCTATCTGATCGCGGACGCCATGCCGCAGAACGACAGGCATCTGGGGCGCATGCTGGCCTACGCGCCGGTGCTGAAGGCGCACTACCGCGGCCGCGGCGGCATGGTGGGCGCGGACCTGTCGATGCCGTACGTGCAGGGCAGCCCGGGCAAGATGCTGGCGCCGGACCTGTTCGTGGCGCTGGCGGCGGAGGAGCGCGAGGGGCGTTCCTCGTACAAGCTGTGGGAAGAGCCGGTGCCGGACTTCGTGCTGGAGGATCTGTCGCCGAACGATTGGCGTCGGGACGTGGTGGACAAACGCGAGCTCTACCGGCGCCTTGGCGTGCGCGAATACTGGATGTTCGACGAGACGGGTTCTCGCCTGCGCGACGACTCGGGCGCGCGGCTGGACGAGTGGCTGGTGGGCTACCGGCTGCGCGCTGGCAAGTACGAGCGGGTGCGCGCCAACGCTGCCGGGCGCCTGCCCAGCAAGGCGCTGGGGCTGGAACTGTGCGTTCGCAACCGGCTGGTGCGCTTCTACGACCCCGCCGCCGGCGAATACCTGCCGACGTTGGACGAAGAGCACGCGCGCCGAAAAGCGACGGAGCAGCGCGCGGAGGCGGCGGAAGCGCGCATCGCCGCCTTGGAAGCCGAACTGGCGCAGCGCGGCGCGAACTGATCGCGAACACCGCAGCCCCGCACCGGCAGCGACCGCTGGACGATGGCCTTCACGCCGCTTGGGATGGCCTGCTGGGCGGTCGTCGCCCTGGCCGGCATCGTCCACCAGTGGCAGGACGGGGCGTGGCCCTGGTGGCTGCTCGGCGCTGCCGGCGTCTTGGCTGGTCTCGCCTGGGAAGCCCGCGAGGTAGCCGTCTGCCGGTTCGCGGCGGTGCTGGACGGCGGCCAGCTGCGTCTTGGCAGAACCGAAGACCTGGTGCTCGCGTTCGCCAATGCCGAGCCTCGGCCGCTGCAAGCCGCCTATGCCGCGGCGCCGCCGACGCAGATTCGCGTCGGCCCGGAAACACGCTACGTCTCGGTGCCCGCAGAAGGCAGCAGCCAGGCGCGCTTGCGCGTTCGCGCCGTGCGCCTCGGCGCCGCCGAGTGGCCGCGGCTGCCGCTCCGCATCAAGGGCCCGCTGGGCCTCGCGTGGTGGTCCAAGCCCCAGCGCCTCGAGGCCGTGTTCGAGGTGGTGCCGGACCTCCACGGCGCTGCGCCAACGCGGATCGGCCTGCGCTCCGCCGGCGGCGGCTTGGCGGCCATCGGCGCCCACGGCTCGGAACTCGACCATCTGCGCGACTACCAGCCGGGCGATCCCCGCCACAGCGTTGATTGGAAGGCCACGGCGCGGCGGGGGGCGCTGACCACCCGCGTGCGCCAGGAGGAGCAAGCCGCGACGCTGATGCTGGTGGTGGACGCCGGCCGCACCAGCCGCGCTGCCTTTGACGGCATGAGCCAGCTGGGCCACTATGCGAACGCCTGCGCGCGGCTTGCGGCCCGCGCCGCGGCCAGCGGCGATCGGGTGGGCCTGGTCGCGGCCAGCGACGCGCCCGCCTTGCTGCTGCCGCCGGCCCGGGGCGTGGCGGCCGTCGGGCGGCTGCGGCAGGCGTTGGCAGGGATCGAGACGACGCCGGTGGAGACGGACCTCCTTGCCGCCGCGGCCGTCGTTCGCCGCAGCGTCCGGCAGCGCGCGCTGGTGGTGCTGCTCACCGATCTCGCCGCCCACGCCAACAGCAGCGCCTTGCTGCGCTGCGTGGGCCTGTGGCTGCCAACCCACCTGCCCGTGGTCGCCGGGCTGGTGGCGCAGGAAGTGCAGGCGGTGGCGGACAAACCCGCCGAGGACTGGCTGGACCCCTATCTGTCGCTGGCGGCCCACCTCTACCAGCAGCAGCTGGGCAACGCCTGCGGCGCCCTGCGCCGCCTCGGCGCGCTGCCGCTGGCGGCCAGCCCGGCGACGCTGGAAGCGGACCTCTTGCGCAGCTACCGGATGCTCAAGCGCCAGCGGCGGGTGTGAAGGAACCGCTGGCCGCCGCGTGTCACGGTCCCGACTGGGGCTGGATGGCAGCCACCCGGTCCAAGCGTCGACGCCCAGTCGGCAAGCCGCACAGCACCCACGCCATGATCAGCCAGTAGCCGATGCCGAGCGTCAGCCGGAACCAGAGCGGGAAGCGGGGGTCCGGCGAGACGTAGCCCTCGACGAAGCCGGCGCCAACGAGCAGCAGGGCGCAGGGGAGCAGCAGCTTGCCGCCTCGGGACGCCGCCCGGCGGAACGCCGCAGCGCGGGTGCGGTGTCCGGGCCGCGCTATGGCCTCGCCAACGGCGAAGCCGGCCGCGGCGACCACGAAGATCACCGAGAGCTCCACGAAGCCGTGCGCCGCGACGAACTCCAGCAGGCGGCCGTGCAGGCCGTGCTGCGCCGCGAAGGCAAGCAGGCTGCCGAGCATCAGGCCGTTGACCAGCACGATGTACAGCGTGCCGAGGCCGTAGACGGCGCCCAGGCAGAAGGCGGCGATGGTCACGAAGATGTTGTTGGCGAAGATCCGCACCGACAGCACCGAGGACGGCAGGACGTTCAGCAGCCCCTCGGTCCACAGCTCCCCGCGCTCCACCCGGGCCACCGTCTCCGCGCTGAGGAACAGCCGCGCCAGCTCCGGGTAGGCGGCCACCAGCTGCCAGCCGGCCGCGGCGGCGAGCAGGAAGCCGATGGCGGTGGCGACGATGTGCATCCGCAGCTCGCGCACGATGGCCGGCACGTCGCGGCGGAACAGGCGCGCCAGGTCCTGCCCGATGTTGCCCGGCGGGGCAAGCAGGTTGTCGTGCAGCCTGGCGTACAGACCCTCGAGGCTGCGGGCCGCGGCGCTGGCGGGCGCGTTGCGGCGCAGCGTCGCCAGGTCCCCGGCTGCTTCCGGATAGGCGCGGGCCGCGCGCAGCAGCGTCTCGGGAGAGGCGCGGCGACCGCCTTCCAGGGTCCGCACGTCCTCCGCCAGGCGCTCCCAGGCGGCAGCGCGATCCGCCAGCCATGCGCGGTGGCGGCGGCTCGCGTCTTGGGCAGTGCCGATCCGGACCATCGCTCAGGCGCGGTTCCGATGCAGCTGTCCGGACGTCACCGAGACGGCCGGGCGTCCGCCACGAGGGCCTCCAGCCCCGCCTTCAGGTGCGCCGCGGAGGCATTGGCCAGGGTGTCGCCCTCGGCGGCCGACGGCGCGAGCAGCCGCGCCGCGAGCGCTCCGCGCGCGGGAGCGTCCAGCCGACTCCAGCGCCGCAGCAGCTCGGCGGCGAGCTCGGCCCGCTCGGCGGCGACATTCGGCACCGGGGCCGCCGCGCCACGGGAGCGCAGCGCGGCATCGTCGTACACCAGCACCGTGCCAGCGGCCAGATCGCCGATGCGAACCGCGTGTCGGGTTGCGACGACGCTTACGCAGCCGACGGCGTACAGCCCCGGCAGCGAATCCACCATGCGCAGCAGGTTGCGTACCAGCAGCGGGCCGGGGCCCGGCGTTCGCCCCTCCACCGTCACGATTCGCAACCCGGCCATGCGCTTGCCGGGCGTGCGGCCCCGCATGAGCACCTCGAGCAGCGGGTGGTACAGCAGGTAGATGGCCACCGCCGGCAGCAGGACCCCGTACAGGAGCGGGCTGCCGAGGCCGTCTCCGGGCAGCAGATCGCCGAACAGGACCAGATTGCCGAGGCCGATCCAGGCGACGGCCGCGACCACGCGAATGTGCCAGTCGATGACGAACGCGTAGCTTCGGCCGCCGAGGCCGGCGATGCGCAGCGTCATGTCCACGCCGGTGGCGCTGGCCAGGCGCAGGCTGCCAGCGGAGAAGTCGGAAGCGACGCTGGCGGCAGGGCCTTCCTTCGCCCTGGCAGGCGTGGTCGGCGTCATAGGCGCTTCACGGTTCGCCATGCTTCGCCAGCCGCTCCTGGTCCCGGCGCCAGTCCCGTTCGCGGATGCTGGCGCGCTTGTCGTGGGCCTTCTTGCCCTTGCCCAGCGCCAGCTCGCACTTCACCTTGGCAGCCTTCCAGTACAGCGCGGTGGCGACGCACGCTTGGCCCTTCGTCGCCACCGCGGAAAAGATGCGGGCGATCTCCTTGGCGTGCAGCAGCAGCTTGCGGGTTCGCACCGGATCCGGCTGGAAGTGGCTGGAAACGCTGGCCAGCGGCGCGATGCGCGCCCCCAGCAGCCACGCTTCGCCATCCCGCACCAGCACGTAGCTGTCGGCGATCTGCGCCCGGCTCTCGCGGATGCTCTTCACCTCCCAGCCTTCGAGCACCAGCCCGGCTTCGAAGCGCTGGCCCAGCTCGTAGTCGAAGCCGGCGCGCCGGTTGAGCGCGATGGTGCGTCGGCCCTCCGGCGCCGCTGCCATTGGCCTGGCAGGTCAGTCGTCGGCCGGCAGGCGCGAGGGCGCACCCGGCCAATCGAAGATTCGTCGGCCTGCCGGCGGCCGGCGGCCGCCTTTGGCGGAACAGATCGAGAGCGGGAGTACCATGTGGCCACTATACAAGGTCGTTTGGGAGGAACCATGACGGACGACGTATCGAGGCACGGCATGTGGTCCAGCCGGCTGCTGTTCGTGCTGGCGGCGGCCGGCTCGGCGGTGGGCCTCGGCAACATCTGGAAGTTCCCCTACATCACCGGCGAAAACGGCGGCGGCGCCTTCGTGGTGGTCTATCTGGCGTGCATCGCCCTCATCGGCGTGCCGGTGATGATGGCCGAGGTGATGCTCGGCCGCGCCGGGCGCACCAGCCCCATCAACGCCATCCGCACCCTGGTCGTCCGCAGCGGCGGCCACCGGGCATGGACCGCCATCGGCTGGATGGGCGTCGTTGCCGGCTTTCTCATCCTCTCCTTCTACGCGGTGATCGCCGGCTGGGCCGTCTACTACATCCTGCGCCTGGCCCGGGGCGACTTCGAGGGCGCGGACGGGCCGCAGGTGCAGGCGGCCTTCGACGACTTCCTGGGCGATCCCTGGCAGGTGCTGGCGTGGCACACGCTGTTCATCGCGGTCACCGTGTTCATCGTCGCCAGGGGCGTCTCCGGCGGCCTGGAGAAGGCGGTGCGCTATCTGATGCCGCTGCTGTTCGTGCTGCTGGTGCTGCTGGTGGGCTACGCGGCCGTGTACGGCGACTTCGCCGAGGGGGCCCGCTTTCTGTTCAGCTTCGAGTTCGACAAGCTCTCCCGTGGCGGCGTGCTCACGGCGATGGGGCACGCCTTCTTCACCCTGAGCCTCGGCATGGGCGCGATCATGGCCTACGGGGCGTACGTGCCGGCGAAGGTCTCCATCGCCAACACCGCAGTGACCATCGCGGTGCTCGATACGGTGGTGGCGCTGGCGGCCGGCCTCGCCATCTTCCCCATCGTGTTCGCGATGGAGCATCTGGAGCCCGGCGCCGGGCCGGGGCTGCTGTTCCAGACGCTGCCGGTGGCCTTTGGCAGCTTGCCCCTCGGGGCCGTGGTGGGCGCGGTGTTCTTCCTGCTGGTGTCCTTCGCCGCGGTCACTTCGGCCATCTCCCTGACGGAGCCGGCGCTGGCGTTTCTGGTGGAGGAGTACAACGCCAGGCGCAGCCGAGTGGCCATCACCCTCGGCGGCGCCTGCTGGCTGCTGGGCATAGGCAGCGTGCTCTCGTTCAGCGTCTGGGCGGACTTCCACATCGTCGGCGAACTCACGTTCATGGACTTCGTGGACTACGTGTCGGGCAAGATCCTGCTGCCCTTGGGCGGCCTCCTGATCGCGCTCTTCGCCGGCTGGGTGCTGGCCCGGGAGACGGTGCGGGACCAGCTCGGCTTCGTCGTGCCGTGGCAGTGGCGGCTGTGGACCGTCACCATCCGCTACGTCGCGCCCTTGGGCGTGCTGGTGGTGTTCGCCTACACGCTGTACGAGCTGTACGAGGCGGTGGCTGGCTGAGTGCTTGTGCGCGGCGAAGCGTTACTCTAATGCACTTGGGAACGGTCGGAAGGAGGCTGCGATGGCGGCTCTGCAATTGAACGTGAACGGCGAGCAGCGGCGGCTCGATGTCGAGGAAGACACGCCGCTGTTGTGGGCGCTGCGCGACTCGCTGGGGCTGGTGGGCACGAAGTTCGGCTGCGGGATCAGCCAGTGCGGCGCCTGCACGGTGCTGATCGACGGCGCCCCGGTGCGCTCCTGCTCGTATCCGGCGGTCTCGGCGGCGGGGGCCGAGGTCACCACGATCGAGGGCCTCGCGGCCCCGGACGGCGCGCTGACGCCGGTGCAGCAGGCGTGGGTGGATCTCGACGTGGCGCAGTGCGGCTACTGCCAAGCGGGGCAGATCATGGCCGCCGAAGGCCTGCTGCGCGACAACCCCGATCCCAGCGACGAGGACATCGACCAGGCGATGGCCGCCAACATCTGCCGCTGCGGCACATACCTGCGCATCCGCGAAGCCGTCAAGACGGCGGCTGCGGCAAGCCGCGCTTGAGCGGCTGGACAACGGAGCACGAGCCATGAGCGCGTTGAACTACCAAGACATTCACGACACCACCGCGGCGGTGACGCAGCAGCGGCTGCTGCCAGGCGCGCTGCGCATCAGCAAGCTGGGGCGCCGCGAGTTCATGCAGATGACGGGGCTGGTGGGCGGCGGGCTGATGCTCGCCTTCGCCGTGCCCGCCGCCGCCAACCGGCGCGAAGGCGGCGAGAGCGCAGCGCTGGCGCCGAACGGCTTCCTGCGCATCGACGAGAGCGGCATTCTCATCTACGCCAAGAACCCGGAGATCGGCCAAGGCGTGAAGACGTCGCTGCCGATGATCGTCGCCGAGGAACTCGACGCCGCCTGGGAAGACGTGCGGGTCGAGCAGGCGCCCATCGACGCTGCGGTCTACGGGCCGCAGTTCGCCGGCGGCTCGATGTCCATCCCCATGAACTGGGATCGGCTGCGGCACGCCGGCGCCACCGCCCGCGCCATGCTGCTCGGCGCGGCGGCGGCGCGCCTCGGCGTGCCGGCGGCGGAGCTGCTCACCCGCGACAGCCACGTTCTGCACGGCGGCACCAAGCTGGCGTACACCGAACTCGCGGCGGAAGCGGCGGCGATGCCGGTGCCCGATGCCAGCTCGCTGACGCTCAAGAAGCGCGGCGAATACCGCCTGCTGGGGCAACGCATCACCGGCGTGGACAACGACGCCCTGGTGCGCGGCGAGCCGCTCTTCGGCATCGACCAGATGCTGCCGGGGATGAAGTACGCCACCTATCAGAAGTGCGACGCCATCGGCGGCAAGGTGAAGTCCGCCAATCTGGAGGCCGTGAAGGCCATGCCGGGCGTCCACGACGCGTTCGTGCTGGAAGGCAACGCCAATGCCATGGAACTGGCGCCGGGCGTGGCCATCGTCGCCGACTCCACCTGGGCCGCCATCCGCGCCAAGCGGGCCCTCGAAGTGGAGTGGGACGAAGCCGAAGCCGCCACCGACAGCTGGAGCGACGCCGCGGCGCGCGCCGAAGCGCTGCAGGGCGAGGCCGGCGCGCCCGTCGTCGACACGGGCGACGTGGACGGCGCCTTCGAGAACGCGGCCAAGCGCCTGGACGCTTCCTACACCTACAACTTCGTCACCCACGCCCAGCTGGAGCCGATGAACTGCACCGCGCAGTTCAAGGACGGCGCCATCGAGATGTGGTCGCCCACGCAGACGCCCGGCTTCGCCATCCGCAACGTCGCCAACGTGCTGGGCATCGCGCCGGACAAGGTGACCGTGCATCAGGCCCGCTGCGGCGGCGGCTTCGGACGCCGCCTCTACAACGACTTCATGTGCGAAGCGGCGGCCATCGCGCAGCGCGTCGACGGGGCGCCGGTGAAGCTGCAATGGACCCGCGAAGACGACATGTGCTGCGACCTGTTCCGCGCCGGCGGCTTCCATCACGTCTCCGGCGCCGTGGACGGCGAGGGCAAGGTCTCGGCCTGGCGCGACCACTTCGTCACCTTCACCAACGACGGCCAACGCCCGGTGAGCGGCCTCTCCGCGCGCGTCTTTCCGGGCGGGCTGCTGGACAATCTGCGCTTCGAGCAGACGCAGCTGGATTGGAAGACGCGCTGCGCCGCCTGGCGGGCGCCCGGTTCCAACGTCTTCGCCTTCGTGGTGCAGAGCTTCCTGCACGAGCTTGCCCAGGAAGCGGGGCGCGACCACTTGGACGTGCTGCTCGAAGTGCTCGGCGAACCGCGCTGGCTGAAGGACGGCGACCCGCAAGCGCTGCACACCGGACGCGCCGCTGGCGTCGTGCAACTGGCGGCGGAGAAGGCCGGCTGGGGCCGGGAGATGCCGGACGGCCGGGCACTGGGCCTCGCCTTCTACTTCAGCCACGCCGGCCACATCGCCGAAGTGGCGGACGTGAGCGTCGATGCGCAGCGGAAGGTGAAGGTCCACAAGGTCACGGTGGCGGCGGACGTAGGCCCCATCGTCAACCTGAGCGGCGCCGAGAATCAGATCCAAGGTTCCGTGATCGACGGTCTCTCCACGATGATGGGCCTGGCCGTGACCTTCGAGCAGGGGCGCGCCCAGCAGACGAACTTCGACCGCTACCCAATGCTGCGAATGCCGGCCGCGCCCGAAGTCGACGCCCACTTCGTCGAAAGCGACTATCCCCCCACCGGCCTCGGCGAACCCGCCCTGCCGCCCCTCGCACCAGCGGTATGCAACGCCATCGCCGCGGCCACCGGCGAGCGCGTCCGCACCATGCCGATCAGCGAGGCCGGCTACACCGTCGCCTAACTCCAAGGGACCGTCGGCGACGAGCGCCCGGTGGCAACGGCGGGGCCGTGCGAGGGGCGTGGTCCCCGCGCACCGCTCGCGGCTCGGCTCGTGTTCGGCGTCGCCGTTCATGGCGTGGGCGTGGATGCCGCCACCCGCTGCGCCCACTACCGGGGCCCGACGGACGTGATCGCCCTGCGGTTCAAGTGCTGCGGCCGCTGGTACCCCTGCCGCCAGTGCCACGACCAGGCCGCGAACCACGACGCAGCCGTCTGGCCGCAGGCGGAGCGCGACGCCAGGGCGGTGCTGTGCGGCGTCTGCGGCCACCGGCTGCGCATCGACGAGTATTTGGCGAGCGGCGCCCGCTGCACCGCTTGCGGCGCGGACTTCAATCCCCGCTGCGCCGGCCACTACCACCTGTATTTCGAGATGCCTGGCCCGGTCGCGGAGCAGGGCGGCATCGCGTGGCATCCCAAGGGAGCGCCGTGACCGATCGGCTCGCCGTGGACATCGGCGGCACCTTCACCGACGTGGTGCTCGAAACCGGCGGGCGCATCGAATCCACCAAGGTGCTCACCACCCATGCGCAGCCCGCGGCGGCGGTGGTGCAGGGGCTCGGCGAGGTCCTGGCCCGGGCTGGCCGCGAGCCGAAGGACCTCGCCGTGGTGCTGCACGGCACGACGCTGGCCACCAACGCCCTCATCGAACGCCGGGGCGCCCGCACGGCGCTCGTGACCACGGAGGGCCATCGCGACGTGCTGGAAATGGTCTACGAGAACCGCTTCGAGCAGTACGACGTGAACGTCGACCGACCGCCGCCGCTGGTGCCTCGGCGCTGGCGCTTCTCGGTGCCGGAGCGGATGAACGCCGCCGGCGAGGTGCTTGCGGAGCTGTCCTCGGCCGCGGTTTCCGCTCTGATCCCGGCCTTGCAGGCGGCCAGCATCGAGAGCGTAGCCGTGGGGTTTCTGCACGCCTACGCCAATCCGGCCCACGAGAGGCTGGTGCGCGACGTGCTTGGCGAGGCGCTGCCGGCGCTCTCCGTCACTTTGGCCAGCGAAGTGTGCCCGGAGATCCGCGAGTACGAGCGCTTCTCCACCGCCTGTGCCAACGCGTACGTGCGACCGCTCATGGCGACCTATCTAGCGGACCTGCAGCAGCGCTTGCAGGCTTTGGGCGTGGCCTGCCCGTTGCTGCTGATGACATCCGGCGGCGGCCTTGCCTCCTTGGCCACGGCGCGCCGGTTCCCCATCCGGCTGGTGGAGTCCGGGCCCGCCGGCGGCGCGATTCTGGCGGCGAGGATCGCCCGCCAGCTAGAACTCCCTCGGGCGGCGTTGCTGGACATGGGCGGCACCACGGCCAAGATATGCCTCGTCGACGACGGCGCCCCGCAGCAGTCCCGGGCCTTCGAGGTGGCGCGCAGCTACCGGTTCCGGCGCGGCAGCGGCCTGCCGGTGCGGGTGCCGGTGATCGAGATGGTGGAAATCGGCGCCGGCGGCGGTTCCATCGCCACCGTGGACCGGCTCGGCCGAGTGCAAGTGGGGCCGCAGAGCGCCGGTTCCGAACCCGGCCCGGCCTGCTACGGGCGAGGCGGCTGCCAGGCCACGGTGACGGACGCGGACATGGTGCTCGGCCGCCTCGATGCCGAACGCTTCGCCGCCGGCACCATCGCGCTGGACGAACGGGCCGCGGCGCGGGCCATCGAGCGACACGTCGCCCTGCCTTGGCAAGGCGCCGCGGCGCTGGACGTCCCCGGGGCGGCAGCGGCGGTAGGCGAAGTGGTGGACGAGAACATGGCCGCAGCGGCCCGGGCCCATGCCGCCGAGTGGGGCAGGGAGATGGCCGGCCGCACGTTGATCGCCCTCGGCGGGGCTGCTCCCATCCACGCGCCGCGGCTGATGGCCAAGCTGGACCTGGCTGCGGTGCTGGTGCCCGCGGACGCCGGCGTCGGCTCGGCCGTGGGCTTCCTCGCCGCCCCGGTCGCCTACGAAGTGGTCCGCAGCAGGCCCGCGCGCCTCTCCGCTCTGGACCCTGAAGACGCGGCAGCCGCGATGGCCGAGATGCGCGAGGAAGCCCTGGCCGTGGTGGCGCCGGTCGCCAGCGGGCCGCTCAAGGAGACACGCCAGGCGTTCATGCGCTACGTGGGCCAAGGCTACGAAATCGCGGTGCCGGCGCCGGAGCAGCCGGAGCGCAAGACGCTGCGCACCGCCTTCGACAGGGCCTACGAAGCCCTCTATGGCCGGCTGATTTCCGGGCTGGACGTGGAAGTGCTGAGTTGGACCTTGACGCTGACGGCGCCCTCGCCGGCGCCCGCGAGCGGCCGTCCACCGGCCCGCAGACGCCGGGGGATCGTCGACAAGCGCCGCGTGCTGCGCCACCGCCTTGCCCCCGGCGACCGGGTACACGGCCCCGCCAACATCGTCGAGGATCAAACGGTGGTGGTGGTGGGCGCCGGCCAGCAGGCGGAAATGGACGAGTACGGCAACTTGCTGGTGACGGCCCGTGGCTAGTGGGCCAACCCGATTGCGCTGACGGGCGAGCTGGCGGCACGGGTGCCGGTCTGGACCATCGCTCCAATATGGCTTGACCAGCCCACCGCCGTGCGGATCCGGGAACTTGATTCATTCGTGAAGGTCCTTGCCGCTCAAGCAGGCTGGCGAGGCTGGTCGATGGGCCACGCCGCCAGTTCCGCGAGCGCCGTCTGACCGAGCAGATAGGCCGCTCCCTGCGCCACGGCAAGGCGGCCGACGGTGCGCAGCGCGGTGCAGGTCCGCAACGCCGCGAGCGGGCGCGCGGCGGCAGCGTCCACGTAGCCCCACATGTGTTCCACGGCGTTGCGGGCGTTGCCGGATGTCGGCGGGCGCCGGAGCCAGGCGACGAGTTCCAGGGCCAGCTCGGCCATGCCCTCTTGGCCGCGCAGGGCGCTCGCCCGGAGCCCCAGTGCGCGATAGGCCGCCTGGTCCCGGGCCAGCACCGAGTACTTGTGCTGCGCCCACAGTTCCTGCGCCGAACGCGGCAGTGGAATCCGGCCGCTCGTCGCTGCCTTCGCTGTCGAACATTTGGCGGCCAGCAGGCGGAACTGCTCCGCGGGCGCGTCCAGAAACGCCGTCGGCCACTCGCCGGCGGCGGTGCGCAGCACAACGGGGGATTGGTGCCGAATGCCGCGCAGCGCCATCTCCTCGACCAGCAGCCGGTGCCGCTGGCACAGCGCCCAGCCGAAGCCCTGCCAGCGCCGCGCCTCCGGATGGTTCGCCGCCAGTCTGGCGTAGGCGCGCCGCCGCTTGGCCGGACCGCCCGCTGCCTTGGCCGCCGGCTGGCGCTGGGCGCGGAGGATGGACGCCAGGCCGTGCAGCTCCGCGTGTTCGCCGACGAGGCTCTGGCGGCTGAGATAGCCCGGGTGGACGTCCCAAATACGCACGTCGGGGCCTAGGCGGATGGACGCCGGCGCGGGAGCGCCGAGGGTGTCCGGCGAGTGCGCGGGAGCGCCGCCTGTTCGATCAAGCCGAGGGGCGTCATACACTCTGCCGCTTCATGGTCGAATGCGAGGAGCATGCGCGATGCAGAACAGCCCCCCGCCCGACGGCGGGTCCGATCCCGGGCCGAAGCCCGTGTGTCTCGTCACCGGCGTGGGCTGGGGCACCGGCGCCGCCATCGTCCGCCGCTTCGCTGGCGACTACCAGGTCGCCATGCTGGCCAGAAACGCGAAACGGCTGGCCGCCATCGCCGAGGATGTTCCCCACGCCCATCCCTTCCCCTGCGACGTCGCGGATCGGGCCGCGCTGGCGGAAACCGTCGCGGCGGTGACGGCGCGGCTCGGCGCGCCTTCGGTGGCGGTCCACAACGCCGTCGGCGGCGCTTTCGGCGAGTTCCAGGACATCGCTCCCGCAGTCCTGGAGCAGAACTTCGCCGTCAATGCCGTGGCGCTGCTGCACCTCGGCCAACTGCTCGCGCCGGCCATGATCGAACGCGGCGCCGGGGCCATCGTATGCACCGGCAACACGGCCGCCTACCGCGGCAAGGCCGGTTTCGCCGGCTTCGCGCCCACCAAGGCGGCGCAACGCATCCTTGCCGAATCCATGGCGCGAACGCTGGGGCCGAAAGGGGTACACGTTGCCTACGTGGCCATCGATGCGGTCATCGACCTGCGCTGGACCCGCCGCCGCTCCCCGGATGCCCCGGACGAGTTCTTCTGCAAGCCGGGCGACATCGCCGGCGAGGTATGGCATCTGGCGCACCAGCCGAAGAGCGCGTGGAGCTTCGACGTGACGATCCGGCCCTTCGGAGAGAAGTGGTGAGGCGCGGGGCCATCCCGCCAGGCCAAACCGCTAGTGTGCCGCTTCCAAGTAGCGTGCCGAGGCGACGGCAGACGAACGTGCCATTTGCCATGTCAATTCCGAATCGAACCGCTAGACGCCGTATTTGCGCTTGGCTTCCCGGCGCCGGGCGTGCAGCACCGGTTCGGTGTAGCCGTTGGGCTGCTCCAGACCCTTGAACACCAAGTCGCAGGCCGCCTGGAAGGCCACGCTGCCCTCAAAGTCCGGCGCCATGTCGCGGTAGCTGGCGTCGCTGGCGTTCTGCCCGTCCACCACCGCCGCCATGCGCCGCATGGTTTCCCGCACCTGCGCCTCGTCGACCACGCCGTGGCGCAGCCAGTTGGCGATGTGCTGGCTGGAGATGCGGCAGGTGGCGCGGTCCTCCATCAGGCCCACGTCGCCGATGTCCGGCACCTTGGAGCAGCCGATGCCCTGATCGATCCAGCGCACGACGTAGCCGAGGATGCCTTGGGCGTTGTTGTCCAGTTCCCGCTGCACGTCTTCGGCGGACAGGTTCTCGCCGCCGAGGAGCGGAATGGAGAGGATGTCGTCCAGGCTGGCGGGGAGGCGGGCGCCGAGCGCACGCTGGCGGCCGGCCACGTCCACCTGGTGGTAGTGCAGGGCGTGCAGCGTCGCTGCGGTGGGGGAAGGCACCCAGGCGCAGTCCGCTCCGGCGTTCGGATGGTTGGCCTTGACGTTCAGCATCTCCAGCATCTCGTCCGGCTTGGGCCACATCCCCTTGCCGATCTGCGCGCGCCCCGGGAAGCCGGTGGCGAGGCCGGCGTCCACGTTCGCGTCCTCGTAGGCGAGAATCCAGCGCTCCTGCTTCATCGGCTCCTTGCGCACCATCGGGCCGGCGGCCATGCTGGTGTGGATTTCGTCGCCGGTGCGATCCAGGAAGCCGGTGTTGACGAACACGATGCGCTCCCGGGCGGCGCGGATGCAGGCCCGGAGGTTCACGCTGGTGCGCCGCTCTTCATCCATCACCCCTACCTTCAGCGTGTTGCGGCCCATGCCGAGCACGTCCTCGACGCGGTCGAAGAGTTCGCAGGCGAAAGCGGTTTCTTCGGGGCCGTGCAGCTTCGGCTTGACGATGTAGACGCTGCCGGCGCGGCTGTTGCGGTGGCTGCCGAGGCCCTTGAGATCGTGCAGGGCGCAGAGGCTGGTGACCGCGGCGTCGAGGAAGCCCTCGAACACCTCCCGGCCGTCTTCGTCCAGCACGGCGTCGGTGGTCATCAGGTGGCCGACGTTGCGCACCAGGAGCAGGCTGCGTCCTGGCAGCACGAGTGTGCTGCCGTCGGCGGCGGTGTAGCGCCGGTCTTCCGCCAAGGTCCGCCGCACGGATTCGCCGCCCTTCTCGAAGGTGGCGGCGAGCCGCCCGGTCATCAGTCCCAGCCAGTTGCGGTAGACGGCCGTCTTGTCTTCGGCATCCACTGCGGCGACGGAGTCCTCGCAGTCCTGGATGGTGGTGACCGCGGCTTCAAGCAGCACGTCCTTGACGCCGGCCTGGTGTGCGGCACCGACGGCGTGGCGGCGGTCGATCTGTATTTCGATGTGCAGGCCGTGGTGGCGCAGCAGCACCGCGCTGGGCTCGCCGCCGCCAGAACCGACGAAGCCGACGAACTGCTCCGGCGCCGCCAGGCCGCTGCGGCCGCCGCCAGCCAGCTGCGCCTCCAAGCCGTGGCCGTTGCCCGACGGGACGATGCGGTAGGCGACCGCATCGCCGTGGCTGGCGCTCCGCAGCGGCACGATGGCGTCCAGTTCCCGGGCCGCCCGGGCGATCACCAGCTCGCCCCGGGCGGGGTTGTAGCTGCTTCCCTTCTCGCGGCCCGGCGACTCGGCGATCACGTCCGTCCCGTAGAGCGCGTCGTAGAGGCTGCCCCAGCGGGCGTTGGCCGCGTTCAGGGCGAACCGCGCGTTCATCACCGGCACCACCAGCTGCGGCCCGGCGACCGTGGCGATCTCCGGGTCCACGCCGGTGGTGGCGATGGCGAAGTCCTCGACCTCCTCCACCAGGTAGCCGATGTCCTTGAGGAACGCCTTGTAGGCCGCGGCATCGTGGGGGCGGCCGCGCCGCTCCTCGTGCCATGCGTCGATCTGCGCCTGCAGGCGGTCCCGTTTGGCGAGCAGCGCCCGGTTCTTCGGCGCCAGGTCCCGCACGATGGCGCTGAAACCTGCCCAGAAGCGGTCCGGGGAGACGCCGGTGCCGGGAGTCGCTTCGGCGGCGACGAAGTCGTCGAGTTCCCGGGCGACCCGCAGGCCGTGGCACTGGACGCGCTCTGTCATTCCTCTCCCTCCCAGCAGCGGCGGGGCGAAAAAAGACGCGATACTACTGCACATGGCCGCGGGACAGGCACCAGGGACGCAGCCGGCCGACGGTGCCGCGCCGGCGCCGCTGCGCATACGCTTCGCCGCCATGATCTACGACGCGCTGCTGCTGCTGGCCATCTGGATCACGACCATCGTCGCTCTGGTGACCGTCACCGGCGACGCGGTGGCGGGGGCCTGGGTGCAGAGCGTGCTGTTCCTGGAAGCCTACGCCCTGTTCGCCTTCTGCTGGTGCCGCCGCGGCCAGACCCTCGGCATGCTCGCCTGGCGCCTGCGCCTTTCGAGCGACGGCCCGTTCACGCCCACCCAAGCGCTGCGCCGCTTCGTCGCTGGCCTCGCGAGCTTCGCCACCCTGGGCCTCGGCTTCTTCTGGATGCGGCTGGACCCCCAAGGCCGCAGCTGGCCGGACCGCTTCTCGCGCAGCACCCTGGTGCGGGAACCGAAGCGCGCGAGGCGCACCGCGGGCGGGAGGCATAGCCGAGCCGCATCTGCTGGTGCAAACGTCCTGCGACCGGATGTAAAGTCAACTTTCCATCTGGTGCGCTAGATGTAAAGTAGGCTTCATGGTTGAGCGCCCGCTATGGCTGCAACGCATCCGCGAGGCGTGGGAGCGGCGGCCGGTGGTTTGGCTCTCCGGCGTTCGCCGGGTCGGCAAGACGACGCTGGCGAAGATGCTCGGCGACGCGACGTACCTGAACTGCGACCTGCCCTCCGTGCAACGGGCGCTGGCCGACCCGGAGCTGTTCTACGAGGGCTTGCCGCCAAGGGCCACGGTGATCCTGGACGAGGTGCATCGTCTTCAGGACCCGAGCGGGGTGTTGAAGATCGCCGCCGACGAGTACCAGGGCCTCCGGGTGCTGGCCACGGGTTCATCCACGCTCGCCGCCACCCGCAAGTTTCGGGACTCGCTGACGGGGCGGAAGACCGCGGTGCATCTCTGCCCGGTGCCGTGGCACGAGTGCGCGGCCTTCGGCGTACGCAGCCTGGACCGCCGCCTGCTCCACGGCGGCCTGCCGGAACCCTTGCTGGCAGCAAGCAAGGCCCCGGCGTTCTTTGTCGAGTGGGTGGACAGCTTCTACGCCCGCGACATCCTCGAGTTGTTCGGCGTTCGCAATCGCGAGGGCTTTCTGACGCTGTTCCGGCTGCTGCTGCGACGCAGCGGCGGCCAGCTGGACGTCAGCGCCCTCGCTTCGCTGGCCGAGGTGAGCCGACCGACCGTGAAGGCGCATGTGGAGGCGCTGCGGATCGCCGGCGCCGTGCATCTGCTCCGCCCCTTCCACGGCGGCCCCGGCGGCAGCAAGCAGGAGATCGTAAGCCGTCCCAAGTGCTACGCCTTCGACACCGGCTTCGTGGCCCACGAGCGCGGCTGGGACGCCATCCGGGATGACGATCGCGGCCTGCTCTGGGAGCATCTGGTGCTCGACGCCCTGCTGATGCGCTTCCCGGCGCACGATGTGCTCTACTGGCAGGACAAGGCTCGCCGCGAGGTGGATTTCGTCGTTCGTCGCGCCGAAGGCCGCGTGGATCTGGTGGAGTGCAAGGTGAACCCGGACAAGCTGAACCCGGCGCAGATCGCGGCTTTCCGCAAGCGCTATCCCAAGGGCGACAACTACATTGCAACGCCCCTCGCCCGGACGCCGTATCGGATTCGGCGGAGCGGCCGGAGTGCGCGAGAGGCCGGCCCCTCGGATGAAGAGCTGGTGTTTTCGGTGTGTTCGACCCAAGATGTGGGAAGCGCATGAACGGGGCCGGCGTAGCGGCACGGGCGCAGTCCGGAGTATTGTTCCAAGCTCTGGTGGCGGCCAATCCGATTGCAGTGGCGTCTTCGACCTATTTGGACATAGACGTCCGCCGCGACGGCCATGTGGCGGTGGTGGAGATTCAACGCCCGCCCAACAACTTCTTCGACGTGGACCTGGTCGCTGCCCTCGCCACGGCGTTCGAGGATCTGGATGGGGACGACGTTTGCCGCGCGCTCGTGCTGTGCTCCCAAGGCAAGCACTTCTGCGCCGGCAACAACTTCGCCACGGCGCGCAGCGCGAACGAGCAGCGCGAACGGGCCGCCGGCCGCAACCCGCTGTACAGTGCCGCGGTGCGCCTGTTCGCCGCCAAGAAGCCGGTGGTGGCTGCGGTGCAGGGCGCCGCGGTGGGCGGGGGCTTGGGCCTCGCCGCCATGGCGGACTTCCGGGTCGCCTGCCCGGAGGCGCGGTTCAGCGCCAACTTCGCCAGGCTCGGCATCCATCCGGGCTTCGGCCTGACGCACACGCTGCCGCGCATCGTCGGCGCCCAGCGGGCCAGCCTGCTGTTTCTTACCGGCCGGCGCATCGGCGGCGAGACGGCGCAGCGCTGGGGCCTGGCTGATGTGCTGACGACTCGGGACCGGGTGCGCGCCGAGGCCGCGGCCTTGGCGGCGGAGATCGCCGAGAACGCTCCGCTGGCGCTGCTCTCGGTGCGGGCCACGATGCGCCAGGGCCTCGCGGACGCGGTGCAGGCGGCCACGGACCACGAGAACCGCGAACAGGCGCGGCTGAGCCGCACCGAAGACCACGCCGAGGGGGTGCGGGCGGTGGCGGAACGGCGCCTCGGCAACTTCGCCGGCCGGTAGCGCCGACGCACCGCTTCGCCAATGCTGCCGGGGAGGCGACGGTGAACTGCCTCGCCCTGACCACATCCACCTCGCCACCGTGGTGCCTTGCCTGCTCATTGGCGGCTGGCTGCTCCTGCGCCGCAAAGGCACGCCGCATCACAAGCTCCTTGGCCGCGTCTACGCGACGCTCATGCTGGCTACCGGGGCGGTCACCCTGGCGATGCCAGGCGCTGGTGGGCCCCACGGTGCTGAACCACTTCGGCATCATCCACCTGTTCAGCGTACTGGCGCTTGTCTCCATCCCGGTGGCGGTGGTGGCCATTCGCGTGGGGAATGTCCGCACCCACCGGGGCACCATGCTGGGCCTCTACCTCGGCGGCATTCTCATCGCCGGCGCCTTCGCCCTAGCGCCCGGCCGGCTGCTGCACGGCTGGCTGTTCGGCTGAGCCGAGTTCGAGAAGGGAACGCCAACGGCGATCGGACGCCGGATCATCCGCACATGGAGCGTGGCGCTGCCGGAGGGCACGAGCATGGCGGAGGGCGAGACCGTTTTTTCGCGGAGCAGCCTTGCGGCGGGCGCTACGGTTCGTCATCGTGGGTGTCTCCGCACACGAGCCGCCCGAAGCACTAATTCGCAGCCTTGGCGCGGGCGAAGCGGTGGTGCAGCGTATCCCAGCGGCGGTTCTGCAAGTGGCGCACGGCGGCGGCCAGGGCCGTCGGAGTGCCAAGCCGCAGCAGCCCTTCGCAGGCGGTGGCCGGCACGTAGCCGGTGTGGTCGTCCAGGGCGGCCCGCAGGGCCGCCTCCAAGCCCGTCGGCGCGTCCTCGCCCGAGGCCCGGGCCACCAGCGCCCAGCAGGCCGCGTAGCGCACTTGATCCTGCACGTGCCAGTGCTCGCCCATCGCCGGCGTCTGCCAGGCAGCCACGTCGGTCGTCAGCAGGCGATGGATCCGCGCCACCGTCCCGGCGCCGAAGGTCGGCAGGGCGCAAAGCGCGTCCAGGGCGGCGCGCACCACGGAATCCGCCGAGTCGTCCAGGAGTTCCCCAATGGCGTCCGCCAGATCAGCGGCCGGGGCGCCCGTTTCGCCCAGCGCGTAGGCGGCGTTGATGCGCACCCAGGCGTCTTCGTGGCGGAGGAGCTCCAGCAGCCTCGGCGCCGCCGGTTCGCCGATGGCGCCGAGGGCCACGGCCGCGTCTTCCGGCACGCACTGGCGATTGGTGAAACGCCGCTCCCGGGGATCCTTCGCCATGCCGTAGAACGCCGGGTCGGTCGGCGGCGGCGAAACGTGGCGGCCCTTGCCAGCGGCGTCGAGCAGCATGGCAACCAGCGCGTCGACGGCCGGTTCGCCGAGGGCCGCAAGACCGTATAGCGCCGCCAGACGCTGCTGCTGATCCGCTGTTCGCAGCGCCTTGGCGAGCTGCGGCGCATCGCCGCCTGCGGCCCGTGCCAGGATGCCTTCGCCCCGGGGCGCGCCGCGCAGCCAGTTCCACAGAGAGCGCCACGCCAGCGGCACGTCGTGCGGCGTACGCAGGCGGTCCGGCGGGCGCCACCCACTGGCTTGGCTGTCCCAGCTCGGCGCCGTGGGGTTCTGCTGCCGCAGGGCCACGAACTTCAGCATGTAGCGGCTGTCGGCGGTGCGGTTGGGCGCCCCGGCGTGGGCGACGTCGAAGTCCGCCAGCACCACCGTGCCAGCCGGCATCGCCTCCATGAACACCTGCTCCCGCTTGATGCCGTGCAGGTTGGCGTACAGGTGGGTGCCGGCCAGGAGGCGCGTCGGCCCCATCGCCAGCGGCGTCTCGTGGGGGAAGTAGAACAGGTTGGCGGCCCGGAACGTGTGCCAGCGGACCCGCCCGGCCCGGGAGTGCCCGTCCTGGTGCCAGCCGGAGGCGGCGAGGGAACCTTCGCCCATGCGCGCGCCGTTCTCGAAAGGGTCGAAGCGCGCCGGCGGGTCCGCCAGCGGCTCGCTGTTGTGGGGGAAGCGGTGCGGCGCCCAAGCGAAGGCCGGGCCGAGCACGCTGGCCACCGCGCCATGCACCGGCGGCGCCGCCAGGAGCTCCCCGAGCGCGGGTATGCGCGGCAGCAGGTTGTCGCCGGGCAGCGGTCGCTCGTGCTTCATGCAGTAGCGCAGCTCGTCCGCCACTGCGGCGTGGAAGCCGGCGTCAAGGCCGGAATCGAGCACCACGAAGCCATCGGCCACGTAGCGCCGGACTTGCTCGTCGGCCAGCGGCGCGGCGGCGCTCGTGTGGACGACGGACGGGGGGCGCCCCGGCAGCGCCGACGCCCTGGCGGACGGCGCGGCCGGCATCAGAATCCGAACCGCACCTCGAGGCCGGCGATGCGCCCGTCCGTGAGCTGTCCTTCGCGGATGAAGTCCTCGTCCCAGCCTCGGGCCTCGTTCTCGGTGACGCCGTAGCGGTCCAGGATGTTGTCCACGAAACCGGTCACCCGCAGGCGAGAGTCCTGGGACTGCCAGCCCAGGCGCGCGTCCCAGCGGCCGTAGGCGGGCATCTCGTCCAAGGGGATGTTCCAGATGGAACCTGCCCGGTCGCCGATCCAGCTCGCCGTCGTCACCAGCTCGAACGGGCCCCGCGTTGCCACCAGGCTGGCGGAGAACTGCACCTTCGGCAGCGTCGGAAAGGGATTGCCTTTCAGGTTCACGGGATTCGCCGGCGAGTCCCCGCCTGCTTCGTTCAGCACCCATTGCTGATCGGGGTTGGTGGCGTTGAAGGCGAGCAGGCTGCCGAGGGAGGAATCCGTGAACGCCGCCATGCCGATCAGCCGCACTCGCGGCGACAGCACCCACTGGCCTTCCACCTCCAGGCCCAGGAGCCGCGAGCCGTCGATGTTCTTCCAGTCCGACACGTCCACCGCAGTGCCGTCGATGATCTCGCGGTAGGAGAGCGCCTGCTGGTAGTCGCCGTAGTCGTAGAGGTAGCCGTTCACCGAAAGCTGCAGGCGGCCGTCCGCCGTGGCGCCCTTGTAGCCGGCTTCGTAGGCGTCCATGGTCTCGCCGCCGTAGGTGCGTTCCGTCTCGCCGAAGGTGAAGCTGTTGAAGCCCCCGGCGCGGAACGCCCGGGCGTAGCGAACGTGCAGCAGGTGCCCGTCCTGGGGCCGGAATTCGGCGGTCAGATGTCCCATCCAGCCGCTGTAGGTGCGTGCGGCCGCTTCCTCGGAGAAGGAGAAGTCGCCGAACGTGCCGATGGTGAACTCGTTGCGGGACTGGCTCTTGTCGTCTTCGCTGTAGCGTACGCCGGCGGAGACGGCCCAACGCGGGTTCAAGTCCACGTCCACGTTGGCGAACGCGGCCACGGAGTCCACCTCGGCGTCGATGTTCCAGACGAAGTTGCGGGCGCACTCCCGGGAGATGGGTGCCGTGCCGTCGCAGCCGCGCACGAACAGCACCAGGAACGGGTTGGCGAACTCCCAGGTTCGCAGCCGAAACGGACTGACTTCGTTGAACTGGTACAGGCCGAACAACGCCGTGGCGTTTCCGACCTCGCCGTAGAGATGCAGCTCGTGGGAGCGGATCTCCTTGGGAAAGGCAAGGTGGGCCTGGCCGTCCCGGAAGAACACGCCAGCGTCCGCGGAGACGAACGGATCGTCGGCGCTGGCAACGCGGCTGGTGAAGTCCGAATCCTGCCAGTAGAAGGTGTTGGAATCCGAAGCGCCGCCGATGTAGCGCAGTGTCCAAGCGTCGCTCAGGCGCACCACGGCATGCACGTTCAGCACGTCGCGTTCAATGGTGCGGTCGTTGCGGCGGTTGTGGTCCACGGCCTTGCGCTTGATTTCGCCGACGCTCTCCGTGTAGCGCGCCGGGCCGAACAGGGTCGCTGAAGGCGCCGGCGTGGCGTAGCGGTAGTGGGTGTTCGGGGCGCCTTCGCCGCCGGCGCGGCCCACGAAGACGGGCATGGTGGTGTCCGGCTGGGAAAAGAAGATCTGATCGATGTGGCCTTCGTCCGCATCGTAGCGGGCGTAGCGCACGTTCAGGTCCACGCGCTCCGTTTGCAGCCGCAGCTGCGGCGAAACGAAGACGTTGTCCAGCCGTCCGGCATCCGGGGCGCTGCCGACGTTCTCGGCAGTGCCGTCGCGCTGGGTGTAGCCAAGGGTCAGGCGGAAGCTCAGCGCGTCGTTGATCGGCCCGGTCACCGCGGCGTTCAGACGTCGGCCATTGAAGGTGGTGAGCTCCGCGAGCAGTTCGCCGCCGAAGCGCCGCTCCGGCTTCTTGTTGATGAGATTGAGCGCCCCGCCCATCGCGTTGCGGCCGTACAGCGTGCCTTGGGGCCCGCGCAGCACCTCCACCCGTTCCAGATCGAACATGCTGGATTCCAGGAGCCCGTAGTTTTCGTTGTAGAACAAGCCGTTCTGGTAGGTGGCCACGCCCACCTCGGCGGACGAGTCCCGCCACGCCTGCTGGCCGACGCCGCGAATGGTCACCGGATTGTCGAAACCGAAGGTGGTGGAGGGGATGAGCACTTCCAGATCCCGAAACGACGAGATGCCGAGCGCCTCGATGGCGGCGTCGTTGAACGCGCTGACGGCCAGCGGCACGTCCAGCACGTTCTGCTCGCGGCGCTGCGCCGTGACGACGATCTCTTCAAGCGCCGCGGTGTCCGTCTCGGCCGCCTGCTCGCCGAGGGCTGCCCCGCTGGCAAGCGCCAGCACGGTGCCGACGCCGCCCAGGGCCGTTTTCTCCAGCATTCTCAAGTCTCCTCCGTGGTGCTTGGCGTCTCTGCCGCGAACAGTGCTGCCCGCGATTATAAGCCGCGGTGCTTGAGCAGGCCGTTCTCTTGATCGTATGTGCGATGCCCTCCGCGCCGCGACCGCCTCCCGTCACCCTTCCTGCAGCGTCGCGAAGCGCCGGAACGGCCCGTCCCGGCGGCGGAGTTCCTCCGGGGGCCCCTGCTCGGCGATGCGCCCCTGCTCCAGGAACAGCACCCAGTCCGCGCTGGCGATGGTGGTCAGGCGGTGGGCGATCACGAACACCAGACGGCGGTGCTTGCGGGCGGCCAGCGTCGCCACCACGGCGCGTTCGGACTCCGGGTCCAGCGCCGCGGTGGGCTCGTCGAGGATCAGCACCGGGGTCTCCCGCAGCAGGCCCCGAGCGATGCTGAGGCGTTGCTTCTGCCCTACCGAGAGGGTGTCGCCGTCGCGGCCGAGCACCGTCTGGTAGCCGGCGGGCAGCGCTTGCAGGAAGTCGTGGGCGCCCGCGGCGCGGGCCGCCTGCCGCAGCTCGTCGTCGCTGGCGGCAGGCCGGCCAAGGCGCAGATTGTCTGCGATGGAAGCGCCGAAGAACATGTGCTCCTGGAAGATGTAGGTCACCCGCGCCCGCAGTTCGTCCCTGGGCAGCGTTCGGGCATCGACGCCGTCGATCAGCAGCCGCCCGGCGGTGGGGTCCAGGAAGCGCGGAACCATGTAGGCGAGCGTCGTCTTGCCGGCGCCGGTGGGGCCGACGATGGCCACCAGCTGCCCGGCCCTGGCGCGAAACGACACGTCAGCGAGCGTCGGGCGCCCGTCGGCGTAGGCGAAGCCCACGCCCTCGAAGGCGATCTCCGCGATGGGGGCGGGCGTTGCGGCACGGAGTCCGTTCCCTGCGATGGCGGCGCGGCTTCCTTGCCGCTGCTTGGCGTCCGCAGCCGCGCCGCCGGGGACCGCCGTTTTCCGGTGCAGATCGAGGAAGAAGAACACCCGCCGCACCCCGGCGGCGTTGCCTTGGAAATCCACCCACAGCCGCCCGACGGTGATCGCCGCCCCGGCCACGGCGCCGAACTGCGTCAGCACCACCAGGAAGCTGCCCGGCAGCAGCTCCCCCGCCACCACCCGATCGGTCACCAGCAGGAAGGCCCAGATGCCGAGCGCCAGCATCGCCAGCCCCGATGCCGCGTCGATGCCGATGTTCACCACCACGATGTGGCGAAAGCGGCGGAAGGACTCGGCGCTCGCCCGGGCGAAGCCGCGCCGGGAGCGGGCCTCGGCGCCGTGGCTCTGCACCGCGGCGATGTTGGCCACGCCCTCTTCCACGCGGTTGGTGGTGGCGGCGCCGGCGGCGCGGCTCGCCTGGCTGGCGGAACGCGCCCAGCCGGCCAGCGGCGCGGTGAACAGGAACGCCGCCGGCATGGTGGCCGCCGCCAGCCAGACCAGCTCCGGGATCACGTCGCCGTAGCTGTAGTGCATCATCACCACCGCTACCACCGCGCCCAGCAGCGACACCGCCGGCATCAGCGTGATGTCGAAGCAGATGCCCTGGATCGCCGGCGCGTCGTACATGGTGCGGTAGACGCCGTCGCCGATGCGCTGGTCGTCCAGCACCGGCATAGGCAGCCGCACCAGCCGCCCGAACAGCTCTGTGCGCAGGCCGTCGGTCACCCGCTGCACCAGGCGGATGTTGCACAGCAGGTCCGCAAGGCCCCAGAGGCCGCCGGCGATGGACCAGCCAGCGCTCACCATGTTCTCGGACTGGGTGGCGGTGTCCTGGCCTTGGGCGAGGAACGCGAAGTTGCCCCGCGTCTCGCCGACGCCGGCGCCGAACACCGCTACCAGCGCCACGAGCAGGCCCAGCGTCGCCAGCAGCACGTCGCTGGTGTCGAGGCCAGCGATGGCGTCGAAGAACGGCACCATGAACGGCGGGAAGCGCACGTCCGTTTCCGCCAAAGGGCGCTCGATGACAACGTGGTCGATCAGGATCTTGAGCGGCCAGGGCGCCACCAGGGCCGGCGCGAAGCCGCCCAGCATCAGCAGGAACTTGAGCCCGAACAGCCGCCGGTGAGGCCAGACGTAGGCCAGCGACCGCCGCAGGATGCGCAGCACGTCGCCGGCGCCGAGGACGGGATCGACGTCGATTCGATCGTCGTAGCGGGCCGCGCTCGGCGCCGCCTCCGGGGCCGCGGCGGCCATCACGCGGCCTCGAACTCGGCGCTGGCGAAGCGGCGGAAGCGGCCGTTCGGCAGCGCCATCAGGGTCGCGTGGTCGCCCTGCTCGGCAACCTCGCCGTCTTCCAGGAACAGAATCCGATCGGCGCGGCGGATGGTGGCCAGGCGGTGGGTGACGAAGAACATCACCTTGTCCCGCCCGTGCGCCGCCAGCCTCTCCACCACGCGCTGTTCGGTGGCGACGTCCAGCGGCGCGGTGGGTTCGTCGAGGATCAGGATGGGAGTGTCCTTGATGATCGCCCGGGCCATGGAGATGCGTTGCCGCTCGCCGGTGGAGAGCTTGGCACCGCGCTCGCCGAGAACGGTGTCGAAGCCGTGCGGCGCCGCCGCGATGAACTCCTCCGCGCAGGCGGCCCGGGCGGCTTCCGCCAATTGCTCGTCGGAGGCGTTCGGCGCCGCGTAGCGGATGTTGTCCGCGATGCTCGCGGGGAACAGCACGTTCTCCTGCAGCACCACCGCGATGGCGGCGCGGAGGTCCGCAAGACGCAACCGGCGGACATCCACGCCGTCGATGCGGATCGCGCCGCCATCGACGTCGTACAGCCGCAGCAGCAGGCGCATCAGCGTCGACTTGCCGGCCCCGGAAGCGCCGACGATGGCGGTGGTGGTGCCGGGCGCCGCGTGGAAGCTCACGCCGCGCAGCACCTCCCGCTCGGCGTCGTCTCCGCCGGCTTCCGGGTCCCCGTAGGAGAATCGCACGTTGTCGAAGGCGACCCCTCGGCGCACCGTCGGCATCGGTTCGGGCTGCGGCGGATCCGCCACCTCCGGCTCGATGTCCAGCAGCATGAAGGCCCGGCCCAGGCCCATGCCCATGTCCTGCAGCAGGCCCCACATCGCGGCCAGCGACACCGCGGCCGCGCTGAGCGAGACGCTGCGTTCCCGCGCCGCCTGGAAGGCGCCGAGATTCCACACCGCGAAGCCCACCAGCGCCACGAAGCCGAAGCCGAAGGTGGGCGCTTCCTGCCACACCCAGGCCACCATCAGGTAGTCCGCGCCGATGGCCGCCGTCGCCGTACACAGGAACACCAGCAGGCTCAGGACGGCGACGCTGCGCCGCAGTTCGTAGGCGCGGTCCAGAGCGGTCCGGGAGCGGCTGCGAAAGACGCCGAAGGCCGCCGCCTCGGCGCCGTTCGCCTGCAGCAGCCGGGCCGCGGCCGTGCTCTCCTGGATGTGCGAGGTGAGGTCGCTGTTGGCGGCGCGGGCGGCGGCGCTCTGCCGCCGCAGCCGGGGCGTCAGCACTTTCGCGGCCACCAGCGACGGCAACGCCGCGAGCAGGAACAGCAGGCCGAGATAGGGGTCGAACAGGGCGACGGCAACCAGCGCGACGACCAGATTGCCGAGCGCCACCGCCGGCTCGATCAGCGCGTTCTGCACCACCGCGGTGACCATCGCGCTGTCCTGGTAGACGCGGTAGATGGCATCGCCCACCTTGCGCTGCTGGTGCTCGCGCAGGGAGAGATGCGCCGCGGCGTCCATCATCGCCAGCCGCAGGTGCTGGTTCACGCGCTGCAGGATCCACGTGAGGTAGTAGGAGAGGGCGCTGCCGAGCAGGAAGCCGGCCGCGAACAGCGTACACATCAAGACCAGGACCGCGTTGCGGAGCGCCAGGCGGGCCTCTTCGGCGAGACGCTCCACCTCCACGTAGCGTTCGGCGTCCAACGCCAGCAGCCGCGCTTGCAGGCCCGTGAGCGGCTCCGCCAGGAACACGCCGTTGGTGAGCAGGTCGATGCCGAGCAGCGGCGTGCCGATTTGCAGCAGCATGGCCAACGCGGAGAGCAGCGCGAAGGCGACGAAGTGCCGCCACTGGGGCAGCAGGTAGCGGCGCGTGCGCCACAGCGCGGTCGCCAGCCGGAGGCTCTGTGGCGCACAGGGCATGGCGCGCTTCGTTCTTCGAACCGCCCGCCAGTATGATGAAGCCGTGAACCGGAACCAAGCCGCCGATGCGCTCCGCCTGCTGCGAGCCGAGCCGGACCAGCGTCGGCGGCGTCTGCTGGCCCTGGGGCTGCTCACCAGGCAGCTGGCCGAGCACGACATCGTGCCGGTGCTGGTTGGCGGCGGCGCACTCGAGTTCTACACCGCGGGAGGCTACGCGACGACGGACATGGATCTGGCCCTGCCGTCCGCCAGCGAAGTGGGCGCAAGCGTTCGCGGAACTGGGATTCCAGCGCGAAGGCCGCTACTGGCACCAGGCCGAACTCGATCTGCTGTTCGAGGCGCCGGCGCCGGCCGGGCTGCCGGGCGAAGACGCGCCGAGGACCGAAACCGAAGTGGACGGCCTGCACGTCGTCGTGATCGGCATCGAAGACCTCCTGATCGACCGCCTGCGGGCGTGGGTGCATTGGCGCAGCGACGAAGACGGGCGCTGGGCGCGGCGGCTGGCGTTGCTCTACAGCGACCGCATAGACTGGCGCTACGTTCTCGAACGCGCCGCCAGGGACCCCGCCGAAGCCCGGGCCGCGGCGCAACTGCGCGAGGAGGCGGCGCAAGCGTGAACTACGACGACTTCCAGCGCGAGCTGCTGCGGCGCAAGCGCGAGCGCTGGGCGAAGATTCTCGCCAGCGAACCGCCGGGGCGCGTTGCCGGACGGCGGCCCAGGGACCCCGACAAGGAGCGCATCCTGTTGCGGCTGGACCGGGCGCGGCTGGCTCGGGAGGGGCGCCCGGCGCAGGCAGATCCCGCATCCCCGCGGACGTAGACGCCGCGTTCCAAGGCTCCGCCATGACCTACCGCGAGATCCGCTACGACGTGGAGGGCCCCATGGCCCTCGTCACCATCGACCGGCCGGAGAAGCACAACGCCATCTCGCTGGCCACGTTGGCGGAACTGCGCTCGGCGGTGGCCGCCGCGGCCGACGACGACGCGGTGAAGGCGCTGGTGATCACCGGCGCCGGCGGGCGGGCGTTCGCTTCCGGTTCGGACCTCTCCGAAGTGGTCGACCGGGACTTCCGCAAGGCCCTCGAACCCATCGTGCAGGGCCTGGCGGAGCAGCTAGAGCGGACGCCGAAGCCCACCATCGCCGCCATCGACGGCATCTGCATGGGCGGCGGCCTGGAAGTGGCCCTCGGCTGCGATCTGCGCATCGCCACCCCCGCTTCGCGCTTTGCGACGCCGGAGGGCAGGCTCGGCATCATTCCGGGCGGCGGCGCCACGGCGCGGCTGCCGCGCATCGTCGGCCGCGGCTGGGCGATGGAGATGATGCTGATGGGCGAACCCATCGACGCCGAACGGGCGCTGGCCATCGGTTTGGTGACGCGGCTGGTGGCCAAGGACGAACTGCTGGCCGAAGCCCGGCGCATGGCCGATCACCTGGCCGCCTTCGCGCCGTTCGTGCCCCGCACCATGAAGGCGATGGTCCACTTCGGCATGGAAGCGAGCATGGCCGGGGCGCTGATGCTCGAGAAGTACGCCCAGGGGGCCTTGGTGCAGACGGAAGACAAGCAGGAAGGCATCGCGGCGTTCCTGGAGAAGCGCCGGCCCCAGTTCAAGGGGCGGTAGCCGCCTGCGGCCCCGGTCAGGCCGGTCAGGCGGGGCGACATACCTTAGGTTCTTAGGTAAGTGGCCGCCAGCGTCTCACGCGGCCGGCTCGAATCGTCGCCAGCTCCCGCACCTGACCCGCCACCAACTCCACCACCGCCAACCGCAGCGCGGCCAACGCCGCCGCCTCCGGCCCTGGTGCCCCGATTCTGCTAAGTTACGTCGCCGACGTACGCAACCTTGAGGAGGATGGCGCAGTGGCCGTGGAGAAGTTCGCTGTGGAAGCAAGCCACATCATGATGTTCGCCCGCGCCGTGGGCGACGACAATCCCATCTACTACGACGAAGCGCGCGCCAAGGCCACGGAGCCCGGCACCATCATCGCGCCCCCCACCTTCGCCCAGGCCAGCGCCCAGTTCGATCCGAGCTACGGCCTGCGCCCCAAGATCGACGGCGACGGCTGGTTCGGCTCCGGCGGCCAGCCGAGCGGCACCAAGCCCAAGGCCGGCGGCGGTGGCGGCGGAGGAGGTGGCGGCGGCGGAGGCGGCCTGCACGCCGAGCAGCGCTTCATCTACCACCGGCACTTGAAGCCGGGGGACGTGCTCTCCGCCACCGGCAAGCCGGGCAAGACGTGGGAAAAGCAGGGCCGGCGCTCCGGCAAGCTGGTGTTCAGCGAATCCATCACCGAATACCGGGATCAGAACGGCGAGCTGGTGATCACCGCCATCGGCGTCGGCGTTCGCACCGAGCGCCCGGTGGACCAGAAGTAGCCGCCCCAGGCCAGCGCCGAACCAGCCAACCAAGCGAACAAGAGAGAGGAGATTCAAGTGGCACTCAAGGCAAGCGAACTGCAGGTGGGCGGCAGCTACACCGAACGCCTGGTGGAAGACCTCAAGCGCACCCAGATCGTGATGTACGCCGGCGCCTCCGGCGACTACAACCCGGTGCATACGGACGAAGTGTTCACCACCAAGGTGGCCGGCTACCCCACCGTCTTCGCCCACGGCATGCTGACCATGGGCATGACCGGCAAGATGCTCACCAACTACGTTGGCGACGGCCGCCTCACCGAGTACGGCGTGCGCTTCACCAGCCAGGTGTTCCCGGGCGACACCCTGGACGCCACCGCCACCGTCACCGCGGTGGCGGACGGCATCGTCGAACTGGACATCTCCACCGTGAACCAGAAGGGCGTGGAAGTGCTCAAGGGCAGCGCCAAGGCCCGCGTGGACTAGCCGTACGCCGTCCGCGGACGCTGCCCAGGAGGGCGGCGGTTCGGCGAACGGGCAGCCATGTGGAACGCCCTGCGCAAGGTTCTGGTGCTCGGTGCGCTGGCCGCCCTCTCCGGCGCAACCTTGGCGTGGTTCGCCGGCTTCACCGCCGACGACATCCGCCGCAACCGGGAAGCGGCCGAAGCCCGAGCGCTGCGGGAGCTGGCGGGCTTTCCGGTAGCCGCCACCGCCGGCGACCTTCTGCTGTGCGACCGCGGGCTCGCGATTCTGCGCAGCACGGGCCGCGGCTACGGCGGCCCGTTGCGCCTCGCCGTGGCCGTCGAGGCGGACGGCGCCGTCGCCGGGGTACGGGTGCTGGAGCATGCGGAAACTCCCGGCTTCGCCGACGTGCTGGCCGCCGGCTCGGCATGGCTCTCCGGATTCGAGGACGGCGACGTGGATGCGGTGACAGGCGCGACGGTAACCTCCGGCGCCGTCCTGAGCGCCGTCGCCGCCGCTCTCGAACGGCACCGGGCCGAGGCGCCCTGCGGGTAGGGCCGGTGTGGTGCCTTGGCGTGGCCCGCGGCGCGAAGCCCGTTGGGTACGTGGGGTCCGCAAACGTGCTTGACAAACGCGCCGAGCAGCGACCAACATCGGTCCTACGCGGTTAGGAGGGCTGTGGCTACACGGTCCGCTGGGGCCAGGTGCCCCACCTAGCTGCGGTATTGGCTTGAGTCCCTTCAAATGTACCTGCTCTACCTGGATGGGTCCGGTTCCGTAAAGAACCCGACCGAGCGCCACTTCGTTCTTGCGGGGATCGCGGTGTTCGAACGCCAGATCTACCACCTCATCTCCAAGGCCGACTCTTTCGTCGCATCGCTGAACCTAGGGGACGCCCAACGCGTCGAGTTGCATGCGAGCGTCATGGCGAACGGCAGCAGGGGCCCCGTGGAAAGGCATCGTCAGAAGAGAGCGGCTGCAGATCATCGAATCTGGCTTGAAGATGCTGAACGATGCCCACAACAGCGTGCGTGCGTTCGCTGTAGTGGTAGACAAACGGGCTCTCGACGGAGACCCGGTCGAGTATGCGTTCGAGGAAGTGTGCAGCAGATTCAACCTCTTCCTATCTCGCCTCTGGCGCGACGGTGACCAACAGCGGGGCTTGCTCGTCATGGACGAGTCTCACTACGAACAAGCGCTGCAAAGCCTCGCCCAGCAGTTCAGGGAGGGAGGAACAAGATGGGGCAACCTGCGCAACATGGCGGAAGTGCCACTGTTTGCGGACTCGACCGCGGTCCGTTTAATTCAGATCGCAGACCTGCTCGCCTAGGCCGTGTGGCGACGCTACGAGCATGGCGACACGCGTTACTTTGACCTGATTGTACGGCGCTTCGATCGCGAGGGGGGCGTATTGCATGGCTTGGTGCATCGCAAGGATCCTCGCGACGACTGCCACTGCCCCGGCTGCCTGAGCCGTGCGTTACGCAGCGAGTCCGGCCCTGGAACGGCCGGCCAAGCATCCGCCATTGTGCCTGCGGGTTGAGTACGCAACGAGGCTTCATTGGCGCTTCCTAGGTTGGCGGCGCAAGGACGCTACAGCGCCATCGTTGACAACGCCAGCGGCGCTGGTATTCCCTTCGGCCATGGACGCAGCGAGGCCACCCGAGGCGAGACAACGGTAGGGCCTCAAAGACGCACGCCTGGACGCCGCCCCTCTTCCGGACGCACGTTGCCGCAGCTACTCGCCCTGCCAGAATCGGTTCTCGGAGCGGAGCTACACGGAGGCACCACGGATGGGAGACTGCGCCTACTGCGGCCAGCGGGCCGGCTTTCTGCGGCGGAGGCACAAGGACTGCCACGAGGTCCACGTCAGGGGCGTAGCGGAACTGGAGCGGCTGGCCCGGCAGGCGGCGTCCGCTGGCGGGTTCAGCGCCGACGCTCTGCGTACCCAGCTGGCGGCGGTGGCCGAGCGCTCCTTCGCCGGCGAGGATCACGTCACTGGTGCCATCGAGCGGGGCTGGGAGCTGGCGGTCAAGGAGAGCCTAGCGGACGGCGTGCTCACCCGGGCGGAGGAGGACCGCCTGCGCGACTACCGGGATCGGCTGGCCCTCGGCGCAAGCGCCGCGGGCGACCGGCTGGAGAAGGCCGTCCGGGACAGGCTGAAACGCAACGCTCGCGACGCCGCCCTTGCCGTAGACGACGGCGAGACCCGTCTGGGCGAGCTGACCGCCGCCTTGGACGACGCCAGCCTGTCTCCCGTTCAGCGCGACCGGCTGCTCGGCGAGGCCTGGGAAGCCGCCGTGGACGGGGTGCTGGAGGACGGCGTGCTGACGCTGGACGAAGAGGCCGCGCTGGTGCGCTACCTGCGGCACTTCGACCTTTCCGCCGAGGACGTCAACGACAACGGCGCCCACACCAACATGGTGAAGGTCGCGGTCATTCGGGAAGCGGCCGAGGGACTGGTGCCTCAGCGCCAGTCCCTCGACGGCCCAGTGCCCTTCAATCTAATGAAGTCCGAACAGCTGGTTTGGCTGATGGACGACGTCGACTACCACGAAGTGGTCGTTCGCCGGGAGCGGCGCGGCACCTCCCACGGCCTCAGCATTCGCGTCGCCAAAGGGCTGTACTACCGCCCGGGCATGTTCCGCAGCCAGTTCCACGAGTGGGAGGAGACCGTGCATGTGGATACGGGCCTGCTCGGCATCACCAGCAAGCACCTCTACTTCCACGGCCAGCGCAAGCGCTTCCGCATTCGCTACGATCGGATCGTGTCCTTCGACGCCTACAACGACGGCATCGGCGTGATGCGGGATGCCCAGACGGCCAAGCCGCAGTCCTTTCGCACCGGCGACGGCTGGTTCGCCTACAACCTCGTCACCAACCTGGCCCAGCGCTAGCGAGGCCGCGCCTCGGAACCGCAGGGCTCTAGCGGGGCTGGCCGTAGATGTCGAACTCGTCGTAGCGCAGCCAGGACGGGTCGTAGCCCGGCTGTCGGTCGAAGGACTGCGGCTGTGCCCAAGCGGCGGTTTCGCCCGGTTCGTAGTCCACCGGCAGCTCGCCGGAGGTGCGCTTCGAGAGCTCGTCGTGGAGCACGGCGAACACCCGCATCAGCGACTTCGGCATGCGCCCCTTGCCGGACGGCGAACTCTGCGTCACCGGCAGCGCCTTGCTGCCTGCTGGCGGACTGAACGCCAGCTTCGAGTAGCGATCCTTGGCCGTTCGCTCGGCATCGGTGAGCGCCGCCTCGACGGTGCGGCCCACGGGAATCACCCGGCCGTACGGCCCCCGGGTGAGGCTGTCGGCAGGCTGGCGGTCCGCCGGCAGCGGCCCGGCGCCTACGATGACGCGGCTGTGCTCCGCCGCCACCCAGAAGCCGCCGTGGGTGCCGTCCGGGAAGGCGTAGCGCGGCGTCTCGACGAACTCCTCGGCGAACGTGTACGAGACGTCTCGAACGGCATCCGCGTACTTCTCCGAAGCCGCCCGTTCGGTAAGGATGTAGCGGGCGCTGCTCACCCATTCCGGCGTCATGAACACGAACCGCGGCAGCGTTCGAGCCGCCATGTCGTCGTGCAGCGTCGCCAGCACGATGCGAAGGGCGGTCTGCGCCGGCAGGGCGCCTCGCGTTCGCCAACGCGAGAGCCGCGTCAGCCGGGCCTGCGCCGCCGCCACCACCGCTGGATTCCTGCCCTGATGCCGCAACCGGGCGAGGTTGCTCATGATCCCGTGATCGCCTTCGATCTTGAGGTCGCACTCGGCATCGGGCAGCTCGCCGCCGGCCACCTGCACCGAAGCGTTGTCGAAGCGGGCATGCCAGGCGAGCTTCGCCCCGGCATGGCGCCAGGCCGGCGCGTTGTGCGCCACTTCGCAGAAGGTGAACCTGCCGAGCCCGGCGAGGGCCGCCGAGTGGCGCGCCGCGGCCGCGGTCAGCGCCTGCGCCGCCGCGTCCACCCAGTCCTCGGCGGCGAAGCAGAGGTCGCCGATGCCGTCCGCCATGGCCGCAAGCAGCGCGGTCTGATGGCCGATCGGGGCTTCCGTTGCGTCCGCCATTGCGTTCGCTCCTTGTCGCGTGTCCAAGCGCCTCAGCCAGCTGCTTCGGGGGGCAGGTGGTGATCCACCAGCAAGGCCAGAAACAGCGCCATCAGGTAGACGATGGAGTAGCGGAACGTCGCCAGCGCCGCGCCGGCCTTGCCGCGCAGCAGGGCGACGGCATGGCCCAGGAACACGGCCCCGAGCAGCAGCGCCGCCAGCGCGTACGCCGGGCCGCTCATGCCAATCGCGTACGGCGCCGCGCTCGCCAGCACCAGCGCCAGCGTGTAGTAGAGAATCTGCCGCCGAGTGTAGGCGTCGCCGTGGGTGACGGGCAGCATCGGCAGGTCCGCGCGCTCGTACTCGTCGCGGCGGTCCAGAGCCAGCGCCCAGAAGTGCGGCGGGGTCCACAGGAAGATGATGAGCACCAGCGCCAAGCCGCCGAGGCCCACCTCGCCGGCCACCGCCGTCCAGCCGAACAGCGGCGGCGCGGCGCCGAACAGCCCGCCGATGACGATGTTCTGCGGCGTCGCCCGCTTCAGATAGAGCGTGTAGATCAACCCGTAGCCCACCCAGGACGCCAGGTTCAGCCAGGCCGTCAAGGGGTTCACCCAGGCCAGCAGCACGGCCATGCCGGCGACCCCGAGCACCGCGGCGAAGACAGCGCCGGGGAGCGGCTTCACGCGGCCCTCGGCAACCGGGCGATTGCGGGTGCGGGCCATGCGGGCGTCTATGCGCGCGTCCGCGATGTGGTTCACGGCCGCTGCGGAGCCCGCCACCAGGGCGATGCCAAGCAGCGCCGCAAGGGCAACGCCGGCGGGCGGCAGGGCAGGCGTCGCCAGGAACATCCCAACCACGGCGCACAGCAGCATCAGAAGCACCACGCGGGGCTTGGTGAGCTCCAGATAGTCGCGCCAGGGCAGGGCGGCAGCGGCGGCCGCGGGAACATCGCTCAAGGGCGGGCACCTCTCGCTGCTGCGTAGCCGGCAAAGCATACCAGCCTTGCTTCGCCCAACCGTGCCCATGCGTGAGAGAACCGTGCGGGAGACGCCAAGCCAAGGGCGCAGCAACACCCGTTTGGTCAGTGCCAGGGCCGGCTGCTCGCCTCCGCCTTGTAGAGCAGCATGTCCCGCAGCGCGCAGGCGCTCCGGTGCGGGATGAACGGCACGGCGACGGCGCCCGACGCAAGCTGTATCTCCAGCGTCGCCAGCCCCTTGCGGCGTTGCAGCGGCGAGCGGCGCACCGCCACCGCCTGCGCTTTGCGGAACAGGCAGGTTTCGATCTTGCAGCCAAGGATGCCGGAGCGCACCGCCAGCGCCTCGGCGTTGTAGGCGTAGCCGCGCCGCCGCCAGGCGAGCCACGCCAGCGCGGCGACGGCCGGCGGCCAGGCCAGCCCGAACAACCCCGGCGGGCCGAAGGCGAGCACCAGGAAGGGCACCCCGGCCAGCGCCGGCAGCACGGCGAGCGTCAGCAGCGGCGGCCGCAGCCAGTGCGCGGACACCGGCGCGAAGCGGTCCCCCGGCAGCAGGCCGAGCGCCCGTCCGTCGCCGGATTCGCCGCCGAGCATCTTGTCCCGCAGCCGCGCGGCGGCGGCCGCATCCGCCAATGGCACGGTCAGCACGGCACCCGGCAGCATCTGGCCGCTGCCGTCCCGGGCCTGGCCGCTGCTGGCCGGCAGCGCCCGCAGCCGATAGCGGCGAAAGGCGCGCAGCGGCAGGCTCTGGCGCAACACGAACTGCTGGATCTTGCCCCGTTCGAGCACGGTCTCCTTGCGGGTGAGCAATCCGCCTCGGGCGCGAAAGGCGGCGCGTTCGAGGCGCAGCTCGAAGTTGTGGAAGCGCAGGAATGCCGAAGCCACGGTGGCGCCGAGCAGCAGCGCCAACGCCACGGCGACGGCGATGGCCGCAGCAGCGGCCACATGGCCCTCGACGGCCGTGGCGAGGCGCTGCACGGCGGCCGTCGCCCACTCGCGCAGGTCGTCGTTCTGAGCCAGCAGCGGCAACAGCAGCAGGCCGGTGAGAACGCTCGGATCGGTCAGGCCCACGCGCACCAAGTCGCCGCTGCCGAGACGCAGCAGCGGCGGCGGTCTGTCGGCGGGGCCTTGGCCCGCGAACCGAGCCGCGCCGCCCCGGGCGGTATCGATGCGGTCCCGCAGCGCCGTGGCGAAGGCCGCCGGCACCGCCGGCAGATGTCCCTCGCGCTGCGCGGAACCAGCGGTATCGAAGCTCACCGTGGAGAGGCCCAGGAGGCGAAACAGCACCGACTGCTCTTGATGGACGCCCTGGATGCGGCCGAACTGCACCGTCAGCTCGCGGTGCCGGAAGACGCCTTGGCGAACGAGCACCCGATCCGCCTCCAACTTGAACCGGAAGCGCCAGAAGCTCAAGACCGCCGCGACCGCCAGCAGGGCCAGCAATGCGACGCCGCCGAGCAACGCAACCCAGAGGGACTGCCTGGCCAGGATCGCCAGGAAGCCGATGGTGCCGGCCAGCTGCGCGTAGTTGCCGGCCAGCGCCTTGATGCCGCGTCCGAAGAAGAACAGCACCGCCAGCGGCGAGGTGCGCTGCCAGCGATCCAGTTCAAGCACGGGGTGCGAGCGGCGCTCCGCCAGCTTCGGCCGCCACGTCCTCCCCGCTTTCGGCCGCCGCCTCCGCATCGCCCAGGCGGCCGACGATGTGGACCCGCAGACGCTCGGCCGTCTCCCGTTCGAGGCCGGCGATGCGCAGGTCGCCGCCGCTGCCGCCGGCGGTGTAGACGGTCAGGTTGGCAAGGCCGAAGCGCCGATCCAGCGGCGTGCTGCCGGTTTCGGCGTGCTGGACGCGATTGAAGGGCACGGCCTTGACGGACTGCCAGAACACGCCGGACTTGTAGAGGATGTCCTTGTCCCGCAGCACGTAGCCGCAGCGGGCGACCAGCCACGCCGGCCACGCCAGCAGCGCCGCCGCCCAAGCGGCCAAGGCGGCTGCCAGCAGGAGCGACATCCACCACTCCCGCCACGGCGCGTCGCGCAGGTCCGGCAGCCAGTGCAGGCCCACGGCAAGTGCGCATGCCAACGCCACGCCCATCGCCCGCGCCACCTGCAGCCGCGTCCGATAGCGCCTCGGCAGCGCCTGCCAGGAAACCTGCTCCGCCGCCGGCAGCAGCCCCACGGGCAGTTCCGGGTTGACGAAGTCCCCCGGCGCCGGCTCATCGGCGGCGCGGGTCACGGCCGAATGCGGCGACACTCGAAGTAGTAGCGCTTCTCGTGCGCCTCTCCGAGGGAGAAGGTCTTGCGCGGCGCGGCCCCGTCGCGGACCACGGTGCGGAACAGATCGTGCTTGTCCATCGGCGGCAGCATGAAGCCGACGCACCGGGGCGGCGCCGCCAAGGAGGCGAGGGCGTCGTCGCCGTGGATGTAGTCCAGCGCCAGCGCCGGGCGCGTGGCCGCGAACTCGTCGAGGGCGTGCTGAAGGCTGGCGACGGCGAGGGTGTGCCGCGGGCGATCCAGAACCACCACGCCCCGTTCGTCGCCAGCGACGTAGGGAATGCAATGGGCGGCGGCGCCCTGCCAACGGTCCGGGCTGACGCCGGCATGGCGCGCGAAACCGTGCTTCGCCAGCGCCGCGAACACCTCGGCGGCCCCGGCGCCGGCGACGAGCCGGTGGATGGGCGCGAATTCCAGGGCGTCGTCGTGGACGTTCACCAGTTCCACCAAGGCGAAGCGGCCCGGGTGGTCCGGCCCGGCGCCGCCGGCTTGCAGGCGTTCCCAAATCGCCCGCGCCGCGGCGAAGGAATGGTTGCCGTCCCCCATCGCGTACAAGAGCGGCGGCTCGCCCCGACGCAGCGCTCGCAGCGCCTTCGCGACGCTGGCGATCGACGCCGCCTCGGCCACCCGCCAGCCCCGCAGCCGGCCGCCGCCCTGCATCAGCGGGAAGTCGTAGGCCAGCGGCAGCCGCGCCGCCGCGAGGGGCTCGACGACGGTGCGCTCCGGGTCGTCGAGCAGCACCAGGATGTGGGGCGTTTCCAGGACGGCGTCCTGGCGCACGGCAATGCGCGCCGGCAGGCGCTTGGGGTCCGTGCCTTCAGTGCTGCGGATCAAGGTCCGCTGCCCCTCCCGGTAGTCGAAGCATGCGAGGTCCAGAGCCACCACCAGGCCTCGGCGGGGCACGGCGCGGCCGACGTCCCGCTCCACCAGCATGAATCCCGGCGGCTGCTCCGCCAGCGTGCCGTCGGCCAAGTAGGCGGCCATGCGGGCGTTGATGGCCGCCACGGCCACGGCCTGATCCCCAGCGCCAAGCTGCGCCTCCGGCAGCACCAGGCGCAACGTCGACGGCGCCCCGCCCACGAGCCGCGCCGTCTCCTGCCAGTACGCCGGCTCCGCCGTGTGCTGGTCGCAGGCGATCACCGCCCAGGTCTCGGGCGGCACCGACGGCGCTGGCAGCAGCAGTCGCGGCACATGCAGGGCTATGTCCGGGCAGTCGCTGATCATGATTTCGGCCATCGTGTGCGGAGCGGTGCGCCCAAGGCTCGTCCGGGCCTGTCGGCAGGCGATTCATGCTACGGCAGGAGAAGCGGTCGTACCTATTGCGTGTGCGTTCAAGGGCCCACTTCCTCAATGAAGTCCTAGAGGCTGAGCATCTCCCCCTGAACGCCCTCGCCATAGGACCGATGCACCGACGCCGGCACGACAAGCCGTAAGCCAGCGTTCCTCATTCAGGTGTTGAGTGCCCGAGATTCCTTCCTGCAAAGCGAGCAGGCGCTTCGCGCCTATTCTGCACGCTTCGTTCAAGATCTGCCGCCAACGATCCTTGGACGCCACGAGTCCAACGCAATCCGCTAGTCTCCCCGGATGCATCGTTCCCCCATCGCTGCAGCACTGCTGGCGCTCGCTACGCTCGCTGGCTGCGCCAGCGGCCCTCGGCCCCTCGTGCTGCTAGCCGGGGCGGACCTGGCGTATCCCGCTGCGGCGCGGGACGCGGATATCGAGGGGGAAGTGACGGTGCGCTACGACGTCACCGTCGCTGGGCGGGTGGCGCGAGCCGTGGTGCTGGCGGCCGAGCCGCCCGGAGTGTTCGAGGCGGTGGCGCTGGCGGCCGTGCGGTCCTGGCGGTTTCGGCCGCCGACGGATGGCAACGGCAACGCCGCCGAAGCGCCAGGCCGCGTCAGCGTGGTCCGGTTTCGCCTTGGCGACGACGCCTACCGCGATCTGCCGCAGCCGCGGCGAGAGCGGCCCCAGTCAGGCCAAAGCCAGTGACGAAACGCCCTCCCGCAGATCACGCCGTCCCCTCGGCCCCAACGCCGCGAACGCGGCTGGAGCGGGCGCTGCTGGCCGGCGTCCGCGGCTGCCTCGGCACCGTCCTGTGTACGCCGCTGGTGGTGCATTTGGACGCCGCCTACGGCGCCACGACGGGCAAAGCGCTGTTCGCGCACACGGCAATCGAGATCGCCCTCGCGCTGTGGGCCGCGCTCGTGCTGGCCAACCCCAAGTTCCTGCCACCGCGCTCCAAGTTGCTCGCAGTGCTTGGCCTGGGCATCGCTTGGAGCGTCGTCGCCGCGGCTTTCGGCACCGGTTGGCAGCTCAGCCTGTGGTCCTCCTATTCCCGCATGTACGGCCTTGTCGGCGCGTTCCACTGGTTTGCGTTCGCGGTGCTGGTGGTTGCGGCGTTTCGGCCGCTGGCCCGCCTGCGGACACTGCTCTCCCTCCACCTCGGCGTGAGCATCGGAGTTGCCACGCTGGCGATCTTGAGCGCCTACGAGCTGCCGCTGCCGCTCTACGGCGCCCTGTACGAGCGGGATGCGCCGCGCATCGGCGGTACCGTGGGCAATCCCATTCCGCTCGGCGTCTACGCGGTGCTGAGCGTGGTGCTGGCGCTGACGATGCTGGCAAGCGACCTGGGGCGCGCCAAGGCCAACGCGGCAGCGCCGTACCGCCGGCTGGCGTTGCGCCTGCTGTGGCTGGCGGCAGTGCCGGTCAACCTCTGGGTGTTCACGCTCGCCGGGTCCCTGACCGCGGCGATGGCGGCTTTCGGCGGCATCGCGGCCTTCGGCGTGGCGGTGGCGTTGCGCGGCACCGGCCTGTGGCGTCGCTCGGCCATTGCGCTGCTGGCCTCGGCGGCGATCGGGGTGGCGGCTGTCGTTGGCACGTTCCTGTTGGTGGAGCCTGCGCCCGAGGGCACCTACCAGCAGCCCCTCGTGAAGCGTATCGCGGAGGTCGGCGTCGGCACGCCCAAAGCGCTGAGCCGCTGGTTCGCCTGGCAAGCCGGCTTGGCTGGATTTGTGGACAAACCGCTCGTCGGCTGGGGTCCGGAGCACTTCCTGACTCCATTCGGCCGCCACGTAAGCGAGTCCGCCCAGCTGATCGAAGGCCACGCGGACGCCCACAACGTGTTCGTCGAGAAGCTCGCCACGGAAGGGCTGCCTGGCCTCGCCCTGGTCGTTGCGCTGTGGTTGTTCGCGGGCGCTGTCGTTTGGCGCGCCGGCGTGCGGGCGCCGCCCGGCGAGCGGGCGTTCGTGCTGGGCGTCGGCACAGCGCTGGCGTGCTACCTGGCGCAGTCCCAAACGGCGAACTGGAACATCACCTCCAACATGGTGTTCCTGGTGCTTCTGGCCGTCGTCGCGCAGCTGGAAACGGCCTCGGTCGCCGCACATGGGCGCGTGGGGCAGTTGGCGCGGCATCGACTGGGGCGCCTAGGAATACTTCTGGGCGCATCGGCCCTTGTTGCCGCCGGGTTGGTCGCCAACCACCGCATCTACAGAGGCGCCGTAGCGTTCGGCATCGCCGGCACGACGGCGCCGGACCCCTACATGCCGCCCCCTCCGGCGCAGGCGGAGCGCACCCTGCTCGCGTTCGGCTACTACCAGCAGGCCATCGCCACCTTTCCGCCGCTCGCCAACCTGCCCCGGCTCTTCCTGCTCGGCGACCTGGAAGCCAACTGGCGCGCATTGCGGACCCGCCATCCCGCCGAGGCGAGACGCTGGCTCGCCTATGCGGAAGCCGAAGCCGCCAAGATGGCCGCATCTGAACCGCAGAGCTGGCGGCTCCAGCACTCCCTGGCCCGCCTCTACCTGCGCGTGGCGACGACGGACCCCAAGTACCAAGAGCTGGCCGAGCGGCCCTTCCAGAGGAGTGCGGAACTGGCACCGAACATGCCGATGTACAGGCCGCCGCCGAAGTAGCGAAGACGCCGCAGTAGCGAAGACGCCGCTGGATCAGACCATCAATTCGGCGCGTCCGAGTGCCAGAACGGCGTGCCCACCACTGGCGTGGAGGGTTGCGCGGTCTCGCTCTCGGCCATCGCGCCAGCGGCGAACGCCAGGCGCCCGGCCGCCACGGCCTTGGCGAACGCAGCGGCCATGCGCACCGGATCGTCGGCCCGGGCCACGGCGGTGTTCAGCAGCACCGCGTCGAAGCCCATCTCCAGCACCCGCGCCGCATGGGACGGCAGCCCGAGCCCGGCGTCCACCACCAGGCGCACGTCCGGCAGCCGCGCCCGCAAGGTCTCGAGGGCGTAGGGATTGGCGAGCCCCTTGCCGGTGCCGATGGGGGCGCCCCAGGGCATCACCACCTCGCAGCCGAGGTCCCGCAGCCGCGAGCACAGCACCAGGTCGTCGGTGGCGTAGGGGAACACCTCGAAGCCCAGCTTCACGAGCTGCGCCGTGGCGTCCAGCAGCGCGAAGGGGTCCGGTTGCAGGTTGTAGTCGTCGCCGGTGACTTCGAGCTTCACCCAGTTCGTCTCGAAGATCTCCCGGCTCATCTCGGCCAGCGTCACCGCCTCTCTGGCGGTGTGGCAGCCGGCGGTGTTGGGCAGCAGCCGACAGCCGAGCTTGGCGATGTAGTCCCAGATGGCGCTGCCGCCAAGCTGTTCCGGCGACTGGCGGCGCAGCGCCAAGGTGACCACGTCCGCTTCCGCCGCGGCCACCGCCTCCGCCATCACCGCCGGGGAGGGATAGCGGGCCGTGCCCAGCAGCAGGCGGCTTTGCAGCGTCTCGCCGTAGACGCGCCACGGGTCCGTTCCCATCAGCCGCCCTGCATGGCCGAGAGGATGTCCAGTCGGGACTCCGGAGCCACCCGGAAGGTCGGCCAGGCGGCTTTGGCCACGAAGGTCTCGTTCACCGCCACCACGACCTTGCGGTCTCCATAGCCGAGCGCTTCGACGATGCTGGCCAGCCGGTCCTCCTCCACCGTCACGCGCTCGCCGTTGCAGAACAGCTCCATGCCGCCGCTTGCTCCCCGACCGCCCACCTCAGCCCGCCGAGAGCGCCGGCTGCGGGGCCGCTCCTTGGCCGACCGTCCCGACGGCCGCGTCGATCCGCGCCAGCGCCTGCCGGACCACGGCGGGGGCGACCAGGAAGCCGTGCCGATACAGGCCGTTCACCGCGAGCACGCCGTCGCGCCAGGCGACGCGAGGCAGGTTGTCCGGGAACGCCGGCCGCAAGCCGGCGCAAAGTTCCGCCACCTCCGCTTCGGCGAATCCGGGATGCAGGGCGAACGCCGCCGAGAGCAGTTCCAGTGCGCTGCGCACCGTCACCGCCTTGGCACGCTCGTCCTCCAGCTGCGTGGCGCCCACCACGTAGCTGCCGCCCGGCCTCGGCGCCACGTACAGCTGGTAGCGGGGGTGCATCAGCCGCACCGGCCGGGTCAGCGCCACCTCCGGCGCCCGCAGCCGCACCGCCTCGCCGCGCACGCCGCGCAGCTTCGGCAGCGCCGCGCCGACGCCGCGGCAGTCCAGCACCACGTCCGCCAGATCCGCGGTCGGCGCCAGCGGCTCGTTGAAGCGGATGCGCCCGCAGCGCGTCTCCAGGGCCGCCAGCAGCGCTCGGTTGTCCAGCCAGCCCTCGCCGCCCAGGAACAGCCCGCGGTGGAAGCGGCCCGCCAACGCGGGTTCCAACTCGGCGATGCCGGCGCCGTCCAGCCACTGCGCCAGGCGCCGATGCTCGCCCAGCGAGCGGTGGAACTTGTCCAAGAGCGGCGCGTCCTGGCCGTGGGCCACCAGCAGCGAACCGTCGAAGCCGTGCGGCACACCGAGCTCCGCCAACCACGCCGGCCACTGCGCCAGGCTGGCGCACCCCAGCCGGAGCACGGCCGGCTCGGTCTCCGGCAGTTCGCTCACCGGCGCGAGCATCGCCGCCGCCGCATGGGCGGCGCTCGCCGGGGCCCGCCTCGACGCGCTCTCGTACAGGGTCACCTCGGCGCCGCGCCGCGTCAGCCGCCAGCCAAGCAGCCGGCCGACGAGGCCGGCGCCAGCGATCGCCACCCGCATCGGAGCTCCGCCCGCAAGCCGCGAGGGCCAGGCGCTACTGGTAGATCTCGCTGCCCTGCTCCCGGAACTCCCGAGCCTTCCGCTGCATCTCCGCCTCCACGTCGATCAGGCGCACCGTGTCCGCGTCGGCGTTGGCGCCGGCCGCCTCGCGCACCTCCTGGCTGATCTTCATCGAGCAGAACTTGGGGCCGCACATGGAGCAGAAGTGCGCCACCTTGGCGGCGTCCTTGGGCAGCGTCTGGTCGTGGAACTCCCGGGCGAGGTCCGGATCAAGGCCCAAGTTGAACTGGTCCTCCCAGCGGAACTCGAACCGGGCCTTGGAGAGCGCGTTGTCGCGGATCTGCGCGCCGGGATGCCCCTTGGCCAGATCCGCCGCGTGCGCCGCCACCTTGTAGGCGACGATGCCCTCGCGCACGTCGTCCTTGTCCGGCAGCCCCAGGTGTTCCTTGGGCGTCACGTAGCAGAGCATGGCGCAGCCGTACCAGCCGATCATGGCGGCGCCGATGGCGGAAGTGATGTGGTCGTAGCCCGGCGCGATGTCCGTGGTGAGGGGCCCCAAGGTGTAGAAAGGCGCTTCGTCGCAGCACTCCAGCTGCTTCTCCATGTTCTCCTTGATGAGCTGCATCGGCACGTGGCCGGGGCCTTCGATCATGGTCTGCACGTCGTGCCGCCAGGCGGTGCGGGTGAGTTCGCCGAGGGTCTCCAGTTCGCCGAACTGCGCCGCGTCGTTGGCATCCGCGATGCTGCCCGGGCGCAGCCCGTCGCCCAGGGAGAAGGCCACGTCGTAGGCCTGCATGATGGCGCAGATGTCCTCAAAGTGCTCGTACAGGAAGCTCTCGCGGTGGTGGGCCAGGCACCACTTGGCCATGATGGAGCCGCCGCGGCTGACGATGCCCGTGGTGCGCTGCGCCGTCAGCGGCACGTAGCGGAGCAGCACGCCGGCGTGGATGGTGAAGTAGTCTACGCCCTGCTCGGCCTGCTCGACGAGCGTATCGCGGAATATCTCCCAGGTGAGCTCCTCGGCCACGCCGCCCACCTTCTCCAGCGCCTGGTAGATGGGCACCGTGCCGATGGGCACCGGCGAGTTGCGGATGATCCACTCGCGGGTTTCGTGGATGTTCCTGCCGGTGGAGAGATCCATCACGGTGTCCGCTCCCCAGCGGATGGCCCACACCATCTTCTCCACTTCCTCCTCGATGCCGGAGGTGACGGCGGAGTTGCCGATGTTGGCGTTCACCTTCACCAGGAAGTTGCGGCCGATGATCATCGGCTCGGTTTCCGGGTGGTTGATGTTGCTCGGAATGATGGCGCGGCCAGCGGCCACTTCGCTGCGCACGAACTCCGGCGTGATCTCCCCGGGCGTGCGGGCGCCGAAGCTCTCCCCGGCGTGCTGCTCGGCGCGGTATTCCGGGTTGGCGCGGGCCAGGTTCTCCCGCACCGCGATGTACTCCATCTCCGGCGTGACGATGCCCTGCCGGGCGTAGTGGAGCTGGGTGACGTTGCGCCCGGGCTTCGCCCGTCGCGGCGCCGGCAGCGCCTTGAAGCGCAGCTTGGCGAGCTTGGCGTCCGCGTTGCGGCCCCGGGTGTAGGCGGAGCTGAAGCCGGCGAGCACTTCTGCGTCCCCCCGGCCATCTATCCAGCCCTCGCGCAGGCGCGGGATGCCGCGCCGGACGTCCACGTCGATGGCCGGGTCCGTGTACGGCCCGGAGGTGTCGTACACCCGCAGGCGCGGATTCGGCGTCAGCCGCGTGGCGTCGCCAGCGGTCTGCACGGTGGTGGGCGAGAGCGCGATGTCGCGCATGGCCACACGCAGGCCGTCGCCGCCCTCGACGTAGGCTTTGCGCGAGCCGCTGAGCGGGCGCAGCATCTCGGCGTCCAGCTGCGCCGCTTCGGAAAGAGTGGATTGCTCGGACATGGGGTCCCCCGTTTCCTGCCAAGCCGGCGCGGAGCGTCGCTCGCGCCGACGTTCAACGGCCGTTGCCGAAAGCGGCTCCACGCTGCAACGCAGCCGCAAGCGCTCGCCGCATTGAGCGCCTCGGGGGCTGTTCCCTTCGCCGGCATTACCCGGAATCAGGTTCTACGGGTTCGCTGCTGCCGTTCGGCGCCCCCCAAGGCGAAGCCCGCAACGGCGGCGCGCGTCTCAGCCCACGCGGCACCCCGACAATCGGCACGCGATCAGAGATCGCGCCACGGTACCAAGACCGCGCCGACGGTCGGGAGTGTACAGTAGCGGCGTCTCCATGTGCGGTAGATGCCGTGTCGGGATTCGTGTCGAAAGCGCCGTTGGTGGAGGTGTTCTGGCGGCCGGGCTGAAGCAGCTGTCTCCGAGTGAAGGAGTTTCTGTCGGCCCGTGCGGTTGGCTTCGTCTCTTGCGACATCGACAACGACGCCGAGGCCCGGCGGCGCTTCGAGGCGCTCGGCCTGGCGGACGTGCCCGCGGTGGCGGCCGACGGGCGCGCGGCGCCCGGGGTCGATCTCGCGCAAGTTGCCGCGCTGCTGGAGCTGCCGTTCGCTGCGGCCGCGCCGTCGCTGCCGCCGCTGGTGCTCGTCGAGCGCCTGCGCCATGCGCTGGAGACGGCCATGCGCCTCGCCGCGCAGCTGCCGTCGGCTGGCCTCGCGGCCCGGCTGCCGAACCGAAACCGCACCTGCCTGGGCCTTGCCAACCACATCGTGGAGATCGCCGCCGGCTACCTGCAAGTGGCCGCCGGGAGTCCGTTCGATGCGAGAACCTCCGCGGCGGCACCGGATCGGGACCTCGCGCCCGAGGCGCTCGCCGGACGCTGCGCCGAGATCGTCAAGGCCCTGGCAGCGGAACGGCCGGTGGCAGATGCGCCGGTCACCGCCTTTTTCGGGCCGACGACGCTGCATTGGGTGCTGGAACGCTGCGCCTGGCATGCGGCGCAGCACGTGCGCCAGCTGGCGATGATGCTGACACATCTCGGCATCGCACCGGACCGGCCGCTCGGCGATGCGGACCTCGCCGGGCTGCCGCTGCCAGCGGCGGTCTGGGATTAGCGCTCAGGGGTTGACGTGCATGCGCCTCGGCGGGTGCTTAGGCGGCGCGGCTTCGAGGGCCGAGATTCGCTCGCGGGCGTCCGCTATCTCGCGCCGTTGGTCGCGCAGCTGATCGGCGAACAGGGCCGCCATGCGGGTTCCATAGTGTCGATGCGCGTTTCCATCGCATCCATGTGGGCCTCGGCGCGGGCCTCAACGCGGGCCAAGCCGGCCTCCGCGCCGGCAAGCCTTTGGTCCAAGCCGCCGAGATGGAAGGTCGCCGGAACCACGGCGGCCAGCAGCGCCACCAGCACGGCCAGCGTCGGCGTCCACTGCGGCAGCCAGCACCACCAGCCTCACTTCGAGTCGTCGTTCATGGGATCAACGCGCACTCTTAAGGTTAGTCGGGCGCGGACAGGCGCGCCGCGGTCTCGTCGTCAAACCACCAGGCGGCGGGAAAGCTGGTGCGGAACTCGGCATCGAACGGCGGCCTAGCCAGCCTGTTCCAGTAGAGGGCCCGCGGGCCTTCCACGGCCACCAGCGGGATGGTCAGGAAGTTCCACAGCAGCACACGGTCCAGCGCCCTTGCCGAGGCCGTGAGCTCCTCCCGCGAACGGGCGTTCAGGACCCGCATGATCAGCTCGTCCACGGCCTCGTTGGCGATGCCGGAGAGGTTGCGCGTCTGCGGCAGCGTAGCGTTGCTCGAGTGCCAGTAGGAGACTATCTCCACGCCCGGCGGCTGCGCCACGCCGAGCTGGCCGAAGGCGATGTCGAAGTCGAAGTCCTTCATCAGGTTGACGAAGTGGGCCGGCTCCACGCGGCGGATGCGTACCTCGAAGCCGAGCGCGCGCAGCTGGTCCACGTACTGCGTGATGGCGCGCAGTTCCGCGGCGGTCTGGATGACGAAGGACAGTCGGAAGCGCTCGCCGGCCGCGTTCGCCAGCACGCCGCGACGCAGCCGCCAGCCGGCCTCGCGCAAGAGCGCCATGCCGCGCCGCAGCGTGGCGCGGTTGCGGCCAGGGGCGCTTGCGCGGGGCAGCTCGAAGGCGTGGGAGAACACCCGCGCTGGCACCTGGTCGCGGAACGGTGCCAGGAGGGCCGTCTCGGCAGGGCTGGGAAGCCCCGCGGCCGAGAGCCCGGAGGGCGCGAAGTAGCTCTGCGGCCGTCGGTAGAAGTTCCAGTTGATGACGCGATCGTAGAAATCGTAGTGGAACAGCAGCGTCAACGCTTCGCGCACCCGCACGTCGCCGAGGTGTTCGCGGCGGCTGTTGAGCACCAGCCCGCGCAGCAGGCCCATGTAGTACTGGAAGTTCTGGTGGTGCTTCACCATGCGGCCGTCGGCGAGCGCCGGGACGTCGAAGCCGTGGTGCCAGAAGCCCGGGTCCGTCTCCCGCCAGTAGTCGATGTGCCCCTTGCGGAAGGCTTCCCGCGCCACCGTGGGATCCCGGTAGTAGTCGTAGCGGATGCGGTCGAAGTTGTGCCGCCCCCGATGCACCGCGAGGTCCTTGCCCCAGTAGTCCGGCACGCGCTCGTAGACCAGGGATCGGGACTGGGTGAACGCGGCGATCCGGTACGGCCCGCTGCCGAGCGGCGGCGTCAGCGTCGTCTGCGTGATGTCCCGTTCGCGCCAGTAGTGTTCCGGCAGGATCGCGAGCTTGCCTAGGCTGGTGACCACCGCCGCATTGACGCCGTTGATGCCGAGCAGGTGGAACGTGAACTCCCGATCGCCGTGGACTTCCACCGACTCCACCATCCCGAAGGCCGAACGCAGGTTGAAGCCGGAGTTGTCGCGAATGTGCTCGAATGTGAAGCGCACGTCCCGGGCCGTCACCGGCACGCCGTCGTGCCAGCGCGCTTCGGGGCGCAGACGCACGCGCACCCGGGTGAAGTCCTCGGCGACCGACACCTCTTTGGCGAGATTGCCGTAGAAGGTGCCCAGCTCGTCGTCGGAAGCCGTGAACAGCCCGTCGTAGAAGAGCGGGTTGGAGCCGAACTGGTGGCTGATCCCCGGCGGCACGTCGCCTCTGTAGAGATACGGCGTGAAGGAGTTCCAACTGACATGGGTGGCCAGCGCCAGGGTGCCGCCCTTGGGCGCGTCCGGGTTCACGTAGTCGAAGTGCTCGAAGTCCGGCGGGTACTTGAACTCGCCGAAGAACGACACCCCGTGCTGGAATGCCGCCGCCGCCGTCGACGCGCCACTTGGAACCGCTGCGGCGGCTGCCGCGCCGAGCAGCGCGATCGGGGCGATGAGGAGTATTCGCCTCGGCGCAACCATTGGGCCGCGGCGACTTGCGCCTGGGCTCGCCTAGAGGGTGTCCAGGTCGACGATCCTGCCGGTGCGGGAGGACTCGACCATGCCGAAGACCACCTTCATCGACTCGACGTTGTCCCGGCCGCTGCTGATGGGTTCGCGCCCGTTGGCAGCGCATTCCGCGAAGTGCAGGATCTCGTTCACGAAGTAGTTGGGGCTTGGCAGTTCCTCGGGCCGCGTCGGCAGCGGCTCCAAGGGGGGATCGAGATACTTCTCGAGATCCTTCGGGTTGCGGGCGTCCAGCCCCTCTTCCTTTTCGCCGAACAGAATGGCGCCGAAGTGCCGCACCGGCGTGTCGGCGTCGCGGCCGAGCTGCACCGGCGTGGACTGGACGGTGCCCTTGCTGCCGATCACGGTGTAGGAGGTGCCGTCCCGCACCATGTAGGTGGTCCAGCTCGCGAACACGTCGCCGATGGCGCCGCTCTCGAACTCCAGCGTCGCCGCCGCCAGATCCTCCGCCCCGCCCACCATCTGCGGCTGCACGCTCTTCATCACCGCGGACACCCGCTTGACGTTGCCGACGTAGTAGCGCAAGAGGTCCAGGTGGTGGATGCTGTTGAGCAGAAGCACGCCGCCGCCCTCGCCAGCGTCGTTCATCCAGGACTTCTTCGGCCCCTGCATGATCACGTGGGTCCGCGCCGCCTGAACGGCACCGAGGCGGCCTTCGTCTATGCACCGCTTCACGGCGCGGGCTTCCGGCGAGTAGCGCAGGTGCTGCGCCACCATCAGCGTGACGCCGGCCTTGTCCGCCGCTTCGATCATCGCCCGGCACTCCGGCAGCGTGTTGGCCATCGCCTTCTCGGTGAGCACGTGCTTGCCGGCTTCGGCTGCGGCGATGGCCCCGGCGGCGTGGTGGCGGTGGCCGGTGCAGATGTCCACCGCGTCGATGTCCGCATCCCGCAGCATGGAGGCGTAGTCCGTGTACACGGCCTCGACGCCGGTCTTCTTGGCGTACTCCTCCGCCAGCGGTCTTACGATGTCGCACACCGCCGTCAAGCGCACCCGCTCCGGATGCCGAAGGTAGGCATCCATGTGCCGGTTGGAAATGCCGCCGGTGCCGACCAGCCCCACCTTCAGTGGTTTCGCCATGCTTTAGCTCACTTGCCGACGGTTCCGGCGTTCGCGCCTGTTCGCGCCGAGTTCACGCCTGTTCACGCCGAGTTTGCGCAGCAAACTCGAACGCACCCGCAGGGTGCGCCGCACCCCGTAGGGGTGCGCCTAGTCCTTCCGCTTCACCTTGTACATCACGCCGCCCCCGCCGCCGCCGAGGCCGAAGGAGCGCTGCCAGACGCCCGGGGTGACGCAGTCTTCGGGAATCAGGCCGGACCAGCGATCCTCCGGCCTCATGGAGGTGCGGATCATGCCCGCCTCCCACTCCGCGAAGTGCATTTTCTGCCGGTCCGTGCCGTCGCCCTTGCCTTGGCGGATGAGGCACATGCCGCCGCCGTCGATGTGGAAGGAAACGGTGTTGCCGCCCTCGGTGCCCCGCGCCTTGAGCAGCTGCACCGTGGCGTTGTCGACGCCGCCGGGCGTGAAATCCATCGCCAGACGCACCTTACCTTCGTAGATGACCTCGGAGCGATCCCGCGCCACGGTCATCTCGTCGCAGACGTACTTGGGCCAGCCCCAGCAGTTGCCCTCCAGCGCGGTGTGGAAGTTCGGCACCGGTACGCTGATCACCAGCCAGGATTCGATGCCGTCCGGGCACAGCGCCTTCACCATCACCCGGCCTTCCAGAAAGGCGACCGCGGAGTTGTTCATGTCCCAGTACGAAACCATCACCTCCGGCTTCTCCGGCATGGCGAGCGGCGGGTACATGTAGGATTCGTACAGATCCAGATCCGCCGGCTCGATCACCGTGGTGTGGCCGAAGGTGCCGCCACCGTTGCGGCTCATCTCCTGCACCTGCTCCGGCGTCAGCTTCGGCCGCTCCGGCATGTCCAGGTCCATGTTGACGATCTTGTCGCGGGCGGGATCCTGGATCCAGCGGGCCACGTTCTCCAGCAGAATCCTGGCGAAGATCATCCGGTCCAGGTCCGTCTTCACTTCGTCCACCTTCATCTGGCGGCCCGAGGCGTGCTTCTCTCGCGGAAACGTAACGAGCGTGCTCACGTTTGGAGCCCTCCTCTTGTGTGTTTGTCCAAGTCTGTCGCGTTCAGGGGTTGTAGTTGAACTCCACGCCCAGGGTGCGGGCCCGCCCGAACACGTAGCCTTGCTGGTTGCGTTCGTAGGCGACCACTTCGTCGAAGACGTTGCGGACGTAGAAGCTCGTCTGGAACCTGTCCCGGGTGAGCATCAGCCGCACGTCCACCGTCTTGTAGCCCGGCGTCGCCCGCTCGTTGTCGCCGCCACGGAACTGCTCGGTGACCTTGTAGGCGTCCACCCGGGCGGCGGCGTCGAACCCGCCAAGCTGGAATTCCTTCTCCAGCGAGGCGTAGCCGGAGAACTCCGGCGACGCCGGCAGGCGGTTGCCGGGCTGCACGCCAACGGAAGTGGACCCGGCCACCCGGGCGACGTTGCCGGTGGACGCGGTGCCGATGTCCGCCTCCCACATGAAGCTGCCGCCAAAGGCCCAGCTCCACGAATCCGCCAGAATGCCTCGCAGCTCCAGCTCCAGGCCCTGGGACGATGCCGTGCCGGCGTTGTCGTCGTAGGTGAGCGGGAACGGCACGATGCCGGGGATGTTCGGGGTGGTGGCGCTGGTGCGGACGATGATGTCCTCCCACTCGATGTTGTAGAGAGCGCCGGTGACGCTGACGCGCCCTTCGGCCAGCGTGGCCTTGAGCCCGAGCTCCATGCTCACCGCTTCGTCGCCGTTCACCGTCTGGGCGTCGACGAGTTCCTGGTAGAGCGCTTCGGCGTCCGGATTGTTGGCGCGCACCGCGTCCAGCCGCGCCACGGCGGAAATCAGCCGGTCCTGGACGATGCCGGGCCGGAAGCCGTGGGACCATGTGCCGTAGATCATCCAGTCGTCCGCCGGCCGCCAAGTGAGGGTGAACTTCGGCGAGGTCTTGCGGTCGTCGTCCAGCGTGAAGGAGCTCTCGATGTCCCGGGGATCGTCGGAGCCGTCCAAGAGCGTATTGACGCTGACGATCACGTCGGCGCTGCGCACCCCGGCGGTTATCTCCCACTGGTCGTTCAAGCGGTAGCTCACCTCGCCGAAGACCGATTGCTCCTGGGTGTAGCCGAAGCTCGAGTTGCCGGGGAAGATGTTCGTGTTCAGCCAGTTCGCGATCATGGCCTGGTGCTCAAGCGGGGTATCCGGATGGAACAGCCACTGGATGAAGCAGGGTTCCTGAGGCGCCACCGCAGCGTACGGCACCAGCGGCGAGCAGGGAGAGTGGTCGCCGCGGTTGTAGCTGTCGTCCTTGTAGTACGCGCCGACGGTCCACTTCAGCGGGCCCTCGCCAGTGGAAACCAGGCGCGCCTCGTAGGCGTAGCGCTCCGTCCACCGATGCACGAGGTTGTAGACGATCTGGGAGGAATAGCGCCCCGGAACGTTGCAGATGCCGTCGCCGAGCGCGCCGAAGCAGTTCGCTCTTTCCACCAGCCCCTTGAGGAAGGCGACGTGGGGCGGCGCCTCCTCGTCGTACTGCCACTCCTGGTCCAGGTAGGAAGCCGAGACGATCAGCTCCGCGAAGGGCAGCTGCCACTCGGCGCCGAGGTTGAAGATGGTGGTGTCGTCGAAGCCGCCGTCCAGGCCGCGAACATCCGGGTGCGTCTTGTGCGTGACGTAGGGATCCCGCCCGAACTGGGCGTTGTGATCGCCGCGGCAGTTGACGCCGGGCGACGGGTAGTCCGGCACTTCCACCAGGTTCACGTCCTCCCGCAGCACGTCGTAGCAGTGGAAGGCGATGCCGGGCGCCCCCATGTCCGCCGAGACGACGTTGAGCATGGCGGTGAGCCGCAGCGCATCGGTCGCCTGCAGGGCCACGGTGAGGCGCCCGCCGGTTTCCTCAGTCCAGTTCACGTCCTCTTCGTCGCGCAGCCCCGGCGCGTCGATGAGGCCCTTCTGATCGCGGGAATACAGCACCAGCCGTGCCGCCGCGAGTTCGCCGAGGGGTATGTTGAGCACGCCGTCGATGCGATGGCCGATGCCGTTCGAGTGCGCCATGGACTCGAACGCCGTCCGGCCCGTGAAGTCGAAGCCAGTCGGGTCCGGCTGCTTGGTGATGTAGCGGATGGCGCCGCCCATGGCGCCTTCGCCGTAGAGGGTGCCTTGCGGGCCTTTCAGCACCTCCACGCGCTCGATGTCGAACAGGGCGCCGCGCAGGTGGCCGCTGTCCCCCCGCGTGGAGCCGATGGGCACGTTGTCCATGTAGGCGCCCACTGGCGACGGCCCGCCGGCGAAGGGCGTGATGCCGCGCACGGAGAGGATGTTGTAAGCCAGCGTGGAACTCTTGTAGTTGAAACCGGGTATGGACGTGTACAGGGTGTGGATGTCCTGCATGCCCTTATTGACGATTTCCACGTCCGTCACCGCGGAAATGGTGATCGGCGTATCCATCAGCAACGTGTCGCGGTAGGTGGCGGTGACGACGATCTCCTCGATGGGCATGCCGTCTTCGTCCTGAGCGTCTTCGGCGGCTTCCTGCGCGACGGCCACTGCGGTGGGGTCGAGGAACGCGGCGAACGCGCCGAAGAGCAGTGCCAACGGGAGCGGCGAGAGATGCGAGAGACTGTTGCGGCGGAAGATGCGGTAGCGGTAGTGCAGGGAGAGGCGAGAGGTGCGCCCGGTGGCCAGGGCGACCAGGCGGCGCAACTGCGGAAACGGCTTCACGATCATCAAGGTTCCCCTTCGGCGTCCCCTTCGATCCCTAGGCCGAGAGTTCGACCCGCTTGAGCGCAGGGCGACGACTGCCCGAACATAACCGAACTCGCCCCGTTGACGCAACGGTGTCGGGCAACGGCGCAGCGGCGGCCCCGTCGAGGTTCGTGGTCAACGAGTTGGCTTGTCGTCCGAGCAGTTTGACACCGCCCAAACAAGCGTACAGCATTCCTGTACCTAATAGACGAGGTGGCTTGCACGATGCTTCACGAAACGAGCTACACCCAAGCGCGGCAGAACTTGGCGGCGTTGCTGGACCAGGTGACGGAGACCCGCGAGCCTGTATTGATCCAGCGGCGTGGCAGAGAAGCCGTCGCCCTAGTCGCCGCCGATGAACTCGCTGGCTGGTTGGAGACCGCCCACCTGCTGCGATCGCCGGAGAACGCACGCCGACTTCTCGCTGCCAGCGAGAGGGCCGAGGCCGGGCTGGGCGAAGCGCTGAGCGCGGAAGACTTGCGGGCACGGTTCGGTTTGCTGCGACGATGACCAGCGCCCGCCGGCAGGCGGTGATGGACTCGCACTTCCTTGACGACTTGGAGCATTGGACCCGGACCGATCGCCGCCGGGCACTGAGGACGCTCAATCTGGTGGAAGCGGTGCTCCGCGACCCGTGGAGCGGCCCGGGGAAGCCAGAGGCGCTGCGTGGACAACTGAGCGGCAAGTGGTCTCGACGCATCGATCAAGAACACCGCTTGGTCTACCGAGTGGAGGGGAACCGCGTGTTCTTCCTTGCGGCGCGCTACCACTACTGAATCTACTGAATCGGAATGTCCGCGGTGGCCCGGCGACGGCTCGCGAGAGCGGCGTCTTGCCGGCGGCGCGTCAGGCTCCGCCGCCCCAGCGCTGGGGGCCGAACGGTTCGCCCACCTCCCGGCCTGCCCACAGCAGGCGCTCCTCCTCGTAGGGCGCGCTGGCAACGGCCACCGGATGGCCGAAGACGGCCGTCGACCGCGTTGCGCTGTCGTACGCCTGCCAGCCCGCCAGCGCCTCGGTGCGCGGGCAGCCGGTGGTCGCCAGCGCCACCAAGGCGTCCTGCAGGTGGTTCGAGAGCGCGTCGGCGGCTTCGCCCTTGCCGAAGAACGCGGCGCTCTCGTCACTGAACGCATGGGTGCCGAACACGAAGCCGATGATGATCGCGTGTGGCGAACCCAGCGCCCCGCCGTCCCAGGGCGATTCGCCGGCGAAGATGTAGTGGTAGGCGGCCTGGCCGCGCTCCGCCAGGGATTCCGCGAGCTGGATCGCGGGCATGCGCATCTTGCGGTGCGTCTCGATGGCGGCGAACAGCGAGACCGGATCCGTGGCGGCGCCGCGGCTGCCCCGAATCCGCCGGTAGCCGTCGATGAGCGTCCGCGGGTCCTGGACGTTCTTGGCGACCTCCGCGAGCAGTCCGCCCTCGTCCAGGTTCGCGGTAAGCGGATTGGCGCGGGCGAAGCCGCGCCACTCGTCGCGCTGGGTGCCGACCAGCACCGGCGTGCCGTCCGCGGCGCCGTTGCGTACCGCTGCGAGCGGCAGTTCGGCGAGCACCGCCCCGTCGATGCAGGGCTGGAACGTCATTCCGCCGCCGGCGGCCTTGTAGTCTTGGGCAGCCTTGGTGAGCACGGCCGGATCGAGGGCCAGGAGCTTGTCCGCGTCGTCCTTCGGCGACAGGCCGAGCTTGCCTAGGAGACCCTCCGCGACTTCCGCCGCCCGGGACAGCGGCTGCGCCGCGCTCGCAGCGCCGCTTATGAGAATTGCCCGGTGAAACAGCCCCTTCGCCGGGGCAACGGCCAGCAGCGCCGCCACGCTCATCGCGCCAGCGGACTCGCCGAACACGGTGACGTTGTCGGCATCGCCGCCGAACGCGGCGACGTTGTCCCGCACCCAGCGGAGCGCCTGCACCTGGTCCAGGAGGCCCTCGTTGCCAGTGGCGGGGATGCGCCCGCCGGTCGGCTCGTCGAGATGCAGAAAGCCGAACGCCCCCACTCGGTAGTTGATGGTCACCACCACCACGTCGCCGCGCCTCGCCAGCGCCGAGCCGTCGTACACCGGGGTGCCGCCAGTGCCGCCGGCGAAGCCGCCGCCGTGGATCCACACCAGCACCGGGCGTCCGGCGCCCTTCGTGCCGGGGGTGAATACGTTGAGCTGCAGGCAGTCCTCGTCCCGATAGGCGGCGTTGCGGGCGTTGAACACGAACGACAGCATCCCGGCGTCCTCCACCGCCGGCTGCCAGGCCTGCCTGCCCCAGTCCTTCGCCTGCCGAACGCCGGGCCACGCCGCCGGCGGCTGCGGCACCCGCCAGCGCAGGCGGCCGACGGGCGGCGCGGCGAAGGGAATGCCCTTGAAGGCCAGCGCGCCGTCGCCCGCCGTGCCCTCCACCTTGCCGTGCTGCGTCTCCACGATGGCCATGCCGCCTCCTGCCCGCTGCCTAGTGGTTCGATTCCGAATCGACGTGGCAAACGGCACGTTCGTCTGTCGTCGCCTCGGCGCACGCTACTTGAGGATGTGCCGCCCCGCAAGGCCGCCGGTGTCCCGGCCCCGCGACGAAACCCGCCCCACTGGAACGCACGTCACTTTGGAAGCGGCACACTAGGTCGCCCGGTTGAGCCTGGACGCTGCCAACATAACCCATCGGCCGCAGCGACGCGCCTGCCGTTCGTGCCGTGGCGTTGGGTTAGACTCGCCCCCTTCCAACCGCAGCGACTCGAGGGGGAGCAGCATGGCGATTCAACAAGGGGAAAGGCTGCCGGATGCAACCTTGCACGTGATGAAGGGCGGGCGGCCGACGGCGACGACCACGGTGGACCTGTTCGCCGGCAAGCGAGTGGTGCTGTTCGCCGTGCCGGGCGCGTTCACGCCGACCTGTTCCCAGGCGCATCTGCCCGGCTACGTCGCCAAGGCGGACGAGTTCAAGGCCAAGGGCGTGGACAGCATCGTCTGCGTGGCAGTGAACGACGCCTTCGTGATGGATGCCTGGGGCAAGGACAAGAACGCCGACGCCCTGGTGATGGCCGGCGACGGCAACGGCGACTTCACCCGCGCCCTGGGGCTGGAGATGGACGGCAGCGGCTTCGGCCTCGGCAAGCGCTCGCAACGCTACGCGATGGTGGTGGACAACGGCGTGGTCACCAAGCTGGCGGTGGAGGCCGCCGGCGCCTTCGAGGTGAGCAAGGCGGAAGCCATTCTGGAGGCGCTGTGAGCGCCGGCCTCGTCATCTACGGCCCGACCCAGACCCGCGCCATGCGCACGCTGTGGATGGCGCACGAACTGGGCCTCGCCTTCGAGCATGTTCCGGGCTTGAGCCCGGAGACCGGCCCCTCCGAGGCGCTGCTGGCGGCGAACCCCATGGGCCAGGCGCCGGCCATCGAAGACGACGGCATGGCGCTCTCCGAATCCATGGCCATCAACCTCTACCTGGCCAAGAAGCACGGCAAGCTGGCCCCCGCCAACCTCGCCGACGAGGCGCAGACGCTGCGCTGGTCCTTCTGGGTGATGACGGCGGTGGAGAGCACCCTGCTCGACGTGCTGCTGAAGGGCCGCGGCCTGATGGGCCACGACAAGGACCCGGACGCCGCCAAGGCCGGCATCGAGGCCTTGGAGCGGCCGTTCCGCGTGCTGAACGCCGCTCTGGAGGGCCGCACCTACCTGGTAGGCGACGCCTTCAGCGTCGCGGACCTCAACGTCGCCAGCGTCTTCGCTTGGACACGGCCGGCCGGCATCGACTTCGCCGAGCACCCGAACATCGCCGCCTGGCTGGGGCGCTGCCTGGGCCGGGAAGCGGCAGCGAAGGCGCGAGGGTAGGAGTCGCCCAAGCCGTCGTGCGCCGGCGGGCATCGCCAACGACCCGCTTCGCCGCAACGCACGGCAACGCACGATGCCTAGCCCGAACGAAGCGAGCGCTGGTGGCTGTTCCATGGAAGGCTGTTCTATGGAAGGCATGGAAGGAGACGGGGCCGCAAGCTCCGGCACAGTGTCTATACTGGCACGACGACAACGCAAGGGGATCGCCATGGCGCAGGCACTGGAACCCGAGATCGAGGAACACTTCAAGCAGCGCGCCAAGCGCGTGCAGGAAGACAAGCCGCCTTCCCGCGCCGGGCCGCTCGGCGCCGTGGCCCATGCCCGCATCCCGGGGGTTTCCAGCCGGCAGGCGATGGCCGAGCGCATTCGCGCCGAGGACGACCTCGTGGCTGGCGACTTCGGCACCGTGTACTACAAGCCGGTTACCGTCGGCGGCATCGACCTCAAGCTCGAACCGCTGCAGCCGAGCATCGGCACCGTCGTCCACGGGGTGGACCTGGCGACGGACCTGGACGCGCCGGGGATGGTGCAGTTCCTGCGCGAGCTCTGGCTGGAGCGCCGCGTCATCATGTTCCGCAAGCAGGAGCATCTCACCCGCGAGCAGATGTGGGCCTTCGCCGCGCGCTTCGGCGAAGTCGGCGCGCCCTACGGCGAACGCGAGCACATGCCCAACGCCGTCGACCGCGATCAGCAATTCGAGGTACGCGACCGGCTGGCGCTGTTGACCCTCAAGTCCGACCAGGACGCGCCCGGCGCGGCGTCCGGCTGGCACGCCGACGCCACTTGGCAGCCGCGCCCGCCGATGGCCTCGGTGCTGATGTGCCGCGAAGGCCCGCCGGTGGGCGGCGACACCTGCTTCTGCGACTGCTACGCCATGTGGGAAGGGCTGCCGCTGGAGGTGAAGCGCCGAGTCGAGCACTTGAGCGCGGTTCACGTCGGCAACTACACGCATCGGATGGACGGCGTGACGCCGGAGGCCGTTCACCCGGTGGCGCGCACCCACCCCGAGACCGGACGCACCACCCTCTACGTGCAGCAGGGATTCGTGCGCCGCTTCGCGCCTGGGCACGGCCTCGACGAGACGGAAGCAGAGGAGCTTCTGCTGCGCATGAAGCAGCAGGAAGGCCGGCCGGACTACACCTGCCGCTTCCGCTGGGAGGCCGGCTCAATCGCCATGTGGGACAACCGCGCCGCACTGCACAGCGCCAGCGGCGACTTCTGGCCGCACCGCCGGATAATGGAACGGCTGACCATTCTCGACCGCGACGAATCCCGCCGCGTGCCCTACTACGCGCCGCAGGACGGCGCGCAAGAACAGGCGGAGGAACACGCCGCCACGGCCTGACGCCAAAGACGCCAGACGGCGTGGCCTGCGGGGGAGCAGGGCCGCGCGAGCTGCCTAGGCTGCTCGGCGTGGGGTGGCGAGCTGGAACAACCACAAAGTAGCTGAAGGGCGAGCGCGTGGTCGCGTTCTACTTGGTTCAGCCCGGATTTCCAAAGTGAGCAGATCAACCACAAGCCCTTAGAGACCCGCCAACGCCTGCAAGCGGCCGCGCTCTTCCGCGTCCAACCGATGGCCCTCTTGACGGAGTTCCAAACAGGCGTTGATGGCGGACAGGAGGTGTTCTTCCCGCGCACCCACAGCAGCTTCGCCGACTTGACGCCCGAACCAGCGCTCCACGTCCGCCCAGCGCCACAAACGGTATCTTGCCCGAGGGTCCGTCACGGGCGCGGGAAAGTTCCCGGGGCCGCGAGCGCCGGACACAAGCAGCCGCACGCTCTCCCGAGTGCGCCCGATGCGGACTGCGATGTCCGCTATGGAGACCAACCCGGCATTGGCCAAGCGAACGACCTGAAAGCCACCCACCTGCTCGACATCCGCCACGGCCGACAACACGGCGACATCCAAGCTGGCGGCGTCGCGGTCGAAGTCGATGAACTGAACGCCGTCCACGCTGCCAACCAAGGCGTCGTCGCATCCGGCTTCAAAGAGGCGGTCGATCACCGACTCGTCCTGCAAATCCGCGCCATCGACAATCAACGTGAAATGGTGGGTTGGCACTTGGGTACCTCCTATCGGGTTTGCTGCCCGCGCTCGGCGGCTTCATGGCCGTGCGGGCACCTCCCGACCAGCCGTCGCAATTGCTTGGCGTGGTCGCCTGGGTTGCGGGGCGTTGACCAGATTGACGCTTGGCAACGGCTCCGTCCCTCTTCGTCGCAACGCATGATGCCCCAGCGATGCCCGGGACGAAGTGGCTGTAACCAGCCACCCAGCGGCTTCGGCTTCAGCCAGTGCCCGCTCCACCTCCTTCTTTGGGTGTCTGGCCCGTGTCATGTTGACAGGATACAACGCCAATCGCCTGCAAGCCAAGAAGAGAGGGGGCGAACCGCTCGCCTCGGCATGAGTGGACGCTCGGCCTCTGCCGAGAGGATCAGTTGACGGGCGGCTCGGCGGGCGCAAGTTCGCACGGTTTCATAACCGGGGTTCGCAGGCGTAAGCCTGCCGTCACAGGCCGCACGTTGACGACATAGTGCTGCCTGCATAGACTGCATGACTATGAAGTCACTGGGGAACGCCCATGAAGACCATGACGATCCGCAACGTCCCCGCCGAACTGGCGCAGGCGCTGGAGAAGGAGCGGCGCAAGCGGGGAACCTCGCTCAACCGCACAGTGCTGGCGCTGTTGCGCAACGCTTTGGGCGTTTCGAGTCAGGCGGTGCCGTCCAACGGCCTCGGCCAGTTGGCGGGCACTTGGAGCGAGGCGGAGTACAAGCAGTTCGAACAAGCCGTCGCGCCGCTCGGCGAAGTCGACGAGGCGATGTGGCGATGAACCGGCTGTGCCTCGATACGTCGGCGTACAGCAACTTCCAGCGGGGCCACCGGCAAGCGGTGGCGCGCATCGACCAGGCGGATTGGATCGGCGTGCCGACGGTAGTGCGCGGCGAACTGTGGGCTGGCTTCCTCTTGGGCAGCCAATCGGACCGGAACGCCCAAGCCTTGGCGCTGTTCCTCGACCACGCTGCCGTCGAAACCCTCGACGTGGACGGCAACGTCGCCCGCATCTACGGCGAGATCTTCGCGGAGTTGAGGAACAAGGGCACCCCTCTGCCCACCAACGACATCTGGATCGCCGCCACGGCAATCAACGCTGGGGCGACGGTGCTGACTTTCGACGCGCACTTCCGCGAGATTGCGCGGGTTGCAGCGATGGTGCTTGAGGCGTAATGCCGTTGGTCTGCCGCTCGTCCGTGCCCCCTGGCCGCTGAGCCGCGGAACGCACCTACGGGAGTTCCAGCGCCGCCACGAAGGACGCGACTTGCAGTTCGGCTCTGGATCGCCGCCGCGGTCATCCACGCCGGTGCCACGGTGCTGACCTTCAATGCCCCTTTCCGCGAGATCGCGCAGGTGGCGGTGCTGTGCTTGAGGCGTGAGGTCGCTGCAAGAGTCCTGATGTGCGGCCTGCTTGCCGCGGCCATACAACCGAGCGGCTCAGCGCCCCTGACCACCGACCTCGAACAATGACCGCGCGAGCCCAGACTGGCGAATGATGGCTGCCAGAGTGCCCTGTCGCAGTTCTCGGTGGGCAGGCACGGGCACCGTGACGGTATCCCCGTTGATCTGCTTTTGCATCACGATATGGCTGCCCCGTCGTCTCACCTCCGTGAAGCCGTGACGGGAAAGCAATTCGCAAACGCCAGCGCCGGACCAAACGCGCAACTTAGCCAGCCGCGGATACCTCCACCTGCATTACGTACACCTCCCCATGAAGACGCCGCGAGACTTCCTCGCTGCTGGCTGTCTCGAAGAACAACTCCAAGGCTTCCTTCAAATTGTCGCGGGCGAGCGCGACGGTTTCGCCTTGACTCGCGATGTCTAGTTGGGGGCAAAGAGCAACATAGCCTTCGCCCTCGCGCTCAATGACGGCAGTAAGCTGCATGTCTTTACCTCCACTCCTTGGGGCGGCGAGCAGCTTCTGCTCCGCCCAACCACCTCGAATCTACCACACGCCTTGCACCGCCGCGCCCTTCGCCTCTTCGACCGCGGACCAACGTGCGCCGCGTGCCTCGCCTAGTCGTAATCCCGCGGTACTTTCGAGCTCTGAGGGCCGTGTGAACGGATGTGCACAAGCTAATCCACGAGGGCCTTGACGACTTGCTCCGCCAAGGCACCTTCGGCGGCGGAGAGCACACGCCAGCCGGCTTCCTCGAACGCCGCCGCTTCCTCCGCCTGCTCCCCGTGCAGCACCGCTACGCGCTGCGTTGGCCAAGCGAGTTCAGCCTCTGCCAGCACTTGGCCCTTCCGTCCGTCAGCTCGAAGCCCACCTCCGGCGCTGGCAGGCCGTCGGCGGCCCATTGGCGCATGGCGGGGTGCAGTGGTTCGGCGGCGAGTTCCATCGCCTCGGCCCAATCGTCGGAATCCGGCTGCGTTGCAGAGTCTGGCGGCTTGCCGGCGGGGGCGAACTCCGGGTAGCGGCCGGCCTGCACGCCTTGGCGGGTGATCCACGATGCACGGGCAGGAATTGCAGCAGGTTGAACAAGCGCAGCGTGCGGTTCCATGCGGGGCGGTAGTTGGCGTGGTGGCGCTCGCTTCGTCGTCGCCCAGGTGGAGGATGGCGAGCAGGCGCGCGGGGTCTGGCGGGTCTGCGGCGGCGCACCGGGCGCAGCAGGAAGCCCGGGCGGCTGCGAACCGCCACGCCGTCGGCGGCGGTCACGTCCGCTTGCGGTTCCATCAGCCAGCTCGCCGCGCCGACACGTACCAGGTAGCCCGGCTTGCCGCGCACCAGGTCCTGCCGCACACGGGGCTTCTCGCCATCCGACTCCATGCGCCGCAGCGTTGTGCGCACGCGCCCTTCCCGAGAAGCACGGCTTGAAGATCGCAGCTCCGCTTCAGGTGCCGAAGGCTGAGCTTGACGGAACCTCCTCGCCAGCGCCCACCCGTCGAAACAGCTCGTAGGCGGTCGGGTCGAAGCGGCGGGCCGAAGCGACTTCGGCGAGCGGGATCACGATGCGGAAGTGGTCGCGCAAGTCCTCATACTTCCGGTTCTTGTCCAGCAAAACAGGCGTGTAATCCGTTGTGATTCTGAGCTCTCGTGTGTCGCCATCGCGGTAACCGCTGGCGATGGGAGTGACTGCGATGTCCGACTCGCCACCGGTCGTAACGCTGCTGTGTTGCGCGAATCCGATATAGCTCTTGTTGTTCTTCGTTGAGACTTCGACTAGCTGCTGCCCCCTCGACTCGAGAGCTTCTTGCATCAGGCACTCGATCAGGTCGCCGTTGGCCCTTGCAGCACGCTTGCCCAACGATTCTTGTCCCGGATCAGAAGATTCGCGCCTTCCGCCAGAACGACCGCGAGCAGGGCGCTAATCAACACCGTGTCGGCGTACGCGAAGGGAGCAAAGGCGCTCCACCAAGTGGCGGCGGCGGAGAGCGCATCGTGACGCGGCAGGATCGTTGCCAACAGCCGAGCAACAGTAAGAAGGAGGACGCCGGCGATGGCCGCGGAGAAGAACAGCGCGTAGCGCGATCGGCGCCCGACCCAAAACCGCGTGATGCAGCAGCGGGCAAGCAAGTAGTAGCCGCTGAGTGCCGGGATCAAGAGCAGGCCGAGATTCACTGCTCGCCGGGGGTCCCCCGTGCGTTTGGTGCCGTGCCTTCGGCGGCTTGGCGTCGGCGGCGTTCTTCGCTCAAGATGCGGTTCATCTCCGTCATCGTTTCGCGGGCGGCGTTGCTGCGCAACAGGTCGCCGGGGTCCACGTACATGCCGCCGAAATAGGTGACATGCACCTCGACCTGCGCCTCGCGTTTCTGTGCCTTGGCCCCGCCGTCGCGCTTTGCCATGTGCCCTCCCATTGCCATAGAGCCAACTTACCACACAAACGGGTGCTCCTGCCTCGCCTTGCTAGGTCGCCAAACCATTGATGACGCGCTCCACCACATCGTCCGCCGCCGGAAACGCTCGCCAACCCGCTTGCTCGAACGCCCCCGTGTTCGCCTGCTCCACATGCAGCACAGCCACGCGCTGCGTTGGCCAAGCGAGCTCAGCCTCTGCCAGCACTTGGCCCTTGTCGTCCGTCAGCTCGAAGCCCACCTCCGGCGCTGGCAGGCCGGCGGCGGCCCAATGGTGCATGGCGGCGTGGAGTGGTTCGGCGGCGAGTTCCATCGCCTCGGCCCAGTCGTCCGAATCCGGCAGAGTTGCGGAATCTTGCGGCTCGCCTGCGGGGGCGAACTCCGGGTAGCGGCCGGCCTGCGCGCCTTGGCGGGTGATCCACCATGCGTTGAGCAGGAACTGCAGCAGGTTGAACAAGCGCAGCGTGCGGTTCCATGCGGGGCGGTAGTTGGCGTGGTGGGCGCTCGCTTCGTCGTCGTCCAGGTGGAGGATGGCGAGCAGGCGCGCGGGGTTTGGCGGGTCTACGGCGGCGAGGGGGAGGGCTAGGAGCAGGTTCTCGAAAGGCGCGGATTCGTCCAGCCATGCGCCGGCGCCGCCGAAGGTCGGCTCGTCGATGTCCGCGAGCATCTCGGTTAGCTGGCCGGGCAGTGCGCCAACGGTGCGTTCGAACCGTTCGCGGAGCGCAGGGTCTCTCATGCGTTGGCTGTCGAACAGGCCCAGGAGCGCGGTGAAGACGGCGTTGCGCCAACGTTCGGCGGTGGGCGCGGCCTCCGAAGCGCCGCTCTCGGCCAGCCAGCGGAGCAGCAGCGCCAGTGCCGGTTCGCGCAGCAGTTGGCGGCGGAGCGTTGCGGTTTGCCAGCGTTCGTCCAAGGCGCGTTGCAGCGGGGCCATGCGGGGGTTCTGGGCATCCAGCAACGTCGCCGTCTCGGCCGCTCCATCGAACGCCACCTCCAAATCGTGCCAAGTGAGCGACCACGCTTGGAACCCGGCCCGCGTCAGCGCCATGCGCTTGCGGGAGTCCTCGCCGGTGGTGGCGCGGTGGTACTCGAAGCCGTCCATGAACACGGCCAGCGGCGGGGCGTCGCCGCGCATCGGGCGCAGCAGGAAGTCCGGGCGGCTGGGAACCGCCACGCCGTCGGCGGCGGTCACGTCCGCTTGCGGTTCCATCAGCCAGCTCGCCGCGCCGATGCGCACCACATAGCCCGGTTTGCCGCGCACCAGATCCTGCCGCACGCGGGGCTTCTCGCCATCCAACTCCATGCGTCGCAGTGCTTCGATGAAACGCGCTTCGAGTTCGCTCTCCACCAAGGCGTTCACGTCCACCTTGGCCAGCCCCTCCACTGCTTCGAGGTCTTCGGCGTGGTCGAGAATCTTCGACAGCAACTCCATCGCCAGGCGGCGCGAGGTGTTCTCCATGTCGCGGCTGCGGCGGTAGGCGTACACGCAGCGGTAGCAGCCGTCCTGCTCCGGGTTCTGCTCGCACGCGCATTTCGCCAGCGCGTCCAGCGCTTGGCGCAGCACGCCCAGCAGGTTCTCCGGCTTGGCCAGCAAGTCCTTCAAGTAGCCGGTGCCGCCGGGCACGGTGTCGTAGAGGATGAGGTAACGACGGCCGTCGCTGGCGCCGGGCAGGGCGTTGTCGCCGGTCATCGCCCGCAGATGGGGCAGGCGTCCGCCGAAGCGCTGGCGCAGGCCGAGTTCCAACGCCGCCACGAAGGATGCGACATGCTTTTCCGAAGCCATGTCCGCAATCGGCAGGAGCAGGCGCAGCGCTTCGGACTCGAACTCGCGGTACAGGTACAGGCACTCGACGATGGCTTCGTGGGCGGCTCTGGAGCGGGCCGGGCAGAACCGCGTGTGCTCGGCCTGCTGATCGTCCTCGCCGGTGCGCCTCGGCTGCACCGTGCCGCACTCGCGGCACACGCGGAAGCCGCTGCGGGGCGTTTCCCGGCCGGCGAAGCGGGTGCGCCGGCCGGCGTCGTCCACGCGCCCGAAGTTCATCTCCCGAAAGGTGGCGGAGCGGATGTACTCGAAGCCGAAGGGCGCTTGCGGGTTCGGCAGGGCGTAGGCTGTTTCGATGGCTTCCGGCTCGAAATCCACCACCAGATGGCGGGTGTAGAACAGCGGCTCGCGGTCGTCCTTGTCGTCCAGAATCCGGCTGCGCCGATCCGATGTGGCGGCATGCACCACGCGCAGCGGCAGCATGTGGCGGCGCTGGCCTTCGTCGCCCCACATGGGATCGCCGCAACGGGGGCAGTCGACGTGTTCATCGCCGTGTTCCTCCACGTTCTGGCAGAACGCGCAGCTTGGGCACAGCCGCCAGGTTTCCACCGGGGAGACGCGGGTGTCCACGCGGGCGATGCGCACATGCCGGCCGCTGGCGTAGAACTCGTTCTCCGGCGCGAGTTCGCCCAGCGCCGCCTCCGCCGGGCGTTCGTATTCGTAGACGGGGCGGTCTTCGGCTGAGTCGCCGCGTTGCTCCCCGGGCGGCGTGCGGAAGATGATGGAGCGCAAGGTGACGCCCTGCTGCGGGAAGGCGTAGTTGGGGATCAGCCCTTCGTCGGTGAGGAACTGGAACACGTCGCGCCCGTTGATGCGGCGGCGGATGGCGTCCAGGGCGCGGCGCTCCGCGTTCGTCTCCTCGATTTCGCTCTTGGTGGCTTCGTCTTGCGGGCCCTTGGCGAGCGCCGCGGAACGACGGCGCAGATTCTGCGCTTCGGCGCGCAGCGACTTGCGCTCCTGGTTCACTTCCACCAGCCGGTTCAGCACCCGCGCCACCAGCGGCGGATGGCCGCCTTCGTCGCCTTGCAGGAAGGTGGCGAGGTAGGCGCGGGAGGACTCGCTCAAGTCGTCGAACGCGTGCAGAAAGCGCTCCAGCAGGTCGTCCGAGTTGCGCTGCACGAAATCGAAGAACGGATACGGAAAGCCGCTCAGCCGGGCGGCTTGCACGTTCTCGTACACCGTGCGCATGGTGCTCGGCACGGCGTCCTCGGAGATGCCGGACGCCACCCAGCCGTCCAAGCAGAACGCCGTGAGCTGGCGTTCGAGCACCGCCGAAGCGTTGAGGAACACGCCGGGCGGTTCCACGCCCCGGGCCAGCATGTCCAGCGGTTCTTCGTAGTAGAAGAGGTCGTGCGGCTGCCCGGTGGCCACGGTGACCGTGAGCGCGTTGCCATCCCGACGCCCGGCCCGGCCGATGCGCTGCACGTAGTTCTCCGGCGCTGGCGGCACTTGGCACAGCACCACGGCGGAGAGTTCGCCGATGTCCACGCCGAGTTCCAGCGTGGGCGTGGCGGAGAGCACGTTCGGCTCCCACGGCTGCGGATTGGCGGCGGCGAAGCGCTCCTGCAGGCGGGCGCGTTCGTCCCGCTCCACCAGCGCGGTGTGTTCGGCGGCGACGATGCGGCGCACGGCGGCCTGCCGGTACAGCTGGCCGAACCACGTGTGCTCGGCGGGATGCGGCGCTTGGTAGCTGTCTTGCGTGGCGAGATCCAAACACGGCACGTCACGCCAGAGTTCCGCTTCGGCTTCGGCCACCACCAGCGGGCGGCCGGTTCTGGCGCCGGCCAGCACGGCGGTGCGCGTGGTGGCGTGGAAGCGCACCGGTTCCAAGGCGTAGGCGGTGGTTTTCGCGGCATCCAACCGGGCGACGAGGCCAGCCTCCACCAATGCCGCGAACAGCGCCTCGAGAACGTCCGCCGCGTATTCCGTCGCGGCAAGCGGGTGGAAGGGAGAGAGCACCTTCTCCACCCATTTCTGATACCACGGCTTGGCGCCGCGGCCGTGGCGGGCGAGTGGTTCCAAGCCGCGCTCGCGGGCTGGACGGACGGCGGGGAACACCGGCAGGGCGGAGCGCCGGCCGAAATCCTGCAAGGCGCGGTTGCGCTGAAGCGTGGCGTAGGGATTGCCGCCTTGGGCGACGTAGGCTTCCGTGAGCGGGGTGCGGAAGGCGCCGCGATCCTTCATGCGCCGCAGGATGCCGAGCAGCAGCGCCTTCGCAGTTGCCGTGGGCAGTTCCCGGAACGGCTCGAAGTGCTCCCGCAGCCGTCGGGACGCGGTTTCGCAGGTTTGCGCGAACGCCGTGCCGTCCACGCCGACGGCGGCCGTTCGAGTGCGCTCCAAGGTGCGCCCGATGGTGGAGCGGTAGCCGAGTTCGGCGAACGTCTCCCAGGCCAGCCTCTCCGCCACCAGGCGTTCCAGCCTTGCCAGCCCTTCGGCGGCAAGGCGGCCTTGCTCCTGCAGTTCCCGAAACTCGCCAAGCCACTGGCGATCCGGCGCGATGAACTCCGCGATGAACCGCTGCGCATCGAAGTTGCCGCCTTCGGCATCGCGCCACCAGTGCGCGACCTTCGGCGGCAAATCGCTCAAGGCGATGCCGTCGTGCTCTGCCACCGTTTGGGCGACAGCGGTGCGGACGCTGTTCTGCCAAGTGCGGGCGGAGAAGAACCCGGCGCGGTGGGCCGCGTCCTGCACGTTGTCCGAGAAGGCGATCACCTTCTGGGCACCCGCGGACTCGCCGTTCGCCGCTGATTCCGCTTGGCCGCCGGCATCGTCGTTGTGGCGGGAGGCGAACGTTTGGCCAAGCACCACGCTGAGCAGGCTGGACGCCCGTGCCCCGACGATGATGAGCGCTTCGCTGGCGTTGCAGAAGGGGCAGTCGCGGCTGAGGATGGTGCGGCTGGCGCTGGCGGTGAGCGTTTCCGGACAGAACGCGGGCACCGGCTTGCCTTCGCCGCAGCTTGTGCAGGCGGCGTTCGCGGCGCCGTGTCCGGCGTGGATGTGGCCGCAGTGGCCGCATAGCGCCACGTTCCTGCCCGCCACGCCGGGCTGCTCGCCTTCGGCGGGGAAGTAGAAGCGCACATCCATGTCTCGGGAGAAGAAGCGGTTGTAGAACTCGCGCAAGTCCCGCCCCACTTGGGACGACGCGGCGCGCTGCACGGCACCCCAGCCGGTGACGCGGCACTCCCGGCACTGCACCAGCGGCAGGTGCAGGGCGGAATCTTCGGGGTTCAAGTCGTCGGAGTGGCGCAGCATTGCCGAGGCCGTTTCAACGCCCGTAGAAGCCACGCGGCACACCATGCGCCGCAGTTCGCGCACCCACAGATGCAGCCCGACACTCAGAAACGGCTTCGCGCCGCCAGCGCCGTCGTCTTCCCGCGCCGCGGAGATCAACGCGCACAGGCCGTTCAGCAGGCCGACGGCTTCCCGTTCCGCTTGAACGCCGTCCGTGGAGAGCGGCAGGCTGGTTCTCATTCGCGCCGCGACGGCGGGCAGGGGCAGCGGGCCGTCCGCCAGCGTGCGCAGCAGGTTCACGAACATCAGGTGCCCGCGCAGCTTCTCCGCCAGCGCGATGCGCCAATCCGTGCCGTGGAAATCGCCCTCTATCGGCGCGCCGAAGAACAGTTCGTGCTGCGCCTGCAAGTAGCTCTCGGCATCGGGGTAGCGGGCGGGATCCACGCGCTCGTCGAGGTCGGGCTGGGGCGCAACATGAGTTTGGATGATGGCGGTGCCGAGCAGCTCGTCGATGCTCTGGCGTTCTTCGCGCAGGATGGCGTGCTCGTCGAAGGCTTGGCCGAACACGTCCGCCGCATACCGGCGCAGTTCGGCGCTGTTGCGCTCGTCGCCCACCGTGGCGGAGGTGCCGACGCAGATCAGCCCTTGGCGGGCGGGGGTTTGGGCCGGCTCCTGCCGAGGCACTTGCAGCCGCTCCCGCAGCCGCCGGATCAAGCACGCCAGATCGGTGCCTTGCGGCCCGTCGAAGGTGTGCAGCTCGTCCACCACCAGATAGCGCAGCGTGCTCGGCTGGTTGCGCCGCCAAAGCCGCCGATCCGCCGGGCGGATCATCAGAAAGTCCAGCATCTTGTAGTTGGTGAGCAGGATGTGCGGCGGGCGTTCGCGCAGCGTCTCCCGATCCGTGACCAGATGCTCCCGCCCCATCGTGGTGTGCGGCGCCTTCTCCCGCTCGCCGACGTACAGACCGGCGCTCACCTTGCCGCGCAAGGCGGGCGTGTCGTGAATGATCTTGGCGATGCGCCGCGCCTGATCGAAGGCTAGGGCGTTCATCGGATAGACGAGGATGGCCTTCACGCCTTCCTCCCCGGCATGGCGCCGGCAGTGATCCAGAATCGGCCACAGGAAGCACTCCGTCTTGCCGGAACCCGTGCCGGTGGCCACGATGGTGGAACGCCCGCCGTGCGCCGCGCCGGAATCGAGGCGCTGGTGCGCGATGCGCTGATGGCGGTACGGCGTGAAGCCGAGCGGCACCTCCGGGAACGGCTCGCCGCCTTCGGGCGCGAGCTTCGGCGGCAGCGCGATGGAGAGGTACGGGCCTTTGACGAGGTTCTCCTGCTCGGCGAGGAAGTCGTCCAGAACGTGCGCGAGCGGCGGGTTGGAAGGGCCGAAGCCGGTGGCGAGGAAGTCCTGCAGGGCGCGGGCGACCTCGTGGGCAACGACGGAGGGGATCATGGAGGTGGTGGTGGCTTCGGCGGCTGGGTGGTGGGACGATGGTGGCATAGATTGGTGTGGCGAACAGGTGCCGCCGAAACGCCGAAATTCAAGAAGTTGCGCTGCTGTTTCCTAGCCATTCATCAAGAGCCTCCATGTCGTCCCGTATGGTGTTTGCTCCCCGTACCACGGGTATGCCTAGCCGAGAGACGTGCTCGATGAACTCTGCCAGCGTTCTCCTGGAGAACTCCGCGGCGCGGCCCAACGACAGGCTCTCGTCCTTGTAGAGCGCCACCGCCAGCGCCAAGCGAACGCTTGGTTCGGCGAGCAGCGAATCGTCGCTGAGGTGTACCAGCAATGCCTCCGGTTGATGGCGATTCAGAACCATGACCGGCTGCTCGCGCGCATCCCGCAGCGCGGCGGATGGGTTGCTCTTCAACTGTCGTACGCTGACCGCTTTCATCATGATGCATCCAACTGTAGGCACAAACCCTAGCGCGGCGCGTAGGCACATGCAGCATCTGGCGCTGGCTGCTCTACGCCAACCTGCGCTTGCGGATCGAGCGCGAGCTTCGGCGGCAGCGCGATGGAGAGGTACGGGCCTTTGACGAGGTTCTCCTGCTCGGCGAGGAAGTCGTCCAGAACGTGCGCGAGCGGCGGATTGGAGGGGCCGAAGCCGGTGGCGAGGAAGTCCCGCAGCGTCCGGGCGACCTCGTGGGCGACGACGGAGGGGGTCATGGGATGCTGGTGGTTCGGCGGCTCCGTGGAAGGGCGATGGTGGCATAGATTGGTGCGGGAGGCGGGCGTTGGAAATGTCGGTTCCCGCGGCTTGCCGGCGTTGCGCGCGGTCACTGGCTCAGCCGCTTCTGGAGGGTTACGGTGTAATGTCGATTTTTCCAGCGCGCTGTTGAGGTCGAGTAGGACGTGATTGCCAACGAACAGCAGTACAGAGTCTCGAGGCGCAAGGAACGCAGCTTTCACGAGGCCATCGATCGGCTCGACACGCTGCGTAACGAGGCCAATGCTGTTCACCCGCGCATCCGGCAAGCGGAGCGGGAGGCGATGGAGAGCCAGCTTGGCGACCTGCGAGCGGAGCTTGCCGAGTACGAGCGCTTGGAGGCGGCTGGCCACGACGAACGCTGTACCGTTCCGCTCCCGAACCAAGAGTGAGGATGATGCTGACAAGGCTGACGGCTGACGGTCGGCTCGCGCTTCCCAAGGCACTGCTGGCGTCGTTCCCAGGCGTGGACTGCTTCGACGCCACCGTGGAGCAAGGTCGGCTTGTGCTGAGTCCGGTGCAGCTCAGCCGTGCTGACGGTGTGCGAGAGAAGCTTGAGGGGCTGGGCATTACGGAGGCCGACGTCAAGGACGCCGTAGCGTGGGCCCGCCTCGCGGAACGGACGTAGCCCTGGCGCCTCCGCCAAGGCGCGCGAGAGAGCGGTCTGTTGGCGAAGCACGTCACCGCACGTCGGCACCGCCGTAGATCAGTTCCCGCAGTTCGGGCCAAGAGCGCGTTGCCAACGGGTCTGCCGCAGTCGGTCGCCGACGCGCAAGTCGGGAAGCGCGTACGGGCGATGTGAGCTCGCGATCTCGACGGCCGCGCCGGAGCTGTCGTTGGCAGCGGGGTGCTGGGGCGCTTGCGCCCTCTTGGCGTGGGCATGTCGCTTGCCTTGGGCGCTCGGTGTTCGCATCATGGCGACATTCTAGCCGCCACGGAACGCACGAGTGCGGGTGTGGCGGCTGGAAGGCTGCCAAGCGGCTTGTGCCCACATATGTGGTCGTTGCAGCGCCTGCAGCCGCATTGAGGATCAAGCGCATGGCCGAAATCACCGTCCGCGGCCAACTAATACATATTGACGATACATACCGAGCCTGCTACGGTTCTCACCCGCCACTGGCTGAACGGCACTGGAACCCAGATGGGACGCAAGCAGGCCTCTTCCCCCGAGCGCAAGTTCGCGCGGGTCTTCATGACCGGGCGTTCGCAGGCGGTGCGTCTGCCGCAGGAGTTTCGCTTCGAGACGGACCGAGTCGCCATTCGACGCGAAGGTGCGAACGTCATTCTCAGCCCGCCGTACAAGGACTGGGCGGACTACCTGGCGCGAGCCCCCAAGGCCGGGGAAGACTTCGTGGCGGCGATTGAGGAGCGGCGGCGCGACCTGTTGCCTCTCGAGGAGAGGGAGCCGTTCGATTGAAGGCGATGCTCGACACGGACACCTGCATATACGCCATGTCCGCCGCCGATGGCTTTGAACCCACCCTCCCCCTGCAGGACTGTGCCATCTCCGTGGTGGTGCTTGGGGAGCTCGAGTTGGGCGTGTGGCGCTCGCAGCGTGTGGAGCACAACCGGGTGGTCTTGGATGAATGGCTCACCGCCGTGCAGGTGACGGACTTGAACGCGGACGTCAGCCGTCGCTACGGGCGGCTCCGGGCTCGTCTCGCCGCGGCCGGCCAGTTGATCGGCCCCAACGACCTCTGGATAGCCGCTCATGCGCTGTCGCTCGGGCTCCCTCTCATCAGCCACAACTTGCGCGAGTTCCAGCGTGTGCCGGGGTTGGCTGTCGAAACGTGGATGCGGCAGCGTTGAGGCCATCCATGGAGCGGTCATGCGCGTCGTGAAGCGATGTCCGCGAGATTCTCGTGCAGCACACGTCGCACTCGCGTGGGCATCTTCCGCAAGCAACGCGGCGCAATATCCAGCCGCGCCACTTAGCTAGCTATTTAGCGCATCAAATTCCACGACATATCTCCACGTCCTCGCCAACCCCTCCGTCGTTCTGTCCGCATACTGCGCACTGAATGGGTAGATAACGTGCGCTGGCCGACCCCTGCACTCCGCCATGTAGTACAGGACGAATCCTAAGGCCTGAGCCTTCGTGGACAAAGGAGCCAGATAAAGATTGGACACATTCCCGCTTTCTTTAACGATGCGCCGCAACACATCCGCGGTGACAAATGGGTCACTGGCAGGTGCAAAGTAGCGCCACCTCGGGGGAACATCTCCTATCGCGTCCCGTGACCTATCCATGCGAAGCAAGTTCTGCTGGTACATATCTGCGCGCAAAGGCGGGAAGCCGAGCAGGACAATTTTTCTGGCGGCGTCTTTATGTTCCGCTACTTCAGAAATCTGTCTATCGTCGAATCCCGCCCCAATCACCATCAAGTCAGACGTCGAATCAAAACCGTTTCTACCCTCCAAGCCCGACACCTGTCGCACATCAAGAGCACCGCCGGAGAATCGTGTGGTCTCGCGACCCGCATAGGTAATTGGCTCCGAGTAGAGTACATCAATCTTTGCTACGCCACGATCTGCCAAGCAGTAGAGTAAGCACATCATGTGTGGCCGCATCATCCCCGTAATATCTATACACATGCTCAAGCGTCGTTCTGCCGTCGGAAGCACCGACAGAAGACGATTGCAGAATTCCGCTTCACCAAGGCCAGGATCTACGAAAGGTTCTCCTCCCGGCAGAAGCTCCGCGTCCAGCCCATACTCGGGGTGGACGATCCACAACTTGCGGCTAGCGACCACGCGCGCAAATAGGTCCTTGACCCTGTCATTGAGGTTGTAAGCAGACAGGAACACGTCCCATCCCCCATCAATAGCACCGTCGGCCGCCAGGACCTCCTTATACATGATTGTATAATCTAGACTCATTGGTCAAAAAGCTGACCTGCGGACGCCAGCTCCTTTCCGAATGGCCATTTCAGCCTACCGTCCCATTCGCGTCGCGCCCTCGCATATTGCCGTTCATCTCCTGCGAATATGGCTTCCGCGAAGGCCGCATTAAACCTCGCCATTCCTCGTCTTCCAATGGGCAGATCATATAGTGGGCAAAGAACCCTATTAAGATGAAACTTCGCCCAAACCTGTTTGGTGCCTCGATCCTTCTGAGAGCCTCTCAACAGGAAAGACCGCTGTTCCGCTTCCAATAGAATCGAACTAGCCTCTGCCGAAAGCAGGTCTTCTCGCACAGAGAATCCAATCAGCGAGCATTCAATAGGCTTGTCTGCAAATCGGTTGATCCGGAAGAGCTCCCCAAGTCGATCGATGCTCCTTTGGATTAGTTCCCCGCCGTCCTCCGCTTGCGGAAGGTTAGCGTAAACGAAGCGCTCGGCGGCAGTGTAGACTCCTTGACGCTGGGACTTCAAAGTGATCGATCGCAGCTGGGCTGGCACTTCCCTTCGGAATGACGCATTGGAAATTACGTTCCCTACTATCGTCAGCAACACTCGTGGTAAGCCTTCGGACATCACAATGAAGTCTCCTAGCCCGGCATAGTCGTTAACGCGCCCTTGCCGGGCGGTTCTGAAAACCTGTGCCAAAAAATCCCCACGATAGTGCGCCACAGTCTCCGCCAGCGCATTTTTCTGGCCATCGCGCAGTGCTCTCAGTTCGTCAGCAATCTCGTCAACCACCGACTCGAAGTCCGAACGGCCTCTCGCGACCGCTTGGTAGAACCGAAATATCGCCGCCTTCTCGAGCACAAGGTCGTCAGGACACCGTAGCTTTTTCGTAAGCTGTGTCGCGATGTCGGGGGCAATCGCCTTCAACCTCGCATCCAAAACCCTCAAATGGTGTGCGTTGTTATCTGCGTTTCCAAGATCCAAATCAGACGGCAGCTCAAACCAATCTCCTATGTCAACTGACGGCGCTCCTGCCACCTCGCTGCCGCTTTCCTCAAGGCGACGTCGTAGAAGCGCGTGCGAGAAAGCCCTGTACCGGTGAGGTTCGCGACGAAACTGTGTGTCGAGCTGCAATAACGTGTATTCCGAACCCTCCTTAATCTCCTCGCCATCACCGCTATCCGTGGAGAACGTGCTCATCCCATAGGATCGTGCGCCAATGCGAAAAGTGGCAGGTGCCTGACGTTCCCTCAGTAGGGTGTTTACATGCCGCTGCTGGTATTCCAGCAAGTTTTCACACTCATCTATGTAGTAGCTAAAGGTAATGTCACCCAATGTCGGAACAGTTTCTGCGAGCGCACGGGGCAGGCCGAAGGTAAGCGCGCCAGGAGAGCAAGCAATGTCGGGCTTGATTGCCCCGTCAAACGCGGCGACATTGACTTGTCGGTCGAGCTCGTGACGACGAGCTCGGAGTTCTCCGAGAAAGTCGGAGACCGTTGTGCAGTCCACCTCCGTACGACCAGGGCTCAAACACTCACAGAACTGCGAAACAACGTCCACCTCGCGTGACGACAGATCGGGAAGATGCTCCGCCAGCTTGGAAACGATCTGGAGAAGCCCGTCGGCTAACCAAAGTTCGATATAATATCGATACACCACGTCCCACTGTTCTTCTGCAATCCCCTTGTTCGCGAATCGCTCACCGTTGAGACCATCGGCACGTGCGTACACGCCGATGTAGCCGTCCTTAAGGAGCTCGTTAGTCCAATCTTCAGCAAGATAGCGCATCCCTTGAACTGGGAACGAAAAGTAACGAAATAGGTGCGTCTTTCCGCTCCCCTTTCCTCCAAGCACTATGGTGGCCATGGGACTGGCCGGATCGAATATCGGCCCGGCCTTTCCGTAGTCGATCCAAAGCCGTTGGATCTCATCGGCGTTGAGGTCGTTGGACTTCGCCCGACTTAGGAAGGGATTGTGCGACCTATCGATCATGCTTTCGAGTGCCGTGGAAAGGGGCCTGGCCAAGTTGGTGTATCGACCCAAAAGATTGGCAGTGTGTTGTCAGGTGTATTGTGAAAAAATGCCAAAAGAAGCTGTTTGGCCCCGTACCCAAGAGCACTTTCTTCGGCCACAAGATGTTCACCGTATGTACGGGCAACCTGGTGGATGCCGTTCAGCCACAGGGAGACTTCCGCCAGTTCCAGCGCCACGGGGTTCAAGTCCACGCCGAACACGTTGCGGTCCGCGATGCGGTGGCGGGCGCGTTGCAGTTCGTCGGCGTAGTCCGCGTGGTCGATGCGGCGGTTCAGTTCGCGCTGCTTGCGTTCCAGGTACTTCTCGGCCAGCTGGTTCACGGCCTCGTTCAGGAAGGCGGCGGAACCCATCGCCGGTTCGCACACGGTGATGTTCAGGATGTCGTCGGCGGGGGTGGCGTCCGTCACCAGTTCGGCCAGGGCGTGCTTCACCACGGTGCGGGCGAGGGATTCCGGCGTGTAGTAGCTGGCGGACTTCTGCCGGTCGCGCCCGGCCAGGCGGTAGATGAACGTGCCGCGCTTGTGGACGCGCAGCTTCAGGCGGCCGTTCTCGTCGCGGTCCTGCACCTTCTCCTCTTCGGCGTACTGGCCGAGGTCGCGCTGGGGGACGAAGTAGGCGGTGGCGAGGGCGTCCTGGGCTTCGCCGGACTGCTTGGCGGGCTTCACCTCGTAGAGGTCCTCTTCGGCGAAGAAGCCGCGGTAGGCCAGCAGCGCCTCGTACACGGCGCCCAGCTGGTTGATGCCGAGCTGGGCGTAGGAGATGCGGCCGCTGCGTTTGGGGCGGCCTCGCGTTCCCTTGCCGGTGCCGGTGCTCGGACGGGAAAGGGACATCAGGCGGATCACCTGCTGCAGCACGCGGTTGCGCAGCTTCACCTGGTTCAGCAGCGGCGTGGCGCTGGGGTGGAACAGGCGGCTGTCCAGCGGGCGCATGGAGAAGCCGTGCGCGGCGGGTGCGCTGGCGGGCTCGCCGGATTGGTTCGGCGGGCGGTCGCTGAGCAGGTCGGCTTGCGCGTGGAAGCCTTCGCGCACCAGGCGGAACAGCTGCTCGATGGAGAGGTGCAGGTGGTGGCCGTTCAGGGATTCCTCGGTGGTGAGGCGCGCCATCTCCAAGTCGCGCAGGCGTTCCAGGCCGTAGCCCTCCCGGTACGCCTCGGCGTCCAGCGGGGCGTAGCGCAGGTTCGGGCGCGCCTCGATGTAGAACAGGAACAGCAGGCGGTACATGTAGCGCAGGGCTTCCAGGCTCAGCTGCTCGGTGAGGTCCGCATCCGGACGGTCGTAGATGCGCTCCTTGGAGACTTCGCGCAGATGGCGGATGGCCTCGTTGCCGATCAGTTCGATGCACTCGCGCAGGGCGTGCTTCAAGTCCTCGGAGACGGCGAAGGCGTGCTTGTGGCTGTTCTCGTCGAGATTGTCGTGCAGGTTTTCCACGCCGGCATCTTCGGCAGGAAGCAGGCTCTTTCCATGCGAGGGGTGCCCCCTCGCGCTCCCCGGCTGAAGGCTCTCCCGGTGCAGCAGGGCGGCGGTGGCCTTCAGCGTGGCGTCTTCCCGAAGGGAGAGGATGTCGTCGAAGTCGAACCGCAGCAGCCGGTTGTGCGTCCACTTGCCGCGTTCGAGCAGCAGGACGCTGCCGCAGGAGAGGATGAGAATCCACCGCGGCGGATGGGTTTGCGCGAACAGCCGCCGGGTAACGATGGCTTCCCACGTCTCGTTCAGCACGGCCTCCGGCGGCGGCGCTTCGCCGTGGAACTGCAAGGCGTGCGGCTTGAGCGACAGCGGATCTTCGCCTTCGCCGGTGGCGTCGAAGGCGCCGAGAGCGAGCAGGCGCGGGGCGCCGGCGGCCCCGCCGTCGGCGCAGAGGATCGGCACTTCCGCGCCGTCCTCCAGCGCAAGGTTGGCGGGCTTGCAGGCGTAGCCCAGCGCCGCAAGCAGCAGGCGAAACCACTCGCGCTGCCGCAGGATGCGCTGCCCGGCCCGGCGCTCCCGCTCGAAGTCCCGCCGAAAGCGCAGATGCTCCGCCGCCAAGGCGCGGAGCTCGGCCCACGGGGTGCGGACGTTGGCGGCTTCGGCCTGCTCGCGCCAGCGCTCAAGCGTGGCCTGGATGTCCCCGGCGAAGATCTCCGCCAGATAGTGGTGGCTGTAGAACTCGTTCTCGTTGTGGATGCCGGTTAGGGGCATGGGGCGTTCGACGTAGGCGGCTTGGGCACTTTCGGCACTGTCTCAAGCCGACATTACCACGCCCTTCGACTGGCTGAACGTGCGGTGGCCGGACCGCCGCCCTGCCGCTCGCGTGCCGCGGGCGCAAGCAAAGCGTAGGAGGGTGTACGAGATATTCGTCCGCAAGTGAGCGTTCACTCTCCCGGATGGGTCAAAGCCTGCCACTGAGCGCGGATTGGACGCGAAAACGGTGCGCGACCCGCCTTGGACTGTGGTAGGTTTATACAGTGTCGGCTTGGGACCCAACGCGGTTACCGGTCTGGCGGCATCCGGGGCGGCGATCCCGCTTTGTGCATACGCTTGGAGGCATGGAGGTAGTAGTGGCAAAAGGCTCATTGAAGGCGCTGGACTTCTTCTGCGGTTGCGGCGGTATCTCGGCCGGCCTGAGGGGTGCCGGGTTCGACGTGCTGGCAGGCATTGACGTCGAACCGCGGTACATGGCTACGTTCGAGCGCAACTTTCCCGACGCAACGGCGTTGAGGTGCGACCTCTCTTCGATAAGACCCGAACACCTGATGGACCAGCTCGGAATCGCGCCGGGGCAGTTGGACCTCGTGGCGGGCGGCCCGCCGTGCCAAGGCTTTTCCAAAAACGTCCCCCGGCGCCATCGATTCATGGACGACCCCAACAACCTGCTCATCCGCACCTACCTCGACTACTGCGTGGCGCTGAAGCCCAGCATGATCCTTATGGAGAACGTGGCGGAGATGAAGAACGGCTTTTCGATGCGGTTCAGCGAGGAGATCCACGGACGACTGGAACAAGCGGGCTACGCGGTGACCCACGCCACGCTCAACGCGGCGGAGTTCGGAATCCCGCAGCGAAGGCGTCGGGCCTTCTTCCTAGCATCCCGCGGCGGCCGAGCACCAAGACTACCAGCACCCACACATGGCAACTGCTCGCCCCAGAACGACATGTTCGCCAAGCGTCCATTCGTTTCGGTGTGGGACGCGATTGGCGACCTGCCGAGCCTCTCCCACGGCAGGGGCGAAGACCCGTCTTCGTATGCTTGCAACCCCTTCTCGGAGTATCAGCGCAAGGCTAGAACGCGCAGCGACAAGGTGCGTAACCACATAGCCAGGCCGCTGGCGCCAACGCAGTACGCTCGGCTTGCAAGCCTTCGTCCAGGCCAAGGAAACAAGGACTTGCCGGACGACCTGCGGACCAAAGGTGGCTACAGCGGTGCCTACGGGCGGCTGACGAAGGCGATGGTGGCGCCAACAATCACGCGCTGGGTGTTCCATCCGGGCTCGGGACGATGGGGCCACCCCGTGGACATTCGGACGCTCACGATTCGGGAAGCGGCCCGCATCCAAGGGTTCTCGGACACCTACGAATTCGTCGGCAGCTTCGTCCAGCAAGCTGGCCAGCTTGGCAACGCAGTGCCGCCGCTGCTCATCGAGAAGGTTGCGACCACCATGCGGGAGCAGCTAGGCATCTGAATCCATGTCGGCCAGCATCGCCAAGATGTCGTCAATGGTCAGCTTTTGCTCGGCCGATGGCACATGGAACGACAGCGAGTGACGGCCACCATCCGGCCACCACGCGGATTCGCCGGCGAAGTGGAGTTGGTTCTCCCCTCGACCATGCCATGCCCACCACTTTCGCTTGGTTCTTCGATGCATGCCTTGAAGCGCCGGCAACTGCTCCTTCCTCACCGTCTGCTTTGGATCGGACCAGTGCCAACTGAAGTCGGCAGGATCAAATATGTGCGGCTTCGAGGATGAGCACAGTAGCCTCTCGAAATAGGTGACCTGCCCGTCGGGGTGCAAGATGAGGCGAGCGTAGCCGATCTCTTTAAGCTCGTAGTCGGCCAAGCTGGCTTGTGCATGTTCGTTGCACAGCCCAATGATGGCATCGCCGAGCTCTTGGCATGCCGCTTCGGACTCCATTGACGCATTGATGAGCTCAGTGGCGTTGGGCAGCTTGGCCCGCTTCCAAGTGACAGGCGTCGCTGCCCTGGTGGACTTGACTTGCCACCCACACGCCTGCTTCGCGTTGACGACATCCACGAAGTCGTAGGTTGGCAGCACCCGTGCGGACCGAACCTCCGCCAGCACTTCCTCGAGCACCCTGCCCGGTATCGCACCTTGGGAGAACGGCAGCCGCAGGCACATGAACAGCACCCGCTGCAGGCGGGCCAACTGCGTTGGGGTCGAGAAGAGGCTCATGGGCAGGCCCGCCCCACGCGCCAGCCGCCGCGAACCGTGCATCGGCCAAGCGCCGAGACTCGCGCTGCCTTCGCCACACCCGAACACTCGTACATTGGTGTTCGACATCGTAGCAGCAAGGCGTCCGCCGCGCGATGCGTGTTTTGGCTGCGATAGGGGTTGGCAAGAGTTGCTTACAGCACGCCGGAACGGGCGGTGCAGCGCGGCTTGACAAACCCCGAGCAGGCCGCAAGAATCGCTGACCGTCAGAGGAGCTCAAACACCGTGAAGTACGCCTCAATTGAACTGCGAGGTCCATTGCACATGACAACACCGTTTCGGGAAGAAAGGCAGATGCCTCCCAAGAGCCAGCCGATCAACCAACCGCCGCCCAAGTCGCCACCTGTGCCGCCACCACCGCCTCCGCCGCCGCAGAAGAAGTAGTGCTCGACTGGCTAGCTGCACTCCCTTCTTGGGCGGTGAGCGTTACCGTGAGCGCCATCGTGAGCGTTGGCGTGTGCCTACTCAACGTGGTTGTCGCGTGGTGGCTTGACAGGATCAGGCGAACAATAGCAGAGGTTAATGCGCTGATGTCGCTGGACTCGGTGAAGGATCTGTTGTTCGAGGAGGAGGGCCACGCGGACAAGATGCAGGAGAGCAAGGCATGGGTCCAATATCAGCGCGAGGTGCTGCGCCCCGGGCTAGATGCAATCGAGCGCTTTGCCATGCCGGCTGTCACTGGTATACCACGCATCTACTCGCGGCGTATCGTGAGAAAACTGGCCTGCCAGGTTTTGGTTTCCATATGGAGTGACGAGCACGTACAACACTATGTCCATGAAATGCGTAAGCAGGCGCAAAGTCCCGGTACCACCTATGCGGACTTCGAACGCTTGGCCAAGTGGCTCCGAGACCACCCACTATAAAACTGCCAGCCATCGTCTGCTGCGGTTTGATCGAAGGTCAGTAAACGCCTCGCTGCACACAAATGCCATCGCCGGTTCGCACACCGCGATATTGAGGATGTACCCTACCAAGTGCGCGCCCACTTGTTGGTATCCGCAGCAATCTCGCAGCAGATCGCAAAGATGTGGTCTAGAACCTTGACCATGTTCTCTGGATTATAGGTGCCCTTGATCAACGAGAAGGAAGTCTGTTTGAGAAACGTCCTTGCGTAGACATCCTTCTGTTCAAGTGCGCCCTGATAAGCGTTGATGCTTCTCTTGTAATTCATCCACCTCACCTTCGGCGGCGGTTGCCCATCCGCACGAAGATCAAGATAGCACTCAATCGCCGCTGCGCTGCCGTTTATGTCCACGACTTGGGCACCACTTGGTCCGTACGCTGGGATCGTACACAGATCCGTGAGATTTGGAAGACATGTAGCTCTCATGTTCGGTGATAGCGAAAGGCAGAGAATACGATCACATGCTTCTCGTCCCTCGGCGTCATTGTCGAGCAGGAACAGCACTTTGTCCCGAGTGTCCATTCGCGCTAGGCCTGTAGCAAAGTTCCTCAGATTCCCTGCGCCTGCAAAGGGATAGCCATCCGTCATGTCAATAAATCTAAAGAAGTCCACGACGTTCGGTCGCAAGAGCTCGAACGCATGTCTTAGGATTTTCGTATCGGAGCTACCTTCCGTCGCGATAAGGAAGGTTTGCTCCCGGCGTGCGCCGGGCTGAAATTCACTTGCCGATTCCCATCCGGCGCTGACAAGGGGGCCGTAATGCCACACGACCTCACTACTGCGATTGTCGGGACATCCGGCTAAAAGCCGAAGTATTGCATAGGGGTGGAGGAAGCTGAGTAAACTAGCAAAGTAACTACGTTCTGAATATTCGTCGTCTCTACCCACGAAGCGAGGTATCCGAGACACCTCGGACCTGCGAGCAAAGCGGCCCATTATGTCCTCGGGATTGAGGCTAGAGACGAAAGTGTCATCCAGCTCCTCTATTGGCTGTGCATTGACGAATGCCTGAAACTCCGCAAATGTCAGAAGCTGCTCTTGAACATCGACGTCGCTCTCGGCTATGGCCCGACGATATGCGTCGCTCACCGCATCTTGCCCAAATCCCATCAAATCCAACCGTTGTACAATATCGTCTAGACTGCGTACAAAGGCCAACCGATCTACGGCATCATCGTCTATGTACTCGGAAGGAATCTCGCGACGATCTCCCTTCTGAAAGAGCACACCGTGATCTCTCCCACGGAAGTTCTTGCTCCAGTCAATGGACATTCCACCGACATCCAAGGTGATTATCGTACCCATTGGTCATCCACTTCCGACAGGACATCGTTGGATTCTAGACAGGTCCAGTCTCAAGCGCCAGTGCTCCCGTCCCCCGGCGGTAGGGGCGGCCGACCGTGCGGGTGTCTTCGCTGAACACGGCCTGGGCGGCGGCGTTCGGCTGGCCCCACACGGGCAGGGCGTCTTCGGTTTGCTGGCGGTCTCGGGCGAGTTGTTCGGCGTGCAGGGCCCACAGCGCGTCCACTTGGTTGGAGAGCGTCTCCAGTTCCGCGATCTCCTCCTCTTGGAAGGGCTGGAAGAACGCCTTGCGCCACGCCTTGATGCGCTCGAAGTTCGCGGCTTCCAAGCGCTTGGCGGCCTTGTCGCGGTAGTTGGCCATGCCGTCGTCCGGCAGCAGGAAGTGGTAGACGGTGCCGGGCGGGCGTCTCGGCGCTTCGCCGTCGGCGGGCTGCCACGGCACGCGCTGCGGGGCGCTGTTGAACCACAGGTCGGCTTTCTTCCGCTTGGTCAACGCGGCGCGCGGATGCACCTGCCGCCGCGCGCCCACCAGCGAGTTGCCGCACATCAGCTGGTAGCCGAACCACGGCACGTGGCCGTCCTGGTGGATGCCGTTCAGCCACAGGGAGACCTCCGCCAGTTCCAGCGCCACGGGGTTCAAGTCCACGCCGAACACGTTGCGGTCCGCGATGCGGTGGCGGGCGCGTTGCAGTTCGTCGGCGTAGTCCGCGTGGTCGATGCGGCGGTTCAGTTCGCGCTGCTTGCGTTCCAGGTACTTCTCGGCAAGCTGGTTCACGGCCTCGTTCAGGAAGGCGGCGGAACCCATCGCCGGTTCGCACACGGTGATGTTCAGGATGGCGTCGGCGGGGGTGGCGTCCGTCGCCAGTTCGGCCAGGGCGTGCTTCACCACGGTGCGGGCGAGGGATTCCGGCGTGTAGTAGCTGGCGGACTTCTGCCGGTCGCGCCCGGCCAGGCGGTGGATGAACGCGCCGCGCTTGTGGACGCGCAGCTTCAGGCGGCCGTTCTCGTCGCGGTCCTGCACCTTCTCGTCTTCGGCGTACTGGCCGAGGTCGTGTTGGGGACGAAGTAGGCGGCGGCGAGGGCGTCCTGGGTTTCGCCGGCCTGCTTGGCGGGCTTCACCTCGTAGAGGTCCTCTTCGGCGAAGAAGCCGCGGTAGGCCAGCAGCGCCTCGTACACGGCGCCCAGCTGGTTGATGCCAAGCTGGGCGTAGGAGATGCGGCCGCTGCGTTTGGCGCGGCCTCGCGTTCCCTTGCCCGTGGCGGGGCGGGAGAGGGACATCAGGCGGATCACCTGCTGCAGCACGCGGTTGCGCAGCTTCACCTGGTTCAGCAGCGGCGTGGCGCCGGGGTGGAACAGGCGGCTGTCCAGCGGGCGCATGCAGAAGCCGTGCGCGGCGGGTGCGCTGGCTGGCTCGCCGGGTTGGTTCGGCGGGCGGTCGCTGAGCAGGTCGGCTTGCGCGTGGAAGCCTTCGCGCACCAGGCGGAACAGCTGCTCGATGGAGAGATGCAGGTGGTGGCCGTTCAGGGATTCCTCGGTGGTCAGCCGCACCATCTCCAGGTCGCGCAGGCGTTCCAGGCCGTAGCCTTCGCGGTACGCCTCGGCGTCCAGCGGGCGTAGCGCAGGTTCGGGCGCGCCTCGATGTAGAACAGGAACAGCAGGCGGTACATGTAGCGCAGGGCTTCCAGGCTCAGCTGCTCGGTGAGCGCGGCGTCCGGGCGGTCGTAGATGCGCTCCTTGGAGACTTCGCGCAGGTGGCGGATGGCATCAAAGCCGATGAGTTCGATGCACTCGCGCAGGGCGTGCTTCAAGTCCTCGGAGACGGCGAAGGCGTGCTTGTGGCTGTTCTCGTCGAGATTGTCGTGCAGGGCCTCGGCGCCGGCGTCTTCGGCGGGCAACAGGCTCTTTTCATGCGAGGGGTGCCCCCTCGCGCTCCCCGGCTGAAGGCTCTCCCGGTGCAGCAGGGCGGCGGTGGCCTTCAGCGTGGCGTCTTCGCGGAGGGAGAGGATGTCGTCGAAGTCAAAGCGCAGCAGGCGGTTGTGCGTCCACTTGCCGCGTTCGAGCAGCAGCACGCTGTTGCAGGAGAGGATGGCCGGCGGAGTCGCCATCGGCGCAGAGGATCGGCACTTCCGCGCCGTCCTCCAGCGCAAGGTTGGCGGGCTTGCAGGCGTAGCCCAGCGCTGCGAGCAGCAGTCGGAACCACTCGCGCTGCCGCAGGATGCGCTGCCCGGCGCGCCGCTCCCGCTCGAAGTCCCGCCGAAAGCGCAGATGCTCCGGCGCCAGGGCGCGGAGCTCGGCCCAGGGCGTGCGAACGTTGGCGGCTTCGGCCTGCTCGCGCCAACGTTCGAGGGTGGCCTGGATGTCGCCGGCGAAAATCTCCGCCAAGTAGTGGTGGCTGTAGAACTCGTTCTCGTTGTGGATGCCGGCGAGGGGCATGGCGTGGATGGCTCGTAGAATGTGGCCAATGTAGCGGAAGCGTCCAGTTCACGCCATGCCGCACGGGCGAGCGCCAGCGGATCATGGGATTCTCGCGGGAGCAGGCCATCCGCGAGGTGCTTGCCGGACGGAAGCTGGATGCCCGTGTTGATGCGGTCGAGTCGGTATCGGAGAACGGCTTGCTGGAGATCGGAGAGACGGGATGAACAGCGGCTATCTCGACAAGATCATACATGCGGACTGCCGAGAGCACCTTGGCCGTCTTGACGACGACAGCATCGAACTGCTGCTATCGGACATTCCGTATGGAATAGCCTTGGACGACTGGGACGTACTGCACAGCAATCAGAACTCCGCGCTGCTGGGCGAGTCGCCGGCGCAACGGGGAAAACCGGCGTTCAAGCGGCGAGGCAAGCCGATCAACGGATGGTCTCGCTCCGATCGCAACATCGGAAGGGAATACGAGGAATGGTGCCGGTCTTGGGCGCAGATGGTGTTCCCGAAGCTGAAGAGCGGCAGTTCCGTGCTGCTGTTCGGCGCGCGTCGGACGATCCACCGCGTGGTCAACGCCTTTGAGGACAGCGGCTTTCTGCTCAAGGACATGCTCGCTTGGAAGAAGAAGTCCGCCTATCACCGGGCGCAGAGGGTGAGCGTCGTCTTCGAAAGGCGAGGCCTGCGGAAGGAGGCCGAACAGTGGCATGGCTGGCGCTTGGGCAACTTGGCGCCGATGTTCGAGCCGATTGCATGGCTGACCAAACCCTACTGCATAGGCGGCACCATCGCGGACAACGTTTTGGAACACGGCGTCGGCGCCATCAACGTCGACCGCTGCGGCCATCACGGGGTCGGTGCAACCAACGTCCTCGAGTTCGCATTCGCCAAAGACGAGAGCCGGCTTCACGAGGCCCAGAAGCCGCTCGGCCTAATCTCGTGCCTGATCGACTTGACGACCCAGGAAGGGCAAACGGTGCTCGATCCGTTTGCCGGAAGCGGCACGACGGCGGTTGCGGCGAAACAACTCAACCGCCGGTTCATTGGGTTCGAGGCCGTGAGCGCTTTCCACCAAGCGGCATGTCGCCGACTGCGGAGTGAACGCGATGGGAGCGGTTCCTCGCCATCATCGCAGGCATCGTTGATTTGACGCCGCCTCAGTTGGCGAGATCAACCGCCAATGCAATGCCGCGCTCGTTGGCCACCTGACGCTACGGGTTAGCTGACAGGGTTCCACATCGTTGCGACACCCTACCCGACGAGAACGCACACCACCGATACCCAAGGCCGCTCTTCCGTGGTCATCACGTCTTCTATCCACTGCAAATAGTCGCCGAAGATGCCGTCGATCTCACTCTCGGCGGACTTCCGGCGCGCTGCCTTGAGCGGTTCGGCGAGCGCGGAGCGGTCGAGACGCAGGTCGAGTTGGCGCAGCCGGCGGTTCTTCAAGCCGTCCAGCGCGGCAACCGCCCCGTTCAGTTTGTCGTTGATGGCGTCCTCGAACTCGTTGCGCCGCTTGGCGAACCAGGCGTTCGCCGCCTGCACGGCCTCGGGCAACAGACGCTGCAAGGCGGCAACGTCCACGGATTCCTGACGATTGGGCATGTGGCGGTCGCCAAGGCCGATGCGCCGTCGCAGCGCCTCGAATGGCTGCGGCGCGGCGAACCCGCTCGGTTCGTGGCATACGGCGATCCATTCGTGCAGCAGCGGATGGCCGCGGCGGTTGGGCACGAGGCCGGCGAATACGAACGCCGTCTCGGTTGGCGCAAGACCTGAGACGCCCGCCAGCACCGGCGCTTCGTGGCGGCCGAAGGCGGCGGCCGTGCGGTCGTTCAGCCACTCCACCACCGGATGCAAGCGCCACAGATAGTGTTCTCGCGGCCATGCGCGTTCGTCGCGGCGGCTCTCGGCGATGGCGTCCGCCATGCGGTCTCTCGCCGTGGTGAGCACAAAGCGCCAATGCTCCGGCGCGGCTTCGGAAGGTTGCTGGGCGAAGCGGTGGCGCAGGTCTTCGGGCGCGTCGAGGGTGAGCGTCTTAGCGGTGGGGTCGATCTCGAATCTGAGGTCGGCGTTCTTGTCGCGCAGTCGGTGCAGGGCGGCTTCGCAATAGGCGAGATCGTCGGCGTAGAGAGACGGCGGCGGTGCCGGTTCGATCAAGTGAGAGACAGGCGCGTCGCCGCTGGTGAACAGAGCGAGCAGGCTGTCGCCTTCGCTCTCGGCGGGCGTCAAGGTTGCATCGAAGGCGGCGGCCGGCGTTCCCGCAGCGATGATGCGGGTCGTTATTCCCTCTTCTTCCTCGATGTCGTGGACGTTCATGAACGCGGAGGGGTCGCCGATGTTGCGGTACGCTTGCTCGTCCTTGGCCTTGAGCACTTCGAGCACGCGCACGTCGCCGCGAATCACTGCGTTGTTGCTGCGCGTAGTGAGATAGACGATCTGCGGCGTTCGCTCCTGGCCGTAGCGATCCACGCGCCCGTTGCGCTGCGCGAACACCATCAGCGACCACGGCATGTCGAAGTGGATCAGGCGATGGCAGTGGTAGTGCAGGTTGATGCCTTCCGAGGCGACGTCGGAGCACAGCAGCAGGCGCACCGGCTTGGCGGCGTTGCCGAAGTCCTCCACCACGCGCTGCTGGTCGAGGTCGCTCATGCCGCCGTGCAGGATTTCGATCTGGTTCCCGCCTAGCTGAAGATCCCGCCCCAGGTTGTCGGCCAGCCAGTTCAGCGTTTCGATGCGCTCGGTGAAGATCGCCAAGCGGTCTTCGGCGTCGGTTGGCTGCCAGCGCAGCGGTTCGTCCGCACCGGCGCCGCTGCGGAGCGCGGTCAGCAGACCTTGGTATTTGGCGAAGTCCGCAGGGCCGACGGCGCGGAGTTTTTCGCGCAGCGCTTGCAGCGTGCGCACTTCGGCGGCGATCTGCGCGTTGGCATCGTTGGCAAGTTCTCGCTCTCGGCGGCGCAAGCGCTGGTCGACGGTGGCCACGCAGGCGGCGGGCGAAGAGAACAGCGCCTTCTCCAACGTCACCGCGAAGAGATCGCGGGCTGAAGAACGCGGCCTTTGGCCCACCACTCTTTTCTTGCGAGGGGCAAGCCCCTCGCGCTCCCCCGCTGAGGGCTCTTTCTTGCGAGGGGCAAGCCCCTCGCGCTCCCCCGCTGAGGGCTCTTTCATGCGAGGGGCAGGCCCCTCGCGCTCCCCCGCTGAGGGCTCTTTCATGCGAGGGGCAGGCCCCTCGCGCTCCCCCGCTGAGGGCTCCACTGCCATCAGCGCCTCGTATGCCGCTTCCTCGGTTTCCGAGGCAGGGAACTCGCGGCTGAAAGTACGCCGATCCTGAAAGGCGCCTTCCACTTCGTGCTGAATGTCCTTCTTGAAACGGCGGATCACCAGCCCTTTGTCGCGGAAGTCCTCGGCCTCGTAGTCGTCCGGGTCCGCAATCGCGGTGGCGTCCAGCATGTTCATCAAGCTGGCGAAGCTTCGCGCCCGGCCGTCGTGGGGCGTGGCGGAGAGCATGATGAGCGTGTCCGAGCGGCGCGAGAGCAGCTTCGCCAGGCGGCTGCGCAGCGAGCCGGTGCCGCGGTCCGCGACGTTGTGCGCTTCGTCGATGACGATGATGTCCCAATAGGCGTTCTCCAAGTAGGTGCGGTATTCCGCGTCCTGCTTCAGCGTGTCGATAGAGATGATGGTCTTGTCATAGTAGTGGAACGGATTGTGGTTGCCGGGGATGTTGCGCCGCACACGCTGAATGCCGGAAGAATCGAGGCGCGTGAGGCCAATGGTGAAGCGGTTCCAGAACTCCTTCTGGAACTGCGCGAGCATGCTTTTCACCGCCAATACCAGAATGCGCCGGCCACGGCCGCGGGCGATGAGTTCGCTCACCAGAATGCCCGCTTCCAGCGTCTTGCCGAGGCCCACGGCGTCCGCGACGAGGATGCGCTGGCGCGGCTGCCGGAGCGCTTGCCGCGCCGGTTCGAGTTGGTACGGCACCAGATCCATGGCCGCGCCGTGGCCCACGTGGATGTGCTCGTCGTTGGCCACCACCTGGCGCAGGCGGCTCTCCATGTAGAGCAGGCTGTCCGCGAAGGCCGGGGAGCGATCCGCCACCAGCCGGGTGTTCTCCGGTTCCAGCACCTCGATGCGTTCGAGTTCGCTCAAGAACACCGCTTGCCGATCGCGCACGATTTCGGAGACGCCGGTGCAGGCGAGCTGATGGTTCCCGCCGCTGGTCATGTCCACGCGCCGCACCACCCACTCGGCGTCGCGCACGACTATGCGAGCGCCGGGAGCGGGTGCAATCGCCCCGCGGCGGCGTTGGGCGGGCAACGCTGAACTCAGGTTGGGTTCAAGCGCGGTGCCACGAAACGGCTTGGCCTGCCGAAACTCAGGACGGTCAAGCTCTTCCTGGCGCGGGTGGCGGCGACGTGCAGCAGCGCCCGTTCTTCGGTTTCCGCGTTCTCCTTGGCCGTCGCGTCGGCTGCTTCGCCTCTCGCCCGCAGCGGCACGAGGCCGGCGTTGACGCTGGCGAGCAGCACATGGTCGAACTCCAAGCCCTTGACGCGATGCATGGTGGCCACGCGCACGGCGTCGCCGCGCTGTTCGTCGTCCGTGGCGCTGGCGCCGAGCACGGCGCACTCGAAGCCGCCGTTGTGCAGCGCGTTTGCGGCGGCGTCGCGTTCAGCGCCGGTGCGGGCCGCCACGCAAGCGGCGCGCAACGGCTCGCCGTCTGCCGCCAGTTTGCCGATGCAGGCCAGCAAGTGCGCGTCGTGTTCCTCGCGGGTGTCGAAGTGGGCGAGTTCGGGCTGCGGGCCGCGGGTGAGAGAGCGGATGCCGTGGCTGTCGTCGGTGCCGCCGTCAAGGTCGTCGATGTCGCGGTCGGCCAGGAGCGCCGTGGCCCAGCGGCGGGTCTGCTCGGTGGTGCGGTAGTTCAGCTTCAGTTTGCGCGAGCGTCCCCGGATGTCGATGCCGCAGCGCCCGAGCACCACGCGCCGGCGGCCGTAGATGCGCTGGTGGCCGTCGCCGGCGATGAAAAGGTCGTTCCGGTCCTGCGGCGCAATGGCGCGGAGCAGGCGGAACGCCGGCGCGCCCATGTCCTGCGCTTCGTCCACGATCACGGCGGCGTAGCCGGCCGGATCTGACGACTCCGCGCTCAACAGCGCCGTGGCGTCGCGGTAGGCATCGTCCACTTCCTTCACGCCGCGTTCGGCAAGCTGGGCGCGGTATTCCTCGAACACGGGCCAGACGAGCGCCCGCTGGCCGCGGTTCAGCCGCGTGCCGCGGCCGGCGCGGGAGACGGTGAGGTATGTCTGCTTGTCCGCAATCGCGCTGGCTTGAACCACCTGCTCCCACTCGTCCTCGTAGAAGGCATCCGGCAGGTTCAGCGCTGGCGGTCGGGCGTCGAGGGCGATCTGCCACGCCTCCCTCAAGCGTCCGAATTGCAGTTGGAATTGGTAGCGCTGGCCGTGCAGATAGCGCGCCACCCAGCGGTCGAGATTGGTCACCTCGATGCGCTGCATCTCCTCCGGCGTGCAGATGGCGCCCAGGTTGTGCTCGATGTCCGCCGCCAAGTTGCGCGTGAAGGTGGTGAACAGGATGCGGCCTTCCGGCAGCGTTCGGGCCAGGTAGCGGGCGCGGTGCATGGCGGCCACCGTCTTGCCCGTGCCGGCGCCGCCGAGCACCCGCAGCGGCCCGTTCCAGTCGCGCTCCACCAGCCGCCGCTGGGAGGGGTGCAGAAACACGCGCCACCGCGCCAGCGGTGCGTTCAGCATGGCTTCGAGTTCCATTTCGTCCGCCGCGACGGCGAACCGCATCTGCGATTCCGGGCGTTGCAGCGCGGTGGTGAAGTCCTCCACGTCCACCGTTGGCGGGGCTTCGCGCTCGCGCACCAGGTCTTCGTAGGAGTCGCCGGCGAGGTAGAGGAACAGCGCGTCGTGCGCTTCCTCGGGCAGGCGTTCCTCGATGGACTCCAAGCCATCCGCGTCGGCGATGCCCCGCACTTCCGGCAGCATGGCCTGCGGCACGCCGAGGCGCATCAGCTCGCGATCCTTCAAGCCGGCGAAGGCGCCTGTGGGTTCCGCAGTTGCCGGCAGCGGTTCGGCCGGGCCGTCGTCCTGCGGCAGATACACCTGCACGGCGCCGGATTCCGGGTTGACGTCGCAGCGGCGGCGCGTCGCCCAATGGTAGGCGTCGTCGTGCTTGTCCGCCCACAACAACACGTGAACGTCGCCCCGCGCCGGCTTCAGAACGATGGCGCGGTAGCCGCGGTCGATGCGCAGCGAGCGCATGTTGGGATCCTTGGCGCCGTTGATGCGCTCGTAGTTCAAGCCGCTGGCGGCGGAATCGTTGTTGAACCGCGCAATGAGCGCCCGCACGCCCCGCTGCTGCTGGCCCGGCAGACGGGCGAAGGCGGAGAGGAAATCCACGGACATGGCCATGTTGGTCATCGCGCCGACTCCATGTCCGACGGGCAGCAGTCCGCTGGGCAGAAGTCCGGCGCGGGGCCCAGCTCGCCGAGGCTAGGCCGTTGCGGCCGGGCCGCCATGCGTTCGAGCACGAGGTCCCGCACCATGTCCACGTAGGCCGGGTGGGTGCCGACGGTGGCGGCGCGGACGAAGCCGATGCCCAGCTCGTCCGCGGCACGGCGGGCGTCGACGTCCAAATCCAGCACCACTTCCATGTGATCGCAGACGAAGCCGATGGGGGCCAGCAGCGCGGCCTGCCGTCCGGCGCTGGCGAGGCCCTGCAACGCGGCATCCAGCGTAGGTTCCAGCCAGGGTTCTCGGGCATGGACGCGGGCACTTTGGAAGGCGAGTTGCCAAGCGGCTTCGCCCGCTGCGCTGGCAGCGATACGGCATGCCTCGCGCAGCTGCGCTTCGTAGGCGCACCCGGCTGCCATGCGCCGGGGCAGGCTGTGGGCCGTGAACAACAGTGCCGCGTTCGGTCCGGCTTGCTGCCGAGCGGCGCGCACCCGGGCCGCCATCGCCTCGACGAAGCCCGGGTGGTTCCAGCCCAGCCGCAGCTTGTCGATGCGCGGCGCGGCGGGCACGCCCTGCGCGGCGCGGGAGACGTCCTCCCGATACTGGCGGCAGCCGCTGTAGGAGCTGAACAGGCTGGTGGCGTAGGCGACGGCAGCGCTCACGCCGTCGGCAGCCATGCGCCGCACGGTGTCGCCGAGGAACGGGTGCCAGTTGCGGTTGCCCCAGTACACCGGCAGGGGATGGCCAGCGGCTGCGAGACGTTCTCGCAGCGCATCGACGAACGCCCGGGTATGGGCATTGATCGGGCTCACTCCGCCAACGGCCAGGTAGCGTTCGGCGACGCGTGCCTTGGCCGCCGCCGGCAGCGGGCGATTGCGGAGCACGTTGTCCAGGAACGGCAGCACGTCGGCCGGGCCTTCGGGGCCGCCGAAGGACGCCACCAGCACGGCGTCGTAGCGTCGCGCCTCGTCGTCGAACAGCGGACGGCTGGTCGTCATCCAGCTCTTATGGGGTGGTGCCGTGGCGCTCAGAGCATGGTCTCCGGCACCGTCGAACAGCGTTGCCACGTACCACCCCTAGGCTTCGCTCTGCCACACCACGCGGCCCACGAAGAACGGCCCGAGGCGGCTCAAGTAGCGCGATGTCTGTTCCGTGCTGCGCATCGTCTGCACCAGGGCGGAGAGCGGGTGCAGCGCGGCCCCGACCAGGCCGATCACGAAGTCGTTGTCGTCGCGGTCCAGACCGTGGCAGGCGAGGCGGACGTCGGCGGCCCAGCCGGCTTCGCCGAACCGCCGGCCGATGCTGCCGTGTTCGGCCAGGATCTCGCGCTGCCGGGCCCCGGGCAGCTGGTAGAACGCCTTGTCCCGCTGCAACGGGTACCACACGGCCCACGGCAGCGCCCGGTCCAGCACTCGGCTGCGCGGGCGCTCGAACAGCACATGCTCCAGATCGTCCTCGTAGCCGATGGCGTAGGTGCGGCCGAGCATGTCGAAGGCCGGCTTGTGCTGGAGGAGGCCGAAGTGCTTGGCGAACAGCAGGCGCAGATCGGCAACGAAGTAGGCCGGATCCTCCGCCATGGCCAGCACGCCGATGCCGGCGGGGTCGTGGACGTCCGCATACACCGCACCGGAGACCCCGGCCGCCGCCAACCGGGCAGCCAGCGCCGACGGGTCCACGCACCCCCCGAAGGCGGTGAACTTCATGAACAGCCGCCGGTTGAGGCCAATCGGCTTGCCGTCCTTGCGGCCGCGTTCGCTGACCTCGCTGATTCCGGCGACCGTCTCTGCGCTCAAGACCCTCGCTCCCGCTGCTCCGCCTGCGCTTGCCGGGGCCGCGCCTCGCCATGCACCGCCTCCACGAACGCTTGCACGCTCTCGAGGGGCGTCTCCGGCAGGATGCCGTGGCCGAGGTTGGCGATGTGGCCGTGCCGTTCCACCTGCGCCAGCATTTGCCCCGCCGCCTCTCGCGTTGCTTCCGGCCCGGCCAGCAGAATGGCAGGATCGATGTTGCCCTGCACGGCCAGGTGCGGATGCCGGCGCTGAACGGCGGCGAGATCCACGCGCCAGTCCACGCCCAGCGCTTCCGTCGGCAGTTCGGCGTAGGCGTCCACCAGATGCGGCGCGTTCTGCAGGAACAGGATGCGCGGCACCCCCGCCCGGCCCACGGCCTCCAGCAGCGCCAGCAGGTGCGGCCGCACCAGCCGCCGCCAATCCGCCAGCGACAGCACGCCGGCCCAGGAGTCGAACACCTGCACGGCGTCGGCGCCGGCCCGGGCCTGGGCGACCAGATAGTCCGCCATGGCGTCGGCGAGCTTGGCCAGCAGCTCGCCGAGCAGGTCCGGCGCTTCCGCCGCGAAGGCCCGCAGCCGGGGAAAGCCGGCCACGCCACGGCCTTCCACCAGATAGGCGGCCAGCGTCCAGGGCGCGCCGCAGAAACCGAGCAGCGCCGTCTCCGGCGCCAGTTCGCGCCGCACCTGGCGCAGGGCGGCCGTCACCTCCGGCGCCAGTGCCTCGGCGGGCGGCGTGCGCAGACGGGCGACGTCCGCCGGGGCGCGGATCGGGTTCGCCAGAACGGGGCCAGGGTCGAAGTCGAAGTCCACGCCGAGGGCCGGCAGGGGGCTCATGATGTCCGCGAACACGATGGCCGCATCAAGGGGGAAGCGGCGCAGCGGCAGCAGCGTCACTTCCGCCGCCAGCGCCGGCGAGCGCGACAGCGCCTTGAAGGCATGGGTGCGCCGCAGTTCCCGGTACTCCGGCAGGTAGCGTCCCGCCTGGCGCATGATCCACGTTGGCCGCCGCGCCACCGGCTGCCGCTTGAGCGCCGCCTGCAGCAGCCGCTCAGCCATGTGCCGGGCCGCTCGGTTCCGGCGTGAAGCGGTAGCCCACGCCGCGCACGGTGTGGAAGTGATCCGGAGCGTCGGCGTCGCGCTCGAACCGCCGGCGCAGGCGGGCGACGAAGTCGTCGATGACGTGCGTTGCCGGGTACGCCTCGATACCCCATGCCTTGTCCAGAATGGCCTCGCGCTCCACCACCTCGCCGGCGCGCTCGGCCAGGGCCTTCAGGATCAGCGCCTCCTTGTGCGTCAGCGCGTGTTCGGCGCCGTCCCAGGCCCGCGCTCGGCAGGTGCGGAAGTCCACTTCGTTGCCGCCGAAGGCGAGCGTCGCCTCCGCGGCGCCGTACCAGGCGCTGCGGCGCAGGATGGCGGCTATGCGCAGCAGCAGCTCGCGCAAGTGGAAGGGCTTGGCCAGGTAGTCGTCGCCGCCGGCTTCCAAGCCGCGAATGCGGTCTCCGGGCTCGCCCTTCACGGTGAGAAAGAGCACCGGCGTCTGCCGGCCCTTGGCCCGCAGGGCGCGACATGCCGCAAGCCCGTCCATCACCGGCATGTTCACGTCCAGCACGATCAGATCGAACGCCTCGGCGAGGGCCCTTCGGAGGCCGGCGGCGCCATCGTGGGCGGCTTCCGCCACATAGCCTTCCGCTTCCAGGTTCTCGCGGATGCCGGCGGCCAGATTCGCTTCGTCGTCCACCACCAGGATGCGGCCGAGACCGGCGCCGCCGCTCATGGCGCGGCGGGCCAAACGAGGGTCATCTTGGCGCCGCGGCCTGGTCCGGCGCTCTCGGCAGCAACCGTCGCGCCGGAGAGCGCGGCCAGCCGAGCGACGATGTAGAGGCCGAGGCCGGCGCCCGGCGACGGCGACTGTGGATCCCGGTGGAACTTGTCGAACAGGCGCCGCGCATCCTCCGGGGCAAAGCCGGCGCCGTCGTCCGCGACCACGATGCGCACGCTGCCGCCCCGCCGTTCCGCGGCAACGGAAACGGCGCTGCCGCTGCCGGCCAGGCAGGCGTTCAGGGCGTTGTCCAGCAGATTGCGGAGCACCGTCTCCAGCGCCGTGCGGTCCGCCAGCAGTTTGACTTCCGGCGGCACCCGGCAACGCAGCGCGACGTCGCGTGCCGCGGCCTTCGCACTGTGGCGATCCGCGGCCGCCCGGGCAAGGGACGCAAGATGCAGCGGTTCGGGGCGCAGGTCGAGCTCGCCTTCCTCGATGCGCGTCGTCTCCAGCAGGTTGTCCACCATGCCGAGCAGCCGATCGCCGTCGGCGAGGAGGCGCTGGCCGAGGCGGCGGCTGTCCGGGTCCGCCGCCCGCAGGGCCAGCGTCTCCGCGGACAGACGCATGCTGGCAAGCGGGCTCTTGAACTCGTGCGACACCAAGGCCAGGAAGTTCTGCTGGCGGCGGCGCAGCCGGGCGTCCTGGCGAATGGCCCGGGTGAGCACCAACATGCCGCCGAACAGCACCAGGAGGAAGAAGCCGCCCTCCCAGACGTAGCGGCTGACGCGGGAGTCCGCCTCGCTGGCGAGGGCCGCGTTCGCCTCCGGGCGCACTCGAACGCCTGCCCCCTCAATGGCGATGTGGGGCATCAGTTCGCCGAGGCGCTGCGCCAGGGCCGCGTCCGCGCCTTGCTCCAGCACGGCGCCGGCGGCCAGCGCATCCGCCTCGTACATGCCTGCCAGCGTGGTGCGCTTGTCTTCGGCCATGCCGACCTGATCGGCGATCCACCAGCCAACCTGGGCCGTGGACACCACCAGCAGCGCCAGGAAGCCCAGCTGCAGGGCGCGAGTGGGGTCGCTCCTCAGCGTCATGGGCCGGCGTCGCCGTCCGCAGATGCCTCTGGAGGACCGTTCAGGGCGGTGCCCAGCTCTGCCGCCAAATCGGGGTTCAGGCCGCCGAGAAAGGCGTCGAGGGCCCCTTCGGGCCCGGTGCGGAGCAGGCCCTTGAGGCCGGCGATGGGCAGATGCGCCATGCGCCGCGCCAGGGCGCTGGCCCAGCGGTCCACGGCGTCCTGGTCCGCATTGGCGAAGGGCTGGCCCAATGCCTTGGCCAGGCGCGCCGCGGCGGCTTCAGCCTGCCGCTTGTAGTGGCCTTGCAGGGCCGCGAACAACGGGGCGTGCAAGCGCTCGGCAAAGCGCTCCCGCAGTTGCGGCAGCGCCGCATCCACCAGCGTTCGCGCGTCCGCGGCGGCCGTCAGCCTGGCGCCGCGGTTGCGCTCGGCGTCGGCGACGATGGCGTCGAGGCCGATGCGGCGCAGGCCCAGGCGGGCGCAGGCGGCGGCGTCGATGTCTCCCGCCGCGGCCATGTCGACCAGCAGCAGGGGGCCGGTGGCGCGGGCAGACAGACGCGCCAACGCGGCCTCTCCCAACACGGTCTTGCCAGCGCCGGTGGCGGCGTAGACCACGGCCACCGCCGGCGGCGCCGCCAGGAACTCGGCCAGCGCCATGCAGCGCCCGTTGGCGGCGTCAGCCAGCGCCCGGCCGCGCTCCGGCGTTCGGTTCACCACCAGCACCGGCGCGCCGGGGGCAGCCAGCGCACCGGGGGCAGCCAGCGCCTCGGCGGCGCGCTCGGTCATGGCCGAAACGCCCACCAGCGCAACGGTGCCGGGGCGCCGCGCAAGATGTGCCCGAACATGGCGAAGCGCCACTTCCGCCAGCGACACCGAACCGCGGCCAAGGCCGGTGTTGCCGCGCACCGCCGCTGCCACCCGCAGCGCCTCGCCGAACAGCAGCCCAAGCCGCGGGCCGCAGAGCCCGGCCGCGGCGGCTTGCTCGTGGCTGGCGCGCACCTGCCCGGCAACGTCGGCCTCGCCAAGCGCCGCCGAGTCGAGGCCCGCGGCGACGAGGAACAGATGTTCGCAGGCGCCCTCCCCCTGCCACGCCTTGAGGGTCCGCTCCGCCAACCCGGGAGGCGGCGCATCGCCCGTCAGCAGCCGGCAGGCGGCCGGGCGAAGGTCGGCGGCTGCGCCGGGAAGGCGGCAGAACGCCAGCTCCACGCGGTTGCAGGTCTCCAGATAGGCGAGTTCAGCCAGCCCCGCGCGCTCCCGGAACGCCGCCAGGCGCTCCGCGCGGCCGTCGGCTGGAAGCGCCAGCGCGGCCAGCGCCTCGGGGCCGCGCTGCCGCCAGGTGGCGCCGACGATGCCGAACCGCTCCAACACGGCGGCCTAGGCTCCCGCAACGCCAGCGTCGGCGCGAGCGACCGCCGCAATGGTCGACGCCGGCAACAGCACCTGCGGCAGCACCGCGGCGCCCCGGAGCGGCGATCCGGGCGGCCCGGACGCAACGTAGGATGGCGGAAAGTACAGATACAGCGGCACGCCAGCTCGGTCGTAGGCCGCCAGCCACTCGGTGATGGTCGGATCTTCGCTGGTCCAGTCCGCCCTCACCACTTCCACGCCCCGGCTGGCGAAGGCATCGCCTACCGCATCGGTGGCGAGGGCCACCCGCTCGTTCACCTTGCAGCTGATGCACCAGTCCGCGGTGAAATACACGAACACCGGCTTCCCGGCAGCCACCAGGCGGCGCACCAGTGCCGGGCTGAACGGCTGCGGCTGGAGCTTGCCGAGGCGAGGCGCCGGCGCATCCGGGTGGCCAGCGGCGGCCGGCGCCACGCCTACGGCTTCGAGCCGCGTGGCGACCGCGAGACAGGCCACGGCGCCCACCAACGCGGCACTGCGCCAGCGCCAACCCCCCGCCGGGGCACGGCCCCAGGCCCACAGCGCGAAGGCGAGCACCAGAGCGGCGAGCGCCGCTACCGCCATGGCGGTAGGCCCCAGCTGCTGCCCCACCACCCAGAACAGCCACACGGCCGTTGCCAGCATGGGAAACGCCAGCGCCTGCTTGAAGGTGGCCATCCACGGCCCGGGCTTCGGCAGCGCCCTAGCGAACGCCGGCACCCAGGCGAGAGCGACGTAGGGCAGCGCCATCCCGCAGCCGAGGGCCAGGAACACGGCCACGGCCACCGACGGCGGCTGCACCAGGGCGAAGCCGAGGGCGCTGGCCATGAACGGCGCCGTGCAGGGCGTGGCGACCACGACCGCCAGCAGGCCGGTCGCAAAGGCGGTGCGCCGCTCGTCGCCGCCGCTGGTCGCTGCCTGCCCCAAACCCATCAGCCGCGCACCGAACTCGTACACGCCGGCCAGGTTGAGGCCGATGGCCACCATCGCCAGACCGAGGCCGAGATTCACCCAGGGCGACTGCAGCTGGAAGCCCCAGCCCGCCGCCTGGCCCGTGGCGCGGAGGCCCAGCAGCAGCGCCGCTATGGCCAGGAACGCGGCCACCACCCCCAAGGCGTAGAGTGCGCCGCTGGTCCGCGCCACGCGGCGTTCGCTGCCGGCCAGGCGCACCAGCGCCAGCGCCTTCATGCTCAGGATGGGAAATACGCAGGGCATCAGATTCAGCACCAGACCGCCGAGCAGACCAAAGAGCACCGCTTGCAGCACTTCCGAGGCGCTTGCCTTCGCCGGCGGAGCGACTGGCCGGGGCGGCGGCAGGGCATCGGTGCGGACAACGTCCAGCAGCACGCTGGTCGACGTGCCCCCGCGGTCCGCATAGCCGAGCACCGCGGCGGTTTCGGCGACTCGGTCGGCCGCCGCGCCGGCATCCATCACGAAACGCCAGCCGCTGGCGTCGCGCACACGCTCTTGGCGACCGTAGCGGACGAGTCCCTTGGCAGCCACGAACAGGTACGGCGCCTCCGCCTCCGCGGCTGGCGGGACTTCGACGGCGAACTCGACCTCGCCGGCGGACACCGAGAATCGGGCCGGCCAGGCCATCGCCGGCGGCAGCGCCTGGCGCGCTTCGGCGAACGCCGGCCGGTGTTCGGCGCGCTCGGAACCATCGCCCACCGGCAGCGTCAGCGTCACGTCCGCCTGTTCCGGCACGCAGAGCGCGTCGTCGCACACCACCCAGGTCGCGCGGCCCCGGATCGCCACCGGTTCGCCGCTGCGGCCCGCCGGCACCTCGAGCGCCGCGAGCAGCAGCACGGGGCCGTCGAAACCGTAGGTGACGAAGTCCCCGAACGGGATCACGTGCGGCGCGGGGAAGCGCAGCTCGCCGACCGCGAAGCCCGGCGGCAGCTCCCAGCGCACCGAGGCTTCTTTGCCGGCATCGCCGGGATTGCGCCAGTACACGTGCCAGCCCGGCTTTGGTCGCAGGCCGAGGCCCAGCGTCGTCTCGCCGCCGGCGGCAGGCAGGCTCGCAACCTCGGCGATCAGTTCGACGGTGGTGTAGGCGCTCGCCACCGGCGCCGCCGCGGCCGACGCCGGCACCAGGGCCAGCAAGGCCGCAGCGCTCCGCACCCGTCGGCTTGGCTTCATTCGGGCAATTCTACGCCGGCAGGGGGCCTTAAGGACTTCTGACTACAATCGACCCCATGCGCACCAAACGGCAGACGGTAGCCGCCGCCGAGGAAATTCTCGGCGGCTACTTTCCGGTGCTCGATCACGGCTTCGTAGCGCTGGTGGACTACATGGGCTCGGACGCCGCCATCGAGAGCGCGGCGCGGGTGAGCTACGGCGCGGGTACGCGGCGGCGCAGCGAAACCCGGGGGCTGGTGCGCTATCTGCAACGCCACGCCCACACCACGCCCGGCGAGATGGTGGAGCTGAAGTTCCACTGCGCCATGCCGATGTTCGTGGCGCGGCAGTGGATTCGCCACCGCACGGCGTCCGTGAACGAGCTGAGCGCCCGCTACAGCCTGCTGCCGCTGCTGTTCTACGCCCCGGCCGCGGAGAACTTCGCCCTGCAGAGCAAGGCCAACAACCAGGGTCGGCAGGCCCAGGCCGCCCCCGCCAGCTTGCATGCCGCCGCCCTCGTCCGCTGGCGGCAGCTGCGGGAAGACGCCGCCGACGCCTACGGCTGGCTGCTCGGCGAGGACCTGGCGCGGGAGCTGGCGCGCATCGATCTGCCGCTCTCCACCTACACCCAGTGGTACTGGAAGATCGACCTGCACAACCTGCTGCACTTCCTGACGCTGCGCGTGGACGACCATGCGCAGTGGGAAATCCGCGCCTACGGGCGCGTGATCGCCGGCATGCTGCAGCGGGTGGCGCCGCTGGCCTTCGAGGCCTGGCTGGACTACGACGTGCTCGGCGCCCGCTTGAGCTACGCCGAACGCATGGCCTTGGCGCAGCTGGTGGACGCCGAGGACGACGGCCTGCGCGCGCGGGCTGGCAGCGCCGTGGACCGCCGGGCATTGACGGCGCTTGGCCTCTCGGGGCGGGAGCGTCGCGAGCTGATGGCCAAACTCGCCCCCCCCTCGCGGCCGGACTTCGGCCTCGACCTCGCCGCCATGCGCAGCGCCGACGAGATGGCCGCCAAGATGGCGGCGGCCGTGCCGGCCATCGACCGCCCCTAGGCAAGCGACGGGTCAAGGCAAATCCGCGTCCCCCGGCCGCGACGTCGCCGTCCACGGACCTGTTCTGCCCGGCACGGCCACATGCGCTCCAACCCCTCAGCAAACGACTTCGGACAGGATCGGATGGATGCTTGAGCCGCGCTCGGAAGGCACAGGCGTGTGCCTGGCAACCGCTACCACGGAGGCTTTCGTCCCCGGCACGTTCGTCCTCGTCGCGTCCTTCCTCGAGCATCACCCGCGCTTTGGGGGCGACGTGGTCGTCTTCAACGATGGCCTGTCGCCCGGGGCCCAAACCGCCTTGAAGTCTCTGGGCCAAGTGCGCCTGGAGCCGGTCTCCCCGGTGTTGCGGCGCCGATCGGCGAAGCTGATCGCGAGCGTGCCCCAGCTGTTCCTGCCCGTGAGTCGGCTGCCGCGGCTGTTTTCCCTGGAAGCGTTCCGGCTGAAGCGCTACCGCAAGGTGCTTTTCTGCGACAGCGACCTGTTGTTCCAAGGCCCTGTGGACGAGGTGTTCGATCGGTCGGAGTTGCTGCTGTGCTGCCCCGACCATGCCAGCCTGCATGGCCAGGGCAGGGATGCACGGACCTTCGCGCCGACGCCGGTCGACGCGCCCGATGCCATCCTCGACACGTTCAACGCCGGATTCATGCTGATCGATCGGTGCCTGGCAGACGGCGCATGCTACTCGGGGCTGCTGGACATGATCGTTCCGGGGACCTGGGACGGCGTACACATGGGCGAGCCGACGACGGATCAGCTGTTGCTGAACCGCTACTTCGCCGGACGCCAGACCCTGCTGACGCCGACCTACAACTACCTGATGTCCTCGGCTGCGGACATCTACGCGATCCACGACCTCGAACCCACGTCCGCCAAGGCGCTGCACTTCAACATAGGCACGAAACCGTGGATGGTGGCCGCCATGCTGGCCGGCGTAGGCGATCCTCGGCAGATGCCGGATGCGCTGCTTCGCCACTGGTACGACGCTTGGATGCGAAGCCTCGGCAGGACGCCCGGCGCTGCGCCCTCGACCAGGCCCATTGCGCTGGGGCGCGGCCCGCAGAGCAAGAGCGGGCGCCAGGCCGTCCAACGTCCCCCCAGGGTCCAGACCGAAGGCCACGCCCAGGACAGGAGGGACGTTTGCCTCGCCACCGCCATGACCGACGAGTTTCTGCCAGGCACGTTCGTCCTCCTCGCGTCCTTCCTCAAGCACCACCCGGGTTTCAAGGGCGACATCGTCGTCTTCAACGATGGCCTGTCTGCGAGCGCCCGAAGCGCTCTTGGAGTCTTCGGCCAAGTGCGTACCGAGCCGATCTCGCCGGCATTGCGGGAGCGGCTGGCGAAGTTGGCCGCGGCCGTGCCCCAGATGCTCTCTCCCCTGAACCAGCTGCCGAGGTTGTGGTCTCTGGAGGCGTTCCGTCTGGAGGGCTACCGCAAGGTCCTGTTCTGCGACAGCGACCTGTTGTTCCAAGGCGCGGTGGACAGCTTGTTCGACAGAACGGAACCGCTGCTGTGCTGCCCCGACCGTGCCAGCCTGCATGGCCAGGGCAGGGATGCACGGACCACCGTGCCGACCTCGGCCGACGCGCCCGATGCCATGCTCGACACCTTCAACGCCGGGTTCATGCTGATCGACCGCCAACTGACGGACGGCGGCTGCTATTCGGATCTCCTGGGCATGATCGCCCCCAAGGCTTGGGAAGGCGCACGCTCGCGCCTCACCGATCAGCTCCTCCTCAACCGATACTTCGCCGGCCGCAAGTCGCTGCTGCCACCGACGTACAATTGCCTTGTACGCTCACTGGGTATCGCTCGAGACGCTCACGGTCTGGGGCCGAAAAGCGCCAAGGTGCTTCATTTCGTGGGGCCGGACAAGCCGTGGCGAATCGAGGAGGTCCTGGCCCATGCCGCGGAGCGGTCAGCCGCCACTGGGCACCCCGAAGCCGAGGCGTATGGCCGCTGGTACGCGGCTTGGGTCGATGGCATGGTGGCGACCGACGTGCGCAGCGCAGTCAGACGGGCGGTTCCCGCCGGCCACCGGCTTCAGCGCCATGCGGACCGCATGGCATCGACACCCGCGAAGACGCCGGGTTAGTTCCCGCCCTCGCGCAGGCTCAGCCAAGAACCGCGCCGTCGAACAAGAGCCCCGGGTAGCCGTTGGCGGCGCTTTCCATTGCCTGGGGCGTGCCTTTGCCTCGGCTCAGCTGCACCTGCCGCAAGCCCAAAGCACCGACGCCGCAGTGCGCCAGCCATCCGGCCGGCGTCCCCCGCAGCGTCCCCGGCGGGGCAATGCCATGGGCGCCGCCTGGCGCTGGCGCCGCCGACAGGATGCGCAGCCGGACCGCCTCTTCGCCCACGGTGGTGTAGGCCGGGGTCCGGCCGACCAAAGCCCGCACTTGGCGATCCACCTGCTCTGCGCTCTGCCGCCAGTCGATCAAGGACGCCGCGGCCGTCAGCTTCGGCGCGTAGGTCGCCGCGTGTTCGTCCTGCGCCGCCGGCTCGAGGTCCGGCAGCGCCGCCAGAACCTCGAGCAGCGACTCTGCCCCCAAGGCCGCGAGGCAAGCGGAAACGGACCTGCCGGTGGCCTCGGACGCCAACGGCACGGCCCGGCGCAGATACACGGGGCCCGTGTCCAGCCCGGCGTCCATGCGCATGATGCTGACGCCGGTTTCGGCGTCGCCAGCGAGAATGGCGTGCTCCACCGGCGCGGCCCCCCGCCATCGGGGCAACAGCGAGGCGTGGACGTTCACGCAGCCGAGGCGCGGCGCCGCCAGAACGGCCGGCGGCAGCAGCAGCCCGTAGGCGGCCACCAGCAGCCAGTCGCAGTCGGCCAGGGCGGCCGCTTCCCGCTGCCCCATGCGCGGCGGCACAAGCACCTCGAGGCTCGCCGAGTCCGCGAGGACGCGCACGGCGCTCGGCCGCGGCCGGCGACCGCGCTTCGCCGGGCGATCCGGCTGCGTGAACACGCGCAGCATCCGATGCTCCGAGTCCAGCAGCCGCTGCAAGACGGTTGCCGCAAACGCCGGCGTACCGGCAAAAGCCAAACGCCAGGCCACTCTGCCCCCGTGCGCTGGCTCGGCGGCTTGTCCCGGGCGCCGACTCAGCGCCCGGGCTTCCGCCGCTGTTCCTTGCGCAGCTTGGTCTTGATCCGCTGCCGCTTCAGGTTGGAGAGATAGTCCACGAACAGCTTGCCGTCCAGATGATCGCACTCGTGCTGAACGCACACCGCCAACAGATCGCTGGCCGTCACGGCGAAGGGTTCGCCGTCCCGGCCGAGGGCGCTCACCCGGATACGCTCGGCGCGCTCCACGGTTTCGTAGAAGCCCGGTACGGACAGGCAGCCTTCTTCGTGCTCCGAGCGGCCCTCCGCGAGCTCGATCACCGGGTTGACGAACGCCAGCGGCTGGTCCCGGGCCTCGGACACGTCGACCACGAGCACCCGCTTGTGGACGTCTACCTGAGTCGCCGCCAAGCCGATGCCCGGCGCGGCGTACATCGTCTCGAACAGGTCGTCGATCAAGCGCACGATGCCGGCGTCCACGGCCGCCACCGGCGCCGCCTTGGTGCGCAAACGCGCGTCCGGATAGCAGAGAATTGGCAGCTTCGCCATGCCGCCTTGCGCCTCCCAAGCGCACTTGCCGAGAAGTAGCGAGGGAATGATTGCACATTACAAGCACATTCGGCCTGCGGTGCCGCGCCGCGGGCGATATCGCCGGCGGCCGGGACGATTTCCCACGAACCGAGGGGCGCATTCGCCATTGGCTGCGGGGATCGCCGTCGCTAGCCTGCGCTGCCGATGCCTCCGCCCACCACCGACACCGTGCTCGCGGGCGAAGCGCTGCCGCTTTGCCTGCGGGCGATACCGGATCCGCCGCGACGGCTGTTCTGCCGCGGCGCAGCGGCTGCCATCGCCGGGCCTTCGGTGGCCATCGTCGGCGCCCGCCGCTGTACACGCCAAGGCAGCGAGATCGCCTTCGGCTTGGCGCAAGCGCTGGCGGCGGAAGGCGTCTGCATCGTCAGCGGCCTGGCCTACGGCATCGACGCCGCGGCGCACCGGGGGGCGCTGGCCGCAGCCGCCGATGACGGCGCGGGCGCCACGGTCGCCGTTCTGGCCGGGGGCCTGGGCCACGTCTATCCCGCCGCGCACAGGCGTCTGGCCGCGGACATCGTCGCGGCCGGCGGGGCGCTGGTGACGGAACACGACGCCGACGCCGCGCCCCGGCGCCACCACTTCCCGGCCCGCAACCGCATCGTCAGCGGCCTCTGCCTGGGCGTGGTGATCGTCGAAGCGTCGGTACGCAGCGGCTCCCTCATCACCGCGCGGCTGGCCGCGGAGCAAGGCCGCGACGTGATGGCCGTGCCGTCGTCCATCGCCAGCCCGCTGGCCGCCGGCTGCCACCGGCTGATCCGCGACGGCGCCGCGCTGGTCGAGTGTGCGGCGCATGTGCTGGAGGCCGTGGGCCTCGAGCCGGCGCCCCGGCCGCCCGTCGTGCCAACGCCGGACGAAGCGGATCCCGTCCTCGCCGCGGTGGCCGCTGTCCCGACGCCCCTTGACGCCATCGCGGCCGCCGTCCAGCTGCCCTTGGCCAGCATCCTCGAGCGCTTGGCCGGCTACGAACTGGAAGGCCGGGTTGCCAAGCACGGCGGCAGCTACATGCGAACCGCACCGGCGACCAGGGATGTCTGAAGCGGGAACGTGCGGGTCACCGGTCTTCCGGACGTTGGGGTCAGGCAGCCAAAATTCTCCAGAGACTTATTTCTCAGCGTCCCGACCGCCCCCGTCCGACGCGGATCCGCGATTTGGCGGCAGCAGGCGGCCGTCGCGCAGGTGTACCTGCCGGCTGGTGTAGCCCATCACCATCGGGTCGTGGGTGGCGGTGAGAATGGTCACGCCGCGGTCGCGGTTCAGGGTGTGCAGGAGGTCCAGCAGTTCCTTGGTGGTGGCGGTGTCCAGGTTGGCGCTCGGTTCGTCCGCAAGTAGCAGCACCGGGTTGGTGACGATGGCGCGGGCGATGGCCACCCGCTGCTGCTGGCCGCCGGACATCTCCCCCGGCCGGCGCTCGGCCAGCTCCCCGAGCCCTAGGGAGCGCAGCGCTTCGGCCGCCCGTTCGCGCCGTTCCGCCGCCGCCACCCCCTGCAGCTGCATGATGAACTCGACGTTCTCGAGGGCCGAGAGCACCGGGATCAGGTTGTAGGCCTGGAACACGAAGCCGATGCGCACGAGGCGCACGTCCGCCAGCTGCGCCTCGGTGAGCCCCGTCATCTCCACGTCGTCCACCGTCACCGAGCCTTCGCTGGGCCGGTCCAGGCCGCCGATCACGTGCAGCAGCGTGGACTTGCCGGAACCGGAGGGGCCGGCGAGGCTCACCCACTCTCCCGCGTACAGCGCGAAATCCACGTCTCGCAGCGCATGGACGGGCACCGCGCCGTCGTCGTAGACGCGGCCGACGCCCTGGCACTGCACCACAGTTTCGGTCATCGCGCCGTCCTATAAGTTGTTGTTTCGTATTTGGTTGCGAGTGCGGCAACGAGTCGCGGCACGGCTGCGTTCAGCGCCGCAGGGCTTCCAAGGGCTTCACCTTCACCGCCCGCCGGGCGGGGTAGAAGCTGGCCAAGAGCCCCAATGCCAGGCTCATCGCCGCCACCAAGGCGACGTCCCTGCCTTCGAGCACCGGCACGAAGATGGGGCGCAGCCCGAAGGACGCCAGGCTGTCGTCGAAGGCCGTCAAGTCGATGCCGTCCGCCACGGCGGCGAACACCCCAAGGGCGACCAGCAGCCCCAACGCGATGCCGAGCGCCATCACCAGCGTGGACTCGATGGTCACCTGCGCCACCACCGTCCGGGGGCGCATCCCCAGGGCGCGCAGCATGCCGAGCTCCCGCACCCGCTCCATCACCGCGGTCACCAGGGTGTTGACCAGGCCGAACACCAGCGCCCCCATGACCACCACGAAGTAGATGAACACCGCGGCATCGGCGAACTTCACCATCTGCGCGGCCTGCGGCTCCAGCTGCCGCCAGGTGTACACGTCCAGGCCCCCGAAGGCGGCGTCGAGACGCTCCACCACGCTCGCCTCCCTGGCGGTGTCCGCAAGGCGCACGGACACCTCGGTGACCGCCGCGGTGTCCAGCGTCGCTTGCAGCGCTTCGGCGCCGGTGAACACGAATACCTGCTCCAGGCCGCCGACCTCGGCTCGATAGATGCCGGCGATGCGGTAGCCGGCCTCGCGGTTGCGCCCGTCCGCGCCCTGGGTGACCAGCACCAGGCGGCGGCCGACGGTGGTTTCCAGCTGCTCGGCCAGGCGGGCACCGACCAGGATGCGCCGATCCTCGCGCCCGCTCAAAGCCTCCCCGGCGACGGCGACGCCGCCCAGGAAGGAGATGGACTCCTGCGCGGGGTCCACGCCCACCAGCTGCACGCCCCGGGTCTCCCGCTCGCTCATGACCACCGCCGGCACCCGCACCCGCAGCGCCCAGCCGGCCACCGCGTCCGCCGGCAGGCCTTCGCTCCACCCGGCCGCCACATCGAAGCCGCGCTGGATGCTCGGATCCTCCAGGTAGCCGGGCCGCAGCACCTTCACGTGGCCGGTCAAGTTGTCGATGACGCTGTTCTCCATGTCCGCCTGCATGCCGCGCAGCAGCGCGTTCAGCAGCACCACGCCGGCCACGGCCACGGCGATGGCGGCCAGCAGAATGGCGTTGCGACGGCGGTGGCGCCACATATTGCGCCAGGAGAGCTGCAGCAGGAGCGGCGGCACCATGCGCTGCTACTTCCGATCGCGCGGCAAGAGGGCCAGCGGTGGCGCAGGGGCCCTCACTCCTCCTCCCGCAGCGCGTCCACCGGGCGCATGCGCCGCACCCGCAACGCCGGGATCAGCGCCGCGAGCAGCGTACCCGCCAGCATCACCAACGGAGCCATGGTCATGGCGTCGAGGCTCACCAGCGGATACAGGCGGTCCGGCATCATCAGGCGGGTGGCCATTTCGTCCATGCCTTCCACGCCCATGGTGGTCGGCATGCCCACCACGCCCAGCGGCAGCATCACGGCCAGCGCCAAGGCGAGCCCCAGGACGGCACCCAGAGCCCACACGCAGGACGCTTCGACCAGCAGCATGCCGACGATGGCGTTCGGCCGCATGCCCACCGCCAGCAGCATGCCGAACTCCCGGGTGCGCTCGAACACCGTCATCACGAAGGCGTTCACCACGGACATCGTCACCACCACCATCAGCAGCCAGTAGATCATCTGGGCGCTGATGCGATCGAGGCGGATGCCCTGTTCGATTTCCGGAAGCAGTTCCCGCCAGGAGAGCAGTCGCGCCTCGGCCGGCGTAGCCGTGGCGAGGGCCGGCTGCAGGGCGTCCACGCGGCTGGCGTCGGCGGCGTTGACGGCCAGCCGATGGACGCCGTCGCCGAGCTCGAAGGCCGCCTGCACCGCCGCCAGCGGCGCCAGCATCATGCTGCGGTCCAGCTCCGCCTGGCCGGTCTCGAAGATGCCGTCCACGGTGAGCACCAGAGCGGCCACGCCGCCCTCGGCGGTGGAACCGAGGCCGGCGATTTCGGCGCCGAGGCCGATGCCGAGGTTGGCCGCCAGCGCCGTGCCGACGAAGGCGCTGTCCTCCCGGGGCAGGAACTCGCCGGCCACGAGGCGCTGCGGCAGGTCGAACATGGCGGCTTCGCTTCGGGCGTCCACGCCCAGCGCCAAGGCGCCGAAGGTGCGCTCGCCGGCCGCCACCAGCACGAAGGCCTCCGCCCGGGGCGCCACGCCGACGACGCCGTCGACGGCGCCCAGCTGCCGCGCCAAGGCGGAACCGCCAGCGAGAACATGGCGAACGGCCGGATCGTCGAAGTAGTCCGGGTGCTGCACCTGGAAGTGGCCCGTGGCGAGGCCGGTGGCGGTGTCCACCCAGCCCCGGTAGGAACCGCCCTGCAACGACACGGTGGCGGAGACGAGGAAGATGGCGAACGCCAGGCCCCCCGCGGAAAGCCAGGTACGCAGCCGCCGCCGCCACAGGTTCCGCCACGCCACGCGGACGAACAGGCCGCGGGCACCGCCGCTGCGCCGGGACGCCCGGCCGGCAAGTGCCCCGGGCAGAGCCGCTTCGGTCACCGCTCCCCCCGCAGCGCGAAAGTGGAAAACAGCGCGTCGTCCACTTCGATGTCGAAGTCCGCGCTCACGTAGCGCACTTCGGTCCACTTGTCCGGTTGCTCGAAATCCGCCATGCGGGACGCCAGGGCGATGGTGCGGCCGCCGAGTTCGCCCACCGAGACGGCGCGCAGCTCCTTGAGGGGCTTCATGGCCTGATCGTAGAAGGTCTGCCGCAGCAGTACGTAGTCGTCGCGCAGCTCCATCGTCTCCTTGCCCCACACCACCGGCGCGTCGTCGTGGGGCACGAGGTCCAAGGTGTAGACGGTGTGGCCGTCCCTTTGCTCCGCGGCGACGATGGCCAAGTCGTAGTGGCGCAGGTAGTGGTCCGTGCGCGACAGGTCGTTGTAGGAGAAGTCCGAGTTCGCCCAGCTCTGGGACATCATGCTGGCTGGCAGGCTGAACTCGCGCTTGTGGCGAGGCGTGTAGGACCACATCCGCTCGCCGAGCTTCAGGGTGGCGACGCCGGCGTCCCTGGCCGGCGCGGTGAAGCGCATCAGCGCGTCCTCGCGCCCCCGGGTCCACACCTCGAGGGCCAGCCGCCGTTCCTGCCTGGGGCGGTGGATGACGAGCTCCAGCTCGCTGTAGGAGTTGATGCCTCGGGTGAGCTCCAGCGCGCCCTCTATCAGTGCCCGGGCGGTGACGGCGAGCGGCTCGCCGTTGGCGGACGCGCCCGCCACGGTCTGCGTCGGTGCCGCGCCGGCCCACGCCACCGATACGAGCAACAGCAATCCCGCTGAGCTACGCGAACCCATGTCGCCTCCGGCGGGACCCTGCGCCGGCGTCAGCGTGGCCGACGAGAGGGCTTGCTCTAGTCGCCCTTCGCGTAGCTCAGCCCCACCCTGAACATGCGCCCGAACGGATTGTGCGTGAAGGCGTCGTAGTTCATCTCCCGGGACATGAACGGCGGGTCTTCGTCTTCGACGTTGATGACGGAGAAGATGGCCCGCAGCTGATCGCCCATGAAGCGGTAGTGGACGTGCAGGTCGTGGGTGACGTGGGAGTCCACCTCGCCCTCCACGCCAAAACCCTGCATCAGGTAGTCGTAGCCGTCGGTGGCGTTCACGATCCAGCGCGCGTTCAAGGACCCCCAGGTGTAGTTGGCCGACATGCGGCCCTTCCACTCCGCGAGGGTTCGCGCCAACGGCGTGCGGTAGTTCAGCCTCCCCAGCGCGTCGTACTCGCCGCCGAACTCCCAGGCGCCGATGTCGTAGGACATGATGCGCGTGCCCGTCAGACCGAAGGACAGGTAGCCGGGGCCGACGTCCAGCCCGTAGCGCACGCTGAAATCCACGCCATCCGTTTTGATGTCCGGTCCGTTCACGATGTCGACGTTGATGATCTCCACATCCGCCGCTTGCGGGGGGCCGCCGAACACCAGGCGGCCGTAGTAGGGGCTCGCGGGATCGCAGGGATCGGTGGCGGCGCCCGGGCAGGCGAGGCTCAGCACGTTGGCGAAAGGCTCCGTCACCAACGGGTCCTGGAAGTCGTAGGACCAGTAGTCCAGGGTGACGAACAGATTGTCGCTGGCCGCGATCAGGCCGTCCCGATCCACCAGCAGCCCCACGTTGACGGTGGTGGCTTCCTCCGGCACGAGGTCCGGATTGCCCCTGGTGTCGATGCGCTTGAATGCGCCCGTCGAGCCCACGAACTGGAGGGAGTTCGAGGAGTTGCTGGCGACGGTCTGGTTCAACGTCGGGCCGCGGAAGGTCGTGCCGAAGGATGCGCGCACGCCGACGCTCGGCATTACCTGCCACTTGAGCGCCACCTTCGGGTCCGTGCTGCCGCCAGTACTGCCGCCGTAGTTTTCATGGCGCAGCGAAAGCGCACCTTCCAGGGTTTCCGAGAGCGGCAGCTTGAGCTCGGCGAAGGCGCTCCATATGCGCCGATCGTCGTCGATGGGGAAACTGGGCGGCAGGAAACCGAACAGGCCCGTTCTGCCGGTGTCGCAATCCTTGACTTCCGGCCCCGCGGCGCAGGGATAGGTGATGCCGTGGAAGAAATCCGTATCGTCCACACCGCTCTCGTAGGTTTCGCTGCGGTACTGCGCCCCGACAGCGTACTCCGCGGCGCCGCCGGCGAGCTGCGCGAAATCCAGCTGGCCGGTCACGATGCCCTCGAGCACCAGCAGCGACGTCTCTCCCTTGAGGACGCCCGGCGTCATCATGTAGTCGTGGACGTTCTGGTTGCTCAAGGCCGGATTGAAGTCCGGATTGGATGCCTCGCCGTTGTTCACGAACGGATGCGAGCCGGGCATGGAGTTCGAGAACGGTATCCAGTAGCTGCACGGCCCTTGGCCGGCCCACTGCTGCACGGTTGCCAGCGAAAACGCCAGGTTGCCTTGCTCGTCGTACTCGTTCGGCACCTGCCGTTCGCACTCGAAGCCGGCGAGCCCTTGGCGGGCGCGGGCGTCCCGATACACCATCGTGTCGCCAGCCGCGCTCTCGCGCTTCGACTGCGAGTAGGTCAGCGACACCTGCCAGCCGCGGTCGCCCCACTCGCCGTCGAGGGCGGCCGCGAAGCGCTGCAGCTCGGAGTGGCGGTGGTGGCCCCGGCGCGGACCGTCCTGGCCGTAGTAGCGGCCGTAGTACCAGCCGACCTCCTGCCACGCGGCTGGCACGCCGGCCGCGTCCTGGGCGCCGCCGTCGCCCTGCCAGCGGCAGTAGTCCGCGTCGCAGTGCGCGTATCCGCCGTACAGGTCCGGGTAATTGGAGGCCATGTCCACGAGGCCTGGGTTGTTGGCGCGGACGGTGCGGGTTTCGTCCACCAGCCGGTTCGGCGGATAGCTCGGCGACGTGCCCCAGTTCGGCACGTCGCTGTCCGTGATCAGCAGTTCCAGGGAGAGCGTGGTGGCGTCGTTCACCTCCAGCGTCGCCTCCGTGAACCACTGCCAGCGCTGCGCATCCTCGATCAGGTTGTCGAACGCGGTGTACTGGAAGCGGCAGAAGCCGCCGACCCCCGGGGCGCCGTTGCCGAGCGACTCCGGCTCGGCAAACGGAATGGCCAACGTGTTGGTGCGGGCGCCGCCAAGATCTTCGCAGTTCGGATCGGTGATGCCGGTGGCCAGCAGGCCGCCGAAGCCGCCGCCGATAGGCGATGCGGCCCAGCGGTCGAGGGGCACGAACACCGCCGGCCGTCCCACGGAGGACCAGCCGCCGGCGGGGCTCTCGGCGTAGTCGAGCAGGGCCCAGTCGCGATCCGCGATGTTCAGTTCGCCCCGGTCGATGTAGCTGGCGGACGTCATGATCCGCAAACGGCCGTCCATCAGCTCGCCGCCCCAGATGGCGCCCAACTCCAGGTCGCCATCGGCGTCCGCCACCGTCTTGAGGCTGGCGCTCAGCTCGAGTCCTTGGAAATCTCCCCGCGTGATGTAGTTCATCACGCCGGCGATGGCGTCCGAGCCGTAGGTGGCCGCGGCACCGTCGCGCAGCACCTCGATGCGTTCCAAGGCGATGGGGGGCAGCATGTTCACGTCCACCAGCAGCTGCGCCTGGGCGCCGATGGCGTGGGGCGACCAGGTGGTGCGCCGGCCGTTCAGCAGCACCAGCGAACGGCTGGGGCCGAGGCCGCGGATGTTGATGGTGGCGCGGTCTGCGCCGGCGCCGGCCTGGAACTGGTCCGTTTCGCCGTCCGCGCCCTGCGAGAACGACAGGCTCTTGATGAGGTCGATGGCCGTCGGGGCGCCTTCCAGCGCGAGGTCCTGCCGCCGCAGCGTCGTCACCGGCAGCGGGGCGTCCTCCGGCGTCCCCTTGATGTAGGAGCCGGTGACGACGATTTCCTCGACGTCTCCGAATGCCTCCTCTTCGGATGCCTCCTCTTCGGCCTCGGCCCATGTGAAGCAGGCGAGCCCCGCCGCCAAGCCGGCGGCAAGCGCTCGGCAGCCACCTCTCGAATCCCGCATCACTCCCTCCTTAGTCCTTGCGAGCGGGCGTACCCGCGCACAATGTTTCGATCATGCGACTGAAGCCGCCTGCGCCGCAGGCGCAGCCGGCCACCCCGGCGATCGCACGCCGCCGGGCGGAAGTTGGTGGAGGCGGCGGGAATCGAACCCGCGTCCGTCGGCGCTCCATCGTTGGCTCTACATGCTTAGCGCCGTCTATTGCGTTTAGCCCGGTGGCGGCCCGACGGTCAGGGCGCTTGCAGGCGAGCCTCGCTTGTTTCGCGGTTGCCTTCGAGGCAAAGGCCGCCGCTATCCCGTGGGCCTGCGCCCTCGAATCCCCGCCACGGGCACCGGGTCATCGAGTTAGCGGCTAGGCCGCTAGCGCGTAGTTTTCGTCGTTGGCAACTATTGCTAGTTGCAGTGATTGATTAACGAGAGTCACTACCCTCTCGGCATGCACCGCGGATTTCGCTACCGCCGTCGAAGCCTTGTCGCCCCCGGGCGGCCAGCACAAGCTCCTTGTCCTGCAACCGTTGGGCGCAGTCTAGCACCAACTTGCCCTCGTGGGCGCAAGGAGTCGGCTAGCCGGCTAGCCGTAGAGGTGGCAGGCCACGAGGCGCTGCGGGCGGTCGCCGTCCGCCACCGGCAGCAGCGGCGGCGTGGCGTGCGAGCACACGTCCATCGCCTTGGGGCAGCGGTTGGCGAACCGGCAGCCCGCCGGCACGTTCACCGGCGACGGAATCTCGCCGCGGATGGCGGTGCTGGCGCGGCCGCGTTCGCTGCGCGGGTCCGGTTCCGGGTTGGAGCCGATCAGGAGCTCCGTGTAGGGGTGCCTGGGCGCGAAGAAGACGCGGTCCGCGGGCCCCAGCTCCACCAGCGAGCCGAGGTACATCACCGCCATGCGGTCCGAGACGTAGCGCACCATGGACAGGTCGTGGGCGATGAACAGCAGCGTCAACCCCAGCGACGCCTTGAGTTCGTCCAGGAGGTTCACCACCTGCGCCTGCACCGAGACGTCCAGCGCCGAGATCGGTTCGTCGCAGACGACGAACTCCGGCTCCAGCACCAGGGCGCGGGCGATGCCGATGCGCTGCCGCTGGCCGCCGGAGAACTCGTGCGGGTAGCGCGACATGTGGTCCGGATTCAGCCCCACCCGCCGCAGCCAGTCCGCCACCTGGTCCCGGATCTCCGCCCGCGCCAGACCGGTGTGCAGCTTCAGGCCCTCGCCGACGATCTCGCCCACGGTCATGCGCGGGTTCAGGGACGAGTACGGGTCCTGGAAGATCATCTGCATGTGCCGGGCATGGCGCTGGAAGTCCGCCGGCCGGTACTTCGCCGGCAGCGCTTCGCCCTTGTAGGCCACTTCGCCGCCGGTCTTGTCGTGCAGGCCGATCACCGCCTTGCCGAGCGTGGACTTGCCGGAGCCGCTCTCCCCCACGAGGCCGACGATCTCCCGGGGCGCGATGGCGAGGCTCACGTCGTCCACGGCATGCACCACCTGCCCCCGCGCCAGCCGGAAGTGCTTGGTGAGGCCGCCAATGTCGACCAGCGGGTCCGTCATGCGCCGCTGGCCTCGGCGGGCCGCCGCGGGCAGTCCTCGTGGTGCAGCCAGCAGCGGGCGTGGTGCCCCTCGCCGAGGCCGAACGCCGGCGGGCTGCCGTCGCCGCAGACGCGCATCGCCTCTGGACAGCGGGCGAAGTAGCCGCAGCCGGCGGGCGGCGCGAACAGGTCCGGCGGGCTGCCGTCGATGGGCGTCAGGGTCCGCCCGGCGTCCTGCCGGTTGGACGGCATCGCCGCCTTCAGGCCCAGCGTGTACGGGTGGCCGGAGCGGTAGAACACCTGGTCCACGCTGCCCTGCTCGACCACCTCGCCGGCGTACATCACCAGCACGTCGTCCGCCATGCGCGCCACGACGCCCAGATCGTGGGTGATGAGCACGATGGCCATGCCGGTCTCGCGCTGCAAGTCGCCCATCAGGTCCAGAATCTGCGCCTGGATGGTCACGTCCAGCGCGGTGGTGGGTTCGTCCGCGATCAGAATCGACGGTTCGCAGGCCAGCGACATGGCGATCATCGCCCGTTGCAGCATGCCGCCGGAGAACTCGAACGGATACTGCTTGGCGCGCTTGGCCGCTTCGGGAATGCGCGTCATCTCGATGAGTTCGACGGCGCGGGCGAAGGCCCGGCGATGGCTGTAGCGGCGGTGGACTTGAAGGGTCTCGGCGATCTGGTCGCCGATGGTCATGGTGGGGTTCAGGGAGGACATCGGGTCCTGGAAGATCATGCCCACCAGCCGGCCGCGGATGTCCTTGCCGTCGATCTTCTGGTCGCGCAGGATGTCGTGGCCGTCCAGCGTCGCCGCGCCGCCGGTGATCTTGCCCGGCGGCATCGGGACGAGGCCCATGATGCTCTGCACGGTGACGGACTTGCCGCAGCCGGATTCGCCGACGATGGCCAGCGTCTTGCCGCGTTCGAGGGCGAACGAAACGCCGCGCACCGCATGCACCGTGCCGCCGTAGGTGGCGAACTCGACCCGCAGGTCGCGCACCTCGAGCAGGGGGCTCATGGGGCGCGAACGGGCACCGGGGCCCGGCTGCAACGTTCGCCGCCGGCAGTCCGCACGTTCAACCTCTGCTCGGACATCGAGTCGGTACTATCGCACAATGGCAGGCGCGGCAGGGGCGGGGAGCGTGAACAGTGTGAACAGTGTGGAGACCACCCTCACTCTGAGTGACGCCAAAGCTCGATTCTCGGAAGTTATCGAGAGGGCCGCCAACGGAGAAGTGTTCGTCGTTACGCGCATGGGCAGGCCAGTGGTCCGGATCGCCCGCTTCGTCGAGCATGGCCAGCCGCGCAAGCTCGGCGACTTCGCTGGGCGGATACGGATGAGCGAAGACTTCGACGACTGGCCTCCGGAGTTGCAGGACGCACTGGGAGTAGCTGAGTCCCAGCCTGATCCTGCATGCTGACCGCCCTCGTCAACCCAGGAACCACGGCAGCACCTGAAACCCCTTGTGGGCATAGCGTTCGGCGCCGCCATGCACCAGCACGCCGCCGCGGTTGGGATTGGCGGGCAGCGACGTCCACCACGTTAGATGGCCGAACGCATCGGGCGCCACGGTTTGGCCGGACTTGACCTCCACGGGAAGAAGGCGCTCGCCGGCGTCGATGAGAATGTCTATTTCGTGGCCGGTGGCGTCCCGCCAGAAGTAGAGCGGCGCATCTCGGCGCATCGCGGCGAAGCTCTTGATGAACTCCGCAACCACGAAGGATTCGAAGATGGCGCCGCGCAGCGGATGGTTCGCCAGCGTGGCCGCATCGCGTATGCCGAGCAGGTAGCAGACCAGCCCCGTGTCCAGAAAGTGCAGCCGCGGGCGCTTGCGCAGCCGCTTGCGAAAGTTGGCGTGGTGCGGCGGCAAGGTGGTGGCCAGGTAGCCTATCTCCAGCGCGCTCAGCCAACGCCTGGCCGTTTGCTGCGCCACGCCGGCATCGCTGGCAAGGGCCGTGAGGTTCAGTTCCTGTCCGGTGCGCGCCGCGGCCAGCCGCAGGAAGCGGTCGAAGCCGCGCAGATCCTCGACCTGCGCCACTTCGCGCAGATCCCGTTCGACGTAGGCGCGAGCGTAGTCCGCGAGCCACTCCTCGGCGATCAGGTTGCGATCGTGGATGCGCGGGTAGAAGCCTCTCACGAGCGTTTGCCAGGGATTCGGCGCCTGTCGCCTCGGGCCCGCGCTGGCCACGACAGGCTGATCGAGGCGCTCCACGTCCAGCGGCGGCCTGCCGTGCAGCTCGCGAAGCGACAGCGGATACAGCCGCAGAAAGGCCGTGCGGCCCGCCAACGTTTGCGACACGGACTCCATCAACAGCACGTTCTGCGAGCCGGTGAGGATGAAACGCCCGGGACGAGCGTCCTCGTCGACGAGCACCTGGATGTAGGAAAGCAGATCCGGCACCCGCTGGATTTCGTCCAGCACGAGACGGTCGCTCGACGCCAGCAGGCCCGCCGGGTCCTCGGCAGCCCGCAGCCGCAGGTCCGGCCGTTCCAGCGACACGTAGCCGTGGCCCGGGAACAGCGACCGCACCAACGTCGTCTTGCCGGACTGCCGCGGACCGGTGAGCGTGACCACCGGATTGGCGGCCGCAGCCGCCTCCAAGGCGCTGGCGAGATGGCGACGGAACATGGCGCCAGCCTGCCGCGCCACGCCGCTTGTGTCAAATCCGTGATGGCATCACCGATTTGACACGCACCTGGGACGAAAGCGCACACCCCGATGGCGCTTGGCGGCAGAGGCGCGGTGCACCGTTGGCGGGGTGCGGCGATTGAAGCCGTTGACCCAGCGCACCGCTGGCCTTACTGTCGCCAGCGTCGGTGCCGTTGGGGTTGGCGATGCGTTTCAGCCGGATCACCGTCCGCCAGGACCAAATGGGGGGCGTACCCTGCGTCCGCGAACTGCGAATTCCGGTTGCCACCTTGGTTGGCCTGCTGGCACAAGGCATGGACAGAGAGGAAGTCCTGGCCGAGTACCCGGATCTTGAGCTTGAAGACCTGCACGAGGTGCTGCGTTTTGCGGCCGCGGCGGTGGAGGAGCGACAACTCCCGGTGGCCGTATCGGGTTGAAGTTCCTCATCGACAACGCCCTGTCGCCAAACTTGGCGGTTGGCCTCCGGGCCGCTGGACACGATGTAGTGCATGTGCGGGATGTTGGCCTCGCATCCGCCAGCGATGCGGATGTGTTCAGGTTGCGTTAGCCGACAACCGGGTAGTCGTCTCGGAGGACACGGACTTTGGAACCCTGCTTGCTCTGCGGGACGCCGCAAAGCCTCCGTCGTCCTGTTTCGGAGGATTCAAGATCGCAGTGCCGCGAACCTGCTGTCTCTGTTGCTGACCAACCTCGCCGCCGTGACACGCGACCTTGACGCCGGGGCGGTCGTTGTGATCGAGAACGCGCGCATCAGGATTCGACGCCTTCCACTGCATACTTGAAGGGCTGAAGCGGCACAAGACCATCCACAAGTGCCAGAGTGCCGCATACGCCCATCAAATCCATCGGCGACAGATAGCGGAGGCGCAACGGCGATGTCCACAAGCGGGTTCGAGCCGGATCCCGTAGTCGAAGCCTACAAGCGCCACATCGACATGACGCTGCTGCGCGAGAACCTGCGCCGCTCGGTGGACGAAAGAGTGCGCAACCTGATGGCGCTGCAGCGCTTGGCGGAAGAAGCGCGGCGCGCCGGCCGCAAGGCCACTCGTTGATCGACTTCGCCGCCGTGCTGGGCGCATTCGAGGATGCGGGCGTGGACAGCATCGTGGTCGGCGGCCTGGCCGCCACCGTTCACGGTTCGGCGCGACTCACCCAGGACGTCGACTTCGTCTACTCCCGCGAACCGCGCAACATCGAGCGCCTTGCCTTGGCGTTGCAGCCCCACTCGCCCTATCTGCGCGGGGCGCCGCCGGGCCTGCCGTTCGAGTGGACGGCCGCCACCATCGCCCGGGGCCTGAACTTCACGCTCACCACGGCCATCGGCGACATCGACCTGCTCGGCGAGATCGCCGGCGGCGGCGACTACCACGCGCTGCTGCCCCACACCATCGAAGTGGAGATCTTCGGGCATCGCTGCCGATGCTTGGATCTGCCCGCTCTCATCCGCGCCAAGCGCGCTTCCGGACGCCCGAAGGACCTCGAAGCGTTGGCGGAGCTGGAAGCGATCCTGGCAGATCGGGAGCAGACGCCCTAGCCGGGACACTCTAGGGCGGCCAAGATGCATTTGACGCTCTGAGCGGTTTTTTCCACGTCGAACGGGAAGCACCAGAGGGCCATCGGCTGGCCGTGTATGCGGTCTTCGAACTCGTAGCGCAACGGACGTTGGAACTGCGCCGTTCTGGGATAGATCAAGGCCACCGTGCGACAGCCGAATTTTCGGCCGTAGCTGTAGAGCTGGTAGATGTCGCTTTGGGCGATGTCGTGCTTCGGGTCAGCCGTCTTGCCGTTGACAACCTTCCACTTCGCATCCAGCACGAAACGCACCTCGCGGTTTCGCATCAGGGCGATGTCCGGCTTCACCTTAAAGGCCCCGCGGCCACAGATCTTGGCGAATGGCTCCTGCGGCGCTTGCGCCCGCACCTGGTACTGCCTCTGGTGGCGGCGGAACGCATCGACCACGAAGTCCTCGAACACCTTCTCCATCGGGAACAGCAACGCCCGGTTGACGTGTTCGCCGGCGAAGGTCGCCAAGCCGTGGTTGAAGAGGAACAGCCCCACCCACGCCATTACCGTTTCGTAGTGGCTCATCGAGCGGTCGATGCGATGGCGTTGCCAATCCGTTTCGGGGTGCGTCGAACGCGGCACGTCGGCGAAGCAGATGCGTAGTTGGTGCAGCAATTGCTGGTGATCTGGATGCGCAATGACGCGGAGGCGGTGGATCGTCTCGTGGATCAGACGGTTCACCGGTCTGTCAGCCGTGAACTCGTCGAAGCCAACGTAGAACCGTGCGCCGTTCGCGGCGTTCTGGCGGATGTGCTGGGCGAACTGGATGCGACCGCGCAAGCGAGGCAGGTTGTCTTCTACGCCTTGGTAGTGGTGGGCCAAGCCGCGCTGCGTCAGGCGCAGGAGGTCGTCCAGGAACAACCGGACGAACACGTTGAGCATGTTGAATTGGCGCAGCGCCTCGATGCTGGCTTGATTGAATTGCGCGAAACGCAGGGCGCGGTAGGCCCGGAGCATCTTAAGGAACACCCGGCGCGTTTCCGGCACGCCAGCATCGCCGCTGGCGAACTCCACCTTCGGAAGAATCTCGACGACCGTGCCGTGGCGCGTCTCGATGATGCCGACGTGGTTGCGGGCGCGGAGCCGGCCGTTTCGGAGCGCCAGCACCGGGCGCACATCGCCATCGTCGCCCTCGACGATGTTCGCTAGCGCGAATGTGCTGAGGTCGTCCTGTTCGGCATCGTCAAGTCCATCAAGCGCCTCGTGCTCCCGAACGACGATGTGGCTATTCGTCGGCGACGACGCCACTGTTGCTGCTGTAGATGTTTTGATAGCTCTTGGCCTGCAGCCAGAGATCGTCGTCCTGCCGCAGCACGTCGAACACCGGGCGCTCGGTACCCCGCTTCGTGATGAAGGCGTTGTCGTTCAGCACCCGCCGCATCTTTTCCCAGTCATCGTAGAAGTACTCCTGCAGCAGCGGGATGACTTGGGTTTGAAAGGCCCGCTTGAGTTCTTCGAGGGTTCGGATACCCATGAAGTAAGCGTGGCCGATCTGGTGCCCCGATCCAGGTTCTCGACGACACGTTCATTGATGGCTCGCAACAGATCGCGGCCGCTCACGCCTTCAATGTCCTCTTCGACAAGCTCTGCATCCGGCATCCGCTCCACGAACTCGAAGCGGCGGCGCAAGGCCACGTCCAAGAGCGCAATGCCGCGATCAGCGGTGTTCATCGTGCCGATGAGGTAGAGGTTGTCCGGTACGCCGAACGACTCTTGCGAGTACGGCAGCGTCGCTTGCGCTTCGTCCTCGCCGCCTACGCGCTTGGACGGCTCGATGAGCGTGATCAGTTCGCCGAATATCTTGGCGATGTTGCCGCGATTGATCTCGTCGATGATGAGGACGTAGCGGTTCTTTGAGTCTTCCTCGGCTCGCAGCGCGATCTGCTTGAAGATGCCGTCTCGAAGCTCATAGCGGAGCCCCTTCTGCCCCTTGTCAAGCACTGGTCGGATGCCCTCGATGAAGTCCTCGTAGCCGTAGTTCTGATGGAAGGTGACGAACTCCACCCGCCCGGCCTCCCTCAGTTCGTTGAAGCGAGTCCGTACACCATGCCGTTCCGAATACACACGCCCGTCAATCACCTCGACGGCCTTGGCGACCGCATCATACGTCTTGCTAGTGCCAGGCGGGCCAAAGAGAACTCTATTGTGGTGATCAACGGGATGGTGGGACGTCTCGGCGTCATCCAAGCCCCTCTCTTGCGAGTCGCCCGTTGGACCGATCGCTCGCTCCAGAGCACGCCTAAGCGTCTTCAGGCCTACTCGCTTACCCTCTACCTCGGTCCTCGCGTCCTCTACGAACCTCTTCGCGGCAGCATGGGACTCCGCGCTCGTGTGACTACTGGCCCATGCCTTGAAGGCGCTCCCTACTTCCCTAGCGTCGTCTAGCAGTATCCGCTCTGTCCAGCCAAACCCAACGGCGGTTGACTTGAGGTCGGTCGGCGAGATTACCTGGTACCACTTGTTGTGCCCCACGGCGACTTCAACCCGGAGCCCGTGTCCCATGGCCTCGTGTCCGTTCGGGACGTCGCCGCGGTCCCAAGTCTCTAGTTCATCGACTCGCGCCTGGTTCACATGTCCTCCTAGTCCCGCTGAAGCATCGCCTGGTACGCCGCCAGCGCATGGTCCCGGAACGAAGGAATGCCGAACGAGTAGCGCCCGGCTTCCTCCACCAGCACGCCGGCTTCCACCGCCGAGTCGATCACCGCCGTCGCCGGCAGGCCGTCTGGGTTGAAGCCCGGGGGCAGGCGTTCGAGGGCCGCCACGAGCTCGTGCAGGTACATCGCTCCGCGCTCTCCCGCTGCTCCCGCATCCTCCATCGCGCCGGCAATGAAGTAGACGATGCCCTTCGGCGCCCGCATGGCCGAGAGGCGCGCTTCGTAGTATTGGCGGCGGACGTCGTCGCCACGAGCCAAGGCCGCGGCCATGAAGCCGTCCTCGGCTGGGGCACCCGTTTTGCTGGCCGCCAGCGCACCGGCGATGTAGCCGTGGACGTGCTGCGGAAAGCCCATCGACGCCGCGGCCAGCTTCTCCCCCGCGGCTGCGGGGCAGTCGACGCCGAGCTTGGCGAGCCCCTGCACGATGGCCTCCCGGGCTTCCTCCTCGCTCAGCAGGCCAAGGCGCAGGTGCAGGCCGCAGCGCGAAATGGTGTGCGGGCCGTGCTGCGGGTTGGCGAGCACGCTGGCGGACTGCGCGAGGCCGGCGCACACGACCACGATCGGGCAGCCGTGCAGCCCTTCGTGCAGAACCCGCAGCATCTTGCGCGCTGGCGGTTCTATCGTTTGTATCTCGTCGATGCTGACGATCATCGACTGGCCGCTCCACCACCCCGAGTCCTTGGAGAGCCGCAGCATCTCCGTGATGGGCAGATCGGGCGCGGCAGGGTTGTCCCAATCGAACTTGCCGATGCCGGCCAAGGACAGCGACCTCGCTCGCCGCTCCTCGCCGACGATGCCGAGGGCCCGGCGTCTGCCCACCGGCATGGCCGAGGCGATGAGGAACATCAGGCTCTTGGCGTCCTCGGGGATGTCGGCGGTGGTTGCCGCGAGGGTCAGCACGCCGCGGCCGCCGGCCTGCTGGCGTTCGACGAACTCGCGCAGCAGCTGGGTCTTGCCGGACCCCGGCACGCCGTCGATCAGCGCGATGCCGCCGCTGGGGTCGGCGTTCTCGAACACGTACTCGGCGTAGGCCGCGAGCTTGTCCAGTTCCTCCGTTCGCCCGGCGAAGTGCGGCGGCGCGTTGCGCTCGGTTCCGAGCTTGGGCGCTGCGCTCACTCCGTCGCTCTCATCCGCGCATCCAGCGCATCCCGCAACCCATCCCCCAGCAGGTTGAAGGCCAGCACCGTCACGCTGATCAGCGCCGCCGGCGCGATCAGCTCGTGGGGCGTGGTGAGCATGGTTTTCAGGCCCTCGTTGCACATGCTGCCCCAGCTCGGCGTCGGCGGCGCCACGCCCATGCCGATGAAGGAGAGGAACGCCTCGGTGAAGATGGCGCTCGGCACCGCGAAGGTGAGGGTCACCAGGATCACGCCCATGGTGTTGGGGATCATGTGCCGCAGCACCAGGTAGTTGGTCTTCGCGCCCAGCAGCCGCGAGGCGCCGATGTAGCCCTCCTCGCGGATCTGCAGGATCTGCCCGCGCACCAGCCGCGCCGCCGCCGGCCAGCTGAGCAGCACCATCGCCACCATCATCGGAAAGATGCTGTCGTCGCCGGGCTGCACGTCGAACAGGATGCGGAACAGGATCATGAACAGCAGGAACGGCAGCGCCACCACGAAGTCCGCGAAGCGCATCAGCGCCTGGTCGACGCGCCCGCCCATGAAGCCGGCGACGCTGCCGTAGAGAATGCCGAGCAGCACGAAGGCGAACGGCGCGACGATGCCGATGAACAGCGACACCCGCGCGCCGTGCATGAGCCGCGCCAGCATGTCGCGGCCCAGATAGTCGGTGCCGAGGGGATGCAGCGGCAGTTTCAGCACGGTGCCGGGTTCCGCCTCGCCGACGTTCTGGACCAGCCCCTTCCGCACCGCTTCCTCGGCGGTGATCACCCGCGTCACGGCGACCGCCATCGACGTGTAGCTGGCGGCTTCCTCGCCGTCGCCGTCCAGGGCCGCAATCGAGTAGTGGTAGACGAGGGGCTTGAGGTCCAGGCGGTCCTCGAAACCCACGTTGGCCGGATTCAGCACGTCGGCTATCGGCAGCCCGAGGGCGCCGTCCGGCGCCGGATCGAAGATGCTGCGGTAGACGCGATAGCCGGCCGCGCCCGGCACCGGCGACCAGTGCAGGCGCACCGCGCGCGTCGTCGGCGGGCCGGCAACCGCAAGCGTCTCCGGAGCGCCGAGCGCGCCGGCGGCGGCAGGCAGCGGTTCCGCGGAGACGCCTTCCCATGCGGTCTGTTCCGCCACCACGGTGACCGCCCGGTCGGCGCCGGGGGGAACGCTGATCTGATCCAGGTCCGGCACCGCGGGATCGACGCGCCACAGCAGCGGCCCGGCGAGGGTGAATGCAAGCAGGGCGATCACCAGATACAGCGAAAACAGCGCCCGCTTGTTGGCCTTCAAGCGAATCCAGGCGTCCTGCCAATAGGAGAGGGACGGGCGCGAGATGGTCTCCACCTCCCGCGCCGCCTGCACGGGCTCGAAGGAGTGGGTCGCCGCCATGCCGCTCACTCCAGGCGAACCCGCGGATCGACCAGGCCGTAGACGAGGTCCACGGCGATCACCATGAACACCAGAAAGGCGCCGTAGAGCACGGTGGTGCCCATGATGACGGTGTAGTCGGACTGCTGCACCGCCTGCACGAAGTAGCGCCCGAGGCCCGGAATGGCGAACACGATCTCCACCACGAAGCCGCCGGTGGTGATCGCCGCGATGGCCGGGCCGAGCACGGTGATCACCGGCAGGATGGCGTTGCGCAGCTGGTGCTTGCGGAACACGCGGGTCGCCGGCAGCCCCTTCGAGCGGGCCGTGCGCACGAAGTCCGCGTTGACGATTTCCAGCATCGACGAGCGCATCAGGCGGGTGAGGAACGCCATCGTGCCGAGGCCGAGCACCATGGACGGCACGATCATGTGCTGCACGGTGCCCCAGCCGGCGACCGGAAAGAGCGTGAAGCCGAGCCAGTCGTTGATCTTCACCACCCCCAGCTGGCCGAACGCCGCGAACACGAAACTCGGCACCGAGATGCCGAGAATCACCAGCAGCACGATGATCACGTCCGGGGCGCGATTGCGGTACAGCGCCGTCAAGGCGCCCCACAGAATGCCGCCGAAGGCGGCGAACACCACCGCGAGAATGCCGAGCGTTGCGGATACCTTGAAGTGCTCGGCGATGATGTCGTTCACCTCGCGGTTCTGCTGGGTGAAGGAAATGCCGAAGTCGCCCTTCGCCATGTTGCGCAGATATATCCAGTATTGCGTCGGCAGCGGCTTGTCGAGGCCGTAGCGCGCCTCCAGGTTGGCGCGGATCTCCGGCGGCACCGCCTTGTCGTTCACCAGCGGATCGCCCGGCACGAAGTGCATGGCGAAGAACGTCGCGGTGGCGATGAACCACACCGTGACGATGCCCTGCACGAGCCTCTTCAGCGCATAGCGCAGCATCTCGAACCTACGGCTCTATCCAGGCGTGGGTGTAGTCCGGGTCCGTGCCCACGGCACGGCGCACCACGCCCTTCACCTGCGGATGCGCGACGTAGACGGAACCGCGCTCGTACTGCGTAAGCACCACCGCGTCCTCGTAGATGATGTCCTGCACCTGCGCCATCGCGTCCATGCGCGTCCGCGGGTCGCTGGTGGAACGGGCGACGTCCACGGCGGCATCGAGGACGGGATTGGAATAGCGCCCGCGGTTGTTTTCGTTCCAGGAGGTGAACAGGTCCGCGAAGGTCATCGGGTCGTCGTAGTCCGGGCCCCAGCCCGCCATCACCAGGTCGTAGTCGCCGGCCGTCATCTTGGCCAGTCGCTGCTTGAATATCTGCGCGTCTATCTTCACATCGAGGTCGAGCTTGCGCTTGAACAGGTTCTGGTAGTACTCGGCCTGCTTCCTGGCCGTCGGGCTGTCGCCGATGAGCATGGTGAGCGGCGGCAGCGCGTCGAGGCCGAGTTCCTCCAGCGCCTTGCGCAGAAGTTCGCGACCCTTGGCATCGTCCGGACGATGCGCCGCCACCGGATACTCCTGGCGAAAATAGCCGCGCACCCCCTTCAGCCAAACGGGGAAGAGCGACTCCCCCGGCAGATTGCCCGGCAGCTTGATGATCTTGTAGACCAGCTCCGCGGGATCGTTCACCGCCTGCAGGGCCTTGCGCAGGTGGTAGTTGGAAGTGAGGCGTTCCGGGCGATGGTTGAGGCCGATGTAGTACACCGAACCATCGGCGAAGCGCTTGATCTTCCAGCGCTGCTGCATGGCATCGTCGAGGTTCTCGGCGTTCAGCCCGGCGAGGGCCACCTTGCCGTCCTTGTAGAGGTTGAGGGTGGCGTTGGCGTCGGTGGTGATGTAGGCGTGATCGATGACGTTCAGCTTGATGCGGTCCGCGGCCCAGTAGGCCGGGTTCTTCTCCAGCCGCAGGCTGGCGCCGTGAACCCAGCTGGCGATCGCGAACGGGCCGTTGTAGAGCAGATCTTCTGCGTCGGCGCCGTAGCGGCCGTTGGTGGATTCGTAGAACGCTTCGTTGATCGGATTGTAGGTGGCGAAGGCCGTGAGCTTGTCGAAGTAGGGCACCGGACGCGCGAAGTCGACATGCAGGGTGCGCTCGTCCACGGCGCGGACGCCCAGTTCCTCGGGCGGCGCAGCGCCGCGGTTCACGGCTTCGGCATTCTCGATGCCGTACAGAATGAAGGCGTATTCGGAGGCGTTCGCCGGTTCGAGCACCTTGCGCCAGGCGAACACGAAATCGTGCGCCGTCACCGGTTCGCCGTTGCTCCACCGCGCCTCCGGACGCAGCCAGAAGGTCGCCGACAGATCGCGCACCTGCCAACGCTCGGCCACCCCGCCCACCAGCCGATTGCTGGCGTCGTAGCGCAGCAGCCCCTCCATCACGTGGCCGAGAATGCGGAAGCTCACCTGATCGGTGCCGCGGGTCGAATCCAGCTGCGGCGGCTCCTGGGTCAGGGCGAGGGTCACCGTTCCGGTGGCCGCGTCCACCGCGTCGCTCGCGCCCCCTTCGTTCCACTGCGCGAGCACCCACAGAATCGCGCCCATGGCCACCACGCCGAGCGCGGCGATGCAGAGCAGCTGCCACAGCGCGCTCATGTCCAGCGGGCGCGCGGACACGCTGCTCTCGGCGGCGGCCTCGCTCATGGCGGCGGCCTCGCTCATGGCGGCGGCCTCGCTCACGGCGGCGGCCTCGCTCACGATGCCACGCTCCGCAGCAGGTTGCCGACGATGCGGTTCAGGTGCATGAGCGAGTTGCACTCCTCCGCCTGGTGGACGTAGGCGCCGTACTTGCGCATTTCGGCATCGCCGGTGTCCCAGGTGCTGCGGGACTCCGGGTTCAGCCAGATGACGCGCTTGGCGCGATCGTACATCTCCTTCAAGATCTCCGCCCGGGCCTCGCCGTAGTTGTTGCGGGCGTCGCCGAGAATGACGATCGTGGTGCGGTTGTCCACGTCGTCCATGCACAGCTTGCGGAAGTCCACGAACGCCTGGCCGTAGTCCGTGGAACCGCCGCTGTAGTCGCGCAGGGTCTTGGCGATGGCGTCTTCCAGGTTGTTGCGTTCGAACAGTTCGGTCACTTCCGCCAGGTCCGAGGAGAACGCGAAGGAGCGCACCTTGGGCATCACCGCCTCGAGGCTGTAGAGGAACATCAGCATGAAGCGGGCGTAGCTCGCCACGGAGCCCGACACGTCGCAGATGGCGAAAACCTTGGGTCGATCCACCTTCACGGATTTCCAGCGCAGATCGAAGATGGCGCCGTCGTAGCTCATGTTGTGGCGCAAGGTGCGCGGCACGTTCAGCTGGCCGCGCTTGAACACCTTGCGGCGGCGGGAGTGCAGCGCCACGAGCTTTTTCGCCATGCGGAACACCACCTCCTGCACCAGGCGGAAGTTGCGGTGCTCCACGTTCGAGAGCTTCACCTTCTGCAGCAGCTCCTCCCGCAGCCGCCGGCCGCTCGCGTCCGCGTGCAGCAGGAACTGCCGTTCCACGTAGTCGCGCACCTGCTCGCGCAGCCAGTCCCGGCGGCGGCGCAGTTCCTGGCCTAGACGGCGCTCCGGCACGCCAATGCTGCGGCGCAGATCGTCGATCTCGCGGTTGAGCTCGGCCAGCCCCATCGCCTCCATGATCTTGCGGGCATAGAGGCCCTTCTGGGTGAAGACCTGTATTTCCTCGAGCTTCGCTTCCCGGGCCGCGGCGGCCATCCGCACCGTCAGCTCCACCTTGCCTTCCTGCAGCAGCAGCTGGCCCAAGGCGGATCGGGGAGCGGCCATTTCTCCGGGGCCGAGATCTTCTTCCTCCTCTTCGGCGGCGGCGAACTTGGCTCTGGCTTTGCCGCCGGTGGCGCTGCCCCGGCCCTCCGCCTGGCCTTCGGCGCCGCCTTCGCCACTGTCGCCCTCCGTACCGTTCCCGACCTCGCCGTCGTCGGCCCCGGGACGGCCGGCCACGTCCTCGAAGGCGAAGAACTGGTCGAAGGTGGTGTCGAAGGTCTCCTTCTCGTCCGCCGTCTTCGGCAGCACCAGCGCCAGCGAGTCCTTGAGGAAGTCGCGGTCGCGGTAGCCCACCAGTTCCAGCGCGTTCATCGCGTCCAAGGTCTCGGCTGGCGAAATCCGCACTTCGGCGTTGCGCAGCGCGGCGACGAAGCGCGTCAGCGTGCGGTCCATTGCGCCCCGCGCCCGGCGCTCACCGTCGCACTGCGCGTTGCGCGCCCACAGCGTGGGACGTGAGCGCCGGAATCTCCGCATCGACGTTCTCGATGTCCTCCTGGAACTTCAGGATCACGTTCAGCGTCTCCCGCACCAGTTCCGCATCCAGGCTCTCGGTGTGCAGCAGCAGCAGGGTGCGCGCCCAGTCGATGGTCTCCGAGATGGCCGGCACCTTCTTCAAGTCCAGGTCCCGCAGTTCCTGGATGAAGGCCACCAGCTGCCGGCGCAGTTCCGGCGGTATGTCCGGCACCCGGGCGTGGATGATGCGCTGCTCCAGGTCCGCATCCGGGAACGGAATGTAGAGGTGCAGGCAGCGCCGCTTGAGCGCGTCCGAGACTTCCCGGGTGTTGTTGCTGGTGAGGAAGACTATCGGCGGCTCCCGATGCGCCTTCACGGTGCCGATCTCCGGTATCGACACTTGGAAGTCCGAGAGGATCTCCAGCAGCAGGGACTCGAACTCGTGGTCCGATTTGTCCACTTCGTCGATCAGCAGCACGCAGCCGTGTTCCTCGCGCAGCGCCTTGAGCAGCGGACGCGGTTCCAGGAACTCCTCGGAGAAGAAGATGTCGCCGAACTCGTGCAGCCGGGCGACGGATTCGGCAAAGCCCTGGGCGCCTTGCAGCACTTCGTCCAGCGTCTCCTTGAGCACCTGGGTGTAGAGCAGCTGCTTGCCGTACTTCCACTCGTAGATGGCCTTGGCCTCGTCGAGCCCCTCGTAGCACTGCAAACGAATGAGCGGCAGGCCGAACATCTCCGCCGTGGTCTTGGCGAGTTCCGTCTTGCCGACGCCGGGCGGCCCTTCGATCAGCACTGGCTTGCGCAGATGGAAGGCCAGGTAGACGGCGGTCGCGATCGAGTTGCTGCAAATGTAGCGATGCGCCTCGAAGCCGTCCTTCAGGCTGTCCACGGAGCCGGCGAGCCGCTCGATGTCGGCCCCGGCGCCGCCTTCACGAACACCCGCCGCGCCGACGGCCGCGTTCACGCGAAGGGATCCGTGCCGGTGCGCATGAACGGCGCTATCCGTTCCGGATGGTCGTTGTGCTCCTTGTACGGGTAGAGGTGGTCGTTGCCGAGGATGGTCTTGAGTTCCGGGTGCTTCTCGAGCAGCGCCGGGTCCAGCGCCGCGTCCCCCCACATGTTGATGGGGCGCATGTGCATGCGCATGAACACCTGCACCAGGGTGACCCGCAGCCCCGGCTTCGAGCGCGGCGTGGAACCGTGCCAGGTGGCGCCGTGCCACACCGCCAGCGAGCCGGCCGGCGCGTTCAGGGTGACGGTCTTGAAGGGGCAGTCCGCGATCTTCTGCTCGTGGGGCAGCGTGGCGCGGCCGTAGCGGTGGCTGCCGGGCACGAACACGGTGGGGCCGTCCTCGGGGCCGGCGTAGTCCGTGCAAAGCCAGGAGAGGTTCGCCACGTGGGCGATGTGGCCGCCGCCCGGCGGCACGCCGTGGGCGTCGCTGTGCAGGCTCAAGTCCGCCGAGGTGCGCGGCTTGATGATCCAGGTGTGGCCAGCCAGGATGGCGCTGCGGCCCAGCAGCCAGCGGGCGACGGCCAGCACCTTGGGGTGGGTGGCGGCCTCGGCGAACACCGGGTCCTCCTGCAACAGGTACCAGGAGTTCTTGAACAGGCCCTCGCCCTTCGCATCGGAGGTGCGGTAGTCGCCGATGGCGATGCCGTTGCGCCGTTCGCAGACGCGCAGGATGGCGCCGCGCAGCCGCTCCACGAAGTCGTCGGAGACGCCCATCGTGTCCTTCGGGATGATGGTGACGCCGTAGGCGTCGAGTTCCAGGGCGTGCTTGACGAGCCCGTGCTCGTCGAGGGAACGCATCACGGCGTCCGTGTCCGGGCAGGCGCCCAGTGCGGCGATGTCCATCGCTGCTGCAACTCCGCTGCGCCCGTCGGGGCCGTGGCACCGCAATATACGCTCTTGGCCACGCCGCCGGTACCGCAGCGGCATCTGCAAGTCGCGCTGGCACATCCGGCATGGAGGTCCTTGCGTCTAGGGCTGCGCCAGTGCGCCGTTCTCGGCGGCGTTGGACCAAGGTCGCTCGCCCAGCCGCGGGCCGGCCGAGCGGCCACCGGGTTCGACAGCGTGACGGTGAAAGTCGCGCAGTCGAGGTTGTCCTCGGTGAGCGAAGACGGGTGACACCGCCGCGGAGGTCAGGGAGTGGCGGCTACCTCTGCCCCGCCGATTCTTCGGGGGGCTTCACAAACACACAGGCGCTACGCACAGCTCGGGGCCTCGTGCGCGGCTTGCCCAACGGTGCCGGGTCTCAATGGCGATGCCCCTTGTCAACTGCCGTCCAAGCACCCGGCTCCGTATCCTCCGAGCGGTACATCATCCTGCGCGGCGTCTCTTGAGCGACATCGCAGGCGCTACGCCACCATGTGGCACGCCACCTGCTGCTGCGCCGTCGCGGCCGGGCGCAGCGTCGGCGGTTCGCGCCGGCAGCGTTCGGTGGCCAGCGGGCAGCGGGGATGGAAGGCGCAGCCGGACGGCGGATCGATGGGCGAGGGCACGTCCCCGGCGAGCACCTCGCGCCGGTCCCGGCGGCGGTCCCGGGGCTTCGGCACCGGAATGGCGCGGATCAAGGACTGGGTGTAGGGGTGCTGCGGGGCGCGGTAGATGGCTTCGCCCGCGCCGATTTCGACGATCTTGCCGAGATACATCACGGCGATGCGGTCCGAGACGTGCTTCACCACCGCGAGATCGTGGGCGATGAAGAGATAGGCCAGGCCGAACTCGCGTTGCAGATCCACCAGCAGGTTGAGAATCTGGCTTTGGATGGACACGTCCAGGGCGGACACCGGCTCGTCGCAGATCACCAGCTGCGGCCTGAGGGCGATGGCCCGGGCGATGCCGATGCGCTGCCGCTGGCCGCCGGAGAACTCGAAGGGATAGCGCCGCGCCGCCACGGCCGGCAGGCCCACCACGTCCAGGAGTTCCAGCACCCGCCGGGACCGGCTGGCGCGATCCCCCACGCGCTGCACCAGCAGCGGTTCGCCGACGATGTCGGCGACGGTGTGGCGGGCGTTCAGGGACTCCATCGGGTCCTGGAACACCATCTGTATGGCGCGGCGGTAGGGCTTCAGCCGGCGTCCGCCGAGGGCCGTGATGTCCTCGCCGGCGAAGGCGATGCTGCCCCGGGAGGGCCGATGGAGACGGGCGACGCAGCGCCCGAGGGTCGACTTGCCGCAGCCGGACTCGCCCACCAGCCCCAGCGTCTCGGCGCGGCCTATGGCGAAGCTCACCCCGTCCACGGCGCGGTTGAAGCGCCTGGCCCGCTGCAGCACCCCCTCCCGCACCGGAAAATGCATGGCGAGGTCCTTCGCTTCGAGCAGCGGCGCTGCCGTTCCGCCCGCTTGCGACCGGCCGAGGCCAAGGGCTTCGCTCATGGCCCGGGCTTCGACGAAGGCGCGCCCAGCTCGCGCCAGCGCCGACAGCTCACCGCGTGCCCGGGCCCGACGCGCTCCGGTGCCGGCGCCCGTTCGGCACAGGCGTCCCGGCGGTGGGGACAGCGGTTTTCGAAACGGCAGCCCGCCGGCAGCGCGTCGAGGCTGGGCACCATGCCTTCTATGGTCGGCAGCCGGGACTTCGGCGTCGTGGTAAGCAGCGGGATGGAAGCCAGGAGGCCCCGGGTGTACGGATGCGTCGGGCGCTCGAAGATGTCCCGTGCGGCGCCTTGCTCCGCCACCCTGCCGGCGTACATCACCACGGCCCGGTCCGAGGTCTCGGCGATGACGCCGAGATCGTGGGTGATGAGGATCACCGCCATGCCGAAGTCCCGCTGCAATCCCTCGAGCAGCGCCAGGATCTGCGCCTGGATGGTGACGTCCAGGGCCGTCGTCGGCTCGTCGGCGATCACCAGCTCCGGCTGGCAGGCGAGGGCCATGGCGATCACCACCCGCTGGCGCATGCCGCCGGAAAGCTGGTGCGGATATTCGCCAAGGCGCACGTCCGGGGCCGGAATGCCCACCCGGTCCAGCAGCGCCAGGCTGCGCTGCATGGCTTCGGCGGGACGGATGGGTTCGTGCAGCAGCAGCGCCTCCGCCAGCTGGCGGCCGATGGTGTGGACCGGGTTCAGCGCCGTCATCGGCTCCTGGAACACCATGCCGATGCGCCGCCCGCGCACCCGCCGCATCGCCTCCAACGGCAGGCGCAGCAGATCTTCGCCGTCGAAGCGCACCGAACCGCCGACGATGCGGCCCATGGGCTGCGGCAGCAGGCGCATGATCGACAGCGCCGTCACGCTCTTGCCGCAGCCGGATTCGCCGACGATGCCGAGGGTCTCGCCGCGCCGCACCTCGAAGCTCACGTCGTCCACGGCGCGCAGGCGCCCGTCTTCGGTGTCGAACTCGGCGACGAGGCCCTCCACGGCCAGCAGCGGCTCGGCCATGGCCTGGCGCCGCGGCCTCAGCCAGCCGGGCGGAACTGGTCGTAGATGCGGATCGACGGCGGCCAGCTGCGGCTGCCTTTGGCGTCCCGGGTCTCGGCCTTCGCTTCGACGTCCAGCCAATGCACGAACAGCTGGCCCGCGCCGCTCGAGTGGCGGTGGTTGAACTGCGCCGGAAAGCGCACCCAGCGCCAGTAGCCGGTGCGGTAGAAGTCCTGCACGTAGCCGGGCACGAAGGAGGCGTGTTCGTGGTGCAGCGCCGTCATGGCATGGGCCAGACGCCGCATCTCTTCGGCGTCGCCGCTGGCCCGATAGGCGTCGATCATCCGGTCCATCTCCGGAAGCGCCAGCGCCTCCAGATTGTTCGTCTGCGTCTTGGGCGCCCGCTCGGCATTGACGCTGCCGTCCGCCAGGAAGGCCTGGTCGTAGGCGTTGACGGAGTGGTAGGTCTCCCAGAAGCGGGGGTACATTTCCAGCGCCACGCCGAAGGCGGAGAAGTGGATGTCGTGCTTCTTCTCCTGCACCTTCTTCCAGCCAGCGGTGCCGTCGAGCACTTCGATGCGGAACTCGAGGCCGGCCCGGGCCGCTTCCTCCTTGAGGATGGTCAGCACGTCCTTCAAGCTCTCGTAGCCGGTGGAAAGCGTGAAGGACAGCCGCCGCCCGGCCGCATCGACCAGGATGCCGTCCGGTCCCCGCTCCTCGAACCCCGCCTCGGCGAAGGCCGCCGAGGCGGCGTCCAGGTCGTAGCGCCGCGCTTCGAGCGTCGGGTGCGAGAAGGCGCCGTAGCCGTCGGACGACGTCCGCATCCGCCGATAGTCGCTGCGGAAGAACTTCTCGATCACCAGCTGCCAGTTGGTGGCGTGGTTGATGCCGACGCGCACGTTCCGGTCGTCCAGCAAGGCCCGGGAGGTGTTCATCCAAAGCCCGAACGTGGGCCGCGGGCGCTGGTTGTAGAAGGTGGCCTTGTGGATGGCGCCAGCCTGCACGTCGGCATCGTCGTCCGGCAGCTTCTCGTACCAGTATTCGGCGAGATTGAGGCCGAAGCGGTCGATGTCGCCGCGCTTGAACGCCTCGAAGCGCTTGGCGGTGTCCCGCACCACGCTGAGCACGATGCGGTCCGCGTTGAAGCGGTTGCGCCAGAACTTCCGCTCTTGCGCCCACCAGGCCTTGTTGCGCGTCAGCGCGATGGAGCGCCCCTTGCGGATGTCCTCCTCGCGGACCACGTAGGGGCCCGTGGTGGGGGCGAACCGCCACTGGTAGCGCTCTACGAAATCCTCGCCGAGGACGCCGTAGAAATGCTGCGGCAGGGGCCTCAGGCCGAGCACCCGCATGTCCATGTCCGGCTTGGCCTGGGGCACCGCCACCGACAGCGTGTGGTCGTCGTACCTGGTGATGTTGGCGAACTGGGTGCCGTACCAGTTGTTGTACCAGGGCGCCACGATGTGCGGCGACTGGAAGAAGTAGAAGGCGTACAGGAAGTCGTCCGCGGTGATGGGCTCGCCATCGGACCAGCGGGCCTCGGGAGCGAGGCGCACATAAACCGTTCGCTCCGCCGCCGAGACCGCCCAGGCCGCGGCGAGGCCCGGGTAGGGCGCGAACTCGTCCGGGTGCCGGTGGCCGAGGGCCATGGTCGTGTCGTCAAGGAGCCACGGGCGGAAGGAACCGTTGGAATCCGGCCCCACGGTGCGCAGCGTGCGCGGGAAGTCCTGGATGGCGCCGTATTCCGTGCCGCCCTTCACGGCCTCCCGCGAGCCGAGGTCCGGCAGTTCCGAACCGTCCTGCCAGAGCAGGTCCGGCGGCAGGTCCGCAAGCGTCTTGAAGCCGAAGAACGCCGGCTGCGCCGCGTAGTAGGCGGCGATCGCGCCGTCGTCGGCCTGTTCCGGCGCCGGCGGGGCGTCGTCGTCCGGGGCGTCGCCGCAAGCCGCCAGCAGCATGGCGCCGGCGGCGGTGGCGGCGGCTAGCCGAAGTCCCATAGCCTCTCCTCGGTGGGCGGATTCTTGGGGCCATTCTATTGTCCGTTGGCCCGTTCGCCACCTTCGCCATGGACCCGCGTTGCTCCCGGCGCGCCTCGCTAGGAATACACGGTGAACTTCTTCGGGTCGAAGGACTCCCGCACCGCTTCGCCGATGAAGGTCACCAGCGTCAGCAGCACCACCAGGGTGCCGAAGGCGGCGGTGACGATCCACGGCGCGGTGCGCAGCGTGGCGGTGCCCTGCTTCAGCAGTTCGCCGAGGCTCGGCGTCGGCGGCGGCAGGCCGAAGCCGAGGAAGTCCAGCGACGTGATGGCGGCGATGGCGGACACCACCGTGAACGGCATGAAGGTCACCAGCGTGGAGATCGCGTTCGGCAGGATGTGGCGAAAGACGATGCGCGTGTTCGAGGCGCCGACGACGCGGGCCGAGGCGGTGTAGTCCCGGGCCTTCTCCTTGTAGGTTTCCGTGCGCATGTAGTAGGTCATCGCGGTCCACGAGAACAGCACCATCACCGTCAGCAGCACGGCGATCCGCACTGGCACGGAAAACGTCGCCGGAATCACCGAGAACACGATGATCACCATGTACAGGAACGGCACGTTGGACCAGATCTCGATGAAGCGCTGCACCACCAGATCGAACAAGCCGCCGAAGTAGCCCATCGCGCAGCCGACGGCGATGCCGATCAGGTACACCGAGGCCATGAAGGCCAGCGAGAAGAACAGCGCGATGCGGGTGCCGTAGAAGAGGCGCGCCAGAATGTCGCGGCTGGTGGTGTCCGTGCCCAGGAAGTGCCGGCTGGCCAGGGACGGCGGTTCCGGCTTGTAGACGCTGCCGCTGGCATGGCTCTCGTAGGGGTTGTAGGGCACCAGCGGCATCACCAGCCAGTCGCCTTCGCCGGCCGCCTCGAACCGCGCCGCCAGCTGCCGGTAGTTCGTCTCGTAGCTGTACGGCAGCCCGAAATCGGTACCCGGACGGAACGCCGTGTAGGTGGGGAAATGCCACTCGCCCTGGTAGCTGACGACGATCGCCCGGCTGCCGACCAAGAGCTCCCCGGCGAGGCTCGCCGCCACCAGCCCCGCCAGTATCAGGAAGCTCACGTAGCCCCGGCGGATGGCGCGGAACCGCCGCAGCTTGCGCTGCGTCTCCGGGTTCAGGCGCATCGGCTGCCGCGCCGCCTAGCGAAAGCGGATGCGCGGATCCACCAGCGCCACCAGAATGTCCGAGACGATGTTGCCGAGCAGCAGCAGCACGCTCGCCAGCAGCACCACGCCCATCACCACCGGATAATCCCGGTCCAGGATCGCCGTCAGCCCCAGGAGGCCGAAGCCGTCGATGTCGAAGATGGTCTCGATGAGGAACGAACCGGAGACCAGCAGCGTGACGTTCTGGCCGAACGTGGTGGCGATGGGGATGAGCGAGTTGCGCATGGCATGGCGGGTGACCGCGGCCCGGAACGAAACCCCCTTGGCGATGGCGGTGCGGATGTAGTCCGCGGCCAGGTTGTCCATCAGGTGGTTCTTGAGCAGCAGCGTCACCAGCGCGAAGCTGCCCACCAGGTAGCACACCAGTGGCAGCGCCGAGTGGCTGGCGAGGTCCGCCACCTGCCCGGCGAAGTCCTTCTCGTGGAACGCCATGCTTACGAAGCCGCCCATCGGAAACCATTCGAGGCGCACCGAGAAGTAGAGCAGCAGCAGCGAACCCAGGGCGTAGCCGGGGATGGCGTAGCCGACGAATATGAGCACCGAGGTGAGGTTGTCCACCGCGGTCCGATGGCGAATGGCCTTCAGCACTCCGAGGGGGATGCACACCAGATAGGTGATCACCAAGGTCACGATGCCGTAGTAGGAGGACACCGGGAACCGTTCGACGATGACGTCCCACACCGGTTCGTTGTAGCGGTAGGAGCGGCCGAGATCCCCCCTCACCACCTTGCCGAGCCAGTCCGCGTAGCTCGAGAGCAGCGGCTTGTCGAAGCCGTAGTACGCTCGCAGCCGCGCCAGCTGCGCCTCCGAGAGCGCCATGTCCTGGCCAGCGGCCGCGGCGGAGACGACGCCCTGGGCGTCCGGCTGCCGCGCCTCCATGATGGCCCGCTCCAAGGGCCCGCCGGGCACCAGGCGGGTGATGGCGAAGACGACGATGGTGACCCCGAGCAGCGTCGGCGGCACCAAGAGCGCCCGCCGCAGGAAGTAGTCGCGCATGGCGGTTCCTTCGGGGTGCCGGCGGCGGCGAACTGCGCCTCGGCACCAGCGGTCGGCGGTTGCCGCGTCTTGACAGCCCACATCCTCGGCAGGATGGTACGCGATGGAGGGAAGGCGTGCCCAGAGCGAGCGCCAGCGCTTGTCTTTCCCTGCAATCTGCGCCGTTGGAAGCTGCGTACGCGATGCCGCCGTCTCCGGCATGTTCCTGAGGGCCCGGCCGCACCGAGCCTTCGTGCTGGGTTGCCGTCGATGAAGGATGGTGATGAAGGAGGGTGCAGTGCCAAGCGCTCCGACGAGCCGCCAGGCGCTCCCTACGCATTGTCCTCCAGCACCATCGCGGCGCCCTTCTCGCCGATCATGATGGCCGGGGCGTTGGTGTTGCCGGAGACCAGGGTGGGCATGATGGAGGCGTCCGCCACGCGCAGGCCCGGCACGCCACGCACCCGCAGGCGTTCGTCCACCACGGCGTTGGCGTCGCTGCCCATCTTGCAGGTGCCCACCGGGTGGAACACGGTGCCGCCGGTACGGCGGCAGAAGTCCAAGAGCTCGTCGTCGGTCCGCACGGCTGCGCCCGGGTAGAGCTCGGCGGCGGCGTACCGCTTGAGCGCCGGCGCTTCGCCGACCTGCCGGGCGATGCGCATGCCGGCCACCAGGGCGGCGCGGTCCGCCAGCGCGGACAGGAAGTTCGGGCGGATGGCCGGCGCCGCCGCGGCGTCGGCGCTCTGGATGTGGATGGAACCGGTGCTCTCCGGGCGCAGCTGGCACACCGAGCAGGTCATGCCGGGTTCCCGTTCCAGCACGCCCCGCCGCCGGCCCCGGGCGTAGCTGGCGTGGGCGAAGTGGAACTGCACGTCCGGCGTCTCCAGGTCCGGCCGCGTGCGCACGAAGCCGTGGCCGATGCCGGCGGTGTAGGTGAAGGCGCCGCGCCGGGCCAGGCCGTACTTCAGCGCCTGCCACAGGAAGCGCAGGCCTCGGGTGTCCTCGTTCAGCGTTGTGGCGCCGCGCACCCGCCAGGCCACAGCACTCGCGTAGTGGTCGCGGTAGTTCTCGCCGACGCCGGGAAGTTCCCGCACCACGTCGATGCCGTGCCGCCGCAGGAGTTCGCTCTGGCCGATGCCGGAGAGCTCGAGCAGCTGCGGGGACTGCACGGCCCCGGCGGCCAGGATCACCTCCTTGTTGGCGGTGGCCTCCACGACGCGGCTGCCCTGGGCGTAGCGCACGCCCACCGCCCGGCCCGACTCCGTGAGCACCCGCTGGGCATGCGCCCGGGTGGCCACCACGAGATTGCGGCACCGGCGCGCTGGCGCGAGGAACGCCCTGGCGGCGCTGAAGCGGCGCCCGTTCCGCTGCGTCACCTGGTAGATGCCGAAGCCCTCCTGGGAGGCGCCGTTGTAGTCCCGGTTGCGCGGATACCCGGCCTCTGCGCCGGCGTCGGTCCAGGCCTCCAGCAGCGGATGGGTCTCCACCATGTCCGCCACGTTCAGCTCGCCATCGCCACCCCGGAACGCATCGCCGCCGCGCTCGAAGCGCTCCGAGCGCTTGAAGTGCGGCAGCACCTCTTCGTAGCTCCAGCCGCGATTGCCAAGCTGCGCCCAGGTGTCGTAGTCCATCGCCTGGCCGCGCACGTACAGCATGCCGTTGATGGAACTCGAACCGCCGAGCACCTTGCCCCTGGGAATCGGGATCTTCCTGTTGGCGGTGTTCTCCTCGGGTTCCGTCTCGAAGCACCAGTTCACGGCCGGCCGGTCGATCATCTTCCAGAAGCCCACCGGCACATGGATGAGCGGGCTCGTGTCCCGCCCGCCGGCTTCAAGCAGCAGCACGCTGTTGCCGGCGTCGGCGCTGAGGCGGTTGGCCAGCACGCAGCCGGCGGAGCCGGCGCCGACGACGATGTAGTCGAAGGCCGCCACGGTGCTACTGCCGGAGACGGCGCCGGTGCCCCAGCCATGCAGGCGGGACTGCCGGGAGCGGCCAAGGCAGGTCGAACCCCTCCATCGTCGCGAGCCGTCGCCTACTGGCCCAGGCTGTCGTAGAACGCCTTGCCGAGGCCGCCGCCGCGCCGGTCCCCCACGATGGCCGCCTTCATCTGGTTCATCACATAGGAGAGGCAGACGCGCCCCGGCTGATCGACGACGATGGTGGAGCCGCCGGCGCCGCCCCAGAACATCGCGTTCTCGTTCGGCGACATGGGCATCTGCTCGCTGGGGAAGGCGAAGCCGAGGCCGAAGCGGACGGGCATCATCAGCACCGCGTCCCGGCCGTTGGTCTGCTCCTGCCGCATCAGCCGGCTGGCGTCGACGGAGAGCAGCTCCACGCCGAACGCCTTGCCGTCGTTGGCAAGCGGCGTCTGCGCCCGCACCACGGCGCGGGCGTTGCCGTGGCCGCCGGCGGCCGGGATCTCCGCCTGCCGCCACGCTGGCGTGTTCACGTGCTCGGTGCCGGCGGGAGCGCTGGCGAATACCCGGGCCGGGATCGAGTTCGGGTCGAGGCCGGCGAAGGCGCCGTCGCCAGCCTGCTGGTCCGGGATCATCTCGGCCACGCGGGGGAAGTGCTCGGCGTCCATGCCGATGTGGAAGTCCGCCTTGAGCGGGGTGGCCACCTCGTCGCGGAAGAAGGCGCCGATGCTGCGCCCGTCGATGCGCCGCACAAGCTCGCCGATCAGATAGCCCTGGGTGACGGCGTGGTAGCCGCTTCGGCTGCCGGGCGGCCACCACGGGCGCTGGGCTGCGAGGTTGGCGACGCAGGCATCCCAGTCGTAGAGCTTCTCCGCCGGCCGCAACGGCGGGTCGAAGCCCGGAACGCCAGCGGCGTGGCTCATGAAATGGCGCACCTCGGTGTCTTCCTTGCCGTTGGCGGCGTACTCGGGCCAGTAGTCCGCCACCTTGGCGTCGAAGTCCAGGAGGCCGCGGTCCGCCAGCATGAACGCGCACAGGAAGGACATCGTCTTGGTGGTGGAGTAGACGTTGACGATGGTGTCTTCCTGCCACGGGCGGGTGCGGGCACGGTCCGCGTGGCCGCCCCACAGGTCCGCCACGAACTCGCCCTCCACCGTGGCGGCGAAGCTGGCGCCCACGTCGCCGTGCTCCCGGAAGTTGCGCTCGAACGCATCCCGCACGCGGGCGAAGCGCTCGTCGCAGAAGCCGTGGACGTCCATCCCGCCTCCCTCTGCCTCTACTGCCGCCGCCGGCGGTGGCCATCGGTTAGAGTGACCACTTGGTCGCCGCAAGCCCTTGATCTAGCAGCCTTTTCCCGAAAGTGAGATGGCTTGTCATAACGCATTGTCCTAACATTGGCTGCGCTTGGGCGACATCGGGCGTTCGCACCGGCGAGCTGCCGGAAGGCGTCCTGGTCGCCAATGGGCTTGCCCAGCCGGCGGCCGGCGCACTTCCAAGCAGCCAAAGGCTTGCCGCGGCGACAGAGAGCATGGCGCGTTCGCACGACGGCCGCAAGGCGTTCCTTTGTGCGAGCGTGGCCGCGGCGAGCGTAGGCAAGCCCTACGATGGCCTCCGGCGAGCGTAGGCAGGGTTGCTTGCCGCCGGTGGTCGCCAGCGCTTCGCACGTTCGATTGGGCGAGCATGGCCGCACGGCGCTTGGCAGGATTGCACGGCTGCCGGAAGGCGTCCAGGCTGCCGGCAGCGTCCAGGGCGCTCTCCGGGCGCAAGACGCCTGCAAGCCATTGATTGCAGAAGGAAAGTTCGGAAAGTTCGATTTTCTTCGCCACAAGGGTTGACCCCCCCCCCCCCCCCGTGGTTGGATAGCCGCGTTTCGCGACGGAGGATTCAAGCCTTCGGCTGGGGCCGGGGCGCATCGAACAAGGTTGGCGAGACCGTTGGCGGTCGCTCCGTCCGTGGTCGCGCAAGCAACGGCCCATATAGGCAGGAAGGACATAGTGCGTTCTCGAGTGAAGCACGGCCCGGCCACTGGCCGGATTGGAACTTGGGAACGCACGGAGACAGACGAATGAAAAACATCATGCTCGCCATCGCAGCGGTGGCTTTGGCAGCGCTCGCACCTTCGGCGATGGCCGCGGAAGGCGACAGCGACAAGGACGATGGCGGCGTCAGCCAGCCGACGCTGCGCCAATTGGCGAACAAGATCGACCATGTTGTTAGGCGTCTTGGCGCGGTAGAGGCCACGGTAGGCACTCTCGCAACGGCAACGGCCGTGGACGCGCTCACAACCGAAGTACGCACTCACGCAAGCGCTGCCACTGCCAACCACACAACCATCGTCGGGAAGTTCGCGCAACAGATGGCAGTGGTAATGACAGTGCCAACAGCTACTGCCGGTGCCAGCAACGCTGCCTACTACCTAGTGGGCGAAAGCACCATCGCCGGCTTTCCCGCCGGCACGGTTGCAGCAAACGGACAGTTCACGGACAGGACGCTGCCGGCTGGCACCTATCTGTTCGAGTTGCAGCAACCCTACGGCGACAACGTGTTGTGCAACGGCAGCGTTTCCATTAAGTGGCAGCGCAATGGCAACCACAGCAAGCGCCGCGTCGCGGTCTGTCCTCGGCTGTACATGACTACCACTAGTGGCGGTGCTTTTGTAAGGCTCAACGATGGCTTTGGCATCTACACGTTCACGGCGCCAACGCGCTTTCGCATGCAGCATAGGTTTCCAACCGGCTTCGCCGCTACCGACGAAAAACCGCTGGCTTCCTACACTGGCGCGATCAAGATAACGAAACTCAAGTAGAAAACTGCCGGAGGTTCAACGATGGCGGAAACGACGACGAAAGCAGCGGCGGTTTGGAATCCGCCGCGGCTAATGAAACTCGCTCTCGGCGGCACTGGGAGCGGCACCAAGTGGAGCAACGACACTTGGGAACTTACTCCACCGCACCCTACTTCTTGTTCCACAGCAGGGGAATACCGGATGCCCACCTCGGCCGAGCCTTCGTCGGGCCGCCCTAACTGCTAGGTTTCGTCGTTTCGTCGAAGAAAACCAGCGTTGCAGGCAAGACGCCTAGAGTCGAAAGCGCTTGCTTCGCCAGTGCCACCTAGAGCGCTCTCAAGGCACACTGGCAGCGCGGTTTCCAACCGACACAAGTCTTGCCCGCAACGATTGGCAGCCAAACCCGAACGCTCGCCGCGGAGACAACGAAGTTTCTTCGACGCCGCGGCGGGCTTTTCCTATCTAGCGGCGAGTTTCTGCCTAGCTCTGAACGTTGAAAAAAAGGTGCGCGGCCGGCTTTCTGCGCTTTCAAGGCAGGCAAGTTTTTCGCGCCGACAGGCCGCGGCGAAGAAAAGAAACTGGCGAGAAAAAATGGCGTCAATCGAAGTTCCCAGCGGCAGGATTCGCAGAGACGAGCTTAGGGCCGCGGTTGCCGCTTGTGGAACTTTGGCGCAGCAACGCGACTGGCGCAACTCCAATGGCGAGATGCGCGAACACATCGAAAGCAATCCGCACGTTCGCAATCCAAAGGACATCGCCAAGCGCTTTGTCGGCAGGAACTCCGCGGCCGTTCGCGCAGAGAGAATCGCCAAGCCTTTCGGCGGCAGCGGCAAGGACATTCTGCGCGAGCAGGCCGAGTTCTGGCTTGAGAGAAAACTGCCCGAAAATCCCTATGTCCTTTTCATGCACCTTTGCTTTGGAGGCGGTGCGAGCTTGGTACGGAGACAAAGGCAAACCGTCGACGAGGACTCGGCGCCGGACTCGCGCCAGGGCGCCTAGAAACCGTCCATGCAGTAGGGCCGATAGCGCGTGGAGAACAGCGCATCGAGTGCTGGCAGACGCTTGTCGTCCCTCACTTCCGCCCGGCCGACGCGCACCAGCGTGCTCAGTGGCGTGTGCCCCGCCAGCAGGGACGCCAAGGCCGCTGGCGTCGCCGTGATCTCCGCCGCGGCGCTGCCTGGGCAGCGAACGGCCTCCGCCTGCACCGCGTCCGTGGCGAGCCGAAAGGCGCCGACGTTCCACGGACACTGGGGGTCCTCGGCGATGGCGATGGTGGTCTCGCCGGCGCAGTCGTAGCCGCGCTCCGCAAGCGCCAGCGCCGCATCCACCACGCGCAGCCAGATGCCGTCCGAGGTGCGGCGCTGCAACACGCGGGGTTCCAGCAGCAGCGACAGCGCCGGATCGTCTTCCGGCACTCTGGCCGTGGTGACCTTGCCCACCAGATCGTGGCCGCGCAGGAAAGCCCACAGGCCGCGGTAGCCGTTCATGTCCCGCCACACGAAATCCCTGATGGCGAGTTCCTGATCGGGGATGGGATCGCTGCCGGGGTCCGCGAGGGTCCGCATGCTGTAGAGCAGATAGCCGTCCGGCACATGGGCGTCGTCGTAGTGGACGGCGCAGTGGGTGGCCGGGGTCTTGGCCCCTTCCGGCCTTCTGAACGGCAGCTCCCACATGACCGGCGCGCGATGCACGAGCAGATTGCGGGGCTCGATGAAGGCGCGATAGAGCTGGCTGATCACCGGCACGGCCTCCTCGGCGGCCAGCCGGCGGGCGTAGCCGCTTGCCGGCGGGCCGAACTGCAGGGCCGCGAAGCGCGGATCGAAGGCGTACTCCACCTGCGTGGACGCAAGGCCGTAGCCGAAGCGCTGGTAGATGGCCGCCATCGACGCCCACAGGATGGCCACCGGCTGGCCGCGCTCCCGCGCCATCCGCAGCCGATCCTCGATCAGCCGCCGCACCAGTCCCCGGCGTCGATAGCCGGGATCCGTGCCCACCGCGGTCACGCCGTCCGCGAACACGCCGCGTCCGTTCATGCGCAGCTTGAACGGATAGCCCCCGGAGCTCGCCACCAGCCGCCCCCGGTGGAAGGCGGCATGGGTCCACTCCGGACGCAGCGTAGCCTCCTCGGGATCTTCCGCCTCCTCGGCGGCGAAGACGTAGGCCCCGAGCTGCCGCAGTTGCGGCAGCTCCTCCTCCGTGGCAGGGCGGAATTCGAAGCGGTCCATGGGCGCGGGTCAGTTCACCGTGGTATCTGCTTCGCGCCCCAGCTCGACGAGATCGATCCGGCCGCCGTCGGTGCAGAGCGTCGTCACGCTGCCGTTGTCCGGGCGGAAGACGACGAGCGGCTCGGCGCCCGTTGCCGCGCCGACGATCACGTTGATGGCCACGAAGTGGCAGAACGCCACCGTCTCCCCGGGGAACTCGAGCACGCAGTCGATCAGCGCCTGCCGCCAGCGCAGCAAGTCCTCCGGCAGCTCCGCCCAGCCCCCGGCCATGACGCCGCGCAACCAGGCGGCGCGCTCCCGGAGCCCCGCCATCGGCGCGGGAATCTCGGCGATGCGCGGTTCGATGGCGACTTCCACGCCCCACCGGGCGGCGAGCGGCGCCGCGGTCTCCCGGGCCCGGGCCAAGGGGCTCGCGCAGACGGCAGCGGGAGTCGCCATGGCGGCGGCGAGCGCGTCCGCGGTGGCGACGGCCTGCTCGCGCCCAAGCGCATCGAGGCCCGGATCCCGGTGGCTGTCGAAGCCGGCGGCGGCGCGACCGTGGCGCACCATGTGGATCGCTGGCATGGGCTGCTGGGGTGAACAGGACAGGAACATAGCTTACGCCAGACTGGCGGATGTCCGGGTGCAACGACCGCGCCTCTTCGTCCACGTCCGTCCGCGATAGCTCTGCCGGCCTGCGGCCATGGATTCCCATTTGTGGCTTGGCCAGGTCACACGCCGGGAGCACATCGTCTGCGTCGTCGGGCATCGAGTCGTGCTGGTGCGCGGGGGCGTCTTCATCTCGCTCCACGACAAGCGACTCGCCGCCGACTTCCAAGACCACCGAGGCGCCTGCATCCCTAGCGGAGAGATCGGGTAGGCGCGTAGGTGCATGACGGATCAGCGCATCCAAGGGTCGACGGACGTATCGAGCAAGGAACTGGCTCATTACCGGACCGGATTCGTCCTCCAACATCGCCCAAGCGGCTTGACCGAGATACGCCTTCCCGCCAGCGGTCTCGAACGCCTGCACAAGCTCCTCCAGCTTCGGGTTCGTGGTGTCGTCCAGGACGACCAAAACGGGGATGTAGTCCGAACTTGCGCAGTCCTTCGGGAAGGCCATCTCTTGGTTCCAGCGGCCTTGGCCAGAAGCCGCGATGGTCAGGCGGACCTTGAACTCGTAGGCGCACTTCCCCTTGATGCAGTCCACTTGGCGTCCCTTGGTGGCGTCATCGGACCGCCGCACAGGGCTTCGGGCCGCGCTTGCCGGGGTACCACCGATGGCAGCCGCGAGAATCGGCTCGAACAGATACCCCGTCTCCTGTGCTGCTCGGTTGTCGGTGTCGTAGAACCATTTGCGCCAGTAAAGCAGCCCCGCGAGCGCTGGCGGCGACAACGTGCCGTATTGGAGGAGCCCGCGCGGGCCTACTTGGTCCATGGTCGGGAAGGGCTGGTGCCTTAGGATGCGCTCGAACTTCAAACGAGCCTTCAGAAGCGCTGCCAAGCACGAGAAGTAGGTATCCGTATCTGGCGTTGCAGTAAAGACCCTCTCAGCGAGAGCCTCGAAGTCGACGCTATCGAGCGCGAGAGACGAGGCGGGCGCGGTCTCGTAGAACGGCGGAACGTCCTCTGGGAGCTCGGCGTAGTCCTTTTGAAAGCCCAAATCCACGATGGCGCGCGCAAGCAGGTAAGCCCCAGCGGCGTCGTCGATGGGCACCGCCATGTCGCTGTTGCCAACACTACGAGCCTTCTCAATCAGGGATTTTTGCATCTGGGAGAGCGACATCCGCTAGCGAGCGCCTATGGGGCGCATCCGAAGAGCGAACGCTGGCCAGTGGGCGCGTAGCGTCGCTCCACGTCTCCCACCGTGCGCCTAAGGGCCGGGCTCATCGCCTGCGCGTTCGTGACCTGGAACGACATCAAGCCAGGCGTTGCCGATTGGGGCTCGGATCGACGCATCGCCGCGAGCAGGTGCTGGCCGAACAGGTCGGCCAGCCGGGGGGGGACCGCATTGGCGACCAGCGTTGCTTTCTCCGCCAGCGTGCCGGAGAAGCGGAAGTCGTCCGGGAAGGTCTGCAGGCGGGCGCACTCGCGCAACGTGAGCGGCCTGTCCTCCGTGGGGTGGATGAACTCCGAGTTGGCGCCGCTGGTGATCGCCTTCGACGGTTGGTCCGGCACCAAACGTCGCATTCCAGCCGGCGCTCCGCCGCGTCGTTCGCTCGGCGTTCCGTCGATCACGCGGCGATGTGCGCGGCGTCGGTAGGTGTCGTGCCACAGGCGCTCCGGCAGGTCCTTCATCGTCTGACCAGGGCGCAACGCGCTCACTCGCGCTGCGTCTGCGCCTCGTGGCGCTCGGAAATCGTGCTCGGCCAGCGTTGGGCGTCGCCCGCGCTGTCGCGGCACCGCCGGCGGCAATCCTTGCAGGGCGTCTTGGATGCTCGGGCACATGGGGAGACCGCGGCCTACGGCCAGCGCTCCGGGCGCTCCTGCGGCGCAGTGCGTGGCGCTTGGGAATCCCGGATTCCAACCGAGGGCGCCAAGGGCGATTACCCGCTTGCGATGCTGCGGAACGCCGAAGTTCGCGGCGTTGACCTTCCGCATGTGGATGCAGTAGCCCGCCGCGATGAGGGGATCGAGCAGGTCGACCACCCACTTGCCGCCATCGCCGGTGAGGAAGCCTTCCACGTTCTCGAACAAGAACGCCTGTGGCCGATGACGTGCCACCAAGTGGGCGAATACTGCGACCAGCGAGTTGCGGGCATCGCTCGGGCTGCGCTTGCCGGCGGACGAGAAGCCTTGGCAGGGCGGCCCGCCCACGACGATGTCCGTGTTCGGCAGGGCGCTGTTCCAACGCAGACTCTCGAGGGCGGCCCCGTGCGGGAAGTTCAAGCGGTAGCTCTGCGCCGCGGCCGGGTCGCAGTCCGCCGCGTGGACGATGCGAAAGCCGGCTGCCTGCAGGCCAACGCTCAAGCCGCCGGCGCCGCAGAACAAATCCGCGACTGTGGACTGTTCCTTCATCCCGCCAAGCATAGGACACTATGCGCGGCGCCAACGGCATGTTCCTGGGCCTTGAGAGACGGCTGCTTTGGTACGCAAACTCGCTTGAAGCTTGAAGACCTAACCCCCAACGCCTCCGTGCGCGGCATTCGTCCGGACGCGCCGGTCACCGTGGTGCAGGCGCAGTGGCATGGCGCGGATGCGTTGACGCTCACCTACCGCCTGGCTGGCGGCGGCGTAGCCGAGGAAATCCTCTACCGCGACGACGAAGCCCGGCTGCAGCTGGCCGAACAAGGCCGCCCGTGGAGCTTCGACGGCGATGGCGCCGCCTACCGATTGGTGGCGGAAGCCCATCGCATCCGCTTGGCGCATCTGTTCGATCCGGTGCTCGCCGTCCACTGCTCGCTGGTGGAACCGCTGCCGCACCAGATCACCGCCGTCTACGAGGCCATGCTGCCCCGCCAGCCGCTGCGCTTCCTGCTGGCGGACGATCCCGGCGCCGGCAAGACCATCATGGCCGGGCTCTTGATGAAGGAACTCGTCGCCCGCGGCGATCTGAAGCGCTGCCTCGTCGTCTGCCCCGGCAGTCTCGCCGAACAGTGGCAGGACGAGCTGCACCGCCGCTTCGGGCTGCCCTTCGACATTCTCACCAGCGACAGGTTGGAAACCGCCCCTAGCGGCAACTGGTTCATGGAAAACAACCTCGCCATCGCCCGATTGGACAAGCTGGCGCGGAACGAAGACGTGCAGGCCCTGCTTGCCGCGCCGGACTGCCGCTACGATCTCGTGGTGTGCGACGAGGCGCACAAGATGTCCGCCAGCTTCACCGGCGGCGAGATCAAGGTCACCAAGCGCTACCGCCTAGGCCAGCTGCTCTCCGGCCTCACCCGCCACTTCCTGCTGATGACCGCCACGCCCCACAACGGCAAGGAGGAGGACTTCCAGCTGTTCCTCGCCCTCTTGGACGGCGACCGCTTCGAGGGGCGCTTCCGGGACGGCACCCACCAAGTGGACGTCTCCGACCTGATGCGCCGCATGGTGAAGGAGAACCTGCTGAAGTTCGACGGCCGGCCCTTGTTCCCGGAGCGCATCGCGTACTCGGTGCCGTATCGGCTCTCCGCTGCCGAGGCACGTCTCTACAAGGCGGTGACGAACTACGTGCGCGAGGAGTTCAACCGCGCCGAAGCCCTGCAAAACGACAAGCGGGCCGGCGCCGTGGGCTTCGCGCTGACAATTCTGCAACGGCGCCTGGCCTCCTCGCCGGAAGCCATACACCAGTCCCTGCGGCGGCGACGCGAACGCTTGGAGGGCCGGCTGCAAGAGGCGTCTGGCCTGCAAGGCGCAGCCGTTCCCGATGGTCCCGCCTTGGACGCCGAAGACCTCGAAGATTTGGAGGACGCGCCCTTCGAGGAACTGGAGGCGGCGGAATCCGCCGTTGTGGACCAAGCCTCCACTGCCGTCACCCTCGCCGAACTGCAAGCGGAGATCGACACGCTGCGGCATTTGGAATCCCTCGCTGTGGCGTTGCGGCAGAGCGGCGAGGACACCAAGTGGCAGGAGCTCGCCAGCCTGCTCGCCACGATCTTCACGCCCCGCGGCCTGGCCACCGAGGTGGCGGAAGAACGCCCCCGCTACCACGGCAGCGGCGCGATACCGCCGCCGGTACCGTCGCCCCGCCAGAAGCTGGTGGTGTTCACCGAGCATCGGGACACCTTGAGCGCCTTGCAGCGACGCATCGGCACCTTGCTCGGCCGTCCGAACGCGCTGGCCGTCATCCACGGCGGCATGCGGCGCGAGGAACGCCGCCGAGCGCAGGAGGCGTTTCTGAACGATCCCCAAACCCAAGTGCTGCTGGCCACGGACGCCGCCGGCGAGGGCATCAACCTGCAACGCGCCCACTTGATGGTGAACTACGACCTGCCGTGGAATCCGAACCGCTTGGAGCAGCGCTTCGGGCGCATCCACCGCATCGGCCAGCGCGAGGTGTGCCACTTGTGGAACCTGGTGGCGGCGGAAACCCGCGAAGGCGACGTGTACCGCACCCTGCTCGACAAGCTCGAACAGGCCCGCTTCGCCCTCGGCGGGCAGGTGTTCGACGTGCTCGGCAAGCTGCAATTCGAGGGCCGGCCGCTGCGCGATCTGCTGATCGAGGCCATCCGCTACGGCGACCGGCCGGAGGTGAAGGCGCGCCTTTCCCAAGCCGTCGGCGCAGCCGTGGACCGTCCGCATCTGCAAGCGCTGTTCGAGGAACGCGCCCTAGCCCAGGACGCGATGGATTCCGCCCAAGTGGCCCGCGTGCGCGAGAACATGGAACGCGCCGAAGCGCGGCGCTTGCAGCCGCACTACGTGGAGTCCTTCTTCCTGGAGGCGTTCCGCCAGCTCGGCGGCACGGCGCGGCAGCGGGAACCGCGACGCTACGAGGTGACGCACGTGCCGGCGACGGTACGCAACCGAGACCGACAAATCGGCGCCGGCGACCCGGTGCTGCGCCGCTACGAACGCATCGCCTTCGAGAAGACCCTGCTGACGCCGGACGGCAAGCCGCCGGCCGCATTCGTCTGCCCCGGCCACCCGCTGCTCGACGCCGTGCTGGACCTCACCTTGGAGCGCAATCGAGAGCTGCTGCAACGCGGCACGGTGCTGGTGGACGACAGCGACCCCGGAACCGAACCGCGCACCCTCTTCACGTTGGAGCATACGGTGCGGGATAGTGAGTACACGCTTTCACGCCAAATGCTGTATGTGGCGATGGATGCCGCCGGCGCTTGCCGCCACCTGCACCACGCGCCGTACTTGGACTATCGACCGCTCCGCGATGCCGAGCCCACCCCGGCGGACATCCTCGCCCGCCCGGAGTGCGCCTGGATCACCCGCGAGCTGGTGATCGCCGCCGAGCGGGAAGCCATCACCACGGTCGTGCCGGCGCACATCCGCGAAGTGCGCGAACGGCGCATGGAGTGGATCGCCAAGACCCGCGCCGCCGTCCAGGAGCGCCTCACCAAGGAAATCGCCCACTGGGACAGCCGTGCCAATGCCCTGCAACTGCAAGAGGAAGCCGGCAAGCCCGGCGCCCGCCTGAACTCCGCCGAAGCCCGCCGCCGCGCCGACGACCTGCAGGAGCGCTTGCGTGAGCGCATGGCGCAGCTGGAACGGGAAGGCCGGTTCTCCGCCGCGCCGCCCACCGTGATCGGCGCCTTGGTGGTGGCGCCGGCTGGTCTGCTCGCTGCGATGACCGGCCAAGCCGCGCCTTCCCAACCCGCCGACACCCAAGCCTCCGCCGCCCGCGCTCGAGCCATCGTCATGGCGCTGGAACGGCAACTCGGCTTCGAGCCGACGGACCGCGAGTTCGAGAAGCTCGGCTACGACATCGAGAGCCGCGTACCAGGCACGGGCAAGCTGCGCTTCATCGAGGTGAAGGGCCGCACGGCGGATGCCGAGAGCATCACCGTCACCCGCAACGAAGTTCTGACGGCGCTGAACAAGCCGGAGGACTTCATCCTCGCCATCGTGCGCTTCGACGAAGACGGCGGCCACGACGTGCGCTATGTGCGCGAGCCGTTCGGGGGCGAGCCGGACTTCGGGGCGGTGAGCGTGAACTACCGGGTGGAGGAGCTGTGGCAGCGAGGAACGGAGCCAGGATGAGCCGGAAGATCCGTCGGTGCCTGCATACGGGCTACTCGCCTTCCCAAGTGATTCAGCGTGTCAGCGCCCGAGACGACGTTGGTGTCCGGCAGGTACTGTGGGCAGCATGGACGCTCGCGCCGAGCGGCAGCGTGATCCACGCCAATTTTGGCTAGGTCGAGCGGTGAAGCGCACGATCCTAGGCTTTCGCCTCGACGAGGACGGCGACTGGATCGCGAATCTCGACTGCGCCCACGGCCAGCATGTACGCCACCATCCGCCCTTCACGAACCGCCCGTGGGTGGTGAGCGAGGCCGGACGCAAGGGGATGCTCGGCACGGCGCTCGACTGCTCGCGCTGCGACCGGATGGAATGGCCCCGAGGGATGGTCGCCTACCGCCGGACGCCGGAGTTCGACGAGACGACGGTTCCCCCGGGTCTCATGTCGGAGCACGCGACGAAGCGCGGCGTCTGGGCCAGGATCCACGTGATTTGCGGGGCATTGCGCTACCACGTCGGCCCGCCGCTCGACCGCTCGTTCCGAGTCGATCCGACGTCGAGCGCGGTCATCGTGCCAGACGTGCGGCATCGGGTAGAGCCGGAAGGCCCGGTGCGGTTCTTCGTCGAGTTCGCGCGAGCGAGGCCGCCTAGTATTCCGTCAACTTTGAAGTAGTGGGTTACTATGTTTCTGTTGCTGGAACTCGTCACGGAGGACGGGATGCACAAGAGGCATGTGTTGAAGCTGTTGGCGGAGGAGCGGGAAGAGCTGGAGGGGGTGGCGAAGGGAAGGAGAGGCAATCGGAGAGTGGCGCGTTGGAAGATGGAACGCGCCCGGGCGCTGCTGCTGTGTGACCAAGGGGCCTCCGGTTCGGGATGGACCGACAAGGAGTGCGCGGAGGCGGTGGGCGCGAGCGAGAACACGATCGCCCGGTGGCGTCGGACGGCGGTGGAGGACGGGCCGCTGGCGGTGCTGCGGCGCAAGCGGCCGCCGACGCCGCCGAGGGCGCGGGCGCTGGACGGCGAAGGCGAGGCGCGGCTGGCGCAGCTGGCGTGCTCGCAAGCGCCGGACGGCCGGTCGCGCTGGACCCTGCGGCTGCTGGCGGAGCGTCTGGTGGAGTTGGATGTGGTGGAGTCGATCAGCCACGAGACGGTGCGGCAGACGCTAAAAAAAACGACTTGAAGCCGTGGCGCCGGGCGATGTGGTGCATTCCTCCGAAAGGCGACGGGCGGTTCGTGGCGCGGATGGAGGAGGTTCTGGAGGTGTACGGGCGGCCCCGGGATCCGAAGCGTCCGGTGGTGTGCATGGACGAGCAGCCGAAGCAGCTGATCTCCGAAACGCGGGCGCCGGTCCCGATGTCTCCCGGCGCCGTGGAGCGCGTGGACCACGAGTACGTGCGCGAGGGCGTCTGCGTGGCGTGGATGTTCGTCGAGCCGCTCGGCGCGTGGCGCGGCGTGCGGGTGACCGAGCGGCGGACGGCGGCCGACTGGGCCGCGCGGATGCGGTGGCTGGTCGACCATCCGCGCTTCGCCGGCGCCGAGCGGATCACGCTGGTGTGCGACAACCTGAACACCCACGACATCGGCTCCCTGTACGACGCGTTCCCTCCCGACGAGGCGAGACGCATCGCGCGGCGGCTGGACCTGGTCTTCACCCCGGCGCACGGCAGCTGGCTGAACATGGCCGAGCCGGAACTGAGCGTCCTGACACGCCAGGCCCTCGGCGACCGCATCGCCAGCACGGAGGAGGTTCGGGTCCGAGCGCACGCTTGGGCGGAGGACAGGAACAGACGGCAAACGGGCATCGACTGGCAGTACACCGTCGACAACGCCCGCACCAAACTCAAGCGTCTCTACCCCCAAATTGAATCGTGACGGAATACTAGGTAGGAAGCGACCGGCAGCTCCGACACGACGTTGGTATCCAGCGGGTACGTCACGACAAGGCGGCGGCGCGATACACGCCGGCCAGCATCCGGGGCGGCTCAAAGTCGATGTCCGCACTTTCGGGCATTGCCAGCAGGTCCACGATGTTCGCTTCCTGCTTCGTCAAGGCGACGTACTCCTCCACCGTGAGAAGCACATGCGCGGCCTTGCCGTGGCTGGTGATCACCACCGGCCCGTCGCGGGCTTGGCGCTTCGCCTTGCTGACGTCGCGGTTGAACTCCCTGCCGGTCATGGTCGTGATGGCCATGATGGGGCTCTCGTATGGGATTCGATGTAGGTAGGTACGGTACTACCTTGGCTCTTGCGTGTCGTGCGTCTTGACGACGATGGCGGTCATGACGCGCGTACATACCCTCCATGAATCAGAGTGTTATGTGCCCCTGCTTCACTCGCGCATGGGGGAGGTTGGGGCTGGCGGGGTCCACGGTCACCATCCGCCGCGCCGGGTTGACGACGAGATCCATGTCTTCCATCGGCACGGCGCCGAGCAGCACTTCGTCGCCGAGCACCAGTGCGCCGACGTAGCAGAAGCGCTTCTCGAACGCCACTTTGAGCGGCCCGACGTAGGGGACGCTCGCGCTTCTGCCGTCCGCCATGGACACCTCGCGCATCGACTCCCCTTCGAGATTCAGCTGTACCGCGACATGCTCCGGTATGCACAGCATCAGCGCCCCCGTGTCCGCCAGCGCCCGCACCCGCACGGGCGCCAGCTCCGTGCGCCTCGGATTGCTGAGTTCGACTTCCGCGAAAACGTGCCCCATGCGCGGGTGCCTGCCAGTTGGAACGCAGCGGCAAGATTGGCACGGAGGCCGTCCTGCCGCAAATCGGGCGCGCATCGGCCACCGCAAGGTCTTGCCACTCGAGCAAGTCTTGCCACTCAAGAAGGGTAGCTGCTCAAGAAGGGTAGCTGCGCGTGAACGTCACGGTTACGAATCGACCGTCGCGGTCCTCGGCCAGTTGCGGCGCCGTGCCGTTGAACTCGCGCATCGCTTGGCGCATCAACAGGTAGCCCCGCCCCCGCTTCTCCATGAAGCCCTCGGCGAGCAGGAAGTTCGCCATTTGCTCGTTGCGAGTGCGCGTTCGCCCGCCGCGGCGCACCGCGTCCACGGACAAATGGTTGGGCAACGCGCCGGGGCTCGTCACTTCCACTCGATCCGCGAACACCTCCAGCTGCGCCTTGGCGCCGATGATGGCGTAGTCGCGATGCGCCACGGCGTTCACCAGCGCCTCGCGGATGGCAACCACCGGCAGCACCGGATGGTCGTGCCGAAGGATGCCGTCGTATTGCTCCCGGTGGCCGAAGGCGCGCGCCCAGCCAGTGGCGTTCGCCACTTGCTCGTCAAGGCGCCCGGTGGCTTCCTTGACGCCGATCACGTCCGCGGCTTGGTCGGTGCCCGCGTAGGCCACGCAGTCGATCCAGAAGTTCGTCGTCGGCGCGAACGTCTGCGGCTGCTTGCCGAACGCGAGCAGGCCGAAGAGAGTAGGGTGCGTACTGCCGTCGAACGCCGCCACCACGCCGAGGTTGCGCAGGTCGTCCTCCAAAGCGGGTTGCGGATCCGCCAGATCCAAGCCTTGGCGGGCGAGATGGCTGCGGAACCGCCGCACATCGATGTCGTCCACCGTCGCCGCCGTCACCACCTGCTCCTCGGTAAGCACATAGCCGAACGCGTTGAACAGTTCCTGCAGTTCCATCGGCGACGGTTCGGTTGTGGCGCGGTCCCGCCGCACCCAGACCCGTCCGTCGTAGCGCAGCGGCTCCAAACCGCGCTGGCGCGGCACTTCCACCCAAATGACGGCGCCTTGCGCCGTGTCTTCGTGCTGGCAACGGGCGCGCACCGGCGCGTTGCAGCCGTTCTGGAGGAAGTTCGCCAAGCGTTCGCGCGCGCTGGCCACGTCGCCGCGTACGCCGACCACCTGCCCGGCGTCGTCCACGCCGAGGATGAGCACGCCGCCAGCGGTGTTGCCAAAGGCGCAGATCGAGCGCCCCACCAAGCGCAACTCCAGCGTGCGCTTGAACTCCGTTTGGGCGTCCTCGCCTTGGGCGATGCGCTGCCGGATTTGGGACCAGTTCATGCGCCGGCAATATAGCGCACTTGGCAACCCGGCCCGAACCGCAATCGCATATGGCGAACCGTGGCGGACATCCTGCTCGCCAACACGCAAGGCAAACAAAGTGAACGCCGCCCCCTGCCTTGGGACGCCTCGAGCAGCGCCCCGTCCGCGACCGCCCGCGGCATGTCGAACTTCGGCACACCAGGCAGGCGTCCCGGTCCGCCGCCGCATCCTTGTCAAGACGGCGATCTGATAGGGCACTACCCTTTATAAATCAACTTCCTAGGAACCCCGGCACGACAAACTCCCTGCCGTGTACAATCCGCCCACTCCCCTGCCGACGGCCTAGCGATGGACGGACGAGGAAACGAACAGCGCCTTGGGTTCAGCCTGTCCGGCAAGGCGATCTCCGTGGAGTCCTTCATCGCCGTCGCAGAGAAGCTTACGGACTTGCTGCGGGAACTCGAGACGTCGATGACGGGGGGCCGAGCTCTGGAGTGGCACATCGCCGACCTGCGCACCGGCAGCGCTCATCTGGCCATGAGGCCGCACACCGAGGCACTCCAAGGCGCAGAGAGCGCTGCCGTGATCATCGCCTCTGCGCTCGACGGCCTCGAAGTGGTCGAAGGCGCCGCCCAAAGACCGCCCCACTTCAGCGATCAAGCGCTGCGACATGCGAAGTCCCTTGTCAACGCTCCGAAGCGACATCCCAACGGCTTGTCGATCTTCGGCGGCAGCGGAACCGCACCCCGTCGAGTTGCAATCTCCAAAAGCCTTGTAGCCCATGTGGACGAGCTCCTCGGTGCCGCGTCCGTTGCGTTCGGCTCTCTGGAAGGCAGGCTCGAGGCGTTGACCGTGCATGGGGCCATCGAATTCAGCATCTACGACTCGATTACCAATCGTCGTATTCCGTGCGGCTGCAGCCGCGAGACGCTCGATGCAGCCATGCAGCACTTCGAAAAGCGCGTGTCTGTGAGTGGGGAGATCCGATTCAATGCTCGCGGGGAGGCTACGTCGGTGAGGGTTGACGAAGTCCATCCGCTGGGGACGGGAACTTTGCCGCAAGCAAAGGACATCCGCGGATTGTTCGCTGACTACAAGATCGACACCGAGGAGTGGTCCAAATTCGTGCGGGAAAAGTGGTAGTCCACATGCCTGAAGGAAGGGAAATCCGCCGCTACTGGGATGCCAGTTGTTTCATTGCGTTGCTCAATGACGCGGCTGAGGCCCCAGCTTGCGAGCGCATTCTCGACCAAGCCAGAGGCTGCCAGACGGAAATCTGCGTGTCGCCGATTGTGCAGGCAGCGCCCAATCTGGCGGCCGTGCCAACGGACAAGCCGGTGCGGAGGCACTTGCTGAAGGGAAACAGAGCAGGCCAGTTTGCGGTGGACCTCGTGCATCCCTACCGGCTGGTCTTCAAGCCGAACCACGCGCCGGTTCCCCTGCGCGAGGATGGTGGAATAGACACGGAGCGCGTCACAGCCATCACGATCATCGACGTGGTGGACTATCACTGACGAGGCAGGAGCAGAACATGGCAGCCACCTACCGATACCAGCCCGACTATGCGGTTCCGCCCGGTTCGCTTCTGAAGGAGTATCTGGCGGCGCGGGGGTTCTCCAATGCCGAGTTCGCCCGCCGCTGCGGCCGGTCGGCGAAGCTCATCAGCGAGATCGTGGCCGGCAAGGCGCCGGTGGAACCTGCCACCGCGCTCCAGTTCGAGCGTGTGCTGGGCATGGACGCGCGCATCTGGCTCGGCATCGAGGCCGACTATCGGCTCCACCAGACGCGCGCCGCCGAAGCCGAGGATGAGGAGGCGACCGCGTGGGCCAGGCACTTCCCCGTGAGCGACCTAGTGAAGCGCGGCGCGATGAAACGACCAGCCCACCCCGGCGAGCGCACCCGCCGGCTGCTCGCTTTCTTCGGCGTGGCCAGCGTGGAGGCGTGGCGCACGAAATACAGCGCGAAAAACGTCGCCTATCGCCACTCGCCGGCGTTCGAGAGCGACAAGTACGCTTTGGCGACGTGGCTTCGGTTGGCCGAAGTGGAGGCGGCTGATCAGGCGTGCGCCGACTTTCGTGAGCCGGCATTCAAACGGGCCTTGGCGCAGGTGCGTACGCTGACGCGGGAGAGCGTGCCGGAATCCTTGCACAGCGCTCAGCAGCTATGCAACGATGCGGGCGTCGCCCTGTCGCTGGTGAAGCCGCTGCCCAAGACGCGCTTGAGCGGCGCCGCTTGGTGGCCCTCTCCGCATCGGGCCATCATTGCCTTGAGCGCACGCCACAAGACGGACGACCACCTGTGGTTCAGTTTCTTCCACGAAGCCGCGCATCTGTTGCTGCACAGCAAGCGGAGCGTGTTCGTGGACGGTCCCAACGGCGGGGACGACGAGACGGAGACCGAAGCGAACGACTGGGCGGCGAACTTCCTTGTACCTCGGAAGGACTGGCAACGCTTCGTCGTCGGCGTGTTCACGGCGGCGCGAATCCGCCAGTTTGCCAACGAGCAGGGCGTCGCTCCCGGAATCTTGGTAGGTCGCCTCCAGAATCAGGGGATCTTGCCTTGGAACAACAGGCTGAACAGCCTCAAGGTTCGGTTGAAGTGGGCGGACGAGTAGCCATGAACCGCGATGAGAAACTAGTAGCCAATTGGCTGCGTACCCAAGGTCACGCCATTCACCACTTGACGAACGGCGAAGACCCGCCCGATCTGGTGGTGGATGACACCATCGCTGTGGAGGCAACCACCATTGCATCCTATGCTGTTCGTAGCGTGTGGGATTTCATGGATCGTGTGTGCAGATCTCTTGGGCCCGCGGAGAATGGCCGCGGCTATTGGATCGAGGTGGCGTCAGACGATGAAGCGTTGCTGCAAGACAGAACGCAGAGCCGCACGGTGAAGCCCGACATTCGGCGTTGCGCCAAGGCCGCCCTCGAACGTCATTACGCAAGCACTGACGAGAACTGTCGAATCAAGCTTCCCCATGGCATAGAGATAGAGATCATGGGCAGAATCAACAACAACCACGACGGCGTCAAGTACAAGGTTGGCATGGGTGGTGCAACTGAGGGGGTAATGGTGACGCCCTATCTCATCGATGTCATTCAAGCAGCAATCGACAAGAAGACAGCCAATCGGTTCATCCTGGAGCGGGTTGACAGGTACGCGGAGTGGTGGCTCGCAATAACCGATCCACACTACATGATGGGCCTTGATGGCCACGAAATTGAGGCCGTAGCAAACGGTATCGAATACCACGCGCCTTGGAGCCGCATCTTGCTGGTGAACACGACGGGAGAAAGAGTTAACGCCGTTCACTGTTTAACTGGGTACAGGCAGTAAATCATGCCGAGACCAGCGATACGCAAGAAGCTCATCGAGGTCGCTCTGCCTTTGGACGCCATCAACAAGGCGTCGGCGCGGGAGAAGTCGATTCGGCATGGGCATCCGAGCACGTTGCATTTGTGGTGGGCGCGGAGGCCGTTGGCGGCGGCACGGGCGGTGATCTTTGCGCAGATGGTGGATGATCCGGCTTCGTGGCCGGAGGAGTTCCCCACCGAGGCGGCGCAGGAGGCAGAGCGGCAGCGGCTGTTCCGGCTGATCGAGCAGCTGGTGCTGTGGGAGAACACCACCAACGAGGAGTTGCTTGAGCAGGCGCGCAACGAGATTCGGCGCAGCTGGCGGCGCACCTGCGCGGAGCATCGGGATCATCCCCAGGCGGCGGAACTGTTCGATCCGGAGCGGCTGCCGGCCTTCCACGATCCGTTCGCCGGCGGCGGCTCGCTGCCGTTGGAGGCGCAGCGGCTGGGGCTGGAAGCCCACGCTTCGGACTTGAATCCCGTGGCCGTGCTCATCAACAAGGCGATGATCGAGATTCCGCCGAAGTTCGCCGGGATGCCGCCAGTGAACCCCGACGCGCGGGCGCAGATGGCCAGGGAGCGCGAGCTGGGCATGGAGCGGGAGTGGAAGGGTGCCGAGGGGCTGGCCGAGGACGTGCGCTACTACGGCAAGTGGATGCGCGACGAGGCGGAGAAGCGCATCGGGCACCTGTATCCGAAGGTGGAAGTGACGGCGGAGATGGCCAGGGAGCGGCCGGACTTGGAGCGTTACGTGGGGCGGAAGCTCACGGTGATCGCTTGGCTGTGGGCAAGGACGGTGAAGAGCCCGAATCCGGCCCATCGCGATGTGCATGTCCCGCTGACCACTACATTCATGTTGTCCACAAAGCGGGGGAAGGAGGCGTATGTTGACCCCATAGCCGACGGTGGACGCTACCGACTCATGGTGAAGAGCGGAACTCCGACTGATCGGGAGTCCACCACCAATGGCACGAAGATCTCGCGGAACAGCTTCATGTGCCTGGTCTCAGGCACGCCGATCTCCGGCGACTACGTCAAGGCCGAGGGCAATGCCGGTCGCATCGGAAGTCGATTGCTGGCAATAGTTGCCGAGGGGGATCGGGGCCGGTTGTACCTGTCGCCAACGGCGCAGCACGAGAGAATTGCCCGGCAAGCAAACTCCGAGTCGAGTTCGGTTCCGATTATCGGCAGCACCCAGTACATCGGCGTACGGCCGTATGGCATGGAGTGCTTTGGCTCGTTGTTTACGCCTCGACAGGCCACCTTGCTCGCGACTCTCGCCAGCTTGGTCGAAGACGCTTGCCACAGTGTCGGAGACGAGGACGACAGCTCATACGCCAGAGCTCTTGCGATCTATCTTGGGCTATGCGTAAGTAGGCAAGCCAACAGGTCGTCTAATCTCAATTTCTGGGATCGCGTAGGCGAGAATATTCAGCAAGTGTTCGCACGTCAGGCGCTGTCGATGGTCTGGGATTTCGTGGAGTCGAACCCTTTCTCAGGGTCCAGTGGCAGCTTCACAGGCCAAGTCGGGTACTTGGCCGAAGTGGTTGCGAGGCTTCCCGCGCGATCGCCGTCGTCTTCTGCAACGCAGCACGATGCAGTGCTTCCTCATCCTCATTCGAGCGCTGATACGCTGATTTCCACGGACCCGCCCTACTACGACAACATTCCCTACGCCGACTTGGCAGACTTCTTCTACGTCTGGCTGAGACCATCACTGAGGGCGGTCATACCCAGCTTGTTCGCAACACTTGCTACGCCCAAGGACGACGAGCTGGTGGCCTTTGCCTTTCGGCACGGCGGGAAGTCGGAAGCCGAAGGATTTTTCATGGACAAGATGACGCAAGCTCTGGGTTGCCTTTCGGAGCAGGCTCACCGAGCGCTTCCCGTCACGATCTACTATGCATTTCGGCAAGCGGAACGCACGAAAGAAGGCGTTGCAAGCACCGGATGGCAGACCTTCCTGGAGGCCGTGATTGAGTCCGGCTTCGGCGTGACGGGTACATGGCCTATTCGCACCGAATATACCGGCGCGCTGAAGACCAAGAAAAGCACGTTGGCCTCAAGCATCGTTCTGGTCTGTCGCCATCGCGCTGCCGGTGCTTCCCTCTCCACACGCCGAGAGTTTGTAGAGGCGTTGAAGTCCGAGCTTCCTGCCGCCCTGGTCCACCTCCAGTCCGGCGGCATCGCCCCCGTCGATCTCGCCCAGGCCGCCATCGGCCCCGGCATGGCCGTCTACACCCGCTACGCGAAGGTCGTGGACGCCACCGGCGAACCCGTCACTGTGCGCGAGGCGCTGACGCTCATCAACCAGACCTTGGACGAGTGCTTGAGCGCCCAAGAGGGCGATTTCGACGCGGACACGCGCTGGGCGCTGGCGTGGTTCGAGCAGCACGGCTTCGAGAGCGGCGACTACGGCGATGCGGAGACGCTCTCCAAGGCGAAGAACACCAGCATCGCCTCGCTGCAGGCCATCGGCATCCTGCAATCCAAGGCCGGCAAGGTGCAGCTGCTCGTCCCGCTCGCCCTGCACGAAGACTGGGACCCGCGCTCGGCAGGGAGAGTTTCGGCCTGGCTGACGCTGCACCACCTGATCAGGGTGTACGACGCCGGCGGCGAGCAGGCCGCTGCCGCACTTGTCCGCGATCTCGGCGGCGTGGCCGAAACCGCCCGCGAACTCGCCTACCGCCTCTACGCCATCGCCGAACGCACCAAACGCGCCCGCGAAGCCCTGTGGTACAACGCCCTGGTGCAAAGCTGGCCGGAGATCGCCCGCTTGGCACGGGAAGAGCGCAGGGAGCAAGGGTCCCTGCTCGAACCACGAAGCACTGCCTGAGGACCGAACCATGCCTATCGAGCAAATCGCAGTGAAGAACTACCGCGTACTCCAAGACGTCAAGATCACCAAACTGCCAAGGCTTGCGGTAGTGATCGGCGCCAACGGAACCGGCAAGTCCACGCTGTTCGACGTCTTTTCCTTCCTCAAGGACGCATTGGCCAGCAACGTCTCGACCGCAGTGGCCAAACGCGGGGGATTCAAGGAGTTGGTCAGCCGCGGCCACGAAGACGAACCCGTTGGCATCACCGTGAAGTTCCGCGAGTCGTCACGCCGGTTGGCTACCTATCTGCTCGAGATTGGAACAAGCGCCGGTCGGCCGGTCGTCCGGCGCGAGGTGCTGCGGTACACACGGCGCACCGGCTCGGCGGGGCGACCATGGCACTTCGTGGACTTCCGGGAAGGCAGCGGTACTGCGATAACGAACGAGTCCATGTACGGCGAACCGGGCGTGGAAGAGGAGCGCAGGGAGTACGAGCTTGACGACCCGGCGACGCTGGCCATCAAGGGGCTTGGCCAGTTTCGAGAGTTCCGCGTCGTCTCGGAGTTCCGTTCGCTGATCGACAACTGGCACATCTCGAACTTGCAGATCGCGGATGCAAGAGCTAGCGCAGAAGCGGGATATGCAGAGCACCTCTCGACGCTTGGAGAGAACGTCGCCCAGGTTGCGCAGTACCTCTTCGACAACCATCGAGACAACTTCCAGCGTGTGTTGGATGCCATGCGCCAGCGCGTTCCGGGCGTCGAGACTGTCGCCGCCAAGCCCACCGAGGATGGACGCCTAGTTTTGCGTTTCCGAGATGGCACCTTCAAGGATCCGTTTGTCGCCCGTTATGTTTCGGACGGCACTATCAAGATGTTCGCGTACCTGCTGCTTCTGCATGATCCACAGCCTCACCCGTTGATCGCGGTGGAGGAACCGGAGAATCAGCTATACCACGACTTCCTCAGCCTGTTGATCGAGGAGTTCCGGGACTACGCGCGACGAGGCGGGCAGGCGTTCGTTTCCACGCACTCTCCGGACTTCCTTAACGGCGCTCAGTTGAACGAGGTCTTTTGGCTCCGCAAAGTCAACGGTTTTTCGCACGTCCAGCGGGCGAGCGACTCGGAGTTGCTCCGCGATCTCTTCGCCGGCGGAGATCCGCCGGGCGCATTGTGGAGGCAGCGCCTGTTCGAGCGTGTGGTTCTGTAGGCGATGGTGGTGTTTTTGGTGGAGGAAGTCTCGATGGCGGACTTTCTTGAGAAACTTCTGCCGAGACTGGTACCTGGCCTTGACTTTCTTTGCGTGTCGCACGACGGCAAGAGCGACTTGGAGAAGAGCTTGGCAAGCAAGCTGCGAAGTTGGAGAACGCCCCATGCGCGTTTCGTGGTCATGCGCGACCAGAACGGCGAGGACTGCCACTCGGTGAAGGCGAAACTCGATGACCTCTGTGCTCGGGGCGGGCGCCCGGACTCGCTTGCGAGAGTCGTGTGCCGAGAGTTGGAGGCATGGTATGTGGGCGACGTCGATGCACTGGCGAAAGCCTACCCCGATACCGCCCGACGCATTAGGACCAGCCTAGGCAAGCGGCGGTTCCGCGATCCCGACAACGTCTCGCAGCCGGCAAGAGCGCTCGCGAAGCTCATACCGGCCTTCCAGAAACGCATCGCCGCCCGTGCCATGGGCAAGCTGCTCTCTCGCGAGAACAGGTCCCGCAGCTACCAAGTCTTCCTCGCTGGAGTCGACCGCCTGCACGCCGAGAGTGCTACCGAGGCAGCGCAGTGATGGCCACGCACGGCTGGCGACGAGCCTATACTCCGTGTCTGTGCCGTGTATGCAGGCCTTGTTCGGGTTTCGACGGCTAGTGGGCGTGGAATTCGCTGCCTGTCGCTCGAAGAGACGGAGATGAGCGCGAAATGTCCTTAATCGGCGCGGAACTCAAGCAGATCTGGAACGTGCTGCGCGCGAGCGGGCCGCAGCGGAACTACCGTCTCGACGAGGTGCGCGTTAGGAACTTTCGTGGCATCAAAGACCTGCGCGTGCAGTTTCCGTATCCGGTGTCGGTGCTGGCGGGCGCCAACGGCTGCGGCAAGAGCACCGTGTTGTTCGCTTGCGCCTGCGCCTATGGCTCGGACGACGCAACACGTCCGGCGTGGTCGCCGGCGAGCGTGTTTCCCGCCTTCACCGATCGGCTGCGGGGCGTACACTCGGACGACACCCAGGGCGCGGAGTTCGCGTACTACTACGTCGATGGCGGGCAGCGAACCTCCATGACGTGGCGCCGCCGCCGGTCGTGGAGCCGCAGCTTCATGGGGCCGGAGGGTGCCGAGCAGCCGAAGCGAGCCGTCTATCTGCACACCCTCGCCAACTTCGCCGATCCCGCGGAAGCCCAGAACCATCTACGTCGCATCCGCAGGTCCTATGCGTCGGAGGCGCTGACGCCAGACTTGCTGTATTTCGCCGATCGCATCCTGCCGCAGCGCTACGGTCGCGTCTCGAAGATCCAATCCGGCGCGCACGACATTCTCTTCGCCGAACTCAAGGCACACGACGAGGCGCGGTACTCCGAGTTCCACATGGCGTCTGGCGAACGCACCATCTTGCGCTTGTCGAAGGACGTCGCCAATCTGCAGGAAGCGCTCATCTTGATCGACGACGTGGAATCCGGCCTGCACCCCTACACCCAGCAGCAGCTCATGTTGGAGTTGCAGCGCTTGGCGTTGCGCCAACGGTCGCAGGTGGTCGTGGCGTCGCACAGCCCCATCGTGCTCGACTGCGTGCCGCCGGAAGCGCGCTTGTTCCTCGATAGGGATGCACAGACGTTGGACGTTCGGATATTGCCGCCGCAGCGAGACATCTTTCAGAAGGCGCTCTATGGGCAGTCCCGGGAGCAGATATCCATTCTGTGCGAGGACGAAGTCGCGGAGGGTGCGCTGCTCGGCGTGCTCGACGCGCTGCAGCCCCGGCTGCAACTGCGCCCGGACGATTTCCTGATCGGCCGGAACACCGGCAGAGACGAGTTTCCATCGCACATTCGCGCACTGGGCAAGTTCCGCCGGCTGTTCAACTTCATCTTCGTGCTCGATGGCGACTCCAGAGACCGGGAGGCGGAACTGCGCACCGTGGCCGAAGGCTACGGCCACAGCTTCAAGCCGCTGTTTCTGCCTGGCGATGGCCCCCCGGAGCAGTGGATCTGGGAGGTACTCAAGGCAAGATCGGAGGTGTTCGAGACGCAACTCGGGATGTCGGCCCAGGATGTCCAAGAGCAGATGCGCGACATCGAGCGTGTTCTCGCCGGCAGCCTGCGCAAGGGCGACGAGGCCAAGCTGTGGGTCGACGCGCTGGCGCACAGGCTGAGCCGGCACGCTGCCGAGTTGGCCAGAATCGTGGCGCACCAGGAAACCGCGCAGAACGCATACTCTGTCGGCGCACTGGTGCAGGGCCTGCAAGAACGAATCAACCTCTGGCGGGAGCTCGAATAATGGCAACCACCAACCACGAGTACGTCGGCAAGGGGCTGCAGCTGCTGCGGGACGGCCTCGCGCCCTTCGTCCAGAGCGCTGTCAGGGCCGCGGTGCTGGCCCACAAGGTGAGTATCGAGGACATCCGGCGTTGTGCCGGGGATCCCCGGCAAGCGCACAGGCCCATCGACGAGTGGGACGTCGCCGCCCTGCTCAAGGTCATGTGGGACCGTTGGAACGAGGTGTTCCGGCAGCGGTTGGGGCGCACCGAACGCAGCCTGGTTTCCGAACTGCGCCACTGGCGCAACAAGTGGGCGCACCAGGAACCCTTCACGCGGGACGATGCGTACCGGGCGCTGGATTCCGCCGAGCGGCTGCTCACCGCCATCGCGGCGCCGCAGGCGCACGCGGTGGCCTGCCTCAAGCGCGAGTTGCTAGCGCCGAGGAACGCTGCGAAACGGCGCCCGCCGCCACCGTCCTCTCCGAAGTCGCAGGCGGATCGCATTCGCGAACACGTCCTGCGGCAATACGTGGAGCCTTGGCGGCGCACCGGGAAAGTGCGGCTGTGCATCCGCGCCGGAGATGTGCAGCGGGAGATGGGTTTGCGCGGCGCGGCCCCCAACGTGTGCAATGTCTTGCGCGGAGAAAAGTTCCTGGAGCTGGCGAACGTCAAGCTGGTTCACCACACGGAGCCGTGCCCAAGCACAACCACCCACTTCCACTACGAGGGTGGCTAGTCGGCTGTGGCGCGGCGGCCGGTAGCCGTTCGGCGTTCTTAGGACAAGGACATGGCCACCACCAACCACGAGCGGGTCGGCAAGGCGATGGAGCTTCTGCGCGACGGCCTTGCCCCTTTCGTCCACCGCGAAGTCACGGCCAAGGTGCAGGCCGGCGCGGTGCGCATGGACGCCATCCGCCGCTTCGCCGAAGACCCGCAGCTTGCCGACAAGCCCATCGGCGGGTGGGACGCCGCCGCGCTGCTCAAGTTGATGTGGGAGACGTGGAACGACGTGTTCCGCGACACCTTGGGTTTCACCGAGCGCAGTCTGGTTTCCGAACTGCGCGGGTGGCGCAACAAGTGGGCGCATCAGGAGCGCTTCGTCAGCGACGATGCGGACCGGGCGCTCGATTCTTGCGAGCGGCTGCTCACCGCCATCGCCGCCCCGCAAGCGGACGAGGTGGCCCGCATCAAGCGCGAACTGCGGCGGCTGGTGATCGACGAGCAGGTGCGGGGCGAACGGCGGCGAACCGCCGGCGCCTTGGTGGAGACCGCCAGCGCCGGCAGCGTCAAGCCGTGGCGGGAAGTGGCGACGCCCCACGCGGACGTGGCCAGCGGGCAGTATCAGCAGGCGGAGTTCGCAGCCGATCTGTGGCAAGTTCATGTTGGCGAGAGCGCGGCCGAATACGGCGACCCCCACGAGTTCTTTCGCCGCACGTTCCTTACCGAGAGCCTGAAAGCACTGCTGGAAACGGCCGTGCGCCGGCTGGCCGGGCGCGGCGGCGATCCGGTGGTGGACCTGCGCACCACCTTCGGCGGCGGCAAGACGCACTCCATGCTGGCGCTGTACCACCTGTTCTCCGGCGTGCCGCCCCGGGAACTCGCTGGCGTCGAGGACGTGCTGGCCAAGGCTGGCACGGACGCCGTGGCAACGCCGAAGCGCGTGGTGCTGGTGGGTACCAAGGTCTCCCCGGGCAATCCGGCGCGCAAGCCCGACGGCACCGAAGTGCGCACGTTGTGGGGCGAACTCGCTTGGCAGCTGGGCGGCGCCGAGGCGTTCGAGTTGCTGCGGGCGGACGACGAACGCGCCACCAATCCCGGCGAAGCGTTGCACAAGCTGCTGAACGAGTACGGGCCGTGCCTGATTCTGATCGACGAGTGGGTAGCCTACGCCCGCCAACTGCGCGACGAAGGCGGCTTGCCGGGCGGTTCCTTCGAGACGCAGTTCACCTTCGCGCAGACGCTCACGGAAGCGGTGGATGCTTCGCAGAACTCTTTTCTGGTGGTTTCCCTGCCGGCTTCGGACAAGGGCGACGAGCGCTCCCAGGGCGACGACGTGGAAGTGGGCGGCATTCGCGGCCGCGCCGCGCTGCAACGTTTGGACAACGTGCTCAACCGCAACGCGCTGAACTGGAAGCCCGCCAGCGCCGAGGAAGGCTTCGAGATCGTCCGGCGGCGTCTGTTCGAGCCGCTGGACGGGGCAGACGCCTACAAGCAGCGGGACGTGACGGCGCGGGCATTCGCGGACCTCTACCGCGCGCAACGCCAGGAGTTCCCGGCTGCCTGCCGCGAGCCGGACTACGAGCGGCGCATTCAAGCCGCGTTTCCGATCCACCCGGAGATTTTCGAGCGGCTGTACTCGGATTGGTCCGCGCTCGCCAGATTCCAGCGCACCCGCGGCGTGCTGCGGCTGATGGCGGCGGTAATTCACAGCCTGTGGGAAAGCGGAGACCGCAATCCGCTGATCCTGCCCTCCACGCTGCCCATCGACGATGCGCGGGTGCAGAACGAACTCACCCGGTATCTCGCCGACAACTGGACGCCGGTGATCGAAACGGACGTGGACGGCGCCAACTCGCTGCCCCTGCGCATCGACGCCGAAGTGCCGGGGCTCGGCAAGCTCGCCGCCACCCGGCGCGTGGCGCGCACCGTCTATCTCGGCTCCGCGCCCACCACCGCCGCGGCGCATCGCGGCATCGAGGATGCACGCATCAAGCTCGGCTGCGTGGCGCCGGGCGAATCGCCGACGACCTTCGGCGACGCTTTGCGGCGCCTGGCGGCGCGGGGCACCTATCTCTACCAGGACGGTGCGCGGGTTTGGTACGACACCCAGCCCACCGTCACCAAACTGGCCGAAGACCGGGCCGTGGAACTCATGCGCCAGCCGGACCAAGTGGCGCTGGAGCTGGAACGGCGGCTGAAGGAAGCGCTGCGCGCGCGGGGCGATTTCGAGCGCATCCACCCGCTGCCGCAATCCAGCGCGGACGTGCCGGACGACTACGACGCCCGCCTGGTGGTGCTGTCCGCCGACCATCCCTACGCGAAGGAGGACCAGAACCCGGCCCAGGAAGCCGCCAGCGCGATTCTGGAAACCCGCGGCAACGCCCCCCGCCTGTTCCGCAACACGCTGGTGTTTCTCGCCGCGGACAAGGTGCGCTACCAGGACTTGGACGACGCCCTGCGCCGCCACCTCGCTTGGCAGTCCATCCTGGCGGAGAAGGTGGAACTCAATCTCGACCCGCACCAGACGAAGCAGGCGGAGATGCAGCTAAAGGCGGCTGAGGACACCGTGGCCGCCCGCCTGCCGGAAACCTACCAGTGGGTGCTCGCCCCGGAGCAGGCGACGCCCCAGGCGGTGCTTGAATGGAAGTCGATTCGCCTCGCCGGCGCGGGCGCGCTCGCCGAACGCGCCGCCAAGCGTCTGCGCAACGACGAACTCCTGGTGATGCAGCTGGGCGGCGCGATACTGCGCATGCACATGGACGCGGTGCCCCTGTGGCGGGGCGAGAACGTTTCCCTGCGTCGGTTGGCGGAGGACTTCGCCACCTTCCCCTACTTGCCGCGCCTCGCAGGCCCCGCCGTGCTCGTGGGAGCGGTGGAAGCCGGGCTGGCATCGCTCACCTGGGAGACGGACGGCTTCGCGCTGGCGGACGGCTACGACGAGGCGGCGGGGCGCTACCTCGGCCTTGCCGCCGGCGGCAGGGCGGCTTCGGTGCTGCCGGAGAGCGCGGCGTTGCTGGTGAAGCCCGGCGTGGCGAGGGAGCAGCTAGACGCCGATGCGCCCTCGCCGCCCCAGCCGGGGGCGAAGCCCGACGGCCACGACGAGGCCGATACTTCGTCGCCGACTCCGGTGCCGCCCCCGGAAGACGAAAGAACGCTGCGCCGCTTCCACGGCACGGTCAAGCTGAACCCGACCCGAGTAGGGCGGGACGCCGGCCGCATCGCCGAGGAGGTGATCGCCCACTTGGCCGGCCTGGTGGGATCGGAGGTGACCATCACGCTGGACATCGCCGCCACCCTCCCGGACGGCGCACCGGAGCACACCGTGCGCACCGTCAACGAAAACAGCCGAACGCTCAAGTTCGACAGCCACGGTTTCGAGGAGAGTTAGGGAAGCAGCGCTCGGGCGCTGCCCTCGACTGCCGGGTGCAGCATCGGCGAACCCGAGCCGGTGCCCGCCACCGCGAAAGCACCGTCCCGCAGCGGGCTAATCAGCCGCTGTCGCCAGTGCCCGGATCAGCGCCGGGCCTTGGTAGACCAGCGCCGTGTACAGCTGGATCAGGTCCGCGCCCGCGGCGCGGAGCGCCTTCGCGTCGGCCGCGTTCGAGATGCCGCCCACGGCGATCACCGGCGGCTGGGACCCGACCTCGGCGCGCAGGGTCCGAACGGCTGCAAGCGCCGCCGGCAGCAGCGGCGGCCCGGAGAGTCCGCCGGCCTCGCGGGCGTGGCGCGAGCGCAAAGATGGCCGCGCCACGGTGGTGTTCGCCACCACGAAGCCGTCGGCGCCGGCGGCCAGCGCAGTGCCAGCCGCCGCCGCGAGATCGTCCGCTCGCAGCTCCGGGGCGAGCTTGACCAGCAGCGGCCGTCGCGGCGCGGCGGGGCGGGCGCCGGCCAGCGCCTCGCGCTCGCGGACCAGCACGGGAATCAACGCCCGCAACTCCGCCGGGGCCTGCAAGGCGCGCAGGCCCGGCGTGTTCGGCGAAGACACGTTGACGACGACGTAGTCCGCCACGTCGTAGACGGCTGCTAGGCAGGCGCGGTACTCGGCCGCGGCGTCGGCCAGCGCCGTGGCACGGTTCTTGCCGATGTTCACGCCTACCGGCAGCGCAAGCCCGCGTCGGCGAAGGCGCTGGCGGCGGATGTTGGCGGCCAGCGCCTGCGCGCCGGCGTTGTTGAAGCCCATGCGGTTGACGAGCGCCGCGTCTTCGGCGAGGCGGAAGAGCCGCGGCTTCGGGTTGCCGCGCTGGGGGCGCAGGGTCACGGTGCCGACCTCGACGAATCCGAAGCCGAGGCGGGCCGCGCCGGCCGCCGCCACGCCGTTCTTGTCGAAGCCAGCCGCCAAGCCGACGCGGTTCGGGAAGTCGAGCCCCATCACGCGCACTGGCGATGCGGGCTTGGCAGGGGCGCCGAGCAAGCCGTAGGCCCGCAGCGACGCCAGGGTCATGGCATGGGCCGCCTCGGCGGGCAGGGCGAACAGCGCCGGCCGCAGCCAGCGGTAGATCGGCATGGAGCGGTCGGCCGGGTGCGGCGGCGGCCAAGCCGGCGGCGAGCGGCAGCCTAGCGCGCGGCGGCGCCTGCTGGCGACGCGCCGGCCAGGCCCTTCTCCACCACTTCGCGCACGTCCTTGGACAGCTCGCGTTCGCCCACCGCAGCGAGCGCGGCGCGCATGCGTTGGCCGCGGGCGCGGTCGAAGCGCGGCCACGCAGCGAGCGTCTTGGCCAGCCGCGACGCCACCTGGGGGTTGAAGCCGTCCAGTGCCGCCACGTGGTCGGCGGCCCATCGATAGGCGTCGCCGGATTCGGCGTGGAAGTTGCGCACGTTGGCCGTGAAGGCGAGCAGCAGCGCCCGCACTTTGTTGGGGATGGCGGCGTCGTAGGCTTCGTGCCGTTCCAGCGCCTGCACCCTCGCCAGCGTGCCGGGCAGCGGCACCCTGGCCTGGGCGGCGAACCAGGCGTCCACCACCAGCGTCTCGTGCCCCCAGCGCCGATGGAAGTCCGCGAGGGTCTCGGTCTTGGCGGCATCGTCCAGCGACCGCAGGCCGATGAGGCCCTGCAACGCCGCCAGCCGATCCGTGAGATTGTCCGCCTCGGCCAGCATGGCCTCGAGAAGGCTGGCGGCGTGGCCCGGATCCGTCCGGTCCAGGTGGCGCAACGCGTACCACAGCGCGCGATGCCGAAGCTGGCGGCGGGCCATGTCCACGCCGTCCGGCCGGTACGGGCCAGCGGTCTCGTTCGCCGTCGCCAGCGCCAGCCAGTCCCAAGCCCCGGCCAAGCGGTCCGCCAAGGCGTCCCAAGCGGCGGCGATGGCGAGAATGTCGGTTCCCGGCGCCAGTTCCAGCAGCCAGGTCTCGGCTGGCAGCGTCAGCATCGTCGCCAGGAGCGCCTTGGCTTCGCCGTCGTCCGGCGCCTGCGCGGCGGCGCGCGCGAGGTCCGCCACCAGGCCGACGGCCTCCTCCGCGGCCGCATCCCCCCGGCCCTGCACTCTCGCCAGCAGGCTGTCGGCCAGCAGCGTCTGCGCGGCGTCCCACTTCGCGAAGCCGTCGGAGTCGACATTGGCCAGCCGCCGCAGCGTGGCCGCCGGCCGCGGATAGCGGACCTGCACCGGCGCCGAGAATCCGCGCAGGAAACTCACCGTCGCGTCCTCTGGTACCCCGCTCAGCGCAATCGTGGTCCGCGGTTCGGCGAGGTGGGCGACGAGGGTGCCGTCCGCTTCGGGATTCTCGGTGCGCGCGGCCGTCGCCACCGCCACCGGCGAGGGGTTGGCGGCGCCGGCGGCGCCCAGCAGTTCCCGCCCTTGCGCGTCCACCAGGCCAAAGGCCAGCGGAATGTGGAATGGGCGCTTGTCCGGCTGCCCCGGCGTCGGCGGACAGGACTGCTCGATGGCGAGCGTCAGCGCATCGCCCCGCCGTTCCTCGGCCACCGTCAGGAGCGGCGTGCCGGCCTGGTCGTACCAGCGCCAGAACTGCGGCAGCGAAAGCCCGGAGGCAGCCTCCATCGCCGCCACGAAGTCCTCCACCGTGGCGGCGCTGCCGTCGTGGCGGTCGAAGTAGGCGTCGGTGCCGGCGCGGAAGCGTTCGCGGCCGAGAATGGTGGCCAGCATGCGCACCACTTCGGCGCCCTTTTCGTACACCGTGGCGGTGTAGAAGTTGTTGATCTCGAAGTAGCTCGAAGGCCGCACCGGATGCGCGAGGGGGCCGCTGTCTTCCGCGAACTGCACGTCGCGCAGGAACGCCACGTCCGCCACCCGCTTCACCGTGCGCGAGTTCATGTCCGCGGAGAACTCGGCGTCCCGGTAGACGGTGAAGCCCTCTTTCAGGCTTAGCTGGAACCAGTCCCGGCAGGTAACCCGGTTGCCGGACCAGTTGTGGAAGTACTCGTGCGCCACCACGCCTTCGACGCGCTGGTAGGCGGCGTCCGTGGCGATGTCCGGCGTGGCCAGCACGCAGGAGGTGTTGAAGATGTTGAGGCCCTTGTTCTCCATCGCCCCCATGTTGAAGCTCTCGACGGCGACGATCATGAAGATGTCCAGGTCGTACTCGCGGCCGAAGCGCTGCTCGTCCCAGCGCATGGCCCGCTTGAGCGCCGCCATGGCGTAGCGGCAGCCGCCGATGTTGTGCGCCTCGGAGTAGATGCGCAGCGCCACGCGCCGCCCGGAGCGGGTGGCGAACTCGTCCTCGAGTACCGCGAGGTCCCCCGCCACCAGGGCGAACAGGTAGCTCGGCTTGGGGAAGGGATCCCGCCAGGTGACGGTGCGGCGTCCGGCGCGTGTTTCGTCGCCCACCGGATTGCCGTTGGCCAGCAGCACTGGATAGCGTTCCGCGTCGGCCGTGATGCGGGTGACGAAGCGGGACAGCACGTCCGGCCGATCCGGGTGGTAGGTGATCTTCCTGAAGCCTTCCGGCTCGCACTGCGTGCAGTACATGGCGCCGGACTTGTAGAGCCCTTCGAGGGCCTTGTTGGCCTCCGGCGCGATGCGCGTCCTCACCTGCACGCGGCACGCCGCCGGCACGTCGAACACGCTCAAGGTCTCGCCGGCGATGGCGTACTCGTTGCCGGAGAGCGGGCGGCCGTCGACGGCGATGCCGAGCAGTTCGACGTCGGCGCCGTGCAGCACCAGCGGCGCTTGCTCCTGGCCTGGCGCGTCTCGGCGTTCGACGGCGAGCTCGCACTCCACGGTGGTTTCGCCGTCGCGGATGTCGAAGGCAAGCGCCGTCTCGGCAAGGCGAAACGGGTAGGGCTGGTAGTCCGCAAGGCGCACCGGCTGGGGGGACATGAACGGCCTCCATCTCGCGTCCGCGTCTAGCCTACTAGACAATCCGCCGGGGTTACGCGACATTACGGGCATCTCAAGCCGCCGCCTGCGAGGGGAGCGAAGGAACGCCATGCAAGCCGCGAGGCCGATATCAGCGGATTCCCACGTCGTCGAGGCCGAGGACGTGTTCGTCGGGCTGCCGGAACGGTTCGGCGACGAAGCGCCGCGGGTGGTCGGCGCCGGCACGGTGGAGGATGCCATCGTCATTCCCGCCAAAGGGGGGCGCGGCATCCGCCGGCGGATGGGCTTCGCGGGAATGCGAAAGCGCAAGGGGCTGATGCTGGAACGGCGGCCCGGACACAAGCCGGAAGTGGACGACATGCGCGACGCCGAAGCCAGGCGCATCCTTGCCCAGGGCTACGACGGCCTGCGCCCCGGCATCCGCGACGGCGCCTGGCGGCACGAGGACCAGGACGAAGACGGCATCGACGCGGAGTTCCTCTACCCCGGCTTCTTCGGCCTGTTCGGGTTCGAGAACACGGCGCTCCTGGTCGCTTGCCAGAGGAACTACAACGACTGGCTGCACGACTACGCCGCCGCCTCCAACGGCCGCCTGTTCGGCCTCGCGGCGATCCCCATCCAGGACCCGGAAGCGGCGGTGGCGGAGCTGGAGCGCGTGATCAAGAAAGGCTACAAGGGCGGCTGCATTCCCTGCTCGGCGCCGCCGCAACGGCCCTACCGGGACGCCTGCTACGAAGGCGTCTGGGCCCTCGCCGAGGAGGCCGGATTCCCGCTCTCCATGCACGTCGGCACCAACGCCTACGTTCCCGCCGAGTACCGCCAGAAGAGCCCGCTGCCCCAGGACGAAACCGCCAACTACGCCGCCACCCCCGGGACCATCCAGCGCACCTTGGTGGACCTCATGTGCCGCGGCGTCGCCGAGCGCCATCCGCGGCTCAAGTTCGTGGTCGGCGAGTTCAACGCCGGCTGGATCGCGCACTGGCTGGATCGGGTCGATCAGGGTCTGCTTCGCGAACACCGATTCAAGAATCGGGACTTCACCGGCGAGCGGCCCCACGAAGTATGGCGGCGCCAGTTCTACGCCACCATCGAAGACGACCGGCCGGCGGTGCTCACCCGCGAGATCATCGGCCTCGGCAACCTGATGTGGGGCTCGGACTACCCCCACGTCGACTCCACCTGGCCCTGCTCGACGCAGGTGATCGACGAGATCTTCGACGGCGTGCCGGCCGCCGAGCGCGCCAGGATCACCCGCGACAACGTGAAGGCGCTGTACGGCATCTAGCGGGCGGGGCAGGGAGAGACGGGGCACTTCACTTCAACCACTTCCGTTCAGCGAGACACCGCCATGCTCACGCTCGACACCGAACAGCGCCGCCAGTGGCAGACGAACGGCTACCTGCATCTCGAAGGCGTGCTGGACGCCGAGCAGGTGGCGTTCTTTTCCGACGAGATGGACCGCATTCGCGCCATCCCCGGCTGGGAGCCGGACCCGCGCCAGGGCAAGGACCTGCCCATCGGCCACTACGCCTGGCTGGACCACGCCCGGGACCTGGACCCCGGCGGCTTCATGGATCGCCGCGATCTCTTGGCCTACCACCAGGCGTTCATGGACCTCATCGACGCCACGCCGGTGTTCGACTACATCGTGGACATCATGGGGCCCTACATCCTGCTCTCCATGACCCAGGCCATCGTCCGGCCGGCGGATCCCAAGTTTCCCGGCTACACCCACACCGACGGCGGCGAATCCTTGAGGGTGATGCGCCTGGCGGATTCCAGCCCGCCGCTGGCCATGAAGGCCATGTACCTGCTCACGGACGTGGAGCAGGAGAACAGCGGCAACCTCACGGTGTTCCCCGGCAGCCACCTGCGGCAGATTCCGTACAAGGGCGAGCGGGCGCCGTACCCCAATCTCGGCTGGTCCGGCGGCAGCGGCGACACCCCGCCGGGCTTGAGCGCCGTGACCCCCTACTCCCCCGGAGCGGCCCAGCTGCGCGGCAAGGCCGGCGACGTCTACCTCTTCCCCCATGCGCTGTGGCACGGCCCGTGCCGCAACGAATCCGGCCAGCCGCGCAAGGTGCTGCTGTACAACTACTGCCAGCTGTGGATGCGCTGCTACGACTTCGACGCCATCCCGCCGGTGGCCCAGCGCGGCACGCCGCGGCAGCGGCGGCTGCTCGGCGATCTCGGCTACGACTTCCGCCCCGGTTCCTACTTCTACGTGCCCAAGGATCAGATCGACGTGATCCGCACCCAGCAGGCGGCTAGAGCGACCGCTGCCTGATCGCCTCAAGCCATTGATATAGAAGCGTTTTTCAGAAATCGCTTGTCGTAAGCTCTTTGCCATAGATCGAGCGGCGCTTGGGCGACATTGGGCGCTCGCACGGGCGGACTTTCCCGAGCTGCCGGAAGGCGTCCAGGGCTGCTGGGCAGCCGCCCTAGGGAGTTCGCGCTCCATCGCAAGCCATTGATTGCAGAAGGAAAGTTCGATTTCTTCGCCAAGGGGTTGACCCCCCCCCCCCCCCGTGGTTGGATAGCCGCGTTCGCGACGGAGGATCCGCGCCTTCGGCTGGGCCGGACGGCACACAGGGGACGACCGAATGAGGAACATCGTGCTCGCCATCCTGGCGGTGGCCTTGGCAGCGCCCGCGCCTTTCGCACTGGCCGCGGAAGGCGACAGCGACAGGGACGACGATGCCGGCGTCAAGCAGCCGACGATGCGCGAACTGGCAAACAAGATCGACCAGGCCGTCAGGCGACTTGTCACGCTGGAAGCCACGGTAGGCACTCTCTCGACGGCAACAGCCGTGGACGCGCTCACAACCGAAGTACGCACCAACCACACAACCATTGTCGGGAAGTTCGCGCCGCAGATGGCGGTGGTAATGACAGTGCCAAGAGCTACTTCCGGCGCCGGCAACGCCACCTACTACCTAGTGGGCGAAAGCACGATCCCCGGCTTTCCCGCCGGCACGGTTGCAGCCAACGGACAGATCACAGCAACATGGAACGGCAGATCGGTGCAGCTGCCGGCCGGCACCTATCTGTTCGAGTTGCAGCAACCCTACGGCGACAACGCGATCTGCCAACGCAGCACTTCCACAATTGGGCAGATCAATGTCGCCTCTGGCACCCGCCGCAATGCGGTCTGTCCTAGGGCGTTCATGGTGCTTCAACGAACTGGCTTGCCTAGGCTCAACGATGGCTTTGGCATCTACACGATCACGGCACCAACGACCTTTTTCGTGAGTCATAGGTTCCCAACCGGCTTGACGTTCACCGACGACAAACCGATGGCTTCCTACACCGGCGCGGTGCGGATCACGAAGCTCAAGTAGACGACTTGCCGGGGGTTCAACAATGGCGGAACAAACGACCAAGCAAGCGGCGGTTTGGAACCCGCCGCGGTTTAGCAAGCTCGCTTTTGGAAGCACCGACAGCGGCACCAGAGTCCCATCCGATCCGACACACCTTGTTTGGGAGTTCTCGCCAGAGGCCGCTCATCAAGGCACTTGCGGCTACCGTATGCCATTGTCCGGCGAACCCACCCTCCCCTATTGCGAAACCTAGAGCGCTCACCGACACAAGCCCTGCTCGCAACGATTGGGAAAACCAAACTCGAACGCTCGCCGCGGAGACAATCCAAGTTCTCAACGCCGCGGCGGGCTTTTCTTGCGGCGCGTTTTACGCCAAGCTCTGAACGCTTGAAAAAAGGTGCGCGGCCGGCTTGAATCGTCGCCAAGACCGGCAAGTTTTTCGCGCCGCTATGCTGCGGCGAAGAAAGGAACTGGCAAGAAAATGGCGACAATCGAAGTTCCTAGCGGCAGGATTCGCAGAGCGGAACTCAGGGCCGCGATTGCCGCTTGTGCCGCCAGCGCCCGCTTTGTCGTGGCGACCGCCTGCCTCGTCGCCGCGGCCGCGACCGGCGGCGCCGTGGCGGCGGAGGCGCCTTGGCGCGGCAACAGCACGGACCTGGCCGTCCGCACGGCACCGGGCGATCGGGTGCTGGAGTTCGATTGGCCCGCCCTGCACATCGGCATCGCCGAGTACCCGGACGGGCCCACCGGCACGACGGTGCTGCACATCCCGGCCGGGGCCGCCATGGCGCTGGACGTGCGCGGCGGCTCCCCCGGCGTCGTCGGCGACTACGGCTTCGTCCACGCCATCGTGCTCTCCGGCGGCTCCCTGCTGGGCCTCGAGGCCGCCGCCGGCGTGGCCGGGCTGCTGCTGGCGAGGAACCGCAACATCGCCCGCTGGGACACCATCCCGCTGGTGAGCGGCGGCGTGGTGTTCGACTTCGGCGGCCGAACCAACGGCATCCATCCGGACAAGCGCCTGGGTCGCGCTGCGCTGCGCAGCGCCGTGCCGGGCAGGTTCCCGCTGGGCGCGCGGGGCGCCGGGCGCTTCGTCACCGTCGGCAAGGGCCTCGACTACACGCGCGGCGACGCAGCGGGCCAGGGAGCGGCGTTTCGCGCCGACGGCGAGCTCAGGATATTCGCCTGCACGGTGCTCAATGCCGTCGGCGCCGTTTTCGACCGGCAGGGGCGACGGGTGCGCGGCTATCTGGACCAGGTCGAACGGCTGCCGCCGGCGCCCGAACCGTTGCAGGAGGCGACGCCGCGGGTCGCGGCGCAGGACCGGGGCGATGCGCTGGCGGCCAGGTCGGTGGGCCGCAACACCACGCTCACCGTGGTGGTCGTCAACCAGACCGTGCGCGGGTTCGACCTGGTCCAGCTCGGCCGGCAGCTCCATGCCTCCATGGCCCGGGCCATCCATCCGTTCCACACCCGCGACGACGGCGACGCGCTGTGGATGGTCTCCACCGCCGAGGTGGAACTGCCGCAGTGGTCCGTGGCCCGCCTTGGCATCGCCGCTTCCGAAGTGCTTTGGGACGCGGTGCTGGCGGCCCGTCCGTAGCAGCCAGCGTCCGGCGAACCCGCGTGGTTCGCCGCTCAGAACCGCCGCCGCACCATCTCCTCCGCCAGGCTGGCGAGTTCCGCGCCGCGGCTGCCGAGGGGCCCGAGGCGCGCCCGGGCCAATGCCAGCCGCCTCGCCGCTTCCTCTTCGGCCGCCGCCAGGCCCAGCACGCTCACGTAGGTGGACTTGCCCCGCCGCACGTCGGCCTGCTGCGGCTTGCCGAGCACGCCGGTGCCGGCCGTGGCGTCCAGCACGTCGTCCTGGATCTGAAAGGCGAGGCCGATCTCCGCGGCGAAGCCGTCCACGGCCGCCATCGCCTCGGCGGGCAGGCGGCCGGCGACGGCGCCGGCCATCGCCGCGGCGTGGATCAAGGCGCCGGTCTTGCGCCGGTGCAGGTCGGCCACTTGCGGCAGCGGCAAGCGTTCCGCTTCCCCGGCGAGGTCCATCATCTGCCCCCCGACCATGCCCTCGGCGCCGGTCGCGCGGGCCAGGAGGCGCACCCAACGAGCAGCGAGTTCGGGCGGCACCGCCGCGTCGCTGGCGGTCTCGAAGGCGAGCGCCAGCAGGGCGTCGCCGGCCAGGATCGCCGTCGCTTCGCCGAACCGCACATGCACGGTCGGGCGCCCGCGCCGCAGGGCGTCGTCGTCCAGCGCCGGCAGGTCGTCGTGGATCAGGGAGAACGCATGGACCAGTTCCACCGCCGCGGCGGCGAAGTCCACCTTCTCCGCCGATGCGCCAGCGGCCCGGCCCGCCGCATAGGCGAGGCGCGGGCGCAAGCGCTTGCCGCCGCCGAGTGCGGCATAGCGCATCGCCTGGGCTAGGGTCGCGGCAGGGTTCCGCGCCGGCCCCGCCGCCGCATCGGCTTGCTCGCAGTCCCCATCCGGCGGCAGCAGCCGGTCCAGCACCGCTTCCACCCGGGCCGCATCGCTCTGCCGCAAGGCCGTGCCGTCTCTCCGATGCCGGCGCGAACGCAGCAGGTCTGCGCCCCAGGCGCCTCGAGGATCGCGCCCGCTCAGTCGAAGGCGCTGAACACCTCTTCGTCGAGTTCCTGGTACACCTCCGGGCGCTGTTCGATGGATTGCAGGCAGAACTCGTCCACGCCGGCGTCGATGAAGGCGCCGCAGCGGTCGACGACGTACTGCGGGGAGCCCACCATCGTCCACGGATTGCCGCGGCGGGCCAGCACGGCCTTGGTCTCGTCGCGGATGATCTGCATCGGCACGTGGACGGAGCGCTTGATCTCGGCCGGATCCCGGCCCACGTCCTCGCAGTGGCGCTCGACGATGCCCCACAGCCGCTTCAAGTCCTCCGGGCTGCAAATCGCGTTCATGATGTCGCCGTACTTGGCCAGCGTCCGCAGCGTGCGCTTCGGGCCGGTGCCGCCCACCATCACCGGAATCCTGCGCTTCGCGCCCTGGGGGGCGAAGGGCGCTTGCTTGAGCTGGTAGTACTTGCCCTTGAAGTCCACGAACCGCTCGGTGGTGAACAGGGCGTGGATCAGGGCGCAGGCTTCCTCCAGGCGGTCCTGGCGTTCGCGCATGGACGGAAAGTTCCAGCCGTACGCTTCGTGCTCGCGGACGTTCCAGCCGGCGCCGATGCCGAGGATGGCGCGACCGCCGGAGATCTCGTCGATGGTGGCCGCCATCTTCGCCAGCAGCGCCGGATTGCGATAGGTGTTGCCGGATACCAGCACGCCCAGCTCCAGGCGCTTGGTGACCGCCGCCATCGCCGCCAGCAGGGCCCAGCCCTCCAGGGTGGGGTGCAGGTCGCTCTCGGCGACGTCGGCGGTGCGCGTCCACGGCGGCACGAAGTGGTCGTAGGTGTAGACGCTGCTCCAGCGCCCCTTCTCCATCACCGCCAGCACCTCTTCGATGGTCTTCCAGGAAGTGAGCTGGTTGTAGAGCTGGGATCCGAACATGGCTTCTCCTTTTCGCTTGGGCTCTTCTGGCCTTGGTCTCCGACCAAGCATGACCGATGGCCGCAGAGTCCGCCACCGCAGCCGAGTCCGCTAGACGGTAGCGGCCTTAAGCCCCCGCCGGCGGGCGGAACCGGCCCTTGGCCCGCCACAGCGCGATCGCCGGCACGGCGACAACGGCCATCGAGACGAGGCCAGGGACGATGCCGCCGCCCCGGGAATCGATCAGGTTCCACACCAGCATGGCAAGGGCCACCTGGGCGGCGTAGACGGCGGCCCAGGGCCACATCCAGCGCGACATCTTCCAGAAGCCGAAGGCGCCGGCACCGTAGATCAGCCAGTGCAGCGGTTCGGTGAGCTTGGCCGCCCAGCCGCGCAGCACGAAGCCGAACCACACCTCTTCGTCCTCAGCCACCGGCTTCAGGAACAGATCGAACGGCAGGTAGACGAACGTCATGTAGAGGCAGAAGCCCCATAAGAGGTTCATCCACCACGGTCGCCGCCGCAGTTCGGCAGCGACGTCGAAGGCCATGCCGCGCTCCGTTTGCCGCGCCGTTCGCTCCGGCCCCTACCCTACCCGGCGTCCGGCTTGGGCGTCGGGCGCTTGTACCAGTCGTTGTCGCGGAACAGGCCGTCGCGCCAGCGCACCGCGTCGCGCATGCCGAGTTCGCGCATCTTGTCCTGCCACTCGTAGGAGAAGCCCGTGAACTGGCCGGCGGCATCGAGGTCCGTGCTGCTGCGCACGGAGGAGTAGATGCCCATGTTCTCGTAGAAGCGGTTCATGTTGAGCTTCAGGATGGCGAGGTGGTCCGCGGACATCACCGCGATGCGGTCCGCGAACGCGATGGTGCGGTCTTCGAGCTCGTCCTTCGGCCAAGCGTAGTTGATCATGCCGAGCTCTTCGGCCTCGCTGCCGGTGACGTTCTCGCCGGTGTAGTAGAGCTCCTTGGCCTTGCGCATGCCCATCACCAGCGGCCAGATGACGCCAGTGCGGGAGGTGCCGAGGCCGCGCAGCCCCGGATGGCCGAGCTGGGCGTCCTCGGCAGCCACCACCAGATCCGCCATCATGGCCAGCTCGCAGCCGCCGGCGATGGCGTAGCCGTGAACCTGGGCGATGGTGATCTTGGCCATGTTCCAGAAGTAGAGGTGGATGTCCGTGATCTGCTGCATGCCGGTGCGAATGCCCATCAGCAGCCGGCGGCCCTTGTCGTCCACGCCTCGGTGGCGGCGCACCACGGCGTCCGCGCCCTTGCCGCCGGTGGGCGTCAGGTCGTAGCCGGCGCTGAAGGTGCGCCCTTCGCCGCGCACGACGATGGTGCGCACGGCGTCGTCCGCCTCCATGTCGTGCAGGGCGTCGTTCAGCTCGAACAGCAGCTCCTGCGAGAGCGCGTTCATCTTCTCCGGTCGGTTGAGCGCGATGCGGCCCACGCGCCCGTCGGTGCCGACGCGGTCCACGATGAGATTGTCGTACTCGGCCATGTTCCCCTTCCAATCCTTGCTGTTGCGATCCGTGTTGGCTCGGCAAGCGTCCGCGAGCGCAGCGCGGGGCGATGCGTTGCCGAACGCGATGGTAACCCGCTTGCCGGCTAGCGGTTCCGAGCATTGATTCGTAGGTACAAGCGCTAGCGCAGCAGCGAACTGTCGCCCGGGTAGTAGCGATAGCGGAACTCCAGCTCCAGGCCGCGGCGAGGGGCCGGATCGCCGTCCTTGAACAGCGGCCGGTAGCGGGTCCGCTTGGCGGCCCGGCGCACCTTGAACTCCATGAGATTGCGGGGTTCCGCCGCCAGCGTCCGCCGGCCCACCACGTTGCCGCGGTGGGTGACGGCGAGGGCGAGGCGGACCACGCCATCCCGGGCAACGCGACCGCCCCGGTCGCGCTCGTCGCGGAGGTCGGCGCGCAGCGCCGGATCGTTCGGCAGCCGCAGATTGAGCGGCGTCGGCTTCTCGAACAGTTCCGCCCGCAGTGCCGGTTCGGTCTCCAACAGACGCCAGGCGCGGCGGTAGTGGTGCATGGCGGCGCCGGACTCGTAGTGCAAGAGGTGCCAGTCGGCCAGGGTCACGACGGCCTTGGCGCGATCCGCTGCCGACGTGTGGGCGGCGGCCTCCGTAAGCGCGACGACCTCGCGCATCAGGCTGCGTCCGCGCAGAAAGCCCGACTTGCCGTACCAGGGCGGATCCTTGGCGTGGCCCGGAGGCCACGCCTGGAAGCCGCCACGGCCCGCCAGCCGAACGCCGAAGCGCTGCGCGCGGAAGCTGTCCGCATAGGCGGCGAGCGCGGCGACGATGCGCGGATCGCCGGGCGGATGGTGCCGCCGCAGGATGTCCAGCACCTGCTGGTAGAGCACCTGCGCCGGCCGGTACTTGTAGTGGCGCAGGTACCAGTCGATGAGCTGGCGCAGGCCGGGGACGAGGCGCGGATCGCCGGCGCCGTAGGCGCGCAGCTTCAGGCTGTAGGCGAACTCGTGCCGGTCGTTGGCCGTGCCGCGGTCGCCGTTCGCCGCCAACGCCGCCGCCTCCCGGTACAGCAGCGGCAGCTGCGCCAGCCCCTGTACGCCGTCGTGGATGCGAACGACGTGCTTGGCGCGGTCGTAGGCGGCCAGCGCCCCGTCGGCGTCGCCGAGCCCAAGGCGGGCGTCGCCGAGCAGCCGCAAGGGCTCGACAAGCGTGGGATGGTAGCGGTCGTAGCGCGCCTCGAGGACCGCCACGCGGCCTTCGGCCTTGGCGGCCACGTCGGCATGTTCGCCAACGTCCAGCTGCGTCTCCCAGGCGGCGACGGAGAAGCCGTCGTCCGGATCGCCGACGGCCGTCGTTGCTGCGCCAGCGAGCAGCAGCGCCGTGGCTGCGGGCGCTGCGGGAAGGCGGATCCGGATGCGCCGGCGTCGGCTGGGCATGGCAGCATTGTAGTGCCGCCGCTTCGCGCCATCGGCGGCCCGGCTCGTGCGCATGGAGTACCGCAAACGACCCAAGCGCTCGCGGAGGACGGCTTGAGGCAGGACTCGAAGAAGCAAGGACACGCGGGCCCGGGCGGACGCCTGCTGTACGGCCTGTCGCTCCCGGAGCGGGCCTTGCGCAGCGCCGCCGGCGTCCTCGGCGGGACGCTGCGGAACTCCGCCGAGGTGCTGCTGCCGGCGGCGTTCCGCAACGCCCAGACCTACCGCGTGTTCGTGGGCCAGATGCTGGACTTCATGGCGGACCAGGTGGGGCAGATCGATGCCGGGGCCGCGGCCTCCGGCACCGAGCCCCAGGACTTTCTGGCGCGCAAGACGGTGGGCAACTTCGTGGACGTCGCAAGCCTGGCGACGCTGCATCTGTCGCCGATGCTGCTGCTGGCGCTGGTGGCGGACGTCGCCTACGGATCCAAGACCTACCTGCGGGAGATGGCGGAGGAGATGCAGCGCCGGGGCGTGATCGAAGACGCCGCCCGCATCGACCACATCGACGACCTGCTCGAGCAGGTCGCCGCCGCCAGCCACCAGGCGGCCTCCGCTTTCGATCTGCCGCCGCTGTCCCTCGCGGGCCTCAAGCAGGCGGCGGCAGAGACCCGCGCCGCGGTGGCGGCAATCGATCCGCGCACCGTGCTGCCGGAACGGGAACTCGCCGATCTCTGGCGGGACCTGCAGGCCGCCGCCCGGCGACAGCGCGTCAGCGCCTTCGACGTATCGGGCCTGGTGGCCCTTGGTTCCCTGGATCGGGTGGCCAAGCTCGGCACCGGCGCGCTCTCCACCGCGCAAGCCGCCGGCGGCCTCTTCGACCGGCACGTGATCGACCACTACCGGAGCGTCCTGCGCCGTGTGGACGCGGAGGGCTTCTACCCCATGCTCAGCGCCGTCGGCCGCCCCTACCTGGACGCCGCGTGGGCCAACTTCGCCCCCCAGCGGCAAACGTTCACGGAAAGCCTGTTGCGGCGGCTCGGGGCGCGGGACGGACCGCTCGCGCCGTGGGCCGCAAGGGCCAAAGGCAGAATGCGCGGCTACCTCGGCAGGCTGGGCAGCGACAGCGCACGGCCAGGCAGCGACTAGCAGGCCACGGGACGTCCGCCCGCAGCCTCGACGATGCCGTCGCCATCGCCGTCTGCCGCCAGCCGAGCGCTGCCCTGGGCGTTGACGATCAGCAGCCGCGCACGCTCGGGCGCGCCGTCCGGCGCACACACCAGCAGGCTGCCGTTCTGCCAGTCGGTGACGCCGGTGGGCAGCATCGAGAGGAAGGTGCGGTTGCGAAACGAGCGCCATCGGACGCGGTAGCCGGCGGCCAGCGGCGGCAAGCGCAGGACGGCTTCCTCGTCGGGCTCACGGGCGCCGTTGGCGTTGGCGTCCAGGAACACCATGCCGCCTTCGTGCCAGCTGTCCCGCGGCCCGCAGCCGGCGGCACCTCGGGGCGCTGGGCAGAACGTGGCGACGGTACCGCGGGCCACCGCCGCGTGGCGGGCGAACTGCACGGCGCCGCGCAGCTGCTCCACGGCCGCATCCGCTTCGCTGCGGGCCACCAGCGCCGCCATGCTTGGCGCCGCTACCGCGGCCAGCACCGCCGCTACCGCCAGCGCAGTCGTCAGCTCCGCAATGGTCATGCCCGCGGCGCGGCATCCCGGGCGAGAAGGCGTCTTGGGCACGTCGGCTCCTGCATGGCGTCTGGCAGACCAACTCGGTGCGGCAATGGTGGCCCTGCGAGGCATCTGCGCCTAGCGGCAGAGGCGCAGTGTGCCGTAGGCCATTCGCCTAGGACCTAGGGGCTAGCAGTCGGTGCCGTCGGCCGCCGTCTCAAGCGCCGGCGCCGGGCGGTTCTTCCTTCGGGCGCGGAATGGCCAGCGGCGGCGGCACGTCCGGCCGCGCCAGCAGGCCAGATTGTGGTCGAAGAGGAGCTTCACTCCGCTCCGACGACCAGCATCGACCGTTCTCGGTCCGCCACATAGCTCAGGCAGGCAAGGATGTCCTCTTCACGCAGATACGGGAACTCGTCCAACACCTCGCGGTAGGTCATCCCGGAAGCCAGATAGCCGAGCACGTCGTATACGGTGATCCGCATTCCCCTTATGCAGGGCTTGCCGCCCCGCTTGCCTGGATCAATGGCAATTGCACTTCGGTAGTCCATGTCCTCAAGCCTCTACGAATCAAGTCGCAACTGTGGATTGCAGCCGCACACAGCCTGCACATGCACCAACTGTGCGGGCTCAGCCAACTCGCAAGGCCTCACTACCACCAATCATCACGGTCGCTGGCGGCGGTCGCATCGACGCCGGGCCGAGCTACAACAAGGGCAACGTCGGGCGCATTGTGAAGGGTACTTGGGAACTGGGCCAACTGTACGCGATATCTACACTTCCGCCCCGTTCTGAGATGAGCCAATGCGACCAATTCGACCACATTCGTTGGTGCCTTCATAGGAGAACAAGCAAGGGAGTTCTCGGCAACGTTGGACGTTTTTTGCGGTAGTCGGAAACCGGATCGCTATCGTCGAGTACTCGAAGGCCCGTCGATGGTCGAAAGTGAATGTACCAGTCTCGTGCCAGCCATACGTGGATGGTCCTTGCATAATCAGAATGTTGAACATGGCGTCCTTGTTCGAGGGTCAACTTGCCTCTCGGTGCGTGCCCGGCCTCTGCCAGGTTCGGTCTCCGCCCAAACTCTTCCCACCAGCGCTGCAGCGATGCCTCTGGCAGGCGGTGCCGTTGGCCGCCGCCTCAGGCGCCGGCGCCGGGCGGTTCTTCTTTCGGGCGCGGAATGGCCAGCGGCGGCGGCACGTCCGGCCGCGCCAGCAGGCCGAAGGTCATCAGGTTCAGCCAGGAACGCTGGCGGCGCACGCCGATGTCCTCCAGCACGAGCTTGCCGTCCTCGTCGAAGGCGCGGTAGTCCGGGAAGTTCAGCGCCAGCACGCTGAGCGCGTCGTTGGCGGCGTCCTCGAGGCCCAGCTTCCAGTTCGCCTCCACCAGCACGGCCAGCGCATGGGGCACGGCCGGTGTCTGCGAGTAGTTCTCCACCACGTGCCGGGCGCGGTTCGCCGCCGCCACGTAGGCGCCGCGGCCCAGATAGAAGCTGGCGACGCCGGTCTCGGACTCCGCCAGCACGTTGCGCAGGTAGATCATGCGCTGCTGCGCATCCTTGGCGTACTCGCTGGCCGGGTGGCGGCGCAGCAGTTCGCCGAAATCCGCGAAGGCTTGGCGCACGTTGGTGACGTCCCGCTGCGCGAGGCTGGTGCGCATGAAGCGGCCGCTGTTGCCGCGATCCCGGGCCATCGCCGTCATGCCCTTCATGTAGTGGGCGTAGTCCACGTTGGGATGCTGGGGATGCAGGCGCACGAAGCGATCCGCGGCGGCGGTGGCGGCATCGAAATCCCGCGCCATGTGGTTGGCGTAGATGAGCTCCAGCTGGGCCTGCTCGGCATAGCGCCCGAAGGGAAAGCGGGCCTCCAAGCGCTCCAGGCGCGAGATGGCCTGTGTGAAGTTGCCGGTGCGCAGGCCCGACTGGGCGTTCCGGTAGAGGACCTGTTCGCTGGTCTCGGCCTCGAAGTCCTCGTCTTCGCCGCCGAACCAGGCGCAGCCGCTGCCGAGCAGCGCCAGCGCGGCGACGCCGAGGATGCGGGAGAGCGTTGCAGCCGACTCCATCGGACAAGCGCTCCGTCGAGCAGTGGCCGAGGCCGCGTATGCTAGCAACTTCCGTTCCTCTCGGCGCGTGGCGGTGTCGCGCCGCTAGGCCGAGGCCGCCCGTGGGAGATCGCCGTCGGCGGCCGGAACGTTCAAGCCGGAGGCGCGTCGTTGGCGGACGAATCGGCAACCGTGCGTCTGGACGCCGTGGCCGCGGCCAAGTTCGCCGGCGTTCGCCTGGACCGCGCCGTGGCAGCGATGTTCGCTGCCGCAGGCGCCGCCGTCTCCCGCAGCGAGATCGCCGGCTGGATCAAGGCTGGCGCAGTGCGCGTGGACGGCGTGGCGCAGAAGCCGAGCGCCCTGCTGACCGGCGGCGAGCGGATCTGCGTATGCGCCGAACGGCCGCGGCGCGAGGACTGGGCCCTGGCCGAGGCCGTGGACTTCGACGTCGTCTACCAGGACCCCCATGTGCTGGTGGTGGTGAAGCCGGCCGGCCTAGTGGTCCATCCTGGCGCCGGCAACCCGCACGGCACGTTGGTGAACGGGCTCCTGGCCCGCTGGCCGGCGCTGGCAGCGGTGCCCCGGGCCGGCCTCGTCCATCGCCTCGACAAGGACACCAGCGGCCTGATGATGGTGGCTGCCACCAAGGCCAGCCAGCTGCGCTTGGTAGCTGCGATCGCGGCGCGTACCGTGCAACGCCGCTATCTAGCGGTCGCGGAAGGCCGCATGATCGCGGACGCGCGTGTGGATCTCCCCATCGGCCGCGACCCGCGCAACCGCCTCCGGCGAGCGGTGCGGAGCGACGGACGCCCCGCAGCGACGCACATCCGCGTTCGCCAGCGCCTTGCCGCCCACACGCTGGTGGAGGCCCGCCTGGAGACCGGCCGCACCCACCAGGTGCGCGTTCACATGGCGGCGATCGGCCATCCCCTGGTTGGCGACCAGCGCTACGGGGCCCGAGGCGTGGTGCCGCCGACGGCGACCGCGGAGCAGGCGGACGCAGTGCGCAGCTTCCGGCGCCAGGCTCTGCACGCTTGGAAACTGGCCTTCGCCCATCCCGAGACCGGCCAGCCGCTGGCTTTCGAGGCGCCCCTGCCGGCGGACATGGAAGGTCTGCTGCGGGCATGCGCGGCGGTAGGCGGTAGGCAACCCGCGCCCTAGCGTATCGCTCAACATGCATCTCGACGGCACCAGCCCCGTCGCCGGGAACAAGCGCACGTCGCGCTGCGGGGCGGCACATCCTCGTCCGGGGCATGCCGAAGCGACGCCGAGGCGGTTTGCCATTTGCCACGTCGACTCGCAAACGGACCACTAGGGACGCGCCGCGCCATGCCGCTATGGGAACGCCTGCAGGGCCTTTGCCTTAGTTCCCGCCCGATTCCTCCCGCTGGCGCTGCAGCAGCGCCTCAAGCTCCGCGATTCGCGCATCGGCTTCCGCAACGCGTGCGTCGGCGGCTCGGCGCAGCGCGGTCTCCCGCGCCCGATCCGCTTCGGCTTCGTCGCGGTGCAGCACGTCCTTGCCGGTTTCCAGATCGCGGAAGCGGATCAGTTCGTTCTCCGCCCGCAGGCCCAGCCGGAGCACGTCGCTGCGGATCATCGCCATGCCTCCCGCCGCCATTGCCGGCAGCGGCTCGTAGCAGCCGGCCGCGAGCGCGTAGCCCTGAAGCTGCGCCTCGCCGCGGCGTCGGAACAGCTTCCCCGTCGGGTCGAACAGCCAGTACTCCGTCACCCCCATCTCGGCGTACTTGCGTCGCTTGATCTCCAAGTCCCGGGATGCCGTGCTCGGCGACGCTACTTCCAGCACCCAGTCCGGCGGCTTTCCTTCCCGCCACACGAGGTAGCTCGAACGCTTGTGGCACCCTAGGCCGAACGCCACAAGCACGTCCGGCGCGATGTTGACGCGGGGGTTCCCCTGTTCCGGATAGACCAGGATGTCCGCCGCCACCAGCGCTTGGGGCCGTGCCACCCGGATGTCGCCCGCGGCCGCCATGATGGCCTCGGCCTGCCACATGTTCTCTGCCATCGGCCTGCCGTCCGAGCAGGGGTAGAAGACACCGTCGTCCACCATTTGCGGGTACGGCGGCAGCTCGGCGCTGGCATTGGGGGCAAGCGCAGGCGTGGGGACGTCTTCCATGCTGGCCTCCTTGGTCGATGGACCGCGCCGCATCCCGCGGCCCGGTCGATAGCGAAAGTAGCACGACTCGCCTTCTGCTCCCGCGCCGTTCGGGAGCGGCGCATTGGGATTGGAATGCACAGTCTCGAGGGTCGGGAGGCGCATGCATGCACGAGACTTGCCATGCCCTCTGTGGGAAATCTCCGCCCGGCCAGCTGCGGGTGCTGGCCCATCGCCTGCACTTGGCTGCCGTCGGCGCGCTCGTGGAACTGGCGGCGCCGCGCGCCCGAGGGCGCTGGGGCGTGTGCGGTCGTTCCCATTGGCGATCGGTTTTGGTAGGTTACGCGCCCTCCCGAAAGACCTTGCGGGCTAGACCGAGACGCCGCCATGCCGACACCCCGCCAGACAAGCTCCGTTGTTGCCGCCGAGCATGCGAGCGCTCGCGACGCCGAGGCGCCCGCCCGGGACTACGTGCCCTACGCCCCCCGCAAGGGCGAGGCGTACATGGGTTCGAAGCAACTCGACCACTTCCGCGCCATGCTGGGCGACTGGCGGCGGGAACTGATGGAACAGGTGGACCGAACCGTCAACCACATGCAGGACGAACCCACCAACTTCCCCGACCCGCTGGACCGCGCCACCCAAGAGGAAGAGCTCGGCATCGAGCTGCGTACGCGGGATCGGGAGCGGCGGCTGATCCGCAAGATCAACGAGGCCCTCGGCCGCATTGATGCGGACGACTACGGCTACTGCGACACCTGCGGCGTCGAGATCGGCCTGCGCCGGCTCGAAGCCCGCCCCACCGCCACGCAGTGCGTGGACTGCAAGGCGCTGGAGGAGCTGCGCGAGCGGCAACTGCGCGGCTAGGCAGTCCTCCGGCGCAGGCCGGAGGTCCCGCGCTGGCTCAGCCGTGCCTCATGCCGTCCTCGCCATGACTCGCGTTATTCGATAGCGTTGCCGGCCATGTGGGCGGCTGCCGGCAGCGGCCGGGCAGTCAAGGAGGCATGGGATGTATCCGGGACATTGGGCGGGCGTGTTCCCCGACAAGGCGGCGGCCATCGACGTGGCCACCGGCACCGTGCGCACCTACGGGGAGCTGAACGACCGCTCGAACCAGCTGGCGCAGCTGCTGTGGCAGCGCGGCCTGCGGCGCGGCGACCACATCGCCGTCTTCATGGAGAACAACCTCGCGTACTTCGACGTGGTGTGGGCGGCGTTCCGCTCCGGCCTCTACCTCACCACCGTCAACCGCTATCTCACCGCCGAGGAAGCGGCCTACATCGTTGCGGACTCGGAATCGAAAGTGCTGGTGGCCTCCAAGGCATTGGCGGAGGTGGCCCGGGAGCTGCCGGCCCTCGCCCCAAGCTGCGCCAGCTGGCTGATGGCGGACGGTGCCGTGGCGGGCTACGAGGATTTCGAGGACGCCATCGCCAGCCAGTCGGCCACGGCGCTGGCGGAAGAACCGGCCGGGGCCTTCATGCTCTACAGCTCCGGCACCACCGGGCGGCCGAAGGGCATCGTCCGGCCGCTGCCGGAGGGCGGCATCGCCGAGGACAACAATCCGGTCGGCGGCCTGCAGAAGGCGCTCTGGGGGTTCGACGAGAACATCGTCTACCTCTCCCCGGCGCCGTTGTACCACTCGGCGCCCATCGGCTTCTGCCAGGCCGTGCAGGTCCTCGGCGGCACGGTGGCCATGCTGCGCCGGTTCGATCCGGTGCAGGCGCTCAAGGCCATCGAGGAGCACCGCGTCACCCACAGCCAGTGGGTGCCGACGATGTTCACGCGCATGTTGAAGCTGGCCCCGGAGGAACGCAGCGGTTTCGACCTCGCCTCGCACAAGGTGGCCATCCACGCTGCGGCGCCGTGCCCGCCGGCGGTGAAGCGGCAGATGTTCGACTGGTGGGGGCCGATCCTCTACGAGTACTACGGCGGCACGGAGCTGAACGGCTTCACCCACTGCGGGCCGGAAGAATGGCTGGCGCACCCGGGCACCGTCGGCCGCGCCATTCTCGGCACCATCCACATCTGCGCCGAGGACGGCCGGGAACTGCCGAACGGCGAGCCCGGCATCGTCTACTTCGAGCTGCCGGAGATGCCCTTCGCCTATCTCAAGGATCCGCAGAAGACGAAGGACGCGCAGCACCCGCAGCACGGCAACTGGTCCGCCCTCGGAGACGTCGGCTACGTCGACGACGAGGGCTACCTCTACCTCACGGACCGCGCCACGTTCATGATCATCTCCGGCGGCGTGAACATCTATCCGCAGGAGATCGAGGATGCGCTGGTGATGCACCCGAAGGTGGCGGACGTGGCGGTGATCGGCGTGCCCAATCCCGAGATGGGCGAGGAAGTGAAGGCCGTGGTGCAGGCGGCCCAGGGTGTGGTGCCGGACGCCGATCTCGAAGTGGAGCTCATCGCCCATGCCCGGGAGCGCATCGCGCACTACAAGTGCCCGAAGAGCGTGGATTTCCGGGAGACGCTGCCGCGCCTGCCCACCGGCAAGCTCTACAAGCGCCTCTTGAAGGACGAATACTGGGGCCGAAGCGGCAGCCGCATCGTCTGAACGAACGGGGAACGGCATGGCCATCAGGAACATCTTCGCCGTCGTCGAAGAGACGAAGGCGACCGTGGAGAACCTCTCCGTGGCGGACTTGAAGCGGGAACTCGCCGCGCTCGCCGCGCCAGGCGCCCTCCTCGCGGACATCCGCGAGCTGCAGGAGCGGGTGGACCTCGGCACCATCCCCGGCGCCAGGCACGTGCCTCGGGGCATGCTGGAATTCTGGGCGGACCCGGCCAGCCCCTACTACCGGGACTGGTTCCAGGAACACGGGCGCATCGTGCTGTTCTGCGCCGGCGGCGGGCGCTCGGCGCTGGCCGCGAAAGCGCTCGAGGACATGGGCTTCGCCAACGTCGCCCACCTGGAACCGGGGTTTGCCGGCTGGCAGGAAGCCGGCGAGCCGGTGGAGGACGTGCGGACGACCAGCCGCTGGATGCGGCGCGACCCTTAAGACTAACTAGGTCGGGGGGGGGGGGGGCTGCACCGTCGGCGCTCCAGCGCCGCCATGATCTCGCCGTGACGGCGCTTGTCGATGTCGTAGCCGAGGTAGAACGCGATGGCGACGACGGAGAAGACCGATGTCGCCGGCCCCAGGATGAAGCCCAGGTTCCACGTCATCTCCTCCGAGAGTTCGCCCCGGGCCACGTCTTCCGGAAAGTCGATCAGCGTCAGCAGCATGCCACCGAGCAAGGTGCCGAAGGCGGCGGTGGCCTTCATCGAGAAGGCCCGCACCGCGTACACCACCCCTTCGCGGCGGATGCCGGTATCGAGCTCGTGCTCGTCGATCACGTCTGCAAGCATGGAATCGGTGCTGGCGTTGCGGATCGGCGCCACCAGCGCCGAGATGGTCGCGTAGGCGAGAAAGATCGTCAGCACCCAGGGCGATTCGTTGCCAGGGAACCAGGACACCTCCAGCAGGCGCAGGCAGATCGGCACGTTCAAGGCGAGAATGGAAACCATCAAGGTGAGCATCACAGTCAAGCGCTTGTCGAAGAGGCGCGTGACCAGCGGCGTCAACATGAACGACACGGGAAACGCGAATAGGCCCACAAAAGCCAGGTTGACGAGCTGTTCGGTTTGGAAGTCCCAGAAGTGGATGCCCATGAACGGGTAGAAGGCCAGCTCCACGCCGAGCACCAGCGAGGCCAGCAGCAGGCCGAGAAACACCGCCCGAAACGACTTGTTCTTCAGCACTTCCCAGATCTCGGCGAACAACACCGCGAGACGCACCCTCGGCCGCGGCTGGGTCCGGCGCAGATACGGTATTTCCTTCCGCGTGCCAGCGATGCACAACAGAATCGCGGCCACCATCACCACGGCGAAGGTGCGGCTCATCGCCGGATAGCCGTCCGGGTTCAGGTAGCCGGGGTCGTAGACGCCCGGCACGGTGGGAAAGTAGTGCGCGTTGATGAGCCAAGTGGCGCAGGAGCCGGTGATGGCGCTCAAGAAAGCGCAATAGGCGAACAGCGTGGAGCGTTGGTAGTAGTCCTTGGACATCTCCGCGCCCAGGGACATGTGCGGAATGTCGTAGAACGTGAAGCTGGCCCGCACCAGTATGCCGAAGACGGTGAGCCAGACGAAGCCGCCGATGTTGGAGATGCCCTCCGGCGGCGAGAACAGCAGCACGAAGCTCAGCGCCAACGGCACGGTGGACGCCAGCAGCATCGGATGCCGCCGCCCCCAGCGCGTGTCGATGCGGTCCGACCACGCCCCGATGATCGGGTCCGTCACCGCATCCATCACAATCGAGATGGCAATCGCCAAGCCAACGAGATAGGCCTCGACGCCCACCACCTGCTGGTAGTAGAAGAGGAGCAGCGTCCCCCAGGCGATGTTCTTGAACGCACCGGCCGCCTGGCCGATGCCGAACGAGAACAGCGTCCGTACGCCGAGCTTCCTCGGCCCGGCCATCGGTGCGCCCGCGGCAACCGGCATCAGCGCACCATACAGGAACCGCGGGCAGACGCTACGAGCCTCCGCTTACGTCAGCGTCTTGAAGCTCGCCTCGTAATGGGCCCGGGAGCGGGCGTAGTACTCGCGATCGATGGCTGCGAGCAGAGTTCGCCGGTCCGCCGCGTCGGCGTCCCGGGGCACCAGGCCGCAGGCGTCCAACGCATCGTGCCGAGCCCGCAGCACCTCCACCGCCAGCGCCTCCGGCCGCCGGACCGCGGCGTCCTGCACGTCGGCGGCGGTGGCGGCGCGACGCAGCAGCGAGACGTCCGCCACCCGCAGGTGGGCGCGGACGCTCTGCGCCAGCAGTTCCTCGAGGCGCGTCCACACCAGCTGCCGCTGCGGCTCCTGGTAGCCGTTCCAGCCGACGATCTCGTGGGCGAAGCGTTTGCAGCCGCGGCACACCAGGTCGCCGTAGGTGGTGGAGCAAACGCCCACGCACGGTGTCCGCCGATGCAAGGCGCCGTTGCCGGCGGCGGCCGCCGCGGGCGGACGCTCTCCGGCTTTGGCGTCTTCAAGCATGGTTGTGCAGTTCGATCACGGCGGGGTCCGCCGGGGCCTCGGCGTCGGCGCTGCGCTTGCTGGCATCGCTGCGGGTCCGCGACAGGCGCGTCAGGTAGTCCTTGTCGATGTCGCCGGTGACGTAGCGCCCGTCGAACACGGAACACTCGAAACGGGTCAGCGTCTTGTCGCCGCCGGCGGTGGCCGCGACCAGGTCCTCCAGCTTCTGGTAGACGAGCCAGTCGACGCCGATCTCCCGGGCGATCTCCTCCTCGTTGCGGTTGTAGGCTAGGAACTCGTGCGCCGCCGGCATGTCGATGCCGTACACGTTGGGGTAGCGCACCGGCGGCGCCGCCACGGCCATGAACACCCGGTTGGCACCGGCGCGGCGGGCCTGGCGGACGATCTGCCCCGTGGTGGTGCCGCGCACGATGGAATCCTCCACCAGCAGCACGTTCTTGGCTTGGAACTCCAGGCTGATGGCGTTCAGCTTCTGCTGCACGGACTTCGCCCGCTGGCTCTGGCCGGGCATGATGAAGGTGCGGCCGATGTAGCGGTTCTTCACGAATCCCTCGCGGAACTTCACGCCCAGCGCGTGCGCCAGCGGAATCGCCGAGGCGCGGCTCGACTCCGGGATCGGAATCACCACGTCGATGTCGTGGCCGCGCTCGGCGTGCCGCCCGGCGAGCTGCCGGCGGCGCTTGCGATAGCGGGCCAGAATCCGTGCGGCCAGCTTCTCGCCCATCCGCAGCCGGGCGCGGTACACGGAGATGTTGTCCATCACCGAATCCTCCCGCGCCAGATAGACGTGCTCGAAGATGCACGGCGTATGCGCCGCGGCCGGGGCGCAGCGGCGGCTCTCGCGGCGACCGTCGGCACTGATGTACACGGCTTCGCCCGGCGCCACGTCGCGCTCGAAGCGGAAGCCCAGAATGTCGATGGCGCTGCTCTCGGAAGCCACCATGAACTCCGGGCCTTCGGACGTTTCCCGGCGGCCCAGGGCCAGCGGGCGGATGCCGTGGGGGTCGCGGAAGGCGACGATGCCTCGGCCGTTGATCATCGCCACCGCCGCGTAGGCGCCGCGGCAGCGTCGGTGGACGCCGGCCACGGCCCGGAAGATCTCCTTGGCGGTTGGGGCCGGGGCGCCGATGTCGTGCAGTTCGTGGGCGAAGACGTTGAGCAGAATCTCCGAGTCCGAGCCGGTGTTCACATGCCGCAGGCCAGCGCGGAACACGCCGGCCTCCAGCTCGGCGGCGTTGGTGAGGTTGCCGTTGTGGGCCAGGCTGATGCCGTAGGGCGCGTTGACGTACATGGGCTGCGCCTCGGCGGCGCTGGTGGTGCCGGCGGTGGGGTAGCGAACGTGGCCGATGCCCATGTTGCCGCGCAGCCGGCGCATGTGGCGTTCCTCGAACACCTCCCGCACCAGGCCGTTGCCCTTGCGCAGCTGCAGCCGCCCGTCGGTGGCGGCCCGGCCGTCCTCCCAGGCCTCCCAGGTGACGATGCCAGCGGAATCCTGGCCGCGATGCTGCAACGCCAGCAGCGCATCGTAGATCTGCTGGTTCACCGCGCTGCGGCTGACGATGCCCACGACGCCGCACATGGTCAGCGCAACCCAGGCGGCGGGGAGATGGCGTCTCCCAGCCTGCTGGCCTGGCCCGCGGCCTCTTCGAGTTCGGCTGGCAGCACCCCTTTGGCCTCCGAGAAGGCGTCCGCCAGCGCCGAGGCGAGGGCCATCACGTCCTCTTCGTAGGCGATGATCGGCGGCACCAGGCGAGACTCCCGCCACCACCGCCGGTCTTCGGCGAACGGGCGCAGCATGACCAAGGCGAACAGCACCACGACGCCGCCACGGGCTGCGCCGAACACGAGGCCCAGCACTCGGTCCGTGCCGGTGAGGCCGGTGGTCTCCACCAGCGAGTGGACCAGTCGCTGCACCAAGGCGCCCGCCACCAGCACCCCCAGGAACACCAGGGCAAAGCCGACGCCGGCCTGCAATTTGTCGTTGGCATCCAGAATCAGGCTGCCGAGCGGCCTGCCGAACGCCAGCGCCAGCAGCAGCGCCGCAGTCCAGATGCCAAGCGACAGCACTTCCTTCATGAATCCTCTGGTGCCGCCGAACACCGCCGAGATCAGCACCAGGCCGACGAGCACCAGATCGGCGGCGGCGAAATCGCCCACTTCGGCTGCCCCTTGCACCCTCTAGCGAGGCTGCGCCTCAGACCGTCGAGGCTCGCAGCCCATGTGGCAAGAACGCCGCTTGCCGCGTGGGCGGATCGTGGGCGGTTGTGTCATAGGAGATTGGCATAAGTTCTGCGGCGTCTGGGCGACCCTCGGTGCTCGACTGGCGGGTTTTTCCGAGCGGCCGAACAAGGCGGATTGCCCGCCCAACGGCTGGCAACGGGCGGCCAGTGGCTTCTAGTGTACCGCTTCCGAATTAACATGCGTTCGACCGTGGCCGGGCTCCCTCGGCGCGACTCGTTCAGAAGGTGCTGATCCCGCACAAAAGGGTTGACGCCCCCCCCCCCCCCCCCCCGTGGTTGGATAGCCGTGTTTGGCGCCTTCGGCGGTGGCTGCGGAAGGCGGGACGACAACAACACCGGGAGGGAACCGATGGTGGAACAGCGAACAGCCAAGCGTGCGGCGGCGTGGAACCCGCCGCGGCTTAGGGAACTCGGTCTTGGCATCGACACCGGGAGCGGCACCAAGTACCACCACACGACTTACGAAGGGATCTGCCCCCCGTCGGGAGTCCAGGCCCCCGCCTACCGGATGCCGACGTCCGGCGATCCTCCGGTAGGGTCTTCGCCAGTCTGCTAGGTTCCGTCGCAAGAAAGACCCGCGTTGCAGGCAAGGCGTTTCGAAACAGCTTGCTCCGCCAGTGCCGCCTAGAGAGCGCTTGCAGGGCGTACTGGCGGAGCGCCCGTCAGCCAAGCGGGGCTCAAGGGCTGAACTTGACGACCACCGCCTCGAAGCCGTAGCGGCTGTCGAGCTCCGCCTTGGCGCGGACGGCGTCGTCGCGGTCGATGAACGGCCCCACGGCAACCCGGGTGGCGCTGGCGCCATCGTGCTTGACGTGGGAAAGAAACGCCGCGTGACCGTCCGCCAGCAGTCGGTCCCGCTGTCCGGTGGCGTTGTCCGTCTGCGCGAAGCTTCCTACCTGCACGGCCCACTTCAGGTCGAGGTCCGCGCTCGCGTCTTCGGCGAGCAGCGCCGGGTCGCCGATGCGCGTGCCGGTGTCCCTGGCATAGCCGTCCTCGTCGATGGCGGCGCGCAGTTCGCTTCTGGCCTCGATGGCCGGCGTCACGTCGGGCAGCGGCGGCATGGTCTCGTCCACCTCGAAACTCGGCCGCGGCAGCGGGTCCAGGTGCATGGGCGCCACGCCCTCACCATCGAACAACATGGGCAGCACAATCGCGGCGACGGCCACGAGAAAGACCGCTCCCGTCAGCCGATGGCGATTTCGCTCAGTCACTTGCAGCCGTCGCTTGCGTCCGGGGCCGGGATGGCGTGGCCGTGCGCTCAGCTGCCCGGCAGCCGCAGCCATTGGCGCGCCCGCTCGACCACGTCGAACGAACCGAGCACCAGAATAACATCGTTGTCCGGCAGCCGCGCCAGCGCGGCAAGCGCCTCGGCCAGGCTGCCGGCGAAGGCGTCCGGGTCGCCGGCGGCGGCACGGCAGGCCCTGCCGCTGCGGCCTCGGGGCGCCGCCGTGTCCACGTAGGCGCGCCTCGGCGCCAGCTCCCTCAACGCCGCGACGATGCCAGCGGCGTCCTTGTCCTCGAGGCAGCCGAAGACGGCCGCCACCCGCCGGCCCGGGAAGCGCCGCCGCACCTGCGCGGCCAGGAACTCGGCGCCCGCCGGGTTGTGGGCCACGTCGAGCACGAAGGTGCGCCCGGCGCGCCGGGCCACCTCGAAGCGCCCCGGATTGGCTGCGCCGGCGGCCTGGTCGACGTGCTGCTGGCGGAACCCGCCGCCGGCGTCGGAGACAAGGGTGGCCGCCTGCAAGGCGGTGGCGGCGTTGGCGGCGGCCACCGTGCCGGCGGCGTATCGGTAGCGGCGCACTTGGCCATCCACGGCGAGCCACAGTTCGTCTTCTCGATAGCCGAACGCCTGTCCCGCCAGGTATGCGGGCGCCGCCAGCGCGGCGGCCCGGGCCAGCACCGAGGCCGGCGGATCGCTGTCGCCGATCACGACCGGCCGGCCCCGGCGCAGGATGCCGGCCTTCTCGGCGCCGATCCGCTCGCGGTCGTTGCCGAGATAGGCTTGGTGGTCCAGGGCGATGCTGGTGACGACGGCTACGTCCGCGTCCACGGCGTTCACGGCATCGAGCCGTCCGCCAAGGCCGACTTCCAGCACGGCGACATCGACGGCCGCGTGGCGAAGGGCCGCCAGAGCCGCCAGGACGGCGTACTCGAAGTAGGACAGCTCGATGCCGCCCCGGTGCGCCTCGACCGTTTCCAAGGCAGCCACGATATCCGCATCCGGTGCCGCTTCGCCGCCTACGCGAATGCGCTCGCTGAAGCGATGCACATGCGGCGAGACGGTGGCGCCGACGCGACAGCCGGCGGCCAGCAGCAGCCGCTCCGCGAACAGCACGGTGGAGCCCTTGCCGTTGGTGCCGGCCACCACGATGGTCTTCGGCGCCACCGGCAGCACCGCCATCCGCGCCGCCACCTCGCGCACGCCAGCCAAACCGCGCAGGACGCCCTTGGGGTGTTCGACGCCGATGCGTTGCAGCCACTCGGCCAGCGTCGCGGGCATGGGCTGCGTTCGGCGACGGGAAGGACCCGCCGCCTCAGGACGCATCGAGCGCGGTGCGGATCTCGCGCACCTGCGCCGTCAGGCGCGGCACGATGGCGTCCCTCGGCGCCGCGTCCATGGTTTCCACCAGGGCGCTGCCCACCACCACGCCGTCGGCGTGGGCCGCCACTTGCGCCGCAGCGGCCCCGTTCCTGATGCCGAAGCCCACCAGAACCGGCAGGTCACCGGTGTGCGGACGCAGCGCCGCCAGCTGTTCGCCGATGGCGGCGGCGTCCAGCCCGGCGGCGCCGGTGACGCCCTTGAAGCTCACGTAGTAGAGAAAGCCGGATGCCTCGGCGGCAATCGCTGCGGCCCGCGCCCCGGTGGTGGTCGGGGAGAGCAGGAACACCAGATCCAGACCGCTGCGGCGCGCCTCGGCCTTGAAGCCGGCGGCTTCCTCCGGCGGCATGTTGACGACGATGGCCGCGTCCACGCCGGCGGCGGCTGCGCGTTCGCAGAACGCCGCGTAGCCCATCTTCAGAAACGGGTTCAGATAGCCCATCAGCAGCACCGGCGTAGCGGCGTCCGTGGCGCGGAACTTCGCCGCGATGTCGAGCACCTGCGCCAAGGTGGCGCCCTGCGCGAGGGCGCGTTCGGAGGAGGCCTGGATGGCCGGGCCGTCGGCCTCGGGATCCGAGAACGGCACCCCGAGTTCGATCAGGTCCGCGCCGCCGGCCACCAGCGCCTGCATTGCCGGCACCGTGGCTGCCGCATCCGGGTCCCCGGCGGTGATGAAGGCAGCGAGCGCCTTGCGCCCAGCCGACCTGCGCTCCTCCAAGCGGCCGGCGAGTCTGCCGACGCTCATGGCCAGCGCGACGGGTCTGCCGGTCCGCGGCCCCTGGGCGCAGCGACGGCCAGCGCCATCCGGTCAGGCCTCGATGCCATCGATGGCGGCCACGGTGTGGATGTCCTTGTCGCCGCGTCCGGAGAGATTGACCACCACGAGGTCCGTCGCCGGTCGCCGGCTCGCTTCGGCGACCGCCCAGGCCACTGCGTGGCTGGACTCCAAGGCCGGCAGGATGCCTTCGGTTCGCGCCAGCAGTCGAAACGCGGCGAGGGCTTCGGCGTCCGTGGCGGTCACGTACTTGGCGCGGCCGATGTCCTTCCAGTGGGCGTGTTCGGGGCCGACGCCAGGGTAGTCGAGGCCCGCGGAGATCGAGTGGGTGGCGACGATCTGGCCGTCCTCGTCGTCCATGACGTAGGTGCGGCTGCCGTGGAGGACACCCGGTGCGCCGGCGTTCAGGGGCGCGGCGTGGCGACCGCCGTCGAGGCCGGCGCCGCCGGCTTCCACGCCCACCAGGTCCACGCCATCGTCGTCCACGAAGGGATGGAACAGGCCCATGGCGTTGGAGCCGCCGCCGACGCAGGCGACCAGCAGGTCCGGCAGCCGCCCCTCCGCCGCCAGGCACTGGGTCTTCGTCTCGCTGCCGATCACGGCCTGGAAGTCCCGCACCAGCATCGGATAGGGATGCGGCCCGGCGACGCTGCCGATGATGTAGTGGGTATGGTCGACGTTGGTCACCCAGTCCCGCATGGCTTCGTTCATGGCGTCCTTGAGGGTGCGCGAGCCGGAGGCCACGGGAACCACCTTGGCGCCGAGCAGCTTCATGCGGTAGACGTTGACGCTCTGCCGGGCGATGTCCTCGGTGCCCATGTAGACGCAGCACTCGAGCCCCAGCCGGGCCGCCACCGTGGCGGTGGCCACGCCGTGCTGCCCGGCGCCGGTTTCGGCGATGACGCGCTTCTTGCCCATGCGCACCGCCAGCATCGCCTGCCCCACCGTGTTGTTGATCTTGTGGGCGCCGGTGTGGCTCAGGTCCTCCCGCTTCAGATAGATGCGGGCGCCGCCGGCGTGGGCGGCGAGCCCCTCGGCCCGATAGAGCGGCGTGGGGCGGCCCACGTAGGCGGCCAGCTCGGCGGCCAGCGCCGCTTGGAAGCCGGCGTCGCCGCGGGCGGCGGCGTAGCGCTCCGTGAGCTCGGCGAGCGCATGCATCAGGGTTTCCGCCACGAAGCGGCCGCCGTAGCTGCCGAAGTGGCCGGTCGGCGTCGGCGCGTCGTAGGCAGCGCGATTCGGTTCAGGCATTGGCGACTGCTTCGACGAAGCGCGCCAGGCGCCCGGCATCCTTGCGCCCCGGCTTGCGTCCTTCGACCCCGCTGGCCACGTCCACCGCGAAGGGGCGAGCGGCAGCCACCGCGTCGGCGACGTTGTCCGGCGTCAGGCCGCCGGCGAGAATCAGCGTCCGTTCGCTCTGCGGCCACCACCGCCAGTCGAACGTGGCGCCGGTGCCGCCCTTGCGCACCGGATCGTAGGCGTCCAGCAGCAGCGCGCGCGCGTCCGCATACCGCTCGGCGAAGGCCGAGAAGCCGAAGCCGTCCGGCATCCCGGTGGCCTTGATGTACGGCCGCCCGAAGCTGCGGCAGAACGAGGCCGGCTCGCTGCCGTGGAACTGCAGCCAGTCCAGGCGCACCGCGGCCAGCACCGCGGCGACCCGAGCGGCCGGCGGATCGACGAACACGCCCACCGCGGCGACGAAGGGCGGCAGCGCCGCGGCGATGTCGGCGGCGGTCTCCACGCCCACGGCTCTAGGGCTCGCCGAGTGGAAGTTGAGCCCCACCGCATCCACGCCGGCGTCGGCCGCCAGGCGGCCGTCCGCCACCGTGGTCACGCCGCAGACCTTCACCCGCACCCGCGCCCGTGCCGGCCCCCGCTGGCGCCTCACAGCCGATAGTCCAACGGCGGTTCGCGGTCGCCGAGCAGCGGTTCGTAGACGAAGTCCGGCCCCCTGCGTTCGGCGAACTCCGTCTGCGCCTCGGCGACCAGCGACGGATCGGCGTACAGCGCCTGCGCCGTGTTGGCCAGCACCTTGGCGGCAAGCAGCATGCCCTTGTGCCCGATGCTCATGCCGCCCGCCGCCACCGCCTGCCAGCTGTGCGCCGGCGTACCCGGCACCCAGGTGGCGGTGCCGAAGCCGGCGGTGGGCACGGCCCAGCTCACGTCGCCCACGTCCGTCGAGCCCATCTTCTGTCGGAACTTGAACGGCTGCACCTCCCGGGCGGCAGCGAGCGGGCGCAGCTTGCCGAGCAGCGTCTTGCGGATGGCCGCGGCGAAGGCCGCCTCTTCGGAGTCGTAGGCGATGCCGCCAAGGGCTGCGAGCTGCGCATGGATCAGCGCCGAAAGGCTGTCGTTGCGCAGCAGCGGGAAGTTGCCGTGCATCACCTCGTACTCCATGCGCGTGCCGGTGCCGAGGGCGGCGCCTTCGGCCGCGGCCACCACCCGCTCGAACAGCGAGACGACCTCCTCGGGGCGAGGGTGGCGGACGTAGTAGTACGCCTCCGCGAACTCGGGGACGATGTTCGGGGCCAGGCCGCCGGCGGTGATCACGTAGTGCAGGCGCGCCTTGGCCGGCATGTGCTCGCGCAGCAGATTGGCCATGTGGTTCATCGCCTCAACGGCGTCGAGAGCGGAGCGGCCGCGGTCCGGCGAAGCCGCGGCGTGGGCGGCGACGCCGTAGAAGCGAAAGCGTCCGGACTTGTTGCCGTTGCTGCTCTCCGGCACGGCCACGTTGCGATCGCTCGGGTGCCAGTGCAGCACGGCGTCCACGTCCGCGAAGAGGCCGGCGCGGGTCATGTAGACCTTGCCGGAGCCGCCCTCTTCCGCCGGCGTGCCGTACACGCGCACCGTGCCGGGGGTTTTCGTCGCGGCCAGCCAGTCCGCCACGGCCACCGCCGCCGCCGCGGCAGCGCTGCCGAACAGGTGGTGGCCGCAGGCATGGCCCGGGGCGCCCTCCCGCAGCGGTTGGCGGTACGGCACGGGCGCTTGCGAAAGGCCAGGCAGGGCGTCGAACTCCGCCAACAGGCCCAGCACCGGGCTGCCGCTGCCACGGCTGGCCACGAAGGCGGTCGGCAGCCCGGCAACGCCGGCCTCGACGGCGAAACCGTGGCCCTCCAGGAAGGCCGCGAGCCGCGCCGAACTGCGGTTCTCCAAGTAGCCGAGCTCGGCGTAGTCGAACAGATCCGTCGCCAGCGCTATGGCTTCGGGGCGCAGCGCCTCGACCCGCGCCTGGAGCGACCCAGGCGCGGCACCCGCAGCCGCGAGGGTGCCCGCCGCGGCAGCCACTGCCGCCGCGGCGGCCACTGCCGCCGTGGCGCAAGCCACGAAGCGCCGCAAGGACGCCGGCAACCGGGCGCCGCTGCTGCGACCTGGCGGGGCGCTTGCCGGGCGCCGGGCGCGACGCTGCTGGGCCATCGAGACTCAGGCCGCAGCCGCGCCGGCAAGCGCGACGCGGTTGGAGATGCTCACCGTGCGCCGACCTTGCCGCAGCGGGTTGCGGTCGTGGCCGTTGGTGCAGTAGCCGACGGATATGCCGGTGGCGGGATCGCACCAGGCGATCTGGCCGCCGGCGCCGCCGTGGCCGAAGGCGTCCGGCGAGTTCTCGTGGCCGAAGCCGCGCAGGTTGCGGTCCGCCTCGCCGGCCACCACCACGCCCAAGGCGCGATTGACGGGCTTGCCGGTGAGAGGGTCCGGGAGCTCCCCGGAACGCGCCGTGCGGGCCATCACCCGAATGGGCCGGTGCCACACCCCGGGACGGGCGAGACGGCCGCCGTGCAGCAGGGCCTGGTAGAAGAGCGCGAGGTCCGCGGCGGTGGCGATCGCGCCGCCGCCGGGCACGGGCACGGCGCGAACTTCCGGCGTGTTGAAGGCCAGCAGCGCCTCTTCGGTGACTTCCGTGACCGGAGGTTCCGGGATGCCGAGGCGGGCGTACTCCGCACTGGAGAGGGCTTCGCCGCAGTGCCGGATCTCGGCGACCCGGGCGTTCTCCTCGGCTGGCAGGCCGAGGTGCAGATCCGCAAGCCCCAGCGGCTCGGCGATCTCGCGGCGCACGAAGTCCGCGAACGGATGGCCGCCGCGGCGTTCGATGATCTCCGCCAGCACCCACATGCCGGAGGTGGGGTGGTACTCGAAGCGGCTGCCGGGCGGCCAGTCGAGGCGCCACTGCGCGAAGCGTTGCAGCCGCCGAGCGCGGTCCCACCAGTCCGTGGGCCGGAACGGCGCATGGGGGAAGCCGGCGGTGTGCAGGAACAGCTGCTCCACGGTCACGGCGTCCTTGCCGTTGGTGCCGAACTCGGGAACGATGTCCGCCACCTTCTCCCGCGTCAGCAGCGCCCCGCGCTGTATCAGCAGCCACGCGGCTGCGGAAGTGATCGCCTTGGTGGCCGAGAACACGCAGTAGAGGGTGTCGTTGGTGGCGTCGCCGAAGGTCTCGAACAATGCCACCTGGCCGTTGCGGGCCACCGCCACCTGCGCCGATGGCAAGAGGCCCGCCGCCACCTCCTCCTGCGCCCGCTCGGCGACCGCCTCGAGACGGCGCGGGTCCAGCCCCACCGCCTCCGGCGATGCGGCGACGAAGTCCGGATCCAGCACGGCCGGTTCCTCAGCGAGTGCCGGAGCAGAGCGTTGGCACCGATCTACTCCCCCTCCGCCGGCGCCGTGGCCGCCGGCGGCGTCTGGCGCACCACGCGAATGGCCACCGGGCGGCCATCGCGGGGATTCGTATCCGGCGTGAACTCCACCCGGTCCCCAGGCTGCAAGTCGTTGAAGCTGCAACCTTCCACCCAGCTCTGGTGGAAGAACATCCGCTCGCCGCCGAAGTCCGACTCGATGAAGCCGAACTCGCGGCCGAACGGCAAATTGGCGATGTAGCCCTGCTCGCGCATCGGTTCCGACTCCTCCATTCCGGGGGGTCGGTTGCCGGTGCGCCACGGGCGCTGTTCGCCATCGGCGGCGACCGGCTGCGCGGCGCCGTCCGCATCGGCGGGCGCCGTCGGGGAGGCCGGCTGGGCTGGCTGGGGGGGCTGGGGCTGAGGGGGCTGGTAGGCGGGCACCGGCGGGCGGGTGACGAACAGGTTGCGGATGAGCGGGTCCGCTCGCCGCGAACGGTCGTCGATGATGCTGCCCATCATCACCGGATAGGTCACTTCGTCGATCAGCGCCTGCGCGGTGCGCGTGCTGCCGGAACCGAAGCGGTCGTCCTCGTGGCGCAGGTCCCAGGCGGTGATCAGCACCCGCGTCCCCAACCCGTTCAGCTTGCGAACCAGCGGCACGTAGTCACCGTCGCCGGTTACCAGCACCACCACGTTCAAGCCCTTGCCGCGGGCGAGATCGAAGGCTTCGAGGGCCAGCCACACGTCCACGCCCTTCTCCCGCGGGGGCCGCCCGTCGTCGTGGGCGAACAGCGGCAGAAAGTGCGGCGTGACGCCAGCCTTGATCAGCGCGTCCTCGAACTTGCGCTCCCGGTACAGCGTGCTGTCGCCGTCCACGCGCTGGGCGTCGTGGCGCCTGGCGTCGTCGGCGGAGAATCGGCCGCGGAAGTAGTGCGCCTCCACGATCTGGCAGTAGCGCGGATCGCTCTGCTCCGCCTTGCCGACCTCGTCGCGAATGAGGGCGTGCAGCCCCTGGATGCTGATGCGCGCCTTCTTTTCGTGGTGGTAGAGATAGTAGTCGCTAACGTGGGCGAAATAGCCACCGTCGTAGAATATGCCAATGCGGGTCAGCTTCGTATCGGTCACCACTGCCTCGGTTGGTGGGTAGGGAATGGAACGCACGTTAGCCTTGCCGCGGCGCAGCCGTCAAGCTGCATGCGCCGACAGCGGCTACGACGCCGGACATCGCGGCGGGCGCACGTCCTTCGTCGTGATCGTGCAGACGCTGGTGTTCAATGCCGCCGGCGAGCTGCTGCTGATGCGCCGGGCCAACACCGGCCTGCTCGACGGCTGGTTTTCGCTGCCGGGCGGCCACCGGGACCATGGCGAAACCGTGGCTGCGGCGGCGCGCCGCGAATGTCGGGAGGAAGCGTGCATCCGCGTGCTGCAGCTGGAGCCTGTGGTTGCCATGCCGTATCCGGGCGGCGTGGACTTCGTGTTCGAGGCCACCCGATGGCGCGGCGCCCCCGCCATCGGCGAACCGGACAAGTGCGACGCCCTGGTGTTCGCGGGCCCGGATGCGCTGCCGGACCGGACCACCAAGTTCGTCAAGGCGGCCCTCGCCAACCGGGCCGGCGGCGTTTGGTACCACGAGTTCGAGTAGCCCGGCCTGCAGCGAACCCGTCGGCGCGCCGAGGGAGCGGATAGAATTCGAACCGTCCTCTTAGGGCGCGATGATCGATGGCGACGATTCTGGTAGCCGGCGGCGCCGGGTTCATCGGCGCGAACTTCGTTCGCTACTGGCGACGCGAGCACCCGGCCGATCGGGTAGTGAACTACGACCTGCTCACCTACGCCGCCAATCCTGCGAGCCTGGCGGACGTGGCCGCGGAGTCCGGCCCCGGCTACGTCTTCGTGCGCGGCGACATCGGTGACTACCACGCAGCGCTGGAAGCGCTCAGGGCGTACGCCGTGGACACGGTGGTGAACTTCGCCGCCGAATCCCACAACAGCCGCGCCGTCGTCGATCCGGCCAGCTTCTTCAAGACCAATGTGCTCGGCACGGTGGAGCTGATGCGGGCGGCCCTCGAGGCCGGCGTGCGTCGCTTCCACCATGTTTCCACCTGCGAGGTGTACGGCGACCTGGCGTTGGACTCGCCGGCGTCCTTCACGGAGGCGTCGCCTTTGGCGCCGCGAACGCCGTACAACGCTTCCAAGGCCGGCGCCGACCTCGCCGTGGCCGCGTTCCACCGCACCTACGGCCTGCCAAGCACAGTCTCCAACTGCGCGAACAACTACGGCCCCTACCAGTTTCCCGAGAAAGTGATCCCTCACTTCGTGGTTAGCGCCCTGCGGAACGAGCCACTCACGCTGTACCGCAGCAGCGGCCACAAGCGCGAGTGGCTGCACGTGGAGGACCACTGCCGGGCCATAGACCGCATCCTCGAAGTCGGCGAAGTCGGCCACACCTACAACGTCGGCAGTGGCCTCGAAGTGGACGTGGAAGGCATCGCGGACCGCGTGCTCGCCCTGCTCGGCCGCGATGCGGCGCTGAAGACCTACGTGGCGGACCGGCCGAGCCACGACCGCCGCTACCTGCTCGACGCCACCAAGCTGCGCTCCCGCCTCGGCTGGCAGCCCGCCGTGGACTTCGAGGCCGGCTTCGCCCGCACCGTCTACTGGTACCGGGACCACCCGCAGTGGTGGCAGCCGCTGCTCGACCGGCGAGCCGTGGACGAGGGAGGCTGGCGGACTGCCTGAGCATTCAGTTGGATGCCACCCAAGCATCCCCATAAAATCAATCTCTGAGATTGATTACGAGGGGTTGTTTAGATACATTGCATATTCATGTATCGGCACCAGATCGACGCCTTGCAGCAGTGGCTTGCCGTCCCTCGGCGCAAGCCGATGGTGGTTCGCGGCGCCCGGCAGGTGGGCAAGTCCACGCTCGTGCGGCTGTTCTGCGAGGCCGCAGGGCGGCAGCTGGTCGCCGTGGACCTGGAACGGCAGCCGGAACTGGCGGCGGCGTTCGCCCGCGTCAAGGAGCCCCGCGCCCTGCTGAACCTGATCGAGGCGGCGGCGAACGCCAGCGTCGGCCCGGATGCGGTGCTGTTCCTGGACGAGATACAGGCAGCGCCACAAGCGCTGGCCGCGCTGCGCTACTTTCTCGAAGACCTGCCGGCCCAGCCCGTCCTGGCGGCCGGGTCGCTGATGGAGTTCACGCTGGCCGACAAGGCGTTCCCGATGCCGGTGGGGCGCGTCTCCTATCTGCACATGGGGCCGATGACGTTCACCGAGTTCCTTCGCGGCTGCGGCCAAGAGGCCCTTGCAGGGCGGATCGATGCGTTCGAATGGCAGCCGGGGGGCGCCGGGCCGGAACTCGACCCGGCGTTGCACGCTCTCGCGCTTGAAGCGCTGCGTCTCTATCTGTTCGTTGGCGGCATGCCGGAGGCCGTGCGGGAGTACGCGGAGTCCGGCCGACTGCGGACCGTGAGCGCCATCCATGCTGGCATCGTGGAGACCTGCCGCGACGACTTCCTGAAGTACGCCGCCCGCCGCGACCCGACGCGGATGCTCCGCGTGTTCAACTTCGCCGCCCGCCAAGCCGGGCGCAAGGTGAAGTACAGCAACGTCTCCGAGAGCGAGCCGAGCGCGACGATTCGGCGCGACATCGAGCTCCTGGCGATGGCCCGCGTGGTCGCCAAGGTGACTCACAGCCACTGCGCCGGCCTGCCGCTGCAAGCGCATCTCAAGGAGCGGGCGTTCAAGCTGATCTTCCTGGACGTGGGCCTCATGAACGCCATCTGCGGCCTCGGTTGGGAAACGCTTGCCGGCGACGGCGAAGACGCCCTCGTCAACGCCGGCGCGGTCGCCGAGCAGTTCGTCGGCCAGCACCTGCAGCACCTCCTGGCAGAGCGCGTGAACCGAGAGCTCGTCTATTGGCTGCGCGAAGGCCGTTCGAACAACGCCGAGGTGGACTACGTGGTCGAGTTCGGCGGCCGCATAGTGCCCATCGAAGTGAAGGCGGGCCGCGCCGGCGCCATGAAGTCGCTGCACCAGTTCGTCGCCGAGAAGAACGTGGAACTCGCGGTTCGCCTGAACGCCCAGCCGCCGTCGCTGCAAACGGTGGAGGCAGGGATTCCCCGCGGCCGGCGCGACAGCGCCGGCGACCGCGTCCGCTACCGACTGCTGTCGCTGCCGCTGTACCTGGTCGAGCGGCTGCCGGAGATATTGCGCACGGTCGCGGCGGACGGGGCCTCGGGCGTTCGTTGACCGGATCGACCAGCCCGGCGCGTTGCTGCCGCCATGCGGATTGCGAAGGGAGGCTCGGTTCAGCCCTCGGCGGACGACCGCAAGTGGTAGTAGCTCGTCGCCCCGACCACGCCCCACAAGGCCCAAATGGCCACCTGCAACATCCCCATTCCGCCCAGCAGGATCAGCATGTCGGTGGCGGCGAAGGCGAGCGCGAACGCCCCGCCGACCGCGAGAAGGAGTGCCGCCAGCAGCCACACCAAGAGCACGCCCAGGAGCGGCCACTTGCGGCCGTTGGTCAGTTCATGGCTGCGCCGCAGAGCCGAGATCACACCCCCTTCGACTGCCGCCACGGGAACGGCCGCCCAGAACATCAGCCAGAGCAGGACGCCGGGCACCACCAAGAGGAGCGAGCCGACCGCAACGGCCAAACTGAACAAGGCGTACGTCGCAACGACATCGGGGACCTTCCGCAGCGCTTGAGCTGCCGTCTCGCCGATGGGCGGCGGCTCGGTGCGCAGCGTCCGCACGGCATAGTAGATGATGGCGGCCGCGGACCAGCCGTTGCCCACCGCGCTGGCGCCGAGCTGCAGGAGGACCAGGAGCGCCCCCGCCGGCGCACCGTCGTACAGCAGAACCATCAGCGACGACACCAGCCACGCCGGCAGGGCGCCAATCAGCGCCAGACCAAGGAATACGCCCGCCTTGCGGCCAAAGAGCCTCGCCGTTGTGCGTACCACGTCGCCAACATGGAACTGCGTGTCCGTGCCGATGCCTCACCCCATGAGCCGATAGCGCGACGGGCAGTCTACTGCACTCCGGCGCACCGCCTGCTGCCGGGGCGGACCTCCAGCCGCGCAAATCCACCGCAACATGGTAGATTTGCGCGGATGATTCCCCGTCACGCACGAGCGGAGTTGCAGCGGCTGTTGGCTGCGAGCCCAGCCGTGGTCCTGCTTGGGCCGCGCCAGGTGGGCAAGACCACGCTCGCTCGGGCCATCGTCGAGGAGCGCGACGGGGTCTATGTGGACCTGGAGCGGCCGAGCGATCTCGCCAAGGTGGCCGACGTCGAGCAGTACTGCGCCTTGCACGCGGATCGCCTTGTGTGCTTCGACGAAGTGCATCGCCTGCCCGACCTGTTCGCGCCGCTGCGCAGCATCATCGACGATCGGCGCGCGGCTGGGCGGCGCGCGGGGCAGTTCCTCCTGCTCGGCTCCGCCTCCGTGGAGTTGCTGCGACAGAGCAGCGAAACGCTGGCCGGGCGCGTGGCGCACTGCGAACTGCACCCGTTCCACGCGCGCGAGGCCGGCGCGGAGGCGACCGCGCGGCTCTGGTGCCGGGGCGGATTCCCCGAGAGCTTTCTGGCGACGGACGACCGGCGCAGCCTGGAGTGGCGGCTGGACTTCGTGGCCACCTACCTGCAGCGCGACCTGCCAGCGCTCGGCCCTCGAGTGCCCACCGAGACGCTGCGCCGCTTCTGGACGATGCTGTCGCACAGCCAAGGCGGGCTGTTCAACGCCGCGGCGCTGGCGCGGGGGCTCGACCTGGGCGCAACCACTGTGGCCCGCTATCTCGATCTGCTGGTTGAACTGCTGCTCCTTCGCCGCTTGCAGCCGTGGACGAGCAACCTCGGCCGGCGCCTCGTCAAGGCACCGAAGACGTATGTGCGCGACAGCGGCGTATGCCACGCGCTGCTGGGCATCGAGAACACGGACGCCCTGCTGGGCCATCCGGTGGCGGGCGCCAGCTGGGAGGGGTTCGTGATCGAGAACATCGTCGCCGCGCTGCCGCGGTCCGCCGCCTACGGCTACTACCGGAGCCGCGCTGGCGCCGAGGTCGATCTGGTCGTGGACCTGGGCGGCGACCTGCTGGCGATAGAAATCAAGCGTTCCAGTGCGCCGAAGGTGTCGAAGGGCTTCCACAGCGCCTGCGAGGACTTGCGCCCCCGCCGCCGGCTAGTAGTCCATGCCGGCACCGACGACTTCCCGCTGCCGGGCGGCGCCGAGGCCGTGTCGCTGCCGACGATGCTGGAACTGGCTGCGCGATGAGATCAGGCGGCGGTCCGCGCCTCCCGGGACTGGCTGGACCACTGGCGAACAGCTGTCTCGCAGTTGCAATCCCCCGCCGCCGGCCTATGATGCCGTCCCGTGAGCAAGACCCCGCGAGCGACGACTACCGCGGCCGGCGTCGTGCCCGTCTGACTAACGGACGGCGGCGCCGGCGCTAGCTGCCGCCAACGGAACACCCCGGAAGGCGGCCGCCAACCGGGGTTTTTCTTTTCTGGACAGCGCGAAGGCGAGCGGGAGGGCCACGCATGGACACCACGAGCGAACAGGCGGACGCGCTGCACCGCATCCGCCACAGCCTGGCGCATGTGATGGCCCAGGCCGTGCTTGAGATGCGCGAGGGCGCAACGCTCGGATTCGGCCCGCCGATAGACGACGGCTTCTACTACGACTTCATCCTGCCGGAACCGCTCACCGAGGCGGATTTCCCCGAGCTGGAGCGGCGCATGCGCCGCATTCTGAAGAAGGGCGATCGCTTCTGCCGCGAGGACGTGGCCGTGGAGGACGCCTACGCCCGCCTCGCCGCCATGCGCGAACCCTACAAGCGCGAATACGCCGCCGAGCTGGTCGCCAAGGAGGGCCTCGCGACCCTCTCCTTCTACCGCAACGGGTCGTTCCTGGACATGTGCGAAGGGCCCCACGTGGACACCGCGCGGGACATTCCCCGGGACGCCTTCAAGCTGCGCAGCGTGGCCGGCGCCTACTGGCGCGGCGATGCCAAGAACGTGATGATGACGCGCATCTACGCGTGGGCCTTCGCCAGCAAGGCGGAGCTCGACGCTGCGGTTCAGGCGCATCGGCTGGCCCAGGAGCGGGACCACAAACGCCTGGGGCGCGAACTCGATCTGTTTCTGCTCGACGACGACGTCGGCCGCGGCCTGCCCCTGTGGCTGCCGAACGGCACCGTCGTCCGCGACGAACTCGAGAAGCTCGCCGTGGAGCTGGAGTTCAAGGCCGGCTATCAGCGGGTGGCCACGCCGCACATCGCCAAGACCAGCCTGTATGCGCGAACCGGGCACCTGGACCACTACCGGCACAGCATGTATCCGCCGCTGGAAGTGATGGAAGAGACGCCGAGCGGCGAGGCGGTGCGCGAGTCCTACACCTTGCGGCCCATGAACTGCCCCCATCACCACAAGATATACGCGGCCCGGCCGCGCAGCTATCGGGATCTGCCGCTGCGCCTGGCGGAATACGGCCAGTGCTACCGCTGGGAAGCGTCCGGCGCGGTCTCCGGGCTCGCCAGAGTGCGCGGCATGTGCATGAACGACGCCCACATCTACTGCACCGAGGCGCAGGTGAGGGACGTGTTCCGGGAAGTGATCGCCCAGTACGACGAGGCGTACCGCATTCTCGGCTTGAGGGACTACCGGTTCCGGCTTTCCCGCTGGGACCCGAACGATCCCAAGGGCCGCGAGAAGTACGTGGACGCGCCCGAGGACTGGCGGCGCACGGAGGCGATCATCGCCGGCCTGCTCGCCGAGCTCGGGGTGGAATACGAGGACGCGCCGGGCGAGGCGGCGTTCTACGGGCCGAAAATAGACGTCCAGTTCAAGACCGTGACCGGCCGCGAAGAGACGCTGTCCACCGTGCAGCTGGATTTCGCCGTGCCGCCCCGCCTCGGCCTCGCCTACGTCGGCTCGGACGGCGCCGAACACGTCCCCTACTGCATCCATCGGGCGCCGTTCAGCACCCACGAACGCTTCGTGGCGATCCTCGTCGAGCACTTCGGCGGCGCCTTCCCCACCTGGCTGGCGCCGGTGCAGGTGCAGGCGATCACGGTGTCCGACAGGTTTCGCGGCTACGCCGAGGGTCTGGTCTCTCGGCTCCGCGAGAGCTTCGTGCGCGCCGAGCTGGCACCCCCGGCGGACACCGTCTCAAAGAAGATCCGCGAAGGCGTCACCCGCAAGATTCCGAACCTCCTCGTCGTCGGCGAACGCGAGGCGGCGGAGAACACGGTGACCGTGCGGCGCTACGGCATCAAGCAGCAGACGACGCTGCCGTTCGAGCGCTTCGAAGCGGCGTTGCGCAACGCCATAGCCTCGCGGGCGCTGGCGTTGGAGTTGGGGTAGACCTGCTCAATGCACCGCCCGCTGGGCGGCCCGCAGCGACAGCGAAGCGTCGGCGCTCTCCAGGCGCGAGAGGCCGATGAAGTCCACCAGGATGTTCGCCGTCTCCTGAACCAGAACGTCGTCCTCGGGCTTGGCTTCCGCCAGCGTCTCCTGTTCCCGACGTTCGGACAACTCGTCCACGGTGGCCGCTGGCGTGTCGCCGCGCGCGACCAGACGGGCGTTTTCGGCGGCGAGCAGCCAAGCGTCGTCGGCCTGCTTCTGGGCGCGGCGCCGGTCCTCCCGCAGAGACAGGGTGTCGCGTTCCCTTATTTCCTCTATGCGCTGTCGACGGTTCCGCAGGTAGACGAACTCCGGATGCGCTCGCGCCCGCTCTGCGTGCCTGGCGCGCAGCACCTCGAGCACCGGCGCCACTCGGTTCGCCGCCCGGTAGTCCGCCGGCGGCACGGTGGCGCCCGGCGTCTCGATGGCGCCGACGACGGGCGGCGCGTCGTCCAAGTGGCTGTCGAGCAGGGGATAGAGAACGTCCGGCGTTACGCCGTTCTGCTCCGTGCCTTCGCCGGAGACCCGGTAGAAGCGGCGCTCGGTGAGCTTGAGCTCGCCGCGCTGCAAGGGCACGAGGCTTTGCACCGTGCCCTTGCCGAAGGTCTGGCTGCCCACCACGATGCCGAGCCCGTAGTCCTGTATGGCGCCGGCGAAAATTTCGGACGCGGAGGCCGAGAACCCGTTCACCATCACCGCCAGGGGACCGCGCCAAGCGGCGCGGTCGTCGGTGTCGCGGTACACGTCCGGCCGGCGGCGGGGATTGGAGACCTGCACCACCGGCCCGGACGCAACGAACAGCCCGGCCAGCTCCACCGCTTCTTGCAGGGATCCGCCGCCGTTGTTGCGCAGGTCCACGATCAGGCCGTCGATTCCCTCGCCCGTCAGCTCGCCGATCAGCCGCGCCACGTCCCGCGTGGTGCTCTTGTAGTCCGCATCGCCGGTGCGCAGCGCCTCGAAGTCCATGTAGAAGGTCGGCACCACCACCACGCCGATGCGATGCTGCCGCCCGTCCCGTTCGACCGCGAAGACGGACTTGCTGGCGGCCTGCTCCTCGAGCTTCACCACGTCGCGGACGATCTCCACCACCCGCGTTTCGGCCACGTCCGGGCCTTCCGGCATCACCTTCAAGCGCACCGGCGAACCCTTGGGGCCGCGGATCAGTTCCACCACCTCGTCGGTGCGCCAGCCGACGATGTCCACGAACGGCTCGCGAACGCTCTGGCTGACGGCGACGATGCGATCCCGCGGCCGCAACGCGCCGCCGAGGTCCGCCGGCCCGCCCTTCACCAGCCGATGCACGACGGTGTATTCGTCGCGGGTGCCGAGCACGGCGCCGATGCCTTCGAGCGACAGCGACATGTGGATGTTGAAGTCCGCCGAATCCCGCGGCGAGAAGTACTGCGTGTGCTTGTCGTAGGTTCGGGTAAAGGCGTTCATGAACAGCTGGAACACGTCCTCGCTGCGGGTCTGGCGAATCAGCCTCAGGTTGTTCCTGGCCCGCTTGCCGAGGGTGTCGCCGATTTGCGCCAGGGTGTCTCCGGCCAGCTTGCCGCCGAGCACCCGCCCCTTGAGGGCGAGCCGCCACAGCGCTTCAAGCTCGGCAACGCTCGCCGGGCGGGCGGCTTCGCTGCGGTCCAGCTGCACCGCCTCCTCCCGCGTGAAGTCGAACTGGTCCACGCCGCCTTCGAGCAGGCTCGTCTCGAAGGCCACCCGCTGCAGAGCGCGCTTTCGGAACACGTTGTAGATGGCGAAGGCAGGGTCGAGGTCCCCCTGCGCCAGGGCGTCGTCCAGGGCGTGGCGGTGCCGGCCGAGGGCGTCGACGTCCGAAGCCAGGAAGAACACGCGCTTGCCGTCGAGCATGGCCAGGTAGCCGTCGAAGACCGCCTCCGAAACCTCGTCGTCCAGCGGCTTGGACTTCGCGAGGTGCAGGTTGCGAAGCCGATCGACGACGGCGACGCTGGTGCGGGCATGCGCCGGCAGGGGCGCGAGCTCCTCGAAGGCCGCGAGGGCCGCCCCGACGTCGTCGGCCAGGTTCGGCGCCGCGGCGGCCGAGAAGCCCGGCCCCAGTAGCAGGCAGAGCAGGACAGTGGCGACGCCGGGCTCCGGCCGGCGCCGCAGGCAGGTTCGTTCCATATGCGAGCGGTTCGGGGCGGCAACCAGCGCACAATGTAACGCAAGCCGACGAGGATGTGCGAGCTTGAGCGCCCGCAAGCCCAGGTCGGCGACTGGCAGTACCAAGCCACATTGGAATGATGGGCCGGATCGGCGCCCGTGCCACCAGCTCATCCGTCAACGCAATCGGGTTGGCCCACTAGCCGCCCGAGGAGAGGTTGGTCAGATGCCCGCCGGGGCTCGCCAGCAGGTTCATCACCCGCAGCGGCCGATCGGACTCGACCCGCAGCCGCCACTTGCCTTCGCCGTCGCCCAAGCGCCCGGAGAGTCCGGTGCCGCCGTCCTCCAGCTGCTCCGCCGTGAACGTCGCCGCTTGGCCAGGGGGAATGATCGCGCGCACTTCCCCGCCTGCGTTCGCCTCGTCGTCCACGCCGGTCACCGTCGCCTCGGTCTCCGCGTCGCCATTGTTCACGAGCCGCAGCATGCTCGTCTGCCGGGTGTTGCTGGCCGGGTTGAAGAAGAGTACGCGGTGGCTGTTGCCTTCGGCGGGAACCACGTCGTGCATGCTCGTCAGGAAGCCGCCCTCGGCGCGCACGAACGACGTGACGCGGATGTCCGCCGCCGACTCGAGCCGCAGGCGCCAGTCGCCCCTGGTGGGCTCGCCAACGCCGGCTGCCAGCCCCTTCGCGGCATTGCCCCGTTCCAGGTCGCCGGAGCTGAAGTGCGCCGTCTGCCGAGCGCCCAGCGGCAGCGTCAACGGTCCGACCCGAACGCCACCGTCGTCCACCGCCCAGACGGCCACTTCGCCGCTTGCCCCGTGGTTGGCGATGCGCACGAATCCTTCCCGGCCGGAAGACGCGGCGGGGAAGAGCGGCACCCGCCAGACGCCCTCCGCAGCGGCGGCCGCAGCGGCCGGCGCCGTGGACAGGTTCGTCAAGTGTCCGCCCGGGCTCGTCAGCAAGCTCATCGCCTCCACCGTCCACGCACCGTCGAGGTCCAGTCGCCACTTGCCGACGCCGCGCCCGATCCCGCTCTCGCCACCGATGCGCCCCTCCAGTTCCGCCGCGGTCACCGTCACCGCGCCGGCCGGCACGGCCAGGCGGGTCTCGCGCCGGGTTCCCCGGTCGTCCACGGCGCGCACCGGCACGAATTCAGCCGCGTCACCGGCGTTCACCAGCCGCAGCGAACTGCGTTGGGCGCGGTTCCTTGCCGGGTTGAACACCGCGGCGCGCAAGGCGTCGGCCCGCCCGATGCGCGGCAGCACATCGTGCATGCTCGTCAGAAAACCATCGGGAGTGCGCACGTAGGCCAGCGCCTCAATGTCCAGGGTCGACAGCAGCGCGAGCCGCCACGCGCCCGCCGTCGGCGGGCCGACCGCCGACGCCAGCCCTTTCATGGCGTTGCCTTCTTCCAGGTCCTTGGAGTTGAAGTGCGCGGCGGCGCCGGCGCCGATCGTCAGCCGCACCGGGCCGAAGCGAACGCCGGCGTCGTCCACGGCGTCGATCCACACGTCGCCGTCGACGTCCGTGCGGTTCAGCACGCGCACGAAACCTTGGCGGCCGGATGGATCCGCGGCGGCCGGCAAGAACGGTACCAGCCTCCCGGCAAGCACTGCCGCGCCGCCGGCGCGCAGCGCCGGCAGGTGGCGCTCGATAGAGCCCCTGGACAGTGGATTGCGGCGCAGTCCGACGACGGCGCCTTGGCCGAGGTTGTCGACCAGCGGGCCGGCGTCCACGATGCGGTTGCCGTCCAAGCGGAGGCCGCGCAGGGCGGCGAGGCCCGCCAGCCCGGCCACGTCCGCGATGTCGTTGTCGCGCAGATCGAGCGTTCGCAGGGATGTCATGCCGCCAAGCGCGGAGGGGTCCGCAACCCGATTGCCGTCCAGCGCGAGTTCGAACAGCGTCAGGCCCCCGAGCGGCGCCACGTCGGCAATGTCGTTGCCGCCCAAGTCCAGCGCACCCAGTTCCGCCAAGGCGCCGAGGGGCGACACGTCGGTCAGGCGGTTGCCGTCCAGGCGGAGCTCCTCCAAGGAGGTCAAGGCGCCGATGGCCGTGGCGTCCGCGATGTCGTTGTCGCCGAGGTCGAGGGTGGTTTGCGGCCAGCCCGCGTTCGCCAGCGTCAGGTTGGCGAACGACGCGAGGTCCGAGATGCCGTTGTTCCTCAGGCGCAGGCTCACCAGCGTCCCGGAGGCCCCGAGCCCGGCCACGTCGGCGACGGCGTTGTCGTTGAGGGAGAGGTGTGCCAGCGACGGCAGCTCTCCCAGCGGCGCCACGTTCGCGATGTCGTTGCCGTCGAGTTCGATCCAGAACAGCCCGGTTGCGTCCGCAAGCGCCGTCACGTCCGTGATGCGGTTGCCGTTCAGATAGAGAAACTGCAGGTGCGGCAGGCGCCCGAGGGCCGTCGCGTCCGTGATGTCGTTGTCGCTCAAGTGCAGCCTGAGCTGTCGCAGCGGCGCCAGGCCGGCGAAGGAGGCGAGGTCCGAGATGCCGTTGCCGTCCAGGTCGAGGACTCTCAGCGCCGTGAGCGTCCCGAGCGGCGCCACGTCCCGGATGCGGTTGCCGGCGAGCATCAGCTGAGCGAGCGAGCGCAGACGCCCAAGCGCCTGCACGTCGGCTACGTTGTTGTGGCGCAGGGAGAGTTCGAACAGGTCCGTCAGTGCGCCAAGCGCCGCGACGTCCGCGATGCGGTTGTGGTCGAGGCGCAGGCCCTGCAACCGCGTCAGGTTGCCGAGCGGCACCACGTCGGAGATGCCGTTGCCGGCGAGGGAGAGTTCGGAGAGCGTGGTCAGCCGCCCCAGGGGTTCCAGGTCCGAGACGTCGTTGTTGTCGAGGTGCAGCCCCTCGAGGGCCGTCAGTCCGCCTAGCGGCGTCACGTCGGAGACGGCATTGCCGTTCGCCCAGAGTCGTCGGAGCGCCCGCAACCCGCGCAGCGCGGCGAGGTCCGAGACGTTGTTGCCATCGAGGGTGAGCTCCCGCAGCCGCGTCAACGGCCGCAGCCACGTCACGTCGGAGATGCCGTTGTCGCCGATGTGCAGCTCCCGCAGAGCCGTCAGCGCACCAAGCGCGGCCCCGTCGGAGATGCCGTTGCCGCCAAGGCGGAGCTCCTCGAGCGCCGTCAGCCGCCCCAACGCCGTGATGTCCGAGACGCGATTGTTGCCGAGCCGCAGATGGGTCAGCGCCGTCAGCGTGCCAAGCGCGGTCGCGTCGGAGACGACGTTGCCGTCGAGCGTGAGATCCTCCAGCGATTCCAGCGCCCCCAGCGCAGCCACATCCGCGATGCGGTTCTCGCTTAGGTCGAGGCTCGCGAGGTTCACCGCATGCTCCAACCCGGCCAAGTCCCGGATGCCCGCGTTCCAGGCGCTGAAATGCGAGAGCGCGGCCATGTCCAGTTGCGTGATGACGGCCCCCGGCGTCTTTTCCATCGCAGCCTCCAGCCAGTGCCGAAGGTTCGCATCGCCGACGGACACGACCGCGCCAGGCGCACGCGCCAGCCGCGTCGTCGCCGTGTTCGACAGGGGGCTGTCGCCGTCGGCGCTGGTGGCGCGGATCTGGAAGTAGTAGCGCGTTCCGTTGGCGAGGGCCGGCACCGTGTGCCGGTCGGTGTCGGCGTCGCTCCCCGGGATGGCGGCCCACTCCGGGGGCGTGGAGGCCTCGAACGCGGCTGGGTCTGTGGCATGGCGCACCGCGTAGCCGGTGATGGCGCTGTCGGAGGGAACCTGCCAGGTCAGCACGGCGTGCCCGTCACCCGGCACCGCGAACAGCGCCGTCGGCGCGGACGGCTGCGCATGCGCCGCCACCCCCAGAGTCAACGCCAGAGCGGCGCTCCAGTTGTTCGGCCTCATGGGTCGTGCTCCGTCGGCAGCTCTACCGCTTGGACACTGCACGTCGAATCGAAGTTGCGGGCACGCAATTCGGGCCGGCCACGGTCCGCAGCCGCTCAGAACTCCCGCAGCACCCACTCGGCGATCAGCGAATCCGCCTGTTCCAGGTCGCCGAAGCCGCGGGTGGGGTCCCGGGGCGTCAGGTAGTAGGCGGGGCCGAACTTCGGCACCACCTTGATCATCCGCAGCTGGCCGTTCTGCCGGTACTCGTACACGGTGCGCTCCTCGCCGGCGATCAGCGTCACGTCCGGACCGCGGATCTGGGCGGGAACCTCGTGCAGGGAAACCTGCGCCGACGGGGGCTTGGCGGCCCCGGTACCGCGGGGCAGCGTCGGCGTCTCGGTCTGGCGGCCGGGGCGCTCGGCTTGGTCGGCGGGACGGGCCGCGGCAGGGCGGCTCCCCTCGCCGGCGCCCGCTTCGCCGGCAGCAGCCGGCCAAGCCGCCATGGCGCAGGCCCAGCACGCCCACGTCGCAGCGCGACGGCCAGGCATCAGCACTCGCACTGGCGTTGGCGCATTGGCAGCGGCCGGCGTGTGTTAAGTTCGAGAGTGCGGAATCTAGCGGCGCCCCTGCCGGTCCACAAGGGCCCGCCGTTGCAGGCAGCCGAAGCGGAAGTTCCACAATGGCCGCCGACAACCCATTGCTGCTGGTAGACGGCTCCTCCTACCTGTTCCGGGCCTTCCACGCGCTGCCGGATCTGCGCACCGTGGGCGGCTTTCCCACCGGTGCCATTCGCGGCGTCGTCGGCATGCTCAAGAAGCTCCAGGCGGACTTCGCCGGCAGCCCGGTGGCGGTGGTCTTCGACGCCCCGGGGCCGACCTTCCGCAGCGCCCTCTACGCTGAGTACAAGGCCAACCGGCCGCCCATGGCGGACGATCTGAGGGTGCAGATCGAGCCCATCTTCGACATCGTGCGGGCCATGGGGATGCCGCTTGTCACCGTGCCGGAGGTGGAGGCGGACGACGTGATCGGCACGCTGGCCGCGGCGGCCGCCGCGGCCCGGCGGCGCACCATCATCTCCACCAGCGACAAGGACCTGGCGCAGCTGGTCTCGGCGCACGTCACCCTGGTCAACACCATGACCGATACCACGCTGGACGAAACCGGCGTGCAGGCGAAGTTCGGCGTGCCGCCGGCGTTGATCGTCGACTATCTCGCGCTCATGGGCGACGCCACGGACAACATCCCCGGCGTGCCCAAGGTGGGGCCGAAGACCGCCGCCAAGTGGCTCGCCCAGTACGGCTCCCTCGATGCGGTGATGGCCCATGCCCACGAGGTGAAGGGCAAGGTCGGCGAGAACCTGCGCGCCAGCCTCGATCAACTGCCGCTGTCGCGGCGGCTGACGACCATCCGCTGCGACCTGGCGCTGCCGGTCGGCCTTGCGGACCTCGCGCCGGCGCCGGCCGACACCGACGCCCTGCGCACCTACTTCGAGCGCTACGAGTTCAAGCCCTGGCTCGACGAACTCGGCGGCGGCGAGGCGACGGAAAGCCTAGCGGCAACGAGCTGCGAGGTGCACATCGTCGCCACTGCCGAAGCGCTCCGCGCCGAGCTCCGCCTGGCAACCGAAGCCAAGCAGCTGACGCTGCGGCTGGAGACCGTCGGCAGCCGCTTCATGGCCGCGGAGGTGGTGGGGGTCGCCCTCGCGGTGTCGCCCGGCGAGGCGGCCTACGTCCCCGTCGGCCACGACTACGTGGGCGCACCGCCGCAGCTGCCGTGGAGCGATTTCCTCGCCATCGCCAAACCGGTGCTGGAGTGCCCCGAGGTGGCCAAGACCGGCCAGGATCTGAAGACCATCCGCAACTTGTTCTGGCGGCACGGCATCGACCTCGCTGGCCTGGCCCACGACACCATGTTGCAGTCCTACGTTCTGGACAGCGTGGGCGCGCGCCGCCACCAGCTGGACGACGTCGCCGCCAAGTACCTCGGCGTCCAGGCGCCGGACTTCGCGGCGATCGCCGGCAAGGGCAGCAAGCAGCTGCCGGCCAATGCGCTGGCGGTGGAAGACATGGCCCAGCACGCCGGCCAGTGCGCGGACATCGCCAGCCGCCTCTGCGCCGTGCTGCGCCCGAAGCTCGACGCCGCCGGCGCGCCGGCCGCGGTGTACGACGACATCGATCGGCCGCTGCTTGGCGTGCTCTCGCGCATGGAGTGCCGGGGCGCGCTGGTGGATCGGACCCTGCTCAAGGCGCACAGCGCCGAGCTCGGCGAGCGCCTGGCGTCGCTTGCCGTGGACATCGCCGCCGCCGCCGGGCACGAGTTCAACCTGGGGTCCACCAAGCAGCTGCAGGAGATCCTGTACGACGAACTTGGCCTGCCGGTGTTGAAGAAGACGCAGAAGGGGCAGCGTTCCACCGAGGAATCGGTATTGCTGGAGCTGGCGGACCGCGGCCACGGGCTGCCGCGCCTGATCCTGGAACACCGCTCGCTGTCGAAGCTGAAGTCGACCTATGCGGATGCGCTGCCGACGCAGATCGACCCCCGCACCGGCCGCATCCACACCTCCTACAACCAAGCGGTGGCGGCCACCGGGCGGCTCTCCTCGGCGGACCCGAACTTGCAGAACATCCCCATCCGCACGCCGGAGGGGCGGCGCATCAGGCAGGCGTTCGTAGCGCCGCCCGGCAAGAAGATCGTCGCCGCCGACTACTCGCAGATCGAACTGCGCATCATGGCCCACCTCTCCGAGGATGCCGGACTGCTGCGCGCCTTCGCCGCCGGCGACGACATCCACCGCGCCACCGCCGCCGACGTGTTCGAGGTCGGCCCCGACGAGGTGTCCGACGAGCAGCGCCGCAGCGCCAAGGCCATCAACTTCGGGTTGATCTACGGCATGTCCGCATTCGGGCTGGCCAAGCAGATCGGCGTCAGCCGCCATGTGGCCCGGCGCTACATGGAGCGCTACTTCGCCCGATATCCGGGCGTGCGCGAGTACATGGAACGGGTGCGGACCGGCGCCCGCGCCCAGGGCTTCGTCGAGACGGCGTTCGGGCGACGGCTGTACCTGCCGGAGATAGCCGCCAGAAGCGGCACCCGCCGCCAGGCTGCCGAACGCGCCGCCATCAACGCGCCCATGCAGGGCACCGCGGCGGACATCATCAAACGCGCCATGCTGGCCGTGGACGAGTTCGCCAGCCGCACGTCGATGGACGTGGCGATGGTGCTGCAGGTCCACGACGAGCTGGTGCTGGAAGCGGCCGCCGAAGACGTGCCGGCGGTGGCCGTGGAGATCCGCCGGCGGATGCAGGGCGCAGCGGAGCTGGCGGTGGAGCTGGTGGTGGACGTGGGGGCGGGCGACAACTGGGACGAGGCGCACTGACTCCGCCTGCCCGGCGTGTGCGTCCCGCGTGTCGCAGCCCTCACTTCCCGGCGCCGCTGGCCAGGCGTCGATGCTCGGCACGCATGTAGCTGTGGAACGACGGAATGCCGAACGACAGGCGTCGGTACTTGTCGACCGTGAGCACGCCTCTCTCGACGGCGTCCCGCAACGTGGATTCCGGGGCGCCAGCGCCGTGGCGCATGGAAAGCCGCAGCGCGTCCTTCCACGAGAGTTGCCGCTCGTCTTCGCCCATGGCGTCCGCCAGCGCCGGCAGCACATCGGCGTCCGGCACGCCGAACAAGCGACTGTCGTAGTACGCGATCCGCGCCCGGTCGCCGTGGCGCAGGGCCGCTTCGACGTCTTCGTCCGTCGCCGCGCCGGTTCTGCCTCGCATGGTCTCGACCACGCCCTCCAGGTAGCCGTGGACGTGCTGGGGAAAGTCCATGGAGCGCGCCGCCAGGGTGCTTGCCTGCCCGGCGCTCAAGTCGATGCCGAAGTGCTCCGCCCCGATGACGATCGCGTCCACCGTCTCGCTGCGGGCCAGCGGCCCTAGGGTGAAGTGGGCGGCAAAACCGGGAGATGGCGCTGCGATCCGGTACGCCGTCGTCGTCGAGCGCGGCGGCGAGCACGGCCGCCGAGTGCTGCAAGCCCGCGCACAGCACCATGATCGGGCAGCCGTGCCGCCCCTCGTGCAGAACGCGCAGCGTTCGCCGCTCCGCGGCCGTGATCGTCTGGACTTCGTCCACCGTCACCAGCAGCGAGCGTCCGCGCCATGCCTGTTGCCGCCTGGTTCGCAGCAGCATTGCGTTGAGCGGCTGCCGGACCCGGGGCCGTTCGCCTTGCACGCCGAACATGCCGGACTTCAAGCTGGTGATCTTGGCGTCGAGGTCCGTGGCCTTCCTGGCCTCGGCATCGCTCGCGCCGGCGAAGGCGAGCATCAGGGCGACCAGCTGCTCGGGCTCCTGGTCCAAGTCGCCGGTAGTCAGGTTCAGCACCGAACCGCCGACGGTCGAAGCGAAGCGATCTATCAGCTGCGTCTTGCCGACGCCTTGGACGCCGTCCACGAGCACTATGCCGCCCAAGGGCAGCCCATCGCGGCAGACGCCGTCGTGGAGCTCCCGGAGCTTCGCCAGTTCCTGCTTGCGGCCGGCGAAGTGCGGCGGCGGCTGGCGCTCCGAGGGAAACGGCCGGTCGACGGCTTCACCTTGCATCCACGACACCGGCGTTGCTCGACGTCTTCGGCCGATGGCGCGCCGCTTCCGCAGCCATGTAGTCGTGGAACGACGGTATGCCGAAGGATACTCGGTGGTATTGGTCCGTGGTGAGCACGCCTTTGGCGACGGCGTCGCTGAGCACGTCGCCCGCATGAGGCACCGCAAGCGCGGTCGTCGCGTCGTCCCAGAACAGGACTTTCTCGCCCCGGTCACGCATGTGCTTGGCCAGCGTCAACATCAACGCTGGCCGCTCCATGCTGTCGAGGCGCTCGTCGTAGTAGCGAATCCGTTGCGCGTGGCCATGGGCCAATGCCGCGGACACGGCGGCATCCGTCCGGAGATCGCCGTGCCGCGTCGCCGCTTCGACAGCGCCGCGCAAGTAGCAGTGGATGTGTTGTGGAAATCCCATGGACGCAGCGGCCAGACGCATGGCGTGGTTCTCGTCGATGTCCAGCCCCAGCGCATCCAGCCCGCGGACGATTGCCGCCAGAGCGTCGTCTTGGTCCAAGGGGCCGAGCGTCAGCCTCTCGCCGAAGCGCGAGATTCCGCTCGTGTCCGTTGTGCCGTCCGCTGCCGGCATGGCGGCGGCCAGACGCATGGCGGCGTGCTGCAAGCCGGCGCCGATCAACATGATGGGACATTCGTGCAGCCCCTGGTGAAGGGCCAGGAGGGTGCGTCGCCCTTCGACTCCGATCGCTTGAATTTCATCTACGGCCACGATCAGGGTCCGGCCTCGCCACAGTCCGCCGCGCTTCGACCGAACGAGCATTGCGTTGACGGACAAGCCCAAAGGGGAAGGCCGTTGCGCAGCGATTCCCACGCCAGCGACCTTCGCGCTTGTCACCCCGCCGGCGGCATCGGCGATCTGCTTGGCCATGCGGTCGCTGCCGCCGAGGGCTTCGACGATGGCGGCGAAGAATGCCAGCCCGTTCGCCAAGTCGCCGACCGGCACATTCAGCACTGCCGTACGATGGTCGTCCTCGGTTGCCGCCGCCGCGAACTGCGCCAGGAGCTGAGTCTTGCCGACGCCCTGGACTCCGTCGATGAGCACCATGCCGCCTCGCGGATCGCTCGTCTTGCGGATGTAGCGGTGCCGATCGCGCAGCGCTTCGAGTTCCTTGCGTCGGCCGGCGAAGTAGGGCGGCGCGTCCCGCGCCGTGCCGAACGAGGAGGCGTTCATCGGGACATGCGCCGTTCTTCAGGCGCAGGCCGCGGGGTGCGCGGGGGGAATCCGTTCGGCCCGCAGTGCTCTCCCTGCCTGCGGCCGGCGAAGCGCGGCGGCGGCTGGCGCTCCGATGGGAACGGCCGGTTCACGGCTTCACCGCGCATCCACGACACCGCGTTGTCCAACGTCATCGCTTAAGTTCCCCGGAACATACACGGTCATGTCCATGCCGGGATAGCGGGCGCCCACTCCCGCCAGCGTCTCTTCGGTCCAGTAGGGGTGGCCGGGCGGCGGAAAGCCGAACAGCTCCCGTTCGGCCGGCGTCGCCTGCTCCACCCAGGCGCGGAACTCCGGCTTGATGGCCTGCGCCGACCAGCCGACGATGCCGAGCCACTTCCAGGCCGCCGGCGCGTAGGTGACGAACTGCGCCAGCCGCCCGGCGTTGGCGCGGAAGGGCGTGCCGCGATGGAAGGTGCGCATGCTGTAGATGAACAGCGACCCGGCCGGCACCACCACCTCGACTTCGTTGTCGTAGAGGGCCGGGCGCTTCTCCCGCGTGTAGTAGGCCGGCCACAGGATGCGCTCCGGGTAGTGGCGTCGGGAGCAGACGGCCGTTGGCGCGCGCTCCGCCGTGACGTCCGTGTAGTAGAGGAGGTAGGCGGTTTGCCAGTACGCCGGATCCTCGGGCGGGTAGGCCAGCGTGTGGTTGCCGTAGTCGCAGTGCATGACCTGGTCCTGGTCGGCGAAGTGCCCCTTGCACTTGAAGCTCAAGTGCGACTGCTCGCAGTACATCTCGCTGCCGCCGGCGAAGCGCCTAGCGAAGGCGACGAGGTCCGGATGCGTGGTGATGGCATTGAGACGGCCGCCAGGGTAGGGGAAGCGGTAGTCCGTCTGTTTCAGCGGCCGAGTGCCCGGCGGCAGCGTCTGCTCCGGCTTCGGCGCGGAAGGGTCCTGGCAGAACTCCACCCAGCCGGGCAGGATCTGCCGCCACTCTTCCAACGCGCCGGCCAGTTCGCTGGCGGTCAGGAAGTGCTCGACGATGGCGTAGCCGTGTTCGCGGTAGTGTTCCGCGTGGTGCTCGGCGATGCGCCGCATGGGTTGCCCCTTCGTGTCGGACCTTGGAGGGCGAGTCTAGTCGCCTGGTCGGCGGCCGTCGCCGCTTGTCGCGGGGGAGTTGAACTTCCAGCCCCGCGCCGCCATCAAAGGGCGCACGGCGGCCCTGCCGCCACATGACGCGATGGTCGGATCGGCCGCCGCCGCGACACTGCAAGGAGAACACCCGTGACCCAGGCCGCTGCGCTCTCTCGCCCTCGCCATTCCTGCCCGCCTCGCCTGGTTCGCCGCCACAGGGCCGTTGCGTACGCCGGCCAGTTCGTTGCCGCCCTTGCCATGCTGGCGGCTGCCGCCGCGACGGCCCACGAGGGCCAGCTAACGCTGGCGCCGGTGGTGAAGGAGGTCTCGCCGGCGGTGGTGAACATCCAGATCACCTGCCAGCGCCAGCGCCGGCACCCATTCTTCAACGACGAGGACTTCCGGCGCTACTTTCCGGATCGGCGCGTGTGCGGCTTCGGCGCTGGCTTCGTAATCGACGCGGACGAGGGGCACATCGTCACCAACCACCATGTGGTGGACGACGCCGACGAGATCACCGTGATCCTGCAGGACCGCCGGCAGTTCGCCGCGGAAGTCGTCGGCAGCGACCGCGAGACGGACATCGCGCTGCTCCGCATCGACGCCGAGGACCTGACGGCCGTGCCCCTCGGCGACTCGGACGCGCTGGCGGTGGGGGACTTCGTGATCGCCATCGGCAATCCCTTCGGCTACGACTACACCGTGACCTCCGGCATCGTCAGCGCCTTGGGCCGCGGCGGCTTCATCCGCGACGGCTACGAGGACTTCATCCAGACCGACGCCGCCATCAACCGCGGCAACTCCGGCGGCCCGCTGGTGAACGTGGAAGGCAAGGTGGTCGGCGTCAACAGCGTCATCCACACCCCCTCCGGCGTCAGCGCCGGGCTGGGGTTCGCGGTGGCGAGCAACATCGTCAAGGTGGTGGCGGGGCAGCTGCTCGAGTACGGCGAGGCCAGGCGCGGCCAGCTAGGCGTGCTGATCGCCAACCTGGGCGCGGAGGAAGCGCAGGCGCTTGGCCTCGAAACCGTCACCGGCGTCGTGGTCAGCGAGGTGATGCCCGGCAGCGCCGCCGAAGAAGCCGGCCTCGAACCTGGCGATGCCATCGTGAACCTCGACGGCAAGGCGGTGGTGGACGCCCGGGATCTGCGCGCCCGAGTGGGCCTCGCGCCAATCGGCAAAGAGGTGGCGCTCGGCATCGTGCGCGACGGCGACGAACGCACCCTGACGGCCACCATCGACGGCGCGGACGGCGGCGGCGAGGGGCCGGCGGCGACCAGGATCCTGGCCGGCATCGAGTGGCGGGAGCTGCCGCGGCGCCACCGACGCCACGGCCAAGGCGTGGAAGTGGCCTCGGTTGCCGCCGGCAGCCCGGGCGAGCGGGCCGGCCTGCGCGCCGGCGACATCGTGCTGCGCGTCAACCAGCGCTCGGTGGCCAGCGCCGACGCGCTGCGCGCCGCCGTTGGCGACGCCGGAGTGGCCGGCCTCTTGGTGGAGCGCGACGGCCGCCGCGCGTTCCTCATCCTGCGTTAGTGTACCGCTTCCGAATCAATATGCGTCTCGACGGCGCCAGCCCCGTCGCAGGAAACAAGCGCACGTCGTGCTGCGGGGCGGTACATCCTCGTCCTGGACATGCCGAAGCGACGCCGGGGCGGTTTGCCATTTGCCACGTCAATTCGCAAACGGACCGCTAGTGGGCCAACCCGATTGCGATGACGGATGGGCTGGCGGCACGGGTGCCGATCTGGACCATCACTCCAATGCGGCTTTGGTACTAGCTCCATCCGGGGCCAGCGCCAGGCCATGACGTAGAATCGCCGCCGCACGCAAGCGCGGAACGCAAGAGCAAGGGCAGAACCAAGCGATGGCGGAGACAGCCGAACCACCAGCCGCCGGGCGCACTCTGAGCGCCGAGGAGATCAAGGAGCGCTTCGACGCCGTGCGGGCGGAGGTGGCCAAGGTGCTGGTCGGCCAGGACGAGCTGGTGCATCGGCTGCTGCTGGCGCTGCTGGCGGACGGCCATGTGCTGCTGGAGGGCGTGCCAGGCCTCGCCAAGACCCTCGCCGTCGGTACCCTGGCAGCCACCGTGGACTGCCGCTTCTCGCGCATCCAGTTCACGCCGGACATGCTGCCGGGGGACGTTACCGGCACGCAGATATTCAACCCCCGGGAGGGCACCTATTCCGTCCGCAAGGGCCCGGTGTTCGGCAACCTGGTGCTTGCCGATGAGATCAACCGCGCCCCGGCCAAGGTGCAGGCGGCGCTGCTCGAAGCCATGCAGGAGCGGCAGGTGACCCTCGGCGAGGAGACCTTCGCGCTGGACGATCCGTTCCTGGTGCTGGCGACGCAGAACCCCATCGAGCAGGAAGGCACCTATCCGCTGCCGGAAGCGCAGCTGGATCGCTTCATGATGAAGCTGCGCGTCGGCTATCTCAGCAAGGACGACGAGGTGCGCGTGATCGACCGCATGGCCGGCGCCGGCGCGGCCCCGCTGGCTTCGGCGGTGACGACCGGCACCGCCATTCTGGAGGCGCGCAAGGTGGTCCGGCAGGTGTTCGTGGACGACAAGGTGAAGCGCTACGCCGTGGACATCGTGGCGGCGACCCGGGACCCCGCCGCGGCCGGGCTGTCGAACCTTGCCGGCCTCGTCGAATACGGCGCCTCGGTGCGCGCTTCGCTGGCGCTGGTGCAGCTGGCCAAGACGCACGCGCTGCTGGCGGGGCGCGACTACGCCAGCCCGCACGACGTGAAGAGCATCGCCCCGGACGTGCTGCGCCACCGCATCGTGCCCACCTTCGAGGCCGAGGCGGAAGGGCAGGGCGCAGACGACCTGGCGGCGGCGGTGCTGGCCCATGTCGAGGTGCCCTGACAACCGCGGCGAGTAGCGGCCGATGCTGCCCGCCGACATCGTCCGCCAGGTCCGCCGCATCCAGCTCACCACCGGCCGGCAGGTGGCCGACGTGCTGGCCGGCGCCTACGTTTCGGTGTTCAAGGGCCGCGGCGTGGAGTTCGACGAAGTGCGGCCCTACGTTCCCGGCGACGACGTGCGCGCCATCGACTGGAACGTCACGGCCCGGGTCGGCAGCCCCTACGTGAAGCGCTACGTCGAGGAGCGGCAGCTCACGGTGATGCTGCTGGTGGACGTGAGCGCCTCCCAGGACTTCGGCTCCAGCCACCGCTCCAAGCGCGAGGCGGCGGTGGAACTCTCGGCGCTGCTGGCATTCTCCGCCATCTACAACGACGACAAAGTAGGCCTGGTACTGTTCCAGCACACGGTCGACGAGTACATACCGCCGCGCAAGGGCCAGAAGCACGCGCTGCGCGTGGTGCGCGAAGTGCTCGCCAGGGGCCGAGACGATCCAAGCGGGCCCGCCCGCCGCCACCCGCCGCTGGCGACGCTGCCGCGCCGCGCCCTGGCGCGGCTGGCCGCCTTGGCCAAGCGCCGAAGGCCCCCTGCCGGCCGCGGCACCAACATCGCCGCGGCGCTGGAATTCTGCCGCCGCGTGCTGCCCCGGCGGGCCATTCTGTTCCTGATCTCCGACTTCCAGGACGACGGCTATCTCGACGCCCTCACCAGCGCCAATCGCAAGCACGACTGCGTGGCCGTGCGGGTGACGGATCAACGGGAAAGCCAGGTCGAGGCCGGCGGCCTGGTGACGCTGGAAGACGCCGAAACGGGTGCTCGGCGGCTGGTGGACACCAGCGCGCCAGCCTTTCGGGCCGCCATGCGCGAGGCCGCCGAGCGCCGCGCCGCGGCGCTGGAGCGTTCGCTGCGTACCGTGGGCATAGACCTCGTCACCATCGACGCGGCGCAGTCCACCGTGGAACCGCTGCTGCGTTTCTTCCGCATGCGCGAACGACGGAGCCGCCGTTGATGGACCTCCGCCCTGCGCCAGCGAGGCTCGCGGCGTCCGCCGGCGTCCTGGCTGCGGCGTTCGCGCTGGCAGCCGGCTGCGCGCCGGAGCCCAAGTCCACGGATGCTGCGCCGGCCGAGACCGCCGACGCCAGCGAGCCGCTGACCGCGACAACCGAGGCCGGGCCCGTCGCCGCCACGGTGACGCTGCGGCCGGCGGCGCCGCGGCTGGGAGACGCGCTGCGGCTGTCGCTGATCGTGCAAGCCGACGCCGGCGTCGTCGTGGACATGCCGGCCTTCGGCGACGCGCTCGGCCGGTTCGCCATCGTCGACTACGCGCCTCGGGAGGAGGCTGCCGCCGACGGCGGCATGCGCTTCTCCCAGCACTACACCTTGCAGTCGCCGATGAGCGGCCGGCAGCGCATCCCGAGGCTGCGGGTGGAGTTCGTGGACGAACGCGACCCCGCCGCCGACCGCCGCGCTCGGGAACTGCTGACCGACGAGCTGGGCTTCGAGGTCGCTTCGGTGCTGCCCGAGGGGGCCGTCGGCGACCAGCTGCGGCCCGCCCGCCCGGCCCTGCCGGCGCTGCAGGGCCCCTGGCTGCAACGCCACTGGCCTTGGCTGGCCGGCGCCTTGGCCGCCGCAGCCGCTCTCGGCGGCGGGTTGTTCGCCTGGCTGCGGCGGGCAGAGGCGCGGGCCCGGGAGACGGCCTTCGACCGAGCCGCCGCTCGCCTGGACCGGCTGCGGCGGCAAGGGCTGCCGGACGCCGCCGGCGTAGACGCCTGGTACGTCGAACTGTCGGACATCGTGCGGCGCTACATCGAGGCGCGCTTCGGGCTGCGGGCGCCGGAACGCACCACCGAGGAGTTTCTTGCCGAGGCCGGCCGCTCCGCGGAGCTGTCGCCGCCCCATCGGCAGCTGCTCTCCGCGTTCCTCGAACGCTGCGACCGCGTGAAGTTCGCCCGCTACAGCCCGGCGGCCGGCGAATCCGAGGACGCCTTGGCGGTGGCGCGGCGCTTCCTGGAAGAGACCCGAGCGCCACGGGAGGCCGCGCCGGCGAGACCGCCGGCGCCTCCCGAAGCAGTGGGAGTCGTCTGATCCGTGGGCGCGCTCGAGTTTCGAGAACCCCTGCTGCTGCTGTTGGCGGCGCTGGCGGTGCCGCTCTTCCTGCTGGCCCGCCGCGCCCCGGGGCGGGTGCTGTTCTCCTCCCTGGCGCTGCTCCCCGCCACCGTCGGCAGCTGGCGGGCACGGTTCGCCTGGGTGCCGGACGCGCTGCTGGCGCTGGCCCTCGTCGCCCTGGTTCTGGCGCTGGCCGGCCCGCGAATCGGCGAGCGGTCCAGCCAGATCCAGCGCGAGGGCATCGCCATCATGATGGTGGTGGACACCTCCGGCTCGATGAGCGCCCTCGATCTGTCGACGCCGAATCGCGAGCGCACCCGCCTGCAGGCCGTGCAGGACGTGTTCGAGCGTTTCGTGCTCGGCGGCGGCGAGCTGCCCGGGCGCCCGGACGACGCCATTGGCCTGGTCAGCTTCGCCGGCTACGCCGACACCGCGGCGCCGCTGACGCTGGACCACGAAAACCTCGTGGCCGTGGCCCGCAACCTCGAGATCACCACTCTGCGGGAGGAAAACTTCACCGCCATCGGCGATGCCCTGGGCCTGGCCGTGGAACGGCTGCGCGAGTCCCCGGCCGAGTCCCGCATCGCGCTGCTGCTCACCGACGGCGTGAACAACGCCGGCGTCGAGACGCCGGCCGCGGCTGCCGAACTGGCGCGTTCGCAGAACGTGAAGGTGTACACCATCGGCGCTGGCAGCACCGGCATCGCCCACATGCGGGTGCCGAACGGGCGCCGAGGCACGACGCTGCGGGCAGTGGCGGTGGAAATCGACGAAGAGACGCTGCGCGACGTGGCCGAGCGCACCGGCGGACGGTACTTTCGCGCCGACAACGCCGAAGCCCTGGTGGACGTGTACGCCGAGATCGACCGCTTGGAACGCACCCGCATCGCCGAGGACCGCACCCGCCAGTACGACGAGGTCTACTCGGCACCGCTGCTGGCGGCGCTGCTGCTCTCCGCCATTGGTTGGCTGGGCCGCGGCGCCATGTTCGCCCGGGTGCCGTGATGGGCAATGCGGCGTTCGCCGATCCGGCGTGGATCCACGGCGTGTGGCCGGCGCTGGCGCTGGTAGCGGCGCTGGCCTTCTTCGAATTCCGCGGCCGCGGCGCGCTGGGGCGGTTCGTGGCGCCGCCGATGCAGGCGCGGCTGGCGCGGGGGGCCTCGACGCCGCGGCGGGTGGCCAAGCTGGCGCTGGTGCTCGGCATGCTGCTGTTCGGCATCGCGGCGCTGATGCGGCCGCAGACGCCCGGCGGCACCGAGGCGGTGCCCCGCAAGGCTGGCGCGGACATTCTGGTGGTGCTGGACGTCTCCCGCAGCATGCTGGCGGAGGATGCGGCGCCGAACCGCCTCGCCCGCGCCAAGGCGGACATCGCCGAGTTCGTGGCCCGGGTGCGCAGCCACCGGGTCGGGCTGGTGGCCTTCGCCGGACGCGCTGCGGTGATGTGTCCGCTCACCACGGACTACGGCTTCTTCAACCTAGTGCTGCGCACGGCCGATGCCAACGCCGTCGGGCGCGGCGGCACCCGGCTGGGCGACGCCATCCGCAAGGCGGTCGCCGCCTTCGGCCCGAACCGCGGGGTCTCGCGGCTGATGCTGCTGATCACCGACGGCGAGGACCACGACTCCTTTCCCTTGGACGCGGCCAGAGAGGCCGTCGCCGCCGGCGCCCGCATCGTCGCCATCGGTTTCGGCAGCGAAGACGGCAGCGAAGTGACGGTGACGGATCCGACCACCGGCGCCCGACGCGTGCTGGTGGATGGCGACGGCGCCGTGGTGCGGTCCCGCCTAGACGGCGAACTGCTGCGTGAGATCGCGCTGCTCACCCAAGGCGTGTATGTGCCGGCGGGCACCTCCGCCATCGACCTGGACGCCATCGCCGAGGCGCACATCGAGCCGCTGGTGGCGGCGGCGGAGACCAGCGTGCGCCGCCGGGCGCCCACCGAGTACTACTTCCACTTGGTGCTGGGGGCGCTGGCCTGTTTGGCGGCGGCCGTCTGGGCGGGGGCGCCGCGGCTGCGGCCGGCGCCGTGAAAGGGGTCGATGTGGCTTTGGTTCCAGCGCTGTTGGCGCTGCTGGCCGCCACGGCGACGCAGGCCGGCGATGCGCCGCCCACGGACCCGGCGTCGACGCCCGCGCCAGCCGAGCGGGAGGCAGCCACGTCCGCCCCGGCCGACGAGTCCCTACCGCCTCGGGCCCGCTACAACCGCGGCCTCGCCGAACTCGCGGCCGAGGACCATGCGGCTGCCGCCGACGCCTTCCTTGCCGCTCGGGACGATGCCGGACCGGATCCGCTGCTGCGCTACCGCGCCGCCTTCAACCTCGGCTACGCGCTCGCGCAGGGCGTGGACGCCGAGACGCCGCCGGCGGAGGCCATAGAGACGCTGCGGCAAAGCGCTGCGTGGTTCGGCGATGCGGTGCGGCTGGCGCCGCCGGAGGACGAAGACGCCCGCATCAATCTGGAGCTGGTGTCGCGCCGCATCCTGCAACTCGCGGACCAGCTCAACGCCGGCGCCCGCCTCGAAGCGCGCCTCGATCGGCTGATCGACGATCAGCGCAACCTGCGCGACCAGCTGCGGGGACTGCTCGCCGACATCGGCGCCGCCGGTGCGGAAACCGAACCACTCGGCTTCAAGAGCGAATTCGAGGGCCTCGCCAGCCGCGAGCGCACGCTGCTCGCCGAGCTCGGCGACTGCGTGGACCTCGCCACCGAAGAGCGGCTGTTCATCGAGCAGCTGCCGGCCGAAGAACGCACCCCGGAGCAGCAGGGCCGCGCCTATCGGCTGGCCGCGCTGACCGACTTCCTCGAACGGGCGCGACAGTCCCTCGGCGATGCCCGGCGGCGGCTGCGCCGGCTGGAAGGCGAACGCGCCCATCGGCGGGCGGACGCCGCCCTGGGGGAGCTCAAGCGGGCCCGGGAGCAGTTGCTGGATCCCCTCGCCGTGCTGCAAGCCGTGCTGCGCGACGAACTCGAACTGGCGGCGCACACGGCCCTCCGCGCCGCTTTCGAGACGGACCCGCCGGCGGACGGCCAGCCAGCTCCAGACGAACCGCGAACGGCCGCCCAGCGGCCGCCTTGGTTGACGAGGACGCATCTGCGAGAGCGCCAGGAGGTCGTCGGCGCCCGCACCGGCGGCGTGCTCGGCCAGTTCGACGCCGTGACCGCGCAAGCCGACGCCGCGCCGGCCGACTCGGCACCGGGCGAGGACCGCATGGCGCGCGCCATCGCCGAAGCCACGCCGTTTCTCGAAGACGCCTTGGCGGCCATGCGCGCCGCCATCGACGCGCTCGGCAACGACAGCGCTGCCGCGGCGTTGCCGGAACAGGAACGGGCCGCCGCCGGCCTGGGCGAGGCCATCGAGCTGTTCGCCGATGCCAAGGGGCTCATCGAGCTGGCCTACGCCGGACAACGGCGGATCGAGGACCTCTTGGCCCCGGGTGGCGAAGGGGGCGCGTCCTCCATGTCGGCCGCCGGCGCCTTGGCCCCGGCCGAACGGGCCGAGGCGCTGTTCGCCCAAACCAGCGCCAACCAGCGCCGTCTGGGGCGTCTCGAGGGCTTGCTGGGGGAGCAGCCAGCGGCCGTCGCTGCCGGCGAAGACGGCGCTGGCGAGCCGGACGAGACCGCGGCCAAGGCGGCGGAGGAACGGCGCGAACAGGCGGAAGCGCTGCGGGTTCGCGCCTTGACCGGCCTCTCCACGCTCGCCGGCCACTTGGCCGCCGTTGCCGAAGGCGGGCCTCCGCCCGAAGCTGCCCGTGCGGCCGCAGACGACGCGCTGCAAGCCATCGACGCCCTGCGCCGGCTGTACTTCTCCGTGGTCGAACACTTGCAGGCGCTGCGCCAGGAGCAGGCGGACACCCACGACCAGACGGCCACCGTGCAGTTCGAGGCCAGTACCGACGCCAGCGCTGCGGTGGTGTCGCAACTGGCCCCGGTGGCCGAGCGCCAAGGCCAGCACCAGCAGCTAGGCGACGCGCTGGCAACGGCGCTGGCGCAACAGGCGGATGCCGCAAGGGAGACGGCTGCCGCGGCGGCGGCTGTCCCCCCCGGGGGCGAAGCCAGCGACTCCGACGCCGCTGAACGCTTCGCCACCGCTGCCGCCGAGCTCCGCCAGGCCACGGGCCGGATGGCCAGCGCCCAGGCCGTGCTCGCCGAGGCGGCAGCTCGGGCCGGCGCGATGTCTCCCGAACTGGAACCCGCCCTTGACGATCAACAAGCCGCGTTGGACCACCTGGATGCCGCGCTGCTGGCGCTGGCGCCGCCCGACGGCGGCCAGCACCAGCAGAACCAGGGCCGGGGAGGCGACGACGGCAACGACGACGCGGTGCCGCCGCAAGCGGACGCCGCCAGCGAGGCGATGTCCCAACGCCAGGCCCGCAGGCGCCTGCAGGCCATTCGCGATCGCGAGGCCGAGCGCCAGCGCCGGCGCGCCGGCGCCAGCGAGCGGGATCCCGTGGAGAAGGACTGGTGAAGCACCGGCGGCTTTTGGGCGCGGCTACGGCGCTGGCGCTGGCCGCGCCGGCAGCAGCCGCGGCCACCGCCTCGCTGTCGGCTTCTTCGGACGCCTTCTACGCGAACATGCCCTTCACGCTGACGCTGAAGGCCGAAGGCTTCGCCGAGCAGCCGGCGCCGGCGCCGCCGACGCTTGCCATCGCCGGCTGCGAGGTCACTTTCCTGGGCATGAGTCCAAGCGTCTCCTCGCACATCCAGATCATCAACGGCCGACGCTCCGAGTGGAAGCAGGTGACCTTCAACTACCAATGGCGCGTGGTCGCCGGGGCCGAAGGCCGCTACACGGTGCCGCCGCTGCGGCTGGTGCAGGACGGCGTCGACGCGACCACCCAAGGGGCTGCCTTCGAGGTCGCGGCTCTGCCGGCCACCACGGACATGATCGTGCGCATGGAGCTGCCGGAGCGGGCGCTGTGGGTGGGCGAGACCTTCGACGTGGCGGTGGAGTGGCTGCTGAACCGGGAAGTGGAGAGCCACGAATTCGCGGTGCCGCTGTTCAGCGTCGACGGCGCCGAGGTGCAGGCGCCGGGCGCTGCCAGCGCGCAGTCCATGCGCTTCGCGGCAGGCGCCGGCGAGGTGGTGCTGCCGCTGTCGCGGTCGCAGGTGCGCGAGGGCGGACGCGCCTATACGCGCTTTCGATTTCCAGCGCGGGTGACGCTGCACCGCCCTGGAACGGTGGACGTGGATCCCGTGCGCGTGCTGGCCCGGCTGCAGGCCGGGAACAGCCGCGATCTGTGGGGTTTCAGGCGCCCCCGCTACGAGCTGTTCGGCGCCGAAGGCAAGCCTCGGCGGCTTGTGGTGCGCCCGCTGCCGAAGGCGGGCCGGCCGGCCAACTTCGTCAACGCCATCGGCACCGGGTTCGCCATCGACGTGCAGGCCAGCCGCACCGTGGTGGCGGTGGGCGATCCCGTGGAGCTGACGGTGCTGCTGCGCGGCGACGACCCGCTCACCGGCGTCGGCCTGCCGCCCCTCGACGGCCCCGGCGCACTGCCTGCGGCGCTGTTCGGCATCCTCGAGGGCAGCCCTGCGGGGGAGCTGGACGAAGCGACGGGCAGCAAGCGCTTCGTAGTGACGGTGCGCGTCAAGAGCGCGGAGGTTCGGGAGGTGCCACCGCTCTCCTTCGCCTACTTCGACCCGGTGGCTGGCGCCTACCGCAGCGTCGCCAGCCAGCCCATCGCGCTGTCGGTGGGCGCCGGGCAGCTAGTGGGCGCCGAGGCGGTGGTTGCGGCGCCGGCGGCAACCGCCAGCGACGGGGGAGACGCCCCTAGCGGCCTCGCCACGCTGCTCGGCGCCGACATGGCCTTGAGCGCGCCTGGCGAGACGCTGGCGACGCCATCGCGGCTGGGCGGCAGCGCCCTGCTGCTGCCCCTATATCTGCTGCCCTGCGGGGCCCTCGCCATCGCCCTGCTGATGCGTCGGGGCGCTGGGCGGCGGCAGCACGGCAGGGAGCTGCGACGGGCGGGGCGGGCCCTGCAACGCGCTCTCGACAGCGCGGCGCCAGCCCGGGAGGCGGCACCGCTGGTAGCAGCCGCGGCGCGGCGTTTCCGCGAGCTGGCCGACCTGGATTCCGCGGCCTTCGGCGCCGCGCTGGAGCGGCTCGAGACCCGCGCCTTCGACCCCGCCGCGGCTGCCGAACCGCTGCCGGCAGCCGCGGTGGCGGAGCTCAGGCTGCTGGCTCGGCAAGGGCGCAGGCAACCCGTCGCCGGCCGAGCGAAGCTCGCAACGGGCGCTGCGGTCGCCTTGGCTCTGTTGGCCACGCACACCGCCCTGGCGGCGGACGCCACCGAGGCCGTTCTCGAAGAAGCGCGAACCACCTACGCGCTGGCGCTGGCGGAAACCGACCGCCTGCGCCGCGTTCGCTTGTTCGCCGCGGCCGAGCGGGCGCTGCGCGGTTTGGCTGCGGCGCACCCCGAGGCGGCGGCGCTGCAAGTGGACTGGGGCAACGCCGCCCTCGGCGCCCAGGACGTCGGCGGCGCCGTCCTGGCCTATCGGCGGGCCCTCGCCCAGGCGCCCGGCCACGCGCAAGCGGCGGCGAATCTGGCTTGGCTGCGGGATCGCCAGCCGCGCTGGCTGCCGCGCCCCGCTTCGGCCGGCGCCTTGGATTCGCTGCTGTTCTGGCGGCATCGGTTCACTGCCGCGCAACTGCACCTCGCCGCCGCCGGGGCTTTCGCCGTCGGCGTGCTGCTGCTGACGCCGTGGTCGCCAAGACGGCCGCGCTGGCTGCGCCCCGTGGCGCTGCCGCTGCTGGGACTCTGGGCCATCGCCGCCGGCACCGCCTTGCTGGCCAAGGACGACGCCGCGGCGGCCGTGGTGCTGAAGGACGGCACGGCGCTACGCGCCGCCGACAGCGCCGGCGCCGCGCTCGCCTTCGCCCGTCCGCTGCCGGCCGGCACCGAGCTGACGGTGCAGGAGGCCCGCGGCGGCTGGCGGCGCACGACCCTAGCGGACGGCACCCGGGGCTGGCTGGCCGCGAGCGCGGTGGCCATGGTCCATGCGCCGGATGCGCCCCCCGCTCTGGGCGACGGATCGGCGTGAGCTACGTTCTGGCGATCGATCAGGGCACCTCGAGTTCCCGAGCCGTCGTCTTCGATGCCGACGGCGTCGCCGTCGCCCAGGCCATGCGCCCCTTGGACCAGCAGTTCCCGCGCAACGGCTGGGTGGAGCAGGACCCGGAGGCGCTGTGGCGGAGCGTGCTGGCGGCAGCGCGGGAAGCCATCGCCGCCAGCGGCGCCCGGGCCGAGCGGATCGCCGCCATCGGCATCACCAACCAGCGCGAGACCACGGTGGTGTGGGAGGCCGACAGCGGGGCCGCGATCGGCAACGCCATTTCCTGGCAGGACCGCCGCACCGCCGACCGTTGCGAGCAGGCGCGGGCCGACGGCATGGCGGAGGCCATCGTCGCCGCCACGGGCCTGCTGCCGGACCCCTACTTCTCGGCCACCAAGCTGGCGTGGCTGCTGGACCAGGGCGACAACCGCCAACGGGCGGACCGCGGCGAACTGCGCTTCGGCACGGTGGACAGCTTTCTCGTCTGGCGGCTTACCAAGGGCCGCCGCCACGCCACCGATGCCACCAACGCGGCGCGCACGCAGCTGTTCGACATCGAACGCCAGCAGTGGAGTGAACGCTTACTCGCGTACTACGGGTTGCCGCGGCGGATTCTGCCCGCGGTTTGCGACTGCATCGACGATTTCGGCGTGGCGGACACCGAGTGGTTCGGCGCACGCATCCCCATCGCCGGCGTTGCCGGCGACCAGCAGGCCGCCCTCGTGGGCCAGGCGTGCTTCGACGCCGAGGCGGCCAAATGCACCTTCGGCACCGGGTGCTTTCTGATCGCCAACGCCGGCGCGACGCGGCCGTCGTCCCGATCGCAGCTGTTGTCCACCGTGGCCTACCGCATCGGCGGCACGCCCACCTACGCCATCGAAGGCAGCATCTTCAGTGCCGGCGCCGCGATCAAGTGGCTGCGCGACAAGCTGGGCCTCATCGAAGATCCGGCCGACACCGAAGCCGCGGCCCGACGCCTGCAGGGCGACACCGGCGGCGTGTTCGTGGTGCCCGCCTTCACCGGCCTCGGCGCACCCTACTGGCGTCCGGACGCGCGCGGCATCGTCAGCGGGCTGACGTTGGACGCCGGCGCCGACCACATCGTCGTCGCCACGCTGAAGAGCGTCGCCTTCCAGACCGCGGACCTGCTCGGCGCGGTGGCCAAGGACGGCTTGGACATCCGCGTCCTGCGCATCGACGGCGGCATGGCGGCGAACGACTGGTTCTGCCAGTTCCTCGCAGATGCGACCGGCACCCTGGTGGCTCGGCCGGCCAACATAGAAACCACCGTCGTCGGGGCCGCCCTGCTGGCCGCGACGGGCGCCGGCCTGGCGCCGGATCTGCGGGCCGCAGCGCGTCGCTGGCGCTTGCAGGATGCCGCCACCGAGTTTGCGCCCACGGCGACGGACGCCACCCGCGAGGCATGGCTGCAAGGCTGGCGGCAAGCGGTTCGACGCAGCCTCTTGGCTTAAGCTCAGCTCGGCTGCCTTGGGTCGGTGCCGCATCCGCGCCGGCTTCGCCGAAGTTGGTAGAGTGCCGGGCATCGTAGCGGCGCCGAACGCGACATGGGCAAGGCTCTGCCGGGGCTGCTGGCGTACCGCTTCGGAATCAACACGCGTCTCGACGCGACCAGTTCCGTCGCTGGAAGCAAGCACGGTTCGCGCTGCGGGGCGGTACGTCCTCGTCTTGGGGCATGCGCAAGCAAAGCCGGACCGTTGCACCATTTGCCACGCCAACTCGCAATCGCAGCATTGGCTTGCTGCGCCGCCGCGGCAGCGGCCGCGGAGCGCGCGCCCATCTCCCTGCGGGACGCCGCCGCCATCGTCCAGCAGGCGTACGGGGGACGGGTGGTCTCGGCGTCCCCGGGTACGCGGCGCACCACGGCCGGCGCCGAGCGCGGCTATTGGATTCGGGTGGACGTTCGCGGGCGGATCAAGACCGTGTTCGTGGACTTGCGGGGGCGCATCCACGAGAACGCCCGGCCGGGCTTCAACGCCGGATGCCGACCAAGGCCATGCGCCTGCTGCTGATCGAGGACGAGGCGCTCTTGGCCGCGCAGGTGGACAGATTCCTGCGCGACCACGGCTTCGTCGTGGACATGGCCGCGGACGGCGAGGAGGGGCTGCATCTGGCCAGGGAGTTCAGGTACGTGGCCGCACTTGTCGATCTCGGGCTGCCGAAGCTGGACGGGCTTTCCCTCGTCCAGGCGCTCCGTCGCGAAGGGATTGCGACGCCGGTGCTGATCCTCACCGCCCGCGGCACGGTGCAGGACGTGGTGACCGGGCTCGAAGCCGGCGCCGACGACTACCTGGCCAAGCCCTTCGACATGGCCGAGCTGCTGGCGCGGCTGCATGCGCTCGTTCGCCGCGCCGACGGCCATGCCGCGACGCTCATCCGCTACGGCCCAGTGGAGCTGGACCCGTCCCGGCAGCGGGTCCGCGTGGACGGCGCGGCCGTGGAACTGACGGCCTTCGAATACCGCGTACTCGAGTACCTAGCCATGAAGGCCGGGCGCGTGGTTTCCAAGGCGGAGCTGGTCGACCAGATATACCAGCAGGACTTCGACCGCGACAGCAACACCATCGAGGTGTTCGTGGGCCGTCTGCGCCGGAAGCTGGACCCGGAGCGCCGTCTGGACCTCATCCATACCGTGCGGGGCCAAGGCTATCGATTCGGCCAGTAGCCGGCGCTGGCGCCCCGGCAGATCGTCGCTGCGGTTGCAGACGCGGTTGCTGCTGCTCTCGGTCGCCGTCTTGGCAGCCTGTCTCGGCAGCGTCGGCTGGCTGCTCGACCGCACCTTCGAAGCGGCGGTGCGAAGCGGCGCCGAGGAGGAGCTGCGCGCCATCTGCTACGGCCTGCTGGGGCTGTTCGAGGAACGCCCCGGGCGCCTGGCGGCGTCTCGCGAGGCGGAACCGCGACTGCAGCAGCAGGGTTCCGGCTACTACGCCTATGTGGACGCCGCGGACGGCGCGCCGATCTGGCGCTCGCCGACGCTGGCTGCCGGCGCGGCGCCGCCAAGCGGGCAGCCCACGGCACGGCGGCCGGCGGTCGGCGAGTTCCACTTCGGCGTCGCCGAGGGGCACCGGCCGCCGCAGTTCGTTGCGGCGTACACGGTCAACTGGGAGCTGGCGGACGCGGTGACCACGCTGTGGGTACACGCCGATCAAGCGCCGTACCGCCGCCGGCTGGCCGAGGCCCGGCGCCGCATCGTCGCTGGTCTCGGCACGGCCGCAGCCGTGTTCGTGGCCGCGCAGCTGGCCGCCATGATCTGGGGCATGAAGCCGCTGCGCCGCCTGACGCGCCGGGTCCGCGCCCTCGAGGCTGGCGTCCGGGCCGACGTCGGCCACGACTTCCCGCCCGAACTCGCCCGCCTCGCCCGCAACCTGAACGGATTCATCGCCGCGCAGAAGGCGAGCCGAGAGCGCTACCGGCGAGCGATGGACGACTTGGCGCACAGCCTGAAGACGCCGTTGGCCGTGTTGACCAATGCCTTGCGAGAGCGCGAGCAGGCGCCAGCGCTGCTCGGGGAGCAGGTCGAGCGCATGAAGGCGGCGGTGGCCTACCAGCTTTCCCGCGCCACGGCCGCCACCACGAGCTTCGGGACCGAGCGAGTGGCGCTCGCGCCGCTGGCGGTGCGCATCGTGCGAGCCCTGGAACGCGCGCACGGACGCAAGGCGGCGGTAGTCGACCTGCCAGCGCCCAACCGAACTGCCGGCCTGGCCGTACACGGCGACCAGCGGGACCTGATGGAGATGCTTGGCAACATCGTCGAGAACGCGTTCAAGTACGCTCGATCGCGGGTGCGCGTGTCGCTGCGCGAAACAGCAGACGAAGGTGGCGCTGCGGTCCGCATCGTCGTCGAGGACGACGGCCCCGGCGTGCCGCCGGAACAGCGGCGGGCCGTGCTGCGACGCGGCTTCCGAGCGGACACGGGCACCGATGGCCAAGGCATCGGCCTGGCGGTGGCGCAGGAGCTCGCCGACGCCTACCAAGGGCGCCTCGACATCGCCGACAGCGAGGCGCTGGGCGGCGCCAGGTTCGTGCTGTCGCTGCCGGTCCATCCGGGTCCGCATGGCTAGGCAGCGCCACAGACAAGCGCTACCGACCGCTGCCGCTCTCCGGCGACGGACCTCGAACGCCCAAGTGGCGGGCCACGAAGTCCGTCAGCTCCGCCAGGCCAGTGCCGGCCGTCGCGGAGAACAGCAGCGCCCTGGCGCCTGCCGGCAGAGCGGATGCCACGGCACGATGCACCGACGCCTGCTGGCCGCGGCCGACCTTGTCGGCTTTGTTCAGCAGCGCGAGCAGCGGCACGCCCCGGCGGTCGGCGCCGGCGACCACGCCTCGATCGACGGCCTGGAGGGCATGGCGGCAGTCCATCACCAGCACCACGGCGGCGAGATTCTCCCGCTGCGAAAGATACTGCTGCACCGCCCGCTCCCAGCTCTCCCGCCGCGCCTTCGGCGCCCGCGCGTAGCCGTAGCCCGGCAGATCCACCAGCCGCCCGGCGCCTTGGACGGCGAACAGGTTGATGAGCTGCGTTCGCCCCGGCGTCTTGCTGGTGCGGGCCAGCTGGCGACGGCCGGCCAGGCGGTTCAAGGTGCTCGACTTGCCGGCGTTGGAACGTCCCGCGAACGCCACCTCCGGCAGCCCGTCCTGCGGGCATGCGGCGACGCTCGTCGCCCCGTACAGAAACTGTCCCGGCAACGGCCAGGCCACCGCCGGCGGCTGCCCCGAGGCGCTGTTCCGTGCCTGCACGGTGCTATACTCCCCGCCGGTCGCGGCTTGGGCGCTTTCGCGCCACGTCCGCGGCAACTTGGGCCGAGGCCGTGCCGCGCGCCTCCAACACCTTAAGGGATGACCTTGGCTGCCGCAAAGACCGTCGCCGCGATCGCCCTTGCCGCACTGCTCGGCGCCGGCGCCGCCCAGGCGAACGAATCCAGTGCGCCGACGGCGGTCGATGCCGACGGCGACGACATGGACCGCGGCCGCGATCTGGCAACCCCTTGCGTCGCCTGCCACGGCGCGGACGGCAACAGCGCCATACCGAGCTATCCGAGCATCGCCGGGCAGAATGCCCGCTACCTGTTGCAACAGATGCAGCTCATGCGCAGCGGCGAGCGGCCGGCGCCGCTGATGGCCGGCCAGCTGGATGCCATGAGCGATCGGGACCTCGCCGACCTGGCCGCGTACTACGCGGCGCAGACGGCGCAGATCGGGCAGGCCAAGGCGGACCGTCTCGCGCTGGGCAAGGCCATCTATCGCGGCGGCCTGCTGGCCAAGGGGGTCCCGGCCTGTTCGGCCTGCCATGCGCCGGACGGCAGCGGCAACCCCTTGGCTGGTTTCCCGCGGCTCTCCGGGCAGCAAGTGGACTACGTCGTGGACCAGCTGCGCGCCTACCGGGAAGGGCTGCGCACCACGGACGATGCGCATTCCGGCATGATGCGGCAGACGGTCGCCAACCTCACGGACGGCGAGCTGGCCGCGGTCGCCAACTACATCCATGGCCTCGGCAGCGGGCGGCGAAGGTAGCGCATGGCACGACTCCGCACTGCGGGCCGCCGCGCGCGCCGTTGGCACCCCGCGCTGCTCGCCCTTGCGACGGTCGTCGGCGCAGCGGCCGGCGCCCAGCCCGCGCCGTACCAGGAGGGCGTCCACTACCAAAGGCTGCCGGTGCCGGTGGAGACGCGGGATCCGGCCAAGCTGGAGGTCGTCGAGGTGTTCTCCTATCTCTGTCCGCACTGCTACAACCTCCAGCCCATCCTCGAGCGGTGGCGGCGGACACTGCCGGACGACGTGGACTTTCGACGCCTGCCGCTGGTCACGCGGCGCCTGGAGCCCTTCGCGCGGGCGTACTTCACCGCCGAGGCGTTGGGCGTGACCGATCGCATCCACCGGCCGCTGTTCGCCGCCATCCACGACAACGGCATCGACATGAGCCGCTTGGAGTACCTGCGGCGGCTGTTCGTGCGCGAGGGCGGCGTCGCCGACGCGGCGTTCACGGAAACGGTCGAATCCTTCGGCGTTCGCAGCCGGGTGCGGCAGGCCGAGGCGCAGGCCCGCCTCTATCGCATTGCCGCAACGCCAACGCTGGTGGTGAACGGGCGCTATCTCGCCGAGGCGGCCACAGCCGGCACGCCCGAGGCGATGTTCCTGGTCGTGGACCATCTGCTGGACGCGGAACGCGAGGCACGGGCCGCCCAGGGCGCAGGAACAAGCTCGCCCTGACCCATCGCCCATAGGCGCCGACGCGGTGCCCCCGCAACCCGGTTCGTCACAGGAAGGCACTGGCCGTCCATTGCGTTTCCTAGGGGTTCGATTCCGAATTGACATGGCAAATGGCACGTTCGTCTGTCGTCGCCTCGTCGTGCGCTGCTTGAGGATGTGCCGCCCCGCAAGGCCGCCGATCCCGGTCGAGCGACGAAACCCGCCCGCTGGAACACACGTCATTTTGGAAGCGGCACACTAGTGGGCCAACCCGATTGCGATGGCGGATGAGCTGACGGCACGGGTGCCGATCCGGACCATCACTCCAATGTGGCTTTGGTACTAGGTGGCCAGCAAAGGAATTCCCATGCCAGCAACTTTCATGGCAGCAGGGCAGGGCAACGGCCTCGCCATGCGCATGGTGTCCGGCGACTTGGCGAGCGCCCTGTTCTGGTTCCTCGCGGCCGTGGTGCTGGTCAACTTCCACCATGTGGCCAACATGATCTTTCCGGGGGGCTGGTTTGTCACCGCGGCCGTGCTGGCCGTGAGCGCCGCGCTCGTCGCCTTGGTGCGACTGCCGCTGCGGCAGGTGCTCGGCGGCCACGGCCTTTGCATGCTTGCGGCCCTTGCCAGCTACGCCGTGATTGGAACCGCGGTTGCGGCACTGACGGATTTGGAGTGGCAGCTAAGGGATCCGTACTACGCGCTGCGCCCGTGGTTCGCCATCGTCGTGATCGTCGGCAGCGCCCTCGGCGCCACCGCCGCGCTGCGGCGCATCGGCAGTGCCCGGTTCCTGGCTGCCGTCCTCGTGCTGCTGGCCATCGCGACCGTCCTCATTCTCGCCTCGCCGTGGTTGATCGAGCACGTCTACACGAACCTGTCGGCAACCGAATACTATTGGCTGCGGGGCCGGTACAGCCGCTACTTCGGGACCTTCGTCAACCCTATTCCGGCGGGAATGGCAGCGTGCTGCGCTGTCGTGCTGGGCCTCGTCGCCATGGGCCACCTGCGAGGCCGGCACGTTCGCCCAATCGGCGGATCGGTAGCCGTCGTCGGTTCGATCGCCGTCATGCTCACGCTTTCCAGAACCGCCGTGGTCACGCTAGGCATCGTTCTGATTCTGTTTCTCTTCTCCGCTTCGCCGCACGACCGCGGCCGCCGCCAATGGACGGCGTTCAGAGTTTTCCTGGCGCTGCTCGTCGGCGTCCTTGGCGCAGCGATTCTCTACCGCGAGTCGTTCCGCGTGTCCTATCTGCTCGTGGATCGCTTTCTCGGCTTCACAACCCAAGATCGCGGTGGGCTGTTCGAGCGCATGGAGCTCTTCGAACACGGCTTGCGCATCAGCCTTGCGTCGCCCCTGTTCGGCACCGGATTGACCAGTATCGGGTGGATGGAGGGCGCGGTGAGCTGCCAGCAGACACCCGTCTGCGGGGCGCACAACTCCTTCCTGCAGTTTTGGGGCGAGGCCGGGCCGGTACCAGCGCTGCTGCTGGCCCTCGCCTTTGTCCTCTTCCTGGTGAACGCTCGACGCCTGCCCAGATCATCGGCAACCGACACTGCCGCTGGCTGGACTCTGGTGTTCGCCATCTACTGCCTGTTCGCGGACGGCGGCCCGCATTTCATTTGGTTTGCCTTCGTGTTCGGGCTGAGCTGCGCCCTGCTCGCCCATGCCGCTCGAAGCCAATCGGCCGCGGGCCGCGCCCCGAGCCGCACTCGGCTGCAGCCGTAGGCCACCGGTCCGCAAGGACATGCCCCCCGACGATCGCGCTCGGTCGGCGCTTGGCGGTTCAGCGCCGATCGTCTTCAACCGCATGGCGTGGTCCGGCGGCGGCTTCGCCGCCAACGCGTTGCTGACGCTGTGTACGCTGGCGGTGCTGTCACGGCTGCTGACGCCGACCGAGATCGGGCTGGTCGCCGTGGCCTGGATCCTGGTCGACCTGGTGGCGCGCACCAGTCAAACCAGCGTGGGCCACGTCCTGATGCAGCGCGACGCGCTCCGTCCCAGCGACGTCGACGCCGTCTTCACCCTCGGCCTGCTGCTCGGCGCCGCATGCGCCGCTGGGCTGTGGCTGCTGGCCCCGGCCGTCGCCGCGCTCTCGGATTCGCCGGCTCTGGTGCCGCTGTTGCGCGTACTGGCCATCGCGCCCGTGCTTGCCAGCTTCGGCATTGTTCCAGCGCACCTGTTGCGCCGCGAACTGCGGCTCCGCGAGCTTCTGGGCGCCAACCTGGGCGCCTACGCCATCGGCTACGGCTGCGTGGCCACGGCGTTGGCGCTGCACGGCTGGGGGGCCTGGGCGCCGATAGTCGGCGAACTGGTGCGCACCGCCATCCACAGCTGCGCCGTCGTGCTGCTGCACGGCGGCAGGTTTCCGCTTCGCTTCGCGCTGCGTGGCAGCGGGGCGCTGGTGGCACAGGGCAGCGGCTACCTGCTGACGCAGGCGAGCGGCTTCGTGCTGCAGAGCGCCCCGGCGCTGGTGGCCTGGCACACCCTTGGAACGGCCGCACTGGGCTACTTCTCCCGCGCCGAGCGACTGGCGCTTCTGCTCCACCAAGCGCTGCATGCGGCCCTCTTCGACGTCGCTTTCGTGGCCACCGCCCAACGCCAGAGTCGCCGCGCCCGCTTGGGACGGTTCTACCTGTCCGCGACCGAAGGGATCGCCTTGGCCGCGTTGCCGCCAAGCCTGCTGCTGGCGGCAACGGCACCGGAAGCCATCGCCGTGGTACTTGGGGACCAGTGGCAGCCGAGCGTGCCGCTCCTGCAAGTCCTGGCGCTTACCGTGCCCCTGCAGGCTTGGGGCTCGCTGAACGCCGCCACCATGCGGGGCCTCGGCAGCGTCTATGGCGAGGCCGGCCGACAGGTCGCCTACGCCGGTCTGCTGGTAGCGGGCGCTTGGACGGGCAGCCGCCACGGTCTGCTTGGCGTGGCGGTCGGCGTCGTCGCGGGGCACGCGATCGGCAATCTGCTGCTGACGCGAGCAGCCCGGATGCTCCACGTGGGCTGGCGCGACCTCTTCCGGAGCCTGGCCCCGGCGGCATGGACCGCGGTCTGCACCATCCCGCTGCCGTGGCTGCTGCTCGAGTGGCTGCGGCATGCCGAATCGTCCCCGCACTGGGGGTTCCTGGCGGCCGTCGTCGCGGCTGTCGTCACCAGTCTGGGGGCGGTCTACTTTGCGCCTAGGCTGGCGCAGCCCGCCTCACTGCAAATCCTCGCGGCTGCGGTGCGGCGCCAGGCATTCGGCCGCGTAGGGAACGTCGTCGAGGTCGGGCTGCGCCTGCTGACCAGCCGCCATGTCCCGGTTGCGCTGCCGCCCAGCCGGTCGTGAAGCGCCGCGTCGAGCAACTCGTGGTGCGTCTATGGCGCCGTCTGCCAGCGTCGACGTCACGAAACGCAGCTTGCCGTTCGCCGTCCGCGGCAACGCGTCGACGTAGGCGACGTCGAACGCCATCTCTCGGCCTACGCGCCGCGACACCGCTTGGCGCAAGCGGCGTTCGTCGCCCAAGCCGTAGCCGTTGCCGCGTACCACCACCAGCGTCATTCGCCCCGGCGCAACTTGGCGAATCTGCGCCTCGCGGATGTTGGCCATGTCCTTGAAGATGTGATCGAGACGCCCAAGGCGCCTGCCAGTCCGCGTCAGCACGTAGTCCTCTCGGCGCCCGTCGAGGACGTCGACTACGCGGCCGGGGCGCCCGCAGCCGCAGACGGTGCCGGTGACGGTGGCGACGTCCCCGGTGTCGTAGCGCAGCAGCGGGAACGCCGGATTCGACAGGTTGGTGCCGACCACCCGAAACGCGTCGCCGCCGAGCGGCAGGAACTCGACGGCGGCGAAGTCCTCGTCCACATGCAGCCGCCCGTGCGGGCACTCGGAGCAGCTCGCCACGGCCTCCGCCAAGCCGTAGTGCTCGGCAGGCGTCACGCCAAAGGCCGTGCGGATGACGTCTCTCTGGCTGGCCAGGACGTTCTCCGCGGCAAGCGTCACCCACTTGAGCGGCAGCCGCTGACCGAACTGCAAGGCGTAGCTGGCAAGCAGCGCCACCATGGAAGGATAGCCATGCAGCCATGCCGCGCCGGTGCGCCGCATCTCCGCCAAGTAGGCCGGCGCCGTGGCGCCGCTCAAGTGGTAGGCGCTGAACAGGATCTGCCGACTGGCACAGTTGTAGCGCCAGAAGGGCGGCTGCCGCTGGCGCGCCGGCACCACCTGTCGCCCGCCGAGATACAGGCAGGGCGTGGCTAGGTCGATGCGGAGCGCAAGCCGATACCGCCACCAGACAGCGTACTGCTCCTGCTCTGCCCGCCGCGTCGCGGGGAACTCGAGGCCGGCGCCGGTGGAGCCGCTGGTGCGGCAAACCAGTCGCGGCCCCGGCGGTACCGCGGCTGCCAGCCCGCTTGCGATCTGGCGTACGGTGGACTTGTCCAGCACCGGCAGGCGTTCGAGATCGGCCAGCGTGCGCACGTCTTCGGGTGCGACGCCATGCTTGGCGAACAGATCTCGGTAGTACGGAACCTTGGCGGCGGCGGCCACGAAGGCGCGCAGGCGTTCGTCCCGAAACGCCGCGACGCGCTCCGGCGCCCAGTGTTCGCGGTCGACATAGCCCGCCAGCACGCGGCGGAACTCGCCGCCGAAGCGACGTCGTCGCAGCCGCCAGCCATGCCAGCTCGCGGCAGCGTTCTGGGCGAATACCGGCAGTCGCCCGTACAGCGCCTCGGCGCTCAAAGAACTGTCCCCCGGCACTGGCAAGTCAAAGCAGTGCGCGACCCTCGGCATCCATGCTACGCCGCCTGACGCAGGCCTTCCCACCCGAAGTGCGGCGCGAATCCGCCAGCCAGCGGCGGCTCGAGGTCGGCCAAGCGCACCCGTCGCCCAATGCGGAGGTCGTCGACCTCGATGGTGCGCAAGGGGCGGTCCGCCAACGGCCACCGGTGCGTGTCGAAGGCCCGGGCCACAATGGGCAGCGACTCGGGCGCGAAGCCCATCAGCTGGGCGGCAACCGCATCGAGCACCGCAGGATCGGCGCCCGCGGCCAGAACGCCCGCATCGGCCGTCTGGGGACACAGCGGCCCGTCGCCCTGGCCGCCGACGATGCCGTCGACGATGGCCAGGTACGGTTTTCTGGCGCCCGCCTCGCGCCAGCTGCCATCGTCGTTGCCGTACAGCAGGCAGCGGTTGAGATCGAGCGCCATCCGCCAGCAAGTGTCGTTGCCGCTCCAGTTGCCGTTGCGGACCACCCGGTCGCTACCGCCGAGCAGCCGGATGCCGGCGTTGCGGACCTGGCGATAGGTCCATGTCCCCAGCCCCGGCATGGCCAACGCCGCCCGCTGCCCGAGGCGCTTGAGCCGGCCTTCGGCAAGGCTCTTGATCGTCGGCGCGGGAAACTCGTCGCCGCCGCGGCGTGGGTGGCCGAGCGTGTGATGCGGCAGCCAATTCTTGTCGCCATTGACGCCGACGAGATTCTTCAGGGCGCAGGAGATGCCGGTCTTCTTGTGGGTCTTCAGCTTCGGCACGTTGACGAACAAGTCGCACGCCATCGGCGAGCCGGCGAGCAGATACTCCTGCACGTCGCCACGGTGGTGGCGGTTCACGACGCGGGTGTCGTAGTCCGCACCGAAGTAGGCCCCTTCGCCGGCGTAGCCGTGGAACAGGCTCCTGGCACCGAGGTCGAGCCGCACGTAGCCCCGCGGATCCTCGGCGTTCGGCCAGCGCTCCACGACCACTGCGTCCTTTCGCCGCCAGACCTCGCGCCGCAGATCGCGCACTTCAAGGCGGAGGGCCGGCCAGCGCCGGCGCAGGCCGGCGATGCCATCGAGCAAGCCGCCCCGAGCCAGGATGGCATCGAAGTCCGCATAGGCATGGGGCGCATCGCACACGCATATCGTCCCCCGTCCGCCCATGGCGTCGGCCAACGCTTCCACCACGCCGAGCACCACCGCTGGGTGCGTGATCACCGGCTCCCAGACGTCCGGCAAGCGCTCGTGCGACTGCTGGATCCAGTTCGGCTTCACCACCACGAATCGAGCGCTGTCGGCGCCAAGCATGACGGCCAAGCCGGGGACCGTCTCGATGGCGCGGTGGACAAACCGCCGTACTGCGCCACGGTCTTCGTAATGCCTCACCCCTGCCACCAAGGGCACCGTCGCCGCCGGCGCTCTCGCCGTCCCCGACATTCCCAGCACACCTCGTTGCTTTCTCTCGTTCGGAAGCTACACTAACCGAATGTGTCCGGCGGCGCAGGCATTGCCACCTTTGGATCGAGGCCTTTTGGGCATGTGCAACGCCGCGGACGCCGACCTTGCCAGACGCGGCCGATACAAGCGCGGGTTCGATCTCGCGGTGATCGGCATTGCGTTGGTCCTGCTGCTGCCGTTTTGGGTGACGCTGCTGCTGGTCATCCCGTTGGCCATCTGGCTTGAAGACCGGGGCCCCGTTTTCTTCGTCCAGACCCGGGCGGGGCTGATGGGCCGGACCTTTTCGATTCTGAAGTTCCGCACCCTGAGGCCGCTGGCGGGCAACGAGCTCGTCGCACCCAAGGACAATCGGCTGACCAGGGTGGGCGCTCTGCTACGCAAGTTCTACCTTGACGAACTGCCGCAGGTCGTCAACATCCTCCATGGCGACATGAGCCTGGTTGGGCCGCGCCCCGAGTGGTGGCCCAGACACTTGGAGATCTGCCAGCATCTGCCAGAGTTCGACCGGCGCCTCCGAGTGCGGCCAGGCATTGCTGGACTGGCGCAAATACGCGGCACCTACTGGTCCAGCGCCAAGGAGAAGCTCCGCTACGACAACCTCTATATCGATACCTTCAACGCATGGCTCGACGTCAAGCTCCTCTGCTTGGCAGTGCTGACCGCCGTCAGCCGCTGGTTCAAGCCAGAAATGCCGAAGCAGCGTTTCAACGGCGGACCGTTGACGCCTTCTCCCACCACCCCATTCCCTACCCCCCCCCCCCCCCCCCGCGCGACGCCCCAACCGTCGGCGCGCGGCCGGCAGCGGCGCCGAACGAACCAAACGGAAAGCCTGACCTAACGGCTGCTGGAGCCGGAAATTGAGCGATCCCGACGACCTTGAACAACCCCAGGCTGCGCCCCTCGGCAGCTACTTGCAGGCGCTCACGTCGTGGTGGCGCGAGATACTCCTGCTTGCCGTTGCAGCAGGTGCGCTGGGTGCGGCGTTGCCCGTTGTGTTGGACCAGCTTGCGCCCAAGTACATGGCGTCCGCGGACGTGGCGATCATCCCGCGGCGCGCGAACGTCGCCTTGGACGTTCGATTCAAAGCCGTCGAGGGAACGTCCCAGCGCTTCAGGTCCGATCCCCAGAGCCGACGCGCCGCCCTTGTCGGGCTGGTGAACAAGCCGAATCTCGCCGAGAAGGTTCTCGACCAGCTGCGAGGGCAATTCGACGAAGACACCCGGCCCGCGGACCTCATCGAAATGGTCGACGGAGAACTGGTCGTGATTGGCATGACCGGCAACCGGCCAGAGAGCGACCTGATCCGCATCACGGTACAGGCCAACTCGCCACCGTTGGCGAAGGCGCTTGCCGACGCGTGGGCGGAAGCGTTCGTGACCGACGTCAACGTCCTCTACGAGGAAGTTCCCAGCCAGGTCATCGAGACGGTTCGAGCCGAAAGGGCAAGCGTCCGCGAGCGCTACCTCGAGGCCGAGGCCAAGTTGCAGTCGTTCACGACGACCAGTCAGATCGGCCTCCTGAACCAGCAAATCGAGGCGCAGCAGGCGTTGATCACCCAAGTCGCGTCTACATGGCAACTGACAGCCACCGCGGCATTCCAGAGAGACCTCGACTCGCGGTTCGGGACACTGGACGACAGTCTGGCGAAACTGCGCCGCCTAGAGGCCGACCTGCGCGACGCGAGCGGGCTGGCGGCGCAACTTGCCGCCGACACGGCCTCCAGCAGGGCCACCAACGCCTTGGCCATCTATCTGTTCAAGGCTCGTCTGATAGGTGGCGATCCGACATTGGAGATCGGTATCGGCGACTTGCCGCAAATCTCCATGGCCGACCAGCGACAGGACATGGACGCGACCATCAAGAGTCTGCAGGAGCAAATCGTAGATCTGCGCACCGCAGTGCAGGAACAAACAGAGGAAATCTCGTCCCTCGTTAGCCAAACCAACGGTGGCGAAGCGGACTCGATTCGCGCCGAGCTCGACAGGATGGCGGGATATCTCGACACCACGCAGAAGCAGCCGATGATGGTGTTGCTTGCCAACCTGGAGGCGGAGCAGCGGGCGTTGACCGTACAGCGCGACAGCGAAATTGCGCAGCAGACGGACCTCACCCTGGACCGAGACCTCATGCGCTCGACTCTCACGACGTTGCAGAACGAGATGGTGGAGCTGGAGCTGACGGTCGCTTCGGCGCCGTCGCAGGTGCGCCTGGCTTCGCTGGCCGTGGCGCCAACGAACTCGGCTTGGCCGGCACCGGCTCTGGTTGCGGCGGTCTTTCTCGTAGTCGGCTTCTTCGCAGCCGTCTTCCTGTCCGTCATCCTCAGCGCTGTGGGGCGGCAGCCGCCGCTGCGCGGTGGGCGCGCCGTCCCCAAGACGCGGGGAGAGCCCGCCTAAGGCATCGCTGCCTGCTCGGTGTCGTCCTGCTTCGCCGCCAGCCGTCCCATCGCGTCCCGCAGCCAAGACTCGCACTGGCGGTTGAGTTCCCGCGGGGTCTTGCCAGCCGCCAGGATCGGGTCCGACATCTCAACCGCGACCACGCCGGGCCGCTTTAGGAACCGCCGCGCCGGCCAGCAGCATCCTGCGTTGTGGGCCACCACCACCACTGGCGCGCTGCTCGCTACCGCCAGCGCCGCGCCGCCGAGCTGGAACTTGCCAACGTGGCCGTGCGGCAGCCGCGTGCCTTCCGGAAACAGCGTCACGGTCATGCCGCGGCGCAGCCGATCCCGGCCCTGGTCGACCAGCTGCCGCAGGGCCGAGCCCGGCTGTCGGCGGTCGATGGCGATAGGGCGCGTGAGCGCGAACGCCCAGCCCCAGAGCGGAATGCGCAGCAGTTCGCGCTTGATCAGCGTCGACTGCGGGCGGGCGAGGGTCTGCACCCAAAGCGTCTCCCAAGTGCTCTGGTGCTTCACCAGCAGGATGCACGGTCCCTTGGGCAGCCGGTCCTGCCCCCGCACCACGACGCGAATGTCGCAGGTGGTCGCGAGCCATCGCAGCACCACGCGGGTCCAGTGGCCGACGATGAATTCGTAGCGCCGTTCAAGCGGCAGCGTCCACGCCACCAGCACCGAGAGGGTGGCCCACAGCACGGTGTACGACACGTAGCCGACGTAGAACGCGAACGAACGCAACGCCAGCGCCGACACTCCAGCCCTCCCACGCGACTCTGGCATCTTTCAGCTTCTCCAATAGCCCGGCGCCAGCACCACCAGCAGCGTGAAGATCTCCAACCGCCCAAGCAGCATGGCCGCCATCAGCACCCACTTGGTGGCGGTTGGCATGTCCCGGTAGTGCTGCGCCACTTCGCCAAGGCCCGGGCCGAGGTTGTTCAGGTTCGCCGCCACGGCGGAAAACGCCGTCTCGAAATCCACCTCGGAGACGCCAAGCAGGATGCAGACGCCGGCTACGAAGGCTATCGAGTAGACGGCAAAGAACCCCCACACCGCGTTCACCACCCGATCCGGCACCAACTGCTCCCCGAGCTTGATGTGGAACACGCCGTTGGGGTGGATCAGCCGCCGAATCTCGCGCAGCCCCTGGCGGAAGATCAGCAACACGCGGTACACCTTGAGGCCGCCGGCCGTCGAGCCGGCGCAGCCTCCGGCGAAGGCCGCGAACACCATGACCGCCGGCGCGACCGCCGGCCAGGCGGCATAGTCGGCCGTGGCGAAGCCGGTCGTGGTGGCCAGCGACACGGCTTGGAACACGCCCTCGCGAACCGGCGCCGACGAAGCGCCCGGGTGCGCCAGCAGCGCCCACACGACCACGCCGGCCACCACCGCCACGATGCCGAGGTACAGCCGCAGCTCCCGATCCCGCAGATAGATGCCCGCACGGCGGCGTGTCAGAGCGGCGAAGTGCAATGCAAAGCTCATGCCGGCAAGCAACATGAAAACGACCGCGACGACTTCGACCGCAACGCTGTCGAAGTGGCCGAGGCTGGCATCGTGGGTGGAGAAACCGCCAATGGCGACGGTCGAAAAGGCATGGCACACCGCGTCGAAGGCGTCCATCCCGGCGGCAAGGTAGGCGACCGCGCAGGCAGTGGTGAGCGCCAGGTAGAGCAGCCACAGCGCCTTGGCCGTCTCGGCGATGCGCGGCGTCAGCTTGGCGTCCTTCACCGGCCCCGGCGACTCCGCCCGATACAGCTGCATGCCGCCGACGCCGAGCATCGGCAATACCGCCACCGCCAGCACGATGATGCCCATGCCGCCCAACCACTGCAGCAGCTGCCTGTAGAACAGCACCGAGCGCGGCAAGTCGTCCAAGCCCACGATCACCGTAGCGCCGGTAGTGGTAAGGCCGGAGAGGGACTCGAACGCCGCGTCCGTGAACGAGTCCGCGACCCCCGGCGCGAGCAGCATCGGCACCGCTCCAGTCAGGCCAAGGCCAAGATAGAAGAGCACGGTGATGAGGAAGCCCTCGCGGCTGCGCATCTCCATTGGCGCCGCCTCTCCGGGGTGCTCCATGCCGGCCGGTCGAGCCTTGGCGCCCCTGCGCCGCGCCCAACCGGGACCGCCGATCCGCCCGTGGCTGCCAAGCCACAGAACCATGCCGGCTGAGAGGCTGATGCCGAAAGCGCCGAGGAACGCGCCCGCCGTCCCCTCCCGGTACAGCAGCGCCACTGCGGCCGGCAGCAGCTGGGCGATGCTGAACAGCACCAGCAGACCGCCGGTGACCCGGGCGATCGGCGCCACCCGGATGCCGATGCGCATCGGCGCCCTCACGGCGTCAGAAGAAGCTGAGGCCCACTTGGAACAGCTTCTCCGCAGCCCGTACCCGGCCCTTGTCCACCACGAACAGGATGACGTGGTCGCCGCTCGCCACCAGCACGTCGTCCCGGGCCACGATCACCTCGTCGCCACGCGCTATGGCACCGATGGTGACCCCTGCCGGCAGCGGGATCTGGTCGATGCGCCGCCCCACCACCCGGCTGCTTCGGGCGTCGCCGTGGACGATGGCCTCCATCGCTTCTGCCGCGCCGCGCCGCAGGCGATGCACCTGGGCCACGTCGCCGCGGCGCACATGGGACAGGATCGAACTGGTGGTTGCGAGCTGCGGCGACACGGCGATGTCGATCTCACCCCCCTGCACCAGGTCGACGTAGGCGGGCTTGGCGATCAGCGCCAGCACCCGTCTCGCGCCGAGGCGCTTGGCCAGAAGCGATGCCATGACGTTCACTTCGTCGTCGTTGGTGACGGCGCAGAACGCGTCCGTGTCCTCAACGTTCTCGTCCACCAGCAGGTCCCGGTCCGTGGCATTGCCGAGGATCGCAACCCCCCGGTTCAGGCGCTCCCCCACCAGTTCCGCCCGCCGCTGGTCGAACTCCACCACCTTCACATTGAATTCGTCCTCAATCGCCCGTGCCAACAGCAGGCCGATGTTGCCGCCGCCGGCGATCATGACGCGGCGATTCGGGCGTTCAGCTTCCCGCAGCTCGGACATCACGGCGTTGATGTGCGTCGCTGGCGCGATGAAGAACACCTCGTCGTCCGCCTGCACCACCGTCTCGGCAGCGGGAATGATGGGCCGGCCCTGGCGGAAGATCGCTACGACCTTGGTGTCCACGTTGGGAACGCGATCCCGCAGCGAGCGCAGCGCCTGGCCAACCAGCGGCCCGCCGTGGTAGGCCCGCACGGCCACTAGCTGCACTCGGCCATCGGCGAAGTCGAGCACCTGCAGGGCGCCGGGATGCTCCAGCAACTGCTTGATCTGCTCCATCACGGCGCGCTCCGGGTTGATGAGCACGTCGATGGGCATGTGGTCGCGGCTGAAGAACTTGATGTCGGCATCGCCGTTGCGGCTGGCGATGTACTCGTTGGTGCGAATGCGGGCGATCTTCATCGGCGTCTGGTAGAGGGAGTAGCACACTTGGCACGCCACCATGTTCACTTCGTCGCTGTTGGTGACGGCGATCAGCAGGTCGACGTCGTCCGCCCCGGCGGCAAGCAGGGTGTCCGGCCGGGAGGCGTGGCCATGCACGGTCTGGATGTCCAGCCGATCCTTGAGCGCCGCGAGCCGCGGCAAGTCGTGATCCACCAGCGTGATGTCGAAGTCCTCGCTGGCGAGGTGCTCCGCCAAGGTGCCCCCGGTTTGGCCGGCGCCGAGAATGAGGATCTTCATGCCGGCATTGTAAGTGCAGCGCCTCCAGGACGCGCCACAAGACGGCTGCCGCGTCGCGTTGGAGCGCGCCGGCAGTCCAGCCGGCTCAGCGGCGTCGATACACGCGGACCGTCTCGATGTCCTCGCCGTCGGTTTCCACCCGCACCGCCACGCGCAGCACGCTGCCGTCCTGCTCGAGCGTCAACGTCTCCCGCCCCTTCACCGGTCCCCGTTCGGAACGGATGACGAGGGCCCGTTCCTGCCAGCCGGCGTCGACGGTCCAGAAGTCCCGTTGCCGCCGGCCCCAAGACACGTCCCGGTACTGCGAGCCGTCGTAGCGCACGCCCATCGACGTCTTCCCCTGCTCGATGCGCAGGATGCTGGCGGCAAGCACCGGGAAGTCCTGCACGGCGAAGGCAGCCGAGGCACCGGGATTCGTCTGCCGACCTCTGGCTACCGCCCGGTCCTCGCGGCGGCGGATGGCGCCGATGTCCGGCGGCGCTCCGCTCCGGGCGGCATCGAGCACCCACTCGCCGGTGAAATCGACGCCGCCGGGCGCGGTCGTCGCCAGCGGCGCGCAAGCGGCCAGCGCCAGCCCCGCCGCTGCCGCAGCCAGGCGGACCGAGGCGACGCGATGGCCGTTCGTTCGCATGGTCTCCAAGCGGTGATCTCAAGCGCGCACTTGGCGCACAATCGTAAGCCCTAGGGGAGGCTGCCATGCACTACGACGTCATTTCCGCGGACTGCCACATAGACCTGCCCTGGCTGCCGCCGGATCTGTTCGTGGAAGGGGCCGGGGACGCCTTCAAGGCGCGCATGCCCTATGTGGCCGAGACCGAGAAGGGGCCGTGCTGGGTGGCCAAGAACGGCGCCCTGTTCGGGCTGCGGAATGGCATGGGCTCCGCCGGGCGCCAGTACGTGCCTGGCCAGATCCACCGCTCCGATCGCATGGCCGCCCAGGGCCTCTATCGCGACGGCGAACGCGGCATCCGGCGACTGACGGAGCCGGCCCTGCGGCTGAAGGACCAGGACACCGACGGCGTGCAGGCGGAGGTGCTGTACGGCATCCTCGGCGCCGCCATGCGCCTGGGCGACGACGAAGCCGCCGCCGAGATGATGCGCATCTACAACGCCTGGCTGGCGGACTTCTGCGCTACCCACCCGGAGCGCTTCGCGGGCCTTGCCAACATTCCCAGCCACGACGTCGCCGCCGCGGTGGCCGAAGTGGAGCGCGTGGCCAAGCGCGGCGCGCTGCGCGGCATCGAGGTGGCCAACACCCACCGCATGGCGCCGCTGTTCGATCCCGCCTGGGCGCCGCTGTGGGCGGTGGCGGAGGAGGCCGGCCTGCCGCTGCACTACCACACCATCGGCCCGCGCATGGACTACGACATGGACGCCCTGGCACCGTTGCAGCGGCGGCAGGCGTTCGCGGTCCACATCACCGGCTTCCAGCTGGCGATGGCCAAGATCATCATGGAGACCATCTACGGCGGCGTGCTCGAAGCGCATCCCCGCCTGAAGCTGGTGATCGGCGAGAGCGGCATCGGCTGGATTCCCTACGTTCTGGAACACATGGACCTGGAGTGGGAGGACCAGTTCAAGGACCTGACCCTCGCCATGAAGCCCTCCGCCTACTGGCGGCGCCAGTGCTACGCCACCTACCAGAGCGACCCCATCGGCATCCGCCTGCTGGACATTCTGGGCGAGGACAACGTGATGTGGGGCAGCGACTTTCCGCACCCGGACGGCGTGTGGCCGGACTCCCAGGAGTTCATAGAGCGGGAGCTCGGCGGCGTGCCGGCGGCCACCCGGCGCAAGATCGTCTGCGACAACGCCGCGGCCCTGTACGGCTTCGTCCGCTAGGCAGGCAGGTGGACAGGTAGGGAAAGTCCGGCGAGGCGCTGCGCCTGGCAGCTGGCGGGTCCTCGTTCTGGCGTCGGGCCGTGCAACGTCCTGCCAGCACGGCCGCGGTGATGGACCGGGTGTCCCTGGCGCTGCTGCCGACGATGGCCGCGGCAGCCTGGACCTTCGGGCCGATGGTGCTGGCCCACTGTGCCGTGGCGCTGGCCGCCGGCGCCGCAGTGGACGCGCTGGTACGCCGCTGGCGACGGCCGCCGCCAGTGCGCCCGTGGCCGGTCCCCTTCCAGGATCGCAGCGTACCAGTCACCTGCTTGCTCATCGCCCTTGGCCTGCCGCCAGCCGCGCCGCTGTGGATCGGCGTCGTCGCCGTCGGCATCGCCCTGGTGCTGGCCAAGGAACTCTACGGCGGCCTCGGACGCAACGTCTTCAATCCGGCGATGGCGGGCTACGCCGCGGTGCTGCTGGCCTATCCGCAGGAACTCGCCTACCAGCATGTGCTGGACGCCGAGACCGGGGCCACGGCGCTGGACGCCCTGCGCTTTCGGGGCGGCGCCACGGTGGCGGAGGCCGCCGCCGGCGGCGCGTTCGGGACGCTGGGCGCGGCTGGCTTCGAGTGGATGAACGCAGCGGCGCTCTTGGGTGGCCTGTATCTGCTGCTGGTGCGCGTGGTGCATTGGCGCCTGCCGGCCGCGGTGCTGCTCGGCATCGCGGCGCCGGCGGCGGCGTTCTACGACGGCGGCAGTTCCGCCAGCCTCGGCTCGCCGATCTTCCACTGGTTCAGCGGCGCGACGATGCTGGCGGCGTTCTTCATCGCCACGGACCCCGTGACTGCGCCCCGCCGTGCCGCCCACCAGTGGCTGTTCGGCCTCGGCATCGGGGCAGTCGTGTTCGCGATCCGCGCCGGCGGCAGCTACCCGGACGGCGTGGCCTTCGCCGTGCTGCTCGGCAACATCGCCACGCCGATGCTGGATCGCTGGCGGCAGGACGGGGCCTAGGCGGGCTTTGGGCGGGCGTGCCCGCGACGCTTGAAATATGTATCTATGGACAGTAACGTGGCCATGGAAACGGCGACGGTGGACAGAACGTCGGCCTTGCCGAGTTCAACGAACGCCTGCCGAGACGTGCACACGATGCTCGAGTTGCCTGCAAGCAGACTGGCCAGCCCCATAGAGGCGCTCTACGGCAGGTCGTTGGCGGCTACCAGAGGCGGCCCCTTGTACCGTGCGTTCCCCTACCCCACCAAGATCGCCCCGGAAGCGATAGCGCTGTTCATCGGAGCGCACACGTCCCCGGGGCGACACGGTGTTCGACGGTTTCGCGGGCAGCGGCACCACAGGCCTGGCGGCGCTCCTGTGCGCCGATCCTCCCGCTGAACTTCGCGACGCGGCGACGCGGGAGGGCCTGCGCGTCTCCTGGGGACCGCGCAACGCGATCCTCTGCGAGCTTGGCGCGTTGGGGGCATTCGTCGCCGAGACGCTCGCGGAACCGCCGCCGCCCGCCGAGTTCCGCAAAGCAGCGGACGAGCTTCTAGACGCCGTGGACCACGACATCGGCTGGATGTACGCCGCACGGGACGACCGCGGACGCGAAGGCACGATTCGCCACCTCGTCTGGTCCGAGCGGCTGCGGTGCCCCCGGTGCCGAGGCGTAGCCAGTCTCTGGGATGGCAGCGTGTCGAAGGCGCCGGCCCGCATCGCAACACGATGGAGATGCCCACATTGCACGCTGAGCATGGACGCGCACGCGGCGGAGCGACTTGTCGAGACGACGCCCGACGACCTGCTTGGCATCCGTCGTGAGAGCCGAGTGCGCAAGCCAGTCTGGCTGTACGGCAGAACCGAACGGACCAACTGGACCCGCCGGGTGAACGCCGCGGATGTTGCGCTTCTCGAAGAGATACGGCGCATGGCGCCCCCGAACAGCGTCCCGATCGTGGAGATTCCGTGGGGAGACCTCTATCGACGGGGCTACCACCACGGCATAACGCACCTCCATCACCTCTACACGCGGCGCAACCTGATCGCCTTCGCCACGCTCTGGAAACGCACGGCTTCGTTCCCGAACAGGTTGCGCGACGCCCTGCGCTTCTGGCTGCTGAGCTACAACTCCGCCCACGCCACGATCATGACTCGCGCTGTCGCCAAGACCAACCAGCCGGAACTGGTCGTCACAAGCGCCCAGCCTGGCGTGCTGTACATCAGCGGGCTGCCCGTTGAGAAGAACCTGCTGGCGGTTTTGCGGCGCAAGGCGTCGACCATCGCAAAATGCGTTCTCGGTGATCCACGGGCGTGCCGGCCATGTCGAAGTTCGCCAGCAGTCGAGCTGCCACGTGAGCCTGCCTGATCACAGCGTCGACTACGCTTTCACGGACCCGCCGTTCGGGCGCCAACATCCCCTACGCCGAGATCAATTTCATCAACGAGGCGTGGCTGGGCCGCTATACCCAGCGCACCGACGAGGCCATCATCAGTCCTAGCCAGAACAAAGGCTTGCCGGAGTACCAACGTCTGCTCACCCGATCTCTTGCGGAGACGCAGCGGATTCTCAAGCCCGGCGGCAAAGCGACGCTGGTGTTCCACTCCTCGTCCGCGCAAGTGTGGCGGGCGTTGCAGCAGGCGCACACGGCTGCCGGATTCGACGTGGAGCGGACCGGGGTGCTGAACAAGGCGCAGGGCAGCTTCAAGCAGGTTACGGCCAACACCGTGCGCGGGGACGCTGTCCTGTTGCTCCGCGGTTCGTCAGGTTCGCCGACGTGACCAAGCTGGCAACCGTGCCGTCGGGCCTGTCGAACACATAGAGCTTGGGATGGAACGCGGTCGCCGGCGTGAGTGTGCGGCTGTCCAGCGACAGGGTTCCGGCAACGAGCACTTCCGCTCCGGAACGGCACCACAGTCGCAACGCTTCTGGCTCGGTCAGCCCGAAGTCCAGCGAAGCGACTACCGTCTTGGGGATGTCGGCATGAACACCACTCGGCGCACAGCGTTCGATGGCTTCGAGCAGCGTTCGGCTGCCCATGAGCGACACGTAGGCGCTGCATATGCGAGCTCGCGCAACGCCGTCGCGCATCAAGTCGAGCAGCGCGTTCTGGACGGCCGCCGGCCGAAGGTGGCTCTGTACTACGAACACTTCTTGCGCGGGGCGTCGCCGACCGCGCTGCTGCCGTGCTCCAGTCGGCTCACATCGTGGCGCACTGTTCCAGCCGCCGATCGCAGCAGAACCCCTTGCCCTGGATGTCGAAGCACCGCAAGCCGGTGGTCATCGGCACCGTCTTGGGCAGAGACTCCTGCACGTACGCCGGCGATACGCAGTAGAAGCCTCTGGACCGGGGACGCATGGACTTGGAGTCCGGGGCGACGATGCTGCGCACGTCCAGCCAGTTGCGGCGCATGCGCGCGATCACGTCCCGGCAGTTGGCGCCTACGCCTACGCCCCAGGTGAGGCCGCCGCTGTTCGGCTGGCTGCCGGCGGAAACCGCGCCGCTGGCGGCCGGCGGCGCCAGCATCGCAATGCCGAGCACCACGGCGACTGCCAGCGGGACAGAGACCCGCCATCGACGACGCATCGACTGATAGACCGCTGCTGCCTGCATGGTGCCTCCGCCTGCTTGCCCTGAGCCCCATTCTTCCACACCCGAAGGCACGATTCTTCCGCACGGCCTGACCGCGCCCCTGACCACGCCTGGCGTGATCCCGTGCAACGGTGCCCGTGGGCCCGTCAATCGCGTTGCAGTCTGCGGGAGTGCCTGCCACCATCGCTGCCTCGAGGGAGGCCACACGCATGAGATTCGGCATCTTCTACGAGCATCAGCTGCCGCGGGACTGGCAGCCGGACAGCGAGCATCGGCTGCTCAAGCAGTCGTTGGAGCAGATCGAACTGGCGGATCAGCTGGGGTTCGACTATGCGTGGGAAGTGGAACACCACTTCCTGGAGGAGTACTCCCACTCCTCCGCCCCCGAAGTGTTTCTGGCAGCCGCCAGCCAGCGAACGCGCAACATCCGCCTGGGGCACGGCATCGTTCAGCTCACCACCAACCATCCGGCGCGGGTCGCGGAGCGCATCGCGACGCTGGATCTGGTGTCCGACGGACGCGTCGAGCTTGGCCTGGGCGAGGGCGCCTCGGTTACCGAACTGCATCCCTTCAACCTGCGCTACCGCGACAAGCGCGACATCTTCGAGGACGCGGTGCGCTGCACGCTGCCGATGTTCTGGAACCATGCTTGGCAGTACGAGGGCGAGTTCTTCAAGTTCCCGTTGCGGGCCGTCGTGCCGAAGCCGCTGCAGAAGCCGCACCCGCCGCTGTGGGTGGCTTGCTCGCAGCTGGACACCATCAAGTACGCCGCGCACCGCGGCATGGGATCGCTGTGCTTCAAGTTCGTCAGCCTCAACGCGGCCCGCGCCTGGGTACACGCCTACTACAACACCTTCACGCGCAATCTGGAAAAGCTCGCCGACTACCGAACCAATCCGAACATCGCCGTCGTTTCCGGCTTCATGTGCGCGGAGACGGACGACGAAGCATGGCGCAAGGCGGACGGCTGGACCTTCTTCCAGTTCGCCCTGCAGCTCTACAACAAGGAAGGCCCGTTCGCCCCCGGCACCATGAACTTCTGGAAACGCTATCAGGAGTGGAAGCAGACGCCCGCCGGTCGGAAGCGCTCCGGCAGCGAGCTGATCGGCTCGCCGGACACCATCCGCGAACGACTGCGGGAGCTCGAACGCGCCCACGTCGACCAAGTGATCCTGCTCAACCAGGCGGGCAAGAACACCCACGAGGACATCTGCTCGAGCCTCTCGCTGTTCGCGAATGAAGTCATGCCGGAGTTCCACGCCCGCCACTCGAAGCAGAAGGCGTGGAAGGAGGCGGTGCTCGCCGGCGAGTTGGAGCTCGAGGACATCGACACGGAACCCTTCAACTTCGCCGCCCGGGGCAAGCCCAGCAAGCCGTCGACGAAGGAGTCCCGCAACATGATCTCCGGCACAGGCGGCAGACCAGCAGCGCAGAGCGTTGCGTAGGCATTTCCTGCCGCGGCCAGGACGGCCGAAGTGGACGTCGCAGAATCGGAGGCCGCGCCGGGCATCGGGGAGCTCAACGAGCGTTCGCTGCATCGGGCGCTGAAGGAACGCTACGCCGAGCGAGGCGCGGCGTTCGAGCAGCCGGTGGAGGGTTTCGTCGCGGATCTGATGATCGGCGAGCGCATCGTCGAGATACACACCGGCGGATTCACCGGGCTGCGGAAGAAGCTGTCGCGCCTCTTGCCGAGGCACCCCGTCACTCTCGTCTATCCCATCGCGCGGGACCGCTACATCGTCAAGCTGCCGACGGCGCCGGATGGCGCGGGCAGCCGCCGCAAGTCGCCGAGGCACGACAGCGTGTTCTTCGTGTTCAGCGCCTTGACCAGCATTCCGAAGCTGTTGCAGCACCCGAACCTGACCTTGGAGGTGGTGATGACCATCGAGGAGGTGGTGCGCGTGCCGGGCGCGACTCGGCGGCGGCGCAACGGCTGGGTGAGCGTGGACCGGCGCCTCCTGGAAGTGGCCGAGACGCACCGCATCGAAGGCATGGGCGACCTGTTCGCCCGCGTCGACGGACAGCTGCCGCCGCGCTTCACGACGCTCCACCTGGCCGAGGCGATGCAGTCTTCCAGGCGGCTCGGCCAGCAGGCGGCCTTCTGCTTCCGCGAAGCGGGCATCGCGGAGGTGTGCGGCAAGGCCGGCAACGCCCTCGTCTACCGGCGCTGCCGCCCGCATCGACCAGGACCTGGCGAAGCTGCCTAGCCGGCTCGGCGTTCCGCCTTCGCGGCGATTCCCTCGAGCCGTTGCCGCAGAACCCGCAGGAACAGGCCGACGTCGGTGACGATGCCGACGGATTCGATGCTGCCGCGATCGGCCAGCTTGGTAGCCACCGCCGGGTTGATGTCGACGCAGACCATGCGCACGCCGGCCGGCGTCATGTTGCCGACACCGATGGCGTGCAGCATGGTCGCCAGCATCAGCACCAGATCCGCACCGTCGATCTGCCGCTGGTAGGCGGCCTGGGCGTCAAGGAGGTCCATCCGCGTGTCGGGAAGCGGCCCGTCGTCGCGTATCGAACCCGCGAGAACGTAGGCGACGTCCCCGCGGACGCACTCGTACATCACGCCGCCGTCGACGACGCCGTCGCGCACCGCATTGGCAATCGACCCGGCGGCGCGAATGCGGTTGATGGCGCGCAGGTGGTGCCGGTGGCCGCCGCGCACCCCGGCGCCGCGCGCCAGATCCACGCCTAGGGAAGTGCCGAACAGATTGGCTTCGAGATCGTGGACCGGCAGCGCGTTGCCAGTGAGCAGGGCCTGCACGAATCCGTCCCGAATCAGCGCCGCCAGATGGGCGCCGCCACCGGTGTGGACGACGACTGGTCCCGCAACCACGACGATGCGGCCGTCGCGGGCGCGAATGCGCCGCATTTCCAATGCCAGCTCTTCGATCTGCGCCTCCACCCGGCGCTCGCTGGTGACGTTCGAGGACATGAACGAGAAGTCGGAGCGGCGCGCCGAAGCATCCGGCATGGCCACGCGCACGCCGGTCTCGCCGCAGACGACCTTCTCCCCGGGCCGGAGATCCCGGGGCAGAACGCAGCGCGCGCTCGGTGCGCTGGCGGCATCGTCGACGACGATTGCCGCATCCATGCGCTGGTGCTGGACGCGAACCGGGCGACCGGCAACGACGACGTCCGTGGGATAGATGGTGGAACAGCAGAAGTCGTCCGGCGCAACTCCGGCCCGTTGCACGGGCGCCAAGCGAACTTCCTCGTCGTCCTGGGCGGATGCTCTGCGAAACGCCGCTCCGCCGCCGGCCAGGCGGTCGACCATCTGCTCCAGCAGCGCTTGATCCGGAGCGGTAACGGCAAGTCGCGCCGAGCTCGGCTGATCGGCCCGCTCGCCGCCGTGGAAGCGTTGCAGCCGGACGCTGCCGCCCAACGCCTCGACCGTGGCGTAGGCGCCGTTGAGAACGCCCTGGGCCAGCAAGTGGCCTTCCAGCTCCACCACCTCCAACCGCAGCGGCGATGCGGTGGGCGGCCGTTCCTCGAAGGCAGCCGCCACGCCCTGGTCCAGGATCAGCGCCAGGCACTTGGCGGCGCCGCCGGCCTTCATGAACTCGGAGAGCGGCGTGGTCGTCACCGTGTAGCCCCAACGCTCCAAGCGCTGCCGCAGCGGGGCGGAGGCGAAGTTGGCGATCCAGCAGCGGCCTATGCGAATGGCGTTGCAGGCGAAGTTGAGCGCGTCCTCCTCGCCCACCTCGATCAGGGAGTCGCTGGCCACCAAGGACCTCACGACCCTGCGCGAACGCTCGTCGAACGCCGCCGGGTAGTAGACGACCCGGCCATCGGGCAGCGGGACGAAGCAGGTGTCCAGATGATAGAAGCGCTGGTCGACCAGCCGCAGCGAGACGACGCTTACGCGCAATCCCTCGGCCAATGGCAGATGCCCCGCCAAGGCGCTGCGTACGCCGTAGCCCGCCCACAGGATCGGTTCCTCGGAGTGCGGCCACCACAGCGCGTCGCCCTCTCCTTCGAAGGCGACGTCGTCCGGCAAGTCGAGGATGTCGAAGCCGGCGTCCTCGGCCCACTGCCGAAACAACGGCGTCTCCGGCTGGCGCTGGGAGACGGCGAAGTTCGTGGGCACGAAGACGCTGCCGAGCACGAAGCCGCCGTTGGCGGCGAAGCACATGTCCGGCAGCGCCGGCCCCGGCTCGATCGCCGAGACCTCCGCGACCTCGCGCAACGTCGCCACAAGCGCATCCCACTGCGCCTGCGCCACCGGCCGGGACGCCGCGCCCACTTGCCCGGACATCCATGGATTGATGACGTACTCGACGCCGAAGTGCGTCGGCGGACAGACGAGTACGCGAGTCACTCGCTGGGCTTTCGGCAGGCGCTATCGTCCGTGCCGCGGCAACGCTGGACGGATGCGCGTTGCCGCGGCAACGCCGGACGGATGCGCCGTTGCCGCGTCGACCTCGGAGCCCTAGTCCTCCGCCACCGCTGCGGACAGCCGCTCGCTGGCTTGCAGGAAGTCCTCCATGAACTCGTACACCACCTGGCGCGTGGTCTGGATCGAGTTCATCAGGCCGACGCCCTGGCCGACGAAAGAGGTCGCGAGGTGCCGGGCGCCTTCGTGGCCGCCCTCCGCCAGCTTGGTGACCCGGCCGAGCGCCGGTTCGCTCACCAGCGATTGCAGCGGCATGGGCAGCGGCGAGGGGGCGTCCTCGGACTCCCAGGCGTCCGTCCAGGGCGAGCGCAGCTGGCGCGAGTACTTGCCGGTGCGGGCCTGGGAGCGCACCGTCTGCCGCGAGTTGGCGGCCACGTACTTCTCCTTGATCACCGGCGAGGTCTCGGCCTCCGCGGTGGTGAGCCACATCGAGCCGGTCCAGGCGCCGGCCGCGCCCATCGCCATGCAGGCCGCCATCTGCCGGCCGGTGACGATGCCGCCGGCGGCCAGCACCGGCGTGCCACGCCCCTCAATGGCCTGCAGCACCTCCGGCACCAGCACCATGGTGGAAACCTCGCCGCAGTGCCCGCCGGCCTCGGTGCCGGCGACCACCAGCACATCCACGCCGGCTTCCACCTGCTTGATGGCGTGTTCCCGCGCTCCCACCAGGGCGGCCACCACAACGCCGCGCTGCTTGCCCATGTCGAGCATGTAGCGGGGCGGCACACCCAACGCGTTGGCGATGAGCTTGATGGGGTGCGAAAACGCCACGTCGATGATGTTGGCGGCACGCCCCTTGGTGAGGAAGCCGCCGCCGGATGCCACCTGGTTCTGGTACAGCCCCTGGGTGTCGATGTTGTGCTGCGCCAGGATCTGGCGGGCGAAGTCCCGATGCTCGTCCGGCACCATGCCGAGGGTCTGCTCTGTCGTGGTGTCGTCCGTGGTGGCCATGCTGGTGGGCGCGATGAGGTCCACGCCGTAGGGCTTGCCGTCGATGTGTTCGTCGATCCAGGCGAGTTCGATTTCCAGCGTCTCGGCGTTGTAGCCGGCCGCGCCGAGCACGCCCATGCCGCCGGCTTTCGAGACTTCCACCACCACGTCTCGGCAGTGGGTGAACGCCACGAGCGGAAAGTCGATGCCCAGCATGTCGCAGATCGGCGATTTCATTTGGCGGTCCTCAAGGTGCCTAGCGCAGCCAACGATGCTACTCCAATCCGAGTGCGGTCGGCGGCTGCTCGTGGCGGATCGGGCAGCGTGTCCGTTGTCTAAGCGGCCCCGCTGGCGTGGGCGGCGGCCATTTTCAGGTAGCGCCGGTGCAGACGGTCCACGGCGGCGCGGAGCTCGGCCAGCGTGCCGTCGTTGACGATCACGTCGTCGGCGAAGCCGAGCCGGGTGCCGCGGTCCGTCTGGCTGGCGAGGATGGCCTTGGCCTGGGCCTCGGTGCTTTCGTCCCTAGCCATCGTCCGCCGCACCTGCAGCGCCTCCGGCGCGTCTATCGCCAGAATCCGGTTGGCGCGGGGATCCCGGGCGCGCATCAGCGGGTTCACCAGCACGGCGTAGGCGGATTCGGCGCACCGCAGGGCGTCCCCGATGCGCCGGTTGATGCGCGGATGCAGCAGCCGTTCCAGCCACTGCCGCTCGGCTGCAGCTTGGAAGACGCGCTCGCGCAGGGCGCCGCGGTCCAGGGTGCCGTCCTGGCGCAGGATCCGCTGGCCGAAATGCTCGGCGATGGCGGCCAGCGCCGGCTGCCCGGGCTCGACCACGCGGCGGGCTTCGACATCCGCGTCCACAACCGCGATGCCCAAGGCGGCGAAGCGGTCCGATGCCGCCGTCTTGCCGCTGCCGATGCCGCCGGCGATGCCCACCACGAAGGTCGCCACAGTCAGCCGATCCCCAGCTGGCGCTTGAGAAACAGCGTTGCGACGCCGCCGATGCACAGGAACGTGCCAAAGGGGATCGGCGTCATGCGGGTGGCGGTGCCGCGCACCAGGCCAATGACCGCGAAGGCCACGCCGGCCGTGCTGGCGATCAGCACCACCGGCAGTATGCCCTGCCAGCCGAGCCAGGCGCCCAGCGCCGCCAGCAGCTTGAAGTCGCCGTAGCCCATGCCCTCGCGCCGGGTGAGCAGCTTGTGAACCCAGTAGAAGGCCCACAGCAGAAGATAGCCGCCAACCGCGCCCAGCACGGCTTGCAGCGGCGTTGGCATGGCTGGCAGCGTCACCGCGGCCAGGATGCCGAGCCACACGAGGGGCACGGTGATCTGGTCCGGCAGCAGCAGGGTCTTGAAGTCGATCACCGCCAGCGCCAGCAACGCCATCAGCAGCGTGTAGTACGCGAGCGCCGGCCAGCCGAGCCCCCAGTGTTCCAGCACGGCCACGGCGAACGCCGCCCCGGCCAGTTCCAGCAGCGGGTAGCGCACCGGAATGCGGGCCTGGCAAGCCCGGCAGCGCCCCCGCAGCAGCAGCCAGCTCGCCACCGGGACGTTGTCCCGCACCGCCACTCGGGCGCCGCAGTCGGGGCAGCAGGAGCGCGGCAGCACCAGATCCAGTCGCGGCCGCTGCGGCGGCTCGATGGCGAGGGACGCAAGCGCCTCGTCGCGCCAGGCGCGGCCGATCATGATCGGCAGGCGGTGGACGACGACGTTCAGGAAGCTGCCGAAGCAAAGCCCGGCCAGGATCCCGAACGCCAGCACGGGCCAGCCGGACGCGAGCCAGTGGGACGCTATGGCTGCCCCGCTCCCCGCACCCGAGTGGCGGTCGCCGGAAACTCGAAGCCGGCGCTCACGCACTCGCCGACCAGACGGTCGCCGGCGATCCTGCCGTCGAAGGCTACGTCCACTTCCGTTTCGCCCTTGAAGGCGGAGAACGCGAAGCGAACCCGGTCGCCGTCTACGCGCAGCTCGCGGACCTTCGAGACTTCGTCGTATGCCGTGTACGCCACTTGCCCGGACAGGTCCGGATGCACGGTAAGCACCGGTTCGCCCCAGGCGAGATCGAGCCGCCAGGTTCCCGGCAGGCCGCTGGCCGCGCTTTGGGGCGAGGCCTTCGCCTCGGGTTCGCGCCTCTCGGCCTGCCGAGGCGGTGCCAGCATCGTCTTGGCGACTTGGAACGTGCGCTCGGCGAGTTCGGAGATGCGATTGTCGTTGCAGTCCCGCACGCAGGACCGGAGGCGGTCCTCGAGCACGCCCGTCCACTTCTCCGGCAAGCCGGAAGCGCCGAATCTGGCGCCGAGTACCGAGCCCACCGTGGCGCCGTTGCAGTCCGTGTCCCAGCCGCCGCGCACGGCCACGACGATGCCGCTCTCGTAGTCCTTGGCGCCGAACGCCAGCCCCATCACCACCAGCGCGGCGTTGTTGATGGTGTGGACGCCGTGGTAGTGGCCGTACTTGGCATGGATGCGATCCCAGACAGCCTCCCAGTCGGATTCCTCCCGACACCAGGCCAGCGTATCCCGCGCCGCTTCCGCCAGGCGGCACTCGGCGGGGATTTCGGAGAGGCCGACGCGCACGATTTCGTCGACGTCGTCGGTGACGAACGCCGCTGCAAGCATCGCCGCGACGAACATCTCGCCGTAGATGCCGTTCTTCACATGGGAGATGCTCGCGTCCCTGAAGGCGAGCTCCGCCGCCTTCTCCGGCCAGCCGGGCGCGGCCCAGCCGAACGCGTCGGCGCGGATCTGGGCGCCTATCCACTCCCGATAGGGGTTGCGCCAAGTCGCGGACTCCGGCGGCCAGCGGCCGTTGACGAAGTTCCGATACGCGGCGGATTCGGCCGTGTAAACCAGGTGGTACGGCATCCGGCCGAGCCAGGTGTTGGCGAGGTTGCGGGGCGTGACCTCCCCGCCCTTGCCCTCGAGGGCGAGCAGGCCGAGTATCGGATAGTCGAGGTCGTCGTCCCGGGCCATGCCGGCGATGTTGCCGCGGGTGCTGGACTTGAGCTGGGGGGCAATCGCGCCTTCCTTGAAGGGGATGTAGTCGTCCAAGGGCAATGCCTTGGCGGCTTCGAGGTACGCGTCGATGCGCTTGCGCGGCCAGCCTTCGACGGGCTTGCCCAGCGCGCAGCCGGCGGCCCGCCCCAGCCAGGCGCCGTGGATGCGGTCGCGGACTTCGTCGTCGGCCAGCTGCAACGCCATGCGGCGCGGTCCGGCCGGCCGCAGGGCACGAATGGCGTCGAGCTCCGAAGGTTCCTGGTAGGGGAACGAGGGAGCGACCTCGAGGGCGTCGAGTTCGTCGTACAGCGCCTCGAACAGCTTCCCGTCGGCACTCTCGGAATCGCCCGCCAGCGCGGCCGCCACCCGCGGTTCGATGGCCGAGACGTCGCAGCCTTCTTCCCGGCGCTGCGTCAACTCGACGCGGATGAGCTGCCGCTCCAGGCTCGACGCCATCGTTCGCCTTCTTTCTCCTTCCCTCCGGCATCAGTATAGCAACGGCGCCGCCAGCGGAGGACGGCGGCAGCGCGCCGCGGCGGCCAGATTCCGAGCTTCGCCTGAGAGAATCGCACCTGTTCGCTTGAGCCCCGAGGAAGTTCCGGAGACCTTAGCCGAACAGGTGATCCGACGGTTTCCAGCCCGTGCCCCGTGCATGGCCATCTGCCAGGGCAAGCCAGCGTTCGATCCGCTCGTCGCGACCGCAGCGCTCTCCCCAGTACTCGACGAACAGGGCATCGTCCAAGCGCTGGGCAGCGTCCAGGATGAGATGTTCGATATTCTGCAAGGCGCGTTGCAGGTAGTTGCCGCCTCGCTCTTCGTTGGCGCGCAGAGCGACGCTCCCGGCAGTGAACAGGTCGCGGGCTTGCGGGCAGAACACGCCGTGGTAGGTCAGCAGGTACATCGCCGCGTCTTCGTACTTGCGGCGCGCCCTTGCGCCCCTGCATATCTGGGGGCAGAGCAGTGCGGCTTCGGCACGGTACATGCGCTTCAAGGCTTGCGGGAGGTTCATGTAGAGGCGCACGTTGATCGGCAACGTGTGGGACGGCTCAAGCCACCACAGGTGTTCTCCCGGCGGAAGCCTGTCGCGCCAGTAGTCGCGGACATGCTTCATCTTGCCATCGTCGTCCAAGTCGGAGAAGTCGTCGTAGCTGATGTCGAACCGATCGAACAGCGGCGGCTCGTCGCTCTCCATGTCCACAACGAATCGCGGCACGTTGGACACGCGGACATGCGCTATGCAGTCCTGGTACTTTGCCCATCTCGCTTCCGCCACGCCGCCGACCTCGCCGAACATGACGTAGATGACGTTCACGGCGGGGTCGCGCATCGTCTCGAACACGCTGTTGCCCACCGCGTTCCATGTGTCCCTCTTGCTGTACTTGACCTCCACGCCGTAGCCGTTGACGCGGATGTCGGGAAAGGCATGGCGGTGGTAGGTAGGCGATGCCGTCACGTCAAGGTCGGCCGCTGCGTTCTGCAGCGCAGCGAGAACCCCTTGCTCGAACTGCTCCGGGCCGTGGTACAGCGTGCTCGTGCGGAGGTTGGTCGTGAGGAACCGTGCCGCGCGGTCCAGGACAGCTTCAAACTCCGTGGGAGTCAAAGTTGCTCTCGAAGGGCGTTGGCGACGTGCCACGCCAGCACCGGCGGGACGGCGTTGCCGATCTGCCGTTCCGTGGCGCGCATGGCGCACACGAAGTCGAAGTCGTCCGGGAAGGATTGAAGGCGCGCCGCTTCGCGCAGCGAGATGCGCCGCCGCAGCCGGTAGTGCCACTGCACGTTGCCGTGGTGCTCGGCGCGGATGGTGGTCGCCGGCTTGTCGGCCTTCAAGCGCCGGTTGCCTTGCTCGGGACTGCGCTGCGCCTTGCTCCAGACGTGCGCCGTGGCCTTGTTCTCGGCGGCGCGTTCCAGATCCGCCAGCGCTTCCTGGGCGGTCATGCGCCAGCCCAGCGCTTCGGGACGGGCGAACGGCTGGTCGCCGCGCACGCCGACGATGAAGATGCGCTCGCGCATTTGCGGCACGCCGTAGTCCGCGGCGAGATACAGCTTGTGGTCCACCGTGTAGCCGGGAAGGCGGAAGTCGGCCAGCATCTGCTCGAAGAACGGTCTGCCGTGGGACATGAGCAAGCCCTTGACGTTCTCGGCGACGAACGCCTTGGGCCGGCAGCGGCGAATCACGTCGATCATGCGCTGGTAGAGGATGGTGCGTTCTCCGCCAGCAAGGCTGCGCTGGCCGTTGATCGACACGTCCTGGCAGGGGAAGCCGCCGATCACCACGTCCGCGGACGACGGCAGAGTGTCCATCACGTCGACGATGTTGCCCCGGTGCAGGTGTTCTTCGCCCAGGTTCGCCGCGTAGGTGTCGCACGCCAGCCCGTCGATGTCGTTGGCCCAGACGACCTCGAACGGCAGACGGTCGTAGAGCCTGCCGCCGAACCGGAAGCCGCCGAGAAACCCCAGGTCCATGCCGCCGCAGCCGCTGAACAGCGAAACGACGGCGTGCTTCTTCAACGAGACGCGTCGCCCGCGTGGGCGACGCCTGCTCGCTTCGTCGTCGGCAAGCCGGTGCGCAAGCTGCGGGAGGCTGGCGGAAGTCGCTTGGGCGGCCTGCGTCGCATCGCGGCTCATGCGGGCACTGTAGCCCAATACTGGTTGTCCTTACAAGCATGCTTGGGTTGCTCGGTCGCTGGCGGCACGACGTGCGCGAGCCGGCGATCGAAGCAGGGAGGGAAGGCGTCCACTGCTTTGCGTGAACGACGGCTTCCGCATTTTGGTGTGCGGCAGCGCTGGCGGCGCTTGGGGTAGGCTAGGCTGCCGGCGCGTATTCGCCGAGAGCGCCGCGAGGCATGGAGCGATGGACGAAGCCTGTCTTCAGCACCGGCTGACGGATGCGGAGCGGGAACGATTCGAGACCGACGGCTACCTGGTGGTGCCCGGCGTCTTGGAGGCCGACACGGCGGCAACGCTGGCCGCGGCCGCCAGCCGCCTCGACGCCGAGTGGCGCAGACGGCGCGGCTTGAAACCCCACCATCCGCTCAATCTGCTCGACGCCATCGGCAAGGACGACGCCTTTCTGCCGCTCCTGGATCAGCCGCGGACCTTCATGAAGGTGGTGGACATCCTCGGCTGGCACATTCAGCTCTACCACTCGCACCTGATCGTCACCCCGCCCTTGCCGAACGGCTATCAGCCGAAGCAGCCGCGGCTGGGCTGGCACCAGGACAGCGGGCGGCTGAACCTAGAGCTCGAGGGCGAACCCCGGCCCCGGGTGTCGCTGAAGGTGGGCTTCTTCTTCTCGGACGCCACGGCGCCGGATCGCGGCAACTTCCATGTGGTGCCCGGCAGCCATCGGCGCAACCGCCTCGACTTTCCGGCGGATCCGGGCCAGGACCACCCGAACGCCGTGCCGGTGTGCGTGGCCGCCGGGGACGCCGTGTTCTTCGATCGCCGCCTGTGGCACGCCCCCGGCCGCAACCGCTCCGACGTCACCCGGCAGGTGCTGTTCCTAGGCTACAGCTATCGCTGGCTGCGCCCCCGGGACGACATGACCGTCGGCCACTACCTGCACGGCGCGGACCCCGTCCGCCGCCAGCTGCTTGGCGAGAGCCCCAGCGGCGGCTTCGGCTACACCTCCCCGGCGGCCGAGGACGTGCCGCTCAAGGCTTGGCTGATCGACCGGCTGGGCGAGGGAGCGGTGGCCGCCTAAGGGGCGTCGTGCCGGCGGCGTCGGATCTGCGCCAGCGGGCGCTTGCCTTGCTGGCCGTGCTGGGCGGCATCTGGCTGGTCTCGCTGTATGCCCTGTTCCTCGACGCCGGGCTGGTCTACGATCTCGCGTTGCTGCCACGGCGGTTCGACGGCCTGCCGGGCATCTTCGGCATGCCCTTCGTGCATGGTTCGCTGGGGCATCTGGTGGCCAACAGCGGGCCTCTGCTGGTGTTCGGGGCCATGCTGCTCGGCCGCGGCGTCGGCTACTACCTCTCGGTGACGCTGGCGGTGGCCGTGCTAGCCGGGCTTCTGCTGTGGCTGTTCGGCCGCGACGCCGGCCACATCGGCGCCAGCGGCCTGGCGTTCGGCCTGTTCGGCTTTCTCATCGTGCGCGGCCTCTACGAGCGGCGCGCCACTTCCATTGCAGTCTCGGTGGTGGTCACGGTGTTCTACGGCGGCATGGTGTTCGGCGTGCTGCCAAGCGCCGGCGACGGCACGCAGTGGGAAGGGCAGGTGTCCTGGGACGGGCATCTCTTCGGGCTGCTCGGCGGCGTGGCCCTTGCCGTCGCGCTCGACCGCTGGCAGAAGCGGCGGGCGGCCCCTTGAGCGCCCGGCCGCCGTCGCGGCCGCGGGAGACGCCGCAACCGGCGTCGACGGCGTGGGCGCGGCTGCGCCGCTGGTGATCGTCGCGCCCCGCTATTGGCGCTACGCCCTCTATCGGGGGTACTTGAACCTGATCTCGGAGGCATCCCGGCACTATCTCGGCTGGCTGTGGTGGCTGCTCGAACCGCTGGCCATGACAGCCGTGTTCTATGTGGTGTTCCGCTATCTGCGGGGGGCCGACGAGGACTTCGTCTACTTCCTGGTGGTCGGCGTCACGGCCTGGCTGTGGTTCTCCAACGCGGTGGGCGGCACCACCCAGTCGCTGCTCGGCGCCCGCAATCTGGTGATGCAGATCAAGCTGCCGAAGCTGATGTTCCCGGTGGTCAACGTGGCGGCTGCCAGCTACAAGCAGGCGTTCGTGTTCGCGGTGCTGCTGCCGGTGGTGGCGGCGACGCACGGGCTCTCCTGGGCATGGACCTGGCTGCCGCTTCTGATCGCGGTGCAGCTGCTGTTCATCGTCGCCGTGGCCGGCGCTGTCGCCTTCCTGTGTACGGTGCTGCCGGACTTGCGCTACGTGGTGGTGTCGCTGCTGCAGCTGGCGATGTTCTGCTCCGGCATCTTCTTCGACATCGCCGCCTACCCGGCCGAGGTGCAGCGCTGGTTCTGGCTGAATCCCATGGCGGTGTTGCTGACGCAGTATCGGCTGGTGCTGCTCGAAGGGCTGCCGCCGGACGTTGCCTGGTGCCTGGGGCTGTCGGCGTTCAGCCTCGGCTGGCTGCTGCTTCTGATGTGGCTCTACGGCCGCTGCGATCAGCTACTCACGAGACGGGTCATCGCATGATCTCCTCAGCGGGGACCGGCCGCCACCCTCGGCTTGCTCCGCGGCCGCGGCGGCCGGCCGCCCACGAGACGGGTGATCGCCTGATGTCCATCCCGGGCCGGCCGCGATCCTTGATTCGGCTCTGCCGCCGCCATGATCGGCTGCCCGCCCGACGGGAGATCGCCTGATGCGCTTGCAGGGCGTGGCGGTGCGCTACCGGGACCGGCCCCGCCGGGGCGCCGGCGGCGTGATGGCGCTGCGGGACGTTTCGCTGCGCATCGAGCGCGGCGAAAAGGTGGGCGTCGTCGGCAGCAACGGCGCCGGCAAGTCGACGCTGATGCGGTTGATGGCTGGCATCCTGCGGCCGGACGCCGGGCGCTGCGACATGGAAGGCATGTCGGCGACGCTGCTGTCGCTCAATGCCGGCTTCGATCCGGAGCTCTCCGGGCGCCGCAACATCGTCACCCACGGCATCCTGATGGGCCTTTCGAAGCGGCGGGCCGAGGCCAGGGTGGCGGCGGTGGCCTCCGCCTCGGGCCTCGGCGATGCCATCGACCGCCGCGTCTCCACCTATTCCAACGGCATGCGGGCAAGGCTGTGCTTCTGGGCGGCCATCGACTTGCAGCCGGACCTGATGCTGGTGGACGAAGTGCTGGCGGTTGGCGACAGCGAGTTCCGGGAGAAGTCCCGGCAAGCCCTGGTGGACCTCATGCAGGGCGCCGGCGCGGTGGTGCTGGTGTCCCACAACCTGAGGTTCGTCGCGGACCTCTGCGAGCGGGTGCTCTGGCTCGAGCACGGCCGGATCCGCGAGGACGGCGACAGCGCTGCGGTTCTCGCGGCCTACGAAGCGGCGAGCGCCGCTGCGGCCAGACCGCGCCAGGGAGCGCCGACGGCCGTATTCGTATGCGGCGTGCCGGGGGGCGGCGCGACCACGGTGGCGCAGCTGCTCAACACCCATCCGCAGGCGGTGCTGGGCATGGAACGCTATGGCGCCGCGTTCCGCTCCGGCGCGCTGGACCCGGCCAGCCTGTGGTCCAAGGAGCGCTTCTTCGGGGACGCGGAGCCGCCGGACGCTGCCGCCGCGGCGAAGTTCGACTCGGCCAGCGTGGTGGGCGACAAGGTCGACGAGCTGTACCGCTACTTCGACGCCCTCGACGCGGCGCTGCCGGAGAGCCGCGTGGTGTTCGTGCTGCGGGATCCGGCCTTCGCCGTGTGGGCCTGCCTGTTGTCCGAGGATCGCCGCGGACGAGGCGATGACGAGGTGGGCGCGCTGCTCGGCGAGCGGCTCGCCGCGTGGGACGAAGCCGTGGCCGCGGCGATGGCAGCGGTCAAGGTGTTCGGCCAGCGGCTGCTGCTGCTGTCCCACGACCGTCTGCTCGGCCGCCAGCGGGCTGCCGTGATCGCCGGCCTGTTCCGCTTCCTGGACCTGCCGAAGGTGGCAGGCCCGGAGGCGCATGCGCTGCTCCGCGCTGCGGCCAGCGAGGCCCGGGCGGCCCGCGGCGTGCCGGGCGGAACCCGCAAGTGGGTGGAACGCCGAGCGGGTCTCTCGCGCTACGAACGCCTGCTGTACAGCGCGGTGTAGCCGGGCGGGCTAGAGGGCCAACCCAATTGCGATGACGGATGAGCTGGCGGCACGGGTGCCGACCTGGACCACCGCCACCTTCAAGCCGCCGGCGAGTTCGACAAAGGCGTATCGGCCAGTGCCATTGTCATTGCCCGTATCGCACCCAGAGCTACCCCCAGATGCCTTTCGAGACGCCCGACCGGACACACGCCCGCTCTCATTGGAAGTTCCTGCCTTCCTGTTCAAGATGCTCTTTGGAGTGCGAAGCAACCTAACAATCTCCGTGCGACGTTCCGGCACGTTCAATGAACAGTGCGGACACTCGCATACGCATTGGCCGGTTTCAATCGCATCCAGGAACCTTAGCCAGTGCGCGTTCGCCATGCTCCGGCCCAGCGCGGACTCCAAAGCGCCAATCTCTCTGTAGGTACGGCCCAAGCCCCTAAGCGCCAACGTCCACGCCGTGGCGATTGGCAAGTCTGCAAGTTCAGCCGCGGCGTCGACTCCGGTGCCGCCTCCAAAGTGAGGATGCATGAAAGGACATAGGAAATTTCCGGCAGTTTCTCTCAAGCCAGAACTTCGGCCTGCTCGCGCAGAATGTCCTTGCCGCTGCCGCCGAAAGGCTTGGCGATTCTCTCTGCGCGAACGGCCGCGGAGTTCCTGCCGATAAAGCGCTTGGCGATGTCCTTTGGATTGCGAACGTGCGGATTGTTTTCGATGTGTTCGCGTATCTCGCCATTGGAGTTGCGCCAGTCGCGCTGCTGCGCCAAAGTTCCACAAGCGGCAATCGCAGCCCTAAGCTCGTCTCTGCGAATCCTGCCGCGCAGAACTTCGGATTGTCGCCATTTTCATTGCCGGTTTCTTTTCTTCGCCGCAGCCCATCGCCGCGAAAAACTGGCCGGTCTTGGCGACGATTTAAGCCGGCCACGCACCTTTTTTTCAACGTTCAGACTTCGGCAGAAACTCGCCGCTAGATAGGAAATCCCGCCGCGGCGTCGAAAAAACTTCGTTGTCTCCGCGGCGAGCGTTCGAGTTAGGTTGCCAGTTCGGTTTCGCAAGGCTTGTGTCGGTTGGAAACCGCGTTGCCAGTATGCCTTGAGAGCGCCCTGGGTGGCACTGGCGAAGCGAGCGCTTTCGACTCTAGGCGTCTTGCCTGCAACGCTGGTTCTTCGACGGAACCTAGCAGACGGGTTTGTTCGACGAAGGCTCGGTCGAGGTGGGCATCCGGTAGAGCTGGCCATCGGGACAGCCAGATGGCTGTCCAGAAGTTTCCCATTGGCTAGTACCGCCGTCTCTCGGCCCGCTCCGAGTGGCGCCACGAGCGTTGAGCATCGTTAGCCGCGGCGGTTTCCAAACCGCCGCGGCTTTCGTCGTCGTTTGCTCCGCCATCGTTGAACCTCCCGGCAGTTCCCTACTTGAGTTCCGCGGCCAGTGCGGAAGGTGCGAGCGCTGCCAAAGCCACCGCTGCGATGGCGAGCATGATGTTTTTCATTCGTCTGTCTCCGTGCGTTCCCAAGTTCCAATCCGGCCAGTGGCCGGGCCGTGCTTCACTCGAGAACGCACTATGTCCTTCCTGCCTATATGGGCCGTTGCTTGCGCGACCACGGACGGAGCGACCGCCAATGGTCTCGCCAACCTTGTTCGATGCGCCCCGGCCCCAGCCGAAGGCTCGAATCCTCCGTCGCGAAACGCGGCTATCCAACCACGGGGGGGGGGGGGGGGGGGGTCAACCCTTGTGGCGAAGAAAATCGAACTTTCCGAACTTTCCTTCTGCAATCAATGGCTTGCAGGCGTCTTGCGCCCGGAGAGCGCCCTGGACGCTGCCGGCAGCCTGGACGCCTTCCGCCGGCGCCATTGGCAGCTGCGTCGTTGATCGCGCGGCGCTTTGCGCGGCCAAGACGCCCTGGAACGCGCCCGGAGCGCTTGTGGGCGGAGTTCGAGTCCTGCAACGCCCATTACGCTCGGCGGGAAACGCGCCCGCAAGCGCCCAGCGTTCGCCTCGTGGCCACAAACCGAACGTGCGAAGCGCCCGATGTCGCCCAAGCGCAGCCCGACTTATGGCAAATGCTTATGTCAAGCCATCGCGCCTTCGGGAAACCTTGCTAGATCATGGGCTTGCGGCGACTAGGCGGCGGATGGACACCACTCCAATGGCTCTGGTACTAGAGGCCGAGCACGTCGTCCATGCCGTAGAGGCCCGGGGATCGCCCCGCGGCCCCGGCCACGAAGCGCGCGGCCCGCACGGCGCCGGCGGCGAAGTTCTCGCGGCTGCCGGCGCGGTGGGTGATCTCGATGCGCTCGCCGGCCCCGGCGAACACCACCGTGTGATCCCCCACGATGTCGCCGCCGCGCAGGCTGTGGAAGCCGATCGCGCGCCGGGGCCGTTCGCCGGAGATGCCGGCGCGTCCGTACACGGCGTCCCGGTACAGATCCCGCCCCAAGGCGGCGGCGAGGATCTCGCCCAAGCGCACCGCGGTGCCGGAAGGGGCGTCCGCCTTGTGGCGGTGGTGCGCCTCCACCACTTCCACGTCCACGTCGTCGCCCAGCGCGCCGGCGGCCGCGGCCACCAGCTTGAAGGCGACATTCACGCCGACGCTCATGTTCGGCGACAGCACGATGGGCACCTCCGTCGCGGCGCTGCGGATGGCCGCGAGACCAGCCTCGTCGAAGCCCGTGGTGCCGACGACCAGCGCCGTGCCGGCAGCGGTACACGCGGGCAGCTTGGCGAGGGTGGCCGCGGGGACGCTGAAGTCCACCAGCACGTCGCTCGCGCCGGCCGCGGCGGCGACGTCCGTGCCGATGGCGACGCCCAAGCGGCCGATGCCTGCCAAATCGCCGGCATCCGTGGCGATGTGCGGCGAGTCCTCCCGTTCCAGGGCGGCCGTCAGCGCCATGTCCTCGGCCGCGGCGAAGGCGGCCGTCAGCATCCGCCCCATGCGCCCCGCGGCCCCCGCCACGGCCACGCGGGTCGGGGCGGTCATCCCGCGCCGCCGTCGAAAAAGCGCTTCACGGATTCGAACCAGCCTTCCTTCTTCGGCGAGTGCTTGCCGCCGTTGGCTTCGAGGCTGGCCTTGAACTGCCGCAGGATGTCCTGCTGCTGGTCCGAGAGATGCACCGGCGTCTCCACCACCACGCGGCACAGCAGATCGCCAGCGGGTCCGCCCCGCACCGGCGGCGCACCGCGCCCGCGCAGCCGGAACAGCTTGTCGGTTTGGGTTTCCGCCGGCACCTTGAGCTTCACCCGCCCGTCCAGGGTAGGCACTTCGATCTCGCCGCCCAGGGCGGCGTCCGGGAAGGAGAGCGGCACGTCGCAGTAGAGGTTGGTGCCGTCGCGGGTGAAGATCGGGTGGTCCGCCACCCGCATCTGTACGTAGAGGTCTCCCGGCGGAGCGCCGCTGGCGCCGGCCTCGCCTTCGCCGGAGAGACGGATGCGGTCCCCGTTGTCCACGCCGGCGGGCACCTTCACGGCAAGCGTCTTGCGCTGTTCGACCCTGCCGCGGCCGCGGCAGGCGCCGCACGGATCCAGGATCACGCGCCCGGCGCCGCGGCAGCGCGGACAGGTCTGTTGCAGGGAAAAGAAGCCCTGGGAGACGCGAACCTGCCCCCGGCCGCCGCACTCCGGGCAGCTGCTCGGCGAGGTGCCGGGCTTGGCGCCGCTGCCGCGGCAGTCGTCGCAGGCGACCAGCGTCGGCACCCGGACTTCCACGCTGTCGCCGCGCACCGCCTGCTCCAGCGTCAGGTCCAAGGTGTATTCCATGTCGCGGCCGCGGCGGGATGCGCGCCGGCCCCGGCCGCCGCTGAAGATGTCGCCGAACACCTCGCCGAAGATGTCGCCGATGTCGCCAAAGCCGCCGGCGTTGAAGCCGCCGCCGGCGCCCTCCACGCCAGCGTGCCCGAAGCGGTCGTAGCGTTCGCGCTTCTCCTGATCGGAGAGCACTTCGTAGGCTTCGGACGCCTCCTTGAACTTCTCCTCGGCGTCGGCGTTGCCGGCGTTGCGGTCCGGATGGTGCTTCATGGCCAGGCGGCGGTACGCCTTCTTGACGTCGCCCTCCGAGGCGCCGCGCTCGACGCCTAGCACCTCGTAGTAGTCGCGTTTGGCCATCTGTCGGCTCGCTGCGCGCTCCTAAGCCGCTGGCCGCCGCGCTGCCGGCGGTTCGCGGCTACTTGTCGCGGTCCTTGACCTCCTCGAACTCGGCGTCCACGGCGTCGTCCTTGCCGGAACCGCCTTGCCCGGCGCCGTCCTGGTCGCCGCCGGCGTCCGCTTCGCCGGCAGTGGCGTCCTTCGCCTGCTCCGCGTACATCTTCTCGGCCACGCCGGCGGTCGCCGTGCTGAGCGCCTGCACCTTGGCCTCGATGGCGGCCTTGTCGTCGCCCTGCAAGGCTTCTTCCAGATCCTTGGCCGCGGTTTCGATGGCGGCCTTCTCGTCATCCGTCGCCTTGTCGCCGGCGTCCTTCGCCAGCTTGCGGGCGGAATGTACCAAGCCGTCGGCCTGGTTGCGCAGCGAGGCCATCTCCTCGAAACGGGCGTCTTCCTCCGCGTGGGCCTCCGCTTCCTGCACCATCTTGGCGATCTCCTCCTCGGCAAGGCCGCTCGACGCCTTGATGACGATGGACTGCTCCTTGCCGGTGGCCTTGTCCTTGGCCGAGACGTTCAGGATGCCGTTGGCGTCGATGTCGAAGCTCACCTCGATCTGCGGCACGCCCCGGGGCGCCGGCGGAATGTCGGCGAGATCGAAGCGGCCGAGGGATTTGTTCTGCGCCGCCTGCTTGCGCTCCCCTTGCAGCACGTGGATGGTCACGGCCGTCTGGTTGTCGTCGGCGGTGGAGTACACCTGCTGCTTCTTGGCCGGAATGGTGGTGTTCTTCTCGATCAGCACGTTCATCACGCCGCCCAGGGTCTCGATGCCGAGCGACAGCGGCGTCACGTCCAAGAGCAGCACGTCCTTCACGTCGCCGGAAAGCACCGCCGCCTGAATCGCCGCGCCCACGGCCACGGCTTCGTCGGGGTTCACGTCCCGGCGCGGCTCCTTGCCGAAGAACGCCGCCACCTTCTCCTGCACCAGCGGCATGCGCGTCTGGCCGCCCACCAGAATCACTTCGTCGATGTCGCCCACGCGCAGCCCGGCGTCGGTGAGCGCGGTGCGGCAGGGGTCCATGGTGCGTTCCACCAGGTCCTCCACCAGCGCCTCCACCTTGGCCCGCGTCAGCTTGATGACGAGGTGCTTGGGGCCGGTGCTGTCGGCGGTGATGTACGGCAGGTTCACCTCCGTCTGGGTGCTGGAGGAGAGTTCGATCTTCGCCTTCTCGGCCGCTTCCTTGAGCCGCTGCAAGGCGATCGGATCGTTGTTCAGATCGATGCCGTTGCCGGCGCGGAACTCCTCCGCCAGGTATTCGATGATCTTGAGGTCGAAGTCCTCGCCGCCGAGAAAGGTGTCGCCGTTGGTGGAGAGCACCTCGAACTGGTGCTCGCCGTCCACTTCGGCGATCTCGATGATGGAGATGTCGAAGGTGCCGCCGCCCAGGTCGAACACGGCGATCTTGGAATCGCCGCGCTGCTTGTCCATGCCGTAGGCCAGCGCCGCCGCGGTCGGCTCGTTGATGATGCGCTTCACCTCGAGGCCGGCGATCTTGCCGGCGTCCTTGGTGGCCTGGCGCTGGGAGTCGTCGAAGTACGCCGGCACGGTGATGACCGCGTCCGACACGTCCTCGCCCAGATACTCCTCGGCGGTGCGCTTCATCTTCTTGAGCACCTCGGCGGAAATCTGCGGCGGCGCCAGCTGGCTGCCGGTGGCCTCCACCCAGGCGTCGCCGTTCTTGGCCTGCACTATCTTGTACGGCACCATCGACAGGTCGCGCTGCACCACCTTGTCGGCGAACTTGCGCCCGATGAGCCGCTTGACGGCGAACAGCGTGTTGGCGGGATTGGTCACCGCCTGGCGCTTGGCGCTCTGCCCAACGAGCGTCTCGCCTTCCGTGAAGGCGACGATGGAGGGCGTGGTGCGATCGCCCTCGGAGTTCTCGATGACGCGGGTTTCGCGCCCATCCATGACCGCGACGCACGAGTTGGTGGTGCCGAGGTCTATGCCGATTATCTTTGCCATGTCCTTGCTCCTTGTGTCCTTGGCTGCGCCTTGGGGGTTGAGCGCTTGCGCCGGCGCCCGTGGCCGAGCGCCGCGTCGGCAGGCGTCGGCCCGCTCAGCTTAGATTGGCGCCAATCGCCGGGTTTCAAGCACCGTCCTGGGCATCGCCGGCGCCATCGGCTTGGGCCGGGCTCTCCGCAGAGGCCGCCTCTGCTTCGCCCGCGGCTTCGGCGTCGGTCGCCGGCGTCGGCGCCTGGGCGACGATCACGCGGGCCGGCCGCGCCAGACGCCCGTTCACGGTGTAGCCCTTCTGGAACACTTCCACCACGGTGCCGGGTTCCGCGTCCGCCTTCTCGACCATGCTCATCGCTTCGTGCAGCTTGGGGTCGAAGGGCGCACCGATGGGGTCCACCACCGCGATGCCCTGCTTCTCCATGGCCCCGAGCAGCAGCTTGAGAGACAAGGCTACCCCCTCGGCCATCGCGGCCACGGCGCCAGCGCCGACTTCGTCGCTGCCGCCCGCCCCGCCGTCCACACCGCCGGCCGCATCCGCAGCGCGCTCGAAGCTGTCCACCGCCGGCAGCAAGTCGCCCACGAACCGCTCCAGCGCGAACTTGTGGGCGTTCTCGATGCTGCGCTCGGCGCGACGGCGGGTGTTCTCGACTTCGGCGGCGGCCCGCAGGGCACGATCCTCGGCCGCGGCGAGCTCGCCCCGCAGCCGTTCGATCTGCTGCTCCGGGGCTTCCGGCTGCTGGTCGTCCTTGGCGGCGTCGGCGGAGGGCGCGTCCTCCTCGCCGCCGCTTGCGGTTGCCTGCTCGGCCGCCTCTGCGGGGCCGCCCGCCGCCTCGGCCTGCCGGGCGTCTTGGTTCGAGTCCTGGGCCATGCTCTGTCGTATCGTGGGTGAGGAAGATGGTGGAACGAACGGCTACATGGTGCCGGCGGCGTCGATTTCAAGGGGTGGCGGTGCCGGGCAGCACGACGTAGAACGCCACCGCCAGTGCGTTGCGGCTAGGCAAGCAGTTTGTCGGCGGCGTGGACGATCCCGTATTGCGCCGGTGATTCGCCTTGCGGCAGCCAGGCACGGGGAGGCACGAAGAGGCGCGGGCACGGGAACCGCGATTGCCCGTGCGCGAAGCCTAGAGCATACTCCCGCAGCTGGCGGGCCGCAGCGAAGCCGTGACGGCTCTTGGATAACGTAGCCACTTTCTGCCACCACCAAGAGAGGAGCCCCATGCTGCGTAGGCTGAAGCTGTCCGGCCTGCTGTCGTTCGGGCCCAAAGGCGTGGACCTGCCCATGGAGCCGCTGAACGTGCTCATCGGGCCCAACGGATCGGGGAAGTCCAACTTGCTGGAGGCCATTGCCTTGCTGCGGTCTGCCACAAGCGACCTTGCCGAACCGATTGCCCGCCGAGGTGGGCCGGCCGAGTTCTTTTGGAAGGGGCCAGACCCACCGCAGGGTCTTCGCATTGAGGCAATGATCGATTTTCCGCCGACCAATGTGTTGCGGCACGTTCTCTGGGCGACGGTCACTGGCGGGCATGTCGAAGTGGCCAAAGGCAGCGTCGAAGTCCTTGAGGGAGAGCGTCCCAAAGTCATTTCGGACCATGCCGATCCGAGAGCGTCGATCTGCTTCGCCGCGCCGAAAGAGACGGCGCTTCAGCACTTGAAGGAGCAGTACGACGCGATCCGCTTCTACAGAAACTGGTCTTTCGGCCCGAATGTGCGCCTCCGCAGGCCATGTGACGCAGATGGGTGTGGCCGATTTCTCGACGAGGATGGCGGAACCTAGCCTTGGTGTTGTCGGCCTTCCATGGCGACGACAAACGGGCGGTGCTCAACGCGCTCCGCTCTCTCTACGATGGCATTGTGGACTTCCGGTGCCCCGTGCGGGGCGGCACCGTCGGGCTCTTCCTGGACGAGAAGGGCAACCGGACCATTCCAGCCACGCTGCTATCGGACGGAGCGCTGCGCTACCTGTGTCTGCTGGCCGTGTTGCTGCATCCAAAGCCGCCGCCGTTGATTTGCATCGAGCAGCCGGAACTGGGGCTGCACTCTGATTTGCTGCCTACGTTGACCGACCTAATGCGCGATGCGTCCCAACGCAGCCAGCTCGTCGTCACCACCCATTCGGACGTGATCGTCGACGCGTTGACCGACCAGCCGGAGAGCGTGGTGATTTGCGAGAAGCACGACGGCGAGACCGAAATGCGCCGCCTGGACAACGCTGATCTGTCGATGTGGCTGAAGGACTACAGCCTCGGCGAACTGTGGACGGACGGAGAGCTTGGCGGCAACAGACGGTGAGGGCGACTCTCCACATAGAGCGGCTGGCGGCACTCTGAGGCGGCCAAACCATGCACGACCACAGCTACTTCTCCAATCTCATCTGGCAGATCGCCGATCTGCTGCGCGGCCCTTACCGCCCGCCGCAGTACGAGCGGGTGATGCTGCCGATGACGGTGCTGCGCCGCTTCGACTGCGTGCTGGCGCCCACCAAGGCGAAGGTGCTGGCCGAGTACGAGCGGCGCAAGGGCGGCAAGATGAAGGGAAAGGCACTGGACACCGTGCTGAACAACATCGCCGGCCAGCGCTTCCACAACCGTTCCCCGCTGGATTTCGACAAGCTGCAAGGCGACCCGGACAACGTCGCCCAGCACTTGACCAGCTACATCAACGGCTTCTCCGCCGAAGTGCGCCGCATCTTCGTCGACTACTTCGACTTCGGAACGGAGATCGTGAAGATGCAGGAGGCGAACATCCTCTACCTTGTCGTCTCCAAGTTCCGCGAGGTGGACCTGCACCCGGACCGAGTGCTCAACGAACAGATGGGCCTCATCTTCGAGAACCTGATCCGCCGCTTCAACGAACTGGCCAACGAGACCGCCGGCGACCACTTCACCCCCCGCGAAGTCATTCGCCTGATGGTGAGCCTGCTCTTCATCCACGACGACGACCTGCTGGCCACCCCCGGCGTCGTGCGCACGCTGCTGGACCCGGCCTGCGGCACCGGCGGAATGTTGGCCGAAGCGCAGAACTACCTGCGCGGTCACAACGCCGAAGCGCAGTTGTACGCCTACGGACAGGACTACAACAATCGCGCCTACGCCATCGCCGCCTCGGACATGCTGCTCAAACAGGTGGACCACAACGGCGGCGGCGACAACGTGCGCTTCGGCGACAGCCTGACGGAGGACCAGTTCGACGGCGACACCTTCGACTACTTCATCACCAACCCGCCCTTCGGCGTCGATTGGCGCAAGCAGCAAGGCGAGATCAAGCGGGAGCATCAGTCGAAGGGCTACGCCGGCCGCTTCGGCGCCGGGCTGCCGCGGGTGAACGACGGCGCGCTGCTGTTCCTGCTGCACATGATCCACAAGTTCGAACCCGTGCGGCCAGAGGAACACAAGCATGGTTCCCGCCTCGCCATCGTCTTCTCCGGCTCGCCGCTGTTCACCGGCGGCGCCGGTTCCGGCGAGAGCAACATCCGCCGCTGGATCATCGAAAACGACTGGCTGGAAGCCATCGTCGCCCTGCCGGAGCAGATGTTCTACAACACCGGCATCGGCACCTACATCTGGATCGTCGCCAACAACAAGGAGCGGCGGCGCAAGGGCAAGATCCAACTCCTGGACGCCCGCGACCTGTGGGCGCCCGGCGGCAGCGCCGACAGCAAGCGCAGCCTCGGCGACAAGCGCCGCCACCTGTCGGAGAGGCAGATCGCCCAGATCGTGCGCCTCTACGGACGGTTCCGAAGCGGCGAGCGCTCCAAGATATTCAAGAACGAGGACTTCGGCTTCACCCGCGTGACAGTGGAGCGCCCGCTGCGGTTGCGCTACCAGATGACTACGGCCCGGAAGAGGGCGTTTCTCCTTGACCACCCTGATCTGGAGGATGACGTTCGCGCCATACAGCGTGCGCTCGGCCGCAAACCAGCCACGGACTGGAACGCCGTCTGGGAGCGCATTGCCGATCTGCTGCACAAGCGAAAGGCCGCGTGGACGAAGGTGCAGCGAGCGGCCTTCCGCGCGACGTGTACCGAGCGGGACCCGGAGGCCGAGCCCGTTGCTGCACAAGCGCCCGCCTTGGAACCCGACCCGCAGTTGCGCGACTTCGAGAACGTGCCGCTGCTCGACGACGTCGACGCCTACTTCGAGCGCGAGGTGCGCCCCTATGTGTCGGACGCATGGATGGATCGCAGCAAGGACAAGGTTGGGTACGAGATCAACTTCAACCGGCACTTTTTCCATTACACACTACCGAGACCACTCCATGAGATTGATGCGGACTTGAAGAGGGCGGAGGAAGAGATCGCTCGCCTGTTGCAGGAGGTGGCGAGATGAAACGCCAAGCCCTCTGGCCTTGGTTCGGTGAGATCCCAGAGAACTGGCTGACGAAGCCACTCGGAGCCGTAGCTGACTGCCTAGCGAGCAACGTCGACAAACGTCATGTCGAAGGAGAACACCCCGTCCGGCTCTGCAACTATACAGATGTGTACAAGAACGACTATGTCCATCCCGGTATGGACCTCATGCGAGCTACCGCATCTGAACGAGAGATCGCTCGATTTGGCCTTTTGGCTGATGACGTCATCATCACCAAGGACTCGGAGTCTTGGGAGGACATTGGCGTTCCGGCGTTTGTGACTGAGACATCGGATGACTTTGTATGCGGCTACCATTTAGCGCTGCTGCGTCCGAAGGAAGGGATCATGCTAGGCCGCTTCCTCTTTCGACTTCTTCAATCGCGGCCCGTGCAGGCGCAGATGGAGCTAGCGGCGAAGGGCGTGACGCGATTTGGGTTGTCGAAGTCCGACATCCGGAAAACGCTTCTGCCGGTACCGCCGCTTTCAATGCAGGCTGCTATCGCTGACCATATCGACCGCGAAACCGAACGATTAGACAAGCTAGCAGCGACGAAGCAACGCCTGTTGGATTTGCTGGCCGAGAAGCACCGGGCGGTGGTTGCCCACGCCGTTACCCGCGGTCTCGACTCCAGAGTTCGCCTCAAGCCTTCTGGAGTCGAGCAGCTCGGGGATGTGCCGGAACATTGGAGCACACGCAAGGTCGCCCATGGCTTCGGTACGATTGGAAGCGGCACAACGCCTAAGACCGATAATCCCATCTACTATGGCGGAAGTACCCCCTGGGTCACCACATCGGAGCTGCGGGAACGTCGGGTCGACGATACGGCGCAGAGTGTCACACTTGAGGCAATTCGGGATTATCCAACGCTAACGACGTATACTCCAGGGACGCTACTTTTTGCAATGTATGGAGCGACCATCGGTCGCATGGGCATTCTTGGAGTTTCCGCAACGGTAAATCAAGCTTGCTTGGCACTCGCAGATCCCATCCACTTCAACACTCGGTTTGTCTATTACTGGTTTCAGATGCGAAGACCGACTTTGATCAGATTGTCTGCCGGGGGCGGCCAGCCAAACCTGAGTCAAGAGATCCTTCGTCAAATTAGAATTCCTGTCCCATCCGTTGACGAACAACACGCTATAGCAAACTATCTGGACCGTGAGACGGAACGGCTAGCGGTGCTTAGTGCTAGAACTAGCGAGAGCATCAACTTATTAAAAGAGCGCCGTACCGCCCTGATCTCCTCTGCCGTGACTGGCGATGTCGCCGTTGGCGACGGTGTCGAGACGTCCAAGTGATCTCTCCGCGAGTCAACGTCAAGTCCGAAACCCTCCGCTGGGCCTGCGAGCGGTCGCGTCTCGACCCCGCCATCCTCGCCAAGCGGTTTCCGCAGCTTCCCGCTTGGGAGAGCGGCGAGAAACGGCCGACATTGAAACAGCTCGAAGCCTTTTGCCGAACCACCCATACCGCTGTCGGCCACTTCTTCGGGGGAGGTCCGCCAGACGAGCCCGTACCCATTCCCGATTTCCGCACCATCGCCAATACGCCCGTCAGCAAGCCCAGCGGAGACTTGCTGGACACCGTGTACCTGTGTCAGAACCGGCAATATTGGTACGAGGAGTATGCGCGGATGGAGGGCGAGCCGCCGCTGCCGTTTGTTGGTTCGGCAGCCTTGACCGATCCGGTGGAACGGGTGGCGGCGGACATCCGGCACACGCTTGGCTTCGACCTTGAGGAACGGCGGCAATCGGGCACTTGGACGGAGGCCCTGCGCAGCTTCATCGGCCAAGCAGACGACGCCGGCATTCTGGTGATGGTGAGCGGGGTGGTCGGCAGCAACACACGCCGCAAGCTGGACCCAGCGGAGTTCCGTGGCTTCGCACTGGCCGATCCGTTGGCGCCGGTCGTTTTCGTGAACGGCGCGGACACGAAGGCAGCGCAGATGTTCACGTTGGCGCACGAGCTTGCGCACATCTGGCTTGGAGAATCGGCGCTGTCGGACAGCGAGGTGCGTCAAGCGCCGGGGCATCGGGTTGAGCGGTGGTGCAATGAGGTGGCGGCGGAGCTCTTGGTGCCGCTCGCGATGCTGCGTGAGGAACATCGGGCCGGCGTGGCGCTGCGCGGCGAACTGGACCGGCTGGCGAGGCGGTTCAAGGTCAGTACGCTTGTCGTCCTGCGCCGGATTCGCGATGCAGGCTTCATACGGCTCGACGAGTACCGCACGGCTTACGACAACGAGCTGACACGGCTGCGGGAAGCAACCGCAACCAGCGGCGGCGGCAACTTCTGCCTCACGCTAGGCGCTAGGGCGAGCAAGCGCTTTTCCCGTGCCGTCGTCGTCAGCACGCTCGAAGGTCGGTCGTCATTCACGGACGCATTCCGGTTGCTTGGGTTCAGGAAGATGCGGACGTTCCACAGATTGGCGGAAAGCCTCGGGATTGAGCATGGCCTACCTCCTTGATGCGGATGTGCTCATCAGCGCCAAGAACCTGCACTATGGGTTCGACTTCTGCCCAGCGTTTTGGGACTGGTTGATTGCCAAGCACGAGGCAGGCATGGTGTTCAGCGTGGAGAAGGTTGGCGACGAGCTATTGGCCATCGAAGATCGTCTTGCGGAGTGGGCGAGCGGGAGAGGCCCAGGCTTCTTCCGCATCCCGACGGACGCGGACTTCCCATCGCTCACCGCCGTTAGGCGCTGGGCCGAGGCGCAGGATTACCGGCCGACGGCCATCGAGACCTTCCTTCAAGGCGGCGACTACTATCTGGTCGGGCAGGCGCTCAGTGGCGGCCATACCGTCGTGACGCACGAGAAACCGGTAGCCACGCAACGGGCAATCAAGATTCCCAACGCCTGCATGGGCGTGGGCGTGAAGTGCGTCACCACCTTCCAGATGCTGCGCATGGAACGGGCGCGGTTCGTTCTTGGAGACACTCCATGAGCCGCACCACCGAAGCCGCCTTCGAGTCCGTCATCGAAGCCCACCTGCTCGACAACGGCTATGTGGCGATTGGCAGCGACGGCTTCGACCGGGACCGCGCCATCTTCCCGCAGACCGTGCTTGGCTTCATCCGCGAGACCCAACCAGACGAGTGGGCAAAGCTCGAAGCGCAGCTTGGCGAGCAGACCGGTGAGCAGGTGTTGGCCGATCTGTGTCGGCGGATGGACGATCAGGGCGCATTGGCGACCTTGCGCCACGGCTTCAAGTGCTATGGCCGCACGCTGCGCATCGCCTACTTCAAGGCGGCGCACGAACTGAACCCGGAGCTTGAGGCGCGTTATGCGGCGAACGTCGTTGGCGTCACCCGGCAACTGCGCTTCTCGCCCCGTTCGGAACAGTCCTTGGACGTGGTGCTCAGCGTCAACGGCGTGCCGGTCGTCACCTTGGAGTTGAAGAACCCGCTCACCGGGCAAACCGTCGAGGACGCCCGCCGCCAGTACCAGCAAGACCGCGACCCGAGGGAGCCCATCTTCGTCTTCAAGCGGCGCACCTTGGTTCACTTCGCAGTCGATACGGAATCCGTGTTGATGACGACGCGGCTGGCCGGGTCATCCACGCGCTTCCTGCCCTTCGACAAGGGTTCCGATGGCGGCGCCGGCAACCCCGACGATCCCCACGGGCGCAGCTACCGGACGGCCTATCTGTGGGAAGAGGTTCTGGAGCGCGGTAGCCTGCTCGACTTGCTGGCGCGTTTCCTCCATCTGCAAAGCGAGGACAAGCGCGATGAACAAGGTCGCAAGGCCAAAGCGGAGGGCCTGATCTTTCCCCGCTACCACCAGCTGCAAGCGGTGCGTCAGTTGGTGGACATGGCCAGAAACGATGGCGTGGGGCACAACGCCTTGGTCGAACACTCGGCGGGCAGCGGCAAGAGCAACACCATCGCCTGGCTGGCCCATCGTCTGGCGTCGCTGCACGATGCCGAGAGCGCTCGCGTCTTCGACAGCGTGATCGTGGTGACGGATCGCATCGTGCTCGATCAGCAGTTGCAGGACACCATCTACCAGTTCGAGCACAAGCACGGCGTGGTGCGCAAGGTGGACGAGAGCTCGCGGCAGCTGGCCGAGGCGTTGGAGAGCCGCGTTCCCATCGTCATCACCACGTTGCAGAAGTTCCCGTTCGTCTCCCGCCAACTGCTCAAGATGGCCGAGGAGCGCGGCGAAGAGAGCACCGGCGCGCTGCCAACGCGCCGCTGCGCCGTCGTCATCGACGAGGCGCATAGCTCCCAAGGCGGCGAGACGGCGACGGCGATGAAGGAAGTGCTCGCTGGCGAGGAACTGCGAGAGCAAGCAAGGCGGCAAGCCGCGGAGGAGGGCTTGGCGGGTGAAGAGATGGAGGCGCTGTTCCTCAGCATGGCGAAACGCGGGCGGCAAGCGAACCTGAGCTTCTTCGCCTTCACCGCCACGCCCAAGCACAAGACGCTCAAGGTCTTCGGGCGCGATGGCGAAGCCACCCATCGCTACACCATGCGCCAAGCCATCGAGGAAGGCTTCATCCTGGACGTGCTGCGCAACTACGTCTCCTACAGCCGCTACTACAAGCTCCTCAAGGCGCGCAACGACGATCCCAACGTGGAACGCAAGAAGGCCGCCAGCGCCTTGGCGCGCTTCGTGCAGCTGCATCCGCACAACATCGCCCAGAAGACGGAGGTGATGGTGGAACACTTCCAAGCGTTTACGCGGCACAAGATCCGCGGGCGGGCGAAGGCTATGGTGGTCACCGGCTCGCGCTTGGAGGCGGTGCGCTACAAGCAGAGCTTCGACCGCTACATTCAGAAGAAGGGGTATGCCATCAAGTCCCTCGTGGCGTTCTCCGGCACCGTGGAAGACGACCAAGCCCCCGGCGTCTCCTACACCGAAGTGGAGATGAACCAGGGCATTCGGGAAACGGAACTGCCGGAGCGCTTCGCCGCCGGGGAATACCAAGTGCTGTTGGTGGCGGAGAAATACCAAACCGGCTTCGACCAGCCCTTGCTGCACACGCTCTACGTGGACAAGCGCTTGGCCGGCATCCAAGCCGTGCAGACCCTCTCGCGCTTGAACCGCACCCACCCGCACAAGGAGGATACCTTCGTGCTGGACTTCGTGAACGACCGCGACGACATCCGCGAAGCGTTCAAGACCTACTACGAAGGCGCAGAACTGGGCGAGGAAGTGGAGCCGGCGCGAATGTACGCCATCAAGGAGGAGCTGGACGCTTCCGGCGTCTATCTGGCCGAGGAAGTGGAACGGTTCTGCGCCATCTACTTCAAGCCGCGTCAGCGGCAGAGCCGGCAGGATCACCAAGCGATGAACGCGGCGCTGGACCCGGCCGTGTCGCGCTTCGCCCACCTGCACAAGGAGCAGGAGGAGGAAGCCGAACTCTGGCGCGGCAAGGTGCAGGCGTTCCGCAATCTGTACGGCTTCCTCAGCCAAGTGGTGCCCTATCAGGATTCCGACCTTGAGCGTCTGTACATCTTTCTGCGCCACCTCTCGGCCAAGCTGCCCCGCCGCCGTTCCGGCCCTGCGTACCACTTCGACGACGACGTGCGCCTCGAGTACTACCGCCTGCAGAAGATCAGCGAAGGCGCCATCGCGCTCTCCGACGGCGAAGCGCGGGCTCTTGACGGCCCCACCGAGGTGGGCAGCGGCTTGGTCCGCGAACAGGAAGCGCCGCTGTCGCAACTCATCGACCTCGTCAACGACCGTTTCGGCACGGACTTCAACGACGCCGATCAGCTGTTCTTCGATCAGATCGTGGAGACGGCGGTGGCCGACGAAACGCTGCGCGAGACGGCTGCGGTCAACTCCAAGGAACGCTTCGAACTGACCTTCAAGAATCTCGTCGACAACCTGTTCACCGAGCGCATGGAGCAGAACGAGGAGATCTTCATCCGCTACATGAACGATGCTAGGTTCAGCGAGTTGGTGAGCCAATGGATGGGCGCGGAAGCGTACCGTCGGCTGCGGCGGGAAGTCGCCGCCAGCGACCTCCAAGCAGAGCCGCAAGACGGCAATCTCGAATCGGTTGCAAGCGCGCCACGCCTCAAGCTCGTCGAAGGACGGCGAGAAGAACGCTACGTCACCTGCGTTCCCCTCGTGCCGTTGGCCGCTGCCGCCAGCGCGTTCAGCGGCGCACAAGACATCGAAGCGGAAGACGAATGGCCTTGGGTGGAATGGAAGACCGAACGCCAACTGCACCCCGGAATGTTCGTCGCCCGCATCGTCGGCCGCTCGATGGAACCAGCCGTTCCCGACGGCGCCTACGCCTTGTTTCGCGCACCGGTGACGGGCACGCGCCAAGGCAAGACCGTGCTGGTGCAACTGCGCGACTCCACCGATCCCGAAACCGGCGGCCGCTACACCGTGAAACGCTACGAGAGCGAGAGGTCGTCGAAGGGGGCCGACGGGGAAATGTGGCGACACACCAGAATCACGCTCACGCCGACGAACCCGGAGTACGCGCCGATCGTCCTGACGGTGGACGACGAAGGCGCCGTGCGCGTCGTGGCGGAACTGCTGGAGGTGATCGAGCCGTAAGCGGCCCAGCCTTCACTCCTCCGCCAGCGCCTGCAGCTCGTAGATCGCGGCGAGGGCGTCCCGGGGCGAGAGCCGGTCCGGTTCCAGCGCCCGCAGCCGGGCGGCCACCTGCTTCGCCGCCGCCGCTGCCGCGCTCGATGCGTCCGTCCCCGGCGCGAACATATCCTCCTGGCCCGTCGCGGCCGTGCGGGCGTGGCGCTCCTCCAGCGCCTGCAGGCGCTCCCGGGCCGCGGCCAGCACCGTCTGCGGCACGCCGGCCAGCCGCGCCACTTCGATGCCGTAGCTTTGGCGGGCCGGCCCCTCCCGCACGCTGTGCAGAAAAACCACTTCGCCGTGGTGCTCCACCGCATCCAGGTGGACGTTGGCCACGCCCTCGGCTTCGTCCGCCAGGCTCGTCAGCTCGAAGTAGTGGGTGGCGAACAGCGTGAAGGCGCGGATGCGGCGGGCGATGTGGCTTGCGGCGGCCCAAGCCAGGGCCAGGCCGTCGTAGGTGCTGGTGCCGCGCCCGATCTCGTCGAGCAGCACCAGGCTCTGGTCGGTAGCGTTGCGCAGAATGTGGGCGGTCTCGCTCATCTCCACCATGAACGTGGAACGGCCGCCAGCGAGATCGTCGGCGGCGCCGATGCGGGTGAAGATGCGGTCTATGGGGCCGATTCGAGCGCTGGTTGCCGGCACGAAGCTGCCAGCGTAGGCGAGCAGCACGATCAGCGCCGTCTGCCGCATGTAGGTGGACTTGCCGCCCATGTTGGGGCCGGTGATCACCAGCACGCGGCGGCGTTCGTCCAGCGCGACGTCGTTGGGCACGAAGGGGGCGTCGGCGGCGGCCTCCACCACCGGGTGGCGGCCGGCGGCCACTTGCAGCCCCGGCTCGTCGGCGAGCGTCGGCCGCGCGAAGCCACGCCGCTCGGCAACGCTGGCGAAGGATGCGAGCACGTCCAAACGGGCGATCTGCCGCGCCGCCTCCCGCAGCTCCGGCAGCACCGCTTGCAGCGCCTGCAGCAGCGCCTCGTAGAGCTGGCGCTCGCGCTTGAGCGCTTGCGCCTGGCTGGTGAGGGATTCGTCCTCGAACTCCTTGAGCTCGGGCGTGATGTAGCGCTCCGCGCCCTTGAGCGTCTGGCGCCGCACGTAGTCCGGCGGCGCGGCCTCGGCGGCGCTCTTGGCCATCTCGATGTAGTAGCCGTGGACGCGGTTGTAGCCGACCTTCAGGCTGGCCACGCCGGTGCGGGCGCGCTCCCGGGCCTCCAGCGCCCGCAGCCACTCGGCGGCGTTCTCGGTGAGGGCGCGCAGCCGATCCAGCTCGGCGTCGTAGCCCCGGGCGAACACGCCGCCATCGCGGATGGTGGCCGGCGGCGTCTCCACCAGGGCCGTGCGCAGCCGCGCCCGCTGGTCCTCGAATGCTGGCAGGCCGGCGAAGCGGGCCGCGAGATCCGCGTCGCCGAGTTCGGCCACCGTGCTGCGCAGCCCCGGCGCCGCGTCCAGGCCAGTGCGCAGCTTGCCGAGATCCCGAGGCGAGGCGCTGCCGAGCGCGATGCGGCTGGTGATGCGCTCCAGATCCCCTATTTCCGCCAGCACAGTCGCCAGCCCTTCGACCACCCGCGCGGCACCGATGGCCTCGGCACCAGCTTGCCGCCGCTCCACGGTAGCGCGATCCCGCACCGGCGCATGCAGCCAGGCGCGCAGCTTGCGGGCGCCCATGGGCGTCGCGGTGCGGTTCATCACCGCGAACAGGGTGCCGGCAGCGCTGCCGTCCAGGCGCCGATCGATCTCCAGGTTGCGCCGAGTGTGCGGATCGATCAGCACCACGTCGGCGACGGCGGCCGTCGTCAGCCGGTCGACGAACGCCAGGTCCTGGCAGCGCGCCGCCTGGGCGTAGCGAAGCACCGCGGAGGCTGCGCCGATCTGGCCCGCATCCAGGGACTCGTCGCCAGTGCCCAGGCCGAAGGCGTGGAGATCCGCGGTGCCGAAGTGGCCGGCAAGGTGGCGTTCGCCCAGCTCGGCATCGAACTCCAACGGGTCCCGCCGCTGCCACGGCGCGTCAAGGGCGATCTCTGCATCTTCCGGCGCCAGCACCTCGGCGGCGCCGAGCCGCGCCAAGGTGGTGTCGAGTTCCTCCAGGTTCGCGGCCGAGCCCACTGCGAACTCGCCGGAGGTGAGGTTCAGCCAGGCCACCGCGTAGGCGTCTGCCGCCGGGGCGACGCCGGCCAGCAGGCTGTCTCCGTCCGGCGCGAGCAGCGCGTCTTCGGCGAGCGTGCCGGGGGTGACGATGCGCTCCACGCGCCGCTCCACCGGCCCCTTGGCGGTGCTCGGGTCTCCCACCTGTTCGCAGATGGCCACCGCCCGGCCCTGCGCCACCAGCTTGGCCAGATACCCCTCCACGGCGTGAAAGGGCACCCCAGCCATCGGGATGGGGCGACCCGCGGAGCGGCCCCGTGCCGTGAGCGTGATGTCCAGCCGCTCGGCGGCTTCCTCGGCGTCCTTGAAGAAGAGCTCGTAGAAGTCCCCCATGCGGTAGAACAGCAGCGCGTCCGGGTGCTGCGCCTTGAAGCGCAGATACTGCCGCATCACCGGCGTGTGTTCGGCCCCGGCAGCAGGCGCTTCGAGGCCGATGAGGGGCACGGCCGCCGGCGGCACGGCGGAACTCATCGGATCATCGCAGCCATCGGCGCATAGCGAAGCGGCGGGAGCAGGCGGAAGTGGGCGAGAAGCCTACCGTAGCGTGTGCGGCGTGTGCGACATTCGCCCTGTCGTTCGCGCGAGATCGCTGTTTTTTCGTCGAACGGGTTGACTTGCCGAACTGAGCAGGCATACAGTAGCGCCAAACACACCCACGGAGAGGCCAAATGCCAGATATCACTCCCTCCGCCAGCGCCCCGTCGCAAGAGGGGATCGGCGCAGCGTCGCCAGAGAAGGCCCGTTCGCCAGAGAAGGCCCGCGCCCAGTCGCCGGAGAAAACCCGCGCCCTCAAGGCGGCGCTGTCCCAGATCGACCGGCAATTCGGCAAGGGCTCCATGATGCGCTTGGGGGACCGGGAGCAGGAGGCCGTTCCGGCCATCTCCACCGGCTCCCTGGGGCTGGACGTCGCCCTCGGCATCGGCGGCCTGCCCCGGGGCCGGGTGGTGGAGATCTACGGCCCGGAATCCTCCGGCAAGACGACGCTCACGTTGCAGGTGATCGCGGAGGCGCAGAAGAACGGCGGCACCTGCGCCTTCATCGACGCGGAACACGCCTTGGACCCGATCTACGCGGAGTCCCTGGGCGTCGACACGGACGACCTGCTCGTTTCGCAGCCGGACACCGGCGAGCAGGGGCTGGAGATCTGCGACATGGTGGTGCGCTCCGGCGCCGTGGACGTCGTGGTGGTGGATTCCGTCGCCGCGCTGACGCCGAAGGCCGAGATCGAAGGAGACATGGGGGACTCCCACGTCGGCTTGCAGGCGCGGCTGATGAGCCAGGCGCTGCGGAAGATGACGGCCAACATCAAGAACTCCAACGCGCTGGTGATCTTCACCAACCAGATCCGCATGAAGATCGGCGTGATGTTCGGTTCGCCGGAAACCACCACCGGCGGCAACGCGCTGAAGTTCTACGCCTCGGTGCGGCTGGACGTGCGCCGCATCGGCGCCGTGAAGGAACGCGACGAAGTGGTGGGCAACGAGACGCGGGTGCGGGTGGTGAAGAACAAGGTCGCCCCGCCGTTCCGCCAGACTGAGTTCCAGATCCTCTACGGCAAGGGCATCTACCGCAACGGCGAGATCATCGATCTCGGGGTGCAGCAGGGCGTAGTGGAGAAATCCGGCGCTTGGTACAGCTACGGCAACGAGCGCATCGGCCAGGGCAAGAAGAACGCCGCCGAGTGGCTGGCCGAGAACCCGGACGCCCGCAGCGAGATCGAGGGGCGGATTCGGGCCCAGCTGCTGCCCGGCAGGCAGAAGACGGAGTCCGCGGCGGCGGCAGCCGACGATGCGAAAGGCACCGTGACCAGCCTGCGAACGGCCAGGGGCTAGGTGCCTAGGGTCCCGAACGGGCGGCGTCGCCCGCCGCACGGCGGCGTCGCCCATGACGGACCCCGATGCATGGCGGATGCGGAAAGCGGAGGCGACGGTTGTGACGGATGCCGAAGCTGTGGCGGGTGCCGGCGCCGAAGCGGAAGCCTCTGAAGCCGGCGCGGTGGCGGAAGCCAGGGCCGTGGCAGGTGCGAGAGAGGGCGCGGTGCGGCTGCTGGCCCGGCGCGAGCACTCGCGCTTGGAGCTGCGCCGCAAGCTGGCTGGCCGCGGCCATCCGCCGAGCGCCGTCGAAGCCGCGCTCGCAGCCTTGGCCGAAGACGGCTTGCAGTCCGACGAGCGCTTCGCCGCGAGCTACGTGTACACGGCGCTGGAACGGGGCCACGGCGAACACAAGATCCGCGCCGCCCTGCGGGAGCGCGGCATCGAACCATCGCTGGCGGGCCGCGTACTCGATCTGGATGCCGAGGCGTGGCAGCAGCGCGCCCAGGCCGCCGTGTACAAGCGGTTCGGGGACGCTCCTCCCCGAACGCCGGCGGAGTGGGCCAAGCGGGCGCGATTCCTCGCCGGGCGTGGCTTCGGCGCGGCGGTGGCGGCAGCGGCGGCGGGCCGCCGCCCTGAAACGCAGTTTTCGTAGTCGCCCCGGGCCGCGTTCTCACAAAGCCAACGCGCCGCCGGAACGGCGGCTGACGGTTCATGACGCCTATAATCGCCGCCCGCCGAAGGAACGGCACCGACGGCGAGGCACAAGACCCATGAAAACACACGAGATTCGCGCCGCCTATCTCGATTTCTTCGCGGCTCGCGGCCACCGGGTGGTGCCGTCGAGTTCGCTCGTGCCGGCCAACGATCCGACGCTGCTGTTCACCAACGCCGGCATGGTGCAGTTCAAGGACGCGCTCACCGGCCGGGAACGGCTGGACTACGTCCGCGCCGTGAGCTGCCAGCGTTGCATGCGCGCCGGCGGCAAGCACAACGACTTGGAGAACGTCGGCTACACCGGCCGCCACCAGACGCTGTTCGAGATGCTCGGCAACTTCAGCTTCGGGGACTACTTCAAGGAAGAGGCCATCGTTTGGGCGTGGGAGTTCGTCACCGGCGTCCTGAAACTGCCCAAGGAACGCCTGTGGGTGACGGTACACCCGGACGACGACGAAGCCCGCCGCCTGTGGCGTCAGGAGATCGGGCTGGATGCGGAGCGCGTGGTGCCCCACCCGAGCAACTTCTGGGCGATGGGCGACACCGGCCCCTGCGGCCCGGATTCCGAAATCTTCTACGACCTCGGCCCGAGCGTGGCTGGCGGGCCGCCCGGCTCGGCGGACGAGGAGGGAGACCGCTACTCGGAAATCTGGAATCTGGTGTTCCCGCAGTTCGACCGCGCCGAAGACGGCAGCCTGACGCCCCTGGAGAAGCCGGGCGTGGATACGGGCATGGGCCTCGAACGCATCGCCACGGTGGTCCAAGGCGGCGCCAGCAACTACGACAACGACCTGTTCCGGCAGCTGATCGACCGCATTGCCGCGTTGGCCGCCAACGGGCGCGGGCAGGGCGGGCAGGACGGACAGGGCGGGCGGCAGGCAGGGCGCGACGATCCGTCGCTGCGCGTCGTCGCCGACCATGCGCGGGCAGCGGCGTTCCTGGTGGCCGACGGTGTGCAGCCGAGCAACGAGGAGCGCGGCTACGTGGTGCGCCGCATCGTCCGCCGGGCGCTGCGCCACGGCGACAAGCTCGGCATCCCCGGCCCGTTTTTCCACCGTCTGGTGGGCGATGTCGCGGCCGTGATGGGCGATGCGTATCCGGAACTGCGGGCCAGGGAGCGCTCCATCGCGGATGCGCTGGCCGAGGAAGAGCGGCGCTTCGCCGAGACGCTGAAGTCCGGCATGGCGATGTTGAACCGGGCCATCGCCGGCCTCGACGGTGGCGACGCCATACCCGGCGACGTGGTGTTCAAGCTCTACGACACCTACGGCTTCCCCGTGGACATGACGGCGGACGTGGCGCGGGAAAGGGGTCTCGCCATCGACGAGGCCGGGTTCGAGACCGCCATGGCCGCCCAGCGCGCCCGGGGCCGGGCGTCGGCGCGGTTCGATGCCGCCATCGAGCAGCGAGTGCAGGTGGAAGGCGAGGTGGCCTTCACCGGCTACGGCGCCACCACTGGCCAAGGGCGGGTGCTGGCGCTGTTCGCGGACGGCGATCGGGTGCCGCGACTGCAGGCCGGCCAAGCCGGCGCAGTGGTCCTCGACGCCACGCCCTTCTATGCGGAAGCCGGCGGCCAGGTGGGCGACTGCGGCGAGCTGGCGAACGGCGACGCCGCCTTCGCGGTACGCGACACCACCAAGGCCGGCAGCCAGCATCTGCACCACGGCCGTCTGCTGCGGGGCGAACTCCGCGAGGGTGCCACGGCAACGGCCGCGGTCGATGCCGAACGGCGCCGCGACGTTGCCCGCAACCACTCGGCCACGCACCTGCTGCACGCGGCGCTGCGCGAGACCCTCGGCGCCCACGTCGAGCAGAGGGGCTCGCTGGTGGCGCCGGATCGGCTACGCTTCGACTTCAGCCATCCGCAGCCGGTCGCGGCCGAAGAACTGGCCGCGGTCGACGCGCTGGTGAACGCCCGCATCCGCGACAACTCCGTGGTCGTTGCCGAAGAGATGCCCTACGCGGACGCGCTGGCCGCCGGCGCCTTGGCGCTCTTCGGCGAGCGCTATGCGGACCGGGTGCGGGTGCTCAGCATGGGCGACGGCTTCTCCGTGGAACTCTGCGGCGGCACCCACGTTTCCCGCACCGGCGACATCGGTCTGCTGCGGGTGGTTGCCGAGGAAGGCATCGCCGCCGGCGTACGCCGCATCGAGGCGGCTACCGGGCGCCACGCCTTGGCCTTCGTGGCGGCTGGCGAACGGGAACTCGAGCAGGCAGCCGGCCTGCTTCGCGGCGGGCGGCTGGAAGTGGCCGCCAAGGTGAGCCAGCTTGCGGCCCAGGCGAAGGCGCTGCAACGGCAGGTGGCGCTGCTGGAAGAGAAGCTGGCAGCCAGCCGCGGCGCGGATCTGGCCGCGCAGGCCGTGGACGTGAACGGCATCCGAGTGCTCGCCACGGCCGTCGAGAGCGATCCGAAGTCCCTCCCCGCCACGTTGGACAACCTGCGGGACCGGCTCGGCGACTCGGTGGTGGTGCTGGCCCATGTCGGCGCCAAGGTCAGCCTGGTCGCCGGCGTCAGCCGCGCCGTCGCGGATCGGGTGAGCGCCGACGAACTGATCCGCTTCGTCGGCGCCCAGGTGGGGGCCAAGGGGGGCGGCCGAGCAGACATGGCCCGCGCTGGCGGCGGCCAGCCGACGCACCTGGCGGCGGCCCTGGAGTCGGTCGCCGAGTGGGTGCGAGAGCGCGCTGGGGCCTGATTCATGATGGCCGATGCGCTCCAGCCGCACGGCATCACGCCGGCGATGCCCGCGGCCAGCCGACGGACCGAGAACCCGGGGCACGCCCCGGGCCGCCTGCTGGTGCAGAAATTCGGCGGCACCTCGGTGGGCAGCATCGAGCGCATTCAAGCCGTCGCGGCGCGGGTGGCTGGCGCCGCTGCCGCCGGCAATCGCGTGATCGCCGTCGTCTCCGCCATGGCCGGCGAGACGGACCGCCTGGAGCAGCTAGGCACGGCCATCGGCACTGGACGTTCCCCCCGGGAGATGGACGTGCTGCTGTCCTCCGGCGAGCAGGCGTCGGTGGCGCTCCTGGCGATGGCGCTGATCGAGCGCGGCTGTCCGGCCCGCTCCCGCCTTGCGGCGCAGGTGGGCATCCACACGGACGGCAACCACACCAGAGCCCGCATCGAGAAGGTCGACGTCGAGCGAATCGAGGGCGATCTGGCGGCCGGCGTCGTGCCGGTGATCGCGGGCTTCCAAGGCGTTGCGGCCGATGGCGACATCACCACCTTCGGGCGCGGCGGCTCGGACACCACCGCCGTTGCCGTCGCCGCCGCCGTAGGCGCCGACGAATGCCAGATCTACACGGACGTGCTCGGCGTCTACACCGCGGATCCGCGCATCGTCGCGGATGCCCGCCTGCTCAGGGCGATCACCTTTGAGGAGATGCTGGAGCTCGCCAGCCTCGGCTCCAAGGTGCTGCACGCCCGGTCCGTGGAGTTCGTCGGCAAGTACCATGTGCCGCTGCGGGTGCTGTCCAGCTTCTGCAACGACAACGCCGGCACGCTGATCACCACCGAGGAGCAAGTGATGGAGCAGCCCCACGTGTCCGGCCTCGCGTACACGCGGGATGCCGCCAAGCTCACCGTGCTCGGCGTTCCGGACCAGCCCGGGGTGGCGTCGCAGATCCTAGGCCCCGTCAGCGCCGCGGGCATCGAAGTGGACATGATCGTCCAGAACGCCGGCGCCGACGGTTCCACGGACGTCACGTTCACCGTCCGCCGGGCGGACTACGATCGGGCCAAGGGGATCCTGGGCGAGGTGCGAGCGGCCCTTGGCGCCCGCGCCATCGACGGCGACGACGGCATCGTCAAGGTGTCCGCGGTGGGCGTTGGCATGCGCTCCCACGCCGGAGTGGCCACCCGAATGTTCGACGCCCTTGCCGCCGAGAGCATCAACATCCAGATGATCTCCACCTCGGAGATCAAGATCTCGGTAGTCGTCGCCGAACGCTATCTCGAACTGGCGGTGCGCTCCGTCCACGAGGCATTCGGGCTGGCCGAGCAGCCTGCCGAGGCGGAATAGCCGCCGCCTCCCTGCGGCCCGGCTTGGCGTACATCCGTGCGCGAGGCCGCAGGGCCACCGCGGTTGCAAACGCCGACATCTTGGCCACAATAGTCCTCGGGCCTGGCGCGGCACGGATCCGTCGCCACGAAACGGAGTGGTCGGCCAGCCCCAGGCACGGACGGCGCCAGCCGCTTGGCGGGCGCTGCTGTGAGGACGACGGGAAGGCGTCCGTACACAGGCCGTCTGACACAGGAAGGAAGGGAGGATTCATGCTCATCCTAACCAGGCGCATGGGCGAGACCTTGAAGATCGGCGACGACATCGCAGTGACGGTGCTCGGCGTGAAGGGCAATCAGGTCCGCATCGGCATCAACGCCCCGAAGGAGCTGCCGGTCCACCGAGAGGAGGTGTACGCCCGCATTCGCGGCGAGGAGACCAACGGCGCCCACCCGAACGGCAGCGCCACCGCCGGGTTCAGCGGCTAGCCGTAGACGCCCTGCTGCCGCGCCCCAGCACCGCGCGGCAGCCTCGGCGTCGCCGGAAGTCCCGCGCAGACGCCGGGCTGCGCCGGCGCACCTTCTTCGTGCCGCCGGGAGGCTGCCTCGACGGTCTAGCCGGACGTTCCCTTCTGCTTCGCCGGCACCCGCCCCGGCTGAACGCGGCACAGGCTCAGGCGCCTGCTGCCTCCAGCGCAGCCAACCGGATTTCGATGGCTCGGCGGATGGGCGGCGCGCGCACTTGTCCGCGGAGCAGGTTCTCGAGTTCCGCCCGGTCCACCGCGTTCATGTCCACTTCCGGCAAGCTGGCGAAGCGGCGGCCCCGGCGCGTGGCGATGTAGAGCGTGTCGAGGAGCGCCTTGGCGCTGGTGGCCAGGTTGTACGGCGGTTGGGTGACGCTTGCGCCGATGCCGTGGCGCATCATCGACGGTTGGACGCGCAGGAACTCGTAGCGGGCCACGGGCGTGTCGAGGCGGCGGCCGTGGCCGGTGGTGGCGACCTGGATGCTGCCAGGAATCTGGGCGATCAGCCCGTGCAGGTGCATGGCGGAGAGGAACGACACGTAGCCTTGCTCGTTGCCCAGCAGCAGCGGCACCGCCGCGACGGGCGTGAAGCGCAAGTGCTCCGGCTGCGCCCAGGTGCCCCGGCCCAGGCGCAGCACCACGCCTTGGCGCGCCATGCGCGCAAGCAGGCGCGAGGCGACATCGACGCGGCGCTCGCAAAGCACCGCGAACTGCCGGGTGGTGAATGCCGCGTGGCGCAGCAGGAACGCGACGGGGCTCACGGCGCCGCTCCGGCTTCTCCCGGCGGCGGCGCCTCGAGCAACGCAAAGGAGCGCTCGACGACCTCGGCCCAACGCTCCTTGCCAGCGAAGCGCTCGCGCTCGGCCGGTTCGAGGAAGTCCAGCACCTGTCCGGCGTAGTCCGCATAGGTGAAGCCCAACAAGCTCTCCATCGCCCGGTCGCGCTCGGCGGCGGCGAGCGAGCCGGCGTCGCCGGGCTTCGCGTGGCCGGCCAGCCAAAGGACGTAGAGATCGAACGCGTCGCGGGCCTGCGCCTGGCGGCGGTTCGCCAAGGCAAGCGCCTTCTGGCGGCAAGCCGCCGCCGCCGAGTAGCGCCGGCAAGCGAACGCCAGGCGTCGATAGCGCCGGGCGATCCCGGGGTCGATGGCGGCGACCGCGCTCTCGCCCACGGCCGCACGCCGCGAGAACTCCACCTTGGTTGCATGCGTTTCCCCGGCCGTGGTCACCAGCCGGGCGCGAAAGCGCTGCGTGGTGGCGGTTTGCTTGGCCTTGGCCGGGTCGCCGACGATCAGCTCGTCGATGCCGTAGGTGGCGAGCGTTCTGGCGAAGGCAGGGTCTTGCAGGATGCGAAAGCCGTTCTTGCGCAGGGTATCCACGGCGCCCGCGAGCACGTCCAGATCCATGTCCTCGGAGAAGCGCGGGCTGCCGTAGAAGAAGCGCAGGTTGATGCCGCCCTTCAGCACGAAGGCACGAGGGTCCGAGACCTTCAGCAACCTCTCCAAGAACAGGAGGTGGAAGACCTCGCGCTGCTGACGAGATGTGAACATTCATTCATTATGCGTATGAATAGGCAATCCAGTCAATTCGTATTCGAAATGAGGTGGAACTGGAGTGTCCCGCCCGGGACAGCCCAAGGGTCTTATGCGCGTGATGCGCGGCACAGCAGGGCATCTGTTGCCGAAACCGCCTATGCTCGCGCGCTGGCTTTTGGTGCGTGACGGCGATGGGCAGAGCGTGGGTGCCGGTGCTGCTGGCGTTCGGCGCCGCAGCCGAATCCCTCGAAGGCCAAGACGTAGACGTCCACCAGCGCGGTTGGCCTGCCGCCTGGTTCCAGGCCCCGAGGACCGCGAGCGAAGCCGGCATCCGGCGGTTCGCGGAGAGCCCCTACCTCGCCACCACGCTCGCCGGCGAAAACCTGCCACCGGCTGCCGAACGGCTGCCGGCGGATCCGGTAGTCGTCGCGCCCTACCGCGGCATCGGCCGCTACGGCGGCACCGCGCGCATTGTGCTCACGGACCTGCCGCAGTTCGTTCCCACCGAAGCCGCGTTGGCGGTCTCCGCCGACATGCGCGGCTTCCTGCCGAACCTGGCGGAGTCCTGGCAGGTGAGCGAGGACGGGCGCACGATCACGCTGCGGCTGCGTCCCGGCATCCGCTGGTCCGACGGCGAGCCGCTCACCAGCGACGACTTCGTATTCAGCTTCAACGATCTGTGGCTGAACGAGGAGTGGGCGCCGGTCACCTCCCGGCGGGTGCTCGGCGGACGCATCGAGAAGCTGGACGAACTGGCGTTTCGCTACGTCTTCGACAAGCCCAATCCACTGTTCGTGAACCTCATCGCCCAGTTCGGCGACTTCCTAGTGGACCCGCAGCACTACTTCCGCAACTTCCATCCCAAGTACGTGGATCGCGACGAGCTCGAATCCCGCGTTCGGGAACGCGGTTTCATCACTTGGATGGCCTGGCTGGGCGCTCTGCGCGACTGGAGCATCGAGCAGAGCGCCGAAGTGCCGACGCTGCGCGCGTTTCGGGTCAAGGACCGATCCCTGGGGATGCTGCGCCTGGAGCGCAACCCCTACTACTTCAAGGTGGATCCGGCCGGCAATCAGCTGCCGTACATCGATCGCGTGGACGCGGAAGTGGTGGATACGCAGGAAGTGGTTACCGCCCGGGCCGCCAACGGCCAGCTCGACTTCGCCACCTTCGACCTCCGCACCCAGGACATACCGCTGCTGAAGCTCGGCGAGCGCGGCCAGCTAGTGAGCGTACACGTCTGGAACCGACTGCATGCCAGCGACGTGGCCATTCAGCCGAACTACAACCATCCGGATCCGCGACTGCGGCGGATCTACCAGGACAAGCGTTTCAGACAAGCACTGTCGCTGGCCATCGATCGGCAGGAGATGAACCACATCATCTACTTCGGCCGCGGCGTTCCGCGCCAGGTGACGGCGCACCCGAGCAGCAGCTATTTCGAACCCGAGTTCGCCACCGCGTACACGCAATACGATCCAGAACAAGCGCGGCGCCTGCTCGACGAGGCCGGCCTGGCGGACGCGGACGGCGACGGCATGCGGGATTTTCCAGATGGATCCGCGTTCACGATCACGCTGGAGTACATCGACTTCGAGACGCCCAAGGCCATCACCATGGACCTGGTGCGCGAGTACTGGCGCGCCGTCGGCATCGACTTGCGCTTGAAGATCGTGGACAACGGCCTGCAGTCCGCCCGCGCCGAAGCGGGCACGATGGAAATGACGCTCTGGCATGCGGATCGGGTGACGGACATCCTGCTGCCGGTGGAACCCTGGTGGTGGGCGCCGGTGACCACCGGCTGGGAGATGTGCATGTGGAACGATTGGGCCCGCGCGTTCCTAACCGCGGATCGGCCCGAAGCGGAACGGCTGGGCGCCTCGCCGCCGCCGCACATCCGGCAGCTGCAGCTATGGGCGGAGGAAATTCGCACAACCACCAGCCGGGAGCGCCGCGTGGAACTCGGCAAGAACCTGCTGCGGGCCAACGCCGAGAACCTGTGGACCATCGGCACCGTTGGCCTGGCGCCGCAGCCGGTCGCGGTGTCCCGACGGCTGAAGAACGTGATTCCGAACGGCATCTGGGGCTGGGACAATCGCTGGACGGTCTCCTACCACCCGCCCACCTGGTATCTGGCGGACGGTCGATAGTCTCGGACGCGCCTCAGCGGAGGCCGAGCACGGCCCGGTTGGCGCTCGGGTCCGTGCCGGCGGCGGCGAAGTCGTCGAACGCCTTGTCCGTTACGCGGATGATGTGGTCGCGAATGAACGCGGCGCCTTCCCGGGCCCCGTCTTCCTGGTGTTTCAGGCAGCACTCCCACTCCAGCACGGCCCAGCCGTCGAAGTCGCAGCCGGCGAACTTGGAGAAGATGCCGCGGAAGTCGACTTGGCCGTCGCCGAGGCTGCGGAAGCGGCCCGGCCGGTGCAGCCAGTCCTGGTAGCCGCCGTACACGCCGGCGCGGCCGGTGGCGTTGAACTCGGCGTCCTTGACATGGAACATCTTGATGCGTTCGTGGTAGATGTCGATGAACGCCAGATAGTCTAGCTGCTGCAGCACGAAGTGGCTGGGGTCGTAGAGGATGTTGGCGCGGGAGTGCCCGTCCACCGCTTCGAGGAAGCGCTCGAATGTGATGCCGTCGTGCAGGTCCTCGCCGGGGTGTATTTCGTAGCAGCAGTCCACGCCGCAGTCCTCGAACACATCCAGAATCGGCCGCCAGCGGGCGGCCAGCTCCTCGAACGCCGTCTCCACCAGCCCCGGCGGGCGTTGCGGCCACGGATACGCGAACGGCCACAGGAGGGCGCCGGAGAACGTCGCATGGGCGCCTAGATCGAGGTTGCGGCTCGCTTGCGCCGCCAGCTTCACCTGTTCGGTCGCCCAGGCGGTGCGGGCCGCCGGCTTGCCGTGCAGATGCGCCGGCGCGAAACCGTCGAACAAGCTGTCGTAGGCCGGATGTACCGCCACCAGCTGGCCTTCGAGGTGGGTGGAGAGTTCCGTGATCGAGACGCCGCAGGCTTCCACCCGGCCCCGCAGTTCGTCGCAGTAGTCGCGGCTGGACGCGGCCTTGGCCACGTCGATGAACGCCGGGTTGCCGATGGGCACCTGGATGCCGACGAAGCCGAGCTTGGCGGCCCATCGGGCCATGGCCTCGATGTTGTCGAACGGATCTTCGTCCGCCATGAACTGGGCCAGGAAGATCGCCGGCCCCTTGAGAGTCTTCATGCGCTGCTCCGTGCTGTCTCTTGCGTCCTCGCCTAGGGCGCTGGCATGTCCACCCACTTGGCGCCGGCTGCCGCGCTGGCCACCACGGTCTCGACGAACGCCATGCCGCGCACCCCGTCGGCGATGGTGGGGAAGTCCTGTTCCTCGGCCGTCGGCTTGCGGCCGGCGCGCCGCGCCGCCAGCGTTGCGGCGAAGTTGCGGTAGAGCACGGCGAAGGCTTCGAGGAATCCCTCCGGGTGGCCGGCCGGCAGCCGGGTGGCGTCCGTCGCGGCCGGCGAGACGCCTGGGCCGCCGGCGCGCCGCACTTCCAGCGGCCGGTCCGGCCAGCGCACCAGCAGCGAGTTCGGTTCCATCTGCGCCCACTCGAGGCCGCCGGTCTCGCCGTACACGCGCAGCTTCAGGCCGTTTTCCTCGCCGACGGCGATCTGGCTGGCGAACAGCACGCCTTTGGCGCCGCCGTCGAAGCGCAGCAGGACGTTGCCGTCGTCCTCCAGGGCGCGCCCTGGCACGAACGTCGCGAGGTCCGCGCACAGCGAGGCGATGCGCAGGCCCGTCACGTATTCCGCCAGGTTCTCGCCGTGGGTGCCGATGTCGCCCATGCAGCCGGCGGCCCCGGAACGGGCGGGATCCGTGCGCCACTCGGCCTGCTTGTTGCCGGCGGCCTCCTCGCGTTCGGCCAGCCAGCCCTGGATGTACTCCACCACCACCCGGCGAACCTCGCCGAAGGCGCCGGAGCGCACCAGGTGGCGGGCCTCCTTCACCATCGGATAGCCAGTGTAGTTGTGGGTGAGCCCGTACACCAGGTCCTTGGCGGCGACGAGCTTCGCCAAAGCCTTGGCCTGGTCGAGGTCGAAGGTGGCCGGCTTGTCGGACATCACGTGGAAGCCGGCTTCGAGGGCCGCCTTGGCGATGGGAAAGTGGGTGTGGTTGGGGGTGGCGATCACCACGAAATCCATCCGATCCCCGGCGAGCCTTTCCGCTTCCCCCGCGAACAGCTCCGCATAGGTGCCGTAGCTGCGCTCGGCGTCGATGCCGTAGAGCGCCGGCCCCGCAGCGCGGCTGCGGGCCGGATCGCTGGAGAAGGCCCCGCAGGCGAGGGCGATGCGGCCGTCGAGCTCCGCCGCCATGCGGTGGACGGCACCGATGAAGGCGCCCTCGCCGCCGCCCACCAGGCCCATCTGCAACTTCGCCATGCTTTCGGCCATATCGGCAGCCTTGCCTCAGCCCTGCCGGTTGGCCACGAGGTCCTCGACCACGGAGGGATCCGCCAAGGTCGAGGTGTCGCCAAGCGCGTCGGTTTCGCCGGCGGCGATCTTGCGCAGGATGCGGCGCATGATCTTGCCCGAGCGCGTCTTCGGCAGGCCCGGCGCGAGCTGCACCGCGTCCGGCTTGGCGAAGGGGCCGATCTCCGTGCGCACCTGTTCGACGAGTTCGCCGACGAGCGCGACCGGGTCCGCGTCGGCGTCGGCCATCGGCGTCACGAAGGCGTAGATGCCCTCGCCCTTGACGGCGTGCGGGAAGCCCACCACGGCGGCTTCCGCCACGGCCTGATGCAGCACCAGCGCGCTCTCCACCTCGGCGGTGCCGATGCGGTGCCCGGAGACGTTCATCACGTCGTCCACGCGGCCCGTTATCCAGTAGTAGCCGTCGGCGTCCCGCCGGGCGCCGTCGCCGGTGAAGTAGCAGCCCTCGTACTGGGCGTAGTAGGTGTCGACGACGCGCTGGTGATCGCCGTACACGGTGCGGATCTGCCCGGGCCAGGGGTGCGTCAGCACCAGATTGCCGCTCGCCTCGGCGGCCTCCACGACGCGCCCGGCGGCATCCACGAGGGCCGGCTGGACGCCGAAGAAGGGCAGGGTGGCGGCCCCGGGTTTCAGCGCCGTGGCGCCGGGCAGCGGCGCGATCATGATGCCGCCGGTCTCCGTCTGCCACCAGGTGTCCACCACCGGGCAGCGGCCTTCGCCGACGGTGCCGTGGTACCAGAGCCAGGCCTCGGGATTGATGGGTTCGCCCACGGTGCCGAGCAGCCGCAGGCTGCGGCGGGAGGTGGCGCGCACGAACGCATCGCCCTGGCCCATGAGCTGGCGGATGGCCGTGGGCGCGGTGTAGAAGATGTTGACGCCGTGCTTGTCCACGATCCGCCAGCACCGCGAGGCGTCCGGCCAGGTGGGGACGCCCTCGAACATCAGCGTGGTGGCGCCGTTGGCCAGCGGCCCGTAGACGATGTAGGAGTGGCCCGTGATCCAGCCGACGTCCGCGGTACACCAGTAGACGTCGCCGTCGTGGTAGTCGAAGACGTACTTGTGCGAGATGGCGGCGTGCAGCAGATAGCCGCCGGTGCTGTGCTGCACGCCCTTCGGCTTGCCGGTGGAACCGGAGGTGTAGAGGATGAAGAGCGGTGCCTCGGCGGCCATCGGCACGGCTTCGCAGACGTCGCTCTGGCCGTCCACCAGCTCGTGGTACCAGACGTCCCGCCCCGCCTGCCACGGCACCGTCGCGCCGGTACGGCGCACGGTGAGCACGGTGTGGACGTTCGGGCAATCCGCCAGGGCCGCCTCGGCATTCTCCTTGAGCGGCACCCGCCGGCTGCCGCGCAGCCCCTCGTCGGCGGTGATCAGCGTTCGGCAGTCCGAATCCAGGATGCGTTCCTTGAGCGACTGCGGCGAGAAGCCGCCGAACACCACCGAGTGGATGGCGCCGATGCGGGCGCAGGCGAGCATCGCGTAGGCGGCCTCGGGAACCATCGGCAGATAGATGCACACCCGGTCCCCCTGGCGGACGCCGCGGCTGGCCAGGGCGTTGGCCAGTCGGCCCACGTGGGCCGCCAGCTCGCGGTAGCTGACGTGCCGCTGCTCGGCGGGGTCGTCGCCTTCCCAGATGATCGCCGTCTGCTCGGCCCGCTGCGGCAGGTGGCGATCTATGCAGTTGGTGCAGGCGTTCAGCGTGGCGCCGTCGAACCAGCGCACGCGGCCGTTGGCGAAGTCGTGGGAGAACACCTCCCGCCAGGGCGACTGCCAGCTGATGAACGCCTGGGCCTGGGCCGCCCAGAACCCGGCCGGGTCCTCGACGGACTGGCGGTACATGGCGCGGTAGCCGGCTTCGTCCAAGTGCGCTCTGGCCCGAACGGCTGCGGGCACGGGGTAGCTGGCGGTCATCTTCGCGTCCTTGGTCGAGCGCCCGTTGGCAAGCATAGCGCACGGGTGCGGGCGCTACTGTGCTGGCCCGGAGCCACATTGGAATGATGGCCCGGATCGGCGCCCGTGCCGCCAGCTCATCCGTCGTGGCAGTCGGGTTGGCCCGCTAGCCCCCGAGCAGCTTCAGGAGCGCCGACCGCTGGTCCGCGGACAACCGCCGGAACAGCGCGATGAGCGCGTCTTCCTCCTTCGAAAGGCCGCCCCTGAAGGTGCGCTCCAGCTGCGGGAAGAACGCCGGCTCCACGCCGGTCTCGCTGGCGTCGCCGGGCAGGCCGTTCAGCGAGTGTTCCAAGCGGACCACGATCTCCGCATTCATGCTGCGCCGGTAGCGCGCCGAGGCTTCGACGATGCGCTGGCGCAACGCCTCCGGCAGACGCACCACCAGCCGGTAGCCGTCGCTGCGGGTCACGGCGCCGCCGAGCGCAGCCGACGCCCGCTCGGCCTGCGGGCGTCGGCTTCGGCCCGGGATGCGGGCCAGGATGGCGGGAGCCGGTCGATAAGCCGGGTTCTGTCGTGAGCAACCATTCATCTAGGACGCCCGTCGCCGAGCGCCTCAAGCAGCCTACCCGGGTCCGGCGCGGACCACGCCATGGGACCTCTATTTGGCCTTGCTCCGGGCGGGGTTTACCTAGCCGGGTCCGTTGCCGTCCCCGCGGTGCGCTCTTACCGCACCTTTTCACCCTTACCGACGCCGCCGGCGCTCGGCGCCCGCGTTCGTCGGCGGTTTGCTTTCTGCTGCACTGGCCGTAGGCTCGCGCCCCCCAGGCGTTACCTGGCACCCTGTCCTGCGGAGCCCGGACTTTCCTCACCGCCGCCGCGAGCGCGATGCGCCGCGGCAATGGCGCGGTTGCTTGACCGACTCCCGAGGCCAGCCTACTCCCGTTCGCCGCGCAAGGAAACCGCCAGCGCGTAGAGTTCCTCCCGCCGGTGGCCCGTGATCCGGGCCCCCAGCCGCGCCGCCTGGGCGGCCGGCAGCTCGGCGCAGAGGGCCCGCAGCACCGCCTTCGCTTCGGCCGCGTTCTCGGCCGCGTGCTCGGCCGAGGCCGCAGCGTCCTCCGTCGACCTGCTTGGCGCAGCGCGCTTCGGCACCGGTGCGAGAACGCCCGTGAACTCGCCCCGGGGCGAGGGCGGCAGCTTGTCCAGGTGTTCTGCCACGGGGGCGAAGGCGATGGTCTCGTATGCCTTGGTGAGCTCCCGGCACAGCAGCAGCGGCCGCTGCTGGCCGCCGAGAGCGGCGAGCTCCCCGAGCGTCTGCCGCAGCCGGTGCGGCGCTTCGAAGAACACGGTTGCCGCGTCCGCCGCCAGCAGTCCGGACAACGTCTTGCGGCGCGGCGCGGCTTTGGCCGGCAGAAACCCTTCAAAGCGGAATCTATCCACCGGAATCGGCGATGCGGCCACCGCCGCGGTGACGGCGCTGGGGCCGGGTATCGGCGTTACGTCCATGCGCTCCGCAAAGGCCAAGCGCAGCAGCTCGAAGCCCGGGTCCGCAACCAGCGGCGTACCGGCATCGCAGACGAGGGCCACGTCCTCGCCTTGCCGGAGGCGCCCCAGCACAGCGGCGCTGGCGGCGCTCTCGTTGTGGTCGTGCAGCGCCAGCACCTGCCGTGGCGTCGCGCCGAGGCGCACCAAGAGCGGGCGGCTGCGTCTGGTGTCTTCGCAGGCAACGACCGGCACAGTGCGCAGCACCTCGGCCGCCCGGGCGGAAATGTCCGCCAGGTTGCCGATCGGCGTCGCCACTACGAACAGCCGCCCCGCCATGCTTCCAGCTTACCCCAGCGCCGGCCAAAGGCCCGGCCCGCCGGGCCGGCTGAGACAGCCAAGCGCCGACGCCGCGCCGCTGCTTCGGCCGGAATCCGGCCCTGACGTCAATGGGAGAAGCGGTCGCCGCGCTTTTCGGCGATCTCGCACACGGCGCATGGCTGATGTCGCCAACGGCGGCCGAACCGGATCGGCCATGCTTTGCAGCATGTTCGAAGACGAGATCGGTCGCACCGCCTTTGCCGACCTGGCCATGGTGCGCCACCTGCTCGCACTGCTGCCGGACGACGCCACCGCCGGGCTGGACACGCGGCGCCTGCGCCGCCTGCCCGCCGAGCAGATCGGACGCGGCGCCCGCCGGCGGATCGCCGACATGGCCTGGGCCGTGGGCACGCCGACGCCCGAGCGCCCGGACGCCGAGGCGCTGCTGGCGATCGAGTTCCAGGCCACGCCCCATGCGCACATGGCACTGCGCATGGACGCCTACGTGGCGCTGCTGCGCCAGGAGATGGCGAAGAAGCTGCCGGCCGCCGCCGGCCTGCCGCCGGTGCTGCCGGTGCTCGTCTACACAGGCGACCGCCCGTGGCGGCCGGCGGGTCTTCGGCAGCTGACCGCGCCGGCGCCGGCCGGGCTTCGGCGCTGGCAGCCGGACTTGGAGATGCTGCTGCTTGACGCGGCGACGCTGACCGCAGAGGATGCCGAAATCAACCCGGCGGCGGCGCTGCTGCGCCTGCAGCGCTGCCGGCGGCAGGCGGAACTGCCGGGACTGGCGGCGGCGTTGTTCGGCGCATTGCGGCGGGACGGCCGCCTGGCGCTTGCGGAGCGGCTGTCGGACGCGCTGCTGCGGATGCTCGCGGCGCGCTTCGGCGGCGACGAGACGGGCGCGGGACACACGGAGGAACTGCGGCGCGCACTGCGCCACATGGAGGAACCGACGATGTTGGCGGAAACGGTCACGCAATGGCGCCAAGAGGCGCTCGACGAGGGCAGGAGGCAGGGCATGTTCGAAGGCGAACGGGTGCTGTTGCGGCGCCAGGCGGCGGGGCGGTTCGGCGTCGCGGCGGGCGATGCGCTGGCGGCGCTGCTGGCGAACGAGGAGGACGTCGAACGGCTCGCGCAAGTGGGCGACCTGGTGGTCGGCTGCGCGAGCGCGGAGGAGCTGCTGCGGCGCGGCAGAGGCCTGCTCGACGGCGGCTAGCGCGTTCGGCAGCTCCCGACACTGCGGCGACGACGCCGGGCGACGCGCGTGGCTTGACTGAGGATCCGCGGCGACTCTCCCGACGCTCTTGCCACCAATGTCACGCCCAAGGAGATGGATGGGACCCAGGCGGATGGCGTACGACGCTGGCAACGCCCGCCGATGGCGAGGAGGTTCGCCGGCGACCTTTGGCAGCAGTCTTGACGGGTTGCCGTGGAGCGTCGTGTGACTTGCCCTGATCTTTCCGACTGCCACGCCCGCTCCGGACACTTGAGCGGGCGGGCGCGGCGGGCGCTGCCGAACGGCACAGCCGCTCCGCGATCAATCGCAAGCCGCACCCGATCTACGTCGTCGGCATCATGCCGGCCCAACTCTCCCGCGGCGTGCGTTTCCAGCCCATTGCGCTCAATGTCCCAACCTCCAACCTTCTCCCCGGACCGGCGCTTAGCAGGAAATCAAGGGCCGGCCGCTCTTTGGCTGGCCGCTTCCGTGCTGCTCGGCGGTTGCGCCGGCGGCCCGCCGCCCGGCGCCGCAGCACCGCCAGCGGACCCGACCGCTGCCGCCATCCACCGTGCCGAGGCGGCCGAGCGGCCCGCGGAGGCCGCGGGCCATTACTTCAATGCCTTGCAGGCCGCCCGCCGGCGCGGCGACGCCGCCGCAACGCGGACCCTCCTGGATCGCTTGACGCGGGCCGAAGCCGGCGAGCCGCCGCTACTGGCGGCACTGCCGCCGCCGCTGCGCTTCGAGGTGCAGGCTTTGGCGCTCGACCGCGCCCTTGCCGCCGGCGACCCATCGCCGGCGGCCGGCTTGATGGAGCACCTGGCACCGCAGAATGCCGCGCAAGAGCGCCGCGCCGCGGTGCTGCGCGCACGGGCCTTGGCGGTCGGCGGCGATCGCGCCGGCGCCGCGTTGGCGCTCATGCGCACTCTCGACGGGGCCGCCAACGCCGCGGGAGCAGCGGAGCTTGGCGAACTTGCAGCGGAAATCTGGCGGCAGCTTTCGCTGCTGCCGCTGCCGGCACTCGCGCGGCTGGCGGCTGGTTCCGAACGGGTCGGCACCGATGCGCCGAGCACCGCGGCGTGGCTGGAGCTGGCGCGGAACTACAACGCCGCGCTCTCCGCCGCCCGGCAGCGCAGCATCTGGCAGCGCTGGCGGGAAGCGCATCCCCGACACCCGGCGGCACGGTTTGTGCCCCCCAGCCTGCGCGACGACGCAGCGCCGCTAGTACCAGAGGCACATTGGAATGATGGCCCGCTGGCGCGGATCGCCCTGCTGGTGCCGCTCAGCGGCGACTACGCGGCTGCCGCCGAGGCAGTGCGCGACGGGTTCGTGGCGGCCTATCTGCACGCGCTTGGCGCTGGTCCCCCGAACCAGGAAGCCCAGGAGGTGCGCGTCTACGACACCGGCGCCGACGGCGCTGCCGCCGCGTATCGTCGCGCCGTCGCCGAGGGCGCGAGCGCCATCGTCGGGCCATTGCGCAAGGAAGCGGTGGCGGAGCTTCGGGCGCTGTCGCCGACGGTGCCGGTGGTGGCCTTGAACAGGCTGGACGCGGAGCCGGACCCGGCCGGCGCAACGATGCTGCAGCTGGCGCTGGCGGTGGAGGACGAGGCGGCGGCCATCGCCAAGGCGCTGCAGCGCACCGGCGCGGCGCGCATCGCCCTGTTCGACAGCCCCGGCGCCTGGTGGGAACGAGCGCGGCGCCGGTTCGAAGATGAACTGGACACCGCGCAAGTGGTGGCCGCGGCGAGGCTGGGCGGCCTAGGCACCATAACGGCCATCGCCGGCGAGGTGCTCGGCATCGACGCCAGCGGCGCTCGGCACAAGACGCTGTCGGCGCTGCTGGGCGCAGAACCGGAGTTCACGCCCCGGCGCCGCACGGACATCGACGCCGTCGTCGCCTTCGTGGACGGCACCCAGCTCATGGCCCTGAAGCCGGCGCTGGACTTCCATTTCGCCGGCGACCTGCCGGTGTACGTGTCCTCGAGGGCCGTGCGGGGGGTGGCGTGGCGGCGTCTCGAGGGGGTGCGCGTCTGCGACATCCCGTGGCGTCTGCATCCGCAACCGCTGCGCCGGGCCGCCGCCGGTTTCGCCGCCAGCCGGGGCAGCGCCGCGGACCTGTTCGCGCTCGGCATCGACGGCTTTCGGGTGGTGAACCAGCTGTCGCGGCTGGTCGAGCATGGCGAAGGCATCGCCGGCAGCACCGGCGTGCTGCGGGCCGGCGCCGGCGGGCGGATTCTGCGGACGCCGGCGTGGGGGCGGGTGGAACGCGGCAAGCTGCTTGCCACGCTGTCGCCGTGAAGCGAGGCGGCTGGAAGACGCTGGCGAACTGGCGGCGTCGCCGCCGGCTGCGGCTCGGGCGGCGGGCGGAGCGCCGCGCCGAGCGCTACCTCAAGCGCCGGGGCCTCGAGCCGCTGGCGCGGAACTATGCGCGGCGAACGGGCGAGGTCGACCTGGTGATGCGCCACGGCGAGACGCTGGTGTTCGTGGAAGTGCGCTTTCGCGGTCCGGGCGCGTGGGATACGCCGCTCGCCTCCGTGGATGCCCGCAAGCAGGCGCGGCTGACGCGCACCGCGGCGCTGTACCAGGCGGCGCATCCGGAGCACCGGTTCCGCCCGGCGCGGTTTGACGTGGTGGCCGCCACGGCGCGATACTACGGCATCGCTTGCGAATGGACTCCCAATGCGTTCGAAGCAAAGGACTGCTGAACTCCCTTCCCCGTTCTCTCGCCCGATCCGCCGCCTCCGCTTCCCGGGCGTCCTCCGCTTGGCGGGCGTCCTCCGCTTGGCGGGCGTCCTCCGCTTGGCGGGCGTCCTCCGCTTGGCGGGCGTCCTCCGCTTGGCGGCGTCGGCTTTGCTCTTCGCCGCACTCGCGAGCGCGCCGGGCGGCTGCGTGAGCCTGAACGGCGCGGACCCCACCAAGCGCACCCCCCGGGAAGTGGTCGCCGACCAGCGCATCGAGCGGCAGGTGGCGCGGCAGCTCGCCGCGGATGCCCAGCTGGCTTCCAGCCACGTCAACGTGGTCAGCTACGACGGCATCGTGCTGCTGACCGGCCAGGTGGAAGGCGAAGCGCAGCGCCGGCGCTGCGAAAGCGCCGCGGGCGCCGTCGACGGCGTACGCAAGATCCACAACGAGGTGCAGGTGGGCGGCGCCACCAACTTCGTGTCCAGGGTGAACGACGGCTGGCTGGCCGCCAAGGTGTTCTCGAGGTTCGCTTCGAGCCCGGAGGTGGACGCGGCGAGCATGAAGGTCGTGGCGGAGAACGGCGTCGTCTATCTGCTCGGCCTGGTGCCTCCGGCCCAGGGCCATGCCGCGGCGGAGGCGGCGCGCACCGTGTTCGGGGTGCGCAAGGTGGTGAAGGTGTTCGACTACCTGGAAGGGAGCTGACGCCCTGACCGGGGAGCCGAGCACCCGCCGGCTACTTGACGAGCTTGAGCTTGGGGCCAGTCGGCGCAGCGTTCTTGGCTGACCGGTCCGGCGACGAAGGCGGAGGATTCGGCGCGGACTCCGCATCGAACGCCATGCCCAGGCCGGTCTCCTTGGCGTACACCGCCAGCACCGCATCGATTGGCGCGGCGACGTGGAACGGACGCCCGCGGAAGCGGCAGTCCACGCTCAGTTCGTCCTCGGCGACCAGCAGGTTGCGCGTGGCGGCGGGGGAGACGTTCAGCACCAGCTTGCCGTCGACGGCGTAGTCGGCCGGCAGGCTGCCGCCCTCGGCGTTGCAGTCGATCACCAGAAAGGGAGTTTGGTCGTTGTCGACGATCCAGTCGACCAGGGCGCGGACGAGGTAGGGCCGCAGCGGCTTCATTCGCGCATTTCGACTTCGAGTTCCGTCAAGCTGTCGCGAAAGGAACGCCGGGCGAAGATCTTCCTCATGTAGCGGGTCATCGGCCGGGTGAGCCGTTCCGGCAGGTCGATGCCGACATGGTCGAGGCGCCACAGCACCGGCGCCACGCAGCAATCCACCAGCGTCAGCTCGTCGTTCATGAAGAACGGCTTCTCGGCGAACATCGGCGCCACCGCCACGACGCTCTCGCGCAGCGCCAAGTGGGCCTTGTCGAGCACCCGGGCGCCGCCCTTGCCGCGCATCAGCGCGTCCAGATGGCCGCTCCAATCGAGCTCGATGCGATGCATCAGCAATCGGCTTTGGGCCCGGGCAACGGGGTACACGGGCAGCAGCGGCGGATGCGGAAAGCGCTCGTCCAGATACTCGATGATGACGTTGCTGTTGTAGAGCACCAGATCCCGGTCCACCAGCGTCGGCACGGTGTTGTAGGGGTTCAGGTCCAAGAGCGCCCGGGGCAGACGGCTGGGGTTCACGTCCACCACCTGCACATGCACGTCCTTCTCCGCCAGCACCATGCGTACGCGGTGGCTGTGGTGGTCGCGGGGATCCGAATACAGGGTCATGGAAGCCCGCCGGATGGGGTTCAGGTCCACGGTCGTTGTCCTTGCTGTTCAGGCGCTGTTCTGCACACAGTTCTGTGCGCTGTCCTACGCGCAGCCACGGGTGCGGCGGGCATCAGCGGACGTCCTTCCAGTACTCGCGGTTCAGCAGCGTCGCCAGCACGAAGAGGCCCGCCAGGAAGGCGAGCACCCAGATGCCGATCCGATGCCGCCGCTCGCGACCGGGATCGCCCACGTAGTGCAGGAAGTTGGCGATGTCGTAGGCGGCCTGGTCGAACTCCTCCGGCGTCAGCGCGCCGCTGTCGGGGTCCACGGCGATCCTGTGCCTCGGGTCCCGAGGCGGCCGCAACCGATGGCCTTCGCCAACGGCTACGCGTTCGCCGCGCTCGATCACGTCGCCGTGCAGCAGGTCCATGGGCTTGTAGCCGGCTTCCTCGAGGCGCGGGACGCCTTGCAGCCCGATAAGCACATGGGGCATGCCGATGTCGGGAAAGACGCGGTTGTTGACGCCGAAGGGCCGCTTGGGATCGACGTAGAAGTTCTTCAGCATGTTGTACACCCAGGCCGTACCGCGCACCCGATCCACCATGGTGAGGTCCGGCGGCGGCGCGCCGAACCAGTTGGCGGCGTTGTCCGGGGGCATGGCGTTGCGCATCAGGCCGCCGATGGCCTGGCCGGTGAACACCAGGTTGTCCAGCGCCACCTGGTGCGGAATGTCGAGGTCGTCCGCGGTGCGCTCGTAGCGCTGGAACTTGAGGGAATGGCAGCCGATGCAGTAGTTCATGTACAGCGCCATGCCGCGTTGCAGGGATGGCTTGTCCTGCAGATTCGGCTGCATCGGTTCGAGAGGCACGGCGGCCTCCGCCGCGGCCGCCGGCGGCCCTGCCGTCGTCAGCACGAGCGCCGTCGCGACAAGGGATGGGGCCGTCGCCCGCCGCCAGGCGTTCACGTCAGGCGCTCCGGCGGTGATTTGGTCTTCTCCGCCTGCGTGTACCACGGCATGAGCACGAAGTAGGCGAAGTAGATCAGGGTGCATATCTGAGCGAGGCCGGTGGTGAACGGCGTGGTGCTCACGGTGCCCAGATAGCCGAGCACGAAGAAGCTCGCCACCAGCAGCGCCAGCATCGCCTTGGATGCGAGGCCCTTGTAGCGCATGGACTTCACCGGGCTTCTATCCAGCCAGGGCAGCATGGCTGGCATCAGGATGGCGGCCGCCATGACCACGAAGCCCCAGAACTTCGCGGCGATGCCGAACAGCGGGAACGTGGACGCCCGCAGCATCGAGTAGTAGGGCGTGTAGTACCAGACCGGGGCGATGTGTTCCGGCGTCTTCAGAGGATTCGCCTGCTCGAAGTTCGGCTTCTCCAGGAAGTAGCCGAACATCTCCGGCACGAAGAACACCACGGCGCAGAAAACGAACAGGAACGCCACCGTGGCCTGGAAATCGTGAACCGTGTAGTAGGGATGGAACGGAATGCCATCGACCGGCACCCCGTGTTCGTCCTTGTCGTTCTTGATCTCCACGCCGTCCGGATTGTTGGAGCCCACCCGATGCAGCGCCACGATGTGGACGAACACCAGCCCCACCAGCGCCAGCGGCAGCGCCACCACATGCAGCGCGAAGAAGCGGTTCAGCGTGATCTCGGACATCAGGTAGTCGCCGCGCACCCATTCCATGAGATCCGGACCGACCACGGGCACCGCGCCCACCAGCGAGACGATCACTTGCGCACCCCAGTAGGACATGTTGCCCCAGGGCAGCAGGTAGCCGAAGAAGCCCTCCGCCATCAGCACCAGGAAGATGCCCATGCCGATCAGCCAGACCAGCTCCCGAGGCCGTCGATAGGAGCCGTAGGCGAGACCGCGGAACATGTGCAGGTAGACGACGATGAAGAACGCCGAAGCGCCGGTGGAGTGCAGGTAGCGGATGACGTCCCCGTAGTTGACGTCGCGCATGATGTACTCCACCGAAGCGAATGCGCCGTCGCCGCTCGGCACGTAGGACATCGTCAGCCAGATGCCGGTGACGATCTGCATCACCAGCACGACGCTGGCAAGCGCACCGAAGCAGTACCAGAAGTTGAAGTTCTTCGGCGCGTAGTAGCGGGTGGCGTGCTCCTCGATGGTCTTGGTGAGCGGGAACCGCTCGTCCACCCAGGCGACGAGGCGCTGCAAGGGGCCGGGGCCGCCGACGGGCCGCAGCGGTGCGGAATCCGCCACCTAGAGCCCTCCCGCCTGCCAGCTCGGCACGTTCGATCGGCCGGGCGTCATGCCGTTTCTTCGTCCACGCCGACGATGATCTCGGTATCCGAAAGGTAGGAGTAGGGCGGCACCACCAGATTGTCCGGCGCCGGCACGCCCTTCACCACCCGCCCGGCGAGATCGAATCGGGAGCCGTGGCAGGGGCAGTAGAAGCCGCCGCCGGTCCAGTTGGCGTCGTACTGCCGCATCTGCTCCTGGCTGCGGTCCTTCGGCGAACAGCCGAGGTGGGTGCAGAGCCCCAGATACACGCCCACCTCCGGCTTTCTGGACCGCCAAGCGTTGCGCGCGTAGGCCGGCTGGTTGGCGAGGTTCTCGGAATCGGGATCCGCCAGCTCGTCGGCCGCTCCGCCCAAGGCCGACACGTTCTCGGCGCTGCGGGCCACCACGAACACCGGCTGCCCCCGCCAAGCCGGAATGGGGCGCAGGATTTCGCCCGGGCGCAGGCGCGAGATGTCCAGCCGGATCGGGGCGCCAGCCGCCCGCGCCTTGGCGCTTGGCTGCCAAGCGCTGACGAAAGGCACCGCGGCACCGATGACGCCAGCCACCGAAGCGGCCGAGGTGGAGGCGATCAGGAAGTAGCGGCGGCCCTGGCTGTCCGCCTTGGCTTCGCCGTTCACATGCAGGGCCCCCCGGCGACCGACGCTCCGCCGCAGCCGTCGCGCGAACTGCGGCTGCGCCAAGGCGCAGCGGCCCGGCGGGTCGCGGCGCACACGCTGCAAAGACGCCCCACGGCGTTGGAAGGCTTGTTCGCGCCGCTAGCGCTTGGAGTACTGGGGCCGCTTGCGCGCCTTGCGCAGGCCGACCTTCTTGCGCTCCACCTCCCGGGCGTCGCGAGTGAGCAGGCCCGCCTCGCGCAGCGGCCGGCGCAGTTCCTCGTCGTATTCCACCAGCGCCCGGGCGATGCCGTGGCGAATGGCGCCGGCTTGCCCGGAGCCGCCGCCGCCCTTCACGGACACGCGAATGTCGAAGTTCTCCGGCGCACGCGCCACGAGCAGCGGCTGCCGCACGATCATGCGCGCGGTCTCGCGCCCGAAGTACTCCTCCACCGGCCGGTTGTTGACCAGAATGCGGTCCAAGCCGGGGCGGATGAATACGCGGGCGGTGGCGGTCTTGCGCCGGCCGGTGCCGTAGTTCGTCTCTGGCATCGTTGCTCCCTTGAGGTGCGGCTACACGTCCAACGTCTGCGGCTGCTGCGCTGCGTGGGGATGGCTGGGCCCGACGTACACCTTCAGCTTCTTGAACATGGCGCGGCCGAGGCGGTTGCGCGGCATCATGCCCCTGACGGCATTGGCCACGATGCGTTCCGGGCGCGTGGCGCGCAGCTTGCCGAGGGACGTCGCCTTGATGCCGCCTGGATAGCCCGAGTGGCGGTAGTAGACCTTGTCCGTTTCCTTCTGGCCGGTGACGCGCACCTGCTCCGCGTTCACCACCACGATGTAGTCGCCGCCGTCCACATGGGGCGTGTACGACGGCTTGTGCTTGCCCCGCAGCCGCCGAGCGACTTCCGAGGCGAGGCGGCCGAGCGTCTTGCCGGCGGCGTCCACCACGTACCAATCATGCTGCGCGTCCTCGCGCCGCAGGCTCACCGTCTTCATCGCGGCTGGGCAGGTCCCCGAAACGATGCCGCGCATGGTACGCGCCGCCGCCCCACGCGGCAACCCCACGTACGCCCGCGGGCAGGGTGTTTTCGCTTGGCAGGATGCGTCCTCGGCGGGAGCATGGGCGATGCGGTGCTGGATCGGATGCCGCCACCCGCGCCATGTCGCGGTTGCCGCCGCCATCGCAGGTGGTGCGCGTGAAGGGGCACAACGCGGTTCTGCATGCGCCTTGATCCATGCCCTCGGCGCGAAGGGGCTGCCCGTAGAGTTCTTCGACTACAGACACAGTGCTTGGCGCACCTGCATGGCGGCGGCGCGGGCCAGGGGCGGCGGCACGGCGTTGGCCACTTGGCGGTGCTGGTCCAAGTCGCGTACGCGGCCTGTGCGGCGGCGAATGGGGCCCTCGAACACGTGCCGGTCCGGGAAGCCCTGCAAGCGCGCCGCCTCGCGGGGCGTGATGTAGCGGTCTTCCAGCGGGTGGTAGAGCGCTTCCCCGCAACGCAGCGTGGGGGCGATGCCCTGGCGGTGCAGGCGCCGGTACTTCGTCGTGTCCTTGCGCGTGAGGTTGCGCAGGATGTCCGCTGGCACGCCGGGCGCCTTCGCCAGCCACAGCCCTTCGGGAACATAGGCGATGCGCTCGCGGTCGCGGGCCGGGGTGACGTCAATGTGGTTGGCTACCGGCGGCGCTTCGTCTGGCGCCGACGGCACTGGCAGACCGCGCAGCGCCGCGCCCACCGTCTTCGCCTTGCCGTTCGGCGGCCCGAAGGCGAACGGCGCGCCGGCCGGCACGCAGACGAACAACGCCCGCCGCCGCCGTTGCGCCACGCCGTGGGCTTGGGCGTCCACCACGTCCACGTGCATGTCGTAGCCAAGCGTGTGGAACTCGTCGCGCAGTTCCTCCAGCAGGTGCCGGCCGGCGGGCGTTCGCGTGCACAGGAAGTTGGGCACCTGCTCGACGAGCACTGCCAAGGGGCGAAGAACACGGGCGAAGCGCAACACTTCGAAAATCAACGCGCCGCGCGGATCGTCCATCCCGCCGCGCTTGCCGATCTGGCTGAACGGCTGGCACGGCGGGCCGCCATGCAGCAGGCCGACTTCGCCGGGCCGCAACTGCAGCACGTCCAAGACCCGCTGCGGGTCGATCACGCGCACATCCGCTTGCCAGACGGCCTTGCGCGGGCCGTTGCGACGCAAAGTGGCGGCGCAGTGCGGGTCGCTCTCGATGGCGCAGACGGTCTTGAAGCCGGCCTCTTCCACGCCGATGTCCATGCCGCCGGCGCCGGCAAACAGACTGATCGCCGGAGAGTGAAGCGCGCGCGCCACGTTCGCTCCAGATAGCCACCATCGAACGAAGACTACGCCCATCGCGTTGGGCGTGTGGCGGAGACTGCGACCCGACCGCCCGATCGCCCACGTCATCGGCTCGACCAGAGCGGTGCTTGCCCGAAAGACCACGCTCGGCCTGGCAGACCGCCACTTTAGTCCTTGCGAGTTTGTCCTTGCGAGGGCGCATCGACAGCCGAGGAAGTCCGATGAAGGAGGAGCGCCGGCGCCCGTCCCAACGGCACGGGTGCCGGTGGTGCGGCGAACGGCGGGCACGGGAGACGACGGCCAGCCGGCGAAGACCCGTGGAGGCGTAGCCTCGCTAGCCTTGAGCCGCCTTGTCCGCAGTCGCACGGTGGTAGTCTTCGGCGCCATGGACGTGGCAACCCGCATCCCCGACGAACGGGAAGCACCGCTTCATTTCGCGGGGCGCAAAGACGAACTGCGAGCATACGACTCGAAACTTGCGGCGTTGTGCAAAACCGGCCGATCGGGGGGACTGTTCCTGACCATCGGAGTGCCGGGCTCGGGGAAGACGCAGCTTGGTCAGAAGTTCGCCGACCGCGTGGCCGCGTCTCCCAACGTAGAGGGACGGACCGTGTCGGCCTTGCTGATTTCTCCGGAGGAACTGTCCGACACCACTACCCTGTTCAAGTTGATGGGACGAGCAGTCAATGCCGAACAACAGGCCATCGAGATCGCGCAACTCGATGACAGAGTCTCCAACGTGGGCGGCAATGTTCTCGGCAGCGGCGGAGCGATCGCCAGGGATGTGGGGCGTCACACTGCGGCGTTCCCTGGCTTGTTGCGGGAATCCGTGGAAAAGGGAATGTGGGACAACAGGGCGCTGGTGCTTATAATCGACGAGCTGCAGTCGATTGAGGACGACGCCTTTGCGCCCTTGCGCGTACTGCACCAAGGCTTGACCGGATGTCCTGTCTTTCTGATGGGCCTAGGGCTGCAACACACGGCTGACGAGCTCGCCAACCCGTCGCATGGGCGCGGCATATCCCGCATCGTCACCCCGATGGTTCTGGGACCGTTGGATCACGACACCACGGTCTGCGCCTTCGCCAGGAACCTGGCCGCCACGGGATTCGACGATCTCCCCGACAAGAGCTTGCAGGCGCTGGCCAAAGCCAGCCACGGTTTTCCGCAACACATCAACGGATATCTCGAAGGCGCTCACGCAGCGCTGACCCGCCACAAGCACTTGGCGGGCCAATCCCTCGACGAGGCGCTGCGGCATGGCCACGCCCGCAGGGTCCAGCACTACCAAGCTCGGCTCAGCGCGGGAAAGAGCCACGACCCCATGTTGGCGGTGGTGGCGGCGATGGAACGCGCCAACGCGACGGCATTGAAGCAACGCGAAGCCGAGAAAGTCGTGGCCCAGGCGGGCTTCGAGGTCGACGCCGTGGACAAGGCCGTCGCCCACGGTTCATTGGCGCTTGCCGGCGGGAACGTGTCGTTCGGCATTCCATCGTTCCACAGCTACATGCGGAACCTGCTGGAGCAGGACCGCACTCGCTCGCAGACGACCGAATAGGGCTCGTTGCTGCTCGGCTTCACGCCGTGCCGTCGCCAGCGCGTACTCCATGAGACAGATGAGACAGGCATCCGAGCCTTTCCGGACCTTTGCAACGCGCTTGGGGCTGCCGTAAGCTAGACGAGTCGCGGGAAGGGATCGGCGCTGATGTGCGTGGCATCCGAACTGTCGTTGGCGCCTTTCCGCTGTCTCAGCCTCGCCGTCGCACTGTCAGCGTGGCTCGTCGGCTGGGCGCCTGTGCCTGCGCAAGCCCAACCCACTGAGTCGCCAGTCGCCTATCGAGTCACCTTTCAGGGCACTTGGACCACCGCCGCAACACCCGGCGGCCTGCCGGGAAGCGCGCATTTCTCGCCGTTGATCGGCACCACGCACAATGATCGCGTGACCTTTTGGCAAGTCGGTGGCATGGCCAGTCCGGGGATTGAAGACGTGGCGGAACTCGGTCGGACGAGCGCCTTCAAGTCCGAGATCAACGCCAGCAACCACGTCGGCGCCATCATCGAAAAGAGCCTCGGCACCGGCGGCACGCCGGAGGTGAGCGTTGACTTCGAGACCACCAGGGACCACCCACTGGTCACGCTGCTCACCATGATCGCGCCGAGCCCGGACTGGTTCGTCGGCGTCTCGGGACTGTCCCTGCTCGATGCGCGCGGACGCTGGTTGTCGCGGCTCGAAGTGGATCTGTTTCCCTACGACGCCGGCACCGAGGACGGAAACGGCTTCTCGCTCAGCAATCCCGCCACCGTGCCGCAGGGAACCATCGTCAGCATCAGGGGCATGGCGCCGTTCACGGACGAGCCGATGGCGAAACTCATCTTCGTCCGACAAGAGGCTGGCGACTCGACCGTTGATGTGCCGTTGTTCCTATCGGCGTCCGAGCCGCTGCGGCAGGGGTTCCTGCGTCTCATCAACTATTCCGATCAGGCCGGCGAAGTCTCGCTCACCGCCATCGACGACACTGGGCGCGAATTCGGCCCGGTCAACCTCGCCTTGGCCATGCGCCAAGTCATCCATTTCAATTCCTCCGATCTGGAAACGGGCAACTCGGCCAAGGGCCTGGATTCCGGCATCGGCCAAGGGCAGGGCGATTGGCGGCTGCGGCTGACCAGCCCGCTGTCCATCGAAGCCCTCGCCTACGTTCGCGCCACAGGCGGCTTTCTAACCAGCATCCACGACCTGGCCCCGAAGATTGCGGGCCTGCACCGGGTGTCCATCTTCAATCCGGCCAGCAACCGGCGCCAAGCCAGCCTGCTGCGGCTGATCAACCCCGATGACCAGGATGCCGAGATCGCCATCCGCGGTTTGGACGATTCCGGCGCCATGCGCGGCCCGGTCCGGCTTGCCCTTCCCGCTGGCCACGCCCGCTCAATCGATGCCCCGGAACTGGAGGACGGCGGCGCTGGTCTTGAAGGCGCCCTTGGCGATGGCCAAGGGAAGTGGCGGCTCGACATCGAGGCCGATCGGGACATTCAAGTGATGAGCCTGATGGAAAGCCCCGAAGGGCACATCGCCAACCTGTCGTCCTTGCCGGATGACAACTGATGCTTAAACACAACGACTTAAATGCTGCTGGCAGGCAGCGCTGCCGCGTCTTCACGGCCGATGGCCGCTTCCCAAGTAGGCGGCGCTCTGCATCTCGCTCAGCCGGCTTCTGGTGCGGGCGAACTCGGCGCGATGCCGCTCGCCGGCGTAGAGGGCGTCCAGCGGCGCCGCGGCGGCCAGCAGCAGCTTCACGTTGCGGTCGTAGAACTCGTCGACGAGGCCGATGAAGCGCCGCGCCTGGTCCTCCTTCGCGGCATCGAGAACGGGAACGCCGGAGATCAGCACCGTGGAGTAGAGACGCGCCAGTTCGATGTAGTCGTCGTTGCCGCGGGGACCGTCGCAGACGGCGTCGAAATCGAACCACGCCACGTCGCCGGCGGATCCCCGGGTACGGATGGGACGGTCCCGGATGGTCAGCACATGGCCGCAGCGCAACTCGCCGTGGCCGAGCGCGCGGAAGCTGCCCAGCAGCGCGTCGGCGTCGCCGTCCACCCGATAGATGCCGTCCCGGCGCAGAACGGCCAGGCGGTAGTCCACGTCGCCGACGATCCGCACCACGGCCATGTGGGCCTCGATCCGGGCGATGGCCGGCAGAAACCGGCGCCGCTGCAGGCCGCTCTCGTACAAGCGCGACGGCGGCGTGTTGGAGGTCGCCACCACGGTCGTGCCGGCGTCGAACAGGGCGCCGAGCAGTTCGCCCAGGATCATCGCATCGCCGATGTCCGCAACGTGGAACTCGTCGAAGCAGAGCACGCGGGTGTCCCGGGCCAGTTCCGCCGCGACGTCCCGCAACGGGTCCGAGCGGCCGGCGACCCGGCGCAGCTCGTCGTGGACCAGGCGCATGAAGTGGTGGAAGTGCAGCCGCCGTTTGGCCGCGATGGGCAGCAGGTCGTGGAACAGATCCATCAGATAGGTCTTGCCGCGGCCGACGCCGCCCCACAGGTACAGGCCGCGCACCGCCGGACTGCCATGGCGAAGCAGCCGCCAGCGCCGGCGCCGGGCCTGCCACGCCCGGTGCGTGGCCAGCAGCTCCCGCTGCAGCGCCGTGAGCAGCGCCGCCACCTCGGCCTGGGCCGAATCCGCCCGCAGACCGTCGCGAACGTTGCGGCGGTGGGCTTCTTCGGGCGTCGGCTGGGGAGTCACTGGAGAGGTGCCAGGTTCGCGGCGGCGGCGCGAGTGTAATGGCGGCTGCCACGCCAGAGGGCTTGGCGGGCGCGTTGGCGGCTACAATCCGCGCTCCGTTCTCCAAGCAGGGGCCGCCATGGGCGTGGAAATCCGGCCGGCGACGGCGGCCGAGATGGCGGATCTCGGCGTTCTGGGGGGCTACGTCTACGGCGGCGCCTTCGGCGACGGCCCGGACAACGTCATCGCCACCGCGAACCTGCCGGAGTGGACGCTCTGCGCCTTCGTGGACGGCAAGCTGGCTTCCAGCTTCACCAACATCCCGTTCACCATGCGCGCCAACGGCGCCGCGCTGCCGCTCGCTGGCGTGTCCACCATCGGCACCCAGCCGGAACACCGGCGCCAAGGGCTGGCGCGGCGCGTCCACACCCAGGCGCTGGCCGCGATGCGGGACGCCGGCCAGCCGGTGGCGGCGCTGTGGGCCTCGCAAGCGGCCATCTACCAGCGCTACGGCTACGCAATGGCCACGGTGCGCCGCCACTACGCGGTGGACACGGTGGACCTGCGGTTCTTCGACGACGACGGCGGCAGCCACCAGGTGGCGCGGGTCGAAGCCGCCGACGCCTACGACGCGGCGAAGTCCATCTACATCGCCTTCGTGCGGGACCGCATGGGCTACCTGCACCGCTCCAAGGCCCTGTGGCTGCACAACGCCCTGGAGGAGGTGGCGGAGGACGGGCCGGTTTCGGTGGCGGTCAGCGCGGACGCAGCGGGGCATCCCACCGGCTACGTCGTCTACACGTTGCGGGCGGATCGGGTGGACCATCCGGCCCGAGGCCAAGAGCTGGCCATCCGCGATCTGGCCTGGCTGGACGCCGACGCCTACCGCTCGCTGTGGAGCTTCGTCGCCTGCCACGACCTGGTAGGCCGGGTGCGCTGGCGCGATGCGCCCCTGGATGATCCGGCACCCGAGCTCATGCTCGAACCGCGGCTGCTGAACGCCCAGGACCGCGAGGGCGCCTGGTTCCGCATCGTCGATGCGCCGGCGGCCCTCGCCGGCCGCGGCTACGACGCGGAGGGCGCGCTGGCCATCGGCCTCGCCGCGGACCCGCTGACGCCGTGGAACGACGGCGTGTGGCAGCTCGATGCCGGCAAGGACGGCGCCACGGCGATCCCGGCGACCGGGGAGGCGGACATTCGCCTCGGCGCGAAGGCTTTGACGTCGCTGTGGATGGGATTTCGTTCGGCGACCGAACTCGCCGCCTGGGGGCTGCTCGCCGGCGAGCCCCAAGCGGTGGCCCGGGCGGATTCGATCTTCCGCACCCGCCATGCGCCCCACTGTCCCGACCACTTCTGATGGCTGCGTTCGCGCCGGCGCAGCTGCAAGCCCTCTACCAAGCCGAGCTCGCCGCCGCGGCAGCCCCGGGAGGCGGCGACTCGCGCCACGGCCAGCACACGTTCCGGGCGATGCTGAAGGCCGCCCGCGCGTTTCCGGCGCAACGCATCGCGACGGACCATGCCTGGCTGTGGTCCGACCTGCATCTCGGCCACGACAACATCATCCGCTACACGGGCCGGCCGTTCGGCAGCGTCGAGGAGATGGACGCGGGGCTGTACGCGGCCTGGGAAGGGACCGTGGGCGCCGAGGAGCCGTTGATCTTCGTCGGCGACATGGCGATGCGCGGCGCCGTGGGCGAGCACACCTGGGCCCGAGTGCGGGCCGCGCCGGGCGCCCCGAAGCACCTGGTGCTCGGCAACCACGATCTCACCGGCAGCGGCGAACTGCGCGTGGACGGCTTCGATGCCGTGAGCGCCGCGCTCTGCGTCGACGGCGAACCGCCCCTGCTGTGTACCCACATGCCCCTGGCGGCGGTGCCGGCGGGATGCGTGAACGTGCATGGCCACACCCACGGCGAACCGCCCGGGCGCAGCCCGCACGTCAACGTCTCCGTGGAGCAGCTAGGCTATCGGCCCATTGCGCTTGGGCGCGTGCGGGCGCTGGCGCTAGCGCTCTTGGCGGGAAACTACCCGCCGGGCGCCACCACGCTGGCCCGCATGGCGGCGCTTGAAGGCGGCTAATGCGGAAGGAACAGGCCTGCGTAGGTGCATCCGCAGAGGCTTGGCGCAGCGAGCGCGGTTGCGTCCTCGCTCACCGGCGGCCTATGCTGCCTTGGCGTCTGGAGCAGCTGGGTCCTAGGATGGCCTTGCTTGCGATTCGCGGCCCGCCGGGCCGTTTGTCTCAGAGGGGAGTTTGGGGATGGCACCGATTCCGAAGGGCGGCACCGTAGCGGTCACTGGCGCTGCTGGGTTCATTGGCGGCTGGGTGGTGCGCCGCCTCCTGGACCAGGGCTACCGGGTGCGGGCCTGCGTCCGCAACGTCGACAACGCCGAGCGCACCGGCTTCCTCAAGGCGATGCCCGGCTACGCCTCCGGCCGGCTGACGCTGCACGGCGCGGACCTGGACGACGCCGGCAGCTTCGACGCCATCTTCGCCGGCTGCCACGGCGTGGCGCATGTCGCCCATGTGAGCTCCTACACCGATCACGACTACGTGAAGATGGTCTGCGACCATCTGATCGCCGCGGTGGAAAAGTCCGAGTCCGTCACCCGCGTGGTGGTCACTTCCAGCATCGCCGCGGTGATGTCCGAGGCGGACATGCAGGAATACGTGCGCCGCCCGGTGTTCTACGAGGACCGCTATCCGGACGAAGACAATCCGCGCCGCACGCCGCAGCGCCAGGGCTACTCGATGGGCAAGGTGATCGCCCAGCGCGCCTTCTCTGACGCCGCCGAAGCGAGCGGCAAGTGGGACGCCGTCACCTGCTGCCCGGCGGACAACGTGGGACCCATCCAGTCGCCGCACCAGAAGAACATGGGGCCGTGGCAGCACAACATCGAGATGATGCTGCTCGGCGAGTACCACCAGAACGGCGCCTACCGACCTTGGATGACGGTGGACGTGCGCGACGACGCGGACTGCCACGTCGGCCTGCTCGCCAGCGTGCTGGTGAAGAACGGCGAGCGCTACATCGCCTGGTCCACGGACACCCGCAACGTCGAGGACATCTGCGCCGACATCGACCGCCTGCTGCCGGAGCTCGGCCACGACACGCCGCCGGTCACGGACAACTTCCCGGACCGCATCAAGGCCCGGGAGACCGAATTCCGCGCCATCTGGGCCGGTTGCGAGCTGCGCAACGACCGCATCCGCGCCGTCACCGGCATCGCCTTCCGGCCGCTGGACGAATCCATCCGCGACTGCGTGGAGTCGCTGCTCTGCGTCGCCAAGGTGAAGCCGAAGCTCCGCGAGGGCTTCGCGCTGCCGGCGTGACCGGCGTTTGCCAAACGCGCTGATCGGAGCGCGGCAGCGGCGGGCGCTGGCCGAGGACGGCGTGGTGCGCCTGCCGGGCCTGTTGCCTGCGGAGCACATCGGTCCGGCCCGACGGGCGATACAGAGGGCGTTGGCCCAGCATGGCTTGTGGGGAGACGACGCCGGCCGGTCGCCAGCCGCCGGCCGCCGCAAGTTGCCGAAGGGCCTGGCGCGCGCCAAGGCGGTGGCCGCCGTGCTGCGGACGTCGGCCTTGCAGCACTCGGTGGAAGCCCTGCTCGGCGAGCGTCCGGCGCAACCTCCTGCCGACACGCCAGCAGGTCGGCCCGCACGTCCCTCGTCCATCGATCATTGCCGTCCGCTTGGCCCGCCAGCCTTGCTGCTGACGCTGCCGAACGCCGAGACCTGGACCGTCCCGCACGGCATCTGGCACCTGGACCTGCCACGGCTGCCGTGGCCCGGCATCCCGGGCTTGCAGGCGTTCGCGTTTCTCGACGCGGTGCCGCCTGGCGGCGGCGGCACTCTGGTGGTGCGGGGTTCGCACCGGCTCCTGAACGATCGCGTCTTCGCTCGCTCGAAGCAGGTCAAACGGCTGCTGAAGCGCGAGCCCTGGTTCGCCGCGCTGATGGGCCGCGGCGAACCGGACCGGCGGCGATTTCTTGACGCTCCGGCCGAAGTGCGGGGCGTCCCGGTGCAGGTGGTGGAACTCCACGGCGAGCCCGGCGACGTGGTGCTGACGGACCTGCGCCTTCTGCACACCATCGCCCCGAACGCCGGCAAGGCGCCGCGGCTGATGGCGACGCAACGCTACCTGCGCGCCGAGGCAGCCGCCCAGCTCGCCGCTGCGTTCGGCAACCGGGGCAGCGAACAGGCCGACGGCGCCGGGAGCGTCGAGCCGTGCAACGCCTAGCCACCGGCTACGGCCTGGTGGAGGGGCCGGTCTGGGTTCCGGAACTCGGCCTCCTGTTCAGCGACGTGCTCGGCGGCGGCGTGTTCCGCCTCGACGCCGAGGGGGCGGTCCACACTGTATTCCCGCACCGGCGCGGCATCGGCGGCATGGCGCTGCACGAGCAGGACGGCCTGGTGGTGGGCGGGCGCAACATCGCCTACAAGCCCTTCGCCGGCGGCGACACCGTGTTGCTCCTGGACAGGGACCCCGCAATCGGCAACGTCGGCTACAACGACCTGGCGACAGACGCCGCCGGCCGCATCTACGCGGGCTCGTTGGGCAGCCCGGTGTTCGAGCCGGGGGAGCAGCGCCCGGGCGCCCTGCACCTGATCGACTTGGACGGCACGACGCGCACCGTGGCCGAGGACGTTCGGCTCACCAACGGCCTCGGCTTCTCCCCGGACGGCGCCATCCTCTACCATGCGGACTCGCGCCGCCGGCAGGTGTTCCGCCACGCCGTGGCCGAGGACGGCGCTCTGGGTCCGAGACGGCCCTTCGCGCACACGGACGCGGGCGCTCCGGACGGTCTCGCAGTCGCCGTGGACGGTTCGGTGTGGGTGGCCGTGGCCGGCGGCGGCTGCGTGAGCGTCTTCGGCGCCGACGGCGCGCTGCGGGAGCGCCTGCCGTTGCCGTTGCCTATGGTCACCAGCGTCTGCTTCGGTGGAGAGGACCTCAAGGATCTGTATGTCGTAACGGGATCCGATGGCGCACCGACCGAGCGCACCGGCAGCGTGTTCCGCACCCGGGTGGCCGTGGCGGGCCTGCCAGTGCCGCTGGCGCGAGTTGCGCTGCCGGGATCGTGATGCCCCGACCGACTTGCATCCCAGCCTGTCTTTGCGAGAATCGCTAGCGAATCCGCGCAGGACGGACTTGCAGCATGGAACTGCCCCGCAAGCTCGGCGCGACGGCCGTTGCCGGCGCGCTGCTCGTCTTGGCCGCTGCCGCGTTCTGGCTCGTGTTCCCGAACCCGTCGCCGGCGGCCCCCGATCCGGTCTTGGACGTGGAACGCCGTGCGCAGCGGGCGGCGATGGACCGCATTGAGGCGCAGAGCCGCGGCGCACCGGCATTGCCACCCGCGCAGGCGCCGCCGGCGAAGCGGCAGTCGCCGGCAGCCGTCGTCGAACCCGATGCGCCGCTGCCGCCGGCGGGCTACGCGTTCGTCCCCGGGCCGGCGCAAATGGCCAAGGCACCTCTTCCCGGCGTCATCGGCGCGCAACCGTCCGCGATCCCGAACGGCGACCTGGAGTGGCTGGGCGCAGCGGACGCCATCGGCGCTTTGGCGCGCCAGGCCAAAGCATCGGGACGCGACTGGGCGTTCGGCTGGCTGCGACTGGCTGAGGGTGCCACCGCGGCCGAGCTGGCCGCTGGCGTGGGCGCTCTCGGCGGCGAGGTGCTGGGCGCCGCCGGCAACCTCGTGCGCGCCAAGCTGCCGGGCAATCGAGCCGAACTGCGCGCCATCAACGCTCTGCCCGCTGTAGGCGGCATGGGTGCGCGGCCCAGCGAGCGCAAGATCGAGACGCTGCGCGAAGAGCCGCGAGGCGGTCCCGCCACGGCGCAGACGCCAGTGCTCGTCACCCTGATGGCCGACGACCCCGACGGTCGTTGGCGGCGCGCGCTGGAGAACGCCGGCGCAACGGTCGGCGCTTTCCACGCCGACGTCCGCGCCTATCCGGCCATCGTCCACCAGCGCGATCTGGCTGCGATTGCCGCCTTGGACGTGGTGCTCGCCATCGATCCGGTGCGCGTCGGGTACGGCGCTTTGGATCGCGCCGCGATGGCGATGGGAGCGGACAAGCTGCGCACCTACGACGAGGGGGCCGGATTGTTCACGGGCATCGGAGGCGCCCCCATTGCCGTCGGCGTGATGGACAGCGGCCTCAACATCGACCACGACGACATCGGCACCAACCGAGAGAGCATCTGCGGCGTCAATCTGCTGGCGACGCACGACAGCGATCCCCAGGAAGACGACGCCGATCTCTGGCGCGACGCCGGCGACCACGGCACGCACGTCACCGGCATCCTGCTCGGCAACGGCAGCGGGGATCCCCGCTATGCCGGGATGGCCCCCCTGGTGCGGCACATTCGCTTCGCCAAGACGCTGCACCACGGCACGGGTGCCGGCGCCACGGCGGGCTTCATGCGGGCGATGGATTGGCTCGCGCGCGCCACGAGCTGCCCGGAGGCGGACGATCCGGACTCTCCCGCCAAGCCGTTGATCGTCAACATGAGCCTGTCCGCGTCTGGTCGCCAATGGCGCGGGCGCGAAGTGGACCAGCGCAAACTGGACGCCGTGGTCTGGAACCATCGCCAGCTCTACGTGGTCGCGCAGGACAACACCCGCGACGAGGCTTTCTCGAACTACGCCGCGGCGAAGAATTCGCTGGCGGTCGGCGCCGTCGCCAACGACGGCGAACTGGCGGCGTTCAGCTCGTTCGGGCCCACCGCCGACGGACGGCTCGCGCCGCAAGTAGTCGCCACGGGCCTGCGCATGTTTTCCGCCAAAGGCGACGGCAGTCGCGACGGACGCATCGTGTTCAGCGGCACGAGCATGGCTTCGCCAACAACCGCCGGCGTAGCCGCTTTGTTGATGGAGGCCGCCCCGGCGCACCGCGAACAACCGGCGCTCGCCCGGGCGCGGCTGATGGCGAGCGCCATCAAGCCGGACGCTTGGCTGGATTCGCCGCAACGGTTTCCCGCCAGCAACACCGCTGGGCCGGGCGCCCTGCAGCATCAATTCGGTCTCGGCAAGGTCTCGGCGCGCACCAGCGTGTTGCAGCGCGATCAGGCGGACGGCTGGACCAGCGGCAGCGCGGTCGCCGAGCTCGAAGCCGGCGAATACGCCTACCACGACATCGTGGTGCCATCGGGCGCCAGTCGCCTCGACGTGGCAATGACATGGGACGAGCCCGCCGCCGATGCGATCGGCGCCGCGGTGTTGAACGACTTGGACCTCTACCTGGATGCTGGCGCGGACTGCGGTTCGGGCGCCTGCGGCGAACACTCCTCCACTTCCAGGAAGGACAACGTGGAGTGGCTGGTGGTGCGCGATCCCGCCCCCGGCACCTACCGCGTGAAGGTGATCGGCAAGCGCATCTACACCGCCGCGCCCCGGGCCGCGGTGGCGTGGACGGTGATCCGCGGCGACTCGACGCCAACGCTGCAAGTGCGTTCGAGCAGCAGCGCGCTGACTGGCGAGGGCGCCTCGCCGCTGACCTTGACGGTCGCCAGCAACGGCTACGTGGCGGCCGGCGTGCGGCTGAGCATCGCCTGTCGGAACTCGGACGGCGCTGGCAGCTGCGAAACAGGAACGTTTTTCGAGGATCTGCAAGTCCAGCGTGAAGACGGCGTAAGCGTGGCGGACTTGGATGCCGGCCGCTATCAAGGGCTTACCAGCGTAGACAGTGTGCCGGTGCCCGGCGACAACTACCTCGCTCTGCCCCTGCCGCTCGGCGAGATCGCCGCCGGCGAGGAGCGCGAGGTGCGGCTGTCGGTCAGCTATCCAGCCAACGAGCCCGCGCGTCTCTACGTCCAAGTGGACGCTTGGAACGCGATCGGCGCGTCCACGACCGTCGAGTTGCGTCGTTCAGGCAGCACGGCCGCAGACGCCGCGCCGGCGGCCAACCGCGCATTCGCCCGCGCCGAGACGCTGCGCGGTGAGTCGGGCCAGCGGACGACGGACCTCCTGCTGGCGCGGACCGAACCGGCGGAGCCGCTGTTTCGGGAGCCCGTCAACCGGCTGGACGACAGCGTGGATCGACCGACCAAGTCGGCTTGGTTCGCTTGGACCCCGCCGAGCGACGGCTTCTACCGGTTCGGCGTTGCGCGGCGGGACGCGATTCGCGAACACGAAGTGCGCGTGGACATATTCCACGGCGAGCGCATCGCGGACAGCCGGCGCTTGGGCAGCGCGCGGTGGGGCGCGGATGCGCTGTTCCAAGCGGGTCGACGCTATCGCATTCGCGTTAGCGCGGAACGTGGTGCCGTACCGATCACGCTGCGTTGGGACGCCGCGACGCGCCCCGCCAACGACGACTTCGCCGCCGCCGAGGCGATCGCCGGCGCCTCCGGTTCGTTCGCCGGCACCACTTGGGGCGCCACCTTGGAGCGCGGCGAGTGGCTAGGGCCGCTGGTCGCCTCGACGTGGCATCGCTGGACCGCGCCGAGCGACGGCATTTGGGAGTTCTCGACTACGGATGGCGAGTTGGCGGCATTCCGCGGCGAGACGGTTTCCGACCTGCGGCTCGTTTCCGGGAAGCCCTCATCTGCTTTGACGCTGCCGGTGGGCGCGGGATTGGAATACCGCATCGCCGCGCTCGCCGCCGACGCGACCCTGGGCGCGGGCCCCTATCAGCTCGATTGGAAGCGCTTCGACGGGCGGTTCCCCGACAACCCCAACGACCTCTTCGCCAACGCCGAAGAGATGGGGGAGTCCGAGTCCGGCAGCTACGAGGTGTACGCGGACGTGGACGGGACCGTGGAGCCCGGCGAGCCGCCCGAAACCGGCGCGCGCACGCGCTGGTGGTCCTGGCGGGCGCCGAACGACGGCCGCGTCACTTGGCGGCTGGATCCGCTCGGCTACGGCTTCGCCGCAGCCGCGTTCGCCGGCGCGGCGGTCGACGGCCTGGCGCTGCTCGCCGCCAGCGACGACGATCGCATCGGCACGCTCGCCGAGTTCGCGTTCGACGCCCGGGCGGGCGAGCGCTATTGGATCGGCACTGGCTTGCAACCCGACGACGCCTTGGGCGAGACCATCGCCAACGGCACGCTGGAATGGGCGCCGACGCCAGCCAACGACGGCCTGGGCATGGCAGCGGCCATCGTCGCCGCAAGCGGCTCGGCGTCCGGCGACAACCGCTGGGCGACGGTCGAGGGCAACGAAACCCGCCGCCACGGCGGTTCGTCCGTGTGGTGGAACTTCGACGCGCCGGCCACCGGCCGCTATCGCTTCGCCGTGACCGGAACCAACCAGACGGTGGCGATCTACCGGCGCACCGGCGATGGCGTCGGCGGCTTGGCGCTGGTCGGGGCCGGCGGCAGCGAGGTGGCCTTCGACGCCGTGGCCGGCGCCCGCTACGCGGTGCGCGTGGGCTCTCTCGGCCGCGGCGGACCGTTCACGTTGCGCTGGTCGCAGGAGAGCTCGAGCAGCCACGTCGACGGGCACTTCGTCGCGCTGTTCCCGGCCGCCGCGACGGAGCGCGACCGCGTGGACGACCAGGAGCTCGTCGAGGGCTTCGTGCGCGTCGTCAACCGTTCCGCGGAGTCCGGCACCGTGCGCATCACCGGCCACGACGACGCCGGCGCGGCCGGCCTCGATACCGTGACGCTCGCCATCGGCGCCAACGAGCGCCGCCACTTCAACTCCGGCGATCTGGAGAACGGCAACGCCGGCAAGGGCCTGTCCGGCAGCCTCGGCGACGGCCAGGGCGACTGGCGCCTCACTCTGGCGACCGACCTCGACGTCGACGTGTTCGTCTACGCCCGCACCAAGCCCGGCGGCTTCCTCACCTCCCTGCACGACATCGCGCCCTGCACGGCGAACCGGTGCCGCGTCGCGGTGTTCAATCCCGGCAGCAACGTCCGTCAGCGCAGCCTGCTGCGGCTGGTCAATCCCGGCGACGAAGCCGCCGCGGTGACCATCACCGGCACGGACGACGCCGGCCAGTCGCCCGGCACCGCGGTGCGTTTGCAGCTGGCCCCGCGCACGGCAACCACGCTGACGTCGCAGGACTTGGAAGGCGGCGGCCGAGAGGCGCTGAGCGGCGCGCTCGGCGACGGCGTCGGCAAGTGGGAACTGGTCGTGGAGGCGGATCCCGCGATTCACGTGATGAGCTTGCTGAAGAGCCCAACGGGGCATCTCACCAACCTGTCCTCGACCCGCGGGCAGTAGCCGCCGGCGGGCGACCCTCGCCGCGGTTGCTTCGAGGGCGGTCGTTCGCCGTCCCCGGCCGCCCTTGCTTTGCCGGAGCGCCATTTGGGACACTTGGCGCTTTGACGCGCAAGAGCGGTGCGGGGCAGCCATGCCGGCCACGTTGGAGCACTTCCACAGAACTCCGCGCATCCTGCGGCTCAATGTCCGCGGCCAGCCCGTGGACTGGGCGACCTGGCAGGAGGCGGTGTGCCTGTACGCCCGGGATCTGGTCGCCTGGACCCACGGCGAATCGGTGCTGCGGCTGCGCGGCGGCCGTGCCAGGGACGATGGCGAACGCACCACCGTGGACGTCCACAGCATCATCGCCTGCGGCGGCCGCAAGGCGCCGCAGCCGCGTCGGGCGCCGGCGCTCACCAACGCCGCGCTGTTCGGGCGGGATCGCCACCTGTGTCTGTACTGCGGGCGCGTGTTCGCCGCCGCCATGCTCACCCGCGACCACGTCGTGCCCCGATCCCGGGGCGGCACGGACGAGTGGGACAACGTGGTGGCGGCCTGCAAGCGCTGCAACCACCACAAGGGCAACCGTCTGCCCCACGAGTGCGGCATGGAGCTCCTGGCCCTGCCGTACGTGCCGAACCTCGCCGAGTATCTGGCGCTCACCAACTCCGGGCGGATCCTGGGCGATCAGATGGACTTTCTGGCCACCCAGTTCGGGCGCGCCAGCAAGGAGCGGGACAACCTGCTGCAGTAAGGTCGAAAGCGGAGGCCGGAGCAGGGCCCAGCGCGGGCAGGGCCAGGGGCGACAAGGACGGGGCGGCGCGGGTGCTGCACTATTGCGGCCGTTGCGGCACCGGCTGGCCGAGTGGGCGGCGGCGAAGGAGTCCGTTGACGAGCGGACTTGCGGAGCAGGCGGCGGGCCGTTGGCGCTTCGAGGCGGGCTGCCTGCCGAGGCGCAGCACGCCACCGTAGTCATCGACGTGCAGAAGGATTGGCTGTCGGCGCTGGCGACGGCGTGGGCGCGGCCGGATCGGGGCTGGGCGCTCGAGCGGCGCGAGTTCCACGGGGGATCATGCGGCCCGGGCGAGGAAGCGTGGGCGCGCTGGGCCGCGTGGATGCGCGAGCGGTGGGCGGGCTGCCGTCTCGCGTTGACGGTGGGCATAGACGTGGGCTACCAGCAGTCCGTAGTGCTGGCCGCCGTGCGCCAGCTCTGCTTGCGGCGCGGGCTGCCGAGGGCGCGGGGGCGGTACGTGCCGTGCAAGGGCGGCAGCGGCGGACTCGATGCGCCCGTGTTCAGAATGTCGCGGACTCCGCCTAGGCTGGCCATCGTGGGGCAGAGCGTCAAGCGGTGGCAGATCATGGCGCTTGAGACGGGGCGCGTGGCGGTGGCGGACTCCATCGAGGACGAGGTGCTGCGCGAGCTGGCGAGCGAGGAGATCCGCACCACGCGGCGCGGGCGGCAGGAGCTCCGGCAGAGCGGCCCTAACGAGGCGGCGGACTGCCTGAGCTACGCGGCGGCGCTGTGGTTCGGCATGACGGGGAACACGCTGCGGTAGGCGTGCCACACTCGGCGGCCCTAGGCCATTGAGGAACCACCTTGCGCGCAATCGCAACCCTGCCGGCCGGCGCCAGCATGAAGGTGGACGGCGAGGGCAACGCTGGTGCCGCCAGCTACGCGGGTCTCGCGGCGGGCGCAACGGCCGAGTTCGCCATACAGGTGGCGGCGGCGGCCCACAACGGCGAGATTCGCAAGGAACGCGGCTGGCTGCGGGTGAGGGTGAGGAACCTGGTGAGGAACCCCGACGCATCGCCGGGCGTACACAGGGCGCGGGCGGGCGGCAGTCCGCTATGGCTCTACCCCGTCACCTTCAGCATCGGCGTTATCTGAGAAAGGGAAGCCGGCGCGTTCAACCGGAACGGAGACACAACATGACGACGACTTTGCTATTCCTGTTGCTTCTTGTCTGTGTGTTGTCAGGCGCTGCCGCCCAAGTCAACAAGGGCAACCGCATAGGCAAAGTGCTACGCCCGATATATTGGGGCTCTTTCCTCTTTCTTCTGTATGGGCTTCCTATCGTCCTTATGTTGAAAATGAGCTAGGGGCGCTTTCGCCGCGTCAACCCCTTAGTTCGAGAGAACGTGGGCGCGTTCGGGCAGGCTTCGCCTAGATCGCACTGCAAGACGTGGCCGCGGCGGCCGGCCGCCTCCATGGCGCGGGCAGGCCGCCTGCCGGGTCCGCCACCAGCGGCGCACGGTGCGGCGGCTGCCGCGCAGGCGCTTGATCTCCGTGGCCGGCAGCTTGGCGGCCATCATCACCATGCCCCTGCCGCCGAGGCCGGCAGTCCAAACGTGGCAGTGCGGCGTGGGCGGCTGCTGCCGCTGCTACGCTGCCCCGAGCGGACCCCGTGTCGCCGTCGCGTGCAGCACGTGGGCCACGGCCTCGGTCACCCGTTTGCCGGTGGCGATGTCCAGGAACTCGTTGGGGCCGTGGGCGTTCGAGTGCGGGCCGAGCACGCCGGTAACCACGAACTGCACGTCCGGGTAGCGATCGCCGAGCATCTTCATGAAGGGGATGGTGCCGCCGGTGCCCATCGTCATCAACGGCGCGCCGAAGCTCCTCGCCGATGCCTGCTCCAGCGCTTGCCGCAGCCACGGGGCGGTTGGCGGCGCCTGCCAGCCCGTTTGCGGATGCTCGCACTGGAAGTCCACGCTGGCGCCGTGCGGCGGGTCCTTCTCGAACACCGCCTTCAACTCCAGGGCGGCGGCATCCGCGTCCAGCGTCGGCGGCAGGCGGAACACCAGCTTGGCCGCCGTGAAGGGGCGCAGCGTGTTGCCGGCGGCGGCCGTGGCCGGCGCTCCGTCCAGGCCCACCACCGCCAGGCTCGGCCGCCAGGTGCTGGCGAGCACTAGCTCCGCCGGCGGAACCGGCGCCGGGGCGGTGTTGCCGGCCCACGGAAAGCGCCCGACGTTGGTGGCGCCGAGGGTCTCGGCCACTGTCTCCGCCTGCTGTCGAACAGCGGGCGGGATGGCGACGCTCAGGGCGTCGATCAGCTCGCCGCTGGCAGCGTTCTCCACCCTTTCGACCAGCTGCCGCAGCAGCCGGAAGCTCGACGGCACGATGCCGCCGGCAGCCCCGGAGTGGACGCCCTCGGTGAGCACCCGCACCGTCAGCGTGCCAGCGAGGGCGCCCCGCAGAGACGTGGTGAGCCACAGCTGGTCGTAGTTGCCACACTCGGCGTCCAGGCACACCACCAGGTCCGGTTGGCCGATGTCAGCCGCCAGCGCGTCCATGTAGTGCGGCAGGTCGAAGCTGCCGCTCTCCTCGCAGCCTTCTATCAGCACCAGGCAGCGCGGGTGCGGCAGGCCTGCGGCCTGCAGGGCGGCGATGGCCGCCAGCGCCGAGAAGCAGGCGTAGCCGTCGTCGGCGCCGCCGCGCCCGTAAAGGCGGCCGGCGCGCAGCACCGGCTGCCAGGGGCCTAGCCCGTCGGCCCAGCCGTCGAACTCCGGCTGCTTGTCGTAGTGGCCGTAGAGCAGGACGTTGCCGTTGCCGGCGCCGGCCACTTCGCCGACCAGCACCGGCGTTCGCCCCGGCAATGCGACGACGCGCGGCGCGAGGCCGCGAACGCCGCTGGCAGCCGCCCAGGCGGCAAGGAGGTCCGCTGCCGCCCGCAGGTGCCCTAGCGCTTGCCAGTCCGGTTCGAACGCTGGCGACTTGCAGGGGATGCGAACGTAGTCGACCAATGCCGGGACGATGCGCTCGTCCCACATCGCGCCGATGGTCCGGCGCACTTGGCTGCTATGATGCGTGTTCATGCCAAAGTCCTTGGCCGCCAGGGAGCGGTACTTGCATCGAGAGTCCGGCAGCCGCCGAACGGGCGAGTGGAGGACGGCGCCTCGTGCCGCCGCAAGCGCGACGCCGACCGTTCGCCGGGCGGTTTCCGAGAGCCCATGGCCCTAGCCTATCGCAGCCGCGTCGGCCACACGGCCCACGTCGTCTTCTGCGTGGCGGTGTTCGTGTTCCTGATCGCGCCGATCCTGGTGGTGGTGCCGCTGAGCTTCAACGCCGAGCCGTACTTCACCTTCACGGAAGGCATGCTGCGCTTCGACCCGGACGCCTACTCGCTGCGCTGGTATGCCCACGTGGCCGGGGACGAGAACTGGCGGCGGGCGCTGGTGAACAGCTTCGTCATCGGCGGCTGCGCCACCGCCCTGGCCACCGTGCTCGGCACCTGCGCCGCGCTGGGGCTTGCCAACCCCGCCATGCCCGGCCGGCCGGCGGTGATGGGGCTGTTGATTTCGCCCATGGTCACGCCGGTGATCATCTCCGGGGCCGGGATGTTCTTCTTCTATTCCAGCCTGGGCCTGGCGCAAACCCACCTCGGCCTGATCCTGGCCCACGCCGCCCTCGGCACGCCTTTCGTGGTGATAACGGTGACGGCGACCCTCTCCGGCTTCGACGGCAACCTCACCCGCGCCGCGGCCAGCCTGGGCGCCGGGCCTTGGCGCAGCTTTCGGCGGGTGCAGCTGCCGCTCATCGCACCGGGCGTGATCTCCGGGGCGCTGTTCGCCTTCGCCACCTCCTTCGACGAAGTGGTGACGGTGCTGTTCATGGGCGGCTTGGAGCAGCGCACCATCCCGCGGGAAATGTGGGCCGGCATCCGCGAGGAAATCAGCCCCGCGATCCTCGCCGTGGCCACCATGCTCATCGCCTTTGCGCTGGCGCTGATGGGCACCGTCGAGTGGCTGCGCCGGCGCGGCGGCGATCCCGCCTGAGCCGGGCTGGGAGAAGCGGGAACAGCGGGAACAGCGGGAACAGCGAGGAGTAGACTGTGGCGGATGGTTCCCAACGAGCGCCCGAAGCCGTGACCGAGGGCCGCGCCTACGTCGAGTTCGACGGCGTGTTCAAGAGCTACGACGGCACCACGCTGGTGGTGCGGGACCTGGAGCTCACGGTGCGGGAAGGCGAGTTCCTGACGCTGCTGGGGCCCTCGGGTTCCGGCAAGACCACCTGCCTCATGATGCTGGCTGGCTTCGAGGCGCCGAGCGGCGGCGCCATTCGCATTGCCGGGGCGGCGGTGGAGGACGTGCCGCCGCGCCAGCGCGACATCGGCATGGTGTTCCAGAACTACGCCCTGTTCCCGCACATGACGGTGGGGCAGAACCTCGCGTTTCCCTTGGAGGCGCGGCACATGGACGCGGCCGGCACGGCCGAGCGGGTAGCCCGGGCCCTCGAGCTGGTGCGCCTCCAAGGCTACGAGCGGCGGCGGCCGGGGCAGCTCTCCGGCGGCCAGCAGCAGCGCGTCGCCATTGCCCGGGCGCTGGTGTTCGAGCCGAACCTTGTGCTGATGGACGAGCCCCTGGGGGCCTTGGATCGCCGCCTGCGGGAGGAGATGCAGTTCGAGATACGGCGCATCCAGCGCAGCCTCGGCGTCACCGTCGTCTACGTCACCCACGATCAGCAGGAAGCGATGGCGATGTCGGATCGGGTGGCGGTGTTCAACGGCGGGCGCATCGAGCAGGTCGCCGCCCCGGAAGTGCTCTACGAGGAGCCCATGCGGCCGTTCGTGGCCTCCTTCATCGGCGACAACAACCTGCTGCCGGGGCGCGTGGCGGCCGTGGGCGGCGACACCTGCGACGTGGCGGTGGGCGAGGCGATCATCCGCGCCTTCCCGGTGGAACCGCACGCGGTGGGCGACGACGTGGTGCTCGCCATCCGCCCGGAGCGGGTGCATCTGGCGCCGGCCGCCGGCGTCTACAGCAACGAGCTCGAGGTGGAGGTGGAGGACATGGCCTTCCTCGGCGACCACCTGCGCGTGCTCACCGCGGTCTGCGGCGTGGACTTCGTGGTGAAGATCCCCAACATCGTCGGCCACGGCGGCGTGCTGCCGGGGGAGACGGTGCGCCTGGGCTGGACCACGCTGGACTGCCGGGCGCTGCGGCCGGACGACGGGGCGACTTGAGTCCCCCGAGCAAGGCACCTCAAGGACAAATACGGAGGCGAGATGAAGGATGCGATGCCAAGCAGCGCCACGGCGCCCAAGGCCTCGGCGGCCCGGCTGGCGCTTGCGGCCCTAGCCGTGGCAACGGCGATGGGTGCGGTGGCGGAGACCATCACCGTGGTCTCCTGGGGCGGCGCCTACGGCCGCGCCAGCCGGGCGGCGGTGCTGGAGCCCTTCACCCAGGAAACCGGCATCGAGGTGCAGGTGGAGGAGTACAACGGCGGCCTCGCCCAAGTGCGGGCGCAGGTGGAAATCGGCGAGGTGTTCTGGGACGTCGTGGATTTCGAGATGCCGGACATGGTGCGCGGCTGCGACGAGGGACTCCTGGAACTGGTGGACATCGAGACGATGCCGCCGGCCCCCGACGGCACCCCCATCGAGCAGGACTACTACCCGGGCACCTTCACGGACTGCGGCGCGAGCACCATCTACTACTCGACGGTGGTGGCCTACAACGCCGAGTCCTTCCCGGACCCGGCGGCCAAGCCCGCCACGGTGGCGGATTTCTTCGATCTCGCCGGATTTCCCGGCCGGCGCGGCATGAACCGCACCGCGCATGTGAACCTGGAGTTCGCGCTGATGGCGGATGGCGTTCCCCGGCAGGAAGTCTACGCCGCGCTCGACACCCCGGCCGGTCTGGACCGCGCCTTCGCCAAGCTGGACACCATCAAGGACCACATCGTCTGGTGGGAAGCCGGCGCCCAGCCGCCGCAGATGCTGGCGGACAAGGAAGTGACCATGAGCACCGCCTTCAACGGCCGCATCTTCAACGCCCAAGTGGTGGAGAAGCAGCCCTTCGTGGTGATCTGGGACGGGCAGATCCTCGACAGCGGCGGCTTCGGCATCGTCAGCGGCACCAAGCACCTGGCGGCCGCGCAGCGGCTGGTGGCCTACGCCGCGCAGCCGGCGGTGATGGCCCGGGTGAGCGAGTACATCTCCTACAGCCCGGTGCGCCGTTCCGGCGGGCCGCTGGTGGGCAAGCACAAGGCCACCGGCATCGACATGGCCCCGCACATGCCGACGGACCCGGCCAACATGGCCAATGCGCTGCCCAACGACTGGGAGTGGTGGAGCGATCACGCCGACGAGCTCAGCGAACGGTTCGGGGCCTGGCTGGCCCGATGAACGCGCCTCGGCGGCCGGCCGCCCTGCTCGGGGCCCTGGCTCTGGCCTGGACCTTGCCGGGCCTGCCGGCAGCCGCCGCCGAGGCATTGACCGCGGTTTCCTGGGGCGGCGCCTACGGCCGCGCCAGCGAGGCCGCGGTGCTGCGCCCGTTCGCCGCGGAGTCCGGCATCGAGGTGCGCGTGGAGGACTACAACGGCGGCCTGGCGGAGATCCGCGCCCAGGTGGAAACGGGCAACGTCTACTGGGACGTCGTGGATCTGGAGATCCAGGACCTGGTGCAGGCCTGCGACGAAGGACTGCTGGAGTTCTTCGATCCCGCCGCCCTCGCGTCTGGCGGCGACGGCCTGGCCACTGCGGACTACCTGCCGGACACCATCACGGACTGCGGCGCCAGCCAGCTGTTCGCCGCCACCATCGTCGCCTACAACCGCGAGCGCTTCCCGGGCGGCGACGGCCAGCCGGCGCCGAGCGCCATCGCGGACTTCTTCGACCTGGATGCCTTCCCGGGCCGCCGCGGCATGCGTCGCGTGGCCAAGATCAACCTGGAGTTCGCCCTGATGGCGGACGACGTGCCGCTCGCCGACGTGTACTCGGTGCTGCAAACGCCGGCCGGCGTGGCGCGCGCGTTCGCCAAGCTCGACACCATCAAGGACGCCGTCGTCTGGTGGGAGGCCGGCGCCCAGCCGCCGCAGATGCTGGCGGATGGCGAGGTGGCGATGACCACCGCCTACAACGGCCGCATCTTCAACGCCCAGGTGCAGGAGGGGCAGCCCTTCGCGGTGATGTGGGACGGCCAGGTGCTGTACGCCGGCGGCATGGGCATCGTGGCCGGCAGCGGCAACCTGCCAGCGGCGAGGCAGCTGCTCGCCTACGCCTCCCGCCCCGAGGTGATGGCCCGCATCAGCCAGTACATCTCCTACAGCCCGGCGCGCCGCTCGGCGATGGCGCTGGTCGGCAGGCACCTCGCGACCGGCATCGACATGGCGCCGCACATGCCCACCAGCCCGGAGAACATGGCCAGGGCGCTGCGCTACGACTGGCGCTGGTGGAGCGACAACGGCGACGACATGGCGGAACGGTTCGCCGCCTGGCTGGCCCGGTGACGATGTTTCCGTTGCTGGCGCCGGCCTCCAGCGCTTCGCCCGGCTCGGCGGCGCCATGACGGCTGCCGCCGAAGCCGCTGGCGTCGTGCTGGACCGGGACGCCCGGCAGCGCCGCCGGGCCCGGGGCTGGGCGACGGCGCTGACGCTGCCCCTGGTGGCCTTCATCGGCGTAACCTTCCTGGCGCCGCTGGGCGCCATGCTCACCCGCAGCGTGCATGATCCGCTGGTGGCGGACGTCGTGCCGGAGACCCTGGCGGCCCTCGCCGCCTGGGACGGCAAGTCCGTGCCCCCGGAAGCCGCTTTCGCGGCGCTGGCGCGGGAACTCGTGAAGGCCCGGGAACAGCGGACCATCGGCCAGCTGGCCACCCGCGTCAATCGCGTCTCCGGCGGCATGCGCAGCATCATCACCAAGAGCGCCCGCAAGCTGCGGCGGGTGCAGGCGGTGCCCGGCCAGCCGGACTTCTGGCGCGACGCCCTGATCGACGCCGACGCCGCCTGGGGGGAAGCCGCGAGCTGGCGGGCCGTTCGCCGCGCCGGGGAGCGCTACACCGAGCGCCACTACCTGCATGCGCTGGACCTGGACCGCAACGCCGACGGCGAAGTCGTGCGCCGCGAGTCCACCCAGCGCATCTACCTCGCCCTGCTCGGCCGCACCCTGCTGGTGAGCGTGGGCATCACCGCGCTGTGCCTGCTGTTCGGCTATCCCCTCGCCTACTTCATCGCCCACGCGCCGCCGAACCGCGCCAACCTGCTGCTGCTGCTGGTGCTGGTGCCGTTCTGGACCTCGCTCCTGGTGCGCACCACGTCCTGGATCGTGCTGTTGCAGTCCCAGGGCGTGCTCAACGACATGATGGTGGCGCTCGGCGTCCTCGGCGACGAGAACCGCCTGGCGATGATCTACAACATGACCGGCACCTTCGTGGCGATGACCCATGTGCTGCTGCCGTTCATGGTGCTGCCGGTGTACTCGGTGATGCGGGCCATTCCCCCCGCCCACATGAGCGCCGCGGCGTCTCTCGGGGCCAGCTTTCCGCGGGCGTTCTGGCGCGTCTACTGGCCGCAGACCCTGCCCGGCGTCGGCGCCGGATCGCTCCTGGTGTTCATCCTCGCCATCGGCTACTACATCACCCCGGCGCTGGTAGGCGGACGCACCGGCCAGCTCATCTCGAACATGATCGCCTACCACATGCAGCAGTCCCTCAACTGGCCCTTGGCCGCCGCCCTGGGCGGCATCCTGCTCGCCTGCGTGGTGATCCTGTACCTGCTGTACGACAGACTGGTGGGGGTGGAGCGGATGAAGCTGGGGTAGGCGACAAGTGTGGGAAGATGAACCGAAGCCGGGCCGACAGCGGACCGCCAGAGGAGAAGCATGTTCAAGCCATTGCACCAAGACCACGCTATCGAGAGCGTGACTCTCCGCCTTACGGGGAGTGGCGAGATGACGGAGCATGAGCGGGCGCGCCTCGAGGAGGGCTACGAGAAGTACTGGAAGGCGGCGTTGCCGACGGTTCAGCAGGCACAGATCATGGAGATTGCCGTGGGGCCGACACCACTCGTGGACGGCAGGCCGAAGCCGCTCGCGCCCACACAGTACATCGAGTTCATGCGCACGGGAAAGGCAGCATGGTGGATGGAGGTCGCGGGGCCGAACATCACAATCGGCTGCGCCCAGTACGGAGGGTGGACAGCGTTAGCAAAAAAGCCTACGAGTTGTTCGCATGCGTCGGCAGGACGCTTGGCAACACCCACCCGCTGGCACAGATCCGAAGTGTGGAGCTGACCTACCAAGACCTGCTCATTTGGCATGGTACTGACGATTCCTACGACCCAAAGCTCTCGATCCGGGAGGAGCGAATACCCGCGGCGGCAAGGAATTCGAAAGAGTGGCACGTTGGGCAAGGATGGGTCGAAGACCCAGCGGGAGAGCGGATCCTAGAGCGGTTTCAGATTGGAGCGGAGCTGCGTACGCAAGGGAGCGAAGTGCGTCCAGTCATCCAGGTTGTAACAGCCCTCCCCGAGAGCCAAAAGGGGAAGGGGATCTCAAGGCACAACCGGCACAGTATGGGAATGGAATTGCCTTGAAGGCGGATGGACGCAGCCTCGGATGGGCAATCGACACAAGTGCGAGCGGGCGAGAGACGAAGACGACCCGCGAGATCCTCGACACGATTGACGCCCACACCTTGCGGGCAGCCCAAGTCAAGGGGGGAACGATGCTCCAGATCGAGGCAAACAGAGACCGGATTGCAACACTGCTCGGACTGTACGACGAGTGGAAGCAACCGGATGAGGTCTACGCCGATGAAGCCTGGGAAATCTGCATCATCTGGCGCAGCGAGTATGGCAGGGTCGAGATCGGCACGGAAGAGGATGGCAGCGTCGGATACTATGTCCGCCGCACGCTCAGCGAGGAGAGCGAGGAAGGGTGTCTTCGGGAGTCCAGCAGAGAAGAGGTTGGCAGAGTCATGTCATGGCTGAGCGAGGTGCCCGAGGAGATCTGAGGGGTTGGCCACGCGTGGGGAGAAAATTCCCAGAGGAGAAACGAACGCATGGAGCGCAATCACCCGGGGTTGTCCAGGACGGCGAAGAGCTCGAACGCAGACTTCCACTTGGCACACGAGAAACCGGCGCCTCCCCTGTCCCCGTGGCACCGTTTACCCGTCGCGACCTCCAGTGGTCGGAGGCCCAAGGTGGCGCATCCGTAGACCGCTGCAGGTACGCACAAGTTGAAGCCCCTGGTCCGCGAGAACCGCGAGGCACTATCAAGGCGAAATCCGGGGACATTCGCAGACTGACGGATGCACTCGGCATCAGGCTCTGGAGCATCACGGACCGGCCTGTGCCAGGGAATCGGGCGCACGCGGAAATACAACGCGAACCACGGGGCAGGAAACCGGGCAGGGAGGAGCGCGCCCAGTTCATGGAAGTGTGGCGGGGTGCCGCTGCTCTGCTAAGGACGCAGAAGGGCGAAGATCCACTGGGCAAGCCGGAGCTGCGGTTGGTGCGGGATACGGGGCTCGAAATCCACTGGCGATCGGGGCACGACGGTCAACTGCGACGTGTGGTGCAGGTTGAGTCAGTCGCCGAGGCCGTGCGGGCGTACATCGGCGCCGGTCTGTTGTCGGAAGCGGATGCAGCGCAAGAACAGCGAATACTCCAGCAGCATCTGGTGGAGCGGAGTCGCAGCAGGCCGGACCGGCGCTGGGAACTGATTTGACGCAGGAACCGGTAGCGAGGCCAAGCCTCTTCGTAGCAACGCTCCCGCGAAGCGGCCGACATGCGCGGCTCCCTCGTCAGGAGCAAAGGGCCGCTACCGCTGCTGGTTTCGCTGGCGCTGGGCCTCGAACAGCAGCACGGCCGCTGCCGTGGCCGCGTTCAAGGAGTCCACGCCGGCGGCCATCGGAATCGCTACCTGTTCGGCGCTGGCGAGCCAGTCCTCTCCGAGCCCGGCGGTCTCGCTGCCGACGGCGATGGCGACGTTGCCGCGCCAGTTGGCGCGATCGTAGCGGGTCGCCGCGCCGGGGCTGGCGGCGACCAAGCGGACGTCGCCGGCCGCCAGCCACGCCCGGGCGGCTTTGCCGCTCGCCACGGCCACCGGCACTCGAAACAGCGCCCCCAGGCTGGCGCGAACCACGTTGGGGTTGAACACGTCCACCACCGAATCCGCGACTATCGCGCCGGCGGCGCCGGCCGCGGCGGCGCTGCGCAGCATAGCGCCGAGGTTGCCGGGCTTTTCGACGCCAGCGGCCACCAGATAGAGCGCTGGCGGCGCGCTCGGCGGCGGCAGGCCAGCCAGCGTGGTCGTCGGTACCGCCGCCACCGCCAGCAGACCGTCCGGATTCTCGCGGTAGGCCATCTTGCGGAACGCCGCGAGGCCCGTGGCGGTGCAGGCAACGCCTTGGGCGGCGCACGCCTCGAGCACCGCGTCCTCGTCCTTGTTCTCCTCGGGGCTCCGCTCCGCGAACAGATCGGCACAGTAGAAGACGGTCTCCAACGGCCACCCGGCGTCCAGAGCCGCGGCTATCTCGCGGCGACCCTCCACCAGAAACCGACCTTGGCGCCGCCGCTGCCGGCGCGAGCGCAGCCGGGCGGCGGCTTTCACCCTGGGGTTGGCAAGGCTGGTAAGCATGGCGCGGCGTCAACCGTACCAGTTGGCCACTTGCAAGCAAGAACCCGCGGCCAGCCTGTGCGGCGTCGCGGCCTTGGATCATGGCCGCCAACCAGCCCGTCGGCTTCGTGGACGGACGCCGCGGGCCCAAGCGGCGCGCCCGAGGGTGCTACATGACGCGCCTGACGATACGGCCATCTTCTGACGCCCAAGCGGCGCGCCCGAGGGTGCTACCCTCCCGCCATGAGCGAGGCGCCATACGCGAAGCTCCGCTCGGAACGTGAACCGCCGCCGCACTTCGCCGGCAGAGCCAAGGAACTCGCCGCGTTGCGCCGGCGGCTGGAGGACTTGTGCGAAACCGGCGACCCCGGCGGCGGCATGGCGTTGATCGTGGGCGTGCCCGGCATCGGCAAGACGCAGCTCGGGCGCAAGTTCGCCGAAGACGCGGTGACCGGCGAAGCGGCGCTGGACATTCGGCGCTTGGCCACAGACACCAGCATGTTGGAGCACCATGTCGACCTGTTCCTGGCCATGGCGCGGGCATTGGACGCCGAAGAAGAAGCCCGCAAAGTGGCGGATCTCGACACTCGAAGCACCGTTCGATCGGCTGGCGTGGGCGTCGTGCGGGGCGCCCTGGCGCGGGAGCATGCCCGCCACACCAGCGGCTTGTCCGCATTGTTGGACGTGGCGAAGCATGCCGGCGTCTGGAGCGGCAAGGCGCTGATCCTGCTGGTGGACGAACTGCAAACCGTGCAGCCCCAAGGCATGACGGCGCTGCGCGTGCTGCACCAGGGCGACCACGGCTGCCCAATCCTGCTCGTGGGCATCGGCTTGCAGCACACGCAGCAGGTGCTCGGCAATCCGGCGGACGGTTCGGCGGGGATTTCCCGCGTAGTCGCGCCAATCGAGCTGCGATCTCTATCCGAAGCGGAGACGCTCGAGGCCATCGAGGGGAGCATGGCCGCCTTGGGGCATGGAATTCCGAAGGCGTGTGCTGTCGCTCTTGCGCGGGCGTCCCAAGGCTTCCCGCAGCACATCCACGGCTACTTGAACGGCGCCTTGGAAGCCATCGCCACCAACGGCGCTTTGGCGCCGGGGCGATCGCTCGACGATGCGCTGCAAACCGGAGACCGAGCGAGAGCGGACTACTACGATGCGCGGCTGCTCATGCTGCCCAACCAGAACGCCATGTTCCCCGTTGTCCGCGCCATGCGCGAACGGAACCGCGACCGCTTGTGGCAGGAAGAAGCCGTCGCGGCGGTCGACGCCGCGTCCTTCGATGGCGAACGCACGGTGCGCGAAGCCATCAAGCACGGCATCCTGTCCTTGGCGGGGGGCGGCGTCGGCTTCGGCATCCCGTCGTTCCGAGACCACGTGGACTGCCTGCTTCGGGAGCGAATCCGCGACGCGTAGGGCATGGCAAGGGCAAGCGTTCCGACTGCTACTGTGGAACAACGCGGCGCTTGGTCGTAGACATCTGCCATGTGGAACAGTTCGAGCATCCCGAGAGCCTCTGGCCTTCGCAGCCCGCACAGCAGGTCAAACAGCGCCTTGCGGAGCAGCGGCGAGAGCCGGGTGCGGATTGAAGCGCGCCGCGGCCAAATCCCGCGTCAACGCGCCAAGCCACCGCGGGGCGCGCTCCCGGGCCTTGCGCTCGAGCACCGCCACCGCCAGCCCGCGCACGTACCGGTCCGAATCGCGCAGGCCGCGTTCGGCCAGGGCCCCAAGGTCCGCATCCGTCAGATAGGCGTTGGCCAAGGCGTAGGCGACGTCCGCCCGCACCGTGGACCGGGGCAGACCGCCGCTGGTGGTGTTGTCTGGTTCCTGCGCCGGGTCCAGGCGCGCCAGCAGGCGCGCCGCCGGCACCGCCGCCGGCGCCTGCCGGGCGATGCTGCCGAGGGCGTAGGCGGCGTTGGAGCGCACCAGCGCATCGGCGTCCGTTTCCAGCAGCTCGAATAGCCGTTCGACTACGGCGTCAGCCGTCAGCCGGGCCTCGCCGGCGGCGCCAACGGCCGCTCGCCGCACTCGGGCATCGTCGCTGCCAAGCGCCGCCCGGACGCCCGGGGCGCAGGTGGCGCCGCAGATTCCGGCGGCGTACACCATGGCGCGGCGCACGGCCTCGTCCTGCGCACGGAGCAGGTCCGCAAGCTGCCGGCGAATCGACTCGTCCTGCCGCGCCAGCCAGCCGATCTCGTAGGCCAGCGGCACACGTTCGTCCTCGGCTGCGGCGGCTTGCACGCGGCGGACCTGGTCCGCGCTCGCCACGCTCCGGCGCCAGCCGACGTGGCCATGCAGCCAGTGCCAGATGTCCGTGGCGATGCCGCCGATCGGCCCCGAGTCCGCGAACGGGGGCGCCGGCACAGGGGCTTCGGCCGAGGGCGGATCCGCGGTTCGCAGGTAGTAGAACTTGAACATGAACCGGCGTTCGCCAGCGTCCAGGGCAGCCTCGGCGGCTCGGCAGCCGCGATGCATGAGGTCGTAGTGCGCCAGCACCACGCTGCCGGCGGGCAGCGCCAGCCGCTGCCGCCGCAGGCCGCCAACGCCGAGGGACGCCGCCACTTCGGCGATGCGCCGGTCTCGGGCTGCGAGAACCGTGTTCCGCAATTCCTCCGGTCGCAGCGCCTTGTCCACCGCGTCTCCAGGATGCCAACCGCCGTCGGCCTTCTCGAAGTTCGTCGTCCAGTACTGGGTGCCGGGCAGCACCTCGGTGGGGCCGTTGGCGAGCGCAACCGCCTGGGGGTAGTAGAACAGCATCGCCCAGTTGGGGCGGTGGCTGCGGTAGTGGCCGCGTTCGTTCCAAGGCAGGTTGCCGTCCTGGTGGAAGCTCTGGTCGTTGGCGGTGCTCTCGTGAACGAAATGGTGCGGATGCAGGAGACAGCCCTCGCCCAGCACGCTGGCCAAGGCGCCGCGCACCGTGGGCGCGTTCAGCAGCCGGTCGAGGACGGGGATCTGGGCGCGCAGGTTGTCGCCGATGGTCTGCAGGTGGGCGCTGCGGTCGCCGTCCCGGCGGGCGCGATCGTGAAGGGCGCATGCGGCCGCGAACGTCGCGGCGTGGAAGTCGTCGTCAAGTTCCGGCGGCTGCCAAGCCACATAGCCGTCGCGCAGGTAGGCGGCGAGTTGCTCGGCGCAGAGCGCACCGTCGCGGCGCGGCATGGTCAGCGTCGTCGTTCGGCCGCTTCTTGGCATCGCAGGGAGGCCGGCGCGGCCATGATCTGCCGCCGGCCTAGAAGTCGACGCCGAAGCGCAGCATCGTCTGGCGGGGCGGAATCAGCTCGTCGCCAGTGGCGCCGACGCCGAACACGTCCGTGAAGCGCGCGTTGACGCCGGCCTTGTCCGTCAAGTTGGTGGCCAGCAGCGTCAGCCACCAGTTGCTGGTGTACGGCTGCACGCGCAGCGTCGCGTTGACCACCGTATAGGCAGGCGCGATGTCCGTTGCCGGATTGTTGAACAGGCGATGGAAGAAACGCCCGCGTCGAGTCGCCTGGACGCTGGCGTTGAAGTCCCCCCAGCGGCCAAGCCGCCCGGCGTAGCCAACCAGCACGTCCGCCGTGAAACGCGGCGTCTTGGCCAGCTCGTTGCCGCGCACGTCGCGGATGGCCGCGGCCCGGGCCTGCTGGATGGCGGCGCCGAACAGATTCTCGCCCTGGGCGAGCAGCGCGTTGGTTGCGGCGTCCGAGCGCACGTTGTCCAGCGCCCGGTGGGAAGCGGTGATCTCCGTGCTGAGCCAGCCGAGGCGCGCTTCCAGCGTCACGCTGCTGCCGACAAACGCCAGCAGCTCCAGTTCGGCACCGTAGCTCTCGGAACGGGGGATGTTGCCCACGCCGCCTTCGAACACCTCCGGGTCCGTGGCCTGGTACTGCAAGTTGCGGTAGTCGTAGTAGAAGGCGGCGGCGTTCAGGCGGGCGGCGCCGGCGGCGAAGTCCGTCTTCACGCCCACCTCCCAGGCGTCGATGGCTTCGTCCTCGTACACCGGCAGCACCACGATTGGCGCGATCTCGTCCTCTCTGCCGTAGGTCAGGTTGCTGCCGCCCGGCTTGAAGCCGCGGGTGTAGGAGCCGTAGGCCATGGCGTCTTCGTGGAGGTCCACTTCCAGCGCCAGGCGGCCGGTGGTCGCTCTGCTGTCCGTGGCCAAGAGCGCCGTGCCGGCGCGGCCGAAGAAGTTGGTCACCGCGGAGCGCACCTGGTCGTTGGTGTAGCGCAGCCCGGCCACCAGCCGCGTACGCGGCGTCAAGGCCCAGGTGCCGTGGCCGTAGGCGGAGAAGGACTCCCGCTCCGGCTTGGAATCGGAGATGAAGCCGTAGTCGCCGGGCGCGTAGGAGCGCACCAGCGCCGGCGTAATGGGATCAAAGGTGCCGTCGAAGCCGAAATCGAGATACTCGCGGATGCTCACGTCCACCGCGGTGTCGAGGTAGAAGGCGCCCACCACCCAGTCCAGCCGCCCGCCGAGCGGTTCCGCGGAGATGACGTTGAACTCCTGGGTGAAGGTGCGCTGGCGGTTGGTTTCCGGGTCGAACACCGCCGGCACCAGCGCGAAGGGCGGCAGCGTGGCGAGATCGTTGCGGTCGTTGTCGCGGACGATGGCGATGTCGTCGTCCTGGTAGCTGGTGAGAGACTTCAAGGTGGCGCTGGCCAGATCCCACTCCGCCACCAGGCTGTAGAGACGGGACTCGAGGTCGTAGAGGCCCCGGGAGTCCTGCGCCAGGCGGCGGGGGCCGAGGGTGGGATCCAGAATGCCCTTCTGGGCCGCGCCGGTGGTGCTGTCCGCGTAGTGCTGCACGGTGACGTTGAAACGGGCGCTGCCGTCGCCGGGCGTCCACTGCAACCGAATGCGCCCGCCGATGCTGTCCGCCTGGTCGAGCTCCTGGTCCAGCACCACGTTGTGGCTGAAGCCGTCGTGCCGGTGGCTGGAGACGGCCGCGCGCATGGCCAGATCCTCGCCGAGCGGCAGATTGACGGCGGCTCGCAGCCGCCGCAGGTTGTAGTTGCCCACCGTGAGGTCCGCCTTGCCGTGCCGCGAACCGGGGTCCGGCGCCGAGGTGACCACGTTCAGCGCCCCGCCGGTGGAGTTCTGCCCGAACAGCGTGCCCTGCGGCCCGCGCAGCACCTCGATGCGCTCCACGTCCAGAAAGTCCGCCCGCAGCGCGAAGGGCGAGGCCACGTAGATGCCGTCCTGGTGGTAGGAGACGGAGGGGTTGGCGATGGCGTTCTGATTCGCCTCGTTGCCGACGCCGCGGATGGCGATCACCGTCTTGAAGCCTTCATTCTTGGCCACCGTGACGCCCGGCACCGTGGCGCTCATGTCCACGAAGGAGACGATGTGGCGGACGTCGAGCTGCTCGGGCGCCTGGGCGGTAATCGCCTGCGGCAGCTGCTGGAGGTTCTCGGTGCGCTTCTCCGCGGTGACGATGATCTCCTCGAGCACACGTCCCTGGCCCTCGGCAGCGCTCTGCGCCGTCGCTGGCGCAGCTAGAGCGAGGAGCAGCGTCAAAGGCAGCATCAAGCGCGGCGAAGACGAGGGCCAATGGCCGGCGTAGGGGACAACTAGGCTGGCAGGCGGCATGGATGATCTCGCACGGAGGCGTTGGGGCAGGTGCGTACTGGTGTCCGGCCGGAGGGCGGAGCATAGCACGGCAGGCCGGCGCTGCCTCGGGACAGCGGGGCACCGGCACAGGGACGGGCCCCGACGCACATGTGCGAGGCGAAGGTGGGCGCACTTGGGTGTCCGAGCCGGTGCGGCCGCGTGGCTACCGAGGTGCATCATGTTCGGCCGTTGGCCACCGGTGGCACCGACGATCCGGCCAACCTTGTCCTCCGTCTGTAGCGCCTGCCACAAGGCGGCGCACCGGCCAACGCCGAGCGCCGAGCGCAAAGCGTGGCGCGACTACCTGGCCAGCCTGGTGCGCGCGTCTAGCGCCGGTGGCCAACCGTCACAAGATGCACGGCGGCGAGGCGGCCCGGAAGGCAGCGCTCGCCGACGCATGATCGGGGCCACGTCTGCGCTATGCTTGTGACACTGACGGCGCTTGTGACACTGACGGCGCGGGGATATTGACATGGGCGAGAAGATCGAGCGGTGGGCCGCGGTGGTGGCGGTGGTGCTAGCGCTGGTCGGGGCGACCTACTATCTCGGCGAGGAACTGGGGGGCGTCAAGGCGGACGTGGCGGCCGTCAAGGCCGGACTTGACCGCGTGGAAAGCGGCGTCAAGGCGGACGTTGCCGGCGTCAAGACGGAGATCGCGGACTTGCGGGGCAGCATGGAGACCCTGTTCGCCGACATCCGCGCCGAACTGCGCGACCAACGGCGCGACGTGGCCGACGTGCGCGAGCGCGTCTCGGCCCTCGAGGCGGGCAGCTAGAGCAAAGGATGGCAAGTGCAGGCGGTAGATCAACAGGTTGTCGGCCAGGCGCGGGACTGGCTGCGCGACGGCGAGGCGTGCTGGCTGGCGACGGTGGTGGCCACCTATGGTTCCTCGCCCCGGCCGGTCGGTTCGCTGCTGACATGCGATCGACGCGGTCGCCTGGTGGGGTCGCTCTCCGGCGGCTGCGTCGAGGACGATCTTCTCGCCAGGCTGGCCGCCGGCGAATTGGCGCGGGAGCGGCCGCAGTTCCTGCGCTTCGGCGAGACGGAAGCCGAGGCCGAGGCACTAGGCCTGCCCTGCGGCGGGCATCTCGACATCGTCGTCGAACCCCTCGCGCCGGCCGCCGCCGCCCACTTCGACCACTTGACGGAGAGGCTGGCGGCCCGGCGATGCGTGGAACGCACGCTGCGGCTGCGCAGCGGCCGTCACGAAGCCAGGAACGTGGACCGGCACGCGGCACTGCGCTACGACCACGACGCCGGCGTGCTCGTGCAGACCTACGGCCCCCAGTACCAGCTGTTCGTCATCGGCACCAACATGGTGGCCGCCTACGTGGCGGAGATGGCGCTGGCGCTCGGCTACCGGGTGGTGGTCTGCGACCCGCGTCGAGAACGTCTCGACGACTTCGAAGCGCCCGTCGGGGTACGGAAGATCCGCGACATGCCCGACGACGCCGTGCGCGCCTACGCGGCGGATCGGTACTCCGCGGTCGTGGCCCTCAACCACGATCCGCGCATCGACGACATGGGCATGATGGAAGCGCTGAAGACGGACGCCTTCTACGTTGGCGCCATGGGCTCCGCACGCACCTCCGCCAAACGCCGCGAACGCCTGCTGGCGCTGGACGTCGCGCCCGCCGAGCTGGCACGGCTGCGGGCCCCCATCGGACTGCCCATCGGCAGCAAGACGCCGCCGGAGATCGCCGTCGCCGTGGTTGCGGAGATCACCGCCGTGCGCCAGCGCCAGGATGCCGAGGCGCGTGCGGCGCTGGTCGAGCTGGCGGCCTAGCCCCGCCGTCGCGCGGCACCGGTCCGCGGCGGCCGACGAACTCGTGAAGGTCGGCGCCGTGGTGCTGGCGGCGGGAGCATCCCGACGCTTCGGCAGCGACAAGCGCTTCCACGACCTGGACGGGATGCCGATGCTGGCCCGAACGCTCGGCGCCTATCGCAGCGTGTTCGCCGACGTGGCGGCCGTGCTGCGGCCCGGCGAAGCCGCGGCGGCCGAACTCGTTGCCGCCGCGAACTGCCGCGTGGTGCTGGCGCCGGACGCCGCGCTGGGCCAGTCGCGGTCGCTGGCCGCGGGCGTGGCAGCGATGGCCGCCTGCGACGGCCTGCTGATAGGGCTGGGCGACATGCCGCTGGTCGAACCTGCGACGCTGCACCGCCTTGCCACGGCACTTGCGGCGGCGCCCGATTACGTCGTCAGGCCCCGCTGCCGTGGCCGGGCAGGCAATCCGATCGCCTTCCCGGCAGCGTTGTTCGACGCGATGCAGCGCCTGAACGGCGACCAGGGCGCGCGCCGCATCGTCGCCGAGCACGAGCGCGTGCTGCACCTGGACGTGGACGACAACGGCGTCCTGCGCGACTTCGACGCTCCGCCGGCGCCGTCTCGCGAAACCGGTCGCGCTTGTAGTACGCACCCTTGAGTGCAAGGCAGGCCTGTGGTCAAGTAGCCGGGTGAGCGCGGTGCTGTGGTCGTTTCCCGAACTGGCGGCGGCGCTCGGACAGCGTACGGCTGCCGGCCCCGACGTCGCCGGCATCTGCATCGACTCGCGCCGGATCGCGCCGGGGGAACTGTTCGTCGCCCTCGCCGGGGATCCCGGCCCACGATTCTCCGCCACCAGCCGGTCGAACCGCGACGGCCACGACTTCATCGCCGACGCGGTGGCCAAAGGCGCGGCGGCGGTGCTGGCGAGCCGGCCCGGCGACTACGCCGTTCCGGCCCTTGTGGTGGACGACACCCTTGACGGGCTGTGGCAGCTCGGGCGCGCCGCCCGGCGGCGCCTGAAGGGCCCGGTGGTAGCCGTCACCGGCAGCAGCGGCAAGACGACCGCGAAGTCGTTTCTGGCCGCGGCGCTCGACGCTTTCGCCACGCCGGGCAGCCTGAACAACCACATCGGCGTGCCGCTGTCCTTGGCCCTGGCGCCCCGGGAGGCCCCAGCGGTGGTACTCGAGATCGGCACCAACCATCCGGGGGAGATCGGGCCGCTCTCGCAACTGGCGGCCCCGGATGTCGCCGTACTGCTCAATGTCCAGCCGGCGCACATCGGCCACTTCGGCTCGCTCGCCGCCATTGCCCAGGAGAAGGCGGCCATTGCCGAGGGCCTTGGCAGCCGCGGCACGCTGGTGCGGGCTGCCAGCGCGACGGTGGACCACCCCGCCAGGACGATCGTCTTCGGCAATGCCGACGAGGCCGCCGACGTGCGCCTGCTTGGCGTCACGGAGGAAGCGGGCGGCGCGGGCGGGACGGAAGGGCGGAGCGAACGGGCCGTCGCGGAACTGGCAACGCCGACCGGCCGCGCAACTGCGCCGGTGCCGGGGGGCGGACGGCATCGCGCCGAGAGCGTGGCGGCCGCGGCGGCCGTGCTGCTGGCCTTGGATCTGCCCCTCGCCAATCTGGCCCGCTTGTCGGCGTTGACCGTGCCCCGGGGGCGCGGCAACGCCTTCCTGGCCGGCGGCGTACGGGTCATCGACGAGAGCTACAACGCGAATCCGGCCAGCATGACGGCGACGTTGCGCGCTTTCGCCGCTGCGCCCCTCGCAGGCGGCGCACGGCGCTTCGCGATCCTCGGCGACATGCACGAGCTCGGCGCGGACTCGGCCCGCTATCACGAGGCCCTGGCGACGGACTGCCGCGGCCTGTCGGGGCTCGTCTGCGTCGGCGAGCGCATGGGCGCCCTCTACGCCACGCTGCCGCCGGCGCAGCGGCTCGGCCACGTCGAGACCGCCGATGCCGCCCTCGCGGCGCGTTGCGCCGAGCTCCTGCGGCCTGGGGACAGCGTGTTGGTGAAAGGTTCGAACGGCGTATTCTGGGCGAATGGATTCGTCGCCGCGCTGGCGGCGGCGCTGCACCCCAGCAGTGCCGGCGCGTATGATGCGGCGGATGCGTAGAGAGCCGCCATGATCGTCGACGCCCAGGGACGCCGGTTCCGCAACCTGCGCGTAAGCCTGACGGCGGCCTGCAACTACGCCTGCACCTACTGCGTGCCGAACGGCCGGCGCCTGCAAGCGGCGGTGGCGGAACTCGACGCCGATGCGCTGCTGCGGGCCGTGCGGCTGCTGATGGACGTGGCTGGCGTCGACAAGCTGCGCATCACCGGCGGGGAGCCGCTGCTGTCGGCGAAGTTCGACGCTTTCCTGCCGGCGGTGATGGAACTGCCCCTGGCGGACGTGTCCGTCACCACCAACGGCCAGCTGCTGCCGCGCAAGGCGGCGCTCATCGCCGAGGCTGGCCTCAAGCGCATCAACATCAGCCTGGACACCTTGAATCCCTTGGCGTTTCGGGCGATAGCCAAGAGCGGGGATCTTGCGACCGTGCTCGACGGCATGGAACGGATGCTCGCCGCCGGCCTGCGGGTGAAGGTCAACATGGTGCCGATGCGGGGCGTGAACGTCGATCAGATCCTGCCGATGCTGGATTACTGCCTGGCCCGGGGCATCGAACTGCGCTACATCGAGCTGATGAACATGGGGCACCTCAAGCACAGCGCCAGCTACCAGCGCCAGTTCTTCGGCATGGACGACATCCTGGCCCTGGTCGCCGGCCGCTACGAGTTCGCCCGCACGGACGCCGCCTACGACGCCACCGCGGTGCGCTACGAGATACCGGGCCGCGGCACCTTCGGCATCATCGCCAACGAGTCCGAGCCCTTCTGCGCCTCCTGCACGCGCCTGCGCCTGTCTTCGAACGGCTACCTGTACGGCTGTCTGTCGAGCAGCAAGCACCATCCGATGGCCGATGTGCTGGCGTTGCCGGAGGAGCAGGCCCGAGCCCTCCTGCAGCAGCGTCTGCTCGGCGCCCTGGCGGACAAGCAGCCGCTGGCGTTCAAGGGCGAGGTGACGGTGATGAAGTTCATCGGCGGGTAGTCGGCGGTGCCCGGCGCCCGGCGAGGCACTGCGTCCCAGGACGCGCCGGGTTCCGGCAGCGCTTTCAAGCAGCTGCTCGCGGCGGCCGAGGATCGCTCGCTGCCGCCGGTCGCCCAGTGGTGCCCCGCCCGCACCGGCACCATAGACATCCGCATCGACGCCAACGGCGACTGGTACCACGACGGCGATCGCATCAAGCGCTTCGCGATTGCGAAGCTGTTCGCGAGCGTTCTGCGCCTCGACGATGGCGCGCACTACCTCGTCACGCCGGCGGAGAAGCTGCTTATCCAGGTGGACGACGCGCCGTTCGTCGCCACGGACATGGAGGCCGAAGGGGTGGGCACCGCCATGCGCATCGCCTTCCGCACCAACGTCGGCGATGCGGTGGTTGCGGATGCAGCGCATCCCATCGTCGTGGCGGATCGCGCCGGCGAACCGCGCCCCTACGTGGAGGTTCGCCGCGGTCTCAAGGCGCTCATCGCCCGGCCGGCGTTCTATCGCTTGGCGGCCCTCGCGACCGAGCAACCGAACGGCGAAGTGGCCGTGTGGAGCGCCGGCACGCGCTTTCGACTGGCCTGATGGCGGGGCGGCGAGCCCGCGGCCAAGATGAGAATGCATGACGCAGGGCACGGCTGACTCGGCCTTCCCGGCCAGCTCCAGGCGACGACCTGATTTGGTTCCACGGCGTTCGTGGACCGGAAGGAGACGTCAGGCCGAGGTGCGCCTCGCGGCCCGCTTGCCCAGCGCCGGATCTTGGCTGGTGCGATGCGCCGTGGTGCCGGCCGGGGCCGGATACCAGCCCGGATCCCCGTAGTCGCCAGGGGCCAAGTCGTCGCGCACCTTGACCACCGTGAACATGCCGCCCATCTCGATGCTGCCGTAGGGCCCTCGACCAGCCATCATCGGCAGCGTGTTCGGCGGGCCCCGATGGTGGCCCATCGCCAAGTGGCGCTGATGATCCGCCATGCCGTGCCGGCCCATTGGTCGGTAGCCGGGCAAAATGGTCCGCACGTCCGCGGCCACGCCGTCCTGGTCGACGCCGATGGGGTTGGGCAGCTCGTGGCCCATCGCGTTCATCGTGTGGTGGGCCATGTGGCAGTGGAACGCCCAGTCGCCCGGCACGGCGACGAACTCGATGTCCCGGGTTTGGCCGACGCCGACGATTTCCGTGGTTTCGGTTCGCCATTGGCGGTCCGGCCAGCGCCCGCCGTCGGAACCGGTCACCGCGTACTGCACGCCGTGAACATGGATGGGGTGGTTCCACATGGAAAGGTTGCCGATACGCACGCGCACTCGGTCGCCGGAACGAGCGACGAGGGGCTCGGTGGCTGGAAACGCCTTGCTGTTGAAGGTCCACAGGTCGAAGTCCTGCATGATGGAGGGGTCCGGGCGCCAAGTGCCCGGGTGCAGCGCCCAGTTGTGCAGCAGCAGGGCGTAGTCGCGGTTCGCCGGCACCGGTTCCGGCGCTGCCGGATGGATGACGAACATGCCCATCAAGCCCAGCGCCATCTGCGTCATCTCGTCTGCGTGGGGGTGGTACATGTGCGTACCGTGCTGGCGCAGCGTGAACTCGTAGGCGTAGGTCTCGCCGGGGCGGATGTGCGGCTGGCTCAGGCCGCCGACGCCGTCCATGCCGCTCGGCAGCAGGATGCCGTGCCAATGCACGGTGGTGTGCTCGGGCAGGAGATTGGTCACCAGAATGCGCACCCGGTCGCCTTCCACGGCTTCGATGGTGGGGCCGGGCGTGGTGCCGTTGTAGCCCCAGCACTTGGCGCGGCAGCCTGGCGCGAATTCGTGCTCGACGGCTTCCGCAACCAAGTGGAACTCCTTGACGCCGTCGGTCATGCGATACGGAAGGGTCCAGCCGTTCAGGGTGCGCACCGGCACATGGGAAGCGACGCCGGCGCCCGGGGCTGCGGCGCCGGCGGCCGGCGCTGCGCCAGGGCGCGGGCTGGCTGCCCCGGCTGCGGCGGAGAGGACGCCGGCGCCCAGGTAGCCGAGGGATTCACGCCGCGTGGTCATCGGGGTCTGTGTCCATGTGGCTGCCGCGGCTCGGATGCTGGGCGAACGAACGCCGTCACGTCAATCGGCGCACCTGCCGCGGCAGCCGCGTCGGCGGGCAGGGCGGCGCCGACGGCGCGCCGCAGGGCGCTGCGCGCCAAGTGGTAGTCGCGCACGGCCGCCAGGTAGCCGCGGTAGGCAGCGTACTCGCGCTGTTTCTCGGCCAGCGTCTCGAACACGCCCGCCAGCATGTAGCTGCGTTCCGCCTCGGCGTGTTCGGTGGCTTCGCGGCGTGCCGGCATCAGGCCCTCGAGGTACTCCGCCACGCGCTGTTCGGCACTGCGCATGGCGGCGTGGGCGGTTCGCAGGTCGCTGTCGATCTGCTGGCGCAAGCGGGCGACTTCCAGCACCGCGAGGCGCAGTTCGGTGCGTCGCCGCATCAGCGATCCTCTCGTCGGCAGCGGCAGGCGCCACTGCGCGCTGGCGCCGCGCAGCTCTCCGCCGTCGTGGCGTTCGATCTCCACGCCGACTTCGACCTCCCCAAGCCAGTGCTCCCAGCGCTCGACGCCCAGCCGTTTGGCGGCAATGTCGGCATTGGCCTTGGCCACTGCCAGATCGAGCCGCTTGGCCAGAGCAAGCGGAAGCAGCTGCTCGATGCCCTCGGCGGGCTGCCGCGGCAGCAGCGCCGGCAGTCTGGCCGGCACTCGCCAGGCGCCGCCGCTCGAGAGGCCCATCGCCAGCGCCAGCTCGGCGCGGGTCCCCTCGGCGTGGGCCTCTGCGTTCAAGGCGTCCAGGCGCGCCTCGGATGCCGCGGCGCGTTCGAGGGCCAGCGCTCGGGGCACCAAGTTGCCGGCCTCGGCGAACCGCTCGGCGAGTTCCGCGGAGACGGCCGCCGCCGCCGCGATCTGCGCTTGCAGGGCTACCGCCTGGCGGGCCGCCACATGAGCGTAGTAGGCCGCTTCGGCATCCGCCGCGGTGCCGACCATCGCCGCCGCCAGCGCTTGCTTGGCAGCCCCGTAGCTGGCCTCGGCCGCACGGCTGCGGGCTGGCAGGGTCAGCAGGTCCGCAAGCGCGGTCATCAGCCCGAAAGAGGTCTCGTCGTGGCCGTCCCGGTTGCCGAGCCAAGTGGCTGCCAGCATGGGGCCCCTCACCCGGCGTCCGTCTTGCACGTCCGCCAGCGCGAAGCCGAGACGTTCCATGCCGCCGCGCAGCTCCGGGTGGTTGGCCAGCGCCAAACGGACCGCGGCATCGGCCGTCAGCGGTTCGGCGGAGAGTTCCGCCAAGGGGGCCGGCACCGAAGCCGCGGCCGGCACGCCGCGTTCCGCCGCCATGGCGGCCGCTTCGCGTACGCCTTGGTCCAGCGGCGCGACGGCGCAGCTGGCCAGGCACAGCGGCAGCGGCGCGACCAGCCATGCGGGACGCGGTGCAAGTCGCGCTGTCGTCGCTGGCGACGTGCCGGCACTGCCCATGCGCTCGAACCCACGCAATCCTCCGCGTAGTCTATTGCGTCGCCGTGTTGGCGACGCATCGAATGTGCTCGCCTCATTGAGGCGATGGCAGAGGACGCCAAACGCATGTGCCGGCCCAGATGGATTCGCACCCTTTCTCGGGAGCCGGATGTGGTTGAACCAGCCAAGCGACCAGTACGGCTTGAGCTTCACCCCGCGGGACATAAAATCCGCAACGGGCGCGGGGGGCGCCCCGGCTGCACGTCGAAGGGTGGCGGGATCAAGCGGGGAAGGTCTGCGACGTGATCATGACACCGACAAGGGAGAGGCCGCGATGAACCGCAACGGATCCGATGAAACGGGACAGCGCCAGCGCGGAGGACAGAGGGACGACGGCGACCGGTTGCCGCAAGCCTGGGTAGCGGTGCTGATGGGGTCCGGGTCCGACTGGCCGACGATGCGCACCTGCACGGAGGTGCTCCGGTCGCTCGACGTCCGCTGCGAGGTGCGGGTGACCTCGGCGCATCGAACGCCAGCGGCGACGGCAGAGTACGTGGCCGAGGCCGAGCAGCGGGGCTGCCGCGTCTTCGTTTGCGCCGCGGGCCTCGCCGCCCACCTCGCTGGCGCTGTGGCGGCGCACACCACCCGGCCCGTGGTCGGCGTGCCCATGGACGGCGGCCCGCTGAACGGCGCCGACGCTCTGCTGTCCACGGTGATGATGCCCGGCGGCGTTCCGGTCGCCACGGTGGCGGTCGGCAAGGCCGGCGCCAGGAACGCCGGCTACCTAGCGGCGCAGATTCTCGGCGTTGCGGACCCCGCGCTGGCCGGCAGGGTGCAGGCCGATCGGGCGGCGAACGCGGCCAAGGTGGCGGAACAGAACGCATCGGTGCAGCAGTCGCTCGCCTGACGGACCGCTGACGGCACGCGAATGGAACCTGGCGCCGCCGACGCGCTGCACGAGGCCGTGGCGACGCTGCGACGTGGCGGCGTCGTTGCCCATGCCACCGAGGGGGTGTGGGGCCTCGCCTGCGATCCCTTCGGCGAGGCCGCCGTCGCCAAGGTGCTGGACATCAAGGGCCGCGCCGTGGCCAAGGGCCTGGTCGTCATCGGGGCCAACGCGGCAGCGTTCGCTCCCGAGCTCGATCCACTTCCCGCTGGACGACGGCGGGCAATTTGCCGGACTTGGCCCGGCGCGGTCACCTGGGTGGTGGCCAGCCGCCGCTTCCCGGACTGGATCACCGGCGGTCGGGAGAGCGTGGCGGTTCGGGTGCCGGGGCATGCCCAGGCCCGGGCGCTGGCCTCGGCCTTCGGCGGGCCGCTGGTCTCCACTTCGGCCAATCGGGCCGGGGCTGCGCCAGCGCGGACCGCCGCCGAGGTGGTCGCCGCGCTCGGCGCAGCGGTCGATTTCATTCTCCCCGGCGAAACCGCAGGCCGCACCGGACCCAGCCGCATATGCGACGCGGCGACCGACGCCGTGCTCCGATGACGGACCTCTACGCGGTGATCGGCCACCCGGTGGCGCACAGCCTGTCGCCGCGCATTCACGCGGAGTTCGCCGCCGCAACCGGGCAGGCGTTGCGCTACGACGCCATCGACGCCGAACGCTTTGCGCCGGCGGCGGAGCGATTCTTCGCGGCCGGCGGGCGCGGCCTCAACGTCACGGTGCCCTTCAAGGCGGATGCCTGGGGCTGGGTGGACGAGCGCGACGCGGCCGCCGGCAGCGGCGCCGTGAACACCATCGTCGTCCGCGGCAACCGCACTCGTGGCTGCAACACCGATGGCCTCGGTCTGGCCCGGGACCTCGCCGCCAATCTCGGCTGGCCGGTAGCTGGCGCCCGAACGCTCGTCATCGGCGCCGGCGGCGCCGTGCGGGGCATCGTCGCAGCCCTGCTTGACGCCGGCGCCGCCGATTTGACCATTGCCAACCGCACCCGCGCCAAGGCCGAGGCGCTGGGGCGCACCTTCGGCGTCACCGCCTGCGGACTCGACGAAGTGGAGGGCGCCTGGGATCTGGTGCTGAACGGCACCTCCGCCGGTTTGGCCGGCGAGGACGCCTTGGTGTCGCCGGCGGCGGTTGCCGGCGCCCGTTGCTACGATCTTCTCTACGCGCGGCGCGGCGCGACGCCGTTCTGCCGCTGGGCCGCGGCGAGCGGGGCCAAGGCGGTGCGCGACGGCCTTGGCATGCTGGTCGAACAGGCCGCCGAGGCGTTCTGCCTGTGGCGCAAGGTGCGGCCCGACACCGCCGACGTGCTGGCCGCGCTGCTGCGGGAACAACGACTCCCATGCGGCTAATGCCAAAGCCACATTGGAGTGAGGGTCGGCGCCCGTGCTTCATCCGTTGTCGCAATCGGACTGGCCCACTGGCGCAAAGGGCTGCGTTCAGGCCGGGGCTTGCGCTGACCGTGCAGGCGGCTGCGGCTCTAGCCACCGTGCTGGCGCTGGCGGCGTGGCAGCTGGCGCGGGGTCTCGAGAAGTCCGCGCTGGCGGAAGAGCGGCGCGAGCGGCTGTCCGCGCCGCCTGTTGCCGTCGCTCCCGAAGCAGCCGCGGACTTCGCCCGGCTCGCGTTGGCCGGCCGCTACGACACCCAACGGCACTTCCTCGTGGCAGCGCGGCGGGGCAGCGGCTTCGCCGTGTGGACGCCGTTGCGGACCGCCGCCGGCAGCGTACTGGTGAATCGAGGGCACAGCGCCGATGCCGCGTTCGAGACCCCGACCGAACCGGTGGCGGTGAGGGGCGTCGCTTGGCCCCGGGCGCCAGCCCCGGCGGCCGCGGCTGCCTGGCCCGCGGATTGGCCCAAGCGCATCGGCACGGTGGATCTCGAGCGGATGGCCGCCGCGGTGTCCGCTGCGCCACGGGAGGTGCGGCTGCTGCCGGACAGCGCCGGCGTACTGCTGCCGCCGACGTTGGCATGGGACTATTCGCCCGGCACCCACTACGGCTATGTGGCGCAGTGGCTGCTGATCGGCGCCGCAGTGGTGGCCGGCTACGTCGTGGTTGGCCGGCGCCGCGCACGGGGCGCGCCCCCCCAAGGTGGCGGACGTGGCTGACAAGTCTTCGGGGCGGCGCTCCCGCTCGGTATTTCTCCTGGCATGCGCCGCCGTGGCGCTGGCCGTCGTCGTGGTGGCCCTGGGCGCGCTGACGCGGTTGATGGACGCTGGCCTCGGTTGCCCGGACTGGCCTGGCTGCTATGGCCACATAGGCGTTCCCTCGAGCCCGGGCGAACTCGAGGCGGCCGCGGCGGCGTTCCCCTGGGCGCCGGTGGAAGCCGACAAGGCATGGCTGGAGATGGTGCATCGCTACGCGGCCACCGCGCTTGGCCTGGTCATTCTCGGCATCCTGGCCCTGGCCCTTCGCCATCGCCTGCCCTGGCGCCTGCCGGCGGCCTTGGCGGTCCTCGTCGTCGGCCAAGGCGCCTTCGGCGCGTGGACCGTTACTCTGAAGCTGTGGCCGCAGGTAGTCACCGCGCACCTGCTCGGCGGCTTCGCCACGCTGGCGGCGCTGTGGTGGCTGGCGCTGTCGCTGCGTCCTCCAGCCTGGCGGGCGCCGCTGCGCCTTCGGCCGCTCGCCGTCGCCGCGTTGGCCGTGGCGGCGCTGCAGACGGCCCTCGGCGGTTGGCTGACGGCCAACTACGCTGCCCTCGCCTGCCCGGACTTCCCAACCTGCCATGGCCAGTGGCTGCCGCCGCTGGATTTCGCCGCTGGCTTCAATCTCGTCCAAGCGGTGGGCCCGAACTACCTCGGCGGACTCCTCGACAGCGACGCCAGAGTGGCCATTCACTTCGCCCACCGTGTTGGCGCCATCGCAGTACTGCTGGCAGTTGGCACCCTTGCGTGGCAGCTCGGTCGGCGGCCGATGGCCTGGGGCCTCGGCGGCGTTCTGGCCGCCCAATTCGGCCTCGGCGTCGCCAATGTGCTGCTGGCGCTGCCGTTGCCGGTGGCGGTGCTGCACAACGCCGGAGCGGCGGCGCTGCTGTTGACGCTGCTGTGCGTCCTGTACGCCACATCGGCGGCGGAACGGCGCCGCTGGCCTCCAGGAACGGCGCCTCGGGGTTCGGCATGAGCCCCGGCGCGACTGCGCGGCAACGGAGCGGACCGATGAAGGCGGTCTGGGTCGCACTGGGAGCGGCAGGCGTGATCGCGTTGGGCCTTGCCGTCGCTCGCTACGCGCCGGAACCCGCACCCACGGCAGAGCAGCTGCGCGCTTTCGGCTACACCGCCTATCCAAAGCCGCGGCCGATCCCGGACTTCGACCTGGCAGACGCTGCCGGGGGGCGCTTCACGCCGGCGCGGTTGCAGGGCCGTTGGTCGTTGCTGTTCTTCGGCTACGCCAACTGCCCGGACATCTGCCCGGTCACCATGTCCGAGCTTGGCAACGCCGCTGGCCGCATGGAGGCCGCCGGGGAGGACGTCTTCCAAGGCGTTCTAGTGAGCGTGGACCCGGAACGCGACACGGCCGAGGCCCTCGCCGCCTACGTGGCCGCGTTCCGCGACGACTTCGTTGGCGTCACCGGCGACATGGCGGACATTCGCGCCTTCGCCGGCAGCCTCCATGCCGGCTTCACCAAAGCAGCGGCGGCGGACTCCGCCCTGGGCTACCTCGTGGACCACAGCAGCCAGCTGGCGGTGATCCAGCCCGACGGCCGCCACGCCGGCTTCGTCCGCGGGCCCTTCGATGCCGCCCGCCTTCGCGCCCTGATCGGCGCACTGCGCCAGCGCTGGCAAGACCGCTGACGAGCGTTCGACGCCGCTTTGCATTGCGCCTGCAACTTTCTCTATGCTGTTCGCCAAGCGAAAGGCGCCCCATGTCCGAACTTCCCTTCTCAGGTCCCGCCGGGGTCGCTGCGTCCGTCGCGCAACGTTTCGCCACGGTGCGGGCCCGCACGGAGGCCCTGTGCTTGCCCCTCGAAGTCGAGGACTACGGCATACAGCCGTTCGTGGACGCCAGCCCCCCGAAGTGGCACCTGGCCCACACCACCTGGTTCTTCGAAACCTTCCTGCTCAAGGCGTTCGCGGCCCACTACCGGCCCTACCATCCCGCCTTCGAGCACCTCTTCAACTCCTACTACAACGGCGTTGGGAAGCCGTTCCCGCGGCCCCAGCGGGGCACCCTCTCCCGACCAACGGTGGCGGAAGTACGAGCGTATCGCCAGCACGTCGACGGGGCGATGCAGCCGTTGCTGGTCCATGCCGAACCGGAAGCCCGCAGCCGCATCGAACTGGGGCTGCACCACGAGCAGCAGCACCAGGAGCTGATCCTCACCGACATCAAGGCGAACCTGGGCTCGAACCCGCTGCGGCCCGTCTATGCGCCCGACGCGCCCAGCACGACCAATGGAACCGGGCCCGGCGCCGCGGCCGAAGAGCTCGAGTTCCGGCGCTTCGGTGGCGGCAAGGTCGAGATCGGCCATCGACCTGGCGAGGGGTTCTCCTTCGACAACGAGGGGCCCCGGCACGCGGTGTGGCTGCCGGAGTTCGCCATCGCCAGACGCTTGACCAGCAACGGCGAGTACCTGGCCTTCATGGAAGACGGCGGCTACGAGACGCCGTCGCTGTGGCTGTCCGAAGGCTGGGCGTGGCGCTGCGAGAACGGCATCGCCGCACCCCTGTACTGGCGCCGCGCCGACGGCTGGCGGGAGTACCAGCTCGACGGCGAAGCGCCAGTGGCGGCGGACGCGCCGGTAGCGCACGTGAGCTACTTCGAGGCCGACGCCTATGCCCGCTGGGCGGGCTGCCGGCTGCCAACCGAGGCGGAGTGGGAGGTCGCGGCGACAGCGCCGCGCCAAGCCAACGGCGCCCCGCAGCTAACGCAGCTGTTTGCGGCCTGCTGGCAGTGGACGGCCAGCGCCTACGCGCCCTACCCCGGCTACCGCGCACTCGCCGGCACGCTAGGGGAGTACAACGGCAAGTTCATGTCCAGCCAACAGGTGCTGCGAGGCAGTTCCTGCGCGACGCCGCCAGGCCACGCGCGGGCCACCTACCGGAACTTCTTCTATCCGAGGGATCGCTGGCAGTTCACTGGCATCCGGCTGGCTCGGTAGACGGCGTGTCCTGCTCCGAAGCGCGACGCGCCGCGCCGGCGGCCAGCGCCGACGGCACTGCTCGGTTCGAGATGTTCGATTGCAGCCCGGCGCGGCCGAACATGGCTGCGGAGGTCCTGCATGGACTGCGCCAGCCGCGCAAGGCCATTCCCGCCAAATACTTCTACGACTCCGCGGGTTCGCGGCTGTTCGACGTCATCACGCGGTTGCCCGAGTACTACCTGACGCGCACGGAGGTCGCGATTCTGCGCGCCAACAGCACGGCCATCGCCCGCCGGGTGACGGCTCGAGGCTGTCTGGTGGAATACGGCAGCGGCAGCAGCGCCAAGGTGCGCCTGCTGCTGGACGCATGCCGCCCGGCGGCCTACGTGCCGGTGGACATTTCCAAGGAACACCTGGCCGCGGCGGCGCAGGCCATCTTCGACGACTATCCGGGCGTCGCCGTCTACCCGACTTGCGCGGACTACACCGCGCCGTTCCCGCTGCCGCCGCCCACCGCCGGGCTGCCGCGCATTGGCTTCTTCCCGGGATCCAGCATCGGCAACTTCGACCCGGCTGGCGCGGAGGCCTTCCTGGCCGCGGTGGCGCGAACGCTCGGGCCCGGCGGCTGCCTTGTGCTGGGCGTGGACGCGAAGAAGGCACACGACGTGCTCCGCCGCGCCTACAACGATGCGGCCGGCGTCACGGCCCGCTTCAACCTCAACCTGCTGCGCCACGTCAACGCCGCGGTCGGCGCCGACTTCGACCCGGACGGCTTCGACCACCGCGCCGTCTACAACGCCGACGCCGGCCGCATCGAAATGTACCTGGACGCACGGCGCGACCAGGTGGTCCGCGTGGGCGGCAAGCAGGTGGCGTTCGCCCGCGGGGAGGCCCTGCACACCGAGAACTCCTACAAGTACGCGCCGGACGAATTCGTTGCCAAGGCGCGGGCGGCCGGTTTCGAGTGTCTGGACTTGTGGACGGATCCGCGCCGCTACTTCATGGTGCTGCTGCTGCGGGCCGGGCCGGCGTGAAGCAGCTCGTTCTCGATGCCAGAAGCGGCGAGCTGGCGGTCGCCGAGGTGCCGCCGCCAGCGCTGCGGCCCGGTCGCCTGCTGGTGCACACCCGCGCCTCGCTGGTGTCCGCCGGCACCGAACGTCTTGCCGTTGGCTTCGCCAGGCAGAACCTGCTTGCCAAGGCGCGGGCGCGTCCGGACCTCCTGCGGCAGACGCTTGCCAAGGTCAAGCGCGACGGCCTAGCCGCGGCGGCCAGGACGGCCCGCGCCCGCCTCGACCAGCCGCTGGCGCTCGGCTACTCGGCCGCCGGCGTGGTCGCGGGCGTCGGCGCTGGCCTCGAGGGCCGCTACAGCGCTGGGCAGCGGGTCGCCGTCGCCGGCGCCGGCGTAGCCAACCACGCGGAGCTGAACCTGGTGCCGGCCAATCTGGCGGCTGCGGTGCCGACCGACGTAGCGGACGAGGAAGCCTGCTATGCCACGGTATGCGCCGTGGCCCTGCACGCGGTACGCCAGTCGCGGCCTGCCCTCGGGGCCTGGTGCGCCGTGGTCGGCGTTGGCCTGGTTGGCCAGCTGGCGGCGCAGCTGCTGGCGCTGTCCGGCGTACGGGTGCTGGCGCTGGACTTCGACGCCGAACGCCTGGCGTTGGCGACCCGTCTCGGCGCCAACGCCGCATGCAAGCTAGACGAACAGGATGCCGGCGCCGTCGCGGCGGAGGCGACCGGCGGCATCGGCTGCGACGCCGTCGTCATCGCCGCGGCGACCACCTCCAGCCTGCCCTTCGAGACCGCAGCGGAGGTCGCCGGGGACCGGGCGGTAATCGCCGTGGTTGGAAACACTGGCACGTCGTTTCCCTACCGCGAGTACATGAACAAGGAGCTCACGGTGGTGGTGTGCCGCTCCTACGGGCCGGGCCGCTACGACGAGGACTACGAGAACCACGGCTTCCGCTACCCGCCGGGCTACGTGCGCTGGACGGAGACGGCCAACCTGGCCGCGGCCCTAGCGGCAATGCGACCAGGCTCGGCCCGACGCCTCGACCCTGCGGCGCTCACCACGCACCGCTTCGGCTTCGAGGACGCGCCGGCGGCCTACGCAACCATCGCCGGCCAGGAGCCGCACCTCGGCGTGCTGCTCAAGTACGCGGATACGCCGGCGCCGGGGGATTCTCCGCCTGCGAGGGGTGCCCCCTCGCGCACCCCCGCTGAAGGCTCCTGCAAACCCCACCCGGAGGCGGCCAAACCCTCGCTGCCCAGGCGGCCCGCGGCGCGCTGCCGCCTAGGCGTCATCGGCGCCGGCGACCACGCCCGCTCGGTGCTGCTGCCGATTCTGGCGAAGCTGCCCGCCTGCGAGCTGCATACGGTGGCGACGGCCCGGGGCCTTTCCGCGGCGCACACGCAGCGGCGGCTGGGCTTTCGCCGGGCGACGGCCGATGCCGACGAGATATTCGAGGATGAAGACATCGACGCGGTGGTGGTCGCTGCCCCGCACAGCTTGCACGCCAGCCAGACGACGCGGGCGTTGGCCGCCGGCAAGCCGGTATTCGTGGAAAAGCCGCTGGCGCTGAACTGGCAGGAGCTCCGGGATGTGGCCGCCGCCGCCGAGGCATCCGCAGCGTTCCTGCTGGTGGGTTTCAACCGCCGCTTCGCGCCGCTGGCGCTGGCCGCCAAGGCGCACCTGACGGCAAGCCCGGGCCCCCGCCATGTGCTGATGCGCGTAAACGCCGGGCCGCTGCCGGCCGGCAGCTGGCAAGGCCGGGCGGACGAAGGCGGCGGGCGGCTCCTCGGCGAAGCCTGCCACTTCATCGACCTGGGCGCGTTTCTCGGCGGTGCGCGGGTGGCGTCGGTGCAGGCGCAGGCGGTACCGGCCGCTGCAAACGGCCTGTGCGAGGACGCCACGATCGTCTTGCGGCTGAACAACGACAGCCTGGCCACCGTCTTCTACACGGCCTCGGGGTCCCCGGCTTCCGGCAAGGAGCTGATCGAAGCCTACGCCGGCGGCGATCTCGCCCGGATCGAGGACTTTCGGCGTCTGTCGCTGTGGCGCAAGGGCCGCCGCCAACGGCGCCGGCAGCGCCAGGACAAGGGCCACCGCACCGAGCTAGCGGCGTTCGTGGCAGCCGTCGCGGCCGGCGGCCCCCCGCCCGTGCCCCTCGCCGAACAGCTGAACGCCAGCGCCGCGACCCTCGCCGCCCTGGACTCGGTGGCTGCCGAAGAGCAGGTGGCGGTCCATGCGCCATGACCGCAGCGCACCGTGAACGTCCTGCGGACCTGGCGGACGGTGCGGCATCTGAGGCCGCGCCAGATCGCTTGGCGCCTGGCCTGCCGCGGCCGGTTCCTGTGGCTGCGCCACACGGGGCCGGCACCGGTGGCCGCGGTGGCGCGACGGCTGCCGCTGCCGGACGTCGGGGATCCGCGCCTCCGGCGGCTGGCGGCCCACGTGCTGCCGTGGCAGCGCTCCGTGCATGGCCAGCACCTTGCCGCCATGCTGCGCGGCAGGTTCGTTCTGCTCGGACGCGACGTCGACTTCGGCACTGTGGAGGAGGTGCGCTGGCGCAAGGCGCTCGGCGAGGGCAACGTGGCGCTTTGGCGCATGACGCTTGGCTGCTTCGGCTACGCGCCGCCTCTGCTTGCCGACGGCGATCCCGCGGCGCTGCGCGTCGTCGCCAGCCTGGTCGCGTCCCTGGAGGACCAGAATCCGTTCGCCGCGAGAGGCGTGTTCCGGGACATCTGGAACCCCTACTGCGCCAGCCATCGGCTGGTGAACCTGCTGCTGGGGCTGCACCTGTTCGACCGCCAAGCGCCGCCGCCGACGCCGGCCCGCGACCGGATCCTCGGCCACATCCGGTTCTGCGCCGCCTTCGTGCGCGGCAATCTCGAGTGGGACCTCGGCTACAACCACCTGCTGAAGAACCTGACCGCGCTCGCGGTCTATGCGGCCGCCCTGCCGGCCCTGCCCCGCCGCTGGGCCTTCCTGCAGCGAGCGGCGCCGGCGGCCGTGGCGCAGCAGGTGCTTGCCGACGGCGGCCATGCCGAGCGCAGTCCGATGTACCACTTGCTGGCGCTGCTCGACCTGCTGCTGCTGGTGGACGCCGGCGTACTGTCGCCGCCGGCGGTCGATGCGATAGCGCAGCGGCTGCGCGCCATGCGCACGGCGCTCGCCGCGCTCACCCATCCCGATGGCGACATCGCGCTGTTCAACGACGCCTGGCTCGGCGAGGCGCCGGCGGCGGAGACCTTCGCGCCGTCCTCGCCGGCCACCACGGCGGCGACCTACGCTCTGCCGCATTCCGGCTACGTGCAGCTGCGCAGCGGCCGCCACGCGGTGGTGTTCGACTGCGGCGCCTGCGGCCCGGACGACAATCCCGCCCACGCCCACGCGGACTTCCTGGCCATCGAGGCGACGGTGGCGGGACGCCGCTTCCTGGTGGACGCCGGCGTCGCCACCTACGGCGCGGGGCCCTTGCGGGACCGCTGCCGCAGCGCCGCAGCGCACAATGGGCCGCGGCTTGTCGGCTGCGAGCCGGCGGAGTTCTGGAGTTCGTTTCGCGTCGGCCGTCGCGCCCGGGCCTATCCGCTGCCGGGGCCCGCCAAGCGCGGCAGCACCCTGTGCTGCGCCGGCTGGCACGACGGCTATCGACTGGCTGGCGTACGCGTGGCCCGGCGCCTTGCGCTGTACCCGGCGCGGGGCCTGCTGATCCTGGATCTGTGGACCGGCTGCGACGCCGGCGAAGCGGTGGTGGATTTTCTGATTCCCTCGCTCTGGCAGCGATTGGAGAACCACCGCTACGTCCATGCTGCCGACGGGGAGCGGGTGGAGCTGGTGTTCGCCATCTTGGCCGGCGTCGCCAGTGCGCCCCATGCAGCCCAGCACTGGCCACGCTACGGTGCCGCTGCCGCCGCATCGCGGCTGCGCGTGGCACCCGAGGTCCGCGGCCAGGCGCGCTGGTGCGCCTGCTGGCTGGGGTGGGATGGCGAACCACCAGTGGCGGACCTCGAGGCTTGGCGGGAAGACCTCGCGGCCGCGTTGGCCAGGGCATGACCCGACCAGTAGACGATCCCCGCTACCCACGGCGCATGGCCGTGTCCGGGGCACCGCGCGCCTTGGACATTGGCGTCGTCTGCAGCCGTTTCCCACTGCCCATGACCCGCGCCGACCAGATGACGGTGGCGCACCTGCTGGCGTTTCTGGCGGCCCGCGGCCACCGCGTGGATCTGTTCAGTCTGACCGACGACACGCCCGCCGGCCCCTGGCGGGACTGGATGGCGGCGCGGTGCCGTCGCGTCGCGCTGTTCGGGCAGCCTTGGTGGCGACGCTGCCTCGGCGTCCTCGGCGCCGTGGCGCGGCGCAAGCCGGTGCAAGTGGGCTGGTTCGCCAATCGCGCCTTGAGGAGAGCGGTGCGCCGAGCGGCCCGAACCGGCCGCTACGACGTGATCTACGCCTATACGCTGCGCAGCGCCGAGCCCGCGCGGGGCCTCGGCGGCGCAGCGACCACCTATCTGGCCATGCAGGTCTCCCAGGCGCTCAACACCCGGCGCATCGCCGCCCAGGCCCTCGGCCCCTTCGAGCGCTGGCTGTACCGCCTTGAACACCGTCTTACGGCTCGGTACGAGGCGGAGGTGTGGCGAAGCTTCACGCACACCACGCTGATCGGCGAGGCGGACGTCGCCGCCGTTCGCGCCGCCTGCGCGGCCGCCGGGCAGCCGCCGATAGACAACCACGTGCTCGCTCCCCACGGAGTCGATGCGGACCGCTTCCGCCCGCGCCAGGGCATCGCCGAAGTGCCGCTGCGGCTGGTCTTCTGCGGCGTCATGGCCACCAACACCAACGTCAGCGCCGCGCTGTGGTTCGTGCGCGAGGCGTGGTCGGCGCTTCGCACGGCAGTTCCCGGCGCCTCGTTCGCGATTGTCGGCCGGCTGCCGCGCCCCGAAATTCTGGCGCTGCACGGCCGCGAGGGGATCCTGGTGACGGGCGAAGTGTCGGATCCCGCGACGGAAATGGGCCGAGCAGCGGTTTGCGTCGATCCCATGCAGGCCGGCGCCGGCATGCAGAACAAGCTCCTCGAGTACTTCGCCGCAGGCCGCGCGGTGGTGGCTACGTCCGTCGCCAACGAGGGCATCGGGGCGACGCCGGGCGAGCATCTGCTGGTGGCGGACAGCGGCCAGGAGTTCGCCCGGGCCGTCGCGCGCCTGCTGCGCGATCCGGCGCTGCGCCAGCGCCTAGGCGCCGCGGCCAGAACCTACGTCATGCGCGAGTGGAGTTGGGAGCGCCATTTTCTGCACCTCGAGAAACACTTCCTCGGAGCGGCAGCGCGCTGAGCCGCTGCTGCACCGCTCGCGGGCGAGACGCCCTCAGCGTACCGCTTCCGGATCCCACGCGTTCGACCGTGGCCAGGGCCATCGGCGGAACGGTGCGGATTTCGCGCTGCGGGGCACGTCCTCAAAGGGCGCATGCCGAAGCAACGCCGAACGGGTGCGCCATCTGCCACGTCAATTCGAAATTGAACCGCTAGACATCGAGATTCACCACCGACAACGCGTTCGCCTCGATGAACTCTCGGCGCGGGTCCACCTGCTCGCCCATCAGCGTCGTGAAGATCTCGTTCGCTGCCACCGCATCGGTCACGGTTACCCGCCACATCCGTCGCACCTCCGGATCCATGGTCGTCTCCCACAGCTGCTCCGGGTTCATCTCGCCGAGCCCCTTGTAGCGCTGCAGGTCCACCCCCCGCCGCACTTCCGCCAGCATCCACTCCAACGCTTCCGGGAAGGATGCCACCGGGTGCTGGCGCTCGCCCCGCATAACGAACGCGCCATCCTCGATCAGCCCCGCCAGTGTCTGCCCAAGATCCGCGACCTTGTCGTAGTCCGCGGACAGGAAGAACCTCAAGTCCAGCACCGCGGACTCCGCCACGCCGTGCTCCCGCCAGTCGATCCGTGGCCGATATATCCCATGCTCCCGATCCTCTTCCAGCGCCACCGCATAGTCGGACGTCGCCGGCAACGCCTGCCGATAGGCATCCGCCCAGCCCGCCATGTGCCGGCGGTCCGCCAAGGTCTCCCGCGTCAGCGGCGGCACGTCCAGGAGCGCCAACGTCACCGCCTTCGGGTAGACCCGGTCCAGCCGCTCCAAGCGGACCACGACGTCCCGGTAGGCGCGCGCCAGGCGCTCGAAGTAGGCGGCGTCGACGGCCGGCGCATCGGCGTTGACGTGCAGCGCGCACCCCTCCAGCGCCGCCTGCAGGAAATACGCCTCCAGCTCGTCGTCGTCCTTCACGTAGCGCTCCTGGCGGCCCTTCTTCACCTTGTACAGCGGCGGCAGCGCCATGTAGACGTGGCCGCGGTCGATGAGCGCTGGCATGTGCCGGAAGAAGAACGTCAGCAGCAGCGTGCGGATGTGGGAGCCGTCCACGTCGGCGTCCGTCATGATGATCACGCTGTGGTAGCGCAGCTTGTCGAGGTTGAACTCCTCGCGGCCGATGCCGCAGCCGAGGGCAGTCACCAGCGTGCCCACCTCCGCGGAGGACAGCATCTTGTCGAACCGCGCCTTCTCCACATTGAGGATCTTGCCCTTCAGAGGGAGGATCGCCTGGGTGCGGCGGTCCCTGCCCTGCTTTGCGGACCCGCCCGCCGATTCGCCCTCGACCAGAAAGACCTCGGACAGCGCCGGGTCCTTCTCCTGGCAGTCCGCCAGCTTGCCGGGCAGGCCAGCGATGTCCAGCGCCCCCTTGCGGCGGGTCATCTCCCTGGCCTTGCGGGCCGCTTCCCGGGCCCGAGCGGCATCGATCATCTTGGTGACGACTTGCCTCGCGTCTTGCGGCCGCTCCTCCAGATACGCCTTGAAGTGTTCCGCCAGGTCCTGCTCCACCGCCGGCTTCACCTCGCTCGAGACGAGCTTGTCCTTCGTCTGCGAGGAGAACTTGGGATCCGGCACCTTCACCGAGACCACCGCCGTCAGCCCTTCCCGGGCGTCGTCGCCAGTGGTCGCCACCTGCGCCTTCTTCGCCAGTCCTTCGCGCTCGATGTAGTTGTTCAGCGTCCTCGTGAGGGCGGCGCGAAAGCCCGCCAAGTGGGTGCCGCCATCGGACTGCGGGATGTTGTTGGTGTAGGCCAGCACCTGCTCCCCGAAGCTGTCGTTCCACTGCATGGCCACTTCCACGCCGATGCCGTCCGGACGGACATGCTCGAAGTGGAAGGTCTCGTTCAGCGCCGTCCGGCTGCGGTTCAGATAGCCCACGAAGGCCCGCAAGCCGCCCTCGTAGAGAAAGCGCTCTTCCTTGCGGCTGCGTTCGTCCACCAGGCGGATGCCGACGCCGGCATTGAGGAACGCCAGCTCGCGGAGCTTGCGCGCCAGCGTTTCGTACTGGAACTCGATGTGCGTGAAGGTGGTCGGAGACGGCTTGAAGTAGCACTCGGTGCCGCGCTCGTCGCTGTCGCCCACGACGCGCAGAGGGCCTTCCGGCTCGCCATGCCGGTAGGTCTGCTCGTAGACGCTCCCCTCGCGCCGCACCGTGAGCCGGAACACCTCTGAGAGGGCGTTCACCACCGATGCGCCGACGCCGTGCAGGCCGCCGGAGACCTTGTAGGAACTGCCGTCGAACTTGCCCCCGGCATGGAGCGTGGTGAGGATCACTTCGGCGGCGGACTTCCCCTCCTCGGGGTGGACGTCCACCGGCATGCCGCGGCCGTTGTCGCAGACCGTTACCGCCTCGCCGAGATGGATGACGACGTCGATGGCGTCGCAGTGCCCGGCCAGCGCTTCGTCGATGGAGTTGTCCACCAGCTCCTGCACCATGTGATGCAGGCCCGTGCCATCGTCGGTGTCGCCGATGTACATCCCGGGCCGCTTGCGGACCGCATCGAGCCCCCGCAGCACCTTGATGTTCCGCGAGTCGTAGGTGGGCTCTTCGCCTGCGAGGGGTTCCCCCTCGCGCACCGCTCGCCTGCGAGCGGCCCCCGCCGAGGGCTCTTCACCTGCGAGGGGTTCCCCCTCGCGCACCCCCGCTGAGGGCTCTTTGCTGTCGCTTGCTGCCATGCCTGCTGCCTTGTCTCCCCACGCGATCCCGCTGCCTAGCTCGGAGATAGGAAATTCTTTTTTAGTCAATGCCTTACGGCATCTACGCTGGTGCTTGGCGGCACCGCCAAGCGCAGGTGCGTAGCCTACCGCCTGTCGGACCCGCACTCAAGGCGGATCTCGGTCGAAGACGCCCGGGAAGGCAGGGCGAGTCAGTCCGCTGCTCGGACTCTCCCATGTTCCACGTGGAACATTCGAGTGGGCAGCGCTTGGAGGGCTCGCGTCGAGTCCAAGCGCACGGATGTGGCTAGGATCTGGCACGCCATCTCGCCGAGGACCCCGAAGAAGCGCTTGCTCTGATCGTCGTCGAGTTCGGCACCGACATCGTCGATGAGGAACAAGGACGGCTTGGCGCTCGCCATCAGATGCTGCGCCTGGGCCAGCCGCAGGGCACTGGCGACGATCTTGCCCTGGCCACGCGACAGCACCGCCGCCGCGGGCTGGCCATGACTGAGGATGTGGAGGTCCGCCCGATGCGGCCCCGGACTGGTCGCCCCGGTGCGCGCATCCCGCTCCGTGCTCGCGGCGAGCGCCGACGCCAACGCCCCACCTCCCCAGCCAGCGTCGTAGCGCACGGTGACCGCGATCCCCTCGTTCAAGGCGGCTAAGCAGCGGTGGACGGTGGGAGCGACCTGCTCGAAGTATTGTCGCCGGACCAAGGCCACCCGTTCGCCGAGCGTTGCCACCTGCTCGGACCACGGTGCCAGCGTCGCCAGCTCGCCCCGCCGCAGGAGGGCATTCCGGTGCCGAAGAGCCCGCAAGTACGCCCGCAACGTCTCCGCGTGGTCATGCTGGCTATGGAACGTGCCCCAATCCAACCACTGCCGTCGACTGGCGGGAGCGCCGAACACCAGCTCCCCCAGGTCCGGCAGCAGGAGTTGGATCGGCAACAGTGCTGCCAGTGCGGACGCCTGCCGCACCGACTGCCCGTTGCGGCGCAGCTCCACGCGGCCCCGGTCCCGCAGATGGCCCAGCCGCACGGCACCCAACTGTTCGTCTCGACCGCGGACAGCGACGCTCAGGCGATCCTCGCCCCGCCGCACGAGGCCCTCCGAGCGACTGGTGCGGAAGGACCGGCCGCAGAACAAGAGATGAACGGCCTCTAGCAGCGCTGTCTTGCCAGCCCCGTTGGCCCCGACGAACAGGTTGACGCCGGCGTGGAGCGTCAGCTGGGCGCTCGCGATGTTGCGAACGTTCAGAACGTCGAGCCGTTCTAGCAGCACACGCTCTGTCGCAGACCCCGCCCGGTCTCGTTTCCCAAGAACTTGGGCCGCTACGCCCTGCCTTGTTTCCTTACCGGCGCAGCGGCATGACGATGTAGAGCGCCTCGTCGTCGCCGGGGCCTTCCACCAAGGCGATGTTGTTTTCCGCCGGCATGGACATCCTCACCTTTTCCGTCTCCAAGGCGCCCAGCACGTCTTGGAGGTAGCGCACGTTGAACCCGATCTCCACTTCGGCGCCGTCGAACTCCACGGACACCGTCTCTTCCGCTTCTTCCTGCTCCGGATTGCTGGCGCGAATGGTCATCTGTTCGCCGTCAAGCTGCAGGCGGACGTCCTGGGACTTCTCGTTGGACAGGATGGCCGTCCGATGCAGCGCTCCCCGAAGCGCGTCCCGATCGGCAGTGAGGGCGTGGACGGTGTTTCGGGGCACGAGGCGGTCCACCTCCGGGTACTGGCCGTCCACCAGCTTGGTTGTCAACGTGTAGCTGCCTTGGGTCGCCCGCAGCGTGTTCTCGCCGCACTCCAAGGCAACGTCCTCGTCGCTGTCGGCTATCAGCCGCTCCAGGTCCTGCACGCTCTTGCGGGGGACGATCAGCCGTCGCCGGTCCACGTCCGCCACGCCGCCCTCGGTCAGCGTACACAGCGCCATGCGAAACCCGTCCGACGCCGCGGCGCGCAAGCTCTCGGCGGTCACCTCCAGCAACAGGCCGTTCAAGTAGTAGCGCACGTCCTGCACGCCCATGGCGAACTTGGTGCGGTCCAAGAGACGCCGCAGGGCAGCATGGGGCAGCGATACCGACACGCCTTCCCGGGAGGGCTCTTGATTGTCCCCTTGGTCGATCAGCTGGTTCTCGGCTGGAAAGTCGCCGGCGGGAATCGTCGCCAGCGCGAACCGGCTGCGGCCGGCGCGCAGCACCGCCCGTTCCCCGTCAAGCGCCACGGTGATTTCGGCCGCTTCCGGCAGGGACTGCCAGATTTCCGCCAGCTTGTGCGCTGGCACCGTGGTCGTCCCCTGCGCCTCGACCGTCACTCCCTCCGTCACGCGGGCCACGATCTCCACGTTCAAGTCCGTGCCGCGCAGGGTCAACCCTTCGGTACCGGCCTCGACGTGCAGATTCGCCAGCACCGGCAGCGTGTGCCGACGATCGACGACACCCGTCACCACGCGCAGCGGGCGCAGCAACGCGGCGCGGGTCGTACGAAACTTCATGCTCTGCTTCCTCTCGTTGTCCTCTTGGTTGCCTGGCCTCGCCGGCAGCCGGGCCGGAATGCCGTCAGCGGTGCAGCGTTCGGCTGAGATTCCTGTAGTCCTCCGCCATGTCCGTATCGCTTTCGCGCAGTTCGGCGATCTTGCAGCAGGCGTACAACACGGTCGTGTGGTCGCGCCCGCCGAAGCGATCGCCGATATCCGGCAGCGAGTGGTTGGTGAACTCCTTGGCCAGACACATCGCCACCTGCCGCGGCCGCGCGATGGCGCGAGTACGGCGCTTGGACAGCATGTCGGAGTGCTTGATGTTGTAGTACTCGGCGACCACCTTCTGAATGTGATCCACGGTCACTTGACGGCTCTGGATGGCGAACAGGTCCCGCAAGGCGCGACGCATGAGCTCCATGGTCACCGGCGCACCGATGTGCTTGGCGCTGGCGATGACGCGCTGCAAGGCGCCTTCGAGTACGCGCACGTTGGACGGGATGTTGCGAGCGATCTGGAACGCCACCTCGTTCGGCATCCCAATGCCCTCGGCCTCGGCCTTGTTCTGCAGGATGGCCACTCTGGTTTCCAGCTCCGGCATCTCCACCTCGACGGTCAGCCCACCTGAGAACCTGGACTGGAGACGTTCCTCCAAGCCATTGATTTCTCTTGGGTATCTGTCCGAGCTCAGCACTATTTGGCTGCCACGCTCCAACACGGCATTGAACACGTGGAAGAACTCCTCTTGGGAGCGCCCCTTCTCGGCGAAGAACTGGATGTCGTCGATGAGCAGCACGTCCATGGTGCGATAGCGCTGCATCACCTCCTGGATGGTGTTGGTGCGAATGCCCATCACCATGTCGTTGGTGAACCGTTCCGAGTGCAGGTACACCACTGCGGTGCGGGGCGAGCGGGAGACGATCTCGTGTCCCACGGCATGCATCAGGTGGGTCTTGCCGAGGCCCACGCCGCCATAGAGCAGCAGGGGGTTGTAAGTCCGCCCCGGGTTTTCGGCCACCTGCCATGCCGCGGCCTTCGCCAGCTCGTTGGACTTGCCTTCGACGAAGGACTCGAACGTGAAGTTGCCGTTGAGGCTCGGCTTCGGCGCAGCCCCCGCCGAAGCCGGCGAGCCGCGACGCGGCGCCCTCAGCGGCGTCTTCCTACCGTCCGGTCCGTCGAACGGTCCATCAAGGCTGCCCTCGCGGAACTCCACCCCGGCTATGGCCCCGGTGCCGTCGAACTGCGCTACGAGATCGCGCAGCCGCGGCGCATGGCTTTCTTCCACTTGGGCAAGGACGTACTTGTTCGGCGCGAACAGCACCAGCGTGGCACCCTGTCGATCGGCCTGCAGGGGGCGGATCAGCGTAGTGAACTCTTCACCGCCGAGTTCCCTGCCCAACTGCTCGAGACAGCGCTGCCAGACGGCCGTTCCGTAGTCCTCGCCGCCGTCGCCGGCTACAACGCCGCCAGTGCCCGCCGCCTGCACCAAGGGCGGTCCCGCCCTCCCGGGGCCAGCCGCGCCAAATGCCGGGTTCCCTTGCGCCGCGTTCGGGTTTTCCCGCCCGTCGCGTCGCCGAGTCGGCTGCGCCTGTGCTCCTTGCGCCTGCCCTAGCCGTTGCCCCTGCACCGCCGTCTCGCCCCCCTGCCGTCGCTCCCGCCGCGCCTTCATGGCACCGGTCACGCTCCCCGTCGCACCGGCCTTCCCAAGCGCTCACCGTAATGGACTCGCCTACCCGTTGACAACGCAAAACCGCAATAGAAATCAAGGTTTTTGACGATACCCCAACAATTCAAGCGCTTACATTCCTTACGGTCGAAGGCACCCCTCTGCCGCACTTTCTCCGCCACCTGTGGAGGACAATGTGCATAAGCTGTAGGTAAGCCAGCGCCATCCTCGAGCGAGCCTCCGCCCAGACGACCAGCGGCGAAGCTCTCCACAGAATGCACACCACTCGCGCACAGCAGCTGCACAGGAGCACAGGTGCGACATCTCCTGTCGCATCCGTAGGTTAAAGCCGCCATCCACTGTAGGACATTGCCCCTACTACGACTACGATCCTTGCTACTACAGCATCGAATTCGTTGACACCTAGCGGCACCGGGCGCGTAGAATCGCCACCCGTCTCGGCGGCCCCATTGCGACGGGTGAGAGGTGCGGCTAGATGAAGCGGACGTATCAACCTAGCGTTGTCAAGCGCAAGCGCCGGCACGGCTTCCGGGCTCGGATGGCCACCAAGGCCGGACGCAAGGTGCTGCAGGCGCGGCGCGGGAAAGGCCGCAAGCGCTTGGCCGTCTAGGCGGTTCGCCGACGTCGCAGTCGTAATCCGTGCTCGGAGATTCCGCGCAGCACGCGCTCGCGCCGGCGAAGACGGTGGCTGTGCGAGTGGGCCAGGCGCTCGGGCGCGAGCGGCGGCTGGGTCGGCTTGGCGAGTTCGATGCCGTCTTGCAGTCGCCCAGTGTGCGACTCCGGCGTGGGCCGCTCTGGCTGGCGGCGAGGCCAACGGAAGCGGGGCATGCGCGGCTGGGTTTGATCGTCAGCAAACGCCTGTTGCGCAGAGCCGTGGACCGCAACCGGGCCAAGAGGCTGATCAGGGAGTCCTTTCGACGACGTGCGGACCTGCCGGCGATGGACATCGTGGTCCGCGTGGTGGGATTTCGCGGCGTGTCGGGAGGTGCCGCCGGCGTGTCCAGGATCGAGCAGGCGGACCGCGTCTTTGCGGCCTTGACGGCGATCGTCGCGAAACGGGCAGGGCGTGGGTGTGCCCGCTGAAGCGGACGAGGCGGCGAGGCCCTTAGTTCCTCCCTTGCTTCCGCCCGGTGGCCGGTGGCAAGACGCGGCCGGCGCGGAACTCGAAACGATCGGGCGGCGCTTCGGCGTAGCCGCGCAACGTCTGCTGTTGTTCGCCGTTCGCTGCTATCAGCTGGTCCTCCGGCCTCTTGCCGGGGAGCGCTGCCGCTTTCATCCGAGCTGTTCGTGCTACGCCGCGACGGCGATCCTGGAGCACGGGCCTTGGCGAGGAACCGTGCTGGCGATCTGGCGTCTGCTGCGCTGCCACCCGTGGGGCCGGGGCGGCTTGGATCCGGTGCCACGGCGTTTCGAGTGGCCAGCGCCAAAGGGGTCTTTTCATGCGAGGGGTTCCCCCTCGCGCACCCCCGCTGAGGGCTCTCATGCGAGGGGTTCCCCCTCGCGCACCCCCGCTGAGGGCTCTCATGCGAGGGGTTCCCCCTCGCGCACCCCCGCTGAGGGCTCTCATGCGAGGGGTTCCCCCTCGCGCACCCCCGCTGAGGGCTCTGTGCCGGGCTCGGGTGGCGTGGCGGAGCGTGCCGCTCCGCCGGGCGGCGGGTAGTCGGGAGGAGCCCCGATGCCGAGGACGGAGATACAACGCTATGTGCTGCTGGCGGCGCTGGGCGTGGTGGGCTACCTGCTCGTCTACAACTGGACGCAGGACTACGGCCGTCCGCCCACGGAACTGCCGCCTCGCGAGGCGCCGCGGGCGGCGGACCCGGTTGCCGGCGAGGCCCTTGCCCCGACCGTCGTCGAACCCGCGGCGGACGACGTGCCGGGAGAAGATCTGGCCGGCGGTGGCCAGCAGTTGCTGCCGGCAGGCGAAGCAGTGGCGGCGCAGCTGGTGCATGTCCGTACGCCGACCCTGGAGGTCTGGATAGACCGGCGTGGCGGCGATGTGGTTGGCTTGGATCTGCCGCTCTACAGCCAAGCCATCGGCGTCGACAAGCCGGTGCAGCTCCTGGATCGGCGGGGGGATCACGTCTATGTGGCGCAGAGCGGGTTGATCGGCCGCGACGGCCTCGACAAGCCCGGCGAGCGCCCGCTCTACGCGGTCACTGGCAGCGAATATCGGCTGGAGTCCGGTGGGCTGGACGTGGTGCTGCGGCACGAGCGGGACGGGGTCGCGTTCGAGAAGCGCTTTCGGTTCGAAGCGGACGAGTTCCTCATCGGCGTCGAGCACGAAGTCGTCAACCGCAGCGACCGGGAGTTCCGCGGACGGCTGTTCGCCCAGCTCAAGCGCGACAGCACGCGCCCGGAGAGCGGAACCGGCTTCATGGGACCGCGCCCCTACGTCGGCGCGGCCTTCACCACGCCGGAGTCGCGCTACGAGAAGGTCGACTTCGAGGACCTTGACGAGGCGCAGTTCCGCACCGAGCAGGCCGGCGGCTGGGCGGCCATGCTGCAGCACTACTTCATCGCTGCGTGGATAGGCGATCCGGAGCAGGTGCAGGTCTACAATGGACGGCGCTTGAACGACGGCAACTACGCGGTGGGCCTGGTCGGGCCGGAACTGGCGGTGCCGCCTGGCGCGAGAGCGGTGGCCAGCGCCAAGCTGTACGCCGGCCCGAAGATCCAGAGGCGGTTGGAGGCCGCGGCGCCGAACCTCTACCTGACCGTGGACTACGGCCTGTTTTGGTGGCTGTCGGTGCCGCTCTTCTACGTGCTGGACGCGATCCACGGCGTGGTGCGCAACTGGGGCGTCGCCATCATTCTCTTGACCTTGGTGGTGAAGGTGCTGCTGTTCCCGCTGGCCTCGGCTGGCTTTCGCTCCATGGCGCGGATGAAGCAGGTGATGCCGCAGGTGCAGCGGCTGCGGGAGCGTCACGGCAGCGACCGCCAGAAACTCACCCAGGAGATGATGGCGCTGTACCGCAAGGAGGGCGCCAATCCGTTGGGCGGCTGCCTGCCCCTGCTGCTGCAGATGCCGGTGTTCTTCGCGCTGTACTGGGTGCTCTACGAGAGCGTGGAACTCCGCCATGCGCCGTTCGTGTTCTGGATCGAGGACTTGGCCGCTGCGGATCCCTGGTTCGTGCTGCCGCTGCTGTACGCCGGCTCCTTCTTCGTGATGCAGCGGATGCAGCCGCCGCCGCCGGACCCGATGCAGGCGAAGATGATGAAGATGATGCCGATAATGTTCGGCGTGTTGTTCGTGTTCTTTCCGGCCGGGCTGGTGCTGTACTGGCTGGTCAACAACCTGCTGTCGATGGCGCAGCAGTGGTACATCACGCGCGGCATCGAGAAGAAGGCGGCCTCGACGACGGCGTAGCGCGTGTAGAAGCGGACCCCAACTCAAAGACCGAGGACGCTCGGCGATGCTGCCCGGAGACCCCATCGTCGCGATCGCCACGCCATCGGGCCGCGGCGCCATCGGCATCGTGCGCCTCTCCGGCGCGGATCTGCGGCCGCTGGCGCGGGGGCTGCTTGGCTGTGTGCCGCCCCCCCGCCGCGCCCGACTGATCGGCTTCAAGGATGCGGACGGCACCGTGCTGGACGAAGGAATTGCGCTTTTCTTTCCGGCGCCTAGTTCGTTCACCGGCGAGGACGTTCTGGAGCTGCAAGGACACGGCGGTCCGGTGGTGCTGCGCATGGTGCTCGAGCGGGCGTGCGCGCTGGGCGCTCGCCCCGCCCGGCCCGGCGAGTTCACCGAGCGGGCGTTTCTCAACGACAGGATGGATCTGGTCCAGGCCGAGGCGGTGGCGGACCTCATCGACAGCGCCAGTCGGCGGGCGGCGCGTTCGGCGCTGCGGTCTCTGGACGGCGCCTTCTCCCGTCGGGTGGCCGCCATCGACGAGCTGCTGCTGGCAGCCCGAGTGCATGTCGAGGCGGCCATGGATTTCGCCGACGAGGACATCGACCTGCTGGCGGACGAGCAGCTGCGAACTCGGCTCGGCGCCGTCGAAGCGTCGCTTGCCGCCTTGCTTGCGGACGGCCGGCAGGGCCGAGTGCTGCGCGAGGGCTTGGACGTGGTGATTGCCGGCGCGCCGAACGTGGGCAAGTCCAGCATCATGAACCGGCTGCTGGCCGAGGATCGGGCCATCGTCACGGAGGTGCCCGGCACCACCCGGGACGTGCTGGCCGCCGATGTGGAGATCGACGGCGTGGCCGTGCGCCTCTCGGACACCGCGGGCCTGCGTCCCGGCGACGATCCGGTGGAGCGCATCGGCGTGGAACGGGCCAAGCGCGCCGTCGACAACGCCGACCTGGTGTTGGCGGTGCAGGAAGAGGCCGGTCCGGCGGCGCCGATTGAAGGTGCCGCCGAGCGGCTGGTGGTGAAGAACAAGGTGGACCTGAGCGGCCGGCCGGCTGGCCGCAATGCCGCCGGCGAGCTGCTGATCTCGGCGCGGACGGGCGCCGGTTTCGAGGCGTTGCGGGCCGCCATCGCCGCTGCCGCCGGATCGAGCGCCGGCGAAGGCGTCTACCTCGCCCGGCAACGGCACCTGACGGCCCTCGAAGCGGCCAACGGGCGGGTCGCGGATGCGGCTAGGCGGCTCAAGGAAGGTCTCGGCGACCTGGCGGCGGAGGACCTGCGTCGCGCCCAGGTGCATCTGGGCGAAGTGCTGGGCGCGACCACCAGCGAGGACCTGCTCGGCGCCATATTCAGCGCCTTCTGCATCGGCAAATAGAGGCTGCGGGCTCTCTGGAACTGCCGGATCGCAGCGGCGACCGGGGTCGGCGCTGCGTCCGAACTGCTAAGATGCCGGGTATGACGCACACCGAGACATTCGACGTGATCGTCGTCGGCGGCGGCCATGCCGGCGTCGAGGCCGCGCTTGCCGCGGCGCGGATCGGTGCGCGGACGCTGCTGCTGACGCAGAACATCGAGACCATCGGCCAGATGTCCTGCAATCCGGCCATCGGCGGCATCGGCAAGTCGCACCTGGTGCGGGAGGTGGATGCCTTGGGCGGGGCCATGGGCCTGGCGACGGACCGGGCCGGCATCCAGTTCCGCACCCTCAATGCCCGCAGGGGGCCGGCCGTGCGGGCCACCCGGGCGCAGGCGGACCGGGTGCTCTACCGCAGCGCGATTCGCCAGGCGGTGGAAGCGCAGGACAACCTGGCGGTGTTTCAGCAGTCGGCGGCGGACCTGGCGGTCGCCGGGGATCGCATTCGCGGCGTCCGCACCGAAACCGGCCTCGTCCTCGATGCGGCAACGGTGGTGATGACCACGGGCACGTTTCTCGGCGGACGGATCCACGTCGGCTTGGCGAACCACGCCGGCGGCCGGGCGGGGGATGCCCCGGCCAACGCCTTGGCGAAGCGGATGCGGGCCCTGCCGCTGCGCGTCTCGCGGCTGAAGACCGGTACGCCGCCTCGGCTGGACGGCCGCAGCGTCGACTTCGCCGCGATGGACGTCCAGCCCGGCGACACGCCGAGGCCGGCGATGTCCTTCCTGGGCAGCGCGGCGATGCACCCGCGCCAAGTGCCGTGCCACATCACGCACACCAACCCGCGCACGCACGAGATCATCCGCGGCGGGCTTTCGCGCTCGCCGATGTACGCTGGCGCCATCGACGGCGTCGGGCCCCGCTATTGCCCTTCGATAGAGGACAAGGTGGTCCGGTTCGCGGACCGCGACGCCCATCAGGTGTTCGTGGAGCCGGAAGGCCTGACGACCCGCGAGCTCTACCCGAACGGCATCTCCACCAGCCTGCCGTTCGACGTCCAGCTGGCGGCGGTGCGCAGCATCCGGGGCTTCGAGCGGGCCCACGTCACCCGCCCCGGGTACGCCATCGAGTACGACTTCTTCGACCCCCGGGATCTGCAGCCGACGTTGCAGACGCGCTGCATCGAGGGGCTGTACTTCGCCGGGCAGATCAACGGCACCACTGGCTACGAGGAAGCCGCGGCGCAAGGGCTCTTGGCCGGTGCCAACGCGGCGCTGGCGGTCGCCGGCCGGCCGGCCTGGTCTCCGGCCCGCTACGACGCCTACCTGGGCGTGCTGGTGGACGACCTGGTGACCTTGGGCGTGACCGAGCCCTACCGGATGTTCACCAGCCGTGCCGAGTACCGGCTGCGGCTGCGCCAGGACAACGCGGACCTGCGCTTGACGCCGGTGGGCCGCGAGCTCGGCCTGGTGGACGACGAGCGCTGGCGGGCGTTCGCAGGGCGAAAGCGGCAGCTGCGCGACGGCGCGCAACGGCTGGCAGCCACGGTAGCGACGCCGGGGAGCGCGTTGGCGGCCGCCATCGGCGAGGTGGCCGGCGTACACGTTGCCGCCGCCACGTCGCTGCGCGACTTGCTCAAGCGGCCGGACGTCGACGGCGGGGACGTCTCGGCGGCCTTGGCGGCCGTGGACGCCGCGCCCATCGAAGACGAAGTGGTCGCCCAGCTGGCGACGGATGCCAAGTACGAGGGCTACCTGCAGCGGCAGGAGGACGAGATCGTCCGGGTGAAGGCCCACGAGCAGATGCCGCTGGCGGCGGACTTCGACTATGCCGCCGTCTCCGGCCTGTCCGGCGAGCTCAAGGAAAAGCTCGGCGCGCGCCGGCCGGCGTCCATCGCCCAGGCGGCCCGGGTGCCCGGCGTGACGCCAGCGGCGCTGTCGCTGCTGCTGGTGCATGCGAAGCGCGATGCCGGCGCCCTGCAGGCTTGACGCGGCGGCCCCGCGCATCGGCCCCGTCGAAGCCAGCGAAGGCGCCAAGCTAGCGGCCTACGAAGCTCTGATCCGTCGCTGGGGCGCCCGTCGCAACCTAGTGTCCAGGCGCGACCTCCTTCGCCTGCGGGAACGGCATATCGAGGACAGTCTGGCGCTGCTGCCGTGGTGCGCCGGCACGGTGGTGGACGTCGGCAGCGGCGCCGGCCTGCCCGGCGTGCCGCTCGCCATCGCACGCCCGAGCATGACCGTGGCGCTGCTCGAACGCAGCGAACGCAAGTGCGCGTTCCTGCGGCACGTCGCGCTGGAGCTCGACCTCGACAACGTCGCCGTGTTGCAAGCCGATGCCCGGCGTTGGCGTCCAACCGGGGGCTTCGACACCGGCGTGGCCCGCGCGGTTGCGCCGCCGCCGGCGGCATGGCGGCTGCTGCGGCCGCTGCTGGCGCCAGCCGGCAGCGCCCTGTTGCCAACGTCGGCGCCCCTCGCCTGCGACCCATTCGTTGGCGGCCAGCGGACGTGCTCGGGGCGGGCTGGTCGCGGCTGGGTGACGCGCGTTCGGCGCACCCCGTTGAACGCGGCCAGGCCCTGATGGCGCGTCGCATCGCCATCGCCAACCAGAAGGGCGGCGTGGGCAAGACCACCACCGCGGTGAATCTGGCGGCCGCGCTGGCGGCAACGGGCGCGAGCACGCTGCTTGTGGATCTGGACCCGCAGGGCAACGCGACCGTGGGCTCCGGCGTGGACAAGAACAACCTGGCGCAGCACGGCGGGGCAGCGAGCGCCCACGAATGGCTGGCCGACGGGGCGCCCTTCGAGACGGTGGCGCGGCCCTCCAGTGGCGGCTATCAGCTGGTGCCGGCCAACGGCGATCTGACGGCTGCCGAGATGTCGCTGCTGGCGGTGGCGGACCGTTCGACGCGCCTGCGACAGCGGCTGGCGGCGGCGGACTCGGCGTTCGACTACGCCCTCATCGACTGCCCGCCGTCTCTGAACGTCCTCACGTTGAATGCGCTGATGGCCGCCCACGGGGTGCTCATTCCGATGCAGTGCGAGTACTACCCCTTGGAAGGGCTGACGGCGCTGCTGCTCACCATTCGCGGGGTCCGCGAGCGCGGCAACCCGGCGCTGGCCATCGAGGGCATCCTGCGCACCATGTACGACCCCCGCAGCCGCTTGAGCCGCGACGTCTCCCGCCAGCTGCTCGCGCACTTCCGCTCGCAGGTGTTCCGCACCGTCGTGCCGCGCAACGTCAAGCTCGCGGAGGCGCCCAGCCACGGCCTGCCGGCGATCCAGTACGACCCGGGCAGCCGCGGCGCCCGGGCCTATTGCGCCTTGGCCTACGAGCTGCTGGGCCGTGGCTCCCCGCCCAGCTAGTGTGCCGCTTCCAGAACAACGTGCGTTCCAGAGAGACGGGTTTCGTCGCAGGGCCGGGACGCCGGTGGCCTTGCGGGGCGGCACATCCTCAAGTAGCACGTGCCGAAGCGACGACAGACGGAACGCGCCATTGCCACGTCGATTCGGAATCGAACCACTAGTGGCACGCTTCCGAATCGACATGCGTCTCGACGGCGCCAGCCCCGTCGCCGGGAACAGGCGCGCGTCGCGCTGCGGGGCGGCACGTCCCCGTCCTGGGCATGCCGAAGCGACGCCGGGGCGGTTTGCCGTTCGCCACGTCCGTCCGCAAGCGGACCGCTAGGAGCGCCGAGCAAGTGGCCAGGCGCAGCGCCCTCGGCAAAGGCCTCGACGCCCTGTTGCCAGCCCCCGCGGCAGCCGCCGGCGAGGGCGAGGATGGCGAGATAGAGCGCATCCCATTGGACCTGCTGCATCCCGGGCCCCATCAGCCCCGCCGGCGGATGCGCGACGAGGGCCTGGAGGAGCTGGCGCAGTCCATCCGCGCCCAGGGCGTGATCGAGCCCATCGTGGTGCGGCCCCGGGCCGCCGGCGGCTACGAGATCGTCGCTGGCGAGCGGCGCTGGCGGGCGGCGGCCCGGGCCGAGCTCGAAGCGGTGCCGGCGGTGGTTCGGCAAGTGGACGACCGCCAGGCGGTGGCGCTGGCGCTGATCGAGAACATCCAGCGCGAGGACTTGAACCCCCTCGAGGAAGGCCAGGCGCTGGGGTCGCTGCGGGACGCCTACGCGCTGACGCATGAACAGCTGGCCGGCGCGGTGGGGAAGTCCCGGGCCGCGGTCACCAATCTCCTGCGCCTGCTGAATCTGGCCGCTGGCGCCCAGGAGCTGCTTGCCGCCGGGGAGCTGGAGATGGGCCACGCCCGGGCGCTTCTGGCCCTGCCGTTGGCGGACCAGGCGAGCGTGGCGAGCCGAGTGGCGGCGCAGCGCCTGTCCGTGCGCCAGACCGAAGCCCTGGTGCGGCGCCTGCTGGCCGGGTCGCCGGCTCCGGTTGCGGCGGACACGGACACGCGCCGCTTGGAACGCACCCTGAGCGAGCGCCTCGGCGCGCCGGCGACCATCGCTGCCGGCAAGGGCGGCCGGGGACGCATCGTGATCCGCTACGGCAGCCTTGAAGAGCTCGATGGTCTGCTCGTCCGCCTAGGCGTGGACGCCTCGCGTTGAAGGGGTTGGGCGTTGCTTGCGCCGACACGGGCGGAAGCTGCTACGGTGCCTGCAATGACGGCGACGGCAACGGCGACGGAGACTCGACGGTTTCATGTGCCTCACCGGCATAACCGCCGGCATGTGGGCAGTCAGGTCGGCCTACGTCGGCGCCGCGCTCATTGGCATGGGCGGGGCCGTGACCGCAGGCAGTCTCTTGGCGGCCGGCACCTTGGGCGCATACTCCCTTGTCGTGGGGATGGTCTACTGTGGCGAGGACTGAGGGTTAGAGAAGTGCTTGGAATGTTGAAACGCGCCTACGCGAGGCTCGACGCCCTGTGCCAGGCGCGGCCCAAGACGATGGTGTACGGCATGGCGGTTTTCACGACGACGGCCCTTCTGCTCAACCCCGGCGTATATGGAAACACCCGGAGTTCGCTGCTTGGATCGCTGTGGCTGTCCTCGGGCCGCTACCGTTCGAGATATGGGGGCGGATCCGGAGAAGCCGTCGGGAGTCTTCGACAGAGTAGCTGTATTGAGGGTCGCTGGCCCCTGAGGCCGCGGCCCAAGGCCGTCGCGTCCGTTGCGAAGCGGGAGTTCGTCCGGGTAGCCGTTCCAGCGGTGCCGTGCGGTTGGTGCGCCCTGCTTGGGCGGCATGGCCGAAGCGGCGGCACCTATAGGTTGGTGACCGTACCGTGCGGGCCATGAGTTCATGGGCTCGGCTGACCTGGCTGGCCCCGTGCATCGTGTTGAAAACCGAAAGGCCGCCGCTATAATCCGCGCCCGCGACTCGGTCGCGCCGCGACTCGGCGCCGGGCGGCGATTTGACATTGGCAGAGGCCAATCGGCGCGAGCCGGTGCGCGTGGTGGGCGTCCAGGTCGTTGCTGCGGCCGTCGCGGCGGCGGTGGCGGCGATGTGGGGAGCGGAGGCGGCCAAGGCCGCGTTTCTCGGCGGCGCGGTGGCGTTCCTGCCGAACGCGTATTTCGCGTGGGCGGCCGGGCGGCGAACCGCGGCGGGGCGTGGGGCGTACGCGGAGGCGGGCCGGCTGCTGGGGCGCTGGGGCGTGAAGCTGGCGCTTGCGATGGCGCTGCTGGTGTTCGCCTTGGCGGTAGCGGACGTGGGCGGCGGCGCGTTCTTCGCAGGCTTGGGTGTGGCATTGGCCGCGCAGTTCGCAGCGCCGCTGGTGGCGCGTGGCCGCTGACGGGCCGCTTGAGTTGAGGGGACGACGAACGGGCGCATGGCCGAGAGCAGCAGCGACTACATCAAGCACCATCTCACGAACCTCACCTACGGCCGCAAGGCGGACGGCTCCTGGGGCATCGCCGGCAGCGCCGAGGAAGCGCAGCAGATGGGCTTCTGGGCGGTGAACGTGGATTCCATCGGCTGGGCGCTGGGCCTCGGCGTGGTGTTCTGCCTGCTGTTCGGCGTCGCGGCGCGGCGGGCCACGGCCGGCGTGCCGGGCGGCCTGCAGAACGCCGTCGAGATGATTGTGGACTTCATCGACGACACCGTGCGGAGCATCTTCCAGCACAAGAACGACCTCGTGGCGCCCATGGCGCTGACCATCTTCGTGTGGGTGTTCCTGATGAACCTGATGGATCTGGTGCCGGTGGACTGGATACCGGAGGCCGCCAAGCTGCTCGGCGTCGAATACATGAAGATCGTGCCCTCCACGGACCCCAACATCACCTTGGGGATGGCGCTGACGGTGTTCCTGATGGTCATCTACTACAGCCTCAAGCGGAAGGGCGTGGGCGGGTTCCTGAAGGAACTCCTGTGCCATCCCTTCCCCTGGTACCTCGCGCCGGTGAACCTGGTGCTCGAAGGGGTGACGCTGCTCGCCAAGCCCGTCTCCCTCGGCCTGCGCCTGTTCGGCAACCTCTACGCCGGGGAGATGATCTTCATTCTCATCGCCCTCATGTTCAGCGGCGGCGTGTTCGTCGCCCTGTTCGGCGGCTTTCTGCAATGGGCGTGGGCGATGTTCCACGTGCTCATCATCACCCTGCAAGCCTTCATCTTCGCCGTGCTGACGGTGGTCTACCTGGCCCAGGCGCACGACGTGGAAGAACACTGAGCCGCCGCCCGCGCCAGGAACTCGTTCAGCACAGCACAACCGCAAGGAGCCACAGAACCAATGACGACCATGGAACTGGAGTTGCACGTACTCCTCTACATCAGCTCCGCCTTGATGGTGGGCCTCGCCGCGGTGGGCGCGGCGATCGGCGTCGGCCTGCTGGGCGGCAAGTTCATGGAGGGCCTGGCCCGGCAGCCGGAACTGCTGCCGACGCTCAGAACCCAGCTGTTCATCATTCTCGGCCTGGTGGACGCGGTGCCCATCATCGGTGTCGGCGTGGCGCTGTACATCATGTTCGTGATCGCCGGCTGAAGCGGCGAACGGCAGCCGCAGTCGGGAGGCTGGCATGAACATCACCATGACGCTGCTGTTCCAGTCGCTCGCCTTCCTGGTGTTCGTCTGGGTGTGCTGGAAGTTCATCTGGCCGCTCTTGATCGGCGCCATGCGCGAACGCCAGCAGACCATCGCCACCGGGCTCGAGAACGCCGCCGAAGCGAAGCGGGACCTGGCGCATGCCAAGGCCCGGGCCGAGGAGGTGATCGGCGAAGCCCGGGCCGAGGCCCGGGGCATCGTGGATGCGGCCCGGGACCAGGCGGCGCAGCTGATCGAGAACGCCAAGGGCGAGGCGGAAGCGGAGCGCGAGCGCATCGTCGCCGCGGCCGCGGCCGATGCCGCCCAGGAGATGAACCGCGCCAAGGAGACCCTGCGGGCCCAAGTGGCCGATCTGGCAGTGGCTGGCGCGGAGCGGATTCTCGAGGAATCCATAGACCGCAGCCGCCACGACGCCCTGCTCGGCCGCCTCGCGGCGGGCCTCTAGGTTCGGCGATGGCGGAAGCGGCGACCTTGGCGCGCCCGTATGCCAACGCGGCCTTCGATGTCGCCAAGGCCCACCAACGCCTCTCGCAGTGGTCCCGGATGCTCGCCCTGCTGGCCGCGGCGGTGGCCACCCGCGAAGTGGCGGCCCTGATCGGCGATCCGGCCCTCGCCAGCGAAGTGAAGGCCCACCGCCTTGCAGAAGCCCTGCGCGGCGAGCTGGACGACCGCGGGCGGCGCTTCGTGCAGGCGCTGGCGGCGTACCAGCGCTTGGGGCTGCTGCCGGAGGTGGCGCGGCAGTTCGAGGCCCGCAAGGCGGCCGCCGAGGCGGTGCTGGAGGTTGAACTGGTGGCGGCGACGGAGCTCTCGGCGCAGCAGCGGGAGAGCTTCTCCGCGGCTTTGGCGCGGCGCTTCGGCCAGGCCGTGAATCTGGCCGTCGCCGTCGATGCGACGCTGCTCGGCGGCGCCGTCGTGCGTGCCGGGGACACGGTGATCGACGGCTCCGTGCGCGGGCGCCTGGCGCGTCTGGCGGGCGCGTTGCAGCACGGCTGACGAACGTCGCGCCCACGCGGGGCATCAACTCGGAAGGAATGGAACTCAAGGAACCATGCAGCAAGCGCAACTGAATCCGGCCGAAATCAGCGACCTCATTCGCGGCCGCATCGAGAACCTGGACGTCTCCGCGCAGCCCGCCAACGAAGGCACCATCGTCAGCGTGGCGGACGGCATCGTGCGCGTCCACGGCCTGGCGGAAGCGCAGTACGGCGAGATGATCGAGTTCGTCGGCGGCCCGGGCGGCGTCCTCGCCGGCATGGCGCTGAACCTCGAGCGGGATTCGGTGGGCTGCGTGGTGCTCGGCGACTACCAGGGCCTCTCCGAGGGCATGACGGCGCGCTGCACCAAGCGCATCCTCGAGGTGCCGGTGGGCCGCGAGCTGCTCGGCCGGGTGGTGGACGCCCTCGGCAACCCCATCGACGGCAAGGGCCCCCTCGGCGCCACGGAGACCTCGCCGGTGGAGAAGGTCGCCCCGGGGGTGATCGCCCGGCAGACCGTGGACCAGCCCGTGCAGATGGGCATCAAGTGCATCGACGCCATGGTGCCCATCGGCCGCGGCCAGCGCGAACTCATCATCGGCGACCGGCAGATCGGCAAGACGGCGATTGCCGTGGACGCCATCATCAACCAGAAGGGCACCGGCATCAAATGCATCTACGTGGCCATCGGTCAGAAGATGTCGACCATCGCCAACATCGTCCGCACCCTTGAAGAACACGGCGCGATGGAGCACACCATCGTCATGGCGGCCAGCGCCTCGGACCCGGCGCCGATGCTGTACATCTCGCCCTACTCCGGCTGCGCGATGGGCGAGTTCTTCCGGGACCGGGGCGAGGACGCCCTCATCATCTACGACGACCTCACCAAGCAGGCCTGGGCGTACCGGGAGATCTCGCTGCTGCTGCGTCGGCCGCCCGGGCGGGAGGCGTATCCCGGGGACGTGTTCTACCTGCACTCCCGCCTCTTGGAGCGGGCCGCGAGAGTGAACGCTCACTATGTGGAGCAGGTCACCAACGGCGAAGTCAAAGGCCGAACCGGCTCCTTGACGGCGCTGCCGATCATCGAGACGCAGGCCGGCGAGGTATCCTCCTTCGTGCCGGCCAACGTGATCTCCATCACCGACGGCCAGATATTCCTGGAGCTGGACCGCTTCAACTCCGGCATCCGCCCGGCCATGAGCCCCGGCATTTCCGTCTCCCGCGTTGGCGGCGCCGCGCAGGTGCCGTTCATGAAGAAGCTCTCCGGCGGCGTGAAGCTGGCGCTGGCGCAGTACCGGGAGCTGGCCGCGTTCTCGCAGTTCGCATCGGACCTCGACGAAGTGACCCGCCGCCAGCTGGACCACGGCGCCCGGGTGGAGGAGCTGATGAAGCAGAACCAGTACGCGCCGATGTCCGTGGCGGAGATGGGCGTGGTGCTGTACGCGGCCAACGAGGGCTACCTCGACGACGTGCCGGTGAACCGGGTGCTGGATTTCGAGCGCGACCTCCTGGCCTACATGAACGCCGAGCACGGCGAGTGGATGGCGGCGGTGGCGGCCAGCGGCGACTACGACGACGACATCGTGGCCGCCATGAAGGCGGCCCTCGACGAGTTCAAGGCGAGCTACGGCGCATCGTAGGCCCCGTTCACGGCGAAGAGATCAAGGGAAGCCAATGGCGGCCGGCCGCGAAATCAAGAAGAAGATCGCCAGCGTGCAGACCACGCAGAAGAGCACCCGCGCCATGCAGATGGTCGCCGCCTCGCGCATGAAGCGCACCCAGGAGCGCATGCGCCAGGGCCGCCCCTACGCGCTGCGCGTGCAGGAAGTGATAGGGCATCTGGCCAGCGCCTCGGCCGAGTACCACCACCGCTACATGGGCGCCCGGGAGGTGAAGCGCGTCGGCTACATCGTGGTGTCTTCGGACCGCGGCCTCTGCGGCGGCCTGAACGTCAACCTGTTCCGGGAGCTGGTGCGGGACATTCGGCGCTGGGAAGCCGACGGCGTCGAGGCGGAGCTGGCGCTGGTGGGCAACAAGGCGGCGCAGTTCTTCCGCGCCGTCGGCGGCAACGTGGCGGCGGCGATCGGCGACCTGGGGGAGACGCCGGCCCTCGCCGACCTCATCGGCGGCGTGAAGGTGATGCTGGACGCCTACGCCGAAGGCCGCATCGATCGCCTCGACATCATCGCCAACGTCTTCGAGAACACCATGACCCAGCGGCCGGTGCTCAAGCCCCTGCTGCCGTTGCCGGCGGAGGACAGCGCCGACTTCAAGCACCGCTGGGACTACCTCTACGAGCCGGACGCCCGGGAGCTCATCGACGGCCTGGTGGAGCGCTACATCGAGGCGCAGGTGTACCAGGCGGTGGTGGAGAACACCGCCTGCGAGCAGGCGGCGCGGATGATCGCCATGAAGAACGCCACCGACAACGCCGAGGAGATCGTCAGCGAGCTGACGCTGCTCTACAACAACGCCCGCCAGGCGTCCATCACCCAGGAGATTTCGGAGATCGTCGGCGGGGCCGCGGCGGTTTGAACCCGGAGATGCCGGCATGACCAATCGAGAACAGGTGTTGTCCCTAATCCGTGCGGAACCCGGATTGACGGACGCTCAAATCGTCAAGCGCACCGGCATTGGGCCTCATCAGCAAGTCAACCAAATTTGCAACGAGTTGAAGAACAAGGGACTGATTCGGCGAGAGATGGCCCCGGCAGGCCACCTTGTCAATCTGCCAAACGACAAAGGTCGTGCTGGGAAGCAACGTCAAGGAGACGGCATGTCAAACGGACGCATCGTCCAGATCATCGGCGCGGTCATCGACGTGGAGTTCGACCGCGAGGCGGTGCCGAAGGTGTACGACGCCTTGAAGGTGACGGATACCGGGCTCACGCTGGAAGTGCAGCAGCAGCTCGGCGACGGCGTGGTGCGCGCCATCGCGATGGGCTCCTCCGAGGGCCTGGCGCGGGGCCTCGCCGTGGCGAACACCGGCGGCCCCATCGCCATTCCGGTGGGCGAGGAAACCCTCGGCCGGATCATGGACGTGCTCGGGGATCCGGTGGACGAGAAGGGCCCCATCAACGCCCGGGAGAGCCTGCCGATCCACCGCAAGCCCCCGGCCTACGAGGACCAGAAGGGCGGCAACGAGCTGCTGGAAACCGGCGTCAAGGTGATCGATCTCATGTGCCCCTTCGCCCGGGGCGGCAAGGTGGGGCTGTTCGGCGGCGCTGGCGTCGGCAAGACGGTGACGATGCTGGAGCTCATCCGCAACATCGCCATCGAGCACTCCGGGCTGTCGGTGTTCGCCGGCGTCGGCGAGCGCACCCGGGAAGGCAACGACTTCTACTACGAAATGCAGGACGCCGGGGTGCTGGACAAGATCTCCCTCGTGTTCGGGCAGATGAACGAACCGCCCGGCAGCCGCCTGCGGGTGGCCCTCTCCGGCTTGACGCTGGCGGAGAAGTTCCGCGACGAAGGCCGCGACGTGCTGATGTTCATCGACAACATCTACCGCTACACGCTCGCCGGCACGGAGTGCTCGGCGCTGCTCGGCCGCATGCCGTCGGCGGTGGGCTACCAGCCGACGCTGGCTGGCGAGATGGGCGCCCTGCAGGAGCGCATCACCACCACCAAGACCGGTTCGATCACCTCGGTGCAGGCGATCTTCGTGCCGGCGGACGACTACACGGACCCCTCCCCCGCCACCACCTTCGCGCACCTCGATTCCTCGGTGACCCTGTCCCGCGCCATCACGGACCTCGGCATCTACCCGGCGGTGGATCCGCTCGCGTCCTCCAGCCGCCAGCTGGATCCCAACATCGTCGGCCAGGACCACTACGAGGTGGCGCGGGGCGCCCAGGAGGTGCTGCAGCGCTACCAGGAGCTCAAGGACATCATCGCCATCCTGGGCATGGACGAGCTCTCCGAGGAGGACAAGGCCCTCGTCTACCGCGCCCGCAAGATGCAGCAGTTCTTCAGCCAGGCGATGTTCGTGGCGGCGCAGTTCACGGGCCAGCCCGGCGACTACGTGAGCCGGGAGGACACCGTGCGCAGCTTCCGCGCCATCCTGGACGGCGACTGCGACGACATGCCGGAGCAGGCGTTCTACATGGTGGGCACCATCGACGACGCCCGCAAGAAGGCGGAGCAGCTGGCCGCGGCGTAGGCGGCCGACCACGAGGCCAGCAACCCAAGGAGCAGCGATGGCCGCCACCATGATCTGCCACATCGTGAGCGCGGAGAGGGAGATCTTCACCGGCCGCATCGCCGCCCTCTCCGCCACCGGCACCCTCGGCGAACTCGGCATTCTGCCCGGCCACGCGCCCCTGCTCACCGGCATCCGCCCCGGTCCAGTGCATCTGCGGGGCGAAGACGGCCAAGAGGAGGTGTTCTACGCTTCCGGCGGCTATCTGGAAGTGCAGCCCGGCATCGTCACGGTGCTCGCGGACACGGCGCTCCGCGCCGACGACATCGACGAAGCCGCCGCCATCGAGGCCCGGCAGACGGCCGAACGGGCCCTCTCCGAAGCCGCCGCGGAACTCGACTACACCCGCGTGGAAGCCCAGCTGGCCGCCGCCACCGCGCAGCAGCGGACGCTGGAGGAACTGAAGAAGCGCAGGCGCTAGGGGACGGGCAATTTTGTCGATGCCGGTGTATTGCGCTCGCTAGTTGTATGTGACGGAGAGGATTGAAGATGGAGTACGAGGTAACGGTATCGAATCATGCCATGGAGGAGATGGCTCTCGCGGCTAGCGAGTCCTTCGTGCTCGGGAACGCAAGCAGTTGGGGCCCCGTTGAAATTCACGGCTATCTCTGGGGCAGTCGCCGCGAGGATGAGGACGCGGAGGTCGAGTACATTGACGTCGACAAATTCAGCGTCAGCACGTCGGCTCAAGGGGATGAGAACTGGGTTCAGGTAGACGACAGAGTCGTCCGCGTAAAGAACTCGATTCTCCGCCGCTGGACGCCCCACTACCATTTTCTCGGGGCTTTCCACACGCACCCGTACGATAGCTGGAAGGATGTCATCGCCAACAAGGGATGGAATTTCTCGGACGCCGACCAGAGAATGATCTTGCATTATGACGATCTTTGGGAGCTTTCCTACCCGGCGAGACCCATTGCCATGGTCATGGCGGTGACGGTGATGTCCCAGCCCAAGGACAGCTTTGCGAAGGCTGACGAGTCGAAGCTGGTGTTCAATGTGGGCAATCTCAGGTTCTGGCTCTCGGCTGCAGTCGGCGAGGTCTTGTTGAGTCAGGAGAAAGTGTTCTCTACAGACAACATCCTGGTAAATCCGTACAGCAGGCACTACGACCCCGGTGGCAAGCTTGATGGAGTTGACTGACTGCCTTCGCTCGCGGTTCGAACTGTCGTTGCGAAACGACTTTGACCTAGCCTCCGTTGAGGACGGGATTTGCCATCCGGCGGAGCAGACCATTGCAGCCGCACTTGACGCTTCCGGCAAGGACTTGGAGTGGCTACATGAGCTGCTGCGGGACGCGGACCCGCCGATCTTCGCCGCGTCGGTGCTGGGTTGTCTCGGGCGTCTCAATGCTGTTGGTACGACGGCGGCTGCGTTGGAGGTGGCGGAGGCGTGGGGTGGTGGGGCCATGGGCCGAGCCTTGGCGGTGCATCTTCCGTCCGAGCCAATTGGCTGGCTGCGCGAGGCGATGCAGGACGCTTGTTGGGAGCTAGCCGGCTAGCGCTAGACGAGTCACGGCTGGCCCAACCCCTCCAGCGGGGCCTTGGCGGTGCGTGGTAGCGCATGGTCGGAAATCCTCCACATGATGGTTGATTTCCGGCCACGGGCCGGTACGATTCCGCGTCATGACTCCTCGCCATGCCGCCGCGCAACTGCTCGAAGCCCTTGACGACACGCCCGTCGTCTACCTGCAAGGCGCCCGTCAGGCCGGCAAGAGCACCTTGGCGAAGGCCCTCGCCGAGCGGCGTTCCGCGTCCTACCTGACCCTGGACACCGCGGCGGTTCTCGCTGCCGCCGCGGACGCCCCCGACGGCTTCGTGGCGGGCCTGCCCCGCCCCGTGGTGATCGACGAAGCGCAACGCGCCCCGGCGTTGGCGGTGGCCATCAAGGCGGCCGTGGACGCGGATCGCCGCCCGGGGCAGTTTCTGCTCACGGGCTCCGCCGGCGTGATGTCGCTGCCGCGGCTCGCCGAGTCGCTGGCGGGGCGCATGGAGCTGCACACCCTCTGGCCCCTCTCGCAGGGCGAGATCGAGGGTACGCGGGAGGCGTTCGTCGATCGCCTGTTCGAGGCGGAACCGCCGTCGGCCGCCAAAGCGCCGGACCCGGAGGCGGACGTGGTGGACCGCATCTGCGCCGGCGGCTACCCGGAAGCCCGCGGCCGGCGCGCTGGCCGGCGACGCAGCGCATGGTTCGATGCCTACGTCGACGCGATCCTGCAACGCGACGTGCGCGAGCTGGCCAACATCGAACGGCTCTTGGACATGCCGCGCCTGCTCGCGCTGCTGGCGACGCGCGCCGGGCAGCTGATCAACCACGCCGATCTCGCCCGCACCCTGGGGCTGCCGCAAACCACGTTGAAGCGCTACTTGGCGCTGCTGGAGACGACGTTCCTGGTGTGGCGCCTGCCAGCGTGGTTCGCCAACGTCGGCAAGCGGCTGGCGAAGGCGCCGAAGCTGATGCTGGTGGACACTGGGCTGCTCGTCCATCTGCTCGATGCGGACGCGGCCCGTCTGCGCCGGGACCGGACGTCGCTCGGCCATGTCCTGGAGAACTTCGTGGCGATGGAGTTGACCAAGCAGCTGAGCTGGAGCCGGCGCCGCTGCCGGCTGTTCCACTTCCGCACCGAGGCCAGCGCCGAAGTCGATCTGGTGATCGAGGACCGCGACGGCCGCCTAGTGGGTGTGGAGGTGAAAGGCACGGCCACCTTGCGCCCGCAGCACTTCGCCGGACTGAGGGCGCTCGCCGAACTTGCCGGCGACCGGTTCGTGCGCGGCGTGGTCGTGCATCTCGGCGCCGATGTGGTGCCGTTCGGCCCGGCGTTGCACGGCTTGCCGTTGGGGGAGATCTGGGCCTAAGGCGTGAAGACGGCGATTGTGTTCGAGGGAGAGGCTGGCTTCATGGCAAGGAGCCTGTCGACACCGTACGTCGCCTCCTTCTATGGGGAAGCACGAGCGGGTAGGCTAGGGCCGCCCACAGAACAGGTAGGCACTTCGCCCATGAAACGGCCAACCACATACTCGCACCCGCCAACAGATCTCGGCCAACTGGCGTCGGCAGCGCGTTATGTCGGTAGTCCGGAACACAAGCCGGGCCGGTGGTGGGGGGGCCAAGGCAGCGTTGGAGGTGCCGGGGGCAAGCTGCAGCGGCCCAAGAAGCAGCTCACCACCGCTTGTCCATTGCACACGGTCAAGGACAAGGAGCGAGCGACCGGTTGGATTCGGGAGGCGATCGCAGCTGGGCGCTTCCTGTTCGTTGAAGGAGACAAGCGTTTCCCGAGACACGTGTGGCACCAAGATGCTTGTGGCCAAGGCTGGATCGGCCGTTGCGTCAACTCCGTGCAGGGAGAGTACAAGGGCTGGCCGGCCGGGCTTCACGAAATAGCCGCGCTCGAGCGGAGGAAGGCGCAGGGCAGATGAGATTCGACGTCGACTGGCTGACCGACGGCCCCAATGCCGTGCCCGAAGAGCGGGCGACCATAGCCGATCTGGCCATCTCGATCGGCGGCCGCAACGCTTGCGAAAACGAGCAGCCGCGACGCCGCTGCAAGGGCGGCCGCGGCACCGGCAGCAGGAACGTCCGACCCGCCACGGCGGCCACGGTGTCCGTCTATCCTCTCGCTGAGGAGATCGCGTTCAACTGGTGGCGTCTGTTCGGGGGCCGCGACACGGAACTGCAGCTCGTCGACGGCCGTGGCGGCTACGCCGTGCCCGATGTCCGGCTGGCTTATGAAGGCGTGCAGTTCGAGGCCCGCTGCGAGCCCATCGAATACGAGAACCCCAAGGTGCGATTCACGGTCCCATGTGGCGAGCGGCTGACTAGAGCCCAAGCGGAGGCCGCCCTGACGGACTTCGTAGAACGAGTGGTCGCCCAGCTGGCGGCGGGAGGGGTGCGGGAATCTGGTCTGCAGCTGCGATGGGCGCGGGTGCAGGCATCGCGCCGGAATGCCGGGGAGTCTGCTTTCTGCGAGGCGGCCGGTGCGCTCGGGATAGATCCGTATGGCGTGGAGGACGAGGACGCCGAGTTCATTGCCAGCGCAGGCGCGCTGTTCAGCGGCGAGCCGTTGGCCGAGCTGCTATCTGGATTGACGGTCTTGCGCCAACGGGCCATTGCGTCCGACCGTGCCGTCATCGAGTGGCTGCGCCGGGCGGAGGCGAGGGAGTCGAGCCTGTCGTCTCTGCCGGCCGTGGGCGATCTGCGCCGAGGCATGGCCGATTCGCGAAGGGCGTCGACGGGCGAGCCTCCCTGGTGCGCCGGGTATCGGTGTGCGAACGCCGCGAGACAACGCCTGAACATCGGCATCGGAGAGCGGTTCGATGTCATGTCCTTGGCGGCCCGTCTCGGTGGCACGGCGTTCCACACGGCTGGCTCGATCTCCGGCGTTCGGGCCGTGGTGCGGTGGTGCGGCGAGGCCGCGCATGTGCATCTGCGTACCGCCAACTCGCGCTACGCCCAAGAAAGCGAGCTGTTCGCGCTGGGGCGGGCGGTGGGCGATGCCGTCGCCAATCCGCCGGCGGAGCGGTCTGCCGTCAACGATCTGCGAAACGCTGCCCGGCAGGCGGCCGGGCGGGCGTTTGCCGCCGAGTTTCTCGCGCCCATCGACGAGATCCTCTCCATGCGGAACGATGGCAAGGACCTGTACGACATGGCTGCGGACCTCGGCGTTGCCGAGGAGGTCGTCGAACGGCAGTTGCAGAACCGGGAACGGATCGAGGCAGCAATCCGCAGGTAGAAGGTCCGGTGCCGAGCCAGTGCCGGCGTGCGTCACGCCAGCGGTTTGCGCACCAGGCCGAACCACACGGCGCCGGCGCGGGCCTTCCGCGCCGGTTCGAGACCAACGCCGGCCACGGCTGCTTGGAACTCCACCCGAGGCGCTTCCAGGTACGCGATGCCCCCCGGCGTCAATCGTGACAGCACGAGCGGCAGCGCCTCGGCGAGCAACGTCGTCGCGAACGGGGGATCGAGGAACGCCAGCTCCCAGCTGGCGTCCGCCGTTTGGCGAAGCCAGCGCAGCGCGTCGGCGCAGACGACGTCTGCCGCCGCGCCTAGCCGCAGTCGCTGCGTCTCCAGGGCGCGGGCCGTGGCCGGATCGCGTTCCACGAAGGTCGTGCGCGCGGCGCCGCGGGACAGCGCCTCGAAGCCCAGCGCCCCGGTGCCGGCGAAGGCGTCGAGCGCCCGGGCCCCCGGCAGTTCGGCTGCCAGCCAGTTGAAGAGCGTCTCCCGGGCCCGGTTGGGCGTCGGCCGCACGCCAGCCGCCACCGGCAGTTTCCGCCCGCGCCACTTGCCGCCGACGATGCGGGTGCGAGAGGATCCAGGGCGCTTGCTCGGCATCGGCCTATCCTATGCGCGGCGGGCTTGCCGCCGATAGAGCGTCCCAGCCCGGCGTAGTCGATCAGCCCCGTGAGGCGGGGCCAATGGCGTCTTAGAGAATCCAAGCCAGAGGTGCGGCGGTGGCCCTTGAGAAGTGCGAGCCCCCTCTGCCGCAGGGCGTCTGGTCCCGCCTTGGGCGGTCCTTGGCGAAGACCCGCCGCCGGATTGCCGCCGGCGTCGGCGATCTGCTGCTCGGCGAACGCGCCGTCGACGACGCGGTGCTGGAAGAACTGGAAACGAGCCTGCTGCTCGCCGACGTGGGCGTGGATGCCACGGAGCGCGTCATGGAGGCCCTCGCTGCTCGGGTCTCGCGGCGCGAGCTCGCCAACGCCGCGGCGCTCCACGCCGCCTTGGGCCGGGAGCTGGTGGCGCTGCTCGAACCCGCCGCGGCGCCTTTCGTGGTCGGCGAGCAGCGGCCTTGGGTGGTGCTGGCGGTGGGCGTGAACGGCGCCGGCAAGACGACGTCCATCGGCAAGCTCGCGCACCTGTTGCGCGGTGCCGGCCACTCGGTGCTGCTTGCCGCTGGCGACACCTACCGCGCCGCCGCCATCGAGCAGCTGAGCGCCTGGGGCACTCGCAACGGCGTGCCGGTGATCGCGCAGAAGAGGGGGTCGGACGCCGCTTCGGTGATCCACGACGCCATCGCCGCCGCCAAGGCGCGAGGGCTGGACGTGGTGCTGGCGGACACCGCCGGCCGCCTGCAGGCCAAGGCCGGGCTGATGGACGAACTGCGCAAGATCAAGCGCGTTGCGGGGCGCGCTGCCGCGGGGGCGCCCCACGAGGTGCTGCTGGTGCTCGATGCCGGCGTCGGCCAGAACGCCCTGTCGCAGGTGGCGGAGTTCGACCGGGCCGCGGGCGTGACGGGCCTGGCCGTCACCAAGCTGGACGGCACCGCCAAGGCCGGCGTGATCGTGGCGCTGGCGACGCAGACCGGGCTGCCGGTTCGCTTCGTCGGCGTCGGCGAAGGCGAGGCGGACCTGGCCCCGTTCGAGCCGGAGCGCTTCGTCGAGGCGTTGCTGGCGCCGGCGCGGGAGGACGAGTGAGCACACGGTAGCTTGGATTTGCGGAACGCCTGCCAACGGGCGGCTGGCGTCCCCGTCTTGCGTACCCACCGGCTGCCTATAATCGCCGCATGGCGCTGCTTGGCGGAGACAGGTCCCGCTCGCTCCACTTCGCTGGGCGGCGAACGGAACTGGCGGCGCTCCATGCGCGCCTCGAGTACCTCGTCGGCGAGCAGGACCCGGAAGACGGCCTGGTGCTGATCGACGGCATCCAGGGCATCGGCAAGACTGGCCTCTTGAGAGAGTTCGCCCGTCAGGCCGTAGCCGCCGAAGGGCGTTGCGGCGAAACGGACGTCGTGCATCTGCCGTTGGTCGCCGAGGAACTCGGCGAACGTCCCGGAGATCTCGCGGCGGCGCTGCTGAACAGCATTCCGTCCGCAGTGCCGACGGACATCCAGGGCGCGAAGCGGGAAGTCAGTCGCGCCTTCGCCTGGATCAAGAAGACCGTGAAGCGGGGGCCCGGATTCGAGCTGCGCGTACAGGCGGATCTGCCCCTGAACCAGCTGCTGCGCGAATCCAAGGACCTCGGGTGGTGGGCAGGGAAGGCGCTGCTGCTCACCATCGACGAGGTGCAGAACATCGACGGCAACGGGCGAAGGAATCTCGCCACCCTGCACGAAGGCAAGCACGGGTGTCCGATCCTGGTCGTCTGCGCCGGCCTGCAGCACAGCCGGCAAGTTCTCCAGGACCCCTTGCAAACCACGGACGGCAGGCCGAGCCCCGGGATTTCTCGGTTTTCGACGTTTACTCTGGCTATGCTGTCCCGCGAAGAATCCGTCGAAGCGGTGCGTCAGTCCGTCCGCAAGGCCGGCAACCAATCGATGCCGGCGGATCTCGCGGAACGAATCGCCAGCGCTGCCATGGGTTTTCCGCAACATCTGCACGGCTACGTCGAAGCGTCCGTGGGCGCGTTGCGCTCCTGGGGGACGCTGGAGACGGACGACGCGAAGCGAGCGGTGATGGCGCAAGGCGACGACGCCAGGCGGGCGTACTACGAAGGTCGTCTCGCGTCCTTCTCGCCGGACGAAGGCATCGCGCTCTGCCAAGTCGCCGCGATGGCCTGCGAGCGCGGCGGGCGCATTCCCTGGCGCGCCGCGGCGGAGGCGACGGATGCCGCGGATACGGCCGCCACCGGGCGCGAGCTGTTGACGGCCGCCATCCAGAAGGGCGTCGTCAGCCTCGCCGAGGGTTCGACGGACCTGGTCTTCCCTATTCCGTCGCTGATGAACCATCTCGCCAGCCGCATTGGCCAGCCCCGGTAGAGCCCTTGCTTCACCACCCCAGCGTCGCGTCCGGCGATCGCCGCCCGGCCACGATGTCCAAGAGCGCGTTCTTGAGCGGCGCCGCTGCGGCGGACGGGAACTCGGCGGGATGGCGGGCTGCCAGTTCGTCCAGCACCGCTACCGCTTCCATGCACTCCGCATGGGTGCGAAGGCCCAGCACTTCCATCAGCCCGCTCCCGGCAAGCAGCGCTCTGGCGGAGGCTACGCTCCGATCGTCGAGGTCCGCGCAGGTGGACCGATAGTCGAAGAAGGCAACCAGGGCGTCGCGTTCCGCGGCCGTCATCGCGGACACTAGGCGGAGCGTCCGGCGCCATGTCCAAGGGTCTCCGCGTTCCGGGACCGACATCATGAGCCAGCTGCGTACGCGGGCGACGTCTTCTGCGTCGGCGTCGACTAGCAGCGGCAGCTTGGCGATGGGATGCCCCTCGTAGGGGCAGCGGCGGAACTGCCAGACGATGGCGTCCTGCAAGAAGTCGTCGCGGTCGCCGCGCACGCAGAGCGACACGACCAACGGCAGGTAGTACAGCCGGCCGGCCGCCGTGGCGTAGGGCAGAATGTCCGCGGGGGCGACGAAGAGCGAGTCCAGCAGCTCGCCCGTGATCTCCCGCGGCGCAATGCCGGCCAGCAGTTCGTCCGGAGCGACGTAGTCCCAGGTGGCGAAGGCTCTGGCCGGCTTCTTGCGCCACGCGAAGGCATCGAACGTCCGGTCGATCAGCTGCTGTTCGCTTTTCGCGCAGGCGGCCGCCGCTCGCTCCGGCCGCTCAGGGTGTCGCCCCCGCGTGTTCGGGAGGCGGGCGGCCACGACGTCCAGCAGCGCGGTCTTGAGCGGCGCCACCTGGGCCGGCGGAAAGTGCGTGGGATGCTTGGTTTCGAGTCTCTCAAGCACCCCGACCAGTTCCGCGCACTCGGCGTGGGTGCAGAGGTCCAGCACTTCCATAACGCCGCGGCGGGCGAGCAGCGCCTTGGCGACGGAGACATCGGCCTCGCCCAGCCGGCCGGCCGCGGCAAGATGGTCGAAGAAGGCCGCGAGGACCCGGCGCTCGGCGTCCGTCATCCGCTCCAGCAGCTCGGCCGTTCTGCGCCACGCGTCGCCCACCATCAGCCAGTGCTTGATGTCTCTGAGCACATAGCCGCGGCCGAGCTCGGCCATTCGCGCGGTCTTCGGGTCGGCGAGCGCTGGCCTGTCGCCGGCCGCGGCATCGACGAGCCGCGGCCATTGGGCCATGACGGGTTGGTAGGGACGGCGCCGCAGCTGCGACAGCATCGCGCCCGGCAGAAGATCCGCCCCCTCGGGGTCCCTCGCGCAGCGGGCGATCATCACGGGGAAGTAGTACAGGCAGCCCTCGACAGTGGCGAACTCCAGGATGTCCGTGGCGTGGACGCACACCGAGTCCAGCAGCGCGTCGTCGATGTCGCGGCGAGGCACGGCACCAAGAATCTGGTCCGGCGTGCCTTCGAGCCCCGGTCGGCCGACCCAGGAGGCGACGAAGGCAATCGTCGGCCTGGTTCTCCAGCCGAACGCCTCGAACGCCCGGTCGATCAGGCGCCGTTCGCTCTCGGTCGAACTGCGCCCAGCCTCATGCTGGCGCTTCGCCGCACGGCATCGGCCGCTCAACGCGTCACCATCCCAGTGTCGCGTGCGGCGATCGCCGGCCGGCCACGATGTCCAGCAGCGCGTTCTTGAGCGGTGCCGCCTCGGCAGGCGGGAATTCAACGGGATGGCGGGCCGCCAGCTCCTCCAGCACCGCGACCACTGCCATGCAATCCGAATGGGTGCGAATGCACAGCACCTCCATCACGCCGTGGCCGGCGAGCAAGGCCTGGGCGGAAGCGATCTCCGGATCGCGGAGCGAGTCCGAGTAGGTCAACCGATAATCGAAGAAGGCAACGAGGGCGTCGCGTTCAGCGGACGTCATCGCGGACACGAGGTCGAGCGTCTGGTGCCACGTCTTGGCGTGTCTCCGGCCCGGGGCCGACATCATCAGCCAGTTGCGCACAGACGCGACCAGCCATTGGGGCTCGCCCTCGAACGAGGATTGGCCCTTGCGTTCAAGCTCGATCACGGTGTCGATCTGTTGCGGCAGCGCCGTGACGTCCCCGAAGGGACGGTGGCGGAACTGCCAGACGATGGAGTCCTGCAAGAGTTCGTCTCGGTCGCCCCGTACGCAGCGCGACACCACGACTGGGAGGTAGTACAGCCTGCCGGCGGGCGTGGTGTAGTGGAGCAGATCGTTGTGGACCCCGAAGATCGCTTCGACCTGTTCGTCCGTGAGGTCGCGCGGGGCAATGCCGGCAAGCAGTTCGTCCGGCGTTCCTCCCTTGTCGTCGGCGATGTAGTCCCATGTGGCGAAGGCCCTCGCCGGCTTCTTGCGCCACGCGAAGGCATCGAACGTCTGGTGAATCAGTCGCCGTTCGCTCTCGCTCAGGCGGCGGCCGACTGCCGTTCGGTCTGGGCCGCTCGAGGTCACCATCCCGGGCACGACGCTTCGTCTAGGAGGCGGCGAAGGCCACCGTCCGGTGGAGCCATGCTCTCGCCTCAGTCGCAGTTGTGAGCTTGGACCGTATTGTCGCAATTCTCGATGGCGTTGCATCTGGGTCACCGCCGTCACCGCCGGCCGGGTGATCGCCACTGTGCGTTGCCTTGTCCGGCACTGCGCACCTAACTCGTCGGGATGTGATGCCCTTTTTGCTTAGCACACCGTATCCCATTGAAAACAATACGAATGTGACACGTCTACCAGGGGTTGCGGCTGCCAACGAAGTGAGGTATTGGTTAGGCACGGCCCGCCGCAACGGGCGGGCTTGGCAAGGAGAAGCGAAAATGAGGCAAAGGAACGAGCTCGTGCCGTTCATGCTGCTCCGGCACGACGACGAGCGGCAGGCGGTGCGCGAACTCACGGAGAAGGAGTACGCAAGCATTGTTGGCGGCTCCTTCGACCCGAAAAGGGAGGTCACGTCCTGCTGTCACACGACGATCTATCGGTGCAACAGGACCACCGGTGCCTGCATCGAGATGCGGGACCACGCAACCGACGACTAGCTAGGCCATGTTTGGGCGACGGGACGACGGTGCGTTGCCGCCACTCGTCGCCCACCCGTCGTCGGTCAAGAGACCGCCGATGCTGAGGCAGCTAGTTGTTCTCGGAACGATCGACGACCCCCATGTTGCCCGGGTGGTCGCAAAGACTCGGAGCCAGGGCGTCCCATCAGTCGTACTAGACCACAACGAGCGTTGCCGGCTTGTGGCTCGGCAGGACTTGGATGGCAGCGTCGTCATCGACATCGACGATGTGACCATTCGGTCGGCCGATCATCCCGTAGTCTGGAATCGCCAGAAACTCCGGCCAAGCATCGGGTTCTTTTTTCCACGTCGTCAGCACGAAAAGGCCGGCCCCCCTAGGCTCAGCGAACGCACCCTTTCCTTCCTGTCCAACCAGTGGCGGGGCATGTATGGTGTCTTGCTGGGTCTGTTCGAGGCGGACGTCATCAACCCGCCGACAGCGGTCCTGAGGTTCTCGAACAAGCTAGTTCAGCAGTCCCATGCGGCGGCCGTGGGGTTCAACATCCCGCCTTCCATCGTTACGAACCAGCGACAGGATGCGCTGGCGTTCTTGACCAGTCAGGGAAGCAGCATCTCCAAGTCCATAGGAGATGCCACAGTAAGGAAAGATCCCCTTGACGAGGAAGACCTCGACAGCGGCCTAATGACCATGGAAGTAACGTGCGAACAGCTAACCTCCATAACGCACGAACAATTTCGCCTTGCGCCGTGCTTTATTCAGAAGGGGATCCAGAAGGCATACGAGCTCCGCATCGTCTTTGTGGACGATACGGCTTTCGCCTTTCGCGTAGATTCTCAAGAGCACAAATTGACGTCTATGGACTGGCGGTACGGCAACTCTTTTCTTCCTTTCGAGCCAGTGCAGTTGCCGGTCGACGTGCTAGACATGCTGAAAACGCTGATGAAGCGAAGCCGTCTCCACACAGGTTCTGTGGACATCGTCGTCGATACGCATGGCGACTACTGGTTTCTCGAAGTCAATCAGGATGGTGCCTGGGGCTGGCTTGACGACATCGTTGGCGGCAAGATAGGCGATGCCTTCGCTTCTGTCTTCTGCCGCGCCGTCGCGAGCTAGGCGGCTGGGAAGCCCCAATGACTTCGGTGCCGCTCTGGGCAGTCCTGGCGACAGTGCAGAAATTCCCCCTTCGTGCTACTTATGCCTTTGCCGCACTTGCCTTGGCGTTTCTGCTTTTCTGCGTATTGCGATCCATCGTCGGTGCGTATTCTGGATCGCCTCAAACGGAGTTGCTGCGAGTTTCCTCAAGAGGCGGCTACATGCTGCCGGATTCCGCTTTCTCTCGCATCTCGTCGATGCCGGACACCGTTGCCGTCACGCCCTTCCAAGCTCTGAATGGCTACTATCGGGAGCCTCGCTATCGTGTGCCGGCTTTCGGCGTGGAGCCAGCGGGATATTTCGAGATTTTCGGAGCGACTGCGCCGCCATCGGTCTACGATTGCTTTACAAGAATCAGGCACGGCGCGATCGTTGCCGGCGGTCTGGACTCCACATTCGAGTGGAAGCGTGCCGACAGCATCATGCTCGGTGCGAATTGGCCTCGGAAAAAAGACGGAGGCAACACTTGGGAGTTCCATCTGTGCGGAGGCTATTCCGAAGACAGCGACTACCCTGCGCTGCTGTTCAACTACGACTACCTGCGGGAGTCTGCGGAGTTTCATTCCGGCATGAGCTCGATGTGGGCGAAGGTGGGATCGGGAGCGGACGTGGCCATCGTGGCTGCGACGATAGACGAGCGCTTCGCGAACTCGAGCCACCCGACGCGGACGGTGACAGCCGACGAACTCGACCGGCTATACGCGAGGCGCGTGGGCGACGTGAACGCGATCGCGGGGGCGTTGATGCTGTCCTTCCTGTTCTCGGTGGCCGTCGTGGTTCAGTGCGTGTACGGCCAAGCGGTCATGGAAAGAGGGCGGGAGTTTCGAATCATGGAGGCGCTGGGCTTCTCGCCGGGACGCATCGTGGGGCTGGCGATGCTGGAAGCGACCTTGCTCGCCGGTGCCGCCGCGGCGGCAGGAATCTTCGGCGCGTACGCGGCGACGCCGATAGTCTCTGGCATGGTGGCGGATGTCCTCGGCGAGTTCGACTTCGCCTCCGGTACCATCTTGGAGTCGTGCGCGATCGCGCTGCTGGTCGGGGCGATGCTCGGCCTTGTGGCGGCAAGGAGTCGCGGGGCGTACCACGGCGCTGGCACGGAAAGGCAGCGGGCATAGCGTTGCTCGCGGCACGGCTGCTGGTAGCGGGTTGGCGGGTGTTCACTGGCCAGCCGTCTCTGTGGCTGGCGTCGACCGTCGGCTTCGGCTTCGCGTGCGGTACGCTGCTGCTGGTGGTAGCGGTCGGGACGGGGCTCGAGCGCACGCTCTCGGCCAGCGTGAGGAACGACAGGGCGGTGATCATGCGCAACGGGGCGCCGGCGGAGTCCGGCAGCAGTCTGCTGCGGGACGAGGTGGACGCAGGCGTCGGCAACGACGGCATAGCCGTCCGAAGCCCGGAGTTCCTGACTTTCGCCCGAGATGTCGCCATGAAACGAGCTGGCGCCTTCGGGCCGGTGATCGTTCGGGGTGTCACGGAAGCCGGGCTCGCCATCAGGCCGGAGATCCGTCTTGTGGCCGGCAGGATGTTCAGGCCGGGGCTCAACGAAGCCGTGGTGGGCGTGGGGGCAGTGCGCACGTTCGAGGGGCTCCATGTCGGCGGCGAGTTCTCGCACTACGACTTCGAGAAGGCGACGTGGAAGGTGGTTGGGCACTTCGCGGCGGACGGCAGCAGCCACGAATCCGAGATATGGGTCGATCTCCACGCCAGCCAGCAGATGTACCGTGGCGGCTCGAACATGCTCAGCGTGGTGTGGCTGCGGCTTGAAGCGCCCGAGGTGTTGGCGTCCCTGAGGCAAGAGCTGCAGGACGATCCGCGCTATCCCGTCGATGTCCTTTCCGAACGGTCGCTGGTTGAACGCCGTAGCGGTGTCGCTCTGGACAGGGCGAAGGCCTTCGGCTACGCGGTCGGCGCGGTGCTGGGGATCGGTGCGCTGTTCATGGGGCTCGGCGTGGCCCACACGGTTTCGGCGCAGGCGAGGGCGGGCGTGGCGTTGCTGGCCACGCTTGGGTTCCCCCGTCGGGCGATAGCGGCCTGCATCACCATCGCGACGCTGGCGTTTTGCGCTGCAGGGTGCGTGCTTGGGGCAGCGGTCGCCTTCGGCGTCCTGGGGGGATTGACGTCATCCACCGTGGACGGCTACCGCCTGCAGCTGTCGTTCGCATTCCGGCTCGACGTCCGCGACTGCTTGGCGGCGGCGGCGCTGATGTTGGGCACGGCGTTCGTGGGCGCGGTCTTGGACTCCGTGGTTTCTTCCAAGTCCCCACTAAGGCGGCAACTCGTACCTTTCTAAGAACAAAGCGCAAAAAGGGAAACGTGACGCGCCAGTTCAACTCCGATATCGTGCAACGTGTCCGCCTGCCGCCGAGTTTCACGGTCGGTGCGCTGTCAGCAGCACTGCTTCTTTTCGCCACAACCATGGTGTTACTTCGGAGCATCACTGTGAATAGGGGCATCTGCGTAGTCGGCACGATCACGGAGCAAGATATGTCGACAGTCGCGGCCGCCTTCGACATCTTGGTACCGAGCGGCGCAGTTGGACCGCCTAGCCCCGGCACCGTACTACGGTTGGAAACGTCGCACGAGAGGCCCCTTGAAAGCAGATTGGAGGCCGTGACTGCGACGGACGAGGGACAGGGGGTACTTCGGTGGCAGGTGAGCTTAGGCCAACCGATACCACGCTCGTTCTTGAGGGCTGGTCGGGTCGACGTCGTGTACGAGAGCAACGCAACAGGATTGCGGGTTGCTGCCGAGAGCCTGATGAGAGCATTCCGCCCGAGTGGCCAGAGTACGGCTAGATGCTCTTGAGACGCCAGACTCCCCTGATTCTCCAGTCCGACGAGTACGAGTGCGGGTATGCCGCGCTCGCAATGATCTGTGCGCATCATGGCCTAGCGACTACACCCTCGCGGCTCCAGGCGATGTGCGACAAAGGGAGTGTCCTCTCGGCGGCAGATATTCGCGAGGTCGGTTCAGCCGTGGGGCTTCGGTGTCGCGCCCTCAAGGTTCCTGCGCACCTGCTACACGACGCCATCACTGCTCCGGCAATTCTACATTGGGACAGGCGCCACTATGTCGTCCTTGTATCTGCTGGGCGCAAGTTCCGTGTCCACGATCCGGCCGTTGGCGTCATGCGCCTATCGAAGCATGAATTCGCCGCACGATACTCGGGTGTAGCCATCTCGGCCGTCCCAGACAAACACTTCCGTCGGTCCAAGGAGCTCAGCAGCGCCAAGCGCGTCATCGTCCAAGAGCTCCTGCGCCTTGCTCGCCGCACATCTGGCACGTTCGCCGGTGCCGTCTGTCTGTCGGTAGTGCTCTTGCTCACACTTTTGTTCTCCCCGCTTTACGTGCGTGTCGCGGTGGACGCGCTTGGCACCTCCTCATCCAGTCTGTCCTTTCTCGCTGCGCTTGCCATGTGCTTTGGGACGATGTCGATCTTCTCGGCGGGAACGCAGCTTGTACGCGACTATGTGATGCTCCATTGGGGCGTCGACCTGGGCATGCAGCTTGGGGGCTACGTCATGGGCCGCCTAATGGGAGCGAAGCTGACGTACTTCTCGACGAAGGCCCCGAGCGAGGTGGTTTCCAGGTTCTATGCGATAGAAGCCATTCGCAGCAGGCTGTCGGAGGGTTCGGTTGGCGCGACGATCGATGGCGCAATGGCAATCCTGTTGCTCGGCGCGGTTGTAGTCATCGACGTCTTGCTGGCGGGCATCGTGCTTGCCGGAATGGCGGCGATATGCTTGGTTCGGTCTTGCACCTACTCTACAGTGAGGAACTGGGAGGCTACCTCGGTCGTGCTGGCGGCGAAGGAACGCGCTCTCACTATTGAGAACGTACAGGGAATCGAATCGATCAAGGCGCTGGTTGTGGGCCGCCAGAGATTCATGGACTGGGGTGCGACGCTGCATGAATCTGCGAGCGCCGGATTGGAGCATCGAAAGCGCACAACGTGCGTCAACGCTGCGAATGTGCTGATCGAGGGGATATGCGACGTGGCAGCGATAACAGCCGCTATTTGGTTCGTGATGGAGCAGCGAATTACAGTTGGGGATGTGTTCGCGTTTGCAGCCTACAAGGGCATGTTGACTGGCGCAACCATCGGGTTGGTGGGCAGCATCGTGGACATCCGGGCTATCGGCGTGTATGTGGAGCGACTTGCGGACTTTGTCGACGTCGACTCTGAAGACCAGGAGGCAGATGTACTGGCTGACTGTGGTGGGGATGATGTGCTGCGCACAATCGAGCTCTGTGGCGTCTGGTATCGGTACAGTGTGGGCGATTGGGTTCTTCGAGGCATAGATATGTCTATCGATGCGGGGCAGTTTGTGGTGGTTCTTGGAGAGACCGGAGGAGGTAAATCGACTCTATTGAAGGTGCTCTTGGGATTGTTTGAGCCCGAAATGGGGGAGGTCCAATTGAACGGAAAAGCGGCAGACCAGAGGCGCATGTCAGCATTGCGGCGGGCATCCAGTACGATCTTGCAGAATGACGTTGTGTTCTCTGGTACTTTTGCGGAGAACATAGCGCTCGGACATGAGGAGAGAGACGAAGAGAGATTGCGGTGGGCAGCGGAGATGGCCGGCATACACGACGAGATTGTGGAGAGACCATTGGGTTACGACACAGTGGTGTTCGATCATGGGGGTATTTCGTCGGGGGAGAAGCAGCGCGTAGTACTCGCGCGGGCGTTCTATAGAAAGCCACAGCTATTCGTTATTGATGAAGGGATGGCGCACTTGGATGATGACACTGCGGGCGCGGTGTTCGGTAGGCTTCGACAGATGGGAGCCGCCTGTGTGCTGGTTACGCACGACAGGCGTTGGGCCACGGGGGCGGATGCTGTGTATGAGATGGCGGAAGGCAAGCTGCGAAGAATGGCAGAGGGTCGCGACGTCGGCCGGGGTGCTGTCGAGGGGCCCGTGGGCTGAGGCCGTTTCGGGCGCGGCTCCTTGGTGGCGTGCTGGCGGCCGGAACGGCAACTAGGCCAAGGCAGGGTGCGCGAACCGTGGCGGAGATCGAGTTCCAGCATGTCGGCAAGCGCTTCGAGAACGGCGCGGAGGCGCTGCGCGGCGTCTCGCTCGCCATCGGCGATGGCTCGATGGTGTTCCTAAGCGGCCACTCCGGCGCCGGCAAGAGCACGTTCCTGAAGCTGGTGCTGTGCGCCGAGCGGGCCACCCGGGGGCGCGTGCTGGTGAACGGCGCGGACGTCGGCCTCTTGGCCAGGCGCCACTTGCCGCAGTACCGCTCGCGCCTCGGCGTGGTGTGGCAGGAACCGCACCTGCTGCCGGAGCGGAGCGTGTTCGAGAACGTCGCGGTGCCGCTGCGGGCCGCCGGGCTGCGGCAGCGGGAGACCGGGCGGCGGGTGCGGGCGGCGCTCTCCAGCGTGGGCCTCCTGGCCAAGGACCGGCTGCTGCCGGGGCATCTCTCCGCCGGCGAGCGGCAGCGGGTGGGCATCGCCCGGGCGGTGGTGAACCGCCCCAGGGTGCTGCTCGCGGACGAGCCCACGGGCAATCTGGACCCGGCGCTCTCCAAGAGCGTGATGGGCCTCTTTCGCCAGTTCAACGACGTCGGGGTGACCGTGGTGGTGGCCAGTCACGACAGCGCCCTGATCGCTACCATGGGCGCCCGCATCGTCGAGCTGGCCAACGGTTCGGTAGCGGCGGACACGGCGGCGTAGGTGTTTCGTCTTCCGAGTTGATGTGGCGAATGGTGTGCCGATGCGGCGCAGCCTCGGCCCTCGCGAGAGGACGTACCGCCCCGCAACGCCGCCGGCGCTGTTCCGGCCCGACGACACTGGCCCCACTCGCACGGCTGTATCTTGGAAGCGGTACGCTAGCGCATGTGGCGGCGCCGAGACCCCAGGACATCTGGCCCGAAGAGCCGCCCCCTTGGGGCGCCGCGTGGCGCAGCCACTGGCGGGTGGCGGGCGAGAGCCTCGGCTACGTGGCGAGCCGCCCGGGCTACACGCTGCTGGCGTGGACGGTGATCGCCGTCGCCATCGCGCTGCCGGGGAGCCTGTATCTCCTGGACGCCAATCTCCGCCGCGCCGCTGGCGGCTGGGCCGGCAGCGCCGGCTTCTCCGTGTACTTCTCCCCGCAGGCGGAACCGGATGCGAGCGCGGCGCTGGCGCGGCGGTTGGCGGCGGCGCCGGAGGTGGCCCGGGTGCGGCTGATCACGCCGGCGGAAGCTCTCGCCGAACTCCGCGGCCGCGTGGCCGGCGCCGGCAGCGCGCTCATCGGACTGGACGCCGAGGCGCTGCCGGCCACCGTTCGCGCCACGTTGGCGGCGGACGTGCCGGAGGCCCGGCGGCAGGCGCTCGCGGCTAGGATGGCGGAGGCGGAGGGCGTGGAGGAGGTGGTGGTGGAGAGCGTTTGGCTGGAACGGCTGGCGGCCATCCGCCAGCTGGTGCAGCGCCTGGAGTGGCTGGCGGCGGGGATGTTCGGCCTCGGCGTGGTGCTGGTGTGTTCGGCCTCCGTGCGCCTCGCCGTGGAGTCCCGGCTGGCGGAGCTTCGGGTGCTGGCCCTGGTGGGCGCCAGCCGGCGCTACGTTCGCCGCCCGTTCCTGTATCTGGGCGCCTTCTACGGCGGCGGCGGCGGGCTCCTGGCGGCGATGGTGGTGGCGGCGGGGCTGGTGTGGCTGGATGCGCCGCTGCGGCGCCTGTTCGAGAGCTACGGCGCGACGCTGGAAGTCGCCGGCTTCGACGCCAAATTCGTGAGTGCGCTGATGGCAAGCGGGATGGCGCTCGGCATCCTCGGCGCGGTGTTCGCCGTGCGGGGGCGGCTGCGCGAGCTCGCCGTGGTGAGCTAGCGTGGCGCCGGAGCGGTGCTTCGGGCATGCGGTGCGCTGTGGGGGCGTATGATGCTTGGTGCCGCCCCGGTGGCACAGTTGGACAGCGCGGCCGCCTCCTAAGCGGCAGGTCCCAGGTTCGAATCCTGGTCGGGGCGCCAAAGTTCGGGCCAAGCGATGCTGCAAGCAACAACCGCCGATGCCACGCTGCGCTTGGGCTTCGAGGGCAGCCTGGACTGGCCGACCCTGGAAGAACTGCGCGCCGCCGTGGCCGCGGCTGCCGAGAACGAGCGCGTGCGCCTGCTGGTGCTGGACTGCGCCGGCGGCGATGGCTGGCCAGATGCCCAGGGCGAGTGGCCGGCGCGGCTGGCCCATCGACGGCCGGCCGGCAGCCACGGTCCCGGCCCGCTGCCGGAACAGGACGCCGTTCGCGCCTTGCGCGGATTCATGAAGCCGACCCTGGCGCTGCTCGACGGCGACGTGCGCAGCATCGCCTTCGACCTCGCCTGCGCCTGCGACCTCCGCCTCGCCTCCGCCAGCGCCACCATCGGCGACACCCGCATTCGCCAGGGCCGCGCCGCCGCCACCGGCATCGCCTACCTGCTGCCGAAACTGATCGGCCTGTCCCAGGCCATGCGGATGCTGCTGCTCGGCGAAGTGCTGACCGCGGCGGAGGCGCGCCGCATCGACCTGGTTCACGAAGTCGTGCCAGCCGCCGGCTTCAGGGCGCGAGCCGATGCGCTGGCGGCGGACATCGCCCAGCTGCCGACGCGGGCCTGGGCTGTCCACAAGCTGCAAGTGCTGCCGCAGCTGGACATGGGTTTCGAGGCCGCCATGACCCACTCCCTGGGCGTGCGCCAAACCCACGTCATCGAGGATCGCGCCGAAGGCATGCGCGCCTGGCGCGAACGCCGGCCGCCGGCGTTCACAGGGCGCTAGCGCCAGAGCCGCGCGCAGCCCGATGAGCGACCCCGCCGCGCTGGTGATCGAGGACGTTCCCGTCGAGGGCGCGCAAGACGGTCCAGCGGCCGTGCGCCACCTGATCCTCAACCGCCCGGAAAAGCTGAACGCCCTGGACCAGGACCAGCACGCGCGCATCCGAGACGCCGTGCGCGCCGCCGAGGCGGAACCCAGCGTGCGAGCCATTGCGCTCTCCGGCAACGGCCGTGCGTTCTGCGCCGGCGACGACCTGGGCGCAGCCGGCCGTGGCGACGGCCCCGATCCCCTCGCCGGCCGCCGCGTCGACCTGGACGTGGGCCCCGGGCCGGTGCTGCTGCTCGAATCCGCCGCCGCGCTGCGGGACTGCGCCAAGCCCACCGTGGCGCTGCTGCATGGCCACGCCCTGGGCTCCGGCTACGACTACAGCCTCTCCTGCGACTTCCGCCTCGCTACCGAGGACGTACACTACGGCGATCCGCGCATCCATCGGGCGCTGTGGGCCGCCGAGGGCTGGAGCTACAAGCTGCCGCGGCTGCTCTGCCAATCCGCGGTCGCGCCCATCGCCTACCTGGGCGAGACGATGGACGGCCGCACCGCCGAGGCCCGGGGCCTGGTACACCGCGTGTATGCTGCCGGCACGGACCTGCGCCGTGCGGCGCGGCCGTTCCTCGAGGAGCTCGCGATGCTGCCCGCTGCCGCCTACGCCGCCACCAAGGCAGCGCTGCTTCGAGCATTGGACGGCGCTCTTGACCACGCCGGGACCGACCACGCCGGGACCGACCGGGCCGTGGCCGACCAGGCATCGGCGGCAGTCCCATGAGCGCGCCCCGTTTGCTCGAGGACGAGCAGGTGCGCACCTTCGTCGCCAACGGCTTTCTGCGCCTCGCGCCGGACGTGTCGCCGAGCCTGCACGCGGAGATCGACGTCCTGCTGCGGGACGCCGTGGAGAACGAAGGCTGGTACGGCAACAACATCCTGGCGCGGGTGCCCAAGCTGCACGACGTGATCGAGTGTCCGGTGGTGCGCGGCGCCCTCGAGTCGCTGGCCGGGCCGGGCTACTGCCTGCATCCCCATCGCGCCGTCCACAGCAGTACGCCGGTGGAGAACGGGGCACCGGCGCCGCCGCCGGAGGCCGATGCGCCGCGCATGGGCAAAGGCTCCGTGGCTGGCTCGGGCTGGCACCAGGACGCGCAAAGCCCCTTGGCCCGGGCCCGCCACCACACGCCGCGGTTCCTCATCGGCTTCTACTTTCCCCACGAGACGCCGGTGGCGATGGGGCCTACGCGGATGCAGGGCGGCAGCCACCTCTACGCGCATCCCGTGGAACCCCACGGCGTGGTGCTCGAACGGGTGCCGGCGGGCGCCTTCTACCTGCTCCACTTCGACATGGTCCACGCCGGCTTTCCGAACCGGACGGACCGAACGCGCTACATGGTGAAGTTCGTGTTCACCCGCACCCGCCCGCCCACGGCGCCGGGCTGGAACGCCGTGGACGACGCCTGGCGGCGGCCTCGGGACTGCATCCCTGCCTTCGACCTGCCGGCCACCTGGGGCCGCATCTGGCACTGGCTGCGCGGTGCGCCCCCGGAAGGCAACGGCATCGACGCGGCGGCAACCAGGCGCCTCGTCGCGCAATTCGATTCGGCAGATCAGCCGCAGCGCCTGGAAGCGATCCACCGTGCCGCCGGCGGCTGCGTGGAGACGCTGGCAGACGCCTTGCTGTCCCATGCCGGCAAGGGCCGGCACCAGCGCCGCCTGGCCACGGACGCCGATGGCCGGCCGCTGCCTCGGGACGACGGGCGGGACTTGCAGCGCCGCTGGACGGAGCGGGCCGTGGTGATGGAGGACGCCGCCTACGCCCTCGCCGCCGCCGGCCAGCGGGCGGCGCCGGCGCTCACGCGCTTGCTGGCGCACGAGGATCCCTGGCTGCAAGTGAACGCCGCGTTCGCCCTTGGCGAGATGGGCGCTGCGGCCAAGAGCGCCGTGCCGGCGCTGGTGGCGCTGCTGGACAGCCCGCAGCAGGTGGTGGTGCGTCAGGCCCTGGACGCCCTCGGCGGCATTGGCGCCGGCTTTGCGGCGGCGCTGCCGAAGGTGGAACGGCTGCTGGTCGAGAGCAATCCCGATTGGCAGGCCCCGCAGGTGGGCCGGGGCTGGACCGGCGAGGACCAAGTGCGAATGAACGCCGCCGAACTGCTGCTGTGCGCTGCCACGGCCGGCGCCGCGGCAGCCGCCGTGGAGCGCATCTCCGCGGCTGCGCTCGGCGACAAGAACGGCTACGTGTCCGCCATCGCCGTCGAGACGCTGCAACGCATCGGCACGCCGACCGCTGTCGCTAGCGCGCTCGGCTTCCTCGCCCGCCGGCGCTGGGACGACACGCTGCGCGGCCGCGCGAAGGCGTACTGACAGGCCGACAGATGGCCAGCCGCCGCACAGGCGCCACGATTCGGCGAGGGCCTGCGATGCTGGCCCCTTGGCCCTCTCCGGTGTCGTCGCACAGGGCCCGCCGGCCTCCCCAGCTCCCCTTCGCCGCATGGCGCTAGCAGTCGTTGTCGACTACGAAGCCGGCAACCTGAGGAGCGTGTTGCGGGCCTGCCGGGAGGTGGGCGCCGACGCGGAAATCAGCCGGGACCCGAACCGCCTCCGCACCGCGGAGCGGATCATCTTCCCAGGCGTGGGCGCGGCCGGCAGCGCCATGCGCAGCCTCGGGGAGAGGGGGCTGGATGCCGCCCTGGTGGCAGCCTTCCACGCCGGCGTGCCGATCCTCGGCATCTGTCTGGGATTGCAGATCTGCCTGCAACGTTCGGAGGAGAACGACACGCGAACCCTGGGCCTGGTGCCCGGCGAGGTGCGGCGTTTCAAGCTCGACGACCCCGCCCTCAAGGTGCCCCACATGGGCTGGAACGCGGTGCGCGTGCTGCGTCCGCACCCGGTGCTGGCCGGTCTCCAATCCGGCGACGAGTGCTACTTCGTGCATGCCTATCGGCCGCTGCCGGCAAGGCCGGACCACGTGTTGGCGGAAGCCACCTACGAGGGGCCCTTCTGCGCTGCGTTGGGCTGCGCGAACTTGATCGCAACGCAGTTCCACCCGGAGAAGAGCGGGCGCGTAGGCCTCGATCTGCTGTCCCGCTTTCTGGCCTGGGACGGGCATGCTTAGCAAGCGCGTGATCGCCTGCCTGGACGTGCGCGACGGGCGCCTCGCCAAGAGCGTCCGCTTCGTGGATACCAAGGACATCGGCGATCCCGTGGCCAAGGCCCGGGCGTACTACCAGGACGGCTTGGACGAGCTGGTGTTCTACGACATCACCGCGAGCAGCGAACGACGTGGCATCCTGCTGGACGTGGTGGAGAAGGTCGCCGCGCAGGTGTTCATTCCGCTGTCCGTGGGCGGCGGCATCGCCACGGTGGCCGATGCCACGGACCTGCGCCTGGCCGGCGCCGAGAAGATCAACGTCAACTCCGCGGCGGTGCGGCGGCCGGCGCTGATAGCCGAGTGCGCGGACGCCATCGGCGGTCAGAACGTGGTGCTGTCCATGGACGTGCGCCGGGCGGCCCAAGGTCTGGAACTGCCATCGGGCTACGAGATGGTGATCGACGGCGGACGTCGGCCGATGGGCATCGACGCCTTGGCCTGGGCCCTCGAGGGGGAGCGGCTGGGCGCCGGCGAACTGGTGGTGAACGCCATTGACGCGGACGGCACCCGCGCCGGCTACGAGCTCGAACTCACGCGGATGCTCAGCGAAGCCGTGCGCATTCCGGTGATCGCGTCCGGCGGCGCTGGCAGGCCCGAACACCTCTACGATGTGCTGACCGACGGCAAGGCGGACGCCGCTCTGGTGGCGTCGATGGTGCATTACGGCCACTACACTGTCTCCGGCCTCAAGGAGTACCTGCACCGGCGCGGCGTCAAGGTGAGGATGCGCTGGTGACGGCTGCATCGCCACCGGAAAGGGCAACCGAAGGAGCGCTCGAATGAATACCATCATCCTCGACGGCGGCATGGGCGGCGAGATCCAACGCCACCTTCCCGACGCCAAGCATGGCCTTTGGTCCGCGCTGGCGCTGATCGACCATCCGGACCTGGTCCGGCGCCTGCACCGCGAGTACATCGACGCCGGCGCGGACCTCGTCACCACCAACACCTACTCGACGATCCCCAGCTACCTCGCCAAGGCCGACATGGCGGCTCGCTACCCGCAGCTGGCGCAGCAGGCCGCGCAGCTGGCGCGGGAAGCGGCGGATGCCAGCCCGCGGCCGGTGCGGGTTGCCGGTGCGCTGCCGCCGCTGGAGGAGAGCTACCGGGCCGATCTGGTGCCGCCAGCCGCCGAGGCGCTGCCGATCTACGCGACGCTGGTGCGGGCAATGGCGGCGCACGTGGACGTGTGGCTGTGCGAGACCATGTCCTCCGCGACAGAAGCCGCAAACGCCGCCGGGCAGGCCCGGGCCCTCGGCGGCGGCAAGCCGGTATACGTTTCCTGGACTCTCGACGAGACCCCGGGCGCGGGGCTGCGCAGCGGCGAATCCATCGCCACCGCCGTTCGCGCCTTGGACGGCATCGAAGTGGATGCGTTCCTGTTCAACTGCACCCATCCGGAAGCCATCGAAGCGGGCCTGGCCGAACTGCGGCCGCTGACGGACAAGCCCATCGGCTGCTATCCGAACCGCCTGAACCGCGTACCCGAGGGCTGGGCGCTGGACAACAACCTCGCCACCGGCCTGCGGGAAGATCTGCCCCGGCACCTCTACGTCGCCGCGATGGAGCGCTGCGTGGCGCAAGGCGCCACCATCCTCGGCGGCTGCTGCGGCATCGGCCCGGGAGACATACGGGCCTTGGCGGAGCGGCTGGGCAGGGGCGACGGGCGCTAGTAGCTTCGCGCCCGGCAGGTCACGCGAGTTCGCTTGCGGCGACCCTTCAACCCCCGCTGCGGGCGCGAGCTTCTTGTCCGGCGTCTCCAGCTTGGCTCGCCGCCGCAAGCGCCGACGACCGTTCAGGCCGGTTGTTCGCTGTCCTCCGGCCGGCGCTCGCCGCCGCCGCTCATCAGCCGCTGCACGGACTCCATCACGTTCACCGGCAGCGGGAAGACGATGGTGGAGGACTTCTCGCCGGCGATCTCGGTCAGCGTTTGCAGGTAGCGCAGCTGCATGGAGCCTGGTTCGCTGGCGAGCTGCGAGGCCGCTTCCACCAGCCGCGTCGATGCCTCGAACTCGCCGTCGGCGTGGATGATCTTGGCGCGGCGTTCCCGTTCCGCTTCGGCTTGCTTGGCGATGGCGCGGATCATGCTCTCGTCGATGTCCACGTGCTTGATCTCGACGCTGGCCACCTTGATGCCCCACTGGTCCGTCTGCTGGTCGAGGATGGTCTGGATGTTCAGGTTCAGCTGTTCCCGCTCCGCAAGCAGCTGGTCCAGCTCGTGCTGGCCCAGCACCGAGCGCAGCGTGGTCTGGGCCAGCTGGCCGACGGCCTCCATGTAGTTCTCGACGTTCAGCACGGCGCGGTCCGGGTCCAGCACCTTGAAGTACAGCACCGCGTTCACCTTCACCGAGACGTTGTCCCGGGTGATGAGGTCCTGGGTGGGCACGTCCATGACGATGGTGCGCAGATCCACCCGCACCATCTGCTGCAGCAGCGGAATGATGATGATGAGGCCGGGGCCCTTGACGCTCTGGAAGCGCCCGAGCAGGAACACCACCGCCCGTTCGTACTCCCGCAGCACCCGAAACGCGCTGGCCAGCAGCGCCAGGATGGCGACGGCGATGACACTGATGAAGATCATGGGCGGTCCTCCTCCGGTTCCACCAACAACAGCAGCCCGTCCACGTCGGCGATGCGCACTCGGCTGCCCTTGCCGAGCTCCGTCGCCTCGGCGCCCCGCGTCCTGCGCGCCTGCCACACCTCGCCGAAGGCGCGCACATGCCCCTCGTCCAAGGCCGGCGCATCCGTGGCGAACCCGTCCACCACCACGCCGCGCCCGCCTACCATGCTCTCCTTGCCGGTGGCGCCGCGCATCCGCCGGGCTCGCACCGCGGCGCCCAACGCGAACACCCCGACGCCCGCCGACAGCACCGCCGCCGCGGCGATGAGGGGCCAGGAGATCTGATAGCCCGGCAGGTCCGTATCCATGAGGATGATCGAACCGATCACGAAGGCTACCACTCCGCCGACGCCGAAGATGCCGAAGCTCGGCGAGAACGCCTCCGCGGCCAGCAGGCCGATGCCCACGACGATCAGCGCCAGGCCGGCGTAGTTGATCGGCAGCATCTGCAGCGCGAAAGCGCCGAGCAGCAGGCAGATCACGCCCACCACGGCGCCGACGCCGATGCCGGGGCTGTAGAACTCCAGGATCAGGCCGTAGATGCCGATCATCAGCAGGATGTAGGCGACGTTCGGATCGGTGATGACGCCGAGCAGTTCGTAGCGCCAGTCCGGTGCCACGTACTCGATGTTCGGCTCGCTGGTGTCCAGCACCACGTCCACGCCGGCGGCGTTGACGGTGCGGCCGTCCACGGCCGCCAGCAGGGCCGCGATGTCTTCGGCCACGAGATCGATCACGTTCATGGCGAGGGCTTCGCTGGCGGTCAGGTTGGCGGCTTCCCGCACCGTGGCTTCGGCCCATTCGGCGTTGCGCCCGCGCAGCTCCGCCAGGCCCTTGATGTAGGCCACGGAGTCGTTCAGCACCTTGCGTTCCATGGCGTCCCCCGGCTGCTGCGGCGCCCCTTTCGGGGTCTTTTCGTCCTCGCCATCCTCGTCATCCTCGCCTGCTTCGCTGGCGTCTTCGCTCTCGGCGGGGGTGTCGTCTTCGTCGCCGCCGAACGGCAGCGGCAACGGCGAACCGCCACCGCCGATGCTCACCGGCGTGGAGGAGCCGATGTTCGTGGCTGGCGCCATGGCGGCAACGTGGCTGGCGTACATGATGTAGGTGCCGGCGCTGGCGGCGCGGGAGCCGTTCGGCGCGACGTAGGTGGCTACCGGCACCGGCGACGCCAGGATCTCCTTGATCATGTCGCGCATGGACTTGTCGAGGCCGCCGGGGGTGTCGAGGCGGAGCACCAGGAGTTCGACGTTCGCATCGGCGGCCCGGCCCAGGGTACGGACGAAGTAGTCCGCGGAGGCGGGGCCGATCGCGCCGTCGAGCTCCACCACCCACACGTCCGCGGCCTTGGCCGGCGCCGCAGCCGCCAGCGCCAAGAACGCGGCGGCGGCCAGGCGTCGAGCGGCGCGGCAGCCTGCCAACGCCGGACGCCGCATCGGGCGCCTAGTCGGCCGAGAGGCCATGGGCCTCGAGCCAGGCGCGATTGAACAGGCGCGACTGGTATCTGCCGCCGCCGTCGCACAGCACGGTCACCACCGTGTGGCCGGGGCCCAGCTGGCGCGCCACCGCCGCCGCGGCTTCCAGGTTGATGCCGGTGCTGGAACCGAAGAACCAGCCTTCCTCTCGCAGCAGCCGGTACACGCACGTCACCATCTGCTGGTCCGTCACCTGCACGGCATCGTCCACCGGTGCGCCGGCGAGGTTGTCCGTAACCCGGCTGTTGCCGATGCCCTCGGTGATCGACGGGCCTTCGCTCATCGCCGCCTCGCCGGTGGTCACGTAGCTGTAGAGGGCGCTGCCCATGCAGTCCGCCAGCACCGTTCGCACCTTGGCGTTGCGCTCCTTCAGGAACTGCGCCACACCGGCCAGGGTGCCGCCGGTGCCCACCGCGGAAACGAAGGCGTCCACCCGGCCGCCGGTTTGCCGCCAGATCTCGGGTCCGGTGGATTGGTAGTGCGCCAGCCGGTTGGCGGTGTTGTCGAACTGGTTGGCCCACACCGCGCCGTCGAGGCTGGCGGCGAAGCGGCCGGCCTGCTTCTGGTAGTTCGCCTCGTCGCGGTAGGGCACGGTGGGCACCACGCGCACCTCGGCCCCCAGCGTGCGCAGGATGTCCACCTTCTCCTGGGACTGGTTGTCCGGCATGTAGATGACGCACGGATAGCCGCGGGCGTTGCAGATGTGGGCGAGGCCGATGCCGGTGTTGCCGGCGGTGCCTTCCACGACCGTGCCGCCCGGGGCCAGGGCGCCGCTGCGCTCGTGCCCGCGGATGATCCACAGCGCGGCCCGGTCCTTTACCGAGCCGCCGGGGTTCAGGAACTCGGCCTTGCCGAGAATCTCGCAGCCGGTCTCCTCCGACAGGCGGTTCAGCCGGATCAACGGGGTGTTGCCCACCGCGGCGGCGAAGTCGGCGGCGACGTGCATGGGGCGGTTCCCAAGGCTGTTCGCGTGGCAGGCAAGATTCTAGCGTACCGCTTCCGAATCAATATGCGTCTCGACGGCGCCAGCCCCGTCGCGGGAACAAGCGCACGTCGTGCTGCGGGGCGGCACATCCTCGTCCTGGACATGCCGAAGCGACGCCGGGGCGGTTTGCCATTTGCCACGTCAATTCGCAACGGACCACTAGTGGTTCGATTCCGAGTTGGCATGGGCGAGTGGTGCGCTGGTCCGCGTGGAGTGGGCGGCACGGCACTGCTTTAGACTAGGCGGCGACATCGCGGCACGGATCAATGCATGGCGGCAGCGCAGTCGACGGCGGGCGAACTCACGCCGGCGCAGAAGCGGAGCTTCTACCGGGACGGCTTCGTCGTCCTCAAGGGCGTGGTGCCGGAAGCGCTCGTCTGGCAGGCGAAGCGCCGCATCAACATCATCGCCGGGCGCGAAGGCCACCTGTTCAAGTACTACGACGAGCTCGCCTCGTCCCCGGAGTTCCCGGCGCTGCTCAACGACACGACGCTCGGCGCGGTGTTGCGGAACACCATGGGCCCTTTCGATCCACCGCAGCGGGCCATGCCGATGGTGCTCTACCCGCAGGAGCCGAGCGCCGAGGTGGGCATCCACGGCGTGCCGAGCAACCAGCTGCCGAACTTCGGCTTCGTGCCGCATCTGGACGGCCAGTGGGCGGGGCGGCTGCCGCGCAATGCCAACGAAGTCGACAGCTGGCGGTCGCCGCGCACCGAGCATTTCGGTGCCGGCGACGCCCGCGCCCGCGGCGCCAACAACACGCCGCTGTTCCAGGACCCTGCCTGCCGCCTGGCCTTGGGCAGCTTCACCGCTTTCGTGGGCGTCGCATTGAACGATCAGACGGAATTCGGGCGGGGCAACCTCGCGGTGCTCAAGGGCGCCCACCACGCGGTGCAGGAGTTCTTCCGAATGCAGCGGGCCCAAGGGCAGGTGGTGGGCCCCGAGGGCCCGGGCTGGCCGCGGCTGGCGCCGGTCGGCGAATCGGGCGTCGCCCTCAACGTGCTGCCAGAGGCGGTTCGGGCGCGCTTCGCCGAAGGCGCAACGACAACGCCGGACGGCACGCGGTGGCTGCAACCGACGCCGATTCTGCTCGACGAGGGGGATGCGGTGATCACCCTGCACGCCATCCCGCACTGCGGCACGCGCAATGAACGCGGTGCCGAACCGCGCATGAACGTGTACTTTCGGATGCGCCGGCAGCGGCCAGGCGGCGCCCGGGTGCTAGGGGACAGCGACCACCCGGACCGCGGCTGGAACGGCGAGTTCCTGGACTATGCCGACGGCTACGACCCTTGGCAGGTGGCCATCGACAAGCTCTGCGACCACTGGAGCGAGTGGGACGGCATGCAGGACTTGACCGCCAGCGGCGCACTAAGGTAAGGTCCCTCCCATGCGGTAGATGCGGAGAACGCGAAGTGCCGAAGCCATATCCCCCCCCCCCCCCCCCCCCCCCCCCCCATGCAAGTAGACGGCGAACCGGGCGGGCTGCCCCCATGGTCGCCGCCGCGCATCGCCCGTCTGGCCCTCAGCTCCACCGACAACACGGGCGCGCACGTTCACCCGACGACTTGGGAGGGCAGCCGGCCAGTGCCCCAGAGCGGCCCCACGGTGGGCTACCGCATGCCGACCTCCGGCGAGCCGGCCCCTTACCCGGTCACCTGACCTCGGCACCGCCCAACCGCCGGATCCTCCGGCGCTGGCGTCTTTAAGCATGTGGCCGCTGCGGCGGGGCGGCCCGCGCCAGCCGTTGACGACCGCGCAGCAACGGTCCATGCTTGGCCGCAGTTTGGGACGACGTCGGGGCTGCGGTGTCGAACAGGCCGTTGTCTGCGGTGAGCTACCTGAAGGTGCCGGAGGAAGGCGAGCCCTACCTACAAGGGTCCCGGTGCGGCGCCTGCGGTGCCGTGTTTCTCGGCGAACGGAGCATCTGCTCCAAGTGCGGCGCACGGGATCGGATGAGCGCCATGCAGCTGGCCGACCGCGGCGAGCTCTACTCCTACTGCATCGTGCATCGCTCGTTTCCCGGCATCGGCGTGCCCTACGTCTCCGCCATCGTGGACCTCGACGGCGGCGGCACGGTGAAGGGCAACCTGATCAACGTGGTGCCGGACCCCGCCGAGATCCCCTTCGGCATGCCGGTGGAGGTGGTGTACGGCGACGCCCTGGGGCGCAAGGACGCGGACGGCAACGCCTACCTCGCCTACTTCTTCCAACCCGCTTCGAGCCCATCGTAGCGAACGCACGCCTCAACCAGCTACGCCGGCCCGGGCGCCGGCCAGGAGCACTTCCATGACAGACGCATACGTCGTTGGCGTAGACATGATCAAGTTCGGACGGTTTCCGGACAAGACGGTCCCGCAAATCGGCGCCGAAGCGGCGCTGCTGGCGCTGGACGACTGCGGCCTCGCCATCCAGGACATGCAGGCCCTCTACTGCGGCAATCTCGGCCAGGCGAGCGGCATGGTGGGCCAGCGCATCCTGCAGGAGATCGGGCAGACCGGCATTCCGGTGGTGAACGTCTCCAACGCCTGCGCCACCGGCGCCACCGCCTTCCGGGAGGCGTGGACGGCGGTGAAGGCGGAACTCCACGACCTGGTGCTCGCGGTGGGCGTGGAGCAGATGGGCAAGGGGCTGCTCGGCGGCGCTGGCGGCGGCAAGGGCATCTCCAAGGAGGGGCTGCTCGGTTCCGGCACCATGCCATCGGTGTTCGCGGAGGCGGGCATGGAACACAGCCGCGCCCACGGCACCACCTTCGAACAGTTCGCCAAGGTGTCCGTGAAGAACCACCACCACTCCACCATGAATCCCAAGGCGATGTACCAGATCGAGACGCCCCTCGAGACGGTGATGAACGCCGAGATGATCTCCTACCCGAACACCAAGCTCATGTGTTCCGTGAACGTCGACGGCGCCGCCGCGGCGGTGATCGCATCGGAGCGGAAGGCCCGGGAGCTGGGCCTGATGGAACGGGCCGTCAAGGTGCGCGCCTCGGTGCTCACCTCGGACCCGTGGCAGGAGCGCGATCTGGTGATGCCGGACGTGAACACCTGCACCCGCAAGGCCGCGTCCGCCGCCTACGAGATGGCCGGCCTCGGTCCGGACGACGTGGACCTGGTGGAACTGCACGACTGCTTCGCCACCGCCGAGATCCTGCACTACGAGAACCTCGGCCTGTGCGGGGACGGCGGCGCCGGCCGGCTGATCGACGACGGCGAAGTGGCCCTGGGCGGGCGCATTCCGGTGAACGTCTCCGGCGGGCTGCTCTCCAAGGGGCACCCCCTGGGCGCCACCGGCATCGCCAACATCTACGAGGTCTCCACCCATCTGCGGGGCGAGGCCGGCAGCCGGCAAGTGGAGGGCGCCCGCATCGGGCTGACCCACGTGATCGGCCTCGGCAGCGCCTGCGGCATCCACATTCTGGAGAAGACGGCCTAGTGGTTCGATTCCGAATCGACGTGGCAGTGGCGCGTTCCGTCTGTCGTCGCCTCGGCACGTGCTGCTTGAGGATGTGCCGCCCCGCAAGGCCGCCGGTGTCACGGCCCCGCGACGAAACCCGTCCCACTGGAACGCACGTTGTTCTGGAAGCGGCACACTAAGGCGTCTTCGGCCCGAGGAAGCGACGACGGGCCGCCGCTTCCTCGATCAATCTCGTGCGGACGCACCGTGAGGATCGGCGTCGTCGGCGACACCCACGACAACCTCGCCAACGTGCGCGAAATCGCCGCGCACGCCCGGATACGGGGGGCGGAGTCTTGAGGATCGGCGTCGTCGGCGACACCCACGACAACCTCGCCAACGTGCGCGAAATCGTCCGGCTCTTCAACGACGCCGGGGTCTGTCGGGTGGTCCACACCGGAGACATCACCAAGGGTGCCACCTTGGACGTCTTCGCCGCCTTGGACGCGCCTCTCGCCGGCGTGTTCGGCAACAACGACGTGGAACGCGAGAGCCTCTTGAAAAGCGCGATGGCGCACGGCTTCGCCTTGGCGGAACCGCCGCTGGAACTGCGCTGGGCTGGCCGCCGCCTCGTCGTCGTCCACGATCCCCGGGATCTGCCGGCGCCCGGCGGCTACGACCTGGCGCTGCACGGCCACACCCACTTCCATCGCTGCGAGCGGCTGGGCAGCGGGCTGGTGTTCAACCCCGGCGAGTGCGCCGGGCACATGCGGGGCTACAACGCGGTGGGGGTGGTGGATCTGGCGGCGCTGGAGGCGAGTCTGCTCAAGTTCTGACGGCCCTTCGCCAAGCCGCAGCCAGAATCATGCGGTACGGAGCCTTAAGCATCTGCGTCCTCGAACCGCGCCAGAAACGCCCGAATCCGCGCCGCATTCGCACCCAAGTCGCTAAGGCCCACGCGAGAGACGGAGCGCACGTCCACCTTCGAACCGCCGGCCTCGGCGCGTACCCGAATCGCGACGTCGTCCTTGAATCCGAACCAGAAGGTGGTGTCCGTCGCCTCGACGGTGCCCTGCCCGGTTTCGGCCGCCGCATCCGCCTTGACGACCTCCCAGCCCATTGCTTGCGCGGTGGCGGCGGCCCGGGCCAGGGCTGCGGCCGGCGCCAGCGATGTCTCGAGACCGGCGAGGTCCGGATAGCCAGCTGCTTGGGAAGCGGCATCCGCGGCATCGTAGTCCAGCGGATTCGACCCGGGGCCGCGCAGCGCCAGCACGGCGTCGAAGGCTGGCGGGTCGGCGCGGTCGGTGGAGATGTCGTGGATGGACGGCAGGGACGTCGCGGCGATGTACTGCGAACCCATCCATGCCAGCACGAACACGCCCGCCAGCGCTCCCACGGCGGCCGGCAGCCGGTCCCCGGTGCGCTGGCGCAGCCGGGCGCGAACGAGGGCCGCGACGCCGAGCACCAGGGCGATAACCGCCAGCAGACAGGCGCCGAACAGCACCTGGAAGCCGGTCCCGAACGACCACAGGCCCAGGCGGCTCCCCAAGGCGCCGATCGGCAAGGCCAAAAAGCCGATCAGCCCGATGTAGAGCACGAACTTGGCCCACAGGCCGGCGCGTCCTTGGTCGGTCGAGTCGGTCATTGCCGAGTTCCTCCTCCTCTTGCCTCTGCCTCTTGCCTCTGCCTCTTGCCGATACGGCTGCGATGCGCGCTCAGCGGCCCTGCCACTCGGGTGCGTCGCCGCCACCCGCGGCGCCTTGCGCCACGCGGCGCAGGGCGACGGCTGCGTCGCGGCTGGCCATGCAGCGGCCGAACAGATCCTGCTCGATCCCGAGCCCCGCCTCCAAGCCCGCCTCCGCGCCGCGGTAGATGGCCTCCTTGGCCGCGGCGAGCGCGACTGGCGCCCGCCCCGCGAGGCGGCGGGCGTAGTCGAGGGCGCCGGCGGCGAACTCGCCGTCGGGCAGGAGACCATGCACCAGGCCCAAGCGATGCGCTTGCGACGGCGCCAGCAAAGTGCCATGCAGCACCAGATTCCAGCGCCCGGGCGACGCCCAGCAGCCGCGCGAAACGCACCGTGCCGCCAGCGCCGGGGATGATGCCGACGCCGGTTTCCGGCAAGCCGACGCGGTAGTCGCCATCCGCCAGCAAGCGGAAATCGCAGCCGAGGGCGAATTCCAAGCCGCCGCCAGCGGCGTTGCCGTTCATCGCCGCGATGGTGACGAACGGCGCTTGCTGCATGGCCAGCGTCAAGCGGTTCAAGGGATGCAGCGCCCCGCCCGCCGCCCGTGTGCGGGACGGCGCACCGGCCGCCTGTCGCCGTTCGCTCGCCACGGCCAGTTCGCCCACCTCGTAGTGGCGGATGAAGACGCCCTCGCCGCCGCCGGTGAAGAGCACGACGCGAACGTCCTCGCGGTCCTGGGCCGCGGCTACGAAGGCGCCCAGCTCCTCCACTTCCGCCGCCACCAGCGTGTGGCTCGGGGGATTGCTCATGGTGCAGCGCAGCACGCCCGGCGCTGGCGCGTCGATGTCGAGGTGGCGATAGTCCATGCGCCTTGCGTTCAGCTCGTGAGGCAAGGCCATTATGCGCCTTCGCGCACGGCGGGCGCGGGAGTCCGGGAGCGGGTGTACGACAATCTTCGGCAAAGGCATTCAGTGCGTCGTGCCGCCTGCGCCAAGCGGTTGCCGACCGACTGAGCGTTCACTTACTAAGAATCTGTCGCACCCGGGGAGCTCGCCGCCCGCCGCGAATCCCATGCGAGCGGGCGACAAACGGGACTACAATCGCGCCAAACACGAGCCGCATCAGCCGATGGCCGACGACAAGTCCCACATCTACCGCGTCTACTTCCACAGCCACGGGCAGATCTACGAGGTGTACGCCCACTCCATCTACCAGAGCGATCTGTACGGCTTCGTGGAGATCGAGGACTACATCTTCGGCGAGAAGTCGCAGATGGTGATCGACCCCGGCGAAGACAAGCTGCGCACCGAGTTCGAGAGCGTGCAGCGCAGCTTCGTGCCGATGCACGCCATCATCCGCATCGACGAGGTGGAGAAGGAAGGCACCGCCAAGATCACCGAGGGGGCCGGCAGCAACGTCACCCCCTTTCCGATGCCCATGCCGGGCAAGAAGCGCTAGACGTCGCCGGTGCCGGACCCTGTCGGCGTGCCATCCGTCGCAGGTTGTGCCTGCGAGCGATCGGTCTAGGGCCATGGCCGTCGTCATCGTCGGCGGCGGCCACGCCGGCGGCCAAGCGGCGGCGAGCCTGCGCCAGGACGGCTACGCCGGCCCCGTGCTGCTGCTCGCCGAGGAGCCGCACCTGCCCTACCAGCGCCCGCCGCTCTCCAAGCAGTACCTCGCCGGCGAGTGGGATCTCGAACGCGTACGCCTGCGGCCGGCGGCCTTCTACCAGGACCGCGACATTGACGTGCGCTCCGGCGCCAGGGTGGCCGGCATCGATGCGGCGGCGCGAACGGTGCTCTGCGAAGACGGTGCCACGGTGCGCTACCAGCGGCTGCTGCTCGCCACCGGCGCCCGGGCCCGAACGCTGGACGTGCCGGGCGCGGGGCTGCCGGGCGTACACTCCCTGCGCACGGTGGCCGATGCGGCGGCCATCAAAGCCGAGCTCGAGCCAGGCGGCCGGCTGGCCGTCGTCGGCGGCGGCTACATCGGCTTGGAGGTGGCGGCGGTGGCGGCGTCAATGGGCCTTTCGGTTACGGTGCTGGAGATGGAAGCGCGGCTGCTCAAGCGCGTGGCCACGCCGGCGATGTCCGCGTTCTACGAGCGGACGCACCGGCAGCGGGGGGTGGCAGTGCGCACTGGTGCCGAAGTGGTGGCGTTCGACGGCGCCGGCGGGCGGCTGACGGCCGTCGAGTGCGCCAACGGCGAACGGGTAGCGGCGGACGTCGCCGTGGTGGGGGTGGGCGTGGCGCCCAACGTGGAACTGGCCGCCACGGCCGGCCTTGCCTGCGACGACGGCATCGTGGTGGACGAACACGCCCGTACCAGCGATCCGAACATCTATGCCGCCGGCGACTGCACCAACCATCCGAATCCGATTCTCGGCCGGCGGCTGCGCTTGGAGTCCGTGCCGAACGCGATGGAGCAGTCCCGGGTCGCGGCGGCCAACATGGCCGGCGCTAGGAGGACCTACGCCGCGGTGCCGTGGTTCTGGTCCGACCAGTACGACTTGAAGCTGCAGATGGCGGGCTTTCCCGAGGCCCAGGACGAAGCCGTGGTGCGAGGGAATCCCGCCGAGCGCCGCTTCGCCACCTTCTACCTGCGGCGGGGGCGGCTGGCGGCGGCGGAGGCGGTGAACTGCCCGCGGGAGTTCATGGCCGCCCGGCAGCTGCTCGGCAAGCGCGTGGACGGGCGCAGACTCGCCGATTCCACCGCGGACATGCAGGCGCTCGTCGCCTCGGCCAGCGCATGACGACGCCGATGCAAGGGCCGCCGCGGTCCCGGGCGATGGCCGGCGTGGCGGATGCGGTGGCGGACCGGCAGACGCTGGATCCCAAGCTCCGCACCCTGGTCGACGACGAGCAGCGCCCGAAGGAAGGGCTGCTGTTCTGCGCGGCGTGTTCCCACGTCATCGGCCACGTTGCGGATCGCATCGAAGTGCGCGGCGCTTTCGCGCACACCTGCACCAACCCCTACGGCTTCGTGCATCGCTTCGGCTGCCACCGGGAGGCGCCGGGCTGCGCCATCAGCGGCGAGCGGCAGGCGGCGGACAGCTGGTTCGAGGGCTTCAGCTGGCGCCTCGCCGTGTGCGGCAACTGCGACGTCCACTTGGGCTGGCTGTTCGAGGACGCCAGCCGCCAGTTCTTCGGCCTGATTCTCGATCGCATTCAGGTGGACTGACATGGCGGCGCCCGACCCCGACGCCTACGACACGCTCACCTTCGACTGCTACGGCACCCTGATCGACTGGGGCGGGGGCTTGGTGGACTTCCTGCAGCCCCTCCTGCTCGAACACGACGCCCACGTGATCGACGACTTCCTGCTGGAGTTCTTCGCCGCCACGGAGCCCGAGGCGCAGGTGGATGGCCGCGCCTACCGCCACGTGCTGCGCGAGGTGCTGCGGCGACTTGGCAGCCGGCTCGGCTTCACGCCCAGCGACGAGGCCCTCGAGGCGTTCGCCGCCAGCCCCGGCGACTGGCGGCCGTTCCCGGATGCCTGCGGCGCCTTGGCGCGGCTGGCGGAACGCTACGCTCTGGTGGTGGTCTCGAACATCGACAACGCCTTGTTCGCCCGCAGCCAAGTGCGGTTGGGCGTGGCCTTCGCCCATGTGGTGACCGCCGAGGACGTCGGTGCCTACAAGCCGGATGCGCGCATGTTCGCCGCGGCCCGGGCCAAGGTGGGCGAGCGCGCCCGGGTGCTGCATGTCGCGCAAAGCCTGTATCACGACATCGCCCCGGCCACGGCGCTGGGCCTGGACACGGCCTGGATCAAGCGGCACCGCAACGCCGCGAGGCCCGCCGCCGCGACACCCACCTTCGCCTTCGACTCCCTCGCCGAGCTGGCCGACGCGCTGTGCCCGTGACGCGCCTTGCCGGCACCGACGCCGCCATCGAAGACGCGGCCGCGGTGCGGCGGGCCACCATCGACATCGCCAAGGAGGACATGCACTTCTCCGCCGCCCACTTCACGGTGTTCTCCGCTGCCCGGCGCGAGAACCTGCACGGTCACGACTTCTACGTTGCGGCGACGGCCACCGGCCCCATCGACGCCGGCGGCATGTGCTTCGACTACAACCGCTTGAAGTCCCGGCTGCGGGCGCTGTGCGCCGAACTGGACGAAGCGGTGCTGCTGCCCACCTGTTCGCCGCATCTCCAGGTCGCCGCCGAAGCCGACGGCTGCCATGTGGCCTTCGGCGACGAACGGCTGCACTTCCTGCCTAGGGACGTGAAGCTCCTGCCGGTGCGCAACGTCACGGTCGAAGAACTGGCGCACTGGCTGCTGGCGCAGCTGACGGCCACGGAGGGCTTCGCCGAGCTGCCGATAGAGACGCTGCAGCTGCGCGTCTCTTCCGGCCCCGGGCAGTGGGCCCGGGCCACCTGGCAGGCGCCGTGAAGCTGGCCGTGGTCACCGGCGGCAGCGCCGGCATCGGCCTGGCCACGGCGCAGGCGTTCCTGGCGGCCGGCTACAAGGTGGCGACGCTGTCGCGGCGCCCGTGCCCGGAGCCGGCGGCAACCCACATCGAGTGCGATCTGGCGTCGCCATCGGCCGTGCAAGCCGCCGCCGAGGCCCTGGTGCCGCTGCTGAAGGCGGCGGAGCGCGCGGTGCTGGTCCACAACGCCGCGGACCTTCGCAGCGACACCGCCAGGGACACCGCTGGCGACCAGCTGCGGGAAGTGCTGGAGGTCAACGTAGTGGCCGTTCAAGCGCTGAACCGCATGGCGCTCCCCCACATGGGCGTCGGGGACGCCGTGCTGTTCGTGGGCTCCACCCTTGCCGAAAAGGCGGTGCCGGGCAGCTTCTCGTACGCGGTGAGCAAGCATGCCCAGGTGGGCATGATGCGGGCCTGTTGCCAGGACCTCGCCGGCACCGGCATCCACACCGCCTGCATCTGTCCCGGCTTCACGGACACCGAGATGCTGCGCGCCCACGTGCCGCCCGAGGCGATGGCGGCCGTCGAGGGCATATCCGCCTTCGGGCGGCTGATCCGGCCGGAGGAGATCGCCGCGACCTTGCTGTGGGCCGCTACCGCGCCGGTGATCAACGGCAGCGTGATCCACGCCAACCTGGGCCAAGTGGAACGTTGATGCGTGGTCCGCCATCTGGTCGCCGCAAGTCCTTGATCTAGCAAGGTTTTCCCGAAGGCGCGGCGTCTTGTCATAACGTATTGTCCTAACATTGGCTGCCGGAAGGCGTCTTGGCGCTTCGCACGTTCGATCGTAGCCACGAGGCGCACTGTGGGCGCAGTTCCTGCCGAGCGTGGCCAAACGCACTGCCGGAACTCGACTCTGCCCACAGGCCTCTGGGCGCGTTCCAGGGCGTCTTGGCCGCGCAAAGCCCCGCGCGATCAACGACGCAGCTGCCAATGGCGCACCGGAAGGCGTCCAGGCTGCCGGCAGCGTCCAGGGCGCTCTCCGGTCGCAAGACGCTCGCAAGCCATTGATTGCAGAAGGAAAGTTCAGAAAGTTCGATTTTCTTCGCCACAAGGGTTGACCCCCCCCCCCCCGTGGTTGGATAGCCGCGTTTCGCGACGGAGGATTCGAGCCTTCGGCTGGGGCCGGGGCACCTGCCGAACAAAGGTTGGCGAGACCATTGCGGGTTGCTCCGTCGTGGTCGCGCAAGCAACGGCCCAATAGGCAGGAAGGACATAGTGTGTTCTTGAGTCAAGCACGGCCCGGCCACTGGCCGGATTGGAACTTGGGAACGCACGGAGACAGACGAATGAAAAACATCATGCTCGCCATCCTAGCGGTGGCTTTGGCAGCGCTCGCACCTTTCGCACTGGCCGCGGAAGGGCAGGGCGACAACGACGCGGACGGCAACAAACAGCCGACGATGGCTGAGCTCGGCAGCAAGGTTGACAGTCTGGGAACCAGGCTTGGCAGTCTCACAAGCACGGTGGGCACTCTGCGGACAGAGCTAGGCGCTCTCGCAACCGAAGTACGCACACTCTCTAGCACTGTCTCTGCCAACCACACAACCATTGTCGGCAAGTTCGCGCCACAGATGGCAGTAGTAATGTCGGTTCCGTATTGGTGGTCGGGCTCGAACGGGGTAGCCAGCGAGAATCTGCACGCGGACCTCCCGCGTCATTACCTTGTGGGCAACAGCACTATTCCCGGCTTTCCCGCCGGCACGGTTGCAGCCGATGGACAGTTCACGGACAGGAATCTGCCGGCCGGCACCTATCTGTTCGAGTTGCAACAGCCCTATGGCGACAACGCGATCTGCCAAAGCGAGCTCTCTCGGCGTTTTCTGCAGAGCGGCAACAATGGTCAACGGCGCATTAGTGCCTGCCCCTCGGTGCGGTTGCATCCGTTCAACAATCGCACGAGGCTGGAGGATGGCTACGGTATCTACACCTACGCCGCGCCTACGCGGTTCAGGCTGGCCCACAAGTGGCCGCCCGGCTTGAAGTTCAGCGAGGACACAAGCCTAACGGCAACGGAGAGGGCCAGTGCCAGTTCCATCGCCAGCTACACCGGCGCGGTGCGGATTACGAAACTCAAGTAGGGAACTGCCGGGAGGTTCAACGATGGCGGAGCAAACGACGACGAAAGCCGCGGCGGTTTGGAAACCGCCGCGGCTAACGATGCTCAACGCTCGTGGCGCCACTCGGAGCGGGCCGAGAGACGGCGGTACTAGCCAATGGGAAACTTCTGGACAGCCATCTGGCTGTCCCGATGGCCAGCTCTACCGGATGCCCACCTCGACCGAGCCTTCGTCGAACAAACCCGTCTGCTAGGTTCCGTCGAAGAACCAGCGTTGCAGGCAAGACGCCTAGAGTCGAAAGCGCTCGCTTCGCCAGTGCCACCCAGGGCGCTCTCAAGGCACACTGGCAGCGCGGTTTCCAACCGACGCAAGCCTTGCCCGCAACGATTGGGAACCAAACCCGACGCTCGCCGCGGAGACAACGAAGTTTTTTCGACGCCGCGGCGGGCTTTTCCTATCTAGCGGCGAGTTTCTGCCGAAGTCTGAACGCTTGAAAAAAGGTGCGCGGCCGGCTTGAATCGTCGCCAAGACCGGCAGGTTTTTCGCGGCGCCAGGCTGCGGCGAAGAAAAGAAACTGGCGAGAAAAAATGGCGTCAATCGAAGTTCCCAGCGGCAGGATTCGCAGAGACGAGCTTAGGGCTGCGATTGCCGCTTGTGGAACTTTGGCGCAGCAACGCGACTGGCGCAACTCCAAATGGCGAGATACGCGAACACATCGAAAGCAATCCGCACGTTCGCAGTCCAAAGGACATCGCCAAGCGCTTTGTCGGCAGGAACTCCGCGGCCGTTCGCGCAGAGAGAATCGCCAAGCCTTTCGGCGGCAGCGGCAAGGACATTCTGCGCGAGCAGGCCGAAGTTCTGGCTTGAGAGAAACTGCCGGAATTCCCTATGTCCTTTCATGCATCCTCACTTTGGAGGCGGCACCGGAGTCGACGCCGCGGCGGAACTTGCGGACTTGCCAATCGCCACGGCGTGGACATTGGCGCTTAGGGGCTTGGGACAAACCTACAGAGAGATTGGCGCTTTGGAGTTCGCGCTGGGCCGGAGCATGGCGAACGCGCACTGGCTAAGGTTCCTGGATGCGATTGAAACCGGACAATGCGTGTGCGAGTATCCGCACTGTTCCTTGAACCAGCCGGAACGTCGCAATGGTTGCTCGACGGCGGCTCCGACGGCTAAGGCGACGGCCCGTGGCGGACTACAAGCTGCGGCGGCAGCGCGTCTTTCTCGTGCTCGCCGGCGTGTTTCTCGGCACGCTCTCGCTGCTGAACGTCCTCGGCATCAGCCGCTTCGTCGATCTCTCGTTCTCGGTGTTCGGCTTGGAAATCCCGATGGTGGTGGCCGTTGGCGTGCTGCCGTACCCGGTCACGTTCATCTGCACGGATCTGCTGAGCGAGCTCTACGGTCGCCGACGGGCCACGGAAGTGGTGTGGATGGGCCTGGTTCTGAACGTGTGGATCGTGTTCCTGTTGTGGATCGGCGGTGCCTTGCCGGGCTTCGAGACGATGGACGCGGCCACCGGCGCCCTGGTGCCGGACGCCGCCGGCCGGCTGCCGGTGTTCTACGAGATCCGCGCGCTGGCCTTCGGCGCGGTGACGGCGTCCATGATCGCCTACTTGGCGGCGCAGTGGTGCGACGTGCAGCTGTTCCACTTCTGGAAGTGGCTCACCCGTGGCCGCCACTTGTGGCTGCGCAACAACGCCTCCACGCTGGTCAGCCAGCTGGTGGACACGGTGGCCGTGATTCTCATCACCCACTTCTGGGCAAAGGCGCTGCCCATCGACGCCGGCGAGGCGATCTGGCCGCAACTGCTGGTCCTCATCGCCTCCGGCTACGTCTTCAAGCTGCTGGTCGCGTTGGTGGACACCGGCCCCATCTACCTGCTGGTCGCCAGGCTGCGTCCCTTCCTGGGCATTCGCGCCAACGAAGAGGTGGGCGCTGGCGACGAGCCGGTGCCCGTCGGCGGGGCCGCATGAATTCGCCCAGGCCTGAGCGGTCCGAGGCGAACAGCGGCGATGGTTCTACGCTTCCCCGTCGCGGCCGGTCAGCTGGTACTTCTTCAGGTAGCCGCGCAACTGGTGGTAGGTGAGGCCTAGCTGCTCCGCCGCCCGACGCTGGTTGAACCTGCCGAGTTCCATGGCGCGGTTGATCAGGTCCACCTCGAGGTCCTGCACGGTTCGCTTGAGGTCGAGCGGCATCGTCAGTGCGCTGGCGGGGGCGGCGGCGCTCGCCGCCGCGGGTCGGTAGGGCGAGGAGAACGGGTCCAGCACGATGTCGTCCACCGGCGCGCCGGCGCCGTGGCGGTACACGGCGCGTTCCACGACGTTCTTGAGTTCGCGCAGGTTGCCGGGCCAGGGGTGCTCCCGGAGCCTCTGCTTGGCGGCGTCCGTGAAGCCGGCGAAGAGATCCGCGCCGAGCTCCGTCGCCATGTTGATGGCGAAGTGTTCGGCCAGCAGCAGGATGTCCTCCGGGCGGGCGCGCAGCGGCGGCAAGGTGATCACGTCGAAGGCCAGGCGGTCCAGGAGGTCCAGCCGGAATCGGCCCTCGGCTGCCAGCCGCGGCAGGTCCTGGTTGGTGGCGGCAACCACGCGCACATCGGCCAGCAGCGTCTTCTTGCCGCCCACCCGCTCGTACTCGCCGTACTCGATCACCCGCAGCAGCTTCTCCTGCACCAGGCCGGAAGTGGTGCCGAGTTCGTCCAGAAACAGCGTCCCGCCGTCGGCGCGCTCGAAGCGGCCCTGGTGGGTCCGCGAGGCGCCGGTGAAGGCGCCGGCCTCGTGGCCGAACAGTTCGCTCTCGATCAGCGTCTCGCTGATGGCCGCGCAGTTGAGCTTCAGGAAGGCGCCGTCCCAGCGGTTGGACAGGTAGTGCAGGCGGGCCGCCACCAGCTCCTTGCCGGTGCCGCGTTCGCCGACCACCAGCACCGGCTTCTCCAGCGGCGCCGCCTTGGACACGGCCTCCAGCGCCAGCAGGAACGCCGGCGACTCGCCGATCAGACGTTCGTGGGGGGGCAAGGACGGCACGCTTCGACAATCCCGTGAGCAGGCTGCGAGATAGTGCCAACTATTGGCGGAATACGCCAACAGACCTGTGGGCGCACCTATGGCGCGTTGGCTGTCTTCGCCAAATAGTTATCTATATTCAACGGCTTAGGAGAGAGCGAGTTGGCGTTGGCACGGATCGTGTTGTGACGCTGGCAACGGACGCCCGCGACCCAAGCGGCATTAACACCTAACGCAGCCTGACGGAGGGCAAGACCAATGGGCGTATTCTCGCGCATCGCGGACATCGTCAACTCCAACCTCAATGCCATGCTGGACAAGGCGGAGGACCCGGAGAAGATGGTGCGGCTGATCATCGGGGAGATGGAAGAGACCCTGGTGGAGGTCAGGACCACCTCCGCCCGGGCCATCGCCGACAAGAAAGCCCTGGCGCGGCGCGCGGACGGCCTGCGCACCGAGGCGGACGGATGGCAGGAGAAGGCGGAACTGGCGGTCGCCAAGGGGCGCGACGACCTGGCGCGCGCGGCGCTGGTCGAGAAGTCCAGGGCCGACGACCTCGCCGCCGCCACCAGCGCCGAACTCGCCGCCGTGGAGGACACGCTGGCCAAGCTCGGCGAGGACATCGGCGCCCTGCAGCAGAAGATCAAGGACGCCAAGGCCCGCCAGCACGCCATCGTCATGCGCGGCGAAGCGGCGCAGACGCGCCTTGGGGTGCGCAAGCAGCTGAGCGAGCACAACATCGACGACGCCATGCACCGCTTCGAGCAGTACGAGCGCAAGATGGACGACCTCGAAGGCCATGTGGAGTCCTACGAGGTGGGGCAGCGCAGCCTGCGCGATCAGATCGAGGAGCTGGCGGTGGACGACGCCGTGGACGAAGAGCTGCGGCAGCTCAAGGCCCGCCTGGGCGCTGGCGCCGATGCCGGCAGCCGCCCCAGCGAGAGCGCGTCCTAGCGGGCGCGGCGCCGGCAAGCCAACAGCGAGGCGCAGGGAGGCCAGGCCATGATCGAAGCGGTGGCAGCCGCGATTGCCATCCCCACCATTCTGATGATCGTCATCGTGGCGCCCATCTGGATCGGCATGCACTACAGCACCAAGAACCGGCGCTTGGCGACCCTCGGCGAGGAGCAGGCGGCCGAGCTCGAACGTCTGACGAGCGTGGCCGAACGCATGGGCGAACGCATCGAAACCCTGGAGGCGATACTCGACGCCGAGACGCCCGGCTGGCACACCCGGGCCGGCCGCAGCGACTAAAAGCCGGGTTCCCGAAAGACAGTGGCAGCAGCGGAGGCAACATGACGAGTGCCGCACCGAACCCCGACGACGAGCGCCTGCAACGCGCGGTGGGCCGCCTGGAGCAGGCCATGGCCGAGGTGGCAGCCATCGCCGGCGAGGAGGCGAGGCGCCACGTGGAAGCGGCGGCGCGCCGGTGGCTGGGCGCCACGCTCGGCGGCGACCGCGCCGGTCGGGACGCCGACTCGCCCGAAGCGCCCCGGGAGGAAGCACCCCGGGAGCCGGCATGGCTGTGGTCCGACAAGCCGCGTACCGGCAAGCTGCGGCGGGACGATCGGGACGGCAAGCTGTTCGGCGTCTGCGCCGGCATCGCCAACTACTGCGGCCTGGAACCCTGGGTGGTGCGCTGCATCGCCATCGTCGGCGTGATCCTGTTCAACTGGATAGTGCTGGCGGCATACGCGGTGGCGGTGTTCGTGATGGACAAGGACCACGGTGCGCCACTGCCCGGGGAACGCCTGCATCGTCGCGCCGAGCGTCGCGGGCGCCGGCAGAGGCGACGGGCGCAACGGCGCCGGGAGGCGGCGCGCCATCAACGTTGGGCCACGGATCTGTGGCGGGACCAAGCGAGTCTGTGGCAGGAAGCGAGGGACATTGGCCGCAGCGGCGGGCCCCGCAGTCGGCGCAAGGACCGTGCCACGCCTGCGGAGTCGCCGCGCCAGCGGCTGCGCGACGTGAACGGCCGCTACGACCAGCTGGAACACCGCCTGCGGCGGCTCGAGTCGGAGGTCACCTCGGGCCGCTTCGACCTGCATCGCGAACTCGCCAAGATGGGTCCGAAGAGCCCGCGAACCTGATCCCGCCGGGTGGCGTCAACGGCTATGCTCGCTGCTCGCAGGACATCCACCGACGCACAGGAGCAAGCGCGGCATGAAGTACCTCCACACGATGGTGCGGGTGAGCGACCTCGATGCCTCCCTCGACTTCTACTGCAACAAGCTGGGCCTCGCCGAACTGCGCCGCATCGACAACGACGCGGGACGTTTCACGCTGGTGTTTCTGGCGGCGCCCGGCGACGACGAGGCGCAGGTGGAGCTCACCCACAACTGGGACCCGGAGCCCCTCGCCGGCGGGCGCAACTTCGGCCACTTGGCCTATCGGGTGGACGACGTCTACGGCCTCTGCCAGCGCCTGCTCGATGGCGGCGTAACCATCAACCGTCCGCCCCGGGACGGCTACATGGCCTTCGTGCGCTCGCCGGACGGCATCTCGGTGGAACTGCTGCAGGCCGGGGGACCGCAGCCGCCCAGGGAGCCGTGGCGGTCGATGCCGAACACCGGCGAGTGGTAGTGGTAGGCGAGCGACTCAGGGGCGGAGCGCGGCCGGCGCCCGCAGCCGGTCCGGATAGTCCGTAAACACGCCGCCGGCGCCCCAGCGCCGCAGCTGCGCGGCCCGGTCGGCGTCGTTCACCGTGAACACCAGGCATCGACAACCCCAGTCCCTGGCTTGGCGCAGCCGCGCCGGCGTAGCCGCCCGGTCCGCGAGATTCAGCGCTTCCGCCCGAACGGCAGCCGCCGCGTCGCGCAGCGACGGCCGCCAGTGCCTGGCCAGGGGCGCGCACGGAACGGCCGGGCAGAGGGCGTGGAAGCGCGCCAGCTCCGCAAGGTCGAAGGACGACACCAGCAGCGGACGCCGCTCGCCGGCGAGCCGGCGCGCCACGGGCTCGGCGGTGCCGGCCGCCTTCAGCTCCACGTTCGTCAGCAGATGCGCCGGCACCAGGTCCAGCACTTCGTCCAGGGTCGGGATGCGTTCGCCGTTGCCGGCGTCCAGTCCACGAAGCGCGGCGAAAGTCTGTTCCGCCACCAGGCCGCGGCCGTTGGTCGTCTTGTCGAGGCGCCGGTCGTGGATGACCACCAGGCGTCCGTCGGCGAGATGCACGTCCAGCTCGATGCCGTCCACGCCGAGGGCCAGCGCGGCGGCGAAGCCGGCCAAGGTGTTCTCTGGCGCATGGCCGGGCGCGCCGCGATGGCCGATCAGCAGGAACCGGGCTTGCGTTAACATCGCCGGCAATGGAACAGCCCGGCTGCCGAGGCGTCAATGAGCGCCGCGGCGGCGGGCCGAACCGACGGTGCCGCAACGGCTTCGGCCGGCGGCCCGGCCGTGCCGGGTGGCGGCGAGACTGGCGGGCAGCTGCGAGGCAGTGCGAGGTATATGGTGCCGTGAGCTATCTGGTTCTGGCGCGCAAGTACCGTCCCCGCAGTTTCGCGGACGTCGTGGGCCAGGCGCCGGTGGTGCGGGCGCTGTCGAACGCGCTGGCGGCGGGACGGCTGCACCATGCGTACCTCTTTACCGGCACGCGGGGCGTCGGCAAAACCACGCTGGCGCGCATTCTGGCCAGCTGCTTCAACTGCGAGCAGGGGCTCACCGCCACGCCCTGCGGCGAATGCGCCGCCTGCGAGCAGATCGCCGGCGGCCGGTTCATGGACATGATCGAAGTGGACGCCGCCTCCCGCACCGGCGTCGACGACACCCGGGAACTGCTCTCCAACGCCCAGTTCCTGCCCGGCCAGGGACGCTTCAAGGTATACCTCATCGACGAAGTCCACATGCTCACCGGGCACAGTTTCAACGCCCTGCTGAAAACCCTCGAAGAGCCGCCGGAGCACGTCAAGTTCCTGCTGGCGACCACGGAAGCGAAGAAGATTCCGGTCACCGTGCTTTCGCGCTGCTTGCAGTTCAACTTGAAGAACATTCTGCCGGACGCGATCGAGGCCCAGCTGGCCAAAGTGCTGGCGGCGGAGTCCATCGCCGCCGAGCCCGCGGCCCTCGGCACGATTGCCCGGGCGGCCCAAGGCAGCATGCGCGACGCCCTTTCCATCGCCGATCAGGCCGTCTCCCACGGCGCCGGGGCCATCACCGCGGCCAGCGTTCAGGACATGCTGGGGGTCGCCGGGCGCGACGAAGTGGGGGCGCTGCTGGAGGCGCTGGCGGCCGGCGACAGTGCCGGCCTGTTGGCCGCCGCGGACGATCTGGCGAACCGGTCCCTGGATCTGGCGGCGGTGATCGGCGAGCTGCAGAGCGCGTTCCACGACCTGGCCGTGGCTGCGGAACTCGGCGTCGCGCCGGGGCCGCCCTACGACGCCTTCCACGATCGTTTCGTCGCCGAGGACTTGCAGCTCTACTACCAGATCGCGCTGATGGGCGGGCGGGACCTCGCCTTTGCGCCGGACCCGAAGGTCGGCTTCGACATGACGCTGATCCGCCTCGCTTCCTTCGATCCGCAGCCGGCGCCGCAGCCCATGCCGGTGCCGCAGCCGGCGCCTTCCGATGCCGAAGCAGCCGGGCCTGCCCCGGCACGACCGCCAAGAGCAGCCGGTCCAGCCGCCTCGGCCGGGCCAACCGGCAGCGCCGCGTCCGAAACGCCGGAAGTCCTTGCGATGGGGGAGAGCAGGGAAACGAGGGAGAGCAGGGAAACGGGGGAGAGGAAGAGGGCGGAGAACCCAGAGCAGCCGCCAAGACCGGAAGCCGAGGCCTGGCACGACATCGTGGCCGCGCTGCGCCCGGACGGCGGCGTCACGGCGATGATCTTGGACCACTCCAATCTGCTTCGGCGGCAGGCGGGGCGTTGGCTGCTGCTGTTGGAGGAATCACATGACAGCATGCTGAACGACGCCCGCCGGCAGGAGATCGCGGCGCTGGCGACCGAACACGAAGGCCGGCAGGTTGTCGTGGAGTTTCAACTCGGCAAGACCACGGCCGAGACGCCGGGCGAACGCCGGACGCGGCGCCGCTTGGCGGACCGCCGTCGGGCCGAGGAAACGCTGCTCGAGGACGCGGGTGTGCAAGCGCTGCTGCGGGAGTTCGACGGCCGGCTCGAGTCCGCGCAGCGGCGCGACGCGGCCGCGTCCTGACGAGACGCTGGTTCGCCGGGTCCAGCGGTCCAACGGTCCAAGAGGAGCTGCCAAGGGGATGAAAATCGAAGATCTGCTGAAGAAGGCGCAGGCCCAGTTCAGCGAGGCCAACGCGGCCTTGAAGGCGGCTACCGCCACCGGCGAGAGCGGCGCCGGGCTCGTCAAGGTAACCGTCAACGGCCGTTTCGAGGCGCTCCGCGTCGACATCGATCCGGCCCTCGCCAAGGACTCGCTGGAGATGCTCGAAGACCTCGTCGCGGCGGCCTTCAACGATGCGGTGCATCGCATCGAAGCCATGCAGAAGGAACGGCTGGGCAGTGCCGCAAGGGGCATCGTGCCGCCAGGCTTCAAGCTGCCCTTCTAGGCAGGGCGACTGCCTAGCCGTGCCGCGACGCCAGCATACGGGTTGCCCGTGCGCATCAGCCCGCTCATCGACCGTCTGATCGAGTCGCTGCAAGTGCAGCCGGGGGTGGGGCCGAAGACGGCCACCCGCACGGCGCTGCATCTCTTGCAGCACAACCGCGCCGGGGCCCAGTCGCTTGCCGCGGCGCTTGCCGAGGCCGCCGACCAGGTGCAGCGCTGCCGGGTCTGCCGCACCTTGACCGAATCCGAGCTCTGCGGCATCTGCGCCAGTCCCAAACGCGACCGCGGCATGCTGTGCGTGGTGGAATCGCCGGCGGACATCGTGGCCATCGAGCAGGCCGCCGGCTATGCCGGGCGCTACTACGTGCTGCACGGCCGGCTGTCGCCCATCGACGGCATAGGCCCGGAGCAGCTCGGCCTCGCCACGTTCGCCGACCATGTCCGCGCCAGCGCAGCCACCGAGGTGATACTGGCCACCAATCCGACGGTGGAGGGCGAAGCGACCGCGCACTACATCAAGGAGTGCCTCGCTGGCAGCGGCGTGGTCGTCAGCCGCATCGCCCACGGGGTGCCGCTCGGCGGCGAACTCGAGTACACCGATGGCGGCACCATCGCCCACGCGCTGCTTGGCCGACGTGCCGTCGAGTAGCAGCCCCGGCGACACAGCGCAGTCCGCCCCTGCGTGTCGGTCTGCGACCGACTTGCAGTCCGCGCCTGCTTCGCAGGCGGTGCTGATCGCGGACGACGCCGCCCTGGACGCGCGCATCGCCGAGCTCGGCGAGCCGGTGGGCGTGGACACCGAGTTCATGCGCGTCCGCACGTTCTATCCGATTCCGGCGCTCTATCAGCTCTCTGGCGCCGGGGGCGTGGCGTTGGTGGATCCGCAAGGAGATGCGACGTTCGCCAGCTTGCAGGCGCTGCTGTCCGACCCGGGCCGGATCAAGGTGATGCACTCCTGCTCCGAGGATCTCGAAGTGTTCGCCCGGCACTTCGGCTTGCGCCCGGCGGGCCTCGTCGACACCCAGATCGCGCACGCCTTTCTGCAGCCGGAGCACTCGGCGAGCTACGCGGCGCTGGCGGCGCACTATCTAGGCGTCGATCTGCCCAAGCGCGAGACCCGCTCGGACTGGCTGCGACGGCCGCTGTCGCCGCAGCAGCTGGACTACGCGCGGGAAGACGCCGCATACCTGTGCGACATCTGGGAGCGCCAGCGGCAAGCGCTGGCCGAACGCGGACGACTGGCCTGGTTCGACGAGGAGATGGCCCGTCGTCTGGCGGCGCCGGCGCCGACGCCGGAGACCTGGTATCGCACCTTCAAGCACCTCTCGCGGCTGAGCGAGCGGCAGCTTGCGGTACTGCGCAGCCTGGTGGCTTGGCGCGAGCGGGAGGCGCGCCGCCGGGATCTGCCTCGCTCCTGGTTCATGCGCGACGACGCGCTGCTGGCTCTCGCCCGCCGGGAGCGCCTGGCCGCGGCCGACCTGCAAACCGTGCTGCCGAAGCGCGCCGCGAACCGGCACGCCAAGGCGCTGCTTGCGGCGTATCGCGAGGGCACCTTGGATCCCGAACCGCCGGAGCGGCCGCTGGCGCTGCAACGCGCCGACGCCGAGCGGGTGCGGGAGCTGCGGGACGTAGTGCAGCGCGAAGCCGAGCGCCTGGGCATGGCGCCGGCGCTCTTGGCCCGGCGCCGGGATGTGGAGGAGACGGTGCTGCACCATCGCCGCCACGGCGAACTGCCGACGCAGCTGGGCGGCTGGCGCGAGACGGTGCTCGGCAGCGCCTTCCGGCAGGCGCTGGCTACCGCATGAAGGCGACGAAGCGCAGCCGGTCCGGGGACGCGCCGGGTGACCGGGCGCGGCATTCCGCGAACGAGCCAACCCCCCAGGCCCGGTCCGAAGCGGGCGCCCGGTTCTGGGAGCGCAAGACGCTGCCCGAGATGACCGCCAGCGAATGGGAGTCGCTGTGCGACGGCTGCGGCCGTTGCTGCGTGATCAAGTTCCAGGACGAAGAGACCGGCGCGATCCACCCCACCGCAGTCGCCTGCCGGCTGCTCGACGCCGACAGCGCTCGCTGCCGCCGCTATCGGGACCGGCACGCGCTGGTGCCGGAGTGTCTGCGTCTCGACCCGGGCCTGGTGCGCCGCTACGACTTTCTGCCGGGCAGTTGCGCCTATCGGCGGCTTGCGGAAGGCCGCGGCCTGGCGTGGTGGCATCCGCTGGTATCGGGTACCGCCCAGTCCGTCGTCGACGCCGGCGTCAGCGTCCGCGGGCAGGTGATCTCCGAGCAGGCCGTCCATCCGGACGAACCCCTCGAGCAGCACATCGTGCGCTGGGTGGACCCTTAAGGCCGTGGACGGCTACTTCGTGCCCTGGCTGGTGGTGGCGACCGCGGCGGCGTTTGCCGCCGGCCTCGCCTTCGCGGCCCTCCGCAGGCGGCCTCGGCTCGGTGCCTTGGCCGCGGCGCTGGTGCTCGGCTGGACGCTGGTCCCGTATCGTTTCGACGGCGAGCACGCGGCCCCCGCCTTGGTGGTGGGCCTGTTCCGACTGCTGTTCGAGGACGACGCCTCGCCCCGCGGCCCGCTGCTGCTGCTGGCGGCCGTCACGGTTGGCGTGCTGGCGCTGGCGGCAGCCGGCTTCGGCTTGGCGGCGCTCTTCGATGTCGGCACCCCGGACCGCCAGCGCCGGCGACGGCGGCACGGGCGCAGGCGGAACCAAAGGGGCGGACTAAGGTAAAGTAGCTGCTGCCACGACGGGCCGAACGCGGCCGGTTGCCCGCGCCGAGCGCGCCCGAACTCAAGGCCCTTCGATGATCTTCGACAGCACCGACACCTACATTTCCACCGACGAACTCTCCATGGCGGTGGACGCCGCGGTGAAGCTCGAGCGCCCGCTGCTGGTCAAGGGCGAACCTGGCACCGGCAAGACGCTGCTCGCCGAGGAAGTCGCCGGCACCTTGGGCCTGCGCCTCATCTCCTGGCACATCAAGTCCCAGACCAAGGCCCTGCAGGGGCTGTACGAGTACGACGCGGTTTCGCGCCTGCGGGACTCCCAGCTTGGCGACGAGCGCGTGGCGGACATTCGCAACTACATCAAGAAGGGCAAGCTGTGGGAGGCGTTCGAGGCGGAGGAGCGCGTGGTGCTGCTGATCGACGAGATCGACAAGGCGGACATCGAGTTCCCCAACGATCTGCTGCAGGAACTGGACCGCATGGAGTTCTTCGTCTACGAGCTGAACGAGACCGTAGTCGCCAAGCACCGGCCCATCGTCGTCATTACTTCGAACAATGAAAAGGAACTGCCGGACGCCTTCCTCCGGCGCTGCTTCTTCCACTACATCAACTTTCCGGACCGGGAGACGATGGAGCAGATCGTCGAGGTCCACTTTCCCGCCATCAAGAAGCAGCTGGTGAAGGAAGCGATGGACATCTTCTTCGACGTGCGCAAGGTGCCCGGCCTCAAGAAGAAGCCCTCCACCTCCGAGCTCATCGACTGGCTGAAGCTCCTGATGGCGGACGACATACCGGACGAGATACTCACCAACCGGGATCCGTCCAAGGCCATCCCGCCGCTGTACGGCGCCTTGGTGAAGAACGAACAGGACGTCCATCTGCTCGAGCGCCTTGCCTTCATGAACCGGCGCGACAGCCGCGGCTAGCCGAGCCCGGCGCGAGGAACCGAGGGGCGGGAGCCGTGCTGATCAACTTCTTTCTTGCGCTGCGCCGCTACGAAGTGCCGGCGACACTTCGGGAACTGATGGACCTGATAGCGGCGCTGCGGCACCGCGTGATCTTCAGCAGCGTCGACGACTTCTACCTCCTGGCCCGCACCTGCATGGTGAAGGACGAGTCCAACTACGACAAGTTCGACCGTGCCTTCAGCGCCTACTTCAAGGGTCTCGAAGATCTGCACGGCCTGCTCGCGACCCTCATCCCGGACGAGTGGCTGCGACGGGAGTTCGAGAAGAACCTGACCCCCGAAGAGCGCGAGCGCATCAAGTCCCTCGGCGGCCTGGAGAAGCTCATCGAGGCGTTCAAGCAGGCGCGGGAGGCCCAGGAACAGGCGGAGGCCCGCGAGGGCGAAGGAAAGGGCAAGGAAGGCGACGCCGAAGGACAGGGCCGGAACGGCCCCGGCGGCCTTGGCCGCGGCAGGAAGAAGAAGGCCAAGCGGGTGTGGGACCAGCGCCAGTACAAGAACCTGGACGACTCGGTGGAACTCGGCACCCGCAACATCAAGCTGGCGCTGCGGCGGCTGCGCAAGTTCGCCCGCACCGGCCGGGAAGAGGAGCTGGACATGGACAACACCATCCGCTCCACGGCCCACAACGGCGGCATGCTGGACATTCGCATGCGCCCCGAGCGGCACAACACCGTGAAGGTGCTGCTGTTCTTCGACATCGGCGGCTCCATGGACGCGCATGTGAAGATCTGCGAGGAGCTGTTCTCCGCCTCGCACACCGAGTTCAAGCACATGGAGAACTACTACTTCCACAACTTCGTCTACGAATCGGTCTGGCGGGACAACCGCCGACGCATGAACGAGCGCATCCCGACCTGGGAGATACTCAACAAGTACGCCCGGGACTACAAAGTGGTGTTCGTCGGCGACGCCACCATGGCGCCCTACGAGATCACCCATGCCGGCGGCAGCGTCGAGCATTGGAACGAGGAACCGGGCGCGGCCTGGCTGCTGCGCTTCAGACGCGGCTACGACAAGCTGGTCTGGATCAACCCGACGCCCCAAGAAACGTGGGAGTACTCCAGTTCGGTGGCCATGACCCAGGAACTGGTGGACGGCCAGATGTACCCGCTGACCATCCGCGGCCTCGAAGAGGGGATGAACTACCTCTCCAAGTAGGCCGAGGCGCTTCCTTTTGGAACTCCGATCCGCGCCCGAAGCGCCTGCCGCGGCCCGGCGCCGCGGGGCGGCCGGCGACGTGGCGCCGGCGGCGCCAGGCCCTCGCCGTCGGCGACCGCGGCCCTTGCCGGCCGGCCTGGCGAACCCGGCTTTCCCGCCGGCGCTGCCCATCGCCGAGCGCATCGCCGACATCGTGGCGCTGCTGCGGCGGCATCAGGTGCTGGTGGTGGCCGGCGAGACCGGCTCCGGCAAGACCACGCAGCTGCCCAAGGCCTGCCTCGCGGCTGGCCTCGGCCGGCGCGCCGGCATCGTCCACACGCAGCCGCGGCGGCTGGCGGCGCGCACCGTCGCCGCGCGCATCGCCGAGGAGCTCGGCGTGGCCCTGGGAGCGGAGGTCGGCTACGCGGTGCGCTTCGAGGATCGCACTGCGGCCGACACCGTCGTGACGCTGATGACCGACGGCCTGCTGCTCGCCGAGCTGCAGCGCGACCCCGCCTTGCGGCGCTACGAGTGCGTGATCGTCGACGAGGCGCACGAACGCAGCCTGAACGTGGACTTCATCCTCGGCTGTTTGAAGCGCCTGCTGCCCCGCCGCCCGGATCTCAAGGTGGTGGTTACCAGCGCCACCATCGACGTCGACGCGTTCGCCGCCTACTTCGGCGACGCGCCGGTGGTGGCCCTCGGCGGGCGCGGCCACCCGGTGCGGCTGGCGCACCTGCCGGAGGCCGCGGCGCCCGAAGACGCGCTGCTGGCCTGCCTGCGGACCATCGCCACGGAGGCGCCCGTCGGCCCCCGGGACATCCTGGTCTTTCAGTCCGGCGAGCGGGAGATATTCGACAGCGCCCAGGCCGTCAAGCGCGCCTTCGGCGACAAGTTCGAGGTGCTGCCCCTCTATGCGCGGCTGCCGGCCGCGGAGCAGCGGCGCGTGTTCGCGCCGGGGCGGCGGCAGCGGGTGGTGCTCGCCACCAACGTCGCGGAGACGAGCCTGACAGTGCCGAACATCGGCTACGTGGTGGACCCGGGCGAAGCTCGGGTGAGCCGCTACAGCTACCGCGCCAAGCTGCAACGGCTGCGGGTGGAGCCGATCTCCCAGGCGAGCGCCGCGCAACGCGCCGGGCGCTGCGGCCGCATCGCCCCGGGCGTGTGCTACCGGCTGTACACAGAGGCGGATTTCGCCGCCCGACCCGCGTACACGGATCCCGAACTCACCCGCACCAGCCTCGCCGCCGTGGTGCTGACCATGCGCGCCTTCGGCCTGGGGGACGTGGCTTCCTTCCCGTTCATCGACCCGCCGCACCCCCGGGCGATCGCCGATGCCGAGCGGCTGCTGCACGAACTCGAGGCGCTCGAGGATGGCGACCTGACCCCGACGGGCCGCGCCATGGCGCGGCTGCCGGTGGATCCGCGGCTGGCGCGCATGGTGGTGGAAGCGGCGCGGCGTGGCGCCTTGGCGGAAGCGCTGATCGTGGTCTCGGTGCTGGCGGCCCAGGACCCGCGCTTGCGGCCCGTGGATCAGCGGGCAGCCGCGGATCGGGCCCACGCCCGGTTCCGGCCCGCGACGCCCGCGGCAGCGGCGCGACCGCACTCGGACTTCCTGGCATTCGTCGAGCTCTGGCACTGGCTGGAGTCCGAGCGGCGCCAGCGCAGCCGGCGCGAGTTCCGGCAGGCGCTGGAGCGGCAGTTCCTGAGCCCAGGGCGGGTGCGCGAATGGCGCGCCGTCCATCGCCAGTTGCGCCTTGCATGCCGGGACCTCGGCATGAAGATCAACGCCGAGCCGGCGGACTACCGGACGTTGCACACCGCCCTCTTGACCGGTGCCCTCGGCTGCATCGGCGAGCGCCGGCAAACGGAAGCCGCTGCCGGGGCGGGTGCCGGTGCCGGTGCCGGCAAAAGGCGTCGCCGGCCGCCGGCGGAGTACGACGGCGCCCGCGGGCAGCGGTTCCGCCTGTTTCCGGGATCGCTGCTCGCTGGCTCGGCGCCGCGCTGGGTGATGGCCGCCGAAGTGAGCGAAAGCGGGCACACCTACGCCCGCTGCGTGGCCGCGGTGGAGCCGGCGTGGATCGAGGCGGTGGCCGGCCACATCGCCAAGTCCAGCTTTTCCGCGCCGCGCTGGGATCGGAGGCGTGGCGAGGCGGTAGTGGACGAACGCGTCACCGTTCATGGCCTCGCCGTCGTGGCGGCGCGCAGCCGCCGCGCCGCGGACGTGGACCCGGTCCTGGCCCGGGAGCTGTTCGTGCTGCAGGCGCTGGTGCGGCGACCGCCCGCGGAACGCGGCTCGGGGCCCCGGGCAGAAGCCGCGGAGCTCGATGCCAACGAGGCGCTCTTGAAGCGGCTCGAAGCGCGGCAAGCGCTGCGGCGGCGCGCGGACCTGGTGATCGGCGAGGCCGCGCGCTGCGCCTTCTACCTGGCGCGCCTGCCGGCGGAGATCTGCTCCGTAGCCGCATGGCAGCGCCAGCAGCGCCGCGACGGTGCCGAGGCGTTCGCGGCGCTCGCCATGACGGAAGCGGACCTGGCCGCAGGGAAGACCGCGGACGTGCATCCGGAGGACTTCCCGACGCGCCTCCCGTGCGGCGACGAGGCCCTGGCGCTGGCCTACAAGTTCGCGCCGGGGGCGCCCGACGACGGCGTGAGCCTGCGGGCGTCCGCCGCGCAGCTGGCGCAGCTGGATGCGGACCTCCTGGATTGGCTGGTGCCCGGCTTCTTCGAGGACAAGTGCCTCGCCTTGGTGAAGGCGCTGCCGAAGGCTTTGCGCCGGCATTTCGCGCCGGCCCCGGAACGGACGCCGGCGATGCTGGACGCCCTGTTGGCGCCGGGCGCATACCGACGAGGGCCCTTGGCGGCAGCGCTCTGCGCGGCGGCGCTGTCGCGGTGCGGCGTGACCGTGCCCCCCGCCGCCTGGCGGCTCGATGCGATTGCGCCGCACCTGCGCATGAACGTGCAGGTGCGGCAGGGCCGCCGCGTCGTGGACCAGGATCGGGACCTGGCCGCGCTGCGCCAGCGCAGCCACGGGCGGACGGCGTGCGCCCTCGTCGGTTCCCGGCGCGCGCAGCACGAAGTGCGCGGCCTGGTGTCGTTCCCCGACCAGGGCGTGCCGCGGTCGCTGAAGCTGGCCGATGGCAACGTCGCCTACCCGGCGCTGGTGGATCGCGGCGCCGAGGTCGATCTGCTGCTGCAATCGTCGCCGCAAGCGCCCGGTGAGCCGCAACGCAGCCGCGCCGGCTACGCCCGCCTCGCGCTGCTGGCGCAGCCAGGCCTGGCGGCGCGACTGCGCCGGGAAGCGGAGCGCGACGCAGCACTGGCCGCGCAGTTCGCGCCTCTCGGCACCCCTGCCGCGCTGGCGGACGCCGTGCTGCTGGCCGCGGCATGGCAGGCCCACTTCGAGGGCCGCCCTCTGCCGCCGGACCTGGCCGGCTTCGACGCAGCGCTGACCCGAGGCAGTCTGGCCAGCGCCTTCTCGGAGACCCTGGCGGACATGCGACGGATTCTCGCCAAGCGGTGTGCGGTGGCTGCCGCGCTGGCCGCTCTCGAAGGGCCGGCTTTCGCGCCCAGCGTAGCCGATCTCACAGCCCAGCTTGGCGAACTGGCTCCCCGGGACCGCCTAGTGGCGACGCCCGGCCTCAGTCGCGGCGATCGCGTTCGCTATCTCGACGGCATGCTGGCGCGCATCGAGCGGCTGCCGGGGCGGGTGCGCCAGGATCGGCAGGGCATGGCGGCTGTGGCGCCCTGGCAGCAGCGCCTGGACGCGCTGCGCTGCGCGGCGACGGCCGCCGACACCGCCGCCCTTGGCTTCCTGGTGCAGGAGTTCCGCATGGCCACCTTCGTGCAGCGGCTGGGCACCCGGGAGAAGGTGTCCCCGAAGCGGCTGCAGGCGCGCTTTGCGGCCGTCGAGGCGAACCTGCGCACCGAGGCGCGATCCGCTGACGCCTTCCGTGCCGCTGGCTGAACCAGCGGTAGTCAAGCACCCGCAACCGTATTAAGATGCAGCCAATGTCGTCGACGCTGTCCAAGCGTGGACGACCACCACCGGGTGATTAGCACCCATCTACAGGAGAGAGTGCATGTTGACTCGCAAGATGAAGCCGGTCGCCATCGTGGTCGGCGCCGCCTTTGCCGCGTCCGTGGCCGTCGGCGCGGCCGCGGACGAGGCCGCTGCCGACCCGTTCGCCGCCGAAGAGCTCGAAGACGTGCTGTTTGCCGACGCCCACGAGGGCGAAGGCAAGTGCGGCGAAGGCAAGTGCGGCGACGAGGGCGACAAGGACGGCGACAGCGACGAGGACTCCGGCGAGGATTCCAGCGAGGAGGCCGACAGCGAGTAGCGCCGCCGGCGACCAGTCGGACCGCTGCGGGCTGCCACGTCGGTGGCAGCCCGCAAGGGGTGCGCTAGCTGTTGTCCGTCGGTGGCGTTTCGGCTAAGGCGGGAGTCCGCCCGTGTGCGTTGCGCCGTCTCTCGTTTCCGGCGCTGGCCTTGGCCTTCGACGCGCGTTCATAGGCGAACTCGCAGCTTCGGAGGAAGCCGCGGGGCGCAGTGCGGACTTCCTGGAGATCGCGCCGGAGAACTGGATCGACGTCGGCGGCCGCTTCGGGCGTCAGTTTCGCGCTCTGAGCGAGCGCTTTCCCCTTGTCTGCCACGGCCTGTCGCTGTCGCTGGGCGGGCCACAGCCTCTGGACCTCGGATTTCTAGCCGATGTGAAGCGCTTTCTCGATCTCCACGGAGTGGAGACCTACACCGAACACCTCTCCGCCTGCAGCGACGGCGGCCAACTCTACGATCTCATGCCGATCCCGTTCACGGAGGAGGCGGTGCATTACGTCGCTGGCCGCATCGAGCGGGTCCAGCAGGTGCTCGAGCGGCGCATCGGCATCGAGAACGTCTCCTACTACGCCGCGCTGGACACTTCCTTGAGCGAACTGGAGTTCGTCAACGCCGTGGTGGCGGAGGCGGACTGCCTGCTGCTGCTGGACGTCAACAACATCTACGTGAACAGCGTCAACTTCGGCTACGACCCGGTGGCCTTTCTCCACGGCCTGCCCGGCGAACGCGCCGTCTACCTGCACGTCGCCGGCCACTACCGAGAGGCGGAGGATCTGCGCGTTGACACCCACGCCGCCGCGGTCGTCGATCCGGTGTGGCGGCTGCTCGCCGAGGCATACCGCCGCTTTGGCCCGCGCCCGACGCTGCTGGAGCGGGACTTCGATCTGCCGCCGCTGCGGCAGCTGTTCGAGGAAGTGGACACGATTCGCCAGCTTCAAGCCCGGGTGCCGGGCAAGACCGCTCCCTAAAACGCGCCGTGTCCGCCTCCGAGCCGCGGTTCGAGTTCCAGCGTCGGCAGAGCGCCTTCACGGCGTACATCCGCAACCCGGACGGAACCAGCGCGCCGGGGGGCATCGAGCCCCGGCGGATGGGCATCTACGCCCGACTGGTATACAACAACATCGAAGCCTTCCTGGCCCGCACTTTCGTCGTCTGCCGCAGTCTGGTCGACGACGACACATGGCACGCCGCGGTGCGCGCATTCGTGCGCGAACACCGTGCGCAGTCGCCTTACTTCTCGCACATTCCGGCGGAGTTCCTGGCCTTCGTCGAGCGCGCCGGGGAAGTGCGCGCCAGCCTGCCGCCGTTCTCTTTGGAGCTTTGCCACTACGAGTGGACGAAGCTGGCGCTGGATCTCGCCCCGGATATTCCTTGGGAGTTCGACGACAATGCGATTGCCGCCACGGACCTCGTGGCGTTGTCGCCGCTGGCACGGCTGCTCGAGTACGCGTACCCGGTGCATGCGATTGACGCGGCACCGTGCGCCGACGCGAAGCCGACGCTGCTGGTCGCGTGGCGGGACCGCCACGACAAGGTGCGTGCAATGCGCGTCAATTCCGCGACCATGCGCCTGCTGCAGAGCATCGGCGAGGGCCGTCCCGCCGGCGCGTGTCTCGATGACGTGGCGGCAGCCATGCCGGCCAGGCGGGACACGAGGGCAGTGCGGCAGGCGGCGGCGTCGATGCTCGCCCGGCTTCACCGCCAGGACGTCGTGCTGCGGCCCGCAGGCAGTGGCGCGACCAACGCGCCTGCGCCTGCGCGAAACCGGTCGCTGCCGCTTGATTCCAAGCACTTGGACGAGTAGGGTTGCCGCCCGTCCACTGCCTCACAGCGATCGTTTGATGGCCATTGCCGTCATGGGCGACGACGACGAGTCGACGTCGTCGCTGGTGCTTCGCCTCAGCGGCCTAGGGTTCGACGCCGTTCACGCTCGGCGAGGCAGCCGGGCGTTCGCGCGTGTGCTGGAGGCGGCAGACGTCATTGTGTGCTTCGGCCTGGAAGAAGCCGCCCAGGGGATCGCGGCGGTCGGCCGCCTGCCGGGGGCATTCGTGTGGCTGGCGCCGGCGCTGCCCGACGCCGAGCAGATGCTCGCCGCCATGCGCCAGGGCTTCATCGACGTCGTGCAGATGCCGGTGGAGGATGCCGATCTGGGTGCCCGCATCCGCGCCGCGGTGACCCGCGTGATGCCCACCGATCTGCGCATCGCCGGGCAGCTGGACACCCTCGAGAGGGATCAGCGGGCCGGGCAGTACGTGCAGCTGCGCATGCTGCCTTCGTCGCCGATGACCATCGGCCGCTATCGGCTTGCGCACCGCGTACAGCCGTCGATGATTCTGTCCGGCGATTTCGTGGACTACTTTAGGATCGCGGACCGGCACTTCGCGTTCTACATTGCCGATGTCTCCGGCCACGGCGCGTCGAGCGCCCTCATTACGGTGATCCTGAAGAACTTCTTTCGTCGTCTTCGACGCGAGTACCAGCCGCGGATGCTGCGCGATCCGGGCCGGATACTGGCGCTGCTGAACCGCGAGCTGCTCGACCACGGCCTCGGCAAGCATGTGGCCATGTTCATCGGCGTCGTCGACGTCGAAGCGGACACCGTGGCTTGCGCAAACGCCGGCCACTTTCCGCACACCATCCACGCCTCGGGCAGCGAGGCGCGTTTTCTCGAGATGACCGGCAAGCCCGTGGGGCTGTTCGACACCGTGGAGTACGAAGTGGCGGAGCTGCCGCTGGCGGCCGGAGACAGCATGGTGGCCTTCTCGGACGGCGTGCTGGAAGTGCTGCACGAGGACGGCCTCGCCGCCAAGGAAGCGCGGCTGAAGGACTGCGCCGCCGCCGAAGCACCGGACATCGGAGCGCTGTGGGACGCGCTCGGCGTCGTCGGCAGCACGCCCGGCCCCGACGACCTGACTTGCCTGATGGTCTCCCGGGAGACCTGACGATGGCCCCCGGGCGCATCCTCGTCGGCAACGGCGACGGCACCTGCCTGCTCAAGTTCGTCGGCGACGTGCGCCTTCGCCTGGGGGCAGCCTTCGACGAGTACCTGGACCGGCTGTTGCGCACCACGCGGCTGCATTCCGTCGTGGTGGACATGTCCGCGACCGAAGGCATCGACAGCACGTCGCTCGGCGTGCTGGCCCGCTTGGCCATGTGCTCGAAGAAGCGGCTCGGTTGTCCGCCGACGCTAGTGTCCACGCGCACGGACATCACGCGGTTGCTGCAAACGATGGGGCTCGACGACGCGTTCCACATCGTGGCGGTGCCCCTCGAGCACGAACGCCAGCTGGGGGAACTGCCAAGAAGCGACCTGTCGCCTGGCGAAGTGCGGCAGCGCGTGCTCGCCGCGCATCGGCATCTGATGGCCCTCAACGACGACAATCGGGACCGGTTCGAGGATCTGGTGGCCAGTCTCGAGACCGCGGACTGACGGGAACGCAACGAGGGTTTGTGGTGCCGGTTCGGTGGTGAGCGCTGTGTGCGGCATCGTTGCCCGCAACGGGGTTGCGGAAGGTCTGCCGGCGGCTCTGGCCGCGGTGGCGCATTGGGGCCCTCGTTCCTTCGCTTGGCGGGCGGACGGCGCCGCGCTTGGCGTACGGCAGCCAAGCGAGCCAAATCGCCAGAATGCGCTGCATCATGGCGACGGCATCGTCGTCGTCGCGGATGTCCGGTTCGACGACCGCGACGCCCTGTGCGACGCGCTGGGCGTCGACCGGGGCCGGCGCGCGGCATTGACCGATGCCGCGTTGGTGGCATGCGCCTGGCGAAAGTGGGGAGAGAACTGCGCGGACGCCCTGTACGGGGACTTCGCGTTCGCCGTGTACGACGTCCGCCGCCGGCGTTTGTTCTGTGCAAGAGATCATGTGGGAGTGCGCCCGTTCTTTTTCGCGGCGCTGCCCGATCGCTTCGTGTTTGCGAGCCATGTGCGGGGGGTTCTCGACGTGCCCGGCGTACCGCTCGATCTCGACCAGGACTTGGTGGCAACCGCGCTGGCCTGCTCGCCCCACATCTCAATCCGCGGCACCGCCTACTCGGCGGTGAATCAGCTGCCAGCCGGCCATGCCTTGACCGTCGACTGCGACCGTGGCGGCGTCTTGCGCGAGTGGCGCTACTGGCGGCCGGACCGCCTGCCGAGGGCGGCGCCGGCGACGGATGCGGCCTACGCGGAAGAATTGCTCGACCACTGCCAGCGCGCCGTCAGAGTGCGGCTGCCGGCTGCGACGGCGGGACATCGAGGCACAGACACGGCCGTTCACCTGACGGGCGGCATCGACTCCTCGGGCATCGCCGTGCTGGCCAACCGCGAGCTGCAGCGCCAAGGCCGGTCGCCGCCGGTGGCGTACTGCTGGCAGCCGCCACCGAGCGGTGGCGAACCGAAGACCCCGGAACACGAACGCATCGAGGCCGTCCGAGCGCAAGAAGGCATAGCGCTGCACTACGAACAATACGATGCGATGTCCGATGTGGCGATGCGTTCGGACGGCACAATCGGCAGCGGGTCCGACTTCGGCACCTCGGCGAGGGCCGCAGAGGCAGGGGCGCGCTGCCTTCTCTCCGGTCTTGGCGGCGACGATTGCGTCTCCAGCCATGGCTATGGTCTGGTGCCGCACCTGCTGTTGCGCGCTCGGTGGGGCACCTTGGCAGTCGAGCTGCGCACTCGGCAGCGGCCGCTCTTTGCGTCCATCGTTCTCGACGTGGCGGGAGCGCTAGTTCCAGAGTTCTCGCGGCGTTTCAGACTGGCACGACGAGCTGGGCACTCGCCAGGGCGGGCTCTGCTGGCCGCATGGGCGCCTCGGTACCGGCGCGGCACGAAGTTCCTCGCTCCCGAGTTCGCCAAGAACGTGGCGGGGAGTTCTTTCCCGCGCATGTGGGGCGTCCGCAGCACCCACCTGAAGTTCCTTGCGGACGGGCACTTGGCGCAACGCATGAGCGCCGAAGTGGAAGACGGCATGTCGAACGGCGTCGAGTGGCGCTATCCGCTTTTGGACCGGCGGCTTGTGGAGTTCGGCCTCGGTCTGCCGGACGCCAGCTACTACCGCTACCCGGGTCGTCTAGTCATGCGGCAGGCATTCGACCGCCTGCTTCCGGCCACCGTTTGCTGGAATACGGACAAAACCGAGCCGCTCCGGTTCGCTGCCGGATGCGACGCTTTCGCCGCGACTTTCCCTTTGCTGCTTGCCGCTCTCGAGGGACGCGGGACCCCGCCAGCTCGTGCGGACTACGTGGATTTACCGCAGCTTCTCGCAAGTCTCCGAGACGTATCGGGATTCCGTGCCAAGCCGCGTCCCGAAGGCATCGCCAGCGCAATCGGGTTTCTCGATTTCTAGCGGTTCGATTCCGAATTGACATGGCAAATGGCACGTTCGTCTGTCGTCGCCTCGGCGTGCGCTGCTTGAGGATGTGCCGCCCCGCAAGGCCGCCGGCATCCCGGTCGAGCGACGAAACCCGCCCGCTGGAACACGCGCGTCATCTTGGAAGCGGCACACTAGCATGATCCAGTGCCGTGTCGCAGGCTTGCTGCCGCTCTTGGCACTCCTTGTTGCGTCCTGTCGCGGCGCAGTGCCAGTGGACGTCGTCGGCAGCCCCGGGGCGCCGGAAGACTGGCTTTGCGAGCCGGCGCCGGATGGCGGCTGGGCATGCGCTCGGGGTGCCGACAACGCAGAGGCAAACACGGCTGCTCGGCGGCCCCCGCCCTCATCGTCGGCGATCGCGCCGGCGGAACCCCCAGAGGACGCCGTCCGGCCGCCCGTCCCCCCAACGGGGCAGTCCGCGACCAGCGCCATCGGGTTGATCGACGCGCCGGCCACGCACTACGCGGTGCAGCTGATCGCTCTCGGTTCCGAACAGGCGCTGCGCGACTTCGTGGCACAGCGACAGCTGGCCGGCATGACGCAGGTGCGGGTGGAAAACCGCGGCCGGCTGCACTTCGTGCTGCTGGCCGGCGTCCATCCCACCCGCGCCGCGGCGGAGCGGGCCGTGGCCGCCCTGGCACCGGCATTGCAGGCGCTCGGGCCTTGGATACGTTCGGTCGGCAACCTCCGCCAGGCGATGGCGCGCGCCGATCGCTTGGCCGAAGCGATGCCCTGAGTCGCTGCCGGCAGGCTGTTCAGGGCGCACACCCAACACCAGCTGCCGCGCCGCAGCCGCCGGCCCTCGACTTCACGGCAGCAACGCGGCAATGCGCCGGCAGGTAGTTCGCCGGCGCCAGCCACTGCGTATCCGTGACGCCGATGTGCCGATAGCGGGCCAGCAGCGACTCGGCGTCCACGCGGTAGCGCTCCGGACGGGCCGCGAAGTCCGCGCACAGGCGCAGCAGGCGTTCTCTGACGGCCGGCATCAGCCCGCTGCCGTACTCGTTCGGGTTGAGCGCTTCGTCCCAGAAGGCGTTGACGTGATCGCGCCAGGTGAACGGCCGCTGCTGCACCAGGTCGTCGCCTTCCCGGCGGTAGATCGCCGGCTTCGCCGCCACCACGCCATCGTGCAGCAGGCTGCGGTAGAACCGGTACCCCTCGTAGTTGGCCACCAGGTCCGCATTGGAGCGTACGCCGGTGGTCAGGCTGCCGAACAGGCCGGTCTCGGTAACGACGCTCCACCGCGCCGCCTGGGCCTCGCTGCCGGAACGCCGATAGCGGCGGTAGAACTTTCGCCCTTGGGAGAAGAAGTGGCCGATCTTGTCCGTGCCGACGTAGTGGCCGCCGATGTTGATCGTGGGGCCGAAGCCGAACAGCACCGCCACCCGCCCGGCGAACAGCGGAAAGTCGCCGATGATCGACTCGCCACGGGTGTTGGGTATCTTGGCGACCGCCGGGGTGCCGATGGCCCAGCGCTCGAGGCGATCCACCCAGTGGACGCCGCCGAGCCGCCGGTAGACCGCCAGCACGAGCCCTTGCTCGCCCCGATGCCGAGCCGTCGACGTCTCGGCGATGGCGGCAAGCGCCGCGTTCACCTGGGCATCGAGGGCGCCGATGCTGTCGGCGATGTCCAAGTGGCGATTGGTGTACGGGTCCGTCTCGTAGGCCGTGGCCGGCGCGGCCAGCAGGACGGCCGCCAGACAGCCGCGCAACCCCCGCGCGGCGGTGCTAGCGGTTCGATTCCGAATTGACATGGCAAATGGCACGTTCGTCTGTCGTCGCCTCGGCGTGCGCTACTTGAGGTGCCGCCCCGCAAGGCCGCCGGCATCCCAGTCGAGCGATGAAACCCGCCCGCTGGAACACACGCAATTTTGGAAGCGGCACACTAGCGCATGGATGCCAGCGGTTCATCTCCGTGCGTCGACAAGCGAGAAGGCGTGTCTCGGAATCCCATTGCTGACAACCTACATTACACTGCTGCGACCGTTGCACTGTTGGCGGCTGCCGCGGGTCCGCCGCTCGATGTCCGGCTGGACCTTCGAGCAAGCCGCCGCGTCCACTTGCCGGGGAGGAAGTTCGATGGCCAACGGCACCGCTGCCGGCACGGGCGCACAGCCGCCGGCTGCTCGCAAGAGTGGCGACGACGCCCGGATCGCGCCCGGCGTGGCCGGCACCTGCCTGTGCGGCGAGGTCGCCTTCGAGCTCACCGGCCCGGTGACGCAGATGGCCCACTGCCACTGCACCATGTGCCGCAAGTTCCACGGCGCCGCGTTTGCCACCTTCGGCGTCGTCGCGCCAACGGACTTCCGCTGGGTGCGCGGCGCCGAGAAGGTCGTCCACCACCAGTCCTCCGCCCGCGGCTGGCGCCACTTCTGCCCGCGCTGCGGCGCGGCGGCGCCGGCGATGCCGCCGGGCGGCCCCTTCGCCCTGGTGCCGATGGGCAACCTGGCAGAGGACCCGGGCCAGCGTCCTGCCCTGCACTTTTTCGCCGCCTCCAAGGCGCCCTGGCACCGCATCGCCGACGACCTCCCCTGCCACCCCGAGTGGCCGCCGGAGTTCGGCGCCGACGCCGTGTCCGTGGCGCGCCCTCCCCGCAGCGCGTCGACGCCCGGAGCAACTGGCGGCAGCTGCCTCTGCGGCGCCGTGGCATTCGAGTTCGACGGCGCGCCAGCGCACATGGTGAACTGCTACTGCTCGCGCTGCCGCCGCGCCATGAGCGCCGCCTATGCCACGATGGTGATGGTGCCGCACCGGGCCTTCCGCTGGCTTGCCGGCGAGAGCGAAGTGGCGAACTACAAGATGCCGGAAGCCAGGGTGAAGGGCACCGCCTTCTGCCGCAGCTGCGGCTCCCAGGTGGCCCGGCGCCGCGACCAGGCGACCATGCAGATTCCCGCCGGCTGCCTGGACGACGACCCGCCCGGCCGCCCCACGGCCAACATCTTCGTGGACTCCAAGGCACCGTGGGCGGTGGTGGACGAACGCCTGCCGAGCTATCCGGAGGGCCCGCCCCCGGCCGCTTGACGAGGACTCGCCACGGCTGGGTTGCCATCGGCCAGATCGCCTTGCCTCGAAGCCCTGCTCCAACATCCAGACTTGGCGCATTTGTGATGTGAAGGTCCTCGCCGGCGAGCAGGCTAACGCGTTGGCCAGCGCCAACCTGGCGTGTCCGCGGCGTCCAGGCCCACTGGGCTGGTCTCGCCGAAATCCTTGGCCAGTTCCAGATGGTTGGTGGCGTCGTCCAGCGTCAGGGCATCTATCAGCTCCGGCGCATGGGATGTCACCCAGAGCTGCGTGCCGGCGGCGCAGCGGCGCATCAGCCGCCCGAGGGCCGGCAGCAGCGCCGGGTGGAGGCTGGTTTCCGGTTCATTGAGCACCATCAAGCTAGGTGGGCGCGGCGTCAAGAGCGCAGCGATCCACAGCAGGTAGCGGAGCGTCCCGTCCGAGAGTTCGGACTGCGCCAAGGGCCGCAACAAGCCGTGCTGGTGGAACTCCAGCGCGAAGCGGCCGCCGTGGTCCACGACGTCCACGCTGGCGCCGGGGAACGCGTCCGCCACCGCGTCGGCAAGCGCCGCGGCGTCGCCGATCTCGACGACGGTTCGCCACGCCGCGGCCAGGTCGTGGCCGTCGCTGGCCAACACCGGGGTGCGGGTGCCAACCTGCGGGCTGCGGGCCGGGGCGCCGACGTCGCTGCGGAAGTGCTCGTAGAAGCGCCAGGAGCGGATCTGTTCCCGCAGCATCAGCGCCTCGGGGGCCCGTACCGGATCCGCCAGCCGCGCCAGCATGCTGTCGAACGTCGGCAAGTGCCGCTCGATCACCTGCCAGCGCCCTGCGTCGTCGCGCACCCGCACCACCGGGCCGCGTCGATCGACCATCGCCCGGCGTTCGTGCCACAGGCCAGCTCGCCAAATGGCCTCGCGCTTGATCTCCGGATCCTTGCCGAACATGGTGCCGGGCACCGGGGTCGGCATGCCGAAGTCGATGGTGTAGCCGAAGTCGTCGCCGAGGAAGCCGAGCCGCAGGTTGACGTGCCCCTTGCGGGGTCCGCCCTGCACCGGATGGTCGCCCCGCTTCACCAACCGCGAGAAGCGCTCCGGCCCTGCCCACAGCACGGACTGCAGGCCGCCCTCGCTGGCCAGCGACTCGATGGCGGTGCCGAAGGCGGTCTCGGAGAGCAGCCGCAGGCTGCGGTACAGGTTGGATTTGCCGCTGCCGTTCGGGCCGGTCACCAGATTGACGGCGCCAAGCGGCAGCTTGATGTCGCGCAGCGACCGGTAGTTGGCCACCGCCAGCACGCCGAGCACGGGCGTTCCGGCCGGCTCCCCGTACGTTGGCGGCGCTAGCGGCCGCTGAAGTTGGGCTTGCGCCGTTCCAGGAACGCCCGCACGCCTTCCTCGAAGTCCTCGCTTTGGAACATCCCGTTCAGATGCACCATCAGGTGGTCCACGGCGGTGTCGTAGGACTCCTCCAGCCCCATGCGCATCATGCGCTTGGTGGTCTGCACCGCCATCGGCGCGTTGTCGGCGATCTCCTGCGCCCACTGCAACGCCGTGGGCATCAGCTCGTCGTTCGCCACCACGGCGTTCACCAGGCCGATGGCCAGACACTCCTGGGCGTCGATGGTCCGAGCCCGGTAGTACAGCTCGGCGGCCTTGGCCCAGCCGATGAGCCGGGGCAGCAGCCAGGTGCCGCCGCTCTCCGGCACGACGTTGCGCTTGGCGGTAACCGCGGCCATCTTCGCCGACTCGGCAGCGATGCGGATGTCCGCCAGCAGCGTCAGATCCATGCCGTAGCCGGCGGCCGCACCGTTCACGGCGCACACCACCGGCGTGTCGAGCTTCCACATCACGTTGATGGGCGCGTCCCGCAGATCGAACAGGCGCCGGGGCCGATTGTCGCCCTGGCGTTGGCTGCGACTGCCGATGCCGCCTTCGTTCACGGCCACCAGGTCCAGGCCGGCGCAGAAGCCGCGCCCGGCGCCGGTCAAGACGATGCAGCGGACGTCCGGGTGCTTGTCCGCCTCCACCAGCTTGGCGGAGAGCTCCGCAAGCATCGGCCCGCTGATGGCGTTCAGGCGTTCCGGGCGATTGAGCGTGAGGATGGCGATGCGATCGCGCTGCTCGACAAGCAGCTCGTCGGTGGACGATGGGCTGATGGACACGGTCAACTCTCCTCGGTTGGATCAGCGGCCTCGGCAGCGGGCGGGCTTCGCTCCTGGGCGGCGCGGACGCGGTCCAGGGCATCGAGCTTGTTCTTGCGCAGGTTGGCTACCGTGCGGGGCCGGGCGGCGATCTCGAGCGCCAGGTCCGTGTCCGCCGCATACGCTGGCCAGTTCGGCAGACCGGCGCCGTTCGGGTCGCCACGCCACGCGAAGTTGGTCCAGTAGCCAAGCATCCAGCGTACGACCGCGAAGTCGGACGAACGCGGCATCAACGCCTGGCCGCCATCGCCGAAGCCCAGATGCGGATGGCCGAACACGTAGGGTATCTCCGCGGCGTGGAAGGCCCCGAGCGAGGTGCCGGTGTCGCCGCCCAGGTCCGGCGCGTGGTTGAAGTAGTAGAGCCAGGCCCGATCGCCGTGCGCGACCTGAGCCCGCGCCCAAGTGCGCATCTGCCAGGCGAAGTACCGATCCGAGAGGAACTGCTGCTGCGCCCGCCGGACGTCGCCCGCGGCATCCTCCGCGTACGCTGCCTGCAAGTCCGCCGCGTACTCGGCGGAGAACTGCGCGAGGTTCGCCGCCCAGCCCTCCGCGTCCAGTTCCGGCAGGTCGGCGAACAGCGTCGTGCCCTCGTCTGCCGTGGACCCAAGCAGCACCGGCACCCGATTGTGCTCGCCTTTCGCCACCAGTGTCGCCATCTGGTCCGGAAAGACATGGCCGTCTTCGTAGACGATGGCGCCCCCTTGGCGCCAGTCCGCCTCCTCGATCCGCGCGTACAGCGTCTCTGCCGGCACGGCCCGCAGGGCCGCCAAATCCGGCGCCGCGAGCAACTCGCTCAAGCTGCTGCCCAGCGCATGGCCGGACCGCCCGGCGGCGGAATCCGCCGCCAACAGCGGATGCGGGGAGAAGCAGCCGCCGGACTGCCCAATGGCGCGCTGGAACAGCCCCTTCGCCAGCGGCGATGCGTACAGGTAGCAGACGCTCCAGGAACCCGCGGATTCGCCGAACACGGTGACGTTGCCGGGATCGCCCCCGAAGGCGTGGACGTTGTCCCGCACCCACCGCAGCGCGGCAATCTGATCGAGGATGCCGTAGTTGCCGGATGCGCCGTGGGGAGATTCGGCGGTGAGCGCCGGATGGGCGAGAAAGCCCAGCGCGCCGAGCCGGTAGTTGATGCTCACCAGCACCACGCCCCGTTCCGTGAGCGGCCCGCCGTCGTACATGGGCAGGTGGCCGTGGCCGATCTGCAGGCCGCCGCCGTGGATCCACACCATCACCGGCATGCCGTCGCCTTCCCGGTTTCTGGTCCATACGTTCAGGTACAGGCAGTCCTCGCTGCGTTCGATCGGGCCACGATCGTAGAAGCCCTCGATGCGCGGCTGCCAGCAGGGCGTGCCGAACGTCTTGACGTCGCGGATGCCCTGCCAGGGGCTCGGCGGCTGCGGCGGCTGCCAGCGCAGCGCCCCCACCGGCGCCGCCGCATAGGGAATGCCGCGGAACACCCGCAAGTCCGCGGCCACCGTCTCGCCTCGCATCAGCCCGGCGGCGGTGGCGACAACGTTCGGGTCCAAGGCCGGCACGTAGCCTATGTCGGACGCCGGCCCAGAATCCGAGCAGCCAGCCAGGAGCAGCGCCGCGCCCGCGATCGCGCTCGATGTTCTCAACTCCGATCTCCAACGGGGTGGCCGGGCCCCATCCGAAGGGGCACCGCTTCATGGTGGACGACTCCGGCCCTGGCAGCAACCGCCGAGTGAGCTTTCGGTGCGGCAGATGATCGAGGAGGGGCGCCGGTATTGATGAGGTTCGTGCTCGACTGCTCGGTCACCATGTCGTGGGTTTTCCCAGACGAAGCGTCCGCGGCAACCGACCGCCTGTGTAGGTCCCGCTAAAAGCACCGTGATTTCTTGGCGAACCGCCAGCGGCGGTATGATGCCGGGCCATGTCCCGTGCGCCGAGCGCCAACCCGTCGCGATTCGCCGTCGCTGCGCATGAACCCTATACGAAGGCGCAACTGGCGGCGATGCTCGCCGACGTCGAATCCAACCTCGTCGAGCGCAAGGAGACCTTCGACGGCGAAGCGCCGAACGCCGTAAGACAGGCGATCTGCGCGTTCGCTAACGACCTGCCGAACCACCGTCGCGCTGGCGTGATCTTCGTGGGCGCCCGGGACGACGGCACGCCCACGGGCCTTGAGGTAAACGACGCCCTGCTGCTCAAACTCGCGCACTGCAAGACCGACGGCAACATCCTGCCTCTGCCGACCATGACCGTCCACAAGCACGCCTTCGGCGGCAAGGACGTGGCGGTGGTCACCGTGGCGCCTGCCGATTCGCCCCCGGTGCGCTGCCGAGGCCGTATCTGGACCCGCGTTGCCCGCGCCGTGCCGTCGCCAGCGCCCAGGACGAACGCAACCTCAACGAGAAACGCCGCTACGGCGACGCGCCGTTCGACGCCTATCCCATCCGCGCCGCCACGCTGGACGACTTGGACCTGCGGCGCTTCGAGTTCCTCTATCTGCCGGAAGCGTTCAGCGCCGACGTGCTGGCCAGGAACGACCGCACGGTTCAGGAGCGCCTCGCCGCCACCAAGATGATCTCAAGCGCCGACGACCCCACGCCCACGGTGCTCGGCATGTTGGTGCTCGGCAAGACGCCAACAGACTTCCTGCCCGGCGCCTACGTGCAGTTCCTGCGCATTGCCGGGGAAGAACGCGGCGATCCGATCCTCGACAGCGCCCGCATCGACGCCCCCTTGGGCGAGGCCATGGCCACCCTCGACACGATCCTGCGCGCCCACGTGCGCACCGCCGTGGCCGTGGGCGAAGCGCGCACCGAAGTGCGCCGCGCCACCTATCCGCTGCCGGCGCTGCAGGAGCTGGTGCGCAACGCCGTGATGCACCGCAGCTACGAGGGCGGCAACAGCCCGATACAGGTCTACTGGTTCGACCGGCACATCGAGATCATCAACCCGGGCGGCGCCTACGGCGACGTCACGCCGGAGAACTTCGGCCAGCCCGGCCTGCTCGCGTACCGCAATCCCAACCTCGCCGAAGCCATGCGCGTGACCGGCCTGGTGCAGCGCTACGGCCTAGGCATCCCCCTCGTGCGCCGCGAACTGCGCGCCAACCAACAACCGCCGCCGACCTATCAGGTGGACGGCCATTGGGTGCGCTGCAGCGTGGAGGCGCGAGCGGACTGGCCTGGGTTCGGGCGAGGAGGCGGGTAGCCGCGCTTGGCCGCCGCCGAGGGTCCTTGAAGGCCGAAGTGCGCCTGCGTGTCGGCTGGGCCTTGAGTGGCGCGCCATCTCGACGGGGCACATTCAAGACACTCGTGAGACGGTTGGCCTGCCAACCAGCAGGCCAACCGTTGACAGTCGCCCGCTGACGCCGCTAAGGTGCGACCATGTTCTTGCGCCAACACATGAGCCTAGAGCGCGGCCTCGGCTGCCAGCCGTCGCGTGTCGCCGCCCGGTGGGGCTTCCGTACCGGACACCGAGGCACGCACACCAGCCGCACCATCATGCTCGATGAACTCAAGCAGCTCCTCGCCGCCGTTCCCAAGGACGCTGCGAAGGCTGACTATAGGGAGGCCATTGTCGCCGGCAACTGCCTTGGAAAGAGGACGCTGGCGACACGCAAGGCAACATCCCAACGACTTGCCGAACTCTATGGACTGGACCAGCGCATGATTCTCTTCCGGGCGCTGCGCCAGCTTTGGGACGACGAGGCCGCCCAACCGTCGCTCGCGTTGCTGCTGGCGTTGGCTCGCGATCCCCTGCTCCGTGCCACCGCACCCTCCGTTCTCGCCACACCGGTGGGGCACGAATTCAGCCGCCAACCCATGAAGGACGCCTTGGCCACCGCGGTGGAGGATCGCCTCAATCCAACAACGCTCGATACGGTGGTGCGCAATGCGTCGTCGTCGTGGACGCAATCCGGCCACTTGCGCGGCCGAAGCCGCAAGACCCGCCTGCGCCTTCAGGCAACCCCGGCGGCAACAGCCTACGCTCTGCTCATCGGTTCCGCAGTGGGCTACGGCGGGCGCCCGCTCTACGACACCCCTTGGGTTGTGGTTCTGGACGTCCTCGTCGATACGTTCATGCGGTTGGTTCTCGATGCCAAAATGTTCGGCTTTCTGGAGTTCAAGCACGCTGGGAAGATGATGGACATCTCGTTCCCGGAACTGGTCACCCGCAAGGAGCAGGAGTTGATCCGTGAATCGCATCGATAGGCTGCTTGAACGCTACAAGGCGCACATCGCCCTGCCTTGGCGGCAAGACCTCGCCGGTGCCGAGAAGGCCATTTTCATCGTCTACGACAAGACGGACGAGCGCCGCCTTCGGGCCCGCGCGGAACGCTTCGAGATGGCCACCAAGGAGACCGGCCACGGCTGGTTGGCGTGCGACCTCACCGATGCGTTTGCCGGATGGATGGCCGGCTTGGACTACCGGCAGAGCTATTTCGACTGCCCAGAAGATCTGGAATTGAAGCTCGACGAGGAGTTTCTAGACCACTTGGTTGCGCGAGTGCGCGCCTGCCTTGGCTCGCCGGAAGCGGACGAGAACGCGGTTGTCGCCGTGTCCGGCGTGGCGTCGCTGTTCGGCTTCGCCCGCGTTTCCGAGTTGATGCAGGCGGTTCAGAACGACATTCGCGGCCGCTTGGTGGTGTTCTTCCCCGGCGAATACGAAAACAGCAACTACCGGCTGCTCGACGCCCGCGACGGGTGGAGCTATCTGGCGGTGCCGATCACCGTTCAAGAGCAACGCGCCGTCTACCGGATCGGGGTGTAGGCGGTTTCGGATCATGCGCAATCGAGATATCTACCAGCGCGACCCCGCGGAAATCGCCCTGCCGAACAGCGGCGTGGCGGCCATGAGCGACGCGCTGACCGAGAACGACCGCCGCACGCTGCGCTTCGAGCTCTCGCACTTCGTTTGCGAGGGCGAGTATAGGCGCGGCCTTGTTCGGATCCTGGAGTCCTACCTCAATCACCAAGGCCAGCCGGAACAGCCCGCCGCGTGGATCAGCGGCTTCTTCGGCAGCGGCAAATCCCACTTGGCGAAGATGCTGCGGTTTCTGTGGACGGACTACGTCTTTCCCGAGGACGGCGCCACTGCGCGCGGGCTAGCGCAACCGCCAGACGATGTGCGGGAGAAACTGGTAGAGCTCTCCACGCTAGGACGGCGGGGCAATGGCCTACATGCCGCCGCCGGCACATTGGGCACCGGCGCGGGAGACAGCGTGAGGTTGGCGCTGCTTGGCATCGTGTTCAAATCCACGGAACTGCCAGAGGGGTACCCGCAAGCCCGCTTCTGCCTTTGGTTGAAGAAGAACTGCGCCTACGACCAAGTTCGTGCCGCCGTCGAGGCAGCTGGACGGAATTTCATGCGCGAACTCAACGACCTCTACGTAAGCCCAGTGATTGCTCAGGCGCTGTTGACGGCAGACCCCAACTTCGCCGCCTCGGAACGGGCCGTCAAATCTCTGTTGCGCGAGCAGTTTCCACGCGTGGCGGACATCACCACGGATCAATTCGTGGACGCCTTTGAAGACAGCTTGGCAACCGACGACGGGCGCTTGCCCAACACTGTCGTCATCTTGGACGAAGTGCAGCAATACATTGGCGAGGAAGCCGACCGCTCCTATGTGGTGCAGGAAGTGGCCGAAGCCTGCAGCAAGCGGTTCGGCGACCGTCTTCTCTTCCTTGGCACCGGGCAAACCGCCCTCTCCGGCACTCCCCTGCTACAGAAGCTGCAGGGGCGCTTCACCGTCAACGTCGAACTCTCCGACAACGACGTGGAAACCGTCATCCGGCGCGTCGTGCTCGCCAAGCGCGAGGACCGCAGCCCCGATGTCCATGCCGCGCTGGATGCCCACGCCGGCGAGATCGACCGCCACTTGAGCGGCGCCCGCATCGCGCCGCGCAGCGAAGACAAGACCGTGCTGGTGGACGACTACCCGCTGCTGCCCGTTCGCCGGCGTTTCTGGGAGGAGGCATTGCGGGCCGTCGACCGCGCCGGCATGGCCGGGCAACTGCGGACGCAGCTGCGCATCGTCTACGAAGCCATCCGCGCAACCGCCGACGAACCACTCGGCACGGTGGTGCCGGCGGACTTCCTGTTCGACCAACTCGCGACGAGCCTCCTCAACTCGGGCGCGTTGCTGCGAGAGATCCACCAGGCCATCCTCAACCTCAACGACGGCAGTGCGGACGGCGTCTTGAAGTCGCGCCTGTGCGCCTTGGTCTTCCTGATTCGCAAGCTGCCCCGCGAAGCGGGCGTGGACAGCGGCGTTCGCGCCAAACCGGAGATGCTCGCGGACCTGCTGGTGAAGAATCTGGCAGCCGACGGCGCGACCTTGCGCAGCCGCCTGCCGAAACTGCTTGACGAATTGGTGGACGCCGGCACGTTGCTGAAAGTGGACGACGAGTACAGTCTGCAAACCAAGGAGAGCAGCGATTGGGAAGCGGAGTTCCGCACCCGCCGCAACAAACTCGCAAACGATCCCGCCAGCATGAGCGCCAAGCGCGCCGAACGGCTGGGCGAGGCCATGCAACGGGCCTTGGCGCCGGTGAAGATTCTGCAAGGCGACGCCAAGGAACCGCGCAAACTGGCGCCGTGTTTCGGCAATGAACCGCCCGCCGATGGAGACGGAGTCGCGGTTTGGGTGCAGGACGGCTGGGGCGTCACCGAGAACAGCGTGCTCGCCCACGCCCGCGCCGCCGGACAAGACGATCCGGTGGTTCACGTATTCATCCCGAGAGCCCACGCCGACGAGCTGGCGCGACTGATCGCCACCCGAAGCGCCGCCACCGAGACCGTGGACTACAAAGGCGTGCCGACCACCGAGGAGGGCATCGAGGCTCGCAGCGGCATGGAAACCCGTGCGACGGAAGCGGAAAACAACCTGCGGGCGCTGGCGGGGCAGATCGTCGAGAGCGCCAAGGTGATCCAAGGCGGCGGCAACGAACGCTTGGAAGCACACCTGCCGGAGAAGGTGAAGGCGGCCGCCGGCGCATCCGTGGCGCGGCTCTATCCGGAGTTCCCCGACGCCGACGACAGCCGCTGGCGAACCGTCATCGAACGCGCCCGCGGCGGCGCCGAGAGCCCTTTGGATGCGGTGGGCTTCGCCGGCAAGACCGAGGAGCACCCCGTGTGCGCCGCGGTTCTCGACTTCATAGGTTCCGGGCGCAAAGGCCGGGAAGTGCGTACTCACTTCTCTTTGCCGCCCTACGGTTGGCCACGGGACGCCGTGGACGCGGCGCTGATCTCCTTGTTCGGCACCGGCCACGTGCGGGCTGTCGCCAACGGCGCGCCGCTCCGAGCGGGCCAGCTAGACCAAGGCAGAGTGGCCACGGCGGACTTCCGCGTGGAAAGCGCCACGGTGGACACCCGGCAACGCCTGCGGCTGCGCAAACTCCTCCAGACCACCGGCATCGCCTGCAAGCCCAACGAAGAGGGTGCCGCCGCCGCCGAGCTCTTGGCCACGTTGCAGGAACTGGCGCAGAGCGCGGGCGGCGATGCGCCGCTGCCGCCAGTGCCCAAGACGGAACATCTGTCGGAACTGCAAGCCTTGGCAGGCAACGAGCAGCTTCTGGCCGTGCTGGAGCGCCACGACCAACTGGCGGCCGAGTTCAAGCGTTGGAGCGAGTTGGAGGCGCTGGCGAAAGAGCGCCTTCCCGCCTACGAGCGCCTAATCGCGTTGACCAAGCACGCGACAGACTTGGAGATGGCCAAGAACATCCAGCCCCAGGTGGAGGCCATCCGCACGAACCGGCGCCTGCTGGCCGACACCGACCCGGTGCCCCCACTCGCACGGGCAGTCGCGGACGCGCTCCGCACTGCGCTCGTTGAAGCAGGAAGCGAGTACGCCCGCGCTTTCCGAGGCGAGGGAGAGCGCTTGGAGAATGCGGCCAGTTGGCGGACAATCGAGCAAGCGCAGCGCGGCGACATTCTCCGGCGGCTGCACATCGAAGAGGCAACCGTCGGCGCCACGGGCACGGAGCAGGAGGTGCTGAACGCCTTGGATGAGGCATCCTTGGACGACTGGCGAACCCGCACCGCGGCACTGCCGCAGCTGTTCGCCAGCGCACGGTCGCAAGCGGACAAGCTGGTGGAACCGGAGACGCGCCACGTCAAGCTGGCCAGCGGCACGCTGAAAACGGCAGACGACGTGCGAGCGTGGACGCGGAAGACGGAGCAAGAGCTTGTGGAGCAAGTCAAGCGGGGGCCTGTGGTTGTTCATTGAGGACGGGACGTGTTTCTTGAACGCATTCAGCTAACCAACCTGCTCTCTTTCGGCCCGCAGGCCGAAGAGTTGGAGCTTGGACCGCTGAACGTCTTGATTGGAACTAACGGCTGCGGCAAGTCCAACTTCATTGAGGCGATTGGTCTGTTGCAGGCGGTGCCTACCGACTTAGCGGAGAGGATTCGTAGCGGTCGCGGCGTTGCGGACTGGATATGGCAAGGTGACTCCGAAGTAGATTCGGCTGTCGTAAAGACCGTTGTACAACCCGTCGGTCAACAAGCCCTACGTTACCGCGTGGAGTTTGGCGAACGCGATCAGCGCTTTGCAGTCATCAACGAACGGTTGGAGCCTAAGATCGAAGATCATGAGCCATATGTCGAACTGGGCGAGAACGCACATGTGGCGCACCTTAGAACGGTCCGAGGGAAGGCCGCTTTCGACGCGAAGCCGTCTGATTTCGCTGTGCTGATGGGATACAAGCCGGTGGAATACTCAGTAGATCGCTCCAAATCCGTTCTGGCGCAAGTGAAGGATGCAGAACACTATCCCGAGCTCACCTACCTTGCCAAAGACCTAGAGAGCATCCGTCTGTATCGAGAGTGGACCTTCGGCCGGAACAACGTCGTTCGTTCTCTCCAGAAGACGGACCTCCCGAACGCCAACCTCGCCGAAGATCACACCAATCTCGGCCTCGTTCTAAATCGTCTGTCGATGGACTACGAGATCCGCAAGCGGATCGTCGACGCCGTGCGCCGCCTCTACGAGGACATTTCCGACTTCCATGTGAACATCGAGTTCAACACCGCGCAGTTGTTCGTCCAAGAGCGTGGCGGCCAAGTGACGGTACCTGCCACGCGACTCTCCGACGGCACAATCCGCTATCTTTCCCTGTTGGCCATCCTCTGCGATCCACAGCCGCCGCCGCTGGTATGCATCGAGGAACCGGAACTTGGCCTGCATCCCGACATCCTCCCCGGCTTGGCCAAGCTCCTGTTGGAGGCGTCCGAGCGCTGCCAGCTCGTCGTGACCACGCACTCCGAAGTTCTTGTGGACGCCTTGACCGACAAACCGGAGAGCATCGTCGTCTGCGAGAAGGAAGACGGACAAACGAAGCTCAAGCGCCTAAGCCGCTCCGAACTGAAACACTGGCTGGACAAGTATCGATTGGGCGAGCTGTGGTCTTCCGGCGAGATCGGGGGGAACCGCTGGTGAGGGCGAAGCTGTACGTCGAAGGTGGCGGGGACGGTCGTGCCCTGCGCCAAGCGCTACGCGAAGGCTTCCGTGCGTTCTTCGAGAAGGCTGGCGTAGAACGTCTGCCGAAAGTAGTGGCTTGTGGCAGCAGACGGCATGCCTACGACTACTTCCGTGCGGCAATCGACCGGCCATCTGTAGACTTCGTAGCCTTGTTGGTGGACAGCGAGGGGCCAGTGAGCGCCACCACGCGATGGACACACCTCAAAGAGCGCGACGGATGGGACCGGCCGGTCAGCGCCACCGAGGAAAACGTACACTTGATGGTGCAAGTAATGGAGTCTTGGTTCCTTGCCGACAGAGACTGCCTTGCCCGCTACTTCGGCAAGGGCTTCCGTGCAAGCGCGTTGCCGGCTGTACAGCGGGACATAGAAGACGTGGCCAAGGAGGATGTAGGGCGAGCGCTCAACGAGTCCACCCACCGCTCGCGCAAGGGCAGGTACGCGAAGGGGCGGGATTCCTTCGAACTCTTGAGACAAATCGATGCCGCGAAGGTCATTGAAGCCTCTCCCCACGCCCGCCAACTGGTCGAGGCCCTCGCCGATGCGATGAGCGGAGACCACGCATGAAGCCGCTCGCCGGACACCATCGCAAGCAGCTTGAACGCATCGTCGCAGATGCCCGCGACATGGCCGAGCAAGGCGCAAGGGCCGCGATTGAGGCTTTGGCGGTCCATCAGCAACAGCCCTACGCGCACATGGACGAACCGCAACTCCGCTTGCGGCGCCGGCTTCGCGCCCATGCCCGACAGCTCGGCGATGGGCGCGACGGCACAGGCACCCAATCCATCGCACATCTGGTGCAGGAATGCGCCTTTGAGCAGTGGCACGGCATGCTGTTCGCCCGGTTCCTCGCCGAGAACAACCTGCTCATCGAGCCCGACATGGGCGTGGCCGTCACGTTGGACGAGTGCGAGGCGTTGGCCAAGAACCTGGTTCGCGCTGGTGACGCTGCCGATCGTGGCATCGACAAGTGGCTGCTGGCGGCCCGTTTCGCCCATGCGATGCTGCCACAGGTGTTTCGAGCGGACTTGCCCGTGTTCGAGGTGCGGTTCGCGCAGGAGCATCGCCAGCAGCTGGAGGCGCTGGTGGAAGGTTTGCCGGCGGAAGTGTTCACCGCATCGGATGCGCTTGGCTGGGTGTACCAGTTCTGGCAGTCGCGGAAGAAAGCCGAAGTCAACCGATCCGAGGCCAAGATTGGCGCGGACGAACTGCCGCCGGTGACGCAGCTCTTCACCGAGCCGTACATGGTGAGCTTTCTGCTCGACAACTCGTTGGGCGCTTGGTGGGCGGTAGGTCGTTTGACCGACGCCGACTTCGAGACGGCGCAATCCGAGGCCGAACTCCGCGAGCGAGCCGCGATTCCGGGTGCTCCGCTTGAGTACTTGCGTTTCGTGCAGGAAACCGACGCCAACGGTCAACCGCGGTGGCGTCCGGCGGCCGGCACTTTTGATGGTTGGCCAGAACATCTAGGCGGGTTCAAGGCGCTCGACCCTTGCTGCGGTTCCGGGCACTTTCTGATCGCGGCGTTTTCCATGCTCGTGCCCATGCGCATGGCGCTCGAAGGCCTGAACGCCGCCGATGCCGTGGACGCGGTGATTCGCGACAACCTGCACGGGTTGGAGATCGATGCGCGGTGCGTGGAGATCGCCGTCTTCGCGCTGGCGCTCGCCGCGTGGCGCTATCCCGATGCAGGAGGCTACCGACCCTTGCCGCGCATGAACGTCGCCTGCTCCGGGCTCTCCGTCGGCACCGCCAAGGCGCAGTGGACAGCGTTGGGGGCAGGACGCCACAATCTTCGGATCGCCATGGATTGGCTGTACGATGTGTTCAAGGATGCGCCCACGCTGGGCAGCCTGTTGAATCCAGCAGCAACGGACGCGGGCAAATTGGCGGATTGGCCCGACGTATCGGCATTGCTGGCCGAGGCGCTCGCCGACGGCGAGTCGGATGAGCAGCGCGAGGCCGCGTTGGCCGCCAACGGCCTTGCGAAGGCGGCCGATCTGCTTGCTGGCCAGTACCACTTGGTGGCGACGAACGTGCCCTATCTGGTGCGTGGCAAGCAGTCCGAGAAGTTGCGGCAGTTCTGTGCGCGATACCCTGCGGCGAAGAAAGACCTTGCCACGGTGTTTCTGGAACGATGCTTGGAACTGTGCGCCGATGGCGGTGTCGCCAATCTGGTGCTGCCGCAGAACTGGCTGTTCTTGACGAGCTATCGGAAGCTGCGAGAGAAGCTCCTCAAGACGGAGACTTGGCGTCTGCTGGCTAGGTTGGGCGAGGGCGGTTTCGAGTCTCCCACCGCGGCAGGCGCGTTTGTAGCGCTACTCACGCTCAGCCGCGAAGCACCGTGTAGTCACGAACGTGGGCTACTTGACGACAGCAAAGCGCCCAACAGCATTTGCGCCTTCGACGTGTCGGCGCACCGGACTGTGGGCGAAAAAGCCCGACAGCTACGCGAGTCGGCGGCTAGTGACGTCAACCAAGCGCAACAGCTAGACAACCCAGATGCCCGAGTGGCTTTGGACGACTCGGCCCAAGCAGCCTTGCTCTCCGGAGTTGCCAACGGCGTCCACGGATTTGGAAGCAAGGACTCGCTACGATTCTTCAGGCAATTCTGGGAGCTACCGGACAACGGCACCGATTGGCAGCTTCTCCAAACGACTGTCGAACGCACCCGACCCTGGCTGGGCTGCGAACAAGCAGTCTACTGGCAAAACGGCAGCGGCGTACTGGCTGAGCGAGGCCGCCTTGGGCTGGCGGTACCGGCGGGCGGCATGGCCTGGAAGCGAGCGGGTGTTGCCGTCAGCCAGATGCGAATGCTCCCGTGCAGCCTGTACTCGGGCGAGATATTCGACAAGAACGTAGCTGTAGTCTCGCCACTTGAGGAGTCGCATCTACCCGCCATCTGGTGTTTCTGTTCTTCGCCCGAGTACAACGAAGCCGTTAGGCGCATCGACCAGAAGGTCAACGTCACCAACGCCACGTTGGTCAAGGTTCCCTTCGACCTCGATCACTGGAGCAGCGTAGCCAATAGAGAATATCCGATCGGATTGCCGAAGCCCTACTCGAATGACCCGACGCAGTGGATCTTCCACGGCCACCCCTGCGGTGCTGTCGAGTGGGACGAAATCGACAAGCGAACTGTCCACGGCACCTTCCGCACGGACGCCACAGTGCTGCAAGTCGCCGTCGCCCGCCTGCTCGGCTACCGCTGGCCCGCCGAGCGGGAGCAGGACATGGAGTTGGCCGCGGAACAACGCGAGTGGGTTCGCGCTTGCGAACCGCTAGCGGCTTTGGTGGACGAAGACGGCATCGTCTGCGTCCCGTCAGTGCGGGGCGAGCCGCCGGCAGCCGAGCGGTTGCGTGCCCTGCTGGCTGCCGCCTACGGCGATGCGTGGCACGACAGCGTGCCCACTCGCCTGCTCGCCGACGCCAATGGCACCACGTTGGACGACTGGCTCCGCAACCGCTTCTTCGAGCAGCACTGCAAGCTGTTCCTCAACCGCCCCTTCATCTGGCATGTCTGGGATGGACGCAAGCACGACGGCTTCCACGCCCTCGTCAACTATCACAAACTCGCCGCCCCGGACGGCCAAGGCCGCCGCTGCTTGGAGTCCCTAACCTACAGCTACCTCGGCGACTGGATCACCCGCCAGCACGATGGCATCAACCGCGACGAACCGGGCGCGGAAGATCGCCTCGCCGCCGCCCAAGAACTACAGACCCGCCTAGACGCCATCCTGACCGGCGAACCGCCCTACGACATCTTCATCCGCTGGAAGCCCCTCGCCGAACAACCCGTCGGCTGGCAACCGGACATCAACGACGGCGTGCGCCTAAACATCCGCCCCTTCATGGCCAACGACATCCCCGGTGGCAAGAAAGGCGCAGGCGTCCTCCGCAGCAAACCCAACATCCACTGGCGCAAGGACCGCGGCAAGGAGCCGCACCAACCCCAAGACCAGTTCCCGTGGTTCTGGCACGATGGTGAATTCACGGCAGAGCGCGTGAACGACGTTCATTTGTCGCCCGTGAAGAAGCAAGCTGAACGTAACCATGTGGATGAACCACATCGGAGTACCGCGTGAACGCGCAGGCCTTGCCCCGGCCAGTTGGCCGCCAGCGGGAAGTGTTGTACTTGCCGCCGAGTGGACACACGGTCGTGCTCGGTACGGCAGGCAGCGGGAAGACGACGCTGGCGATTCTGCGTTCGCTCTTCTTGTCGAACCCAGATACCGACCACGGTGGCAAGACGCTGTTGGTTACATTCAACAAGTGCCTCGTCACCTACATGAAGCACCTAGCGGGTAGCCTTCGACACGATATCTCCGTCGAGAACTACCATCTCTTCGCACGTGGCTATCTGTGGCACCGAGGGAAGCTGCCGGGGAACAGCATCAGCAACCCCAACGATCGGTTGCGCTTCATTAGAGCTGCATTGCGGCAGGCCGGAGAGGACGGCCTAGAGGGGAATATATTGGTTCGTCCAGCCGCGTTCTTTGAGGAAGAGTTCGAGTGGATCCAGCGGCAAGGCATCCATCGAGAGGAGGACTATGTTGGAGCGGAACGCGTCGGCAGATCGACTGCGCGGGTCGGGAAGTCAGAACGTCCGCTGTTGTTCGAGGTCTACAAGCGGTACCTTGAGAAACGGAGGCTCGGCGGCAAACTGTACGACTGGGACGACCTTGCCAGCACCGTGCTCTCCGAGTTGCAGGCCGACCACGGCGAACGCCTCTACAGGCATGTGGTCATCGACGAAGGCCAAGATTTCTCGCCTGAAATGCTGCGCTCTTTGGCTGCCGCCATACCCCGCCACGGCAGCCTCACTTTTTTTGGTGACATTGCCCAGCAGATTTATGGTCATCGGGTATCTTGGCGAAGCGCAGGGCTTCAGGCTGGCAAGGTGTGGCAGTTCAAAGAGAACTACCGCAACACCAAGCAGATCAGCCAATTGGCGCTTGCTCTTGCCAACACGCCACACTTCCCCGACGACCCGGATCTCGTACCGCCGACGGCCCCGACAGCTGATGGCCCCCCGCCCGCGCTCAGGCGAGCAACGGACGAACAGGCCGAGTGGCAGTTCGTGCTCGCTCAGGCACAGCGGCTTGCAGAGACGGGAACGGTCGCCATTTTGTTCAGAACGCGGGAACAAGAGCGCCACATCGCCAACGCGACACGGCTCCACCGCGAGCTGAATCAGTGGCCGAGCACGCCGGGCCTCTTCTATGGAACCTACCATGCTGCCAAGGGCTTGGAGTTCGACACGGTGTTCCTGCCGTTCCTATCGAGCAACCGCTGGCCCGATCCTGACGACGTCTCACTCCTAGGCCGAAACGAAGCAGCCGTTCGCAACGCGCGTCTTCTGTACGTTGGCATCACGCGAGCCAGATTCGCGCTCGTGCTCACGCACTCGGGGGAGATCACGCCGCTGCTGCCCACGGCAACGGGGCTGTATCAGCGATGACCAAGATCATTTCTGCGATTAGGAGCGAGGCCGAGGGGCGCGGGATCACGCGCCTGTGCCACTTCACACCTTCCCGCAACCTGGCGCACATTGCGTCCGATCCTCGCGGACTGCTGGCGTCGCGTCATCTGCAAGCCGACGAGAAGACGGTCTTCAACCCGACCGACGTTGTGCGTCTCGACGGGCACCCGGGGCATCTGTGCTGCTCGATTCAGTACCCGAACGCGTGGTACTTCAGAATGGCCCGCGGCAAGGAAACGCTCTTTCGAGATTGGGTGGTGGTCTTCATCAAGAGTCACTACCTATGGCACACCGGCACCAAGTTCTGTCCTCGCAATGCTGCCGCCGGCTACGGAAGGGCCGTGCGCGAAGGCGCTGCCGCCTTCGGCGGGTTGTTCGCCCAAACCGTTGAGGGCAACCGCACCCATGCCCGCGGGCCGCATCATCCTGCCTTCCTACCCACCGATGAACAGGCCGAGGTGCTGGTCCCCGATGTAATTCGGCACGATGATGTCATTGGCGTTGCCGTTAGAGACCAAGCGCAGGCGAAGCGGGAGAGCGCGGCTTTGAAGATCCTAGGCCACCACCCCCCTCGGATCTTCGTCGTTCCTGAGTTCTACAGCCCCGGCTGGCTCAGCAGCTTGCTCCGGGCCGGTAGAACGCCCGCGGAATCAGAGTTCAAGTGAGGAGACCGATGCCAACGGACGCAACCCAACCGCGCAAGTTTTCGGTGCCATTGGAGAAGGCAGAAGGCGCTCTCTTGGCACTCGCGGCGGGCGATGCCCTAGGCTGGCCGCAGGAGTTTCCGAGAAACATCTGTGGCCAATCCCCCAGCAGTGCGGCCCATGTGGAGTTCGCACAGTGGACCCGCCGCAGCGGCGGCAGGTTCCGGCCGTTCGAGGAAGTCATTCACGCCGGCGATTACAGCGACGACACGCAACTCGCCTTGGCGGTCGCCCGCTGCCGCACGAATTACGGGCCAGCATGGTGGAAGGCGCTCACACGCATGGAACTACCGCTCTGGCCCCTGTACGAGCGGGGTGGCGGCGGTGCCACCAAGCGCGCGGCCGACGCTTGGGTGGATGGTTCCCCCCCTTGGCGGTCAAGCGAGGAAGCGAGGATTCGCCAGTACTTCAGTGCAGGGGGCAATGGCGTGGCCATGCGAGTGCTGCCGCACGCGCTGTTTCTTGCGGAGCAAGGGCAGCCAGATGTGCTGTTGCACGATGTCGTGCGAGACGGTACGGCCACCCACGGGCATCCGCGTGCGCTTATTGGCGCAACGGTCTATGCCTACGCCGCTTGGTGGCTGGCGCGCAGAAACACGACGCTCGGTTTCGGCGAACTGTTGGATCTGCTGATCGACGAGGCACTCGTGTGGGGCGAGTTTCCCCAATCGAATCGAAACGGCGGAGCCTGGTTGGACGCGGCCCAACTTGCCACGGCGTCGCGCTACGAGGCGATCTGGGATCAGACGGCGCAAGAGATGCGCGAGTTGCTTGAGAAGGCGCGACAAGGGCTGCGGGAAGGTGCCCTTGCCGACGACCACGCGGTGCTGAAAGACCTTGGTTGTTTCGGTCGCACCAAGGGGGCTGGTACTAGCAGTGCCGCAGCTGCTGCCTATCTTGTTGCTCGCCATGCCGCGCAGCCGGTCCAAGGCATATTGAGGCCCGCCTTTGAGAAAGGAGCGGATACGGACACGCTCGCGGCTATGGTGGGCGGCTTGATGGGGTGTTTGGCGGGACAAGAGTGGCTGCCGTCGCCTTGGTTGAAAGTGCAGGATGCGGACTATCTTCGCAAGATGGCTTTCCGTCTCGCACAAGGGCCAGAGGGAGCGCAAGATGTTCCAGTCGAATCTGCGCGGCCCGCACAGTCCATACTCTCCGATCTCCTGGCGAACTCGATGGAAGTGGCGCTGGAGCGGGAGTACACGGCCCATGTAGCTGCGCTTCCCGATCCAAGACCGATAGCCAAGTCCATAGCGGTCAAGGCATGGCGGCTGCGAACGTCGGACGGTCAGACGTTGTATGTAACCAAAGTGGAGCAGCTGGCAAGGAAGGCCAAGAAGCCGGCCCCGGAACAATCGGCTAGCGACGCAACGTCCGCTGCTCACGCACTGGCCGTCCCGCACGCCGGTACTGGCATCGACTTGAAGGACTCGCTCTATGCGGAGTTTCGCAAGCGGCTTCCACGAGTCGCTGGCGGCAGCTTCAAGCCCAAAGATGTGGAAGAGGCGCTTGGCCTCGTGCCAAGCCAAGTGAAGAGGTGGTTGGCGCGGGCAGAGCGAGAGGGGCTCATCCAGCAAATCTCGAGGAGGCCCGCGAGATTCATCTTTCGCGAAGGGCAGCTGGCTGGAACCACCGAAGCTCCGACGAGCGCACCACACGATGTTTGACGCCAAGGCAGAACTGATGGAGAAGATCCGCCTCGGCGAGAGCTCCTTTCTCGAGTTCAAGGAAGTGCGCTTTGCCGGCGGCAAGATGGCAGGTCCCCACTCCAACTCTCTCGCCGACGAGCTCGCGGCCTTCGCCAACGGCCGGGGTGGCGTGTTCATCCTCGGCGTGTCGGACAGGACGAGAGAGGTCGTCGGCATACCCTTGGAGCATCTGGATGTGGTGGTGCAGCGTGTTCGCGATGTTTGCATGGACGCCATCGAACCGGCCCTAGAGCATGTAGTCGTGGATCGCCTTCGGCTGCCGTCGAGCAGCGGCGAGGAAGTTGCCGTCGTCAAGGTGGATGTGCCGCGCAGCTTGTTCGTGCATCGGAGCCCGGGTGGCTACATGCACCGCGTGGCGGATTCCAAGCGCAGCATTTCGCCGAGCCTGTTGGCGCGGCTGTTCAACGAGCGTGGCGAGCAGCATTTGACGCCGTTCGACGAACAAGCCGTGCCGCGTGCCCGTGCGGAAGACCTGAACCAGTCGCTGTGGTCGCGTTTCGGCACGCGACGTTCGGGCGATGACGACGCAACGTTCCTCGCCAAGCTGGGGTTGGCCCAACTCGGCGCGGATGGCGTTGCCACGCCCACGGTCGCCGGCGTACTCATGGCCAGCGACGATCCTCGCCGTTGGTTGCCGAACGCCTTTGTGCAGGCCGTCGCGTATCGGGGCGACGACATTCGCGTCGACTCGTCCAGCAACCCCTATCAACTCGACGCCTTGGATGCGGTCGGGCCGCTGGATCGTCAGGTCGTGGACGCCTGCCGCTTTGTGGCGAGGAACATGAAGACGGCCGCGGTCAAGAACCTCGGCCGCACGGACATGCCCCAATACGACTTGGAGGCCGTCTTCGAGGCTGTCGTCAACGCCGTGGCGCATCGGGACTACTCCATCCACGGCTCCAAGGTGCGGCTGCGGATGTTCGAGAACCGGCTAGAAATCTACTCGCCGGGCGGCATCCCCAACTCGCTTACTGTCGAGAGCCTGCGCTACCGCCAGTCCGCACGCAATGACGCCATTTGCAGTCTGCTGGGGCGGTGCCCCATTCCCGACGAGCAGTGGCTGACCACGCCGCGCCAACACATGATGGAACGGCGCGGCGAAGGCATGCCGATCATCTTGGACAACAGCACGGCGCTTTCAGGCAGAGAGCCGGAAATCAGAGTGTTCGACCACTCGGAACTGCGGCTGACGATCTATGCGGCATCAAGCGATGGACAGTAGCAGCGACACCGTAATCGACCGGCTGACGGTGGCGATCGATGCCGCCGCTGTCTACAACCCCAACGACGCGGTCCGACCCGCCGCCATCCTGTGGACGGACAGCGCAGGGCTGTGGCAGGCCGTCGTTCCCAGACTGCGCGGCGTCCTACCGCATCTGCTCACCCTCGGCGACTACGAACCGTCCACCAACACCGGCCCGGCCATCTGGCTGCGCTGCATCGTCGATGGGGTTCTGGATGAACCGACCGTTAACCCAGAGGCGGTGCCGCTGCTCTACCTGCCAGGCGTCGGGCGGCAGGCGCTCGGCGCCGCGGAGACCTGTCCCGCGCACTTGCGGCCGCTGGTCGAACTCCAGTACCGAGGCGTCTGCTGGACGCAGAAGAACGGCAAGGATTGGACGGTGGAAGCGTTCCTGGCGTCCAACGACGGCGGTTTGGGCCTTGATGTCGCTCGCGACGCCGCTAGCCGCCAAGCGATGTCGAGGGCGCTTTCGGAGCTGGCGGCCACACCGGTGAGCGCACTCGCGGGAAAGCGCTTGGAGGCGGAGGACTTCGACCGCCTGCTCACCGACGATCTGCCCCGCGACGTGTTGGTATGGCTGAATGACCCGCAAGGAACCAAGGCCGCATGGGACGCGCAGCGTTGGGAGGCGTTCGCGTCCCGCTGCAAGGCGGCGGCCCTGGGCTTCCACCCGGATGGCGACGGCGCTGTTGAAGCGGCCGAGCGGCTTGGCGAGCGCGAAGCATCGTGGGATGCGGTGTGGCGGCGATTCGAGGAAGCGCCAAGCCTGTATCCGAACCTTCCCACGCTCCTCCGCCAAGCGATGCCGGACATGCTGGCGCAGCCGCGGTCGTCTTGGCCGCAATGCAACGACGACGACGAAGCCGCGTTGCGGCACGGGTTGGCCGATACGGGGAAGTTGCCTCCCGCCGCTGCCCGCAGCGCGATTTTGGACTTGGAGCGCGCGCACGCCGAGCGCCGGGCTTGGCCTTGGGCGCGACTAGGGCAGGCACCATTGGCGGTTGCTCTCGGGCACTTGGCGCTGGTTGCCGAACGCACGGCGAGCGAGCTCGGCGGCGCCTCCCCGCAAGACATGGCGGCCCGCTACGCCGAAGGCGCATGGCAGGTGGACCTCGCCGCGCTCGACAGCATGGCGGCGGTGAAGTCGAACACCGATGCGCAAGCGGTCGGCGGAGCGCTCAACGCCATCTACGGTCCGTGGCTGGACGCGGCAGCGCGGCATCTCCAAGGCTTGGCGGAGAACACGCCGCTAGGCGACGAACGGGCTGGTGCCGACCAACCTGCTCAGCCCGGCACCGTGTTCCTCTTTGCCGACGGCTTGCGCTTCGACGTGTCCCAGCGCTTGGTCGATAAGCTCGAGGCCGCTGGCCGCACCGTTGACGTGGCAAGCCGATGGGCCGCGCTGCCAAGCGTTACCGCAACGGCCAAGCCCGCCTGCTCGCCCATTGCCGATCAACTCGAAGGCGGCGCCCTCGGCGAGGACTTCCAGCCAGACATCTCGGCAACCAAGCAACCGCTTTCGACGGACCGCTTCCGCAAGCTGCTCGATACCGCTGGCGTGCGGTATCTCCCCGCGGATGCCGCCGGCGACCCGAACGGCTTGGCGTGGACCGAAGATGGCCAGCTTGACAAGCTGGGCCACTCGGCCCAAGGCAAGTTGGCGGCGCACATCGGCGAACAAATCGATCTGCTGCTGGAACGCATCGCCGTTCTGCTGGACGCCGGTTGGCGCGAAGTACGCGTCGTTACCGACCACGGCTGGCTCTGGCTGCCAAGCGGGCTGCCGAAGGTGGAACTGCCGCGCTATCTGGTCACCACCCGCTGGTCGCGGTGCGCTGCCATCGCCGGCGCATCGCAAGTGGCAGTGCCGACCGTGCCGTGGCATTGGAACGCCCACGAGCGGGTAGCCGTCGGCCCCGGCATCGCCTGCTTCGTCGCCAACAACGCGTATGCGCACGGCGGCCTGAGCCTGCAGGAATGCCTGGTGCCATCCCTTCGCGTAACGGCTGGCGCAAGCGGGGATGCGGCGCCAGCCATCGTCGACGTTGCTTGGGTGGGCTTGCGGTGTCGGGTGTGCGTGGAAGCGGCGCCGGGTTTGTCCGTCGCGCTGAGAACGCAAGTGGGCAACGCGGATTCCACGCTCGGCCAACCGAGGCGCTTGGACGACGACGGCGCGGCCAGCCTGTTGGTGGCGAACGACGACTTGGAAGGCGCAACCGCCGCCATCGTCGTTTTGGATGCGAACGGCAACGTGGTTGCAAGGCAGTCGACGATTGTCGGAGGTGGTGACGATTGACGCTTGAACTCGCCCGCCACCACAGCATACAGTGCGGGCGCTGCGAAGAGATCGAGTGGGGTGATGGACTTGACAGCGAGGGAACAAATTCACCGTTTGGTAGACGCACTGCCAGACGATGCGCTGGACAAGGTTAAGCGTGTGCTTGCCGGGTTGTTCGAGCCGACGATCGCCCATCAGACTGCGTCGGCGCTGGGCGAGATGCCGACAGGCGGCCGTGCGGTCGTTGCGCCAGCCGAGGCGGCAGAGAAGCGCCTGCACAGCTTCTTTCGACAGTTCGAGGGGCGAAGCCTTGCAGACGAGTTAATTGCCGAGCGACGGGAGGAAGCCCGTGGAGAGTCGTCTTGAGTGTGGTGTTGGACGCCTCCGCCCTACTCGCCTATCTGCAAGGCGAAGCAGGTGCCGACCTTGTAAGGGCCGCCCTCGGCCAAGCGGTTATCTCGACCGTGAACTGGGCGGAAGTCGTCCAGAAGGCCGAGGCAACAGCCGAGGAAATCGAAGCGCTCAGGGCGAACATCCAACTCCTCGGCTTGGCGATCCTGCCGTTCACTACGGTACAAGCGGAGATCGCTGGCGGGTTGCGACAGAGTACTGCCGCCCTTGGCCTGTCCTTGGGCGATCGAGCTTGCCTTGCTTTGGGCATCGACACCCAGAGCACGGTGTATACGGCGGATCGCGTTTGGCGGCAGGTCGTCCTGGACGATGTTGAGATCGAGACGATCAGGTGAAGATCGTGAACCTCGGCAGGTACGGCATAGCGCCTGACGAACCAGCTTGGTCGGAACCTGCCCCGCGTGCGGCTGGGACGTCCTGAGTGGCCGAAGACACGACGCGAGTGGGCAGAGGCATCTCTGGAGGGCCGCTCCGCGAGTTGAAGGCGATCCAGAGCCTGCTCAAGGATGTCTACAGCGACCCGCGCACGATCATTCGAGAGTTGGTGCAGAACGCAGACGATGCCGAGGCTACGCACGTCGAGTTCGTATTGCTTGAACAAGGGATGCCCGATGCCGCGAACAGCTTGTTGCGCGGGCCGGCGCTGCTTGTAGCAAACAACGGCCCGTTCTCAAATGCCGATGCCGATGCGCTGCATCAAGCTGTTGGCGGCTCGAAGGAGGACGACGCAAGCAAAGTCGGCACGTTCGGCCTAGGGCTCAAGAGCGTATTCCATATTTGCGAAGCGTTCGCATACGTCGGTGCCATAGATTCGAGCAGGACTGAGGGCGTTCTCAACCCATGGATTGGAACGGGCGACTCGGATGGAGACCCGATCCATCCAGACTGGGACGGTCTGGATGGTCGCGACAGAGGGCGGCTGAACAGTACGGCCGAAGAGCTTCTCGATGGCCTGCACGACGGCTTGTTGCTCTGGCTGCCTTTGAGGTGCGCCGAGCATCTGGATCGTGGCGAGCGGGAAGGCGGGTTGTACGGCATCAAGACCGACCGTATAGCACCAAGCAACTTCCATCCGTGGTTCAGCGGAGGGCAGACGGAATCGCTGGCGCTTTCACTTGTTCAATGCGGCCACCTGCTACGTATTGCTGCAACCAAGGCCAGTCACTTTGATCAAATCCGTCATCGAGAGCCGATCGCTTGCGTGTACCGACCGGCGGACGCCAAGTGGGTGGGGAGGTACCGCAGCGATGATCGGCACGAAGTTCGCCCGTTTGCAGGCACGGTCTACGCCGACGATTCTCAGTGGCACGTCACGGGCGCAGAGGCAGTTGGGTCGGCACAGCTTCGGCGCGAACGAGCGCGGGAAGATTGGCCAACGGTACCGGTGTGGCGCGATGGCAGGCATCGGCGTGTTCCTCAGAAGGGCCTCGCACATGCAGCGCTCACGGTCCTGCATCCAGTCGCCGAAGCACCAGCAAGGCTTGGCCTTCGGCTGCGGTGGGCCGCCTATCTGCCGCTCACCGACGAATCCAACCCGACGAAGAGTGCCATTGATGCTCGAATCGCGGAGAGGTTCGGCGACCCACCCGCGTGGCAGATCGTCCTGCACGGCTATTTCTGGCCTTCTCAGGATCGGAAGTCCATTCCGGGTGTCACGGACGTCATGGACGAGAATGAAGGCAGCCCAAGCGATGTGCGTACCGCTTGGAACGCGGCCATGCGAGATGAGCTGCTGTTGCCTCTGCTGCCGAGCGTCCTCGAGCGTGTGGTTGCGAAGGAAGACCAGAACGTGGCGAGCAACCTGCTCCGCCAAGTGGGCTCTGGGATCGTCGGCGACCATTTGGATGCGGTTTGCCGCCGCGACCTGCTCTTGCCGCGAGCGACCGTGGATGGCGTGTCCTGGGTGTGTAGGAACCCAAGCCACGGGGAACGCGTGCTGTCCGTTCCCCGTTGGACGAAAGCGCCTCAAGAAGTCCGCCGAGCACTTGCGGCCACTTGGCAGAGTATTTCGGACGGCTTCTTGGTCATTGACGAACACTCGCCGCGCTTGGCGACAGGCGATGCCGTGCCTTGGCCGGTCCGCAATCTTGAACGCCTCCTACGCGGCGTGTCTGACGATGTGTTTCAGTCCGCATCGTCGTTGAACTGGATCGCGGAACTGATTCGCCACACCCTCGCCGGCGACGCGGAAACCGATGGTCGCGCCATGTTGGTTGCCGATTGGCTGGGAACCAAGGTCGGGGAAGGAGCTCTGCGGGGTGCGATCGGTGCGCCGACAGAGGATCGGGAAGGACTGCGAGAGGCGTGGCGACAGTTTAGCCAGGCGTTGCCCCCAAACTGGCTGGTACCCATCGACGCGGAAGCGTTGCAGGGCGTAAGCGCGTTGGCTAGGGAAGGCGTGTTCGGAAACGGCCTGTTCCCTGGCCTGTTTCAGGAGGAGAATCAGACCCAGAGCGCCCCAGATCCGGGCCGCTTGGATCGTGCGCTCCAGGCCGTCGGCAAGCAGCTAACCGACCAAGACCTTTCCGGCAATGCCAAACACACCCGGCTGCGTCTGGCAGAGGCGTTGTTTGCGGTACGACGCGCGGACCGCTCGCTTGGAGACTTGGAGTCGCTGCCACTGATTCGCGCCGCACGGCTGCCGGGCGATGTAGAGACGCCGCTTTCCGTCGCCGAGCTGCACCGCCAAGTTCGTCTTGGCCGGGCATTTGCTGGTGCCGACGTTCCAACGGTTCCTGATCCAAAAAGTGCCGTTGGCGACTTGGCGGATGCGCTTGGAGAGTGCGCTTGGTTCGTAGGTCGCCAGCCGCCCGGCGCGGAGCACCTGCCACCGCCGACAAACGCCGAGTTGGCGAAAGTTATAGTTCGCGCACCCTCGTTCGCGCCACCCTTAAAGCGCAAGGCGGTGCTGCAGCGAATCGCCCAGCAACCAGAGGAGCAGTACGTCTCCAAGGCCATACGCACGTTGCTTGCCGGCCGTGCCGCAGAAGCCGATCTCAGGATGTTTTTTGGCCAAAGCACCGCTGAAGGTCGCACGCTGGACATCCTGCTGCGGCTCTCTCGCGGCTCAAGCGCCGGAATCCCAGAAGAGCTGGTGGCGTTGGTTCAACAATGGAACCCGGAAGTCAGAGAAGCCCTGTCGATCTCGCCGGCGAGCACGCGAGCGTTTCATGACCTATGCGGCGCTTCGCGCGACGCCACGATGTGGGCAGAACTTGACGACAACGACGCCCTGCATCTTCTTCAAAGCCTGTATGGCCCGACCTACGAAGATCAGCAGCGCTGGTACGACCTTCCGCTGCATCGCGGCCGCGACGGGCCCCGTGCTGCGGTCGTGGATGGGCAGACGTATCGAACTGTGCCAGCCACCGAATTGCCCGCCATTCCACAAGCACTCAAATCTCGGTTGAGAATACTGGCCCCAGAGTCAGCAGTAGAACATCTGTACGACTCCATCCCGGAGCTGACCACGAGCAACGTGCTCCGGTTGATGTTGGAGGACGGTGCTCCGGAACAGTTCGCGGACGACATCATCAAGGCGCTGCGCCGGGGAGGAGACGTTGACCTGCCGCAAGACCAGGACTTGCGCGACGCTCTTCGACGACGCATGTGGTTGCCCTGCAAAGGCGGCGGCTGTGCGCCAGACAATCTCATCGTTGCTCCCGACGCCGTGTTGAGCGTTCTACGCGAACTAGGAGAAGCCGGAGCGCTCGGCGGACGAAGACTGCCGGCGGACATCGACAGCGATTTCTGGAGTCGAGGCGAGGCGATCGTACGAAGAATACACGGAGGCATTTCGCGCATACGGCAACTCGAAAGGGTCGAACGGGCGCTCACCCCGCAAGAGGCCGTTCGAGCGGCCGACGGCGCTTACGCCATCGTTCACGATGCGGCCACTGTAGACGCGGACTTCGTCACCGACGCGATGGCGACCGCGCTCGTTCGCGAACACAGAGGATGGGAACTGATTGCCACGTTCCACGATGTCTTGAGAGGTCAGGCACAGGATGACCACGACACCACGAAGCTTCTGGTGGCTGTTGCCAAGCAGCTCTGTGGACAGGTCGAAGTAGGCCGGCAGATCGCCATGCTTCAAGCCGTCTCTGGAGAACGCCCGCCGAAGGACTCCGCGGGAGGCCGTACCTTCGCGAAACTGCTGAGGGGATTCGCCACCGAGAGCGGCTTTAGCAGAGGTGTGTTGCCCCGCATCGACTTGCCTACGCAAGACGGGAACTGGCATCCGGCAAGCACGGTTGCCAAGTCGGCCAGCGGCGTCGCTCGACGACACCTCGTGCTTGCCGAGCTTCGGGAACCGCTTGCCTTGGATGAAGCGACGGCCATTCCGCCCGGAACGTCCGTGCGTGATCAACGACCAAGCAGCGCGAGCGTGGACACTCTGAGGGAGTATTTTGAACCGTGGCGCAATCGCGTGCGTCCGTCTGCGGTCGGCTCGTTTCTAGCGCTGCTTGGGCCTGGTCTCAGTCCGAAGGGGAGCGCGGAGAAGCTGGCGAAGGAGTGGCTGGGCGGCGTGTCTTTGGCGGTGCAGCGCCACCGGATGTTCGGTTCGGAGGGTGACAACCCGGCAGCAACGGTCAGCGTGTATGTGTCTCCGGACGTAACCGACGGCGCGACCGTATCCGCTGTCAGCGTCCTGGGCGATAGCGTGGAGATGGAGGCGGCCGCTAGCGAGACGCTGTTCGCTGTGGATCCCGTCCTCTGGGAACCGACTCGCTTCTCTGGTCTGTCGCCGCACAACAAGTGGTGGGAAGTGAGGTTGCGCGACTCAAGACCCGGGCAACGAAGCGCAAAGGAACTGCTTGACCTGCTTGGCAGCACTGTAGACCAGTGGGCGGTCAAGCACCTAGGCGGAGACCGGCAAAAGGTTCGCGAGGGTTCGGCCGAGTGGCGCAGTTCCACCACGGACATCGCCCCGGCTAGGGCGGCAATTCTCGCCACTCTGCCATTGACCCTGCGCCAGATCGACGTCAACGACCACGAGGTCTTGCAGGGCAAGCTGAAAGAGGCGGAAGTGGCCCAATACGAGCTGCGGCAGATGGGGTGGTCCGACGCCTCCGAGGCTGCACGAAAGCGCGAGCAGAAGGCGCTTGATGAACTGGCGAAGCAAATTGAAGCACCGGAGCACCACGGCTTCCTCTGGCACCGAATTCAGCGAAAGATGCACAGCAACGGCTACAGCGAGGCGAGCGTCCTTCTGGAGCTCGCCCAGAACGCCGACGATGCACTCGCTCAGGCGGCTGAGCTAAAGGGCGGCGATCTGCCGCCAAACGCTTGCAGGCTCGTCATTGAGGTCCGCCAAGAAGGCGACACGCACATCATCGATGTGACACACCATGGGCGCCCCATCAACGAGACCGGTGGCAGCGCCTTTCCCGCAGGCAAGGAACGTCAGTGGGATCAAGACCTGTATTTCATGATGCTCATGAACCTGAGCGGCAAGCCGGGTGAGTCCCTAGGGCAATCTGGCACCTACGCCACGACAGGCCGATTCGGTCTCGGCTTCAAGTCAGTTCACCTGCTCTCTCAACATCCTTCCGTCGTCAGCGGATTCATGTCGTTCTCCATCGCGGGCGGCCTGTTACCACAGGAGGCACCGAAGGACGATGTGCCCTCGGAAGGGGGGCAACTTGGCACTCGAGTCCGGCTGCCATTGCGGTCAGATGAGGAACCAGTGCGTTTGCTTGAGCGAGCGTTTGGCCGCTTCGACCACGCACGTCCATTGTTGAGCGTCTTTGCCCGAGAGATCCGGGAGGTGATCGTCCAAGGTGGCCCCACGCCAGGCCGCCACGCCTTCGATGGCAGGCCGATTGATGGGGCACCTGGCTGGTCCATCGGTGCGACAACCGCCTTGCCCACGGAGGATGGCCGGTGGCGAGTGCTGCGATTCAAGCCTTCCGAAGCTGGCCAACCACACTTGGGAACCTTGGCTTTAGCCGTGGGCATCCGTGAGGGTGTGCCAACCCGATTCTCCCAAGGGATGCCATTCCTCTGGAACGTCGTGCCAACTGGCGAAGGCTGGGGTTGCGGCTATGCCATCAACGGGCCGTTCAAGTTGGACCCCGGGCGAACGCACGTGTCTTTGGACGACGAAGCCACGCTGCGAGCGGCGACAGCCCTGGGAGAGTCGTTGGCACACGGCTTGGTACGATTGCACGATGCCGGCGGACCACCGGATGTGGCTGATGACTTCGTGACCTCTCTGTGGCGCGTCTTGGCGGCAGGTCTAGACACCGAAGACGCCAAGCGCCGACGTTTTTTGCGCGAACTGCACAGTTACGGCCGGGGCCTGTCCGGCTGGGTCCGAGCACGTTCGGTAGTGCCCACCGGCCTGCCTGCACCCTTCCACCGTCAGTTGCCGCAGCTCACGCCCAACGTGCGCGTCGAAGTCGCGCAGGACTTCGACCAGCGCTGGTGTAGAGCGCTCTCCGAGATGGCGCAGCAAGACGAAGACCTGGCAAACCTGTTCCGCAACCACCACGCGGTGTCCGATGAGGTCGCCAAGCTGTTGCAGCCGCTGCTCGATCAGACGGGCTACAACACGCCCAAGCTCTTGCCACACCAATTGGTCGCTGAGCTGGCCAAGGCGTGGAACCATCGGCTCACGCCAGAGCGCCTGCGGACGTTGCGACCAATTGGTCGTGAAGACCTCCTAAGGAGCCACGACGCTGCCGATTGGCACCGGAACGTCGTCGCACGCTCGGCAGCAGGTGAGTACCGACCGTTGCGGCAGCTCTTGCTGCCCAACGACTTGGGCCGCCCGATGGCAGAAGGATCGGACACAGAAGTTGCCGACGAAGTGCTGCGGTCTGCGTTCGCGCCTGAGTGCTGGCGCCTCGATTCGTCGTACATCAGAACGGACGACGACTTGAAGGTCTTCCGATGGCTCAGAGGGGCGCATCACGCCGACGCCGCGGCGATGGCGGAATGGATCCGTGACCTGCCGAGCAACAGACGGCCAGCAGCTCTTCTATACTTGATGGACGGCTTGCTGGCACCCAAGGTCCTCGCCAACATCCATGGTATTCCACAGCGCCCAACCTGGCTGGCCGAGTACGACAGCGTTGTGGTCTTGCTCGAAGGCTTGGGCAAGGAATCTTGGGAACGGAATCGCCTGCTCAGCACGCTCTTCCCCGATCGCTTTAAACCCAAGGGTACGGACGTTGAACCGCTGCCAAGCGATGAAGGCGCTGATGCCGATGCGTTCTTCCGGCGTCTAGCCGACTGGTGGGCGGACGACCGGAAACGGCAGGAAGTGATAGACCGGCACGAGGAAGAATGCTGGCCTAGCTGGCTGCGCAACGATCTGGCTCTCGCGTTGCAGAGCAACTCTTCGGAACATTGGCTCGCGCTCCTCATTCTCGGTGCCTGCCAGAGTTTTGGCAGAACGCAAGACGTTCAACACCGAGGATTCTTGGACTTGGCCCACCAGCGAGGTTGGTGGAGTGTGTTTCTGCAGCCGGCGAACGACGAGGCCTGGATGGACGTGCTGCGTGGCTGGCAAGACGAAGCCATGGATCGATTGGACTACCGGCTGTGGCTCTCCCTGTTTCCGACGATCTACCAACTCAGCAGGCACTTGAACAAGTACCAGACGTTGATCACTTCCTCCGCCCGTAGACCTGAAAGGCTCTATAGCGCACAGCGTGTGCTTGCACCTCGCGCCGACGACGCTCTGTCTGGTGCGGGTGCGTCGTTCGACGCACCTCCGATGCCGTTGGGACTTGGTTTCCACTGGTGTTTGCGCGAACTGGTTCGCCTTCGTGTATTGGACCCGAGCAGCCACCTAGCCAAAGACTGCTATGTGCCCGCCCGTCGCGTGTTGGGTCTTCTCCGTCCACTTGGATTGTCGATAGAGAACAACTCCAGCGCTTCTGCCAAGTCGCAGGCGATCCACGAATTTCTCCAAAAGGACGGCCGGCTTGATGCAATACGACCGCATCTCTTTCTTTCGTTTGACATACCGCTTCGTCACATTGCCAAGCGCGAGAACGAGGATCTCAGACGGGAATGGGGCCTAGCTCAGGGCGAATACAACACGTTGAAGGGCGACTGGGTAGAGTCGAAGTCAGAGATGGTCATTGCCAACTTGCTCTTCGAGCAGGGCGTGGAATATGAACACGCGACACGCTTGTCTGCGCCGGATGGAAGCTCCAAGGATCCAGATTTCACTATCCACGGCGACCGCGAAGACTGGTATTGGGAGCACTGGGGCATGATGGACGACCCCAAGTATGTGGCGGATCGGGACGAGAAAGTGGATTGGTACAACAAGCATTTCCGCGGACGCTTGGAACAGACCTTCGAAACGGGCAACCTGACGATGGAGGCCAAAGCGATCATCAGGCACCGAGTGGGTACAAGAGGCTGAGCAACAGACGATGACCGGCTTCAATCCAGGAGACAACGTTCGCCACGCTGGCTTTGGTCGCGGCGAAGTGGTCGTCGACCAAGGCGAAAGCGTCGTCGTTCGATTTGGCCACGGCCTAGAGGAGTGCCTTGCCAGCGAAGTAGAGCAACTGGACGACCTCGCCACTCGGTTGGCCGAAGGCCGGTGCGATCCGACGCTTCCGGTCGTTGCCCGCATCCTCGCGCATTGCATCCGCTCGGTGAACGACGCATGGGGCGTCTTTGCGCGGTCCCGCATCGTCCTGCTGCCGCACCAGCTGTGGGTCTGCAAGCGCGTGTTGGAGAAGTGGCCCGCTCGCTGGCTGGTCGCAGACGACGTGGGGTTGGGCAAGACCATTGAGGCTGGTCTCATCCTCACGCCGCTGCTGTCGTCCAGGAAGGTGCGCAGACTGTTGATCCTAGCACCGGCGAGCTTGGTGGAGCAGTGGCAGGTACGGCTGCGTGAGATGTTCGACATCCGCGTCTCGCGGTACGTTGCCGATGCGGACACGGCGACCAGCGACTACTGGAACACGCATGATCGCGTAGTGGCTTCGGCGCAGACGCTTCGGCTGGACAAGGCGGGGCGCTGGGAACGCATGCACGAAGCCGATCCTTGGGACCTCGTGCTGGTCGACGAAGCCCACCACATGAATGTGGACGACGACGGGAGACGAACACTTGCATATCAACTTGCGGAGAGCCTGCAGCAGCGCAGCCTCATTCAGTCTCTGGTTCTGTTCACCGGCACGCCGCATCGCGGCAAGGACTACGGCTTTCTGTCGCTCTTGAAGCTGCTTCGCCCAGACGACTTTGACCCCTCAGTACCGCTCGTCGGTCAACTGGCTAAGCTGCGTAGTGTGATGATCCGCAACAACAAGCAGTGCGTTACGGACATGGTGGGCGAGCGGCTGTTCACGCCGGTGGCGACTCGGCGCGAGACCTATGCCTACTCGCCCGAAGAGGAAAGGTTCTACGACAAGCTCACCGACTTCATTGCAAGCGGCAAGGCTTACGCGGCGCGCCTTGGTCAAAGCGAACGACGCACCGCGATATTGACGCTGATCACTATGCAGAAGCTGGCATCGAGCTCGGTCGCCGCGGTGCGCCGTGCCTTGACTGGACGGTTGGCGCGGCTCAAGAGCGCAGAGGACGATCTTGCGGGAGCGCAAGCTGACCAGGAGCGCATAGCCAAGCTGAGGGAGGAAGACGACCCTGCTAGCTTGGACGAGATCAGCGAGCTGGAAGAGCGCATCGCCGAGGTCGTCGGGAAGGTCAGGCTCAATCCGAACGAGATCCCCGCCATTGAGGAACTCCTTGAAGCCGCCAACGAGGTCTCGAGCGAGACGAAGGTCGGGCGCATCCTCGAGATCATCGATGGATCGTTCGACGACAGGTCGGTGCTCATGTTTACCGAATACAAGGCTACGCAAGCGCTCGTCATGACGGCGCTCAAGCGCCGCTACGGGGACGGCAGCGTGACGTTCATCAACGGCGATGGCTACATTGAAGGCGTGTCGAATCAGGCCGGCGATGTGACGACCTACCGCCAAGACCGTCACCAAGCTGCCGCGCTGTTCAACCGCGGTGATGTCCGCTTCCTAGTGTCGACAGAAGCCGCAGGTGAAGGCATTGACCTTCAAGAGCACTGTAGCGCGCTGATCCACGTCGACCTGCCATGGAACCCGATGCGCCTGCATCAACGCGTCGGCCGCTTGAGCCGGTACGGCCAGAAGGAACCCGTGGACGTGGTGACTGTTCGCAACCCAGATACGGTGGAGAGCCGCATTTGGGACCTGCTGGACGAGAAGCTCGAGCGGATTACGCTCGCCTTCAAGGGCGGCATGGAAGACCCGGAAGACATGCGCCAACTCGTGATTGGCATGGCGTCGTCCAGTGTGTTCACGAGCGTCTTCTCCGATGCCCACCCCAAACTGGAAGGCGACACGCTACGGCACTGGTTCGACAGCCAGACCGCCACCTTCGGCGGCGAAGACGCGGTAGAGACGGTGCGCAGCCTAGTCGGCCACGCCGCCTGTTTCGACTTCGGCGACATTGCTGGCGAGATTCCGCGTGTAGACCTGCCGGACCTGGTGCCATTCGTGAAGGCCATGCTGACCGTGCGTGGTCGAAGGCCATCCCAGTCCAACCAGCGGTTGGAATTCTCGACTCCGGCAGAGTGGAAGGACGACTTCGCCATTGTCGAACACTACAAGCTGCTGTTCGGGCGGGAGGCACATCCCGAGCCGGGACAGGATGTGGCGGGCGTGGGCCTGCGAGTCGTCGATCGCGCACTGCGAGACGGCTGCGAACTCGACGAGACCGTGAGCACCGTTCGGGAGCTGGACGCGCCGCTCTTCGTGTTTGTAGTGCGGGATCGCGTGACGGAGTGCGACGTGCGCCCGGTAGTGGTTGGTGCCCAGCAGAACGACGGAGGCGGGTGGACCCTACGCCGCGACTGGGAGTTGCTGAAGATGCTCAATCCCATCGCCGACCGCCCTCGAAGCCTCACGGGCGAACCAACCCCTGCGTCTTTGGATGGACAGAGCCTGTTGGCTCAAGCCCGTGAAGCTGTGGAGTCCGATGCCCGGTCAAACTCGGATTTCAAGGTCCCAGCAGTCGAAGATTTGGCCGGTCTGCTCCCAGCACCCTAAGACGGCGCGGTCATGCAGTCGACGATTGTCGGAGGTGAAGATTGACGCTTGAACTCGATGCCTTGGATCGCCAAGCGGCAGCGGTCTTCGAGGGCTACCTCGTGCGCAAGGACCTGGTGCGTAAGTACAGCCGCCAGTACCCCGTGCCCACCTACGTCGTGGAGTTCCTGCTCGGCCGCTACTGCGCCACCACGGACGAAGCGGAGATCGAGGAAGGGCTGGCCATCGTCGAACGCCAGCTCGCGGACCGCACCGTGCGCACCGGCACCGAGGAACTGTTCAAGGCGCGGGCGCGGGAACGCGGCTCCATCAAGCTCATAGACGTCGTGCGGGCGCGTTTGGATGCCCGCACGGACTCGCTGATCGCCGAACTGCCCAGCCTGTCCCTGCGCGACGTGCGCGTTGAAGACGCGCTGGTGAAACAGCACGAGCGGATGCTCACGGACGGCTTCTACGCCGAGATCACGCTGAGCTACGATGCCGCCATCGCGTTGGAGAAGAACGGGCGCCCCTTCGAGATCGAGGCGCTGCGCGCCATTCAGCTCTCCAAGGCGGACCTGCTCGATGCGCTGCAGCGCGGCCGCCGCGAGTTCAACCGCGAGGATTGGCAGCGCCTGCTGCTGCGCAGCGTTGGCCTGGAACCGGATTCGCTCTCGCAGCGCGCGCAACTCGTCGCGCTGCTGCGCATGGCGCCGTTCGTGGAACGAAACTACAACTTGGTGGAACTCGGCCCGCGCGGCACCGGCAAGAGCCACCTGTTCCAACAGATCTCGCCCTACTCCCACCTCGTTTCCGGCGGCAAGGCGACGGTGGCGAAGATGTTCGTGAACAACGCCAGCGGCCAGCGCGGATTGGTGTGCCAGTACGACGTGGTGTGCTTCGACGAAATCTCCGGCGTCTCATTCGATCAGAAGGACGGCGTGAACATCCTCAAGGGCTACATGGAATCCGGCGAGTTTTCCCGCGGCAAGGAGAGCATCCGCGCCGAAGGCGGCATCGTGATGGTGGGCAATCTCGACGTGGACGTGGCGCACCAGCAACGCATCGGCCATCTGCTGAGCCCGCTCTCGGCGGACATGCGCGGCGACACCGCCTTCATGGATCGCATCCACGCCTACGCGCCGGGCTGGGACTTCCCCAAGCTCAACCCCAACGAACACTTCACGCCGCACTTCGGCTTGGTGAGCGACTTTCTGGCCGAATGTTGGAACCGGCTGCGTACCGGCAGCCGCATTCCGGCATTGCAGGGCCGCCTGCGCTACGGCGGCGCCTTGAGCGGACGCGACATCACCGCCGTGAACAAGACGGTGAGCGCCCTGCTGAAGCTCCTGTATCCGGACCCGGAGATGGAGGTGCCGGACAACGAACTCGAACCGCTGCTGCGCGCCGCGCTGGAGGTTCGCCGCCGCGTGAAGGAACAGCAGAAGCGCGTCTTCAAGAGCGAGTTCCGCAACACGCATTTCAGCTACACCCTCGGCGAGGATGGCGTGGAGCAGTTCGTCGCCACGCCCGAACTGCGCACCGACGACGCCATCGATCCGGACCCGCTGCCCCCAGGCCAGTTCTGGGGCATCAGCCCCGGCGGGTCGGAGACGAGTGCCAGCCTGTACCGCATCGAAGCCACGGCGGGGCCGGGCAACGGCTTGAAGATACTGAACGCGCCGACTCCGCCGCTGTTCCGCGAGAGCGCCCGTTACGCGGAGCAGAATCTCTACGCCCGCGCCAAGGAGCTGGTGGGCGACAGAGATCCGCGCACCCACGAATACTCCGTGCAGCTGCGCGCCATGGACAACGACCGCTCCGGTGCAGCGTTAGGCTTGCCCATCCTGCTCGCCCTGTGCGGCGCATTGCTGGAGAAGAGCGCCAAGGGCGGCCTGATCGCGGTCGGTAGCCTGAATCTCGGCGGTTCCGTGGATGCGCTCGCCAACGCGGTTGGCGTCGTGGAAGCGGCGGTGGAGAAGCAGGCCGCCATCGTGCTCATGCCGGTGTCGGCGCGTCGGGCGCTGCTCGATCTTTCGGACGACATGGCCACCCGGGTGAACGTGCAGTTCTACTCGGACACAGCGGACGCGCTGCTGAAGGCGTTGCTGGACTGACCCTCCGGGCCGCCGGACGAGCGGCCCGCCGCCGTCCCCAACGGCCCGGCGCATTCAGCGCAGTTGCGGGGCACAACCAATCCCTCCGCTGTGCTAGAGTCCGCGCCCGCTCGCAGCCGCCGATCCTCCCCATGCGCAAGACCTATATCGCTGGCGCGACGATAGCGCTTGCGGCGCTTCTGTGGTTCGCGTCCGGCTACTGGGCGGGGAACGGCGGCACCGGCAACGCGCCGTCGCTGGCGGCCTTGAACACGCGGGCGGCAGCGGCCGGGGACGATTCTGCGCCGGTGCCGGTGCGGGGGCGCGTCATCCATGCCGCCGTGCTGCCGGAACGGATCACCGTGAGCGGCAGAACCGAGAACAAGCGCACCGTCGCCGTGAGCGCCGAAACCAGGGGGCGCGTGGTCGAACGGCCGGTGGAGCGCGGCGACCAGGTGGCGGCGGGCGATCTGCTCTGCCGGCTGGCCGTCGAGGACCGGGAAGCCCGCGTGGAGCAGGCCAAGGCGGCCACCAGCGAGGCCCGCATCGAATACGAGGGCAGCCTGCGCTTGCAGGACGCCGGCCACTACTCGGAGGTGGCCATCGCCCAGGCGCGGGCGCGGCTGGCGGAAGCCCAGGCGCAGCTGCAGGCGGCGCGTCTGGACGTCGAGCGCACCGCGGTGCGGGCGCCCTTCGCCGGCGTGCTCGAAGAAACGCGGCTGGAGGTGGGCGACTACGCCCAGCCCGGCAGCGTCTGTGCCACCATCGTGGATCTGACGCCCATGCTGCTCGTCGGGCGGGTCCCGGAGCGGGACGTGTACCGGTTCGGCGTCGGCAGCACCGCCACCGGACGGCTCGCCACCGGGCAGACCGTCGCCGGTCCGGTGAGCTTCGTCGGCCAGCAGGCGGATGCCGGCACCCGCACCTACCGAGTGGAGGTGACGGTGCCGAACGCGGACTACGCGCTGCGCAGCGGCATCACCACGGAGATCGCCATCGACGTGGGCGAGATGACGGCGCACAAGGTGAGCCCCGCGGTGCTGGCGCTGGACGACGCCGGCGCCATCGGCGTGCGCATCGTCGGCGACGGCGACCGGGTGCGGTTCGTGGCGGTGGACATCGTCGCGGACGACGAGGACGGCGTCTGGGTGCGCGGGCTGCCGGCGGTGGCCACGCTCATCACCGTCGGCCAGGAATACGTCGTGGCCGGGCAGCGGGTGGCGGTGCAGCTGCAAGGCGTGGGCAGCGCCATCGCCGCTCCCGCGCCGCCGCCAGCAGACACGGCCGCATCTTGAACAACATCCTCGTCGATGCGGCCGTCGGCCGCAGCCGCACCACGCTGCTGATCATGCTGATGGTGGTGCTCGGCGGTATCGCCGCGCGGGTGCTCATCCCTATCGAATCCAACCCCAACGTCGAAGTGCCGGTGTTCATGGTGGTGGCGATCCACGAGGGCATCTCGCCGGAGGACGCGGAGCGGCTGCTGGTGAAGCCGCTGGAGGTGGAGATGCGCACCGTCGAGGGCGTCGACGAAGTGCGCGCCTTCGCCTACGAAGGCACCGCCCGGGTGCTGGTGGAGTTCGACGCCGCCCACGATCTGGATCAGGCGCTCTTGGACGTGCGCGCCGCCGTGGACCGCGCCAAGCCCGAGTTCCCGAGCTCCGCCGAGGAACCCTTCATCCTGGAGCAGTCGGCAGCCGACTTTCCGATCATCCAGGTGAATCTGGTGGGCGGCGAAGACGTGCCGGAGCGCTTGGTCTATAACCTCGCCCAGGAGATCCGGCGGGACGTGAAGGCGCTGCCGGACGTGCTGGACGCGGAGCTGCAGGGCCACCGCGAGGAACTTCTGGAGGTGGTGATCGACCCGGTGCGCCTGGAGGCGTACCAGGTGAGCAGCGAACAGCTGCTGAACACCGTGATCCGCAACAACCGCCTGATCGCCGCCGGATCCCTCGATACCGGCGCCGGCCGCATCGCGGTGAAGGTGCCGAGCGTCATCGAGACCGCGGCGGACGTCTTCGACCTGCCGGTGAAGGCGAACGGCGACACGGTGGTGACGCTGGCGGACGTCGCGGACATCCGGCGCACCTTCAAGGATCGCCAGCGCTACGCCCGCGTCAACGGCATGGGCAGCATCTCGCTGAACGTCAGCAAGCGCGCCGGGGCCAACGTGGTGGACACGGTGGCGCAGGTGAAGGCCGTGGTGGAGCGCTACCGCGCCGAGCTGCCGGCCAAGGTGAGCCTGTTCTACACCCAGGACCAGGCGCCCTTCGCGCTGCAGCAGGTCACGGAACTCGAGGGCAACATCGCCACCGCGCTGGTGCTGGTGATGGTGCTGGTGGTGGCCGCCATCGGCATGCGCAGCGGCCTCATCGTCGGCGCCGCGATACCGGTTTCCTTCCTGTTCGCGCTGATCTTCGTGTGGGCCTTCGGCTACACCTTCAACTTCATGGTGGCGTTCGGGATGCTGCTCGGCCTCGGCATGCTCATCGACGGCGCCATCGTCATCACCGAGTACGCGGACCGCAAGATGGCCGAGGGCCTGTCGCCGAGAGACGCCTACGCGGCCTCCGCCAAGCGCATGTTCTGGCCGGTCACTGCGTCCGTCGCCACCACCCTGGCGGCCTTTCTGCCGCTGGTGTTCTGGCCCGGCGTCGCCGGCAAGTTCATGCGCTATCTGCCGGTGACGGTGTTCTTCGTGCTCACCGGATCGCTGCTGTACGCGCTGGCGTTCGGCCCCACCATCGGGGCGCTGTTCGGCAAGCCGAGCGCCCGGGACGAGCGCTCGCGGCGGACTCTGGTGCAGCTGGAGGAGGGCGACCCCCTCCGGCTGCCGGGATTGACGGGCCTGTACGCCAGGATGCTCGGCTTCACCTGCCGCCACGCCGGCCTCACCCTGCTGGCGACGGCGCTGGTGCTGTTCGGCACCTTCACGGCCTACGGCAAGTACGGCCGCGGCATGACGTTCTTCAGCGACGAGGATCCGTCCTTCGCCCGGGTGGCGGTGCGGGCCCGCGGCAACCTCTCCGCGGCCGAGATCTACGCCCTGGTGGGCGAAGTGGAGGACCGCATCCTCGCCATCCCCGGCATCAAGAGCGCCAACATGCAGACCACCCTCGGCAGCGGCGGCGGAGGCGGGGGCAACATCAGCACCGCGTCGGACACGGTGGGCTTCATCTTCCTGGAGATGCACGAGCAGGAGCACCGCGCCCTTTCCGGGTACGAGATTCTGGAGCGGGCACGGCAGGCCACGGCGTCCCTCGGCGGCATCGTCGTCGAGGTGCGGGAGATGTCCCAGGGGCCGCCGGTGGGCAAGCCGGTGCAGATCCAATTCTCGGCGCTGGACGGCAGCCTGCTCGAGCCGGTGGTGGCCCGAGTGCGCGAACACATCGACGCCAACGTCTCGGGCCTGCGCGACGTGGACGACACCCGCTCGCTGCCGGGGGTGGAGTGGCGCCTGGAGGTGGATCGGGCCCAGGCGGCGCTCTACAACGCCGATGTGTCGCTGGTAGGTACCGCCGTGCAGCTGGTGACCAACGGCGTGAAGGTGGGCGAGTACCGTCCCAGCACGGCCGACGACGCGGTGGACATTCGCGTGCGGTATCCCGCCACGGCGCGGGGCCTCGGCGCGTTGGACGAACTGAAGATCGCCACCGCCAACGGCCTAGTGCCGATAGGCAACTTCGTCGCCCGCGCGCCGGCCCCCAGCGTGGACAGCATCGAACGCATCGACGGGCGGGTGGTGAAGTTCATCCGCGCCAACGTGGCCCCGGGCGTGCTGGCGGACGCGAAGGTGAAGGAGATCGAGGCCTGGCTTGCCGAAGCGGGCCTGGACCCCCGGGTGGACATCGCCTTCCGCGGTGCCAACGAGGAGCAGGCCGACTCGATGGCCTTCATCCTGGTGGCCATGATGGCGTCGCTCTTGCTGATGTTCGTGCTGCTGGTCACGCAGTTCAACAGCCTCTACCAGAGCCTGCTGATCCTGGTGGCGGTGGTGATGTCCACCGCCGGCGTGCTGCTGGGGCTGCTCGTCACCAACAGCCCGTTCAGCGCCATTCTCACTGGCGTCGGCGTGGTGGCGCTGGCCGGCATCGTGGTGAACAACAACATCGTGCTCATCGACACCTACAACCACATCCGGCGGGCGCATCCGCACATGGACCAAGTGTCGATCATCGTTCGCACCGGTGCCCAGCGCCTGCGCCCGGTGCTGCTCACCACCGTGACCACGGTGTTCGGCCTGTTGCCGCTCGCAAGCCACCTGTCGCTGGACTTCATCAGCCGCAGCGTCGTCTACGGCGGCCAGCTCTCCGGCTTCTGGGTGCCTCTGGCGCAGGCCATCGTCTCCGGGCTCACCTTCGCCACGCTGCTGACGCTGGTGGCGACGCCGGCCATGCTGGCGCTGCCGCACCGCCCCTACGTGCAGGCGGTTGCACGGCTGCCGGGGCGCATCCGGGCCATGCTGCGCCGAGCGCCCGGGGCCGCACTGCCCTTGGCGACGCCGCCGGGGGGTTGAGAACGCCTGACGCGGGCGGACGCGGGCGGAGAGAGGAAAAAAGAGCCCCGGCGACTTGGGGATGGGGGAGGGAGGGATGCGAAATCGCCGGGGCGTTACTGGGTAGCTGCGTGAGGCCGTCCGCTTGGCGGTAGCCAACCCTTGGCCAAGGGCCGCCTTCACTTTTTCGGCCACTCTAGGGCCGGTCGGGATGCCTTGCTACGGCAGAACTCTCTGCTCCTTGTAGGACATGTCCTGTTGCTCTCTAGGACTATGCCCACGGGCGGAAGTTCCCTGCCCCCGGGCCTGCCGAGAAAAAGATGCCGCGTGGTTCGGCGGTGCCGCATCGAGCACCGGACGAAGGCTGGTATCGTACCGCCCGTTGCCGGAGGCCACATGGAACAGCAACCCGCGCCGCCCCTCGCCGCCGGCGTCTCCTTTGGCGTCCACATCGGCCAGCAGAACCTGCCGATGGCGGACCTGCGGGCGCTGTGGCGACGCCTGGACGCGGCCGGCGTGGACTGGATCTCTGTGTGGGACCATTTCTACGAGGCGCCCTACCAGGGCGGCACGCAGCCCCACTTCGAGGCGCTCGCCACCCTCGGCGCCTTGGCCGCCGAGACCAGCCGGGCCCGCATCGGCTGCCTGGTGTTCTACGTCGGCTACCGCAATCCCGCGGTCCTCGCCAAGGCCGCCACGACGCTGGACCACTTGAGCGGCGGCCGGTTCGAGCTGGGGCTCGGTGCCGGCTGGCATCTGCACGAAGCCGCCGCCTACGGCTACCCGTTCCCGGACATCGGCACTCGCCTCGACATGCTGGACGAAGCCGCCGACGTGGTGCGCCGCCTGCTGGAGGACGAACGCACCACCTTTTCCGGCCGCCACTACCAGGTGGACGACGCCACCTGCTGGCCGAAGCCGCTGCAGGCGCGGCTGCCGATCTGGATCGGCGGCCGGGGCGAGAAGCGCACCTTGGAGATCGCCGCGCGACGCGCCGACGGCTGGAACGCGGCGTACACCAGCGCCACGGAGTTCAAGCGCCTGAACGGCGTGCTGGACCGCTGGTGCGAGGCGGACGGTCGGGACCCGGCAGCCATTCGCCGGAGCGCCAACATCGCCTTCCACATGGCCACGGACGCCGCCGGCGTCGAACGCGAGCGGGCGCGGCTCGCCAAGGACTGGGGCGGCGGCGCCGAGCGCATCGCCGCCGGGGCTCTGCTCTGCACGCCCCAAGCGGCGACGGAAACGGTGCTGGCCTACGTGGCTGGCGGCGCCGATGGCGTGAACATCGCCCTGCGGGCGCCCTGGGACGCCGAGGCGCTCGATGCGTATCTGGAACTCGTGCTCCCAGCGCTGCGGCGGGAGACAGCGCGGCGGGAGACAGCGCGGCCGTAGATGGCGTGAACGGGGGCAGGAGGAGGCGGCCCGCCGGGCCGTCATGGCGGGGCTGCCTCGAAGCTCAGCGACCCGCGCCAGACAGGCGGCATGCCGGGCACATGCGCGCCGGTTGCGATGCGGGCGATTCCGTAGTCCGGCAGGACGCGCACCGCCGCGCACCTCCCGCCGCCTCGTAGCGGGTAGCCGCCGCGCTCGTATCTCTCGAAGCGGAAGTCGAGGTTGTCGAACCCGTACTGTCGACGCCAGTCCGGCAAGTCCGCCTTGTCGACAGGGTAGACGTGCATGAAGAACCACGGGGCAACATCCTCCTCGTCGCAGGGATCCTTCACGTAGACGAGCCTGTTTCCCTCCCGGTACACCTCGAATTCGGAGCTGAGGACTGGGCTGGCCTCTCCGGCACGGTCGGCCAGCCTGTCGATCAGCCTTGCGTCCGAGAACCACCAGGCGAGCGGCAGGGCGATGGCCAAGAGCGCACCGACCAAGGCAGACGACAGCTTCCAGTTCAGGTTCGAAACGGCCAGCAGGAACACGGACCAGCACAGCGCGTGGGGTACGAACATGAAGCGCGCCGTTCTGAAGAGGATGTCGTCCGTCATCAGAAGCTGCGGAACGCTGATCGCCGCCAGCGCGAGGACCGCAAGAATGCCCCGGATGAGTTCCGGCCGTCGGCGGCGCGCGAAGACCGCAAACGCCACGGCAAGGCCCAGAGCCGATGCGGAGACTGCGGACAGGAGCGCCCCGGCTGGCAAATGCCTTGGCCAAGCCATGATGTAGAAGGATCGGAGCAGGGTGTCCAAGTGGGCGAGCAGGCCCGCTTCAAGGTCCGTCCTGGAATCTTGGATAGTGCTGGCGACGGTCGCGAGGAGCACCCGATACGCTTCGTCGTGCCAAACGGACTTGACGGCTAGCGCCAGCCCGTAGCACCAAAGGAAACCGAGCACATAGAGCGAGATGCACAGCAGTGCGCTCCTGGTCTTCTGAAGTGCGCTCCGGGAGTCGCTCCCGAACCATGCCAGGAGTCCGATCCAGGTGACGGCCAAGGACCCGTGGCTATCGCCGAGCCACAGAAAGGACGACACCGTCCCGGCTGCAAAACAGAAGGCCGGCGCCGCCACGGACGAGCTCCGCCCACGCGCCAGCCAGACCATGATTGTCGCCAACAGAACCGTCCACAGATAGGGCAGGCCGTTGGCGACGTCCGCCCAGTACTCGACGCCGGAAAAGGCATCGAACAGAATCAAGGGAAGGGCGACCAGCAGCGCTCTCGGCAGAAAGAACACCAACGACGCTGCCAACAGCAGGTACGCAATGCGGGTGGAGACGAGCGTCAGTTCGCGGATCTGCTGTACCGAGAGGTAGCGCAAGGCAATGGCGTAGATCGCTTTGCCGCCATACCAGTACCTCGTCTTTGCCCTCAGCGCTGTGCCAACTTCGACACCGTTCGACGCTGCTTCAAGGGCGGCGCAGAAATCCAAGTCCGCGCCGCGCCTCTCGGCACTCAAGATTCTCAGTATCACCGCCTCCTCAAGGGCGCTCACGCCCTTTTCCGGAGGAGTCGCACCCGCCATCACGGATGCGGACAGTTCGCAGTATTCGAACTGGCTCTTGTAGCCTGCTGCGTGGCCCTCGTCTGGATGATCCGCCGCGAATTCCGCCTTGAACCTCTGCTGCGCCAAGTCGTAGGGGATCTGGTTCCCCGCATGGTGCAGGGCAAAGAACAAGGCTGTGGCGAATAGACCGAACAGTGCAGCGGCGGCGCAGCATACGGCTGCGGACTTGGCGTCTCGCGTCATCAAGTCATCCAATACACCGTGTGAGGGCGTACCGCAGCGCGACCAGCGCCCGGTCCAACGCATGTTGATCCGACGATTGGCCGCCTCTCGGAGCTGGCGGCGAGCTCGATATGTAGCGGACGCTAGGCGCGGCGCAACGGCGCCAGGAGCGGCTTGCGTTCTTCGAACTGCCGACGGCCGCGTTCGCACTGCTCGCTGGCCTTCATGCGGCAGCTGTATTCGGAGAGCACCGGAATCATGGCGAAGCCAGCAAACAGCAGCCCCACGGCGTCGATGGCTTCCCTGGGCTGCCAGTACCAGTCCGGCTGCAGCGTAGGCACCAGCGACATGAACTGGCCGAAGTAGAGGAACATCGCGCCGGCGGCCGCGAAAGCCAGCACCCGCACCACCCACAGCCGCAGCCAGCGCTTGAAGGCGATGGCCGCCAGCAGGGCGCCGACGCCGAACGTCGCCGCCTGCAACGGTTCGCCACGCACCACCAGCGCCAGCGCCAGCAGCACGCAAGCCGTCACCGCGTTCACATACTGCATGGCCGCTCCAAAGCCGCTCGCCGCGTACCTTGCGTTGCGCCGATGGTCTGCGATTCTCCAATGTCGATCAACACGGCAGCAACTCCGCCCCTCGACAGCCTCGCCGGCACCCTCTGAAGGGCCCCTGCGGCTACGGAACCGTAACATGAACGCCGCGCTTCGCCGCGTCAAGACGCTGTACGCGACATCGCCGGTCAGGCAAATCGGGCCTCGTTGATGCGCGTCAGCAGGCGCATGGCGTGCATGGATTCGGCCTCGTCGTACTGCGGACAGGCGCGCAGCCCGGCGGCCAGGCATCTGTGTACGGCCTCGGCCTGGTACAGGAAGCCGTGCTGGTTCGGGAACGCCACCGGCAGGCCCACGGCGCTCGGCAGCGGGTACTCGAAGCGCTGCGCCGGCGCCGGCGCGTTGCGGGTGCGGTAGCGGGACGGCACGCCGCCGGCCGGCGGCACCCGAATCGTGATCGCCGTCGGGCAGTGGCCCGGCTGTTCCAGGGTGATGCGGCCCTCGCTGCCGACGATCTCCGTCACCTCGGCGAGCTCGCTGTTGAAGGGCGGAAACGTGAACACCGCGCACTTTCCGGCGCCGTACTCCACGACGGCGCCGCCGGCGCGACGTCCGAGGGCGGCGACGGCGGTGGGCTCCGCCGTGGCGCCGAACGCCAACGGGGCCGCCTGGATGGTGTAGACGGGGTCGAAGAAGTCGGACTGCACCAGCATCGGCTCGCCGATGGCGCCGCCTTCGATGGCCGCCCGGGCGTGTTCCACGGCGGGGAAGAAGCGGGTCCACATCGCGTCCTGCAGCATCACGCCCCGGGCCCTGGCGGCGGCGTACATCGCCTCGGCATCGGCGGCGTTCTCCGCCAGCGGCTTCTCGCACAGCACATGCTTGCCGGCCTCGATGGCCAGCATGCTGTGGGCCTTGTGCAGGCGGGTGACGGTGCCCACGTACACGATGTCCACGTCCGGCGCCGCCACCATGTCGGCGTAGCCGCTGTGGGCGTTCGGGATGTCGAAGCGGTCGGCGAAGGCCCGGGCGCGGTCCAGGCTGCGGGCCGCCACCGCGGTCACCGCGGCGCCCTTGCAGTGGCGCAGGCAGCCGACCCACTGCGCCGAGATGGACCCCGCGCCCAGGATGCCCCAGCGCAGAGGGTGGGCGACGTCCGCCGCCTTGGTGAGGCCCCGGCGGACGTCCAGCGGCGCGGCCGGCGACGGCTCCTTGGCGTCGGCCACCAGCCCGCCGCTCCCTAGAAGAAGTACACGAAGCGCAGGTACGCCTGTTCGCCGCCGCCAATCGTCAAGGGCTCGCCATCCCCAGCGGTACCGAGGATGCGGTCGACGGTGATGGCGCCGAACTCGTCGCCGCGGCCGCCGATGGGCTTCGTGAAGCCCAGATGCAGGCGGGTCTCGTCGGTCGGGTCGTAGGTCAGCGACGCTTGGGCCGCCATCGAACCGTCGTGCAGGTTGCCGATCACCGAGAGGCTCTGGCTGAAGGCATGGTTCCAGCGCAGGGAGGTGCCCACCGCGGCGTAGTTGCGCATCAAGTTGAACAGCTCGCCTCGGTTCAGGCGCTCCTTCAGCGCATCCGGCAGGAACCGGAAGTCCGACGGCAGCCGGTTGACGCCGAAGCCGCTGTGGTAGTACTCGCCGAACAGGTGGACCACGGTGCCGCCGACGCCGAAGCTGTAGTCCGCATTCAGTACGCCGGAGAAGTACTCGCTGTCGCCGTCCGCGGTAAAGGTGACGTCGCTGCGCAGCATCATGCCGCCGATGGGCAGGCGCAGGCCCAGGCCCACCACCTGGCTGTCGTAGTGGTGCGCGGCCATCAGCTCCACCTCGGCTCTGCTGAACACCATGCGGTACTTGGCGGCGAGGCTGGCGTATTCCAGGTCGCGCTTGTATTCGCAAACCACGTCCTCGGGGGGATCGCAGTCGGGATCCGGCCCGGTGCGGCCCACCGCCAGCAGCTGCAGCTCGCTGCCGCCGGGAAAGAGCTGCTCGAAGCGCAGCATGTCGTCGCCCACCTTGTAGTCCTGGTCCACCGTGGTTGGCGCGAAGGGGTTGAACAGGTCCAGCGGCTGGAACACCAGCCCGCCGCCCCAGCTCACCGCTTGGCGGCCAAGGGTGACGGCCCGGGTGGGAGTGCGGTACTCCAGCGCCAGGCGGTCGAAGCGGTGGACGAGGTCCGCTTCTTCGTCCTTGCCCGGCGCCCAGGTGAGGTCCCACAGCCGGCGGTCGTCCGCAATCGGCGTCTGATCGAAGGTGAACCCTGGAGAGCTGCCGCCGATCTCATCCCGCCAAGTGGTGGCGTGGTCGATCAGGAACCGCCAGTTGCCGAAGGTCGGCCGCCACATGAGGCGCAGGTCCGCCTGGTGGCCCACCGGCTTGGAGTCGCCGGTGCGGAGCCGCAGCGCGTCGCCAACCGGCAGATACTGCGCCGTGGTGAACCATTTCACGCGGGTGTCGAAGTCGCTGGCCCAGTGTCCGGACGTCCGTTCCCTGGACCTGGCCCCCAGGCGTCGCATCTTGTTCAGCTGGTAGCCGGAAGGCGCCTCGCCCACCGGCGCCGGCGCGTCGGTGGCTGCCGCAGTCGCTGGCGCCGGCGTTGGCGGCGTGGCCGGCAGGCTCTCGAGCAGCACGTCTGCGGGCGGCAGGTCCGATTCCGCCGCGATGGGCGGGGGCGTCGCCGCTGGACCGGCGTAGAGCGGCGGGGCCGCGCCGTCGATGGCCACCACCCAGGCGTCCTTGAACCCCCCGGTGCGTATCTGCGCGGCCCGGCCCAATGCCTCGTGGCGCGTGGCGTAGGGGCCGGCCAGCACCCGGTGCAGCAGCCCTTGGCCCGGCACGTCCACGGCGCGGGCGGAGAACGGTATCGCCAAGGCGGCGGCGGCGTCCGTGGCCAGCGCCGCTGCCGACTCCGGTGCCCGGAAGGCGCCGATGGATACCCAGTAGCTGCTTGCGGCAGTGGCTGGCGCCGCCAGCATGCCAGCCTGGAGAAGGGCGGCAAGTGCCGCCACGCGAGCGAAACAGTGCGTGTTCATAGGCGTCTCCGTCGTTCCATGACGCTCCCTGACTGAGGCGGAGCCTACCACCTCCAGCCCCGTTCCGCTTGACTGCCGGAAGGCGTCTTGGCTTGGGCGCGTTTTCCGGGCGTCTTGGCAGCGCTTGCGCCGTTGCGCCGTTTGCGCCGTACAGAGCGTTGCTTTCCTCGCCCGTGGCGCTAAGATGCTACGCCCCTAGCCTTTCTTGAACGTGCCGATGGCGCGTCTCTTGTCGGGCCGCCTAGGCGCTTATCCGCAGCGCCAGAGGAACATCCGGTGCGTTGGAAGAAGATCGTCCTGCCCATCGTCATCCTGGCCGGCGCCGCCTCGGCGGCGTGGCTGGTGGCGGCTCGCCAGGAGCCGGTGCGCAAGCCGGTGCCGGCGCCGTCGCTGCTGGTGGATGTGGCGGTGGCGCAGCGGCAGCCGGTGACGTTCGTGGTCCATTCGCAGGGCACCGTCACCGCCCGCACCCGCACCACGCTGGTCTCCGAGGTGTCCGGGCAGATCGTCGAGGTCTCGCCGGCGTTCGTGGCCGGCGGCTTCTTCAAGCGCGGCGACGTGCTGGTGCGGATCGATCCCCGCAACTACCAGGCGGCCTTGAAGCGGGCCCGCTCCGAGGTGGCGAAGGCCAAGACCAAGGTGGCCACGGAACACGCCTTGGCCGGCTACGCCCGACAGGACTGGCAGCGGCTGCGCAGCTTGGACGCCGCCGCCAAGCCGGCCTCCGAACTGACGTTGCGCAAGCCCCAGCTGGAAGAGGCGGTCGCTGGCCTCGAGTTCGCCCAAGCGGATCTGGACAAGGCCACTGGGGACCTGAACCGCACCGTGATCCGGGCGCCGTACGACGGCATGGTGCGGGAGAAGCGGGCGGACGTGGGGCAATTCGTGAACATGGGCACGGCGCTCGCCGAGACGCTGGCCACGGACTACGCCGAGGTGCGCCTGCCCCTGCCGCAGCACGAACTGCGCTACGTCGACTTGCCGGAGCGCCAGAGCGACGCGCCAGTGCCGGTGGAACTCACCGCCGACGTCGGCGGCAAGACGCATGCTTGGCAGGGCCGCATCGTGCGCACGGAAGGCGTGTTCGACGCCCAAAGCCGGGTGCTGTACGCGGTGGCGCAGGTGGACGATCCGTACCGAACGGTCGCCGACGCCACCGGCGAGCCGTTGCGAATAGGCACCTTCGTCGCCGCCAGCATCGACGGCCGTGCCGGCGGGGACCTGTTCGTGATTCCCCGCCACTCCCTGCAACGAGGGCGGACCCTGTGGTTGGTGCAGGACGATCTCACCATCGCGCCCCGGGATCTGGACATCCTGCGCCAGGACGAAGAGTTCGCCTACGTCGTCGGCGGCATCGAGGCGGGGGCACGCTACACGGTGACGCCCCCGGAACAGCCCCTGCCGGGCATGGTGGTGCGCATCAACACGCCCGGCAACGCCGCCGCGCCCGCCCCCGAGCTGGCCGGATGAGCGACCAGGCAGCGTCTCGGGACGAGGTCCACGGGCTCATCGGCTGGTTCGCCACCAACCACGTGGCGGCGAACCTCATGATGTTCTCGCTCATCATCGGCGGCATCGTCGCCGTGTTCCTGCTCAAGAAGGAAACCATGCCGGAGTTCCAGACGGCGCAGGTGCAGATCCGGGTGCCGTATTTGGGAGCGGCGCCGGAGGAAGTGGAAAGCGGCGTCATCCTGCGCGTGGAAGAGGCCATCGAGACCATCGAGGGCATCCACGAGATCACTTCCCGGGCCAGCGAGGGCATGGGCGTCGTCACGGTGGAGGTGGAAGAGGGCATCGAACTCGCGGCGATGATCGACAAGCTGAAGCTCGCCGTGGACGGCATCTCCACCTTCCCGGCCGAGACGGAACGGCCGACCATCTCCGAACAGCGGTTCGACATGCCCGTGGTGAACGTGCAGCTCGCCGGGGAGCTGGACGAAGCCACCATGAAGGAGCTCGCGGACACCGTGCGCGAGGAGATCGCCGCGCTGCCGCAGGTCTCCCTGGTGCAGGTGATGGGATCGCGCCCGTTCGAGATTTCCGTGGAACTGTCGGAAGCGGCGTTGCGGCAGTACGGCCTCACCCTGAACGGCGTGGCGCAGACCATTCGCCAGTGGTCCCTGGACATGCCCGGCGGCGCCATCCGCTCCGCCGCCGGGGACATCCGCCTGCGCGCCACCGGCCAGGCCTACACCGGCCAGGAGTTCGAGGACATCGTGCTGCTCACCCGCCCGGACGGCACCCGGGTCCGCCTCGGCGACGTCGCCGACATCCGCGACGGCTTCTCGGAAGTGGAGAGCTACTCCTTCTTCGACGGCCAGCGCTCCTTCGGCATCAGCGTGATGGCCACCAAGGAGGAGAACCCGCTGGACATCAGCGCCGCGGTGCGCGCCTACGTGGAGCGGCGCAACGCCACGCTGCCGCCGGAGGCGCAGCTCACGGTGTGGGCGGATTCCTCCCAGTTCCTGGAAGGCCGCCTGGACATGATGCTCAAGAACATGGCCCTCGGCGCCGTGCTGGTGCTGGTGATCCTGGGCCTGTTCCTGCACCTCAAGATCGCCGGCTGGGTGATTCTGGGCATGACGGTGGCCTTCCTGGGGGCCTTCGCGGTGATGCCGGCCACGGACGTCACCATCAACATGATGAGCCTGTTCGCCTTCATTCTGGTGCTCGGCATCGTCGTGGACGACGCCATCATCATCGCCGAGAGCGCCTATGCGGAAACCGAGCAGTACGGCTACACCCTGCCGAACATCGTCCGCGGCGCCCAGCGCGTGGCGGTGCCGGCCACCTTCGGCGTGCTCACCACCATCATGGCGTTCCTGCCGATGCTGTTCCAGACCGGGCGCACCTCCGCCTTCGCGGCGGCGATCGCCTGGGTGGTGATCCTGTGCCTGGTGTTCTCGCTGGTGGAAAGCAAGCTCATCCTGCCTTCGCACCTCGCCATCATGCGCTCCTCCCACGGGGCCCGGCGGGGCGTGTCGGACTGGGCCGGCGACAAGCTCAAGGGTTTCATCGCCAACACCTACACGCCGTTTCTGCGCCGCGCCATCGAGTACCGCTGGACGACGTTGGCGACCTTCGTGGGCATCATGATCCTGATGGCCGGGCTGGTGTCCGGCGGCTGGGTGCGGGTGGTGTTCTTCCCGGAGATGGAGGCGGACTTCGTCAACGCCCAGGTGGAACTGCAGGAAGGTGCGCCGGAGACGCTCATCACCAGCATCGTGCAGCAGATGGACGCGGCGCTGCGGGAGGTGGACGCCGAACTGATGGCCGAACTCGGCCTGCAATCGAACGCCGTGCAGCACGTATTCGCCTACATCCAGAACGGCGCCATGGGCCGCTTCACGGTAATGCTGGCGGAAGGCGAAGTGCGCGAGGTGAGCCCCAAGCTCATCGAATCCCGCTGGCGGGAGAAGATCGGCCACATCGCCGGCACCAAGGAACTGCGCTTCTCTTCCGGCCAGCGCATGAGCAGCGGCCCGCCGATCGCTTTCCGGCTTTCCGGCCGCAACACCGCGCAGCTGGAAGCCGCCGCGGACGCGCTCGCCACGCATCTGCGAAGCTACGACGGCCTGTTCGAGATAGAGAGCTCCGCCAACGCCGGACCCGAGGAAATCAAGCTCGCCGTGAAGCCCGAAGCGGAGGCCCTCGGCGTGACGCTGGCGGACCTCGCCGGCCAAGTGCGCCAGGCCTTCTACGGTGCCGAAGCGCAGCGCATCCAGCGCGGCGATTCGGAAGTGCGGGTGATGGTGCGCTATCCGCGCAGCGAGCGGCGCTCCATCGGCAACCTCGAGAACATGTGGATTCGGCTGCCGGACGGCCGCGAGCTGCCGTTCGGCGCGGTGGCCGAGTACGAACTCGAACGCGGCTACAACAGCATCAGCCGCATCAACGGCCAGCGCACCGTCACCGTCTCCGCCAACGCCGATCTCAACGCCGTGGAACCCGGGGCCATCATGGCCGCCGTCTACCGCGCGTTCGTCCCGACGCTGCGGGAGCGGTACCGGGACGTGCGGTTCGGCGCCGGCGCATCCGCCCGGGAGCAGTCCGCGTCGGTGATCGAGATGCTGCAAGGCTTCGGCGTGGCGCTGCTCGGCATCTACGTGCTGATGGCGGTGCCGCTCAAGTCCTACCTGCAGCCGCTCCTGATCATGACGGTGATCCCCTTCGGCCTCATCGGCGCGGTGATCGGACACATGATCTTCGGCATCGCCATGAACGCCATCTCCGCCTTGGGGTTCTTCGCCCTAACCGGCGTGGTGGTGAACGACAGCCTGATCCTGGTCCACTACATCAACCGCCGGGTCGCCGAGGGCGTGGCGCCGCTTGCCGCCGCGGTGGAAGCTGGCGCCCGACGCTTCCGGCCCATTCTGCTCACCTCGCTGACGACGTTCTTCGGCCTGGTGCCGATCGTGCTCGAGCGTTCCATGCATGCCCAGATGGTGATTCCGATGGCGGTGTCGCTGGCGTTCGGCATCCTCTTCGCCACCACCATCACGCTGATCCTGATCCCCTGCCTGTACGCGATGACGGCGCGCTTCAAGACGAAACCCGCGCCGGAGCCGACGCTGGTGCCGACCCTCGGCGCGGCAGCGATCGTTCGAGGATCGGCGCTCCGTTGACGGTTGCCTGCAGCAGGCCGCGTTCGGGGTAGTAGCGCGCCTCCACGTAGGCGTGCTCCTCCCAATCCAGTTCGATGTTGGTCCACACGTAGAGCGGCGTTCTGGACGAGGGCTCGCGGCGCTTGCGCAGGCAGCCGTCCAGCCACAGCTCCAGGCCGCCGTCCTCCGCCACCACCACCGCGAACCGCCGATGGCGGTGGGCGATCTCGAAGCGCTGCGCCATGTTGGTGCTCTCTGTTCGTGCGAAGGCGTGCTTTCTCTTCCCTTGGATCGGGAGCTCTTCCCTTGGATCGGGAGTTTGGCGAGTGCGTCGCGCCGCCACAAGCCGGCGGCGGCGCTAGGACGACGCCTCTACGCCTCGCGCATCGACGCCGTGGCTTCCGGCGTCGACCTTGAAGACTTCGTCCGTTGCATCCGGGCGGAGCGCGTGGTCACGGCCGTTGCTGCGAAACAAGCCCCGGGTCTGATCGGGGCCTCGCGCTCCGCCAGGCGCCAGGGCGGGCCGCGGTGCCGGCGGTACTCCTCCGCGCTGTACAGGAAGTAGCGGCGGTTGCCGGGGGTCGGGGTGGGCGCGCCGGGGATCCGCGGCGCCACGACGAACTCGGCGGCGGCGCCGCCCCTGTTGGATCTGGCCAGGACGTGGCCGGCGAAGTAGAAGCGGCTCCGCCACCGCACCGGATTGCGCTCCGCCGTGAAGTGGACGACGCTGCCGGCGGGCAGCGCGCGGCGAACCGCCAGGACGTCGTCGTGCAGCGCCCGCTCGCGCTTCGCCGTTTCGACGTCGCGGTCCAGCCGGCCCATGTGGAACGCCGACGCCGCGAACGCCAGCCACAGCGCCGCCACGCCCGCCGCCGCCCCCGCCCGGCGCAGCGGCCGCGGGACGCGCCGCGCAGCCGCCGCGGCCAGCGGCGGCCCCAGCAGGGCGAACAGCGCCAGCGGCGCTCCCACGTGGAACATCGCCTCGTAGATGTCCTCCCCCATGCCCGCCTCCGGAATCGGTGGGCACCGGAAGCTGGTAAAGCTGCCCCGCATGCCGACCGCCCACACATGGCCGGCCGCCGCCAGCGGAACCAGCGCCAGGCAGGCCGCCCGCGCCCGCCGCCGCGCGACGCCGCCCCCGCCCCGCGCCGCGGCCAGCGCGGCGCCGAGGACCGCCGCCAGGCCGAGGCCGCCGAGCAGCGTCCAGCCCGGCCAGAAGAGGCCGGCCCGCGTCGCCGCGTACGGAACCAGCGCCAGGCCGGTCCGCCGCAGCTGGTCCGCCGCGAACGCCAGCCAGAGGCCGTCGCCCTGCAGGATGCCGCGCACGACGGATCTGCGCCGCGCGGACTCGAAGGAGGGCAGATCCCACAGCGCCACCCCGCCTCCCAGCGCGAAGCGCTCCCGCGCCAGGTTCTGCGCCAGCACCGCCAGCGCGAACAGCAGCGCCAGCGCCCCGAACAAGGCCAGCCGGCGGAACTCCGCCCGGTCCCGCCCCGCCAGCGCCGCCGCTAGGCCCAGGGCCAGGAACGGCGCCAGCAGCGCGCAGACGTGCCAGCCGAGGAGCAGCGCCGCGCAGGCCTTGGCCAGCATCTGCCCGAAGCGCCGCCGTTCGCCGGGCGCCGCCGGCGCGCCCGGCGCCCCGGGGAAGTGGTAGCGGGCGATGCCGTGGAAGGCGAGCATGGCGCCGAACAGGTCCGGCGCGCCCTCGGTGGCGACCATGTCGCAGGCGTACAGGGCCGTGTAGGAGCCGAAGGCCGCCAGCGCCGCCGAGACGGCCAGCCACCGGCGGCCGGTGATCAGAACCAGCGACGCCCAGGCGAGCACGGCCGCGCCGGCGAAGAACGCCAGCATGAGCATGCGCGCCGCCTGCACCTGGCCGTGCAGGTCGCCGGGCCGCGTCAGGAGGGCGAGCTTGATCAGGAAATAGCCCGCCGGCGGGAAGCGGTTGTAGGCCTCGTACACCACCTCGCCGGTGTGCTCGTCCGTGTGGCGGACGTCCACGGTGCGGGCGTAGAAGCCGAGCCAGCCGTGTTCGGCGGAGAGGTTCTTGGCGACCGCGAGGTGATCGAACGAAGTTGTGTCGTACCCCCGCTCCGGCCGGTGCAGCGGCCCGGACTCGTCGAGGAGCGGGAACAGCGTCGCGAGCGCCGCCAGCAGAACCAGCAGCGGGCCGCAGCGGCGCAGCGCCGGCGCGATGCTCGCCGCGAGCCGCGGCGCTGGCATTTGGGGCATCGGGCGCGTCGCAGCGGGCCGCGGTTGGCGCGGAACGGTACCACGGGCGGCCGCCGCTCGCATCCTTGTTTTGGGCGGGGCCCAGGGCAATCGCATTAGGACAAAATATGTCGCGGTGTTCGCCGACTTTGGCCGCTTGCCGCTGCGAAAGGGTTTCCTCTGGTCTGTTTTTTGGAGCGCTCCTAAGGGCAGAAATCAGGCATTCATGGACAGTTTTTGGCCCACCACGGTCCAAATGCGATTGCTGGGGGCAGCCCGTGTCCAGTCAGGAAGTCTCGGGCACGAGGCAGGCCCCGATCCAGGCCGGGGCCTCGTGATCCGCCAGGCGCCGGGGCGGGCCGCGGTGCCGGCGGTACTCCTCCGCGCTGTACAGGAAGTAGCAGCGGTTGCCGGGGGTCGGGGTGGGTGCGCCGGGAATCCGCGGCGCCACGACGAACTCGGCGGCAGCGCCGCCGATGCCGCTCACGGCCAGGACGTGGCCGGCGAAGTAGAAGTAGCTCCGCCACCGCACCGGATCGCGTTCCGGTCCCCGCGGGAAGTGGACGACGCTGCCGGCGGGCAGCGCGCGGCGAACCGCCAGGACGTCGTCGTGCAGCGCCCGCTCGCGCTTCGCCGTTTCGACGTCGCGGTCCAGCCGGCCCATGTGGAACGCCGACGCCGCGAACGCCAGCCACAGCGCCGCCACGCCCGCCGCCGCCCCCGCCCGGCGCAGCGGCCGCGGGACGCGCCGCGCGGCCGCCGCGGCCAGCGGCGGCCCCAGCAGGGCGAACAGCGCCAGCGGCGCTCCCACGTGGAACATCGCCTCGAATATGTCCCACGCTTCCGGATCCGGAAAGCTTCGGTAGCTGAATATGTTGCCCCGCATGCCGACGGCCCAGGCGTGGCCGGCCGCCGCCAGCGGAACCAGCGCCAGGCAGGCCGCCCGCCCCCGCCGGCGCGCGGCGCCGCCCCCGCCCCGCGCCGCGGCGAGCGCGGCGCCGAGGACCGCCGCCAGGCCGAGGCCGCCGAGCAGCGTCCAGCCCGGCCAGAAGAGGCCGGCCCGCGTCGCCGCGTACGGAACCAGCGCCAGGCCGGTCCGCCACAGCTGGTCCGCCGCGAACTCCAGCCAGAGGCCGTCGCCCCGCAGGACGCCGGGCACGACGGATCTGCGCCGCGCGGACTCGAAGGAGGGCAGGTCCCACAGCGCCACCCCGCCTCCCAGCGCGAAGCGCTCCCGGGCCAGGTTCTGCGCCAGCACCGCCAGCGCGAACAGCAGCGCCAGCGCCCCGAACAGCGCCAGCCTGCGCAGCTCCGCCCGGTCCCTCCCCGCCAGCGCCGCCGCCAGGCCCAGGGCCAGGAACGGCGCCAGCAGCGCGCAGACGTGCCAGCCGAGCAGCAGCGCCGCGCAGGCCTTGGCCAGCATCTGCCCGAAGCGCCGCCGTTCGCCGGGCGCCGCCGGCGCGCCCGGCGCCCCGGGGAAGTGGTAGCGGGCGATGCCGTGGAAGGCGAGCATGGCGCCGAACAGGTCCGGCGCGCCCTCGGTGGCGACCATGTCGCAGGCGTACAGGGCCGTGTAGGAGCCGAAGGCCGCCAGCGCCGCCGAGACGGCCAGCCACCGGCGGCCGGTGATCAGAACCAGCGACGCCCAGGCGAGCACGGCCGCGCCGGCGAAGAACGCCAGCATGAGCATGCGCGCCGCCTGCACCTGGCCGTGCAGGTCGCCGGGCCGCGTCAGGAGGGCGAGCTTGATCAGGAAGTAGCCCAGCGGCGGGAAGCGGTTGTACACGTGATACCCTGCCTCGCCGCCGTCCGCGGTGCGGGCGCGTGCGCCCACGGAGAAGTCGTCCACGGTGCGGGCGTGGAAGCCGAGCCAGCCGTGTTCGGCGGAGAGGTTCTTGGCCACCGCGAGGTGATCGAACGCCATGCGGTCGTGCGTCCGCTTCGGCCGGTGCAGCGGCCCGGATTCGTCGAGGAGCGGGAACAGCGTCGCGAGCGCCGCCAGCAGAACCAGCAGCGGCGCGATGCTCGCCGCGAGCCGCGGCGCTGGCAGGTGGGGCATCGGGCGCGTCGCAGCATGCCGCGGTTGGCGAGGAACGGTACCACGGGCGGCCGCCGCTCGCACCCTTGTCTTGGGCGGGGGCGGGGCAGCCCCCAGCCCGTGTCCAGTCAGGAAGTATCGGGCACGACGCCCCGACAGACCCCGATCCAGGCCGGGGCCTCGCGCTCCGCCAGGCGCCAGGGCGGGCCGCGGTGCCGGCGGTACTCCTCCGCGCTGTACAGGAAGTAGCGGCGGTTGCCGGGGGTCGGGGTGGGCGCGCCGGGGATCCGCGGCGCCACGACGAACTCGGCGGCGCCGCCGCCCCTGTTGGTCTTGGCCAGGACGTGGCCGGCGAAGTAGAAGCGGCTCCGCCACCGCACCGGATCGCGTTCCGGTCCCCGCGGGAAGTGGACGACGCTGCCGGCGGGCAGCGCGCGGCGAACCGCCAGGACGTCGTCGTGCAGCGCCCGCTCGCGCTTCGCCGTTTCGACGTCGCGGTCCAGCCGGCCCATGTGGAACGACGACGCCGCGAACGCCAGCCACAGCGCCGCCACGCCCGCCGCCGCCCCCGCCCGGCGCAGCGGCCGCGGGACGCGCCGCGCGGCCGCCGCGGCCAGCGGCGGCCCCAGCAGGGCGAACAGCGCCAGCGGCGCTCCCACGTGGAACATCGCCTCGAATATGTCTATTCCCACATCTGTTTTTTCCGGACCCTGGTACTTGTAGCAGTACACGTTGCCCTGCATGCCGACGGCCCAGGCGTGGCCGGCCGCCGCCAGCGGAACCAGCGCCAGGCAGGCCGCCCGCCCCCGCCGCCGCGCGGCGCCGCCCCCGCCCCGCGCCGCGGCGAGCGCGGCGCCGAGGACCGCCGCCAGGCCGAGGCCGCCGAGCAGCGTCCAGCCCGGCCAGAAGAGGCCGGTGCGCGTCGCCGCGTACGGAACCAGCGCCAGGCCGGTCCGCCACAGCTGGTCCGCCGCGAACTCCAGCCAGAGGCCGTCGCCCCGCAGGACGCCGGGCACGACGGATCTGCGCCGCGCGGACTCGAAGGAGGGCAGATCCCACAGCGCCACCCCGCCTCCCAGCGCGAAGCGCTCCCGGGCCAGGTTCTGCGCCAGCACCGCCAGCGCGAACAGCAGCGCCAGCGCCCCGAACAAGGCCAGCCGGCGGAACTCCGCCCGGTCCCGCCCCGCCAGCGCCGCCGCCAGGCCCAGGGCCAGGAACGGTGCCAGCAGCGCGCAGACGTGCCAGCCGAGGAGCAGCGCCGCGCAGGCCTTGGCCAGCATCTGCCCGAAGCGCCGCCGTTCGCCGGGCGCCGCCGGCGCGCCCGGCGCCCCGGGGAAGTGGTAGCGGGCGATGCCGTGGAAGGCGAGCATGGCGCCGAACAGGTCCGGCGCGCCCTCGGTGGCGACCATGTCGCAGGCGTACAGGGCCGTGTAGGAGCCGAAGGCCGCCAGCGCCGCCGAGACGGCCAGCCACCGGCGGCCGGTGATCAGAACCAGCGACGCCCAGGCGAGCACGGCCGCGCCGGCGAAGAACGCCAGCATGAGCGTCCGCGCCGCCTGCACCTGGCCGTGCAGGTCGCCGGGCCGCGTCAGGAGGGCGAGCTTGATCAGGAAGTAGCCGGCCGGCGGGAAGCGGTTGTACGCCTGATACCACACCTCGTAGTCGTCCGCGTTGCGGGCGTAGAAGCCGAGCCAGCCGTGTTCGGCGGAGAGGTTGCTGGCGACCGCGAGATGGTTGAACGAGACGAGGTCGTAGGCCTGTTCCGGCCGGTGCAGCGGCCCGGACTCGTCGAGGAGCGGGAACAGCGTCGCGAGCGCCGCCAGCAGAACCAGCAGCGGGCCGCAGCGCCGCAGCGTCGGCGCAATGCTCGCCGCGAGCCGCGGCGCTGGCACGTGGGGCATCGGGCGCGTCGCAGCGGACCACGGTTGGCGCGGAACGGTACCACGGGCGGCCGCCGCTCGCCGTTCCTGCCGGCGCTACGGCACTACCGCGCTACCGACACAGCGCTACAGCGCTACCGACACGGTTGCCACCTGAGCCGCCGTGTGCGAACGTATACGTTCGATCCCCTACACAGGCTTGGAGATCGGTGGATGGTGGGTTACGCTACGCATAGTGGAGTACAAAGGTGGCGTGCAGTGAGCGCAAGCCCCCCCCCCCCCCGTGGGATCGGGGGTCGTATAACTGGACTCGCCATGGGCGGCGCGTGTATGGTGCGCCCCCCCGTGCGGGAGAGGTGAACTGGAGGCAGTCCATGAGGAAGGATTCCGATCAACGGGAAAGTGCCCCGCCCCGGCGCTGGCAGCGGCCTACGTACCGCGTGATCCTAAAGGAGAAGGTAGCTGGCACGACCCCAAGGGGTGGCGCTCACGACAACATTGAGGGGACCCCGCAAGTGGTGGGGACCGGGAGTCAACAGTATAGGATTTCCAACTGACGCGGCCTGCAGCTTCTGCTGACCGCATCGCCAAGGCTGGCTTCAAGACTGCCTTGACGCCCACATGAATGTGGTCTGCTGTTGAGCGCAGTCTGTGGAGTTCTAGGGCTCGGAGCCGGTGCCCCGGAGTTGACTGGCATGCTGGCCAAGCTCTCGGCATACGGCCCAAACCAGACGGCTTGGTCCGATGACGGTGTTGCCTTAGGCTGTCGCCAGCAGGTCGGACACTCGGAAGCCGCTGTCCTTGCCGACCCTGCGGGACGCATCGCACTGTGCGCCAATGTTCGTCTGGACGATCGCTTGGCACTGTGCGACGCGCTCGGCGTAGCCCCGGCCGAACGAGCGAGCACCACCGATGCGGCGTTGTTGCTGTACGCCTATCGGCGTTGGGGGCAGGACTGCCCGGAGCGTCTCTTCGGCGACTACGCCTTCGCGGTGTGGGATGCAGGGCGTCTCTTCTGCGCTAGGGACCATCTTGGGGTTCGTCCGTTCTACTACGCGCAGGCGGCCGGACGATTTGCCTTCGCCAGTTCCGTCGAGGCCGTGCTGGCGATTTCCGGCGTTTCCGCGGAACTCGACGAAGAGGCGGTGGCGATGCGGCTCCTGTGGGCGGCGGACCCTCGCGGCAGGCACGTCTTTCGCGCCGTCCGTCGCTTGGCCCCCGGTCATACGCTGACCGTCGATGGCGGCAAGATCCACACCGCCCGCTATTGGCGGCCTGAGACGGTGCCGCAGGTGCGCTTCGCCTCGCCGGACGACTACGCGCAGGCGCTGGGCGAACTGCTGGAGCGGGCGGTGGGGGACCGTTTGCCGGGCGGACCGATTGGCGTACACCTGAGCGGCGGGTTGGATTCTTCGGCGGTTGCCGCGCTGGCCGCGCGCCAGCTGCGCCGCCAGGGCCGCCCTCCTCCTCTTGGTTTTTCGCGGCTGCCGGCGAGGGGCGCCGAGGCGCTGCCACGGGATCACGAGCCCGAGTACGCATGGCTGGACGCAGTGGCCCGGCAGGAGGATCTGCGGGTGCTGCACTGTCCGCCCAGCAGCGAGGATCTCCTGGCGCTTTTGCGGGGGGACGGCGCTTGGCCCAGGAACGGCGTCGAGTTTTCCGAGGTGGCAGTGCAACGTTCGGCCGCGGAGCAGCACGTTCGTGTGCTTCTAACTGGACAATTGGGCGATGAGTTCTCGACGTCCAGCGGCTTCTGGCTCGAGTCCCAGCTGCTGTTCACCTTGCGTTGGGGGGAGTTGCTGCGTCGCACCCGCAGCCTCGGGATGGGGGCTCTCAAGCGAGCGGCGCTCGGCTTGTACGCGGCCTCCAGTATCTGGTGGAGACGCCAGATCAAGCGACATCCGCGGTCGGTGGCAGGAGACTTCGTGTACACGTTGAAGGTGGGGCGCCCCATCTCCTTTAGGAGCCTGATCCTGCCAGGCCCGATCTTCTCTGCCCGGATCCTGGAACACAACTTGCAGGCGTTCGTCTTCGAGACGCAAGCCGCTGCCGGCGCCCTTCGCGGAGTGGAGTATCGGCATCCGATGGCGGACCGGCGCGTTGTCGAGTTCGCTTTGGGCGTGCCGCCCGAACTCTTCAGGCGCAGTCGAACAGACCGCTGGCTGGCGCGAGAAGCTCTCCGCCCCTTCGTGCCGGCGGCGGTTCTGAGCGCCGACACCAAGCATACGCCAGCCCTGCTTTCGGCGTCGCGCGCGGCCGAATGCGAAGCGCTCCCAATTGTCCTGTCGGACATTCGGGCCTGCCGCAGACCGCTCGCCCGCACACGCTACGTCAGCCGGGCGCGCACGCTCGCCGCGCTGGAGGCATGGACGGCCGACTGCCAGACGACCGACCGTCCATTGAGGGCCTTTCTAGTCGCGGGCATCGGACTGCTCGACTTTTGGGACAGCCCGTGCGAAGACCGTTCGCCCGCAGCGTAGCGCCGTGTCAACCAACGGCTCCTCCGGCATCCGCGGACGCGCCTCCTGGACGTAGTCCCTCACGCGGCTGTCGCGGCTGTAGCCGCCCGCGCAGCCACGAGGACGGTAGTATGCTGTGTGCATAGCGTTGGAGTAGCGAAAGATGGCGTGTAAGCAACCAATTCCCCCCCCCCCGTGCCCCGGCGCTGGCAGCGGCCCACGTACCGCGTAATCCTGAAGGAGAAGGTAGCAGGCACGACCCCAAGGGGGTTCGCTCACGACAACCTTGAGGCGACCCCGACCACCCCTGCGACCGGGGATGCAACGTATAGGGTTTCCAACTGACGCGGACCGCGGCGCCGCGGTTAGCTTCGGGTGGCGTTGATCCGCAAGCCACGGGCATCGCGCCAAGCTGGTGGCGCCTCCATGCATATCTGGCCGCTGGCGCTGCTGCTGGCCGCGCTGGCAACTGCCGGCGTCCATTTCATCGATTCCGGCCCGTTCGAGCGGCTGTTCCGCGTGTACGACCCCATCGGCCTCGATCACCTGGCGGTGGCCAAGAACCTCGCGGCGGAACACGGTTGGCTCGGCTTGCACTTCCGCATCGTGGAAGACGGCGGCGAAGTCGTCTACGCACCGCACAACAGCTTCCCGCCGCTTGGCCACGGCCTCATCAAGCTGGCCACCTTGACGCAGCCTGGCGACCTGCGGGGGCAGATGCAGGCGGCGCGCATGCTCATGCTGGCCTTCTGCGCCGGCGCCGCGGTGCTCGCGTACTTCTCCTTGGCCCATCTCACCAGGCGCCGGTGGCTCGCCCTCGCGGCCACGCTGGCCGCGTTCTCCTCGTACGCCGTCCTGTACAGCTGGGATCTGGTGGCCACCGAAGGCGCCGTGGACCTGTTCGCCACCATGCTCGCCTTCCACGGCATCGCCCGCTACCACCGCCGCGGCGGGGCCGGCGCGCCGCGCTTCGGCCAGCTGGTGGCCAAGACCTTTGCCGCGCTGCTGCTGGGCTGGCACGCCTACGCGCTGCTCGCGCCGTTCCTGGCCCTGGGCGTGGCGGCGGCGATCGCGGGAAGGGACTGGGCGGAGCTGCGGCGGCTGGCGCTGTTCGGGGCGCTGGCGCTGCTGTTCGGGCTGGCGGTGCTGGCGCAGAACCTGGCGCGGGAGCACTTCGCGCTGGGAGGCGGGGTGGCGCTGTGGGATCTGCCCTCCTTCGAGTCCGCGCGGCGCAATTCCGTCCTGCTCGGCTTGACCGACGGGCACTGGCTGGACTTCGCCGCGGACCAGCTGCACCGCATCGGCTTGGCGCTGGCGCCGTACGTGCTGACGCGCTTCGACATCGAGTGGCCGGGCTGGACGCTGCTGGGCGCCCTTGGCTTGGCGACAGTGGTCGCCGTCGCGATCGCATTGGCCCGCCGCGGCGAGCGCACTGCCGTGCTGACGTTGCTGCCCCTCGCGCTGACAGGCATCGCCTGGGCGATCGGCATGCGCGGCGCTTTCTGGAACTACAGGCACTTCAGCTACGACAAGCCCTACATCCTGGGCGGACCCCAGTGGAGCGGCGGCGACATCTTCGAGGCGATGTTCCTGGTCGGCATGCCGCTGGCCCTGTTCGCGCTGCTGGGGCTGCTGTGGGCTCCGCCCGGCTGGCCGCGGCAGCGGCTGGTGCGCGGGGCATCCGCCGCCTTGGTAGCGGCGGCAGCCGCTTCATTCGTGGTGTCCGCCCTCCACATGAGCCGGCTGCATCGCGACGCCGAGGTGGCTGGGCTCAAACAGGCGCTGCTCGCCGACTTCGACGCCAATCGACGCCTGGCGGCCGGTGCGCGCGTCCACCCCAGCCACCGGCTCTGGATCGAGGGCAGGCGAATCGACCGGTCCCTGAAGAGGCTCTACTTCGCCGATCACATCTTGGTCCGAAGCCCCGAGCATCTCCGGTTCGCGGAGTTCGTCGTCGCCGCCAGGATTCCTGGCGCAAGGACCCTGACCCCGACCAACCGCTTCCTGTTCCTGTACGGCACCGAGGAGTATCTCAAGCACTGTCCGAAGGCAGGGAGCTGTCCGCCCGGCCCGCGCAACGTCTTCGTGCTTCGGACGCCCGCCCTAGTTCCCTAGCTACCGCTTCGGCTGGCCAAGTGGGCGGCAACCCTCCTGGCCGCCGCCGGCAGATCCGGCCGCCTCCCCAGCCGGTGGACGCGGAACACGGGCACATGCGCCGCGATTCTCGACACCACATGCAGGTGCGTGGCGCCTTGGCCGAACGGGCCGATCCGTCGCTGCCGGTACGTGTGCCGCCACAGCCACCCGCGCGCCTCCGACGCCGAAATCGGCATGATGGCGCAGCCATCGACGCCGCCGGCTTGCCCAGCGGAGGCCGGGGCTTCCGAGGCCAGGACGTAGCAAGCGGCCATCCTGAGCGGCGCGGTCCGAAACCGCTCGACAGGAACGGACGTCTTTGCGTCCAAGGCGGGCTTGTCCACCCCCCAGCCAAGGCTGTCGAGGGAGTCCTGCGGCAGACGCACACGCGGGAACCCCGGCAGCGCGATGGGCGCTTCGTCCTCCAGGACCACGCCGGTGACGTCGTCGGCCATCATGGTGTAGCCGATTCCGACCATTGCGCCGAGCAGCGACGACTTGCCAGCGCCGGACTCGCCCAGAAACAGCGCCGCGCCGGCGGCAGTCGCTATCGCGCTCGAGTGCAAAGGCATGATGCCCCGCTGCAGCAGCAGAGCCGCCAGCACCGAGGTGGCCAGCCAATGCGCCACATCGTCCCCGGCGCAGCCCCATCGCTCGAGGACGATGCGGTGCCCGCCAGCAACGAGGCAGCGGGCCTGGCCCGGCAGACGTACCAGACAACGCCCTGGCGCGGTCTCCCACCTCGCCCGTCTGGCGGATGGCGCAGGAAGGCGCATCGGCGTGGCGCCGAGGACCACCTCGACATCCGCCTCGCCCCGGCGCAGGCCGGACCAGCCAGGCAGGGGCAGCGGCAGGGCCGAGCGGATCCGCAGGCCGTAGGCGACGTAGTCCAGCGTCACGGGCCGGCGCCGGGCCGCTCGGCGCGGCCGCCCGCTCCGACCGCCCCCCGGCCAGAGGCGGAATCCGATGCTCCGGCCCTTTCGAGGCATCGGACCGCTGGCGCGGAAACGATGGTGCCCAGGCTGGTCGGCGAGTAGCCCCCAAGCTCCAAGTCCTCAGCGTAGCGATCGGCCAGGAGCGACTTGTTGCGGCTCGTCAGCATGGCTGCCCGCGAGGCCCTGGCGATCTCGACATCCTGCGGCTCTGCTTCCCATTCGACCAGCGAATGAAGCATCGGCAACGTCCGGCAAGCGAAGCCGACCTCCGCGGCGATTCGGCTCCAATCCGTTTCCAGGTTCTCCACGCGCCCGATGAAGTCGGGCGAACGGCCTCGGCTTCTGGACGCCTCCCGAATTGGCTTGCTTTGCGACGCAACGTGCCTGTCGGTGTAGGCGTCGGCCCCGTAGGGCGTCCGCAGCCAAGCGCAGTAGGAGTCGAAATCCAGCGTCTCGGCCAAGCCGTAGCATCTCTTGAAAATCGCGGCGCGCTTCTGCCTCTGATGGCTGGCCCGTACGCTGTACCTGTGGGGCTTGGAAGAGAAGTGGACCTCGGACCAGAAGGACAGCGCCCTGTCGAACGGGTGCCTCACGACGGTAAACGTGAACCAATCCCGCGCCTCGGGGTGAAGCGCGTAGAACTCGGCGCTCGTCGTCTGGAACACCACGCACTCCGGATCCGAAGCCAGCATCCCCGCCAGAATGCTCGTCGACGCCGCCTTCGGAATCCGGTTCCACACGCAGCGGTGCTTGCGCGACAGAATGGTCCGATAGCGCTCGGCCGGCTGGGCGAGGCTGCGCACGGCGGCCCGGCACTCCGCAAACCCGCGGTGCCGGATGTCCCGGGCCATGCCGTGCCTGGCGAGCGGCAGAACCGCGGCTGCCATGCGCGCGGCCTTCTCGGTCCAGCTGGCGGAGGCGTGGACGCAATCGAAATCCGAATCGCGCACCCGCCGCACGGCCGCCGCCAGCGCCTCTGTTTGCGGGCCGCAACTGGCGTCCACGCTCTCCGAACACGGCCCGCCCGCGCCTTCGGCGAGACGGCCGGCATCGGGCTCGCGGCCGGGCCGACCGCATGGCTGTGGCGACATTGGCGGTTTCGACACGACGGAATCTAGGGAGTGCGCCTGGATCGTCATGCGCCTACGGCTGGCGGCGAGGGACTGCGACACTGTTGCATCTTCTTTCTAGCGGTTTCTAGCGGTTCGTCCGAACCAACATGGCAATGACGTCCAGCGCTGCCCCGGCACACGAGACGAGCAGGTGCAGTGACGAGCAGGGGCAGTATAGCCCACGGTTCGCGCCGGCCGTGGCTCGCGGCGCTTGTGCAAGGCAGCCGTCCAGCCACAGCTCCAGGCCGTTGTCGTCCGCCCGCCATTGACTCCCGAACTCGCCACCCAAGTGACCGACCAAGCCGCCGACGGCGACGGCGGTTGCGCCCTCCGCTGAGCCTCGTCCGGTCCAGAACGGCGGTACGCCGTCGCTGCCCGTCCTGCTGGACTCCCCGCGTGGCCAGCCCCTCGCGCACCGCCCGACTCTGCTGCGCATGTGAGACGCCCGCCGCCCGGTGCGCCGCGGAAGCTCGCAGCCGTCGCCGATCGGCAGCTCCGTCCGCCGCAGCCGCATCCGCTGGTTCACCGCCTCAACCGCCTCAAGGTGTGGTTGATCGGCCCGTTGATGTTGGTAGGGTCCATCGCTGCAAAGCAGCCATTGAAGAGACGAGCGCAGACGCAAGCTGAAAAGGAGCACTTCATGGAGAGCAGCCTGTCCCACAAGGCCGCCTTGGTCACGACCCGCTTCGGCACTACGGCACCGATTCTCGCCCTGTCGCTGGTCCTGGCAGCCGCGCCGGCGTCGGCGCAGGCTGACGCCGGCGACGATCGCGCCCCGCCGCGTACGTTCCACGAAGAGGTCATCGTCACCGCGGAGAAGGTGGAGGAGAACATCCTCGACGTGCCGATGACGATCACGGCCTTCGACTCCAAGGCATTGGAGGAGCTCGTGCTCCAGGACAAGACGGATCTGCAGAGCCTGGTGCCGGGGCTGCAGTTCGGCGACGAGATGGACCAGGAGGGACAGGGCACCGTCATTCGCGGCATCGGCACGCGGATCGCCGGGCAGACGCACACGGACCGGGCGGTGGCCACCTACATCGACGGCGCCTACACCATCGGCCTCTACGGCACCCTTCCCGGCGGCGGCTTCGACCTGGAGCGCATCGAGGTGGCGCGGGGGCCGCAGGGCACGCTGAACGGCCGCAACTCCATCGCCGGTTCGCTGAACTACGTCTACAAGAAGCCCTCCGCCGAGTGGGACGGCGAAGTGATGGCGGAGGTCACCGACGTCTCGCAGCAGCGCGTGAACGCCGCCGTCGGCGGCCCCCTGACCGATCAGCTCATGTTCCGGCTCACCGGCGGCATCCACGTCGGCGACGGGCGGCAGGAGAACATCGGCCTCGGCGGCGACTACGACAAGCCGGACCATCGGTTCCTGGCCCCGCAGCTGCGCTTCAAGACGGACCGCTTCGACGCCAACCTGCGCTGGTCCCGGGTGGAGGATTCGGGCGTGCCGCGGTCCCTCCTGACGCTGAGCAACCTCAACCGCACGGACCCGGAGATCGTCCTAGGGCCCCAAGGCGGCCAGCTTGCCCCGCGCCCGCCGGGTGCTGCTGCGGTGCCCAACGATCTGTACCTCTACGCGACGCCGAACCCCGCCATCGACGCGAACTGCCCGATCGGCCTGCCGGGCTTCAAGTGCGGGGACATCAAGAACAAGGTTGCCCTCAACTTCTCCGGTCGCCAGGACAGCATGAGCGAGCAGCTGACGTTCTATGCGGAGTACAAGATCGCGGACACGCTGAAACTGCGCTACAGCCACCACAACGGCGACGTGGACATGGTCAACATCAAGGACGCGGACTACGCCAACCGCGTCTCCGTCGGCGAGAATCCGAACACGCTGGACCACACCATCGCCTCGGACGGCATGGTTTCGCCCTTCGAGGACACCCACTACATCCTGCCCTACCTGTACGACGAAAGCTCCCACGAAGTGCAGATCACGTCGGATTTCGGGGGTCCCTTCGACTTCATCGCCGGCCTCTTCACCTACGAGAACACCACCTTCTTCGACCTCGTGCGCGTGGACAAGACGCGGCCGTTCCGCTACGGCACGGCCGATGCGCAGGCCGCCGCGGCATCGCCGATATTCGGCTTCCTGCCGGTGGCGAACTGCCAGGAGCTGCTTACCGGCGTCATCGAAGGCTTCGGCATCGGCACCGCCGATCCGGCCCAGGCGGACGACTGGGACGGCCTCTACTGGTATTGCCCGGAAGGCGCCGAACACACCGAGACGGTGCGCTTCTACACCGGCGCCACCTCGGAGACCCGGGCCGCGTTCGTGAGCGGCACCTACCGGTTCAACGACAACTGGACCGTCTCCGGCGGCCTGCGCCACACCGAGGACGAAAAGACGCAGAGGCCCGAAGCAGGCGGCGGCTTCGCGCTGCTCACGGTGGGTTCTCTGGTTGGCGTCTTCTTTCCGAACGGCGGCGTCGACGAAGCGCAAACCTGGGGCAAGACCATCGGCCACTTGAGCTTGGAGTACACCACGGATCTCGGCAATCTCGTCTACGGACGCGTCTCCACCGGCTACCGTTCCGGCGGCTTCAACTCGCCGATTCCGGGCGTGGATCTGCCCTTCGTGGAGGAAGAAACCCTCGTCAACTACGAAGTCGGCGCCAAGGGCCTCTATCTCGATTCGAGGTTGCAACTGGCGATCGGTTTTTGGTTCAACGACTACGACGGCTACCAGCTTGCCGGGGTGCAGCCGCCGCCGCCGGGGCTGCAGCTGCCGTCGTTCACGAACACGCCGCTGGCGGAGTACACCTCGAACATCGACGACACGCAGATCTGGGGCGCGGACTTCGAGTTCAGCTACTACTTCACGGAGGCGTGGCGGCTTTCCGGCTTCTACGCCTTCCAGGATTCGCAGATCGGCCCGCACTCCTCGGTGGTCTGGGGCCATCCCCAAACCGAGTACGGCGTGTGGAACTACGTGGACTTCGAGACCGGCCAGCCGGCAACCAACTCCTACCCGCTGGCGGTAGATCAAACCGGCAACACGCTGCCCATGCAGCCGAAGCACAAGCTGGCCCTGACCTTGAGCCACGAACGTTCCCTTGGCGACGCCGGCAGCCTGCAGCTTCTCGGCACCTTCGCCTACACAGCTTCGCAGCATCCGAACATCGCCAACGTGCCCGAGTACAAGATACCTGGCTACAAGCGCATGGACGCGAGCGCCCAGTGGACCTCCGTGGACGAGAGGTGGTCCGCCGTCTTCTTCGTGCAGAACGTGGCGGACGAGATCGGTCTGGTCGAGTTCCTGCCCATCAGCGGCCTCGGCAGCAATCCCTCGCTGGGCTACCCGACCAACCCCCGGGAGTACGGTGTGCAGGTGCGCTACCGGCCCTTCAAGTAGCGCAGTCCGCTTGGAGCGGGCCTCGGCCGCTGCCGGGGCCGCTCCGGGCAGACATCCCGCAGACATGGAGAAGCGCCGATCCACACGCTAGGCGCGGACTCTCTGCCCCAGGCCGGCGTACCCCGGGGCCAGGTGACGAAGCACGCCTGGCGGGCCAGCCGCATCTACCCGGGAGCGACCCACGACTACTGGGTGTACGTGCCCGCCCAGTACACGGGCGAGCCCTCGGCGAGGGAAGCGCGAGAACCCGCTTGCGTGATGGTGTTCCAAGATGGCTTCGGCTACCTGAGCCCGGAAGGCTCCGTGCGGGCGCCCACGGTGTTCGACAACCTCATCCACCAAGGCGCCATGCCCGCGACCATCGGCGTGTTCGTGAACCCAGGCTCGAAGGCCCAGGAAGGCGACCAGCGGGAACGCCAGTACACGCCCAGAACGGACGCCTACGCGCGTTTCCTGCTCGAAGAGATCCTGCCGCAAGTCGGCCGGGAGCACCGCCTGGCGGACCACGCCGCCGCCCGCGCGATCTGCGGTTGGAGCGACGGCGCCCTCGCCGCGTTCACGGCCGCCTGGGAACGTCCGGACGCCTTCGGCAAGGTCTTGAGCCATGTCGGCAGCTTCACGCGGCTTCCGGGCGGCGGCGAGTATCCGTCCCTCATTCGCAAAACCCGCGGCAGCCCCAGGCCCATCCGGGCGTACCTCCAGGATGGCGAGAACGACATCAACCTGACGGAAGGCAACTGGACGCTGGCCAACCTCGCCATGGCCTCCGCGCTGATGTTCGCCCGCTACGACCATCGGTTCGAGCTGGGAACCGGCGGCCACGACCTCCTCCACGGCGGCGCCGTCTTCCCGGACGCGCTGCGCTGGCTTTGGCGCGACTACCCGGGCGTCGTCGGCGCGGACAGGCTGGCGGCTGCGGAAGCGGTGGCCGGCACCTGGGAGTTGGAAACGAACGTGCTCGGCGAGGTCCGCCGCAGCGTGCTGGAGATCTCCGCCGAGGGTTCTCCTCCTGCGAGGGGTTCCCCCTCGCGCGCCGCTCGTTCTCGAGCGGCCCCCGCTGAGGGCTCTCTGCATGCGAGGGGGTTCCCCCCTCGCGCTCCCCCCGCTGAGGGCTCTCTGCATGCGAGGAGTTCCCCCTCGCGCTCCCCCACTGAAGGCTCTCTATCAGCAACGCTCACGGACGAAGTGGACGGGGAGATCGAGCTGGCCGCGTTCGCCTTCGAGGACGGCATTCTGCGCTACGAGTATCCGGCGCCGCCGTCCCAGGCGCGTTGGGGCAAGGGCATCGCCGGCACGATGGAAGCCTGGTTGCAGGTGCGCGGAGACACGCTCCACGGCGCACTCAGCAGCCGAACGCTGCCGGTCATGGACTACGCGACCCGCGGCCGGCGGCGAGGCGCCAAGCCGCCCGTCTAGGTGATCGGCTCGGCGGGCCTTGGGCCCCGCCTCCCAGGTTCATTGCGATGAACCCCGAGCGTCTTCCAGCAATCCCAGCCGCCAGCCTTGCAGGAAGCCGCGGGTTCCCTCGCGGACGGTGAGGACGAAGCTGAACGTCTCACGCCGCCCGTCGCCATAGGTCGCCGTCACGATGATGTTGGCGACGCCCACGCTGCCCGTCTGGTTCGACGTCACGCGCAGCCAGCCGTCGAGGAATTCCACCACCGCGAGCGCGTCGTTGTCGGACGTCGCGCTGTAGCCCGTGGGGGCTTCGCCAACCGAGGGAAACATGGCGGGCAGGTTCAGAAGCAGTCGATCTCCTCCCGGCGCAAGGGTTTGTTGGCGCGACGGAAGCACCGGGTCCACCTCGCCACCACCGATGCCGACGCAAGGTGCCGTCTCCTCGGCCTCGAACCGCCGCGACCGCATGAGCGCTTGGCTGCGCGACGACACTGCCCGTGCTCTCGGGCCAGCGTCCGCCGCGTCTGGATCGATCACTTCGATCTCGTAGTCCTCCACTTCGCCGCTTTCGAAGCCTTGGCAGGCCCCGAAGTCGAGCAGCGGGCCCTCGTCGTAGTTCACCTTCACCCGCAAACGCCGAATGCCGGTGGCATCGCTGGGCACGATGAAGGACTGCGACACTTGAACCGGCCGGTCGGAAATCGTGATCGCCCTGTTCATCAACCGCTCGCCGTCCTCGAACAACCGATTGCCGTTCCAATCCACCCAGGCCCGCACCAGGTTCCGATCGTTGTCCACCGGCGTGACGACGTTCGCCTCCACCCGCAGCGTTTGCGTTGAACCGCGCTCGAGCGGCACCGGCTCCTCGCGCAGACTGTAGCTGTCCGATCCGGTGCGGCTGTCCAACGGGCCGACGGAGACTCTGGATATGTACGAATAGTCCGTGCGCCCGCCGGCCGCGTAGCAATAGTCCTTGGGCAGGTCTCCCAGCACGTCCACGTAGCGGGAGTAGGACTTCGCCGATTCGCCGTAGGCGTTGCACACCGTGAGCGCCACATCGTATTCGCCGGACGTGGGGTAGTACACGACGGGAGCCCGTTCCTCGCTGCTTGCCGGTTCGCCGCCGGGAAACGACCAGCGCCATTGGTTCGGCGCATGAAGGGATTGATCCTGGAAGCGGACGCTGCCGCCGTGCCGCAGCCGAATCCTGTCGCCGTAGAAGGCGGCAACCGGTTCAGGACGGCCGCTGCTGGCGAAGGTCCGCGCTTGTGCGGAGGCACCGCTGTCGTCCGTCACGGTGAGATCGACGCGGTAGTTGCCCGGTGCCGCGTAGCTGTGGGTCGGGTTGGCTTCCCGACTGGTCGCGCCGTCGCCGAAATCCCAAAGATAGCTGACGATTTCGCCGTCCATGTCGCGCGATCCGGCGCTGCTGAAGGTCACCTCCGCCCCGGCCTGCAGGCGGTAGGGGCCGTTGGCATTGGCGGTCGGCGCTTGGTTGTCGAAGCCGAAGCGGTAGGTTCTCTCGGTCCCGGCCGAAATCTCCTGCGTGAAGCTGCGATCTCCGATCCAAACCGTCAACGTGAAAGGAACCGTCGTTTCGATGGCGACGGTCGCCGGCGATGCCGCGTTGTTCCGAGACGCGCTGACCATCCGCGCGATCCTGCCGCCGTCGAAGTCGAGATTCTCGACGCCATTGCGCACCGCCTGCCCCAAGCGCCACTCCACCTTGCCTTCGTGGGCGTTCAGTTCGATGCCCAGGACATGCTCGATCAACATGGCGATAGGCCCTAGCCCTCCCCAGCCCACGAAGTGCGGAATGGAATCTCTGCTCGGCGCGACGATCTCCGGTGCGCTGTTTTCCCAGATCGTGCCAGTGCTCCGATAGAGGGCCGAGAGGCCGGCGACGTAGTTCTCCGCCACGGCGCGCGCCAGGGGCCAGTAGCCTTGTCGCGCGAGCCCTCTGGCGACCATGTAGGTGGTCGGCGGCCAACTCGCTCCCCGCCAGTATTCGCCGGTGACGCTGTAGTCCACTTGGTCCGCGGCGAGCGTCGGCACCAGCAAGGGGCGCCAGAAGGCGTCGAAGTCGACGAGGTGATGGACCAGATGATCGGCCTGGCGGCGGCTTGCGACTTCCGCGATCAAGGGCCAGAAGGTCGCCACCGTCTTGCTCTTGAACACCGCTCGCCTAGCGTCGAGATCGTAGTAGAGCTTGTCCGCCTCGTGCCAGTAGGCGTCGTTCGCCAGGTCCTTGTGCTGCCGGTACTCGTCCAGCATGGTCTGCCGCATCGCCTCGTCGCCGACGACGGCGGCCATCTTGGCGAGATACAGCGCGGAAAGCGCCTGCTGGACCGCCAAGTCCATCCATGCGCCGTCCATGGTGATGCCGTTTCTCGGCGAGTCGTCCATGCCGTTGGCCCAGCCGTCGGAGCGGTAGTGGCCATCGGCGTGGCGGATGTTGTTCTTGATCCAGAAGTGGTAGTCGTAAAGGCGCTGCGCGACGGTCTTGGTGTACGGGCTTTCGCCCTCGCGGTTGCTGGTGATCCGCTTGGTGAATCGACTGGCATCCCCGGTGACCAGGTAGTAGTCCCACTCGGCCCAGGAATAGAGGGGCGGATTGGGGTTGGAGACCGGCCACGGCTGGGCGTTGTTCGGGTAGATGTCGGTGCCGTCGAGCTCGCTCAATTCACGGCAGATGAAGCCGTCCGAGCGCTGTTTTCGATAGAAGTTGTCCACGCCGTTCATGATCGGCAGTTCGCCGTTCGAGTACTTGGCGAACATGGCGATGAACAGCGTGTCCCACTGCCAGATCTTGTTGTCGGTCAGAGCCTCGTCCATGTATTCTGCGACGAAGCCGGTGCCCGGCTTTGCGAAATTGATGTTGTCCGCCGCCAGATCCCAAGCCTTGTAGTAGAGGTCGATCCAGTCCTCGCGGCCCTCCAGAACTGGTCTCGGAAGGGCCCCGGGGTCGTAGGCGTAGTCCATCAGTTCGGCCGTTGCCGGCGAAGCGAGGCATGCAGCGAAGATCGCAAGCAGCGGTCGAATGCACATGGTCGAGTGCCGGAACCGAACGGCGTTGTTCAGAACGGGTTCGAAGGCGCGATCCGCCACGCTTGCAGCGAGCGAACGCGCGCGCCGCCGCCCTGGGAGAAGAGCCGCACCCCGACGCTGTCCCGACGCGAGGGGTAGATGCGCCGCGCCAGCGCCTGGCGTCCGTCGTTGGCGAACACTTCGACGACCGATCGGTCCACGAAGATGCGCAGCTTCAGCCGCTCTCCGGGCCGCGCCTCGAGCGGCCCCGCCTCCACGGCCCGGGGCGTGTCATCGGGGCCGGAGCGGCGGGTGTCTACCTTGAGCAGGCGCTCTTTCGCATCGTAGAAGACGGAAGTCTCCTCCCGCCCGTCCGGCGAGACGCGCACCTTGGCCCCGTACGCCGAAGCCTCCGCGCTCTCCATCTCGACGAGCAGCTCGAGGCTGTCGCCGGCGATGCCGTCCACCGCCAGCTCCGCATCCGGCTGGAGGACGCAGGGGCCCTGCCGGACGACGGCCCCGCAGCGCAGCGCTTCGATTTCCACCGGCACGTCCATGCGCAGGCGCCCGTCGCCGCCCAGCGTCAGCACCCTCGGCAGGCTCAGAGTGCCGGACCAGCCATGGTCCGAGCGCGTACCGAAGTGCGGCTCGTCCAGAATCCACGCCCACATGATCCGCCGGCCCTGGTCGTCCACCAGGCTCTCCGGGGCGAAGAAGGAGTGGTCCGCGTAGCTCATCCGCTCGTGGCGTTCGGGATGGAACTGTTCGCCGCGCCATTCCCCGACGTAGTAGCGGCAGCCGAGGCGGTGGCTGATGCACAGCAGCACGTCCTTGCCGCCGAGCCGAAAGAGGTCCGGGCAGGAGACGTCCTCGGTCAGCGACACGCCCTCCACGCCGTGGGCGAACAGATCCCCGACGTAGCGCCATTCGCCGGCGAGTTCGGGCGCCTTGGCCACCGCCGGGCGTTCGCCGCCGAAGATGGCGTAGTAGCTGTCGCCTTCGAGCCAGCCGAAGGGATCCCAGGAGCGGTACTTGCCGTGGTGGGCGTCCCCAGGGCGGGTGGCTGGCGTGATCGGGTTCGAGGGCAGCTTGCGCCACTCGTTCAAGTCCTGGTCCTCGGCCACAGCGAACGCGTTGCCCCGGCCGGCCTGGTGGTAGCACAGGGTCGGCACGCCGTCCCGATTGAGGAAGCAGTTGCCGCTGTACATGCCGTCCACGAGACCGGTGGGATGGTGGCGCCAGTGGAACAGGTCCGTGCTCGACACGTGGCCGTAGTGGTCCGCCCGCCGGCCAAGCCGGGTGTCCTGGAAGATGTAGAACAGGTGGTAGCGCCCCTGCCAGTAGATGGCGCCGTTGGGGTCGAAGGGCATCGCCACGCCTTCCGGCGCCGCGAAGTGGTAGCCCGGGCGGGCGGGATCGACAAGCGCGCGCTCGCGGACGCTGCGGGCTTGCTCCGCGGCGTCATCGCCCGCCCGGGAGCCGCCGAGGGAGACGCATCTCCAGAGCCCGTCCCCGTCGCGCTTCAGCTCGAAGCGAAGGATGCCGCCGCCGGTGGGCGAACGCATGGTCACCGGATCAATGGCCGCGGCATCGCCGTCCACGACCACTTTCGCGTCGGCAAGGCCCAGGCGCTTGCGCTGGTTGCTGGCGCGTTCCGCCGCCTTTGCGAGCGACGCCCGCACCTCGGCCTTGGTCCTGCCGGTGCCGCTTTGCCACTCCTCCGCGAAGAACGCCAGCTGGCCTTCGACATCCCCGGCCCGCATCGCCTCGGCGTAGGCCAGGAGCGCGGCCAGGGCCGCCTGCTCGGCAGTCTGTTCCGCCCCGCGCTGGTCGCCGCCGACTGGCGCCTGCGCAGCCGTACCACCGTCTCCGCCTGTTGTTTGCGAGGGGGTGCCCGCCTCGCGCTCTCCCCGCTGAGGGCTCACTGTCCGCTCCGATCGGCGCCGCCGGACTGCATGGTGACATAGCGCCGATAGCGTCCGTTCGGCTTCGCCATCAACGCCTCGTGGCTGCCGGACTCCCTGATCTCGCCCGCTTCCAGAAAGTAGATGCGGTTCGCGTGGGCAATCGTGGACAGGCGGTGGGCGATGACCATCACCAGCTTCTCCTTGGCCGCTTCCTGCAGCGCGTCCACCAGATGCGCCTCCGTCTCGGGATCCAGCGCCGAGGTCGGCTCGTCCAGGATCAGAATGGGGGCATCGCGCACCAGCCCCCGGGCGATGGCGATGCGCTGCTTCTGCCCCACGGAGAGCTTGCTGGTCACGGTGCCGAGGTTGGTCTCGTAGCCCTCCGGCAGCGCCGCGATGAAGCCGTGGGCGCCGGCGGCCCGCGCCGCGGCCTCCACCTGCTCGCGGTTCGCGCTGCCGTTGCCGTAGCGGATGTTCTCCAGGATCGAATCCGAGAACAGCTGCGTCTCCTGGAACACGTAGGAAACCTGGCGCCGCAAGCTCGCAACGGACAGCGCCTCGACGTCGATGCCGTCGATGGCAACGGCGCCTTCGGTGGCGCGCACGAACGCCGGCACCAGATAGGCCAGGCTGGTCTTGCCGGCGCCCGTCGGCCCGACCAGGGCGACGATCTCGCCGAGGCGGGCCTCGAGGTTCACGTTGGCCAGCGCCCGCCGCCCGTCCGGGTAGACGAGGCCGACGTTCTCCATCGCGATGCCCTGCCGAACGGCTGGCAGCGGAACGCCCCGGCCCGTGCCGGCCGATTCCGCCTCCAGGTCCATCAGAAAGAACACCCGCCGGAGGCCGGCGATGTTCACCTGCCACTCCGTGTACATGTACCCCCAGGCGGCGAAGGTGGCGCTCAGCACGAAGAAGTAGTAGGCGACCACGAAGTAGTCGCCGGCGCTGAAGGTGCCGTCGATCACGCGCCGCGCCATCAACACGAAGAAGGCCACTTGGCTCAGCATGAACGCCAGCGTGCCGACCTGCTGGTAGAGCAGCTTCACCAGCGACTCCCGGCGGAAACGCGAGAAGGATTCCTCGCTCGCCCTTCGGAAGCGCTCGCCCTCCCGGTTGCCGCCGAGGCTCTGCACCGCCAGCACGTTGCTCATGCCCTCTTCGATGTTGCTGGTGGTGCTGGCACCGGAGGCGCGGCTGGCCTGGCTGCGGCGGCGCGCCATCCGGGCGAAGGGAAGGACGCACAGCAGCGTGAAGGGACACGCCAGCACCGCCAGCGCGATCACTTCCGGCGCGGCCCCGTAGTACACCTGCATCATGATGAGACTTGCCGCCACGCCCAGCAGCCCGGAGAAGAGCCCAATGGCCAGCGCCTCGAGCAGCAAGCTGGCGCTGGTGGTGTCGTAGAGCGCCCGGAACACGCTGTCGCCGATGCGCTGGTCCTCCAGGGTCGTCATCGGCAGCCCCAGCACGCGCTGCGCCAGCTGCGCCCGCAGCACGTGGTTCAAGGACTGCGAGAGCCGCAGATTCACCTTGAAATCCAGGATGCCGAGAATGCCGCCCATCAGGCTGCCGGCGCGGTTCGCCTCGTTCTCGGTTTGGGTGGCCGTGTCGTGCCCCTGGGCCAACACCGCGGAGGCCGCCCCGGAAGCCCCGGCCGCGGCGCCGGTGGCTTGGCCCGTCGGCAGCCGGCCGGCGCCCCGGTTCGGCGTGGAGCCGAACACGATCACCATGAACACGCCGAACAGCACCACCCACAGCATGATCGCCACGGGCCCCTGGCCCCGCAGAAACAGCACCAGCGGCGCCAGGTAGGCCGGATAGCCGGCGGCATCCTCGGCGATGGGCTGCCCCAGGACGACGTGGTCGATCACCACCTTCCCCGGCCACGGCACCACCAGCAGCCGAAACAGCGATTCGGCGGTTACGAAGCCGATCTTGGCGGCGATGCGGGCCTTGAACAGCCCGAAGTAGCCGACCACGCGCCAAAGAATGCCCAGCGTCTCCCGGAAGCCGATGTCCGTGTTCGCATCCAGCGCACTGGCGGAACGATCCAGCCGCGCTTCGCCTTGGCGCAGGGCGCTCTGGGCAGACTGCCGGCCCGGCGTTCTCACGCGACGCCCCCGGCCGTCTGCGCTCTTCGCTCGCGGCGCGACAGCGCCTCCTCCGCGGCCACGAAGCGCCGATAGCGGCCGCCTTCCATGCGCATGAGTTCCTCGTGGGTGCCGTTCTCCGCGATCCGCCCGTCGTCGAGGTAGAGGATGCGGTGCGCTTGGCGGATGGTGGAGATGCGGTGGGTGATGAGGAAGATCGCCCGCCCCTCGCCCCAGGCCGCCAGGCGTTGGAGCACGCGATGTTCCGTGTGCGCGTCCAATGCCGCAGTCGGCTCGTCCAGCACCAGTATCGGCGCGTCCTTGACGACCGCCCGGGCAATCGACAGGCGCTGGCGCTGCCCCGTGGAGAGCTTGCCGCCGCGGTCGCCGAGCACGGTGTCGAGGCCCGCCGGCAGCTTGGCGATGGCCTCGTCGAGGCATGCGACCCGGACCGCCGCCAGCACGCGCTCGTCGCTCGCCTCCGGCGCCGCGTAGCGCACGTTGTCCCGGAGCGAACCGCCGAACAGCACGTTCTCCTGCAACGCCACCGCCACGTTGTCGCGCAGGCTCTCCAGCTCCAGCCGCCGGATGTCCGTGCCGTCTATCGATATGGAACCGGAATCCGGGTCGAACAGGCGGAACAGCAGGCTCGTCAGGCTGCTCTTGCCGGAACCCGTAGGGCCCACAATGGCGGTCACGGTGCCGGCTTGGGCCGCGAAGCTCACGTTCTTCAGCACCGGCCGATCCGCCTCGTAGGAGAAGCTCACGCGGTGGAAGCGGATCTCCCGGGCGAACGGCGGCATCGGCCTGGCATCCGGGGAGTTCTTCACGTCCGGTTCGATGTCCAGAATGTCGAACACGCGATCGAGGCCCATCGCCATGTCCTGGGCCTGGGTCCATCGTTCCACGAGGTCCCGCACCGACACGCTGGCGGCGCCGAGCTGGTCCTGGGCGGATTGGTAGGCCGAGAGATTCCAGCGCACGAAGCTCAAGCCGACGACGCCGACCAGCACGGTGGCGAAGGTCTCCCGGGCCCCGAAGGCCCACACCGCGGTGAGGAACTGGCCGGCGAGCAGCACCGCGGCGGCGAGCGTAAAGGCGACGATGCCCACCACGGCCGCCAGCGAGCGCACCTGGTAGCTCGCGTCGAAGGCCCGCACCGAGTCCTGTTCGAGGCGCTGCTGCTCCGCTTCGCCGGTGCCGTGCGCCTTGATCAGGCGCACCGCGGCGAAGGTCTCCTGCAGCCGGGACGTGAACGCCGAGTTCACCTCCCTGGCGACGAGGGACCGGGCGCGCATCCGCGGCGAGTACCAGAACCCCCACAGCACGGCCAGCAGGAGGACCGAGAGCGCCATGCCGCCGAGCACGGGGTCCAGCGCGGTCAGAAAGACCACGCCCGTGGCGTAGGCCACGACCAGGTGCATGGCCTGCGCCACGGTGCCGATCACGGCCGTCACCTGGGCGCTGTCCTGGTAGATGCGGTACACCGAGTCCCCTACCCGGTGGCCGCTGTGGTAGCGCAGCGACAGCCGATGCCAGCGCATGAGCAGCGCTTGGCGCAGATCCTGGTTCACGCGCTGCATGATGAAGATGTAGTAGTAGGGCAGGAACATCGTCGCCGGGATCTGCGCCAGCCACCCGAAGATCATGAACCCCGCGTACACCCAGGCGAGGCTCTGACGCTCGGTGGCGGTGAGGGGCGCAAGGTCGATGTTCGCCTCGCCGGCTTCGGCATCCGCGCTCGCCGCCTGGGCGCCCGGTTCCGCCCCTCGCGCCAGTTCCGGCTGGCCGATGAAGTCCGCCAGGAACGGCGTCAGCGGCTGCGCCTGCAGGATGGACTGGCTGACAAGGTCCACGGAGAACAGGGCGATCGCCATGGCCAGCAGCGTGGAGGCCCACAGCAGGGCGAAGTAGTAGGCCAGGTGGCTGCCGAGGCGGATGCGGAAACGAAACCGCCCGGCTTCGATCCGGTACTGGAAGACCCACATGCAGACGCAGCCGGCCGAAACCACGACGACGTAGACGTTGTCCGCGAATCCGTCGACCCAGAAGATCGCATGCGAAAACCCGGCGGCGCCGAGCAGCACCAGCCCCTTGGATACCAAGGCGTGCCGCCGCCCTTTTGCGAACGGCAGCGTCCAGGAGAGCGCAGCCATCGACGCCGTCGCCGCCAACAGCAGACAGCTCGGCCAATCCCAGCCGACGGGCACAAGCCCGGACAGCGGGCCGAGCGCTGCCAGCGCCGTAACCAGCGGCGGCACGTGGCGGCTGCTCCAGCCGGCATCCGTGCCGGTTTCCCTCCCTGCCGGCGGCCGAGGAAACTCGCGCCAGTAGCCCACCGCGTGGGGCAGCAGGTACGGCCAGGTGCGGGCGAAGATCCGGAGGATGGCGACGAAGCCGCGCCCGTCCCGGCCGTCGCCGGCCGCCTGCCCGGGCGGCACCTCGCCGCCACCGAGAAACGACAGCGCCGCCGCCTGCCTCGGCCCGGCGTTGCGGCGCCCCATGTCGTGCGTCTTGCTCCCGCGAATGGCGCTGTCCCCGAATCCCCCGGTGCCCGCCTCGCCAGCGAGCACGGCGCATCCTAACCGTTGGCGCGGGCCGAGGGCGCCGCCCTGGATCGGCTTAAAGCAGCTGCCCTTGCCGCGGCTGGAACAGATCCGTGCGCAGAGCCCCCCGGGGCTTGTCCATGCCGTGCTTGCGACGGGCTATCTCGAAGCGCTTGGCGACGAGCTCGGCATAGACGCCCTTGCCGCGCATCCGCGTGCCCCACGCGGGTTCGTATGCCTTGCCGCCATGCAGGTCCCGCACCCGGTTCATCACATGATCGGCCTTCAGCGGATAGTGCTCTGCCAGCCATTCCGTGAACAGCGGCTGCACTTTGAGGGGCAGGCGCAGCATCACGTAGCCGGCGAAGGCGGCGCCGGCCTCGGCGGCCCGGGCGACGATGTTCTCGATCTCGCCGTCGTTGATGATCGGAATCACCGGCGCCACCATCGTCCCCACCGGCACGCCGGCGGCGGCGAGCTCCCGCACTGCCTTGAGACGGGCCGCCGGCGAGGCGGTGCGCGGTTCCAGCTTGGTCTTGAGCGCGTTGTCCAGGGTGGTGATGCTGACGGCGACGCTCACCAGACGATGGGCCGCCAGCTCCTCGAGCAGCGGCAGGTCCCGCAGCACCAGGGCGCCCTTGGTGGTGATGGTGACGGGATGGCGGTACTCCAGCAGCGTTTCCAGCACCCGCCGAGTGACGGCGTGGCGCTTCTCCCCAGGCTGGTAGGGGTCCGTGTTGGTGCCCATCGCCAGCGGGCGGCAGCGGTAGCCGGGATGGTCGAGGGCTTCCCGCAGCCGCTCGGCGGGGTTCGTCTTGTAGAAGATGCGCGTCTCGAAATCGAGGCCGGGGGAGAGGTCCAGATAGGCGTGGGTGGGGCGGGCGTAGCAGTACACGCAGCCGTGCTCGCAGCCCTTGTAGGGATTGATCGACTGGTCGAAGGGAATGTCCGGCGAACTGTTGGTGGCGATGATGTTGCGCGTCTGGTCCGGCAGGAACGTCGTGCGCGGGCTCGGCTCCGGCCAGTCCGGGTCGCTCGCGGGCGCCTCCCAGCCGTCCGCAACCGCCACGCTGCGCGTCTGCCCGTAGCGGCTCCCCGGATTGGATACGGCGCCCCGGCCCTTGCGCACCCGCTTCTCGTCCATGGCGCTTACAATATCTGTACGAGCGTACAGGATCAAGCGATATATCTGCGGACGCTGACGAGGCGGTGGGCCGACCGCCGATCTGGTGATCGACAGGAGGGCGCAATGGCATTGACGGTTTGGGGCGCCGGCACGGCGCGCACGCTGCGGGCGCATTGGGCGCTGGCGGAACTGGGGCTGCCCTACGAGACGCGCCCGGTGGGATCGCGCACCGGCGAGACCCAGTCCCCGGCGTTCCGCGCCCTGAGCGTGAAGGAGAAGATCCCGCTGCTGGTGGTGCGGGGCGAAGGCGCGGCCGAGGACGCCGTGCTCACCGAGAGCGCCGCCATCATTGGCTACCTGGGCGAGCGGCACGGGCGCCTCCTGCCGCCGCCGGGGGGTCTGGCGCGGGGGCGCTACTACGAGTGGATGTCCTTCATCCTGATGGAGCTGGACGCCCACACGCTGTACGTCATGCGCAAGCACGGGGACCTGCAGCACATCTACGGCGCTGCGCCAGCGGCCATGGAAGCGGCGCGGCAGGGCTTCGAGAAGCAGCTCGAGTGGGCGCTGCCGCGGCTGGAAGCGGCGGCGTTTCTGGTCGGGGACGGGTTCACCGGCGTGGACATTCTGATGACCACCTGCCTCGACTGGGCAGCGGCCTACGGCTTCGACCTGCCGCCGCCCTGCCATGTCTACCGCCAGCGGCACCACGCCCGGCCGGCCTACCAGCAGGCGGTCGCCGCCAACGCGCCCAGGTCGCCGCCACCGTAGCCGGCGGCCCCGCTTTGGTATGCTGCCCTGCGCAGCGCAACTCCGATGATCATGCCCCAGCTTCAAAGGAGCATGGAGGCTGGCCCAAAACCGGACTGGTGACTGCAACATGGACATCTTGAGGCGCATCACCTTGGATCCGCAGCAATGCGGAGGGAGGCCCTGCATTCGCGGGATGCGCATACGAGTCACGGACGTGCTCGATCTTCTGGACGCCGGCCTGTCGCGGGAGGCGATCCTTGTGGAGATGCCGGACTTGGAGGCCGACGACATCTCGGCGTGCATCAGGTTCGCTAGGCGCCGCGTGGACCATCCCGTGCTTGCGGGATGATCGTCTGGGTAGACGCCCAGCTCTCGCCGAGGATCGCGCAGTGGCTGTCGACGCGCTTTGCAGTCGAGGCCATTCCCGTGCGCGACTTGGGCCTGCGCGAGGCAGCGGATCAGCGGATATTCGACGCGGCGCGGTCCGCCAGTGCCGTCGTAATGACAAAGGACGTCGACTTTGTGAGCCTCCTGGAGCGGCTCGGCCCGCCGCCCCAGGTGTTGTGGGTGACCTGCGGCAACACCTCCGACGCTGGGCTTCGAGAGCTGCTCGACGACGTGTTTGGCACCGCTCTGGAGATGCTGACAGCGGGTGAACCGCTGGTCGAGATCGGATGACCGTGCCGTCCTAGCGGCGAACCTGCTGCGAACCGCTAGGCGCTCTCGCCATCAAGTCACTCCGGGATGGGGCTGGCACTGCCGTCCAGCCACTCGAGTATTCGGGCGTTCTCCTCCCGCGCCCAGACGTGGGAGAGATCCGCAATCTCCCGATAGCGCACCGTCGCGCCGGCGGCGCTCAAGGCGGCGTTCGCGGCGCGGGCGACGTCCACCGGGAACATCCAGTCCCGGGTGCCATGGACGAGGTAGATCGGCAGCCCTTCGATGCGAGCGCGGTCCCCCATTTCGAGCAGGAAGGGGCTGAAGCTGGCGGACCCCGGCGCGAGGTGGGTGAAGGGCGAGCCCGCACCGAGGCCGGCGAGGTAGCAGAACGTGCCGCCGTCGCTCATGCCCGTGAGCAGCAGCCGCGAACGGTCCAGGTGCCAGCGCTGGTCGACGACGTCCAGCATGGCGTGGATGTTGGCGACGTCCGCCTCCGGCGCGTCCAGGGACCAGGTGCGCCCCAAGGCCGTGGGGCTGAGCAGCAGAGCGCCCCGGGTGCGCACCGAGGCCAGCCAGGTCCACAGGAAGTCGCGGCCGTGGCCGGAGCCGCCATGCAGGGCGCAGACGAGCGGGCAGCTCTTGCTCTCGTCGTAGTTCTCTGGCACGTACAGCGACCAGCCGCCGCGCTGGTCGCGGCCGTTCCCGTGGTGCAGCACGCCCACGTTGTCGCGACCGCCGTCGGCGGCAGCGAGTTTCGCCAGCAGCGCCTCGTCGCCGCGCCGCTCCCGATCCACGAAGTACCTGTTCACCGGCGCCAACGCCGGCGCTAGGGGATAGAGTGCCGCGACGGCCCGGATGCGCTGGCCCATCGCCCGGTAGGCGGCTCTGCCGCGTTCTTCGCCGGCCGCCTCGGCAATGCCAGCAAGGGCGCGGCCCGCGTACTTCGCGGATTCGGCGATGCATGCCTTGAGCTGCGCGGCACGGGGCGGGAACGCGACGCCGCGGAAGCGCTCTCTCGCATCCTCGAACGGCGGCCCCAGGCTTGCCACCGCCTCTGCCAGCGCCGGCACGTCCGGCGGATGCAGGTGGCGAGCCACCCAGTCCAGCCCCTCGAGCACCGTCAGGAGCGGCGGCAGGACGCCGGCGATGGCGTCGAGGGCCGCGTCTTCGTTGCCCCGACGCTCGGGCGGGGCTAGCTCGGCCAAGAGTTCACGACCAGATCGGCACCCGTGCCAGCCCATCCGTCATCGCAATCGGGTTGGCCCACTAGTGTGCCGCTTCCGAAATTACGTGTGTTCCAGCGGGCGGGTTCGTCGCTCGACCGGGATGCCGGCGGCCTTGCGGGGCGGCGCATCCAAGTAGCGTACGCCGAGGCGACGACAGACGAACGTGCCATTTGCCATGTCAATTCCGAATCGAACCACTAGCGGGCCGAGCTGGCCGGCCGAGGGCTTGCTTCCAGCAGCGACAACACCTCGGCACTCGCCCGCCCGCGGGCGACTTCGAGCAGCGACCGGCCTTTCCCGTCGCGCGCGTCCGCCCCGGCGCAGCAGGAAGGCGACGGCGCGGGGGCGATGGCGCGTGGCAGCGAAGGCCAGCGGCGTTTGCCAGTCCTCGTCGTGGCCGGCGCCTTGGCGCTGCCGGCCGATGGTGGTTTCGAGCAGCGCCGGATTGGCATCGAGCAACGTCGCCAGCCGCTCTTCGTTTTCGCACAGCGCTGCGTCGAAGATGCCGATCGGCTGGGTCGCCAGGAAGGCGACGAGCTCCCTCTGCCCGGCGGTGACGGCCCACTGCATGGGCGTCGCGGCGAAGAACGCGTCCCGCTGGCTCAGGTTCGCGCCTTTCTCGATCAGCAGCTTGGCCATGTCCGCATGGCCGTGGAAGGCGGCTTGATGCAGCGCCGTTCGGTCCGGCAGCGCCGGGTCGAACCCCAGGTCCAGCATCGTGCGTGCCGCGTCCAAGCGGTTGGAGGCGGCGGCATCGGGCAGCAACTGCGGCATGCTTGTCTGGGTCTGCCGGGCGAGCTCCGGCTGGGCGCGAAGCAGCGCCCGTGCGGCATCGCCGTCGCCGCTCATGCACAGGCCCGCGAAACGCTGCACGTCGTTCAGTTCCACGGTCTCGGCGCCGTGGTCGGCAAGATGCTGCGCCAGGTCCGGATGCCCGGTCAGCCACGCCCACTCGTAAAGGCTGCGACCGTCCACCCGTCTATTGACGTCGGCGCCTTTCTCGATCAGCAGCCTGGCGCGTTCGACGTGGTGGTTGCGCGCCGCCCACTCCAGCTGGTAGCCGAGGGTCTGGTTGTCGTTGTCGATCAGCTGGTCGCCCTCTTCGAGCAGCCAGTTGTTCTTGTGCCCGGCATTCAAGCCGTGCTGCAGGAGCATCTCCAGGCAGTCGCTGCTCGGCGTGAACATGGTGTTGTAGAGCGCCTGGCCGTCGTTGCAGTCCGCGCCGGCATCCAGCAGCAGCCGCGCCAGCGCCTGCCAGTGCGGGTGCGGCGGCTGGTTCACGGGCCCCATTTCGCCTTCGCCGAAAGCGCCGGTGAGGGCGGTGAACCGATACTGGCCGCCCCACATGTAGTGGGCGTTGGGATCGGCGCCGTGTTCCAGCAGACGCCGGGCGACGGCGAGCGTGGACATGCCCGGCGCGTCGATGCGCGAGTAGCAGGCGTAGAGCAGCGGCGGCCAGTCGAAGTAGCCGCCAAGACGGTTGACGAGCTCGGGCTCGGCGGCAAGAAAGCGGCCAACGGCCTCGGCATCGCCCGCGCAAGACGCATGCCAGATGTCGCGGCTGCCGAGGCTGGCGTCTTCGGCCAGCATCGTTCGGGCGCGTTGGTAGTTCGCCGGCCGATCCGTAGTGAAGTAGTTGATGCAGCCCAGCTGGAGGAAGTCCTCGTGGCCCGCAGGATGGTCAGCGAAGACGGCCAGCTGGCGCCAGCTGGCGAAGCCATGCTCCCAAGCGACCACCCGCCGGGCGTCCTCCTTCGCAAGCGGAGTGCCGAGGGCGCTGTCCAAGGCGTTCGCAGCGGCTTCCACGCGCCGCCGCGCCTGGCGTTTTTCAGCCGCGTGGTCCGCTGCAAGAGCATCGGCCAGCCGTTCCATGTTGGCGATGGAGTGGTCCTTCGGCAGACGCTTCGGCATGGTTCCCTACCGCCCGCGAACGGCGTCCGGACTGCGGGCGCAACCTTCGACGCAGTCGCCCCGCTCCGGGCGTTCCGCAAGCGTCGCGTTCTTCGCCGCCGTGTGGCCAGGAGACGCCATATCCAAGCGCATGCCCGCCTCGCAGAGTCGTTGAGGGCGCGTTGCATCATACCTTCGCCGCCGGCGCGGCGAATCGACATCGCGACAAGCCGCCTCTTGCCGCTTGGGCTTGGCCCGGCGATCTGATCCGCAGTGTTCGCTACCTCGGGGATCGAACACGCAGTAGGCGGCCCTTGGCGCTCGGCTTCTACGCCGAACCGCGAGGCACCTGCGACCTTGACCTAACATCTTTCGTTGCCGCCGAGGAAGCCGCCGTCAGCATTATGGTGCTGGCCACGGCCCGAAGGTCTGAACAAGGTCGGAAAGCCGGTGGCGCCAGATGATCGTCAGTCCACCGCTCTGTGCTTCCGTCAGATTGGCGGGGTTGAACACGCCGTCAATCACGGCGACAGGTACGACCTGCCGGTGGTCGAATGCCTGCAGCCACGTGCGCGCTTTGCTCAACGCCTCATGGTTGATGCGTTTGTAGGAGTTGACGGCACTGTTGGATGCCTTGCACTCCACGGCTGCGACGCGCCCGTCGGGGAGTCGAACAACCAGGTCGGCACGCGTGCCGCCCAAGCTGCACTCGCCACAGAACTCGGCGGAGCTCGGGCGCGGCGTCCAGCATGGGAATCTCCCGTGCCGGGGCTTCGACGAGCCCCGCCCGCAGCAACGTGTCCTTGACGGCCCGCTCCTGCTCGTCCTTGGCAGCCGAGCGACGTGCCGTCTCCACCTTGCGCGTTGCAATCAGGGCAGCGGACGAAACGATCGCCCGCAAGCGCTCGGACTCGGTCGGCGAGCGGTTTTCGGCCAGCCAAGGGAAGCGGTGGGGATCCATGACTTGGAGCACTGTTTCGCGCACACGCCGCGCCTGCTCGCCGTCGTTGCGCAGGGCCGTCGCCGAAAGATTGGACTCGGCGAGCGTCTTGAGGTCGTCCTCGGAGACAGGTGGCGCGGCCAGATAGCGGAACGCGGTGCGCAGATCGTCGTCCGCAACGATGTCGGCTACGGTCTCTGCCTCGAGCGCATTCGTCAAGCTCGGCAGGCGGTCGATCATGTCGGCGACGACCGCGCAAACGACTTGAAGAACCGCGAGTAGAGTGCCAGCGGTTCACGAAGCCGGCGTCGGCGAAAGGCGGCCTTGGCCCTTTCGGCGTCGCTGGCGAGTTCAGCCGCTGTCCAAATCCGCGGCTTGGTCACGCAATTCCTCCGGTGGCGGCACTCGAATTCGCTCCACCTCCTTGGGCTCGAACTTCGTCAATCCGCCGGCGTAGGTGCGTCCACTGGTTGTTTGGACGTTGCTCCTCAGCCACGCTGCCAGCGCGTCGAGCGTTTTGGCCGGGAGCGGATCTCGCGGATAGAGGCCGTGGGCGACATTGAGATGGCAGGCGTCACAAACATTCGCGACGAACGCTGGCGGGCGGCGCGCCATGTAGGTACACAGGATTGGCGCCGGCTCGCGCAACTGCACGGCCCACCACGCCCGGCGGTGGCGGGCGATGTAGGAGGCGTCCGCCGACATTCCTTTGGCCCAGCGCAGGAATGCTGCCACTTGCCGTCGCGCCTCGCCATCGAGTTCGTCGAGATCTACCGGCAAGTCGATCACTCGGCGCAGCGAATCGGAGTTCCGGAGTCGCTGGCCAGCCGCAAGGAGTTCTTTGGCCTTGGTGACGGTGGGCACCAGGTTCGCGGCCGGCAGAGGGCCATGGTAGCCGCCCGCTATCCATACCGCGTTGTGGCCCGTCACCTGCCCGCGGTGTACTCTGCACAGTTCGCCAAGCTGAACGTGGCCGCACGGTGCCGGTGCGGCCGGCGGTCGCAGGAAGGGCGACCAGCGCCGAGCACTGCGGACGGCGCTGCGTGGCACGGTGCGACCAACCTGGCGCGCGCCGATCTCCGCAAGGCTCGCAACTGCGCGGAACCGCATCGCCGGGCTGCGCTGGCCAACGCGGAAACGGATGATCGCCGCAGTCGTGGCCGCGTTCGGGAAGGGCAGTGCGGTCGGTGCAACAACATCCAGCGACGTGCCGCCAAGGACATCGACAAAGGCCGAACGCATGGCTGCGCCGTAGTTGACGTCCAGCCACTCGGCTGCGGTGATCAGCGTGCCCCAATCCCCTGGACGCGCCAAGCGGCATGTTTGAAAGAGAAAGTGGACATGCAGCCCAGCCAGCCGACTGGCCGCTATGCCCCACTGGGCGGCGGTTGTCGTCAGCCAGTCCTTCCACGTCGCGGGAATGTCATGGTGGCGCACATAGGGCGGATTGCCGAGAAACAGCGTCGGCCCGTCCACGGCTGGAAGCACCAACTGCCGATAGTCGCCTACGTGGATCTGCAGCCGCTGCGCGAAGCCGGCGATCTTGGCGTTGGCGCGCAGAGCAAGCACCGCCAGCGGGTCGCACTCTGCAGCCACCAACTGGGCATTAGGGAACTTGCCAGCCACCGCGAGCAGAAAGCGACCAGAGCCGGCGCCGGCGTCGACGATGCGCACGGGCGCAGGTTGCGCCGCAGCCCAGTCGACCATCGCCTCGACAATGGCGCGTGGCGTGTAGATGGTGCCACGTCGCCGTCTGTCGGCAGCCGTGCGCAGGGCGCAGAGCGCATCGCCAAGCGGGTCGCGACCATCGGCGATGGCAGTCGCGATCGGCCCGAGGTCGGTTGGGAAGAGGCGAGCCTCCGCCGCGCCGGCGGGCTTTCGTCGGCACCGAGCCGCGACGCCATCCGTGTCGACCAGAGACTGGCGCGGGGCTGCCAGAGCCGCCGCTAGGGCGGCGAACTCCGATTCGGTGGAAGTTGCTAAGCCGCATCTTGGCAGCACCGAAGATGTCCTCGTCGTGGTTCGACCACGGGCGGGCGAACTGCTTGTGAAGCCGCTTCATCGGAGCAGGTCCGAGCTACGACACCAAGGACAATCACGTCCGCAGCGACTTCAGCATACCGTAATGGCCGCCGAGGCTGGGTCTCGGCCAGCATCGTTTGGGCGCGTTGCGCGCCTTCGCCTCCGGCGCGGCGAATCGACATCGCGACAAGCCGCCTCTTGCCGCTTGGGCTTGGCCCCGCAGTCTGCGGCGCAGTTCTAGCGGCAACGTCGAGTTGGCGCCACATGGTCTACATGGTCGATGCTCTGGCAAATCGACCAACCTGTGCGGTATGGTCATCGGATGGTTTCGCTACGGCGGATGCATGGCCATCACCCACCCGACAGAACCACAGGTGCGCGGCTTGGCGGCGGCGGTGCTGTCCAGCGACATTCCGCCGTGGGAGTTCGACATCCAAGCCGTCGAACCCGGTTCGGACGTCCTGGAGATCAGCGATTGGGAGCGCAGGCTCAGGCGCAAGCAGGTCGAGCGCGGCAGCACGGTGGACGCCGGGTCGATACGCCGTTTGGACGTGCAGGATGACCACGGCGGGCGATGAGCGTCTGGGCCCGGCCTTCGACACCAACATCTTGTCGCGTCCCACCCAACGCAAGTTCGTTGGCTGCTGGATGGACCGTGCCGGGCTCGATACGCTCATTCTGCCGCAGGTATGGCGTGAATTGACCGCAACGCCATCCGGGATGTCGCCGACGTCGAGCGTGCGAGCGTGGTTGCGTATGCGAGAAACCGCCGAAGCGCCGTTTCGTTGGGCGGGTCTTGATGCCGAGCAGGCAAGGAAGGCGTCGGAAATTCGGCGTCTCTTCACCCAGGCATGCTTTCCGCGCTCGGCTCCGGACGAGATAACGACGAACAGCGATGCCATCGTCATCTCCGAGGGGGTTGTTCTGAACACCGACGTGCTGGTGACGGGCGACTTCAGAAGCATCGACCACTACGAAGTGAACAATGTGCTGGCCCAGGGCCTGGGCAGGAACGCGCGCTTCGTGGTGACTTTGGACGACGCGCTCATGGAAGCCTACTCCGGCGGCGAACTGGGCGAGGAGATGCTGGCGACGGCGTTGGCGTGCGTCTGTCCAGACGACGTCGGCGCGTGGCCGGTGGACGATGCGTTTTCCGCCCTGGACGGGCTCCGCACGGTGCTTGTCGGTGCGAACATGCCGCGCACCTCCGGCCGGCTGTTGAACAGGTGGGAGTGCAGCCGCGACTTGCACAGGGTCGTCGAGCGGGCACTGACGATGTCCGCGCAATCCAGATCCTTGCGCTGCGAGCGCATGCGCACCGAGTGGCACAGGGAATACGGGCGTTTGCCGCCGAATGTGCGATAGGCCACTCGACGCCACCGCCTCGTCGAGTGGCGGTTTCTCGCCAAGCGCTTCCAGATCGATATCGAGAGCATCGAGAGCCGCCGATGGCGCGTCTTCGCTCGCCGTTCGCGTACTATCGCCGCTTGTCGTACGCCATGCCTCAAGTACCCGGCATGGCCATCCTCACAGGAGGAAACATGGCAGACCGTCGCTTCGACCGCTCGGAGGAGGACTTCGGCAACGTCCTCAACATGGAGCACATCAACCTCACCGTGCCCGATCAGCAGCTCGCCGCCCTGTTCTACGTGACCGGGCTCGGCTTCACGCGGGATCCGTACATCGACTTCGGCACCTTCAACATGTGGATCAACGTGGGCGAACAGCAGTTCCACCTGCCGAAGCGCGAGGCGCAGAGGTTCCGTGGCCACATCGGCGTGGTGGTGCCGGACCTGGAAGGCCTGAAGCGCCGCCTGGATTTCATCGACCGCCCGATGCAAGGCACCGCCTTCAGCCGCGAGGAAGAGGAGAGCCACATCGCCCTGCGCTGCCCCTGGGGCAACGACATCCGCGCCTTCGGCCCGGGCTTCGACATGAGCCTCGGCATCCCCTTTGCCGTGGTGGACGTGCCCCCGGGCGCCGCGGACGGCATCGCCCGCTTCTACAACGAAGTGCTGGCGACGCCGGCGCGGGTGGAAGTCAACGGCGCCGCCCGCGCCGAAGTGTCCATGGGCGGCAGCCAGCGGCTGATCTTCCAGGAGACGGCGGCGGAGATTCCGGCCTACGACGGCCACCACCTGGCCATCTACGTGAGCAACTTCTCGGCCCCGCACAAGGCGTTGGCGGAGCGTGGACTCGTCACCGAGGAATCCGACCAGCACCAGTACCGCTTCCAGGCCATCGTCGATCCGGCCAGCGGCGAGCAGCTCGCGGAAATCGAACACGAGGTGCGGAGCTTGAAGCACCCGATGTTCAAGCGCTTCCTGGTGAACCGCAACCCCGCCCAGAGCTTCATGAACTACCGCCACGGCCGCGACGCCTTCGTGCCTTAGCTTCCCTGCCAGTGACGCAACCGTACTACCTGCCCCTCGGCGACGAAGTGGCGGCCTTTGAGGCTGCCTACGCGAGCCGTCTGCCGGTGCTGCTGAAGGGGCCCACCGGCTGCGGCAAGACGCGCTTCGTGGAACACATGGCCTGGCGCCTCCGCCACGGCGACGTGGACGGCAGCTTGATCACCGTCTCCTGCCACGAGGATCTGACCGGCACGGACCTGGTGGGCCGCTATCTGCTCAAGGGCGACGAAACCGTGTGGCAGGACGGCCCGCTCACCGCCGCGGTGCGGCAGGGGGCGCTCTGCTACCTGGACGAAGTGGTGGAGGCGCGCAAGGACACCACGGTGCTCATCCACTCGCTCACGGACCACCGCCGCGTGCTGCCCATCGACAAGACCGGCGAGCAGCTGAAGGCGCACGAGGATTTCCTGCTGGTGATCTCCTACAACCCCGGCTACCAGAGCCTGTTGAAGGACTTGAAGACCAGCACCCGCCAGCGCTTCGTGAGCCTCACCTTCGACTACCCGGACGAAGCCCGGGAAGCCGTGGTCATCGCCCACGAGAGCGGCGCGGACGCGGACGTCGCCGAGCGCCTCGCCGTCATCGGCGCCAAGGTCCGCAACCTGCGCGAGCACGGTTTCCGCGAAGGCGTGAGCACCCGCCTGCTCATCTACGCGGCGCAGCTGACCACCCAGGGCATCGCACCCCGCCGCGCCGCCGACATCGCCATCGTGCAGGCGGTCTCGGACGACGCCAACGTGCAGCAGGCCGTCGCCGGCATCGTCGACGTCGTCTGGCCCTGAAGCCGGCGGCCGAACCGCCGGCCCCCTCGCCGGCCGCGGCGTCTCTGCTGGACGCGGACCGCACCCTCGCCTTGTTCGCCGAGGGCATCGCCGGCCGGCCCTACCACATCAGGGCCGCCACGGAGCGCCCGGACCCCACCGCCGCCGAGACGGATTCCGACGGTCGCAGCTTGTACCTGCCGGAAACCGTGGACGTTGCGGAGGACGCCGCCCTGAACGCCGGCGTCTACCGCCTGCTGGCCCTCGAACAGCTGGGGTTCGAGGAGTTCGGCACCTACCGCTTCAGCATGGCCGAGGCCGCCAGGCGCGTTCCGGCCCTCGCGGCTTGGCAGGCGGACGCCAGCCCGCGGGAGACGGACCTCGGCCTCTTCTTCGCGGGTTTCGAGCACCCGGGCGCAGCTAGGCGGGTGTTCCGCATCGTCGAGACGGCGCGGGTGAACGCCGCCGTCGGGCGCCGCTATCCCGGCATTCGACGCTACCGCCGGGCGCTTGGCCAGGAGGATGCCGAGGCGTTGCTGGCCGACGCCCTGGCGCCGCTGCCGGCGCGCCGCCCGCTGCTGCCGCTCGCCGTTGGCGTGCTGCGGCCGGGCGCTAGCGTGTACGCCGCCGCTGCCGCCACGGTGGCCTGCTGCGACGCCTTGGCGACCGACGCCGCCGAAGCGCCGGCGGCGCAAGCCGGCCCCGCTCTGGAGTGGCTGCAACGCCAGGCCCGGCTGGCCGAGTGGCAGGAGGAACTCGACAATCTCGAGAGCGAGGCGGCGGCGACGGCGTTCGCCGCGGACCGGGCGCTGGCCGAGGACGCCGAAGCCGAGGAAGGCCCCGCAGAAGCCGGCAGCATCCGCGACGCGGCGACCGATCTCGCCGCCAAGCGCGATCGCCTCAAGCGCCGCATCGACATGGAACGCGCCACGGTGCGCCACGCGCTCGGCGAGGAGCGAGCCGGGGAGAGTTTTCGCTACGACGAGTGGGACTGCCGCCAAGGCCGCTACCGGCGCGGCTGGTGCCGCCTCTACGAGCAGCGCCTGCAAGCCGACGAGAACACCGACAGCGCCGCTCTGCTGCGCGCCGTGCGTCCCCACGCCCAAGCCGTGCGCCGACGCTTCGAGCACATCCGCCCCGCCGGCTACCAGCGCCTGAAGAAGACGCCGGACGGCGACGAACTGGACCTTGACGCCGTGGTGGCGAGCCGCGCCGACGTCCGCACCGGCGCCTCCCCGGACGAGCGCGTCTACAGCCGCCGGGAACGCTTGCGGCGGGACGTGGCCGCGGCGCTGCTGGTGGACCTTTCGGCCTCCACGGACGACGTCGTGCCCGCCGAGCGTGCCCCGGCCGTTGCCTCCTCCGGCCCCGCCGCCCACGACATCCGCGACCCCTACTTCGACGAAGACGACGAAGCTGGCTTCGCCGCTCGACTCGCCGAGGACGCCGCCAAACGCCGCGTCATCGACATCCAGCAGGAGGCGGTGCTGCTGATGGCCACTGCCCTCGAGGGCCTGGGCGACCGCTACGGCGTGTACGGCTTCTCCGGCTACGGGCGCGAAGGCGTGGAGTTCTACGTGGCCAAGGAGTTCGACGCCCCTTTCGACCAAGCGGCGCTGGACGCCATCGCCGCCATGAGGCCCAAGCGCTCCACGCGCATGGGGCCCGCCATCCGCCACGCCGCGACCAAGCTCGCCGCCAGCGGCGCCGCCCTGAAGGTGCTGATGATCGTCTCCGACGGCTTCCCCCAGGACCACGACTACGGCCCCGACCGAGGCGACCACGAATACGGCGTGCAGGACACCGCCCGCGCCCTGGTGGAGGCCCAGCTCCAAGGCATCGAGCCGTTCTGCGTGACGGTGGACTGCGCCACGGACGCGCCAGCGGACTCCCACGACTACCTGCGCCGAATGTGCCCCGAGCACCGCTACATGGTGATCGCGGAGACGGACGCCCTCGCCGACGCCCTGCAGAAGACGTACCGGTGGCTGACCAGCCTGGGTTGAGGCGGGTTGGGCCTGCTTCGGCTTGGACGAGTCCGTACACTAGTCGCCGAGAGGCGCAATCCATCCTAAACAAGAAATATGGATGCACGGCGTCCATATTTCATGTTAGCGTGTGTTCGTGATCGAACGCATCGAACATCAGCGGGCAGTTCAGCGGCTGATTGCCAACAACCCGGTGGTCGCCCTTTTGGGCGCCCGACAAGTTGGCAAGACGACCTTGGCGCGGGTTCTTGCGGCGCAACGCACGGGCGCCGTCCACGTCTTCGACTTGGAATCGAACGCCGACTTGGCGCGCCTCGCGGACCCCGAGCTCGCGTTGTCCCGCCTGCGCGGCCTGGTGGTGCTCGACGAAGTCCAGCGTCGGCCGGATCTCTTTCCGACGTTGCGCGTGCTGGCCGACCGCCGTCCGCGGCCGGCCCGGTTCCTGGTTCTTGGCAGCGCGTCTCCGGAGTTGCTGCGGCAGAGCTCCGAGACTCTTGCCGGACGAATCGCCCACTACGAGCTGCCACCGCTGTCGGTTGCCGAAGTGCAGCCGAAGCAAGCGCCGCGCCTCTGGCTTCGCGGCGGAATGCCGCGGGCATACACGCTCCGCGGCCACGCCGACAGCTACCGCTGGCGCCGGGACTTCATTCGCACGTTCCTTGAGCGCGAGGTGCCGCAGCTGGGCATCGGCTTGCCAAGCGCAACGCTGGATCGATTCTGGGCCATGCTGGCCCACTACCACGCACAGATCTGGAACGGTTCCGAACTCGGTCGTGCGTTCGGGGTGTCCCACCACGCTGTGCGCCGCTACCTCGACGCTTTGCAGGCCACCTTCATGGTCCGCAGCTTGAAGCCCTGGAGCGCCAACCTCAAGAAGCGCCAAGTGAAAGCGCCGAAGATCTACATCCGCGATTCCGGCCTGTTGCACAACCTGCTGAACATCGTCACGTTCGCAGACTTGGAGCGCCACCCGAAGGTGGGGGCGTCTTGGGAAGGCTTCGTGATCGAAAACCTGATACGCACGCTCGGCGTGGACGACCGGGACTGCTACTTCTGGGCGACCCACACCGGTGCCGAGATCGACTTGCTGGTGCGTCGCGGCACCGATCTGCGCGGCTTCGAGGTGAAGCGCACCAGCGCTCCCCGCCTCACGCGCTCCATGCACAATGCGCTCGACGACCTCAACCTGGTCCGCCTCGATGTAATTCACGCCGGCGACGAGACCTTCCCCCTCGCCCAGCGCGTCCGCGCCGTCAGCGCAAGCCGGATGCTGGCGGATGTCTAGCGTGGTCCGACTTGATCCATCGTGAGGGGCCCGTCCAAAACGGCCCTTCAGGCCGCTGCTGCTTGATCGGTGCCGCCTGGTCCCCGCCCGCTCGCGATGTTCCGCAGCAGCGGCGACGCCGCCGCCATCTCGGCGAGGATCAGCACCGCTGGCACCAGGAACAGCACGCCGATGCTGGAGAAGACGAGGCCGGCGCCCAGGCTGATGACCAAGGGCACCATGAACGCGGTGATTTCGCTCTTGTCGTAGAGCAGCGGCAGCAGCCCGATGCCGGTCGTGGCCGTGGTGAGCAGAATGGCGCGGGCCCGATGACGTGCCGCCGCGGCGATGGCGGCGATGGCCGGCAGGTCGGCGTCGCCGGCGCGAATCCGGTTGTATCGGTCCAACAGGATCAGCGTGTCGTTCACCGCTACGCCCGTCGCCGCGACGATGCCGAAGAGGGAGGGGTTCGTGAGGTCGTAGCCGAGCACAAGGTGGCCGAGCACCGCGCCGACGGCCACCATCGGCAAGGTCGCCAAGGCCAGAAGCGGCTGCGCGAAGCTGCGCAGCTGCGAGGCCAGCAGGCCGTAGACGACCAAGAGCGCCAGCGGGAACGACCACGCCAGCGTGTTCGCCATGCCGGTGGCGTCCCGGGATGCGCCGTGTTCCCGCACCACGAGGCCGGGATGGCGCTCGAGCAGGTCCGGCAGACGCTCGTCGACTTCGGCGGACATCTGCAACGAGCCGGCTTCGTCCGAATCGTACCAGCCGGTCACCGTCGCGGCGCGGACACGGTCGATGCGGAGCACTTCCTCGTAGTCCCGCATCTCCTCGATCCGCGCCACCGTGGACAGCGGCACGCGGCCGACGGGCGTGGCGATGCGTTCGTCGAGCAGATCGCGCACGCTGCGGCGACGGTCTTCGGGGTAGCGCACGACCACCTTGATCTCGTCCTGTCCGCGTTGAATGCGCTGCGCCTCGACGCCGAAGAAGGCGTTGTGCAGCTGGCCGGCGACCTGGGCGGCCGTCAGTCCGGCGGCGATGCCCGCCTCGGTGAGCTGGATGTCGTAGCGGCGCTTGCCGAGCACCATGGAGTCCTGCACGTCGCGCATCGCGTCGATGCTGGCGTAGACGCCCTTCAAGTCCGCCGTCGCTTCGGCGAGCACGTCTTCGTCTTCGTGCAGCAGCGCGTGCGACACCGGCGAGCTGAACAGCGCCCCTGCGCCTCCATAGTCGAAGGAAAGCGCTCGCGCCCCATGAACATCGCCAGCGGCGTGCCGCCAGAGGCGCCGGAAGTCTACTGCGGTGACGTCGCGGTCGGGCGCGAGCATCACGTCCACCATGGCCAGATGGTTGCCGCTGCGGTGGCTTGCCACCCCTTCATAGGTGGTCGATTGCAGCTCCTGCCCCACCAGCAGGACAACGGAGTCCACCGCCCCGCCGGCTTCTTGGTCGGCCTCTTGGGCCGCTGCGGCGAGCTGGCGCGCAGCCGCCGTCGTCACCTCGAACCGGGTCCCGATCGGCATCACCAGCGTGGCGCGCAGCCGATCCGCCCCCGTGGTGGTGGGGAAGGCCGTGTAGCGGATGGCGCCGCTGGCGACAAGCCCCGCCGCCACCGCGACCAGGACCACGACGCTGGCCAGGGTGAGGTGCGGGAAACGCACCGCCCACGCGATTGCGTACACCAGCTTGCCTTGGACGAACTCGTCTAGTGCGGCCCGGGCCCTGGCCTGCCACTCGGCAAGGGGCGAGAGGCTCCACGGGCGTGCGCCGGCGAGGTGCGCCGGCAGAACGCAGAACACCTCGACGAGCGACACGGCGAGCACCAGGGCGATGACCACCGACGACGCGGCGAACAACTGGCCCCAGGCATCGTCCAAGGGATAGAGCGCGAAGAAGGCGACCGCCGTGGTGAGGGCGCCGAAGGTGACCGGCCCGGCGACGGCGCGCACCCCGGCGATGGCCGCGGCAGCCCCTCGCAGTCCCAGCTCGCGCTGTTTCGCAATGCTCTCGCCGACCACGACCGCATCGTCCACGACGATGCCCGCGGCAATGAAGAACGCGAACATCGTCAGCGAGTTGATGCTCATGCCGGTCAAGTCGAAAAACACAATCGAACCGAGAAAGGCGATGGGAATGCCCATCGCGATCCAGAACGCCAAACGCAGGTCGAAGATCACGAGCAGAGCGAGGAACACCAGCACCACGCCGATGGCGACATTGCGGCCAATCGTCGAAAGACGATCGGCGATGAGGCGGTTTTCGTCCTCCCACAGCGCCACTTCGGTACCCGGCGGCGGGACGTAGCCAGCCAGGAAGCGCTTGACTTCCTCGCCCACGTCCTGGGTCGATTGGCCGATGCCGGCGTCGACCCGAACGAAGACATTGGCGCGGCCGTCGATTTCGTTGACGAGGTTCTCTTCCACGAAGCCGTCGCGCAGCGTGGCGATGTCGCCTAGCCGCACCGCCGAGCCGTCCTCCCGCGCCAGCACGACGACGTCCTCGAAATCTTCCGCAGTGGTTCCCAGCGCGAAGGTGCCGATCAACACGTCGCCGGCATCGGTGCGCAGCTGGCCCCCCGACAGGTTGAGGGAAGACTGGCGCACGACGTTCGCCACGCCGTTGACCGTCAGCGCGTGCCGCCGCAGCGCTTCTTCGCTGAGCTCGATGCTGATTTCACGGTCTCGGGCGCCTTGCAGGGAAACCACGGAGACGCTCGGCAGCGCCAGCAGCGCGGCGCGCACCGCCTCGGCGTCCCGCCGCAGGCGGTCTTCGGTCAAACCGGACGCGGAAACCGACAAGGTAAGCACCGGTCTGGCTACGACGGTGCGCAGAACCTCCGGCTGCTCGGCGTTCAGCGGCGGAAAGTTCTCGATCCGATCCACCGCGGTGCGCACGGCGTTCAGCGTGTCCACGGGGTCGGCGAAGGTGCTCATCTCCACGGTGACCTTGCCGAAGCCCTCCACGGCGGCCGAGAGCACCCGTTCGATGCCGACGATGCCGGAAACGCTCTCTTCCACGCGGCGGTTGATGTCTTCGGCGACTTCCGCCGGCGACGCCCCCGGATAGGGAACCGTCACGGTGATGGTGCGCGGGTCGTATTCGGGAAATCGCTCGATGGCCACTCGGCTCGCCGCGAACAGGCCGCCGCCGAGCAGCAGCAGCATCAGCACGTTGGCGGCAACGTGGTTGCGCGCGAAGTAGCCGATCAGCCCGGCGCCGTTGGCGGCGGAACTCGCCCCCGGGTTGCTTGCGTCGGCGGCGCTCCCGACATCGCTCATCGCCGAGCGCCTTGGGCGTCGACGGCCGAGACCGGCAGCCCGGTACGCGCCCCGGCAACGCGCCCGACGACGACGCCTTCGCGAGGATCGAACGCCTCCACAAGCCACCCGGCGCCGGTGCGCCCAAGGGAGCGCGGCACCAGCGGGGCCAAGGCGCCGCCATCCACGACCCAAACGCTGCCGCCCGACTGTTCGGCGGCCTCCGGGAGCACCATCACCCCGTCCATCGGACGGCTCGCCATCACGACGTTGACGAACATGCCGGGCCGGGGCCGTTCATCGACATCGAGGTCTTCCGAAAAGGCCAGGTAGAGCGTGGTTTGGCGGCTCTGCCTGTCCACCACTGCGGAAACACGCTCGACGACGACGTCGAACGCTGTGCCGCCCTGCACGTAGACGGTCGCGGGGTGGCCGATGACCGGTTCCAGATATTCTTGGTCTTCGTGCGAGATCTTCGCCTCCACGCGCATCGCGTCCTTGGCGAAGACCTGCCCCAGAGGCCGTGCCTGGGCGGCCACCTGGCCCACATGGATGCCGCTGTTGCGCACCCAGCCGTCGAACGGCAGCGAGATGGTCGTCTGCGCCAGGTCGCGTTCCGCCAGCTTGACTAGGGCCGCGGCGCGATCGGCCTTCGCTTGCGCCTTGGCGATCTGCGGAATGCGGTCGACCAGGGCCGGCACTTCGGCACCCGGATTCTCGCTCAGGAATCGCCGCCGCTTCGCCTGCCCCTTCAAGCGCTGCTTCTCGACACGCGCCTCCATTTCGCGCAGACGCGCCTCGGCGGCCTCGAGCCGGAGCTCGAAGGCTTCGCGGTCGATCCGCAGCAGCGTCTGCCCAGCCGTGAAGGAGCCGCCGTGGCGCAGCGCTGGCGAGACGTAGACCACTTCGCCCGCAACCTGCGTACTCAGGGAGACGCCCCCCACCACCGCCACCACGCCGGTGGTCCTAACCTCCCGCGCGGCTGTCGTGGCCGCCGGATGGATGACCTGTACGGTGGGCTTCTCCGGTGTTGCCGCCCGGCCGCCGTCTTCGATGGAGACGCCGCTTGGCGCGCGAGCGAAATAGACTGCGACCAGCACGGCGACGGCGACAGCGACGAGCTGGACGATGCCCCAAGGCGACCGAGAGCTGCCGGTGGTTGTGCCTTCGTCTGCCATGGACTCCCCCCGTACCCCGAAGTAGCCGGCTCCGCAAGACCCGCCAAAGCCGATCGAGCGACATCAATCATTCCCTACTTGGCGAGTGCGTTCAAGGCGGACGCCGGCTGCGCTGCGGGGCGTCCTCGCATGGCATGTGCCGAGCAAAGCCGAGCGGGCGGGCCACGTCTAACTTCGGAGCGGAACCGCTAGCGCGCCGCGTCGCGGAACGCCGCGGAACGCCAGCCGCCGGTCCGGCGGTTCGGGGGGCGGAACTCCACCGCCACGCGGAAGCGCACCGTGGCGCTGCGGCCGGCGGAGTCCGTCGCCACCACCTCTATCGTCGTCTCGCCCTCGGCGCCCGGTTCCGGCTCCACCACCAGCGTCCCGCGGCGCACCGCGACCGTCGCCACCGACTCCTCCGAGGAGGACGCCCGCCACCTCAGGCGCCCTGGCGCGTCGCCTCGGCGCACGAGGGCCGCCAGCGGGATGCGCAGCGCGTCGCCGAAGAGCGGCGTCGGCTCGGGGGCCGGCAGCGCCCGCGGCGGCCGCGCGAACAGCGACAGCGTCCCGCCCGGGGCCGCCTCGAAGCCGCGGAAGCACGGCGCGAAGGGCCACTCCTCGCCGCAGCGCCGCCGCGGCAGCGCCAGCGTCCCGGCGCGCAGGTCCAGCCCCAGGCCGGCGACCGCCGCCACCCTGAAGGGCGTCCCGTCCACCGCTCCGGCGGCGATCTCCGCCGTGGGCGGCAGGGCCCCGGCCACGGCCGCCGCCGGCGTCGCCGTCAGCCCGACCCGCACCGGGAACGGCGCGCCGGAGGCGATGCGCGGCGCCACCGTCGCCGGCCCCGGCGCGCCTGCCGCCGCGTCCGTCCGCGCCAGCTCCGCCGCCAGCGCGAACGGCGCTCCGGGGTTGTCCGCCAGCGACGCCTCGCGGAGGTTCGAAAGCCCCGCGAACAGCCCCGCCGGCAGCGTCTCGAAGGCGTTGCCGTCCAGCAGCAGAACCCGCAGCCGCGCAGCGTCCGCGAACGTCCCGGGGGCCAGCGCCGCCAGCCGGTTGGCCGACAGGTCCAGCGTCCGCAGCTGGCCGAGGCCGGCGAACAGCCCCGCCGGCAGTTCGGGCAGCCCGTTGCCCGCCAGCGACAGCCAGCGCAGCCCGGCAAGGCCCGCGAAGTCCCCGGCCGCCAGCGCCGGCGCCCCGGACACCGCCAGCGCCGACACCGCCGCCAGCGCCGCCGGGGTCGGTTCGCCGCAGGCGCCGTCGCCGCGCAGCGCGTCCCGCACCGCCGGCGTCCGGTCGCACACGCCCTCTTCCACGGCCACCTTGGCCCGCGCCCGGCCCAGCTCCCAGCCGGCGTCCGCCGCCGGCGCTTCGAGCACCACCTCGAACCACTCCCGGGCCGGCTCGATGTCCGCGTCGTCGGCGATGGCGATCCGCAGCGTCGTCTCCGTCCGCCCGGCGGCGATGCTTGCCGTGCCGCTCGCGTCGCCGTGCTCGCCGGCGTCGGCGTCGGCGGTGGCCGGATCGGCGTCCGCCGCCACCCGCCAGCGGAACGCCGTGGCGCTCCGCCGCGCCGCGGAGAGGCGCGCGGCCAGCCGCGCCGCGCCCCCCTCCGGCGCCGCCGCGTCCCCGATCAGAGACAGCGACACCCCCACCGAGGCGTGGAACCGCGCCGTCGCCGACAGGCCGCCGGGATCCGTCGCCCGCACGCCGATCTCCGTGCCGCCGGCGGCCGCCGCCGCCAGGCGCAGCGTCCGCCCGACGGCGACCGCCGTCGCCACCTCCGGATGCGACGACCACGCCCGGTACGACAGCGCGTCGGCGTCCGGATCCCGAAACGCCGGGCCCAGATCGATGGCCAGCTCGCCGCCGGCCGGCAGCGCCACGTCCCTCAGCGCGCCCGTGGAGTACGGGGCCCTGTTCGGGGCCGTGGTCGGCGGCGGCGGCTGCGGGACGGCGAACTGCCGCGCCGGATCGAAGGCGCGCCACTTCAGCGACGGGTACTGGCTCGAGCTGCCGAAGTCCCACGGATCGTCCGCCTCGTAGTCGCCGTCCAGGTCGAGGTTCCAGCTCGCGTAGATGCCCGCGTAGCGGGTGGGGGCTTGCAGAGCCGCCGTGGACAGGCCCTCCGGCGGGTCCAGGTCGGCGTCGTCCGGGATGCGGCTCGCCGTCGCGTCCCAGTAGCTGGCCGTCGCGGTGGTGCCGCCTCCCACCAGGCCGTCCTTGTAAGGACAGGCGCCGGTCACCGCCCCTGCCGACCAGCTGGCTTCGACGATGCCCACGACGTTGTTCAGCTGGCCGCCGGCCAGACCGCCGGCGGTGGCGTTGTTGCCCGTGCCGGCGCATTCCACCGCCGCTGTCGAGTAGCTCGCCAGGATCTCCGCCGTGATCTGCGTCTCGCCCACCAGACCGCCGGCGTGGGCCGTCCCCGACACCGAGCCCGTGCTCCAGCTCGCCGCCACGCGGACGCCGTTCGAGACTCTGCCGACCAGCGCGCCGACGCCCCGCCCGGCCGTCACGCGCGCGTTCGGCAGCCCCACCGCCTCGATGCGCGCGTTGGGGATCGCCGATCCGAACAGCCCCGCGTAGTTGCTGGCGCGGTTCACGAACAGGTTGCGCAGCAGCCGGCCGTTGCCGTCGAAGCGCGCCGTGAAGGAGTTCGCGGCCGTGCCGACCGGTTCCCAGCCGAGGCCGCCGTTGTAGTAGTCGTCGCCGTCGTCGCCGCCCGTCTCCGTCCAGGTGCGCCCGTCGCCGTCGGTGTCGAAGTCCAGGTCCGCCGTCAGCTCGAAGCCCCGGCACGCCGTCCCCGAGGTCGCCGTCGGGCAGACGCCGCCGCCGCGCGGGGTCGGGAACGCCGCGGCGTAGGACGCCGCGTTGCCCGAGGACGCCGTGCCGTCGCCGTCGAGGTCCCAGCGCATCGCGTTCAGCTGCGCCAGGCTGCCGATCTCGATCAGGCCGTCGGCGTCCGCGTCGTAGTCCACGGTGGCGTTGCGCACCGTCACCGGCAGATCCGGGCCGGACTCCACGGCGCCGTAGCCGGCCACGGCGTGGGTCAGCGCCCCTTGGGCGTCCTCCAGCCGGGCGTGGTCGGCCACGGCCGTGACGGTCACCGTCTGCGCCGCGTCCCAGGTGGTCGTGGTGAAGGAGAGCGCGCTGGCGTCCGTCGTCAGCCCGGCCATGCCCGTCGCCGCGACGGTCACCGTGACGGCGCCGGTCGCCGGCGGCGCCGAGAGCTCCACGTCGTAGGTGGCCGTGCCGCCTTCGTCGACGGCCAGCGACGAAGGCGACAGCACCACGCCGGCGGCCTCGTCGTCGCGCACCAGCACGGCCACCCCCGGGCGACGGATCGCGGCCAGCGCGGCGTAGTCGCCGGTGCCGGTCACGGCGTGCGTCAGGCCGACGGTCTCGTCGGCGCCGTCGGCGTCCTCGGCGCCCGTCACGGTCACCGTCCGCGCCGTGTCCCAGTTCGCCGCGTCGAAGGAGAGCGTGGACTGGTCGCCGGACGTGCCCGAGTCCGTGTCCACGGCTGCCTTGAGCGAGTTGGAGACGACCTGCACCGACACGGCCGCCGTCGGCGCGACGTTCAGGCGCACCGCGTACGTCGCCGTTCCGCCTTCCGCCACAGTCAGATCCACCGGCGACACCTTCAGACCCGCCACGTCGTCGTCCACGGCCGTGACCGTGACGTCGGAAATCGCCACGCCGTCGTATCCCCCTCCGGTCGGCGTGTGGCCGATCGTCTCCGATTCGTCCGCCGTGTCGGTGTCGTCCACGCCGCTCACCGTCACCGTCTGCGGCGCGTCCCAGTTCCCCGCCGTGAACGTCAGCGTCGCCGGACGCGCCGTGGCCACCGTGCCGGTCGCGCTGGCCACCGCCACGCTCACGGGGCCGCCGACCGGCTGCGTGTCCAGAACCAGCGCGTACGTCGCCGCGCCGTTCTCCTGCACGTTCAGCGCCGTCGTGGACAGCGTCGCCCCCTTCGCGTCGTTGTCCGCCACCGCGAACGACACGTCCACATTGTCCAAGTCGCCGTAGTCCGCGCCGCTTGGATCGTGGCTCAGCGTGACGCTCTCGCTCTCGCCGTCGTCGTCCTCGGCGGCGCGCACCGTCGCCGTCTGCGGCGCGTTCCAGTTCATGGCGTGGAACAGCAGCGTGTTCTGGGCGCCGGCCGCGCCGGCGTCCGCGTCCACCGTGACGGCGCCCTCGCTGCTGGCGATGGCCACCGTCACCGGGCCGGTCGGCTCGCTGGCCAGCCGGACGGTGTAGGTCGCCGCCATGCCCTCCGCCACGCCGCTGCCGGCCAGCGTCGCCGCGTCCAGCGTCAGGCCCTGGGCGTCCTTGTCGTTCACCGTCACCCGCACCCGCGGGCCGCTCGCGACGCCGGGGACGCCCTGCACCGCGTGCGTGACGTGCGCCACGTCGTCCACCGCGTCGTCGTCCTGGCCCGCGGTCACGGTCACGAACGTCGGGATGTTCCAGCTGGATCCGTCGAAGGTCAGCGTGCCCGGGTCCACCGTCACGTCCGGGTTGCCGCTGGTCGCCCTCACTGTCACGGTGCCAGCCGGCTGGCCGGCCAGCACGACCGTGTAGGTGCCGACGTTGGCGTTCGTGGTTCCGGGATCCTCCTCCAGCGCCAGCGTCGTCGCCGAGAGCATCACGCCGCCGGCCGGCGCCACCGCCACCGCGCCCGTGTCCTGGTCGCCGCCGAAGCGGTGCGCCGCCGCCAGCACCCGCACCAGCAGCATGGACTGCGTGTCGAAGTTCGTGCCGTCGAAGCGCAGCGTCAGCGTCGCCTCCGTGTCGCTCGCCCTCGTCGCCGAGGCGATGGACAGGCCGGCGATGGTCGGCGTGGTCGCCAGCTGGAAGCTCGCCGGCGAGAAGCCGCCGACGAACACGGTGCCCGACAGTTCGATCCTCAAGGTCGCGCCGTTCAGGTTCGTCTCCGTCAGCGCCGTCGGCGTCGTGCTGGCGATGCTCGCGGACGCCGCCGGCACCGTGGCCATGAAGGTCAGCGTGTCGCGGTCGTTCGCCGCCATGTTGCTGTCGCTGTCGGACACGGTGACCGTCACCGTGCCCGTGGACGCCGCGGTGGGCGCGCCGCACACCGTGCGCTCGTCCGCGCAGTCCGGCAGGCCGAAGGACAGCCCAGTCGGCAGCCCGCTCGCGGCGTAGCGATAGGCGCCGTTGCCGGCCGTCGCGGCCGGCACTTGGAACGACACCGCCACGTTCCCCGGCAGCGTCATGTCGTCCACCGTGCCCGAGAAGGCCGGCGCCGTGTCCGGCTGCGCGTCCAGCTGCGGCGCCGCCGCCAGCCCGGCGTACTTGAGGATCGGATGCTGGTTCGGGCGCCCGAAGTCCCACGGGTCGGCGTCGCCGCCGTCGCCGGTCGCGCCGTCGCCGTCCACGTCCTGCTCGTCCCACGCCGCGTAGATGGCCTCGCCGGGATCGCCGACGATCGTGTCGTAGCCCGTCGGCGCCTGCAGCACCGCCGTCGTCCTGCCCTCCGGCGGTTGCGGCGGGTCGTCCGTGTCGTCGGCGATTTTGGTCAGGTCCGTGTCCCAGTAGCTCGCCGGCGCCGTGCCGTTGTTGACGCTCGCCAGACCACCCCTGACCTCCGTCGGGCAGTTGCCGGTTATCTCGCCCGTGGCGTAGCTCGCCGCGATCACGCCGTCGTTGCGGCTCACCAGCGCGCCGGCGCGCGCCCAGTTCTGGTTCGCCGTGCATTCCACGTCCACCGCCGAGTACGACGCCACGATCCGCCCCGACGACGACCGCATCTCGGCCACCAGGCCGCCCACGCCGCCCGCTCCCCGCACCGTGCCGGTCGAGTACACCGCGGCGATGCGGCCGTTGAACACGCCGGCCAGCGCGGCCAGCCGGACGGCGCTGCCCGTCACCGAGACGTCCACCAAGCCCAGCGAGCGGACCGTCGCGGCCGTGGTCGCCGTGGCGAACAGCCCGCGGTCGTTGCCGGCGCCGCTCACGGTCAGGTGTTCGATCACGTGGCCGCCGCCGTCGAGCGTCGACGCCCAGCCGGGCACCGGCGTCCAGTTGGCGTAGGTGTTCGGGTCGTTCCCGTCCACGTCGCCGTCGCCGTCGGTGTCGAAGTCCAGGTCGTTCAGAAGCTCGTAGCCGGCGCAGTCGTCGTCGTCCGCGTCGGCCGCCGTCGTCGGGCAGAGGCCGGCGCCGCCCGGGTTGAGGCGCGGGTTGAAGAAGGCGCGGAAGGCGTGGTAGTTCGACTCGTTGCCGGAGGACGGGGCGCCGTCGCCGTCGACGTCCCAGCGCAGCGCGTTCAGCTGCTGGAGCGTCGAAATCTCGATCAGCCCGTCGTCGTCGGCGTCGTAGTCGGTGCGCTGGGAGGCCGGATCCAGCCCGCCGTAGTTCAGCGCTGGGTGGTTGTACGCGCTGCCGAAGTCCCACGGATCCTCGTCCGCCGTGCCGTTGCCGTTCACGTCCAGATCGTCCCAGGCCGCGTACAGCGTGCCCGTCGCCGAGGTCGGCCCCTGCAGGGCGCTGGTGGTCTGGGCCGCCGCCCCCGCCGTTTGCCCCGTGGTGCCGGAGTCGTAGTACACGTTGTAGTAGTTCTCGCCGCTGCCGTCGTTCGACGCGGTCACGGCGTTCACGCCGCTGCCCGCGACCGTGCCGGCGAAGTACGACGCCCGCACCGTCGTGGGCCCCACGTTGTTGCCGATCAGACCGCCGGCGCGCACGCTGCCGCTGCCGCCCTCGTCGACCAGTCCCGTCGCGTAGCAGGCCACCACCGTCGCCCCGTTGTGGATCACCGCCGACAGCCCGCCGGCGTAGCTGGCGCTGCTGCCCGCGCCGGTGACGCTCGCGGTCGAGTAGCTGGCCGCTAGGCGGGAGCCGGAGCCGCTCACCCTGCCTACCAGCCCGCCGGCGCGAGTGAGGCCGCTCGAGCCGACGCGTACGCGCCCCGAGGCCCAGGATGCGATCACCGTTCCGTTGACCTCCGCCGCCAGCGGCGCGATCTGGGTGCTGCTGCCGCCGACGCCGCTCACGTCGACGTCCGCCAGCCCCAGGCCACGGACGGTGCCGCTCACGGTGTTGAACAGTCCCGCGCTGCCCGCCGCGTCGACGATGGTCAGGTTGGAGATGACGCGGTTGTTGCCGTCGAAGGTGGCCGAGTACGTGCCGCCGATGGGCGACCAGTTGGGGTAGTCGTCGCTGGAGTCCACGTCGCCGTCCCGGTCCGTGTCGAAGTCCAGGTCCGCCATGAGCTCGTAGCCGGCGCAGTCGCCTTCCTGGTCCACGTCCGGGCCGTCCAGGCAGCCCATGTCCTCGGCCATGATCGAACCGGCGAAGGCGGCGCGGTAGCTCGTCTCGTTGGCGCTCGAATCCACGTCGCCGTCGCCGTCCAGGTCCCAGCGCACCGCGTTCAGCCTGGCCAGCGAGTCGATCTCGATCAGGTTGTCGTCGTCGGTGTCGTAGTCCGCGCCGGACGTTCGGCAGGCCCAGCGAGGTGATGTTCGCGTTCGCGGTGGTGCCCGCGAACAGCCCCTGGTACAGCCACGTGCTGCGGTTGATGAACAGGTTGTCGATGACGTGGCCGTTGCCGTCGAAGGTCGCCGTGTAGTTGGCCGCGTTGTTCGCCGCCGTCGAGCCGATGGACATCCAGCCGGCGCCGGCGTTGTTGTACGCGTCGCCGGTGTCGCCCGTGACCGTGCCGCCGGGCGCCGTCCAGGTGGCGCCGTTGCCGTTGGTGTCGAAGTCGAGGTCGTTCAAGAGCTCGTAGCCCCGGCAGTCGTCGTCGTCCGCGTCGTCCTCGGTGGTCGGGCAGAGGCCGGCGCCGCCGGGTTGAAAGCGCGGATTCAGGAACGCGCCCGAAGCGTGGAAGCTCGCCTCGTTGCCGGTGGACGGGGCGCCGTCGCCGTCCAAGTCCCAGCGCACCGCGTTCAGCTGCCCCAGCGTCGTGATGTCGATCAGCCCGTCGCCGTCGGCGTCGTAGTCGGTGCGCTGGAGAGCGGGATCGAATTCGCCGTACTTCAGCGCCGGGTAGTTGTAGGCCGTGCCGAAGTCCCAAACGTCGTCGATGGCGCCGTCGTCGTCGACGTCGTGATTATTCCAGTTGGCGTATATGCCGCTGTAGCCCAGCTGTCCCTGCAAGTTCGTCGTGGACTGGCTTCCGTCGTAGCTGACCTGGTAGAGGTTCCCCAGCCGGGAGGCCACCGAGCTGTCCCAGTAGGTGTCTGTGACGGTTTGTTGGGAGCGGCTCACGACGCCGTGAAACCTGCGGGCGCCGGAAGGCCCGGAGTGCGTCGCGACGGCGTAGCTGGCGCGTATCGTGCCGTTGTCGTTGTCGGACACGAAGCCAGCCATGAAGGCATTGGTGCCGGCGCTTTCGGCGTGCAGATGGGTGCCGCTGACGTAGCTGTTGACGATCGTGCCTGGATTGTTGTGTCCCACGAAACCGCCCATGTTGTCCGTCGATCCTGGGCCGGCGCTCCGTACGCGGCCGCCCAAGACGTAGCAAGCGCCGATCGTGCCTTGGTTGATGGCGGCCAAGGCGCCTATGTGCACGTCGCCGTTGCCGTAGATGTCCGGATTGACCAGCCCCAGTCCGGTCACCCGGCCACCGCTCCCCACGCGCGAGAAGAAACCGACGTAGTAGTCGCCGGGTCGATTCACTCTCACGTTGGAGATGGTGTGTCCGTTGCCTTGAAAGGTCGTGGTGTAGGAGCGCACGTCGGTGTTCGAATCGCCGGCCAGCTTGCCGATGGGAATCCAGCTGGCGTAGGAGTTCGGATCGTCCGCGTCCACGTCGCCGTCGCCGTCCGTGTCGAAGTTGAGATCCGCCGTGAGCTCGTAGCCGGCGCAGTCGCCGGCCGCGTCCGCGTCGGCGTCCGGGCAACCCATGTACTCCGTCGCCACCGTGCCCGCGAAGGCCGCGGCGTAGCTCGTCTCGTTGCCGGTGGACGCCGCGCCATCGCCGTCTAAGTCCCAGCGCACCGCGTTCAGCTTGGCCAGCGAGTCGATCTCGATCAGGCGGTCGTTGTCCGCGTCGTGGTCCGTGCCGGTCTGCTCGTCGTCGTCCACAGTGACGCGCACCACGGCGGTGTTGTCCATGTAGCCGCCGCCGGTGGCGGCGTGGGCCACCAGCGCCAGCTCGTCCACCGCGTCCGAGTTGTCGTCCACCGGCGCGACGGTGACCGTCTGCGCGGTGTTCCAGTTCTGCATGGTGAACGTGAGCGTGCGCGTCAGCGGCGTCGCGTCGCTGTCCACAGCCACCGCGGCGTTGTCGCTGGTGACGGCGACCGTGACGTCGCCAGTGGGCGGGCTCTCCAGCACCGCGGTGTAGGTGCTGTTTCCGCCGCCCTCGGTGAGCGCAACGCTTTCCCTCGAGACGTTGACCCAGCGCCCCGGCGCGACCGTCACCGTGCCGGTGGTGAGCGCCGCGCTGTGGGTCGTGGCAGCGGCGTCGACCGTGACGGAGATGGTGGCGGCGGCGTCGAAGTCCGATCCGTCGTAGCGCAGGTACAGGATGACGCTGGTTCTGCCGGAATTGAACCACAGGCTGTCCACGGTGAGGCCGGATATCGTGGTGTTCAAGGTGAAGTGGGAGGTGGCCGCGGCGGCCGTGTAGGTGGCGCCGGTGAGGTTGACGGCGATCCACGCCGTGTGCAGGTTGCCTTGGTTCAGCGTCGATGGGTTGGTGGAGGCGATGGCTGCGGACTGCGCGAACGCCTGCCCGCCGGCGAGCAGCGCCGCGAGCGCAAGGAGACCGCGAAGGTTCGCCATTCGAAGCGTCGTCGCCAACGCCGTCACGCCAGCGTTGGCGTCAGCCCGATGGGGGGGGGCAGAGGGGCGGCGAAGCCCGCTGCCGAATCACCCTGACCAAAGCAGTGTCCATCGCAGTCGACTTCGCCCGTCTGGAAGATCCGCCCTAACCTGCCCCAACGACGATCCGGATGACGACTATGCCACAATCGGCCCATGCGTTTTTTCAACACCGCCGGGCCCGTTCGCGCCGAAGACCACTACGCCATCCCGCCGCTCAAGCGCGGGAACGTCGGCGAAATCCTGCAGCTGATCCGGGACAAGCAGTATTTCGTGCTGCACGCGCCGCGGCAGACCGGCAAGACGTCGGCGCTCATCGCCCTGCGGGACCTCCTGAACAGCGGCGGAGGCGCACCCGAAGGCGGGGGTAACTTCCGCTGCGTGGACGTCAACGTGGAGGTCGGCCAGGTGGCGCGGGACGACACCGCCCGCGGCATGCGAGCCATCCTGAGCAGCCTGGCGAGCAGCGCGCGCCTCCTGGGCGACGACTTCCCGAAGCGGACCTGGCCCGGCGTCTTCGAGCGGTCCGGCCCCGACGACGCCTTGAAGGAACTGCTGATCGAGTGGTGCCTGGCGAACCCGACGCCGCTGGTGCTGCTGGTGGACGAGATCGATTCGCTGGTAGGCGACACCCTGCTCTCGGTGCTGCGCCAGCTGCGCGCCGGCTACCAGCAGCGTCCGCGGGGCTTCCCGCACAGCGTCGTGCTCTGCGGCGTGCGCGACATCCGCGACTACCGCATCAGGTCGAGCTCCGGCGAGGTGGTCGCCGGCGGCAGCCCGTTCAACGTCGCCGCGAAGTCCCTGCGCCTAGGCGACTTCACGAGGAAGGAGACGCGCCATCTGATGGTGCAGCACAGCGTGGAAACAGGGCAGCGCTTCACGCCGACGGCGCGCAAGGCCGTGTGGGAGCAGACCCGCGGCCAGCCGTGGCTGGCGAACGCGCTGTGCGCCGGGGCCTGCTTCGACAGCGAAGCGGGGCGCGACCGCTCCCGGGCCATCGGCGTGGAGGACGTCAACGCGGCCCGGGAGGAGCTGATCCTTGCCCGGCGCACGCACCTCGACCAGCTGGCGCACAAGCTGGAGGAGGAGCGGGTGCGCCGCGTGGTCGAGCCGATCCTCGCCGGCGGCGAAGCGGAGCACGACCTGCGCGACCTGGAGTACGCGCGGGACCTGGGGCTGCTGGCGCCGGACCCGCCGCCGCGCATGGCGAACCCCATCTACGCCGAGGTGGTGCCCCGGGAACTCGGCTATGTGCTGCAGGACAGCCTCGACGTGGACGACGCTTGGTACGTGGACGCCGCCGGCGTGGTGGACCTGCGCCGGCTGCTGGCCGCCTTCGCCGCGTTCTACGGCGAGCACGCCGGGCACTGGCTGCGGCGCTTCGAGGACTACAGCGAGGCGGCGCCGCAGCTGATCCTGCAGGCGTACCTGCAGCGCATCGTCAACGGCGGCGGGCGCATCGAGCGGGAGTACGGCCTGGGCCGCGGGCGCACGGACCTGCTGGTGCTGTGGCCGAGCGAGGCCGGTGCGCCCTACGACCTGTGGCGGCGCTTCGTCATCGAGTGCAAGGCGCTGCGCGACTCGGACCGCCGGAGCCTGGAGGCGACCGTCGAGCGGGGCGTGGAGCAGACCCTCGGCTACATGGCCAGGTGCGGCGCCGAGGAAGGCCACCTGCTGGTGTTCGACCGCCGCGGCGAGCGCGAGGGGGAACCCGGCGCGGTTCGGGACCCGCCGGGACGATGCCCCGGCGAGGAGCACGAACGAGACGGGCGGCGAGTGGCCGTCTGGACGCTGTAGGCCGCAGCGGGCGGGCCACGTCTAACTTCGGAGCGGAACCGCTAGCGCGCCGCGTCGCGGAACGCCGCGGAACGCCAGCCGCCGGTCCGGCGGTTCGGGGGGCGGAACTCCACCGCCACGCGGAAGCGCACCGTGGCGCTGCGGCCGGCGGAGTCCGTCGCCACCACCTCTATCGTCGTCTCGCCCTCGGCGCCCGGTTCCGGCTCCACCACCAGCGTCCCGCGGCGCACCGCGACCGTCGCCACCGACTCCTCCGAGGAGGACGCCCGCCACCTCAGGCGCCCTGGCGCGTCGCCTCGGCGCACGAGGGCCGCCAGCGGGATGCGCAGCGCGTCGCCGAAGAGCGGCGTCGGCTCGGGGGCCGGCAGCGCCCGCGGCGGCCGCGCGAACAGCGACAGCGTCCCGCCCGGGGCCGCCTCGAAGCCGCGGAAGCACGGCGCGAAGGGCCACTCCTCGCCGCAGCGCCGCCGCGGCAGCGCCAGCGTCCCGGCGCGCAGGTCCAGCCCCAGGCCGGCGACCGCCGCCACCCTGAAGGGCGTCCCGTCCACCGCTCCGGCGGCGATCTCCGCCGTGGGCGGCAGGGCCCCGGCCACGGCCGCCGCCGGCGTCGCCGTCAGCCCGACCCGCACCGGGAACGGCGCGCCGGAGGCGATGCGCGGCGCCACCGTCGCCGGCCCCGGCGCGCCTGCCGCCGCGTCCGTCCGCGCCAGCTCCGCCGCCAGCGCGAACGGCGCTCCGGGGTTGTCCGCCAGCGACGCCTCGCGGAGGTTCGAAAGCCCCGCGAACAGCCCCGCCGGCAGCGTCTCGAAGGCGTTGCCGTCCAGCAGCAGAACCCGCAGCCGCGCAGCGTCCGCGAACGTCCCGGGGGCCAGCGCCGCCAGCCGGTTGGCCGACAGGTCCAGCGTCCGCAGCTGGCCGAGGCCGGCGAACAGCCCCGCCGGCAGTTCGGGCAGCCCGTTGCCCGCCAGCGACAGCCAGCGCAGCCCGGCAAGGCCCGCGAAGTCCCCGGCCGCCAGCGCCGGCGCCCCGGACACCGCCAGCGCCGACACCGCCGCCAGCGCCGCCGGGGTCGGTTCGCCGCAGGCGCCGTCGCCGCGCAGCGCGTCCCGCACCGCCGGCGTCCGGTCGCACACGCCCTCTTCCACGGCCACCTTGGCCCGCGCCCGGCCCAGCTCCCAGCCGGCGTCCGCCGCCGGCGCTTCGAGCACCACCTCGAACCACTCCCGGGCCGGCTCGATGTCCGCGTCGTCGGCGATGGCGATCCGCAGCGTCGTCTCCGTCCGCCCGGCGGCGATGCTTGCCGTGCCGCTCGCGTCGCCGTGCTCGCCGGCGTCGGCGTCGGCGGTGGCCGGATCGGCGTCCGCCGCCACCCGCCAGCGGAACGCCGTGGCGCTCCGCCGCGCCGCGGAGAGGCGCGCGGCCAGCCGCGCCGCGCCCCCCTCCGGCGCCGCCGCGTCCCCGATCAGAGACAGCGACACCCCCACCGAGGCGTGGAACCGCGCCGTCGCCGACAGGCCGCCGGGATCCGTCGCCCGCACGCCGATCTCCGTGCCGCCGGCGGCCGCCGCCGCCAGGCGCAGCGTCCGCCCGACGGCGACCGCCGTCGCCACCTCCGGATGCGACGACCACGCCCGGTACGACAGCGCGTCGGCGTCCGGATCCCGAAACGCCGGGCCCAGATCGATGGCCAGCTCGCCGCCGGCCGGCAGCGCCACGTCCCTCAGCGCGCCCGTGGAGTACGGGGCCCTGTTCGGGGCCGTGGTCGGCGGCGGCGGCTGCGGGACGGCGAACTGCCGCGCCGGATCGAAGGCGCGCCACTTCAGCGACGGGTACTGGCTCGAGCTGCCGAAGTCCCACGGATCGTCCGCCTCGTAGTCGCCGTCCAGGTCGAGGTTCCAGCTCGCGTAGATGCCCGCGTAGCGGGTGGGGGCTTGCAGAGCCGCCGTGGACAGGCCCTCCGGCGGGTCCAGGTCGGCGTCGTCCGGGATGCGGCTCGCCGTCGCGTCCCAGTAGCTGGCCGTCGCGGTGGTGCCGCCTCCCACCAGGCCGTCCTTGTAAGGACAGGCGCCGGTCACCGCCCCTGCCGACCAGCTGGCTTCGACGATGCCCACGACGTTGTTCAGCTGGCCGCCGGCCAGACCGCCGGCGGTGGCGTTGTTGCCCGTGCCGGCGCATTCCACCGCCGCTGTCGAGTAGCTCGCCAGGATCTCCGCCGTGATCTGCGTCTCGCCCACCAGACCGCCGGCGTGGGCCGTCCCCGACACCGAGCCCGTGCTCCAGCTCGCCGCCACGCGGACGCCGTTCGAGACTCTGCCGACCAGCGCGCCGACGCCCCGCCCGGCCGTCACGCGCGCGTTCGGCAGCCCCACCGCCTCGATGCGCGCGTTGGGGATCGCCGATCCGAACAGCCCCGCGTAGTTGCTGGCGCGGTTCACGAACAGGTTGCGCAGCAGCCGGCCGTTGCCGTCGAAGCGCGCCGTGAAGGAGTTCGCGGCCGTGCCGACCGGTTCCCAGCCGAGGCCGCCGTTGTAGTAGTCGTCGCCGTCGTCGCCGCCCGTCTCCGTCCAGGTGCGCCCGTCGCCGTCGGTGTCGAAGTCCAGGTCCGCCGTCAGCTCGAAGCCCCGGCACGCCGTCCCCGAGGTCGCCGTCGGGCAGACGCCGCCGCCGCGCGGGGTCGGGAACGCCGCGGCGTAGGACGCCGCGTTGCCCGAGGACGCCGTGCCGTCGCCGTCGAGGTCCCAGCGCATCGCGTTCAGCTGCGCCAGGCTGCCGATCTCGATCAGGCCGTCGGCGTCCGCGTCGTAGTCCACGGTGGCGTTGCGCACCGTCACCGGCAGATCCGGGCCGGACTCCACGGCGCCGTAGCCGGCCACGGCGTGGGTCAGCGCCCCTTGGGCGTCCTCCAGCCGGGCGTGGTCGGCCACGGCCGTGACGGTCACCGTCTGCGCCGCGTCCCAGGTGGTCGTGGTGAAGGAGAGCGCGCTGGCGTCCGTCGTCAGCCCGGCCATGCCCGTCGCCGCGACGGTCACCGTGACGGCGCCGGTCGCCGGCGGCGCCGAGAGCTCCACGTCGTAGGTGGCCGTGCCGCCTTCGTCGACGGCCAGCGACGAAGGCGACAGCACCACGCCGGCGGCCTCGTCGTCGCGCACCAGCACGGCCACCCCCGGGCGACGGATCGCGGCCAGCGCGGCGTAGTCGCCGGTGCCGGTCACGGCGTGCGTCAGGCCGACGGTCTCGTCGGCGCCGTCGGCGTCCTCGGCGCCCGTCACGGTCACCGTCCGCGCCGTGTCCCAGTTCGCCGCGTCGAAGGAGAGCGTGGACTGGTCGCCGGACGTGCCCGAGTCCGTGTCCACGGCTGCCTTGAGCGAGTTGGAGACGACCTGCACCGACACGGCCGCCGTCGGCGCGACGTTCAGGCGCACCGCGTACGTCGCCGTTCCGCCTTCCGCCACAGTCAGATCCACCGGCGACACCTTCAGACCCGCCACGTCGTCGTCCACGGCCGTGACCGTGACGTCGGAAATCGCCACGCCGTCGTATCCCCCTCCGGTCGGCGTGTGGCCGATCGTCTCCGATTCGTCCGCCGTGTCGGTGTCGTCCACGCCGCTCACCGTCACCGTCTGCGGCGCGTCCCAGTTCCCCGCCGTGAACGTCAGCGTCGCCGGACGCGCCGTGGCCACCGTGCCGGTCGCGCTGGCCACCGCCACGCTCACGGGGCCGCCGACCGGCTGCGTGTCCAGAACCAGCGCGTACGTCGCCGCGCCGTTCTCCTGCACGTTCAGCGCCGTCGTGGACAGCGTCGCCCCCTTCGCGTCGTTGTCCGCCACCGCGAACGACACGTCCACATTGTCCAAGTCGCCGTAGTCCGCGCCGCTTGGATCGTGGCTCAGCGTGACGCTCTCGCTCTCGCCGTCGTCGTCCTCGGCGGCGCGCACCGTCGCCGTCTGCGGCGCGTTCCAGTTCATGGCGTGGAACAGCAGCGTGTTCTGGGCGCCGGCCGCGCCGGCGTCCGCGTCCACCGTGACGGCGCCCTCGCTGCTGGCGATGGCCACCGTCACCGGGCCGGTCGGCTCGCTGGCCAGCCGGACGGTGTAGGTCGCCGCCATGCCCTCCGCCACGCCGCTGCCGGCCAGCGTCGCCGCGTCCAGCGTCAGGCCCTGGGCGTCCTTGTCGTTCACCGTCACCCGCACCCGCGGGCCGCTCGCGACGCCGGGGACGCCCTGCACCGCGTGCGTGACGTGCGCCACGTCGTCCACCGCGTCGTCGTCCTGGCCCGCGGTCACGGTCACGAACGTCGGGATGTTCCAGCTGGATCCGTCGAAGGTCAGCGTGCCCGGGTCCACCGTCACGTCCGGGTTGCCGCTGGTCGCCCTCACTGTCACGGTGCCAGCCGGCTGGCCGGCCAGCACGACCGTGTAGGTGCCGACGTTGGCGTTCGTGGTTCCGGGATCCTCCTCCAGCGCCAGCGTCGTCGCCGAGAGCATCACGCCGCCGGCCGGCGCCACCGCCACCGCGCCCGTGTCCTGGTCGCCGCCGAAGCGGTGCGCCGCCGCCAGCACGCGCACCAGCAGCGTCGCCTGCGTATTGAAGTCCGTGCCGTCGAAGCGCAGCGTCAGCGTCGCCTGGGTGGGGCTGGTCCTCGTCGCCGAGGCGATGGAGAGGCCGGCGATCGGCGGCGTGGTCGCCAGCGCGAAGCCCGCCGGCGAGAGGCCGTGGAACACGCTGCCCGTCAGCTCGACGGCCACCCGCGCGCCGTTCAGGTTCGTTTCCGTCAGCGCCGTCGGCGTCGTGCTGGCGATGCTCGCGGACGCCGCCGGCACGGTGGCCATGAAGGTCAGCGTGTCGCGGTCGGTCGCCTCCATGTTGCTGTCGCTGTCGGCGACGGTGACGGTCACCGTCGAGACGCCGGCCGCCGTCGGCGCGCCGCACACGGTGCGCTCGTCCGCGCAGTCCGGCAGGCCGAGGGACAGCCCGGCCGGCAGCCCGCTCGCGGCGTAGCGGTAGGCGCCGTTGCCGCCAGTCGCCGCCGGAACCTGGAACGACACCGCCGCGTTCCCCGGCAGCGTCATGTCCGTCACCGTGCCCGAGAAGGCCGGCGCCGTGTCCGGATACACGTCCAGCTGCGGCGCTGCCGCCAGGCCGCGGTACTTCAGGATCGGATGTTCGTTCGAGCGTCCGAAGTCCCACGGGTCGGCGTCCTCGCCGTCGCCGGTCGCGCCGTCGCCGTCCACGTCCTGGTTGTCCCAAGTCGCGTAGAGGGCCTCGCCGCCGGCGACCGTGTCGTAGCTCGTCGGCGTCCGCAGAATCGCGCTCGTCCTGCCCTCCGGCGGCTGCGGCGGGTTTTCCGTGTCGTCGGCGATCTGACTCAAGGTCGTGTCCCAGTAGCTCGCGGCCACCGTGCCGGCGCTGCCCAGGGCGAAGCCGCCCGTGCTCGCGCAGGTCGCGCCGGTCACCGTCCCCGTCGAGTAGCTCGCCGCGATGGACGAGCCGGCGCCGGTTCGGTCGCCCACCAGACCGGCCCCGGAACTGTTCGTGCCGGCGCAGGCCACGGCCGCGACCGAATAGCTCGCCACGACCGAACCGCTGCCCGACAGATCGCCGACCAGACCGCCGGTCGCGGACGCGCCGCCCACCGATCCGGACACCCAGACCGCGCCGACGTGCCCGCGGTTCTCGCCGGCCAGCGCCCCCGTCCGGCCGCCCGTGCCGCTCTCCACCCGCGCGTCCGGCAGGCCCAGCGCCACGACCTCCGCGTCGCCGGCCAGCCCCGCGAACAGCCCCGACCGGTTCCGCGCGCGGTTCACGAACAGGTTGTCGATGAGCTTGCCGTTGCCGTCGAACGTCGCGTTGAAGTGCGTCGCGGCGGTGACGGCCGTCGCCGGGCCGATGGGCTCCCAGCCCATGCCGCCGTTGTCGTAGGCGTCGTTCATGTCGCCGGTGAGGGTGCCGCTCGGTTCCGTCCAGGTGCTGCCGTCGCCGTCGGTGTCGAAGTCGAGATCGTTGAGAAGCTCGTAGCCCGCGCAGTCGTTGGCGTCGGCGTCGTCCGTGGTCGTCGGGCAGGGGAGGCCCGTGTCGTCGGCGTTGAACACGGGATGGTTGAACGCGCCGGAGTAGTAGCTGGACTCGTTCCCCGCCGCCGGCGCCCCGTCGCCGTCGAGGTCCCAGCGCACGGCGTTCAGCTGCGCCAGCGTGGTGATGTCGACCAAGCCGTCGTCGTCGGCGTCGTAGTCGTTGTACTGGGAGGCCGTGTCCATGCCGCCGTACTTCAGCACCGGATAGTGGTAGCCGTTGCCGAAGTCCCAGGCGTCGTCGGCGGCGTCCACCACGCCGTCGCCGTTCGTGTCGTGGTCGTCCCAGGCGGCGTAGATGCCCGTGTAGCCGGTCGGCGCCTGCAGGGCGCTGGTGGTCTGGCCGCCGCCGCCCTGCCCCGTCGTCTGCCAGTCCCAGGTCGAGCCCGGGGCGCTGCCGGACTGGTTTCTTCGGGCCAATAGGCCGCCCCGACGGGCGGCCCCGGCCCAGGATATGCGCCCGCGCGCGTAGGAGTTCGTGAAGACCGAGTAGTTGGTCGTCGCCCAGCCGACGAGCCCGCCGGCATTTCCCGTGCCGCTGCGGACGTGTACATGCACCCTCCCGGCCGCGTAGCTGGCGACGATGGGGGCTGACGCATGCCCCGCCAGGCCGCCGACGTCAGGCGAGAGGACCGAGCTGGCCGAAACGGCCGCCGTCGAGTAGCAGGCGCGGATGACGCCGTCGAAGAGGTACCCCACGAGGCCGCCCACCACGACGCCGCGCCCGCCGCCGCTGGACGCCGACACCGTGCCGCCGCGGACGTAGACCGCCTCGATGATTCCATCACTTTGTCCGGCCAAGGCGCCCACGCCGCGGTAGTTGGCGCTGGGGCCGCTGGTCGACGTCACGGAGAAGTCGATCAGGCCCAGGTTCGACACGCGGCTGCTGCCCCCCAGTCCCCAGAACAGTCCCCGTTCGCCGCCGCCCCTCATGGTCATGTTGGAGATCGTGCGGTTGTTGCCGTGGAAGGCGGCGTTGTAATCGCCGCCGATGGGCGCCCAGTTGGGGTAGGCGTCGCTGGCGTCGACCGCGCCGTCGCCGTTGGTGTCGAAGTCCAGGTCCGCGGTCAGCTCGTAGCCGGCGCAGTCGCCGTCGGCGTCCGCATCCGAGTCCGGGCAGCCCATGTGCTCCCCGGTCGCCGCGCCGGCGAAGGCCGCGGCGTAGCTCGTCTCGTTGCCGGAGGACGCCGCGCCGTCGCCGTCGAGGTCCCAGCGCAGCGCGTTCAGCTTGGCCAGCGAGTCGATCTCGATCAGGCCGTCGTTGTCGGCGTCGTAGTCCGTGCCCGTCGCCTCGTCGTCGTCCACCACCACCCGAACGGACGCGGAGGCGCCATCGTAGCCGCCGTTGCTGGCCGCGTTCGTGATCGTCGCCGCCTCGTCCACGGCATCCGCGTCGCCGGCCGCCGTCACGGTCACCGACTGCGCCGTGTTCCAGTTCTGCGTCGTGAACGTGAGCGAGCTCGTGCCCGCCGTCACGGTCGCGTTGTCGCTCGACACCGCCACCGTCACGGTCGCCGAGGGCGCTTGTTCCAGCCGCACGGCATAGGCGCCGGTGCCTCCCTCGTTGATTGCCAGCCGCGCCGGCGTCGCCAGCACCCTTGGCCGGCGCAGCGCCATCCTGAACGTCAAGGTGGCCCGATCGCTGGTCATGACGTTGGTGTCGGCATCCGCCACCGTCACGGTCACGGTCGCCGTCGTCGGCGCGGTGGCCGTGGGCGTGCCGCACACCGTGCGCGCGGCCATGCAGTCGCCCGTGCCGTCTGCGTCGAAAGACAGGCCCGCCAGAAGGCCGGTCACCGTGTAGTCGTAGGTGCCGTTGCCGCCGGTGGGCGGCGGAATCTGGAACGGCTGGATCGCCGTGCCCAGCGCGTAGGTCTTGTTGGCCACCGCGATGCCGGCGTAGCTCGGCGCCGTGTCCGTCTGCCCGGACAGTCGCGCCGTGAACTGCGTGGCGGCGGAGTGGCCGCCCCACTTCAGCGCCGGGTACTGGTTGGCCTGGCCGAAGTGCCACGCGTCGTCCTCCGAGTCGATGCGGCCGTCGCCGTTGACGTCGTAGTTGTCCCAGTGCGCGTAGATGCCCGTCGCCGCGGTGGGCGACTTCAGTTCGGCAGTGGTCTTGCCGTCCGAGTCCGGCGAACCGGCGCTGGTCGTTTTGGTGGTCGTTTGCCTGTCCCAATAGGTGCTGTTGATGGTGGTGCTTGGAGCTACGGCAAACAAGCCACCCGACGAAGTGGGGGCTGACCTGGCCGTTTGCGTACCCACGGCCCCGACGGCATAGCTGTTGTGTACGCGGCAGCCAAAGCCGTAATAGTGCTGGGGGTTCAATGAGGTGTCGAGTGTTACGGAACTCGAGCTGGCAAAGCCTGCCAGGCCGCCTTGCACGTACGCCTCCGACAGCGAGACATCGGCATAGGACGTGTGGATGGTGCTCCCTGCGCACATCCCCACCAAACCACCTGCGTAAGCGGTAATGTTGTTGTTCCAGAGATTCACGGTGCCCCGCGTATAGACTCCCGCCATGGTGCTGCTCTCGAGGAGTCCGACGAGAGGGCCGAAATTGGCGACGGGGCTGTTGTTGTTTGTGCCATCGCCGACGTCGACGTCGAGAACGGCGACGGATTCGATTCGTGCGTATCTGACAATCGAGAAGAGTCCCTGGCCATCGTCGGTGGTGGTCCTGTCTTTCATGTACAGGTTCGACACCGAGTAGCCGTTGCCTCGGAACGTTGCCGTGAACGGCGTGTCCGACTTCTTTTGTTTCACGCCGATGGCGCTCCAGCCGTCGCCGCCGTTCCAGTAGGCGTCTCCGGAATCCGCGCTGCCGTCGCCGTCCGTGTCCAGGTCGATGTTCGCCGTCAGCTCGTAGCCGGTGCAGTTGCCGGTCTCGTTGGCGTCGTTGTTGTCCGGGCAGCCCATGCCGGCGGCGGGGCTCGGGAAGGCGCTGGTAGTGCCGGTGGAGTAGCCGGAGTTCAGCGACGAGCCGTTGCCGTCCAGGTCCCAGCGTATGGCGTTCAGCTGCGCGTGGCCGCTGATCTCGATCAGGCCGTCGTCGTCCGTGTCGTAGTCCGTGCCGGTTCTCGTGTCGTCGTCCGCCACCGTCGCCCGCACCGTGCGGTTCGCCGCGGTGCTGTCCGCGTAGCCGCCGCCGGTGGCGACGTTGGTCACCAGCGCCACCTCGTCCACGGTGTCCGTGTCGTCCGCCACCGCCGTCAGCGTGACCGTCTGCGGGGTGTTCCAGGTGGTCGTGCTGAAGGTGAGCGTGCCGGGCGAGCGGGTGACCGCGGCGGTATGGTCGCTGGTGACGGTGACGGTGACGGTGCCGGTGGGCGGGCTCTCCAACGTCACGGTGTAGGTGCCGGTGCCGCCCTCGGTGAGCGCGACGTTCTTGGCGGAGACGTTCACCCAGCGCGCCATGCCGACCGCCACCGTGCCGGTGGTGAGCGCCGCGGTGTGGGTGGTGCCGGCCGCGGCGACGGTGACGGCGATGGTGGCGGCGCTGTTGAAGTCCGTCCCGTCCCAGCGCAGGCGGAGGGTGGCGGCGGTGCGGCCGGTGTTGAACCCCACGCCGTCCACGGTGAGGCCGGAGATCGCGGTGGTCAGGGTGAAGTGGGAGGCGGCCGCGTTGGTCGCGTAGGTGGCGCTGGCGAGGGTGACGGTGAGCGTCGCCGCGCGCAGGTTGCTCTGGTTCAGCGTGGCGGGGTTGGAGGCGGTGATGGTGGCCGACTGCGCCAACGCCGGCGCACCGGCGAGCAGCGCCGCCAGCGCCAGGATCCCGCCTAGGAAGGACCGGATTCGACGAGTCGCCGCCACGCCGGGCCTACATGCGGCACTGAGTTCGGGGGGGGGGGGGGCAAACTGGAGAGGCGCGCCGGCAGGCGAACCACTCCCTTGGCCAAGCGTTTGCTCCGACAAAAACATCAACCGCCCCGATTTCCCGTTCCGGCCAGACGGCCAGCGGAGACCATGCCACAGCGTGTGGCACAATGACAAGAAAGAGCAGGTGCTTCTTGGTGCTTCTTTGGGAATCTGCGATGCGGTTTGGCTTTTTGGGAATGTGGAGGGGAATGTGGAATGGTCTGCGCGGCGTTTCGGAGCGCTCGCCATTGCTTTGGTCGGCGCCGCCGAGTGCGTCTTGGCGGCGGAGGCGCCCGGTGCCGAACGGGCCGAGGCGCTGGATTGGCCGCTGCCGGTCGGTGCCGTGAGGGCGCAATACGAGCCGCGCATCGGGGCGATAGGGGGGCCGCCGACGCTGATGGAAACGCCGCTCGGCCTGGTCGTCGACAAGCCGGGGGTCTCGAGCGGGTTCATCCTGTTCACGAACGGCTCCGCCGGCACCTTCCTCATCGACAACGCCGGGCAGGTGGCGCATCAATGGGAACACGCCCTGGTCAACGCCAAGCTGCTGCCGAACGGCAACGTGGTGGGCACTCAGACGGGGTACCTGTACGAGATGGACCCGCAGGGCAAGCCCGTGTGGGAGTACGAGCCGCCGCAGCCCATGCACCACGACTACCTGAAGCTGCCGAACGGCAACGTGCTGCTGCTGCTGACGCGCAACCGCTCCGCCGCCGAGGCGATCGCCGCCGGCGCCAATCCCCAGTTCGTCGATCCAGACCTTGGCCTCACCCACGACGAGCTGGTGGAGGTGCGCCCCTCCTACCCGGTCGGCGGCGAGATCGTCTGGCGGTGGTCCGTGTGGGATCACCTGATCCAGGACTTCGATCCGACGAAGGAGAACTACGGCGACGTGGCGGCGCATCCGGAACGGGTGGATCTGAACTACGCCTTGGCGGAACTCTTCCGAACGGACAAGCAGGCCGACCGGTCGGACTGGCTGCATGCCAACGCCCTGGACTACCACGCGGCGCTGGATCAGCTGCTGATCTCGGCGCGGAACTTCAGCGAGGTCTGGGTGCTGGACCACAGCGCCACGCAGGAAGAGGCCGCGACCGGCAAGGGCGGCCGCAGCGGGCGCGGCGGCGACCTGCTGTACCGCTGGGGCAATCCCCGCGCCCACCGCGCCGGAACGACGGCCGAGCAACAGCTGTTCTGGCCGCACAGCGCGCACTGGATCCCGCCCGGCCTGCCTGGGGCCGGCAACATTCTGGTGTTCAACAACGGCGACGAGTTCGAAGGCTTCGAGAGAAACCACTCGACGGTGGTGGAGTTCGAGTATCCCGTGGCGGACGGCAAGCCGCCGGCGCCGGCGCGCGGCCAACCGTTCGCCCCGGCGCAGCCGGTGTGGGAGTACGTCGGCGATCCGCCAAGCAGCTTCTTCTCCCAGCGCACGTCGAGCGCCCAGCGCCTCGCCAACGGCAACACGCTGGTGCTGGCCGGCCTGCAGGGCACGATGTTCGAGGTGACGCCGGCCGGCGAGACGGTCTGGCAGTACGTCAATCCCTTGGACACGAACAGGGCGATGGCGCAAGGCGATCCAGTGCCAATGCGGCGCCACCGCAACCGTTGGGTGTGGGCGAACATGCTGTTCCGCGTGCGCAAGTACGCGCCGGACCATCCTGGGCTCGAAGGTCTCGACCTGGCGCCCAAGGGCGCCTTGGAACGCGACCGCGGGCAGGGCCCGTCGAGCATCGTCGCCGGGCAGTTTCTGGAGTGAACCGCCGCGCCGTCGCCGCGTTCCTTGGCCGCCCGTTTCCGCTGCGCGATGCCCTCCAGCAGGCCCTCGACCCGGCCAAGCCGCTCGTCACTTCACCAAAGCGCTCGAGCTCGTGGTCGTCGAGTGCGCCGCGCACGATCGTGAGCCGTCGCGCCTTCGTCTGCTGCCGCCTGCGACGGTGCGCTAGAGGCACTTGTCCGGCCGCGGCAGGCCGGCGATTCTGGCGGCGAGGACGGCGGGGCTCGCCGGGCGGCCGGGCGGGCTGGGGAAGAGCTTCAGCAAGGCCACGCTGGAGGCCAGCTCGCCGGCGCCGGCATCGCGCAGCAGCCGCACCAGCGGCCGCATCGACGGCGAGACGCCGGTTTCGGCATGGAACCCGCGCAGGGCGCGGAGGACGCGCCAGTGGCGAGGCCCGAGCTCGATTCCGACCCCCCGGGCCAGCTCCATGCCGACCGCTGCGCTCCAGGCCGCCGGGTCCGCCAGATGCCCGTCCGCGTCCCGCTTCACGACCATGTGACGCTGCGGTCGCAGGCCGCCACCCAGGCGACGAAGTCCGCGAAGTCCAAGCGCTCCGCGCCTGCGCCCGCTTCCACCCCCCGCCGCTCCGCGTCCGCCGCCAGCACCCCGATGCGGACCTCCGCCTTGGCCAGCGCCGACAGCGCGAACACGCCGTCGTCCAGCAGCAGCACGGCGTCGTCCTCTGCCAGCGCACCGCAGCAGGAGGCCGCGGCACTTGGATCGGAGAGCAGATGCAGGACCGCCATCAGTCGCTCGCTACGAAGTCGTGGCTGGCGGCCGTGCCACGGTCGAGCTGGAGGGCCGCCAGAAGTCCGGCAACACCATCAGTCGCTCACCACGAAATCGTGGCTGGCGAGCAGCCGCCGGATCGCGCCGCGGTCCGCCAGGACAACAGACAGCTCGATGCCGTCGGCGGCCAAGCCCCGCTCCGCCAGGCTGTGCGCCGCCACATGGATCGCGTCCACGTCGTAGGCAGGCAGCGCCTTCACCGAGGACTGGCGGGTGCCGAGGCCCATGAGCTGATGGACGCCATCGTCCAGGAACAGCATCGTCGTCCGCTGCTCGAAGACGCCGGACACCAGCGCCAAGTCGATGGTCTCGTCGGCGGCCTTGCCGAGGCCATGGCGCACCAGATAGAGGACCCGCTTCATGCGCCGCTCTTGCGCATCAGAAGGTCACCAGCCGGTCGCTGGCCTCCATCGCCTGGACGAGCTGGCCGAGACCGACGATGGCGAAACCCGGCGCCAGCGAGCCGCCTTCGGCGACGCCCCGGCGGCCCGCCGCGGCCACGCACACCGCCAGCTCGAAGCCGGCGCGGCCCGCCAACGCCTGCCAGCGTTCCCGGAGACGGGCTTCGTCCGCCGCCAGGCGATTGGCGACCAGCACCGCGTCCTTGTAGAAGAACACCCGCTCTAGGGCGTGGCCGGCGGCTGCCGCGGCCTCCGCGAAGCCCAAGGCGTTCGCCACGGCCTGCGTCGTGTGGGGATTGCCTTGGACTAGGAGACTGATGCGCAACTGCCGCCCTCTTGCGGATGCCGGCGCGAATCATAGCCACCGCTGCGCCCGGAGCGGGCGGCACGGCAGTCGCAAGGGATCGCAGTCAGCCGTAGCTGACGGCCATCCCCGCTCGCACGTCGTTGTTCACGCCGTAGGGCGCGATGGGATAGCGCAGGCCGTTCCTGGCCAGGCGGGCGAGGCCGTCCACCACCTTCGGCAGATGGCGCGGCGGGAGGGCCATCAGCAGTTCGTCTTCCATCACGCCGCCGTAGCGGCGTTCGGCGAAGCAGGGGATGGACAGGCTCGGCTCGCCGGTGGCGAGCGCCCGCCCCCAGGAATCCGCGCAGGAGGATTCGCCCACGCAGCCCCACTCGAGCTTCTTGTAGCCGGTCCACTGCAGGCCGTTGATGAACAGGATCATCTGCGCCGGGGTGGCGTAGACGAGGGCGATGTCCGGCGGCCGCAGCCGGCCGCTCGCCAGCGGGCTCACCGCCAGCGCCGCGTGGCCGCCGAAGGGGGCCAGATCCATGGCCGCCTGGTGCTTGGCGGCTTCCTCGGCATCGGCGTACCAGACCCCGGCCATCTGCCGCCCGGAAAGCCACTTCTCGTCTCGGGGCGAAAGCCCCACCACGGCGCGGCACTGGTCGCCCACCAGGTCCTCGGCGGTGATGCCGACGGTCCAGCCGTTGCGGCAGGCCTGGCCGACGATCTGGTCCGTGGTGTGGACATGCCGCGGCCGGCGAATGCGGGGGATCGCCTCCATCTCGGCAACCGTGGCGCACAGCTTCATGCCGATGGGCGTGGCGCGCAGCCGCAGATGGCGGTTGAGGTCCGCCACCAGCGCCGGCCAGTCGATGTCGCGCAGGTCCGTCGCCAGCACCTCGGTCATCGCCCGGCTCCGTTCCGTCCGCCCGCCGGTTCGGCCTACTCGAACCGCAACGGCGCGAAGCGCGGCGGCCGCTTCTCCATGAACGACTTGACGCCTTCGCCGAAGTCGCTGCGGTCCAGGCTCGCCTCCATCAGCCGGTTGGACTCCGCCATCGCCGGGCCCAGCTCGCTGTTCATGTGCTTGTAGACTTGGCTCTTCATGTGCATCAGCGACGTCGGCGCTGCCGAGGCCGCGAGTTCGCCGATGTACGCCTTGGCTTCGGCGACCGATTCCCCGCTTTCCGAGAGCCGGTCCGCCAAGCCCAGCCGATGCGCCTCCTCGCCATCGATGCGCTTGGAGGTCCACAGCAGATCCAGCGCCCGGGACGGGCCGACCAGCCGCGGCAGCATCCAGCTGGCGCCGTGCTCGGCCACCAGCCCGCGCTGGGAGAACGAAGTGGTGAGCTTCGCGCCGCGCTCCACGAAACGCATGTCGCAGTACAGCGCGTAGCACAGGCCCATGCCCGCCGCGGCGCCGTTGACGGCGGCGAGCAGCGGCTTGCGGATGCCCAGCAGGTAGGTGAGCGTGGTCTCGAAGTTCGGGTCCCGATCCGGATTGCCCGGTTCGCAGGCCAGATGGGCGTACTCGGCCTTGCCCCGCTCGCCGCCGGTCATCTCGTTCAAGGCGTTCATGTCCATGCCGGCGCAGAAGCCTCGCCCGGCGCCGGTGAGCACGATGCCCACCACGTCCGTGTCCCGTTCGGCGGCGCCGAGCGCGTGGCGGATCTCCGCCAGCATGAGATTGGTGAAGGCGTTGAGGCTCGCCGGCCGGTTCATGGTGACGACGGCCGCTGGCCCGTCCACTTCGTAGAGAATGTCCTGGTACATGGCGCTCTCCCCGCTGGCCGACACCGCCGCAATGTACTCGATTCCCCGGCCTGGTCCCAACCACGAGGCCGGTCGCGGCGGCCGTGGCTGGCGTCGGCGTGGTCTATGATGGCGCGGCTGCCGCCCCGAGTGGACTCCTCAGATGGGCAAGTCGGCCGACCCGCACGTTGCCAAGGCGGAAGCGCTTGCGCCTCTCGTCAGGTGCCACGCGGACCAGGCCGAGCGCCAGCGCCATCTGCCACGGCCGGTGGCCCAGGCGTTCGCCAGCGCCGGCCTCTACCGTTTGGCGGCGACCCCGGACATCCACGGCGCGGACGCGGACCCGATGACCCAGATCGGCGTCATCGAGGCCGTCTCCCGGGCCGACGGCAGCGCTGGCTGGAACCTGATGATCGGCATCGAGACCTTCGGCCTCATCGGCCCGGGCTTCAAGGATCGCTGCCCGGAGCTCATCGCGGATCCCATGACCGTCATGGCCAGTTCCACCGCTGCCGTCGGCCAAGCCGTGCGGGAGGGTGCGGGCTGGCGCGTCCGCGGCCAGTGGCAGTTCGTCAGCGGCATCCACAACGCGCAGCTGTTCGGCGCCACCGTGTGCCTGACGGAGCGCGACGGCGAGACGCCGGCCGCCGAGGGCAACCGCTACGCGGTGGTGCCGGCCGGCGAGTTCGAGATCCTGGATACCTGGCACGTGGCCGGGCTGCGCGGTTCCGGCTCCCACGACGTGCGGCTGCGCGATGTGTTCGTGCCGGCCGAGCGGATCATCGCGCCCCTCGGCGGCCACGCCGCCAGCACGCCGCAGCTGCGGCTGCCGCTCGGCAACCGCCTGGCCTACAACAAGGCCGCGGTGGCCTTGGGCATCGCCCGGGCCGGCATCGATGCGTTCGTGGCCCTGGCGACACGCAAGCAGCCGCGCTTCACCACTCGCACCCTGCGCGACCGGCCCTTCGCGCAGCGCGCCGTGGCCCACGCCGAGGCCCGTCTTCTCGGCGCTCGCGCGGCACTCCTGGAGCTGGCCGCGAAGACTTGGGAGACGGTGACCGCCGGTAATGAGGTGGCGCCTCGGCAGCAGGCGCTGTTCCACATCGTCGCGTCCGACGCGGCCCGCGCCGCGGTGGAGGTGGTGGAGACGCTGTGCGAAGCCGCCGGCACCACGGCGAATCGCGTAGGCGAACCCTTGGAACGCATCGCCCGGGATGTGCGCGTGGTGCGCCAGCACGCCACTGTGGCGCCGCATCTGATCGAAGACGCGGGCCGGGCGCTGCTCGGCCTGGAGGCGGAGTCCGCCGTGGTGCGCTCCCGCTGAGCGAAGCCGGACGGCCCGGTGCGGAGTGCGGAGAGCGCCTACACGAAAGTGATGAACGGCACCAGCGACGCCGCGAAGGCCGTCAGCGTGGCGAATACCGGCACGCCCAGCAGGCCGACGACGATCAACGCCAGGAGCGCCCACAGGCCGTAGCGGGCATTGGCGGCGCGGTAGGCGGCGGCCAGCCGGGGCGGCAGCAGGTGCGGCAGGATGTAGGTGCCGTCGAGGGGGCCCAGGGGCAGCAGATTGAACAGCATCAGCAGCAGGTTGATCTGCACCAGGAGCGCGAAGAACGTCACTGCCGCGGGGCTGTAGGCGAACTCCACGCCGCTGCCGCGCAGCAGCAGGAAGCCGTTCCAGGCCACTGCCGCCAGCAGCAGGTTCATGCCCGGTCCGGCAGCCGCCACCCACAGGTCCGCCCGCCGCCAGCGGAAGTTGTGCGCATCCATCGGCACCGGCTTGGCGTAGCCGAAACCCACCAGCACCACCATCGCCAGCCCCATGGGATCGATGTGCGCCAGCGGATTGAGGGTGAGGCGTCCGGCGCGTTCGGCGGTGTCGTCGCCGCAGAGCCTGGCCACCCAGGCATGGCCGAACTCGTGGCAGCACAGCGACAGCACCAGCGCCGTCAGCAGCAGCGCGAACAGCGCGTACTGGCCGTCGAAGACCAGGCCGATCACGTCGGCCGCCCCGGCGATGCCGGCGGGCGCCCGATGGCAGCCTGGCCCACGGTCAGTCCCGACGCAGCGCGGCCGACACGGCGATCGGGCTCGGGTAGCGGAAGATGACGAGATAGGTCGAAAGCAGGAGCGTCAGCACCGTCGCGCCCTGGACGACGTGGGCGGCTTCGGCGGACACCAGCGCCGCCCCCGCCACGAACACCAAGAGCAGCGAGAACTCGCTGGCCTGGCCGAGGCGGTAGCCCACCTCCCGGGCCACGTCGTCCGGCTCCCGGCGCCAACGCAGGAGGGCGCGGAACACCGGCGGCTTCACGGCCACCAGCACCAGCGCCAGCAGCAGCGTCGGCATCCACACGGCGAGCAGCAGCAGCGGATCGATGGCCGCGCCGACCGAGAAGAAGAACAGCACCAGGAAGAAATCCCGCAGCGGGCGCAGGTTCTCGGTGATGTACTGCGCTACCGGCGAGGTCGCCAGGGACACGCCGGCCACGAAGGCGCCGATCTCCCAGGACAGCCCCAGCGCGTGGGCGAGGCTGGCGATGCCGAGGCACCAGCCGACCGCCAACAGGAAGGTGAACTCCCGAAACACGTCGAAGCGGGCCAACAGCGGCACCACCAGGAAGCGCACGCCAGCGTAGGCGGCGACGCCGACGACGGGCAGCGCCACCGCCACCGTCAGCGCGGTAGCGGCCGGATTGCCGCCTTCGCCGTCCAGACCAGCCAGCACCAAGAGCGCCACCACCGCGACGAGGTCCTGGATGAGCAGCAGGCTGATGACGATCTCGCCGGTGTGGCGGTGGTGCAGCACCGTGGTGGGCAGCAGCTTGATGCCGAGTATGGTGCTCGAGAACATGCTGGCGACGCCGGCGACCGCGGCCTCCGCCAGGGTGAAGCCGAACAGCGCCAGCACGCCGAAGCCGATAGCGAAGAACACCGCCGAGCTGGCGAGGGCGACCAGCACGGATTCGCCGATCATGTCCTTGAGCTTGGTCGGCGGCAGGTCCAGGCCCACCAGGAACAGCAGGAAGATGATGCCGATCTGGCCGATCTCCGCCAGCAGCCGGTCGTCTGCGACCAGGCTCGCGCCATGCGGGCCGAAGGCGCAGCCAATGAGGATGTAGGCGACGATGAGAGGCTGCCGGGTGTAGAGCGCCGCCGCCGCCAGCGCCGCGGCGCCGGCGAAGATCACGAAGAAAGATTCGATAATGCCGGCCGGCATCGTCGGGCCTTCGGAGGTCAGCGGTTGGCGCCGGCCGACCGCTAGGAGGTGGCGGAGGCGGCGGCTTGACGGAAACGCGGCGTCGGCTCGGCCGCCGACGCCTGGTAGTGGCCGCTCATGCGCGCCATGCATGCCAGGGCGGTTTCTGCGTCCCGCTCCGAGGCCAGCAGGAAGGCGTCGAAGCCGCAGCGGAGCATGTAGGGCGTCAGGTCCGGCACCAGCTCGCCGAAGGCCCGCAGCTCGCCCTGGAAACCGCAGCGGCTGCGCAGCAGGCTGGCGAAGCTCAAGCCGCGGCCGTCGGCAAAGGCGGCAAAGCGCACCGCGACCACTGGCGCGGCGCGGATCTCCGCGCCGATCTCCGCGACTTCCGCGTCCCCTTCCACCCACACCCCGGCACCCTCGGGCGCCTGGCGCCAGGCCGCGAGCGGCGAGATCCGTCCAGGCCCCGCCGGGCCCTCCATGCGCAGCGTCCAGTCGTCCCGGACGATCCGCCCGCCCTTAAGCAGCGTCGGCATAGACGCGCTGGCGGAACGGCGCCACCCCCAGCCGGCGCACCGCGGCCAGAAACGTCTCGCCCTCGAACCGCCGGTCGACGTAGACCGCGAGGATGCGCTCGACCACGTCCGGCACCTCGGAACGCTGGAAGGAAGGGCCGAGGATCTTGCCGATCGAGGCATCCGTCGCTTGGTTGCCGCCGATGGAAATCTGGTAGAACTCCTCGCCGCGCTTGTCCACGCCGAGAATGCCGATGTGCCCCACGTGGTGGTGGCCGCAGGCGTTCATGCAGCCGGAAATGTTGACATCCAGCGGCCCCAGGTCGTGCAGGTAGTCGTAGTCGTCGAAGCGGCGCTGGATGGCCTCCGCCACCGGGATGGACTTGGCGTTCGCCAGGGCGCAGTAGTCGCCGCCGGGGCAGCAGATCATGTCCGTCAGCAGTCCGGCGTTGGCCTGCCCCAGAGCCGCATCGCAGGCTAGGGCGAACAGCTCCCGGAGATTCCGCTGGGGCACGTCCGGCAGCACGAAGTTCTGCTCGTGGGAGATGCGAACCTCGCCGAAACCGAACCGCTCGCTCCAATCCGCCACCGCCTCCATCTGCTCGTCGGTCACGTCCCCGGGCGGCACGCCGGTGGGTTTGGTGGAAAGGGTGGCGATGGCGTAGCCGGGTCGCTTGTGGGCGGCGACGTTGTTGCGCATCCAGCGATCGAAGGCCGGGGCCTTGAGGCGCTCGGCCGCCAGCTTTGCCGTCTCGTCGCCAAGGCCCTCGTAGGGCGGCGGTGCGAAGCAGGCCTTGATGCGGGCGACTTCGGCCTCTGGCAGGGTGCCGGGCCCGTCGCGGAGGTGCGCCCACTCGGCGTCCACCAGCTCCCGAAACCGCTCCGGCGTCATGGCGCGAACGAGGATCTTGATGCGCGCCTTGTACTTGTTGTCGCGCCGCCCGTAGCGGTTGTAGACGCGCAGAATGGCCTCCAGGTAGGTGAGCAGATGCTGCTCCGGCAGTCCTTCCCGGATGCGGCTGCCGATCACCGGCGTGCGCCCGAGGCCGCCGCCTACCTGGAAATCGAACAGCGCCGAACCCGCGGCGCCCGGGCGCACGGTTATGCCGATGTCGTGGACGCTGGTGGCGGCCCGGTCCGCGGCGGCGCCGTTGACGGCGATCTTGAACTTGCGCGGCAGCCAGTCGAACTCCGGGTGGAAGGTGGACCACTGGCGCATGATCTCGCAGTAGGGGCGGGCGTCCACGGCTTCGTCGGCGGCGACGCCGGCGAACTGGTCCGTGGTGATGTTGCGGATGCAGCTGCCGCTGGTCTGGATGCAGTGCATCTGCACCCTGGCAAGGTCCGCCAGAATGTCCGGCACGGCTTCCAGCGCCGGCCAGTTGATCTGGATGTTCTGGCGCGTGGAGAGGTGCCCGTAGCCCTTGTCGTAGCGGCGGCTGACGGCCGCCACGGCCCGCAGCTGGCGGGCGCTCAGCGTGCCGTAGGGCACGGCGATGCGCAGCATCGGCGCCAGGCGCTGGATGTAGAGGCCGTTGCGCAGCCGCAACTGCTGGAACGCATCGGCGGAAAGTTCCCCGGCCAGATACCGCGCCGTCTGGTCCCGGAACTGGGCCACCCGCTCCTCGACGAAGCGCTGGTCGAAAGCACTGTACTGGTACATGGGCCTTGCGTTCGCCCGGCGACACACTCGGGCAGTCTAACAGGGGCGCTGCGGCGTTGAGATCACCGACTGGCCAGGGGTCGGCGCAGTTCCCGCCGAGCATGGCCAATGGCGTTGCCGGAACTCGAACTCTGCCCACAGGCGCTCCGGGCGCGTTCCGGGCGTCTTGGTCGCGCAAGCACCGCGCGATCAACGACGCAGCTGCCAATGGCGCACCGGAAGGCGTCTAGGGCTTGCTGGCAGCGTCCAGGACGCTCTCCGGTCGCAAGACGCCTGCAAGCCATTGATTGCAGAGGGAAAGTTCAGAAAGTTCGATTTTCTTTGCCACAAGGGTTGCCCCCCCCCCCCCCGTGGTTGGATAGCCGCGTCCGCGACGGAGGGCCAAGGCGCCAATTCCATCGCCAGCTACTCCGGCGCGGTGCAGATAACGAAACTCAAGTAGGGTAGGTTCAACGATGGCGGAAACGACGACCAAGCAAGCGGCGGTTTGGAAACCGCCGCGGCTAATGAAACTCGCTCTCGGCGGCACTCGGAGCGGCACCAAAGGAGGCCCCACGACAGATGTTTGGGAAACCAATTGCCCCGGCAATGCGGCCGCGCAATACCGGATGCCCACCTCGGGCGAGGTTGGGACGCAACCCGGTTCCTGCTAGTTTTCGTCGCAAGAAAAACCGCGTTGTAGGCAAGACGCCTAGAGTCGAAAGCGCTTGCTTCGCCAGTGCCACCCAGGGCGCTCTCAAGGCATACTGGCAACGCGGTTTCCAACCGATGCAAGCCTTGCCCGCAACGAGAAAAAATGGCGTCAATCGAAGCACCCACCGGCAGGATTCGCAGAGACGAGCTTAGGGCTGCGATTGCCGCTTGTGGAACTTTGGCGCAGCAACGAGACTGGCGGAACTCCAATGGCGAGATACGCGAACACATCGAAAACAATCCGCACGTTCGCAATCCAAAGGACATCGCCAAGCGTTTCTCGGCAGGAACCCCGCCCGGCTACGCCGCGGTGGCGCTGGTCGTCGTCGCCGCCGCAGCCGCCAGCGCGTCGATCAGCGCGTCGGTCTGCTCGCTGGTGCCGACGGTGATGCGCAGGCAGTCCGCCAGCCGCGGTGCGTCGAAGTGGCGCACCAGCACCTTGCGACCCCGAAGGCGCCGTTGCAGCGCCGCGGCGCAGCTTCCGGGGGGCGTTCTGGCCAGCACGAAGTTGGCCTCGGAAGGCGCAACCTGGAAGCCAAGCTCCTCGAGCTTCGCCGCCAGTCGCCGCCGCTCGCGGCGGGTTTCGTCCCAGCGCGCCTCCACGTAGCCCCGGTCGCCCAGCGCGGCGCTGGCGAGCCGCTGGGCGACGGCGTCCACGTTGAAGCTGTCGCGGGTCTTGGTGCGGATGGGTTCGACGAGGCTGGCGCTGCCGAGCAGCAGGCCCACGCGGATGCCGGCCAGCGCATGGCCCTTGGACAAGGTGCGCAGCAGCAGCAGGTTGTCGTGCCGGGCCAGAAGCGGCAGCAGGCTGTGGCGCCGGGCCGGCGCGACGAAGTCCACGTAGGCTTCGTCCACCAGCAGCACCCCGCGCAGGGTCTCGGCGAGAGCGCCCACCGCCTCGGCGGGCAGCAGCGCGCCGGAGGGCGCGTGGGGGTTCGCCAAGCACACCAGCCTGGCGTCGGCGGCGTTCATCCGCGCCCCGAAGTCCGCCGGCGGCAGCCAGTCCGCCGCCAGCGGTGCCTCGGCCGCTCGCCCCCCCTGGATGGCGGCCAGCACCGGATAGAGGGAGTAGCCCGGCGTCGCCAGACCCACCGCCATGCCGGCGTCCACGAAGGTGGCCATCGCCAGCCGCAGCCCCTCGTCGCCGCCATTGGTCGCCACCACCTGCGCCACGTCCAGCCCCAGCAGCTCCGCGACCTGGCGGCGCAGCGGGTCCGCGGTGGCTGGCGGATAGCGGCGCAGGTCCGCGGCGTCGAACTCCGCCAGCGCCCGCGCCACCGCTGGCGACGGCGGAAACGCCGCCTCGTTGGTGTTGAGCTTGATCACCTCCCGGTCGGGCGGCTGCTCGCCGTAGACGTAGCCGGCAAGGCTCCGAATGCGCTTGCTCTCGTAGCTCACCGCGGCGGCGGGTCCGTGGCCGCCGGCGCAGCCGAAGCGGCCTCGCGGCGGCTCTCGGCCGGGTCCAGCAGATGCGCCACCCACTCGGTGGCGGGGTTGGCCTCCAGGGCGATCTTCATGGTCATCGTCAGCGGCACCGACAGCAGCATGCCCACCGGGCCGAGCATCCAGTTCCAGAACACCAGCGACAGGAACACCACCAGCGTGGAGAGACCGAGGCTGCGGCCCATGAAACGCGGCTCCACCACGTTGCCCATCACCACGTTGACGATGAGAAACACCACCGCCGTGGCGGCGACGCCGGCCAGGCCGATCTGGATGAACGCCAGCAGCACCGGCGGCACCGCGGCCAGGATGCTGCCGATGGTGGGCACGTAGTTCAGCAGGAACGCCAGCACGCCCCACAGGATCGGGTAGTCCACGCCGATGATCCACATCGCCACGCCGACGAACACGCCGGTGCCGAGGCTCACCGAGGTCTTGATGGCGATGTAGCGGTTCACGTTGGCGGCGAAGCGCTCGAAGTGCGGCAGGTCCCGGGCCGGTTCGGCCAGCACCGTGCGCAGCTTGGCCGGGAAGGAGGTTGCCTCGGCGAGAATGAAGATCACCGTCAGCAGGATCACGAAGCCATTGGCGAGGGTGCCGCCGAGACTCGCCAGCACCTGGCCGGCGAAGGCAAGCGCTTGCTGCGGGTCCAGGCTCGGCAGGGCCGCGGCGTCCAGACCGAAGGGCGCCAGCAGTGCCGCCGCCTGCTTCTCGAAATCCCCAAGCCGCGCCTTGTAGGCTGGCAGCTGCTGCTGGAAATCCGCCACGGACTGGGTGATGAGCGCCCCTACGCCGAGCAGCGCCACCACCAGCGCCAGCACCACCAAGGCGATGGCGATGCCCACCGGCAGCTTGAGCCGCTGCTGCAGCCAGAACACCGGCGTGGCCGCGATGGTGGCGATGAAGGCCGCCAGCAGAAACGGCACCATGAGCTGCTCGGCGGCCTTGACCCCGGCGCAGATCACCACCAGCGCCGCCAGCGTCACGAGCGCCGCGCGCCGGGGCGCTGCGGCAGTCGCTGGCGACTCGTCGGACATCGCGTTCTCCGAGGGCCGCGGCGCCGCGGCTACAGCTCCGGCTGGGTGGTCTGGATCGGGTGGCCCAGCAGGGCTTCGATGGCGGGCAGATCGAAGGCGTCGTCTTCGGACACGAAGCTGATGGAGACGCCGCTGGCCCCGGCGCGCCCGGTGCGGCCGATGCGATGCACGTAGTCCTCCGCATCCTCGGGCAGGTCGTAGTTGATGACGTGGCTGATGCCTTCCACGTGGATGCCGCGCCCGGCGACGTCGGTGGCGACCACGAGATTGGTCTTGCCGTCCTTGAAGCGCTGCATGGTCGACAGGCGCTTGCGCTGGGGGATGTCGCCGGCCAGCCCCTCGCACTCGACGCCCCGGTCGCGCAGGAACGAGACCAGCCGGTGCGCCTGATCGCGCCGGTTCACGAACACCAGCGTGTGGTCGGGCTCGTGCTTGCGCACGAAGGCCAGCAGGGTCGCGCGCTTGCGGTCCCTCGGCAGCGCCCAGAAGTGCTGATCGACGGTGTCCACCGCCGGCGCCTCCGGCCTGATGGCCACATGCACCGGGTCCAGCGTCCACTGCGTCGCCAGGTTCATCACGTCGTCGTTGAAGGTGGCGCTGAAGAACATCGTCTGCCGCTCGCGCTTCTTCGGCGTCTGGTAGACGATGCGGCGCACGTCCGGGATGAAGCCCATGTCCAGCATCCGGTCCGCTTCGTCGATCACCAGCACCTCCACTTGGCCGAGCTGCGCCAGGCGCTGCTGCGTGAAGTCGATGAGACGTCCCGGGGTGGCCACCAGGATGTCGATGGGCCCCTCCCGCAGCAGGCGGCGCTGGCGGTCGTAGTCGATGCCGCCCATCACGCAGACGATGCGGGCGCCGGTGTACTTCGCCAGATCCCGCGCGTCCGCCTCGATCTGCATGGCCAGCTCCCGGGTGGGCGCCAGCACCAGCGACCGCGCCACGCCCGGCAGCGCCGGACGCGTTCGGGGAAACTCCAGCTGGCGGGCCAGGATGGTCACTAGGAACGCCGCCGTCTTGCCGGTGCCGGTCTGCGCCTGGCCGGTCACATCGTAGTCCGAGAGGCTGTAGGGCAGCACCTCGCCCTGGATCGGCGTGCAGCGGTGGAAGCCGAGATCCGCGATGGCGGCGAGCACCGGCTGCGGCAGCGCCAGTTCGTCGAAGGCGACCTCCTCGCTCATGCCGTTGCGTCGCCGGTCTGCGCTTGGGGCGGCAGGCGGCGGCTCACGGTGCGGCCTGCTGCCGGGCCGCTGCCAGCCGGATGCACAGCGCCAGCACTTCGACGCCGGCCTCCACCTCCGCCAGCGTGGCGAAGGTAGGCGCGATGCGGATGTTGCGGTCCTCCGGATCGACGCCGTGGGGGAACGTGGCCCCCGCCGGCGTCAGGGCGACGCCAAGCTCCTTGGCCAGCGCCACGGTGCTGCTGGCAAGGCCGGGGCGGGTATCCAGGGAGACGAAGTAGCCGCCTCGGGGCCGCGTCCAGGTGGCCAGATCCGTGCCTGCTAGGCCGCGTTCCAGGCCCCGCTGCACCGCTTCGAACTTCGGGCGTACCAGGTTCGCATGGGCGCGCATGTGTTCCTCGAGCCGGCCCTCGAGGAACCGGGCGTGGCGGAGCTGGTTCACCTTGTCCGCCCCGATCATCAGGATCGAGAGACGCCGCTCCATGGCCGCCAGAAACGCCTCCGTGCCGCCGAGGAACGCGATGCCTCCGGTGGCGAAGGTGACCTTCGACGTGGACGCGAACATGGCGATGCCGTCGGCGGCGCCGGCGGCCCGGGCCAGCGGCAGGATGGGTTCGAGGCGCGCCGCCGGAAACTCGAAGTCGTGGACGGCGTAGGCGTTGTCCCACAGCACCAGGAAAGGCCGTGCCGCCTTGGCTGGCAGTTCCGCAAGGCGCTGCACGGTCTCCGGCGAGTAGACGCAGCCGGTGGGGTTGGCGTACTTCGGTACGCACCAGATGCAGCGCACCGCGTCGTCGTTTGCCACGAGGGCCTCGACGGCGTCCATGTCCGGCCCGGCGGCCGCCATCGGCACCGTCTCGAGTTCCATGCCAAGCGCGTCGGCGAGGGTGAAGTGCCGGTCGTAGCCCGGTACCGGGCAGATGGCCTTGGGTGTGCCGGCTTCCCTCCAGGGAGGGCCGAGGAGGCCCGCGTTCATGGCCGCGTCCAGCACGTGGAACATCAGCGTCAGGCTGGAGTTGCCGCCGGCGATCACCTCCTCCGGGCGGAGGTCCAGAAACCGCGCCCCAAGCCTGCGGGCTTCTGGAATTCCCCGCAGAAGGCCGTAGTTGCGCACGTCCGTGCCGTCCTCGGCGCGGTAGTCTCCGGCGAGCTGCCCATCGAGCGCGTTGGCAAGGTCCAGCTGCTCCGGCGCCGGCTTGCCGCGGGTGAGGTCCAGCGCCAGATTGGCGCCGCGCAAGGCTTGGAACTCCTGCTCGAGGGCTTGGCGGGTGGTCATGGGCGGATGCTACTCAAGTGGCGATGCCAAGGGCCAAGGTGCGCTCACGTCTCCAGCCCCATCGTCTCCGGCAGGCCCAGCATCAGGTTCAGGTTCTGCACCGCCGCCCCGGCAGCGCCTTTGCCAAGGTTGTCGAAGCGGCTGACGAGGAGCACCTGCTCGGCCCGGCCGAACACCAGAATGTCCAGATGGTTGCTGCTGTTGCGGGCAGCGGGAGAAAGAAAACCGTCCTCCAGGACGCCGGCGTCCGGGTTCAGTTCCGGCACGTGGACGAAGGGCTCGTCGGCATACCGCTCCTGGAGGACGCGGTGTACCGTCGCGGCATCGCCGTCCAGTTCGCTGGCGAACAAGCCCACCTGCACGATCATGCCGCTGTAGTAGGGGCCGACCGCCGGCGCGAAGAGCGGCGCATGATCGATGCCGGCGAACGCGCGCATTTCCGGCAAGTGCTTGTGGTCCAGGGAAAGGCCGTAGGCCCGCACCGGCGACGGGCAGCGTTCGGTTCCGGCGTACTGGGCGATGAGCGCCTTGCCGCCGCCGGAGTAGCCGGAGACGGCGTTCGCCCGCAGCGGCGCCGACGGCGCCAGCACACCGGCGTCGACCAGCGGCCGCACGGCAAGCACGAAGCCGGTGGGATAGCAGCCGGGGTTGGCCACTCGAGCGGCATCGCCAATGCGCTGTCTCTGGCCCGGCGCGAGCTCCGGCAACCCGTAGGTCCAGCCGTCGGCCACCCGGTGCGCGGTGCTGGCGTCCAGAAACCGCGCCTTGGGCGCCAGCGCCACGGCCTCCCGGGCCGCGTCGTCCGGCAGGCAGAGCGCCACCACGTCCGCTTGCGCGAATGCCTGCCGCCGCGCCTCGGCGTCCTTGCGGGCGCACTCGGCGATGCCGAGCACCTCGATGCCGCCATGCCGCGCCAGTCGCTGGGCCAGCGCCAGGCCCGTGGTGCCGGCCTGGCCGTCGATGAATACCCGAGGGAGCAACGTGTTCGCCGGGGTTGGACAAGCGGCGGGATTATAGGGCAGCGGGCCGCCAGGCTGCGTTGGATGCGAATCCATGTAAGCACATACAGTCTGCTAGGATTCTCCGCCCGCGAACGAGACGTTGCGGAGCATGGCGAGACAGCCTGTGCCCCCGTCGAGCGCCGGTGCCCCGTGGGCCCGGCGACGGACGACCCTGGCGCCCGCGCAAGCGCCAGCGCTGCACTACTACGCCGAGAACCTGAGCGTCGTGGTAGCCGGCGTGCGCGAGCGCTACGGGGACCTCCTCACCGAGGCCGAACGGCGCTTCGGCAGCGCCATCCTGGGCCTCTCCGCGGCCGGGCTGCGCCTCTTGGCCCGCCTCGTCGCGCGGCGGCCGGTGCTGCGGGAGGATCGTCTGCGCTATGCGGAGGTGCCGGATGTTTCGGCGGCGCTGGCGGAACTGGCCGGCGCCGGCCTCGTCGAACGCTGTCCGCCGGTTGCGCCGGCCGAGTTGCTGCCGCTGTTCACGGCGGCCGAGCTGCGGCGGTGCTTCTTCGAGGTGCCGAGCGCGGGTGTCGCCAAGACCGGGCTGATGGGACGCATCGCCGCCACCGTGCCGGCCAGCTTCTGCCGCTGGCGGCTGCGGCGCCGGGCCCCGTGGCTTCGGCTGGCGCAGGGGGACCGCCTCCGCCTCTATCGGCTGCTGTATTTCGGCCACCCGGAAGGGGACCTGGTCGCCTTCGTGCTGCGCGATCTCGGCGTGCGCCGCTACGAGGCCGTGCCGTGGTCCCCGCAGCAGCGCCTGTTCGCGGATCGGGCGACCTTGCAGCGCTATCTGGAGATCCTCGAGGCCAGCGACGCCATCGCCGCCCTGGGCCTGAAGCCGGCAATCGGCGGTTGCCGAGCCGCCATCGACGCGCTGCTGCTGGCCTTGTGGGATGCGGAAAACCACCGGCTGCTCGAGCGCCGCCGCTGCCGGGCCTTGAACCGCCTCGGGCGCTCGCTGGAGCGCAGCGGCGAGCTCGACCCGGCCCTCGCCTGCTATCGACGGTCCACGCTGCCGCCGGCCCGGGAGCGCCGCATGCGCATCCTCGCCCGCCTAGGCGACGAAGCCGGCGTGGAACGGCTGCGCCGGGAAATCCGCGCCGCGCCGTGGTCCGCCCTGGAGCAGGACTTCGCGCGCCGCTTCGGGCGGCCTCGAAAGCGTCCGCCGCTGCCGCAACGGGAACTGGACCTGCCCGCGGCCGCCGTCGCAGCGCCTGGCGACGTCGAGCAGGCGGCGCTTCGGCTTCTGACCGCAGCCGGCGGCGTCGGCTGGCATCTGGAGAACCACCTGCCGATGGCGCTGTTCGCGCTGGCCTACTGGGAGTGGCTGTTCGCGCCGATACCGGGGGCCTTCGTGAACGCCTTCCAGTCCGGTCCGACGGACCTCGGCTGGCCCGACTTTTTCGCCGCTCGCGAAGGCTTGTGCGCGGAGCCGTTGGCAGCGCCGCTCAAGCCGCAGCTGCGCGATCGCTTGGCCGCCAAGGCCGGGATCGCCAACCCGCTGTTCGACTGGCGCCGGTGTCCGCCGGCGGCGCTGGGCACGATGATCGACGCCATGCCGGAGACGCACCTCTCGGCCCTCGTGGCGATAATCCGCGGCGATCTGGCCGGGCGGCGGTCCGGCTTCCCGGACCTCGCCATCGTTCAAGGCCCGGGCCGCTACCAGTTCGTGGAAGTGAAAGGGCCGAAGGATCGGCTCTCCGTCCAGCAGCGGCTTTGGATCGAGGCGCTGCTGGCCAAGGGCCTGCCGGTGTGCGTGGCGCGGCTGCGACCATGCCCGGCGGGCTAGCGTGGTCGATGTGCCGGCAGCGGCGCCGCTGAAACCGTGCCCCGAATCACCCAAAGCGCACGGCTTCCACGGCGTCGTGCCGCGAACGAAAGGACGCCGGGTGGAAGTCGTGGCCTCACGTCCTCGCGTCGGCCTCCAAATTCAGCCAGCGCCGCTCTGCCTCGGTGAGGGAGACATCCAGCGCGGCCATGGAACTGCGCGTTTCCGCCAGCAGGCGCGGGCCGATCAGGGCGAAGCAGGGGAAGGGCTGCGCCAGCACGTAGGCGAGCGCGATCTGGATGGGCACCACGCCCCGCTCCGCCGCCAGCTCGACCGCCCGGGCCCGGCGGGCGAAGTTCCCCTCGGAGAACCAGCAGCGGCGCATCTCGGCGTCGCTCGGCTGGCTGCCGAACGCGACATCCGCGCCGGAACTCTCCTCGCGCCGCACGGCGTCGAAGCGCACCGTGAAGAAGCCTCGGGCCTGGCTGGACCAGGGAAACAGCGGCATCCGCTCCGCTTCCAGCCAGGTGCGCCAATCCGCCGTGGAGGCGGCCACGCAGCCGGGCCACACCGGTGCCACCATCTGCGCCAGGCTGAAGTTGTTGGAGACGGCCGCGAACGGCGCGAGGCCGTGCTCGGCAGCGTAGGCGTTGGCCTCCCGCACCCGCGCCAGGGGCCAGTTCGAGGCGCCGTAGGCGCGGATGCGGCCGGCGCTTCGTTCCGCATCCAGCGCCGCCAGCCACTCGCCCACCGGCACATCGGCGTTGTCGCGGTGCAGGAAGTACAGATCCACATGGTCCGTTCGCAGGCGGTCCAGAGACTCGGCGAGTTGCGGCCCCACCCGATCCGGGAAGTTCGCCGGCGTGTGGGCGCCCTTGCCGATCACCGCCACCTGCTCGCGCACGCCGCGATTCGCCAGCCAGTGCCCCAGCAGCCGCTCCATGCGCCCGCCGCCGTAGATGAAGGCGGTATCGAAGGCGTTGCCGCCGTACTCGAAGTAGTTGTCCCACATCACTGCCGCATGCTTGGCGGTGGGCTGGTTGTCGCAGCCCATCACCAGCCGGGAAACGGGCTTCTCGACGCCGGCCACTTCCCCGTAGCGCATCGCCCGGCGGCGCACGGCCAGCGGTCGGCCATGCACCGGCGTCGTCTGCCGTTCCGCCTGCTCGAAGCCGTAGGCCACGCCGGCCTCCGTGCGCCACCTGTCCAGCGTACGCGCCTGGCCCAAGCTGTCCGCCCACGTCATGCAAGGGCTCTCGGTGCTGCCGGCCGCCAGCGCTTGCGAAACCGCGTCCACCTCCTCCACGTAGATGGGCTTGGCGGTGCCGCGCACGATCTCCTGCCGGCCACGGCACACGAGCGTGAACTGCCAGCGCCCGTCCGGCCCGGCACCGAACCAGGGCGCGTCGATGTGGATGGAACCCTCGGAACCGAAGATGCGCGCCTTGTTCTCCAGCGCCACGGAAACGGCCGTGGCCACCCGGGCCAGCGCACCGCTTGGAAATCGCAGCAGGGCGCAGGCCCAGCGGTCCACGCCGGTCTCGCCTAGGGTGGCGAAGCCGGCGACGTGCTCCGGTTCTTCGCCAGCGATCAGCCGCGCGAAGGAAACCGGATAGCAGCCGACGTCCAGAATCCCGCCGCCGGCCAGCTCGTTGCTGTGCAGCCGGCTGGCGGGATCGAAGGGCGAGGCGAAGCCGTGGCTGGCGTCCAGCTGCCGCACTTCGCCGATGGCGCCGTCCCGCACCAGTTCCACCACCTTGGCGGTTTGCGGATGGGCGCGGTACATGAACGCTTCCATCAGAAAGCGCTGGTGGAAGGCCGCGGTTTCCACCATCGCCATCGCCTCCGGATGGTTCACGCCCATCGGCTTCTCGCACAGCACCGCCTTGCCGGCCTCCAGCGCCTTGATGGTCCACTCGGCGTGCTGCGGATGCGGCGTGGAGACGTAGACGACGTCCACGTTGGCGTCCGCCAGCAGCGCCTCGTAGCTGCCGTGGGCGGCAACCCCGGGATAGCGCTCGGCGAAACGGTCCGCCGCGGCCTGGGTGCGGCTGCCGACGGCCGCCAGTTCGGCGGTCTCGGAGTCCTGCAAGGCGTCCGCCAGCTTGCCGGCGATGCGGCCGGTGGCAAGCAATCCCCAACGCAGCATGACAACATCCTCCCCCGGCTACACGCCATTCCCCGGCCGCGCCATCCCGCTGGCGCCTGGAGCGCCAAGTTTGCCCTTGCGCTCTTGCAGGTCAACAATGTCGATGCCGGGAAGTGCCGACGAGGAGAACCGATGGACCTGCCCAGCCTGAGCGCGAGCCAAAGGGCCCAGTATCGGGAAGACGGCTACGTCGTGGTGGAAGACGCACTCGATGCCGACACGCTGGCCACGCTGCGCACCGTCACCGAGCAGATCGTCGCCACCGCGGCCGAGGCCACCGCCAACACGGACATCCTCGATCTCGAATCCTCGCACTGCCCCGAATCCCCCCGGGTGCGGCGCATCAAGCGGCCGCATCTGGCGCATCCCTTCTATCGGGAACTGGCGGCGGACCCGCGCATCACGGCGCTCCTGAAGCCGCTCCTGGGCGAGCACATCCGCCTGCGCGCCGGCGGCAAGGTGAACATGAAGAGCGCCAGCTACGGGGCGCCGGTGGAGTGGCACCAGGACTGGGCGTTCTATCCGCACACCAACGAGAGCGTGCTGGCGGTGGGCATCCTGCTGGATGCGATGGAGGCGGACAACGGCCCGCTGCTGGTGCTGCCGGGTTCCCATCGCGGGCCGGTCTACGACCACCACAGCCACGGCGCGTTCTGCGGCGCCATCGACGTGGCGGCGAGCGGCCTCGACGTCTCCGGCGCCCGGACCCTCGCCGCCGGCGCCGGCGCCGTCACTATCCACCACGCCCGCCTAGTACACGGATCGATGCTGAACCGATCCGAGCGGCAGCGGCGGGTGCTGTTCTACGAATACGCCGCCGCGGACGCCTGGCCGCTGGCGGGCATCGAGCACTTGGCCGATCTCGACGACTTCAACGGCCGCCTGGTGTGCGGCGAGCCCACCTTGCGGCCCCGAATGGAGAGCGTGCCGGTGCGCATGCCGCTGCCGGCGGCGCCGCACCAGGGTTCCATCTACGAGAACCAGCGTACGCTGGCGACCCGCTACTTCGAGCAGGCCACGGGGGGAACCTAGACCATGCCGAACCCCATCGAGACCTTTCCGGACCCGGTGCTCGGCGTGCCCTGGGGCGAGCTCGGCGCGGTACGGCGCTCTGCCCGCCTGGACGGCCGCTGGCATGTGGATGCGGCCCTCGGCTATCCGGTGGCGGACCTCGAGGCGCCCTACGCAAAGGCCCTCTCGGAACGCCTGCAGGCCGAAGTGGTGCTGGATCTCGCCTTCGCGCCGCCAGCGGGGCGGGGACTGCCGGGCGCCGCGCACATCATCGCCGTGGCTTCCGGCAAGGGCGGCGTCGGCAAGTCCACCACCGCCGCGAACCTCGCCTTGGGGCTGGACCGGGCCGGCGCCAAGGCCGGCATCCTGGACGCGGACATCTACGGCCCCAGCCAGGGGATGATGCTGGGCGTCGCCGAGGGCCGCCGCCCGCAGGTGCGCGACGGGCGCAGCTTCGTCCCGCTCCGCGTCCACGGCGTGGAGGCCATCTCCATGAGCATGATGGTGACCGAGAAGACGCCGATGGTGTGGCGCGGGCCGATGGCCTCCGGGGCGCTGCAGCAGCTCATCGGCCAAACCGAGTGGGGGAATCTGGACTATCTGGTGGTGGACATGCCGCCGGGCACCGGCGACATCCAGCTCACGCTTTCCCAGCAGGCCCGGGTGAGCGGCGCGGTGATCGTCACCACGCCCCAGGACATCGCGCTGCTGGACGCCCGCAAGGGCATCGAGATGTTCAGCAAGGTGGACATTCCGATTCTCGGCGTGGTGGAGAACATGAGCTGGTTCGCCTGCGACGGCTGCGGCAGGCGCCACCCGCTGTTCGGCGAAGGCGGCGGCGCGCGGGTGGCCGCCGAGTACGACGTGCCGCTGCTGGGCGCCTTTCCCTTGGATCCGCGCATCCGCGAAGCGACCGACGGCGGCACGCCCACCGTGGCCGCGGACCCCGGCGGCGAGGCCGCGGCGATGTACGTCGGCTGCGCCCGCCGCGTGGCCGGGGAACTGTGGCGCAAGGCGCCCGGCGCGGCGGCGCCGCCCACCATCCGCATGGACAGCCAGTGACCATCAAGTCCGACCGCTGGATCCGCGCCCAGGCGGCGGCCGGCATGATCGAACCCTTCGAGGCGGAGCAAGTGCGCGCCGTGGCGGGCGGCCGGGTGATCTCCTTCGGCACCTCCAGCTACGGCTACGACGTGCGCTGCGCCCCGGAGTTCAAGGTGTTCACCAACATCAACTCGGCCACCGTGGACCCCAAGGCATTCGACGAGCGCAGCTTCGTGGACGTGGCCGGGGAAAGCTGCATCATCCCCCCGAACGCCTTCGCCCTGGCCCGCACCGTGGAGTACTTCCGCATCCCCCGGGACGTGCTCACCCTGTGCGTCGGCAAATCCACCTACGCCCGCTGCGGCATCATCGTCAACGTGACGCCGCTGGAGCCGGAGTGGGAGGGCCATGTGACGCTGGAGTTCTCCAACACCACCAATCTGCCGGCGAAGATCTACGCCAACGAGGGCGTGGCCCAGCTGCTGTTCTTCCAAAGCGACGAGGAATGCGCGGTCTCCTACCGGGACCGGGGCGGCAAGTACCAGCGGCAGCGCGGCGTGACGCTGCCGCGGGCCTGAACGGGAGGACCGGAAGGTGGGGCCGACCGTGGCGCGCAGGCGGGCCGAGGCGCAGGTGGCGCACAGGCGGCTTGGCTTGTTGGCGCCCGCGACTTGAAGGCCCTGGCGGCGGCGTTGGCAGCGGCCCTGGCGCTCGCCGGCGCTGGCTATCTCTACCGCCTGGAGCTGCTGGTGGCGCTGGCGCCGATCGTCGCCGACTGGCGGGATCCCATCGGCCCGCACCGGGCCGTCGAATGGGCGCAGGGTCCGGCCCGAGCGACCGTCGCGCCGAGGGCCCGCCCGCCGAACATCGTGCTGATCCTGGCGGACGACATGGGCATGGGCGACGTCTCCTGCTACAGCGGCGCCGCCGTGGCCGGCGCGCCGACCACGCCCAACATCGATTCCATCGCCCGGCGCGGCGCCGCCTTCGCCAACGGCTACGCCGCCAACGCCGTCTGCGCCCCTTCCCGGGCCGCCATCATGACCGGGCGCTACGCCACCCGCTTCGGCTTCGAGTACACGCCCTTCTACCGGGTCGGCGTGACCATCTTCGATTGGATGCAACAGCGCGATCCCTCGCCTCTGCCGACGTTCATCCACCACGATCGCGCCGCGGCGCTGCCGGAAATGGCAGCGCTTGGGATGCCGGCATCGGAGACCACGATGGCGGAAGTGCTCAAGACAGCGGGCTACCAGACGGCGCACATCGGCAAGTGGCACCTGGGCGGTGCCGATGGCATGCGGGCGGAACATCAAGGCTTCGACGACAGCCTGAACATGGTGAGCGGGCTCTATCTGCCCGAGGACGCCGGGGACGCCGTGAACGCCAAACTCGCGTTCAGCGGCATCGACAAGATGGTGTGGGCATCCATGCGCTACGCCGCTTCCTTCAACGGCGGCGAGACGTTCGCGCCGCAGGGCTATCTCACGGACTACTACACGGACCAGGCGGTGCGCGTGATCGAAGCCAATCGCCATCGGCCGTTCTTTCTGTATCTCTCGCACTGGGCCATCCACAATCCGCTGCAAGCGACCCGCGCGGACTACGACGCCGTGGCGCACGTCGAAGACCACGCCGCCCGCGTGTACGCCGCGATGATCCGGGCGCTGGACCGCAGCGTCGGGCGGGTGCTGGCGGCGTTGCGCGAACACGATCTCGAGGAGAACACGCTGGTGATCTTCACCAGCGACAACGGCGGCGCCGGCTACCTGGGCCTGGCGGACGTGAACCGCCCCTACCGCGGCTGGAAGCTGACGCTGTTCGAGGGCGGCATCCATGTGCCGCTGCTCATGCAGTGGCCGGCGCGCATCGCGCCGGGCCGAACCATCGACCACCCGGTTGCCCACATGGACCTGTTCGCCACCGCTGCCGCGGCCGCCGGCGCCCCTGTGCCGGCGGATCGCGCGATCGACGGCGCGGACCTCCTGCCCTATCTCGGCGCGGACGCGGACGCCGCGCTGCCGCCGCCCCACGAAACGCTGTTCTGGCGCCAGGGCCACCACCAGGCGGTTCGCCACGGCGACTGGAAGCTCATCGTCTCCCGGCAAGCGCCCGCGGACTCGCAGACTGCGGCCGAGGAAAGGCACTGGCTCTTCGATCTGGCGGAAGATCCGACGGAACGCCGAGACATCTCGGCGCAGCAGCCGGCGCAGGTGGCCGCGCTGCTTGCGCTGCTCGACGGCCACAATGCCGCCCAACGCGAACCCCTGTGGCCAAGCGTGATCGAGTCGCCGCAGCGGGTGGACAAGACCGAGGCCGCGCCCTACGCGCCCGGGGACGAATATGTCTACTGGCCGAACTGATCCTTTGGACCGGCGGCGTACCGGCAGTATTGGTAGCGATGACAGGGCTTAGGCTGTCTCGACGCTGTAGTAGGCTTGCATGGTGCCAACGGGAAGGACGATGACTAGAGTAAAGGTCGAGTTCACGGTTCCAGCGGAGGTGCGCGAGGCTGGCGACGAAGGCGCGTACTACGTCTCGGTCTGCCCGCCCCTCGACGTCTATAGCCAAGGCGAGACCGAGGAGGTTGCGCTGGCAAACCTGGCGGAGGCGCTGCGCCTGTTCATCGAGTCCTGTTTCGAGCGGGGAACGTTGGAGGAAATGCTCAAGGGCTGCGGTTTCGCGCCTGATGGGAACAACGCCGAAGTAGCCGAGGGCAAGCGTGTGGTTCGGGTTCCGCTTCCCTTGGTCGCGCAAGCAGGGTGAACAGAATTGCGCCGGTCCATTGGCGAACGCTGGTCAGGGTCTTTGAAGCGGCTGGCTTTCGCACAGACCGCATTGCGAACTCCCATGTGATCATGACCAGGCCTGGTGTCGCTCGCCCGGTCGTAATCCCGAAGTACCCGGAAGTTGGCCGCGACATCATCCTGAGCAACTTGCGGACAGCGACATTTCTCGGGAAAGGTACTTCGAACTGCTGGGCACCGTGTGAACGGACGCCATCTGCCATGTCAATTCGGAATGGAACCAGTAGGCTGCAACCTTCGTCGGGTTTGCGCCAGCCGATTCGCCGAAGTCCTGCATGAGCTTCCGAAGCACGCTCGCATCGCTCCGAGGGTCGGGCACTTGGCTGCCTGCGCTTCTCCTTTGCATCGCCGTCGCCGCTTGCGCCCCGGCACCGCCGCCGGACGTCGACTGGCCCGTCTATCTCGGCGATGCTGGCCGGCGGCACTACTCGCCGCTGACGCAGATCGATCCGGCCAACGTCGGCCAGCTGGAGCTCGCTTGGGTGTACGACTCCGGGGAGCCGGGGGGGCTGATGTACACCAGCCCGCTGGTGATCGGCGGCGTCTTCTACGGCCTCTCCCCGCAGCTGGTGCCCTTCGCGCTGGACGCGGCCACCGGGGAGGAGCTCTGGCGCAGCGATCTCGGCCTGGGCCGCGGCGCCCAACGCGGACTGATGTGGTGGAGGGGCGAGGTGGACGGCGCGGCCCGGGAGCGGCTCTTCTTCACCGCCGGCAACGAGCTCGTGGCCCTCGATCCCGGCAGCGGGAAGCTGGTCGAGTCCTTTGGCGTGGGCGGCAAGCTGGATCTCACGCCGCCGGCGGATCGCAGCGGGCCGCTGACGGTGACGGTGCCCGGCGTGGTGTTCGAGGACATGCTCATCCTCGGCTTCTCCACCAGCGAGTGGGCCGACGCCTTCCCCGGGTCCGTGCGCGCCTTCAGCGCCATCGACGGCCGCCTGGTTTGGCAGTGGGACGCCATTCCGGCGCCCGGCGCCGTTGGTTCGGAAACCTGGGCCGAAGGCAGCCTCGCCAGCGCCGGCGGCGCCAACGTGTGGACCGGCATGGCGCTGGACGAAGAACGCGGGCTCCTGTTCGCGCCGACCGGCTCCGCCACGCCGGACTTCGTGGGCGCCACGCGCCTCGGCGACAACCTGTTCGCCAACTGCCTGGTGGCCCTCGATGCGCGAACCGGGGAGCGGCGCTGGCACTATCAAGTCGTGCGCCACGACCTGTGGGACCGCGACAACCCCTCGCCGCCGACGCTGGTGCGGCTGGAGCGAGACGGGCGCGCCATCGACGCGGTGGCGCTCGCCACCAAGTCTGGCCACCTGTACGTTTTCGATCGGGAAACCGGCGAGCCCATGTACCCCATCGTGGAGGAGGAGACGCTGCCGAGCACCATGCCCGGCGAATCGCCGGCGCCGAAGCAGCCGCTGTCGACGGTGGCCTTCAGCCGCCAGCGCTTCGAGATAACCAACCGTACGCCGGAGGCCCGGCGGCATGTGCAACAGCTGGTGCAGGGCTACGATCTGCGGCGCTGGGCGCCGCCCCGGGTCGGCACCGTGATCTTCCATCCCTGGTACGACGGCGGCGCCGAGTGGGGCGGTTCGGCTTTCGATCCGGCAGACAATCGGCTGATCCTGAACGCCCAGGACGTCCCCGGCATCCTCACCCTTTCCGAAATACCGATTGGCTTCAGCAAGGCTGGCAGCTACGCCAGGCACTGCGGCGCCTGCCACGGCACGGACCTCGCAGGCACGGACGCCGGGCCGCCGCTCCAAGACGCCCTGGAGCGACTGGGCCTTCGCCGCATCCGCGAGATCCTCGCCGAGGGCGCCGGCCGCATGCCTTCCTTCGGGCACTTGGACGATTTCGAGCGGGACGGAATCCTCGCCTATTTCCTGGCGCCCGAACCCGTCGTGGACGCGCCGACGGAAGAAGTCACCTACGCCCACGGCGGCTACATCTATCTGCGGGATCACGAAGGCCTGCCGGCCAACACGCCGCCTTGGGGGACGCTGAACTCCATCGATCTGGCGAGCGGCGAGATCGTCTGGCAGATTCCCTTCGGCAACTATCCGTCGCATCCGGACCTAGGCTTCGGAGCGGTGAACTACGGCGGCCCGGTGGTTACCGCGAGCGGCCTGATCTTCATCGCCGCGACGCCGGACCGGAAGTTCCGCGCCTACGACAAGCGCGACGGCACCGTGCTGTGGGAGACGGAACTGTCCGCGGCCGGCTTCTCCACTCCCGCCGTCTACAGCGTCTCCGGCAAGCAGTACGTGGCCATCGCCGCCGGCGGCGGGCGGATGGGGCCGCCGTCCGGTTCGGAGTACTTCGTCTACAGCCTGCCGGAAAGGGCCCCGGGGCCAGTTCCTTAAGTCCTTCCAATATGCGCCTGCCATGCGCCGCATGAACGAACGGCCCGGCGGCAGACGCCGGCGGAAAGCGAGGTGCTATTCTTCGTTGCGGCACGGTGAGGGCTAATGATGGCGCTGGCCTTCCGATCTCCCTTGGGCTTGCTGCTGCACCCGAACGCGGCCTTCGCCGCCGTTGCCCGCGACGCGCCGGACGCGCATCGGGTGTTCTTTCAGCACGTCCTTTGGCTGGCGGTGCTGCCGCCTGCCGCGGCCTTCGTCGGCGCCGCCAACTTCGGCTGGCACCTTGGCGGGCAGGAACCGCTCGTGGTCGCCGCGCCGGCCTTGGCCTTGATAAGCCTCGGCTACTTCGTCGCCTTGCTGCTCGGTTTCGTGGGTGCCGCCGGGGCGAGTTTCTGGATGGCGCCCACCTACGGGGCGAGCAAGGACTTCGGCCGGCATCTCCAGCTGGTGGCGGTGGTTGCCGCGCCGCTGGCGATGGGCGGCGTGGCGCACCTCTACACGCATGTCTTTCTGAATCTGCTGGTGCTGATTCCGGCGCTCATGTGGAGCATGTATCTGCTCTACAGGGGACTGCCGGTTGCGCTCGGCACGACGCCCGAGCAGGGGATGTTGATGGCGTCTTCGCTGACCGGATTTCTGCTGGTGGCGGCGGTGATTCTGCTGGGCGCCACGGTGGCGCTGTGGGCGGCGGGCTTCGGACCGACGGTAGGCGTTTGATGGCGCAAGGCGCGGTTCTGCTGAACGACCGGCAAGCGGTGCCGCAACCCTTGGCCGCTGGCGCTGGCGCGAAACCTGGCAGCGGAGACGGCCACTCGCTCGCGCCCTATGCGGACCGCGTCGTTCGCGCGCTCACCTTCTGCGCGATTGCCTGGGCGCTGCTCGGCATGGCGGCAGGCGTCTACATCGCCGCCGAGCTGGTGTGGCCGGGCATCGACTTCGGCCAGCCGTGGCTCACCTACGGCCGTGTGCGGAATCTGCACACCAACGGCGTGATCTTCGGCTTCGGCGTCTCCGCCTTGATGGCGACGGCCTTCTACAGCGTGCAGCGCACTTGCCACGTGCGCTTGTTCGCGCCTGGGCTGGCCTGGTTCTGCGCCATCGCGTGGCAGCTGGGCGTGCTGGCCGGCGGCATCTCGCTCCTGGCCGGGTGGAACGGCGGCAAGGAATACGCGGAATTGGAATGGCCATTCGACATCGCCATCGCCGTCGTGTGGGTGTGCTTCGGCGTCGTCTTCTTCGGCACCATCGGGCGGCGGCGCATCCGGCCGATCTACGTCTCCAACTGGTTCTACGGCGGGCTCATCATCGTCATCGCCATGCTGCACATCGTCAACAGCCTGGCCGTTCCAGTCACGCTCTCGAAATCCTACTCGCTCTTCGCCGGCGCCCAGGACGCCATCGTGCAGTGGTGGTACGGCCACAACGCTGTGGGCTTTCTGCTCACCGGCGGCTTTCTTGGAATGCTCTACTACTTTCTGCCGAAACACGCCGGGCGGCCGATCTGGAGCTATCGCCTTTCCATCGTCGCTTTCTGGGCGTTTACCTACAGCTACATCTGGGCCGGGCCGCACCATCTGCACTACAACGCCATTCCGGAGTGGGTGCAGTCCCTCGGCATGGTGATGAGCCTGGTGCTGCTCGCGCCCTCCTGGGCGACGATGATCAACGGCGTGATGACCGTGGCCGGCGCCTGGGAGAAGCTCAAGATCGATCCGGCGCTGAAGTTCATCGTGCTGTCGCTGGCGTTCTACGGCCTCGCCACCTTCGAAGGGCCGATGATGTCCATCAAGAGCGTGAACGTCGTCAGCCACTTCACGGATTGGACCGTGGGCCATGTGCATTCCGGCGCGCTGGGCTGGAACGCGATGATCACCTTCGGCACGTTCTACTTCCTGGTGCCGCGGCTGGTCGGCGGGGAGCTCCACAGCGTGCGGCTGGCCAACGTGCATTTCTGGCTTGCCTTGGCCGGCACGATGCTCTACGTCTTGGCGATGTGGGGCGCCGGGGTCTCCCAGGGGCTCTTGTGGCTGGCCTTGGACGACGTGGGCGAACTGCGCTTCGGCTTCCGCGACATCATGGCCAGCATGGTGCCCTACTACGCGCTGCGGCTGCTCGCCGGCGTCGTCTTCCTGCTCGGCGCCATGCTGATGGCCTACAACCTGTGGCGCACCGTGCAAGGGCGCGCGACCGCCACGGCATCGCCGCCATGAGCGCCGTCCGCCTGCATCGCGCGTTGGAGAACAACGCCGCCCTGCTGATCTTCGGCATTCTGTTCGTTTCCGCCATCGGCGGCCTGGTGCAGGTGCTGCCGAGCATCTTCGACGACACGCTGGGTACGCCGGACGAGGGCGTCGCGCCCTACGGCGCGCTGCAACTCGTTGGACGGGACATCTACATCCGCGAAGGCTGCGGCAACTGCCACTCGCAGCAGGTGCGCCCGCTGCTGGCGGAAGTGAGGCGCTACGGGCCGTATTCCCGCGCCGGCGAATCCGTCTACGACCGGCCGTTCCTGTGGGGTTCCAAGCGCACCGGCCCGGACCTGCACCGGATTGGCGGCAAGTACACGGACGTCTGGCAGCGCCTGCACCTGCTGGACCCGCGCGCCGTGGTGCCGGATTCGATCATGCCGGCCTATCCTTGGCTGGGCGAGAGGCCGGCCGACGACGGCACGATCCAACGCCGGATGCGCGCGTTGCGAAGCCTCGGCCATCCCTACACGGACGAGCAGATCGAAGGTGCGCCCGAAGCGCTCGTGGGGCAGATGGAAGTGGATGCGGTGGTGGCGTACCTGCAAGTCCTGCGGGCCCCGGGGATTTCGTGAGCAACGCCATGACGTGGTTCCTGTTCGCTGGCGACATGCTGGTGATGCTGTTCATGACGGCATTGGTGGTGTGGGTGTTCTGGCGTTCGCCGATTGAGACCCATCGCGCCTCGGCGGCAATTCCCTTGCACGACGAAGCGCCCGCCGGGCCGGGCGAGCAGCCCGAAGAGGACTCATGACGATGCCGGTGGACTTCTGGGCAGGCTGGGTGTTCGCGCTGACGGCGGCGAGCGTGCTGGCCTTGATCTGGTTCGTGTTCAGCATCTACTTCGGCAACGGCGAGCAAGCGGAACAAGCGGAGAGCGAATCGCCGGTCTGGGACGACGACCTGCGCGAAGGCGACCATCCCGCGCCGATGTGGTGGTTCTGGCTGATCCTGGCGAGTCTGGTGTTCTCCGTCGTCTACCTGATGCTCTATCCGGGCCTCGGCAGCTACTCCGGTGCCTTGCAGTGGAGCCAAGGCGGGCGTTTCGAGGAGAGCAGGGCCGTTTGGCAAGCGCTCTTCGGCCCGTACCGGGCCGCGGCAGCCGAGGCGCCGCTCGACGAGTTGCAGCGCGACGCGGCGCTTATGGCGACCGCCGAACGGCTGTTCGCCCGCGAGTGCGCGGCCTGTCACGGCGCCGACGCGCAAGGCCAGGCACGGCTCTTTCCCAATCTTCTCGACGACGAGTGGCAATGGGGCGGAACGCCCCGCGATATCGAAGCCAGCATCCGCAACGGCCGCACCGCGGTGATGGTCGGCTGGAGCGCCGCGCTGGGCGACGACGGCGTGGCGCAAGTCGTCGACTATCTGCGGAAGATGCCCGCCGGCCTGCCTGCCGAACATCCAGGCAAAGCCCACTACGACCGCCTCTGCATCGCCTGCCACGGCATCGACGGCCGCGGCCAGCCGCTCCTCGGCGGCCCCGACCTCGCCAACGACATCTACCTCTACGGCGGCGACTCCGCAGCCTTGGAAGAATCCGTCCGCAATGGCCGCAGCGGCGAAATGCCAGCATTCGGGGAACGTTTGGACGACTTGCAGATTCGGCTGCTGGTGGCTTGGCTGACGAAGGCGGGCGGCAAGCCCTAGCCGAGCGCCTGTTCGAAGTCCGCCAGCAGATCCTCGGCGTCCTCGATGCCGGCGGAGATGCGCACCAGGTTCTCCGCGATGCCCATGCTGGCGCGGCGCTCGGGGCCCATCTCGAAGTAGATGGTCTGCGCCACCGGAATCGCCAAGGTGCGGTTGTCGCCGAGATTGCTGGACTTCACCACCACCCGCAGCCGATCCAGAAACGCGAAGGCATCCGCGCCTTCGCGCAGCTCGAAGCTGAACAAGGCGCCGGGATGGCGGAACAGCGCCGCCGCCCGTTCATGCTGCGGGTGTTCCGGCAGGCCCGGGTAGTACACGCGGCGCACCTGTCGATGGGCGCGGAGCATCCGCGCCAGGGCGCTGGCGTTGGCGCACTGGCGTTCCAGGCGCAGCGCCAGCGTCTCGCTGCCGATGGCGAGCTGGTGCGCCGCGTCCGGCGCCAGTGCGGCGCCGAAGTCGCGCAGCCCCTTCTTGCGCAGCTGGGCGACGGCCCAGCCGCCGGGGTCGCCCTTGCGGTAGATGTCCTGGATGTTGGCGTAGCGGCGCCAGTCGAAGCGCCCGGTTTCCGTCACCGCGCCGCCGAGGGCATTGCCGTGGCCGCCGATGTACTTGGTGAGGCTGTTGACGATCAAGGACGCCTCCACGCCCACCGGCTGGAACAGATACGGCGAGGTCATGGTGTTGTCCACCACGTACACCAGGGAACGCTCGCGGCAGAGCGAGCCGATGCCGGCGAGGTCCGTCACCTGGGTGCGCGGGTTGGCGATGGTCTCCGCGAACACCAGCCGCGTCTCCGGGCGCAGCGCCGCCGCCACCGCCGCCGTGCTGGTGGCGTCCACGAAGGTCACCTCCACGCCGTGGCGGGCGAAGCTGCGGAACAGGCTGCTCGTGTTGCCGAACAGGAAGGCGCTGGAGACGAAGTGGTCGCCGCGCCGCAGCAGCGCGAACAGCAGCGTGCCGATTGCCGCCATGCCGGTGCCGAAGCACACGGTGGCCGCACCGCGCTCCATGCGGCTGATCTTCTTCTCCAGGGCGGAGACCGTCGGGTTCACCTGGCGCCCGTAGGAGTAGCCGGGTCGCTTGCCCTGGAAGACGTCCGCGAGGTCCTGGGCGTTCTCGTAGCCGTAGGCCACGGTGGCGTGTACCGGCTTGTGCAGCGAGCCGTGTTCCACCGCGTCCAAGCGGTCCGAATGGACGATGGCGGTGGTGAAGCCGCGCATGGCGTCCTTGCCGCCTCGGCGCTCCGCCGGGGCGCCGGCCGTCACGACGCCGCCGGTTCCTGCTGCTCGGCCTCGCCGGCCATCGCCGCCTGCCACGCCGGGCGGGCAGTGCAGCGCTCGACGTAGCCGGCCAGCACCGGCGACTCCGGCAGCATCTTGAACAGCTGCATGAAGTGCAGGGAGGACCCCACCATCACGTCCGCCGCGCTGAAACCGTTGCCAAGCAGCCAGGGGCCTTGGGCAAGGGCCTTCTCCAGGACCTCCACCATCAGATCGAAGTCGCCCCAGCCCGCCGAGTAGCGGTTGGTCGACGTTCCCGCGAGCTTCTCCGCCATCGCCGGCTCCATCGCCCCGGGCGCGTAGGTCATCCAGAACAGGTAGGCGCCCCGGCGCGGGTCGGCCACCGCCGGCGCCAGGGCGCGCTGCGGGTAGCGGTCCGCGAGGTACAGGCAGATGGCGGCGGAATCCGCCATGCGCACGGCGCCGTCTTCGATGGCCGGCACCTTGCCCATCGGACTGGCGGCCAGAAAGGCGGCGCTCCGCCTGGCGTCCTGGTTGGCGATGTCCACGAACACGCGCTCGTAGGGCACGCCGGCTTCCTCGAGCATCCACACGGCCCGGGCGGCGCGGGTGCGCGGATGCCAGAACAGTCGAATCACGATCGTCCCTTGGGAACCAGCATGGGCGGCCAGTGTACCCGCCGCCTTGCTGCTGCGACCGACGCGGAAGCGGCTGCGGCGTGAGCCAGAGCGCACAGGCGGTGCGGACTTTGCCCCGTGGCCAGCCGCCGGGCGTGCGCTAGACTAGCCGCCACAACTCGCGGAGCAACGAGGCAGCCATGGCCCGAGGCGTCAACAAGGTCATCCTGATCGGCAATCTGGGGCGGGACCCGGAGATGCGCTACACCCAGAGCCAGCAGGCCGTGGCCAACTTCTCCCTGGCCACCAGCGATAGCTGGACGGACCGCGCCACCAACGAGCGGCGGGAGCGCACCGAGTGGCACCGCGTGGTGTGCTTTCGGCGGCTGGCGGAGATCTGCGGGGAGTACCTGCGCAAGGGCTCCAAGGTGTACATCGAGGGCTGGCTGCAAACCCGCTCCTGGGAAGGCCAGGACGGCCAGACCCGCTACACCACGGAGGTGGTGGCCCGGGAAATGCAGATGCTCGACAGCCGCGGCGAAGGCGGCTACGTGCCGCCGCAAGAGAGCGGCCCGCAGGACCAACGCGCCGGGCCCGCCCAGCCGCGCACCGGCCCCCGGGCGGAACCGCCGCCGCCCCCGCCGGAGGACGACTTCGAGGACGACATCCCGTTCTGAGCGGCGCTCCCCAGCTTGGTCGAGTCGTCTGCGGCATCACATGCGCGAACCCGTGGCCGCCTCTGGCCGCTCGTTGCGCTGCTGGCGTCGCTCGCCACCCTCTTCCCCCTGCTCTACGAGGCGGGGCCGCTTCACCGGCCCTTCCACCGCATCGACCACATCACCTTCAACCACCTCGCGACAGCCAAGAACCTCTCGCCTGAACACGGCTGGCTGGGCCTCTATTCCCGCGGGGTGGACGCCGAGGGCGACGTGGTCTATCGGGCGTACAACCGCTTCCCGCCGCTGGGCGCCGGCCTCGTCAAGCTCGCCGTCTCGACGCGACCGGGGGATCTGGCTGGGCAGCTGCAGGCGGCGCGCATGCTCATGCTGGCCTGCTTCGCCGCCGCCGCGGTGCTCGCCTACTTCTCCCTGGCGCGGCTCGTCGGGCGCCGCTGGCTGGTGCTCGCCGCCACGCTGGCCGCCTTCGGCTCCTACGCCGCCCTGCGCGCCTGCGACGCGGTCGCCACCGAAGGCTCGATGGACCTGTTCGCCGTCATGCTGGCCTTCCACGGCATCGCCTGCTACTGCGGCCCCCGGGGAACCGGCCTCGCGCCGGACGCGGCGCCGCGCTTCGGCCAGCTGCTGGCCAAGGTCTGCACGGCGCTGCTGCTGGGCTGGCACGTCTACGCCCTCCTGGCGCCGTTCCTGGGCCTCGGCCTGGCGGCGGCGCTCGCCGGAAGGAACCGGGCGGAGTGCCGGCGGCTGCTGCTGCTCGGCGCCCTGGCCTTCCTGTTCGGGCTGGCCGTGCTGCTGCAGAACTTCCTCCGGGAGTACTTCGCGCTGGACGGCGAGAGGGCCTTCCGGAATTTGCCTTCCGTGAAGGCCATCCCGCGCAGATCGGTCCTCGGCAGCCTGGACGGGCACTGGCGGGCGCTCGCCGAGGACCAGCTGCACCGGATCGGCCTGGCGCTGGCGCCGTACGCAGCGTCGCGCTTCGACATCGGATGGCCCGGCTGGAAGCTGCTCGGCGGCGCCGGGCTCGCGACCGTGGCCGGCGCCGCGGCGGCGCTGGCCGCCCGGGGCGGCGGAGGCGCGGCACTGGCGCTGGCGTCGCTGGCGCTGGTCGGCTGCTGCTGGGCGGTTGGCATGCCGAACACCCTGATCGCCTACGGGCTCCCATCGGAGTCGCATCCGGACGGTTCGTTCTTCAGCTGGGACATCTTCGAGGCGATGTTCCACGTCGGCGCGCCGCTGGCGCTGTTCGCGCTGCTGATCGCGCTGCCGCCGAGCGCCGGCCGGCCTCGGTTCCGAGCGCGCCGCCGGGCGGCAACCGCCGCTCTGGCGGCGTTGGCATGCACGGCCTTCGTGGCCTCCGCCTTCCACGTCGGGCGACTGCACCGGGACCCGGGAGCGGCCACCACGCTGCGCACGGTGCTGGCGGACAGCGATCGGATCATGCGTGTGGCGAGAGGCAAGAAGATCCTCGTTGCACCTGGGGCCATGCGGTTCCAAGCGGGACGGGGGCGTGCCGCCGTGCTGCGCTTCTTGTTTGCCGACTCCGTTCTGATCCGGCGTTGGAGCCCCGGCCGGTTCGCGGACTTCGTGGCGGCGGCCAGGATTCCGAACGCTCGGACCCTGACCCCGGACAACCGGCTCCTGTTCCTCTACGACATGGCCGAAGTGCGCCGGCGCTGCGCCGCGCCCCGGCTGTGCCGCTTCCCGTGTCGAGAGGATGTCGTCTGTCCGTTTTCCTAGCGGTTCGTTCCGATCCGCGCTCCTGCGCGAGGCGGGGTCGGCCGCTGGCTCGCTCGCCATTCCAGCCCCGCGCCTTCGAACACCTCGAAGACGAGGTGGACGCGGTCCCGCAAGCCGCCGTTGAAGGCGCCGTGGACGGCGAGGTTGTTGACCTCCCAAGCGTAGCCGGCATGCAGATGGAAGGCGGCGCCGGCGACCGTCAGCGTCGCCCGGGGATTGGTGGCGAGCGGCACGTGGACCTTGTGGGCAAGGGGGTTCGCGGGGCCGGCGTCCACGTGGGGATCGATGCCGTGGCCGGCGGCGAGCCGCGCCAGCATGGCCTTGGGATAGGCGGGTTCGGCGTAGCCGTAGCGCGCGGACGCCTGCGCCATGACCGGCAGCAGCCAGCGCCGCCAGAGGTCCCAGCCCGGATTCGCATGGCAAACGTACCCGGCTTCGTCCGGGCGGGCGAACCGGAAGACGATGTGCCGGGTGTGGGCGAAGCACGGGAAGTCGTTTTCCCTGGCGGCGCTGGCCCGGTTCCACGCCGCGTCCGAGAGCCGGGCGACCCGCGCCGCAAGGGGACCGGCCTCCACGGCCGCGAGCCGGCGCACGGCGCAGGGCTTTCGAACGGGTTGCAATGCGGCGACGCACACGGCCCTTCGCAGGCGACCACGCGGACGGGCCAAGGAGTATCGCTCAGTAGTCCAGGAAGTGCAGCGCCGGAAAAAGGAGGCCGAGCCGCGACAGGGACCCGTCCTCCAGGTGCTCCAGCAGGGCCGGCAGGTCGACGTAGCGCGCGCGGGAGGGCGCGCTGCCGGCGATCTGGCGCCGAACCGCGGGCCACGCCTCGGCAAGCGCGTCCTCGAGCGGCTCGCTCCGTGCCGGATCGTCCTTGCGGCGGTTCCAGCACACCTCGGGCGGCAAAGCGCGGCGCAGCGCGTGGCGCATCAGCCAGCGGCTGTGGCCGACGCGGCGGAACTGCTCGGGCGGGAGCCCCAGGGCGAACTCCAGGAGCCGCCGATCCAGCAGGGGATAGCGGTATTCCATCCCCCACCGGACGGCCTGGACCCGGTCCCTCTCCAAGGCGGCGCCGATCTCCCCGTTCAGCAGAAAGAACAGCTGCGCGCGCCGCACGCCGATCATCCGCGGGATCGGCGGCGCCGAAGGCTTCGCCCGCCGGGCGAAGCCCGGGTCGATGAACATCGGCGGATGCACGCTCTGCCCGCTGCGCCACAGGCGGAGCGTCCTCGGGAGCCGGGGGTGGAGAAGCGACAGCGCGAGGTGCGCTAGGCTGCGCCGCGGGGGCCAATCCCAGGCGCGCAGCTCGGCGGCCAGCGTCCGCCAGCGTCCGCGCAGCAGCAAGTGCGCCCAGTGCCCGCGCCCATTGAACGACACGCACTGGTCCCCGCCGTAGCCGGACAGCAGCACCCGCATCCCCATCCGGGAGGCGCTCCGCAGCACCACTTCGTCGTGGAAATTCGCGCCCTCCAGCGTTCCGTCGCGCCGCAGCACGTCCACGACCACCTCGGGGCCGGGCGTGCCGTGGAACACCCGCAGCCGTTCCCGGGCGCACACCGCGTCGATCAGGGCGTACTCCCGCTCATGCTCCGCCTTGGGCGGCGGGTCGAGCGCCGGCAACCAGCTGAAGGCGGGAGGCGCCGGACGCCCCTGGCGCCGCAGTTCCCGGGCGGCCAGCGTCGCAACGCTCGAAGAATCCAAGCCGCCGGAGAGGTGCGTACACACGGGCCCGCCGCGCAGCCTGTCGCGCACCGCCTTCTCGAACAGTTCGAGGAACCGCTCCGCATGGGCGTCGTCCGAGGCGGCCGCCGCCGGAGGCGTCCGCTCGGGACGCCAATGCCGCTCGACGCGCATCCCGAAGCCCGCGCCGGTCATTTCGACGGCGAGCGCATGGCCTGCCGGCAGCTTGCACACCGCCCGGTAGAACGTGCGTTCGGAATAGTCCACCCGCAAGCTGGACAGGCGGGTGGCAACCATCCGCTCGTCCAGCGCGCCGGAGACGCCCGGCGCCCGAAGCACCGCCTCGACCGAGCTGGCGAAGACGAACCGATCGCCTGCCAGCGCGTAGTAGAAGGGCCGAGCGCCGATGTGGTCGCGGGCGCAGAACAGCGCTCCGCGGCGACCGTCCCATGCGGCGAAGGCGTAGTCGCCGACGAGATGCCGCGGGCACGCCTCGCCCCAGCGCGCGAACGCCCGCAGCACGAGATCGGCGTCGGCGAGGCGGCCGCGCTCCGGATGCGGAATCCCGAGCGCATCGCACAGCGGGCCGCGATCGTCGATGCGGGCGTCCGCCGCCAGCACCACGCCAGCCCCGGCGTCGACGGCGAGCGCCGGCTCGCCTGTGCCGGCCCCGTGCCGGCAGCCGAGCAGGATGCTGCCGAACGGCCGCGCGTTTCGGTCCGCGACGCGCTCCGGCCCGTAGTCGGCCAGCGCATCCAGCATGGCGTCCAGCGCCGGCCTCGGGTCGCCGCCGAGAACTCCGCAGATCGCGCCCGGCGCACAGCCACTCAATCCGACGGTCTCCGCGATTAGGAATCCGGCCGGTACCGCGGCGCGGGATGGGCCCAAGTAGGGCCGTCATGGAACGACGAGTGCGGGGTGGGCCCGCTTCCCGTCGAGTCGATCACGCCATCGTGGAACCGAAAGGCCGGCTTCGCCCAGCGCTTCCGCTCCGCCTTGTCCGCAGGGGACAGGGCAGATCCAGGTTCATCTTCATCGGGGGGGGGGGGGGGGGGGCCATGCATCTCACTCCTCCGGCACGAAAGCCTGGATCATACTACCGTAGGCCCGTCCAGGAATGCCTCGGCTTCGTCCAGGTAGCCCAGCCGGGCCATGGCCGGCCCGTGGGCGTCCACCACCGCCCGCACCTGGCGCCGCGTCAGCGCCGTCCTCCACGACCCGCCCGCCCCGGCCCGGAAGAAGGAAGGCGCGGTCGGCTGCCGCTCGTCGAAGCCGGCCTCGGCCTCCTGGGCGCGCAGGCGGGGGAACGCCGATCGCTCGACGGCGCGCTCAACCGCTTCCGCATCCCATTGCAAGCCGGCGAAGCGGACGATCGCCCCGAATCCGGCCCGCGGGTCCGCCAGCAGGTCCTCGTAGCGCACGGTCCGTGTCCGCAGAGCCGTCTGGTCCAGCCAGCTCGAGACGTGCCCGCTCCAAGTCGTCATCGGGTTTGGGAGCAAACGCGATATGCCCGATGCGGATTGCGCCTCGTCGGCAGCCGGGTCGTTCATGCGCCGCAGGACCTTGTCGACGGGCCACTGCAGATGGTATGCGTAGGATGCCGCCACGTCGAGCGGATTGCGGACCAGATAGACCACGCCTACGGCGCCGGCGCGCGGGAACCGCGGGCCGCCGACCGGTCCGCGGTACGCCTCGTGGGTCTTGCCGAAGTACGGCCCGCGGCTGCCGTCCACGGCGCTGCCCGGCCGTGGCGCGGAGATATTGCGGGCCAGCAACTCCCGGAAGGGCACCAGGCAGCGCGCTAGCTCGGCCGGCCGCAGGTCCGACGAGTCGAGCCCGACCAGCTCGTCGAACTTGTCGCGAAGGCTCTGCTCCCAGCTGCCGACCAGCGCGTTGATGGACGCCGGCCCGGCGTCGTCGCGCAGGTAGTTGGTCAGCACCGCCCGCAGCCAGGTGCTGCCGGACTTGGGGTACGCGGCGATCCAGACGATCCCCGGCCCGGACGGCGCCCGGCGCTCCGCCGGCCGGGGCGGCCGAGGGCGAGCGCGCCGCGCTCGGCGCGGCTGGCATCGCGCTACGCCAGCCGAGGACGCAGCAGCCGGCGCCGCGATGCCACGCAAGCGCGCTTCAATCCGGTCCGCCAGCGCCCCCGGCGCGAACGGCCAGTCCGGGCGCCTCGCGCGGGCGAAGGGGACGCTGCGCGCCATCGCCATCCCGATGCGGTAGTGGGCCGGGCGCTGCCCCAGGGCGTCCACGAGCCGCCTGCGGTACGTGTGCTCCCACAGCGTCCAGAAGGCTTGGGCTGCCGGCACTGGCGCGATGTCGAAGCCCCTCCGGTTGCGGGACTCCAACACGAACGCCGCGCATACCGACCGCGGCGCGGCACCGAATCTGGCCGCCGGCTTCCAGTACTGCTCCAGGTTCCGCCGCACCCGCTGCCGCCGGTCCGCGGGCCGCAGCGCGTCCGCCCACAGCCGCAGGCGCGGAAACGCCGGCAGCGCCAGAACGCCGTCCCCGGCGGGCACCAGGGCCGTCACGTCGTCGGCCACCAGGGCAGCCCCGCGTTCGACCAGCGCCGCCGCCAGCGCGGACTTGCCGACGCCGCTGCTGCCGAGCAGCAGCACCGTGCCGGCGTCCGTCCCGACGGCGGCGGCGTGCAGCGGGACCGCGCCGCGCTGCAGCAGCAGCGCCCCCGCCACCGGCCCGACAAGGAAGACCGCGATGTCCTCGGCGTCGCCGCCGCGCCGATCGATCACGATCTCGCGCGGCGTGACCAGATAGCGGGCGACGTCCGCCACGCGCAGCAACGCCGCGCCGGGTTCGGCCTCCCAGGCATGGGGTGCGTTCCCGCGCGCGGCGGGAAGATGCGCCGGCGTGCCGCCGAACCGCACCGTCACGTCCGGCCGTCCATCGCTGCTCCGCCCGGCGAACGGCAGGGCGATGGACGAGCGCCAGCGCAGCCCGTAGGCGTCGTACTCGAACACCTCTAGAGCAACTCCGCGACGGCCCGACGCGCCAGCCCTCTACCGCGCGAACTCCAACGCCCGCCCGCGCACGTCTTCGTCGAAGCGGCCTTGGTCGAAGGCCAAAGCGCCGTTGACGAAGGTGTGCCGAATTCGGGAGCGGAAGGTGAAGCCGCGGAAGGGCGTCCAGCCGCACTTGGCATGCACCGGTTCGTCGTCCACCACCGTTGTCGCGTCGGGGTCGATCGCCACCAGATCCGCCCAGTAGCCTTCGCGCAGGAAGCCGCGTTCGGCCACCTCGAACAGCGTCGCCGGCGCGTGCGCCGTCTTCTGCGCCACCTGCTCGATGGCGAACTCCCCGGCCTTCACGTGCTCCACCAGGCTCAAGAGGGCGTGCTGCACCAGCGGCAGGCCGGCGGGTGCCTCGAAGTAGGTGCCGGCCTTCTCGGCGCGGGTGTGCGGCGCGTGGTCCGTGGCGATCACGTCGATGCGGTCCGCCGCCACCGCTTCCTTGAGGGCCAGCTGGTCGGCGCGGGTCTTGATCGCGGGGTTGCACTTGATGTCGGCGCCGAGGGCCGCATACCAGGTGTCGTTGAAGAACAGGTGGTGGACGCAGGCCTCGGCGGTGATGCGCTTGCCGGCGAGGGGGCCTGGCTCGAACAGATCGAGCTCCCGGGCCGTGGTGAGGTGCAGCACGTGCAGGCGGCTGCCGTGCCGCTTGGCCAGCGCCACGGCCAGGCTGGAAGAACGCAGGCAGGCCTCCTCGGAACGAATGCGCGGATGTTCGTGGAACGGCACCTCTTCGCCGTACTCCGCCTTCAGCCGCGCCTCGTTGGCGACGATGGTGGGCGTGTCTTCGCAGTGGGTGGCGATGAGCAGCGGGCAGGCGGCGAAGATGCCCTCCAGGGTGCGTTCGTCGTCCACCAGCATGTTGCCGGTGGAGGCGCCCATGAACACCTTTACGCCGCAGGCCCGGGCTCTGTCCACGGCCTTCACGGCTTCCAGATTGTCGTTGGTGGCACCGAGGTAGAAGGCGTAGTTCGCCCTTGATCGCACGGCGGCCCGGGCGTGCTTGTCCTCGAGGCGGGCGGCGTCGATGGTCTGCGGATCGCAGTTCGGCATCTCCATGTAGCTGGTGATGCCGCCGGCCACCGCCGCCCGGGAGTCGGTCGCTATCGAACCCTTGTGTTCGAGCCCCGGTTCCCGGAAGTGGACCTGGTCGTCGATCATGCCGGGCAGCAGCCAGGCGCCCTTCAGATCGAGTTCCGTGGCGCCGGCCGGCTTCGGCCCCGGGCCGATGCGGGCGATGCGGCCCTGGGAAATGGCGAGGTCGGTCTCGCGCTGGCCGCCTTCGTTCACCAAGGTGGCGTTGCGCAGCAGCCAGGACGTCTGCGACATGGTCGTGCGTACGCCTACGCCGCCAACGCCTTCTTGAGGAACGCGCCGGTGTGGGAGGAGGGCATCCGCGCCACTTCCTCGGGGGTGCCGACGGCGACCACTTCGCCGCCGCCGGCGCCGCCTTCCGGGCCCAGATCGATCACCCAGTCCGCGGTCTTGATGACGTCCAGGTTGTGCTCGATCACCACCACCGTGTTGCCCTGGTCGCGCAGCCGGTGCAGCACGTCCAGCAGTTGCTGGATGTCCTTGAAGTGCAGGCCGGTGGTGGGTTCGTCCAGGATGTAGAGCGTCTTGCCGGTGCCGCGCTTGGAGAGTTCCCGGGAGAGCTTCACCCGCTGCGCCTCGCCTCCGGAGAGCGTCGTCGCGCTTTGCCCCAGGCGCACGTAGGAGAGGCCCACGTCCATCAGCGTCTCGAGCTTGCGGCTCAGCATCGGCACGGCGTCGAAGAACGCGCTCGCTTCCTCGATGGTCATGTCCAGCACCTGGTGGATGTTGCGGCCCTTGTAGGCCACTTCGAGGGTCTCGCGGTTGTAGCGCTTGCCCTTGCAGATGTCGCAGGGCACGTAGATGTCCGGCAGAAAGTGCATCTCCACCTTGATCACGCCATCGCCCTGGCAGGCCTCGCAGCGGCCGCCCTTGACGTTGAAGCTGAAGCGCCCCGGCCGGTAGCCCCGGGCCCGGGCCTCCTGGGTCTGCGCGAACAGTTCCCGAATCGGCGTGAACAGCCCGGTGTAGGTGGCCGGATTGGAGCGCGGCGTGCGGCCGATGGGGCTCTGGTCGATGTCCACCACCTTGTCGAACAAGTCGAGGCCTTGGACTTCCTCGTGGGGGCGCGGAGTCACCGTGGTCGCTCCGTTCAAGGCGCGGGCCGCGATGGGATAGAGGGTGTGGTTCACCAGCGTCGATTTGCCGGAACCGGAGACGCCGGTGACGCAGGTGAAGAGCCCCGCCGGCACCTCCACGGTGACGTCCTTCAAGTTGTTGCCCCGCGCGCAGACGAGGCGCAGCACCCGCTCCGGATCGAACGCCGCGCGCCGCTCGGGCACGGCGATGGTTCTGCGGCCGGAGAGGTACTCGCCGGTTATGGACCGCTTGCAGCGCTTGATGGCCGCGAGCGGCCCCGCGGCCACGATCTCGCCGCCGTGGACGCCGGCGCCGGGACCGATGTCGATGATGTGGTCCGCGCTGCGGATGGCCTCTTCGTCGTGTTCCACCACCAGCACGGTGTTGCCGATGTCGCGCAGATGCATGAGGGTGCGCAGCAGGCGGGCGTTGTCGCGCTGGTGCAGGCCGATGGAAGGCTCGTCCAGAATGTACATCACGCCCACCAGCCCGGCGCCGATCTGGCTCGCCAGGCGGATGCGCTGCGCCTCGCCGCCGGAGAGCGTTTCCGCGCTGCGGTCCAAGGTGAGGTAGTTCAGCCCCACGTCCACCAGGAAGCGCAGCCGGGCGCGGATCTCGCTGACGATCTTGTCGGCGATTTCGCCGCGGCGGCCGGTGAGCCGCAGCGCCTCGAAGTGGGCCAGGATCGTCTCCACGGAACCGCCGGTGAGCTCCGGCAGCGTCGCGTCGTCGATGAACACGTGGCGCGACGCCTGCTTCAGCCGCGAACCGTCGCACGTTGGGCAGGCGCGCACCGTCAGGTACTTCTGCAAGCTCTCCCGCACGGCGTTGGACTCGGTCTCCCGGTAGCGCCGCTCCATGTTCGGGATGACGCCCTCGAAGCGGTGGCGGCGGGTGACCTTGTCGCCGCGCTCGCTGACGTAGCTGAAGTCGATGCGTTCGGCGCCGGAGCCGAACAGCACGGCGTCCTTCTGCTTCCTGGTGAGCTTGCCGAACGGGCGTTCGACGTCGAAGCCGTAGTGCCGCGCCAGCGAGGTGAGCATGTGGAAGTAGTAGATGTTGCGGCGGTCCCAGCCGCGGATGGCGCCTTCGGCCAGGTTCAGGGACGGCTCCGCCACCACCAGCGCCGGGTCGAAGTACTGCTTCACGCCCAGCCCGTCGCAGGCTTCGCAGGCGCCGGCGGGATTGTTGAAGGAGAACATGCGCGGCTCCAGCTCGCTGATGCTGTAGCCGCAGGTCGGGCACGCGAAGCGGGCGCTGAAGGTGATTTCGTCCTCCGGCTGCGCGGCGGCCTTGCTGGCCTTGCCTTTGGCAGCGGGCTTCTTCCTGCCGGCGGCGTCCGCAGCCTGGTCCAAGCGCTTGACGATGGCGATGTCCTCGCCGCGCTGCAGCGCCGTCTCGAAGGATTCCGCCAGCCGCTGTTCGGCCCCGGCCCGCACCCGCAGCCGGTCCACCACGGCCTCCACGGTGTGCTTCTTGTTCTTGTCCAGCGCTGGCGGGTGGTCCAGGTCCGTGACGATGCCGTCGATGCGGGCGCGGATGAAGCCGCCGGCCATCAGCTCGGAGAACACGTGCTCGTGCTCGCCCTTGCGCTCCCGCACCACCGGCGCGAGCACCATGATGCGCTCGCCGGCCGGCAGCGCCATCACCTGATCGACCATCTGGCTCACGGTCTGGGCAGCCAGCGGCTTGCCGTGGTCCGGGCAGCGCGGCTCGCCGACCCGGGCGAACAGCAGCCGCAGGTAGTCGTACACCTCGGTGATGGTGCCCACCGTGGAGCGCGGATTGTGCGACGTGGACTTCTGCTCGATGGAGATCGCCGGCGACAGGCCCTCGATGTGGTCGACGTCCGGCTTCTCCATCATGGACAGGAACTGCCGCGCGTAGGCGGAGAGCGACTCCACGTACCGCCGCTGCCCCTCGGCGTAGAGCGTGTCGAAGGCCAGCGAGGACTTGCCGGAGCCGGAGAGGCCGGTAACCACCACCAGCTTGTCCCGGGGAATGTCCAGGTCGATGTTCTTGAGGTTGTGGGTGCGGGCGCCGCGCACCGAGATCCGGGTGAGGGCGCCGCCGGTCCCCGCCCCTTCGGCAGCGCCGTTCGCGGTCCGTCTCGCGGTGGCCCCGGCTGCCCGCTGCGGGTTCGCGCGCCTCGCTGCCTGTTGCCTGGTGGTCGCCAATGCGAATCGCCCCGCCGTCAAACCCGCCAAAGTACGCCGTTGGCAGGCATTGGGCAATAGCGACTGCGCAGGCCCGCGCAGATGCATGGGACGCGGCCCAAGCGGCGCGGCGGCGTCAGCGCCGCAACGTCTCCGGCGCCAGCTTGGCGAACAGCAGCGCGGCGGCGACCAGCACGCCCGCGGCAGCCCAGAACGCCGCGTCCATGCCGCCGGAGTCCGCCAGCGCGCCGAGCAGCAGCGGGCCGAGCACGTAGCCGGCGTCGCTCAGCATGCGATAGGCGCCCATCGCGGCCGCGTTCATGCCCGGCGGCGCGGAGTCGGCAGCGTAGGCCGTGGGCGTGGCGCCGGCCGCGGCGCTGGCGGCGCCCCAGACGGCGCAGGCGAGCAGGAACACGGCGTAGTTCGGCGCGCCGGCGAAGCACAGCATCGCGGCGCCGGTGAAGATCGTCGCTGGCACGATCACGGCCTTGCGTCCGTAGCGATCCGCGAGCGCCCCGCCGGGGTAGGTGACCGCCAGGCCGAGCACGCTGCCGAGGGCCAGGCCGAAGCCGGTGGCGGTGGCGGACAGCGCCAGCCGCTGTTCCGCCAGAATCGGCACCACGCTGAACAGGGCGCCGGTGCGGGCCAGGGCGTTGCCGAAGCCGATGCCGCACACCGGCAGGAACCCGGGGTGGGCGGCCAGCGTTCGCAGTTGCGCCAGGAGCGGCTGGCGCGCAGCCGCGCCGCCGGTGGCCGCAGCCGGTTGCCGGCGCGTCTCCGGCACCTGGAACCACGCCAGCAGCGCGGCCACGAAGCCGGCCACGCCGTAGACGAGGAACGGCGTCTCGTGCCCGAACGTCTCGGCCAGGTAGCCGCCCGGAAACGGCCCGATGCCGACCGCGAACAGGAACACCCCTTGGTAGACGGCCATCGCCCGGCCCCGGTTGGCCGTGGTGGTGATGTCCGCCAGCACGATGAGGCCGGCGGTGAGGACGACGCCGGCGCCAGCGCCGGCCAGCAGCCGCGCCGCCAGCAGCTCCGCATAGCTGCCGGCCGCCGCGCACCAGAGATTGCCGAGGGCGGAGACGCCGCCGCCGATGGCCAGCGCGCTCCGACGCCCCAGACGGTCCGCCAAGGCGCCGGTCGGTACGCCGAGCAGCACCCGGGCCAAGCCGTAGGCGGCCACCGTGGCGCCGATGGCCGCCTGGGAGACGGAAAAGGACTGCGCGTACAGCGGCAGCACGGGAATCACGGCGCCGAAACCGAACTGGTTGACGGCGATCAGCGCGCACATCCAGCCGAGCGCGTTGCGCCGAACGTCGTCGGCCGTCTGCCCCGGGCTCCCTGTGGTTGGCATGGCGAATGCCGACGGCCGGCGTCGGCCGGTGCGAAGATGATAGCTTGCCCGCGGTCGGGCACGGGGCAGGCAGCAATGGCAGCTTCCCACACCGCCGATGCGTCGGCCACGCTCCGCGCCGTGCTTCGGCCAGGGATGCGGGTGTTCGTGACCGGCAGCGCCAACGAACCGCAGGAACTGGTGGCGGGGCTGCGCCAAGCAGCCGAGTGCGCCTGTGGCGTGACCTTCCTGCAGTTTCCGCTGCCGGGCCTCAACCGCACGGATTTCTCGGCGCTGCATCCCGAGGCCGCCATGACGACCTTCTTCCTGACCCCGGCGCTGAGCGCCGGCTACGCGGCCGGCCGGGTGCGTTTTCTGCCCATGCACTTGCGCGGTGTGTTCGACTATCTGCGCGACACGCCCCTGGACGTCGCGCTGGTGCAAGTGGCCCGCGATCGGAACGGCGAGCTGCGCCTGGGCCCGAACGCGGACTTCCACGCTGCCGTGATGGCCTCCGCTCGAACGGTGGTGGCGGAACTCAACCACGGCATTCGCGCCCCCGCCGGTGCCCCAAGGGTGGATCGGCGCATGGTGGATCGCCTGGTGGAGAGCGAACGCCCGCCGCTGGCGGCGCCCGCGCCGACGGTGGACGCCGCGGCGGCAGCCATCGGCCGCCACGTCGCCGACCTGGTCCGGGACGGCGACTGCATCCAGACCGGCATCGGCGCCATTCCGGCCGCGACGCTGGTCGCGCTCGGCGACAGGAGCGATCTGGGTTGGCACGGCGGCCTCATCGACGACGGCGGTTTGGCGCTGATCGACCGCGGCGTCGTCACCGGCGCCGCCAAGACGCACCGCCGCCATCGCCATGTGGCGGCGATGGTGCTCGGCAGCGCCGATGCGCTGGCGCGGACGGCGGAACTGCCCGCGCTGGAGCTTGCCGGCGCGGACTTGACCCACGATCCCCGCGCCATCGCCGCGGTCGACAACTTCGTCTCCATCAACGGCGCCGTGGAGGTGGACCTGCACGGCCAGGTGAACGCCGAAGTGGTCGCCGGCCGCCAGATCTCGGGCACCGGCGGGGCCGTGGACTTCATGCGCGGCGCCCGCCTCTCCCGTGGCGGCCGCGCCATCGTGGCCATGACGGCAACCGCCCGCGGCGGCACGGTTTCCCGCATCGTCGAGCGCGTGGGCTGGGTGACGGCGCCCCGGGCGGACGTCGACATGGTCGTCACCGAGTTCGGCGTCGCCCGGCTGCGCGGCGCCACGGAAGCCGAGCGCCGCACCGCCCTCATCGACATCGCGCACCCGGACTTCCGGGCCGCGCTGGCGCGTTGACGCGAGCGCATGGCTGTATACAATGACAGCACGGACATGAGGAGGCTCGGAATGGCGACTGCGGCCGTCAACCACAGCACCAATCCGCCGCGGCGGCAGCCCGTGCTACGCTCCTCGGCGTCGCGCCAGCGGACGACGCGCCTGAAGCTCCCCATGCCCAACGAACGACAGACGGAAGCCGTCGTCCGCCGGCACTTCAGCGCCTTCCCCGAAAAGGCCACCATCGAAGAGCAGGGATCGGAGTCCCCTCGAATAGCAAAGCTGCTTCGAACCGCGTCCAAGTCCGGCGCCGGGCCTGGCCGGCCGGACTTCGTTCTGCACTTCCGGGACGAACCCGAGCTGCTTGCGGTGGTCGAGTGCAAAGCGCAGGCGTCCAGGCACGAGAGCGCCGAACGCGACGCGTACGCCGACTACGCGGTGGACGGCGCCCTCTACTACGCTTCGCACCTGAGCCGGGGGTTCGACGTGCTGGCGATAGCCGTCAGCGGCACGCCGGAGCGCTTTCGCGCATCCCACTTCCTGCACTTGCGGTCCCAGCGCACCGCCCGGGAGATCTTCGGCGACGAACTGCTGACGCCCGAGGAGTACGTCGATGGCTACCGCAACGACGACGCGAAGTACCGCCAGGACTTCGCGTTGCTGCAGGTGTTCATCAAGGCACTCAACGACACGCTGCACATCGACAAGGTGGCGGAGGGCGATCGCGCTCTGCTCATCAGCGCCATACTCATCGCCCTCGAGCGTCCATCGTTCAAGCGCGCCTACCTTGCGGAGAGCGAACCGGCGGTTCTCGCCAGGATGACCGTCGACGCCGCGTTGGAGAGCCTGCGCGATGCCGGCGTGGACGGCCCGAGGCTCGCCGTCGTCAGGCAGGCGTTCGGCTTTCTCCGGACCTCGGCGGTGCTCGCCACCAAGCCCGGCGAGCTCAAGGAGATCATCGGCGGCATCGACCAGCACGTGAACTCGTTCCGCAAGACGCACGAATACCGAGACGTGCTCGGTTCCCTGTACGTCGAATTCCTGCGCCATGCGAACAGCGACAAGGGGCTGGGCATCGTCCTGACGCCGCCGCACATCACGGAACTGTTCGCCGATCTTGCAGGCGTGAACGCGAAGTCCATCGTCTACGACAGCTGTGCCGGAACCGGCGGATTTCTGATTGGCGCGATGAAGAAGATGATCGCGGACGCGAAAGGCAACGCCGCCGTGGAGCGTCGCATCAAGACCTCGCAGATCTACGGCGTGGAGTTGCAGTCGAGCATCTATCCGTTGGCCGTCTCCAACATGTTCGTCCACCAGGACGGCAAGACGAACATCGGCCACGGCGACTGCTTCGACGAGGACGTGATAGAGAGGATCAAGGCGCTCAGGCCCACGGTAGGCATGCTCAACCCGCCTTACAAGGCGGACAAGAAGCGGGACGTGGAGGAGCTCGAGTTCGTGGCGTGCAACCTGCGCTGCCTGCATCCCGGAGGCGTCTGCGTCGCCATCGTGCCGATGCAGTCCGCGCTGTCGCAGCAGGGGCGGATCGCGGAGTTGAAGCGCCACCTCATGTCGCGCCATACCTTGGAAGCCGTGTGCTCCATGCCGAACGAGCTCTTCTTCAACTCCAAGGTCGGCGTGGTTTCCTGCGTGATGGTGTTCACCGCGCACAAGGCGCATCCGAAGGAGAAGAGGGTCTTCCTCGGCTACTTCAAGGACGACGGCTTCGAGAAGCGCAAGATCGGCGGAAGGCAGGACGTCGAAGGGCGGTGGGAGGCGATACGGCAGGTTTGGCTCGAACACTATCTGAATCGCCGCTCCACGCCGGGGCTCTGCGTCAACGTCGCTCTTGGAGCGGAAGACGAGTGGGTTCCGGAGTCCTACATGGAGACGGACTACGCGGCGCTTTGCGACGGGATGTTCGAGACTACGCTGCACGACTACGCGACGTTTCTCTTTCGCAGCAGAGAGCGGCCGGCCGTGAGCAACGGCAGGTCGGCGCGCAAGGGCGTGGCGCTGCGCGATCCTTCGAGCTGGCGGCGGTTCGACCTCCCGGACCTCTTTGACGTCTCCGGAACCGCCACGACGCCGCCGAGAGAACTGCAATACCTTTCCTCCGGAGCACACCCGTACGTCACCACGCAAGCCACCAACAACGGCGTTGGCGGCTTCTACTCGCACGCTACGGAGGATGGCGGCGTCATCGCCGTGGACAGCGCCGTCGTCGGCTGCTGCACCTACCAGGCCAAGCGGTTCTCCGCTTCCGATCACGTCGAGAAGCTAACGCCCCGGTTTCGGATGACGGCGCCGGTGGCGATGTTCCTGGTGACCGTTCTCAACATGGAACAGTACCGCTACAACTACGGCCTCAAGCGCGCCCAGAAGCGTTTGCGGCGCGAGACGCTGAGCCTGCCCTGCACGGCCGAGGGCCGACCCGACTGGGCCTACATGGAGCGCTACGTTCGCGGGCTGCCGTGTTCCGGCAACCTCGCGGCGCCAGCGGCTTCCTGATGGCGTTTCGCCGGCGGCGCAGCGACAGCGGCGGGCGGCCATGCCGCGGCTAGTCGTCGACTGCGACCCCGGCCACGACGACGCCATCGCGCTGGTGCTGGCGCACCGCCACGCCCAGGTGCTGGGCGTCACCACGGTGAGCGGCAACGCGCCGCTGGCGGCCACCACCGCCAACGCGCTGATGGTGGTGGCGGCCCTCGGCGTCGACACGCCGGTGTTCGAGGGCGCCGCGCGGCCGCTGCGCGGCAAACCGGTGCATGCCGCCGCGGTCCATGGCGAGAACGGCCTCGGCGGCGTGGATCGCATCCCCCACGACCGGCGGCCGGAGCCGGGCAGCGCGGTGGACTGGCTGCTGGAGGCGGCGGCCCCGGACGTGTGGATCGTGCCGCTCGGCCCGCTCACCAACATCGCCCAGGCCATCGACCGGGACCCTGCCTGGGTGCGCCGCATCGCCGGCATCTCGTTGATGGGCGGCAGCGCCGGGCCGGGCAACGCGACGCCGGCGGCGGAGTTCAACATCTATGCGGACCCCCACGCGGCGGCGCAAGTGTTCGCGTCCGGCGCGGAGATCGTGATGAGCGGCCTGAACCTCACCCATCAGCTGCGCACGGACGACGCCATCGTCGCCCGTCTGCGGCGTTCGCCGGCGCCGCTGGCCAAGCTGGCGGCGCAGGCGTTCACGCACCTGCACGACCGCATGGAGGCCTTCACCGGCAGCCGCACCGCGGCGCTGCACGACCCCTGCGCGGTGCTGGCAGTCACCCACCCGCAGCTGATCGACGCCGAGCCGCGGGCCGTGTCGGTGGAAACCGAGGGCAAGCTGACCCGGGGCATGACGGTCGTGGACGAGCGCGTAAGCCGCCGCCGAGGGCCCGCCACCGCCAAGGTGGCCTATCGCATCGACGCCCCGGCGGCCATGGAGATCGTCCTCGCCGCCCTTGAAGCAGCCTAGCCACAGGGCCAGAGGCCCAGAGCGGTTCAGTAGGCTTGCTGCTGCTGCAGGAGCGCCAGGGTCACCTCGATCTCGCGGATCGCCTGGGCCATGGCCTGGCCGATGAGGTCCAACTTGCGCACCTGCTCGATGCGCGCCGCGGCGCGTTCCGCTTCGCGCTTGGAAAGCAGCTGGCGGAAGATGCCGCAGGCGTCCGCCAGACAGATCACCACTACGTCCCTGGGGTGGGGAATCTCGTCGCTGAACAGCACGCCCATGATGCGCAGCTTCACCTCCCGCTCCACCTCGCCGTCGATCAGCGGATAGCGGCGGGACTTAAACACCCACAGGAAGCTGTCCTCGCGCTGCTCCAGAATGCCCTTGGCGACCAGCCGGGCAAGCGCTTCTTCGCGAATGTCGTCGCTGCGGCCAGCGGTGCGTTCCACCCAGTAGCGGGCGTTGTGCCGCGCATCGGCGTGGGCGATGTCGGCCAGAGTCGGGTCCAGCAGGCTGTCGCCGAGGGGCGCGGCGTCCAGCAGCACCAGCTCTTCGAGGTCCGTGTCGATGCGGTGCTCCAGCGCCAGGTCCATCAGCACGCCGCCGGCGAGCGCGTAGCTGAGGGACCAGTCCTGCACCTTGGCGAACTTGCCGTCGTCGTCGTTCAGCAGCAGCAGCATGACCTCTTCGGCGAATCTCAGCATGGCGACGTTCTCTCCGACGTTCTGGCGTGGGGTCGGCCTGCCCTCAGTCCGGCAGGCCCAGCACCCGCTTGGCGATGATGTTGCGCTGGATCTCGTTGCTGCCGCTGTAGATGGAGGCGGCGCGGTTGGCGAGGAAAGCCCGGGTGTCCTCGATCTCCCGCGGGGTGAAGCCGGGGCCTTCCCAGCCGAGGCCCTGGGTGCCGCGCATCTCGACGAACAACGACGACTTGCCTTGCTGCAACTCGGTGCCGTAGGTCTTGAAGATGGAAGTGGCGGGCCCCGGCGTGCGCCCGTCCTTGGCCTCCTCCACGGTGCGGCGCTGGGTGAGCCGGAAGGCGTGGTCGTTGATGTTGTGGTCGATGACGCGCTGCCGCAGCGCCGCGTCCGCGATGCGCCCGTCGCGTTCGCCGGCGAACCGCTTGGCTTCGCCTTCGAGGGTGGGGCCGGCTTCCTTCGCCGCCGCGCCGCCCACCAGCGTCGCCATGCTGCCGCGCTCGAACTGCAGCAGCCGCTTGCCCACGGTCCAGCCCTTGTTGAGCTCGCCGATCAGATCCGCCTTCTGGGCGACGGCGTTGTCGAAGAACGTCTCGCAGAACGGCGAATTGCCGCTCAGCAGGCGGATGGGCTTCACGGTCACGCCGGGCTGGCGCATGGTGAGCAGCACGAAGCTGATGCCTTCGTGCTTGGGCACGTCCGGGTCCGTGCGCACCAGGGCGAACATCCAGTCCGCCACCTGGGCCCCGGAGGTCCAGATCTTCTGGCCGTTGATGACGAAGTGGTCGCCGTTGTCCACCGCCCGGGTGCGGAGGCTTGCCAGATCCGAGCCGGAACTCGGTTCGCTGTAGCCCTGGCACCAGGCGATCTCGCCCCGCACGATGGGCGGCAGGTGGCGGCGCTTCTGGTCCTCCGTGCCGAGTTCCAGCAGCGTCGGCCCGATCAGCGACAGCCCCATGCCGCCGAAGGGCACCGGCGCCCGGGCCCGCCGCAGCTCCTGGATGAGCACGATGTACTGTTCGTTGTCGAGGCCGCCGCCGCCGTACTCGGCGGGCCAGGTAGGCGCCGACCAGCCTTTCTCTATCAGCCGCTCGCGCCACAGGCGATGATCGTCGCCGGAACCGCCGCCGCCTGGCCGGACCCCCGGCGGGCAGAACTCTTCCAGCCAAGCCCGCGTCTCGTCGCGGAACGCCTCCAATGCCGCCATCGCCTCCCTCTGCTCCCGCCATCCCCTTCGGGCCGCCGACACGCGCGCCAACGCCCAACGGCGCAAGAATCCGCCAAGCGGCGCGGCATTTCAAGCGACCAAGCGCCCTCGAGTCGCAACGGGCACCTCGCCAGAGCGAGCGGGGGCGATGCCAACGCGGGGCGGCAGATTCCGGCGCCCAGATGGCGTCAAGGTGCTACTCTGCGCCTTGGCGGCACTGCGGGAAGGGCCACGGCGACTTCTGCTCCACTACGCTGCGGCGGACGGCAGACCTTATGTTCGGCACCGATGGCAGGTGGACTTCTACATCGTCGAGAGCGCGAATCCACAGCGCCACAAGTACTTCCGCAGGTTGTTCTCCAACAACCCGGATCAGCGAACCCGAAGGGTGCCCGTTCATTACGCTGTGAATTTTCCAACCGAGATCTCGGCTCTAGAGGCTGAACTGCACCGTGTGCTTGGCATGTGCGAGGAAGACGAGAGCGCACTGGCCAAGTCGACGATGCCGCAAGTCGACGGCATGTTCCTCGCCAGCTTGAACAAGCTGCGCCACGAGTTCGAGAAGCGACTGCATCGAGCGAAGGCCGAGAGGCGGACGCAGCGGTCGGGCTGAGGCTCGATGGCCCTCGACTTGCCAGGGGAGGCGTACCGCTACGGCGCTCGGCGGCAAGCTGGTCGACAGCCTCAACGCCGCACTTGAACAGTCTGCTTGGCGCGTCTGGGAGAAGACAGTCTACCCCTTCGTTGCCAGCCGGCGCAAGCGCAATGCCTACCGGCTTGTCGAACTGGCGGCCGCGGACGGCCGAAGAGGGCGCGACTCGGACTGGCGGCTGCCCTATCTAGCGCCGATAGCGGCAGACGCCAGTGCGGATGTGTTCCTCGAAGTCCTCGCGGAAGTACTTCAGGGCGCTCGCCAGCGGCTCGATGGCGCCGGGGGCGTGCAGACAGAAGGTGTTGGTGACGCCGCCGATGAACATGGCGTTGCGGTCCAGAATATCCAGGTCGCCATCCTTGCCGCGGCCTTCCTCGATGTCCGTCAGCAGCTGCTCCACCCACGGCAGGCCTTCGCGGCACGGCGTGCAGAAGCCGCAGGACTCCTGGGCGAAGAAGTGCTCCAGGTTGCGGCACATGTCCACCGGACAGATCGAGTCGTCCATCAGGATCATGGTGCCGGTGCCCATGCGGCTGCCGGCGGCCTGGATGGTGCCGTAGTCCATGGCGAGATCCAGATGCTCGGCGACCAGGAAGTCCGTGGAGGCGCCGCCGGGCAGCAGGCCGCGCAGCTGGTAGCCGTCCTGCATGCCGCCGGCGTGGACGTCGACGATCTCGCGGATGGTGGTGCCGATGGGCAGCTCCCACAGCCCCGGGCGCTTCACGCGGCCGGAAACGCCGTAGAGCTTGGTGCCGGCGTCCTCGCCTCGGCCGAGGTCCTGGTACCACTCGGCGCCGTTGCGCACGATAGCCGGCACGTTGCAGAAGGTCTCCACGTTGTTGACGATGGTGGGCCGTCCCCAGGCGCCGCTGGCCGGCGGGAACGGCGGCTTCTGGCGGGGCTGGGCGCGTTTGCCTTCAAGGGCGTTCAGCAGTGCCGTCTCCTCGCCGCAGATGTAGCGCCCGGCGCTGCGATGGATGCGCAGCTCGAAGTCGAAGCCGCTGCCGAACACGTTGCGGCCCAGATAGCCCTTGGCACGGGCGTCGTCGATGGCCTGCCGCAGCTGGCTGTAGGGCTGGTGGTATTCGCCGCGCATGAAGACGTAGCCGACGGTGGCCTGGATGGCCCAGGCGCCGATGATCATGCCTTCCACCAGAAGGTGCGGGTTGTTCTCCAGCAGATAGCGGTCCTTGAACGTGCCCGGCTCCATTTCGTCCGCATTGCACACCAGGTACCTGGCGCCGCCGTCCGGCGGCGGCACGAAGCTCCACTTCATGCCGGTGGAGAAGCCGGCGCCGCCCCGCCCCCGAAGGTTGGCCTCCTTCACCAAGTCGATGAGCTCGTCGGGCGACAGGCTGCCGAGCGCCTGCCGTGCGCCGGCGTAGCCGCCCCTGGCCTCGTAGGCCGCCAGATCCACCGCGCCGCCCACCTCGTCGACGATGCCGATGAGCGGCCTGTCGCTGTCCGTCATGCTGGCGAGCGTCGTTCGCTCATCGCGGATGGCGCCGGCGCAGCGGGCTGGATGCGGCGATCATCGCGGCCAGGATCGTCCGCGTCCAACCGGCGTGTCGCCCCGGCCCCCGTCGTGCCGCTGCGCCCGAGCCGCCGCTGCGAAGTCGCGGACGCGAAGGTCTGTCGGGTGGAGGGCCATTGCGTCCATCATAGCGAACCCTGCCTCACCAGGTGTCCACGTTGCGCCGCTTCTTGCCTTGCCGGGCCGCTGGCGGCGGCGCCGCATCGAGCGCCGCGGCTATCCAGCGGCGCGAATCCGCCGGGTCGATCACGTCGTCCACCTGGAAGGACATGCCAGCGTTCAGCGCCTTGCCGCGTTCGTAGGCGGCGGCCACCAGGGCTTCGTAGCGGGCGACGCGTTGGTCCGCGTCGTCGATGGCCGCGAGTTCGTTGCGAAACCCCAGCTTCACCTGGCCTTCGAGGCCCATGCCGCCGAACTCGCCGGTGGGCCACGCCACTGCCGCGAAGGGCTCCTTGAAGCTGCCGCCGGCCATCGCCTGGGCGCCCAGCCCGTATGCCTTGCGCAGCACGATGGTCACGTGCGGCACGGTGAGATTGGCGCCGGTCACGAACAGCCGGCTGCAATGGCGCACCAGCGCCGTCTTCTCGACTTCCGGCCCCACCATCATGCCGGGGGTGTCGCACAGCACCAGCACCGGCATGTCGAAGGCGTCGCACAGCTGCAGGAAGCGGGCGGCCTTGTCGGAACCGTCGCTGTCGATGGCGCCGGAGAGATGCTGCGGATTGTTGGCCAGCACGCCGATGGCGCGGCCGGCCACGCGGATGAACGCCGTCACCATGCCGAGGCCGAACTTCGGCCGCAGTTCCAGCACCGAGCCGGTGTCCGCGAGGGTTCGGATCACCGCCCGCACGTCGTACACCCGCAGCCGGTTCTCCGGCACGGCGTTGCGCAAGTGGCGCTGGTCCGCGCAGTCCCACTCCCGCAGGCGTCCCTGGAAGTAGCCGAGATACTGCTTGGCCGCCGCTACGGCTTCCGCTTCGTCGGCGACCGCCACGTCGACCACGCCGCTGGCGGCCTGCACGCTCAAGGGGCCGATCTCCTCCGGGCGAAACACGCCGAGGCCGCCGCCTTCGATGAGCGCCGGACCGCCCATGCCGATGTTGGCGTTGCGGGTGGCGATGATCACGTCGCAGCAGCCAAGCAGCGAAGCGTTGCCGGCGAAGCAGTAGCGGGAGGTGATGCCCACCATCGGCACGAGGCCGGAGAGGCGGCCCATGGAGGCGAAGGTCGGCGTGTCCAGCGGCCGGCTGGGGGCGTCGAAGCGAGCCACGGGCCTGGCCGCTTCGGCCGGCGCCGGACGAGGGCGCGCGCCCTGGCGACGGCCGCCGGTGCCGGCGCGTCCGCCGCCGCCCTCCGCGAACAGCACCACGGGGATGCGCCACTTCTCGGCCAGCTCCAACATGCGGTCCGTCTTCGGATGGTTGATGGCGCCCTGGGTGCCGGCGAGCACGGTGTAGTCGTAGGCCATCACCACGCAGCGGCTGCGTTCGGCGCCGAACAGCTGGCCGTTGATGCCGCCGACGCCGGTCACCATGCCGTCCGTGGGGAACTTGCGAATCGTCTCTTCGAGGGGCAGGCCGGTGCCTGGCGTAAGCACCAGCTGGCCGTGTTCCACGAAGGTGCCGGGGTCGCAGATGTCGTCCACGTTCTCCCGGGCCGTGCGCTGCTCGGTGCGACGGCGCTTGGCCACGGCGTCCGGGCGGGCGGCGTCCAGCGTCGCGGCATGCCGGGCGTGGACTTCCGCCAGGTCCGGGCGCACCGCCTCGAGATCGATGGCGGCATCGCCGCTGCTGTCCGCTACTGCCACTTCCCGTTCGTCGATGACGCCCAGCAGGTGGCCCTCCCACACCGTGTCTCCGGCCGCCACCGCAAGCTCGGCGACGACGCCGCTGGCCGGCGCCCGAATCTCGTGTTCCATCTTCATGGCTTCCATCACCAGCAGCAGATCCCCGGCCGCCACTTCCTGGCCCGGCGCTGCCTCCACGCTGGCCACCGTGCCCTGCATGGGCGCCACCACCGCCGCCTGCCCCTCCGCAACCGGCGACGGTTCGGCGCTTGGCGCGGCGACCGCGCCGGACTTGCCGTGTTCGAGCACTGCCAGCGGATCCTTGCTGTCGAGCTTCACGCCGGCCTGCCGCGGCGAGCCGTCGACCGCGGTGCCCGCGCTGTCGGGGACGAAAAAGCGGGGCGGGTCCGCGTCAGTCGCGGCAGCTTCGACCAGGGCCGCCATGTTGTCGTCCACGAAGCGGGTGTGGACCGCCGGCGAAGCGAGGGCCCGGGCCATCAGCGCCCGCAGGAACGGGATGTTGGTGGCGACGCCGTCGATGCGGAAGCCGGCGAGCGCCCGCCGGGCCTTGCGCACCGCGGCGGCAAAGGAGACGTCGCTCCTGACGATCACCTTCGCCAGCAGCGAGTCGAACGCGGTGCTGGTGGCGTAGCCGGCGTAGCCGAAGGTGTCGGTGCGAATGCCGGGGCCGGTGGGCGGGTCGAATGCGGCGAGAACGCCGCTGGCCGGCAGCGCATCGCCGGCGGCGGTCATGGTCTCCATGTTCACCCGCGCCTGCACCGCGTAGCCCCGGGGCGCCGGCGGCACCGCCATGCCAAGCTCCGCCAAGGTCTTGCCTTGGGCCAGGCGCAGCTGCAGCTGCACCAGATCCACGCCCATGATCTCTTCGGTAACCGTGTGCTCCACCTGCAGCCGGGCGTTGGCTTCGATGAACCAGAACTGCTGCATGGGCGCCTGCCCGGTCACCAGGAACTCGAAGGTGCCGAGGCTCCTGTAGTTCGCCGCCCTGGCGAGGGCCAAGGCCGCCGCCGCCATGCCGTCGCGCACCGCCGGCGCAAGCGACGGGGCCGGCGCCACCTCGACGAGCTTCTGGTGGCGGCGTTGCAGGGTGCAGTCCCGATCCCCGAAGTGGCAGCAGCCGCCCTGGGCGTCCGCGGCGATCTGGATCTCCACGTGGCGGGCGTTCGGCAGGAACTGCTCCACGTACACGTCCGCCACGCCAAAGGCCGCTTGCGCTTCCGATTGGGCGCGAGCTAGGGCCGGGCCGATTTCGTCCGCGGCGTACACGATGCGCATGCCGCGTCCGCCGCCACCGCCGGCCGCCTTGAACAGCATCGCCGCACCGCTCGGCAGCGTGGCGAAGAAGCGCTCGGCGGCAGCGGCGTCCACCGGCTCCGACAACCCGGCGGTCACCGGTACGCCTTGCGCCACCGCCAGGCGCCGTGCCTTCGTCTTGTCGCCGAACAGCGCCAGCGCTTCCGGGGGCGGCCCCACGAAGGCCATGCCGGCGCTGTCGCAGGCGCTGGCGAAGTCCGCGTTTTCGCTCAGAAAGCCGTAGCCCGGGTGTACGGCGTCGCAGCCGGCCGCCTTGCCGGCCTTCGCCACTTCGGCGATATCGAGATAGGCGCGGGCGCCGGCGCCCGGCACTTCGACCGCCTCGTCCGCCTGCCGCACGTGGAGGGACCGCTCGTCCTCCCTGGCATGAATGGCCACCGTGGGGATCTCCAGTTCGGCGGCGGCGCGGGCGATGCGAACGGCGATTTCGCCACGGTTGGCGATGAGGAGCTTCATGGGCGTCGGGGTCCAACAGGGCGCAGGCTGCTACATTACCCAACCCGCCAGCGCGTTGCCGTGGAGCGTCCGAGATGCGCCGATCCAGCCCTGTCGCCGTGCCCCGTTTCGGCGGCCTGTGTCTTGCCGTTTGCGCGGCGCTGCCGGCCGTCGGCCAGGACGACGCCCGGTTTGCCGCGGTGCTGGCCGCGAACCCGCCGGCGGAGGACGTGGCATGCAGCTATACCACCACGACCACGGATTCCGAGCACCCGGGCGAGACGCGCACCGAGCGCCACGAAGCGGAGGCGGGGACGGGGAGCAGTGCCGACGAGGGCGGCAGCGTCTTGAACTTCGCCAACGTCGTTATGGACCTGAGGGAATTCGCGGCCTTGGACCTGCGCGTCTCGCAGGAGAACGCGGACACCGTGGCCTTCGACTTCTCCCCGCCGCCGGAGGAGGGCGAGCCGGCAGAGACCATGGAGGAAAACTTGCGGGGCACGCTGGTGGTCGGCAAGCCCGGCCTGCGGCCGCAACGCCTGGTGCTCGCCCTCGAAGAGCCGTTCTGGCCCGCGCCGGTCGCAAGGGTGAAGGAGTTCCGCTTCGAGATGACGTTCGCCGTGGACCCCGCAACGAATGCTGTCGTGATCGCGCAGACGGCGACGGCGATTCGCGGCCGGGCGTTTTTCAAGCGATTCGACCACGAGGAGCAGGTGGTGTACGGCGACTTCGACTGTCGCCGCCGAGCTGCCAAGGCCGTCTCGCAGGAGTCGCAGGAGTCGCAGGAGAGGAGTTCAAGCGGTACCGGCATCGGTTGAACGTCGGCCCAACTGGGATGCTTGGGCGGTGCAGGCGCCGCACTTGGCGGTCGCGCCGCTGCGTTGCGTCTCGATCCATTCTCGGGACGAATGTCGCGCAGTCCGCCTTCAACGAGTTCTTCGTGAATATCTTCACGCAGGCTTCCAGAAGTCCAATAGATATTCGAATGTGACACCCATTGTTATATAGTTGCTGGGCCATCCGAATATGCCAATACGATTCACGATGTTAGTGCGATCCCAAATGATGATGTTCCTGAGTTCGTATCCTCGGCGGCGAAGTTCTTCGATCAAGGAGAGGTGGATGGTAATCCGTTCGTTCTCCCACCACATGTCTGGCACGTTGACGACGCAGTGGGCCTTCGGATGGAGAAGCGGGAGGAGTGCTGAGAAGATATCCCCCATGCTCGTCGTATAGCGATCTAGGGGCATCGCGCCAAGGTCCCGAGCGTCTTGGGAGTACTGTTCCACTTTCCCGAATTGATCGTTCTTTCGATCTCTGCGGGACTTGTTCTTTCTCTTTCGGTTCAGTAGGTTCGCATACGGTGGCGATGTGACGACTAGACTGACGCTCTCAGGGCGAATGTACTGAGGGATGGAGTGAGCGTCTGCGCGAACAGCAACCTGTGTTGCGTCGGAGAGTAGTCCAAGGTTGTCCTTAACGCGTCGAGTGGATAGCTCGACATAGTTGGCCGAGAGGTCGAAGCCAACGGCGTTGCGGTTGGCGTCTTGGGCAGCGACAAGCGTCGTGCCGCTGCCAACGAAGGGGTCCAGAACAAGCTCTCCTTGATGCGTGAACTGCTCGATCAGCCGGCGGGGAAGAGCTATGGGATACGTGGCCGGATGAACGGACTTGTCTCGGACATCGCGCTTCTCGTAGGTAAACCGCCAGACGCCCAGTTGGTTCTTCAACCACTCCTTCGCGGTGAGACAGCAGATGTGGTTCGCCTTGCATTGGCAAGTTCTCGTCATACCGATGGGTAGGAACTGCGGCTGGTTGCACTCATGGGCATCTTCGAGATCGGTGGTCGTGCCGCCATTCGATGTGCGGTCGGAGCCAGCCTTGGAACTCAGTGCGGCCGCAGGCGGTGGGAGCGCGGCGGCCACTTGGCGAGTGTTGGTCGCTCTCTCTCGCATGTGCGCTGCCGGGTGCAGGCGGCCTCAAGGGCGGCAGACAATACCACGCCTAGTGGACAGTTCAAGGCCAAGTCCGACTCGTCCGACTCGACGTGTCGAGCCGTGGGCCGAGGCTGCCCAGGGAGCTTCACCTGCTCCCGCATCTGGCAGCAAGGCTTGGGTGCCGCACCTTGCCAGAGGCGAGCCGGACGCACGGGCTAGACAGCCTTGCCCTCGGGCGCGTAGGGTAGCCCGCATGACGTCCGGGCCGCCACCGTGAAGCGCCGCTGGCTTTGGCTTGCCGGCCTGGCGGTGTACGCCGTGTTCTGCTGGTGGTACACCAACACCGGCGGGCCCCTCGATGTGGAGGAAGTCGCGGAGTTCGCCGCGGCCATGCGCGACAGCGGCGGCACGCCGGAACGGATCGCCAACCTCCGTCGCTTCATGGCGGAGGACGACGGCCGGCAGTTCCTGATGGTGAACGTGCTGCACCTGGCGGACAATCCGCCGCCGGCGCCCGGCGTCCCGCCGGGGGGGTCCGCGTCGGAGCTCCTGGACCGCTACATGGCCTACATGTATCCGGCCATGTTCAGCCGCGCCAGCCATCCGGTGTTCGCCGGCAGCGCCGTGTTCGGCGCCATGGACCTCGCCGGCTTCGAGGACCATCCGCACGCCGGGCAGTGGACGGAGGCCGCCCTCGTTCGCTACCGCAGCCGCCGGGATCTCATGGAGATCGCCTTGAACCCGGAGTTCGGCGACCGGCACCCCTTCAAGCTCGCGGCGCTGGAGAAGACCATCGCCTTCCCCGTTTCGCCGAACCTGTACTTGAGCGACGGGCGGCTGGTGCTGCTGCTCCTGCTGCTGCCCATCGTGATGCTCATCGACCGCCTGTATCCCAGACGGGACGACGGGCAGATCAAGTGGAGCTGAGGTTCGCCGCGCCCGAGGGCGGAGATGCTGCGGCGCTTCGCTGGCTCTCTCCGGAATTCGCGAGCGCTCTCGCGGCGTTCGCGAGCGCTCTCGCGGCGTCGACCGCGGCGAGGTGGTTGTCCCACTGGACGCCGGCGAGACGCGCCACCGAGGCGCCCTGAAGCTGCAACGTCTCGGCGTCGAAGCGGGCGAAGACGCCGCGCCCGTTGGTGGCGACGAAGGCATGCGCTTTGGCGTCGAAGGCCACCCCGCCGGCGTCGCCGAGGCGCTGCTGGCCGATGTGCCGCCCCTCTGGGACGCTCCAGAAGGTCACCCGGTTGCCTCGCGGGCAGGTCGCTGCGGCCCGGCCCGTCGCGCCGTCCACGGCCACGCTGGCGGTGTACTGCCGCATGGCCGCCAGGCGAAAGGGCGGCGCCTCGAGGGGTTCGAGAACGCCGGTTCCGCGATGGACGGCCACTAGCGGCACGGTGTCCTCGGCGGGCCCCTCGTACTGCATGCCCACCACCACCTCGCCGATGTCGGTCACCGCCAGATGGCGAATGCTGGCGCGGTTGTCCAGCGCCGGCGCTTCGCCGAGCAGCCTGCCGGAAGCGGCGTCCAGGAAGGCGAGGTTGGGCCGCATGGCGCCGAGGTTCAGCTTCTTTCGGGGCTGGCTGGGGTGCGTCAGTATGCCGCCGTTGGCGACTGCCAATGTGCGCCCGTCCGGCAGCCAGGCCAGTTCGTGGGGACCGATGCCGCCACTGTCGAACTCCTGGACCACCGCGAACGTCCGGGTCTCCCGCACCACGACCACGCCGCGGCCGCGGTCGTAGTCGTTCTCGGTGGTGAACAGGCTGGCGCCGTCCGCGCTGAACGCCGCATGTCCGAAGAAGTGTCGACCCGGCGCGGCGTGGCAGGCCGCGGCGATGCGGGCCGCGGCGAGATCGAGGACGAGAGCCGTGGTGCCGGGGCGCCTCGGCGCCGCGAACAGCGAGGCGCCGTCGGGAGAGACGGCGAACTGATGCCCCCGCGTTGGCAGCGGCAGGCGGAAGCGCTCCTGCCCGGCGTCGTCGACGCCGAGCGCCCAGTGGCGGCCGTCGATGGTGGTGGCGGCGCCGACGAACGCGAGGGGCCCCGGCGGCCGGGGCACGGCGCTGGCGCTTGGCGTGCCCCGCGCCCACAGAGCGCCAGCGCCGGCCACGCCGGCGGCCAGGACGCCGCGGCGGGACCAGGCCATCTCAGTCCCCGTCCTCGCTGTTGAAGCCCAAGTTCACGCCAGCGGCCACGGCGGCTTCGACGCCGAGGTTCGAGAGCCTCTGGAAGTCCACCCGCAAGCCCTCGAGGTCTCCCGCGGCCCCGCCGTTCACGATGTCCTCGAAGCTGCCGGCCATGGCCGCGAGACGCGCCTGCGCCTCCGCGGCAGCGGCGGCAAGTTGGTCCCCGACAGCCGCTTCGTCGTGGGCCCGGAGCAGGTAGTCCCGCAGGCGGTAGACGCCGCCGTGCTCGTGGTCGATGAGATCCGCCAGTGCGCCGAGGTTCGCTGCGACGTTCTCCTTGGAGTGGGTCGCGAACGGGGATTCGAGAAGGCTCGCGTTCCCGGCCCGCAGGCCGCGGGCGATCTTCTGGTCGGAGACGAACTCCGCCTGCACCGCAATGGACTCCAGGATAGCGACCAGCACGTCGTCCAGATCCAGGAACGGGTCGGTGCCGTTGACGAAGGCATCGATCATGGCGCCGCCCTCCTGCCACGGCGCGGCGATGTCCCTGGCCATCGCATGCACGTTGTCGGCAATGGCGGCGGCGGCCTCGCAGCGTCTGGAACCGACCGCCAGGGCATCGCCTTCGAAGATCAGGCGTTCCAGAGCCGGCAGGCCCTGCGTGCCCGTAGGGCTGTTGCGCACGACTTCCTCGGTGATCGGCCGCGAACCGTCGAGCAGGGCGTCCAGGTTGCGCTGCACGGCCCGGCTGGCGTCCGGGAACCAGTGGATGCGCAGTCGGCGGTTGTCCTCCTCCACCGGGCCGGCGCGCAGGTGCTGCACGCGCTGCCAGGCGGTCATGGTCCGCCGCCAGCCACGGGGCAGCGCCGACAGCGTCCCGCCCCCTGGCGGCGTGCAGTAGTCGTGGGCGGCTTGCGCCAGTGCGCTGGCAGCGGCGGCGAACGCGGCGTAGCCGGGGGCCAGCAGCTCGGCGCCGACGGCTTCGAAGAAGCGCGCTTGCTCCTCCGCCTTGGTGCCAACGGCGCCCAGGGAGGCTGGCCGGGCGGGCGGCGGCGTGGGCCGAGGCGGATCGCGCCGCTGGGCCAGCAGCGCCGGCAGCCAGCGCAGCCAGAAACTGCGGAGCGCTTCGGCCTCGGTCCCCTCCGCAGCCACGCTGGCGGCGGCATCGCCAACCTGCGGTGCCGCATCGTTCGCGCTGCTGGTCGCGTCCTCGCCCCGAACGGCGACCATGCCCAAGGCTATTGCGGGAACAAGCCACAGAGCGCGCGCCTTCACGATTCTCCCCAAGCGTTCAGATGGCGTTCACGAAGGCCCGCAACGCTCTGCGGCGCGCACCTTCCAACATCTCGTAGCGGCGCCTGGCTTCGGCCGCTTCGCCGCCGTGCCAGCGAATGGCCTCGTCGACGTTGCGGGCCCGCCCGTCGTGCAGCAGCGTACGGTGTCCGGCGACCTTGGCCATCGTGCCGAGGCCCCACAGCGGCGGCGTCCGCCACTCCCGGCCAGTGGCGTCCCCCTCCGGCCGGCCGTCCGCCAGACCCTCGCCCATGTCGTGCAGCAGCAGGTCCGTGTAGGGCCAGATGCGACCGAACGCCGTGTCGTAGGCCGGCACGTGGCAGCCGACGCAGCCGACCTCGGCAAACGCCTCCCGGCCTTCTCGCACCGCCGGCGTCAGCGGCCCCGCCTTCGGCGGCGGGATGTGGGAGACGAAGGCCACCACGAGGTCGAACAGCTGCGGCGGTATTTCCACGCCGGTTTCGGGATCGTTGCCGTTGGGCTGGCGCCGGCACGCCGTCTGCAAGGTGGTACAGACCGTTTCCGGAAACTGCGGGTTGGTGATGCCGACGTCGTCCCTGAAGGCGGCGCCGGTCTGCGCCTCCACGCTCGGATGCAGCGCTTTCCAGCCGAAACGGCCAAGCGCGGGATCGGCGCCGGCGCGCCGCCAGTGGGGGCGCCCGGAGATGCCGTCGCCGTCGCGGTCCTCGGCATCGGCGTTGGCCAGCAGGCTGGCATCCGGGATGGACTCGAGCAGCCCCATGCCGACGAGCGGCGGGGCCACGCGGGCGGAGAGCAGCCAGTCGCTCTGGGGCTCCCCGGCCTGGGTTTCGACCCGCAGCCGAGGCGCCCGCAGGGATTCTCCGACCGCCACTGCCTGCATCGTGATGCTGGCCTCGGCGCCGCCGGCGTAGGTGGCCTGGGTTTGGAACTGTCGCCCGTAGCGCGGGTGCGGCCCGGTGCCCCCGTCGTTGCCGCGCACGCTCACCCGCACCACGGTGGCGAGGCTGTGCGGGTCGTCGAGCAGGGACTTGCCGCGCCCGCCGCCTCGGTGGCAGCCCTCGCAGGAGTGGGAGTTGAAGAGCGGCCCCAGGCCGTCCCGGGCCGTGGTGGACGCCGGCGCCGCCACCCACGGCGAGCGAAAGAACGAAAAGCCGCTGTAGAAGGCCAGCCGCGCATCCGCGTCCAGGTGCGCCGCCGGCGCCACGAGGGAGTTGGGCGGCTGCCGGCTCCGCGTCCATATGCCGCCGGGGGCCGGCAACGCGGCGTCTGCCGCCGCGGCGTGTCCCGCCGCGGCGTATTCCGCCGGGGGAGAACCGCAGCCGGAGAGCGCCAGCAGGCAGCCGGCGCCCAGGGCCCGCGCTTCGCCCCAGCCGTCGCGCCCAGCGCCGCGCATCTACAATGACTCCAGGAACGCCAGCAGCGCTTCGCGATCCGCCGCCGGCATGGCAACAAAGGCGTCGCGGCTGCGTTCGGCTTCGCCGCCGTGCCACAGAACCGCCTCGGCGATGGTGCGGGCGCGGCCGTCGTGCAGGTAGGTGGCGCGCTTGTTCACCGTCGTCGCCAGCCCAAGCCCCCACAGCGGCGCCGTGCGCCATTCGCTGGCGGAGGCGAGGTGCTCGGCCTTGCCGTCCGCCAGCCCGGTGCAGCGCAGCGCCCACACGCAGTTGTCGTTGGCCGGACAGACGCCGCCGTCCAGGGCTTCGCGGCGCACCGGCTCGCAGGCGCCGCCCATGTCGTGCAGCAGCAGATCCGTGTAGGGGAAGATGGTCTGATCGGAGAGCACGTCGATGGGCGGCGCATCGGGCGCCAGCGTGTTCAGCTCCACCAGCCCGAGGACGCTGCCAGCAGCGGTGCCGGTGGTGTGGCGGTACTGGTGGCAAGTGCCGCAGCCGGTCTCGAAGAACAGCGTTCTGCCGCGCAGCACGTCGCCGTCCCAAGTCTCGCTGGCTTCGTCGAAGCCACGGCGCTGCGGCACCGCCAGCAGGCGCAGATAGAACTCCACCAGCGCCAGCTGCACGTCTGGAATGTCCACGCCGCCGGGGTGGGCGTCGTCCTCCAGGAGCGCCGCCGCCCGGCAGCTCGCCTGCCTCGGTGCGCAGGCCTCCTCCGGCGCGAAGCGGCTGGTGACGCCCATGTCGGCCTGGTAGGCGTTGACGGCCTGGTGCAGCAGGGAAGCCGTGCCGGCCTTGGGGCCGAACCGGCCAAGGCGCGCGGCGTCGACGATGGGATCGTGGACGCTGTTGGCCCGGCCGCTGATGCCGTCGCCGTCGGCGTCGTCGGGGTCGGAGAGGACGCGGACGTCCGCCTCCGGCACGGCCGCGAGCAGACCCAGGCCGATGAGCTGCGGCGCCACCCGGGCGGAGAACTCGATGCCGGGCGCGAAATCCCCGTAGCTGAGCTCCCGCACCTTGAGCACCGGACGGCGCAGCTCGAAGGCTTCGCCGTCGGCGTAGACGCCCTCCACGGGTTCGTACTCGAGGAACGCGAAGCCTTCGCCGATGGCCTCGTTGGCGCCGCCGCCGAAGGCGGAGAGGCCGGCGCCGACGTCGTCGCCGACGAAGGACGCCAGGCCGAAGGTCTGCAACTGCCGCCCGTAGTTCGGGTCCGCGATGGTCCGCCGTTCCGCGGTCTGCCCCAGGCCGAGGCGGACCACCATCGAATCCATCGGCGTCTCCTGGTTCGGCGGCACGGCGCCCCGTCCGTCCTTGGTGTGGCAGCCTTGGCAGGTGCGGGCGTTCAGCAGCGGCCCCTCGCCGTCGTGGGCGTTGCGGAATATCTGGTTGCCGGACTTGAAGTTCGCGTCCGCGGCGAAGTCCCGCTGGATGGATTCCGGGGCTTGGCCGAAGGCTTCGTCGTTGCTGAGCGAGGTGGTGGCGTCGCCGCCCGGGAAGCGCTCCGCGTCGGTGAGCTCCGGCACGACGATGGGGGGCGGCGCGGGCGCGACGGGAGGCGGCGCCGGCGCGGGAGGCGCAGGCGGCGGAGAGGAGGCCCCGCCGCCGCCCCCGCAGCCGCCCAGGAGACAGGTTGCCGCCAGCGCGCCGGCCAACAGCGGCGCACGAGCGGCTGGCCGCCAACGCCGCGGCGCGAACTCCGAAGCGTTGGCGCCGCTGGTCAGATGTCCTCCTCCGTGTCCTGCCGCAGGTCGCCGGTGGCGACGCCGAGGCCGGCGATGGCCCGCTCGAGCACTTCCGTCTGCGCCGAAAGGGCGCGAATGGCGGCGCTGACGTTTGGTTCGTTGATGCCCCGCTGGATCTGGTTGTCGAAGGGTTCGCCGGCCTTGGCCACCTGATCGATCACGCCCACCTTGATCATGGTGTCTTCCAAGGCGGCTCGCAGCTCGTTGGCGAGGTCCGGCATGCCCTCCGTCGCCAGCAGATCGTCGATGCCGGCGCCGTCGAGGGTGTCGCCGTCGAGGCGCGCGTACTCGCCCTTGAAGGCGTTGTCGATGCCCTTGGCGTTCAACAGGATGTCGCGGTGGGTGTTGTCCGAGAAGCAGGAGTGTTCGTCCTCCTGGCTGTTGGTGAGCAGGGCGATGTTCATGCGCTCGCCGGCCAGTTCGCCGAAGCCCATGCGCCCCATGCCTTCGAGAATCAGCGCCAGGGACTCGTCGCCCCCCGCCACGAAGCTGGCGTAGTGGTTGTCCGCGCCGTTGGGGTTCCAGGCGTTCACCACGCTGGTCAGGTCTTCGATCAGCAGGTCCGCGGCGGCCAGCAGGTACTGCCCGCGCCGGACGCACACGTCGTCGTCTGCGGAGTTGGCGCCGCTGGTGCAGCCGCCCGGCGTGGTCGAGTAGTCCGAAACCGGACGCTGCCCCGGGGTGGCGTCCCGGCGCCCGCCGCCGCTGCCGTCGGCGTTGAGGTCCTGCCCCCAGAGCAGAAACTCGATGGCGTGGTAGCCGCTCGACACGTTGCGCTCGTCGCCGCCGAGCTCGAAGTTGGCGCGGATGACGCTGCCGTCGATGGTCGGGAAGCTCGCCGCGTCGGCAATGATGTTCTCGTCTATCGCGGCCACGCTGGAGGCTATCTCCGGCCCCGCGTCGCCGTCGACGTTGTTGGCCACGTAGTCGATCAGCCCTTCGCCCAGAGGCCAGGCGTTGATGGCGCCTTCCGGCCCGTCGCCGTCCTCGCCTAGGGTGCCGTCGTCCATCAGCGCGTCGATGGGGCCGACCCGGAACCGGTACACCTCGGTCTGTCCATAGGGTTCTCGGCTGGCGAGCCAAGCCCGCTTGGCGGCTTCGAGACTGCCTTCGGTGGGGGACGCCACCAGCTGCCGCAGACTGGTCCGCAGGCTCAGCGCCGTCAGCAGCGAGTCGCCGTAGCTGGCGTAGGCGATGTTGGCGTTCGTGCGCAGCACGTCGGCGCGGCTGACTGTCTTGGGCGTGACGCCGGGTTCGCCCTGGTCCCCTTGGCCGCCGGTCGGTCCCGCCGGCCCGGCGGGGCCTTGGGGTCCGGCGGCGCCGTCGTCGCCGTCGCAGCCGCCAAGCGCCAGCAGGCCGACGACCAGCAGGGCATGCGGTCGAATGTGGAGCATTGCTGCCTCCGTTGGTTGGGTTTGCGGGGCAGCCTACGCCAACGGAAAAGCAAACGCAAACGATAGTTACTGCTATTTGCGCTAGTTCGATCCCGCATCCAGGAGCCGCTGGATCTCCCGGCTCACCAGCCACAGCCGATCCTGTCCCCAGGCGGCCAGCGCCGTAGCGCCGCTGGCGTCGCGCAGATGGAAGCTCGGCACGCCCCACAGCCCGAGGGCGTACATCGCCTGGCGGTTGGCCTCGATCTCCGCCTGCCAGGAGGAGTCGCCGAGCTGCGTCTTGGCTTCCGCCCAGTCCAGCCCCGCCGCTTCGACCACGCGGCAGAGGCCGGCCAGCCGGTTGGTGTTCACGCCGTCCACGAAGGCCGCCCGCAGGAACGCGCTCAGGAGCGCCACGCCCCGGCCCTGGCGAGCGGCCCAGGGGTAGATGGCGTAGCAGCGGCGCACGGGCTCGCCAACGGGCTCGTAGAGGTTGCCCCAGCGGCGGCCCTGGGCGCGGGCTTCTCGGGCCGCGTCCGTGAAGATGTAGAGACCCTTGTGCCGGGTAACCGGCAGGCCGCGCATCACCATCGGCAGCACCGGGCGCACTGCCAGCGCGACGCCGGTGCGCTCGGCAAGCGCCACCGCGGCGTCGAACTCCAGCGAGGTGTAGGGGCTGCGCGCCGAGGCGTAGACCTCCAGCGTCAGAGAGCCGTCGTCTCGGAGCGGTCCGGTGGCAACCGGCGGCCGCGGCGCCAGGAGAGCGGCCCCGGCGGCGGGCCGCCGCGCGCCGAGTTCCGTCAGCCGGCTTTCAAGGTGGTACAGCCGGTCCACGCCCCAGTACCACTCGCCGGCGTAGTGGAACATGGCCCCCGAATAGTGGCCGAGGCGCTCGCGCGCAGCGTTGCCTGCGGCCAGGGCCCTTTCGACCGTGGCGGCATCCGCGGTCGGTCTGCCCTCGGCCAACGCCGCCAGTGCGGCGCCTGAACCGCGCCACAGGGCATCCCCCACCCGCGGCGCCAGGCGCGGGAACTCGTCGCCGCTGGCGGTGGCCAAGAGGCGGTTGGCGGCGTCCACGAGGGCGGCGTCCGGCGACCCGCCGTCGGGGAACGCGAGGCCGTAGTGGGGCGCCACCTTGGCGGCGTCGGTGCGCGACAAGCGGGCCAGGAGCGCCGGCTCCGGCGCGTTGCGGCCCCTCGGGGGAGGCACCAGGCGGCACGCCAGCTCGACGTCGTAGGTGTCCAGCAGCGGCTGCAGCAACTGCGCCGCCAAGTGGCTGTAGCCGTCGTCCACCTGGTGGAAGTACGTCACCGCATGGGGGCGGCCGGCGCGGCGCCGGGCCCGTTCCAGCCGCGCCCGCCGAGTGCGCAGCCGGCGTTCGCCCACCAAGTAGCGCAGCGCCATCGAGGTGGCCCAGCGCACCGGCGGCGAGGGGTCCGAGCTGGCGAGCCCGCCTTGGTCCTGGAACGTCCTCGGCACTCTTAAGGCGCCAGTCCGCCTTGCCTTGGCCGCCTCGGCGGCAGCTACGGATTGTCCTCGATGAAATGCAAGACCACGTCCGCAAGCTCCGCCGGCCGCTCTTCTTGCAGAAAGTGCCCGGCGCCGGCGATGGTGACGTGGGCCTGGGTCCTGGCCCCGGGCACCGTCTCCTGAAACCGCACATGGGCGCCGGCGGTCACCGGGTCCCGATCGCTGAAGGCGGTGAGCAACGGCTTCTGCCACGCTTCGAGCGCTCGCCAGGCGGCGCGATTGGCGGCAATGGCGGGATTGTCCGGCATGATCGGCACCAGGCTCGGAAACTGGCGGGCGCCGGCCATGTAGCCGTCGTCCGGGAACGGCGCGTCGTAGGCAGCCGCCTGGGCGTCGCCCAGATCGCCGCCGCTGCTGAGGCGCACGATGTCGCTCACCACGAGCTTCGGCGTCTCGGCGCAGAACTTCACCCAATGCAGAAAGCCCATGCCGGATCGATCGCGGCGCATGGCGGCTGCCATCTCGGCCGCGCTCTGCGGCACCGGCAGGCTGGCGTAGTAGCGGCGCATGGCGTCGCCGGTGCGCTTGGCGTCCGCGTCCGCCACGCCCTTGGCATCCGGCAGGCCGGTGTTGGCGGCGACGATGCGGGCGAAGCGCTGCGGCTGCGCCGTGGCGGCCCGCAGGCCGACGAGGCCGCCCCAGTCCTGGCAGACGAGGGTGATGCCGCGCAGGTCCAACGCTTCCAGCAAGGCCAGCAGCCAATCCACATGGCGGGCATAGGTGTAGTCCTGCCGGTCGCTCGGCTTGTCCGAACGGCCGAAGCCGATGAAGTCCGGCGCCACCACGCGATGCCCGGCCTCCACGAAGGGCGGGATCATCTTCCGGTACAGGTAGGACCAGGTGGGCTGGCCGTGCAGGCAGAGAATTGGCGGCGCGTAGCGCGGGCCGGCATCCACGCAGTGCATGCGCAGGGCGCCGCCGTCCGGGTCCGGCACGTTCACGTAGCGCGGCGCGAAGGGATACTCGGCCAAGTCCGCGAAACGCTGGTCCGGCGTGCGAAGCGCGTGTGTCAAGACGGTTCCCCCCGTGGTCCCCGCGGCGCAGCGCCGGCTGCCGAGCGCGCCAAGCGCAGGTTGGGCGACGTGGACTGCGGAGCGTACACGCTCTACGGCCAGTGGACGTCGATGGCGCTGCTGCCGCCAGGCAGTTCCACCACCAGGCCGTCCTCGGCGAGCATCGCGTTCGCCGGCAGATCCCTTCGGAACACTTGCCGCATCAGCAAGTTCCTCGGCACCGGCACGAAGTGGTAGAGGGCCAGCTGGCGGACGCCGGCGCTGGCCGCCAGCTCTCCCAGCTGCGCCGCATGGGCGTGGTAGCTGGGAATGTCCGCCATGATCTTCGCCAGCCGCAACTGCCCGGCGGCCCGCGCGCCTTCCTCCAGCGCCCGCACGATTGGCAGCGACAGGGCGTCATGCAGCAGCAGGTCCGCACCCTGGGCGGCGGTGCGCAAGCTGTCGGTGACCAGCGTGTCGCCGCTCACCACAACGGAACGGCCCCGGTAGTCGAAGCGGTAGCCGAACGCCGGCGCCACCGGCGCATGGTCCACCGGAAAGGCCGTGACGACGAGGCCGCCTTGGTCCAGGACGACGCCGGCCGCCACCGTTCGCGCTTCGAGGACCGCCAGTTCGAGAGGCAGCATGGCGGCGCCGTGGTGCGCCACCCGGTAGCCGTAGTCCAGCGCGAAGGCCTCGTTGAAGCCGGCGACCACGCGGCCTACGCCAAGCGGCCCGACGACCTGCAGCGGTTGCCGCCGCCCCGCCACCCAGGAGTTCAGGTTGACGTCCGGCAGGCCGGTGATGTGATCGGAGTGGAAGTGCGTGAGCAGCACGGCGCGCAGCGGCACCAGCGACTCGCCGGAGAACGCGAAGGTGCCGGCGGCACCCATGCCGGCGTCCACGAGGTAGAGATCCTCCCCGGCCAAGACGGCGACGCAGGCCTGGGCATGGCCAGGGGCGACGAGGGGCGAAGCCGTGCCGCAAAGAAATACGCGCAGGCCGTCGTACTCGGCGACCGGCGCCCTGTCGACAAGGCGCGGCACAAGGGCCGCCAGCGCCATGTCCTGGCCGCTGCGGGTGCCGAGCAGGTACCAGGCCGCCGCGCCCAGCAGCGCCAAGGCCGCGAGGGCCAGCGCGGCTATGCGCCGCATTGTCGTCGCCGAGTGCGCCCAGGACCCAAACCAGCCCCCTGCCGGTGCGCTCACTGCGTCGGGTGCCCGTACCGTTACACTGCCTCGAGGCCAAAGGCGTCCACGCCAGAAGCGACTTGGACGTCTGGACGTTGTTCGGGCCCTCGACGGATGCAGCCAAAGTACGCCTTCATGCACAGGCTCGCAAGCCACGCCAGGCCCTGGCTGGCCCAGGGCCGCTGGTTCGCGGGGGAACTCGTCCGGCAGTTCGTGCGCCACCAGTGCTTCACCGGGGCGGCGGCGCTCACCTTCACGACTCTGCTGGCGCTGGTGCCGCTGATGACCGTCACCTATCTGATGCTCGCCGCCTTTCCGGAGCTCGCCGCGGTGGGCGCCGCGGTGGAGGACTTCCTGTTCGAGACCTTCGTGCCCAACGCCGGCGCTGCGCTCCTGGAGCGGTTCGCCGAGTTCTCGGCGCGGGCGACGGAGCTCAGCGTCGCCAGCCTGGCGGTGCTCGCGCTCTCCGCGATCCTGGCGCTGACGCGCATCGAGAGCGTGTTCAACGCCATCTGGAGCGCGTCGTCGCCGCGCACCGGGATGCAGCGGCTGCTGGTGTACTGGGCGGCGCTCACGGTCGGCCCGCCGCTCGTCATCGGTGCCCTGTTGGCGACTTCCTATCTCTACGCGCTGCCGCTGGTGGAGGAAATGGATCCATCGGGCCTGCGCGAAGGGCTGCTGGCCTGGGCGCCGGATCTGGCCGTTGCCGCGGCGTTCACGTTCCTCTACTGGGCCGTGCCCAACACCCGCGTACCGTTCCTCCATGCGCTGGCCGGCGCCGCCTTGACGACGCTGCTGTTCGGCGCCGCCAAGTGGGGTTTCGCGGTGTTCGTTGCGCGGTCGACCACGGAACTGGTGTACGGCGCGTTCGCCGCAGCGCCGTTCTTCCTGATCTGGGTATACCTGGTTTGGGTGCTGGCCCTCGGCGGCGCCGTGTTCGCCCGCACGCTGTCGCTGTCCCCGGCCGTGGACGACGCGCCGCCGGAGCCCCTGCTCATGCAGTGCGCCCGGCTGCTGGCGGTGCTGCGGGAGGCGCATGCCCGAGGCGAAGCGCTGGCATCGGCGGAATTGGATGCCGCGGCGCGGCTGCGGCCCGGCGATCGGGAACGCATCTACGGCACCTTGGCGGCGGAACGGCTGATTCGGCGAACCGACGCCGGCCAGCTGGCCCTAGGGCGCAGCCTGCGGTCCGTGACGCTGCTCGCCCTGCACCGACGCCTGCCGGAGGCGCTGGATGCGACTGCCTGCGCCGCCGACGGCATGGCCGACGGCGTGGCCAGGCGCCTGCGGGCCGTGGCCGCCAGCGGCGAGCGCGAGCTGGCCGTGAGCATCGAGGAGGCGCTGGCGGAGGCCCCGCCAGCGTGACCGCGGCAAGGGCCGTTTGACGATGCTTGCAATCTGTCCACTCCGTGGACAGTTCGCAAAGGACATGGTGGGGCTGCCAACCGTCGCAACGGGCGAGAGGACGGGATCGCAGCGCCTTCGGCTAGCACCGTACTGCCGTGCATTGCGTTGACAAGAAGCCAGGATCACACAAGATTGGCAACGCCCGGTCCGTACGGGCATTTGACAGCGCCAGCGCGCTTGCCGAGAATGCCGCCTCGCTCGTAGCGGCATCCACCGTCCGTTCACGCCGCGTTGGCTGCGTAGCTCAGCTGGTTAGAGCACAGCATTCATAATGCTGGGGTCGTTGGTTCGAGCCCAACCGCAGCTACCAGCCGCGGCCGCCACGCTCAACGGCCGGCCGTGCCGAATGCCGCGACCTCCCTGCCGGCCGTCCGGGCGCGGTCTTGCGTACCGCCCCCGAGCTTCTCCGAGGCGTCGCGCAGCCAAGCCAATGCCGCGGCCAGCAGGCGTTGGTCGTAGGCGGCGGGGGGTTCGTCCGCGGTCGGGGGCACGGCGATGTCCGGCGCGATGCCGGTCTTGTGGATGGACGCGCCGCTCGGCAGGTGGTAGCGGGCCGTGGTGAGCTTGATGGCGCGGCGCTTCTGGAAATAGACGATGGACTGCACCGAGCCCTTGCCGTAGCTGCGCTCGCCGAGCACGGCGCCCCGGCCCCGGTCCTGGAGGGCGCCGGCGACGATCTCCGAGGCGGAGGCCGCGCCGCCGTTCAACAGCACCGCCAGAGGCGCGCCGCGCAGAGCGTCCCCCGGCGCCGCCTCGTAGCGGGTCTCCAGTTCGGCGTCGCGACCAGCCGTGTAGACGACGGTGCCGCCGTCCAGGAAGGTCTCGGCAACGGCTACCGCGGCATCCAGCAGGCCGCCGGGGTTGTTGCGCAGATCCAGCGCCAGCCCTTGCAGCGAACGGCCGCCGGCCTGCAGATCGCCGAGCGCCTTGGCCAGATCCGCCTCGGTGCCCTCGTTGAACTGCACGATCCGCAAGTAGCCGTAGCCCGGCGCGAGCAGCCGGCCGCGAACGCCGGAGACGGCAATGGTGTCGCGCGTCAGGTCGAAGTCCAAGGGCGCCGCCAGCGCTGGCCGGCGCACCCGCAAGTGGACGGCGGTACCGGGGGCACCGCGCAGACCGCGCACTGCGTCGCTCAGGGTGCGTCCCTTGAGGGATTCGTGGTCCACCTCGACCAGGCGATCCCCGGCGACGATGCCGGCCGTTGCCGCCGGCGTATTCGCCAGCGGCGCCACCACGGTGATGTAGCCGTCGCGCATGCCGAGTTCCACGCCGACGCCGCCGAAGCGCCCGCTGGCCTGCTGCCGCAGCGCCGCCATGGCGCCTTCGTCCAGGAAGGCCGAGTTGTCGTCGAGGCCCTTCATCATGCCGCGGATGGCGCCGTCCACCAGCTCGCCCCGGGGCACCTCCTCCACGTAGCCGTCCCGCACCTCTCGGAACACGGACAGCAGCAGCCGCTCGTCGCGCACGCTGCCGCTGGCCGTCAGCCACCAGTGCGCGCCGAGGCCGATGGCGACGCCGCTCACCAGGCTGACGGCGGTGCAGAAGACGGTGACGGGCCGCAGCATCGTCGACGCAGCCCGCCGCTAGGGGGCAGCGGCGGCCGGCCGCCCGCCGCCTTCCCGGACCACCACCAGCGCCGGCACCAGAAACAGGATCACCACGCTGGCGAAGACGATGCCGGTGGCCAGCGACACCGCCATCGGAATGAGGAACTGCGCCTGCGTGCTGGTCTCGAACAGCATCGGCGTGAGCCCGAGGGCCGTGGTCGCGGTGGTGAGGAAGATGGCCCGGAAGCGGTGCCGCGCCGCGGCCACGATGGCTTCCTGGGCCGGCATGCCGGTCTCGGCGCGGATGCGGTTGTAGCGGTCGATCATCACCAGCGAGTCGTTCACCACCACGCCGCTCAGCGCCACCATGCCGAAGATGGAGATGAAGGAGAGGTCGTATCCGAGCACGTAGTGGCCGATCACCGCGCCGGCGGCGCCGCAGGGGACGCTGGCGAGAATGATGGCCGGCTGCCCGTAGCTGCGCAGCTGCGAGGCGATGAGCACGAAGATGACGAGCAGCGCCACCAGGGCCAGATTGCCGAGGGAGGCGAGGTCCTGCGCCTGCTCGCGGCCGAAGCCGGCCTGATCTATCTGCAAGCCGGGGTAGCGGGCCTTCAACGTCGGCAGGGCGGTGTCCTGCAACTCGGCGGCGATCTCGTTCGGGGTGGAGATCTTGGTGTCCACCTGGGCGGAGACGGTGACGATGCGCAGCCCGTTGATGCGATCGATGGAAGAGAAGCTGCGCGATTCGGTCACCCGCGCCACGGTGGTGAGCGGCGCCTCGGTGCCGTCCGCAAGGCGGATCCTGGCGTTGAACAGATCCCGGGCGCTGCGCCGCTGGTCCGGGGGATACCGCACCATCACCTTGAGTTCGCGCCGCCCCCGCTGGATGCGCTGCACCTCGTCGCCGAAGAAGTGCCGCCGCAGCTGCCGGGCCACGTCGAACGGGCGCAGGCCGGCGGCCTCGCCGGCCGGCGTCAGCTCGATGTCGTACTGCCGCTTGCCGAGGCTCACCGAGTCCTGGATGCCGTAGAGCCCCGGGTACTTGGCGTACTCGGCCTTCAGTTCGGCCACCGCCCGGTCCAGCGTGGCGTCGTCCTGGTGGGCGAGTTCGTACTCCACGTCGGCACCTGGGCCGAACAGCGCAGCGGTGTAGGAGAGCCGCTCGGCGCCGGGAATGTCGCCGGTGTTGCGGCGCCACAGCCGCTCGAGCTCGAGGGCGGAGAGCGTGCGCTGGGGCTCCTGGTTCAGGATGATCTGCACCGTCGCAGTGTGGCTGGCCACCGTCAGCCTGGCGCTGCCGCCCGGGCCGCCGCCGCCGCTGCCGGGGCGGCCGCCGACCGTGACGCTCACGGAACGGAAGGAAGTGCCGCCGACCTCCTCGTTGGTCGCGTACGCGGCCGCCACCAGCCGCTCGGCGGCGGCGCGGGTGACCGGGAACGGCGTGCCGACGGGAAAGTCCAGGTCCGCCCGCAGCCGGTCGGCTTCCAGCGACGGGAAGAACAGGAAGCGCACTTCGTTGGTGGCCACCAGGGTCGCCGCGGTGGCCACCAGCGCCACGCCGCCGAGCACCGTCACGAAACGGTGGCGCACCGCCCAGGCAATGGCCCGCACCAGCTTCTCGTCGCGAAAGCGCTTCACCGCCCCGCCGACCCGGTCCTGGAGGACGTCCAGCGGCCAGCGGCTCCACCTGCCGCCGTGGGACAGGTGCGCCGGCAGGATGAAGAACACCTCCACCAGCGACATCGCCAGCACCGTGATCACCACGATCGGCACCACGCCGAGGATCTGCCCGAAGGTGCCGGTGACGAACAGCAGCGGCGCGAAGGCCGCCATGGTGGTCAGCACGCCGACGGTCACCGGCCCCCGCACGCCGAGGGCGCCGGCGATGGCCGCCGGCACGCCGCCCCCGCCCCGCTCCTGTTCGGCGACGATGTTCTCGCCCACCACCACGGCGTCGTCGACGACGATGCCGAGCACGATGATGAGCGCGAACAGCGACACCATGTTGATGTTCACGCCGAAGAAGTTGAAGAACAGGAACGCGCCGAGGAACGAGATCGGCACCCCCATCGCCACCCACATGGCGAGGCGCAGATCCAGCATCACCACCAGAAACAGGAACACCAGCGCGAACCCGAGCACGCCGTTGCGCAGCAGCAGGCTCAAGCGCCCTTCGAGGGCCTCGGTGCCGTCGGACCAGACCTCCACGTCGATGCCCGGCGGCGGCTGGTAGTCCGCCAGCATCGCCTTGATCTCGGCGGCGATGTCCAGCACGTCCTCGGCCTCGGACTTCTGCACCCGCACGAAGATGCTCTGGCGGCCGTTGTACTCGTTGACGAGGTCCACGTCCTGGAAGCCGTCGCGCACCGTCGCCACGTCGCCGAGCCGCAGGATGGTGCCGTCCGGCCTCGCCCGCAGCACGATGTCCTCGAACTCCTCGCCACGCACGCGCTTGGTATTGGTGCGCAGCAGCAGATCTCCGGCGTCCGTGCGCAGTTCGCCGGAGGAGAGGTTGAGCGAAGACAGGCGCACCGCGGCGGCCACGTCCGCCATGCCGAGGCCGTAGCGCCGCAGCGCTTCCTCGCGCACCTCGATGGATATCTCGTAGTCCCGGGCCCCCAGCAGCGACACCAGCGACACCGACGGCAAGGCCAGCAGCGCTTCCTCCACCTGCTCCACGCCGCGCATCAGCTCCGCTTCCGGCAGCTCGGAAGCCACCACCAGCGTCATCACGTCGCTGACCAGCTCCGTGGCCACCACGTTCGGCTCTTCGGCGTCCTCCGGCGGGAAGTCCGCCAGCCGGTCGAGGGCGGCTTCCACGTCGTCGCGGACGCGCTTGTCGTCCACGAAGTCCTTGAGCTCGATGGTCACCGTGCCGACGTTCTCGGTGGCGCTGGATACCACCCGGTCCACGCCGTCGATGCCGAACACGGCCTCCTCCACGCGGCGCGTGATGCCCTCCTCCACTTCCGTGGGGGTGGCGCCCGGATAGGGCACGGACACCGTGACGACGCCCGGGTCGACGGTGGGGAACAGCTGCGAAGTGAGCTGCATGCTGGCGAGCAGGCCGCCGGCCAGCATGAGGGTCATCAGCAGGTTGGCGGCCACCGGATTGTGCGCGAAGTACGGCACCAGGCCCGGCGCCGCCAGGCTCGGCGAACGACGCAGCGCGGCGGCGCGTTCGTCCTGGGTGGTTTCGGCCATGCCGGCTGCGCTCAGTGGTTCGACTGCGATGTCGCGGCCAGCTGCACCGGCAGCCCCTCCCGGGCGCCCGGCACGGCGCCAAGCACCACGCCGTCGGCGGCGTCGAAAGCGGCCACCAGCCAGCCGGCGTCGATTCGGGCCAGCTCGGTCGGCTGCCGCCGGCGCAGCGTTCCGCCGGCGACCGTCCAGACGGCGCCGCCAACCTGCTCCGCCGCCGCTGGCAGCACGAAGGTGTCGGGCACCGCCGGTCCGTCTACGGCCACGTCCACGAACGTGCCCGGCGAGAGCGCTTCGGCAGCATCGTCGAACGTCAGGTAGAGGGTGGCGAATCGGGAACGCTGGTCGAGGGCCGGCGACACCCGCGCCACCCGCGCGGCCAACTCGAGCTCTCCGCTTGCCACCGTTGCCGCGCGGCCGACGGCGCCGGCCAGCCGCGCCAGGTCGTCCGGCGGCACCGGCACCACCACCTCCACCGCGTCCAGGGCGAACACCTGGCCGAAGGGCTGGCCTCGGCTCAGCACCTGCCCCACCTCGGCCGTGGACGTCTGCACCCGGCCGGCGAACGGCAGCGCGAACGCCGTGCGTTCGAGTTCCAGGGCGGCGATGCTGGCCCGCGCCTCGGCGGCAGCGAGACGCGCCTTGGCCTGGGCGATCTGCGGCGCCTTGGCCACCAGCGGTGGCACCTTGGCCACCAGCGGCGGCACCTCGGCATCCGGCTGCAACAGCGCGTAGTTGGCGACCGCCGCGTCGCTTTCCGCCTGGCGCAGCTGCAAGTCCGCGGCGGCGGTGGCGACATCGGCCTGGGCTTGTTCGTAGGCGAGCTGGAAGTCGCGCCTCTCGATCACCAAGAGCTCCTCGCCAGCCGCGAACGCCCCGCCGGCGCGCAGCCCGGCGGCCACCGACACGACCCGGCCGCCCACCTGCGGCGTCAGCGAAACGTAGTTGCGCACGTTCACGGAGCCGGTGGCGCGGACCCGCAGCACGGTGGCGGAGGGCTGCGGGCGGACGACGCGCACCAACGGCGGCGGCGTCTCGGCGCGCCCGGCCGCGAAGGGCGCCCCGGCGCCCGCGATCGGTTCGCCCGGCGAGCGCGCGTAGACCACGGCCAGCAGCACCAGCGCGGCCACGATAGCGATCTGCACCCATCCCAGCTGCAGCCAGCGGGGCCGTCCTCCCGCGGCCGCTGCTCGGTCGCTCTGCGGCTCGTCCGCCATGCGCTTGCCTGCCCGTCTTCGCGTCGCCCTCGACGCCTTCAGTCCGGCAGGCCCAGCACCCGCTTGGCGATGATGTTGCGCTGGATCTCCGAACTGCCGCCCTCGATGGAGTTGGCCTTGGAGCGCAGCCAGCCCCGGGTGGCGCCGCGTTCGGCATCGGAGAAACCAGCGCCGGCCCAGCCCAAGCCCCGGCTGCCGAGAATGTCCATCAGCAGGTCGTTGCGGCGCATGTTCTGCTCGGTGCCGTAGAGCTTGAACATCGACGAGAGGAAGCTCGGCGCCTTGGCGCTGGCGGCTTCCTCGAAGGAGCGGCGGATGGTGAGCTGGTAGGCGTCGTCGCCGATGCGCTGCCGGGCCACTCGGTCCCGGATGGCGGCGTCGACGATGCGGCCGTCCGCTTCGCCGAGGTACTCCTTCGCCCAGGCGTCGATGGTCTTCGTTTTCTGCCGGGTGCCGCCGCGCCCGCCGATGGAGCTGCGCTCGTATTGCAGCAGGCGCTTGCCCACCGTCCAGCCTTCGCCGGGCTGGCCGAGGAGGTGGCGCTTGGGCACCCGCACGTCGTCGAAGAAGGTCTGGCAGAACTCCGAAGAACCGCTGATGAGCTCGATGGGCGTCACGGTGACGCCGGGGGTGTCCATGTCCAGCACCAGAAAGGAGATGCCCTCGTGCTTGGGCGCGGCGGGGTCCGTGCGCACCAGGCAGAAGATCCAGTCCGCGCCATCGGCGCCGGAGGTCCATATCTTCGAGCCGTTCACCACGTAGTCGTCGCCGTCCTCTTCGGCCCGCATCTGCAGGCTGGCGAGGTCCGAACCGGCGCCGGGTTCGCTGTAGCCCTGGCACCAGCGGATCTCGCCCCGGGCAATCGGCGGCAGATGCTCGCGGCACTGGGCATCGGTGCCAAACTCCAGGATCGCCGGCCCGATCATGGTGAGGCCGTGGCCGGCCAACGGCGCCGGGGCGTTGATGCGCCGCAGCTCCTCGTCCAGGACGACGTTCTGCTCGACGGTCAGGCCGCCGCCGCCGTACTCCTTGGGCCAGGCAGGCGCCGTCCAGCCGCGCTCGGCCATGCGCTCCAGCCACAGCCTGGTGTCCGGGTTGGCATAGACGGCCTTGCGCCCGCCGGCGGTGTAGCCGCCCAGCCCCCGGCGCAGGCTTGCCGGGCAGTTCTCGGCCAGCCAGGCCCGGGCTTCACCACGGAAATCCATTGCCTCGGTATCCCTCCCGCTCCTTGTCGTAGGCCGCCTGGTCCCAAACGCTCACCTGGCGCTCTTCGACGCGGACGCCGCGCTCCGGGCACAGCGTCACCAGCGCCGCCTTGCCGCCCTGGGCGCCGGCGTAGTGTGCCACCGGCGAGCCGCAATAGTACGCGGCGGTGCCGCCGACGCTGTGGTCTTCCCACACGTGGATGTGGCCGAGGGCCAGGTAGTCGAAGCCGGAGGCGCCGATTTCGTCCCGGGTGATGGGCGAGGAGCCCTGGAGCACGCGCCGCTCCACCACCTGCCCGTGGGCCATGCCGAGGTTCCAGCGGCCGGCGCAGGGGGGCGGCGCGTCCGCCAGCGGATAGTTCTCCGGCGCATGTTCCAGCATGGCGCGGCCCCACACCCGCACGCCCAGGGCCGGAAACTCGACGCACCCCCCGGCCGGCGCCATCAGTCCCGCCACGTGGTCCCCGGCGGCGCCGAAGTCGAAGCGGTTCCACACCGAGCGCTCGTCGTGGACGTCGTGGTTGCCCGGCAGCACCACCACGCGCTGGCCGGCCAGCCGCTCGCACTGGCGGTAGACGAACTCGATGTTGGAGTCGTCGACGCGGTTGTTGTCGAACAGATCGCCGGCGATCAGCAGCAGCTGCGCTTCTTCCCGGAGCACGGTGTCCACGACGCCGGCGAAGGCCCGCTCCGCGCGGCTGCGGAAGCCGTCGCCGTCGGCATCGGCGCCCCGGCTGTCCAAGTGGACGTCCGAGGTGTGGACCAGCTTGAGGCGCTGGCGGGGTGAGCGCGGGGCGCTGGACATTCGGCGGACCGCAACCTGCGGGATGCGAGGCAGCGGCGGAGCATACACGCAACCTAGGCGCGGCAGGCAGCGGAGCGGATGATCCACGGCCAGGCCCCGCGGCATCCGAGGCCTCGGTACGCTGCGAGCAGGATGCACTCATCCCGCTGTCGCGAGTGCCGGAAGTCATCGAACCCGCGCCCATGCCGATGGGCTGATGGCACGGGTGCCGATCGAGGGAGGTCTATGACGCGGGCGCGGGCTTCCGGGCGCCGGAGTAGCCTTCGAACAAGCCCTCGAGCCGGGCCATGCGTTCGCGCAAGTCGCCGATGTCTTTGGTCACGCTCGCGCGCAAGCTGCCGATGTCGCGGCGCAAGTCGCGCATCGCCGTCCACAATGGGACGCCCAAAGCCACCCCCACGGCAAGTATCGCGATCAGTTCCGCACTCAACGCAATTCCCAATTCCGGCACCAAACTTCCGGCAAGGTCACGTTTGCGATAGAGCGTCAGCGCCGGGGCGTTGTCAAGCGCCGGCGACGCTACGGGACGCACGGTGCTGCGCTCCGCCTCTGCCGTGCGGTTGAGAGCAAGCAACGCGGCCTGTGCGATACTCCGGCGTTCCTCGTAGCGAGCGGGTTCGCCCATGACGTTCGTGCAGATCGACCTCGGTTTGTTCGCATCCCTCAACTGGTGGGCCATCCTGGTAGCCACCGTGGCGGCCTTCGCCCTGGGCGGCTTGTGGTACGGGCCGCTGTTCGGCAAGGCCTGGCTGCGGGCGCTCGGCAAGACGGAGGCGGACATCACGCCCTCGCCGCGCCCGTTCGTCATCAGCGCCGTCACGTCGCTCGTCACCTGCGTCGTGGTGGCCGCGCTGATGGCGTTGATCGGCCTCACCGGCCTGGTTGCCGGCCTTCTTTTCGGCCTTGCCACGGGCATCGGCTTCATCGCCACCGCGATGGCCTCGGATGCCGCGTTCTGCGGCTGGGGCTGGCGGCTGTGGGCCATCCAGGCCGGCTATCGCGTGACCTACTCGGTGCTGATGGGCGGCATCATCGGCCTTTGGCCGGCGTAGTCGGCCGTTGGCCGGCGTAATTCGGCCTTGGCCGGCGTAGACGTCGCCAGCGACGGTCTCGGCGCCGGCGACGGGGCCGGCACAGGGGGGGAAACCGGCGCTGCCGGCGAACGGCGGCGGCACCAGCTCGCGGTGGCGACGCTGCGAGCAGCCAGCCGCGCCCTGGCGCCGCTGTCCATTGCCGTGCTGAGACGGCTTGGCGCGTTCGGCGGAGATCTCGCGCACCAGCTCGACACCCGCGCCGCGCGAACCACTCGTGCCAACCTCGCCCTCGTCTACGGAAACCGCGACGACGCCTGGCGGCGACGCCTGGCCCGGGAGAGCCTCCGCCACACCGCCATGACGATGGCCGAGGCCGCGGCGCTGTGGAGCTGGCCGCTGCCGCGCCTGGCAGGCCTGGTGCGGGAAGCGCACGGCGACGAACTGCTGCGCCAGCGCCCGCCGGGGCGCGGGGCCCTGGTGCTGGCGCCCCACTACGGCAACTGGGAGTTCCTTGGCTACTACCTGAACACCATCGCCCCCTTGGCGCCCCTCTACGAGCGGCCCCGGTCGCAGGTGCTGGACCGGGCGCTCAAGCGGGCACGCGCGCGCCTTGGCCACCGCCCGGCGCCGGGCTCCGTGGGCGGGCTTCGGCAGCTGGTTCGGGCGCTGCGCGGCGGCGGCCTGGCGGCGGTGCTGCCGGACCAGGTGCCCGTCGCCGGCGCCGGCGTCGTCGCCCCGTTCTTCGGCCACGGGGCGTACACCATGGCCTTGGCGGGCAAGCTCCTGGCGAGGGTCGATGCAGAGGTCGTGGTGGCGACCGCGAGGCGCGTGCCCGGGGGCTTCTCGGTCCGCATCGATTCCGTGCCGGCCGGGATTCGCGATCCGGATCCGGCCGTCAGCGCAGCCGCCATGAACCGCGCCGTCGAAGACGCCGTAGCCGCCCACCCAGAGCAGTACCAGTGGGAGTACAAGCGCTACCGCTTCCCGGGCCGGCCGAACATCTATCGGTGAACGAGACGGCCGAGGCTCGGCGGCTACGATGCCGACATCGGACGGACGATCTCCTGCTGGCCGCCTCGCCCCTAGCGGCGGCACCCGCCATGCGCCGAGAGGAACGAAGTTGCTAGCATACGCGGCTTGGCAACCTGCTCCATGGGATGCCTTGTCCGATGGGATCTGCTGCAACGATGCGCATCCTCGGTGCCGCGGCGCTGGCACCGTTCGGTAGCCGTGCCTGCTTCGGCGGCGAGAACGGGCGCTTGCCGATCACTAGGCGCCTCGGCCCGGACACCGGCCAGTCCGCGTGAGCGAATTCAGGAGACGGGACGTCGACCGCTGGCACCGGGAAGTGCCGGGTGCGCGGTGGTTCAAGGCCGACCTCCACATCCACACCCTAGACGACCTCCCTGGGCGCAGGGTGAAGGTTCCGGCCGGAGTCACAGGAGATCCGTCCTCCGACGAGAGCATTCGTGCCTATGCGCGGTTGCTGCTCCGAGCGGCCGTGCAGCGCGGCGTGGGCGTTCTCGCCCTCACTCCCCACTCCGCCCGCATGGCGCCGGCTGGGGACGCAAGCGCCGTCTGGGGGATCGTCGATGAGTGGAACGATGGCGTCGACGACGACGGCGAGCCGTTCCGGAGCAAGGTATACGCCGTGTTTCCCGGCTTCGAACCGTCGCTTGGCGAAGGCAAGAGCGGCGTGCATCTCCTCTTTCTCTTCGACCCCGAGATCGGCCGCGTCAACTACTTGCGCGCGTTCGATCTGGTAATGGATCAGCGTTCTCCTTGGAAACAGAACGAGCTCCAGCTGTCCGGCAAGACCGCGAAGCGGGCATTTGCCGGGCTCCGCGACTTCCACCGCGAACACGGGGCTGCCGATGGCTCGTCAGCGTGGGACTACTTGGTCCTGGCACCGCACATCGACAACGACAAGGGGATATTCGGCGCTCAAAAGGGTCAGATTCTGGCGGAATTTACGAAAATGGAGATCGCCGGCCTAGAACTCCCAGACGAGAAGCTGCCCGATGACTACCTGTCGAAGAAGCCTTGGCTTCGAGAGGACCTCGAACAGCACCACCGTGCCTTTTTCCATGGCAGCGACGCCTACTCGGTGGGCGACATCGGCCGCCGCTTCACCTGGGTAAAGCTTGCACGGCCTCGCATCGAGGGTCTGCGCCAAGCCTTTCTTGCTGCCGATTCACGGATTCGTCCCGCCTACCGCCGTGCGGCGGGCCAACTGGTCGAGATCGACGATCCGCCGGACGTCACCATCAGCCAACGCCCTTGGCTCAAATCCGTCCGTATCGCCGGCCAGGCATCGTTCTTCCGCACGAAAGACAGCGAGGAGACGCGATTCGATCTGAGCCCGGACCTCACCTGCATCATTGGCGGCAGCATGACCGGCAAGAGCACCTTGCTGGACGGCCTTCGCGTACATGTGGGCGCCCCGCTGCCGAAGGATGACGGCTTGGAGAAACAGGTGCTGGCGCGGGGCAGAGACCGCTTTCTGGCCGGTTCTTCCGCGGTGTCGCTGGAGTGCCCCGGCCAGGACCCCACGGGTGCCGCCCACGACAGATGGCCGGCGGTGTTCCACGCGCAGAACGAACTGCAGCGGCTTGGCCAAGATCCCAACGCCGTCGAGGATATTCTCTCCCACTTGGTAGCCGAGGAGACCAGCGGTATCAGGTTTCGTACGCAGCGTCTCAAAGAGCTGGACGAGAATCTGCTGCGCCTATCCAAGCGACTGGAAAAGCTCGACCAGGACTTCGCGGATGCGGAACAGGGCGCAGACCGGGCGAGGCGCGCCGCATCGGGACTGGCCGCCTTCGCCGCTGCGGGCATCGACGAGCTTCACCGGGCGTCGGCCTCGCACAATCGCTGGCGTCGCACGGCCGAATCCGCCAAGACGGCGCTGGCGGATGCAAGAAGCGTGGACGTCGCGGACCTGCCCGACGACCCGGACGGCTTGCCGCTCGTGGCGCCGGCCGTGACCGATGAAGTTCGGGACCCGATCTACAAGCAGATTGCCGAAGTTCGAGAGCACATGTCCCTTGTGACGCAAGGCTTGGAGAATGTCCTTTCCCAGACGTCGGCCGCAGTGGCAGCCGTAGAGGAACATGAAGCAACGGTGCGTACGCGGGTGGAGCGCAAACTGGCCGAGGGCGGCTTCGATGGCGCGGCCATCAAGGAGTTCGGTTCCCTCAATGGGCAGGCTGCGCTGCTCGAGAGCCGCGAGGCGCTGCTGCAGGAATTGCAGCGGAAGCGCGAGAGCGATGAAAGCGACCTTGCGCGGCTTCTCGACGAACGCGCGGCCGTGGTCCGGGAGCAGCGGCAGGCTTTCGACCGGGTGATGGCGGCCATACATGACGAGTTCGGCGGCAGAATCAGAGCTCGCCGGAAGGACCAAGGCATGCAGGCCCCACTGGAGGCGTTTCTGGGCAATCTGAGGCAGCGAGGGATCACGCGCTGGTGGAACGACCTGGAGGGCGACAATCGACCTGGCCCTCAAGAGCTCCTTGATGGCCTGCGGACGGGCGGCTTGGGTGCGCTTGGCATGAGCCCGACAGTGCAGCAGATATTCCGCGACGCGATGCCTTCGGCGCGGCAACGCGCCTTGGCAACCATACGCTGTGCCGACAAGTACTTGCTTGAGCTAAAGGTGGGCGGCGAGTACCGTCGATTGGACGATCTATCGGGAGGGCAGCGCGTCAGCGTTCTCTTGTCCTTGCTTCTGGAGACCACGGATCAGCGGCCGCTGGTTGTAGATCAACCGGAAGACGAGCTAGACAATCGCTTCCTTTTCGACACTGTATTGCCTGCCCTCAAGCGGCTCAAGGGCCGTCGCCAGATCATCGTCGCCACGCACAACCCGAACATCGTGGTCAACGGCGATGCCGACCAAGTGATTCAACTGGAGGCGACGGCCAACAACGGCAGCATTGCGCACGCCGGAGCGATAGAAGACATGGCGGTGCGCGAAGCCATCATGCGCACGGTGGATGGCGGCGCCGAGGCATTTCGCCTGCGGCGCATGAAGTACGGGTTCTGAGGGGCTGCGCGCGTGAACTGGACCGACGTCTTGAACCGCATCGAAGAGGGGGAAGGACGAACCACGGAGTTCACACGCGGCCTAGGCGACGGCACCAAGGCCCGCAAGGCGATGTGCGCTTTCGCCAACACCGAGGGCGGCGTGATCGTGCTCGGCGTGGACGACGAACAGCAGATCGTCGGCGTCAAGGAGGACGCGGAAAAGGTACAGGAACGGCTTACGGACTTCCTCAGTACCGGCTGCAGTTCTCCGGTTTCCGCAAGGATCGGACGACACCGGGACCCCAAGGGCTGGGTGCATTGGGTGGAAGTGCCTCGGCAACGAAGCCTACGAGGGAACGGACCGCGCCTCCGACGTGCTGCAGGTTGGCGAAGCCAAAGGCACCGCGGACGAGCAAGTGAACCGGGCCGTGGGGTGGTTCGCGGGGCTTGGACGCTTCGAGACGTATGGCGAGGTCCTTCGCGAGGATCGGCGCTTGCTGCCGAGCAAAGCGATCCGGGAGGCGCTCGTCAACGCGGTGACCCATCGGGACTATGCGATTATCGGCACGAACATCCTGCTCGAAGTGTTCGCGGATCATGTCGATGTGACGAGCCCTGGCGCGCTTCCGAACCACATGGACGTCCAGCACGTTTTCCGCGGTGCGCTTCCCCGAGCCCGAAACCAACAGCTCGTGCACTTCATGCTTGTGAGTGGTTTCATGGAGAGGCGAGGCAGAGGCTGGCCGATAATGCGCGACGCAATGCGGTCGTTCAACGACACGGAACCGGAGCTGCTGCACGACGGAGACAATCGAGTTGTGCGGGTCCGATTCTGGCTGAATAGGCGTCCGTAGCCGACGCTGGAGTGTCTACACCTCATCTATCCCTCATTCCATCTAGATGACTCAAAGCGGTCGCTCGTGGCGGCAGGAACTCATTGGAGTCGTCGCCGGCATTGTGCGGCAAGGCGAGAACGTCGCAGCCAAGCCGCTCGTCGATCAGGGCCGGTTGCACTTGCGCTGACGCAACCTCGATGTCGGGTATGAACACGGGGATGCGGCCTTCAGGATGTGGGCGGAGTTCCCAACGCGCCTCGCAGCTCGGTGAGAGGCAGCGGGCGGAAAAGCAATCCTCTTCTCGCTCCTTGAAGTCTGCTTGCTCGCCGCACCTTGGGCAGATTTTCAGTTCGTTGATGCAGGCGGTCGCCGCCTCGAAGCTCTGTTTGAACGCCTGCCAGTCACGCTCTTCCTTCTCGGCCTTTCGGAAATCAGCGAGGGCTCTCTTGTTTGGGCGTCGCGACTGTCTGGAGTCGGCGAGCCTTCGTTCCGCCTCTTCGCATCGCGCCAGTGCGTCGGACAGGCCACGCTCGATGTCTTGCTTCGTGCCGTGCGGTGGCGAGTTGGTCATGGCGCAAGAAGTGTTGTCTTTTCTTGCCAACCAAGGCCCCATCAAGCCGGCATCAGGGGGCGTTGGGACACATGGTGGATAGGCAAGCATCTGCCGCGAGAGCGTCGCCCAGCGGACCGCTCGTGCGACCCGTTCAACGCTGTCGAGCGAGAAGGGCGAGACGCGGATGAAGTCGATGGCACCATCGGTGCCTAGGCGAGGAGGATTGCCTATGGTGGCAATCCCGTCAAAAGGTGCGCTGCCGGATTTGGCCGGGTGGAGAACTACTGTCCAGTGTCCCGTCTTGGCAACCGCCTCGACGAGGGGCTTGACGCGCTGTGCCGAAACCTCCGCCGTTCTTGCTCGCTCAAGCGAGTGGATCAAGGGTACGAAACGTACAAGCGTGTTTCCGCTTCGGGTGATGGCGATGCAGCCAGCCGGCTCCCACTCGATGCGAAGACCGCGATCAATCTGCAGGGAACGTCCCTTGCGCAGCGGCACCTCGAACGCGGCCTCGTCGGCCGGTTGGAGCTTGAGTTGCTTGCAAGCGCGTACGACCAGCAACAGGCACCATGCGTCGTAGCTGTCGTGCAGGTTTTGTTGCTGCCGATAGTGCTCGACGATAGAGAAGCTGCCTCGCGTCGGCAGAAGAGACCATTCATGCCAGAGCCGGGCGACGCCTCGATAGTGGTCGTCCGTGCTCAAGAGATTGGTCATCTTCAGCGTTCGGGACACTTGCGCTCGTTTGGGAACATGGCGGTACAGAGGCGAATCCAGCAAGCCCAAGACCTTGTACAGAAGAATGTCCAGCCGTGCCAACGTGCTGCGGGCGACGTCCTGCGCGTCGCTTGCGCTCCACGCTTCGCCCCAAAGGCGGTAGATGCGCTTGGCGCGATGGCGACTCCCTTTGGGTGCGCTCCCGCCAAACGCTTCCATCCGGGCCAAAATATCGTCTCGGATGCGGCGCACCTCGGCGATGCGGCGCTGGATCCAGACGGTCAAGTTGTCCACCAAGCGGGCGGTGACGCGGTTCTCGTAGAGGTCCCAACGCTCTTCTCTCACCTCCGCCCTGATACGCCGGGGCTGAACGCCCGTCAGCGTCCGGTGGTGCCAATCCTCGGTGTGCACAGCGAGCCACTGAGGCGCATCACGAGCGATACGCCGAGCGCGCCCGACGAGCTCACGCTCCGTCTGCAAGCGAATGTGCGTGCGAGGCTTGCGGCACACGGCTTCCAAGTGCTCCAGCTCGCACTCGATCTTGGCCTCGAAGGGATGGGAGCGCACGGCCTCGTCCAACCCGGGCGCAAGCGGATTGGTGCAACTCCACTCGATCCAGCCGCCGTCGGCTTTGTCTCGCAACAGTTGGCCAAGTTGACGGAACGCATCTGCATCCTGATCGTCCGGCAGTGGCTCAGCGAGAAAGCCGCCACGTGTCGAGGTGGACTCGCTAGGCGCAACGAACTCCCAATCTCCCGTCGGCCCCGGCATGAGCGCCTGGTCGGGTTCGGGTGCAACGCGGTTGAGCGCGCCAACGCCGCGTTGCACGACCCAGCGTCCCGCGTGTACTTCCTTGCCGGGCGGTTGGTAGACCACGCGGCCGGAAAGTCGGTCCGTGAAACTCACGCCGCGCCTTCGTCGTCGCGGCCCACGCGCTGCAATTCGGCATCGAGCAGGCGGATGGACTTCGCCGGCGGGGTGCCTCCGTCCAGCCCTTCCCAACTTGCCACAATGGTCTGCCGTAGGTCCTCCAAGTGTTCTGGGCGGTTGTTGTGGCGACTCTTGAGTTTGCGTAGCAGGCGCATCGCCAAGATGTGGTCGGCGGCTTCTCCCTTCGTGCCGCCGGCAGCGACCACAACGGGCACATAGCGTTCGATCTGCCGCCCCAACCGCGGCCCCCAGCCGATCTCGAAGCGATTTGCCAGAGGGTCGCGCAGGTGCGTGTCGAAGTGGTCTTGAACCAGCTCTGCTTGCTTGGCGTGTTCTTTGACCGCGGCTTCGAAGGCGTCTTGAAACGCATGGAAGGACACCGGGTGCCTCGGTTCGGGGGCTCCGGCGTCGAAACCCTTGGGTTTGTGCGGAAACTCCATCACATGAGAGCGGTCGTAGGTCTTGTCGGCGAAATCCAAGGTGGTCTCGTCGTGGTTCGCCGTCCCCACGAACCAGACGTTTGGTGGGATCGGCAATCGACTCCCATCCTGTAGCTGTCGCGGTGCAGGCGATACGGCGTGCGTCATTAGCACCAGCCGTTGTTCGTCTGGCCGTAGTTCCAAGGCAGATAGCATGTCGGAGAAGTACTGCTCCGGATACGAGAGATTCATCTCGTCGAGCACCACGATCTGGATGGTGTCTTCCCACCGTGGCGTGGCGGCGCGGTACAGCGCCTTGAGGAACTCCTTTTCGTAGAACCGCTTCTCGAAGGCGTTGTAGTGGCCCACAAGGTCTTGGGGATCGCGCCATCCCGCTTGCACTTCGACGACCGACGCTTTCGTACCCACAGCCTTCGCGAAGGCGATCGGCAGGCTGGTCTTGCCGGTGCCGCTGAGGCCTTGCAGGAGAGTCAGCCTGCCCATCGCCAACCCGCCGATGAAGCTGCGGATGTCCGCCTCGGTGTAGTAGAGGCCATCTCGGGCGATCCGGTGGCGGACGTCGTGGGCGAACTCTTCCAAGCTGCCGAAACCCTTGGCGGTCTGTGCGGCGCGTTGCAGTTCGTCGTCTTCGTCCATGTCGATGCACTCTGGGAACCGCGATTGGGACTCGCCGCGGCTGATGATCTCGTGCACCTCGGCACGCAGTTCTTCGTGGGCTCTGTGCAGGAGTTTCCGTTGCGAGTCCAGTGCGGCGATTCGATCCCGCTGCACTTCCCGTTCGCCCGCATCGCTGTCGGCGTGGGCAAGGCGACGCTTCAACTCGGACACTTGGCGCGTCAGATCCAAGCGTTCTGCCTGACACGACTGCTGCTCTTGGTCGAGAGCCGCGCGGCGTTCAATGGCGTCGATATTCGGGCGGGCAGCTAGCTGTGCTTGCAGTCCCTTGTTCTCGACATTCAGCCGGTCGAGTTCCGAAAGCACTTGTTCCGGCGTGCGCTGCCCGAATCTGCGATCTGCTTCTTCACGTTCCCGCAAAGCGGCGGCGTGTTGATCTCGGTCTCTTCGCGCTTGATCCCGTTCGGCCTCAACAGCCTCAAGATGGTGCTGGTACTCTTCCTGTTTGCCCGCAGTCCGGCGTTCAACGCGACTGTCGAGATCGCGTTCCTGCTCTTGGATGTCCTCTTGTCTCCATTGGAGCTGTTGCTCTTGGCGGGCGACTTGCCGCGCCTTCTGCTCCAGTTCGTTCTCTCGCTCGTTGAGTACGTTCTCGCGCTCGTCCAACGTCTCGCGTCGCTTGGCGATCACGTCGTCGTACTGTGCGAGCATCGCGATGCGTTTGTCCTCGAAGCCGTGCTCGGCGTCGGCTTCCCGCTCACGGATCTGGAGCTCGCGATCGCCTAGCTGGCTGGTTCGTTCGTCCAGGTCCTTCCGGTCGGTCTCCAACTTGGATGCGCGCTCGTCGAGCTCTTGGGATTTCCGGCCGAAATCATCTCGTTGCGCTTGGAGCTCTTCCGACAACACTTCGTGCCGCCGCGTCGCGGCGCGGAATAGGTCGCGAGCCTCTTGCGCCACCTTCCACATGCCGTCCAAGTCCAGCTCTGGCGGTCTCGGATCGATCGAGAGGGCTGCGATTTCGAACTCCGTCGCGCCGGCGACGGCCTCTTCATGGGCCTTTTCGACCTCCGCCTTCGTTGCCGTCGGAGATTGGGCTGGCTTGGCAGGACGTTGTGCCATCGGCTGCGACTGCGGACGTGGCGAGCGCTGTCTTCTGTTCTTACGCTGGCGGCTCTTAGGCATCGGTCGTCAGTTCCTCAAGTTTTCGTGTGGGGAGTCCAAGGAGCAGCCCCGAGACGTCTAGCGTGTCTTGGACAACCTGTTCCAGAGGTGCGCCATCCACTCCGCGGTCCTCGTGCGCAGCTTTCCCACCATGCTTTGCCACCCGTTCGACACGCTCAAGGATGTTGGGTGCGTCTTTGGCGGCGAGCGCCAAGGGGTGCTTGGCGTCACCACGGGCCCGCAACAGGATTGCCGCCACCAGTGGGCGCAGGCGCCAGCCATCGGTGTAGTCGCTGACCGCGCGGACTTGCCCTCGGGAGACGCGGCCAAGAGCATTGGGCAACGAACTCAACCCCAGTTCCTTCGCCGCGCCCCGCAGCGTCGTCTCGTTGAGCGCCCGATCTTCGTGCGACAGCAGATCGGCTACGCTTCCGATAGGATGGGAGCGGGCGACGGCGGTGAACAGGGCCTCCAACGTCCGCCGACACTCCATCAGCACATGGCGACGAAGCCTAGCGGCCCCGACGTCTCCCACGTCGCGCCATTCCAAGTAGGCGTCGAGCGTCTCCCGTAGTGGCGTGGCGACGGCGCTGTAGTTTTCGATGCCAATGGTGAGAACGCGTGCAAGCAGCCGGCGTGCCCGCTGTTCGCGCTCCTTGGTGGCCGTTTGGAACCCTTCCAGATCGCCGTGCCGCGTAAACGTGAAGAGTCGGCGGTCCAGTAGCCGGGCTAGATTCTGGTCGCTCTTCGCAGCCTTGATGACGCTCGGTCGCAGCGACGGATCATGACCACGCCCAAAGAACTCGCAGACGTGCCAATCGCCGTCCGATTCTTCGCCTCTGGGGGTGTAGAGGAACGTCACCAGATAGACCGGCCGCGGTTCTTCCTCGATGCTCGTCAGACGGTCGAGTTGACCGGTCTCGACGTTCGGTTCATCGAGATCGTCGTCTTTGTGCGTGCCAACCTGCTGCCAAAGTCTGTGAGATCGCTGGCTTTGCCGCGCCGCCTTGAGGATTTCGGCAGGCACGGGCATCTCCGGAAACGCGTCTCGTGGTGCCCGCAGCGTCCACGGCCTCTGCTGCCACGGGCTCCCGGTCGAGCCAAGGTCGAGCACGGGAGAGCCTTCCTCGTTCGGTACGGTTCGGGCGTGTTCCAGAGTGGGGGCGGCGAATGGCAACAGGTCTCCGCTCAACGCATCGCGGAACATCCACGCGGGCACCAACTTGGCCGATTCAGCTGCCTCGGCTTCAAGGAGCCGGATGCCGTCCCGCGTGACCTTCCAATCCTTGTCGACTCGCTGCTGCCCCTGCAAGTCCGCAACCACAACGGCGGCCAGCTCGCGATGAATGCCCAGGCGCTTGCCGAGCGCGGCCTCGGTGAGGCGGCTTGCCCGCAAGACGCCCAGCACTGCCTTCTGCAATGCGTTCAAGCGTCTGCTTCGGAACTCCGGTGCGACGACGCGGAACGCCCATGCGGGCCAGCCCAGCCACACGCGATCGTTGCGTCCGCCTGGGTCCGCGTGGGGACGGAGACCGTACAGGAGCAGCGGCGTTTCAGGCCCGAAGGACATGCCCATGCGACCCCTTGCAGAGTTCCAAGAATGCGGTCAAGGCCGGCACGGCAGATTCGGCTTCGACACCTGTAGCCATCGCTGCATCTCCTACAACCACCAGCAAGCGTTGCTGTCGGCTCATTGCCACGCAGAGGCGGTTCTCGAGCAGCAGGAAGCCGTAGCGCCGCCGCCGCGCCACTTCGTTGTCGCCTTGGACGCGGTTCGAGCGGGTCAAGGAGAGAAACACCACGTCGAACTCCTTGCCTTGGAACGAGTCCACGGTTCCGACGCGCAGCCGCTCGCGGCCATCGGCCGTCAACCGCCATTTTTCGCGGACGCTGATGGCGCCTTCGGCAGTGCGCTCCGTCAGTCCCTGTTCAGTCATCGAGGAGAGTATTTCGTCGCGCTGGGCCATGTAGAAGGTGACGACGCCTACGCTGAGATCCGGGTGTGCATTGATCACCATGTACGCTTCATCGGCGATGCGTCTTGCTTCCACGTCGCGCCGTTTGCTCCGTCCGCTCCGTCCGCGACCCTCCTCGCCTTGGCGAACCGGTACGTCCACCCATGCCGCCACTTTCCCCGCAAGACTGACCTGCGAACCGCCCTTGCCGATCGAGACCTCGTGCGCGAACTCTTCCTCGCTGCGCCCAGACTCGAACCCTTCGCCGTACGGTTCGTAGAACTGGGCGCTCACGAACAACCCAAGTCGCGGATGCATGCGGTATTGGCGGTTGAGCGTGACCGTGCGTTGAACACCGTCGCGCCTCTCGCGCTGGCGAAGCTCGGTGAACAGCTTCCCGAACAAACTGAGGCGCAGCGCGGAGCGCATCTCTTCCTGTATGTCCTCGGCATCCTCGGCGGACTGTTGCAGCTCGCGTTCGATGTCCGGCTCAAGCAGGTGCGGCAGTTGCCGGTGGTCGCCGACGAGGACGATCCGTCGCTCGGCGAGCGTCATGGGGATGAGCAAGTCGAGCGGGTTGGCACGCGCCGCCTCGTCCACGATGACGGTGCGGAAGACCGTGTCCTCGCCGTGCTTGGCGGCGGCCATCGGGCGGCTCACAGCCTGTTGACAGGTTGCCGCGAGCACCATTGAGTAGTGGCGAACCGCGTCGCGAGTGCCGTCCGGGTCTTGTTCCAGAGTGGCAAGCCAGTCGTCCACCGCGATGTCGACGCCGGGGGCGGATTCCTTCGCTCTGGCGGTTAAATCGTCGATGACGCGGACGATCATCGCATCGGCGTCCGCGTGCCGCGGGTTGACTGCGTTGACCTTGGGCGGCTGCAAACGATCAAGGAGGGCGTCCTTCGCAGCCCGCAATGCCATCAGCAGGTCTTCGGTTGGCGGTCTACCGGGTTCCCCGGCGCGTTCGAGCGCTTCGACCTCGGCCTCTTCGATTGCGAATCCTTCGAGCCTGCGCAGTCGCCGTAACGCCAGGAATGCGTTCCGCGGGCCGTCGTCGTCGAACTCGATGGCTTCCGTGCGCAGAGCACGGACCGCTTTGATGGCACGGGCTGTGTTCTCGTCGCCCAAGGCGGGCCGGAGCGGGGTAGACACTTCGGTTCGCAAGCGCATCAATTCATCCGCCAACCTGCCCGGCAGCCACGGGCTGGCAAGCTCTGACACTTGCGCGAGCACGGCCGCTGGCGTCTCTTTTTCCGCCGGTGCCTGCAGGAATGCCACGCCGACCTCGCGAACCTTGCCCAGCGCGGCGTGGACGCCGACTTCGGCGGGATTGGACGCGCGAGCGGCTCGAACGGCTTCGGCAGCTTCGGTCGCCCAGATTTCCACGCCATCACGGGCCTCCTCGGTGCCGGCGCGATAGCCGACCTTGACGGCCGGCAGGCCCATCACGCGGGTTGCCGCGGCGGCGTTCTCCACCGCGTCGTGCTGGTAGCTGGTGAGCAGCGTGTTGCCGGCCAGGCCGTTCTCGCTGACACCTTCGTCCCGCTCGGCGAGACGCGCCTGCAGCGCCGCGATGATGCGCGTCTTGCCCGTGCCGGGCGGCCCCTGAATCAGCGCGATGTCCGGAGTGTTCAAAGCCACGTCGAGCGCACTGCGCTGTCGGTCGCTGGGACTGTCGAACACGTCGCGCACCGCACGGGTCATTGGTTGCAGCGTGCGACGCCGCGCTTCGGGCACTGGCTGCCCTTCGAGAAGCAAGCCAAGCTGCGGCATCGGGTTCTCGGTCTTGACGACCTTCTCCCAAGCGTCCTTGCGGCGTTTGACGCGCACTTCGTCGCCGCCAAGGGCGACGAAGAGATAGCCTTCTTTGGGTGGCTCGCGGTCTTCATGGCGCTCTTGGGGACGAATGAAGATCTGTGGCGGGTTCTGGGTTTGTCGGGCCAGTTCGCCGATGAACGGACGGCGATTGCCGCTGGCGAGGGCTGTGTCGTCGGCACCTTCAATTGCGTGCGGCACTTCCGCCCCCGCTTCGATTTGCTCATCCTCGAGCGCTTTCAGCCGTGGCCACAGGTCTGCAAGCTGGTCTTTGTTCACGCTGATGTCGAAGCGCCAGGAACCATCCTCAGTGCGGCTGCGCTTCGCGTATTTCGTCCAACCGAACTGCCGCGCCTTGTCCAGGACGATCTGCCGTTCCTTGTTGTTGTAGGCCTGCCAGAACCCAAGGTAGCTGTCCGCTTGAGCGAGTATCTGATCGAGCTCGATCTGCGCTGCGCCGCGGAACGCTCCTGCTGCGCTGGCGTCGCGGAACTGGATGTTGGCGGCAACCAAGTAGATCGGACGGGCGTCGCTGCCTTCCATCTGCCGTCGCGACTCGACGACCCGGTTGATCACGAGGCGGTCGTCGTCGGTGCGTTGCACATCGATGGCGAAACCGTTGCTGTGGAGGCGAAAGGCGGTGCGTTCGCCAACGGGGGCGCCGGACAGCAGCGCTCTGGTTGGCCCGCCTTCCTTGCGGGGCGGCAGCAGCATGTGTTCGGCGAGCCACCGGGCCGCGTCTAGCACGGAGATTTGGCGGCGAAGCCGCCGCCGCATGTCGTCCACCGTCCTGTCATCGACGCCGATCTCCATCGATTCCGGGATGTTCAGGGACAAAGAAAACTCGTGGAACTGAACGAGAACGCTCTGTGCCGGACCGCGCTTCGGCGACGTTTGCGCGAGCCATGCGAGCCGCGGCAGCCCTCGCCGTGCAACCTCTCGCAACAAGCTCGAGTGGGTGCTGCCAACGCCTTCGACTTCCCACCGGTCACTCCCGATGATGAGCACCGCCTCGCCACTTGACGATTGTTCGACAGCGACCTCGGACTTGGCTTGCAAGCTCGCCGGAAACGGCTCACCATTGGCACGACGCAGGTCTGCGCTGGAGATGCGGCCATGGATCACGTCGCTGACGTTCATGCGGTGCCCTTGTGCAAGTCGAAGCGGATGACGCGATGGAGCTGATCGTTCAGCCCGAAATGGATGCGCCCGTCCACGCTGCGATTGGCAATGGGCACATCCACCGGCTGGTCTAGGTTGCGATCGCCCTTGCCGCTCTCGGAGACGAGGCGCATGGGAACTTCGCCGACCCGCGCCAAGATGATGCGTCCTCGTGCGAACTCGACCCGCAGCATCGACGTGTTGCCCGATGCGCCGTGCGTGATGCGCTCGGTTAGCTTGAACGGGCGGCGCTCCGAGATCACGACTTGGTCCAAGACTCGTTCCTTGCTATTGCCGTTGGCGACCAGACCAGCGCCTGCCTCGACACCGCCAGTTGCAGTTCTGCGCCGGCGACAAGGATCCCAAAGCGTCGCCCTCGCCACAATGCAGTCGGGACGCGCCGCGTCACACCAAGGGCAGGCGTCCCGGTTGACGAAGTAGCTCCCTCCGCAAGACGGACAGATGATCGTTCGGTCCGCCGCCCTGTGCAGGTGTTCAGCCCAAGTAGCCATGCCCGGCCGCTCGTCGGGATTCGACAGACCGCGCCCGAAAGTGGTCTGGAAGTCGTTCTGCAAAACCGGCGACAGCACCAGCTCTCGCGGGATGCCGTCGCTCGATCGGTTGCCATCGTTGTCCTGTGCGTCGATCCATGGCAACTCGCCGGCTAGCGCCCGTTCCTCCAGTGCCGGTTCGCCGTCTCGGACGTCGTCGCCGAGCAGGGGGTGCGCGAGGGCGAGCGTCTCGAAGGCGAGCACGGCGAAAGCGTGCGCATCCGCCAGCGTGCTTGGCAAGCCAACCTGTCGCACGACTTCCGGTGCCCCGTAGCGTGGCGTGTACACGCTTCGCCCAATCGCAGTCGCCGCATGCAGATTGTCGACGTCGATGAGCCGCACCTCGCAGTCGCTCGTGCTCTCCGATACGAAGACGTTGTGCGGCGACAGGTCGGTGTAGACCAGTGCGCGTCCATGCAGCGCCGAAATCGCTTGGGCAATGTGCGCCAGCAACCTCAACCGTCGACCAAGGCCGCCGCCATCGATGTACCACTGCGCCACGCTGTCAACGCCCTTCGGCGGTCGCAGCAAGGAACGCAACGGTGCCATGCCGATGAACAACTCCATCACGTAGCCCACATGCGGTGGGCGCAGCTGATCTAGTGGGCGTGCTACCGCCAGTCCTTCAAGCGGCAGTCTTGCCACCATGGCCAGCTGGTCGCGAAGACGCTCCCGCAGGTGCGTGGAGTGGCCGTGGAGCAGTTTGACGGCCAAGCGCTCGCCCTCGACTGCGAAGACGGCGCCCTGACCGCCTCGCCCCAGCTCGCTGCCTAGCCGGTAGCGGATTCCGTGAATCGAAGTGACGTGCCGCGGGCGCGTCATGCTCTCTCCACCTCCACCATCGCCGCAATCGTCTTGTCGTCCACATGATTGGGGACGGGCCACTGCCCCAGTTCGCGACGCAGGCGGTGCCAGCGGGCGGCGGGAGCAAGCTCGCCGACTTCCCCACACATCCAGTCCACGAATGCTCCTCTGCGGTCGTTTTCGAGGTCGTCCGCCACGCCGTCGGTGGCAAGCACGACAGCCTTGCCGCTACTCGGTGCGCGGGCAGCGATCCACCAATCGTCGATCCTGTGGGGCGCTCCCAACGCCAACGTGTCGTTGCCGAAGACGCCCGATCCCCTGCCGCCGAAAGTTGCCAGTTCGCCCTCCTCACGAATCATAGCAAGGCCATCGCCGATGCCTGCCAGCAGCAGCCTGCCATCGGCCGACCGCAACGCAAACATGCAGGTGCAGGCGCACTCGGTTGCGTCCTGGTCTTCGAGCCCGAGACGCCACAGTATCTCGACCAGGCGCACGAGGTGTTTCGGGGAGGCGGAACCGCCAGGCCAGTGGCTCGCCGCCTGACGCAAGGCGCGACAAGCCGTGCGGGCACCCACATGAGCGTTGGGACAGGAACCTACACCATCGCAGACGCCGATCAGATGCCCGAACGTGCCGGATGCCTTCACCCAGGCATCTTGGTTGGCTCGCCCGTCGCGGCGGTTGCGCGGGCCGCGAACGGATGCGCCGTACATCTGAACGGTTTGGGTCACGAGGTGCCTAGCTCTCGCCGTCTAGAACTCGCCGAAATCGTCCAAGTCCGGCGGATCCACGTCCACCGCCTGGTTGGGCTGGCCGCTGCGCGAACGAGCGGTGACGCTCATCGTCACCCAGCGGAAGAACTTGCGCACTTCCCGCGCCTCGTGCGCCTCGAACACGCGGCCTTCCGGGTCGCCCAGGAACGCACGCAGCACGTCGTGGTCCGCGTCGGCGCCGATGCCAAGGGCGAAACGCTGCGCTTTGGCGGCACGCTCGGAGTCGTGGAAGCGCTTGAGAGGCCCTTGCCACTCGTCGTTCGGCAAGCCGTCGCTGATGAGTACCACCGTGGGCCGGTAGGCGCGGCTCGGCACTCGCTCGCGGTCTTCGATCAAGTCCGTGACGATGTCGAGCGCCGCGCCCATCGGCGTCATGCCGTTCGCTTCCATGTTCGTCCACTGCACTTGCGAAGCGGGGGTCAGCGGCTGATGCAGTGCTGCCGTGCCGCCGAAGGTTACGACGGCCATGTGGATTTCCGCTTGGGCGTCGTCCTCCTCGGCGAAGGCCGCTTGCATCTCGGCAACGGCCGAGTTGAGCGCGGCGATCTTGCCGTCGGCGGCCATGCTTCCGCTCACGTCCGCCATGAGGACGACGGGCAGCGGACGAGCGGACGCGACGGTGAACTCCTTGAGTGTGGCCATGAACTGATCTCCTCTTCAGTTGCCTACGCCGACGGCGCGTTTTCTGCGGCGGGCCCGCTCCATTCTGCGACCGTGCGGGCGCAAGCCGCGGAAGTCGCGGTTCTTGTACGCGGTGACGACCACCGTGCCATCCGGGTCGCAGACGACCTGCGTGCCTTCGTAGTCGGCTAGGTCAATGCCGTTCTTCCTATGCCACAGCACCTCTTTGCGGCCTATGACGTGGATCTCGGCACCACGAACATGAAAGGTGCGGCCGTGGAGCAAAGCTGCTTCGACGGCACCAGCGGGAATGTACCTTGCGCTCATGCGCATTAAGGCATGGTTCGTCAGTATGTGCGTGTCGCACGTTTGCGGTTCCATCAGAGCGATCCTCGGAAGTGGCTCGCGTGGGATGGAGCAAATCCTGTGCCAACGTCGGATCGCGCACCCAGTGTTCTTATAACACATTGTTTATAATAGGTATTTTCGTGTACATCGCCGCGAGAGCGCAAGAGCGACCCCTACGACACCACGGCACTCGGAAATATACTTCCGTCGGCCGGCAAGAAGTTACCTCCTTAGCGCCCAGTTCCGCAATGTCCTGCCCGACGTGTCGGCTACATTGTCATCGGACAAGCCCCTTTCGCTGGCGATCCTGCGCAGTTCAGTACCCATGAACCGTCTCAGATCGGCTTCCACGGTCTTGGTGGGGAGTGCCCCACCGCAACCGTCGAAGGCCGCATCAAGGTCTCGGGCGTCGGCGAAGGCACGCGCCACAGCCGCGGAGACGCTGCTCGTGCTAGCCGACTGGTCGTCCAAATCAGCGAGCGCGTAGTGAACGGCTTCGGGTCCGGCCAAGGGCTCATGCGGATCGCCAAGCGCGGCGAGCAATCGGTAGGCGACTTTGAGCAAGTCGCGCATGTTGCCCGGGAGTGGATGGCCCATGAGCGCCGGGACGACCTGCGCCTCGCAGTCCGCGTTCAGTTGCGCGACGGATTCGACGACGCCCGAGCGACGAGCGGCCTCTCGGTAGGTCTCTTGCCAGAGCCAAGGCAACTCCTCTCGAACCTCTCGCAGCGGTGGCAAGCGCAGCTGGAGAAGACTTATGCGGTCAAGGAAGTCCGGATCGAGCCGATCGTGGAGTTCGTCTGCGTTGATGTTGGTTGCCGTCAAGAGACGGAAGTCGCTTCGCTGCGGCTTGATGGCGCCAAGTGGGACGTATTCCTTCTCCTCGACTGCCCTGATGAGCAGCCGCTGCAGGTCGCGGCTGATATCGCCCACTTCGTCAAGGAACAGCGTGTCGCCATCGGCGGCATGGATCAGACCGTCATTGTCTTGGGTTGCGCCCGTGAACGCTCCCTTGCGGTGGCCGAACAGCTCGGAGCGCATGGTCTCCGGGCTGTATTGGCCGCAGGCGACGGCTGGCCAGCTAGCGTCTTGGTCTTCACGACGGAACGGGCTGTGGAGTCTGATCCAGCTGGCCAGCGTCGTCTTCCCCGTGCCTCGCTCGCCCAGCAGCAGCACCGGCACATTGAGTGCCGCAAAACGGCGCGCCTCGGCAAATAGCTGCTTCATCCGGTCGGTACGGAAGTGCGTCGGATCCCACAGAACGCGTTGTTCCTCGGATGCCACGCGGCGAGGCCGAGCCGATATGTACGCCTTGTAGAACGTCTCGATGTCGAGCTTCACCGGCACCACCGGTGGTCGCCCGCGTCTGTCCTTGCTGCGATAGGACTTGACCAAGACAAAGGGAGGCCCGATGAAGCCCGTCTCGCCCATCAGCACCCAGATCGTCTGCATCGAAGGCGTTCCAGGGCTGATGTGGATGACGAGTTCGCGTCCGACGAAACGCCGCCTCAGCTGCGGCAGTTCTCGGCGCAGAAACTCGAAGATCGCCCGGTGATCGGTTGGATCGTCGCCGCACCAAGGAACACAGTGCAAGCCGATGTCCTTCTCTCTGCGCCCGATCTCCTGCTTCGTCTTTGCGACGGCTTGCTGCTCCTTGCTGTCCGGCTCGGCTTGCCGATGCAGAAGCACAACGTCGCCAACGTCGCCCTTGTGCGGCGAGTTCTTGTCGAACAGCAAGGTCAGCGTCGGCCCCGGTACATTCGGCCGCTTCTCTTCAAAGGGGTCGTTATTCACCGCAACCCAGGAGATCAGCACTTGCGAAGTCATGCAGCCCTTACCCGCCCTCGTTGAACGTGTGCAGACGGCAGATTGCAGCTAGCGTCGCTGCCGTGCAAGTGCGTATGTTCCAGCGGATGGGCACGAAGCAGCCATGGAACTTGGCACACAGCAACTCCTCCCAATCGAGTACGACAAGCGGCAAGGACGGAACGCCGCGTGCGACATCCCGGAGCATCCCAAATGGCGCCCTGTCACTCCGAGCGGCTTGTGGAAGGCACCGAGACCTAGAGCCAACCCGGAGGCCATCCGGGCGCCAGCGATGGTTCCTGCCCGGCCACTACAATGCGCCCGATGGCGCAGTCGGTCGAACGCCTCTCGGCGCTCTCGCGCTCCTCCCGCAGTGGCGGGAGCGGCGGGCGCTTGCGGGTGGTGCAAGTGCTGCCGGCGCTGCACGGCGGCGGCGTGGAACGCGGCACCCTCGAGGTGGCGCAGGCACTGGTGGAGGCGGGGCACGAATCCACTGTGCTCTCGGGCGGCGGCAGACTGGTGGCGGTGCTGCAGCGGGGCGGCAGCCGCCACTTGGAGTGGCCCCTGGGCCGCAAGCATCCGGCGACGCTGCTGCAAGTGGCCCGGCTGCGGCGCTATCTGGCCGCCGAACGGCCCGCCATCCTGCACGCCCGGTCCCGCCTGCCGGCGTGGATCTGCTATCTCGCTTGGCGGCGCATGCCCCGGTCCGCTCGGCCCCGGTTCGTCACCACGGTACATGGGCTCTATTCCGTGAACGCCTACAGCGGCGTGATGGCGAAGGGCGAACGGGTCGTCGCGGTGTCCGAGACGGTACGCCGCTACGTGCGCGATCACTATCCGCGCACGCCGCCGGAGCGGCTGGCGCTCATCTACCGGGGCGTGGACAAGGCGCGCTTCCACAAGAGCTACCGGCCCGGCCGCCGCTGGCTGGAGGCGTGGCGGCAGCGGCATCCCCAGCTAGTTGGCAAGCGCCTGGCGACGTTGCCCGGACGGATCACGCGGCTCAAGGGCCACCACCACTTCATCGATGCGCTGGAAAGCGTGCGGCGGCGGTTTCCGGACGTCGCCGGGCTGGTGGTCGGCGGCGCCGCCGGCCAGCACCGGCGCTACGCCGCCGAGCTGGCCCGCCGGGCGCCGTGGCTGACCTTCGCTGGCCACCGGGAGGACGTCCGCGAGATCATGGCCGTCTCCAGCGTGGTCGTCTCCCTCTCCACGCACCCGGAGTCCTTCGGGCGCACGACCTTGGAGGCGCTGTCCCTCGGTACGCCGGTGGTTGGCTACGACCACGGCGGCGTCGGCGAAGTGCTGGCGCAGGTGTTCCCGGAGGGACGCGTTGCGGCCAACGACCCGAGCGCCGCCGCGACCGGGCTCGCCGCAGTGTTGGCCGACGAAGCAGGCGCCCGCCGGGCGGTGCGGGAACACTCCTTCGACCGGGCGCGAATGTGCGCCGAGACGCTGGCGCTGTACGCGGAGCTGGCCCGGGCACAGGCGTGAGCGGCTTCGCCGGCTGGGCGCTCTTCGCCGCTGGCATCGTCTTCGCGGCATTCTGCTGGCGGTTCGCCTGGTGGCGGCGAACCGTGCCGTACCGCCATCCGCGCATCCTCATGTACCACATGGTGGCCCCCGCCCTGCCGGGGGGCCGGTTCAACAAGCTGCGCGTCCACCCCGCGGCGTTCGAGCGCCAGCTGCGCTACCTGGTCGCCCACGGCTGGCGTTTCGTCTTCCTGTCCGAGCTGTCGGCGTTGTCGAAGGACGCCGGAGAGAAGGGAGGGAACGGCAGAGAGCAGGGCGGAAAGACAGTGGCCCTGACATTCGACGACGGCTATCGGGACAACTTCCTCGCCGCGCATCCGCTGCTCGTGAAGTACGGCGCCAAGGCGACGCTGTTCCTGGTGGCGGACCGCTGGCGCGACTGGTCGACGGCAAAGAACCCCCGCCACGCCGACGGCGAACTCGGCCGCGAGGCCAAGCTCGCCGATGCCGACGTCCGCGCCATGCTGGCGTCCGGCGTCTGGGAACTGGGCGCCCACACGCGGACCCATGCGCTGCTGCCGAGTCTGGATGCGGCCGACCGGCGGCGCGAGATCGCCGAGGGCAAGGCCGAACTCGAGGGCGGGTTCGACACGCCCGTCGTTTCCTTCGCGTATCCCTTCGGCATCTACGGCCGGGCGGATGCGGAAACCGTGGCCGCCGCTGGCTATCGCTGGGCGGTCACCACGGATCCCGGCATCAGCAGGGATCTGGCGGCGGAGGCCCACGCCCTGAAGCGCATCAAGGTGAGCGGCAAGGACGGCGCCCTCGCCTTCGCCCTGCGGCTGCGCACCGGCAAGCGGGGCGCTAGGGGCTAAACCCGGCGCCGTGCTAGGCGCTGCTGGACTCGATCTCCGCCATCCGCTCGTAGATGCGCGCCACGGCCTGCGGGTCGAAGCCCAGGCGCCGGCCCGGCAGCCGGTCCTCGAAATTCCGCAGGTCCACCGCGGCGGCGGCTTCCCCCACGGACTTGCCCTGGCCCCGCAGATCCGCCACTTGGGTCCACAGCGCCCGATAGAAGTCCTGCACGTGGTCGATCAGCGCCCGGTCCGCGAACTTGGGACCGTGGCCGGGCAGCACCAGGTCGAACTCCAACGCCTTGAGCCTCTCCAAGGTTGCCGGCCACTCGTCCACGTAGCCGTCGCCAAGCCAGGACGGGCCGCCGAGCATCATGTCGCCGGTGAACACCAGTCGTTCGTCGGGCAGGAAGACCACCACGTCGCCGCCGGTATGGGCGCGCCCGCAGAACAGCAGCTGGATCTCCCGCTCGCCCCGGTAGAGGACGATGCGCTCGTCGAGGGTTATGTTCGGCGGCACCGGCGCCACCTCCTCAAGGTTCGCCAGCTGGGCCCTGGCGGAGGCGAGGCGGCTCTCGGCCTGCTGCCGGTCCTCCTCCGTCTCGGCGGCTTCCAGCGCCGCCTGCAAGCGTTCGACGCCGACGGTGGTGCGGGCGAGGTGGTCCTGGAACGTCTTCTCTTCGAGCGGCGCCGTCGCCGTCTTCTGGCGGGTGAAGGCGTGGCCGATTATCCGGGCGCCGGGAAACGCTTGGTTGCCGTGCGCGTGGTCGTAGTGAAAGTGAGTATTCACTACCACGCTCACGGGATTGTCCGTGACCGTGCGGATGGAGGCGAGCAGCGCGCGGGCGGTGGCCGGCGTGATGTGAGAATCGACGACGATGACGTCTTCGTCGCCGACGATCACCAGCGAGTTGCTGTTGAACGCCGGCACCGTGTAGCGCGCGAAGTAGACGCCGTCGGCGACCTGCTCGAAACTGTGCGTGTCGGTGGCGAAGTCGCCGCTTGCGGCGGGCTGCGCCGCCGGTGCGCCGTCGCCAGCGCCATCGTCGGCGGGGCCGGCGGTGGGGCCGCAGGCAGCAAGGCCCAGCCCCAGCACGGGCAGCGCCGCCCAAGCCTTCGATTGCATGAAGCGCATGGCCCGCTCCCTCAACGGTGTCAGTGCGGCCCATTGTACTGCCGCCCTACGCGGCCGCCCGGCGGCGCCAAGCACTCGACCAAGCGACGGCGAATCGTATTTTGGTCTTGACCATTCTGCGACCATGAAGATAATGGTCGCCACGTCCACGCCCCGCCTGTACCACGCGCTGCTTGCCGAACACTACGCCGGCAACCGACAGATGGCCTTCGTAAGCGGGCCGCGCCAGGTTGGCAAGACTACGACCTGCCGCCAACTGGCGGACGCCTACGTCAACTGGGACGACCTGGACGGCCGCGACCTGGTGCTGGCCGGCCCGGCGCGGCTGGTCGACGCCCTTCGCCTCGACCGGCTTCGGGAGAAGCCGCCACTGGTGCTGTTCGAGGAGCTGCACAAGTTTCCGCGCTGGAAGCAGTTCCTCAAGGGCCTGTTCGACACCCACGGCGACAAGCTGCGCATCGCCCTCACCGGCAGCAGTCGGCTGGACGTCTACCGGCGCGGCGGCGACAGCTTGATGGGGCGCTACTTCCGCTACCGGATGCACCCCTTCTCGACCGCCGAAGCGCTTGCGCCGCGCCTGCCGGACGCCGCCGGCATCGTCGGCGAGCCGCGGCGAATCGACGCCGAGAACTGGGCGGCGTTGTGGCTGCACGGCGGCTTTCCGGAGCCGTTCCTGCGCCGCGACGCCCGCTTCAGCCGGCGCTGGCGTTCGCTGCGCCAGGAGCAGTTGCTGCGCGAGGATGTGCGCGACCTCACCAACGTACAGCAGCTTGGCCAGCTGGAAATGGTGGCGGCCATGCTGGCCGCGCAGTCCGGCCAACAGCTGGTGTACGGCCGTCTGGCCAATCAGGCGCGGGTGGCCGTGGACACCGCCCGCCGATGGGTGGCGACGCTGTGCGACCTGCATGTGGGATTCCTGCTTCGGCCCTGGCATCGCAACGTCGCTCGGTCGCTGCGCAAGGAGCCCAAGTGGTATCTCGGAGATTGGGCGACCGTCCAGGACGTCGGCCAGCGCGCGGAGACCTTCGTCGCCTGCCATCTGCGCAAGGCGGTCGATGGCTGGAACGACTTGGGGCTCGGCGCGTTCGAGCTCGGCTATCTGCGCGACAAGGAGAAGCGCGAGGTGGACTTCGTCGTCGTGCGGGACGGTCGCCCTTGGTTCCTGGTGGAAGCGAAGCGCGCGGATGTCTCGCCAAGCCCGGCACTGGCCCACTTCCAGCGCGCGCTGGACGCGCCGTTCGCCTTCCAGGCGACGATGGAAGCGGACTACGTGGACGCCGACTGCTTCGCCCGCCCCGGCCCGCCGCTCGTGGTCCCCGCGCGGACGCTGCTCTCGCAGTTGCTGTAGGCGCGGCACCGATCGGAACCCTGTGCCGCCGTGCCAGCCACGCGGACGCCGGCCATGCGGTGGCAGCAGGCCTGCCAGCGGCGTTAGGATGCGCCTCACAGCAGGGATCTCACGAGAGGACACATGAACACTCGCATCCGGGCGCCCTCTCGTCTGGCCGTCGCGGCGCTGGGCATGGTCCTAGCCGCCGCCCCGAGCCAGGCGCACCACGCCTTTTCCGCCGAGTTCGACGCGGAACTGCCGATCCGCCTGCAGGGGCGGATCGTCCAGGTGGACTGGATCAACCCCCACGCCTGGGTCCACGTCGTGCATCGGAAGGAAGACGGCAGCACGGAAGTCTGGCAGCTGGAGGCCGGCACGCCCAACACGCTGATGCGGCGGGGGATGACGCGCAAGCTCCTGCTGCCGGGAACGGAAGTGGTGGTGCGCGGCTACCAGAGCAAGGATCGCAACTGCACCCCCATCTGCTCCGGCAGCGGGCGCGACATCACCTTCCCCGACGGACGCAAGTTTTTCATGGGCTCCTCGGGCACCGGCGCCCCCCGAGACGGCGCGGATCCCACGGAGCGGGCCCGGCCGGAAGACGACAAGCTGCCGGAGTAGTCCCGCCGTCCTGCGCGCCGGGAGCGCCGCCAGCTAGAGGGCGCGGAGCAGCGGCCTACTCGCCCTCCTGGCCAGCCTCTTCGCCCTCGTCGGCGCCGGCGCTATCGGCGGCCGCGGCCAGCAGGTCCGCCTTCTTCGGCAAGCCGCGATACCAGGAGGGCAGCCAGCCTTTCTTGTCCTCCTCGCCTTCCGCCTCTTCCCTGCGGGCGCCGGCGAGCATCAGGTGCATGGCGCGGTTGCCCTCGTGGCAGGCGTACTCGTAGATCTGATCGTCGGTGCGGCGCATGTCCTGCACCGTGGACCAGGCGGCCTCGAAGGACTCCAGGTCGTCCACCGTGTACTCGTAGCGCAGGGTGTCGCCGTCCTGGCGGGTGAAGCGCTCGGTCAGCACCATGTTGGGGCCGGAACCGGAGAAGCTCGTGTGCGGCGTGAAGTTGGACGTCTCCACGACCAGCGTGTCGCCTTCCCAGCGGCCCCGGGAGTCGCCCTTCCATAGCCGCACGTGGTCTGGCGGATGCGGGCTGCCGTCCGTGGGAATGATGCGGTGGTCGTTCACCATCTCGTTGAGAATGGCAACGTAGCCAGGCGACTGGAACACGCGCATGATGTTGTTGTAGGCGCCGGAGCTCATCGGCGGCCCGGAGTTGAAGCCCACTAGGCAGCGCGTGGCCGGCGGCCGGTCCGCGGGCGTGCGCGGCCGGCGTTCCCACTTCTCCCGGTTCTCGGCCATCCGCATCAACGCATAGGGCGTGTGGGAGGGCATGCGTCCGTTCGGCGGGTCCACGATCAGCGACGTGCGCCGGGTGCCGCTGACCGTCGTGCCCACGTCGATGAAGATGAAGTCGTAGCCTACGTCCACATCGCCTTGGCTCGGTTCGTCCGCGGCGGAGCGTTCGAGGGCGCTCTGGTGGCCTTCGGCAACGCGCTTCTCCCAAGCGGCGATTTCCTCCTCGGTGAGGAACTCCCGGTCCTTGAACTGCTCCGGCCGGTTCATGGGCGTGGCGGTGCGGAAATCCCAGGTGCCCTGCAGGTCCGGCACGCCCCAGGCGGTCTTCATGGGGAGCGCTGCGGCCGGGTCCTCGGCGGCAAGGGCCGCCGGCGCCGCGGCGATGGCGGCGCAGGCGGCGGCGAGCGCGAACAACGGTTGCTGCGGCAAACGCGGGGACTCGAACATGGCGGCTCCTCGTTGCATCACTGTTCTGTTGCGGGGCATCCCGAGACGTCTACTCGGCCTGGTCCGGATACAGGTGCCCGTAGGTGGCCTCTTCGGCGAACTCGATGCACTTGTATTCCATGATCTGCGCTCCCGGCTCCCTGCGGCGGTAGAGGGGAAGCCGGATCGTCCACGGCGCGGCGAACACTTCGGCGTCCTCGATCGTGGCCTCGTAAAGCAGCGTGTTGGCGTCTCGATGGCTGTAGCGCTCGGTCACCTTCAACCCCTCGCCGTGGAAGTTCCCGGCGCTGTCGAACCAGGTGTCCGGCACCTGCGCCGTGACCTCCACCACCAGCGCGTCGCCCTCGAAGCGGCCGAGGGAGTAGCCCATCCAGCTTGGCAGCTCGGCTTCGGTTCCGGGGCGGTTCAGGTGGATGACGCGGCTCGAACTCGTGAACTCGTAGGCGGCCAGGATGGCGTCCTTGGACTGCACGAACTGGAACGGAAACGGCATGTAGGTGGCACGGGGGATGCCCGGCATGTAGCACTTCACGGCCGGGTCCCGTTCCACCCACGCGGCGCGGTTCTCGGCCCGTACCGGCAACGCCCAGTCCTGGTAGGGAATCTTGCCCCCGGCCACCACGCTGCGCCCGGCGGGAATGGCGCCGAGGGCGCCGAGGGCCGGCGCCGGTCCCGGCCGCGCCGCATGGTCTTCCAGATCCCAGTGCGCGGCGCCCAGCGCCTGCCAGATGCCGTTGAAGTCCGGATCGCCCTCGGGCGTGCGCGGCACCTCGGCTTGCGGCGTTGGCGCCGGCGCCTGGGAACAGGCCGTCGCCAGCGCCAGCGCCGCGGCCAGCCCAGCCGCGGCCAGCACCCGCGCCGGCCGGGTCCATGTGCGCCCCCCGGTTTCCTCAGCCCTTCCGCCCACTCTGCGCCTCCGGGCCCCACGGCCTTCCCCTAGTGCGGGTGAGCGTACTACAAGCCGGCGCAACGCCGCGCCGGCCGCCGGCGCAACGCCGGCCGCCGGCGCTGCGCCGGCACGGTGCTACATTGCCGCCATGACCGCGCCGATCCTGACCAGCGCCGTAGCGGCTCGGCTGCTGGCCGGCATCGCCACCGGAGAGCGGGAAGTGGAGGCGAGTCTGGACCTCGGCCTCTCCGCCAGCACCGTGGCGCTGACCGCGGCCGGCGCCACCGCCGGCGGCCTGCGGCTGTCCAAAGAGGCGTTGGCCCGCGTTGCCGAGCAACCGGGCAAGTGCTTCGAGGCGACGCCCGCTGGTTTGGCGCCGATGCGGGTCTTCTCCGAGACCACCGGCTGGGTGCGGACCCTCCTGCCCACGTCGGACGCCCCGACCACCGTGGTGGCAGGCTTCGCCATGCACCGCATGTGCGGCGCCACGCCGATGGCCGACACCCGGGCCAAGGTGCGCGCCCTGCGCCGCCCCCGCGGGCGCGCCCTCGACACCGCCACCGGCCTCGGCTACACGGCCATCGCCCTGGCCCGGACCTGCGCCTCGGTGGTCACCGTCGAGGTGGACCCGGCTGCCATCGCTCTGGCGCGGCGCAATCCCTGGTCCCGGGAGCTCTTCGGCAACGCCAAAGTGCGGCTCGAAACGGGCGACGTGGCGGAGCTGGTGCGGAACTTCGCCGATGGCGAGTTCGCAACGGTGCTGCACGATCCGCCGACGGCGCAGCTCGCCGGCGAACTCTACGGGCTGGGCTTCTACCGCGAACTGCGGCGCGTGCTGCGGCCGGGCGGACGGCTGTTCCACTACGTCGGCGATCCCGCCAGCCGCGCCACGGCGCGCGCTACCGCGGGCGTGATGGGGCGCCTGCACCGCGCCGGCTTCGCGGCCGTGCGGCGGGCGCCCGAAGCCTTCGGCGTGACCGCGGTGGCGGCCGAGCCGCGTCCGACGCGGCGCTGGCCTGCTTGACAGGCGAGAACTTTCTCGAACGAGCCGAGTTTGGATGCTGCGTGGCGTCGGAACATGATTGCAAGCCCCGACTGGCCCGAGGCGCAACCTCGCTAGGAGTTGCTCGCTGGCCTCCGTTTTTGCGCTATAGTCCGCCCTAGCGTCCACTCAGCGCGAGGTCCCACGCCCGTGGTTCCTGCCCATCGCATCGTTGCCGCGCTCGGCGAGCCGCCGGCCGCCATGTCGGCCCGCGCCCCACGGCCGTGCCCGCGCACCGCTACGAATCTGCCCCCGCTGCTGCCGGCCTAGCCGGCACGACTCAACCACAGGCCCAGCTAGCCAGTCGTCTTCCCAAGTCCTGCATCGCAAGGGGACCCAAACGATGTGTGCCATGAACGCGCAGCACCCGCGGGCCGCTGCCCGCGACCCGGTTGCCGGCAGCTCGGCGCCTGCCGGCAGCCGCAAGGGCGCGATGCCCTTCGCCAAGTACCAGCCCTTCCAACCGGTGGCGCTGGCCGATCGCCAGTGGCCGAACAGAACCCTCACCGCGGCGCCGCGCTGGTGCAGCGTCGATCTGCGGGACGGCAACCAGGCCCTCGTCGATCCCATGACCGTGGACGAAAAGCTGCGCCTCTACGAGTTGCTGCTGGAGGTGGGCTTCCTGGAGATCGAAGTGGGCTTTCCCGCGGCGTCGCAGCCGGACTTCGATTTCATCCGCGGCATCGTCGAACGCGGCATGGTGCCGCCGAACGTCACCATCCAGGTGCTCTGCCAAGCCCGGCCGGAGCTGATCGACCGCACGGTGGAAGCTCTCGACGGCGCGCCCAAGGCCATCTTCCATCTCTACAACTCCACCTCGGAGCTGCAGCGCCGGGTGGTGTTCAACATGGACCGCAGCGGCATCGTGGATCTGGCGGTGCAGGGCACGGCGCTGGTGAAAGCCGCGGTGCGGCGGCTGGCCGGCACCAGCCTCGAGTTCGAGTACTCGCCGGAGAGCTTCACCGGCACGGAGCTCGATTTCGCCGTGGACGTGTGCGCCGCGGTGGCGGACGAGTGGGGCGCGACCGGCGCGGCGCCGATCATCGTCAACCTGCCGTCCACGGTGGAGATGGCGACGCCGAACGTCTACGCGGATCAGATCGAGTGGTTCGGCCGCCACTTTCCGGGACGCGAGCGCATCGTGGTGAGCCTGCACACCCACAACGACCGCGGCACCGGCGTCGCCGCCACCGAGCTGGCGCTGATGGCCGGCGCCGAACGGGTGGAGGGCACGCTGTTCGGCAACGGCGAACGCACCGGCAACTGCGACCTGGTGACGGTGGCGATGAACCTGTTCTCCCAGGGCGTCGACCCGGAACTGGATTTCCGCGACATGCCGCGCATCCGCGAGACGGTGGAGGCCATCAACAAGCTGCCGGTACACGAACGCCACCCCTACGCTGGCGACCTGGTGTTCACGGCCTTCTCGGGCTCCCACCAGGACGCCATCAAGAAGGGCATGGCGCGGGTGGACCGCAGCCACTGGGAGGTGCCGTACCTGCCTATCGACCCGGCCGACGTGGGTTCCTCCTACAAGGAGACGGTGCGCGTGAACAGCCAGTCCGGCAAGGGCGGCGTCGGCTTCGTGCTCGAGGAACACTTCGGCATCTCGCTGCCCCGGGCCATGCTGGTGGAGTTCTCCAAGGTGGTGCAGGCGCTCACCGAGCGGCAGGGGCGCGAAGTGCGGCCGGAGGAGATCATGGCCGCGCTGAAAGCCGAGTACCAGGTGGACGGCGGTCCCTACCGGCTGGTCCACTACGACCTTGGGCGGGGCGACGACGGCGCCCAGTACTGCACCGCCAAGCTGGACGTTCCGGACGGCCAGGTGATGGTGGCTGGCGAAGGCTCCGGCCCCATCGAGGCCTTCGTGAACGGCATGGTGACGACGCTGAACGAACCGCTCAACATCGTCGACTACCACGAACGGGCGCTGGGGGCGGGGAAGGACGCCCGCGCCATCTGCATCGTCGCCGTAGGCGACGCCGGTGCCGTGGGCGACGCCGGCGGGAGTGCGAGCGAGGGCCAGGCCGCTGGCACCTGCTTCGGCATCGGCATGAGCCGCAACACGGTCACGGCGTCCCTGAACGCCATCGTGGCGGCCGTGAACCGGCGCTGGACCAGGCCACGGTAGGCCCGGTCGGCGCCGGCCCGTCGTGCTGGCCGAGGCGGTCGTCCTCGCCCACTTTCTGTTCGTCGTCTTCGTGGCGGGCGGCGCCCTGCTGGTGCTGCGCTGGCCTCGGCTGGCCTGGCTGCACCTGCCAGCGGTGGCGTGGGGCGCCGCGGTGGCGATCTGGCAGCTGCCTTGCCCGCTCACCGAGTTGGAGTTCGCGGCGGACCCTTCGCGGCCGGAGCGCGGGTTCCTGGCCCGGCTGCTGCTGCCGGTTCTCTATCCGGAACTTGCGAACCCGGGCGTCCTGAGCCCCGGCGTCGGCGTGGCCCTGGGCGCCGCGGTGCTGCTCGTCAACGCGGTCCTCTACGCCTTCCTGCCTCGCGCGCTCAGGCGTCGTCGTCGACAACGGGCGGGGCAGGCAGCTCCCGCACCTTGACGCTGCGCACCACGTTGTCCGCGATCTGCAGCGTCTCCAGCTGGTAGCGGCCGATGCGCAGTCCCACGTTGGCGTCCGGGATGAACTCCAGGTGTTCCACGACCAGACCGTTCAGCGTCCGCGGGCCGGCGCTCGGCAGCCGCCAGCCGAGGGCCCGGTTCACGTCCCGCAGCAGCGCCTTGCCCTCGACGATGTAGCTGCCGTCGTCCTGGCGATGCACCTCCGGCAGTTCGTCCGCCACGTCGGTGGTGAACTCGCCGACGATCTCCTCGAGGATGTCCTCCAGCGTCACCAGCCCCTGCACGTCGCCGTACTCGTCCACCACCAGCGCCACCCGCGCCCGGCGCTTTTGGAAGCTCAGCAGCTGGGTGTGCAGCGGCGTGCCTTCCGGGACGAAGTAGGGTTCCTCGGCTTCCTGCACCAGATCCGCCTTGGCGAAGGTGGCCTGGCCGAGGAAGCGCGCCGCCCGGCGCAGATGCAGCACCCCCTCCACGGCGTTGATGTGTTCCCGATATATCGGCAGGCGCGTGTACGGGGACTCGCGAATGGCGTCCACGATGTCCGCGTCGTCCGCCTCGAGGTCGATGCCCGCCACTTCCGCCCGGGGCACCATGATGTCGTCGATGGTCACCCCTTCCATGTCCAGAATGCGCAGCAGCATGGTCTGCCGTTCCCGGGGCAGCGCTGTGCGGTCCCGCACCACCGTGCGCAGTTCCTCCGGCGACAGATCCTCGGATTCGGCCTCGGCACGGCCGATCATCGGCGCCGCGAGGAAGTTGCCGATGGCGTTGATGACCGCCACCAGCGGATGGCAGGCCTTCAACAGCGGCTGCAGGATGTAGGCCGAGGGATAGGCGAGGAGCTCCGGACGCCGCGCCCCCACCGTCTTCGGCGTCACCTCGGCGAACACCAGCACCAGCGGCGTGAGCACCAGCGGCGTCACCAGCGCCGCCGCGGTCTCGCCGAACCAGCGCGTGGCGATCAGAGTCGCCGACGACGCGGCCACGAAGATCACCAGGTTGTTGCCGAGCAGGATGACGCCGAGCAGCCGGTCCGGGCGCTGCAACAGCCGATCCGTCTTGCGCGCCCCGCGGTGCCCGGCGCTCACCCGATGCCGCAGACGATAGCGGTTGAGCGCCATCATCGCGGTCTCGGAACCGGAAAAGAAGGCCGACAGCAGGATCATGACGAAGGTCGCCACGAGCAGGATGCCGGTGGATAGCTCGTTCACGGATTGCAGCCGCCGCCGACCAGTCGCGGCCAACACGGCGGAGCACGGCTCTCCCTTGTAGCGCTAGCTTGGCGGCGAGTTTGGCACAAGCGCGGCGGCGGTGGCGCACGTGGCTGTCTCAACCGCGATTTCGATCGGCTAGTGGTTCGATTCCGAATCGACATGGCAAATGGCACGTTCGTCCGCCGTCGCCTCGTCGTGCGCTGCTTGAGGATGTGCCGCCCCGCAAGGCCGCCGGCATCCCGGCCCTGCGACGAAACCCGCCCGCTGGAACACACGTCATTTTGGAAGCGGCACACTAGCCGCCGAGCAGCGCCACGATGTCGCTGTGCTCGCGGCGGGCGGCCCATGCTGCCGCTTGGGACCAGTCCGGCATGCCCGGCGCTGCGGCGGGGAAGCCGGCCGCCAGCGCGAAGCGCGCGAAGTCCGCCTGTCCGGCGCGGGCGGCCCAGCCGAGGGGCGTGGCGCGGTACTCCTCGTCCACTGCGCCGGCGTCGGCCCCGAACTCCAGGAACAGCCGCGCCGCAGCGATGTCGCCGCGGCTGGCGATGTGGTGCAGGGGCGTAACCTGCTGCCAGTTCGGCAGGTTGGGGTCCATGCCGTGTTCCAGCAGCAGCCGTGCGAGCTCGTGATTGCGCCACAGGTACGTCTGGCAGACGGTGACCACCGGCGGCACGCGCAGGTCCCGGGCCAGCATCAGGCGAAGCAGCGCCTCGTGGCCAAAGGCCACCGCGTAGGCGAAGCCCTCGGCGGCGCGAATCGGGTCGAAGAGCTCCGGCTTGGCGTCCAGCAGCGCGGCGACGACGTCGAGGTTGCCTTCGCAGAAGTGCTGCCCCAGCGGCACCCGGCCGCCGTGGCGCAGCAACAGCGCCCGCATGGCCGCGTCCTTGGCGGCGCCGGTGGGCGTTCCCGAGGACTCGACCTCCGCGTTCGGATCGGCGCCGGCCGCCAGCAGCCGCTCGGCGATCTCCGCATGGCCGAAGTGCGAGGCGGCCATCAACGCATAGCCGCGAGGGCAGTTGGGGCCTTCCGGCAGGTTCGGGTCCGCCCCCGCCTCCAGCAGCAGCGCCACGATGGTGCCGTGGTTGCGCTCCGCCGCCGCCGAGAGCGGGCGCTTGCCGCTGGAATCTTCGGCGTTGGCGAGGGACGCCTCGGTGCGCAGCAGCTCGCGCACCCGGGCCTCGTCGCCGAGCGCCGCGGCGATGGTGATCGAGTAGTCCGCGCCATGCCGGAGCAGCAGCGACGCGGTGGCGTAGTCGTTGCGCTGCTGCCAGTAGGCGTGGTGCCACAGCGCCAGCGCCACCGGCCGGAAGCCGAAGCCGCCCAGGCGGTCGTCGCTGCTGAAGCCGGGGGCGTCGACGTCCGCCCCGTGGCTCAACAGCAGTTCCACCAGCGCCGCATCGCCCCTCTCGACCGCGTAGTGCAGCGGCCGGCGGCCGAAGGCGTCGCCGCGGTTGGCCAAGGTCCTGTCGCCGGCAAGCAGACGCTCGGCCTTCGCCGCATCGCCAGCGCCAACCGCATCGTGAATGGCGTGCTTGGCGCCGGTGGAGGCCGCTCGCTGCTTCAACACCGCACACAGGCTCTCCGCAACAGCTTGGTGACTCCGGTCCTCGGCCACCTGCAGCAGGGTCTCCTGGCCATAGAGGGTTTGGCCGAACGGGTCCGCACCGGCATCGAGCAGCAGGCGAACCGCGTCCCGGCGCCCTTCCCGCACCGCGAAGTGAAGCGGAGACGTGTACCACCAGCTAGCGTCTACGAGGCTTGGATCGTCATCCAGCAGCCGCCGCAGCGCCGGAACGTCGCCGTCCCGGGCGGCAAGCAGCGTCCGCCAGATGTCCTCGCCGCGCCATCGGCCGGTCCAGTCCCGGGCATCGGCGGCGAGTTCGAGGGGGCGCAGCAGTTGCGGCCCTTCCGAGCGGTGTTGCATGGCCGGCATCGCGTAGACGCTACAGCATGAACCATACAGGTGTGCGTAAGGCAGCCCTCGCAGTGGCCCAGCGGCGAGGACTGGTTCTGGCCACCCAAGGCAAGGCGTTGTCCGGACGGCTCGCGGCTTGCAGGTGAAGACGTTGCCTCGCTAGCTCCGCCAGTACCGCCTGGAGCGCTGCTGAAGGCGTACTGGCGGAGACCGTGGGGCGTTACGATGGACCTCATGCGAACAGGTCGAAGGAACCCGTCGGTTTGCCGCTCTCTGGCGCGAACGGCAAGGCCGGCCCGGCCAGCATGGCTGGCGGTGCTGTGCTTCGCCGCGCTGGCAGCGCTCGGCGGCGAGACGGATGCGTGCGACACCGGCGCGTTCGCCCTTCGCGCGGACTACCCGGGCGCCCGCTTGAGCGGCTGCGAGGTTCTGGACGCCAGCGCCGTGCTGGTGGACGTCGCGCCGGAAGACGGCGGCCGGATCAACCCCAGTCCCTGGTACGGCTTCCACGTCCGCGCCCTGAGGGCGAACGCCGGCGAGGTGCGCGTGCAGCTGCGCTACGCGGGGCACGAACACCGCTATCCGCCGAAGGTCAGTGCCGACGGCCGGTCGTGGCAGCGCCTGTCCGACACGGATGCGGAAGCGGCTGCCGGCGGAGCCGTGTTCCGCCTGCGACCGAATGCGCGCGGGCTCTACGTTTCGGCGCAGGAAAACTGGAACGTCGCCTTCTACGACGAGTGGCGCCGGCGCCTCGCCGAGTCCGCCTCGGCCTCGTGGTTCGAGATCGGCCGCTCGCTGCAAGGGCGGCCGATCTGGGCCATGCACGTCGGACCCGAAGCGCCCGGCTACCTGCTGCTGCTGGGCCGCCAGCACCCGCCGGAAGTGAGCGGCGCCCATGCGTTCCTGCGCTTCGCCGAGCACCTGGTGGAAGCCGAACGGCGGGAGTGCCCGGCGCCCGGGCCGCGCTGTCGGTTCTTCGACAGCCACGGCCTGGTGCTGGCGCCGATGCTGAACCCGGACGGCGTGGCGAACGGCCACTGGCGGCACAACGCCGGGCAGACGGACCTCAATCGCGACTGGGGGCCGTTCACCCAGCCGGAGACGCGGGCGGTCCGCGATCTGGTGGCGCAGCTGGAACGGCGGCGGAAGCGGCCCCGCCTGGTGCTGGACTTCCACTCCACCCGGCGCAACGTGTTCTACACCCAGGACGCCAACGCGCCGACCCGCCCGCCGGAGTTCGCGGCCAACTGGCTTGCAGCCGCCCAGAACCGGCAGGGCGTGTACGCTTTCGAGAACGCCCCACGCCCTCTGCGCGAACTGGGAACGGCGAAGAACTACTTCCACCGGCGCTTCGGCGTTCCGTCTATCACCTTCGAGGTGGCCGACGAGGAGGATCGCGCCCTGATCGGCAGTTCCGCGGTCGCCTTCGCAGATGCCCTGGTGGACGTGCTGGCGGCTGTCGACGCCGACGTTCCGCCTTGCGCGGACCAGTTCTGCCACCTGCTGGCCGCCAACCGGGCGTCGCTGGCGATGCTGGCGGAGGAGGGCCTGCTGCCGGCCCGACGGGCCGCTGCCATCGCCGGGGCCCTCGACTGGATCGAAGAGGAGCAGGCGCGGCCGGGCGCCGGGCGCTCGGCCAACTATCTGGACATCGAACAGCGCCTGATCGAGCTGGCCGGCGTCGAGGCCGCCGACATCCACTTGGGCCGTTCGCGCCAGGACCTGCACGGCACGGCGCGGCGCATGGTGGCCCGGCAGCGCTGGCTGCGGACGGCCCGCGGCATGGAGCGGGCGCGGCAGGCGCTGATCGAACTGGCGCAAGCGGAAGCCGGCGCGCCGGTGCCGGCCTACACCCACGGCGTACCGGCGCAGCCCACCGCCTTCGGCCATGTGCTGCTGGCCTTCTCGGCGGCGTTGGAGCGGGACTTCCAGCGCATGCGAGAAGGCTACGCGCGCCTCAACCGGAGCCCCTTGGGCGCCGCGGCGCTGGGCACTTCCGGCTTCCCCTTGAACCGCCATCGGCTGGCGGAACTGCTCGGCTTCTCGGCGGCGCTTCCGAACAGCTTCGATGCGAACCTGGTGGCGTCCGTGGACTACAAGCTGGAGTTCGCCGCGGCGCTGGCGCAGTCCGCCGTCGTCGTCGGCCAGTTCGCCCAGAACATCCATACCCAGTACCACGATCCGCGCCCGTGGATCGCGCTGGACGCCGTGACCACCAGCGGCAGCAGCATCATGCCGCAGAAGCGCAATCCGCGGCCCATCGACCGCCTGCGCAGCGCCGCCAGCACGACCGTCGCCAAGGCGCAGGAGATCATCCTGCTGGCGCACAACGCCAACACCGGCATGCACGACTACCGGCAAATCGCCCCGCTGCTGGCCCTCGCCGACCAAGCCGACTCGATGTATCGCCGGTACGCTGCGCTGATCGAGTCCATCGAGTTGGACGCGGAACGCGCCCTGGAGGAAATCCGGCGCGGCTATTCGACGATGACGGAAGTCGCCGACGTGCTGGTCCGGGAAGCCGGCGTTCCGTTCCGGGCCGCGCACGGCTACGCTTCGGCGCTGGTGGACGTCTGCCGCGCCACGGGCCGGCGCTCCGCGGAGCTGACCGACGCCGAACTGCGGCGCGCATATGCCGATACCGTCGGCGGCCCGCTGCCGCTTGCGCCCGACAGAGTACGGCAGGCGATGGAGCCGACGGCGCTGATCGCCGGGCGCAAGGGCTTCGGGGGGCCGCAGCCCGCCGAGATGGAACGCTCGCTGGCCGCCCACCGGCGCGGGCTGGACGCCGACCAGGCGTGGCTGGAGGCGACGGCATCGGCCCTGCGGCGGGCCCGCTCGATGCTGCGCGAAGCCTTCGCGGCGCTGGCGACGGGCGGCGGGATCCCCTAGGATCCGCCGAATGCGCCGCCAACCCCGCGGCCCCAAGGAACAGTCCATGAGAGCACCCCTCGCGTTGGCGGCTTCGGCCGCAGCGGCCGCCGTTGCCTTGCCTTCCACGGCCGAGCAACAGGAACAACCGCAAGAAGAGCAGCAAGAGGAGATCGAAGAGATCGTCGTCACCGGAACGCACATTCGCGGCGCGGACATCGCCGGCGTGCTGCCGGTGTCGGTGTTCAGCGCCGACGACATCGACGCCTTCGGCGTGGATTCCGGAGACGAACTGCTCGAACTGCTGCCGGAGCAGGGGCAGAACTTCTTCAACGAGGCCGAGAACATCAGCGGCGGCGTGAACTCGGCCCGGGGCGACATCGGCGCCTTCAACCTGCGCAACCTCGGCACCGGCAACACCCTGGTGCTGGTCAACGGCCGCCGTCTGGTGAACGCCGCCAGCTACCAGACCGAGGAAGTGGGCGGCAGCTTCGTGCCGGTGAACACCGTCAACTCGAACACCATTCCGGTGTACGGCATCGAGCGGGTGGAAGTGCTGAAGGACGGCGCTTCCGCGGTGTACGGGGCGGACGCCGTGGCCGGCGTCGTCAACCACGTCTTGCAGAGCGACTACCGCGGCTTTCGGGTTCGGGCCCGCTACGGCTGGTACGAGCGTCTGGATCGCAAGCCGGTGAACCTGGACTTCGCCTGGGGCGGGGACTTCAACGGCGGCCGCACCAACCTGAGCGTAATGGGCAGCTGGCAGTCCCGGGGCCGGGTGCGCGCCGACGAAGATCCGCGCTGGGCCACGGGGGACCTGCGGGATTTCGTGGACGAGAGCTCCCCCTGGGACGGCGACACCCGGCTGCGCAACACCAGCGCGCACTCGTTCTACGGCCAGTTCGACGTGTTCCCCAACGCCAGCCGCTCGGGCGTGCGCCACCTGACCGACGGCGCCGGCGAGTTCGAGGTGTACCCCGCCGGCGACGAGCGCTGCGAGTGGGTGCTGAACGACCGGCTCTGCGGCGCCCCCGACGGCCAGGGCACCGAGCGGTACAACCTGAACGGGTTTCGCGATGTCTCCGCGGAACTGGATCGGCGCACGTTGTTCGCGTTCCTCAACCACGACTTCGACAACGGCATCGAGAGCTTCTCGGAGTTCATGCTCTACCAGTCCGACACCAATCTGCGTCGCCACGCCTCGTACTCCTTCTCCTCGGTGCGGCTGCGCGTCGGCGCCCAGAACCACTACAACCCGTTCGGCCCCTGCGGTTCGCCGAACCGGCTGCCGGAGAGCGTGATTCCAGACGTGCCCTGCGAAGGCCTGGACCTCACTGTCGACAACTACCGCTACGCGGAAGTGCCCCGCATCGTCGACAACAGCGGTACCGTCTACCGTCTGCTGCAGGGCCTGCGCGGCAGCGCCGGGGAGTGGGACTGGGAAGCCGCGGTGCTCCACTCCAGGGCAACCCGCGAAGACGTGACCCGCAACCGGGTATCCAACTCGCTGATGACGGCGGCGCTGCGGGATGCCACGCCGGCCGCCTACAACCCGTTCGCCGAGGGCGTGAACAGCAATTTGGAACGGGCGCTGGTGGACGTCTACCGGAACAACGAGATGTCCCTCACCATGGTCGACTTCCAGCTGAACCGTGACGGGCTGTTCAATCTGCCGGCCGGCCCGGTGGGCTTCGCCGCCGGCGCCGAGCTCCGACGCGAATCCTTCGAAGACGACCGGGATCCGCGCCTGGACGGCACCATCGCCTTCACGGACTTCGACGGCGACACCTTCCCGTTCGTCTCGGACGTGGTCAACTCCAGCCCGACGCCCGACAACAAGGGCAGCCGGAACGTCACGTCTCTGTTCGCCGAACTGCACATTCCGGTGCTGGAAGACGTCGACGTGCAGGCGGCAGTGCGCTACGAGCGCTTTTCGGACGTGGGCGACACCGTGGTGGGCAAGATCGCGGGCGGCTGGCGGCCCCACGACGCGGTTCTGCTGCGCGCCTCCTGGTCCCAAGCGTTTCGCGCCCCCAATCTGGTGACCGTCAACGAGACCATCGTGGCACGTCAGAACACCCGCAACGACTACGCCTGCATCTACGCCGCCAACGCCGGCGGCGACCCTGGGCAGGACATCCTCGACTGCCGCAATTCGGTGCAGCGCACCGCTCGCGGCAGCGACGCCCTGGAATCGGAGCGCTCCGACAACGCTTCCGTGGGGGTGGTCTTCGAACCCGTCAAGGGGCTGACCTTCACGCTGGACTACTGGAGCATCGAGAAGACCGACACCATCGGCCTGTTCGGCGAAGAGAACCACACTACGCTGGACGCGCTGCTGCGCCTGCAACACGGCGGCGGCAACTGCGCGGCGCTACAGGCCAATCCGGCCGTGGTGCGCAGCGACGAGGTGGACGAAGACGTTGCCGCGATCTACCGGGCCGCAGGAATCTGCCCGGCCGGCGACGTGATTCGCGTCAACGACCGCTACGCGAACCTGGATACGCGCACGTTGCGAGGCTTCGACACCAGCCTTTCCTACCGGTTCGAAGTGGAGGCTGGCACGTTCAGCATCAGGTATTCCGCTTCTTTCCTGGACACTTTCGAGCAGGAGCCGGGGGGCCAAGCCGCCGCTCTCTTGGCGGCGCAAGACGCCGGCGCGTTGCCGGCCAGCATTCCGATTCGCGGTTTCGACGACCTGATCTACCGCAACGGCAACCAGAAGCAGAAGCACAATCTGCGGGTGGCCTGGTCCAAGGGCCCGCTGGCCGCAAGCCTCTCCGGCGTGCGCATCGGCAAGCTGTACCAGGAGTCCCTCACCTTGGACTGCGACGACGTGCCGTCGACGACGCCATGCTCCGACGAAACGGGGCTGCGCTGGTGGCTGGCACCGATGACGACGCTGAACGCCACGGTGGACTATTCCCTGGATTGGCGAGGCTCGGACGTGCGCATGCGCTTCGGCGCCAGAAACCTGACCGACGAGCGCGCGCCGCTGGCGGACCGCTACTTCGGCTATCTGGCCGACGCGCATCAGGACTTCGGCAGGAACTTCTACCTCGATCTGCGCGTGACGCGCCGGTAGCCACGCGGGCTTCGGTGCCTAGGTACTTGGGTGCGAAAACCGACATTCCATCGGAACAACCCAAGCCTCGGCCGGTTCGGCCACAGCCTCCCGATGTGGACATTGCGCTCGTGGCGGCGAAGTGTCGCGGGAGCCCCTACCACCCCGCCGGGCCGACCGCCGGGCGTTCGGCCGCAAGACGTCCGGACGCCACGATTGCCCAAGGGAACTGACATCGGATCGTCCGCGTGTGGAAGCGTGGCTTCGCGCAAGCGTCCTTGCTGGCCGCACCGGTGTTTGGCACCGTGAGGAATGACGGTCTACGAGGCTCGCCAAGGCGCCCTTGGTTCTGGCGAATACCACGGCTACCCGCTTCAACCTAGGCAGCGCGTGCGGGGGCTTCAATGACCATTCGCGTCCACTTCGACTGGGTTGAGGCGGCGCCATCCGCCGACTCGCTCGCGCAGTCCACGATGGCGGCGCTGACCATCGAAGTGGACGCGGTAGTGACATCCGTGCTGGACCGTCGAAGCCGCTCCTGTCGGAATCACGTGGTGACGCCTCTGGGATTCGTCGCGCAGTGGCTGGTGGGCAACTGGTGGCGGCTCTTTCACGAGGTGGGGGATTCCAGAACGCCGCGCCCGGACTTCGCAGAGGCGCACGACTTCGCTTGCGTCGGCGATGGCTACCTGCTTCCTAGCCTGACGATCGCGCCGACGCCGGAAAAGATGTCGCTTCGTTGGCTGCGCTATCGGCCTAGCCACAGCGCCATAGAGTTCACGGAACAGGGCGAAGCGCAGGTTGATCGCGATGCGCTTGAATCGGCTTTCGGCGATCTCGTGGAAGCGGTGCTGGACCGGCTCGCCGACGACCACCCAGCGGCGGCACCTCTGCGCGACGAGTGGGGCGCCATCCAAGCCGCCGACGCAGACGAGCGCGAGTTCTGCAGGGGTGCGGCGTTGCTTGGCCGGGATCCTTTCGCCATGCCCCAAGATCTGGCTGATCAGATCATCGATTTCTGGAACCGCGCCGCTCCGCCCCTTCGCGAGGACGCCTTGGCAACAGCAAGCGAACAGAACCTGGCACCGCTGGCCGACTGGCTGACGCATGCCACGGAGCGCGTCGACAGCTTCGCCAGTGGCGACTGGGGAGCCTTCCGCCGGGAGCTGCAGCGCTCCTCGGCCCAGGAGCCCTACAGGCGCGGACACAATCTGGCCCGCGCTGCCCGCGCACTACTGCAACCGGGAGCTTTGCGCTACGACTTCGCCAAGACGGGGGCCGAGGCGATTCCCTGCGTCACGATGCAGCCCCCGACCAAGGGCATCCAAGGATTGGTCGCAGCGGAAAGCCCCGCATGTGCCGTTGCGAACGGTCGTGAAACGGCGCGACGTTTCCTCCTTGCCCGGGCCCTTGGCGACTACTTGGGCCGTACCACGCAGGGGCCGGCGATTCTGAGTGGATTGGCAACCGACCGGCAGGCGCAGTCGAGGGCATTCGCCGCCGAATTCCTGGCCCCGGCCGAAGCCTTGCGAAAAGAGCTGCGGAGCGAGCGCATCCCGCTGGACGACGTGGACGACCTAGCGCTCGAGTTCGGCGTGTCCAGCTATGTCGTTCGGCACCAGATCGAGAACCACGGCTTGGCGCAGATCGCCGATTGGTGAGCCGCGAGGCGCTTCGCCACGCTGGAAAGGAACGCCCTCGCGCTCTCGCAAGGCAGCAGGCGCACGGTGCTATATTGCCGCCATGCCCAACAACCCGCCGAGCGGCAGCACACCGCGCACGAGCTGGCGCAGAAACGCCTGCGGCTTCAGGCTCGGGTGCGGCGAGAGCGCTCGCCCCTCCTTGCGGGTTGGGGCGGAGCGGATCACGTCGCCGAAGGGGCGATCTTCGGCCGGCCGCCGGAATCCGCCGCAGCGCCACTTGCGCAGGTTGTCCTGCACTCTGCCCTCAAGGGGCTTGCGGAACACCAGCCATGGCTCCCACATGGAGCGCGGCATGGCGCTGACTTCCGCGAACTCTTCGTGGGCGCCTTTCGGGCGGTCGCCGCCGCGCATGGTGATCACCAAGCGGACGATTTCGCCGCGCCGTTCCAAGCCGGCGGCCGCAAGCGCCCCCGCAACCAAGTAGGAGAGCAGGGGATTGGCCGCCACCACCACGTTTGCGCCGGGCACGAGCACGGGGAGCAGCAGCGCCGCCCAATCGCGGAAGAACGCGGCCACCTGCTCGCGGTTCGCTGGCGTGAGCACAGTGAAGCGCGGCACTGGCGACCTGCGAACGCCATCGAAGGCGGGCGGCAGACGCCAAACGCCGCCCTTGCCCCGATGCAGCTTCGCCTGTTCCTTCGGCGTGTACTCCAACAAGCCATAGGGCGGATCGGTCACCACGGCGTGGATGGAATTTGGGCGCTTGGCGGCGCAGCCAGTCCGTGCAGTCCGCACACACCAAGTTTGCCCTGCCGAGCCGCACGTGCGGGTAACCGGCCGCCTCCAAGTCCCCGGAACTCGGTTGCCCCGCCAACGAGGGCGCCCTGTTCAATCCGCTCGCGGCCATGTGTACAAGCATACATCGGCAGCGACGGGACGGAGTGCGACAAGTCTTACGTCCCACTGGGGCGAGTACAGGGACCACGAAGCAGCGATTTCCCACGGCACTCCGGGGCGACAGCGCACCGTGCTGCCAGCCGCGGCGCGCTAGCGTGTTCGCCATGGACGACCCGTTACCGCCCAGCAGCGACTCCGTCTACAAGCGTCTCTACGCCTTCCCCCGGATGGTGGAGGACCTGCTCTGCAGCCTGTTCGCCGACGCCGAACTCGGTGCGGACTACGGCACGCTCGAGAAGCTATCCGCGGAATACGTCGGCGACGTCTTCCAACAACGGCGTGGCGACACGGCTTGGCGGCTGCGCGTCCGGGGCGCCGCTGGCGGCTGGCTGCATGTCTTGGTAATGCTCGAGTTCCAATCCACAACCGACGCGGCCATGGCGCTGCGGGTGTTGGAGTACACGGCTCTGCTTTACGGCGACCTGCTGCGCCGCGGCGTCGCACCTGGCGCACTGCCGCCAGTGCTGCCGGTGGTGCTGTACAACGGCGACTCGCCTTGGGGGCCGGCCACCGAGATGCGCGACTTGATCGCCGTGCCGCCGTCAGTGCTGGCGCCGTACCAGCCGTCGCAGCGCTACTTCGTCCTTGACGAACAGCGGGCGCGGGCGGGAGACTTCAAGCTGCGCGGGCTGACGTGGGCGGTGGCGCAGCTGGAACAGAGCCGTTCAGCCGCGGACTTGGCGCGGACGGCACGGCGGCTGGCGGCACGGCTGGGCGGTGCCGGCCAAGGCGAGCTGAGGCGGACGTTCGCGCACTGGCTCTGGGCTCTGGGGCAGCGTCTAGGCGGCGGCGATCGATCACTGAGGCCGTCCGAATACTTGGACTTGGAGGACATGGCGGTGAGTTTGGAGCAACGCGTGGCGGAGTGGCCGAAGCCCTACATCGAGCAAGGCCGTGAAGAGGGCATCAGCCTGGGCCGCGAGCGGGGCATGGAGCACGAGCGGCAGTTGCTGCGCCGCTTGGCGGCGGTGCGGTTCGACTCGGCCACGGCGGATCGTCTGGCGGCGGCAATAGCGACCGAGGCGGACCCGCAGCGCTTGATGGAGGTGGGCGAGGCGATAGTGCGCTGCGCGACGGGTGGCGAACTGCTGCGAGAGATCGGCCGTCGCCGCTGACCTCCATCGCATGCCTGCATGATCGTCGAGTCCCTCTACGGCTCCGGCCATCTGCCCGTGCCCGTCGGGGACGATCTGGACAACCCCGCGGAGTCGGCGGAACTGCCGTCGCATCAACAGGTCGGCCAGGGCCACGGGCGGCACGAGAGGCGCACCGCGACGGTCTGCCAGGACGTCGACTGCCTGCAAGAGCGGCACGACTGGCCCGGCCTTTCGGCCATTGGCAAGGTGGTCGCCGAACGGCATCTCGCCGACGGCGCGGAGAGCATCGACACCCGCTGCCATCTGCTCAGCGCCAAACTCTCGGCCGAGCGCTTCGGTCGCGTCGTCCGCTCCCACTGGGCGATCGAGAACGGTCTGCACTGGGGCTCGACGTGACGATGGACGAAGACCAGGCGCGCAACCGCAAGTGCAACTCCGCCGCCTGTCTGGCTATTGGGGGTAGCCGCCCTTCGCAAGGCGTGACTTGCGCCTATCTCAGTCTCATGGAATCCTATACGCGGCATCGGTGGAGAGCGCGTCCTCAGACGGGAGCCCGGGGCCTTCGGCCTCCGAGGCGCCGTCGCGCGGCGTGGCAAGACGCGCTGAGGAAATCGGTCTCGATTCTTGGTCGGTCTCCGCGATCCTTCCAGCAGTCTGCAGACTGAGGTCCTGAGCCTCGGCAATCTGGTCCGAACTCATGTGGCGTGCTTGTAGCTCGCGGCGTAGCCCCGCTTCTCTGTGTCCTTGTGCGCCAGATTGAACCAGACGTAGGCTTGAACGTCGTCCTCGGGAACGCCCTCGTTGGCGTACACGATCCCTAGTCGATATTGGGCTTCCGCGTGGCCCTGCTCCGCAGCCCTGCGGAGCCAGCGCGCGCCCTCGCCGTAGTCCTGTGCAACGCCTCGCCCGCTGAGGTACGACAATCCCAAGAGGACTTGGGCATCCGCGTGGCCCTGGTCGGCGGCCCTGCGGAACCAGCGCACGCCCTTGCTGTAGTCTTGGGGAACGCCTCGCCCGTAGACGTAAGCTACTCCTAGCTCGAACTGGGCATCCGCGTCATCCTGCTCGGCGGCCCTGCGGAACCAGAGCGCGGCCTCGCCGTAGTCCTTGGCAACGCCTCGCCCGACCAAGTACGCGTTTGCCAAGGCGGATTGGGCATCCGGGTCGTCCTGCTCGGCGGCCCTGCGGAGCCAGCGCGCGGCCTCGCCATCGTCCTGGGGAACTCCTCGCCCGTTGAGGTACAGCCGTCCCAAGAGGTATTGGGCAGGCGTGTGATCCTGCTCGGCGGCCCTGCGGAGCCAGCGCGCGGCCTCGCCATCGTCCTGGGGAACTCCTCGCCCGTTGAGGTACAGCCGTCCCAAGAGGTATTGGGCAGGCGTGTGATCCTGCTCGGCGGCCCTGCGGAACCAGAGCGCACCTCGGCCGAAGTGCTGGGGAACGCTCAACCCGACAAAGTACTCGGTTGCCAGGGCTGTTTGGGCATCGGCGTCGCCCTGCTCGGCGGCCTGGCGCAACTGCGACACACGCGTTTCAAAAGATGACACCCAATCGAACCCGTCGCTGGGAATCGCACCTAACGCGAACTGGGCGAGATACGCCATCATCAGACCGAATAGCGCCGCCGAGACGCGACTGGTCCGCGAAGCCGACGAGAACTGACGAGGCCCGGAGCCTTGGGTGGTGACGAACAAGACAGCGTACCCTCGACCACGAGGCCGCGCCATCCTAACATGGCGGTCGTCATGATCGTCGAGCTTCTATACGGTCGAGGCCGCCTGCCCGTAGAGTTCGGCGACGATCTGGATGTCACCATCGTCGCCAAGCCGCCGATGCCAGTGCTCGCGAACCCCGCCGCCGCGGTCCGCGGCGCCTTGGAGCACCCCGTGGGGTCGCCGCCGCTGGCGGCCGTCGCGGCCGGCAAGCGCAGCGCATGCATCCTGGTGTGCGATGTCACTCGGCCGGTGCCGAACAGTCTGCTGCTGCGGCCGCTGGTGGAAACGCTGCTTACGGCTGGCATCGACGCTGGCAACGTCACGCTGCTGGTGGCCACCGGCCTGCACCGGCCCAATGAAGGGGCGGAGCTGGCGGCGCTGATCGACGATCCCTGGGTGCTTGGCAATGTGCGCGTGGCCAACCACGATGCCCGGGACGACGACGCCCACGTCGACCTCGGGGCCACGCCATGCCGGGGCGTGCCGGCGAAGCTGGACCGGCGGTTCGTGGAGGCGGACGTGCGCATCGTCACCGGGCTAGTGGAGCCGCACTTCATGGCTGGCTACTCCGGCGGGCGCAAGGTAGTGGCGCCGGGCATCGCCCACGCGGACACGATCCGCACCTTCCACAACGCCGAGTTCATGGCGCACCCGAACGTCGCGCCCTGCCGGCTGGCCGGCAATCCTCTGCACGAAGAACAGCTGGCGATCCTGAAGCTCCTGGGGGAGACCTTCGCCGTCAACACCGTGATCGACGAGTGGCGGCGGCTGTCCTTCGTCAACTTCGGGGAGATCGTCGCCAGCCACCTCGAAGCGGTGGCCTTCGCCGAGGACTACCTCACGGTGCCGGTGCCGCGCCGGTTCGCTACCGTGGTTACTTCCGCCGCCGGCGACCCGCTGGACCGCACCTACTACCAGGCGGTGAAGGGCATGGCGACGCCATTGGACATCCTGGCGGAAGACGCCACGCTGGTGCTGGCGGCCGGCTGCGCCGAGGGGCTGGGGTCACACGCCTATCGCGCCTGCCAGCAGCGGTTGGCGGCCGAGGGCCCGGAGCGCTTCCTCGAATCTCTGCACGGCAAGCCGCTCGCGGACATCGACGAGTGGGAGAGCCAGATGCAGATCAAGGCGCAGCAGGCGGCGCGGATACAGCTCAAGAGCGATCTGGATGCCGCGGACCGCGCCTTGGCGGGAGTCGAGTGCATCGAATCCGTGGCGGACGCCGTGCGCCGCAGCGTGGCCGCCGCTGGCGACAAGGCGGTGGCGGTCATACCCGAGGGCCCCTACGTGGTTCCACGCTACGTTGCGCCTAGGTGTTGACAAAGGCCGGTCTAGGGGCAGTCTTCGATAGGCGTCTGTCACACAAGTTAGAGCGGCGTTTCGGCGAACTTCGGCTGCGGGGCGAGCGACGTTTGGGGAACATGAGCCTCATGCCGCCGATGCACCGACCGGCCTCCTCGCAGGTCTCCGTGTGGTGCCAGCACGTTCGTCGACGCCCGCCCGCCTCCAGCGCCCCGCAGACCCGCAGCGACCACTTGGACGCACAGTGCCGTGCCACGGCCGTGGCGCACCTTGCCGCTTCCCACAAATACTCCCTTCGCGTACCCCGGTCAACGATCTCGCCTTGACCGGCGCCGCATCGCCTCGTCGCACTTCCCACAGGCCACCGGCCGACGCCCGCCGCAGTGCCTCCTCGGCCGCCTTTGATCCCGGCCGCCAGCCGCAACGCCAGCTCCCGGCACTCCGACGACAGCGCCGACGACACCTCCTTCCGGCAACGCTCCCAACCACTCGCACCCAAGGCGCACACCCTTGGCTGCGAGTGGGACTGGAGACACTGCATGCGGCTGGCATCGACGCTGGCGATACTCTACTGTGTCTGTCAAATTAGAAGGGCGGTTGGAAGCCGTCCTTTCCCTCCCCTAGACTTGGCAGGCGATTGCGCAGAACATTCCGTACGCGTTCGTAGTGTTCCAGATACGCCTGTCGAAAGGTCTCTCGCGGGCTCGCAAGTTTCCCCGCCATCAGTCCAAGAGCAGCGTCACGCGTTCCCGCGAGGAACTTGCCCCTCTGGAAGTGAAACGGTTGCACGATAAAATGCTCCACCCCTGTACCCAAGAGGCTGTCCGCGAACCAGCCGCATCGCGCACAAGCAGCAAAGGCGTCATCGTGACACAGGTTCTGACACCTGACGCCTGCAGATCGGTAGCCGCCTCCAGACGAACGCGGTTGCTCGGGCAGTACGGCTCGAAGGTGCGGCGAATTTCCTCGTCATCGGTAGTCACTGTGAGGTTAACTTGAACGTGCCCACCATTGGCTACGATGCGCCGTAAAAGGTCCACGTCCTGCACAACGTCAGGGCTCCGCGTCTGAACGACCAACTTCAGCCCCTGGTGGCTGGCCAGTATTTCCAATATAGCGCGTGTCAACCTCAACTTCCGTTCTATGGGCTGATAGGGGTCCGTCACGCTGCTCATGTATATCAGCTTCCCATCAAGGTGCCGACGCCCCCTTAGAAGGCACTCAATAGCATTCTCCTTCACTGTGACCCACTGTCCCCAACTGTTGCGCTTCTTTGGACTGTGCGCGAAGAACGCCGCATAGCAGTAGGTGCAGCCGAAGGAACAGCCAGCGTAGGGATTAAGCGTGAAGTCGTAGGCATCCATGAATCCCGTCGCTCGTGTTAGGAGCTCACGTACCGGTGTGTATTGGACTGCCACGCGACCAATTCGATCTGGTTTGCCTTGACGCTCGACGGTAGGGAGCTCCAAGAGTGACATCGTCTCGACCGGCACAGTCATGTTGGCTCCCAAGAGTAGTACCACATGATGCACCTGTCGTCTTGCTGTGGCGTGCTCCAAGGCACAGGTCTATATAGGAGTTTCCGTACAGGAACGGACGTCCGCGTGCGTGAAATCCCCGCGGGGAACAGTCGATCCGCCAGTTGTCGGCGCCAAGATGTTGTGCGACAGAGGTCGCCGGAGAAGTAGAAGCTCTGCTTCAGTAGCCGCCTTTCTCTTGCATCCGATCGACCTACTAAACGGGCCTCCTCGTAGCCGACTGTGTGGCATGTAACCACTTCGTAACACGGGTCTGATCGCTTGCGAATCAATCTGAAGGCGCTTTGCAAATCGGACCAGTTCGACGCATAAATGGCGTGGACAGCCAGGAGCCAACAGTTAGGGCTTGGATATATCCATCCTTTGTGCGCACGACCCGACTCATAATATTTCTCCAAGCTCCTCCAAGTGCCCATCCACTCTTGAGTTCGCTCGCAAGCCATTCTGATCCTAGGGCGACTTCGAACAATGGATGAGAACGTGCGCCATAGGCGCAAGCCAATGGCTGTCATCGCTTCACTTGGGTCGATTCCATGCAGCTCGATGTGGACATCCTCCTCCGACAATTCGCTCTCCGCTACTGCTATCGCGATCGCCATCGCCATCGCCATCGAACCACATCCCAGATCGATGATGTGTAGCGGCTGTGGTTGCTCCCTAAAGGGCCAAGCAAGCGCCAGTGCCAAATTGACTTGGCGAGGCTGATACCAAGTCAGGTAGAGAAGAGCATCCCATTCGTCGTACTTCGGCGAGATTCCTCGGCCAAGGTTGAGCAACGAGCTCATGGCGAGCTCGACGCACCGGGCAATTTCCTCAACCGACCTTCCTTCACTAAGGCGGTTGTATTGCTCTTGCGCCACCGTAGCGATGGCGACGTCTACGGCATCCGCAAGATCTCTCTGTCAGTCCTTCGCACCTGACGCTGGCCTCCTTGCGGCCTTCCTTGCTCAGTTCCAGCATACCGGAAGAGCTCCCCTCAGAGTAGCGGCTGCTCGAGGTGGTTGATGCTGTGGACCGCCGGTCATACCGGAAGGCCTCTACGTCGTTCCGCGGTACGCCGGCGCTTGAGACCCAAGAAGAAGCGGCACCGCCAGCCCGTCAGGCGAACAGCGCCCCCACGCTCTCGCCGGTGTGGATGCGACGGATGGCCTCCGCCATCAGCGGCGCCACCGAGAGCACCGTCATCTTGGCCGTGCGCTTGGCCGGCGGCACGGCCACGGTGTTGGTCACCGTCAAGGATTCGATGGGCGAGTCCTCGAGCCGCGCCACGGCTTCGCCAACCAGCACGCCGTGGGTGGCACCGGCGAAGACGCGCCCAGCGCCGGCGGCGTCGAGGGTGCGGGCGGTCTCCACCAAAGTGCCGCCGGTGGCGATTTCGTCCTCGAACACGATGGCGTCCTTGCGGACCACGTCGCCCACCACATGCCCCTGGCGCACTTCGGTGTCGCTCACCCGGCGCTTGTCGATGATCGCCAGCGGCAGGCCCAGCAGGGTCGCGAACTTGCCGGCCCGCTTGGCGCCGCCGGCGTCGCTGGCCACCACCACGGCGTTGGCCATGTCGCAGGTCTCGGCGACGTGTTCGGCGACGATGGGAATGGCCGTCAGATGGTCCACCGGAATGCTGAAGAAGCCGTGTACCTGCTCGGCATGCAGGTCCATGGTCAGCACCCGGTTGGCGCCGGCGGTTTTCAGGAGGTCCGCGATCAGCCGCCCGGCGATGGAGATGCGCGGCGCGTCCTTCTTGTCCGACCGGGCATAGGAGAAGTACGGGACGACGGCCGTGATGCGGCGGGCCGAGGCGCTGCGCAGGGCATCGAGCGTGATCAGGAGCTCCACGATGCGGTCGCTGGCCGGCTCCGTCAGCGCCTGGAGCACGAACACGTCCCGCTCGCGCACGTTCTCGTCGATCTGCACCGAGAGGTTGTCGTTGGAGAACCGCGACGTCGTCAGGCTGCTGCGTTCGATGGCAAGGCAAGCGCAGATCTCGTCGGCCAGATCCGGGTTCGAGCCGCCAGCGAATACCCGCAGTTCGTCGCCGATGGGCGTTTCCATTTCCGCCTCCGGTCGTTTGTCCGAAGTTCGTCCTGCTGCTCGGCCTACAGCGCGTCCAGCCGCTTGCGCTCCGCCAGCAGTACGCCGGTTCGCTGGCGCAGCGCCTCGCCCTTGGCCTGCTCCTTGGCCACCACCGCCGGCGGGGCCTTGGCCAGAAAGCTGCCGTTGGCGAGCTTGGCCTCGGTTCGCGCCAGTTCCTTGCGCAGCTTGTCAATCGCCTTGCCAAGACGCTGCCGTTCCGCAGCCACGTCCACTAGGCCGGCCAGCGGCACCAGCACCTTCAGGCCGTCCACCACCTGCACCGCCGCCGGCGGCGCCTCCTCGCCGGTGCCCAGCCAGCGCCAGCCGGACACCTTGGCGAGGCGGCCAAGCAGGGCCTCGGTGGTCGCAAGGCGCGTTCGGTCCCGATCGTCGCCGGCGGCGAGCAACAACTCCACTTCGGTGGCGGGGCTCACGTTCAGTTCGCCGCGGATGTTGCGCACCGCAGTCACCACGCCCTTCAGCCAGGCTATCGCGGCCTCCGCCTCTTCGTCCTGCGGCCAAGCGTCCGGGGCCGGGAACGGCTGCTGCACGAGCATGCCGCCGCTGCCGTCCCGGGCGACGGCGCACCACAGCGCCTCGGTAACGAAAGGCACGATGGGGTGGGCGATGCGCAGCAGCGTCTCCAGCACCTCGAGCAGCGTCCAACGCACCGCCTGGGCCTGTTCGGCGGATGCCGCCTGGTCGAACAGCACCGGCTTGGCCAGTTCCAGGTACCAGTCGCAGTATTCGTGCCAAGCGAACTCGTACACGGCGTTGGCGTAGAGATCGAAGCGGTAGGCGGCCAGCGCCTCGTGGGCCTGCCCGGCGAGCTGGCCGGCCAGCGAGCGGATCCACCGATCCGCAAGGCCCAGGGTGGTCGGCGAGCGCTGCTCCGGGCACGGGGCGGCATGCAGCTGCACGAACCGGGCGGCGTTCCACAGCTTGTTGCAGAAGTTGCGGTAGCCGGCGATGCGCTTCAGATCGAAGGCCAGATCCCGCCCTTGGGAGGCCATGGCGCAGAAGGTGAAGCGCAGGGCGTCGGTGCCGTAGGCGGGGATGCCGTCCGGGTACTCCCGGCGGGTGCGGGCCGCGATGGCCTCGGCCATGCGCGGCTGGGTCATGTTGGCGGTGCGCTTGGCGACGAGTTCCTCGGTGGAGACGCCGTCGATGAGGTCCATCGGATCCAGGCCGTTGCCCCGGGTCTTGGACATCTTCGCCCCGTCGGCGTCGCGCACCATGCCGTGGATGTACACCTTGCGGAACGGCACCTCGCCGGTGAAGCGCAGCGTCATCATGATCATCCGCGCCACCCAGAAGAAGATGATGTCGTAGCCGGTGACCAGCACATCGGTGGGGTGGTAGGCGGCGAGTTCCGGCGTTCGCTCCGGCCAGCCGAGGGTGCCGAAGGTCCACAGCGCGGAGGAGAACCAGGTGTCCAGCACGTCGTCGTCCTGGCGCAGGGGAACGTCCGCCGCCAGGCCGCCCTTGGCCCGGGCCTCCGCTTCGGTGCGCCCCACGTAGACGTTGCCGGCGTCGTCGTACCAGGCCGGAATCCGGTGCCCCCACCACTGCTGGCGGCTGATGCACCAGTCCTGGATGTCGCGCATCCAGGCGAAGTACATGTTCTCGTACTGCTTGGGCACGAACTCCACCGCGCCCCGGCGCACGGCGTCGATGGCGGGTTCGGCGAGGGGCGCGATCTTCACGAACCACTGGTCCGTCAGCCACGGTTCCACCACCGCCTCGGAACGGTCCCCCCGCGGCACCACCAGCGTGTGCGGTTCGATGCGTTCGAGCAGGCCGGCGGCGCGCATGGCCTCGACCACGCGCTGCCGCGCCGCGAATCGATCCAGGCCCCGGTAGGCGGCCGGCGCGTTGTCGTTGACGGTGGCGTCGGCGTGGAAGACGTTCACCAACGGCAGGCCGTGGCGCTCGCCCAGGGCGTAGTCGTTGAAATCGTGGGCCGGCGTCAACTTCACGCAGCCGGAGCCGAACTGCCGATCCACATAGTCGTCCGCCACCACCGGAATGCGGCGTCCGACCAGCGGCAGCGCCACCGTGGCGCCGACGACGTCGGCGTAGCGCGGGTCTGCCGGATGAACGGCCACCGCGGTGTCGCCGAGCATGGTTTCCGGGCGCGTGGTGGCGACCACCAGATGGTCCTCGCCGTCGGCGGTGCGGGCACCGTCCGCGAGCGGATAGCGGAAGTGCCACAGGTGGCCTTGTTCCTCGACGTTGTTCACTTCCAGATCGGAAATGGAGGTTTGCAGCGCCGGGTCCCAGTTCACCAGCCGCTGGCCACGGTAGACGAGGCCGTCCTCGTAGAGGCGCACGAACACCTCTGCCACCGCCCGGGAGAAGCCCTCGTCCATGGTGAACCGCTCCCGGGACCAGTCCACGGAGGAGCCCATGCGCCGGATCTGCCGCGAGATGCTGCCGCCGGTGCTGCGCTTCCAGTCCCACACCTTGGCGACGAAGCCGTCGCGCCCCAATGCCTCGCGGCTGGTGCCCTGGGCCGAAAGCTGCCGCTCCACCACCATCTGCGTGGCGATCTGGGCGTGGTCCGTGCCCGTCTGCCACAGCGTCCGCCGCCCGTTCATGCGCTGGTAGCGCACCAGCGCGTCCATCAGCGTGTGCTGGAAGGCGTGGCCGATGTGCAGGCGGTCGGTGACGTTCGGCGGCGGAATGGCGATGCAGTACGGTGCGCCGTTGCCGCTCGGCGCGAAGGCGCCTTGGCGTTCCCAGCTTGCGTACAGGTCGCCCTCGATGGCGTGCGGATCGAAACTGCCGGCGATGGTCATGGCGGCTCGCGCAGGCTCGCCTACTCCCAGTCGTCGAGCTCGTGGTGGAACAGCGCGTAGCCCCGCTCGCGATAGCGGCGGTACTTGCCGCGTCCGACCCGCCGATCCCTGGCAAGCACCACCTCGGCCACGCGTTCGAAGCGCGGCGGCGGCGTTGCGGCGCGCTGTTCCGTCGCCTTGGCGGGGCGCGCCGATCCTTGGCCCAGCAGATAGTCCGGAATGTCCGCGGCCAGATTCACCAGCACGTTGGCCTCGGCCGGCGCTTCGTCGACGGCGCCGATTCGCACCGGCTCCTGGCTGGCGGCGGCGACCCGGGCGTGGGGCAGAAAGCGGCCCGGCGGATAGTCCCACAGCAGATCGTCCAGCTCGCCAGCCACGACCTCCTCGGCGCGGATGTGGACCCGCTGGCCCGCCGCTACCGCGCGGTGCGCCAGACGACAGGCGAAGCGCGTCCGGGCGACATCGTCCACGTCCGCGAGGATGTAGAAATCCACCCGCATCAGGCTTCCGCGACGCCGCGCAGGTACTCGAACAGGGCGGGCACCGGGCGGCCGGTGGAGCGCTCCTTGCGGTACGCGGCGCCGGCGATGTCCAGGTGCGCCCAGGGGTAGCCCTTGGCGAACCGCGACAGAAAGCACGCCGCGGTGATCGAACCGGCGGCGCGACCGCCGATGTTCTTCATGTCCGCGAACGCGCTCTTGAGCTGCTCCTGGTATTCGTCCCACAGCGGCATCCGCCACAGCCTGTCGTGGCTCGCTTCGCCAGCGGCCGCAAGCGCCGCCGCCAGGCCATCGTCGTTGGCGTAGAGGGCGCTCGCGGCGCTGCCGAGCGCCACTACCTGGGCGCCCGTCAAGGTGGCGACGTCCACCACCGCCGCCGGCGAGAAGCGCTCGGCGTAGGTGAGCGCGTCGCAAAGCACCAGGCGCCCTTCGGCGTCGGTGTTGAGGATCTCCACGGTCTGCCCGGAGAGGGTGGTGACGATGTCGCTCGGCCGCGACGCTTCTCCGCTCGGCATGTTCTCCGCCGCCGCGGCGATGGCGATCAGATGCACCGGCAGGGCCGCGGAAATCGCCGCCTTGGCGGCGCCGAGCACGCTGGCGGCGCCGCACATGTCGAACTTCATCTCGCCCATGCCGGCGCTCGGTTTCAGGTTGATGCCGCCGGTGTCGAAGGTGATGCCCTTGCCGATCAGCACGGTGGGCGCCCCCTCGGCGCCCCGGTATTCGACTACCACCATCTTGGCCGGGCGTTGGCTGCCCTGGCTGACGGAGAGGAACGCGCCCATGCCGAGTTCGGCCATTTCGGCCTCTTCCACCACCGTCACGGCCACCTTGCCGTGGCTGGCGAGTTCCCCGGCGGCATCCGCGACGTAGCCCGGCGTGCAGACGTTGGGGGGCTGGTTACCGAGGTCCTTGGCGAACGCCAGGCCGTCGTCCAGCGCCTGCGCCAGGCGCACGGCGCGGCGCACCGTGGCGCGATCCGCCGCCAGCACGCCGACTCGGCGCAGTTTGGCCGGCCGCGGCTTGGACTTGTAGGCGTCGAAACGGTAGGTGGCGGCGGAGACGGCGGCGAGCGCCGTGCGGATGCGCCAATCGAGGTCCCGTTCGCCGGCCTCGAAGCCGTCCATTGCCAAGGTGGCATCCGCCACGTTGAGGCCGGCGACGGCCCTCGCCGCGGCGCCCAAGTCCTTGCGGAACGCCGCCTCGGCGTCGGCCTTGGCCGGGGGCGCCTTGCCGCTGCCGACCACCAGCAGGCGCCCCGGCCGCTCGGCGCGAAACACCCGGGCAACGGCGCCGACGCGGTTTTCGGTGCCGGCCAGGGCCAGCCGCATGGCCTCGGTGCAGCCGAGCGCGGAGGCGACAGCCTCGGCGGCCCGGCGGTGTACGACGAGACAGGCCGTGGCGACGTTGGCGACGCTGCCGGCCTTGGTCGCATACTTCATGTTCTGCCCCATAATCGCCCAGCCCGCGAGAGCCGCGCATTGTAACCACGCATGGCCGTCCTTATGCCCGTGGCCTTCCGCTATCTCGCCCGGGAGCTGGCACTGCTGTTCCTCGGCGTCTTCGCCGTGCTGCTGGTGGTGGGCCTGGGCGGGCGCTTCCTCGGCTTTCTGCAGCAGGCCGCCGCTGGCCGCTTCGCCGCCGAGACCCTGTGGCTTCTGGTAGCGCTGCGGGTGCCGGAGTTCGTGCAGGTGACGGCCCCCTTCGCGCTGTTTCTGGCGCTGCTGCTCGCCTTCGGACGCCTCCACGCGGAACGCGAATACGTGGCGCTGGTGGGCGGAGGCGCGAGCCCGGGGCGGGTGCTCGGCTGGGCGCTCTTGGTCGCGTTGCCGCTGGCCTTGGCGGTGGCGGCGCTCTCTTTCGTGGCGACTCCCGAAGCCCGGCGGGCGTATCGAGCGTTGTCCGTGGCCCAGCGCCTGGACAGCGAGGTGGACGCCGTGGTTCCGGGCGCCTTCCAGATCCACTCCCGGGGCCGGGCGAGCTACGTGCAGGCCGTGGACGAAGAGTCGAACACGCTGCGCGGCGTCTTCATGGCGGAGCGCCGAGGCCGAGAGAGCATGACCATGTGGGCGGAGCGGGGCAGCCAGCACCGTTCGCCAGTCACGGGCAGCCGTTTTTTGGTGCTCGAAGACGGCGTTCGCTACGAGGGCGTGCCCGGCGACCACGGCTACCGCGTGGTACGTTTCCGACGCCTGGGGCAGCGGTTGCGGAGAGACGCCGCGCCTCCCGTCGACGACGTGCGCTCCGCGCCGACGCCGAAGCTTGCCCCGAGCGACCCGCGCCAAGCCGCCGAGCTGCAGAGCCGGCTGGCGCCGCCGCTGATGGCGCTCGTCAGCGCTGTGCTTGCCGTCGGCGCCGCCCGGCCGCGGCCCCGCGCCGGACGATTCTCCCGCCTGCTGCCGGGAGTCGGCCTGTTCCTCGGCTACTATCTGCTGCTGCTGCTGGCCCAGGACGCCGCTGCCGACGGCATCCTGCCGCCGCATATCGGGGTGCTCGGCGTTCACGCCCTGGCGCTGCTGCTTGCGATTTGGCTGGTTCGGCGCAGCGCTCGGCCGCGGGCTAGCGGACCAACCCGACTGCAATGACGGATGGGCTGGCGACACGGGCGCCGATCCGGACCATCACTCCGATGTGGCTTTGGCACTAGTCTGAGATACTACGAGGGCATCTGCCCACCTTCGGCGCCAGTAACGTATTCGCTGGTCGGCAGCTACCGGCAGCCCACCTCGGCCGAGCCCATCGACGGCAACCCGGAGTGCCCACCTCGGCCGAGCTGGCCAATGGGCGTTCAGGAACTCGAACCAAGCCCACAGGCGATCCGGGCGCGTTCCGGGCGTCTTGGCCGCGCAAAGCGCCGCGCGATCAACGACGCAGCTGCCAATGGCGCCGGCGGAAGGCGTCCAGGCTGCCGGCAGCGTCCAGGGCGCTCTCCGGGCGCAAGACGCCTGCAAGCCATTGATTGCAGAAGGAAAGTTCGGAAAGTTCGATTTTCTTCGCCACAAGGGTTGACCCCCCCCCCCCCCGTGGTTGGATAGCCGCGTTTCGCGACGGAGGATTCAAGCCTTCGGCTGGGGCCGGGGCGCATCGAACAAGGTTGGCGAGACCGTTGGCGGTCGCTCCGTCCGTGGTCGCGCAAGCAACGGCCCATATAGGCAGGAAGGACATAGTGCGTTCTCGAGTGAAGCACGGCCCGGCCACTGGCCGGATTGGAACTTGGGAACGCACGGAGACAGACGAATGAAAAACATCATGCTCGCCATCGCAGCGGTGGCTTTGGCAGCGCTCGCACCTTCGGCGATGGCCGCGGAAGGCGACAGCGACAAGGACGATGGCGGCGTCAGCCAGCCGACGCTGCGCCAATTGGCGAACAAGATCGACCATGTTGTTAGGCGTCTTGGCGCGGTAGAGGCCACGGTAGGCACTCTCGCAACGGCAACGGCCGTGGACGCGCTCACAACCGAAGTACGCACTCACGCAAGCGCTGCCACTGCCAACCACACAACCATCGTCGGGAAGTTCGCGCAACAGATGGCAGTGGTAATGACAGTGCCAACAGCTACTGCCGGTGCCAGCAACGCTGCCTACTACCTAGTGGGCGAAAGCACCATCGCCGGCTTTCCCGCCGGCACGGTTGCAGCAAACGGACAGTTCACGGACAGGACGCTGCCGGCTGGCACCTATCTGTTCGAGTTGCAGCAACCCTACGGCGACAACGTGTTGTGCAACGGCAGCGTTTCCATTAAGTGGCAGCGCAATGGCAACCACAGCAAGCGCCGCGTCGCGGTCTGTCCTCGGCTGTACATGACTACCACTAGTGGCGGTGCTTTTGTAAGGCTCAACGATGGCTTTGGCATCTACACGTTCACGGCGCCAACGCGCTTTCGCATGCAGCATAGGTTTCCAACCGGCTTCGCCGCTACCGACGAAAAACCGCTGGCTTCCTACACTGGCGCGATCAAGATAACGAAACTCAAGTAGAAAACTGCCGGAGGTTCAACGATGGCGGAAACGACGACGAAAGCAGCGGCGGTTTGGAATCCGCCGCGGCTAATGAAACTCGCTCTCGGCGGCACTGGGAGCGGCACCAAGTGGAGCAACGACACTTGGGAACTTACTCCACCGCACCCTACTTCTTGTTCCACAGCAGGGGAATACCGGATGCCCACCTCGGCCGAGCCTTCGTCGGGCCGCCCTAACTGCTAGGTTTCGTCGTTTCGTCGAAGAAAACCAGCGTTGCAGGCAAGACGCCTAGAGTCGAAAGCGCTTGCTTCGCCAGTGCCACCTAGAGCGCTCTCAAGGCACACTGGCAGCGCGGTTTCCAACCGACACAAGTCTTGCCCGCAACGATTGGCAGCCAAACCCGAACGCTCGCCGCGGAGACAACGAAGTTTCTTCGACGCCGCGGCGGGCTTTTCCTATCTAGCGGCGAGTTTCTGCCTAGCTCTGAACGTTGAAAAAAAGGTGCGCGGCCGGCTTTCTGCGCTTTCAAGGCAGGCAAGTTTTTCGCGCCGACAGGCCGCGGCGAAGAAAAGAAACTGGCGAGAAAAAATGGCGTCAATCGAAGTTCTGCGCGGCAGGATTCGCAGAGACGAGCTTAGGGCCGCGGTTGCCGCTTGTGGAACTTTGGCGCAGCAACGCGACTGGCGCAACTCCAATGGCAAGATACGCGAACACATCGAAAGCAATCCGCACGTTCGCAATCCAAAGGACATCGCCAAGCGCTTTGTCGGCAGGAACTCCGCGGCCGTTCGCGCAGAGAGAATCGCCAAGCCTTTCGGCGGCAGCGGCAAGGACATTCTGCGCGAGCAGGCCGAGTTCTGGCTTGAGAGAAAACTGCCGGAAAATCCGCCCGTGCGAACGCCCGGTGTCGCCAGACGCAGCCCGACCTATGGCAAACGCCTTGTGACAAATCGTGCATCTTCGTAAAAGCGCTTCTAGATCAAGGGTTGCGGAGATGTTGGGGCGCGAATCGATGACTTGCGCGAGTCATGCGGCGAACAGCGCAACCGACGCCGCCGGTCCGGCTGCGGCGCCGGTGTCCATGCGGCTCTCCGAGCTGGCGTCGCGGCTGCGCTCGCCGGCGGTGGCGGAGGAGCTGTCGCCGCTGGCGGGGGTCTCCCGCGTGCTGGCGGAAGTGGACGTGCCGCTCGACGCGAACGCCGACGTGCCGCCGCCTCCTTGCCCCGTGGTTGCCGTAGCCGCCGACCCGGCGCCGGCGCTGGTGGACGCGGCCGCCCCGAGCCCCGCGGACGCGGAGCAGCCAAAGAAGGGCTATTGGAGCCTGGAGTGGACGGAGCGCCCGGCAGCGGCACGATGGCCGCGGCGTACCTTGCGCGTCCCGGCGGAGCTGAGGTCAGCCGCCGGCCCGTGCCGGGCATCGCGCCCGCCTACAACCGACGCGCAAGCGTCCAACCCGCTGCCCAGCAGGCGGCTACGGGTATCGCCATTCCCAGGAGCGGCGGCAGGCCGAACACGCTGCTCATCGGCGCCAGGAGGTCCAGCAGGTACTTGTAGGCCAGCCCGGTCGCCACGCCAACGGCCAGCCGGGCCCCTATGCCCGTCTCGCGCAGCGGCCCAAGGATGCAGCCCAAGGCCAGCAGGACGAGACCCAGCACCGCGGCCGGTTCCAGCGCCTTGCGCCAGAAGGACACTCGGTAGCGGGTGGCGTCCAGCCCTTCGCCGGCCAGGTAGTCGATCTGGAAGCGCAGGTCCGCGAAGGAGAGCTTGGCCGGGTCGAACAGCGCTTTGGCGCTGAGCAGCCGCGGATCGGCTGCCGTGCGCCATGTCAGCGTCTCGTAGCGACGGATCGCCGTGCCGCGGGGGCCCTCCTTGCTGGCGGGCACGGCGGGGGCGAACGGACGCCCAGCGGCTGGCGGTTCCACCGGAAACCGCGCTGCCGCCGGAAACGTAGTTTCCGCTACGTCGTGCAGCAGCCAGTCGCGCCCGCCGTCGCTGCCGACGCCTTGGTAGGTCGCCCGCGCGGCCTGTCGGCTGAGGCGCAGCCGGCCCTCGTCCAGCTGGAACTGGCGGACCCCCAGCAGCACGCCGTTCGGCCCGAAGCCGTCCACGTTCGTGTAGAGATTCCCTTCGCGGTGCCAGTACTGGGAGGCGATGGCGCCGCCGCCAACGCCGCGCAGCAGCTTCAGCTTGATGGTGGCGGCCAGAGCTTCGCCCCGGGGCGCCACGAACTCGCCGAGGGCCTGGCTGGCAAGAAGCAGCGCAAGCGACGGCACGGCGACGCTGGCGAACAAGCGCCGCACCGAGACGCCAGCGGCGCGCAGGATGGTGATCTCCTGGCGCTCGGCCAGAGCGCCGAGGCCCACCAAGGCGCCCACGAACACCCCATAGGGTGCCACCTCGCACAAGCGCCGCGGCGTACTGTAGAGAACGTACACCATTGCCAAGCCGGCGTTGTAGCCAGGCGTGCCGTCCCGCAGTTCGTCGGCGGCGGTGAACAAGGTCACCAGCGTTGTCAAGCAGGCGAGCACGGCACCAGTGGCCTTCAGCACGGCGCTGGCCAGGTAGCGGTCCATGGTGCCGATGAACATGGGGCCGCCGAGTACCGCTAGTGGTCCGTTTGCGAATTGACGTGGCAAATGGCAAACCGCCCCGGCGGTGCTGGTCAGCCCAGCTCCGGCAGAATCCGCAGGTAGAGATACAAGGCGCACAGCCCCGTCATCGCCAGGAAGACGCCCGTCATGCACCAGGTGACCCACTGCCGGGGCCGCACCCTGGGATCCATGTGCCGGCGCTGCATCGTGAGCGTGGCGAACGCCTGCACCGGCAGCATGAAGGCACCGAAGGTCGCGCCGAACAGCACCAGCGTCACAGGACTTTCGTAGAGGGAGTAGACGAGGGCGCTGACCAGGGGCATGGCGACGATGTAGCCCTTGATCCACCGCTGCCGCAACGCGAGGTTGCCCCGCGGAATGAACCCGAAGGTCACCATCAGGTCCGGAAAGGCCCGGGAACCGGCACCGATGCCGGAGAGGCTGGTGGAGAAGAGGATGAAGAAGGCGCCGAGGGCGAACACCAGCGCGGACCACGGCCCCAGCGTCTCGGTGTAGGTGTTGGCGAGCACCGCGATCGTCTCCTGTCCTTCGGGCTGCAAGCCGAGCCGGTGCAGCACGCCGGCGCCGAGGAAGTAGAACGCCAAGGTGGCGCAAGTGAGGATCACCAAGGTCGCCCACACGTCCAGCTGCACCACGCGGGTCCAGCCCTTGGCGCGAGCGACCCACCCGGGCTCGCTGCGGTCTCCGCCGACGAAGCTCGGATAGCCCTTCTCCACGCACCAGTAGGTGTAGGCGGCGATTTCGCTCGACGCCACGCCCGTGGCGCCGTACATGCCGATGGCGAGGGCCAGGTGCGCCACCGGCAGATCGAACTGCAAGCCGGCGGCCAGGTCGTCCAGCGTGGCGCGGTACTCCGTGCCCTGCATGAGCAGCGCGCATGCGATGGTGAGAAAGCTGAAGGACATCACCATCGCCAGCAGCACCCGTTCAAGGCGCAGGTAGCGCCCGGTCCACAGCAGCAGCATGACGATGGCCGCGGCCAGTGCAGTCGCCAGGACGCCGCCCACCTCGGCGCCGCCGGCGGCGAGCAGCATGGACAGCGCCTGGCCGGCGCTGCCGATGATGCCGCCGGAGGTCAGGAGACCGGGCAGGAACCCGACGAGGCCCAGCCAGATGGGCCAGGAGATGGCTTCCGCCCGCCCCGGCACCTTGATGCGGCCGGGCATCCGGTTCAGCGCCCGCAGGTAGGTGTCGCCGGTGGTGATGACGTAGCGGGCGAGCTCCGCCTGGATCAGGGACTTGATCCAGCAGGACATCAGCACCCACCAGAGCAGGGCGAAGCCAGCCGCGGCGCCGAGTCCAGCGGTGAGCAGGATCTCGCCAGAGCCGACGATGGAGCCCGATACCACGATGCCGGGGCCGAGGTTCTTCAGCCGGCCGAGCAGCGTCGTGGGCGCGAGGCGGGTGCGCCCAGGCTGGATGGTGTAGGGGTCGTCGTTCATGGCAGCGCCAGCCGGGCGCTCGCCAAAAGGACCGGCGTCCTAGATCTCCATCATGTCGAAGTCGGACTTCGGCGTCGCGCACTCGGGGCACACCCAGTCCTCCGGGATGTCCTCCCAGCGCGTGCCAGCGGCGATGCCTTCCTCCGGCAGCCCGGCGGCCTCGTCGTAGATGAAGCCGCAGGTCGCGCACTGCCACTTTCTGGTGCCTGCCTGCTGTCCGCTCATGCCCGCTTCCCCATGCCGTGCTCCTCCCATTGCGTTGATGCCGACTTGCCGCCCTGCGCCCGGCGCCAACGTGCCGAGGCTGGCAGCGCCGACGGCGAGGGTGCTACGATGCCAGATTACGCCTGCGGGTTGATTGCGTTTGATTTTCTTCGTTCCCGACGCCAGCGTGCGCATGCGCACGCTGCTTGCCCTGGTGGCCATCGGCATGGCGCTGCCGGGGTTCGCCACCGCGCACCGCACCGGCGCGGCGGTGTTCGGCAGCTTCGTCGACGTCGGCCTCGCGGAGCGCGAACGGCAGCGGCTCGGCGGCGTCTTGGCCACCGAACTGCGCTTGGCGGCAGCACTCGTCCGGGGTTCCGAGGGCCGCCACCGCATCGTTTCGGCGTCCATGCCGGAAGGCGCGGCCAAGGCGCTCATCGGCATCGCCAAGGCCAAGGGCATCGATGCCTGGTTTCTCGCCGATGCGCCGCCCCCCGCGGCGCCGGATGCGACGGTTGCAGCGCCGCCCGCATCCCCCGAACCGAGGCGCATCGCGCCGATTGCCGCGCCTGCCAAGCCTGCGGAAAGCACGGCGGTCGCCGAGACCGCGCCGAGGGAACGCCCCGGCGCGGCGCCGATGGTGCCCGGTCCCCCGGCCGTCGGGGCAAAGGCCGGGAGGCCGGTCGTGGCTTTGCGCATCGACGAGCCGGAAATAGCCATCGACGGCCGCGTGGACGAGCCGGCGTGGCGGCAAGCGCCAGCCTACGACAACATGCGGGTGATGGAGCCGGAGACCCTCGCCGCGCCCACCTACGCCACCGCCTCGCGCTTCATCTACAGCAACCGGGGGCTGTACGTGGCCGCGGAGATGGCGCAGCCGCCGGACACCCTGGTGGCCCGCCTCTCCTCCCGGGACCAGTACATCAACCGCGACGCCTACGGCATCACCCTCGACACCTCCGGCGAGGGCCTCTACGGCTACTGGTTCAGCGTCAGTCTCGGCGGCTCGCTGGCGGACGGCAAGGTGGCCGCCGAGCGCACCTTCACCCGCCAGTGGGACGGCCCTTGGCGGGGCGCATCGGCACAGACGGAAGACGGCTGGAGCGTGGAGATGTTCCTGCCCTGGGCGATGATGTCCATGCCCGGCAGCGGGCCGGAACGCACCCTCGGGTTCTGGGTGAACCGCAAGGTGGCGCACATGGACGAGCGCTACAGCTGGCCGGTGCTGCCGTTCACGTCGCCGCGCTTCATGTCCGCCCTCGAACCGCTGGCGCTGCGCGACGTGCGCCCGGCCAGGGAGTGGGCCGTGTTCCCCTACGCCGCCGCCACCAGCGACGGCATCCACGACGAGCACGGCGTGAACGGCGGCGTGGACGTGGTGTGGCGGCCCTCCACCAGCGTGCAGCTCACCGCGGCGCTGAACCCGGATTTCGGCGCCGTCGAATCCGACGACGTGGTAGTCAATCTCACCGCCTTCGAGACGTACTTTCCCGAGAAGCGCCTGTTCTTCCTCGAAGGCAACGAGGTGTTCGAAACCTCGCCCCGGGCCAACCCGCGGGGCTCCGGCAGCGGGCCCCAGGGTCAGGGGGCGCGCCGTTCGCCCCAGACCTTCTTCCGCGAACCCACGACGCTGCTCAACACGCGGCGCATCGGCGGCCAGGCGCGGCACGTGGAAGTGCCCGACGACTTCGACGTGCCGGACGTGGAACGCAGCCGCCCCACGGACCTGCTCGGCGCGGTGAAGGTGGTGGGCCACGCCGGCGGCCTGCGCTACGGCATGCTCGGCGCCTTCGAGGACCAGGTGGAACTGCGCGGCGCCCGCGCTGGACGGGACGCCGTGTTCACCGCCGACGGGCGGGACTTCGCCGCCGCCCGCTTGCTCTACGAACGCAGCGGCGGCGGCGGCCGGCAGGGCATCGGCTACCTGGGCACGATGGTGGACGAAGGGCTCGACAAGGCCGTCGTCCACGGCGTCGACACCCATCTGCTCACCGCCGGCGGACGAGTGGAGTGGGACACCCAGTTCATCGCCAGCGAGGTGGAGGATGTGCGCGGCTACGGCGTCTACACCGACATCGCCTACTCCCTCGGCCTCGGCACCTCCGGGCGCTGCTCCCTGGACTATCTGGACGAGAACCTGAACGTCGGCGCCTTCGGCTACGTGCGGCGCACGGACGCCATCGGCGCCACCTGCGGCATCTTCCGGAACATCGCCCGGGGCCCGGAATCCCGCCTGCGCGCCATCCGCGCCAGCTTCTTCGCCAGCTACGAGGAGAACACGAGCGGCCTGACGACGCGCAGCGGCGCCTTCGCCGGCATCGGCTTCACCTTCCGCAACAACGCCCAGCTGCGCCTGATGGCGAACCACTTCCCGAGCCGCTGGGACGATGTCAACAGCCGCGGCCACGGCGCCTTCCGGGTAAGGGATCGGACCTTCGCGCAAATGCAGTTCGGCACGGATTCCGCCAAGCCGCTCTCCATCTCCTTCGCGCTTGGCGTGGACGGCGAGGAACTCGGCGGCACCACGCACCTGTTCGACACCGGCTTCACCTTCACGCCCACGCATCGCTTCTCGGTGGACTTCGACCTGCGCTACAAGGATCGCGACGGCTGGCTGGTGCATCGCGGCGACGGCGACTTCACCACCTACCAGGCCTACGATCTGCAACCGCGCCTGGCCGTGGACCTGTTCCTCACCGCCAAGCAGCAGTTGCGGCTGACGGCCCAGTGGGCCGGCATCAAGGCCCGCAAGCGGGAGTTCTTCGAGGTGCCGGAAGGCGGCGGCGAGCTGGTGCGCCGGGCCGTGCCTCTGGAAGACGAGGACTTCGCCATCTCCCGCCTGGTCGCCCAGGTGCGCTACCGGTGGGAGATCGGGCCGCTTTCGGATCTGTTCGTGGTGTACACCCGGGGCGGCAACCTGCCGGATCGCACCGAGAGCGGGTTCACCGATCTGTTCCTGGACGCCATCGACGAACCCATCGTGGACCTCTTCGTCGTCAAGCTCCGCTATCGTTTCGGTTCTTGAGACCGCAAACGGCACACGCTTAGGGAGGCTGCGTTGTCGCAAGAGATCGTCCACCGCACCCTGACCACGAACGGCATCGAGATGCACGTCGCCGAGGCGGGTCCCGCCGACGGACCTCTGGTGGTGCTGTGCCACGGCTTCCCGGAATCCTGGTACTCGTGGCGCCACCAGCTGCCGGCGCTGGCCGCCGCCGGCTACCGCGTCGTTGCGCCGGACCAGCGCGGCTACGGCCGCACCGAGGCGCCGAAGGAAGTCGGCGCCTACACCCAATTCCAGCTGGTCGGCGACATCGTGGGGCTGGTGCAGGCCCTTGGCGCCGACAGCGCCATCGTCGCCGGCCACGACTGGGGCGCGCCGGTGGCGTGGAACGCCGCGCTGTGGCGGCCGGACGTCTTTCGGGCGGTGATCGGCCTCAGCGTGCCGGCGAGCGCTCGTCAGCCCTACCCGCCCACGGCCGGCATGAAGTCCTGGGCCGGCGACAACTTCTACTACATCCTCTACTTCCAGACCCCCGGCGTGGCGGAACACGAGCTGCAGAAGGACGTGCGCCGAACTTTGCGCATGCTGCTCTACTCCGCCTCCGGAGACGCGGCCGGCGGACCCGGACGGCTGCCGAAGACGGCCAGCTTCCTCGATCAGATGCGCGATCCGGAGGAGCTGCCGGCGTGGCTCACCGAAGCGGACCTGGACTACTTCACCACGGAGTTCGAGCGCACCGGCTTTCGCGGCGGGCTGAACTGGTACCGGAATCTGGACAGCACGTGGGCGCTCTCCGGGGCGTTCCAAGGCAAGCGCATCGAGCAGCCGGCGCTGTTCATCACCGGCGACCGCGACCTGACGCGGGGCAATCCGCGCTACGAAGAAGGCATGCGCGCCGTCGTCCCGAACCTGCGCGAGGTGGTGACGTTCCCCGGCATCGGCCACTGGACGCAGCAGGAAAACCCCGATGGCACCAACGAAGCGATGCTGAAGTTCCTCGGCTCGCTGTGAGCGGGCAGAGAAAACAGCAAGACAACGGTTAGGGAGGCAAACCGATGGCCTACAACAACATCCTCTACGACACCGACGACCGGCTGGCGTTCATCACGCTCAACCGCCCGGAGAAGCTGAACGCGCTCAGCCACGCGTTGCGCGGCGAGGTGTACGACGCGATGAAGGAAGCCGAGGCGGATCCGGCCATCGGCGTCATCGTCCTGAAGGCGGCCGGGCGGGCGTTTTCCGCCGGCTACGATCTCGCGCCGAACCCGGACGAAGAAAGCGACTACGTGAGCGCCCGCTCGCGGATGCCGGACACCGGTTCCACCCATCCGCAGCACTACGACTGGTCGCGCCACGCGCTGATGGGGCACTGGTTCATCTGGGAGCTGGCCAAGCCGGTGATCGCGCAGGTCCACGGCTGGTGCCTGGCCGGCGCCACGGAGCTCACGTCGATGTGCGACATGCGCATGGTGGCGAACGACGCCCGCGTCGGCTATCCGCCGGTGCGGGCCATGGGCACCATGGACATGATGTGGGCGCCGTGGCTGCTGAAGCCCGGCAAGGCCCGGGCCTTCGCCTACACCGGCGACTGGTTCAGCGGCGAGGAAATGGAGGAGTTCGGCTGGGCCACCTTCGCCAAGCCGAAGGAGGAGCTGGAAGCGTTCACCACGAAGTACGCCCGGCGCCTCGGCCACATCGACAACGACCAGCTGAACTACAACAAGCGCGCCGTCAACCGCCAGTACGAGATCATGGGCATCCGCACCGGGCTGATGTCCGGCACGGACGTGGAGGCGCTCTCCAAGCACCGCCCGGCCGCCAGCGAGTTCGGCCGCCGGGTGCGCGAAGACGGCCTGAAGGCGGCGCTGGAGTGGCGCGACGGGCCCTTCGGCGACTTCCGCGGCGAGTACGCCTCGGCACCAAAGCAGCGGGCCTTGGCGGGCTCGGTCGGCAAGAGCGGCCAGCAGGGGGACGCCGACTACAGCCGCTGACGTTGCTCCGATCATGAGGCCACCGAAGAAAACCAGGGGTGTGGTCTTCAAGTGCCTCCTGGCGATGTGTTCCAGTGCTTCGGCCGCCGAGGCCCCCGAGGACGGTTCGGAGGCTTGCGACCGGATATACCGGCTCTCAATGGCGAACTACGACACACGAATCTGGACGTCGCTCCGAGAGGTTCGTTCGCTGGAGGATGAATGCAGAGCGGCTCGGTGGCACAACTATCGGTACGCACGAGCGCAGTTGGAATCCTTCGTAGGGAACCATGCTCTCGCGCTGTCGTATGTGGACGGAAGCGACTCGAAGGCACCAAGGGCAGAGGACGCGACGGATTTCGGCGCTTTCAGTGCGCTCCCAGCATTGGACTATATTGTCGGCGAGGCGAAGGGCCATCAAGTCGTCATGGTGAACGAGCGCCACCACGTGTCGGCCGACCGGTTGCTGACAATGGCCTTGCTCGATCCGCTTGCGAAGCAGGGGTTCCGGTACCTTGCATTAGAAGCATTGTCTTACGAAGATCCGATCAACGATCGCAGGTATCCGGTTGGCGCAAGCGGCTACTACACGAACGACGTAGTCTTCGGAGAGCTCATCCGGTCGGCTATCCAATTGGGGTACGAAATCGTTGCCTACGAAGAGATGCCAAGCCAGAGAATCACGGTGGAGGCCCAGGATCCAGAGGCAGCCCGGAAACGTCAAAACAACCGCGACTCGTGGCAGGCGAGGAACATCGTGAGCAGAGTCCTCGAAACCGAACCGGATGCCAAGGTCCTGGTCCACTGCGGCTACGCGCACTTGCAGGAGCACAAGCGAAAGTCCTGGCTCCCGATGGCCTATGTGCTGCGGCAGTTGACGGGCATTGACCCCCTGACCGTTGATCAGACGGCCCTCAGCGAACGCAGTGCCCGGCATTTCGAGCATCCGCTGCGCATCGAAGCGGCGCGGCGCGGACTGCTGGATGAAGGGCCTGTCGTGCTGTTGGACGAGGATGGCGGCCATCTGCGAGTGGGCCGCTACGCCAAGTTCGTAGATGTAAATGTGCTGTCGGCGGCCACAAAGTACCGACGGGGCCGCCCGCTGTGGATGGCCATGTGGGGGCGCAGACGAAGCGTGGCGGTGGATGTGCCGGAGTGCAAGACCAAGGTCTGCATCGTGGAGGCGAGGCACCCGGATCGGTCGGACGAGGTGCCCTACGACCGGATGGAGGCGGATCATGTGGCGTCGGCCGCGCTCTACCTGCCAGTCGATGTGCCGATGAAGGTGGAGAGTTTCGATTTGGATGGCCGACGTCTTGCGCAACGCGCCATTCGCCCAGGGTTGGATGCTCCTGACGACCTCGGGCCTGATCGGGATGAGCGGAAAAAGTGGCCGTAGGGGAACTCTTCGGGAGGAGGTTTTCGCTCGTTTCCGTAGCTGTGAGGTCCTCGGCTCTCTTGGTAGGCTAACGCCATTAAGGGCGCCGTCCGCATCGAGGAGAATGCCATGCCATCCGTGACCGCAAGCGACGGCCCGGTCGCCGTCACCGGCGCTTCCGGCTACATCGGCAGCCACGCCGTGGCCGCTCTGCTGCGCCGGGGCTACGCCGTCCACGCCTGCGTGACGGACCACCGCAGCGCAGACAAGACGGCGCATCTCCTGGCATTGGCGGCCATGGCCGGCGGCACCGGCCGGCTGCACATCTTCGCCGCGGATCTGTTCGCGCCGGGCAGCTACGATGCGCCCTTCGCCGGCTGCGCCGCGGTGCTGCACGTCGGCTCGCCGCTCGGCTACGCCGGGCGCTACAGCCCGCGCCAGGTGTACGACGGCGCCGTCGCCGGCACGGGCAATCTGCTCGATTCCGTGAAACGCGCCGGCACCGTCAAGCGCGTCGTCTACACCAGCTCCTTCGCCGCCATCGGCCATCCGGCGCCGGGCGGCTACGCGTTCACCGAGGCGGATTGGGCCACGGACAACCGCGACGACGACGCCAACTGGCGGCAGGAGAACATCGACAGCAACGGCGGCGTCGCCTATGCGATGGCCAAGGTGGCCACGGAGCGGCAGGCGAATCGCGCCGCGGAAGAGGACGGCCGCTTCGATGCCGTGTCCGTATGTCCTTGCGTGGTGCTCGGCCCGCTGCTGGCGAAGACCCAGGAAGGGGTGGGCTCCTGGCAGCATGCGCTGGCGCGGATGTTGGAGGGCAAGCCCTGTCCGCGGGGCTGGCAGGCGCTGTGGAACATCGTCGACGTGCGCGACGTGGCCGAGGCCCATGTGCTGATCGCCGAATCCGGCAGCGTGCGGCCGAGCTCCCGCTACCAGCTCACGGCCACCGGCAGGAGCGGCGAGCTGAACGTCTGGGAGTTGCAGGCGCATCTTCGGAGCCTGTTCCCGGACATCGACGTCGGCGGCGCGCCGCCGGAAATGGAGGCGTTTCTCGAACGGCGGGGCGGCAAGATCCACGACGGCCCCCGGGCGCACTGCACCAAGGCCCGGGCCGAACTCGGGCTGGCAACGCACTCCATCGAGGACACGCTGCGGGCAACCGGCGAGACCATGATCCATCTCGGCCTCGCGCAGCCAGCTTGGAAGAAGTAGGCGCTGGGGGGCGCTTGCCGGCGGCGGGTCGAGACGCACCGAACCCGGCCTGGCGAACGTGATCGTCCGGGAGCTCCGCGCCGCCTTGGCGCCGGTGGCCGTTCCGGCGCCGGCCGCCGACGGCCGCGGGGTCTTGCGGCTCGTGTTCCGCACCTGGCCGTTCATCCGCCCGGTAGCGAGGCACGTCGGTGCCGTGGTGGCGCTTGGCGCCGTATCCGCTCTCTTTGTCGGCGGCCTTACGGTGCTGGCGACGGACCTGCTCCTGAACAAGGTGCTGATCGGCGAGAAGCTGCAACCGCTGCAGGCGACGCTGCTGAATCTGGACTCGGGCTACGTCGGCGCCGCGGCAGGCGCCGCGGCATCTGCCGAGATCGGGGCGGAGAACCGGGAAGCAGGGGAGGCAATCGGGGAGGCAGCGGACGAAGCAGGCGCGGCAGCGGAGCAGATGACGCAAGCGCAACGCCGCACCGTCCGCAATCGCCTGATCGTCTGGGTGGGGATCGGCAGTTTGCTGACGCTGAGCGCGATCGGCGCGCTGCCCTACTACGGCACCTGGGTCCGCCACCAGATCAACCAGCGCCTGCGCGTCGCCATGATCGCCCGCGCCGAGCGGCTGTCGCTGAAGTACCACAGCCACGCCAAGGTCGGCGACGCGGTGTTCCGCATCTACCAGGACAGCGCCATGATCGTCAACCTCGTGGAGGAAGCCGTCATCGGCCCGGCGATCATGCTCTCCGCCCTGGTTTGGGGGCTGGTGGTCATCGGCTTCTTCAGCCCCCGCATCGCCCTCGTGTGCATGGCCGCGGCGGTGCCCATGATCTGGCTCACCGCCAAGTACACGCCGCGAATTCGCAGCCGCGTGCGCGCCAACCGCGAAGCCAACAGCGACCTCACTTCGCGTCTGCAGGAGGTGTTCACGGCGTTGAAGGTCGTCAAGGCCAATCGCGCCGAGTCGCAGATGCTGGAGCGTTTCGACAGCGACTCCCGCCGCGCCCTCGACGCCGCCTTCTACCTGCGCCTGGAGATGGCGCTCCTGAGCGCCGCGGTGATGATGGTGGGCGGCGGCCTCCTCGTCGGCACGGAGTACGTTCTGGCCGGCTGGGTGATCGTCGAGCGCGAGACCTACCTTGGCGCTGCCGCTGCGGCCGTGGTCGGCTTCGTGGTGTGGAACGTCGGCAGCTTCACCATCGGCCGCGGCAGAATAGAAGAGACGGCGTACCACGGTTTCGGCCTGGTGCGCGTGTGGTGCCAGATCCAGGACCTGCTGATCGGCCTGGAACGGGCGTTCCATCTGCTCGACCTGGAGCCGGAAGTCGTCGACGTGGCCCGGCCGAGGGCGTTTCCGCGCCTAGTCCAGCGGGTGGTCTACCGGGACGTCGCCTTCGCCTACGGGGACGGCGCACCGGTGCTCGACGGCGTGGACCTCGAAGCGTCCGCTGGCACCGTCACCGCCATCGTCGGTGCCACGGGCTCCGGCAAGTCCACGCTGATGTCGCTGCTGCTGCGGCTGTACGACCCGGATCGCGGCGCGGTGCTGTTCAACGACACGGACATCCGCCAGCTGCGCATCGACGACATCCGCGCCAACACGGCCATCGCCTTGCAGAAGAACGTGCTGTTCGCCGCCACGGTGGCGGACAACGTCCGCTACGGCGCGCCCGACGCCACTCTGTCGGACGTGGAGGCGGCTGGGCGCATCGCCTGCGTCGCCGAGTTCGTCGAACCGATGGCCAAGGGCTACCGCACCGAACTCGGCGAGCGCGGCGGCAAGCTTTCCACCGGCCAGCGGCAGCGTCTCTCCATCGCCCGGGCCGTGCTCCGCGACACGCCGATTCTCGTTCTCGACGAACCCACCGCCGCTCTGGACGCCGAAACCGAACAGCGGCTGCTGGCGAACGTGGCGCAGTGGGCCAGGACGCGCATCGTGTTTCTCGTCACCCATCGCCTCTCCACCATCCGCAACGCCGACCAGATCGCGTTTCTGGAAGCGGGGCGCATCGTCGAGATCGGCGGCCACGACGACTTGATGGCGCGCCCGGAAGGCCGCTACCGCCGCTTCGTGGAAGCCGAAACCCAAGGCGCCGAGGCTGCATGAGCGAAGCCGCTCTGGCACCGCCGGCGGAAGAACGGGGCCGCTACGACGACCGCCTCGACACCCGTACGGACCTCACCACCGCGCAGACCATCGCCATCGCCCGGCGCAGTCTGCGCCTGCTCGGGGAGGCCAAGGGCCTGCTCGCCGCCAAGGTCCTCCTGGGCCTGGGCGTGATGCTGCCCATGCTGCTGCTGCCCTGGGCGACCAAGATCGTCACCGACAATGTGCTGCTCGGGCAGCCGCTGCACGGCACCGGCGTGCGCTTTCCGCCGTTCATGGACCCCATCGTCGCCGTCATCGACGGCATGGCGCCGATGCAGATCATGCTGTTCTTCACCGGGCTGTACGCCTTGCTGCTGATTCTCGTAGGCGCCCGGGCTGGCGGCATGGCGGTGCAGATGTTCGAAGGCGCCGATGCCGCCACCCAGGGCGAGAACCGCATCAGCGCCGGCGAAAGCGAGGGCGGGGGCCTCCTGGGCGTCGCCGAGTACATGGTTCAGGTGCGCCTGACGCAGCGCCTGGCCAACGCGTTGCGCACGCGGCTGTTTCGCCGCCTGACGCGGCTGCCGATGACGACGCTGGACGATCAGCGCATCGGCGACTCCATCTACCGGGTGCTGTACGACGCGCCGGCCCTGCCGGACATCTGCTACTGGCTCACATGGCGCCCGTTGTTCGTGGTTGTGGGCGTCGCCGCCAATCTCTCCGTCGTCACCTATTCCTTCGCCGACGTGGCGCCGCAGCTGATGTGGATCGCCTGGAGCGCCTTTCCCGCCAGCCTGCTCATCACTTTTCCGGCGTCCGCGCTGCTGCGCCGAGTCAATCAGCGCAAGCGCGCCGCCGGCGCGGCCACCACCAATGCCATGGAAGAGACCATGGACAACGTCCACGCCGTGCAGAGCCTCGGCGGCATGAGGCAGGAAACGGAGCGTTTCGCCGCCCGCAGCAGCGAATCGTTCCTGCGCGAACGGTTCTCCCTGGCGGCTGGCATTCTGCTCCTGGTGCTGGTGCTGGCGGTCATGGTGGCAACAGCGCTCTACATGGTGGTGCTGGTGTCCGACAAGATCATCGCCGGCGAGATGTCCCCCGGCGACTTCATGACGATCTTCCTGCTGTTCTACGCCATCATGGAAGCCGCGGTGGCCGTGGGCACGTTCTGGATCAAGTTGCAGGAGCCGGTCGCCGCGGCCCGCCGCGTGTTCTTCCATCTGGACCTGGAATCCGACGAGGACCGCGCCGGCGGCGACCCGCTGCCGCCGATTCGGCGCGGCTTCGCGTTTCGGCATGTGGACTTCGACTATCCCGATGGTCAGCGCGCCCTGAGGGACATCGACGTCCAGCTGGCGGTCGGCGAACTGGTGGCCGTAGTCGGCCCGACGGGTTCCGGCAAGACCAGCTTCGCATACCTGATTCCGGGCTTCCTGCGGCCAACGGGGGGGCAGCTGCTGGTGGACGGGCAGGACACGGCGCAGGTAGACGTGGATTCGCTCCGGGACCAAGTGGCCTACGTGTTCCAGGAACACCGCCTGTTCGCCGCTTCGATCCGCGACAACCTGCGCCTCGGCAAGCCAGACGCCACGCAAGCGGAGCTGGAACGCGCCCTCGCCGAAGCGGCCTGCCTCGACTTCGTGCGGGCCTTGCCCGAGGGGCTGGACACGGTGCTCGGCAAGGCCGGGGACACGCTCTCCGTCGGCCAGCAGCAGCGGCTGTGCATCGCCCGGGGACTGGTGCGGAACACCCGGGTGCTGATTCTGGACGAACCCACCTCGGCGTTGGATCCGCAAACCGAGAACGACCTCGTCAAGAGCCTCCGCGCCAGCGCGAGGAACCGCCTGGTGGTGGTGATCGCCCACCGCCTGTCCACCATCCGCCATGCCGACAGGATCGTCTTCCTGGAGGAGGGCCGAGTGCAGGACATGGGCAGCCACGAGGAGCTGATGGCCAAGGCGGATGGCCGCTATCGGCGGTTCGTCGAGATGCAGCGGGCCTAAAAGCGCAAGAAGCTACGGCAGCGGCACCGTGGCGACGTAGCCGGGTTGCTTGAGGGCCGTGGCCCCTCCCATCGCTTCCCGGGCCCGATTCAAGGCGCCGCCCAGGCCGAGCGCCTCGTCCGCCAGCGCCACGATGTGCCGATTCGGCAGCGCGTAGGGCACGGCGCGGCGCAACGCAGCCGCCGAGGCTGCCGGATCCCCGGAGCGCATGGCGTGGGCGACGAGGGCCACGGCGGTGGAGCGGCTGACGCCAGCGAAGCAGTGCGCCAGCAGCGGCCCGCGGCCGTCCCATTGCCGCAGGAAGGAAAGCAGGCCGCCGATGTGCGCCGCGCTGGCCAGCACTTCGCCGGCCTTGGCCGCCACGATGTCGTTCACCGCGCAGCGATGATGCCGCGCCGCAGCTATTCCCGGCGGCGTCGGCGGCTGGAACTCGGCTTGGATGATCGAAACCAGTGCGCGGACGCGATGGCGCCGCACCGCCGCCGGCATGTCGTCGAGGCCGGAGATGAGGATGGAGATTGGTACGTCCGCCACGGCGGCAGCGGTTCTGTCGATCCGACGGCTCGATCAAGCCGGCAGCAACGACGCCACCATGCCCCGCTCTTCGAGGAGTTCCGCCTCCGTCGCGTCCAGCTTGCCGCGGCTGAAGGCGTCTATGGGCAGGTCCTGGACGATGCGCCAGTCGCCGCCTTCGCAGCACACCGGAAAGGAGAAGATCAGCCCTTCGGCGATGCCGTAGCTGCCGTCCGAAAGCACGCCCATGCTGAGCGTGCCGCTGGCGCCGGCCGTCCAGTCGCGCATGTGGTCTATCGCCGCGCTGGCGGCGGAGGCGGCGCTCGAGGCGCCCCGCGCGTCGATGATCGCGGCGCCGCGCCTCTGCACCGTCGGCAGGAACTCCCCTTCCACCCAGCCCATGTCCACCCGGGAGAGGGCCGGCTGGCCGCCCACCGTGGCGTGCTGCAAGGCGGGATACATGGTCGGCGAGTGGTTGCCCCAGATGGCGAGATCGGCGATGTCCGTCACCTGGGCGCCGGTCTTGGCGGCTAGCTGGGCCACGGCGCGATTGTGGTCCAAGCGCGTCATCGCGGTGAAGCGGCGCGGGTCCAAGTCCGGCGCGTTGCGCTGGGCGATCAGGCAGTTGGTGTTGGCGGGGTTGCCTACCACCAGCACCCGCACCTCCCGTTTCGCGTGTTCGTTCAGCGCCTGGCCCTGAGTGGAGAAGATCGCCGCGTTCGCTTCGAGCAGATCGCTGCGTTCCATGCCCGGCCCCCGGGGCCGCGAGCCCACCAAGAGGGCGATGTCCGCATCCCGGAAGGCGACGTTCGGGTCGTCCGTCGCCACGACGCCGCGCAGCAGCGGGAAGGCGCAGTCGTCGATTTCCATGACCACGCCGCCGAGCGCGTCCATCGCCGGGGGAATCTCCAGGAGCTGCAGGATCACGGGCCGCTTCGGCCCCAGCATGGCGCCGGAGGCGATCCGAAACACCAGCGCGTAGCCGATCTGCCCGGCGGCGCCGGTGACGGCGATGCGGACGGGAGCGGTCATGCGGGCTCCGGTTGGCGAAGCGAGAACGAATGTTACTCGAACGCCGCCGCCCGTGGCCGCCCGCAAGAACGCCAATAGTTTGCATTTGCGTTTGCTCTCGCTTGATAGTAGCCGGCGTTTCTGCCAACGTTGGCAAGACGCTAGAGCCGGGTGCCGCAACAGGTCGCCGCTGCGTTCCAGCCACTATGCAAGACGACGCGATGACCAAGCTGCGCGAGCAACTGACTCTTGGCCTGCCGCCGCGCCAGGGCCTCTACGACCCGGCTTGGGAGAAGGACGGCTGCGGCGTCGGCTTCGTCTGCGACATAAAGGGGCGGCCAAGCCGCCGCATCGTCGACACCGCCAACCACATGAACCGCTGCATGGTGCATCGCGGCGGCATCGGCTACGAGAAGAACACCGGCGACGGCGCCGGCGTGCTCACGGCGCTGCCGCATCGTTTTCTGGCCAAGGCGGCCAAGGCCGATCTCGGCGTTGATCTGCCGGTGCCGGGCGCCTACGGGGCCGGCATCGTCTTTCTGCCCCGGGACGTTGGAGAACGCGAGCGCTGCAAGGCGGCCATCGCCGAAGAGATCGCGGGCGCCGGGCAGCGCCTTCTGGGTTGGCGGCAGCTGCCGACTCGGCCGGAGGAGGCGAACGTCGGCAATGCGGCCCGCGCCGCCATGCCGGCCATGGAACAGCTGTTCGTCGCCGCCGAAGACGGCATCTCCGGCGATGCCCTCGAGCGCCGCCTGTACCTGATTCGCAAAGCCGCCACGCATCGTCTGCGCACGGACGAAACCCTCGCCGAGCGCCGGCTGCTGTTTTTCGCGAGCCTCTCCGCCAAGGTGATCGTCTACAAGGGCATGCTGACGCCGCACCAGCTGTTTCCGTTCTATCCGGATCTGCAAGACGAAGACTACGAATCGCACCTGGCGATGGTGCATTCGCGCTTTTCCACCAACACGTTTCCCTCCTGGGATCGGGCGCAGCCCAACCGCTTCATGAGCCACAACGGCGAGATCAACACGCTGCTCGGCAACAAGAACTGGATGAACGCCCGCCAAGGCGTGGTGGAAAGCGAGTTGTTCGGCGAGGATCTCGGCAAGCTGTTTCCCGTCGTGGAACCGGACTGCTCCGATTCTGGCACCTTCGACAACGTGCTGGAATTCCTGCTGATGAGCGGGCGCACGTTGCAGGAAGCCGTGCTGATGATGATTCCCGAGGCCTGGCAGCAGGACGCCGGGATGAGCCCGGAGAAGCGCGCCTTCTACGAGTACCACTCCTGCCTGATGGAGCCCTGGGACGGCCCCGCCTCCATCGCCTTCACCGACGGCACCTGGATCGGCGCCGTGCTCGACCGCAACGGCCTGCGTCCCTCGCGCTACTACGTCACCGAGGACGGCCTGTGCATCATGGCCTCCGAAGTGGGCGTGGTGGACGTGCCGCCGGAGCGCGTGGTGGCCAAGGGGCGGTTGCAGCCGGGAAAGATCTTCCTCATCGACTTCGACGCCGGGCGCATGATTCCCGACGAAGATATCAAGGCCGAGTGGGCCAGGCGTCGGCCCTACGGCGACTGGCTGCGGCGGCAGCGGCTGAGCTTGTCCGAGTTGCCGGCGGCGACGGCGGCTGGCCTGGACGAAGCAACGCTGCTGCCGCGAATGCAGGCGTTCGGCTACACCGCCGAGACGATGCAGTTCATGCTGCTGCCGTTGGTGACCGAACTGCGGGATCCGCTCGGTTCGATGGGCAACGACAGCGCCTTGGCGGTGATGTCCGACAAGCCGCGCATGTTGTACGACTACTTCAAGCAGCTGTTCGCGCAGGTGACCAATCCGGCCATCGATTCCATCCGCGAGGAAGTGGTGATGGCGCTGGAGTGCTACATCGGCCCGGAACGCAACCTGCTGGATGTCTCCGAGCGCCACGCGCATCGCCTGCACGTCCCCCATCCCATCCTTTCCAACGACGAACTGGCCGCCATCCAGGCGATGAACCACCGGGGCTGGAAGTCGCGCACCCTCGACATCACCTTCGAGCGGGGTTCCGGGCGCGACGGCCTGCTCGCCGCCCTCGATCGCATCTGCGCCGAAGCCAGCGAAGCCATTGCCGACGGCATTCACCTGCTGGTGCTCTCGGACCGCAACGTCGGCGCGCACCGCGTGCCGATCAGCGCCCTGGCCGCCACCGGCGCCGTGCATCACCACCTGGTGCGAACCGCCAGCCGCACCCGCGTCGGCCTGGTGCTGGAAACCGGCGAAGCGCGGGAAGTGCATCACCACTGCCTGCTGGTGGGATTCGGCGCCGACGCCGTCAATCCCTATCTGGCCTTCGAGGCGCTGTGGGACGCGCGGCGCAACGGCTATCTGGCGGACGCCGCCCACGTCGAAACCGATGCGGACGTGGTGGATGCCTACCGCAAGGGCGTCGGCAAGGGCATGCTGAAGGTGATGGCCAAGATGGGCATCTCGACGCTGCAATCCTACAAGGGGGCGCAGATCTTCGAGGCCGTCGGCCTGGCCCAGGACGTCGTGCAGCGCTGCTTCGCCGGCACCGCCAGCCGCGTGCAGGGCGTCGGCTTCGACGTGCTGGCCGAAGAGATGCAGCGCCGCCATGCCATCGGCTATCCGCCGCCGGGCGTGGTTTCCCTGCCGGTGCTGCCGAACCCGGGCGACTTCCACTGGCGCCGCCACGGCGACACGCACATGTGGGATCCGGAGTCCATCGCCAATCTGCAGGTGGCGGCGCGGGGCAACGACGAAGACGCCTACTGGCGCTTCGCCGAGCAGGCCAACGATGCCTGCACGCGACATGCGACGCTGCGCGGCCTGCTGCAGTTCGACGAAAGCGCGAACGGCGGCCCTGTTGCACTTGAGGAAGTGGAGAGCGAGCGCGAGATCGTGCGCCGCTTCGCCACCGGCGCGATGAGCTTCGGTTCGATTTCCAAGGAGGCCCACGAGGGCCTGGCGGTTGCCATGAACCGCATCGGCGGCAAGTCCAACACCGGCGAGGGCGGCGAAGATGCGGAGCGGTTCAAGCCGCTGCCCAACGGCGATTCCAAGCGTTCCGCCATCAAGCAGGTGGCCAGCGGGCGCTTCGGCGTCACCGTCAACTACTTGGCCAATGCCGACGAACTGCAAATCAAGATCGTCCAAGGCGCCAAGCCCGGCGAAGGCGGCGAACTGCCTGGCCGCAAGGTGGACGACACCATCGCCTCCATCCGCCACTCCACGCCGGGCGTGGGCCTCATCAGCCCGCCGCCGCACCACGACATCTATTCCATCGAAGACATCGCCCAGCTCATCCACGACTTGAAGAACGGCAATCCCGAGGCGCGCATCAGCGTCAAGCTGGGCGCCGCCATCGGCGTCGGCACCGTCGCCGCCGGGGTGGTGAAGGCGCGCACGGACCACCTGGTGATCGCCGGCGACAGCGGCGGCACCGGCGCTTCGCCGCTCACTTCCATCAAGCACGCCGGCGTGCCTTGGGAACTCGGCATCGCCGAGACGCATCAGACGCTGGTGATGAACAACCTGCGCTCCCGGGTGGTGCTGCAAACCGACGGCCAGCTGAAGACCGGCCGCGACGTGGCCATCGCCGCCCTGCTCGGCGCCGAGGAGTTCGGCTTCGCCACCGCGCCGCTGGTGGCCTTGGGCTGCATCATGATGCGCAAGTGCCACCTGAACACCTGCCCGGTGGGCATCGCCACCCAGGACCCGCAACTGCGGGCGAAGTTCGCCGGCGCGCCGGAGCACGTCGTCAACTACTTCTTCATGGTGGCGAAGGAACTGCGCCTGATCATGGCCCGGCTCGGCTTTCGCACCGTGAACGAGATGATCGGCCGGGCGGATGCGCTGCAGGCCGAAGCCGCGGTCTCGCACTGGAAGGCCAAGGGACTGGACTTTTCCGCGGTGCTGGCGAAAGCCCCCGAACCGGAGAACTGCCTGGGCGTCTATTGCGTTCACGATCAGGACCACGGCTTGGCGAACGCCTTGGACAACCGGCTGATCGAACTGGCGGAACCGGCCATCGAACGGGGCCAAGCGGTGTACTGCGAACTGCCCATCGTGAACGTCAACCGCGTGGTCGGCGGCATGCTCTCGAACCACATCGTCAATCGAGTGGGCCCGCAGATGCTTGCCGACGGCGCCATCCACTTCAAGTTCGCCGGCAGCGCCGGCCAGAGCTTCGGCGCCTGGCTCGCCAAGGGCGTCACCTTGGAAGTGGAGGGCGACGCCAACGACTACGTGGGCAAGGGCCTCTCCGGCGGTCGGCTGATCATCTATCCGCCGAAGAAGAGCAAGTTCCAAGCGGAGGAGCAGATTCTCGTTGGCAACGTGGTGCTCTACGGCGCCACCTCCGGCGAGTGCTTCTTCCGCGGCATCGCCGCCGAGCGCTTCTGCGTCCGCAACAGCGGCGCCCACGCGGTGGTGGAAGGCGTCGGCGACCACGGCTGCGAATACATGACCGGCGGCCGGGTGGCGGTCCTCGGCCCCACCGGCCGCAACTTCGCCGCCGGCATGAGCGGCGGCATCGCCTACGTGCTCGACGAAGACGGCGGTTTCGCCGAACGCTGCAACATGGGCCTGGTGGACTTGGAACCGCTGGTGGCCGAGGAAGACGAGCGAGAGCTCCGAGCGCTCGTCGAAAAGCACTGGCAACACACCCGCTCCACGGTGGCGCAACGGATTCTGACCGATTGGCAAGCGGCCAAGGCCCGGTTCGTGAAAGTGATGCCCCGGGACTACAAGCGCGTCCTCGAAAAGCGAGGATTAGCTGAGCGTACAGTAGACGACGTTCTAGAACAGGCAGCAAGCGGTGGTTGACAAGGGGAGATTGATGACCAAGGCACAGAGTCCGAGGCGCCGGCCGTCCATACAACCGTTGCACGGTGGCAACAATGGCCACATTAAGACGCTCGAGGTCATCCGGCAACATGTTGACTCGACGCCGACCTTGACTGTGGAGGATCTCAAGTCTTGGTACAGAAACCAGTACCGGACCACGTCCAATGTAAGTAAGCCGTACATAGATTCGCTCTTTAGATCTGGTCTTTTGGAGACGCGTGGCGGCCGCATCGAATGCATGTTTCCGAACGGGAAGAACCGGGATCGTGGAGTAGTCGAGATCATCAATAAAAACGTGGTCTACGTCTTGGAGATGCTGAGGGATGTTCGCGATGGGAAAACGGAGAAACAGCTGCACAAGCTTGGTAGGAAGTGCGGAGTGACTGGCGATCTAAAAAATGAAGTCCAAAGGCGTAGGGGGTGGTTGCAATCCTCTAAATTCCTAGAACGTCGAAAAGACGGCAAGCTGTATGCCACTCCTCGCGGTCAGGAGCTTATACGCAAACACTTCCCCGAGTCGGTCGACGATGCTCGCAACGACGCCAAGGAGAACCCTGCGGAGTTTGGCGGCAGGGGTGAGGGGCGGATGCACAGAACCTTGAAGGAACATGTCCACAAGGTGGCAGAGAAGGTATGTAACGCTAAGGTGAAGAAGCGCCAGATGGAATACCCGCTCAAGAGCGGCGACAAGGTGGACGTCACCGCTTGGAACAAGGAGAACATCTGGCACATTGAGGTGAAGTCGCACATCTCGAAGGACCCGGACGTGACGCGAGGAATCTACCAGTGCATCAAGTACGCCGCCGTCGGGAAGGCTGTGGAGAAAGTCAAGAATTCTGGCAGGCGCGCGAAGTCGTTGCTTGTGGTCGAGAGCAAGCCGTCGGAGAACGTCAGTGCCCTCGCGAAAAAGCTGGATGTTCGCGTCTACAGACTTCCTGCTTCCATGAGGCGCGAGTTGAACGAACTGAGAGCAGCCAGTGGGTAAGCCAACCGGATTCAAGGAACACGAGCGCGACGCAGCGCCGTACCGCAATGCCGCCACGCGCATTGCGGACTTCCGGGAGATCTACACCGAGCACGATGCCCAACGCCTGACCACCCAGGCTTCCCGCTGCATGGACTGCGGGGTGCCGTTCTGCCAGTCGCCGGACATGGCGCATGGGCGCAGCGGCTGCCCGATCCACAATCTGATTCCGGAGTGGAACGATCTGGTCTATCGCGGCCACTGGCGCGACGCCTTGGACCGCCTGCACAAGACCAACAATTTCCCGGAGTTCACCGGCCGCGTCTGCCCGGCGCCCTGCGAAGGCTCCTGCGTGCTCGGCATCACCGATCCGGCGGTGACCATCAAGAACATCGAGATGGCCATCATCGACCGGGGGTTCGAGGAAGGCTGGGTGGTGCCCGAGCCGCCCGCGCACCGCTCCGGCAAGCAGGTGGCGGTGGTGGGTTCCGGCCCGGCCGGCCTCGCCGCCGCCGCACAGCTCAACAAGGCTGGCCATGCGGTGACGGTGTACGAACGGGCGGACCGCATCGGCGGCCTGTTGATGTACGGCATCCCCAACATGAAGCTGGACAAGGGCATCGTGCAGCGCCGCGTCGACCTGCTGCGGGAGGAGGGCGTCGAGTTCCGCGTCAACGCCAACGTCGGCGGCGGCGACGGCGCCATCCCGGTCGCGGACCTGGCGAACGCGGTGGACGCCCTGCTGCTCGCCACCGGCGCCACCGTGCCCAACAATCTGCCGATTCCTGGCCGGGACCTCGACGGCGTGCATTTCGCCATGGAGTTCCTTGGCGCGAACACCAAGAGCCTGCTCGACAGCAACCACGCAGACGGCGCCTTCATCGACGCCAAGGGCAAGAACGTCGTCGTCATCGGCGGCGGTGACACCGGCACGGACTGCATCGGCACCGCCATGCGCCACGGCTGCAAGACGCTGACCAACTTCGAGATCGTCCCCGAGCCCGTCCCCGAACGCGCCGCCGACAACCCCTGGCCCACCTGGCCGTTCATCCACCGCGTGGACTACGGCCACGAGGAAGCCGCGGCGAAGTTCAACCGGGACCCGAGGGTGTTCCGCACCTCGGCGGTGGAGTTTCGCGGCAACGGCGACGGCCAGCTCGGCTCGCTTCTGGCGGCGGATTTCGAGGTGGTGGACGGCCGCTTCTCCAAGGTGGAAGGTTCCGAGAAGGTCTGGGAGGCGGACCTGGTGCTGCTGGCGATGGGCTTTCGCGGCCCGGAGCAGGGCGTCAGCGAGCCCCTCGGCCTGGAGCTGGACGCCCGCTCGAACTACAAGGCGCAGAAGGGCAGCTATCGCACCAGCCATCCCAAGGTGTTCGCCGCCGGCGACTGCCGCAGCGGCCAGTCCCTGGTGGTGCGCGCCATCAACGAGGGCAGGGAAGCCGCCCGGGAGATGGACCGGGCGTTGACGGGCGCCACGGCCTTGCCGTAGGGCGCCGTCGCTCGATTTCTCCAAGGACCCAACCTGTGCGGCAAACCCTCCCTCGCCGTCTCCGATGGCTGCGCGACCCGTTGTTCGCGTTCCTCGCCATCGGCGCTGGGATATTCGCCGTGGACGTCGCCTTGGAGCGGGACGACTCCCGGTCCATCGTCCTCACCGAGGCGCAGCTGACGCAGATGGCGCAGCTCTGGGAAGCCCAGGCCGGCCGCCCGCCCACGGACGCGGAACAGCGCTCGCTGGTGGCGGACCACGTGCGCGAAGAAATTCTGGTACGGGAAGCCCGGCGGCTCGGCCTGGACCAGGAGGACGTGATCGTGCGCCGCCGCCTGGCGCAGAAGCTCACCTTCCTGACCGAGGACATCGCCGCCCTGGCGCCGCCGGAGGAAGCCGCCCTACGCGACTACTTCCTTGCCAATCGGCACCGCTACGCAACCCTTGGCGTGGTCTCGTTCTCGCACATCTACTTCGGCCCCGATCAGCGCCAAGCGCCCAGCGCGGATGCCGCGGCGGCGCTTGCGGCCCTAGCGCCGGATGCCTGGCGCACCACCGGCGATCCGTTTCTGCTGGGCCGCACCTATGCCCACGCCAGCACGGTGCGCGTGCGCCGGGACTTCGGCGACGCTTTCGCGGACGCCGTGCTGGCGATGCCAGCGGATGCCGCCTGGCGCGGTCCGGTGGCATCCGCCTACGGCGCCCACCTGGTACGGGTGGACGCGAAGACGCCGGCCGCCGCGCCCGGCTACGAAGCAGTTGCCAAGCGCGTGGCTGCGGACTACGACGCCGAGCGCCGCGCCGAGGCCAACCGCGCCTACTTCGAGGATCTGCGAGCGCAATACACCGTCGTCGTCGCCGGCGATGCCGGCGGCCCCGAGCCGGACCAGTCCGCCCCCGTCGCCCTGCCAGGCGGTTGATGCGGCACTGGTCGGTTGCGGCGCTGCTGGCGGCGTGCTGGGCGTCGCCGGCGGCGGCGCACGAAGTGAGGCCCGCCTACCTGCGCCTGGACGCCCAGCCGGGGGCGCTCGAACCCGAGGAGCGCTACGCCGTGGTCTGGAAGACGCCGCTGACGGGGGGCCGCCGGCTGCCGCTCCTGCCGGTGTTTCCCCGATCCTGTTCCCAAGCCGCCACCGCCGTGGACACGGTGACCGGCGATGCGCTCGTGCAGCATTCCGAACTCGTCTGTCCGGACGGATTGCGGAGCGGCGAGGTGGCGGTGGAGGGCCTTGCGACCACCATCACGGACGTCGTGCTGCACATCGCCTTCGCCGACGGCAGGCGCACCGCCACTGTGCTGACGCCGGAACAACCGTCGCTGACGCTCGGCGCCCGGGGCGAGGGCGCAGCCGCCGGCTATCTCCGTCTCGGCGTCACGCACCTGCTGTTCGGCATCGACCACATCCTGTTCGTGCTGTCGCTGCTGTTCTTTCTGCACCGGCTGGTGCCGCTGGCCAAGGCCGTCACAGCCTTCACAGCGGCGCACAGCGTCACCCTCGGCCTCTCGGCGCTGGACGTCGTGCGGCTGCCGCAAGCGCCCGTGGAGGCGGTCATCGCCCTGTCGATCGTGTTCCTGGCCGTGGAGAGGCTGCGCGACCGGCCGGACACGATCACCGCTCGCCACACCTGGGTGGTGGCCTTCGCTTTCGGTCTGCTGCACGGCTTCGGCTTCGCTGGCGCCCTGGCGGACATCGGCCTGCCGAAGGAGAACCTGCTGCTGGCGCTGCTGCTGTTCAACCTGGGGGTCGAAGTCGGCCAGCTGGCAGTGGTCTTCGCTGGCCTCGCCGTGGCGTGGACGGTGGGCCGCCTCGGGCTGCGGCCACCCCGGTGGCTGGTGCTGGCGCCGCTGTGGGCGAGCGGCAGCGTAGCCGCGTACTGGTTCGTCTCCCGCGCCGCGACGATGGTCGGTTGACGCGCCGACGAACCGACCGCGGCTTGCAGGGCGCCGACCTCGGTATGGAGCATGGTGTGCTAGAGTGCGCGACCGCGGCGGTCGGTGCGCATGGGCAGTACGGCTGGGTGGAAGACAGTAGATGATCCAGCTGACCCATCGTGGCCCCGTGTTCGAGCGAGACGCCGCTTGGGAGGCCGCCAGCCGAGTTTTCGCCGAGCGCCACTGCGTACTGCTGCCGCAGTTCGTCGAAGGCAGCCTGCTTCAGCGCATCCTCCGGTGGTTGGCTCAGGGCGAGTTCAAGGAACGGGAAGACAAGGAACGCGACGGCACCGTGTTCGCCCGGGAGGTGGCGTTGGCGCCGCACACGCCCATACCGAGTCTGTTTCGCCTGCTGCTGAACAATCCGGTTCTGTTCCCCTCCATCCAGGAGCTTGTGGACTGTCGGGCCGACAGCTTTCCGCCCCGCAAGGACGCGGGCGACGGCCGCGTCAGCAGCTTCGTGATCGGCCGCTGCTTCAAGATGATGCCCGGGGACCATCACTTCGATTCCTGGCACGGGGACGTCAACGGCGGTCGCCAAGTAGGCCTCAGCGTGAATCTCGAGCCGGATCCGACCGCCGCCGGCGGGCTCGAGATTCGACGCAGACAGTCGGCGGGGACGACTCGCGTGGTGCCGGAGTTCGGCGACGCGGTGCTGTTTCGCATCGCCCGGGGCTTGGAGCACCGCGGGCTGCCCCCCGCTGGCGCCGTGCCCAAATGCACGTTCAGTGGCTGGTTCTCCACCGGTCCCCACTATCGGGAAGTGTTGGGCTTCGAACGGCAGGAAGCCACCAAGCGACCAGGGGAGTCGACGGAACCGGACAGTGGCGCCGCAGACCCACCGGATTCGCAGTAATGGTCGGGAAGGGCAAGGTGCCGATTCGGGAGCCACTTCAATGCCGATCGGCACCCACAGGCAAGAGCCGATAGCCGACGCTACAGGACCGCCTCGATCAAATATGGTCCGTCGGCGTCGAGGGCTCGGCAAAGCTGCTCGTCGAACGCCTCGCAGGTCTCGGCGCGGCTGCCGGGAACGCCTTGCGCCTTGGCCAGCGCCACCCAGTCCAGGTCCGGGCGCGACAGATCGAACAGGCTGGCGGCTCCCTCGCCGATGTCGTTGATCCCCAGGCGTCGGTACTCGACCTCCAGGATGTTGTACTGGCGATTGGCGAAGATCACCGCTATCAGGTTCAGATTCTCCCGTGCAGCGGTCCACAGGAACTGGTTGGTGTACATCGCGCCGCCATCGCCGAGCAGCGCCAGCGTGGTGCGTTCCGGGCAGGCGATGGCCGCGCCGACGCCCACCGGACCGCCCTGGCCGATGGCGCCGCCGGTGATGTTGAGCCAGCTGTGGCGTACGCACCGCTGCATCGCCGGGAAGGCGGCGCCGCCGCCACCGGAGTCGCCGGCCACGATGGTGCCGTCCGGAGCGCGGGCGGCGAGGACGGCGGCAATGCCGCGAGCATTGAGACGACCAGTCGGAACCGCCGGCCGTGCCCCCTCCGGCGCCTTGGCGGCCGGCGCCGCCAGCTCGTCCGCGAGATCGACCAAGGCGCCAGCGACGTCTTCGTGGCGGTGGGCCAAGCGCACCACCTCGCAGCCGTCCGGCACCAGATCGCTCGGCACGTTGCGGTAGGCGAAGAAGCTCACCGGCCGTTCGGCGCCAACCAGCACCAGCTGCCGCACCGGTGCCAGAAGCTCCAGGATCTGTTCCGGGAAGTACGGCAGCCGGGCTAGCAGCGGCAGGTCCGGCCCAGCCTCCACCCGGGCCGGAAACGTCGGCGAGAACACCCGACAGCCGGCTTTGGCGGCGATCCGCCCGGCCGCCTTGACGCCCTGCTCGCCGAGCCCGTCGCCGTCCACCAACAGCAGCGTGTGCGAGTCGATGCGGCGGGCGGCATCGGCTATCGCCTGGGCCGGCGCCTTCGGGCGGGCGCTCGCGGCGGCAAAGGCTGGCCCGGGCACGGCGGGCCGGCCCGGTCCCCAGGCGCAGTCCGCGGGCAGAATCAGGGTCGCGATGCCGCCCTGGGGATCGGGATTCGGCGTCACCGCGGCCCGCACCGCATCGGCGGCGTCGAGGCCAGCGCCGGTGCTGCTGCGAACAGTGCGGACCCAGGCCGAGACCGGCCTTGCCACGCCCTCGATGTCTGCGGTCAGCGGCGCATCGTGGGCCACGTGATGCACCGCGTGGTCGCCGACCAGGTTCACCAGCGGCGTGGCGGCACGGCGGCAGTTGTGCAGATTGGCGATGCCGTTGCCGAGGCCGGCGCCGAGATGCAGCAGCGTCGTCGCCGGGCGGCCCGCCATGCGCCCAAAGCCGTCGGCGGCGCCGGTGCAGACGCCCTCGAACAGGCACAGCACCGGGCGCATGGCCGGCGTTGCGTCCAGCGCCTGCACCAGATGCATCTCCGAGGTGCCGGGATTGGCGAAGCAGGTGTCTACGCCGTGCGCAAGAAACGTGCGGATGACGCTCTCGGCGCCGTTGGGGTTGGGCATGGCGGCGGCTCCTCGTGGGCTCTGGTCCGCGAGTTCTCGACGCGGCCCAGTCTGCGCGGCTGCGCGCGCCTCGCGGCCTTGCGGGTGAGTTTGCCATATACTCGTCCGTCCGCCGTCGGTGCTCCGCATGCGCATGACCTACGCCTACGTCCGCCTGCGCACGACCTCGCGGGATTTCCGCACCGCCTACGATGCGCTGCGGGCCGACGGCTTCCGGGCGCTGCGGCCGGCGCAGCTGTGGGGCGCCTTCCACGGCCTCTTCGGCATCGGCTCCAACGAACTCCTGGTGGTCGCCTTCGGCGATGTCGCGGAGCTGCGACCGCGGCTTGAAGCGCTGCCAAGCGTCGCCGTCGCCGAGACGCTGCTGCTCGAACCCACGGTGCGCCCCACCGCCTTCGTGCAACGTGCCCGCGAGGGGCTGTACGTGTTCCGTTTCTTCTCGGTCGCCCACGCGGACGTAGACGAAATAGCGGCCTTGTCGGCGGCCGCATGGCAGGACTTCGAGCATGCCGAGGCGTACCAGGCCGTGCCGCAGGGCCTGTTCAAGGAGCAGGATCGCGCGGCCGCGCACGGCAGGATGCTGCTCTGCACCTGGTACGACGGCTTGTCGTCCTGGCAGGCCTCGCGCTCGCCGCCAGGGGAAGCCGGAGCGCGCTTCCGGCGGCGCGCGGAACTCACCGAGAACACCGTCGCCTACGCCACGCGACTGCTGCTCTGAGCGATCTTGCGGCCGGGGTTCCTTAAGGGAACAACTTGAGCAGCGCGAACAGCAGCGTTGCGGTGGTGACCTGCGCGACGACGATGCGCAAGGTCAGCTCGCTCTTGAGCGTTGCGATGTCCGCCTTGGTAGCGAACGTTGCGCGGGCCTCGTCGCGGAACTCTGCGAACTTGGTGTTGAACTCTTCGCGCAGCCCATCGAGCTTGGTGTTGAACTCTTCGCGCAGCCCATCGAGCTTGGTGTTGAACTCTTCGCGCAGCCCATCGAGCTTGGTGTTGAACTCTTCGCGTAGCTCTTGGAGCTGACCGTTGAACTCTTCGCGTAGCTCTTGGAGCTGACCGTTGAACTCTTCGCGGAATCCTTCGAGCTTGCCATTGATCTCGTTGCGGAATTCGCTCAACTCCGACCTGATCTCCTCCCGGAACTCCTTGAACTCCGCTCTTATCTCCTCCCGGAACTCCTTGAACTCCGCTCTGGTCTCCTCCCGGAACTCCTTGAACTCCGCTCTGGTCTCCTCCCGGAACTCCTTGAACTCCGCTCTGGTCTCCGTTCGGAGCGCTTTGAAGTCGTCCTTCGTGGCGATGTCGCCGACCGCGCCGTCGATCGCCTGCACGATGGACTTGGCTTGCGCGGGCTGAACGCCAGCGGACTCGAGCTCCTCGATGGTCGCAGCCGTGTCGAGCGCGTAGGCCATGTGCGCATCCTGCGCCCCGGCCCCGTGCCTGTCAAACCGTCATTCGCCCGGCATCGCGTGCGACGTCGCCGATGTTCTCGCGCGACATCGGCGCATGGAGCCGTGCGCCATCTACGACGGCGCGACCAGCTCATAGGATCAATCCGTCAGGCGGTCGCCGCCATCATGGCGAACAGCGCCAGCCCGAGCGCGATGCGGTACAGGGCGAAGGGCGCTAGGCCGACGCGCTCGACGAAGGCCAGCATGGCTGCGATGGTCGCGAAGGCGCTTGCCGCCGCCACGGCGAAGCCGAGCGCGAGCAGGCGCCAATCCGCGGTCTTATCAGCCGCCGCTTCCATCGCCAGCAGCGCCGTGGCGCCGGCAATTGCGGGAATCGCCAACAGAAAGGAGAAGCGCACTGCCGCCGCGCGGCCGAGGCCGAGCAGCAGCGCCGCGGTGATGGTCACGCCAGCCCGCGAGGCGCCGGGCACCAGCGCCAGCGCCTGCGCCAGACCGATCGCCAACGCGCCGCCGATGCTCGGCACGGCGCCTGCTGCCCCTCCTCGAGCGCGGCGGTCCGCCCACCAAAGCGCCAGGCCGAACACCAGCGTCGCGCTGGCGACCACTGCCGTGCCGCGCAGGTTGACGGCGACGGAGTCCGCGAACAGCCAGCCGCAAACCGCGATAGGCGCGCTGGCGAGGCCGAGGCGCGCCAACAGATCGAGCTTGTCGTCCCACACCCGGCGCGTCGCCAGTCTCGCGCTGCTGGCCAGGAAGCCGGCGAGATCGCGGCGCAGGTAGACGAGAACCGCCAGCAAGGTGCCAGCATGGACGGCCACGTCGAACGCCAGGCCCTGGTCCGGCCAGCCCAGCAGCGCCGCTGGCAGGATCAGATGCGCCGAACTCGACACCGGCAGGAACTCGGTGACGCCTTGAACGAGCGCCAGGACGACAGCCTCGAAGGGGCCGATGACGTCGCCCGCCGTTGCTGCCATGTCGTCAGTGTAAGCCGAAACCTGCTACGGTAGCGTCTTCCAACGTGCGTTCCGGCGTGGCATGGCCGATTGCCCGAAAGGCTGGTTTCTCTGCCGGAGAACGCACCCGGCGGCCCTGCGGGGCGTACATGTGTGGTGGCCAGGACATCCCGCTCTTTCCGCTGGGCACAGTGCTGTTTCCGGGCGGCCGGCTGCCGCTGCAGATCTTCGAGCCGCGCTATCTGGATCTCGTGCGCCAGTGCATGAAGGCGGACAGCGGCTTCGGCGTAGTGCTGATCCGCGATGGACGCGAGACCCGGCAGCCAGACGACGCCGGCCCGCCGGCGCTGTTCGAGGTCGGCACCTACGCCCGCATCGTGGACTTCAACCCGCTCCCCAACGGACGTCTCGGCATCACCTGCCAGGGCGATGGCAAGTTCCGCGTACAGCGGGTGTGGGAGACCCGGGACCACCTTGCCATGGCCGCGGTGCGTTTTTTGCCGGAGGAACCCCCGGCCCCGGTGCCGGAGGAATTCGACGGCCTCGTCAAGACCTTGCGCATGCTGCTCAAGCACCCCTTGGTCGAACAGCTTGGCATCGAGGCGGACCTCGCGGACGCCCGCGCCGTCGGTTGGCGGCTGGCGGAACTGCTGCCGTTGGAGGCCGAGACGAAGCAAGGGCTGCTGCAGATGCAGCTGCCCCGGGAACGGCTGCTGGAGGTGCGCCGGCTGGTAGGCAGACTGCGCGGATGATGGCTCTCCTCGGGGGCACCTTCGACCCCGTACACCGCGGCCATCTGTACGCTGCCAGGCAGGGCCGAGCGGCGTTGGGAGCGGACGTCGTCACGCTGATGTTGGCAGCGCGCCCTTGGCATCGGCCGGCGCCGGCGGCTGCGGTGGAACATCGTTGGGAGATGCTCCGGCGGGCGACGGTGCGGCGGCCTTGGCTGCGGCTGTCGCGGTTGGAGACGGCCCGAGCCGGGCCCTCCTACACCGTGGACACCCTGGCGGCGCTGGCTGCGCAGCGGCCGCTGGTGTGGCTGATCGGCGCCGACGCCGCGGCGGAAATCGGCAACTGGCACCGGGCCGAAGAACTGCCGGCCCTGTGCAATCTGCTGGTCTTCGACCGTCCGGGCGCCGGGCGCCCGCCGCTGCCTGCCGGCTTCGAAGAGGCGGACGCGGACGCGCTGGCCGGACGCAGCGCTGGCGCCGTTCACTATCTGGATGCGCCGATGCTGGCGGCGTCCGGCACCGCGCTGCGTCGTGCGATCGCCGCCGGGCGCACCCCGCAAGCGTTGCTCCCGGCCGAAGTCTGGGCCTATATTAGGCGCCACGGACTGTACGGAGCGCTTGGGCCAGCCCCACTGGAATGACCGGCGAGTCCTACATGCGGTTGCCGCTGCGGACCATCCGGAGCGGGCCCGACGGTGCTGTCCGCCAGCGCGAACTTCGGCGATGCGGGCGCCCGTAGCGGCACCTGCCCGCAGCCAGGCCGAAGGCGGCGGGTCGGTCGCGGCGCTCAAGGCGCTGGTGCTTGCCGCGGCCCAGGATCGCAAAGGCGTCGCACCCAGGATGCTCGATGTCGCCGAGCTGACGGACCTGACCGACGCCATGCTGATAGTCGGCGGCACCTCGGGCCGCCACGTCAAGGCCATCGTGGACCATGTGCTCGAACGCGCCAAGGCGCATGGCCACCCCGTGCTGGGGATCGAGGGCCGCGATGGCAGCGATTGGGTGCTGCTGGACTTCGCGGACGTCGTGGTGCATGTGATGCGCGCCCAAACCCGGGCCTTCTACGACTTGGAAAGGCTGTGGGAAGCGCACGGACCGCCGCTGCCGAGCCGGTCCGAGAACGCCGCGCCGCATTGAAACTGCGGTTGCTGACGGTCGGCAAGGCGCCGAAATGGATCGACGAGGGCGTAGCGCACTACTTCAGGCGGTTGCCGGCGGCGAGTCGGCCCGAACTGGTCGTGATCGCGCTTCGTGCCGGGCAGAACGACCAGCAGCGCCTGCTGGCCGCGGTGCGGCGGGGCGAGACCTCGGTGATCCTCGATCGGCGCGGCCGTTCGCTTAGCAGCACCGGGCTTGCCGCCTTGCTCGGCGATTGGCGGATGGCGGGACGCGACGTGGCCATGCTGATCGGCGGCGTCGCTGGCTTCGACGCCGAAGCCAGGCAAGGCGCAGCCGAGGTGCTGTCGCTGTCGGCGCTTACGCTGCCCCACCAGCTGGTGCGCGTGCTCCTGGCCGAGCAGCTGTACCGAGCTTGGACCATTCTGCACGGCCACCCCTACCACCGCGCCTGATGGCCGCGATCCTGCACTTCTGGGAACTGCGCCGACCACGGCGCGGCGGCACCCGCACCAAGGACGACGAGCGGGAACAGCTGGCGTTCGCCTCCCGCACGGTGGCGGTGTTCGTGTTCCTGGCAGCGATGTTCTGTCTGCTTCTCGCCCGCATGCTGTGGCTGATGGTATTCAAGCACGACGAGTACCAGACACTCTCCAACGAGAACCGCATCCACACCGTGCCGGTCGCTCCGACCAGGGGCGTGATCTACGACCGTGCCGGCGAGGTGCTCGCTGGCAACCGCACGGTGTACTCGTTGGTGGTGGTGCCGGACCACGCGCCGGAGCTCGACGCCACGCTCGCCGCGCTGGCGGCGCTGGTGGATCTGAGCGACGGCCAGCTGACGGCGTTTCGTACCCGGCTCGCCGCCGAGCGGCGGGCGTCCCAGCCGGTCTCCCTGAAGCACAACCTCGATGCGGTGGAACGGGCCGTGGTCGAAGTGAACCGCCATCGCCTGCCGGGCGTGGACGTGTACCCGGAGACGGTCCGCTACTACCCCTACGGCGCGCTGATGGCGCACGCCGTGGGCTCGGTTCGACGCATCTCCGCCGAGGACGCCGCAACCCTGGACGCCCGCCGCTACCGGGCGACGCGCTTCATCGGCAAGCGCGGCGTGGAGGCGTTCTACGAGTCCTCCCTGCACGGCGAGCCCGGCGTCCGCTACGTGGAACGCAACGCCGCCGGGGCGGAGCAGCGCGAGATAGCGAAGGTGAAGCCAACGCCGGGGCAGAACCTCACGCTGCACCTCCACAGCGGCCTGCAGATCGCCGCAAGCGCCGCGCTCGGCGAGCGTCGAGGGGCGGTGGTGGCGATAGACCCGCCATCCGGGGGCATTCTCGCCTTCGTCAGCAGCCCGGGCTACGACCCGAACCAGTTCGTCACCGGCATCGAACCCAGCCGGTACGAGGCGCTGGTGGCGTCCCGGGACACGCCGCTCCTGGACCGGGCGGGGCGCGGGCGCTACGCGCCCGGCTCCACCTTCAAGCCGGTGGTGGGGCTCGCCGGGCTGGCGCTGGGGCTCACCGACTGGGAACGCACCGTCGACGACCGCGGCGAGTTCCGACTGCCTGGCCAGCGGCGCGTCTACCGCGACTGGAACTGGCAGCCGGGCAACCCCGGCGGCCAGGGGGTGGTGGACCTGAACCGCGCCATCTACCGTTCCTCCAACGTCTACTTCTACGAACTCGGGTCGCGCATGGCCACCGACGCTCTGCCGCACTTCGCGGCCCAGCTCGGCTACGGGCGCGTCGCCGCGCTGGACGTGGCGGACGCGGACCCGGGGGTGCTGCCGGACAGCGTCTGGAAGGCCGGCTACAAGGGCGAGGTGTGGTATCCCGGCGACACCGTGAACATTGCGATTGGCCAAGGCGACCTGCTGGCGACGCCGCTGCAGCTCGCCACCGTGGCGGCGACGCTGGCCAATCGCGGCCGCCTGGTGCCGCCCAGAATGTTGAAGTCCAGCGACGGCGCTCTGGCGGAGTTCGTTCGCGGCCAGGCCGCGGCGGTGGAGGGGCCGACCGCGGAGGATTGGGAGCGCATGGCGGCCGCCATGGCCGACGTGGTGCATCGCGGCAACCAGGGCTACGGCCAGAACGGCACGGCCTGGGCGTACATCGGCCAGGACCTGCGCTATCGCATGGCGGGCAAGTCCGGCACCGCGCAGGTGGTTGCGATTCCCCAAGGCCAGGAGTACGACGAAGAGTCGCTGGACGAGTACCAGCGCAAGCATGCCTGGTTCATCGCCTTCGCGCCGGTGGAAGCGCCGCGGATCGCCGTTGCCGTGCTGGTCGAAAACGGCGGCGGCGGCAGCTCGGTGGCGGGGCCGGTGGTCCGCCAGGTGCTCGACAGCTATCTCCTGGGCCAACCGCCGGCGACCACCAGCCTGGCCTCGCTGCAACCGTCCGCCGCTGGTCGGCAGCGGCTGCTGGCGGAACGTCGATAGACCCTTCGGACAGCAGGCGAGCCGATGGCCCACGACTACAGCCGCACCATGCCATTGGTCGTGGGCCCGAGGCGGCTTCGCATATACGCGGATCCGTGGCTGCTGAGCGCGTTGGCGGCGATCATCGGCTTTGGTCTCGTGGTGCTGTTCAGCGCCGCCCAAGGCGACAACGCCATCCTCGGCAGCCAAGCGCTGCGCCTCGGCGCGGCGCTGGTCGCCATGCTGGCGTTGGCGCAGGTGAAGCCCCGCGCCTATCTGCGCTGGTCGCCGACCATCTACGTGGTCGGTTTGGCGCTGCTCGCGGTGGTGCTGATCGGCGGCACCACGGCCAAGGGCGCCCAGCGCTGGCTGGACCTCCCTGGCTTGCCGCGCTTCCAGCCCTCGGAACTGATGAAGCTGGCGGTGCCGATGATGATCGCCTGGTACTTCCACGACCGCCCGCTGCCGCCGAACGCCAAGGAGCTTGCGGTGGCGCTCGGCCTGTTTCTGGTGCCGGCCGGGCTGATCGCGGCGCAGCCGGACCTCGGCACCGGCGTCATGGTGGCCGCCGGCGGCCTGGCGGTGATTCTGCTTTCGGGCATTCGCTGGCGGCTGCTGGCCGCGGCGCTGGCGCTGGCCGCCTTGGCGGCGCCGCTCTTGTGGGCCTTCCTGTACGACTACCAGAAGTCCCGGCTGCTCACGTTCCTGGACCCGAACCGGGATCCGCTGGGGGCTGGCTGGAACACCATCCAGTCCCAGACGGCGCTCGGTTCCGGCGGGTTCGCGGGCAAGGGGCTGTTCGCTGGCACCCAGAGCCAGCTGGACTTCCTGCCGGAGAGCCGCACGGACTTCATCGTTGCCGTCATCGGCGAGGAGCTGGGATTGATCGGCGTCACCGTCATCCTGGTGCTGTATCTCATGGTGATCGCGCGCGCGCTGTTCATCGCCGCCCGGTCGCCGGACACCTTCGGACGCCTGACGGCCGGGGGCTTGACGCTCGTTTTCTTCGCCTACGTCTTTGTTAACATCGCCATGGTCTCCGGGCTGCTGCCGATAGTCGGTGTGCCGCTGCCGCTGGTCAGCTACGGCGGCACGTCCGCGATCACGCTGCTGGCCGGATTCGGCATCGTGATGGCCATACACGCGCGTCGCGGCTAGGGGCCAACCCAGTGACGGATGAGATGGAAACAGGTGCCGATCCGGACCATCGATCCAGTGTGGCTCGGCTTGCGGCAGCGGGACATCCCGCGGCTCGATTTGGGACCAGAATGAGCGCAAGACCACGGCCGGCACGGGCCCCGCAGGCGACAGGCCGGGCGAGCCGGTGGGCGCTCGCCGCCGGCGTGGCGGCCCTCGCGGTCGGTTCGGCCTGGGGCGACTACGGCGAGCGCCCCGAGGTGCAGGCGTACATCGACCGCCTGGTGGCGGAGCACGGCTTCGAACGGGACGCCTTGGCGGCCTTGTTCGCCGCCACCCGCCGCAACGACGACGTGCTGGCGCGCATCTCCCGTCCCGCGGAACGGGCCTTGGCGTGGCACCAGTACCGGCGGATATTCGTCACCGACGCCCGCATCGCCCAGGGCGTCGATTTCTGGCGCGCCAACCAGGCCACGCTGGAAGCGGCGGCGGCCCGTTTCGGCGTGGCGCCGGCCCTGGTCGTGGCGATCATCGGCGTGGAGACCCGCTACGGACGCAACAAGGGCGCCTTCCCGGTGCTGGAGTCCCTGGCCACGCTGGCCTTCGACTATCCGCGCCGAAGCGCGTTCTTCGAGGGCCAGCTCACGGAGTTCCTGCTGCTGGCCAGAGAGGAGCGCATGGACCCCCACGCCTTCAAGGGTTCCTACGCTGGCGCAATGGGCTTTGGACAGTTCATTCCCTCCAGCTACCGCGCCTTCGCGGTGGACTTCGACGGCGACGGGCGACGCGATATCTGGCGCAACAGGCGCGACGCCATCGGCAGCGTGGCCAACTACTTCGCAGAGCACGGCTGGCGCGGCACTGGCGCAGCGGCAGTGCGCGTTCAGGCGGCCGGCCAGGCGCTGGCGCTGGCCAACGCCGGCCTCGACCTCGACCACACCGTCGGCGAGCTGCGCCGGCTGGGCGTCGACGGCGCGGCGCACCTCCCTGCCGACGCCCGGGCGGCGCTGTACCGCATGGAGAACGTCGACGGCGCCGAGTTCTGGCTGGCGCTGCACGACTTCTACGTGATCACGCGCTACAACCGCAGCGCCATGTACGCGCTGGCGGTGCTGCAGCTGAGCTGGGCGATCGCCGAGCGGGCGGTGCCGCCGCTGGACAAAGACGTCTGACCCCCGAAGGACTGTGAGCCCTCCGCCTGGCCAATGGCTGCCGCTGCGGTGGCTGGCGCTCGCCGGGGCCGGCGCACTGCTTGCCGGCTGTGCATCGACGATGCCGGACAGCGCGCCGGCTGCGGCCGACGCCGAGGACGCCGCGCCGAAGGCGCCCCCGCCCGGGCTGGCGCTGCTGCCGGACCCGGTGGTGCGCCCGCTGCCGAAGGCGGATCGGGGCAACAAGGCGTACACCGTCTGGGGCCAGCGCTACGAGGTGCTGCCGAGCGCGGACGACTACGACGACGTCGGCCTCGCCTCCTGGTACGGCACCAAGTTCGACGGTCGGCTCACCTCCAGCGGCGAGGTGTACGACATGTACAAGCTCACCGCGGCGCACCGTTCGCTGCCGATTCCCACCTACGTCCGCGTCACCAATCTGGACAACGGCAAGAGCTCCGTGGTGCGGGTGAACGATCGCGGCCCGTTCCACCCGGATCGCATCATCGATCTCTCCTACGCCGCAGCGGTGAAGCTCGGCTTCGAGGACCAAGGCACGGCGCGGGTGCGGGTGGTCGCGGTGGTGCCCGAGGAGGAGGTCCCGCCTTTGGGGACCGCGGCCGGTCCGCCGTTCTACGTTCGCGCCGGCAGCTTCGGGGATCTGGCCAGCGCCGAGGCGCTGCGCGCGGACGTCCGCGCCTTGGCGTCCGAGGCGGCCTTCGTGGTTCGCCAGCAGCGCGCCTACCAGGTGCGGATCGGCCCGCTCGCCACCAGGCGCGAGGCCGAGCGGCTGCGCGCCGTGCTGCTCTTCAGCCAGCTCGATCCGGTCGTGGTGGAGTAGTGGCCGCGCGCTACGCCGACCGGGAGTTCGGCAGGCCCTTGTCGCGTGTCGTGACGGCCGCTTGGGCCGTGGCGGTTGCGATGGCGGCCGGGCAAGGGCTGGCGGCAAGCATCCTGCCGGACGCGCCAGCGGTATCCGCCAAGAGCTACATCCTGATGGATGCGCAGACCGGCCGGGTGCTGGCGGAGCGCGACAGCGACCGGCCCCTGCCGCCAGCAAGCCTCACCAAGATCATGACGAGTTTCGTCGCCGCCGACGAACTCGCCGCCGGCCGCATCGCCCTCGACGACCAGGTGCCGATCAGCGTCAAGGCCTGGCGCACCGGCGGTTCCAAGATGTTCGTGCGGGAAGGCACGCAGGTGGCGCTCGCCGATCTGCTGCGCGGCATCGTCGTGCAGTCCGGCAACGATGCCAGCGTGGCGGTGGCCGAGTACATCGGCGGCGACGAGGACGGCTTCGCCAACATGATGAACGCCCACGCCGCCGAACTGGGGCTGGGCGCAACGCGCTTCGTCAACGCCACCGGGCTTCCCGACGACGGCCACTACGCTTCGGCGCGGGACATGGCGGCGCTGAGCGCGGCCCTCATCGAGCGCTTTCCGGACCACTACGCCATGTACGCCGAGCGATCCTTCGAGTACGGCGACATCGAGCAGCCGAACCGCAATCGCCTGCTGTGGCGGGACCAATCCGTGGACGGCGTGAAGACCGGCCTCACCGACGCCGCCGGCTACTGTCTGGTGGCCTCGGCGCAGCGCGACGGCATGCGGCTGGTGGCCACCGTGATGGGTGCTCCGAGCAACGACCAGCGTTTCCAGGACGCCCAGAAGCTGCTCGCCTACGGCTTCCGCTACTTCGAGCGCCACAAGCTCTACGACGCCGGCGAGGTGGTGGCTACCGCCGAGGTGTGGTACGGCACCGAGGACTTCGTGGACGCCAACGTCGGCAGAACGGTGCGGGTCACCGTGCCACGGGGCCGCTACGAGGACCTGGAGGCGGTGGTGGACATGCCCGCGGACGTCGACGCGCCGATTGCGCTCGGCCAGCCCCTCGGCACGGTGCGCGTGGTGCTGGACGACGACACGCTGGCCGAAGCGCCCCTCGCCGCCGTCGCGGCGGTGCCCGCGGCCGGCCTGCTGGCGCGCTGGGGCGATGCCGTCCGGAGGTTCTTTCGGGATCTCCTGAGCGTGGCCTCCGAACCCGCCGTGTACGAAGCGAGCGACGCCGTCGAAGTCTCCGGCGGCACCGAGATCGCCAGCGACTAGGCGCCGCCCGGTGGCGAAGCTCCTCGTCCGCGATCTAGGCGCCGACACGGACTTCGAAGCGGTCCAAACGGCGATGCGGGACTTCACGGACGCCCGCACGGCCGCCACTGCCGACGAGCTGTGGCTGACCGAACACCGTCCGGTGTTCACCCAAGGGCAAGCCGGCAGGGCGGAGTTTCTGCTGGCGCCGGGGAACATCCCCGTGGTGCGGAGCGATCGCGGCGGCCAGGTGACCTACCACGGCCCAGGGCAGATCGTCGCTTATCTGCTGTTCGACCTGCGGCAGCGGGGCCTTACGGTGCGCAGACTGGTGTGTGGCATCCAACGCGCCGTGATCGCCCTGCTTGCGGGCTACGGGGTGGCGGCGGCGACCCGCTCCGGCGCGCCCGGCGTCTACGTCGGCAACGACAAGATCGCCGCCCTCGGCCTGCGGGTCCGACGGGGCCGCAGCTACCACGGCCTCAGCTTGAACGTGGACTTGGATCTGGCGCCCTACGACCGCATCGTCCCGTGCGGCCTGCTCGGCACCGGCGTGACCATGCTGGCGGCGCTGGCGGAGGCGCCGCCGCTGCCGAAGGTGGCCGCGGCGCTGGCCGCGGCGCTGGCCGCGGAGTACGGCTTCGAAGGCGTGGCGCCGGCCACGCGCGGTCAACGGGCGGCGGCCCGCTCCGGCTAGGCAGCCCCACGGCGCGGCAACGCCACGATGGCGGTCCCCATCGCCGTCGCCAGGCCGGACTGGTTCTCGTTGCGGATCGCGAGCTCCACGAGATGCTCGCCGCCGGCGGCGATCTTCCGGGTCACTTCGCCGTAGAGCGTGTTGGTGTCGCCGACCACGTTGGGGTGGCGAATGGAGGCATGGAGCTTCTTGAGCGCGCCGTCGTCGCCCATCCAGTCCGTGACCAGCTGGCTCAGCCAGCACACCCGCTGCGGGCCGAAGTCGAACTGCCCGGGCATGTTGCGGCGCTTCTGGGCGTGTTCGGCGTCGAACCGGCCGCCGCCGCCCAGGTCCGCCGAGCCTTCCGCCTCGAGGGCCGCCCGCGAAGCCCGCCCGGTACCGAGGACGCCGTGGGTGAACAGGAACAGCTCGGTCACCGTATAGGTGCCCTTCTTCAAGGCCGGCAGCGTCTCGCCTTCGGCGACATCCTCGAAGTAGCGCGTCTTCGCGCCCCGGCGCTGCCGTTCCCAGACCAGCGGATCCGCCGGCTCCGCGGCCCCTTGGCTGTCGCCTTCGGCCTGGGGCGTGCGGTCGTAGTCGAGGGTGTGGCCGGTGTTCTCGTAGCGCGCCATCAGCGTGCGGATGGTCGCCACCCGTTCCCGACGCTGATTGGTGAAGGTCACCAAGCCGGTGTTGAAGTTGATGGCGCCGATGCGGCGGCTGCGCTTGCGGATCGTCTCGCCTACCTGCTCCTGGGCCGTCAGGCGGTCGCCAAGCCAGATCGGACGGACGAACTCGATCTCGGCGCCGGCGTAGTTCACCGGCAGGTACTGCGTGGAAACCCGGCGGCGGTCTATGGCGCCGGTCTCCCCGGCGACCACGCCCAGCGTGACGCTGTAGAGGAATGGCGGCGGCGCCGTGACCATGCCGAAGCGGCTCGCCGCCGCATGGGCCTCGTCCCGCCACAGCGGGTTGTAGTCTCCCACGCCGTCGCCGAAGCGGCGGATGTTGTCCAGGCTCGCTTCCTTCGTCGGTCGGTGCGGCAGCACCGTGCCGACGCCCTTGCGGTACTCGATCTCGAACTCGTCCAAGGTGCGGATGAGGGGCGCGTCTGGCATGGGCGGTTCCGAGGACCTGCGGCAACGGGGCCAGCCTACCCCATCTCGGACGCCCCAGGCCCCGCCGACGCGGTCCGGCGAGCTTGGAAGAAGCCGCGCAGCAGTTCGCCGGACGCTGCCGCGAGCACCCCGCCGCAGACCGCGATGCGGTGGTTCGCCGCACGGCCGTCGAGCACGCGGGCGGCGCTGACGACGGCGCCGGTCTTCGGCTCGGGGGCGCCGTACACCAGGCGCCGCACACGGGCATGCACCAGCGCCCCGGCGCACATCAGGCAGGGTTCCACGGTCGCATAGACGACGCAGTCGACCAGCCGGTAGTTGCCGAGTCGCCGGGCGGCGCTGCGCAGCGCCCGGATCTCCGCATGGGCGGTGGGATCCGATGCCGCCACCGGGCCGTTGCGGCCGCGGCCTACCACTTCGCCCCATTTCACGACCACCGCGCCTACCGGCACCTCGCCAGCCGCCCCGGCAGCGCGGGCCTGTTCCAAGGCCAGACGCATCCAGTGTTCGTCGGCGGCGTCTGGGGCGACGTCGGCGCTGGCGCGGCTGTCCGAAGCGCAGCCAGCGAGCGCGGCGGCGTGGTCAGCGCCCGGCACGGCCCTGCTGCTCGATCTCGAACCGCACCCGACGCTCGGCGTCCGCGACGCCGTCGGCGACCGCCGCGGTGACGGCTTGGCCGATGAGGTCCAGCTTCCTCACCTGTTCGATGCGCGGGAACGCGCGGGCGAGTTCCGCCTTGTCGAGCAGCGACGGAAACAGCCCGCAGGCGTGGGCAAGGCAGATGATCACCACGTCCCGGGGATGGGGGATGTCGTCGCCGAGCAGCACGTCCAGAACCCGCAGTTTCACTTCGCGTTCGGCCGCGCCGTCCACGACCGGATAGCGGCGGCTGCCGAACACCCACAGCACGCGCCCCCGCTGGCGCTTCAGGATGCCCCGCGCCACCAATCGGTCCAGCGCCTGCTGGCGGGTCGACGCGGCGTTCTTGCTCGCAGCCTCCACCCAGTGCCGGGGTTCGTGGCGCTCCGGGCTCCTGGCGATGGCGTCGAGGGCGGGGTCCAGCAGCCCGTCGCCGGTCGGCGTCGGATCGGTAACGAACAGCTTCCAGCGGTCCGTGTCGATGCGGCCCGCGAGGGCCAGATCCATCAACACCGCCCCGGCCAAGGCATAGCCCACCTGCCAGCCCGGCGCGCGGGCGAATCTGCCGTCGTCGTGCAGCAGCAGCAGCATCACCTCTTCGGCGAATCGCAGTTGCGGCACCGGCGCAGCCGCCGGGGGATCAGATCCCATAGGCCGTCCGGGCCATCGAGATGGGGTGTTCGGCCGCCAGGCCCTCGCCCACCGCGTGGGCGACGAAGCGCCCGGCCATCGGGCAGTCCGAACCGAAGCGGTCCGCCTTGGCCTGCCGCACCCGGCCCGCCACGGGCCGGGCGATGCGCATGGCGTTGTCGTAGGTGCCGAGGCGCGTGCCGTAGGTGCCGTCGTGGCCGGAGCAGCGATCGATGGCGACGACTTCCGTGCCGTCGACGAGGGCAAGGAAGTCCCTGGTCTTCATGCCGATGTTCTGCACCCGCTGGTGGCACGCCGCCTGGTAGGCGACCTTGCCGAGGCCGTGGTTGAAGTCCGTGCGCAGCAGGCCGGCCTTGTGGCGCAGCATGAGGTACTCGAAAGGATCGAAGAACGCCGCGCCCACCCGTTTGGCGACGTCGCTCTCCGGCAGCAGCAGCGGCACTTCCTGCCTGTACATGAGCACGCAGGAGGGCACCACGGCCATCAGGTCGCAGCCGTCGTCCACCGCTGCGGCGAACGCCGGCAGATTGGCTTCGGCGGCGGCGGCGACCCGGTCCAGATCGCCAAGTTCCAGCTTCGGCATGCCGCAGCAGCGCGCGCCCTCGACTAGCTGCACGTGGACGCCGTTGTGGCGCAGCACCGCGACCAGATCCTCCACCACCTCCGGGCAGCTGTGGTTGCCGTAGCAGGTGAGGTAGATGCCCACTTTGCCGGTGGTGGGCCGAACGGCGCCGCCGGCCGGCGCAGTCGCTTGCGCTGGCGAGTCGTCCGCCACGGTCGCCGGCACGCGCTTGGCGGCGGGCCTAGCGGCGAAGGGCGGCAGGGGCGCGTCCCGGTGCAGGCCGCTCAGCGCCTCGCCGGCCCGGCGCAGCGCCGGCGTTGCGGCTGCGGCATTGGCGACGGCCGACACGCCCCGCCTGGCGAGCGTGCCGAACACCGCGTCGGTGCTGGTGATCAGACGGTGCCGCCACGGCGGGCGCCTGGCCTTGAAGTGCGCCGCCTTGGTGCGCAGCATGAGGTGGGGAAAGTCCACGGCCCAGGGATGCGGCGGCAGGTAGGGGCACTTGGTCTCGGCGCACAGGTCGCACAGGTAGCACTGGTCCGCTACCTTGCCGTAGTCCTCCGGGGCCACCCCGTCCACCTCCATCGTAGGCGACTCGTCCACGAGGTCGAACAGCGTCGGGAACGCCTGGCACAAGTTCACGCAGCGCCGGCAGCCGTGGCAGATGTCGAACACCCGCGCAAGTTCGGCATCCACGGCCGCTGGGTCGTAGTAGTCCGCCTGCCGCCAGCCGATGGGCTGCCGAACCGGCGCTTGCAGATTGCCCTCCCGGGGGGATTCGGCCCGGGGCTCGTCGGCTGGCGGTCCCTGGGCGTTCATCCGACCAGCCTGCCAGCCCTTCGCCACGCCACGGGAGAGTGCCAGGCGCCAGTGTGCCGCTTCCAAAACGACGCGTGTTCCAGCGGGCGGGTTTCGTCGCAGGGCCGGGATGCCGGCGGCCTTGCGGGGCGGCACATCCTCAAGCAGCGCACGCCGAGGCGACGACAGACGAACGTGCCATTTGCCATGTCAATTCGGAACCGAACCGCCAGTGTGCCGCTTCCAAAACGACGCGTGTTCCAGCGGGCGGGTTTCGTCGCAGGGCCGGGATGCCGGCGGCCTTGCGGGGCGGCACATCCTCAAGCAGCGCACGCCGAGGCGACGACAGACGAACGTGCCATTTGCCATGTCAATTCGGAACCGAACCGCCAGTGTGCCGCTTCCAAAACGACGCGTGTTCCAGCGGGCGGGTTTCGTCGCAGGGCCGGGATGCCGGCGGCCTTGCGGGGCGGCACATCCTCAAGCAGCGCACGCCGAGGCGACGACAGACGAACGTGCCATTTGCCATGTCAATTCGGAATCGAACCGCTAGCTAGGGTCGCAGCCAGATCGGCGAGGACCAGGCGCGTTCCCGGATCGTCGTCGGCAGGTTCGGCCGCGGCGCCTCGCTGCCCCGGTAGAAGATGCTGCGTACACGGGACGTCATGGCGACTCGACTGGCTGCGGCGGCGCGGGCTCCGTCGGCAGTCCTTGCCGCCAGCCGCGCAGGAAGCCTCGCCCCCCCGGCTGCACGACCACGGCGAAGGTGAGGGAGGCGGTCTGGCCGGCATCGTCGGTGGCGGTGATGGTCACCTCGGCGCTGCCTTCCTCGGCGCCGGCTGCGGTGGCGACGACGACGCGCCCGTCGACGGTGCCCGCCGTCACCAGCGCGGGATTGCTGGACATGGCGGAGAACGTCAGCGGGCCGCCATCGGCGGCGGCGAAGAACGCCGCGGCGTCGAGGCCGAAATCGTCCTCGCCGAGCAGTTCGACGCTTGGCGCCGCGCCGACAACCCGGGGTGGCGGTCGAAACAGGCTCAGCGTGGACCCGGCGGTCGCCAAGCCGCGAAAGCACGGCACCCGCAGATCCCCGCAGCGCGTCGTCGGCAGCGCCGGCGCCGCCAGCGTCAGCTGCACGGCGCCCCCGGCCGCGGCGACGATGAAGGTGTCGCTCTCGCTCGCCCCAGCGGCTATCGTCAACGCTACCGGCGTGGCATCGGGCCAGGTCACCGTGGCTTCGGCGGCGAACGGGGCCGCGGTTGCCATGGCGGCGAACACCGTCGCGGGCCCGGGTGCCGCAGCCGCGGCGTCGGCGCGGGCCAGCGTCATGGCCAGCGTGAACGGGGCGCCGGGATTGTTCGAGAGAACCAGTTCCCGCAAGTTCGAGAGCCCCGCGAAGGCGCCCGTCGGCAGCGCCGTCAGCAGGTTGTCGTCCAGCCGCAAGACCCGCAGCCCGGGTTGGGCGGCGAAGACGTTGGGTGCCAGCGACGACAGCTGGTTGCGGTCGAGCTCCAGGTACTCGACGGCGCCGGCGCCAGCGAGGGCGTCCGCCGACAACGTGCTCAGGCGGTTGTTGGTCAGCCTCAAGGTCGATAGCGCCCGCAGGTCCGCCAGCAGGCCCGCCGGCAGCGCCGTCAAGGCGTTGTCGCGGAGATCCAGCTGGCGCAGGCCGGAGAGCCCCTGCAAGTCCGCGCCGCGCAGCGCCTCGATGCGCCGGCCGCGCCACGGCAGGATCTGCCACCTGGCAAGGTCGGCCGGCGTCGTCGCGGTGCAGTCCTCGCCCTCCCGCAGCGCATCTCGAACCACCGGCGTACGATCGCAAACGCCTTCCTCGATGGTCACCGTCGCGCTGTCGTCCGCCAGCACGTAGCCGGCATCCAGGGCTTGCTGGCGGAACCGGACCACGAACACCTCCCGCGCCGGCTCTATCTCGTCGTCGTCGACGATGGGGATCATCAGGGACTCGCCGGTGGCGCCGGCCGGTATGGTGACCGTGCCGGCGACCCCCTCGTGGTCGTTGGCGTCGGCATCGGCGGTCGCCGGGTCGCCGTCCGCGGCTATCGTGTACGGCAGCACCGTGGCCTCTTCCCGTGCCCGCGTCAGCACCACGGACACCTCTGCCTCGCTCCCTTCCGCGGCGCTGGCGTCGGTCACCCGCACGGCGATGCCGACGCTCACAGTGAACTCGATGTCGGTCCGCGCGCCCACGGAATCGACCGCCGACGCGGTTATCGTTGCCGCGCCGGCCTTTATGCCGGCGACGCGCAGCAGCTTGCCGATGATGGACGCGACGGCGACCCTGTTGTCGCTGGACGACGTCCGGTAGGTGAGGGTCTCGTCGTCGGCGTCGGCGAAGTGGCGGGTCAGATCGGTGGTGTAGAAGTCGCCCGGCTCGAGTTGCACGTCCTCGATGGTCTCCACCACCCTCGGCGGCTCGTTGGCCGCGGCGATGTCTTCCGTGGCCACCTGCGCTGCAGGCCCCTCGCCGCCCAAGCCGACGGCTCGCAGCTCGAAGGTGTAGATGCCGCCGGTAGGCAGCCCGGTGACGGTGTGGGTGACGGTGTTCTGGTCGCTGCCCGGGATGCGCTCCCAGTCGCCGAAATCAGGCGGGTCCCCGGGGCCGTGGCGCAGTTCGTAGTAGTTCACGGTCACGGGCCCGAGCTTCCAAGCGAGCGTCGCCTGGCCCCGGGCGGGCGTCACGGTCAGCTGCTCCGGCGCCGCCGGCCGGACGCGCACGTTGACGCCGCGTCGGCGCAGCTCGGGCACCTGGAACTGGAGGGCCTCGTCGCTTAAGGGATTGGCGCGCAGATCGACGAGGTCGTCGTCGTCGAGGCCCGGGTTCTCCACCAGCGGCCCGATGTCCTCCACCCGGTTGCTGAAGAGGTAGAGCGTTTTCAGCGCTCTCAGTCCGCGTAGCGCCGTCACCGCGACGATGCTGTTGGTGCCGAGGTTGAGCGTCTCGAGCTGCACCAGTGCCGCCAAGGGGGAGATGTCGCCGATGCCGTTGGTGGCGAGCACCAGCGTCGTCAGCGTCGTCAATCCCCGCAGCGGCTCGATATCCTCGACTTGGTTCCCAGCCAAGCGCAGTTCGGCGAGGCGCAGTCCGGCCAGGGGGCTCGTATCCGAGACGTTGTTTCTGTCGAGCTTCAGGATCTTCAGCTGGTCGAGATCCGCCAGCGGCGCAAGGTCGGCGACGCTGTTGTCATTGAGGTCCAACGTGGCGAGGTTGATGGCGGCTTCAAGTCCGGCGAGGTTCGCGATGCCGGCGGACGTCGCAGCCAACGTCGAGAGCTTGGCCAAGTCCCCTTGCGTGAATTCGTCCGCCGCGGCCTTGCCGAGAGCAGCCGCGACGGCGGCCCGCAGGGCAGTGTCCTTGATCTTCACCTCGGTGTCCGGCGACGTCGACAGCGTCACCGTGACGCTTGCGGATCTGCCGTGCCCGCTTGGGTCCCGGGCCCGCAGTTCGAAGGTGTACGTGGCGCCGTTGGTCAAGCCCGGCACCGTGTAGCTGTAGGTGGTGTGGTCGCTGCCGGGGATCGTCGTCCAAGTGATCCAGGTGCCGGACTCGGAGCCTCGGTAGCGGTACTCCCAGCTGGTGATGGTCGTGGTGCGGCTCTGCTCCCAGCTCAGCACGACGGCACCGTCGCCGGCGCTGGCCCCAAGACCGTAGGGAACGTGGGGCACCGCCGCGGCTGTGAAGGGCAAGTACGCGGCCAACAAGCAAAGAACGGGCCGCACGGCGCGTGGGCACGGCCGGAAGCGGCGGGGTTCGCGCTTCCCGCCAACGCGGCGGGCAACAGCGGGTCTGGCGGTTCTCACACTTCGTCTCCGGTGGTCGGGGCTCGCGGCAGACTTCCGACTTGCGCGCCCGTGCTGCCTGCCGAGCGCCTGCGGACGTGGCGCACGTTAGCGACTTGCCGTAGGAGCGTCAAACGAAAGCGCTGGCCTTGGGGCGCAGTGGCAACCGGCAGGTGTTGGACTCCCGGCATCGTGGGCATCAACGCGGCTGCCGTACCTCGATCGTCGCCAAGTCAGAGGCGGGCAGCTGATCGCCCGCATCGTCCGGAAGGCACGGACCGGGCGTCCATCTGCTGCCACGGTCGATCCCTCGGTGGCCGAGGAGCCCTGCCGTTGGTGAGGCAACGGCGGCCCGGTCTACAATGGCCGCCAAGCGCTCGTAGCTCAACGGACAGAGCACCAGGCTTCGAGTCCCTGCGGGCGCGCCAAACGGCGGGCCGTCCGATCGAAACATGCGCACCATGGCCAAACGTCTCGTCAAACTCTTGCTGCGGCGGTTGTTCCAGCTCATGGCGCGGCTGCGGCTGCACGTCACGCCGGTACGCTACGACGCCCCCATCCCCGACCCCCGGCAGCTGGCGCGAACGACGCCGCATTGGAACAGGCCGTCCGCCATGCCGGGCGTGCCAATCGACGTCGATGCGCAGCTACGGGCATGCGAAGAGATCTGCCGTGCGTACCAAGGCGAATTCGCTGGGAACCGCCACTATGTGGAAGGCACCCGGAGAGCGGCGGGCCCCGGCTACGGCTATGTCGAAGCGCAGGCCCTCCATGCCGTGGTACGGCACTTGAAGCCAAGGCGCATCGTCGAGGTGGGTTCCGGCGTGTCGACCTATTGCATGTTGCAGGCCCTCGGACGGAACGGCGGACCGGCCGAGCTGTGCTGCATCGACCCCTACGCTCCGCTCCGCCGCAGTCGTCGCGGCCTGGTGCCGCCCAACGACGAAGTGCGATTCGAAGTCATCGCCAAGCCCGTTCAACACGTTCCGCTCGATCAATTCGGGATGCTGGCGGAAAGCGACCTGCTGTTCATCGACTCCTCCCATGCCGTCAAGGCGGGCAGCGACGTCAACTTCCTGGTGTTGGAGGTGCTGCCCCGCCTCAAGGCAGGGGTGTGGATTCACTTTCACGACATCTACTTTCCCTACGACTTCCCGCGGGATCTGCTGCTCAACTACTGCTTCTACAACGAGTCGTCGCTGCTCCATGCTTGGCTGGTGCATAATCCCCGGGCCGAGATCGTCTTCTGCCTGAGCCTGCTGCACTACGGCCGTCCCGAAGCACTGCGGGCGGTCTTTCCCGAGTACGAGCCGCAGGCCAACGACGGCGGGCTCGCACCGAGGGGTGCTAGGCCGTTCCGCCAAGACCGCCGGCATTTTCCTTCTTCGATCTACATCCGCACGAAGTAGCGCAGCCGCGGTCGCGTTCGTCTGTGGCGCCGAGGTGCCACCCCAAGACCTTGAGGACTGACCTCGGGGCAGCGTGTAACATGGGTGGCAATGCGCCAATGTGCGAAGTGCCGGTAGGGGTGTGGACAAGCCGAGCGTACTGGTTGCCGGCGGCGGCGGGTTCATCGGTGGGCACCTGGTGGGCGCCCTGCTCGACGCCGGCCACCGGGTTCGCAGCGTCGACTGCAAGCCGTTGGAGGCTTGGCAGCAGTGCCACGCCGACGCGGAGAACATCGTTGCGGACTTGAGGCAGCTACCGGCCTGCCAAGCGGCATGCGCTGGCATGCATCAGTGCTACCAGCTAGCGGCCGACATGGGCGGCATGGGCTTCATCGAGCGCAACAAAGCGGCCTGCATGCTGTCCGTGCTGATCAGTACGCACATGCTACTCGCCGCCAAGGAACACGGCATATCTTCGTTCTTCTACGCCTCTTCGGCGTGCGTCTACAACGCCGGCAAGCAGTGCAGGGAGGACGTCGCGCCGCTGCGCGAAGCCGACGCGTATCCGGCCGATCCCGAAGACGGCTACGGTTGGGAGAAGCTCTTTTCCGAGCGCATGTGCCGCCACTTCCATGAAGACTACGGACTGCCTACGCGGGTGGCCCGCTATCACAACGTCTACGGCCCGCTGGGCACTTGGGAGGGCGGCCGCGAGAAGGCGCCGGCGGCCATCTGCCGCAAGGTGATCGAAGCCAAGCACACCGGCGCCCGGAGCATCGAAATCTGGGGCGACGGCAGGCAGACGCGCTCCTTCATGCACATCGACGACTGCATACGCGGCACGCTTGCGCTCATGCGCCACGGGTCCGCCGCGCCGGTCAATCTGGGCTCGAGCGAGCTCGTCACCATCAACACGCTGGTGGACATCGTCGAGGACATCGCCGGCGTCCGCCTCGCGCGCCGCTACGACCTCGACGCGCCGAAAGGCGTGAACGGACGCAACAGCGACAACGCCAGGCTCCGCGAGCTGCTGGCATGGGAACCCTCGATCGCCCTGCGCGACGGCATGGAGCGAACCTACAGTTGGATCCACGATCAGTACATGCGCAAGTACGGCTGACACCGTGGCGCGGATTCTCATCCTGACGCAGCCGTACCCTCCGGATCCATCCACCACTGGACAGCACATCGCAGACGTTGCCGCGGCGCTGGTGCGCCGTGGCCATCGGGTTCGCGTTCTCGCCGCCGGCCGCAGCTACGAAGACGGCGCCCGCCGCTATCCCCGTCGGGAGAAGCGGGAAGGCGTGGACGTCCGCCGGCTGGGGCTGAGCTCCTTCGGAAAACGCGCCGCTCCCGTGCGCGCGTTGGCCGCGCTCTCCTTCGTGCTCCAAGCCGCGATCCGCGGGCTGTTCTGGCACCGGCCGGGCGTTCTGCTGCTTAGCACCGTGCCGCCGATGTGCGCCTTGGCCGGGTTGTTCGTGTCCTGGCTGCGCGGCGTTCCGGTGTGTTTCTGGATTCACGACGTCCACCCTGATCTGGCTGTGGGCATGGGGGTCCTGCAGGCTGGCTCGCCGTTCGGCGCCATGACGGACTGGTGCAATCGGCGGTTGGTTGCCCGTGCGCGCCGGGTCGTGGTTCTGGATCGCTACATGGCGGCCCGGATCGAGCAGAAGTGGGGTGTCACGAACAAGACCGTGACGCTGCCGCCTTGGCCGCACAACAGCAGCGAGCGAACCATCGACGGGGCTGCGAATCCCTGGCGCAAGAAGCATGTCCGGCCAGGCCGCCGCGTAGTCATGTTCAGCGGCAACCACACCCTCGCGCATCCGTTGGACACGCTGCTCGCGGCTGCGCTGCGCTTTCGCAACGACGAACGGCTCGACTTCCTCTTCGTCGGCGGAGGCGCAGGCAGGCCACAGGTCGAGGACCTTCGGGCGCGACGGGGCGCTGCCAACGTCCACTGCTTGCCGTATCAGCCGCTCGAACTCCTGGACTATTCCCTAGCGGCGGCCGATGTCCATGTGGTGTCCGTTGGAGACAAGATGGTTGGTCTGTCGCACCCCTGCAAGATCTACGGGGCCATGGCCGCCGCCCGCCCCATACTGCTGTTCGGCCCGGCGCGGTGCCATGCGACCGACATCATCGGCGACCACGATGTCGGCTGGCATGTCGCCCACGGCGATGTGGACGCGGCCGTGGCAGCCTTGGCGGAGATTCGCGACGCGCCGGCGCAGCGTCTGCTGGCCATGGGCTCGCGGGCCCGCGAGCTGGTACGTCATCACTACGCCAAGGAGGCGCTGTGCGGGGAACTCTGCGAGCAAGTGGAGCTGGGGCTGGAACCAGCGCGATCGATGTCGGCGGCTCGCTAAGGGCGGTCGCTCTTCGGCGCGAGCTGGACGGTTCCAGCAGGATGGGTGCGCTGCCCTCGCCGCCCGCCGCGGCGGCCCCAAGTCCAGTCCGGCCACTCGTCTACCGACGAGACAAGATCGCAGCAGCCGACCTGAGGCGCAGGTGGTAGACTCCGAAGCGCCGTTGGGAGAAAAGGACTTCGCCCATGTCCGCGCTGCCGATCCGCGAAGTCGGGCTGTTCGTGCTGCTTGGCTTCGCCATCTACCTGCTGCTCGCCTTCGCCTCCTACTCGCCCATGGATCCGGCGTGGACCTCCGCCGGGACCGAGCGTGCCGTTGCCAACCTGGTTGGCAGCAGCGGGGCGCTCGTTGCCGATGCCGCCCTGCTGACGCTTGGCTGGGCCGCCTACCTGCTGCCGCTGGCTCTCGTCTGCGCAGCGATTGGCCTGCTTCGGCCGCCGGGCCGCGGAGCGGGCCTCTGGCCGCTCGCGGCGGTTCGGTGCATCGGCTTTCTGACCGCGGTGGCGGCCGTCTGCGTTCTGGCGCGTCTGCGCGGCGGCGGCCAGAATCTGCCCGCTGGCGCCGGCGGCGCGATCGGCGACGCCGTCGTCGCTGCGGGTTTGCCGACATTGGGTTGGGCGGGCACCACGCTTGCCGCCGTTGCCGCCCTCTGCATTGGTTCGCAAGCGGCGCTGGGCTATTCTTGGCTGACGGTGGCGGAACATGCCGGGCGGGGCGTACACGCCTTCGCCCAAGCGGCGATAAACGGTGCCAGCAGAGCGGCCAGCCGATTGCGGCGGGCACGGCCGAAGTGGCTGGACCGCCGCGACAAGGCGGCGTCGCCGCCAGTGGTGGCGTTGAGCCCTGTCGTGCATCGTGCCGGAGCGGGAGCGGACGCGAACTCTGCGGAGGTTGGCAGCCGGGCCGACACCAGTGCCGATACGTGTGCGGATGCCGACCCGGACACCGCTGTCGACGAAGCAAATGCCCCTGTGCGGCCGATCTCCCTGCCAGACAAGGGCACCGCCTCGTCCTCGCCCGGCAGCGGCGCTTCGGCTGCCGTCGTCGCCAGGAAGCATCGAGCCGGCGGCTCGACACCGGACGCGCCGCCCAGCCCTGCGCCCGCCGCTGGCATGGCGCCCGCCGCCAAGGCCAGCGTACGCGCTTCGCCCGACGGGAACGGCCTGCGCCCCGCAGCGGTGTTGCCGGGACTGCCGGGGCTCGACCTGCTCGAGGAATTCGACGCCGATGCCAGCGGCGGCTACTCGCGGGAGTCGCTGGCGGAAATGGCGCAGCTGCTGGAGCTCAAGCTGGCGGATTTTCGGGTGGAGGCGAAGGTGGTTTCCGTCACGCCCGGGCCGGTAGTCACCCGCTTCGAGCTGCAGCCGGCCGCCGGTGTGAAGGTGAGCAAGTTCACCGCCCTGGCCAAGGATCTGGCGCGGGCGCTGGCGGTGGTGAGCGTGCGCATCGTCGAGATCATTCCCGGCAAGTCCGTGGTGGGCATCGAGATTCCCAACGAACGGCGGGAGACTGTGCGGCTCAAGGAAATCCTGGATTCGCGCCAGTACCACGCCGCCAGTTCGCCGCTGACGCTGGCGCTCGGCAAGGACATCGCCGGGGTGCCCGTCATGGCGGACATCGGCAAGATGCCGCACCTGCTGGTGGCGGGCACCACGGGCTCCGGCAAGTCCGTGGGCATCAACGCCATGCTGCTCTCCATGCTCTACAAGGCGCAGCCGGACGAACTGCGGCTGATCCTGGTGGATCCGAAGATGCTCGAACTCGCCGTCTACGACGGCATTCCGCACTTGCTGGCGCCGGTGGTGACCGACATGAAGGACGCCGCCCAGGCCCTCAACTGGTGCGTGGCGGAGATGGAGCGCCGCTACCAGCTGATGGCCGGGCTGGGGGTGCGCAACCTGGCCGGCTTCAACCGCCGCATCGCGGATGCCGAGAAGGCCGGCAAGGCGCTCGCGGATCCGCTGTGGCCGGAAACCGCCGCCGAGCCGCCGCCGGCGCTCGCCCGGCTGCCGTACATCGTGGTGGTGATCGACGAGTTCGCGGACATGATGATGATCGTCGGCAAGAAGGTGGAGCAGCTGATCGCCCGCATCGCCCAGAAGGCCCGGGCCGCGGGCATCCATCTGCTGCTCGCCACGCAGCGGCCTTCGGTGGACGTGATCACCGGCCTCATCAAGGCCAACATCCCGGCGCGCATGGCTTTCCAGGTTTCCAGCAAGATCGACTCCCGCACCATTCTCGATCAGGGCGGTGCCGAACAGCTGCTGGGCCACGGCGACATGCTGTTCCTGCCGCCGGGCACGAGCATGCCGGTGCGCGTCCACGGCGCCTTCGTGTCGGACGAAGAGGTGCATGCCGTGGCCGGGGACTGGAAGGCCCGCGGCGAACCGGACTACGTGCCGGACCTTCTGGCTGGCGCGCCGCCGGATCTGGACGTGCCGGGCACGGTGGACCTCGGCGACGATGCCGAATCCGAAGAACCGCTGTACGACGAAGCGGTCGCCTTCGTGCTGTCCTCCCGCCGGGCGTCCATCTCGGCCGTGCAGCGGCAGTTGCGCATCGGCTACAACCGCGCCGCGCGCCTGATCGAGGCGATGGAGAAGGCTGGCGTGGTGTCGTCCATGAATGCCAACGGCGGGCGCGAAGTGCTGGCGCCGCCCGGCGCCGAGTAGCCGTGGGCGCTGCCCGCGGCGCCGCTGCGGGGCTGCTCGCCGGCGTCCTTGCCACGGCCTTTGCCGGGGCCTTTGCCGGGGCCGAAGAGGCGGCGGTCGAGACGCCGGCGCTTGCGGACCTCGAACGCCGACTGCAGGGCATGGCGAGCTTCCGGGCGGACTTCGAGCAAACGGTGCAGAGCCGCTTTGGGGAGACGTTGCAGATCACCAGCGGCCGAATGCATCTGCAACGCCCGGGGCGGCTCCGCTGGGAAGTGGCGGCGCCGTACCCGCAGCTGGTGCTGGCGGACGGCGAATCCCTCTGGGTACACGATCCGGACCTGGCCCAGGTGACCGTGCAGCCGCTGGCCGAGGCCGTGGCGGGGACCCCGGCGGCGTTCCTCGCCGGCCTGCCGGGTGCGGCGCCGGATCTGGCTCGCGACTTCGCCGTGACCGTGCCGCTGGCGCCGACGCCCCCGGACCGCCTGGCGCGCTACGCGCTCAAGCCGCGGGACCCCGGCTCGGTGCTGCGGGAAGCGGTGCTGGCGTTCGGCGAGGGCGCCATGCTGCGCGGCATCGACATCGTCGACCACCTCGGGCAGACCACGCGCATCGAGTTCCGGGCGGCGGCGCTGAACCCGGTGCTACCATCCGGCTTGTTCGTGTTCGAGGTGCCGCCCGAGGCGGACGTGATCGGCCATGTCCCTGCTGCCCGCTCCGACCGGCCCGGCCAGCGCGAGCCGGATGAGGGCTGACGCCGCCGCCCGACCGCTGGCGGACCGGATGCGGCCGACGCGCCTCGAGGACTTCGTCGGCCAGCAGCACCTCTTGGCCGACGGCCGCCCGCTGCGGCAGCTGGCGGAGCGCGGCAGCATCCACTCGATGATCCTGTGGGGCCCGCCCGGCACCGGCAAGACGACGCTGGCGCGGCTCCTGGCGGACGCCGCCGACGCAGCCTGGCGCAGCCTCTCGGCGGTGCTGGCCGGAGTGAAGGACGTGCGCGCCGCCATCGCGGAGGCCGAGGCGCATCCAAGGCGCCGCACCGTGCTCTTCATCGACGAAGTGCATCGCTTCAACAAGGCCCAGCAGGATGCGTTCCTGCCGCACGTCGAACGCGGCACCGTGGTGTTCGTCGGCGCCACGACCGAGAACCCGTCCTTTGAGGTGAACTCGGCGCTGCTTTCCCGCTCCCGGGTGTACGTCCTGCAGCCCCTGGAGGCGGACCATCTTGGCGCACTGCTGCAACGCGCCGCCGAGCGGGAACTGGCGCTGACGCTTGCGCCGGATGCCGCAGCCGAACTGGTCCAAGCCGCCGACGGCGACGCCCGACGGGCCCTCAACACGCTGGAGATCGCCGCCCAGCTGACCACCGACGGCACCGTGACGGCAGCCCAGGCCCAAGCGGCCAGCGGCCAGAGCTATCGCCGCTTCGACAAGGGCGGCGATGCGTTCTACGACCAGATCTCCGCGCTGCACAAGGCGGTGCGCGGCAGTGCGCCGGATGCGGCGCTGTACTGGCTGGCGCGGATGCTCGACGGCGGCTGCGATCCGCTGTACGTCGCCCGGCGCCTGGTGCGCATGGCCACGGAGGATGTCGGCAACGCCGATCCCCGCGCCCTGCAGCTCTGCGTGGACGCCTGGGACGCCTACCACCGCCTCGGCTCCCCGGAAGGCGAACTGGCTTTGGCCCAGGCCGTGCTCTATCTCGCCAGCGTACCCAAGAGCAATGCCGCGACCGAGGCATTCGGCAAGGCGATGGCCTACGTGCGCGGGCACCCGGCGCACCCGGTGCCGAAGCGCCTGCGCAACGCGCCGACGCCGCTGATGGCGAGCCTGGGGCATGGCAGGGGCTACCGCTACGCCCACGCCGAGGAGGACGCCTACGCCGCTGGCGAGCGCTACTTCCCGGACGAGATGGCGGACGAGGTCTTCTACCAGCCGAGGCCCCGGGGGCTGGAAGCAAAGATCGCGGCGCGACTGGCGGCGCTGCGGGTCCGGGACCGAGCGGCGCAGGAAGGCGACCGGTCCGAATAAGCGCCCAGCGGTACGCGCGGCGTTGGCGCGAAGGCGGGCGCGGCAGGTAGGATGCGGCGATGCTTGAAGTGGATCGGGTCACCAAGCGCTACCGCGGCACGACGGCCGTGGACGACGCCTCGTTCCATGCGCGCCCGGGGCGGATTCTCGGTTTGCTCGGCCCCAACGGCGCCGGCAAGACGTCCATCCTGCGCATGGTCAACGACATCACCAAACCGGATGCTGGCCAGCTACGTCTCGACGGCCAGCCGATTGGCCGCCACACCCAGCCCAGCATCGGCTACATGCCGGAGGAACGCGGCCTCTACAAGCAGTTGAAGACGATTGACCAGCTGACCTACATGGGCCGTCTCAAGGGCCTTTCGAAGAGCGCCGCCAGGCGCGCTGGCAACGACTGGCTGGCCAGGCTGGAAGCGGAGGGCTGGCGCGGCAAGCGGCCGCCGGAACTGTCCCGCGGCATGCAGCAGAAGGTGCAGTTCGCGCTGGCGCTGGTGCATGCGCCCCGGCTGCTGCTGCTCGACGAACCGTTCAGCGGCCTGGACCCCATCAACTCCAAGCTGTTGGAGGAGGTGATCGCCGAACGCAAGGCCGCCGGCGCGACCATCGTGGTCGCTTCCCATCGCATGGAGCAGGTGGAAGCGCTGTGCGACGACGTCTGCCTGATCGCCCGCGGCCGCGTGCGGCTGGCCGGCGATCTCGGCGAAGTGAAGCGGCGGTTCGGCCGCGACGCGGTGCAGCTGGGGTTCGAGGGCAGCGGCGAGTTTCTCGATGGGCTGGCGGCAGCGGGGAAGGTGGAGATTCTCCGCCGCGACGCCGGCAGCGCCGAGCTGCGCCTGCAAGACGGCTACTCTCCCGACGCCCTGCTCGATGCGGTCCGTGCGGCCACCGTCGCCCTGCACCGGTTCTCGGCGAGCTATCCATCGCTGCGCGACATATTCCTGCGCGCCGTGGGCGAATCGGCGGCGGAGGGAACTCCGGCCGGGGACGGCGCATGATGTGGACCGTCGTGTTCGGCTGCGAGTACCTGCGGCGGGTCAGAACCAAGACCTTCCTGCTGACGACGCTGCTGGTGCCGGTTGGCCTGGTCGGCATCGGCGCGGCAGTCGCCGCCATCTTCGCGTCCGCGCAGTCCGCCAGCGAAGAAGCGCGGCGGCAGGGCGTAGCCGTGCTGGACCAGAACGGTCGCGTACTGGCGGCGTTGCGCCGGGCCGCGGCCCAGGACGCGGACGGCGGCTACCGCCTGTTCGAGGCGTCCGCGCCGCTGGCCGAGGCCAAGCGCGATCTGCAGGCGGATCGGCACCCGGTGCTGCTGGTGCTGCCGCCGGGCCTGATCGAAGACGATCCTGCGCCGGCGGTGGGGCTGTACGTGAAGGAGGCCCAGCCGGTGCTGGCCCAGCAGGCGTTGCGCCGCTTCGTGCTTGGCGCAGTGCGGGAGTTGCGACTGGCGCACCGGGAACCGTCGCCGGAGGTGCTGGCGGCGGTGCGCGAGCGGTTGGCGTTCAACGTCGTCGAGATCGACGACGATGGCGCGGAAGAGTCCAGCAGCGCCGGCGCCTCCGGCGCCGTGGCCACCGGCATCGCGATGCTGATCTTCGTGGTGACCGCCATCTACGGAGGCACCGTCATGCAAGCCGTGATGGAGGAGAAGAGCAGCCGCATGGCGGAGGTGATCGTGGCCTCAGCGGGCGCGTTCGATCTGCTGTTCGGCAAGATTCTCGCCGTCTCCGCCATGGCGGCGACCCAGCTAGGGATCTGGCTGCTCGTCCTGCTCGCCATCGGTGCCGCCATCGGCGGCCTGGCCGCTGGCCTAGCCGATGGGCCCGGCGCCGACGGCATCGGCGCCATCGCCGCGTCCCTGCCGACCGAGCTGCCCTCCCTGCGCTGGGACGTGGCGGCCCTGGTGGCGTTGATGCTGCCGCTCGGCTATCTCATCAACGCCAGTCTGTTCGCGGCCGTCGGCGCGATGCACGAGAACCCGTGGGAAGCGCAGATGAGCGTTTCCCTGGCGATGCTGCCGATGATCCTCGCAGTGCTGGTGGCGCAGACGATGATGCTGGCGCCCAACGGCCCGATGGTGGTGTTCGGGTCCTTCTTCCCGTTCACCGCACCCGCCATTCTGCCGGCGCGCATGGTGCTGGTGGCGATGCCGTGGTGGCAGGTGGCGGCCAGCGTGCTGCTGTGCGCGGCCACCGCGGTCGGCATGGTCTGGCTTTGCGGCCGCATCTTTCGCGGTTCCTTGCTGCTGTACGGCAAGAGCCCCACCTGGCGCGATCTGCGCCACCTCGTCGCGGCGGACTGAGCCGACGCCGCCAGCGCCAGCCAGACTTGCCCAGCAACGCCGAAGGAACGCCGTTGGACGCCGACGTCATCGCCAAGCTGATGCGGCTCTCGGCCCTGCACGTGGTGCCGGAGGAAGCAGCTCGGCTGCAGGCGGAGCTCGGCAAGGTGGTGGCCTTCGTGGACGCCATCCAGGCGGCGGACACCGCTGGCGTCACCCCCTTGGAGCATCCTCTGGACGGGGTGCAGCCGCTGCGTCCGGACCAGGTGACGGAGGTGGTGCGGCGAGAACGCTTACAGGCGGGAGCGCCGAGCGTCCGCGACGGCCTCTACCTGGTGCCCCGGGTGGTCGAGTGACGGATGCGGACCTCGCCTTCGGCACGCTGACCGAGCAGCGCGCCGGGCTGGCCAGGAGAACCGTCGGCGCCGAGGAGCTCGCTCGCTGCTATCTCCGGCGCATCGCCGCCGACGCCAGCAACAGCTTCGTCACCGTCTGCGAGGAGCAGGCGCTGGCCGCCGCCCGGGCGGCCGACGCCGCCATCGCCGCCGGGCGCCGCGGCCCGCTGCTCGGCGTGCCGATTGCCCACAAGGACATCTTCTGCACCAGCGGCGTGCGCACCACCTGCGCCTCGCGGATGCTCGCGGATTTCGTCGCTCCCTACGACGCCACCGTGGTCGCCAGACTGAAGGCCGCCGGTGCGGTGACCCTCGGCAAGACCAACATGGACGAGTTCGCGATGGGCTCCTCCAGCGAAACCAGCTACTTCGGCCCGGTGGCCAACCCCTGGGACGCCGACCGGGTGGCCGGGGGTTCCTCCGGCGGCTCGGCGGCGGCAGTGGCAGCGGGGCTGGCGGCCGCGGCAACCGGCACGGACACCGGCGGTTCCATTCGCCAGCCGGCGGCCTTCTGCGGCGTCAGCGGCCTGAAGCCCACCTACGGGCGCGTGTCCCGCTACGGCATGGTGGCCTTCGCCTCCAGCCTGGACCAGGGCGGCCCGCTGGCCCGCAGCGTGGCGGACCTGCGCCTGCTGCTCGGCGGCATGGAAGGCCACGACCCCTTGGATTCCACCAGCGCGGCCGTGCCCGGCACCCGGAAGACGGAGCGGCGGCCCTTGGCGATTGGCATGCCCGTCGAATACTGGCGGGATCTGCCTGCCGACGTCGGCGCCGCGCTGGCCGCCGGCGCCGAGGTGCTCGGGCGGCTTGGCCATCGCTGCCGAGACGTCTCCCTGCCGCACACGCGGTTCGCCGTGCCCGCCTACTACGTCATCGCCAGCGCCGAGGCGTCCACCAACCTGGCCCGCTACGACGGCGTACGCTACGGCCACCGCGCCGAGCGTCCCAAGGACCTCGAAGATCTCTACCGGCGCTCCCGCAGCGAAGGCTTCGGTGCCGAGGTGAAGCGGCGCATCCTGACCGGCACCTACGCGCTCTCGGTTGGCTACTACGACGCCTACTACCGCAAGGCGCAACGGCTGCGACGCCTGGTGCGGGACGACTTTCTGGCCGCGTTCGCGGACGTAGACGCGATTCTCGCGCCGGCCACGCCGACGCCGGCTTTTCCGCACGGCCAGAAATCCGGGGCGGATCCCACGGCCATGTACAGGCAGGACGTGTTCACCGTGCCGGCCAGCCTTGCCGGGCTGCCAGCCCTCGCCCTGCCCTGCGGCCGGGCCGGGACGCTGCCGGTGGGCATGCAGCTCATCGGCCCGCACTTCGCCGAAGATGCGCTGCTGACCCTGGGCGAGCAGTTCCAGGAGGAGACGGACTGGCACCTAGGGCGTCCGCCAGCGGCCAGCAGCGGGCCCGCGCCATGAACGCCGGGGCCTGGGAGTGCGTGATCGGCTTGGAGGTGCATGTGCAGCTGCGCACGCGCTCGAAGATCTTCTCCGGCGCCTCGACCGACTTCGGCGCCGAGCCCAACACCCAGGCCTGCGCGGTGGATCTGGCGCTGCCCGGCGTGCTGCCGGTGCTGAACGAAGCGGCCGTGCGCCAAGCGGTGATGTTCGGCCTGGCCGTCGAAGGGGAGATCGCCGAGCGGTGTCGCTTCCACCGCAAGAGCTACTTCTATCCGGACCTGCCCAAGGGCTACCAGATCAGCCAGCTGGACGAGCCCATCGTTCGCGGCGGCCGGCTCGCCATCGACACCGACGCTGGCTGCCGCCGCATCGCGCTCGCCCGCGCCCACCTCGAGGAAGACGCCGGCAAGTCGCTGCACGAGGACTACGCCGGCCACACCGGCGTGGACCTCAACCGCGCCGGCGTGCCGCTGCTCGAAGTGGTCAGCGAACCAGAACTCCGCAGCGCCGAAGAAGCGGTGGCGTACTTCCGGGCGCTGCGGGCGCTGGTGCGGGCCCTCGGCATCTGCGACGGGCGCCTGAACGAGGGCTCCATGCGCTGCGACGCCAACGTGTCCTTGCGCCGCCCGGGCGCACCCCTTGGCGAACGCACGGAAATCAAGAACCTGAACTCCTTTCGCTTTCTCGAACGGGCGCTGCGCTTCGAGCTGGCGCGGCAGACGGAGCTGCTGGAGGCTGGCGGCAAGGTGGCGCGGCAGACGCTGCTCTACGACGCCGAGCGGAACGAAACGCGGCCGATGCGCGGCAAGGAGCTCTCGGAGGACTACCGCTACTTTCCCGACCCGGACCTGTTGCCGGTGGCGGTCTCCGAAGCGCTCCTGGCCGAGCTCCGCGCCCAGCTGCCGGAGCTGCCGGCGGCCAAGCGCCGCCGCTATCGGGCGGAGCTGGGGCTCTCCGCCTACGACGCCGGCGCCCTTGCCGAGGAACCGCAGCGGGCCGCCTATTTCGAGGCCGTGCTGGCAACCGGCGCCGACGCCAAGACCGCCGCCAACTGGCTGCTCGGCGCAGTGGCGGCGGCGCAGCACCGACACCATGCCGAGCCGGAACAGGCGCCCGGCGACATGCCCGTGCCCCCGGCGCAGCTAGGCCGGCTGCTGCAACGCGTTGCCGACGGCACCGTCTCCGGCACCAGCGCCAAGGGCCTGTTCGAGGGGCTGTGGCGCGGCGAAGCGGACGGGGAGGGGCCGGAGGGCGTGGACCGGCTGATCGAGCGCGACGGCCTGGCGCAGGTAAGCGGCGCCGATGCCCTTGCGCCGCTGGTCGCCGCGGCGGTTGCCGAGCACCCGCGCCAAGCGGCGGAGTGCCGAGCCGGCAAGACCAAGCTATTCGGCTTCTTCGTTGGCCAGGTGATGAAGGCGACCCGCGGCCAGGCCAACCCGCAGCAGGTGAATGCGCTGCTGCGCGAAATCCTCCACGGGGAGGACGCCGGAGTCGACGCCGGGAAGTGAGCGAAGCGCAGCGAGTACGGCGCGACTCGAACGCGACGCCTAGTGGTTCGATTCCCGAATCGACATGGCGAATGGCACGTTCGTCCGTCGCCGCCTCGGCGTGCGCTGCTTGAGGATGTGCCGCCCCGCAAGGCCGCCGGCATCCCGGCCCTGCGACGAAACCCGCCCGCTGGAACACACGTCATTTTGGAAGCGGCACAACTACGAGAGCGCCACGAAGCCCGGCAGCGTCGTGCCCGAGGGCACCCGGTCGATGCGCCAGCGCTTCCGGGACCACTCGAGCATCGCCGCGACTTCGCCTTCGGGCGCCTCCACGCCCAGCAGCGCCAGCACGGTGGCAAGGCCGCGCGCCGGCTTGCCGCTGTCGATGGCGGTGGCGGCGTTGTGCTTGGAGAGCTTCTCCCCGGCGGCATCGACCAGCACCGGCACATGGGCGTAGGCCACGGGGGCGATGCCAAGCCGCTCGGCGAGATGGATCTGGCGCGGCGTCTCGTCCAGCAGATCGGCGCCGCGCACGACGTGGGTGACGCCCATCGCGGCATCGTCCACCACCACGGCCAGCGGATAGGCGGCCAGGTCGTCGCGCCGCCAGACGACGAAGTCGCCGACGGTCGCCGCCAGCCTCTGGCAGCAGCGCCCTTGCAGCCGATCCTCGAAGGCCGCCACCGCATCGTCCTGCACCCGCAGCCGCACGGCGTTGCCCTGCTGCGGCAGGGCCCGGCGTCGGCAAGTGCCGGGATAGCGCGCCAGGCCGCGCAACTCCCGCCGCGTGCAGGCGCAACCGAAGCACGCCTCGCCCAGCTCGGCGAGCGCGGCCCGGTGGCGCTCGACGTGGCTGCTTTGGCGCACTACGGTGCCGTCCCACGTCAGGCCGTGGGCCTCGAGGGCCTGCAGAATGGCGCGCTCGGCACCCGGCGCCACCCGGGGCGCGTCGACATCGTCGATCCGCACCCGCCAACGGCCGCCCCGGCTGCGGGCGTCGAGCCAGGAAGCCGCCGCGGCAAGCAGCGATCCCAGGTGCAGGGGACCGGAAGGGGTTGGCGCGAACCGCCCGACGTACCGGGCAGTCATCCCAGTACCGTCGGCCTCCGGCTTGGGGCCGCGGGTTCGGGCGCACCGGGGTACGAAGGGGTCATGACGAATAGGCGAATTGGTACACGCCAGGGACCCATGAGCGGTGACGTCTCTCGTCACCGCTGGCACTTGGTCCGGATTCGCATGCCAACCGCGGCTCACGAAGGCGGTGCGACCTTCGGCGGCAGGCGCACTCACCGGCATTGATGGGTGCAGGAGGAGCGAGCAGACGACGGGAGCTCCTCGGGCGTGTCGAGTTTTTCGGCGTCGCGAAGAGGCCGAGCAGCAGGTCGTCCGCGGGAGGTCAGCGACGGCTGCCGACTTTCCGCAGCAGTTCGCTCGTCAAGTACGAAGTGGCGTTGGCACGGCACTGGCGTCCTCCGGCGAGTTCCACTCGTCGAGTGTCCGAGACACGCCGTAGAGGCAGGCATCTTCTGCCCCGGGGAGCTTGCGAACCATCAGATGTCGCTACGCTCGAGTAGCGGTCTCCCGGAACGTAGCGCTCATTTGCCGGCGTAGCTGGCCGCGCAGGATGCGCCGGCGACGCAGCCGCTCAGTGGATGATCGGCGGCGGCGCTTCGTCCTTGGGGCGAGGCGGCGCTCGTTCCTCCTGCACGGTGTAGCGGCGGGTGAACACCTTGCCGGCCAGCACGTCCGGCAGCGCGTCGATGAACGCCCGGGTGTGGGGCGTACGGAAGTGGCTGCTCAGCGCGTCGATGCTCTCCCACTCCTGCAGCAGGATCAGCGTATTGGGGTCCGTCAGGCCAACGTAGAACTCGTAGGAGACGCAACCTTCCTCGTTGCGCGTGGCGGCGGAGACTTCCCGCGCCAGCGACAGCGCCTGTTCCCGCCGCGCCGGCTTGATGGGAATGATGCCGTGAACGATGACCATGCCCGAATCATGGTGGAAGCCCGGCGCGAACTCAAGACGGGATGCGGGGACCTCCGCCGCCGCTGCTGTCGTCGCCGTTTTCGCCGTCCCGCGCAGCGTCGCCCCTCTCGAGCAGTCTGACCGGAACCTCCGCAGGCGCTACGCGCTCCACGGTGCCCGTAGCCCGCCGGCCGAGTTCCACCACGCCGTCCTGCAGGCCGCGTTCGCCGACGGTAACGCGCCAGGGAACGCCGATCAGGTCCGCATCGGCGAACTTCACGCCGGGCCGTTCGTCGCGGTCGTCCAGCAGCACCTCCACGCCGGCCGCCGCAAGCTCCGCGTACAGCTGGTTGGCGGTTTCCTGGACCGAGCGCGACCTGGCATTGTTCAGCGCCACGATGTGAACCGCAAACGGTGCCACCGCCTCCGGCCAGACGATGCCGCGCTCGTCGTGGCGCTGCTCGACGATGGCGGCAACCGTTCGGGAGACGCCGAAGCCGTAGCAGCCCATCGTCGGCGCCACGGACCGGCCGCTGCCGTCCTGCACCGCAACCTGCATGGCCCGCGTGTACTTGGCGCCGAGCTTGAAAATGTGGCCCACTTCGATGCCGCGCATGATCGCAAGCGGGCCGCTGCCGTCCGGAGCGTCGTCGCCGGCCACTACGTCGCGCAGGTCCGCCACCTGCATCTTCGAGCCCACGTCCCGTTGCCAGCTGGCGCCAACCCAGTGGCAGCCGTCCTCGTTGGCGCCGCAGACGAAGCTCGCCAGCGCCGCGGCGCTGGCATCGACCAGCAGCGGCAGCGAGAGCCCAATCGGACCGATGGAGCCTGTGCCCACCCCGATCGCGGCGCGGATTTCCTGTTCGGCAGCGAATCGCAGCGGCCGCCGGACCCCGTCGGTGCGGGCCGCCTTGGCTTCGTTGAGCTGGTGGTCGCCACGCAATACCAGCGCCACCAGCGGGGCGGCAGCGCGCTCGGGTCCCTTGCCTTCCGCAGCAGATGCGTCCTCCGCACTGGCGCCGCCGCCATGCACCACCAGCGTCTTGACGCAACTCGCGGCAGGAACGCCGAGCAGTTCGGCCACGTCGGCGATGGTCTTCGCGTTCGGCGTCGGCACTTTCCTGAGCGCTTCCTTCGGAGCGTCGTCCGCCAGCGCCGGGGCCGGCGCTTTCTCCACGTTGGCGGCGTAATCGCTCGCCGGGCTGTAGGCGAGCCGGTCCTCGCCGCTCGCGGCCAGCACATGGAACTCGTGGGATTCGCCATCGCCCATGGTGCCGGGATCCGCTTCCACGGCGCGGTATTCGAGCCCGATGCGGTCCAGAATCGCCGCGTAGCAGCCGTGCATGGCGGCGTAGGTTTCATCCAGCGAGGCTTCGCTCAAATGGAAGGAGTAGCCGTCCTTCATGATGAACTCGCGGGCGCGCATGAGACCGAAGCGGGGGCGTATTTCGTCGCGGAACTTGGTTTGGATGTGGTAGAGATTGCAGGGCAGTTCCCTGTAGCTGCCGACGACGCGGCCGAAGAGTTCGGTTACCGCTTCTTCCTGGGTGGGGCTTAGGCAGTAGTCGCGCTGGTGGCGATCGACCAAGCGCAGCATCTCCGGCCCCATCACTTCCCAGCGCCCGCTTTGCCGCCACAGCTCCGCCGGCTGCACCACCGGCATGAGGATCTCCTGGGCGCCGGCCCGGGCGAGTTCTTCGCGCACGATGCGCTGCAGTTTGGCGAGAACGCGAACGCCAAGCGGCAGCCAGTGGTAGCAGCCGGCGGCCAGCCGGCGGATGAAGCCAGCGCGCAGCAGCAGCACATGGCTTGCCACCTCGGCATCCGCCGGCGCCTCGCGCAGCGTCGGGATGAGGACTTCGCTGAACTTCACGTTCCCACCGGCCCCGCCGAAATGCCGTGCGGAGCGCCAGCCCGACCGTTCTGTTGGCCGGCGCTTGGGGAAAATGCGCCCCGAGCGCGTCTAGGAGTGGGGCATGTCCCGCAGGCGCTTGAGGGGCTTGATGCGCAGGCGCGTGTGCGCCGGCTTCGGACCGATCTCGATCTGTTCGCCGGTGCGGGGATTGCGCCCGATCCGCCGCTTGGTGGCCGGCTGCTTGACGCAGCGGATCTTCAGAAGGCCCGGCAGCGTGAACTCGCCCACCGAGCGCTTCTTGATGTGCCGGTGCATGAGCACGGCGAGCTCTTCCATCACCGAACCCACCTGGTTGTGCGTCAAGCCCGTCTCGCCGGCCAAGTGCGAAACGATTGCCGCCTTGTGCATCTTCTGGCGAATGGCGGTGGCCTTCTTGGCAGCCTTCTGGGGTTTGGCCGCACGGGCGGTCTTCTTGGGCATCGGGGTTCCTTCTTAACCTGAGTGTTGCAGCTACCTGAGTTTGCTGCTTGAGCCTCGCTCCGGCCGACCTTGGCTTGCCACTGGCCAACCCTCGCAACGCGCCGCGTTTATAACGGAAAGTCGCACCCTTGCCAAGTGCTGTAAATACAAGCAACGCAGCCTAGGCCAGCTGTTGCCAAGACGACGGGTGGCTGTCTGACTCCAAACGCCGCAATGCTTCCAACATGCAGAACGGCACTTGTCGTAGCGTCGATCAAGTAGGTCCGACCCGTCGATCCCGCGATCCCGCAGGGTGTACGACATATTCGTGCAAGAGATTGGGAATCACAAGCGCCGCGCATGGTGCTAAGCTCTCCGGAGCATGGTCGCGCAACCCACATGGCAGCCGCCTCGCAGTCGTCCCCGGTGCCGCTTTGGCCATCCTGTCGAGCAGGCGAACGGCCATGTTGCGGGACGAAGACGCTCTCGCGCAATCCGCCCGCAGGCTGACGGCTAGCTCCGCGATGCCGCCTGTCCGCGACGCCGGCCCGGGTTCGCACGGGGGCAGGTTCTTCGCCGCCCCCTTCGCCGCCATCGCCGGCTTCGGGGAAGTGGCCGAAGCCGCTCGTTCGCTGGCGAAGCTGCCCGTTGGCCTGGACTTGGAGCACTTCGCACGCGGGATGCGCACGGGAGAGGAGTCCGCCGTCAGCAGGGGACGAAGGCGGTTGCAGGCGCCGCCGGACGTGGAGCGGCTGTCGCGACGGGAACGGAACCAGGCCGCTCGGCGCGACCTTGCAGCGCTGGCGCGGCACATCAAGCCAGTGGGAAGGATGCCAGGCAAGCCAGAAGCCGAGCAGGAGCGGCACGAATGGCAGCTCACCTCCACCTATTGCTTCTTCAGAAGCGCCTGCAACGTCGACGAGTTCCGCCCCTCGATCGTGCCGCTGCAGCAGAGCGTGGAGCGCTTCTTCGGCTGCGAGTGCCCTTGCGTGGGCGACCTGTTCTATCCGCCGGGGTCCTGCAGAAGCTGGCATACGGATCGGTACAGCTATGTTGGCTGGGCGGTGTACCTGGTGAAGGTGGCCGAGGCGGGCCGGTCCTCGTTCCGCTACGTCGATCCCTGCACTGGCGAGATGGTGGTGGTGCCGGACCGCAACGACGTGGCGTACTTCTTTCGCGTGTCCGCCGAGGAGCCGCTGTTCTGGCACGGCGTGCTGTGCGAAGACACGTTCCGCTGGAGCCAAGGGTTCGCGATTCCGCAGAACTGGCGGTCGCGCATCCGACTCGTGCCGTAGAGGCGCACTCTGCGCACGTCACATTTCTAGCCCCAACACGGGTATGGATCGTTGAGGTCGGGTCCGAGCAGCAGCGCCGCGCACGACTTCGCCAGCAGCTGCCCGAAGCGCCGCCGGCGCCCGGGGAAGTGGTAGCGGGCGATGCCGTGGAAGGCGAGCATGGCGCCGAACAGGTCCGGCGCCCCTTCGGTGGCGACCATGTCGCTGGCGTACAGGGCCGTGTAGGCGCCGAAGGCCGCGAGGGTCGCCGAGACGGCCAGCCACCGGCGGCCGGTGATCAGAACCAGCGACGCCCAGGCGAGCATCGCCGCGCCGGCGTTAGCGGTTGTACACGCGGTACGCCGGCTCGCCGTCGCCGTTCGCGGTGCGCGAGTAGAAGCCGAGCCAGCCGTGATCGGCGGAGAGGTTCCTGGCGAGGGCGAGGTGGTGGAACGAAATGTGGTCGTAGATCTGCTCCGGCCGGTGCAGCGGCCCGGACTCGTGGAAGAACGGGAACAGCGTCGCCAGCGCGGTGGCCAGCACGAGGAACGGCCAGCAGCGGAGTGGCCGCGCAATGCCCGCCGGTAGAAGCCGGGGCAGCGTCGACGCGCCTGTCGGCATGCTAGAGCGGCCCCGGCCCCCGGCGTCCGCCAAGCAGCCAGCGAATCATCGGCAGGTGGGCGCGGCCGATGAACAGCTGGCCAGCGACGAGGTAGGTCGGCGTGGAGAAGACGCCCCGGGCCCGCAGCGCCGCTGCCTGGTCCCTCAGCTCCGCAGAGAGCGCCGCCGCCTTGAACCCGGGCGCACCGAGTGCGTCCAGCACGGCGACGATTCGGTCCGCGTCCTCGATGTCCAGCTGGTTCGCCCAGAAGGGGTACAGCACCTGCTCCACGTAGCGGCTGCCGACGCCGTGGCGACCGGCCCAAAGGCAGCCGGCGCTGGCCACGGCAGCATCCACGCCGGCCGCATCCCGCGCCAGCGCCACGCCCTGCACACGGGCATAGCGGGCGGCGTCCCGGGCGACGTATTCGGCACGAACTCGGGCATGGCGCTCGCCTACGGATTCCTTCCCGCGGCGACGCGGCACCAGCCGATCCGGCATCGGGAACGGCCGCCAGGCCACCTCCACACCGAGTTCCCGCGCCAGCGCTTCGGTTGGCTTGAAGGCCAGCAGGGACGCCACGCTGGCGAAGTCGAAGGCGACCTCGATCACGGGTGCCTCACGGCAGCGCGAAGCGGTCGTAGGCTATGTCCGGCGCCGGGCCTCGTCGCCCGCCGAGCAACCAGCGCACCATCGGCAGGTGTTCGCGACCGAAGAACGTCTCGCTGGCGACCACGTAGGTGGGTACGCCGAAGATGCCGGCGCCGTGTAGCTGGGCCTGCAGCTCGTCGTGCTGGGTCCGGCCCTCGCCGGCCGCGTAGCGCAAGTAGCCGTCGCCGTCGCCGCCGGCCTCCGCTACCGTGGCGGCTACCACTCGAGCGTCCTCGACGTCGAGCTCCCGGCGCCAGAAGCGTTCGTACACCAGGTCCATGTAGCGTCCTTGGATGGCGCTGTCGCGGCGCGTCCACAACAGGCCGATGCCGGCCAGGGACGAGTCCCATATCTTCTGCGTCCCGTAGATCAGGATGTCCTTCAGCCGTGCGTAGCGCTTGGCATCCATGTAGGCGTAGCGGACGCCCTGCCACTGCCGTGGGGTGCGGTTCTGTTCCACCACCTTGCCAGCATCGCTCACCTTGGCCGAGCCCAGGTAGCTCGGAATGTCCAGCGTCAGCGGCCGCCAGTCGACGGCGATGCCGAAGTCCCTCGCCAGCTGCCGGGTGGGGTCCTTGGCCAGATAGGCGTAGGGGCTCTTGAAGTCCAGATAGACGATCAGCGGCGCTTCGGATCGCAAGGGATCCACGTTAGTACCAAAGCCACATTGGAATGATGGTCCAGATCGGCACCCGTGCCGCCAGCTCATCCGTCATTGCAATCCGGTTGGCCTGCTAGCCATCCAGTCGCTCGGCCGCGGCCTCGTCGACGCCCGCCGCCACTAGGACCACTGCATCGCCGTTGTGCAGAAACCTCCGCCTGGTCCTCTTCCGCCGCCAAGGCACCAGCATGAACGCCAGCGCAGCGGCCAGTGCCGCGAACGATCGATGCATCTGTCGTCTCATGGCGGCTCGTCCATGGCCACATGGCTGCTTGCTTCGCAGATTGGCCTAGCATAAGGCACTCGGCGCCAGGCAAGTTCCTGCTGCCAGAGCCCATCGACGCGAGGTGCCCATGACCAACCCCAGCTCCGGCACCGGACCGAGCGCAGGCCCCGGCGCGATCTGGCAGGTGTGCTCGCGGCGGCCCTTTGCTGGCGGCCGGGCGTTCGGCCACTACGGGCCCTTCGAGGTCCTGGCGGGACGCGCCAGCTATGCCGTGGACCCGGCGGACCTTCGCAACGCCGGCATCGTCGATCTCGATCTGGCGCCGACCGACGGCAATGGCCTGGTGCGCTTCGAGGGCGACTACGCCCTCGTCGCCCCGCGGGATCCTGCGGCAGCGGACAAGCTGCTGATCGACGTGCCCAACCGCGGCCGGCCGCTGGCCCTCGCCATGTTCAACGCTGCGCCGCGGGCGCAGGCCGGCGACGCGCTCGCGGCGGAGCTGGCGGAAGGCGACGGCTGGCTGTTCCGGCGCGGCTTCTCCGTAGCCAGCATCGGCTGGCAGTGGGACGTGGTCGGCGGCTACGGCTTGGACGCGCCGGTGACGGAGATCGACGGCGAGCCGGCGAGCGGCGACGTGGTGTGCCGGATACAGCCGGGCAGCGACCGCCCCAGCGTCTTCTTCGGCCAGCTCGGCAACGTGAGCTACCCGCCGCCGGCAGGCGGCAGCCAGCGGGCGCGGTTGTTCGAACGCGACGACGACGCCGCGCCGATGGTGGAGGTGCCGCGCAACGCTTGGCGCTTCGCCCGGCAGCAGGGCGGCCTGCTGACGCCGAGCGACCGCTACATCCACAAGGACGGCGGCTTTGCGAAGGGCCGCGTGTACGTGCTCGCCTATCGCGCGGAACGCATGCGCGTGGTCGGCTGCGGCCTGCTGGCGCTGCGGGAGGCCGCCGCCAGCTTGCGCCGCGGCAACGGCCCGAACGGGGCGGCGTTCGGGCAGGTGTTCGCCTTCGGCGCCTCGCAGACCGGGCGCGTGCTGCGCCACCTGCTGCATCTCGGCCTCACCGTCGACGCCGACGGCGGCGCCGTGTTCGACGGCATGCACATCCACATCGCCGGCGGCCAGCGCGGCGACTTCAACCACCGTGGCGCGCAGCCGTCGAGCGCGGGAGTGCCGGGGCCGGGGCAGCGCTTCCCCTTCGCTGGCGCGACCCTGCGCGATCCGCTCACCGGCGTCGAGGACGGCTTGTACCGGCGGCCCACCGAGACAGGAACGATGCCCAAGGTGGTGATCACCAACACGTCTTGGGAATACTGGCGCGGCGACGCCGCCCTCACCCACGTCTCGCCCGACGGTCGGCGGGACCTGCCGCCGCTGCCGTACGAACGCAACTACCTGTTCGCCGGCACCCACCACATCGGCGGCGTGCTGCCGCCCACGGACACCTTCGCGCTCACCGGCGAACGGGCGCGGCACACCTTCAACACCGTGGACCACGCGCCCCTCGCCCGCGCCGCCTTCGCCAACCTGGACGCCTGGGCGAGCGCGAACCGGCCGCCGCCGCCGTCGCTGGTGCCTACTTTGGCGGAAGGGACGTTGGTGGACCGCGCCGCGGTGCTCGCCGAGTTCGCGGCGAAGAGCGACGTGGAGCGCCTGGACCCGGCGCGGCTTGGCGGCCTCTCGGTGCTGGATCTCGGCGGCGACGTCGATCGAGGGATATGCCGCTTCCCTGCCGGGGAAGGCGCAGCCTACGCTCGCCTGGTGGCGGCCGTGGACGACACCCTCAACGAGGCGGCTGGCGTGCGGCTGCCGGACATCGCCGTGCCCATCGGCTGCCACACCGGCTGGAATCCGCGCCACCCGCAGAACGGAGCGCCGACGCTGCCGGCGATCTTCGTCGGCTTCAGCCGCTTCGCCGATGCGGCGCAGTTGCCGCCCCGCCCGGACTACGAGCAGCGGGTGCGCGTTTGGACCATGGGGCTGGTGGCCGCCGGCTACCTGCTCGCGGAGGACCAGGAGCGCGCTGTCGCCAACGCCGTTGCCCGCTACGACATCGCCGCGGCCCTGCCGTCGCGGACCGCGACGTAGCGCAGCCGCCAGTGCGCCGCTTTGGTGACGCCGATGCGGCCGGTTCTGGCCATTCGGCCCGGCACCGCAGCGTCCGCAACCAGCCGCAGGCCCCGCCCGGCGCAGAGATCGTGGCCGTAGTGCGCCATGCCGATGCCCATGGCCTGGCACAGCTTGGCCGGGCCGTCGGCGAGCTTCGCTTCGTCCACGCCGCCGCGCCGGCGGCGCATGGCCCCGAGGCCGGCAACCGGCCGCACGGCGCGAATCAAGACGCAGCCCGGCACGCCCGGCGGCTGCACGGCCACGTTCAGGCAGCAGTGGCCGCGAGTGCGGTAGACGTAGGCGTGGCCCGGCGGCCCGTACAGCACCTCGGTGCGCGGGGTGCGGCCGCGGAACGCATGGGCCGCCGGATCGCCGGCGGCCAGGTACGCCTCCGTCTCGACGATGCGTCCGGCGGTCCTGCCGTTGATCAGCAGTTTGCCAAGCAGCGCCGGAGCGACCTCCCGAGGGTCGCGATCGTAGAAAGGGCGGCACAGCGCCGGCAGCGCGAAGAGCGCGGGCGGAACGGAGGGAGCGGCCCCGTGCGGCGAGCCGTTGGCAGTGGACATGGAGCGGCAACGGCGCCCGGCGAAGGCTTGGATGTCCCAGACTACACGGCCAAGGACGCCGCGGGGCAGGTCGCGGGATGAAGCCGGGCCATCGCGGCTTGGGGCGGGTCGCAAGGGCGGCCGGCTACTCCTTGCGCGGCTTCCGCGCAGCTTGGCGGCACGAGGCGGCGTTTCGCCAGGAGTGCGTACTGGCCGCAGTGCTCGCGCCATGCGCTTTCTGGGTTGCCGAGAACCCAACCCAGGCCGCGCTGCTGCTGGCGGCGACCGGCCTGGTGCTGGTGGTCGAGCTCGTCAACTCCGCCATAGAGGCGACGGTGGATCGCCTCGGCGGCGAACAGCACCCCCTCGCGGGGCGGGCCAAGGACATGGGCTCGGCCGCCGTGTTCGCGAGTCTGATGCTCGCCGGCGCAGTGTGGGCGCTGGTGCTGGCGGACGGATTCTGGATCTAGATCCGGGGGCAGCAGAGGTCCGCCGCTCCGGCGCTGGCTATACTTCTGCCTTCGAGACGTTGACGCCCTTGCCGTCGCCCATGCCATACCCCCTCGCTGGCATCAAGGTGCTGGACCTGTCGCGGGTGCTGGCGGGGCCGTTCGCCGGCCGGATGCTCGCCGACCTCGGTGCGGACGTGGTGAAGCTCGAACCCCCCGCCGGGGACCTGACGCGGCTCTGGGGCGCGGTGATCGGCGGCGTACCCGGCTACTTCCATCAACAGAACGCCGGCAAGCGCTGCGTCTGCATCGACCTGGCCAAGGAGGCCGGCGTGGACCTCGCCAAGCGGCTGGCGGGACAGGCGGATCTGGTGATCGAGAACTTCCGCCCCGGCGTGATGGCCCGTCTGGGGCTCGGCTACGAGGTCCTGCGGGCGGAGCGTCGGGACATCGTGCTGCTCTCCATCTCCGGCTTCGGCCAGACCGGGCCGGAGGCCCGGCGCCCGGCGTACGCGGCCGCCATCCATGCGGAAGCGGGCTTGGTGCAGCGCCAGGCCCGTCACGGCCGCCCGCCGGCGGACATCCAGATGTCCGTTGCGGACACCAATGCCGCCCTGCACGGCCTGGTGGCGACGCTTGCGGCGCTCCTGATGCGCGACCGCACCGGCCTCGGCCAGCACATCGACATCGCCATGATGGACGCGATGCTGGTCACGGACGACCAGCTGCACTATGCCTTGGAAGACTCCCGGGAGACCGCCCCCGCCCTTTCCGACATCTGGCGCACCGGTGCTGGCGACGTGTTGATAGCCGGGGACTTCCGCCACGTCTGGAGGCAGCTCGCGCAGCGCTTGGGCGTCGTCGATCCCACGCCGCCAGCAGCGCCCTTGGCGGAGAAGATCCGCTTACGGCGCCAAGCCGCGGCGACGTTCTTCGCCGGCCTCGGCACGATGGCCGAGGTGGCTGCCGCGATGGAGACCATGAATCTGGCCTGGGGCGCAGTGCGCGACAGCGCCGACGTGCGCGAATCGCCAACGGTTCGCCACCGCGGCAGCATCGCGCCGATGGACGACCGCGCCGGCGGCACCCGGCCCGTCACGCAGTCGCCCTATCGATTCTCGGAGGCCGAAGCCGGTGTGCGCGGCCCGGCCCCCCACCGCGGCGAACACAATCGCGAAGCGCTGCAGGACTGGCTGGGCGCTGGCGAGCGGGAGATCGAGGCTTGGCGAGCCGCCGGCGTGCTGCTCGACGCGGCACCCTGACCGCCGCCGGGGTGTCGACGAACTCCCGCCGGGCAGCGGTTCTTGCGCTGACCGCCGTGGCCGCTGCCGTCTGCGCCAGCGCCGCCGAGCCGGCAGCAACCGCCCAGCCGTCCCAGGGCTGGGAGCTGGCGTGGGCCGACGAGTTCGACGGCGACGCGCTGGACGCCGCCAAGTGGAACGTCCAAATCGGCGACGGCAGCGCCCTGGGCATACCCGGCTGGGGCAACAACGAGCTGCAGAGCTACGAGGCCGGCAATGTGGCGGTGGCCGGCGGCCATCTGATCATCACCGCGCTGGCCAAGGCCGGCGGCGGCCGTCGGTACACCTCGGCGCGCATCAACACGGACGGCAAGTTCGCGCTGCGCTACGGACGCGTCGAAGGGCGCATTCGCGCACCGGCGGGGCAGGGCCTGTGGGCCGCGTTCTGGATGCTGCCGAGCAATTCGCCCTACGGGAGCTGGCCGGCCAGCGGCGAGATCGACATCATGGAGGCGTTCGCCCGCCGGCCAGCCCCGTTCGTCCAAGGCGTTGTCCACTACGGCATGGCCTGGCCCCTCAACGTGTACGCCGCCAAACGCTACGAAGGCGTCGACCCGGCAGACGCCTTCCACGTGTACGCTCTCGAGTGGGACGCCGAGCGGCTGCGCTGGTTCGTGGACGGAGCCCACTTCCACACCGTGCCGAACACCACCTACTGGAACTACTACAAGGACGGCGCCAGCAATGCCCACCGGCGGGGGCCGAAATCCGCGCCGTTCGATCAGCCCTTCCACCTGCTGTTGAACCTTGCCGTGGGCGGAGACTTGCCGGGCGACCCGGTGGCGGATGCGTTCCCCGGAGAGCTGCGCGTGGACTACGTGCGCGTCTACCGCTGCGCCCTGGACGGCGCAACGGGCCTTGGCTGCGCCGGGCTTGCGGCGCCAGTGGACCCGCGAGTGCGGCCGACGGCGCCCGAGGACGTCTACGAAGCGGAGTACGCCCTCTACGCGGATGCCGCAGGCCCGCTTGTCTTGGCCGATGCGAAGAGGGCCCGATACGGGGAGACGTCCTCCGGTGAGGAGACGACGGTGCCGCTTCGCATCATCCGCGTGGACGGCGCCTGCGGGGCGCCGGCCCTCGCCGAAGTGCAGGACGCCGGCGCCCGGGGCACCGTGGTCGATCTGGCCACCGCCGACGGCGGCTTCGCCATCGGCGTTGCGGACGCATCCCGGCTGCGTCTGTTCGGCATGGCCCCGGTGGAAGATGCGAGCTTGGCCGGCGAGATCCAGTTCGATCTTCGCGTTCTCGCCGATGCGACTGATCCGGCGTCTACCCTGCGGGTGAAGCTGGACAGCGGTGCCGCGGAAGTGGGGCTGGTGGAACTGCCGATTGCGGATCTGCCGTGGAACGAATGGACCTCCGTCACCGTGCAGATCGGGGACATGGTCCGCAACGCCGGGGCCGCCGGCGCCGTGGACCTCGGCCGCGTCCGCAATCTGTTCGTGCTCGAAGCCGTCGGCGCAGTGCATCTGCACGTGGACGCCGTGCGCATCCGTTGCGGCCACAAGCAGCGGCACGGCTGCGGCATCGCGCCGTCGTGAACACCATTCTCGCCGTCGGCGGCAGCGACAGCGGCGCCGCGGCCGGCATCCAGGCGGACGTGAAGACCGTCGCGGCCCACGGCGCCTACGCCGTCACCGCGGTTACCGCGGTCACTGCACAGAGCCGAAGCGCCTTGCTGGCTGCGGCGCCGGTTTCGGCCCCGCTGCTGGCGGCGCAGCTGCGGGCGCTCTTCGACGACTTCGACATTGCCGCGGCGAAGACCGGCATGTTGGCGGACCTGCCGCGCACGCAGGCGGTCGCCGACGCTTTCGAAAGGCGGAGGCCGCCGCACTACGTTCTGGACCCGGCGCTGGCGGCCACCGCCGGCGGCGCGCTGCTGGCGAAGGACGCCGTCGGCGAGCTGCTGCGCCGCCTCGTGCCCTTGGCGGAGCTGGTCACGCCGAACGCGGCGGAGGCGGAACGGCTCGCCGGGGTGCCGGTGCGCACACTGGATGACGCCCGCCGCGCCGCCGACGCCATCCTCGGCCACGGCTGCGGCGCGGTGCTGGTGAAGGGCGGGCATCTCGCCGACGCGCCCGGCACCGACCTCCTGGCAACGGCCGCGGGCGACTGCGTGTTCTTTCGCGGCGAGATGATCGGCAGCGACGCCACGCGGGGTACCGGCTGCGCGCTTGCCGCCGCGATTGCCGCCAACCTGGCGGACGGTGCCTCCCTGGAGTGCGCGGTGGCCGCAGCCAAACGCTACGTCGCCGGCGCCATCCGCAGCGGGCCGGCCGTAGGCCGCGGCCTAGGGCCGATGCACCACGGCTATGCGTTGCGCCGAGTGCGGACGTGAGCCCTCGCCATGAGCCCGCGGCGGCGAGCGCGAGGCAGGCGCCCCCGCGCATGAGCGTCCCGCGCCTGCACGTCGTCACCGACGAGAGCATCCAGAGCCGCCACAGCCATGCCGCCTTGACCCGGTGCGCTCTCGCCGGCGGCGCGGACTGCGTGCAGTTCCGCGAGAAGCGCCAGCGCGCGACCGCGGCGCTGGTGCGCCTCGCCGGCACAATTGCCTCGGCCTGTCGAGACGCCGGCGCTCTCGGGGTGGTGAACGACCGGGTGGACGTGGCCATCGCCGCCGGCGCTGCCGCCGTCCATCTGGGCCGCGAGGACCTGCCGGTGGACGTGGCCCGGCGCTTGCTGGGCGAACGGGCGCTGATCGGCGGCACCGCCAACTCCTTCGCCGAGGCCGAGCGCGTGTGGGCCGCGGACGTGAACTATCTTGGCGTCGGCCCGGTGTACGGCACGGCATCCAAGGCCAATCCGGCGCCGCCGCTGGGACTGGCGCTGCTGCGGCGCATCGCCGCCGCCTGCCCGAAGCCCGTGATCGCCATCGGCGGCATCCGCGCCGAGGGCATCGGCGCGGTGATCGCGGCCGGCGTACACGGCGTGGCGGTGCTCTCGGCGGTGGCCGGCACCGACGATCCGGAGTCCGCCACCCGCCGCTGCCGGGACGCCTTGGACGCCGCCCTGCGGCCATGACCGAGACCCTGCCGCGCCTCTACGTGATTGCCGATCTGGACTTCGTCGGCGATGCCCGGCGTTGGCTGAAGTGCCTGGCGGCCCTCGATGCGGTTGCGGAACCGCACCGGCTCGCGATTCAGGTGCGGGCCAAGGGCCGCGACCGTGCGGCGCTCACCGAAGCAGCCCGTCTGGCGCGCCGAACCGTCGCCCGCGCGCCGCTGGTGCTGAACGGCCCGTTGCGCCTTGCCGATGCGCTCGGCTACGACGGCATCCACTGGCCCGAGGCCGGCGTGCCGACCTCGCCCACAGCCTGTGCGTCCATGCCCGCCATTCGCACCGCAGCCGTACACGCCCCGGCCGCGGTCGCCGCGGCCGAGCGCGCGGGTGCCACGGCCCTGGTGTTCGCGCCGGTGTACGCGCCGGGCTCGAAGCAGGCGCCTGTGGCCGGCCTCGGCGCCCTGCGCGAGACGGTCGCCGCGGCTGCGGTTCCGGTCTACGCCCTCGGCGGCGTCACGCCAGCACGGGTGGCGGCCTGCATGGCCGCCGGCGCCGGCGGCATTGCCGTGCTCTCGGGCGTGGTGGCGGCGGCGGACCCAGCGGCGGCGGCAGGCCGCTTCGTGGCTGCGATGGGCGCGGCCCCGTCGCCGCGGCATGCGTGAGATGGCGCTTGCCGGGAACGGTACCGCGGTGGGTGCCCGACGCAAGCTGCCTTGACTTTCAGGCAGCCAGCATGTCGCCCAGCTTCGTCAGCCGGCGCGCGCCAAGGCGGCGACCCGGCCGACAATGGCGGTGGCCGGACCGTGCAGGTCGGTTGCCTTTGTTCGGGCGGCGATGTCGCAGAGGGTTCCGACGACGATCCGCTGGCCGGGCAGTGTGCCCTTGGCGACGACGGCCACCGGCGTGGCCGGAGCGGCGTTCTCCGCAAGCAAGCGTTCGCACAGCGTCGGCAGCACAGCGAGGCCCATGTACACCACCAGCGTCTGGCCGGGGCGGGCCAGTTCCGGCCACTCGGCGTTGAAGGCGCCGTCGCGGCGGCGGGCCGTGACGAAGCGCACCGATTGCGCCCAGCTCCGGTGGGTGAGCGGGATGCCGGCCACTGCGGCACAGGCGAGGGCCGCGGTGACGCCGGGCACGATCTCGAACGGCGCCCCGGCCGCAGCCAGCGCCGCGATCTCTTCGCCGGCGCGGCCGAACAGCAGGGGATCGCCGCCCTTCAGCCGCACCACGCGCAGCCCCCGTTGGGCATCCGCGATCAGCCGCCCGTTGATCGCCGGCTGGCGCTCGTCGGCGTTGCCGCGCGAGGCATTGGGCGCGGCCCTGGGGCGGCCGATCGCCACGCGACGCGCATCGCGGCGGCAGCGGGCCAAGACGTCGTCGCCAACCAGCCGGTCGTGGTAGACCACGTCCGCCGCTTGCAGGCAGCGCAGCGCCTTCACCGTCAACAGATCCGGATCGCCCGGTCCGGCACCCACCAGCGACACCAGCCCGGTCGCCGCTGGTGCCGCCAGCGCCGCTTCCAGGATGGCGTCGGCGCCGGCGGTGTCCTCGCGCTGCACACGGTCGCCGAGGTCGCCGTCGAGCGCCCGCTGCCAGAAACGTTGCCGGGCGCGGGTGTCCGGCAACGCGTCCGCGATGCGCGCGCGACGGCTGCCGAGATAGCGCGCCAGTTTGCCGACGCCGGCCGGCAGCGCCGCCTCGATGCGCTCGCGGAGCAGCCGGGCCAGCGTCGGCGAGGCGCCGCCGGTGGAGATCGCCACCGTCACCGGGGCGCGATCGACGATGGCGGGAAACAGCGCCGTCGAGCGGGCACCGTCGTCGACGCAGTTCACGAACACGCCGCAGCGCTCGCCGGAGGCGGCAATCGCCCGGTTGGCGGCGTCCTCTCCGGTTGCGGCGATCGCCAACATGCAGCCTTGCATGTCGTCGTCGACGAACGGACGCCGATGCAGCGGCCAGCCTTGGGCCGCGCACAGACGCTGCACCGCGTCGGAAGCGGCAACCGCCACCACCGACGCCGCAGCGCCAGCGCTGGCCAGCAGCTCGAGCTTCCGCAAGGCGACCTCGCCGCCGCCGACCACGAGGCACTTGCGGCCGCGGACCTTGAGCGCCAGCGGCAGGACGTCCACGGCGTTCAGGCGCGCAGGCAGAGGCGGGCCGCGCCTCCCACGTAGGGTCGCAGGGCGTCCGGCACGGCAATGGCGCCGTCCCTCTCCTGGCAGTTCTCCAGGAGGGCGATCAGGGTTCTGCCCACCGCCAGTCCGGACCCGTTGAGGGTGTGGACGTAGTCCGGACGGCCGCCGGGCTGCCGGTACCGCGTCATGGTGCGGCGGGCCTGGAAGTCGAGGAAGTTGCTGCAGGAGGAAACCTCCCGGTAGCGGTTCTCCGCCGGCAGCCAGACTTCCAGATCGACGGTCTTGGCGGCGGCGAAGCCGAGGTCGCCGGCGCACAGCGCCACGGCGCGATACGGCAGCCGCAGCCGTTTCAGGATCGTCTCCGCATGGCCGGTGAGTTCGTCCAGTGCTGCCCACGAACATCCGGGATGGACGATCTGCACCAGCTCCACCTTCTCGAACTGATGCTGGCGGAAGATGCCGTGGGTGTCCTTGCCGTAGTTGCCGGCCTCGCTGCGGAAGCACGGCGTATGCGCGACGAAGCGCAGCGGCAGGGCGTCCGCGTCGAGAATGCGGTTGCGGACCAGGTTGGTCACCGGCACTTCCGCGGTGGGGATGAGGAACTGGTCGCGCTCCCCGGCGATGGCGAACAGGTCCGTCTCGAACTTGGGCAGCTGGCCGGTGCCGATCAGCGCATGGCGGTCCGCCAGGTACGGCACGTAGACCTCTTCGTAGCCGTGCTCGGCGGCGTGGACGTCCAGCATGAACTGCGTCAGCGCCCGGTGCAGTTTCGCCAAGGGGCCGCGCAGCACGGCGAAGCGCGCGCCGGCGATCTGCGCTGCGGCCTCCGCGTCCAGGCAAGCGCCGGCCAGAGCCACATGGTCCTTGACCGGGAAGTCGAACGTGCGCGGCATGCCGGAGCGCCGCAGTTCTTCGTTGTCGCGCTCGTCGCGGCCGGCGGGCACGGTGGCGGCGGGCGGATTCGGAATGGCCAGGGCGAACTCCCGCAACTCGGCGCTGATGGCGTCGAAGCCGGCCTTGGCGGTGTCCAGCCGGTCGCCGAGGGCGCCGGCGGCGGCGACCAGGGACGCTGCGTCCTCGCCGGCCGCCTTGGCGCGCCCGATGCGGGCCGAAGCGTTCCGGCGTTCGTGCTGCAAACGCTCTGTTTCGAGTTGCAGCGCACGTCGTTCGGTCTCCAGCGCCGTGTAGCGGTCGACGTCCAGCGCCGTGCCCCGCCGCGCCACCGCGGTGGCGACCGCGCCGACATCCTGGCGCAGGCGCTGCGGGTCGATCACGGCAGTGCCGCCGCCAAGCGCTGGCCAGCGCCGTAGCCGACGAAGGCGGCCGCCAGCGACATGGCAACGCTGGCCACCACGTAGCCCGCTGCCCAGGCGAAGCGCCCGGCGATGGCGAGCCGCAGCGTGTCCATCGAAAACGCGGAGAAGGTCGTGAATGCGCCAAGCACTCCGGCCACCAGAAAAGTGCGGCCTCCGGCCTCGAACCAGGACGCGCCGGCGCAGGCGCCGATGGCGGCGCCGATCGCGAACGAGCCGGCGGCGTTGACCAGCAGAGTGCCCCAAGGCAGCACCCAGGCCGCCGCCCAGCCCTGCACCAGGTAGCGCAGGACGGCGCCGCAGGCGCCGCCGGCGGCCACCAGCGCGATGTGTTTCGCTGCGAACGCGGCTGCCAAGCCTATTCCCTCGATCTTGCCCTGAAGGGCAAGAATAGCGCGGTGGGGGATCAGTGGCCCGTTGCGGCTGTCTCCGATGTCTCCAGTTAGGCTGGCCCCGCCTCTCCTTGGCCAGCTGGCGCTGCGCTGCCCTTCACCCTACGCCTTCGGGCCGGCTGCGCGTCGCCTATTCCGGCCGTACGCACTTGTCGTACAAGTCGCCGAGCAGACCCTTCGGGTCGTAGCGGGCCTTCAAGCGGGCGTAGGCGTCGCCGCCGTAGATGCGGGCGAAAGCGTCCCGGTCGTAGAAGGACGACGAGTACAGGGACTTGATGCCCCCAAGCCGATCCACGGCCCGTTCCACGATGCGGTTGAAGTACCCTGACGGATAGCCCACGGCGAAGCGCAGCGTGTCCCAGAAGCCGAAGTTCACGTAGCGCTCGGCGGGCGCGGGGAACAACGGCGCCGGCGCCCCGCCCGCATCCCGCACCGGGCACACCCAGATCGGAAAGATGCCTACTTCGCGCATGAGCTCGTCCAGAAAGTCGGGCGCCGTGGCGAGGGGCAGGTCCACGTCCTGTATGACGGACTCGCGCCGATAGCCGGCGAGACGTTCGGCCCGTTCGAGCAGCCGCCAGCGGCTGTTCCAGCGCATCGCCCGCTGGTAGAAGCGCGAGCCGAGCCGTTCCGGGCCGAGCAGCCGCCGCACCAGCGGATGTTGGGCGCCGAGGTTCTTGGAGCACCAGAACCAGTCCGTGTCCCAGCGCCACAGGTAGTCCCGGGTGCGCAGGCAGTCCTGCTCCCGGTGCCGCAGGGACTGGTAGTAGATGCGCTCGAAGGTGTAGTCGCTGGCGTAGGGGGCGTCGTCCGCGAAGCGCGCGGTGGAGAGCACCAGGTCGTTGGCGGCGAACGCCACGCCGTCCACGAAGTCCGCCTCGCTCTCGAAGGCCGCCTCCACCGCGGCGAAGAATGCGCTCGCCTCGGCGAAACGCTGGTGCCGCACCGCCACGTGGCTGCGGACGGGCATGGTCGCCAGGCGCAGCCGCGTCGCGTAGCCGAGGGTGCCGTAGCTGTTCGGCAGTCCCGCGAACAGGTCCGCGTGGTCGTTGTCCGGCGTGCAGGTGACGATGCTGCCGTCCGCCAGGGCCACGTCCATCTCCTGCACGGTCTCATGCACCAGGCCGTGCCGGAAGGATGTCGCCTCGATGCCGATGCCGGCGACCGCGCCGCCGACGGTGATGGACTTCAGCTGCGGCACCACGCAGGGCGCCACGTGGCGCGGCAGCAGGGCGTCCACCAGGGCGTCGTAGGGCATCATGCCTTCCACGTCCGCCGTGCCCCGTTCGGCATCGAAGTCCAGCACGTTCACCAGCGCCCCCGCGGGCAGGCCGCCCCGGGCCTGGTCGCGGTTGCGGAACAGGTTCGAGAGCGGCTTGTCCAGTCGGCGCGCGCCCTGCCCAGCGGTGCCCGCTCGGCCCAGGGCGGCGGCAAAGGCGGCGGCCCGCTCGCCGTGGCCGGCGGCAGTCACGCAGCGGACGCGCCGCCGGGCGAAGACGCCGGCGTCGCGTACAGGTGGGCCCGCGTCATCGGGTAGGCGTCGCAGTCCACGTTGCCTTTGCTGAAGACGATCTGGAACAGGTTGGTCTGGCCGTTGGCGGCACGGAACATCTCCGCGCAGCCGATGAGATAGGTGCGCCAAATCCGCAGAAAGCGCTCGTCGAAGCGAGCGGGATCCATGGCCTGGATCGCCGGCCAGTTGGCATCGAATTTCTCGGTCCAGGCGTCCAGCGTCAGCGCGTAGTGGCGGCGCAGGTTCTCCACGTCGAGGATCTCCAGCCCTTCGCCTTCCATGATCTCCAGCGCCTTGGCCAGGCTTGGGATCCAGCCGCCGGGGAAGATGTACTTGCGGATGAAGAAGTCCGTCTCGATATCGGCAACGTGGCCGATGAAGTGGATGAGCCCCAGTCCCCCTGGCTTCAGCGCCCGGGCATGGCCCCGGACCACCTCGCGCAGCTGGTGCCGGCCGGCGTGTTCCATCACGCCGATGGAAACCACCTTGTCGTACTGCCCGAACCCCTCGCGGACGTCCGCCTCGTGCATGGCGAGCCGATCCCCAAGTCCCCTGTCGGCGATCCTGGCCTTCACCCAGTCGGCCTGCTCGGTGGTGGTGTTCACGCCGGTCACATGCACGTCGTAGTGCTCGGCGGCATAGAACATGAAGCCGCCGAAGCCACAGCCCATGTCGATGACCCGGTCCCCGGCCGCCAGGCGCACCTTGCGGGCCACATGCTCCATCTTCGCCACCTGCGCTTCCAGAACGCTCTGCTGCGGCTGTTCGTAGTACGCGCAGGTGTACATCAGATACTCGGAGTCGAGCATCCTGGCGTAGAACTCGGCGCCGAGGCCGTAGTGGAAGCGGGCGTTCTCCTTCGGCTTGGCGCCGGGGCGGTTGTTGAACCGCAAGCCGTGCCAGCGGTTGCGGAGCGCCACCAGCGGCCCGGCCGCATCGGCGAAGCCGGCGTCGAAGCCGACCGCCAGCAGGCTGCGGTAGTCGCCCTCGATGTCGATGTCGCCGTCGAAGTACGCCTCCAGAAAGCCGACGTGCCCGAAGGCGACGGTGCGCCACGCGGCCCCCGCGGTCTTGAACCGCGCCGTCACCGCGGCTTCGCCGGCGCCGCTCGCAAGGACGGCGCCGTCCGGCAGCACGGCGCGAAAGGGCAGCTGGGTGCCGCGGCCGATGCGGCCGATCACGCGCCGCAGCAGGGCGGATGGCAGGCTGGTCATGCGCGACATTGGGTTCCGTGCGGTTCCGAGGCGCAAAGTTTGGCGGAATCGCCGGGCGCGTCAAGCACGGGGCCGCGACGGGCGAGACTGGGTCTCCGCTCCTCCCGACCAGATGCCCGGTGGCCGCTCAGCCGAGCCGGGTCACGTTGCCGCGCGGCCCGACTTCGACGTCCGCGCTCGCCGGCGGCGCTGGCAGGCGCTCGAAGGCGGTGCGGATGTTGTCCGCCCAGCTGCGGCGCAGGCGCAGCAGGTAGCCGTCGTCCTCGGCGAGCGCGGCGTGGGCGCCGGCGGCGAAGGAGTCCGTTCGATAGATCAGGTACTCCACCGGCGGCCCCACGGTGGCGTTGCTGCGCATGGTCGAGTCCATCGACACCAGGGCGCACTTCAACGCCGCGTCCAGGCTGGTGGAGCGCTCGACGATGCGATCCAGGATCGGCTTGCCGTACTTCACCTCGCCCACTTGCAGGTACGGCGTGGTCGGCGACGAGGCGACGAAGTTGCCCTGGGGGTAGATGAGCTCGATGCGCGGGACGTCGCCGCGGATCTGGCCGCCGAGGACGAAGGTGGCCTCCGGCGCGAACTCGTCGGCCGCCGGACCCGCGTTGCGGTGCCGCTGCTGTTCCTCGGTGCTGACGGTGCCCACGTACTCCGCCGCCGCCTGCATGTCCTCCACGTTCATCAGGTTGGGCGCCGCCTGCTGGCGGATGTGGCGCTCGATGGCGGCGAGCACCGCTTGCGTGGTGGCCAGATTGCCGGCGGAGAGCAGCGCCAGAGTGCGCTCCCCCTCGGCGTGGAAGCGGTGCATCTTGCTGTGGGTGCTGATCTGGTCCGCGCCGGCGTTGGTGCGGGAGTCGGACGCGAACACGAGTCCCGCATCCACGCCGATGGCGAGGCAGTAGGTCACCGGCCCTCTTATGGCGCAATCGCGGAACGGATGTCAACGTCGGCGGCTCCGCCGCCGGGGATGTCGGCGGCTCCGCCGGGGCTCGCCGAAGGGCCGCGCTGCCCGCCTGCCATCGGTCGGCGGCAGGGCCCGTGCTAGGCTTCGCCGGACCGTCGCGTCCATCGAGAACGCCGAATCGACACGCCGCGCACCGCCGGGCGGATCCAGTCCCGAACCGTTGGCCTGTGGCTCGGCCTCGCCGCGTTCGCGTGGCTGCTGCTGTTCCCGGTCGATGCCGGCAATCCGCCGGCGAGCCGCCTGGCCGCGGTGGCGGCGCTGATGGCCGTCTGGTGGATGACGGCGGCGATCCCGCTGTTCGCCACCGCGCTGGCGCCGCTGGTGCTGTTCCCGCTGCTCGGCATCATGGCTGGCCGCGAGACGGCGCCGGTGTATCTGAACAGCACCATCGTGCTGTTCATCGGCGGCTTCATGATCGCCCTCACCATGCAACGGTGGAACCTCCACCGCCGCATCGCCCTCGGCATCATCGCGGCCGTCGGCGGCTCGCCAGCGCGCATCGTGCTCGGCTTCATGGTGGCCGCGGCGTTCCTGTCCATGTGGATCTCGAACACCGCCACCGCGGTGATGATGGTGCCCATCGGCCTCGCCATCGTGCTGCAGGTGGAGGAGCGGCTCGGCGCCGAGGCGCGGAACTTCACCGTGGCGCTGATGCTCGGCATCGCCTACGGCTGCTCGCTGGGCGGCCTCACCACGCTCGTGGGCACGCCGCCGAACCTGGCGTTCGCGCGCATTCACCAGGCGCTGTTCCCGGCGGCGCCGGAAGTCGCCTTCGGCCAGTGGCTGGTGGTGGCGCTGCCGGTGGGGGCGGTGCTGCTGGCCGTGGCCTGGGTGCTGATCACGCAGGTGTTCTACCGGGCCGGCGCCAACGTGATGGTGGGCCAGGCGGCGGTGGCGGCGGAACGGGCGCGGCTGGGGCCGGTGACCTTCGAGGAGCGGGCGGTGCTGGCGGTGTTCGCCGCCACCGCGCTGCTGTGGGTGTTCCGCGTGGACCTCGACCTCGGCTTCGTCGCCGTGCCGGGCTGGGGCGATCTGCTGCCCTGGCCGAAGCTGGTGGACGACGGCACGGTGGCCATCGCCATGGCTTCGCTGCTGTTCTTCATCCCGGCGCGGACGCTGCCAGCGGATGCCCGGACCGAGGAGAAGCCGCCGCGCAAGGTGCATCTGATGGGCGCCGAAGTGCTGCCGCGGCTGCCCTGGGGCGTTGTGCTGCTTATCGGCGGCGGCCTGGCCCTGGCCACGGCCTTCCAGCGCACCGGCCTTGCGGCCCTCGTCGGCGGCCAGTTCGAGGCCGTGGGCGCATTGCCGACCTTCGCGCTGATCCTGATGGTGTGCCTGGCGATCACGTTCCTCACCGAACTCACCAGCAACACCGCCACCACCGAGATGATCCTGCCGATTCTGGCCGCGGCGGCCGTGGCCACCGGCGTGCATCCGCTGCTGCTGATGGTTCCGGCCACCATGTCGGCCTCCTGCGCGTTCATGATGCCGGTGGCAACGCCGCCCAACGCCATCGTGTTCGGCAGCAACCGTCTCACCATCGCCCAGATGGCCCGGGCCGGCATCGCGCTGAACCTCGTGGGTGCCCTGGCGATCGCCGCAGTGGTCTACACGCTGGGGCTTGCGGTGTTCGACATCACCCCCGGCGTGGTGCCGGACTGGGCGCAGTCTCTCGCCGCCGACGCCGATTGAGGGGCCTCCTTGCGGTCGAGCGGCCCGCTCGACCGGCTGGTCGCCGCTGTCGTGGCGTTCGCCCCCGGCATGGTGCATGGTCCGCACATCCGCGCCCGTTCGCAGCCACGGAGGCGCAGCCACGGAGGCGAGGCATTGAAGGTCACCGGCATCGAGACGATCCTGCTGGACAACGTGCCGCCCTATCGCGGCGGCCGCACCTTTCTGTTCATCCAGCTCCAAACCAGCGAAGGCATAGTTGGCCTGGGCGAGCGGCCAACGGGCCACGCGCCGGACTTGAAGTCGCAGATCGCGCTGCTGCACGACTTGGCGGAACGTTTCGTGGTGGGCGAGAGCCCGTTCGACATAGAGCGCCTGTGGCAGCGCATCTACGCCTCCAACCACGACTACCGGCACCCCAGCCTCTACGGCACCCCGGCGCTCTCCGCCATTGAGATGGCGCTGTGGGACATCGTCGGCAAGGCCACTGGCCAGCCGATCTACAACCTGCTCGGCGGGCGCTGCCACGAGAAGCTGCGGGCCTATGCCTACATGCCCACGGAGGGCGTGTGGGAGAACCCGGCCCGGGCCGGCGACATCGCCGCCGAGCTGGTGGCGGCGGGCAACACCGCCTGCAAGATCGATCCGTTCATGCCCTACTTCCCGTTGCCGAGGGACTTCCCGCTCAAGACCATCAAGCGCGCCGCGAGGATCTTCGAGGCCATCCGCGACGCGGTGGGCGACGAACTGGAGGTCGGCATCGGCACCCACGGCCAGTTCAGCACCGCCGGTGCCATTCGCGTGGCCAAGGTGTTCGAGGAGTTCAACCCGTTCTGGTTCGAGGAGCCGGTGCCGCCGGAGAACGTGGACGAGATGGCGCGCGTCGCCGCCCACACCGCCATTCCCATCGCCTCCGGCGAACGTCTGGCGACCCTCTACGAGTTCTCCGAACTGGTGGAGAAGCAGGCCGCGCAGATCGTGCAGCTGGACGTGGGCCAGTGCGGCGGCATTCTGGAATCGAAGAAGATCGCCGGCATCGCCGAGGCGCACTACGCGATGATCGCGCCGCACATGTACGTCGGGCCGGTGGCCGCGGCGGCGGCGGTGCAGCTCGATGCCTGCTCGCCGAACTTCCTCATCCAGGAGTACAACGGCGGCCCCCTGCACGAGGAGCTGTTCACCGAACCGATCCGTTTCGCGGACGGCTTCATCGAACTGCCGACGGCGCCGGGCCTCGGGCTGGAACTGGACCAAGCCGTCGTGCAGCGGCATCGCGTCGCGCCTTGAGGGCGGCAGTGCGCCGGCGCCCGCGTTCCGCCACTGCCGCCTGGCTGGCGGCGTTCGCCGCCGCGCTGGCCAGCAATGGCGCCGCCGCCGGAGACTCGGTGCTGCTGGCCGCCATGCAGGCGGAGCTGGCGCGCTCCATGGCCGTGCTCGGTTCCCAGCCAGTGCCGCCCTACTTCCTGAGCTACGAAGTCACCGAGCGAGAGCGGCTGTCCGTGGGCGCCGCCTTCGGCGCTCTGCGGCACGGCAGCCGCAGCCGGCGGCGCAGCCTGGACGTCGAGGTACGTCTTGGCGACTACGCCCTCGACAACACCCGGCAACTGCGGGACAACAGCAGCCGGATACGACGCTTCGGAGCGGTCGCGGTGCCGTTGGACGACGATGCGGACGCCATCCGCAGCAAGATCTGGCGGGAGACCGATCGTCGCTACAAGGAAGCCTTGGAGCGCTTCACCAAGGTGCGCACGGACATCGAAGTGAAGGTGGACGCGGAGGATGCGGCCGACGACTTCTCCCGGGAAGCGCCCCTAGAGGCGCTGGCCGCGCCGGCGCGGCTGGACGCCTCCCAAGAGGAGTGGGAGGCCAAGCTGCAGCGCTACACTGCGCCCTTCGCCGATGCTGCCGGCGGGCGGATCCACGGCGGCAGCGCGACCTTGGAAGCGGTGGCCGAAACGCGCCATCTGGCGAGCAGCGAGGGTACCCGGCTGTGCACTGGCGAGACCCGCTACCACCTCTCGATCAGCGCCCACACGATCGCCGACGACGGCATGCGGCTGCCGCGCCACGAGGCGTTCTCGGCGGCGACGCCAGCCGGGCTGCCGGACGACGAGACGGTGCTGGCGACGGTGGCGCGCATGATCGCGGACCTCGGGGCGTTGCGCGACGCGCCGCTGGTGGAGCCGTATGCCGGGCCGGCGATCCTCGAAGGACGGGCCGCCGGGGTCTTCTTCCACGAAGTGCTGGGGCACCGGGTCGAGGGCCATCGCTTCAAGCGCATCGACGACGGCCAGACCTTCAAGAAGAAGGTCGGCGAGGCCATTCTGCCCCCCGGCTTCTCGGTCCACTTCGATCCCACCGTACGCAGCATGGCCGGCGCCGATCTGGCCGGCGCCTACCGCTTCGACAACCAGGGCGTGGCGGCTCGGCGCGTCTCGGTGGTGGAGGACGGCGTGCTGCGCGGTTTTCTGATGTCGCGCTCGCCTATCGACGGGTTCGCCCGGTCCAACGGCCACGGCCGCAAGAACGTCGGCTATCGGCCGGTGGCTCGGCAGTCCAACCTCATCGTGGAAGTCCGGGACCCCTACAGCAGGGCGCAGCTCAAGGCCCGGCTGCTCGAAGCCGTGGCTGCCCAGGACAAGCCATTCGGGCTCCTGTTCAAGGACATCCGCGGCGGCGTCACCACCACCGGACGCTGGCTGCCGAACGCCTTCAACGTCCAGCCGGTGATGGTCTACCGTGTCCACCCCGATGGGCGCGAAGAGCTGGTGCGCGGCGTGGACCTCATCGGCACGCCGCTGGCCGCGCTGAGCCGCGTGGTCGCCGCGGACGACCAGGTGGCCGTGTTCAACGGCACCTGCGGCGCGGAGTCCGGCGGCGTGCCGGTGGCGGCCGTGTCGCCCGGAATTCTGCTGGCGCAGATCGAAGTGCAGAAGAAGCCGAAGTCCCAGCACCGGCCGCCGCTCCTGCCGGCGCCGGCGCCGAACGAGGAAATGCCGTGATCCGGCTGCCGCTGCTGGCAGCCGCCGTCTCGTTGCTGCCGAGCGGTCTGGCCGTGGCGGCCGAGGCGGCCGTCCCGAGGGAGGAGAGCGTGCTGCTGCGGGCGATGCGCGACGAACTCGGCCGCAGCGTGGCGCACCTGCGGCTGCCGCAGATGGCCGCGCCCTACTTCCTCTCCTATCGGGTGGAGGAGAGCGACGTCGTCTTCGCCAGCGCCAGCTTCGGCGCGCTGATGGAGCACAGCCAGCGCCGGGGGCGCACTCTTATCGTAGAGTTGCGGGTAGGCAGCGCGGACTTCGACAACACCAACTTTCTGCCAACGCGCAGCTGGTCCTCTCCGCAGACGCGCTTCTTCCGACTGCCGCTCGCCGACGACTACCAGGAACTCCGGCGCAGCATCTGGCTGGCCACGGACGTCGCCTACAAGCACGCCTTGGAGACCCTCGCCAAGAAGCGCGGCGCTCTCGAGAACCAAACCCGGGAAGCAGTGCCGGATTTCAGCCCCGCCGCGCCTTTCGTCGGGCCTGCCGCTGGCGAGTCGCAGCCGCTGCCGGGCGCAGCGCTGCCGTGCCTGGTGCGCACCGCCTCGGCGGTGTTTCGAGGGTTCCCGGAAGTTGCGGATTCCGAGGTGCATGCCTTCGCCGGCAACCACCTCGCCACCTATCTGAACAGCGAAGGCGCCGCTTTCGAGGAGGCCCGGCCCAGCGCCGGGGTCCACATTCTCGCGGCCACGCAAGCCGACGACGGCACCGTGCTGCAAGACTACCGCGGGGTGGAAGCACGACTCTGGCAGGAACTGCCGACGGCCGCCGAACTGCTGGCCCGCGCCGACGCCTTGGGCAGGGCGCTGGCCAGCCGGCGCGGGGCCAAGCCGTTGCAGCGCTACAGCGGTCCGGTGCTGTTCGAGGGCCAGGCCGCCGCCGAGCTGGTCGCCCAGGCGCTGGCGCCGCGTCTGCTGGCGACCCGCGTGCCGGTCACCGAGGCCCGCGCCGGGGCCTTCGCCGCTGGCCTCGGCAATCCGTTCGCGGATCGCATCGGCGCTCGCGTGCTGCCCCGGTTCCTCACCGTCGTTGACGATCCCACCGTCGCCGCCAACGCCGCCGGCCCGCTGTACGGCGGCTACCGCGTAGACAGCCAGGGCGTGCCGGCGGCGCCGACGACGCTGGTTGACTCCGGGGTCCTGAAGACGCTGCTCGCCTCTCGAAGTCCGGTGGAGGGCGTTGCCGCGAGCACCGGCAACCTGCGCGGCAACTTGCTGCTGCCGAGCAATCTCTTGGTGACCGCAAGCGACGGCCTTGCGCCCGAGGCGCTGCGCGAACAACTGCTGGCGCTGGCCGCCGAGCGCGGCAACGACTACGGCATCGTGGTGCGGCGGCTAGGCGCCGGCCACCGCCCGCTGATGGCGGATGGCCACGCCGGAAGCGCCGCCGGCGAAGTGGCGGTGGAACGCATCACCGAGGCCGTGAAGGTCTTTGCCGACGGCCGCGAGGAACGCATCCGCAAAGCCCAGCTGGCTGGCTTCGGCGTCGCCGCGTTCCGCGACATCGTGGCGGCCTCGAGGGACGTCACCAACCACGCCCTCCAGTTCGTGCCGCCGAACGCCTACACGTTGCGGGCCACTACGGCCCTCTACGGCACCAGCAGCGCCGTGGGCGTCGTCTCCATCGCCACCCCGGACCTGCTGTTCGAGGAACTGTCGCTGAAGCGACCGACAGGGCATCGGCCCCGCCCGCCAGTCGCGCCGCACCCGTTCTTCGCGCAAGGCGCTGCCGAGGCGCCGAGGTAGTACCCAGCACGAGCGGCGGGACACGCGAGCCTGGCTGCCCGATCGCGGCGGATGCGGACTGGTCATGCTGACCGCAAGCTCGCCGGCGCGGAGATCAAGCAGCAGCGGGAGGCAGGCTACCGAACCGTCGCCCGAGGCTTGCTCGTCCAGAAGGCGAGCCCGTGATCCCAGCACGCGCTCGACATCGCCAGTGGCGCAGGCGCCCACTAGGCCGCCATGAACGACGCTGCGAAGCAGGATTGGCGCTGGCTGCCGCAGTGGGCGCCGACATTCGCCGTGCTGGTGGCGCTGCTGGCCGCCGTGGTTCCTGCCGCTTTCTTTCTCGGCGGCGAGCTTGCCAGCGTGAAGGGCGGCGTGGCCCGTGTGGAAAGCCGCGTGGAAGCGATGGAAACGCGGATGGAGGCCCTGTTCGCCGAGCTCCGCGCCGAACTGCGCGAGCACCGGCGCGACGTGGCCGGACTGCGCGAGCGAGTCTCCGCCCTTTGAAGCGCGGGAAAGCTAGCCACCTCGGTCTTGGTACGCTCGCCCCGAAGGTGGGCACCGCGATGCCGGTCGGAATCCGCGAGCCGGAATCTCCATGCGCTGTTCGCTGCGCCTAGCCTAGGCGGCGAACTCCCGGAGCGTCACCAGCACTTCCTCCGCCAGGCTCAATGCCAGGGGCTCGCCCTGCGGGGTGGCGACGCGGATGAGGCAGCCGTCGCCTTGCCGCTCCACGCTGATCCGCACCGGCGCGTCCCGCCCCTCGCCGCCCGGCACGATGCGCTTGAGCCAGCCGCCGGTGCCTGCGGTGGGAAACTCGGCGCGATAGGAGGCGCTGTCCCGGTCCGCCCGCATGGCTATCTCGGCGCGTTCCAGGGCTTGGCCGACGGTGGCCCAGGCCCGGTCGAAGCCCACGTTCAGGCGCAAGGCCGGATAGCCGGCGGCGTCCTTCACCACTTCGGCCTTGCGGGCGGTGGCGACTTCGCGGCCCACCATGGACACGGCGTCGCCCACGTCAGCGGCGAAGTACTCGGCGAGTTTGGCGGTCACCTCCGCCTCCACCTCGACGATGGCGGGCGCCTGGTCGTCGCCCGCGCCCAGTGCCCGCTGATGAACCACATGCACTTCCGTGGAACCGCGACGTATGCCCTGTTCGACCCGAAACCGGATCCGTTCGCGGCCCGCGGGCACGGGGCCGCCGGTCGCCTCCGCATGCTGGGCGCGGCCGTCGCGGATCGCCGCGCGCAGGACGTCGCCGTGGTCCGCGTCCGCCACCACCAGCCAGGCGCTGTCCACGACGCCCTGCCGCGGATCCTCGCGGCCGAGGGCAACGCCGCTCTCCGCCAGGAACTGCTTGAGCGTCGGCCACACCTTGGCGGGCGGATCGCCGAGCACGATCCAGCGCGCCGTGCCGAGCCGCTGGATGCGCACGGCGTCGAAGTCCCGTCCCACCAGCACCGCCGGCCTCGGCGCCTCGGTGGGATACACCTTCACCACCGGCTGCTCGACGATGTCCGGTATCGGCCAGGCGTCGACGATGCTGGCGCCCTCCAGCCCACCCGGCACCGCCAGCGGCTTGCCGGGCTTGGCCTGCAGGTAGTCGTCTCGCGGGTCCACGAACAGGCCGCGGTCGTCGGCGAGCAACCGGCAGCCGGCAAGCGCCCCGGCGCCGACAAGCATCGCCGCCAGGCCAGTCGCGGCAGCCACCCGCCCCGGAAGAGAGCGGCCAAGCGATGTTGCCGGTTCGTTCACTGCGGCTCCCCCGGCCCGGCCTACAGGGCGCCGACTCGCTGGAGTCGCGCCCGCACCTCCTGCTGCGCCGCCGCGGTAAGAGGCACGAGCGGCAACCGGATGCCCGGGCCGATTCTGCCCATCGCCGAGAGCGCCCACTTGGCCGGGATGGGGCTGGTTTCGATGAACAGCACGTCGTGGACGGGTTGCAGTTCGGCGTCCAGCGCACTGGCCCTCTCGTCGTCGCCAGCCAGCAATGCGCTGCAGAACGCCGCCATCTGCGCCGGCAGCACGTTGGCCGTCACCGAGATGGCGCCCCTGGCGCCGTATCCAGCCATGGCGAGGGTCTGCGCGTCTTCGCCGGAGAGCAGCACGAAGTCGTCCGGCACCAGCTCGCCGATCTCGGCCACCCGGCGGGCGTCGCCGCTGGCCTCCTTGATGGCGACGATGGAATCCACCGCCGCCAGCCGCGCCACCGTCGCCGGCGCCATGTCGCAGGCGGTGCGGGGCGGCACGTTGTACAGCACCATCGGCAGATCCACGGCATCCGCGATGGCGGCGTAGTGGCGGTACAGGCCCTCCTGGGTCGGCTTGTTGTAGTAGGGCGTAACGGAAAGGCAGTAGTCCGCGCCATCGCCTTGGGCCGCCTTGGTGAGTTCGACCGCCTCGGCGGTGGCGTTGGCGCCGGTGCCGGCGATCACCGGCAGGCGGCCGTCCACGCGACGCACCACCGCGGCGATCACTTGCCGATGCTCGGCCGGCGTGAGGGTGGCGGATTCCCCCGTGGTGCCCACTGGGACGATGCCGTGGGTGCCCGCAGCCAAGTGCCAATCCACGAGGGAGTCGAGCGCCGGCCAGTCCACGTCTCCGGTCGCCGTCATCGGCGTCACCAGCGCCACCAGGCTGCCCCGCAAATCGTCCACGGCCGCCATGAGGAAGTTCCTGAAAATGGGTGGGAAAACCGAGTGCGAGCATACGCGAACGGACGCTGCGATGCCATTGCTACACTGCCACTGCCGCGGCCCAGACGCCGGGCCGCCCAAGGGCCGTGCGACGTCGTCTTCGGTTCTCTCTCGCTACGACGAGGTCATTGCCAACTCCAAGACCACCAGCAGCAGGTTGCAGAGCGCGAAGAGCGCGGTTTCCGCGGTGACCAACTACCTCCAAGGCTCTCACATATTCGACGTAGTTCCAAAGTTCATGCACAACTACGAGCGCGTCAATCCACAAGCCACGTTGCTGAGAAACGGAGCCAATCTCTCGGCCGTGTTGTTCGCATTGTCCAAGGGACGCGCAGAGGAACGAACGAGGCTGCATCGAATTACAGATACGATCCGACAGATCCCGGAGGAGCCATTCCAGAAGATCGGATTCGTCGAGATCGCCATCGGAGATGTGATGGCGGGATTCCTAGCGGAGCCGGACTCCGGACTCAACAGCGACCGCTTGATAGATGCCAGACTGCTCTCCGAGGGTACGCTGCGCATGCTGGCCGTGTTGACGGCGCTAGAGACGGTCCCAATCCGCTCTCGAATCGTGATCGAGGAATTCGACACCGGCTTGCATCCATCCCGCGCCGAGCTTCTCGTGCGCCATCTGGCTGATGCTGCGAAGCAACGCAAGCTCAACGTCGTTCTTACAACCCACAATCCTGCATTCATGGACGCGCTGACCGAGGCGCAGATGGGGGGCGTGTGGATCTGTCACAGGGACCCTGGGCGACGCGCATCAGTGCTCTCGCGCCTCGTGGACGTAGACTCGCTGGAGACCTTAGGTCTCGCCGGCGGCTTGGGGGACTTCGTTGCCAACGGGACTCTGGAGAGGCGGCTGGCACCGGACTACGGCGAGCGCAGAAGGAAAGCCATGCGCAGCTGGCTCGAATCTCTGCCGTGAGCAAGACGACGCTCCTCGACACGTCGTGGTTGCTGGAGGCATACTGGCCTTCGACAAGCAGCTGGAGGCCTATGCAGGCTGATCGGCCGATGGCGGATCTTCGCCAACGCTCTGCCGGGGCCAAGCGTGTACCACGGCCTTCAGCAAAGTCGCCAGCGGAATGGCGAAGAACACGCCCCACACGCCCCAGATGCCGCCGAACACCAGCACCGCGACGATGATGGCGATGGGGTGCAGGTTCACGGCCTTGGAAAACAGCAGCGGCACCAGCACGTTGCCGTCCAGGGCCTGGATCGCGGCGTACACGGCCATGACCACGAGGAAGTCCGTCGTCCAGCCGAATTGCAGCAGGCCCACCGCGGCCACGGGAATGGTGACGGCCGCGGCGCCGATGTACGGCACCAGCACGGAGATGCCCACCAGGAGGCCGAGCAAGGCGGCGTAGTTGAGGCCGAGCAGGAGAAACGCAACGAAGGTGGCGACGCCGACGATGAGGATCTCCACCACCTTGCCGCGCACGTAGTTGCCGATCTGCAGTCCCATCACCTGGCCCACCTGGTTCAGCAACTGCCGCTTGTTCGGCAGCAGCCCCCGCAGGCCGGCCAGCATGCGTTCCGAATCCTTGAGGAAGAAGAACAGCGCGATCGGCGCCAGAACCAGGAAGATCAGCACGCCGAGGACGTTCGGCAGCTGCGCCACCAGCCCTTGCAGCAGAGTGCCGCCGAGATTCGTCACCTGCTCGCCGACGTTGGCGATCCACGCGTCGACGGCCGCCTCGCTGAACAGATCCGGATAGTCTGCCGCCAGGTCCGTTGCCAGCTCCCGCAGCCGTTCGATGAAGCGCGGCAGCGCGTTCACCAGCTCCCCTAGCTGCTGCCACACCAGCGGCAGGATGCCCACCAGGAGCGCGATCAGGACGCCCAGGAAGACCAGCTCCACGAGGCAGATCGCCACCAGCCGCGGCACCCGGATCCGCACCAGGGCGCCGACCGCGCCGTTGAGCAGGAAGGCGAAGACGAGGCCGGTGAGCACCGGCGCCAGCACCGTTCCCAGATAGACGAGGGCGACGGTGGCCACCACCAGACAGACCACCAGAAAGATCGCCTCCTCGTTGGCGAAGTAGCGGTTTATCCAACCGCCGATGATCTGCACGAACTTCATCGGTCGGCCGGGCCCGGGCGATCGCGCACCATGCGGCCGCGCCTCCTAGATTGGGTTGGGCGAGGGTCGGGCGCCTCGCCCGCCATCTGGCACCCGCCTGCCGTCAGCTGCGGCGCGGCGACTTCTGCAGCAGGTAGCAGTAGCGGTCCCCGTCGGCGCATGGTTCCGTGTTGGATTCCAGCAGCAGGTGGCCGCTCTGCTCCGCAAAAGCCTGGAAGTCCCGCACCGAGCCCGGGTCCGTTGCCACCACCCGCAGCCGGTCCCCCACCGCGAGTTCGTTGAGGGCCTTCTTGGCCTTCAGCAGCGGCATCGGGCAGCTGAGGCCGGTGGCGTCGAGGGCGGCGACGGCGCGTTGGGCGTCTTCCGTAGGCATCGCTTGAGGATTATGGCACAGCATTGGGTCGCGGCTTGCAGGTGGCTATGATGCCTCCATGCCCGTTCGCCCGGCATCCGCCCGCCCTCCCAGGCCGCGCCAGCCGCATCCGGTCCGCTGGCTCGCCGGCGCCGCGCTGCTCTGCCATGCCCACGCCGGGGCGGCCGAGCTGCCGTCCCTCGGCGACGGCTCCTCCGCCACCATCTCGCCAGCGGCGGAACGAACCTTGGCCGAAGCCGCGCTCAAGCAGATCCGCGCCACGGCGCCCACGGTGGCGGACCCGATCCTCAAGTACTACGCGGCCGTGAACCTCTACCGGCTGGCGGAGAAGTCCGAACTCAGGGACGCCGTCTCTGCGCCGGTGCTGATCGACAGCCCGCAGATCAACGCCTTCGCCGTGCCTGGCGGCGTCGTTGGCATCAACCTGGGGCTGTTTCTGTACGCGGAGGACGAGAGCGAGTACTCGAGCGTCGTCGCCCACGAACTGGCGCACTTGAGCCAGCGCCACTACGCGCGGGGCATCGAACAGCAGCGAGCGATGACGCCCTGGATGCTTGCCGGTCTTCTGGCTTCCATCGCCATCGCCGCCGCTGGCGGCGGCGAAGCCGGCCTCGCAGCCGCCTCCGGCACCCAGGCGCTGATGATGGACCAGGGCCTGCGCTTCAGCCGCGCCCGGGAACAAGAGGCGGATCGCATCGGTCTGAACACGCTCTCGGCGGCGGGGCTGGACCCGGCCGCCACGTCGCGCATGTTCGAGCGGATGCAGCGCGCCTTTCGCTTCGTTGAGAAGCCGCCCGAGTTCCTGCTCACCCACCCGCTCACCGAGACGCGCATCACGGATGCCCGCAACCAGGCCGCCCGCTTTCCGGCGCAGGCGGTGCCGCCCTCCTGGGACTACCAGATGATGCGGGCGCGGGTGCAGGTGCGCTACGCGGCCTCGCCGGCCCGGGCGCTGGCAGAGGCCAATGCGCGCACCGACAAGGCCGGCAAGTACGCCTTGGCCCTCGCGCTGGCCCGGGACGGCCAGAACGAGAACGCCGCGGATGCGATGGCCGTGCTGCACCGCCGCCGACCGGAGAGCCTGCTGCTGACCGCCTCGACGGCGGAGCTGCTGGTCGCCGCTGGCCGCACGGACGAAGCGCTGCCGCTGCTCGAACGCGAGCTCGCCATCAATCCGGACAACGCGCCGCTCACCTTCCTCCACGCCACCGCCTTGAACGCCGCCAAGCGCCACGGCGCCGCGGCCGCAGCGCTGCGCCGCCACGCCCGCGCCAATCCCCAGGACATCGACGTCTGGGAGCTGCTGGCGGAAACCGCTGGCCTCGCTGGCGACACCATCGGCGTCCATCGCGCCCGGGCCGAGTACTACGCGCTGGTGGGCGCCTACCAGATGGCGGTGCAGCACATCGACTACGCCCGCCGCCTGGCGGACGAAGACAACGCGCACCTCACCGCGGGCCTGGATCAGCGCATCGTCGACTTGCGTACGGAACTGGCGGCAACGCGGGTGCGTGGCCGGGGCGAACGCCAGCGCTGAGCCGCTCGGCGAGGATCGTTCCTTAGGGCCGGAAGTCCAGCATGCGCTGCAACGGCCGCATGGCGCGTTCGCCCAGCGCCGGATCCACCAGGATCTCGTTGTCGCCGCTCTCCAAGGCGGCAGCCAGCGCTTCGAGTTCGTTCATCGCCATCCAGGGACAGTGGGCGCAGCTGCGGCAGGTGGCGCCCTCGCCAGCGGTGGGCGCCTCGATGAAGCGCTTGCCGGGTGCCGCCTTGCGCAGCTTGTGGAAGATGCCCCGGTCCGTGGCGACGATGAAGGTGTCGTGGGGCAGTTCCTGGGCCGCGCGGACGATCTGGCTGGTCGAACCCACCTGGTCCGCGGCATCGATCACCGCCGCCGGCGACTCCGGGTGTACCAGAATGCCCGCCTCGGGGTAGACGCGCCGCAGGTCCTCGAGGGCTTGGAACTTGAACTCCTCGTGAACCACGCAGGCGCCGCTCCACAGCATCATGTCCGCCCCGGTCCTGGCGCGGATGTAGGCGCCCAGGTGCTTGTCCGGCGCCCAGAGGATCTTCTCGCCGTCGCTCGCCAGCCGCTCGACTATCGCAAGCCCCACGCTGGACGTGACCACCCAGTCCGCCAGCGCCTTCACCGCCACCGAGGTATTGGCGTAGACCACCACCGTGCGTTCCGCGTTGGCCTCGCAGAAGGCCTGGAACTCGTCCGGCGGACAGCCCAGATCCAGCGAACACTCCGCTTGCAGCGTGGGCATGAACACGCGCTTGTCCGGCGAGAGGATCTTGGCCGTCTCGCCCATGAAGCGAACGCCGGCCACGACCAGCGTGGTGGCTGGATGGTCGCGGCCGAAGCGGGCCATCTCCAGCGAATCCGCCACGCAGCCGCCGGTTTCGTCCGCCAGATCCTGGATGTCGCCGGCCACGTAGTAGTGGGCCACCAGCACCGCGTCCCGATCCGCCAGGAGGCGCTTGATGTCCGCCCGCAACGCCTGCCGGCGGGCCCCGGACAGCACCGCCGGCACATGCACCGGCACGGCGCTTGGTTGCAGGCTGTAGTCGCGCAGCATGGCGGCATCATAACGCCCGGCCTGGTCGTCTTGCAGGCAATGCCGGATCGCAACGACAATCCCCAGGCCGCACAGCAGCGACCCGCATAGCGCCTGATGCCACGCATCGCCTTCCTCGGCCCGGGCCCAAGCCAGATCGCGAGTCAAGCGAACGACAACCACGAGCGACTGCCGGCCGCCTTCGCCGCGGCCGGCTGGCAGGTGGCGCTTCTGGACCGGGAGTCGCTGGCGGTGGCAGGGGGCGTGCTGACAGCCGCTGCCGGTGGCGAGGATGCCGCCGGTGGCGAAGATGCCGCCGGTGGCGAGGATGCCGACGATGGCGAGCACGCCCCCGGAGGCCGCGTCGCCCTTGGCGGGTTCGACCGCTACTTCGTGCTCGGCTTCGGCAGCGCGGAGACGTTCCTGGACCGGATGCAGATGCTCGCCGGCCTGCCCGCCGCCCGGTTCGTGAATACGCCGCAGGCGCTTGTGTTCCAGCACGGCAAGATCTCCCTGGCGCTGGCGTGCCCGGACGTGCCGCAGCCAACCACGCACCTCAGCAACGATCCGGCCGCGCTGGCCGCCCGGGTGGCCGCCGGCGGCGACTGGATCGCGAAGCCGCCAGCGGGGAGCTTCGGGCGCGACGTGTTCCGGCTGCGCGCCGGGGACACCAACGTAGACGCCATCCTCGCCCACCTCACCCGCAACGGCCGCTACGCGCTGCTGCAGGCCTGCGAGGCGGGCCACGAGGAAGTCCGGGCGCTGGTGGCCGGCGGCGAGCTGCTCGGCGCCTACCGCAAGCTGCCGGCGGACCACCGCGGCAACCTGCAAGCCGGCGCCGGCGCCGCGCCCGCCGTCCTGTCGCCGGCGGCTTGCGCCACCTTGGCCCTCCTGGTGCCGAGATTCGACGTGCTGGGCGTGGGCTTCGCGGCCGTGGACCTCATCGGCAGCAAGGTGCTGGAGATCAACATCGCCAACCCCGGCTGGCTGCAAACCTACGAGCGCATCGCTGGCGAGAATCTGGCGCCCCGGGTGGTCGCCGCCTTGGCGAATGCACAGGGTGGCACCGCCTAGGCCGCAGAGTACGCTGTCGCACTTCGGTTTCTGCCTGCGCCGGGTTGCCGAACGCGCCAGCACCACAGGGTTGCATCGTGCTTTTGCCGGCGTTAAGTTGTACAGAACGTACGGATTGACGGGAAGGCGGGCGTGGAGAGCAAGATCCGGACGGCCGGCGTCGACGAAGCCAGAACGAAGCTGCCGCACATCTTGCGGGCTGCGAACCACGATGGCGCGATCACCATCGTGACCAAGCGAGGCAAGCCTTACGCGGCGGTTGTTCCGGTATGGCAGGCACTGCGCGAGACGCCGGGCCTCTCGGCCTTGCGCGGCTCCGCCAATGGATGCTTCGGCGATGCCGCGGCCTTCGTCCGCGCCAACCGCGACGACTGGCCATGATCGACATCGGCACTCTGCCCCCCGGCGGCCGAGTGACGGTGGACAGTGCGCCGATCATCTACTTTCTCGAGGGCCATCCGCACTTCGCTCCGCGCTACGCGCCGCTCTTCGAGCGGGCCGAGGCCGGCGACTACGAATTGGTGATCGCCACCGTGACGCTTGGCGAAGTGCTCACCGGCCCGTTGCGCTCCGGCAACGAAGCCTTGGCGCAACAGTATCGACGCGCCCTGACCGTGCGTCCGGCGTGGCGCCTCACGGATCTCACCGCCTCAATTGCCCACCGCGCCGCTCGGCTGCGCGGCGCCTTCAAGCTGCGCCTGCCGGACGCGGTTCAGGTCGCTACCGCGTTGGAGACGGCGAGCATCGCGTTGGTAACCCACGACCGAGACTTCACCGTTCTGGAGCACCGGCCGGAGGCGGTGCCCGTCTACGGCTGATCGCTTCGCAAGAGCCGGCGAGGTGCGTAAAGGCGACATCGAAATTCCAGTAGACTTGGCCGTATATGCGCGTATACGGCCAAAATCCATGAATACGGCCAAAAAAATGGCCGTATTGAAGTGCCTTCATGCCCAGCCCGAAGCGCTGAGCCTGCCGGGTCTGATGGCGTTGCTGCCTCCGGGGTTCGCCGAGCGCTCCGTTCGCCGCTGGCTTTCGGAGCTGGAGGGCGAGGGCAGGGTCGCCAGGACCGGGCGGAAGCGCGGCACCCGCTATCAAGCGCTGGCGGATTCGCCGGAGCCTCCTGCGGCAGGACGGGGCCGTGCAACGGACCGTACGCTGGTGCCACCCGAGCCCATGCGATTCAGCGAAGCCGCACAGGCCGCGACGGCCTACGTCTCGCAGCCGCTCTTCCGGCGGACGCCGGTAGCGTACGACGGGGGCTGGCTTGCCGCCTACGAACCCAACCGCACCGCCTACTTTCCTGTCGGCGAAGCGGCCCGGCTCGCGGCAGAGGGGCGCAGGGCGACGGTGGGCGATCCCGCCGGCACCTACGCCAGACGCATCTACAACCGGCTGCTGATCGACCTCTCGCACCACTCGTCGCGGCTCGAGGGCAACACCTACTCCCTGCTCGACACGGAACGGCTGCTCCTCGATGGGCAGCCGGCGGACGGCAAGCTGGACATGGAAACGGTGATGATCCTCAACCACAAGGAGGCTATCCGGCACTTGGTGGAGCAGAGTGTGCCGCGGGGCGTGAGCTACGACGAGATTCTCACGCTGCACTACCTGCTGTCGGACGCCTTGGTGGCCAGCGAGCATAGCGGCGTTGTTCGAGACCACGGCGTCCGAATAAGCGGCTCCGCCTACATTCCGCTGGAAGATCGCGTCCGCTTGGAACGCCAGCTCCGCACCGTCGCCGAGAAGGCCGCGGCTATCGCCGATCCCTACGAGCAGAGCCTGTTCCTGCTGGTCCACGTCACCTACCTGCAAGCCTTCGCGGACGTGAACAAGCGCACCGCAAGGCTGTGCGCCAATCTGCCGTTGCTCCGGCATAACCTGGTGCCGCTTGCCTTCAATGCAGTGGACAAGGACGACTATGCCACCGCCGTCATCAGCATCTACGAACGGAAAGCGGCGCGGCCAATGGCCGAGCTCTACGCCGCGTCCTACCTGCGAACCTGCGCACAGTACGATGCCACCGTCGAGGCGTCCGGCTTCGATGCGGTGCGCGTTCGCTACCGACAGCAGCGCCGCCAGGCCGTTGCCGGAATCGTCGCGGACGTCGCGCTCGGCGACGCGCTGGCCGAACGGATTCGCGCTGCGGCCGCAGAAGTCGCGGCGGAGGACCGGCAGGCGTTCGTCGAGGATCTGCGTGAAGATCTGGCGGCGCTGTCGCCGGCGAGAATTGCCGGCCTCGGCATCTCGCAACAACAACTGCGCGTTTGGCTTGCGGCGCAGCAGGAACGACGCCACCTTGGCGGGGGTAGGAAATGACCACGGTAGACACGGGCACAACGGAGCTTCTGTGCGAGCTGGCGGATGGCGTGGCCACCGTTACGCTCAACAAGCCGGAGAAGCGCAATGCGCTTGGCGACGTGCTGACGCCCGCGCTGCGGAAGATCCTCCTCGTGCTCGAGGAGGAACCCCGCTGCGGCGCGGTGGTGATCACCGGCGCGGGGCGGGCGTTCTGCGCCGGCGGCGACGTCTCCGGCATGGGCGGCGGTCCGCCGGGGCCGGAAGCCGGCGTCGCGCCGCGCAAGCCGCCTGGCGCCGAGGATCGGGTACGCACCCTCGTCCGCAAGCAGGAGGCGCTGACGCTGCGCCTGCACGAACTGGCCAAGCCCACCATCGCCGCGCTGCCAGGACCGGCGGCCGGAGCGGGCCTCTCCATCGCTCTGGCTTGCGACATGCGCCTGATGGCGGACTCCGCCTTCGTCACCACCGCGTTCGCCAACATCGGGCTCTCCGGCGACTACGGCGGCAGCTGGTTCCTCACCCGGCTGGCGGGGCCGGCGATCGCCAAGGAGCTGTACATGACGGCGCGCCGGGTCGGCGCAGAGGAGTGTCTGCGCCTCGGCATCGCCAACCGCGTCACGTCCTTCGACGCCCTGCAGGAGGAAGCCCGCGCGCTGGCGCGGCAGATCGCGGACGGCCCCCGCACCGCCATCGGCTACATGAAGGAGAACCTGAACCGCGCCCTCGGCGCGGACTTGAGGACCTGCCTGGCGATGGAAGCGGACCGCATGGTCCGCGCCGGCGCAACCGCGGACCACAGGGAAGCGGTGCGGGCGTTCATGGAGAAGCGCCCGCCGAAGTTCGACCACGGCGCTTAGACGCGCTCTCCAGCGCAAGTCATTCGCAAGCCATTGATTGCACAGTAAAAGTTCAGAAAGTTCCGGTTTTTTGCGCCAGAAGGTTGACTCCCCCCCCCCCCCCCGTGGTCAGATAGCCGCGTTCGCACCGACGGCAAGCCCGCCAGCTCCTACGCTGGCGCGGTGCGGATCACGAAGCTCGAGCAGGCGACCAGGGAGTTCAACGATGGAACCAACGACGACCAGGCCAGCGGCGGCGTGGAAACCGCCGCGGATCATGAGACTCGCTCTCGGCGGCACTCAGACCGGCACGAATCCCGGCGGCAACTCCGTTTGGGAAGTTACTGGGACACCTAGCTGTGGCCCAGCAGCGAACTACCGGATGCCTGGCTCCAGCGAGCCCTCGACGTGGCGCCCCGGCTGCCCGGGCTCGGGCTGAGGGCGTAGCTCAAAACGTTCGGCAGCGACAGAACAAGGACAACTGGCGAACCTGCAACGCCGCGGCAAGACCTGCTGCCGAGCGCAAGACGCAATGGCCTGCAAGGGAAGTCGTCAAGCACGTTCTCTGCAACCAGCCCGGGACGGTCGAACTCGCAACGCGAATCGCCAGGCCCTACGGTTTCCGCCAAGGACATAGTCCTCGAACAGGCGCAGTTCCGGCGCGAACGCGAACTGCCGGACTATCCATAGCTGGCGTTCGCTCAGGCGAGTGCGCAGCTTTGGCTTCAAGGCGAGTGCCTATGGCGAGCCGTTTGGTAGCGTGGTCGATGCGCGAGCGTTCCGACTGGCGACAGTTCTGGCCGCTGCGCATTCATGCCATCAGCGTCTCGGCCGTCAGCGGTGGTCTCCTGGCGCTGGGTGGGGACGCCGCGGAAGTGCGCGACAGACAACGCGCAACGGCAGGATCGCCCTAGAGACGCACCAAACGCTGTTTGGGCTTGGCGGCACCAGCCACATCGAAGGCCGTCAGCAGGCCGTCGAGGCCGGCTAGGGGAACGACCTCCCCGGCGGTGCGTTTCTGACGTTCCGAGCCGCCGTAGACCAGCGCTTTGGCGGCCACGTTTGGGAGCAGATCGGCCACGCGATTGATGGCGGCGCAGTAGTCGGACGCTATCGTTGCGCCGGCCTTGCTTTGATGGCGAGCATTCGTTCGTCGGTTCCGTACAGGAGGTCGCATTCGAGGCCGCGGCTGTCTCGGAAGAAGGACAGGTTCGAGCGTCTGCCAAGATTGAAACGGTGCTTCAGCGCCTCCACCACCACGGCGTTTTCGAACAATGCGCCGCGCAACGGGTGAGTGGGTATTTGGTCGGGTCGTTCCACGCCGATGAGGTAGGCCGCCAAGCCTACGTCGTAGAAGTAGAGCTTCGGGGATTTGACCAACCGTTTGGTGAGGTTGGCGTGCAGTGGCCGCAATGGAAACGCGATGTAGCTGGTTTCCAGCAGGCTCATCCACTCCCTCGCAGTGGCATGGGACACGCCGGCATCCGCGCCCAATGCGGACAGGTTCAGCAGGCTGCCGACGCGCCCGGCACAGATGCGCACGAAACTCTGAAAGGCGCCGAGGTTGCGTACTTGGCCTATGGCGCGCAGGTCGCGTTCCACATAGGTTTCGAAATAGTCGCCGAGCGCTTGCTGCGGGTCCAAACCCTCATCGTGGATGCGCGGATAGAACCCGGCGTGGAGGATTTCGTTCAAACGGAGTTCGGGGCCCATGCCGGCAACCTCCGCCATCGAGAACGGCAGCAGCCGCAGCAACGCCGTTCGACCGGCGAGGGACTGGGCGATGGCGTCCGAGAGCTGGAAGTGCTGGCTGCCGGTGAGCACGAACAAGCCGTTGGCGCGGCGTTCGTCGGCGAACACCTGCAAGTAGGAGAGCAAGTCCGGCACCCTCTGGACTTCGTCGATGATCGCGCCGCCCTCGATTTCGGCAAGGAAGCCGCGCGGATCCTCCCGGGCAAAGGCCCGTTGGTCGGGCGCCTCCAAGTTGACGTATTTCAAATCGGGGAAAGCGCGCCGGCACAGGGTCGTCTTGCCCGATTGCCGCGGCCCGGTGACCGTGACGAACGGATATTGCTGGAACAGCTGCACAAGGCGCGGCTTGATGGTGCGCTCGATCATGCGACCGAGCGTAGCGGGATGTTGCACAAATTGAAAGCAGCATCTTCAATTTGTGCAAGCAGCGGTGCTGCCGATTGCGCCGGACATCGCTCGCGGCGACCAGAGTACGCTTCGGTGCCAATCCATCTCGGCAGGAACAGCACGCAAGAGCCCTGCAGGTGCGCCTAGAAGCACTTACCTGGCAGCCAGTAGTAAAGTCCGCCCGTGGCGGCCCCAAGTCGCCAGGACACTACGTTAAGGCAACCGAAGCAAATTCGCAGAAATACTTCTAAATCAATGCTTCGTATGCTATTAACCGCAGACGACCGCACTGGCGCCCTGGAGTCCGGCGGGGCGGTTGCGGATCTAGGCTGGGAGGTCCGCTTCCTGCCTCTAGCCGCAGGCCACGAGATCCCGTCCGGCCCTTGGGAACCAGCAGCGTGCCATGTGCTGGACTTGGCAAGCCGCCACTGCCCGCCGGCCGAAGCGCGTCGGCGCATCGAAGGCACACTGGCGGTTCCCGCCGCGCACCGCTGCCACAAGATGGACTCGGGTCTGCGCGGCAACTGGGCCCACGATGTCGCGGCCTTGGCCGCCGCCGGCCACCGCGTTGGCGTACTCGCGAGCTTCCCGGACGCCGGCCGGCGCTGCGTCGACGGCACGGTGTTCGTCCACGACGTGCCGGTGGCCGAGAGCGCCTTCGGCCGCGACCCTCGCAGCCGACTGACATCCAGCCGACCCGAGCGCTATCTGGCCGCCGCTGGCTGCGAAGCGGCGCTGGCACGAGGCGATGTGCTGGTGCTGGACGCTGGCGACAACGCCGAGCTGCGCACCGCCGCACGGCGGGCGTTGGCGGAGCAACGGCTGCTGGTGGGCACCACTGGCGGGATCAAAGCCTATGTGGGCGCGCTCGGGAGCGGTGCGTCGCCGCCGGCGCCGCGGTTGCTGCCCCTGCCGCGCCCGGCGCTCGTGGTGTGCGGCAGCCTGCACCCTTTGAGTCGCAAGCAGATCGCAGCGTTGCCGTGCCTCCGTTTGGCGCCCGGCGAACAGCTCGCCGCAGCCGCCGCCCTGAGGCGCGAGGAAGACGTGGTGCTCGCCACCGCCGAGCCCCGCAACGCCATCGGCGATGCGGCGGCGGAGGCGATGTCCGCACAGGTGGCGGCCGCGGCCTGGCGCTGCGTCGAAGCCGGCGGGGTGCGCACGCTCATCGTGGTCGGCGGCGACACCGCCGAGGCCGTGCTCGGCAACCGCAGGCTCCGCATCCACGGCAGCGTCGACGTCGGCGTGCCCCTCTGCACGCCGCTCGACGCCGACGCCGCGCCAACCGTCGTTACCAAGGGTGGCGGCATCGGGGCGCCAGACACGTTGGCGAAGATGCTTGGCTGCCAGGACGCCGGATCGTGAACGCGCCAGGCGCAACAACCATCGGTCATCGGTGCTATGTTCCCGCACCGCAAGCCCGTTGCCGCCGGGGAGCCCGTCAATGACCGCCATGTTTTAGAGAGGAACGCGGCGATGGCGGACCCCTTCGATCTCTCTGGCAAGGTGGCCCTAGTTACCGGCGGCAGCCGTGGGCTCGGGCGGGCGATGGCGTTGGCGTTCGCCGAACGCGGCGCCAACGTGGTGATCGCCAGCCGCAAGGCCGACAACTGCGCCGCGGTGGCCGAGGAGGCCCGCGCCTTCGGGGTGCAGTCGTTGGCCCACCCCTGCCATGTCGGCCGCTGGGAGGAGCTGACCGGGCTGGCCGATGCCGCCTACGCGGCGTTCGGCAAGGTGGACGTGCTGGTGAACAACGCCGGGATGTCGCCGCTCTATCCGAAGCTCTCGGCGGTGTCGGAAGCGCTCTTCGACAAGGTGATCGACGTCAACTTGAAAGGTCCCTTCCGCCTGTCCGCCATCGTTGGCGAACGCATGGCGGCCGGCGACGGGGGCGCCATCGTCAACGTCAGCAGCACCGCCGCGGTGCAGCCGACGCCGGGGTCCGAGCCCTACGGGGCGGCGAAGGCCGGCGTCAACTCGCTTACGCTGTCCCTCGCCCGAGCCTACGCGCCGAAGGTGCGCGTGAACTGCATCCAGGCCGGGCCGTTCCTCACGGACATCTCGCTGGCCTGGGACATGGACGCCTTCAAGCGCAACGCCAGGACGAATATCGCCCTGCAGCGCGGCGGCGAGCCCCGGGAGGTGGTGGGCGCAGCGCTGTATTTGGCCAGCGGCGCCGGCAGCTTCACCACCGGCGCCATCCTGCGGGTGGACGGCGGCTCGTTCTGAGTCGGGCGGGGGCTTCGCGGGACGGGTTCTCGGCGAACTTGCCGCAGCCGAGCGCCCGGCGAGCGCTCAGTGCGCCGCAGGCAGCTGCGGGGGCCCGTCCCTGGAGTAGTCGATGGCGGCCCCAAGCAGGCGCGCGGTCACGTCCACCACGGGGATGACCTTCTCGTAGGCCATGCGCGTGGGCCCCACCACGCCGAGCACCCCCGCGACGTGGCCGCTCACTTCGTAGCGGGCGGTGACCAGGCTGTAGTCGTCCAGCGGCCGGTAGCCGGATTCCTCGCCGATGAACAGCGAGATGCCCTGGCTCGCCAGGCAGCGGTCCAGCAGGTGAACGATGCCGCTCTTGCGGGCGAAGGCGTCGAACAGCGCCCGCACTGCGTCCACGGTGGCCAGCGAGTCCACCAGATTGGACTCGCCGGAAACCACGTAGCTTTCGCCCTCCGGCGCCTCTTCGTCCGCCGCGAACGTCTTCGCCGCCACGTCCAGCGCGGTCTGCATCATGGAGTTCAGCCGGTCCTTGTCGTCGCGCATGCTCGCCAGCACCCCGGCGCGGATGGCGGCCAGCGGCTGGCCAGCGAACTCCGCGTTGAGGTAGTTGGCGGCCTGCGCCAGCTCGGCCTCCTGGTACTCGCGGTCCGTATGCACCACGCGGTTCTGCACTTCGCGTTCGTTCACCACCAGGATCACGAGCACCCGATCTCCGGATAGCGGCAGGAACTCCACTTGCCGCAGCGCCACCTCCGCCAGCTTCGGCACAGTCACCACGCCGGCCATGTGCGTCACCCGGGAGAGCAGGCTGGACGCCGCCTCCACCAGCTGGTTGGGCGGCAGGTCCGGGTCCAGGCCGCCACGGATGGCCTCCACGCCCCGCTCGTCTAGCGGCTGCACGGAGATCAGGCTGTCCACGAAGAAACGCAGGCCCTGGTGCGTAGGCACCTTGCCGGCGGAAGGATGGGGGCTGGCGACCAGTCCACGGGCTTCGAGGTCCGCCATTACGTTGCGCACCGTGGCCGAGCTGACGGCCACCTCCATCGACGAGGCCAGCTTCTTGGACGGCACCGGCGTGCCCTCCGCCAGATACCGCTCCACCAGCATCTTGAACAGCCGCTGGGCGCGCTCGTCCACTTCGCGTTTGGGGTTCTTCGCGGCTGGCATGTGTCTTCGGGCCGGTGGCCTGTCTGCGTTGCGGGGATGGTCATGCACGACGGTGGTGAGTTTCTACCACAACCGCGCGGTGGTGCGGGCCGAACGAGCCGGGGCGAGCAGTGGGCCTCAAGCCGATGAACCCGTGGGGCCCGCCCCGGCTTGACAGGGCAGTCCGGCGACGGTCCGGCAGCCAAGCGGCGGAGCCCCGCTCGTTGGAGTTGGATGGAGAGGCCGAATCAGAGCGTTGTGTCGGTGCCTCGCGAGAGGGACTTGATCCCCCTGACAACGACGGCGAAAAAGCCGTAGCCTGCGACAGCGATGAGGGTCGGCGTCACGATCTGCTTCACTAGCGCCCGTTGATCATCTTCCCCAAAGAAGGCGAAGTAGAACAGCGCGAGCCCAATCACGCCGCCTAGTGCCAACGCGGCCCAAACGATTCTCCGAAGGAACGCTAGTCGCGCATGTTCCAGCTTGAGCCTTCCGTCCCGAGTGTCCGTTGCGTACTTGAACTGCCGCTGACTCTTGCGCGTCGGCGAATTCGAACGCCCGCATCATTACGTCCGTGCGCCGGTTGTCGCGCTCTATGCGCTGCTTCTCGAGTCGAATCAGTTCGTCAGCCGAGACCCCGGAGTCCTGCGATGGAACGGGAGGTTGCGCCGCCGGGCCACCAGACGGCATCAGAGGTCCGTGTAGAAGGGCTTGGCGCCCGCAACGGCCCGCAGCTCCGGCTCCGCGAACAGTTCCACGGGCCAAGACCGGACCACGTAGCCGGGGCCGTAGGGCGACCTCACAACCTTCGAGACAAGGCCGTTGGCGGCGTCGTCGGCCCTACGCCGACTCGCTGCTCGGTGTGCGTCGAGATAGGTCGCGTAGACCGCTCCCGGTGGTGCCGCCACGCGACGAGTGCTCTGGTCCATCGCTGCCTCCCGTTGCACGGCACCGTCAAGGATGCCGCCAGCACTGCCAGCCACCTTACTACAAAGCCAGTGTCGTTGGTGTCAAGCACCCAGTGGCCGCTTGGGCCGCGCGTGACCCTACACGTCTTGTGCATCTTGCGGCCCCAGAGTTGAAGGGACGCCGGTGCCGGGGCAACATGGCCGAATATCTGCCGCAGGAGGGCGCATGGCGTTGATCCGCGCCGTTCGCTGCCACGCCATCAGCGACGACATCGGCAGCGTGACGCTGGACGAAGTGGAACTGCCGCCGCCGGGGCCCGGCGAGGTGCAGGTTCGGCTGAAGGCCTGTGCGGTGAACTTCCCGGACCTCCTGATGGTCCAGGGCAAGTACCAGCACAAGCCGCCGCTGCCCTTCTCTCCCGGCGGCGAGGCGGCGGGGGACGTCTCTGCCGTAGGAGCTGGCGTCGAGAAGCCGCAGGAAGGCGATGCGGTGTGCTTCGGCAGCCGCGCTGGCGGCTTCGCCGAGGCCGTGAACGTCCCCGCCGCCAGCGTGCAGCCCATTCCCGCCCGCATGAACTACGAGAAGGCCGCTTCCTACGGCACCGCCTACATGACGGCCTACGTGGCGCTGCGCGTGCGCGGCGACTTGCAGGCCGGCGAGTGGCTGCTGGTCCACGGGGCCACGGGCGGCGTCGGCATGGCCGCGGTGGATCTCGGCAAGCACTTCGGCGCCGGCGTCATCGCCACCGGCGGGCGCGACGACAAGCTGGCGGTGGTGAAGGCCCGGGGCGCCGACGCGGTGCTCAACTACACGCTGCCGGACGGCCGGCTCGGCGGCTTCCGCGACGCCGTGAAGCGCATCGCCGGCAGCGGCGGGGCGGACGTGGTCTTCGACCCCGTCGGCGGCAGCGTGTTCGACGAATCCATGCGCTGCATCAACTGGCGCGGCCGGCTGCTGACCATCGGCTTCACCAGCGGCACCTGGCCGCAAGCGCCGGTGAATCTGATCCTCATCAAGAGCATCGCCGTCATCGGCGTGCGCGCCGGCGAGATCGGCCGTCGGGATCCGGAGCTCGGGCGGCGCAATCGGCAGGCGCTGCGGGAGCTCGCCCAGATCGGCGCCATCGACCCGCACGTCTGCGCGGGCTTTCCGCTGGAACGGGCCGTGGACGCGATGCGGATGCTCGAGAACCGCGACGTCGTGGGCAAGTGCGTAGTGACGATGAACGGCTACGAGGCGACGACAGGGACGACAGGGACGACAGGGACGACAGGATAGTGCCTACGCTCTCGAAACGGCGAAGCGCCACGGACGGCCGGAACCCAAGTCCCTTCATGCCGTCAGCGTCTCTGCCGCCAGTCGCACGGATCGTTCCAGCACCTCCACGTCCAGCTGGCCGATGCGCAGCCGGGTGACGATCAAGTGGGTCATGCCCAGATCCTCGACGTAGGCCGCCACCTGATCCCGCACTTCGCCGGGCTCGCCGACGATGGCCCACTCCTCGGGTGCTGCCACGATGCCCGGCCGAGCGCCGCTGGCCGCTAGCTGGCGGGCGCTGGCCGCTAGCTGGTCCCGCACCCGAACCAGCAGCGAAGGCGATTCGGCGACGAAGACGGTGCGCATGATGGGCACTTCGGGCGGGTGCGGCACGCCAGCGGCGGCGCTGGCGGCGGCGTGGCGCTGGTGGTTCTCGCGCAGCCGGGCCCTGGGCTCCATGGGCGAAGCGAGGTAGGGCAGCCCCAGTCGTCCGGCCTGGGCGAGTGCCTTGGGGCCGAAGGCGGCCACCCAGATGGGCGGGTGGGGCTGCTGCACGGGCCGGGGCGACAGCGTCACCGGGCGCGCCGCGTCTGCCGCGCTTGCGCCGCCGACGTCGTCCCCGCGCCAAGCGGCCTGCATCGTTTCTAGGCACCACGCAAAGATGCGCCGCTTGTCCTTGCGGGGCACCGCGAAGGCATCGAACATCGCCGCCTGGTAGCCCCTGCCGACGCCGAGGATCACGCGGCCCGCCGAGAGCTGATCGAGCACCGCAACCTGTTCGGCCGCCTGCAGCGGGTGGCGCAGCGGCAGCAGGTAGGACGTGGTGGCCAAGCGAATGTGGCGAGTATGGGCGGCCACCGCGGCGAGCAGCAGCAGCGGATCGGGTATTGCCCCCGCGCCCGTGAAGTGGCTCTCCGGCAGCCAGAACGACTGGTAGCCCCAGCCCTCCGCCAATGCGCCCTGCCGGCCCATATCCTGGGCCAAGGCGCGGCTGGAGATCCGCCACGGCGTCAGCCCGAGGTGCAGGGGCGGCACGGTCCTTGCTTAGCGGGCCAACCCGATCGCAATGACGGACGGGATGGCGGCACGAGGGCCGATCTGGACCATCGTTCCAACGTGCTCCGCTTCGACTAGCGGGCAGCGAGGGGCCGAACTGGCGCGGCGGGCCGTTCTACGTGCCGCCCGAGGGCCGCACGCCGCCCCAAGGCTACATGCCGCCCGGCGATTGCCATCCGTCGCTGCATCATCGCCAGAGCGCTCACCGTGGCCCGCACGGCGTCCAAGTGACGGGCCTCAGCATACTCGTAGTACAGCGGATCCCCGGCCAGCAGCACGCAGTCGCGGCTCCTCTCGCCAGGGCAGCGGAAGGTGGTCTGGCGCCCGAAATTGTTGCCCGCGGCACCGTAGCTGCCGAAGTCGTCGTCGTCCTTGTCGAACTCCCAGAACGCCTCCCAGGTGGCCGGCATGCCGCGGATCGGTTCGCGGATGGACGCCAGGGTGCGATCCGCCGTAGCTGCCAGCAGCGCCTCGAAGGTGCCGTCCGCGCCCCGGGCGGCGGCGCACATGTCCAAGTCCGGCGCGGCCAGTGCCTCGCCGTTCACCGGAAAGGAGGCGAATCGGTCGCCGATGTTGAAGCGCCACCAGCGGGTCGTGAATATCGGCGCCACGAAGGACGGGGTGGTGGCGTCCTGCACGTGGCCCACGACGCGGCCGAGGCTGGTGAAGCGGCGGCCCAGATCCTGCGCCGAGTCCAGGCGGGCAAGCGTGTCGCGGAAGCTGTTGTGCATCCGCGTTTCCAGCAGCCACATCACGCGGCCGGGGGACCGCTCGCTGCGGTCGTAGTAGTTCCAGCGGAACAAGCGCTGCCACCAAGGCTTTTCGGCCTGGTTGGCGTTCGCCTTGGCGATGTAGCGCACCTGCAGCGGCGTCAGCAGCGCAAGGCTCGTGCCTTCGGCGCACTGGTTGTAGTGGCGAGCGGCGATGAACGTGAGCTGCTGGTGAATCTCCCCCTCGTAGGCCAAGGCGCTGCCAGCCGCCACGGCGGCCAGCAACAGACAGGCTGCTGCGAGCGGCCCGCGCAGAGCCGTTCGCCGGGCCGGCCCATCGTCTAGCCTGTGGCGGGCCGACATGCTGCTCGGCAACTCTCGGGGCTCTGCGGACGAAAGAAGACACCTTCGCACTTCGACAACGCCAACGCAAGGCTCCGTAGTGCCCGCGTCGCGGGGTGCTGTAGAATGGGCTTCGGCCAGCGCGGGGCGTAGCGCAGTCTGGTAGCGCATCACACTGGGGGTGTGGTGGTCGTCGGTTCAAATCCGGCCGCCCCGACCAGCCCCCAATCTCGGCCCCGTCAACCGCTGCGAACCCGGCGCCCTCGGCAGGGAGCGCTAGCCGCCGGCGCTCAGTCTGCGCCAGAGAAACTCGTACACCAGCGCCCACATGAAGGCGCTCTGGGCGTTGTCCGCAGCCCCGCCGTGCCCGCCTTCGGTGTTCTCGTAGTAGGTCACGTCGTGGCCCATCTCGCGCATCTTCGCCACCATCTTGCGGGCGTGGCCCGGGTGGACGCGGTCGTCCCGCGTGGACGTCGTCACCAGAAGCGGCGGATACGCGGCGTCCGCCCGAACGTTGTGGTACGGCGAGTAGCGGCGCAGATGCAGCCAGTCCCCTGGATCGTCCGGATCGCCGTACTCGGCCACCCAGCTCGCGCCGGCCAGCAGCTTGTGGTAGCGGTGCATGTCGAACAGCGGCACCTGGGCGGCGATGGCGCCGAACAGCGCCGGGCGCATGGTGAGCATGTTGCCCATCAGCAGGCCGCCGTTGCTGCCGCCCAGAATCCCGAGCTGCGGCGTGGTAGCGACGCCGCGCTCCACCAGGTGCTCGGCGACGGCGACGAAGTCCTCGTAGGCGCGCCCGCGGCGTTCCTTGAGCGCCGCCTGGTGCCAGGACGGCCCGAACTCGCCACCGCCGCGGATGTTGGCCACCACGTAGATGCCGCCTCGGGCCAGCCAGGCGATGCCGACGCCAGCCGAGTAGCCCGGCAGCAGCGGTATTTCGAAGCCGCCGTAGCCGTAGAGCAGCGTCGGCTGCGGGCCGTCGCGGTCTCGCGCCCCCACCTCGAAATACGGGATGCGGGTGCCGTCCTTCGAGGTGGCCCAGTGCTGGGCGATGGCGTGTCCCTCGCTGTCGAAGAACGCGGGCGCGCGCTTCAGCACCTCCGGTGCCTGCCCGACGTTGCCGAGGGCCAGCGTCGGCGGCGTCAGATAGTCGTTGCTGTGGGCGAAGTAGCGGTTGTCCTCGTGCGGCGCCACGGGGCTCACGCTCACCGTGCGGAAGCCGTCCACGGCGAACAGCGGCGCAAGCGTCCAACCGCCGTTGTTCGCCGAAGGCGCGGGCGGCGTGGCGACGTAGACGCGGTTCCTCACGTTGTCGAGGACGTTCACGAGCACGTGGTCCCGGGTCGGCGCGTAGCCGGCGAGCGACGTTCCGGCCGACGGTTCGAACAGCGCCGCGAAGGCTCCGCGACCCGCCAGGAAGCCGGCCAGATCGCCGGCCAGCAGGCTGCCGGCCCTGTACCGACGGGTGCCGACGGTCCAGTCGGATTTCAGCGCGATGAACACGCGCCCGCGGTGGACGGTCGCCTCGGCATCGTCCGGCTTGGGCAGGCGCACCAGCGTCGCGCCCGATGTGCCGCCCGCCTCGTCGCCAGCCGGCGCCTCTTGACGCAGGTACATGACGCTGTTGTGGAAGTCCGTGCCCTGCCAGACCACCTGCACCGGCTCGTCGCCGCCAAGGTCCGAGTAGGCGCCGATGGAGACGTCCGTCGCGTTGCCTTCGAACACCGTCTCCGCCGCCGCCAGCGGCCGACTCCGCCGCCAGATCTTGACGATGCGCGGATAGCCGGATTCGGTCGTCGTGCCGGGGCCGAAGTCCGTCGCCACGAAGATGGCGTCCGGGCCAGCCCAGTCCACGCTGCTCTTGGCTTCCGGCAGCACGAACCCGCCGTCCTTCGGGTCCACGAACGCCTTGCGTTCCAGATCGAACTCGCGCACCACCACCGCATCCGCGCCGCCGCGGGATAGCAGCACCAGGCAGCGCTGGTAGTCCGGCTCCCGGCAGTAGAAGGACGACAGCACCCAGTTCTCTCGCTCGCGCCGGGCGAGGGCGTCCAAGTCCAGCACCGGTTCCCAGTTCGGCGACGGGCGTCGGTACTCGGCCAGCGTGGTGCGCCGCCAAAGTCCCCGGGGGTGGCTCTTGTCGCGCCAGAAGTTGTAGTAGCGGGCGCCGAGCTTGCCGACGGCGGGTATGCGGTCCTCGGCGTCGAACGCCTCCAGAAGCCGCGTACGCAGCCGCTTGAAGGAGGCGCCGCTGGCCAGCGTGCGTTGCGTGGCGCGGTTGCGCGCCGCCACCCACTGCATGGCGCGCTTGCCGTCGACGTCCTCCAGCCAAAGGCGCGGGTCCTGATCCATGGGCGTCGGTTCTCCAGCGGAGGCCAGGCCGGCAGCGAACAGCACTGCCGCTGCGGTGCCGCGAAGGGCGGCACGGGTGCCGGTCTGTACCGTCATTCTAGTGTGGCTCCTTGCAATTCAGCCGAACGCCAGCCGGTGCAGCCACGGCAGGCCGAATGCCAAGGCGACGCTCACGGCCAAGCCGGAAAGCGCCTTGACCGCATCCGAGACCACCTTGCGGGCAGTGCCCTTCACCGTAGTGTCCGCCAGATACAAAGACAACGCGAACTCGCGCCCGGCCAGCATGCCGAGGAACACCCAGGTGGTGCTCATCGGCATGTCGCTCCACTCCTTGAACACCAGGAGCACCATGCCGTAGATGAAGTCGACGACGGTAGCGGCGCGAACGTCCGTGGTGTCCGTCTTGGTGGTGACGATCTTCTGGATCTCGCCGCCGAACTGGTAGAAGATGTAGCCCTGCATCGCCACCAGCGCCAGGGTGCCGAACAGCAGCCAGCTGCCGGGCAGGTCCCGGGGCAGGTAGACGAAGATGTTGGCGAGGTCCTGGATCAGCCACTGGCTCCACAGGAACGCCGTGGAGGCCCACTGCATCACCACCCAATAGCCGGGAATGGCCTGCCCCCTGGTGCGGTGGAAGTGTTCGCTGGCCCGCCGCAGGACCAGGCGGAAGACCACTATGGCCACCCCGAAGGCCACCACGTAGCCGATGGCGGACTTCGCCAGCATCGCGGTCAGGTTGCCCGGCTGGCCGCCGGTAACGGCGAACACCGTAAGCACCAGGAAGGTGGTGCTCACCGGCACGCCGATGCGCGTGAGGATCAAGAGCGCCAGCGGCGGAATGGCGTGCAGCCAGGAGACGCCGCCTTCCGGAACAGGGAACTTGCTGAGCCTGCCGTAGGCGACATCGCCGTCGTTCGCCAGCCAGCCGTAGCAGAGCACCGCGACCAGCACGCCGCTCGCGAACAGCCACAGCAGCCACCAGGGCCGATGCGAGTTGGAGGCGAGAAAGGTGCCGAGGGTCTGGATGGAGTCGTTGGCGACCACCGCGTAGGCGGCCAGCAGAAACCCCACGACCATGTAGATCTCGAGCAGCGTGATGGCGGATTCCCGCGCTTGCCGCCGATGGGCGGGCGGCGGATTGTAACCGTGTTGCCGACGGACGCCGGCGCTCCGAACGAGCCGGCGCGGGGCCAGATGCCTGCGGTAGCATGTGCATCGGCCTAGGGCGAGCGGTGCCGAACGGACGACGCATGGAGTGGCGCAGGTGATCCAGCTCACCCAGCGGGGGGTGACGGTCGTCCGAGACGCCGCGTGGGACGCGGCCAGACGGACGTTCGCGGACCGCCACCTCGTGGTGCTGCCTCGATTCGTCGAGGACTCGCTGCTCGACCGCCTCTGTACGGCAGTCGCAGAGGGCGAGTTCCGCGTGAACGAAGTTCCGAGCGTGGTGCGCGAACTGGCGATGACGAAACCGAGCTGGGTGCCACAGTTGTTTTGGCTGTTGCTGAACCACCGCGACGTTCTCGCCGCCGTGCAGGAACTCGCGGACAACTGCAACGACACTTTCGGGGGCCGCCGGGACGTGGTCGACGGGGCAGTCCGCAGTTTCCGGGTCGGTCGCTTGCTCAAGCTGCTGCCGGGACGCGGCCACTACTCCACTTGGCACAGCGATGTGGGAGGCGGCAGTTTGATCGGCCTCACCGTCAATCTTTCCGAGGGCTCCGTGGGCGGCGGCATAGAGATCGGTTACACGCGCCGCCAGGTTGCACGGCGCCAGCTTGTGGGCAGGGGCACGCCAGGTTTCGGCGGCGCGGTGCTGTTCCGCATTGCCAAGGGCTTGGCGCATCGGGGCCTCCCGGCCGCGGGAACCGTGCCCCGATGCGCATTCTCCGGGTGGTTCTCGAATCGAGCCGACTACCTGCCGCCGCGCTTGATCCAACAAGGCGCCGTCGGGCGGGCGGCGGACTGTATCGTGTTGCCAACGGACGCCGGCGCTCCAACGAGCCGGCGCGGGGTCCAGAGGCCCGTGGTAGTGTGTGCATCGGCCTAGGGCGAGCGGTGTCGAACGGAGCGACGCATGGAGTGGCGCAGGTGATCCAGCTCACCCAGCGGGGGGTGACGGTCGTCCGAGGCGACGCGTGGGACGCGGCCAAACGGACGTTCGCGGACCGCCACTTCGTCGTGCTGCCTCGATTCGTCGAAGACTCGCTGCTCGACGCCTTAGTTCGGCAGATCGCCAAGGCAGTTTTTTCCGAACAACATACCGTCGGAGGCAGGGAACAGACGATGGCGGAGCCGCGCCGGATACCGTGGTTGTTTTGGCGGCTGCTGAACCACCGCGATGTCTTCGCCGCCATGCAGGAGTTGGTGGATGCTTGCAACGACACCTTCGGGGCCCGCTGTGACGGTGACGGGCAAGTCCGCAGTTTTCGGACCGGTCGCTGCTTCAAGCAGGTGCAGGAACGCGGCACTAAGTTTTTTTGGCACGACGATTGTGGGGACGGGAGGTTGATCGGCCTCACCGTCGACCTCGCCGAGGGCGCCGGGGGCGGCATAGAGATCGGTCATACCGCACCGGGTTGTCTTCTGGGGCAGGCCACGCCAGGTTTCGGCGGAGCGGTGCTGTTCCGCATCGCCAAGGGCTTGGCGCATCGGAGCCTTCTGGGCGCGGGAACCGTGCCCCGATGCACATTCTCCGGGTGGTTCTCGAATTCCCTTGACCACCTGCCGCCGCGCTTGTTCGGGAACAAGGCCAGCGGAGCCTGAGGCGCCGCCTCGCACCAGGATCCGCCGGTGCCCAAGCTCGTCAACCTCGGTTCGCTGTGCATCGATCACGTCTACCGCGTCGCCGGCATCGCCGGCCTTGGCGAAACCGTCGCCAGCGAGTCGTACGCGGTGTTCCCGGGCGGCAAGGGTCTCAACCAATCCGTGGCCGCGGCCAAAGCCGGCGCCGCAGTGGTCCACGTTGGCGCCGTCGGCGCGGACGGGGCGTGGCTGCGGGACGCCCTCGCCGCCGCCGGCGTGGACGCGGCCGGGGTCCGCGCCGTCGACGTCGCCTCCGGGCATGCCGTGATCCAGGTGAACGCGGCCGGCGAGAACGCCATCGTCGTCTCCGGCGGCGCCAACCGGGCGCTTGCGCCCGAGGACGTCCGCGCCGCATTGGACCGCTTGGCCCCTGGGGACTGGCTGCTGCTGCAGAACGAGGTGAACGATCTGGAGACGATCCTCGACCAGGCCAGCCGTGTCGATTGCCAGGTGGCCTTCAACGTGGCCCCGGCCGACGGCCGTGAAGCGGGCTACGACCTTTCCTCGGTTGCGCTCCTGATCGTCAACGAAGTGGAGGCGGCGGCGCTGGCTGGCGTCCGGGAACCCCGTGCCGCCGCCGCCGCGCTGCGGCAGCGCTGGCCGAACGCGGAGCTGGTGCTCACTCTCGGCGCCGAAGGGCTCATCCACGGTGGTTCGGACGGCCTGGCCGACTTGCCCGCCTTTCCGGTGCAGGCGGTGGACGAAACCGCCGCCGGGGACACCTTCATCGGGTTCCTGATGGCATCTCTCCTAGCCGGCGCCGCCATGCCGGAGGCGCTGAGGCTAGGGTCCGCCGCCGGGGCCTTGGCCGTCACCAAGGCCGGCGCCGCGAGTTCCATCCCGACGCTGGACACCGCGCGCTCGCTCGCCGCCACCGGCGATGCGCGCAAGACGCACACCTAGCGAAGCTGCGCCTCTGCGCCTCGGACTTGCCTACGAGGCGGCAGAGGTGTGCGAGAATGCAACGGTGGGCACACAACGCCGCATGGCTGACTGCCGCGACTGCTGCGGCCTAGAGGAAGATACCAAGTGGATGACAACCTGAGCTGTGTTCGCGTCTGGGGCTGGCGTAGTAGGAGCCGGCTCGTCGGCGGGGTGCTGACTGCCGCCTGCGGCATGTTCGCCGTCGACGCGGCCGCGCAGACGTTGCCGGTGCTGTCGATCGATTCGCCCAGCGTGGTCGAGGGCGACAGCGGTTCGGCGAACCTGAACTTCACGGTGACTCTGAGCGCGGCGAGCACCAGCAACGTGACGGTGGGCTACGCGGACGCCGGCACCGGCACGGCGACCTCGGGCACGGACTACACGGCGCTGACGGCGGGAACCCTGACCATTGCGGCGGGGGACACGAGCGGGACGATCACGGTGCTCGTGACGGGGGACACGAGCCACGAATCGCACGAGACCGTGGTGGTGACCCTGAGCAACCCGACCAACGCGACGGTGTCGGCGACGGCGGGCAGCGGGATGGGCACGATCAGGGACGACGAGGGGGTGACGCTGTCCGTCAATTCGCCGACCGTGGCTGAAGGGGACAGCGGCTCGACGAACATGAACTTCACGGTGAGCATGAGCGCGTCGAGCACGCAGCGTGTCGATGTGATATTCGGCATCACCGGGGGCACGGCGACGAGCGGAACGGACTACACGACGGGGTTGCAGAACAACCGGATACGGCTGCGCTTCAGCCCGGGCCAGACGAGCAAGACGGTGACGGTGACGGTGCAGGGCGACACCCTCGACGAGGCGGACGAGACGGTGGTGGCGCGGTTGAGCGGGGTTTCCTTCCGTAGTGGCGCGCGGATTTTGACGGGCACGGGCATCGGCACGATCACCGACGACGACCCTTTGCCGACCGTCTCCATCAATTCGTCGACCGTGACCGAGGGCGACACCGGCTCGACGGACATGATCTTCACGGTGAGCCTGAGCGCGGCGAGCGGCAGGCAGGTGACGGTCAATTACGGGCTGGTCGTGACGCAGTCGACGGCGACTTCGGGCACGGACTTCACGGCGATTGATGAAACAACGAGCAACCCGGGGACCTTGACGTTCGCGCCGGGGGAGACGAGCAAGACGATCACGGTGGAGGTGCTGGGGGACACGGACCCCGAGGCGGACGAGACGGTGAGATTCCAGCTCGCCTCGCCGACAAACGCAGTGCTTCCGGTAAACAACATGTGGAGGGCAGACGGGACCATCACGGACGACGACCTGGCGTTTCTGCGCACCGGCCCGGCGAGCGTGACGGAGGGGGACAACGGCTCGACGAACCTGACCTTCACGTTGACTCTGGTGGAGGCGGGCAAGCAGGTGACGGTGGACTACGCCGACGCTGGCACCGGCACGGCGACGAGCGGCACGGACTACACGGCTTTGGCTGCGGGTACCTTGACCATTGCGGCGGGGCAGGCGAGCGGGACCATCACGGTGTCGGTGACCGGGGACACGGTGACCGAGCGGCACGAGACGGTGCTGCTGACCCTGAGCAACCTGACGAACGCGCGGTTCGTGACGGCGAGCATGGCCAGCTTGACGGGGACGATCAGGAACGACGACGGCTTCCCGACGGCGAACGCGGGCCCGGACCAGACGGTGAACGAGGGCGACACGGTGACCCTGTCGGGGAGCGGTTCGGACCCCGACGGCGACGCGGTGACCAGCTATCGCTGGACACAGACGGCCGGCCCGCCGGTGACGCTGACGGGCGTGACGTCGGCGACGGCTTCCTTCACTGCGCCGACGGGTCTGGTGGCCGACGAGGTGTTGCGGTTTTCGCTGGTGGTGGAGGCGAACGACGAAGGCGCGTCGGACGCGGCGGACATAACTGTGAACGCGGGCGCGACCACCCTGAACTGGACGGCGGAAGCGGGGCCGAACCAGACGGTGGAGGAAGAGGACACGGTGACCCTGTCGGGAAGGCCCCTGTCCGGGGGTGCCGAGCTGACCCTTCAGGGCGTGGGGCGGCCGAGCTATTCATGGCGCCACACGGGCGGCGGCGCCTCGACTGTGAGTCTGACCGGAGCGGAGACCGCGACGCCGAGCTTCACTGCGCCGAACCTGCTCGCGAACGACGACCTGACGTTCACGCTGACGATGACGATAGGCGACAACACCAGGACGGACACCGTGGACGTGACGGTTGAGGCGGACAACGACGGCCCGACGGCGAACGCGGGACCGGATCAGAGGGTGGACGAGGGCGACACGGTGACCCTGTCCGGAAGCGGTTCGGACCCCGAAGGCGAGACGCTGAGCTACTCGTGGAGCCCCGGACCGGGGGACGATGTGGAGGTGACGCTGACGGACCCGACGACGCGCACTCCGTCCTTCATCGCTCCGACTGTGCCCACGGACACGCCGCTGACCTTCTATCTCACCGTGACCGCCGGCGGCGCCGGCGATACCGATTCGGTTGTCGTGGTCGTGCGCGGCGGCCCGCCGATTCCAGTCGGGGCCCCCGAGATTTTCGAGGCAGATGCCGGGGCGGACCAGATCGTGTCCGAGGGCGACGAGGTGACTTTGGAGGGCAGCGTCTTCGGAGCGCCCGATGGGGCGGCGCTGCTCTACGCCTGGCGGCAGATCGGCAGCTCGCCGACTGTCGCCATCGCCAACGCCGGCACGGCAAGGGCCACCTTCACGGCGCCGGAAGTGTCGGCCGCCACCACGCTCGCGTTCGAGTTCGCGGTCACCGCCGACGGCGACACTGTTCGGGACGTGGTGGCCGTGGTGGTCCGCAACACCGATGCGGTGCCGGACCAGAGCACAGTGGAGCTGGCGGCGGCCGTACACCGCGAAACGGACAGCGGCCACCCGTCGGCGGGCTTCGTGGCCCTTCTGCAGCCGCCGAGCACCGAGCCGGTGCGGGCGTGGTGGGAAACCCGCGACGGCACGGCCAAGGCCGGCAAGGACTACTACGCCAGCAGCGGCGTGCTGACGTTCCAGCCGGGGCAGACGGCACAGACGATCTGGGTGCCCGTGATCGGCGACCTGGAGCAGGAGCAGGACGAGACCTTCGAGGTGGTCCTGAGGTACCAGGGTGGCGGGACGGACGAGCTGCTGACGGCCATATGCACCATCGTCGACAACGACTCCCCGACGCTGATGCTGTCGCTGTCGCCCTCTGCCGCGGAGGAGGGCGACGAAGGGATGCTGGCCATGGCGTTCGCCGCGAAACTGTCCGCGCCAAGCCCGCAGCCGATCGCCGTGCCTTGGACGACCCGGGACGGCACCGCCCGAGCCGGGGAGGACTACGAAGCCGCGAGCGGCGAGCTGACGTTCGCGCCGGGCAAGACCGAGGGACAGATAGTCGTCAACGTGATCGGCGACCGCGACCAGGAAATGGACGAAACGTTCGAGGTGGTGCTTGGGGACGGTCCAAGGTCGAGGTGGGCCCAAACCGCCACCGGCACGATCCTCGACGACGACGCCGTCTCTCTGGCGGTGGAGCACCGCGGCCGCCTGGTGGAGGGCGGCGGCGAGGACGGCGCCGCGATGGCGACTTTCGTGGTCACGCTGTCCGCGCCCAGCCCTCGCTCGGTGTATGCGGCCTACATCACCCGGGACGGGACGGCCCGGGCGGGGCAGGACTTCGAGCGCCGCAGCGGAGAACTGAGCTTTCCGGCGGGGGCGCTTCGGCGGGAGGTGCAGGTGCCCATCATCGACGACGACCTGGCGGAGGAGGACGAGACCTTCGAGCTCGAGATCATCGAACCGGAGGGTGCGCTCCTGGCGTCCGGCAGGGCGAAGGCGACGGCCACCATTCTGGACGACGACGGCAACGGGCGTACCGCTGCGGCGCAGATGCGCAGGGTGCTTTCGGTGGCAGACGCGCGGACGCCGGAGGGCGCGGGCGAGGCCGTGTTCGCGGTGACGCTGTCGCCGCCAGCGTCGCGGCCGGTAACGGTGGCGTACGCCACCGAGGACGGCACCGCAAGCGCGGGAACGGACTACCAGGCGACCAGCGGCGAACTGCGGTTCGCGCCGGGCGAGACGGAGTTGACGGTGTCCGTGCTGTTGCTCGGAGACAGGACGCCGGAAGCGGACGAGACCTTCATGGTGAGGCTCAGCAGCCCGGTCAACGCGAAAGTGGGCCGGGCGGCGGCAGCAGGCACAATCGTAGACGACGACGTGGCGGAAGCGCGTGATCGAGCGCTCGAGATGTCTCTGGCAGGCTTCGGGCGCACCTTGACCCGGGATGCCATGAGCGCCATCGGCGGGCGCTTCGAGGGCATGCCAGCGGCCCGTGGTTCTCGGTTGGTTCTAGGGGGGCAGCACCTCCTGTCGAGCGACGAGGAAGCACTGCCTGCCCACCAGTTCGCGGGATGGCGGCAGACACCCGGGGCATTCGAGGAAGACTGGGGTTCGACGGTCCAAGCCCTTGGCTTGCAGGTGCAAGACCTTGCGGAACTGGGCCCGCACGGCCCAGGGCGCCGCAGCCAGCGTTCCCTTGGCGACTTCCTGCGGCAGTCGTCCTTCGAGCTGGCTCTGGGCGGAAGAGGCGGCGAAGGCGAAGAAGCGGGCTGGAACCTGTCGCTGTGGGGCCTGGCTTCCAGCGGGCGTTTTTCGGGAGAGCCTTCGACTGGCCTGGCCTCTCGTGGCGAAGCGGCGACCAGCTACCTGGGCATGGACGCAAAGGTCGGGGAGCGGCTGTTCGCCGGCGTGGCCCTGGCGCACAGCGACGGGGAAATCGGCTATGGGCTCTCGGACTTTTCCGGAGAACTGGACCTGTCCCTTACCAGCGTGTTGCCGTACGTCAACTTCCAGTTGAGCGAGAAACTGGAGATTTGGAGCATGATGGGCGTCGGCTGGGGCGAGGGGCAATTTCGGGACGCCGTGAAGCCCGGACAGACGGGGCAGACGGAGCAGGATGCAACGGGCAGTCTCGATCTGGACCTGAGCATGGTGGCCGTAGGTGCCAACAGGACATTGGCCAACTGGGGGAAGGTGGACCTGGAACTCAAGTCGGACGCCTTCGTATTGCTCATGGAGGGCGAAGCCGAGGGAACCGAGGCGCAACCAGCGTTGAGCGCGCGCTCGCAGGGGGTTCGGTTGGCGTTGGCGGGACGCACGGAACTGATGGCATCCGAGCAGGGACGCTTGGGCGTGAATCTGGAACTCGGGGAACGCTGGGACGGCGGCGACGCGCAAGCCGGGTGGGGCACCGAAGTCGGCGCCGGCTTGGACTACCGCCATGCCGGTCTTGGTCTCGGAGTTGCCGTGCAGGGACAGTATCTGCTCGTTCACAGCGAGCGCTCTCTTGAAGAGAAGGGGGTGAGCCTGACGCTGGAGTTCGCCCCTGGCGTTCAGGGCAAGGGCCTTTCCCTGGCGCTTAGGCCGGCTTGGGGCGCATATCCAGGCGGAGCTGGAGAGTTGCTGAACAACGAAGCGCTGCTGCGCGGCACGGAGCGGCAGGCTGGACTGGGCACGGCTTCGGAACGGCTCGACCTGGAGTGGGGCTACGGGCTCGGCTTGCGCAGAGACGCTGGCCTGCTGACGCTGCGAGGCGGCTTGTCCTATCAGGCGATGGGGCAACGGGCCTGGCGCTTCGGCGGTCTTCTGGACATGCCCGGAAGCACCCGCGGCAGCTGGGAATTGAGTCGCCAGGAGGGTCTAGGCAAACCCAGCCATGGACTGCTGTTCAAGTGGGAACACAAGTGGTAGGGATGGCATGGGATGAAGCGGGATCGGCGAGGGACACGATCCCGCTTCCTCCACGCCGACGAGCAGCGCGCCGCCTGCCGCGTAGGCGCGTAGGCAAGCTGCCACCGCGCGGCGGCTGAAGCGGACATCGACAGCCGTCGCCCCAAGGCATCCAGGCGCGGAGCCGCGAGAGCTCTCAAGCAGCATCGTCGATAACCAGTACCGTCGGGTTCGGGGACGTGCATCGAAGCGAGAGCGCGGCAGCATCCGCCCTGTCGTTCGTTCCGCCTATTCGCTTGCGTCCTCCGCCTCCCGCCACACCCACTCCCCAGCCGCGCCGGCGATCTCGTTGCAGGCCTCGTCGGCGGTGCGGTGGACGCGGCCGGTGAGCCATGCGCCCAGGTCCACGTGTTCCAGCTGGTCCCGCACCGGGCCCTTTACTTCGCACAGGTGCAGGGCGACATCCCCCGCGGCGAGGCGCCCGGCCAGGCGTTCGAGCATGGCGAGGCCGGAGGCGTCCACGAAGTTCACGGCGCTCATCACCAGCAGCAGGTGGCGGACGCCCTCGCGTTCCGCCAAGGCGGCGAGGCGCGTCCCCACCTGATCGGCGTTGGCGAAGTGCAGGCTCTCGTCCACTCGGGCCGCCACCAGCGTGGGCCAGGTTTCCACCGGATAGCGGTCCACGTTGCGGAAGTGCGGCGTGCCGGGCAGGCGGCCGAGCACGGCGATGTGGGGGGCCGCGGAGCGGCGCAGGAACAGAGCGACCGAGACGCCCACCCCGAGCAGCAGGCCCGCTTCCACGCCCATCGCCAGTACGCCGAGCAGCGTAGCGAAGTGAGCGATCACATCCGCACGGTGGAACCGCCAACGCTGGCGCAGGGACCGGAAGTCCACCAAGCTCCATACGGAGACGACGACGATGGCCGCCAGCGCCGCATGGGGGAGAGAGGCGAACAGCGGCGTCAGCCACAGCAGCGTCGCCAGCACCACGGCGGCGCAGACGAGGCAGCTCACCTGCGTTCGCGCCCCGGCGGCCTCGTTGACGCTGGAACGGGTGAAGCTGCCGGCCACCGGGCAGGCGCCGCAGAACGCGGCGCCGACGTTGGCCGCGCCCAGCGCGAGGAGTTCCTGATCGCCGTCCACGCGCCGCAGCTGGCGGGCGGCCAGCGTACTGCCGACGGCGAACGTCTCCACATAGGCAACCGCGGCGATCAGCGCCGCGTGGGGGGCGAGCCGCCACCACAGCGCGGCGTCCAGGGACGGCAGCGCGAAGGAGGGCAGGCCCGCCGGCACGGCGCCCACCGTCGGCACCGCCAGCCCCAACCAGGCGACAGCGGCCGTGGCCCCCGCGGCCACCACCATCGGTCCGACCCTGGCCAGCGCCTCGCTTCCGCCGAACCAGGCGCGGCCGAAACGGCGCAGCAGCACCAGCACCGCGAGGCTCGCCGCGCCAATGGCCAAGGCGGTGGCATCGAAGCCGCCGGAGAGATCGGACAGGTCTGGCCGCGGCCCGGCGCCCTCCAGCCCCAGCAGCGCCGGCAGCTGGCTGAGCACGATGAGCAGCGCCGCGGCGTTGACGAAGCCGGCGATCACCGGATGGCTGATGAGCTTGGCGATGCTGCCCATCCGCCCCAGCCGCAGCAGCCACAGCACCAGGCCGATCTCCAGGCTGAGCACCGCGGTGACGCCGACGTAGTCCTGGGTTTCCGGCGTGGCGAACCGGCCCACCGTGGCCGCCACCATCAAGGCCGCCACCGCCACCGGGCCCACCACCACCTGCCGGGACGAGCCGAGCGCAGCGTAGATGGCCATCGGCGCCAGGCAGGCGTAGAGGCCAGCCTCGGCGGGCAGCCCGGCCAGGAACGCGTACGCCACCGCCTGCGGCACCGTGACCACGCCGAGCACCAGCCCGGCCACGGCGTCCCGGGGCAGATCCTCGCGCCGGTACGAACGCAGCGTGGCGACCAGGGGAACGCGATGCAGCCAGGGGGCGGCAGGGACGGGCACGATTTGCCTGCGGTTGCGGCGATGGCCTAAGGTTCACACTCATGCAGCCCCGCTGTCACCCGGCCTGCCGCCCGCGCGCCCCGTGGCGCACTGCCGTTCCGGTGGCGGCCCTGCTGGCCGCGGCCTTGCCGGCGCTCGCCGCCGAGTACCCGGATCCGGAGCGCTACCGAGGGGCCATCGACGCATTCGAGGCCGAAGACGCGCCGGCGGCGGGCGCCGTCGTGGCCGTCGGCAGCTCCAGCATGCGCGGCTGGCACCGGCGCATCGCCGAGGATCTGGCGCCGCTCGCCGTCGTGCCCAGGGGCTTCGGCGGCAGCAACATGGCGGACGTCTCCCACTTCGTGGCCGAGCTGGTGCTGCGCCACTCGCCCCGGGCCGTGCTGCTCTACGAAGGCGACAACGATGCCGCCCTCGGCGCTACGCCGGCCGAGATCCTCCGCCACTTCGACGCCTTCGCGGCAGCCGTCCACGCGGCGCTGCCGAAGACGCGCATCTACATCCTAGCGGTGAAGCCCAGTTTGGCGCGCTGGCACCTGTGGGGCGTCATGCAGGCCACCAACGCCGGCTTCGCGAAGCGGGCCGCGGCGGACCCGCGCCTCGTCCTCATAGACGTGGCGACGCCGATGCTGAACGACGCCGGCGAGCCCAGGCCGGACATCTTCGTCGCCGACGGCCTGCACATGAACGACGCTGGCTACGACATCTGGCGCGACGCGGTGCGGCCGGTGCTGGTGGCGGCGGAGGCGAAGCACGAGCCGTAGGCGGCGAACCGGGCCGGTGGTTGGCCCCATGCCGCACCAGCCCGCTGACCGTCGCTTTTGAGGCATCTTCTTAGCTGAGTAGCCAAGGAAGCGGAGCAGAGAACATGGAGACCCAAGCCGCCATCGCCTACGCCGCCGGCGAGCCGCTGGCCATAGACGCGGTGCGTCTCGACGGCCCCAAGGAGGGCGAGGCGCTGGTGGAGATCAAGGCCACCGGCGTCTGCCACACGGACGCCTACACGCTCTCCGGCGCGGACCCGGAGGGCCTGTTTCCGGCCATCCTGGGGCACGAAGGCGCCGGGGTGGTGGTGGACGTCGGCCCCGGCGTCGGCAGCGTGGCCGTCGGCGACCACGTGATCCCCCTCTACACGCCGGAGTGCCGCCAGTGCAAGTTCTGCACCTCCGGCAAGACCAACCTGTGCGGCGCCATCCGCGCCACCCAGGGCCAGGGCCTGATGCCGGACGGCACCTCCCGCTTCTCCCGCGGCGGCGAGACCGTCCTGCACTACATGGGCACCTCCACCTTCGCCAACCACACCGTGGTGCCGGAGATCGCGCTGGCGAAGATCCGCCCGGACGCGCCCTTCGACAAGGTGTGCTACATCGGCTGCGGCGTCACCACCGGCCTCGGCGCGGTGATGAATACCGCCAAGGTGGAACCCGGGGCGACCGTGGCCGTGTTCGGCCTCGGCGGCATCGGCCTGAACGTGATCCAGGGTGCCCGCATCGCCGGCGCGGATCGGATCATCGGCGTGGACGTGAACGCCGGCAAGCGCACCTTGGCGGAACGCTTCGGCATGACGGACTTCGTGAACCCCGGGGACGTGGACGACGCCGCCGCGGCCATCGTGGACATGACCGACGGCGGCGTCGACTACTCCTTCGAGTGCATCGGCAACGTGGAGGTGATGCGCCAGGCGCTGGAGTGCTGCCACAAGGGCTGGGGCGAGAGCGTCATCATCGGCGTCGCCGGCGCCGGGCAGGAGATCGCCACCCGCCCGTTCCAGCTGGTCACCGGGCGGGTGTGGCGGGGCACCGCGTTCGGCGGCGCCAAGGGCCGCACGGACGTGCCGAAGATCGTCGACTGGTACATGGACGGGAAGATCAACATCGACGATCTCATCACCCACACCCTCCCCCTCGCCGACATCAACCGCGCCTTCGAGTTGATGCACGCGGGAGAATCGATCCGTTCCGTCGTCGTCTACTGACGGCCGGTGCCGATTGCCATGCACGTCCAAGACAGGCACGACCTCGCCGAGACCGCGACGGTGAGAGCCCGATTGACGGTGGTGAGGTAGAGACCGGAGCGAACGCCGCACACACCACGTCCGCACACACCACGTCGAAGTACGCGAGGTTGTTCTCCATGAAAACGGCGATGTGGTCGCGCGCCGTAGGCCGCGCTGCCACAGCAGCTGCGCCAGCTAGTTCGAGCGGTCGTTCAGCTCGCCATAGGTGCGCCGGCGCCGGTGGCCACGTCGATGGCTGCCGCCTTGTCCGACCGCCACATGGGGGCGCTGCCGGTGATGATCGACGACAAGCCAGTAGGCTCTCGCCTAGGCACCGAGCAGCTGCCGTTTCGCTCGCACACCGGCACAGGAACGGGCGGCACGTTCGCGCCGGCCGCCCTTCTCCTCATTCTCCTGTCCGGCCCTCTTATCCAGGCGGCAACGTCGGCGGAGTGCAGTCCGTACACTTCACACCAGTCTTGTCGTTTGCGGCCCACGTCGCGCAGTTCGTGCCGCTGCAATAACCGAGGCAGCAGTCGAGTTGGCAGGAAGCAACGTCTACGCAGAGATCATACGCTTGTCGGCGCATGCGCCTGCAGAACACTTCCGCAACGGAACGACAACGGCTGTTCAGAATCTCAGCGCAGCTAGACATGGTCTCGATGTGCTGGCGCTCGCAGGACTGCGTCCACGAACACGCCGCGACCTCAATCGTGGTTGTAGGTGCCAGGCCGCTGGCTTCCAGCGCGGCGCACTTCCGTCTGTCGTCGCAGGCGGCTTCGCCGTTTAGCGCGGTCTGCGTGAGAACGGTGCGGAAGAAATGGATGTCCGGGTGGAGTTCCCAAAGCCCAGGAGACTCCAAGCCAGCCTCCCGAGCCAAGGCTTCGGAGAATATCCCGTCCAGTTCCTCGTAGCGCTGGATGTGATCGAGACGCGCCTCGAGGTCCTCGCCGTTCTCCAACGCCACTGCGGGGCCGAAGGCGTCCATCCAGTAGTCGCGTTCCCTCTCCGAGCGCTGCTCGGTGCCACGCTCTTGACGGGGGTCGTCGGCGAAAGCGGGCCCAAACCGCAGCCCGTGTCCCAGCCACAGGTCCTCCGGTACGAACAGCGCAACGACGAGTGCCGCTAGCAGCAGCTTTACGTTCCGGTTCTCCATAGTTCTAACCTCTACGAAGCACGGTATATCTGGTTGGACAAGCTTGCTCCCCGTTGGTTCACCTGGTCTCTCCGCTCGCCATTGGACGCGGCCGGTGAGCCATGCACCCCTCGCGGCGAGGCGCCCGGCCATCTGATCGGCGTTGCGAAGTGGTGGCGGCCGCGTGGACGAGAGCCTGCAGCGTGGGCCAGGTTCCACCGGATAGCGGTCCACGTTGGAAGTGCGGCGTACCGGGGCAGGCGGCTAGGGATGGGCACGATTTGCCTGCGGTTGCGGCGATGGCCTAAGGTTCACACTCATGCAGCCCCGTTGTCACCCGGCCCGTCGCCCGCTGAGTACCCGGATCCGATCCGTTCCGTCGTCGCCTACTGACGGCCGGAGCGGCGGCGCGTTCGGCCGGAGCGAATCCCGCATGGCCGGCGCGGCCAGCGAAACGGTGCCCGCGGCGGAAGGCGTCGCCACGCTGAATGCCTATCTGCACCCCAAGGTAGCGGCGCTCGCGTGCCTGGGGTTTTCCTCCGGCCTGCCGCTGCTGCTGATCTTCGCCACGCTGTCGCTGTGGCTGCGTGAGGCCGGGGTGGAGCGGGCGCAGGTCACCTACTTCAGCTGGGCGGCCCTCGGCTACTCCTTCAAGTTCGTGTGGGCGCCGCTGATCGACAAGCTGCCGCTGCCGGGCCTCGCCGAACGCCTCGGCCAGCGGCGCAGCTGGCTGCTGGCGTCGCAGCTAGCCGTGATCGGCGCCATCGCGATGATGGCGCACTGCGATCCCGCCACCGAAGCCGGGCTTGCGGCGATGGCCGTGGCGGCCGTGGCCCTGGGTTTCTCCTCCGCCACCCAGGACATCGTGATCGACGCCTACCGCATCGAAGCCGCCCCGGTAGCCATGCAGGCGCTGCTTTCCTCCGCCTACGTGGCTGGCTATCGCGGCGGCATGCTGGTGGCCGGAGCCCTCGCGCTGTACATGGCGGCCGGCCTCGGCAGCAGCGCGGACGCCTACCTGTTCGCCGCCTGGCGGTGGACCTACCTCGGCATGGCGGCGGCGATGCTGGTCGGCGTCGCAACCACGCTGGCGGTGTCCGAACCGCAGCGGCGGCAGGCGTCGTCCTACTTCCACGGCGCGGCGGACTACGCCCGCTTCCTGCTGCTCTTCGCGCTGGTGGCGGGGGCCTTCGTGGCGGCGCTGCTCGCCTCGGCCGGGCTGGCGGATCGGATCCAAGGCGCGCTGGCGGTGCTCGGCGAGCCCGTTGCCGGCTTCCTGGCGGCGGCGCTGCGGCTGGCGGCGGCGCTGGCCACGGCGCTTGCGGTCGGCGCCGCCGGCGTTGCCGGCGGTCTCGTCCGCCGGGAGATGGCGGTGGAGACCTACGTGGCGCCGGCGCGGGAGTTCTTCGTCCGCTACGGGCGGCGGGCCGCGCTCCTGATCCTGCTGCTGGTGGGCTTCTACCGCGTTTCGGACATCGTGCTCGGCGTCATCGCCAACGTCTTCTACTACGACATGGGCTACAGCAAGGAAGCCATCGCCACCGCCACCAAGGTGTTCGGCATCTGGATGACCATCGGCGGCGGCTTCCTGGGCGGCTACCTGGCTTTGCGCTACGGTACGCTGCGGGTGCTGATGCTCGGCGCGGCGCTCACCGTGGCCACCAACCTGCTGTTCATCGCCCTCGCCGAGGCGCCCGGCCACCTGCCGCTGCTGTACGTCGTCATCGGCGCGGACAACCTCACCGCCGGCCTCGCCAGCGCGGCCTTCATCGCCTACCTCTCCAGCCTCACCAGCCTCAAGTTCACCGCCGTGCAGTACGCCATCTTCAGCTCCCTGATGACGCTGTTTCCAAAGCTGCTCGGCGGCTTCTCCGGGCAGGTGGTGGACGGCTTCGGCTACCAGTGGTTCTTCCTGGGCGCGGCTCTCCTGGGTTTGCCGGTGCTGCTGCTGGTGGCGCTGGCCGGCAGGGCGGCGCCGCAAACCTCGCCGCCGGCCTCGTGATACGGTTGGGCGGTGTCCAGGACGCCGGGATTCGTCGACGTGAACGCCGAAGAACGCGAGCAGTGGCTCGCCCAGGTGCAGGAGGACGTGCTGGAACCGGCGCGCCCCATCTGCGATCCCCACCACCACCTGTGGGACCACCCCGGCAGCCGCTACCTGCTCGACGAGCTGCTGGCGGACGTCGGCAGCGGCCACAACGTGGCGTCCACGGTGTTCATGGAGTGCGGCGCCATGTACCGGGAGGGCGGCCCGGCGCCACTGCGCCCGGTGGGGGAGACGGAGTTCGTGAACGGCGTCGCGGCGATGAGCGCCAGCGGCGGCTACGGCGCCAGCCGCGTCTGCGCCGCCATCGTCGGCTACGCGGACTTGAACCTCGGCGCCGAGGCGGGCGCCGTGCTCGACGCCCATGCAGCCGCCAGCCCGCGCTTTCGCGGCATTCGCCACGCCGCCGGCTGGGACGCCAGCGGCGCCGTGCGCAACTCCCACACCAGCCCGTTCCCGGGCATGATGGCGAACGCCGCCTTCCGCGCCGGCTTCGCCGAGCTCGGCAAGCGTGGCATGACCTTCGATGCCTGGCTGTACCACCCGCAGATACCCGAGCTCACCGCGCTGGCCCGGGCGTTCCCGGAGCAGCCCATCGTCTTCGACCACTTCGGCGGGCCGCTGGGCATCGGCCCCTACGCCGGCAAGCGGGCGGAGATATTCCCGGTTTGGAAGGACCATGTGGCGGCGCTGGCCGGCTGCCGCAACGTGGTTGCCAAGCTGGGCGGCCTGGTGATGCCCATCAACGGCTTCGGCTTCCACAAGAACGCCCGCCCGGCCACCTCCGAGGAACTCGTCGCGGCCACCAGGGACTACTACCTGCACATGATCGACTGCTTCGGCGTGGAGCGCTGCATGTTCGAGAGCAACTTCCCGGTGGACAAGGCGAGCTGCTCCTACCGAACGCTGTGGAACTCCTTCAAGCGCCTGACGCAAGGCTTCTCCGAGGCGGAGAAATCCGCCCTGTTTCACGATACGGCAGTGCGGGTGTACGCGGTGCCGGATCCGGACGGCTGAGGAGCGCTCCTTGACAGGGATGGAAGGAACAGGCGTGTTCCACGATACGGCGGTGCGGGTGTACGCGGTGCCGGAGCCGGACGGCTGACACACAACATGAAAACGCTCGCAATCGTCGTCCTCGTCATCCTTGCGGTCCCGGCAAGGGCGCAGTTGCCGACATGGGCGGAGAGCGTGTGCGCCCAAGAGAACTCGCTTGCGTGCCACGCGATGCACCGGGCCTACAACCCTGCTCGGTTCTACTTTTGGCCGAACAACGCGAACGAAGCAAGGCGCTTCTTGGACTTGCGGCCGCAGTGGATGGCCGACGAAGACTGGCAAGTCTGCCAACGGCAGCATCAATGGGACGTCCGGGGCGACAGAGACAACGCCTCGGATGCGCTAACGGCGTTGATGCACGGGCCGCACAGATACGACGAACACAACCGATTGCTCCTGTCCATCTTCCGCGGGGGCCAACACGCCAGTGGCCACTTCGCCTTCTACATAGAAGGGCAGGCGGGGCCCTACCATCGAAGCGATGGCGTCGGTTTCAACCATGTGGAGGCTTGGTCGATCCATGCGGGACCCCTTACATACGCTGGCAACCCTTTAAGGCAGTATCGTCCCGCGTGGTTTGCAAAAGGTGACATAAGGTTGAACGTCCGCCGTTTGCTTGGCTGGCTAAGGCACGAAGAAGTACGCCTCGCCTTGTTCCAGGGACTACGTGACTCCACAACAGCACGGAGCTTCGCAGAGGACCACGGGCTGCCAGAACCGCCGATGATACGGAATGCCGGCACCAATCGCTTGATAATATGGGGTGGTATTTCGCGGACAAGACTCTTCCAAAACGGACGTTGGACTCCCCGAACCCACAGCGATTGGCTGACGATGAATTGCGACAACGCGGAGTTCTAGGGGCGGCACCTTCAACCGCTTCAACCGAACGGGAGACACCAACATGAGAGCACTGCTGAATTTGGTAGTCGTCCTCGCCCTATCTGCAGTACCAGCAAAGGCGCAGTTGCCGACGTGGGCGGAGAGCGCGTGCGCCCCCCAAGAGAACTCCCTTGAGTGCCACGTGATGCACCGGGCCTACAACCCTGCCCGGTTCTACCTTTGGCCGAACAACGTGAACGAAGCAAGGCGCTTCGTGGACCTGCGGCCGCAGTGGATGGCCGACGAAGATTGGCAAGTCTGCCAACGGCAGCATCAATGGGACGTTCCGGGCGACAGAGACAACGCCTCGGGCTTGCTAACGGCGTTGATGCACGGGCCGAACAGATACGACGAACACAACCGATTGCTCCTGTCCATCGTCCGTGGAGGCCAACACGTCAACGGTCACTTCGCCTTCTACGTGGAAGGGCAGGCGGCGGGTCCCTACCATCAAGGGGACTACGCTTGGTCGCTTCTCGTTGGACAAATTAATCACCGCGGACAGTCTCGCCACGCGCAGTTTGCAAGAGGCGATCTCAGGTTGAACGTCCGCCGGGTGCTTAGCTGGCTAAGGCATGAGGAAGTACGCCTCGCCTTGTTCCAAACGAACAGATCGGGATTGGCACTGGTGGAATTCGCAGCGGGCCACGGGCTGCCCCAACCGCCGCCGATGCGGAACCCCGGTGCCAACCGCTTGACGCTGTGGTATGGGAATGGCATTGAGATAAGCCGCACCGAGCGTTACTTCCAAGACGGATCGTGGAGCAACACAAACCGCAGAGATTGGCTGACCATGACTTGCGGCAACGCGGAGTTCTAAGGGAAGGGCTGCCCCTGCTTACCTTAGCCGAATGGGCGACACACCAAGGCCCAGTTCGAGCGAACGTTGGCACTTCGGGGCACTGCTCGCCTTGGATCGCACTTCAAGACTGTCGCCGCGCCGGCCTGCCGCCTCCATGGTGCGGTGGGCCGCCTGCCGCGTCCGCCACTAGTATTCCGTCAACTTTGAAGTAGTGGGTTACTATGTTTCTGTTGCTGGAACTCGTCACGGAGGACGGGATGCACAAGAGGCATGTGTTGAAGCTGTTGGCGGAGGAGCGGGAAGAGCTGGAGGGGGTGGCGAAGGGAAGGAGAGGCAATCGGAGAGTGGCGCGTTGGAAGATGGAACGCGCCCGGGCGCTGCTGCTGTGTGACCAAGGGGCCTCCGGTTCGGGATGGACCGACAAGGAGTGCGCGGAGGCGGTGGGCGCGAGCGAGAACACGATCGCCCGGTGGCGTCGGACGGCGGTGGAGGACGGGCCGCTGGCGGTGCTGCGGCGCAAGCGGCCGCCGACGCCGCCGAGGGCGCGGGCGCTGGACGGCGAAGGCGAGGCGCGGCTGGCGCAGCTGGCGTGCTCGCAAGCGCCGGACGGCCGGTCGCGCTGGACCCTGCGGCTGCTGGCGGAGCGTCTGGTGGAGTTGGATGTGGTGGAGTCGATCAGCCACGAGACGGTGCGGCAGACGCTAAAAAAAACGACTTGAAGCCGTGGCGCCGGGCGATGTGGTGCATTCCTCCGAAAGGCGACGGGCGGTTCGTGGCGCGGATGGAGGAGGTTCTGGAGGTGTACGGGCGGCCCCGGGATCCGAAGCGTCCGGTGGTGTGCATGGACGAGCAGCCGAAGCAGCTGATCTCCGAAACGCGGGCGCCGGTCCCGATGTCTCCCGGCGCCGTGGAGCGCGTGGACCACGAGTACGTGCGCGAGGGCGTCTGCGTGGCGTGGATGTTCGTCGAGCCGCTCGGCGCGTGGCGCGGCGTGCGGGTGACCGAGCGGCGGACGGCGGCCGACTGGGCCGCGCGGATGCGGTGGCTGGTCGACCATCCGCGCTTCGCCGGCGCCGAGCGGATCACGCTGGTGTGCGACAACCTGAACACCCACGACATCGGCTCCCTGTACGACGCGTTCCCTCCCGACGAGGCGAGACGCATCGCGCGGCGGCTGGACCTGGTCTTCACCCCGGCGCACGGCAGCTGGCTGAACATGGCCGAGCCGGAACTGAGCGTCCTGACACGCCAGGCCCTCGGCGACCGCATCGCCAGCACGGAGGAGGTTCGGGTCCGAGCGCACGCTTGGGCGGAGGACAGGAACAGACGGCAAACGGGCATCGACTGGCAGTACACCGTCGACAACGCCCGCACCAAACTCAAGCGTCTCTACCCCCAAATTGAATCGTGACGGAATACTAGGGGCGGAGCGCCCCCTCCAAGAACCGAGTGTCGCCAGCGATGCCGTTGCGCAATCTCGCGCTGTACTTCTTGGCGCAGCTGGTCTTCACCTCCGGCACGATTCTGATCGTCACCCTCGGCGGCATCGTCGGCAGCGAGATCGCGCCGGATCCCGCCCTCGCCACGCTGCCGCTCTCCTTCATGGTGGTGGGCACCGCGGCGGCCACGGTGCCTGCCGCGTTGCTGATGCAGCGCGTTGGACGACGCCTCGGCTTCGTCGCCGGCGGCTGCCTGGCGATTGCCGGAGCGCTGCTTGGGGCGTGGGCCTTGGAAATCGCCAGCTTCGCCCTGTTCGCCTTCGCCTGCGGCCTGATCGGGGCGACCCTGGCGTTCGGCGCCCAGCTGCGCTTCGCCGCGGCCGAGAGCGTCGCCAGCGAACGGGCCGGCGCTGCGGTGTCCATCATCCTGCTCGGTTCCATCGGCGGCGCCTTGCTGGGTCCGGAACTGGCGACCCGCAGCCCGGATTGGACGCCGGCGGTGCCCTACCAGGGCGCCTTGCTGGCGCTGGCCGCATGCTATGCGGCGGCCACCGGGCTCCTGGCTTGCAGTCGAGACGACCGCGTTGGCGGCCCGGCGACGGCCGACAGCGCCCCCGCCAGGCCCTTGGCCGCCGTGGTGCGCCAGCGAGGCTTCCTGGTGGCCGTGCTGGCCGGCGTGATCGGCCAGGGCGCGATGGTGTTCATCATGACGGCCACGCCGATTGCCATGCATGTAGAGGACGGGCACGGCCTCGCCGACACCGCCGGCGTGATCCAAGCCCACGTGGTGGCGATGTACCTGCCGTCGCTGGCTTCGGCGTTTCTGATCGGCCGCTTCGGGGCGCACAAGCTGATGGCGGCCGGCACTCTGGCCATGCTGGCGACGGTGGCGATTGGCCTTTCCGGTCGCGCCGTCATGCACTACTGGTGGGCGCTGGTGGTCCTAGGCGTCGGCTGGAACTTCCTGTTCGTGGGCGGCACGACGGCGCTGGTGGTCGCCTACCGGCCTGCGGAGCGCTTCCGCGCCCAGGCGGTGAACGACTTCAGCGTCTTCGGCGTCTCGGCGCTGGCAAGCCTCTCGGCCGGGGCCCTGCTGCACGGCTTCGGCTGGACCACGGTGCTGCTCGCGGCACTGCCGGCGCTGGCGCTGATGCTGCTCGCGGTGGCCTACGCAACGCTCGCGAGGGAAGTCGGCAAGTAGCCGCATTGGTCTTGCGCCGCAAGGCGTGGGTCGGCCGTGTTGAACGTGCTCGGCCTGTACGCCAGCGGAAGCCGCATCTGGAGTGATGGCGGCCTCGGCTCGGTGGAGGTGATGGCGGCACAGATTGGTGTGGCAGGCGGAGCCGCGAAACGCCGCGAGAAAATTCACCCGGATTTGTCGCTACGGCGCTCACCGGCCTCGGCCAACGCGTCCTGAACGACACTGTCGGATAGGTGGAAGCTGCGCTTCCGCAGTTCGTCGAGCAACGGTGCAATCACGTCCACGAAGCCCTTGCGCTTCGCAGCGATGAGTACGCCGGCGGTGCCGAAGACGCGCAGCTGATGCGTCGAAGCGTGGGAACGGGCAACCTTGTCGTCCAGCAGGGCCGGTGCGCCCGTTTTGCGCGCGTACGTCAATGTTGCGGCTTCGCCTGCGCCCAAGTTCGAGAAGCTCGGATCCGTTTCCACGGCGACCACCTCCGCCCAACCGGCGTCTGTCGCCTCCTTGACCTCTGGTGCGCCCGGTAAACCCTCTTTGGCCAGCACTTCGTGAAGTACCGTTTCGGCGACTGCGACCTTGCCGAATATCTTCTGGAGCAGGCTGAGCCTACCGATTTTGGAGAGGCCGATTGCCACGCTGGCGTCAAGAACGGGCTGGGGGCGAGGTCGCCCCGTTACGTCTTTCTTCATGTTTCTTCCTTCCGTGTTGGTCTAATCGCCCTTTCTGTTCGATCTGACTGTCCGATGGATGGTGTTGATCTTCAAGAAAAAGCAGAAAAATAAATTCTACGTCTCTACCCTAGCCATTCCTCAAGGGCCTCCATGTCGTCGCGTATGGTGTTTGCTCCCCGTACCACCGGTATGCCTAGTCGAGAGACGTGCTCGATGAACTCTGCCAGCGTTCGCCTGGAGAACTCCGCGGCGCGGCCCAACGACAGACTCTCGTCCCTGTAGAGCGCTACCGCCAGTGCCAAGCGAACGCCTGGTTCGGCGAGCAGCGAATCGTCGCTGAGGTGTACCAGCAATGCCTCCGGTTGATGGCGATTCAGAACCATGACTGGCTGCTCGCGCGCATCCCGCAGCGCGGCGGACGGGTTGCTCTTCAACTGTCGTACGCTGACTGCTTTCATCATGATGCATCCAACTGTAGGCACAAACCGTAGCACGACACGTAGGCACATGCAACCACGGGTGCTGCTTGCAGCGGCTGCCGGCGCTGGCGCTGATGCTGCTCGCGGTGGCCTACGCAACGGCTCGCGAGGGGCGCCGGCAAGTAGCCGCATTGGTTCCGTTCGCGCAAGGCATTTCGTCAGTCGACTCACGAAATGCCTTGACTTTTCGTGAGCTGGCTGACAAATAGCCAGAATGGCGGCCGTCCACAGATATCTGCACCAAGCCATCGCCGAGGACCTGCGGGAGAAGATCGTCCTCGTCTCCGGCCCGCGGCAGTGCGGCAAGACCACGCTCTCCCGCATGATCGACGCCAACGACCAGTACCTGAACCACGATCTGGCGGAACACCGGACGCTGCTGCGGCAGAAGGCGTGGGACAGGCGCAAGCCGCTGGTGGTCTTCGACGAACTGCACAAGATGCAGGGCTGGAAGGCGTGGCTGAAGGGCATCTACGACGTCGAAGGGCTGCCGCCAGCGCTGCTCGTCACCGGCAGCGCCCGCCTCGCCGCCTTCAGGCAAACAGGAGACTCCCTGGCAGGCCGCCATTTCCACTACCGCCTGCATCCCCTGGACCTGAAGGAAGCCGTGGCGAGCGCGGGAGCCGGCGCGGCCGAGGCCCTTGACGGACTGCTGCGCGTTGGCGGCTTCCCGGAGCCGTTCCTGCGCGGTTCCGAGCGCTGGTATCGGCGCTGGCGGCGCTCGCATGTGGACGTCATCCTGCGGGAGGACATGCTCGCCCTGTCCGCGGTGCGCGACATCCAATCCATCGAGACGCTCATCGAGCTGCTGCGGCACCGAGTCGGCAGCCCCCTCTCCGCGGACTCGCTGGCTCGGGATCTGCAGAAGAGCCGCAACACGGTGCAGAACTGGCTGCGGCTGCTGGAGAATCTCTACGTCGTGTTCCGCATCGCACCCTGGCATCGAAACGTCGCGCGGTCTCTGCTGAAGGCGCCGAAGTACTACTTCTACGACAGCGCCATGCCCGCTGGCGACGACGGCGCACGCCTGGAGAACCTCGTCGCCTGCGCCTTGTTGAAGGAAACGCAGCGCGCCCAGGATGCCGCGGGCCAGGACATCGCTCTGCACTACGTTCGCGATCGCGATGGACGCGAAGTGGACTTTCTGATCCTCAAGGACGGCCAGCCGTGGCAGCTCGTCGAGGTCAAGTGGGCCGAGGCCAATCCGTCCCGCCACTTGCGCCGGTTCTTCGCCAGCGAGCGACTGCGGCGCGTACAGGTGGTGGGGGCGCTGACGGATGCCGCGTCCTTCCCTGACGGCCTGCGCGTCGAGCCGGCGGCGGCGTTTCTGACGGAACTGGACCTCTGCGAGGGCTAGTCGCCGCCGTCAGGCGCAGGAATTCGCCCCACGGTTACGTTGGCGCCTATCTCCAAGTCGTCCAGCGCCTGCCTCAGATCCTCAATCGCGGCAGCGGCCAATTTCGCGTCCAAGCCGAACGACACGTCCACGTCCACCTGCAAAGCGCTGCCCGAGCGCAGCTTCGGCAGCACCTTGGTGCCGAAGCGGTTCCACACTTCCGGCGGAATCGTGCCGTTGAGGCGAATGGTTGCCACGCCGCTGGCGCTTGGGGCGGCGGTTCCCGACGGTGGCGACGACGGCGGTTCGGGTGGGACGGGCGCAGTGGTTGTCGCAGGAGCTGCGGGTTCTGGTTCTTGGCCGGGGTCCGGCGCCAACCGTTCGGCCCTCGCCTTCGTCACCAGCAACACGTTCTGCTCGAAAGCCACCTCTTCGGGCGCAATCGCCTCGGCATGCCACAGCCGCTCGAAGCCGCCGTCCGTTCCCACGCCGGAGGCCAAGGCGAAATCTCCGCGCCCGACGAAGTCGACGATCTGCCGCCGCAGCACGGCGTCGGGATCGCTCAGCCGGGTCAGCGAGCCGTCCAGAAAGCTCTGCCGCAAACTGGTGAGGGGCCAGGCGCCGCTCTCCTTGAACGCCGGCGGCCAATGCCGTTCGAGATAGCCGGCGCCGACGCTTTCGTTCAGCAGCGCTTCGGCCTTGAGGGCGGCGATCACCCGCCCGGCAAGGGTGTCGCTGGCGCTCGAGTGGCCGGCGCCCAAGTCGATGATCTTCAGCCCGTGTGCCTGCTCCCCGTCGTGCAGCGCCACGAAGCGGTAGCTGGCCCACACTTCCTCCGCGGCGGCTTCCTTGGCCGCGCTCAGGCGCGAGCGCACTTCGTCGCGTTCGGCGCGGCCAAACTCGGCGCCGAGCACGCCATCGGCCAACTCCTTCGCCACCCGCTGCCACGCCAGCATGAGCTCGACTTTCTCGCGCAGCCCGTTGCCGGGCTGCCGCGCGCACCACACCAGCGAACCGGGATACAGCCGTGGCGACTTGCCCCGGATGCGCGTCCATTCGCCGATGCGCGCCAGCAGGCCGGCGTCGTCCGACCACTCGCTCTCGGGGTCCAGCACCACCAGCGCCAGCCGAGGCGAATCCGCCACCGCTGCGCTCTCGGCGGGGAAGAAGACGATGGGCGTCGTTGCGCCGGCCTTGAAGCCCGCCTCCACCAGCTCACGAATCGCCGGCTTCACCTCCGTTTCCTCGTCCAAGGAGGCGCGGCGATCGCTCACCACCTTCTTGAGCGTGGCCTGGTGGTGAACCAGATAGCCGTCCGTGCCGACCTTGCGCAGGAAGAAACTCGCGGCCTCCAGCGCCGTCGCGGCGTTGTCTATCGTGGTGGTGTCCACCGCCGGTTCGCCCAGCGCAAAGCGCAACTCCGGCAGATGCGCCACCTTGTCCACCTGGCCGCCGGAGGACTCGAACAGGATGGCGGTGCCCACCCGCCGATGAATGTCGCGCAGAGCGCCGGTGGCGTCGGCATCCAGCGACTGCGCGTGCGAGAGCGACCCCGCGATGTCCGCTTCGATAGCGGAATCGAGCCGCGCTTCCGCCAGCTGCCCCAGCACGGCGGCGCGAAACTCCGGCACGTGCAGCGGTGCCGAGCCGAGCGTCACCAGCGGTTCCGTGCGCGCCCGTTGGAAGTGTTCGCGGGCGGCCCAGGAAACCCACTGCGCCAACATCGCCAGCGCTCCTCGCGTTTGCTGGAACTGCGGCAGCGCCCGCCACTTGCGCTGGAACACCGACAGCGTGGCGGGATGGAAGGGATAGCACGCCTCGAAGCGCCCGCGCAGAAACTCCCGCGCCTTGGCCTCGGTGGTTGCCGTATCCACCGCCAGCCACTCGGCCGGCAGCCGCGCCGTGCGCTCGAAGCACCAGTCCGCGTAGGCCTTGGACACTTTCTTGCGCGTGCGCGGCTTGCCCAGGTCCTGAAACAGGCGGCGGCAGACCACTTCGCTGATCTCCGATTCGTCGTTGGCAATGAGATCCCGCGCCACCCGCCGCACCACCTTGGTGATGCGTTCCTGCCACTGTTGATCCCAGTCCGTCATTTCCACCTGGCTGCGCGGCAGGCTGATGACCGCGGCGGCATGGGAAGCGCCGGTGACGGCAACGGTGAGGTTCTGGATGAAGGCGTGGAAGCTCTCCGCCAGGTTGCGATGGCGGTTGACGAAGTTCAGCACCTCGTCGAACAGCAGCAGCACGGGGGCATCCACGGCGGCGAAGACTCTGGCGAGGGATTCCGTTCCCGGCGGCGAGGTCTTGGCGGCGCTGCCGAGCGCTTCCACGCCTTTCGCGCCGGCCAGCTGCCGCGCCAGATCGATCCACGGATTCTCGCGGCCCTCGGCGGGATCCCACGCATTGCCGACGAAGACGCCGACGCGGGCCTTCGGCGCCTGCGCCACGCCCGCTTGGCGCAGCAGGTTCGCCACGCCCGGCAGTTCGGACGCCTTCGCCCCGGCGCTGGCGATGTGGTACAGCGACGCAAGCGTGTGCGTCTTGCCGCCGCCGAACTGGGTGATGAGGGTGAGCACCGGCGCCGTGTTCGCCGTCTGCCCGGCCAGCCGCCGCAGCACCATGCCAGCGTGTTCGCTGAGCGCCCGCGTGAAGCAGGTGCGGGCGAAGAACTCGGCCGGATCGCGATAGTCCTTCGGCGCCGTTCCCGCCACCACCTGCTCCAAGGCGATGGCGAACTCGTCCGGGCTGAACGACCGCCCCTCGCGCACCTCCTCGCGCAGGGCGACGACTTTGTACCACGGGTCTATGGGGTGTTCTCCCTCGGTATTGCGCTGGTGATTCTAGCGCAGGCGACGGACTCGGCGTGTTCTTGCGGCGGCCAACTGCCATCGTCGGCCCAGTGGTGATGGCAATTTGACCGGACTGAGCAGAGCAGCGCGTTGGCGAGGTGCTAAAGTTGCACTCTCGTGCAGGGAGATGCCACTGATGAGCAACACGTTCACGGCGATCTTGGAGCGGGATGGCGACTGGTACGTCGCGTACTGTCCGGAAGTGCCGGGCGCAAACGGCCAAGGTCTCTCCAAGGACGAAGCGCGCGCGAGTTTGGCGCACGCGATCGATTTGATCTTTCGCGACCGTCGGGAGGACGCATTCCGTGGCCTCCCCGACGATGCGGAGCGAGACACGGTTGCTGTGGGGTGAAGCGGCGAGCTCTGCTGCGCCATCTCCGGCATCACGGATGCTATCTGAAGCGCGAGGGTTCAGCCCACTCCCTATGGGCCAATCCCAATACCGGCGTCGTGGAAGCAGTGCCACGACATGTCGAGGTTCCCAATTTCCTCGCTGGAAAGATCTGTAGGGCGCTCTCCATACCGGAGGTTGGTGGATAGACTGCACTGGGTCCGTTCGAGCGGTGTTGAACCGCCTTGATCCGCGATCACGGCAGCACCGATCCACCTACTGGGTCGGTGCGCGATCCGGCATCCACTCGGCCTTGGCGAATCCGTTCAGCAGTTCGTTGAGTGCGCGATGGCCGGCGTTGGCGCGGTGCAGGGCTGCGACGAGGATGGGCCACGTGTACGCCTCTTCCAACCAGCCTCGCATCACCTCGCCGGACGTGGCCTCCCGCGCCCACGCGCAGACGATGGCGCATTGGCGAACGCTTGGTTGCGGCGCTCGCACGGCCGCGTAGAACTCCTGCGCGTTGGGCGGCTCTGGCCAGCCGGCGCAACTCGACGCCAGCTGCGCCCGCACGGAACGGCTGTTCGGGCCGGTCTCGTGGTCGGGAATGCGGTCCACGGCCCGGCGCTCCGCCCGGTCGGGGCGCGTGTCCGGGAATGCCTCCGGCGGCAGCAGGGGGCATGGGGCATGTTGATGGCCTCTGGTGATGCGGATGCCCTTCAAGTCGCCCTTCACTTGGTGCCCAGCGCCTCCAACCGGGCCAGCCACGCATGAAATCGCGGACAGGCGGAGCGCATCCTTTCCAGCCCGATTTGTGCCGCGACGCTGGCACCTTGCGCGACCTTGTTGTAACCCGGCGCAACCTGCAAAATGCGTTTGCTTGGCGCGGTGGCATGGTCATCGTTAATGTCCTCGGGCGTGGCGAATTGAGATCGAATCCGTTGAAGCCTGTCCACGCCCTTTTCGTCAACGTCTTCTATGGACAAGAAGGCGGCAACATCGGCGAACAGCAGCGCTTCGAATTCGTGCCGTTGAACGTAGGGAAGCACCTTGCGCTCGTCCCAGCCGCTGCCAATCTTCTCGCGAACCCGGCCGAGGATCTTCGCCTCCAACTCCTCCACCGTGGCATCCCCCTTTCGCTCGAAGCCGTAGAAGTCGACCAGGGACGTGACCGCGTCAAACGACCGGTAAAGCTCCGACATCGTCTTTGCGAGCCGATCTACGTTGACATGGCCTCCGCCTTGACGTCCCCCGCCGCCGCCAATCAAGGTGGCCTTCGTGTCTACACGCCGCTGCCACAGGTGGTCTGATAGGACCCGGACCACGAACAACCGCTCCGTTGGCCCTTCCGCCACAATAGCCAACCGGACCACAGTTATCCGCCGAGCACGCCCTTCCACCACAATTCGCCAGTGGAGTATTCCTTGAGCAACTGGCCGAACCTGGTTGAGTCCGGCTTGTCGACCTCCGTCCTTCCCTCGCGCAGGTTCAACACGACCATCTCCCCCAAGCCGAAGGCGTCGACGAAATGTGGCGACTGGGTCGCGACGACCACTTGCCGCCTTCTTGCCAGAGACTTCACCATGTGGGAGATCAGAGCAATAGCCGCAGGGTGCAGCCCCAATTCCGGCTCGTCCAGCAGAACCACGCGAGGCAGCATTTCGTCGGGCAAGTTCAGCAGCGTGACTAGCTGAAAGCAGCGCAGAGAGCCGTCGGACGTCAAGTGCGCGCCTATGGTCTTTCCGGTGGCCTTCGAGCGCCAGTTTAGGATGGTCTTGCCGTAGTGCTCGACGTTTTGAAAGCCGTTGAAGTCCGGTAGGGCCAGCGCAATCTGCTTGCAAATGAGATCAAACCGACGTGTTTCATTCGCCTGCAACGACAGCAGCACCGACGCCAGATTGCCGCCATGCCCAAGGAGACGGTGGTTGTCCTCAACATCCCACCTAGTCTTGACCGGGGCGCAATCGGACGTGTCGTGGAACTGGTAGTGGGCGCAGTCGCCCAGCAGCTCTACCGCCTTCCTGTGTCGCATGTCGGCCGTTGATGCCCTCGACCCTTGAACGAACGCCGACTCGTGGCCAATCGGTTGGTCGAAGAGTGCAAACACCGGGTCGCTCTCGCTACCGTCGTCTGGATCAGGTGACCGAAACTGCTCGCCGGTGATGGTGATTCGATCTGGATGCGCGTGCTTCAACACGAATGAGAAGCGGCTGCGACCGAGCGTGGTTTGGAAGAACACGGTCGCCTCGATCCGCTGCGTCAATCGCGCACCGCCGAAGAGCTGATCGTCCGCCCCGCCTTGGCGCAGAGTGAATTCGCCGAGCCGAAGGTGCGCCACTTCCTTGAGCATTTCGAAGAATCGTAGAACGTTGGACTTGCCAGCACCGTTGGTGCCAAGGAGCACCATCGGGTTGGGGATCCGATCCAATCTCACGTCCGCAAGGGAGCGGAACCCCTTGACGTGAACCGACTCGATCCGTTCGAGCACCGCGTTGTCTTTCCCTTCGCTCATTTCGGCACCGCCAGCAGCATGGCGTCCAGCAAACGCTTCTCTTGACTGCCGCGAGGGTACAGGGCGGTGAGGGCGTTGGCGAGGCGCAGGAAGGTGGGGCCGCGCTCCTGTTCGGCGTGGATGAGGGCGCGCAACGCCCCGGCGTGGCCGCTCGCTTGCAGGAGCATGGCGGCGTGCAGGCGGTCCAGGGTGGTGGCGCCTTGGGTTTGCAGTTCGGCGTCGCTGTTCAGGATGGAACGGGCGCGTGGCCGCCGCGGGCCGCGTTCGCCGTCGGGGAAGAGCGAGAGCTGGCGATCCGGGTTGGCGTCGCTCTCGATCCAGTCCGCGGCGGAAGATGCGCCGTCTTCGCCGAAGAGCGCGCGGGCGCGTTCCGCCACTGGCAGCAAGCGCACGGCGCCTTTGGCTTGGGCGACGATGCGGCCCGTCCAGGCGTCCAAGTCGATGCCCATGGGCTGGGAGAAGCGGCGCACCACGTCGAAGGGCAGGCTGAAGCCCTTGGCGGCGGTTCGCGCCACCGCGTCCTCGTCGGGTTCGTCGTCGTCGGCGGTTTCCGTGCTTTGCAGCGTCCACAGGAACAGCGCGGTGAGGCGGGCGTCCTCCTCCAATGCGCCTTGCAAGGGCGCGTCCGCACCGGCGATCGCCGTGCCGAGCACCTCCTGCAACGCCGTGCGCCCGACCACTTCCCAAACGCGCTCCAGATACTCCGCGAGCGCGACCTCTCTGCCATCGACGGTCTCCACGGCGCGGTAGCGGCTGTAGATTTCGAGCGCCGGGCCGACGCAGGCGAACACCAGATCGGCACCGCGCACGCCTTCGCCCTGCAGGCGGCGCATCCAGTCGGAAACGCGCTTGGGGAGTTCGCGGAGGACGTCCGCCCACTCGCCGATTGGGGCGTCTTCGGGGCGCGGGCGGCAGATCAGGTGGACGCTGGTGGCTAGGGCAGCCGTCTCGTTTGCGTTGAGACGCGCACCTCGTTCCGTTGAAATTGGCCATGAACCTGTGATGGTCCAGCCAGCCGAAATGACGCCGGTGAGCAGGGTCTCCCAAGCGTCGGTCTGTTTGTGCGCGAAAACGATACTCCCTATTCCGCCGTCGTGGAGTACACGACGTCCCTCTACAAAGGCTTTGGCCATCCCTGCTTCATAGAACTCCGCTGTCTTTCTCGACCGGCTGAGCCGATGCGGTCTATCGACCACGATTTCATTGGTCTTTGGCGTCATCGCTTCTGACCAACCGTCTTTCAAGGCTGCATCGGGAAGATAGCGCTTTAGCCACACAAAGAAGAAGTCGGAGAGATGTGCGTACGGAACAGCATCGTAATAGGGTGGGTCTGTAAACCAGACGCCGGCGGAATTGTCGGGTAACGGGTGGTCGGCGGCGTCAGCCCGTTGCGACTGGCCTCCGGCTTCTGAGCGCGATAGCTCTATAGCGTGGGCCATGGCATCAATGATCTTAGTGAACTCGCCACCTTCGTTGGGCACAAGTTCGACGTAGTCCCAGACCATCCCCAATGCCTGTCTAGAGAATGTCCCACGAGGCGCCTGAGTGTCCACAATCCAAGTTACGAGCGTCGACAAGCGCTCGGCTTGTTTGGACAACGACAGAGCAACGACGTCACGACTCTCGCGACCTGTTCCACACACCGCCCTAGTCGATGCTCCAAGTGCCAAGATGCAGACATGCTGGCGAGCCGAAAGTAGATCGGCCCACCGTGTCATGCCGTATATGGGAACGCTGATACGTCGAATTTCGCCGAGCGGGATTAGCTCATCGGGAACGGGCGCAAGCGCTTGCTGTCCGTCCCGCTCCCACTTCCCGAGGACGCCATCAAGCCGTACCTGCGCCCTCCGCACCGCCGCGTAGTCCGCATCCGTCGGCAGCCGATAGTGCCGTCCCGTCTCGCCGGGCTTGAGCGTCACCACCGCCGTCATCCGCGCTCCGCCAACGCGCTTCCCCGCCTCGTCGAAGATCGCGTCCGCGCCGCCCCGCTGCTCGCTGAGTTGCAGCCGCACCCGTTCCGGCGGCAGCACCGTGCCGCAACACAGACAGGTCGCCTTCGCTCGGCTCACTGTGCCGCCATGCACTTCGCTCTCAGCCGTCGGCTCGAACACCTCGAACACCACTTCCGGCGGCGCACCCGATCGGCGCACCACCCCGGGCTTGAGCGCCCGCTTGCGCTTCTCTTTCCTGCACAGCCAGAACGAGCGCATGAGCGGAATCTCCGCGCCGCAGTCCGGCGCTTCGCAGCGCACTGTCCGCGCCCAGAGATACGCGATGGGCGTCGCGCCGTCCGGGTCCTTGGGGTAGAGGTCCGCGAGTTCCTTCTCCGCCGCCGCCTTGATCTCCCTGCCCGCCTCGCGCAGTTCGTCCGCGAGCTTGGGGCCGTGGCGCGGAATGTCCTCCAGCATCACCTTGAGGATCAGGCAGGCTACCGGGTTCAGGTCGCTGGCGAACGCCTCGCAGCCCACGCGCAGCGCTTCCAGCGGAATGGAACCGCCGCCGGCGAACGGGTCCACCACCAGCGGCGGTTCCTCGCCGTGGGCCGCCTTCACCAAGGCGCGGCTGGTCTTCAGATAGGCGGGATTGGCCGCCACGTCCCAATTGGCGAAGTCCGCGATGAACTTCAGCAGAATGCGCCGCAGCCCGTCGTCCGTCTCGATGGTCTGATCCCACCCTCCCGGCCGCCCCTCGTGCCGCAGCAGCACCCGCCGCGCCGCCTCCTTGAACCCCGCCGGACAGTGTTCGTCGCACGGATCCGGCAGCAACAGCGCCATCAGCACCGCCCGACACGACGCCAACGGCCGCCGCGCCCACCACAGATGCAACGTGCTCGGATGCCCATGCCGAATCGATTTCTCCCGCACCGCATGACGGGAGACCTCGGCGATGGGGAAGTCGACCTCGGCCAGGCGCTTGCAGGATTTGGGGATCACCGTACCTAGCCGCCATCCAGAGCGATCGTCGCGGAGTCTTCACCGTGGGCCAGTTCGCCCGCGAGCGTGTTCAACTCGGAAGCAATGCGCTCGCGCTGCAAGGCGTCGTCGCCCCGAAGCGAACCCGCGATGGGCTTGAGCGCCGGTGGAGCAAGGTTGATGTCCGGTTCGTCGGCGGCAGGCGTCGTCATTTGCCACTCCTCGAGGAAGGTGAAGACTCTACTACATGCAGCCCATCCGTGCCCGACCGCCCGATGCGGCGCATGTTGTCCCCGTGTGGTTGCGCACGGGCTCAAGCGTGTTTTGCTGCACCACGACCGTAGCCAGACGGCGGTTGGCATGGCCCTTCGACGAGAGCTGCATTTCCTGCGCACTCGGCCCCAAAAATTGCAGCGGGCCGCGCAACTGCTCCTTGGCGAAGCTAGGCAGATCGTCGACAACCGACCTAGCTGCCGGCAACGCTTTCGGCGAACTCCAGTGCGGCAGCCTTGTAATAGTGCGCTCACCGCAGTTACCCCGCTGGTGCTGGCCTTAACTTTCTTACCCTTGTGATCTTTGTCTTGTTCCAGACCTTTGACCTTTTCCGCTAGTAGCGTCAGTGCCAGTGGTCTCTGCTTGGACGCCACGACGCTTGGTCATTTTTTGAACGATAGACCACACGCCATCCGTATTTGCCTTCAGACGCTTGGCTGGATTACGCCCAATAGCTTCTAACGCTGGGTCTTTTAACTCGATGTTGCCAAACTCTCTCTTGAAGCCTATTGTCGCTGAAAGTACTCGCGCCGTGTGAAGGCACTCCGCTTGTAGGATTCGTTTTTCGTTCAACGAGCGCGAGACCATAGACAAACCGAACCAGAATGGAATAGCCAACACATGAGTATAGAGCCTACCGCTCTCATCGAGTGAGAACGGCACACCGTCGATCACGACACCTACTGCTAGCGTATGGATCAGCACGATAAGAACGAGCATTACTATAACGCCAACCCAATGCCAACGTTCCGCGACTTCCATCTTGCGTGCGTCCTGCCTATAGGCTTCGGTGAGAGTATGCCTAGTAGCGTCGTCTAGGATGTTCTTTGCGCGCTCATTGGCGGCCTCGGCCGTCTTGTACAGCTGCTCTGCGCGTTCCATCTTGGTCTTTGCGTCATCGGCAGCCCTATTAGCTCTGGCATAGATAGCGCTAGCGTCGTGGGCTCTGCTTGCGGCTTGCTCGGCGTCCTGTCTTGCGCTCTCGACCTTTTTCACAGAGTCGCTCGCGCCCACAGCCTGATTGTCCAACCGAGTCAACAGATCATTAGTTCTGCTTTTCGCATTGCGCCTAATGTCGGCTAGTGCTGCTCTATCCTCCTTGGCACCCTTAAGGAGGGTCGCAAGAGAATCTCGCATGGATTTGTTAGTTGTTGCCATGACACTAATCTGGAGATGATCGCCGTACTTTCCGCCGTCACACCACTAGTCTGCCGGACATCCCCTGACTGCCGCTGCAAGCCTTGTGCAATCTCCCGAGCACGATCGCACAACCGGGGCTGCGTTGGCACCAAGAACCATGGCAAGCAGCTTGAAGGCGCTTACGGCCGTACGGTCGTCCATAACTTGCCTTCCGTCAACGAACAGGGCGACATCATGCACTTAATTTCGGTGGAGTCAAGGCGGTCTGGCAGACGGCACGGAAGTGGTTCGTCCACGTCGCGCAAGCAGGCGGTCTTCCAAGTCCGGACCGCCGACCCGGCCGGCGTAGTAGTCGCGCAGCACGCGCTCCACCTGCGCGGAAGGCGGGACTTCGCCCACCATGTTGAACACGGCGGCGTCGCCAGGGCGTCGCGTATCTGCTGCAGCTTGTCCAGCAGGCGCTCCAGCACCCGGCCTTTGATGGTGTTGGCCGCCACGACGTTGAAGATCAGGCAGTCCTCGCGCTGGTCGTAGCGGTGGATGCGCCCCATGCGCTGCTCCAGGCGGGTGGGGTTCCACGGGACGCGCCAGCAGGCCGGCGTCGTCCGACCACTCGCTCTCGGGGTCCAGCACCACCAGCGCCAGCCGGGGCGAATCCGCCACTGCTGCGCTCTCGGCGGGGAAGAAGACGATGGGCGTCGTTGCGCCGGCCTTGAAGCCCGCCTCCACCAGTGTACGAATCGCCGGCTTCACTTCCGTTTCCTCGTCCAAGGAGGCGCGGCGGTCGCTCACCACCTTCTTGAGCGTGGCCTGGTGGTGAACCAGATAGCCGTCCGTGCCGACCTTGCGCAGGAAGAAACTCGCGGCCTCCAGCGCCGTCGCGGCGTTGTCTATCGTGGTGGTGTCCACCGCCGGTTCGCCCAGCGCAAAGCGCAACTCCGGCAGATGCGCCACCTTGTCCACCTGGCCGCCGGAGGACTCGAACAGGATGGCGGTGCCCACCCGCCGATGAATGTCGCGCAGAGCGCCGGTGGCGTCGGCATCCAGCGACTGCGCGTGCGAGAGCGACCCCGCGATGTCCGCTTCGATAGCGGAATCGAGCCGCGCTTCCGCCAGCTGCCCCAGCACGGCGGCGCGAAACTCCGGCACGTGCAGCGGCGCGGAGCCGAGCGTCACCAGCGGTTCGGTGCGCGCCCGCTGGAAGTGTTCGCGGGCGGCCCAGGAAACCCACTGCGCCAACATGGCCAGCGCCCCCCGGGTCTGCTGGAACTGCGGCAGCGCCCGCCACTTGCGCTGGAACACCGACAGCGTGGCGGGATGGAAGGGATAGCACGCCTCGAAGCGTCCGCGCAGAAACTCCCGCGCCTTGGCCTCGGTGGTTGACGTATCCACCGCCAGCCACTCGGCCGGCAGCCGCGCCGTGCGCTCGAAGCACCAGTCCGCGTAGGCCTTGGACACTTTCTTGCGCGTGCGCGGCTTGCCCAGGTCCTGGAACAGGCGGCGGCAGACCACCTCGCTGATTTCCGATTCGTCGTTGGCAATGAGATCCCGCGCCACCCGGCGCACCACCTTCGTGATGCGCTCCTGCCACTGCTGATCCCAGTCCGTCATTTCCACTTGGCTGCGCGGCAGGCTGATGACGGCAGCGGCACGGGAAGCGCCGGTGACTGCAACGGTGAGGTTCTGGATGAAGGCGTGGAAGCTCTCCGCCAGGCCGCGATGGCGGTTGACGAAGTTCAGCACCTCGTCGAACAGCAGCAGCACCGGCGCATCGGCGGCGGCGAACACCCGGGCGAGGGATTCCGTTCCCGGCGGCGAGGTCTTGGCAGCGCTGCCGAGCGCTTCCACGCCCTTCGCGCCGGCCAGCTGCCGCGCCAGATCGATCCACGGATTCTCGCGGCCCTCGGCGGGATCCCACGCATTGCCGACGAATACGCCGACGCGGGCCTGGGCACCTCCGCCACGCCCGCTTGGCGCAGCAGGTTCGAGACGCCCGGCAGTTCGGACGCCTTCGCCCCGGCGCTGGCGATGTGGTACAGGGACGCAAGCGTGTGCGTCTTGCCGCCGCCGAATTGGGTGATGAGGGTGAGCACCGGCGCCGTGTTCGCCGTCTGCCCGGCCAGCCGCCGCAGCACCATGCCAGCGTGTTCGCTGAGCGCCCGCGTGAAGCAGGTGCGGGCGAAGAACTCGGCCGGATCGCGGTAGTCCTTCGGCGCCGTGCCAGCCACCACCTGCTCCAAGGCGATGGCGAACTCGTCCGGGCTGAACGACCGCCCTTCGCGCACCTCCTCGCGCAAGGCGACGACTCTGTACCACGGGTCTATGGGGTGGCCTCCCTCGGTATTGCGCTGGCGATTCTAGCGCAGGCGACGGACTCGGCGTGTTCTTGCGGCGGCCAACTGCCATCGTCGGCCCAGTGGTGATGGCAATTGACCGGACTGAGCAGAGCGGCGCGTTGGCGAGGTGCTAAAGTTGCACTCTCGTGCAGGGAGATGCCACTGATGAGCAACACGTTCACGGCGATCTTGGAGCGGGATGGCGACTGGTACGTCGCGTACTGTCCGGAAGTGCCGGGCGCAAACGGCCAAGGTCGTTCCAAGGACGAAGCGCGCGCGAGTTTGGCGCACGCGATCGATTTGATCTTTCGCGACCGTCGGGAGGACGCATTCCGTGGCCTTCCCGACGATGCGGAGCGAGACACGGTTGCTGTGGGGTGAAGCGGCGAGCTCTGCTGCGCCATCTCCGGCATCACGGATGCTATCTGAAGCGCGAGGGTTCAGCCCACTCCCTATGGGCCAATCCCAATACCGGCGTCGTGGAAGCAGTGCCACGACATGTCGAGGTTCCCAATCTCCTCGCTGGAAAGATCTGTAGGGCGCTCTCCATACCGGAGGTTGGTGGATAGGCGGCTCTGGCCAGCCGGCGCAACTCGACGCCAGCCGCGCCCGCACGGAACGGCTGTTCGGGCCGGTCTCGTGGTCGGGAATGCGGTCCACGGCCCGGCGCTCCGCCCGGTCGGGGCGCGTGTCCGGGAATGCATCCGATGGCAGCAGGGGGCACGGCGCATGTTGCTGGCCTCTGGTGATGCGGATGTCCTTCAAGTCGCCCTTCACCTGGTGTCCAGCGCCTCCAACCGCCCCTCTGCGACGATGGCCAAGCGGATCAAGGGTAGCCACCAAGCAGATTGCTCCACCACAGCTGGCCAGAGGAGTGGTCGTCCAGCCATTCGCTGAAATCCTCTTCGTCAAAGCGTTTCGCTTCCGTTCGTCCATCGCGCATTTCGAGCACGACGATGTCGTCAAGCCCGAAGGCGTCCACGAAGTGCGGCGATTGGGTTGCCACGATCACTTGGCGCCGCTGCGACAAGGACTTGACCATATGCGAGACCAGCGAGTTTGCGAAGGGGTGCAGGCCCAACTCCGGTTCGTCCAGCAGGATGATGCGGGGGAGGACTTCGTCGGGAAGGCTCAACAGCGTCAGCAGACAGAAGCACCGCAGCGATCCGTCGGAAGTGAGGTGCGCCCCCAACGTCTGCCCGGTGGTTTTGGCCCGCCATCGGAGGATCGTCTTGCCGTACTCCTCCTCAAGCTGGAAGTCGTCGAACTCCGGCAGCACTTGGCGAATGCGCCGGCATATCAGCTTGTACTTGGAAAGGTGATGCTCCCGCAGACGCAGGAGAACAGGCCCCAAGTTGCCGCCATGTTCCAGGAGGCGGTGACTGTCCTCGGCGTCCCACCGCTTCTTGATCGGCGCATGATGCGACGTGTCGTGGAACTGGTAGATGGAGCAGTCGCGCAGGAAGTGAATTGCGGCCTTGGCTTGTGGATCGCCCTTCGGCGAGTGGGTGACTTCGCAGAAGGTAGATTCAGGTGCCGTGCGACCCCCTCCGTAGTCGTAGCCCCCACACCCATCGTGCGGCTTGCAATGGAACTCCTCACTCTCAATGTCCAGCTGATCTCGACCGTTGCTGGAAAGCGTGAAGGACAGGTCGTTGACGCCGAGGCCGGTGTGGAAACGCACGGCTGCATGGATCTGCCGCATTTCCTTCTCGCCACCGAACAGTTGATCGTCCGCCCCGCCTCGGTGTGCAACGAAGCGTACCAAGCCATGCCGGTACGTCTCCCTGAGCATCTCGAAGAACCGGAGGATGTTCGACTTCCCGGTGCCGTTCGCCCCCAAGAGCACCATCGGGTTCGGGATGTTGTCCAGCTTCACATCCGCAAGGGAGCGGAACCCCTTGATGTGAACCGACTCGATCCGTTCAACCACCGTGTCGTCCTTCCCGTCGCTCATTTCGGCACCGCCAGCAGCATGGCGTCCAGCAGGCGTTTCTCTTGACTGCCGCGAGGGTACAGGGCGGTGAGGGCGTTGGCGAGGCGCAGGAAGGTGGGGCCGCGCTCCTGTTCGGCGTGGATGAGGGCGCGCAGGGCACCGGCGTGGCCGCTCGCTTGCAGGAGCATGGCGGCGTGCAGGCGGTCCAGGGTGGTGGCGCCTTGGGTTTGCAGTTCGGCGTCGCTGTTCAGGATGGAACGGGCGCGGGGACGCCGCGGGCCGCGCTCGCCGTCGGGGAAGAGCGAAAGCTGGCGGTCGGGGTTGGCGTCGCTCTCGATCCAGTCCGCGGCGGAGGCCGCGCCATCTTCGCCGAAGAGCGTGCGGGCGCGTTCCGCCACTGGCAGCAAGCGCACGGCGCCTTTGGCTTGGGCGACGATGCGGCCGGTCCAAGCGTCCAAGTCGATGCCCATGGGCTGGGAGAAGCGGCGCACCACGTCGAAAGGCAGGCTGAAGCCCTTGGCGGCGGTTCTCGCCACCGCGTCCTCGTCGGGTTCGTCGTCGTCGGTTTCCGTGCTTTGCAGCGTCCACAGGAACAGCGCGGTGAGGCGGGCGTCCTCCTCCAATGCGCCTTGCAAGGGCGCGTCCGCGCCGGCGCTCGCCGTGCCGAGCACCTCCTGCAACGCCGTGCGCCCGACCACTTCCCAAACGCGCTCCAGATACTCCGCGAGCGCGACCGTTCCGCCATCGACGGTCTCCACGGCGCGGTAGCGGCTGTAGATTTCGAGCGCCGGGCCGACGCAGGCGAACACCAAATCGGCGCCGCGCACGCCCTCGCCTTGCAGACGGCGCATCCAGTCGGAAACGCGCTTGGGGAGCTCGCGGAGGACGTCCGCCCACTCGCCGACGGGGGCGTCTTCGGGGCGCGGGCGGCAGATCAGGTGGACGCTGGTGGCTAGGGCGGCTGAATCGCGGGCACGGAGTCGCGTGCCCATCTCCGTGGCGATGGGCCATGAGCCGGTGATCGTCCAACCACCTTGAATCAAGCCGGCAAGCAGCGCCTCCCAGCCGTCGGTTGTTTTGTGGGCGAAAACCACCGAGCCAACGCCGGTCTCCTGCAAGACGCGGCGCCCTTCGGCGAAGGCTTGGCCCATGATGTCTTCGAAGAACGCCCTGTCTTTGGTGCGGCCTTCGCCGGTCTTGGTCTCGTCTTGGACTGCTTCGCGGGCTTTGGGGGAGAGTGGGTTGTCGGGGTCGAAGAGGTCGCGCAGCAACGGATGATCTGGCAATGTGCGTTTGAGCCAAACAACGAAGAAGTCGGAGAGGTCCGAGTACGGAATTGCGTCGTAATAGGGCGGATCGGTGAACCACAAGTTGGCAGCATGGTCCGGGAGAGGATGGTTGGCTGCGTCAGCAGTATTGACTTGACCAACTAGGACGTCCGAGGGTGCCGAGTCCAGCACTTTGGCCATTGAGACTAGAGCGCTCGACCAGCTCCTCGATGTGTTCGCCAAGTAGTTCGACTCACCAAAGTCCCAAACAACCGGCAGCGCCTGTCGTGCAAACACATGTTTGACTTCCTCCGATGAAGACAACCAGCTAGACAGGGACGCGCTACCGTCCGCGACTCGATTTGTGGCCATTGATAACAATGTCCCCAGGCGCTCTGGAAGTCCGGCGAGCGGAACTAGGCGGTTCAGCACGACCTTCTGCCGTGCCGTGAATAGATCGCCCCACCGCATCATGCCGTAGCGCTGCACCCGGAATCCCAAAGTCCCAATTGGCGGTAGCGGCTCGTCCGGGATCGGACAGAGTCCCTGCCTGCCGCCCCGCTTCCAATCACCAAGAATGCCATCGAGCTGCGACTGCGCCTTTCGCACCGCGGCGTAATCCGCGTCCGTCGGCAGCCGATAGTGCCGTCCCGTCTCGCCGGGCTTGAGCGTCACCACCGCCGTCATCCGCGCCCCGCCTGTGCGCTTGCCCGTGTCGTCGAAGATCGCGTCCGCGCCGCCCCGCTGCTCGCTCAGTTGCAGCCGCACCCGTTCCGGCGGCAGCACTGTGCCGCAACACGGACAGGTGGCGTTCGCCCGGCTCACCGTGCCGCCATGCACTTCGCTCTCGGCCGTCGGCTCGAACACCTCCAACGCCACCTCCGGCGGCGCACCCGGCCGCCGCACCACGCCGGGCTTGAGCGCCCGCTTGCGCTTGTCCTTCCTGCACAGCCAGAACGAGCGCATGAGCGGAATCTCCGCGCCGCAGTCCGGCGCCTCGCAGCGCACCGTGCGCGCCCAGAGGTATGCGATGGGCGTCGCGCCGTCCGGGTCCTTGGGGTAGAGGTCCGCGAGTTCCTTCTCCGCAGCCGCCTTGATCTCCCGTCCCGCCTGGCGCAGTTCGTCCGCGAGCTTTGGGCCGTGCCGCGGAATGTCCTCCAGCATCACCTTGAGGATCAGGCAGGCCACCGGATTCAGATCGCTGGCGAACGCCTCGCAGCCCACGCGCAGCGCTTCCAGCGGAATGGAACCGCCGCCGGCGAACGGATCCACCACCAGCGGCGGTTCCTCGCCGTGCGCCGCCTTCACCAAGGCGCGGCTGGTCTTCAGATAGGCGGGATTCGCCGCCACATCCCAATTGGCGAAGTCCGCGATGAACTTCAGCAGAATGCGCCGCAGCCCGTCGTCCGTCTCGATGGTCTGATCCCACCCCCGCGGCCGCCCCTCGTGCCGCAGCAGCACCCGCCGTGCGTCTTCCTTGAACGCCGCCGGACAGTGTTCGTCGCACGGGTCCGGCAGCAACAACGCCATCAGCACCGCCCGACACGACGCCAACGGCCGCCGCGCCCACCACAGATGCAACGTGCTCGGATGCCCATGCCGAATCGACTTCTCCCGCACCGCATGGCGGGAAACTTCGGCGATAGGGAAGTCGACCTCGGCTAGGCGTTTGCAGGACTTGGGGACCATGCCGGATGGCGTGGGGGTGAGGTTCAGACGGAGAGGGAGACCATGCCGTCGGTACCGTTGTAGACGAGCACTGCCTCCTGCAGGAGGTCGCGCCCGATGAGCGCGATCAAGTTCTGGCCGTCCAAGTTGGCACCAAGCGCATACTCTAGATTAATGGCGGTGAAGTCGGGGATGACGAGCTTGCCGGCGAATACCAGCACTTCGTGCTCGGCATGGGATGCAGACGTCATCACTGTCTTGTCGATTATCGGCAGCCCCGCCTTGGTGGCAGCTTGGTGATCGACGCATGTGCCGCTGGCCCCGGTGTCGATCAGAGCGAACCCGTTGATCGCATCAGGCAGCGGCGCCCCTTTTCGCGCCAATGCTTGCCCATGCGAGTCGGAGACCATCAGTGTGTTGGTATGAGCGGCCCGCTCTGCGTTAGGCCAGCGGGGGCAGCGACGGTACGGCCCGCCCGATCAGTCGTTTCGGCACGAAAGTTCAGCGTTGGCACTGTAGCAGACCCAAAGACAACGCCGGGGCGGTGAACTTTCTCTGCTTATCGCCGGTTCGCCGAACTAGGAAGGGACCGCGCCCATACTGGCGGACACCCTCTCCCACGGCTTCCGAATGGCGCTCGAAGTCGCCAATCAGCTGGTCTCCGTAGATCAACACGAAGCGGTTGGGGTATTTCAGCAGCAGTTCCTCGGCGTGCTGGTCGTAGTAGGCGATCTCGGCCTTCAACAGGCCCTGAACGCTGGCTGCCATGACTTCCTCCTCTGCGTCCTAGCGGCAAGTGCCGCCGCACACCCGCGCAAGTCACCGGGCGGGTCGAGACTCTACTACATCTGGGCTTAGGCGTCCGCCTTCCACGGCAGCGGATGCGTTCGGCAGCGTCAACGCCCCACCAGCGGGATGTCGGCACCCGTCGCGGCTTCGGCCAAACGGGCGTCCAACGACGCGATGGCTAGCTGCCGCCGAACAGCCACTTCCAGATAGGCCGCATCGTAGGCCGAGAGACCCCACTGCCTTGCCAAGAGCCGCGCTTCGTCGTGGTCGCCATCGCGCTCGATGCGCATCTCGGCCAAGTCGGCACGGGTCTGACGCGCATCCTCCGCGGTCAGTCGCCCTCTGCGTTCGTTGACGATCAATGCGTTCCACAGTTCGTAGCGCCAGATACCGGGCACCACCGCACCGCGCTCCACGGTCAAGCGCATCGCCCGCTCGGCGGCAGGATGTTCTTCGTCCGCCAAGCACCACGCCAGCACGATGGAGTTGTCGATGACGATGGGGCTCAATGGCGGTGCCCTTCGTGAATGGTCGCCACCAGTTCCGCCAAGGGTGCTCCTTTGAGCCGCCGCCGACGGCTGCGGATGCGGTTGGCCGCCTGCTCGGCGCGTTCCCCGTCGTCTGCTGCCACAGGCACCAGCCGGGCGACCGGGCGGCCGTGCTTGGTGATGGTCACGCTCTCGCCGCGCCGGACGCGCTCCAACAGCTTGGGGAGATGCGTCTTCGCTTGGTAGGCGCCGACTGTCTCCATGTCGGAACTCCTTTAGACCAGAAACATCGACCAGTCTGGCCCGGCAACGGTCACGATGTCAACCGACCCGCATCGGAGGCGGCCAGATGGCGGCAGACTTCTCCATGTCCGCCAGCAACTGGCGATCGACAAGGCCCCTCTCGTCCAGCGACGCGCTACTTGGACACTAGCGGAAACTGCCGCGGATCTTCTATGGTGCGAGCGCCGAGATCGATGTCCAGATCCGGCCAGTAGAAGTGATTCGGGGAGGGTTCCACGACGTTGAAGATGCTGGCAACGCAGGCATCCTTGAACCAAGGGAAATCCTTGAAGGACATGAACATTTCTCTGTCTCGACAAAGCAGCCAGATGCCATGTCGAGAGACATTGGTAACTTCAACCTCCGAAGTGCTGGTGCCAAGCGGTTCTGATCTCATCTCGATGCTCCTTCACAATCGCCCTGGCCTGACGAAGCTGTCGGTCGGACAGGCCAAAGTTGTTCGCCAACGAAGCCTCCGCGTCAAGCCAGAACTTCGCTTCGCCGTCCGATGTCTCCACATGCACATGCGGGCGCGACTCCTCGCGCGAAAAGAAGAACAGGCGATAGCCACGCTCTCTGAGTATCGTAGGTGCCATTTGCCCTCATCGCTCCGTGGGTTGACTTTCGGCGCTGCCGACGGAAATCGCGCAACCCGCTTCGCCCGATTCCCTGCGCCTTGGCGACACCTCACGACTCATCCCTGTCCACGCCATACGTCACCCGTCCTTCCCGCACTTCCATCGGCTGCTTCAGCGCGTTCACGCTCAGATAGTAGTGCTTCACGGTGGTCACTTCGCGCCAAGCGTATTGCGCTGGGGCGCGGACGGGCTCTTGTAGCGTCGGTTGGTCGGCGCAGTTGGTCACCACGTACAGCCAGTAGCAGTCTGGGCGGTCTTCGGCGACGCGGCGTTCGTTTGGGGTGAGGAGCACGCTGCCGGTGGCGGCGGCGAGGCCCTTCACTTCGATCAGGCGCAGTTCGCCGGAGCGCGGGTCCAGGCTGGTGATGTCGTAGCCGAGGTTCTTCTGGTGGACGTCCTCCACTTGGCGGCCAAGGGCCTGCTCGTGCTCGATAGCCACGCGCATGGCGGTCGTCTCGGTTTCGGGATGCTGGCGCAGGCGGCGCAGGTCCAAGCCCTCGCGTTCCGGGTGGGGCAGGATCAGGGCACTGGCCAGACGCTCCACGCCTTGCAGGGTGATGGCGCGCTGGCGCTTGAGCTCGTCGCGGCGTTGCTCGCGCCGCGTCGAGGCTTCGGCGTGGCGGGTTTCAGCCTGTGCCAAGCGGGCTTCGGCACCAGCCACGCCTTGCTTCACATCCTCGTCCGCACGGCCGATCTCGTCGTCCGCCCGTTGCAGCACTTCCTTCAACGACAGTTCCACGTGTTCGCCGATGCGCTCGGCCTCCGCCACCCGCTCGGCACGAACATCGGCGATGAACGGCGCCAGGGCGTGTTCGTGCAGCCATGCGTTCGCCTCCGGCAGCGTGGCGACCGACGGCAAGGGCGTCGGCGCCGTCGCCGGCGTCATGTTGCCGAGGATGTCCGGCTCGCGCGGTTGCGGTTCCACGCCATCGGCCAGTTCCACCGTGAACAAGCGTTCGTGGATGACGTGGCCGAGGCCGTCCACCGCCCGGGCGCGGTAGAAGTCCAATCGCGCCGGCGCATCGTGCGCCACCGAATGGAAGCAGGCGCCTTTGGCGAAGGCGTCCTGGCCGATGTCCAGGCTGTGGCGGCGCAGGCTCTCGAACAGCGGATGGCCCGGCGTCACCCACTCCAAATGATGCTGCTCGGCGGTGTCGCGGTCGGTGGAGAGGCGCGAATAGCGGTTGGCGAGTTCGGGTTGCTTCCAGTCCGGCTGCCGCTGGTACTTCCGAAGTTTCGCCGGTACGCGGCCTGGGTCGAAGGCGTGGGGCAGCCGGTTCACTGGGCGCAAGGCGAAGGCCGCATCCGCGGCGCACTCGCGCATGAAGCGGGCGATGGTCTCCGGCACCACGCGCCGCTCCTGGGCCTTGGCGCGGCGTTCGGCGAGCATCGTCAGGTTCAGCTTCTTGGTGGCGAGGCCCTCCAAGGCGGTTTGGCAGATGGCGCGGAAGTGGCCTTCGTCCACGTCGCGCAGCAGGCGGTCTTCCAAGTCCGCATCGCCCAGCCGGCCGGCATAGTAGTCGCGCAGCACGCGCTCCACCTGCGCGGAAGGCAGCACTTCGCCCACCACGTTGAACACGGCGTCGTCGTCCAGGGCGTCTCGTATCTGCTGCAGCTTGTCCAGCAAGCGCTCCAGCACCCGGCCTTCGATGGTGTTGGCGGCCACGAAGTTGAAGATCAGGCAGTCCTCGCGCTGGCCGTAGCGGTGGATGCGCCCCATGCGCTGCTCCAGGCGGTTGGGGTTCCACGGGATGTCGTAGTTGAACAGGATGTGGCAGCACTGCAGGTTGATGCCCTCGCCGGCGGCTTCCGTGGCCACCAGCACCTGAACGGCGCCTTCCCGAAACTGCTGCTCCGCGTGCAGGCGGGTGCCCGCCTCGTCGCGGGAGCCGGGCCTCATGCCGCCGTGGATGCAGCCGACGGTGAAGCCCCACGCTTTGAGCTTCTCCATCAGGTAGCGCAGCGTGTCGGTGAACTCGGTGAAGAGCAGCAGGCGTTGTTCGGGATGCTCGAAGAAGCCCTGTTCCTGCAGGATCTCGCGCAGGCGGGCGAGCTTGGCCTCGGCGCCGGCGTCTTCCACGGCCTGGGCTTCCGTCGCCAGTTCGCGCAGCTGGGCGACCTCGTCGCGCACCTGCTCGGCGTTGCCGGCCAGCGTGATGGCGTCCAGCAGCTGCTCCAAGCGTTCGCGTTCGGCGTCTTCCATTTCGTCGAGCTCGTCGAGATCGGGAAGCGTGGGCGGGGCGGTGCCGGCGAGCGCCTGGGCTTGTTCTAGCCCGTCCGCCAAGCGCTTGGCGCGGTTCTCGAGGGAGCGCCGCATGGCGTGGGTGCTCGACGCGAGGCGGCGCTGGTAGAGCGACATCAGAAAGCCCACCGCCCGCGCCCGTGGGTTGTCGCCGTCTGCCGCGGCGCGTCGGCTCTGATCCTTCACGAAGCGCGTCACCTTGTCGTAGAGCGCGAACTCCGCGCCTTCGATGTGGAACGCGGCGGTGCGCGGGATGCGCTTGGTGAACACCGGCTTCGCCGACCACTGCCCGGCGTCGTCCTGGCTTGGGAAGTAGACCATCGCCTCCTTGGTGCGGCGCAGGTAGAAGGGCGCTCGACGCCGTGCCATAGCCTGCTCGATGGACTTCACGTCCGCGTAGGCGTCCTGGTCCAGGAGTTGCAGGAAGCGCGTGAAGCTGGCCGCGTCGCCCTTGTGCGGCGTGGCGGTGAGCAGCAGCAGATGGTCGGCGCTGTCGCGCAGCATTTCGCCGAGGCGATACCGCTGGCTCTTGCGTTTCTGGTCCGCGGACATGCGGTGGGCCTCGTCGACGATCACGAGATCCCAGTGCGCCTGCTTGAGGCCGGGGAGGATGTCCTCGCGCTTGGCGAGGTCCAGCGAAGTGATCACTTGCTTCTGTTCCAGCCACTGGTTGACGCCGAACTGGTCGCGGATGTCGCCGCCTTTCAGCACCAGGAACTGTTCGTCGAACTTCTCCTTCAGCTCGCGCTGCCACTGGAAGGCGAGGTTGGCCGGGCACGCCACCAGCACCCGCTCGACGAGGCCGCGCAGCTTGAGTTCGCGCACCAAGAGGCCGGCCATGATGGTCTTGCCGGCGCCGGCGTCGTCGGCCAGCAGGAAGCGCACCGTCGGCAGCTTCAGCAGATGTTCGTAGACGGCTTCGAGCTGGTGCGGCAGCGGATCCACCCGCGAGATGGAGAGGCCGAAGTACGGATCGAACTCGTAGGCGATGCCGAGCGCGTGGGCTTGCAGAGCGAGGCGCAGCAGGCGGCCGTCGCCTTGGTAGGAGCGCGCGGCATCGGCGATGGCGAGGCCAGCGACGTCCTCGGCGGTGAGCGTGACGCGGCGGAACCGCTCCGAGCGCGTACCGACCAAACCAACCACCCAAGAGTCCGACCCGGCGGAGCGCACGGTCTCCACGCGCATCGGTTCGGCGAACTGCGGGCCTGCGAGGGTCTGGCCTTCGGCGATGGGGGGCGCGGCGGTCACGGGGTGGTCCTTGAGCTCAAGCGAAGGGGGCGTGCGCCGTGATTCCGAGCGCAAGCAGTATACGGCGTGTGGCATTGGCGGCGAGTGTGCTTGTCGGGGCCGTTCGTTCGAGAGGTGCTAAAAGTTGCACTCTCGTGCAAGGAGATGCCACTTGATGGGCAACACGTTCGCAGCGGCCCTGAACGAGTCAACGGGATCGCTGGGCAAGGCTGCCGGCGCCCTGGTCGGTGGTTGCGTGCGTACAGCACATTGCGTTGCCATCGAGTCGTGCATCGGCCATGCTCGGCTGCGGCGACTTCGGGGAGGGGCCGGCTTGGGAAGGCTTGCGTACGGCGCTGGCGCCACGGTCAGCGGCAGGGAGACGGCCGGGGCGCATCGCGACGGCTTGGTCCAACGGCGCTTGCGGGGCGGCGTGCTCGCGGCAGCGGCGTTCGCGCTGGCCGGTTGCGGGTCAAGCACCGAGCGTGGAACGGCGGCAGGAGGCGGCGACGAACAGCCCCTCGCAGCGTCGGCGCAGCCAGCGCAGACCATCGAGTGGAAGCTCGTCACCACCTGGCCGAAGAATCTGCCGGCGCTGGGCACGGCCCCGGAGCGCCTCGCGGAATCGGTCGCGGAGATGTCCGGCGGGCGCTTTCGCATCAAGGTGTACGCCGGCGGCGAGCTGGTGCCGGCGTTCGAGGTGTTCGACGCGGTGTCGCAGGGCACGGCGGAAATGGGCCACGGCGCCGCCTACTACTGGCGGGGCAAGATGCCGATGGCGGCGGTGTTCGCCACCGTGCCGTTCGGCATGAACGCCCAGGAGACCAACGGCTGGCTGCACTACGGCGGCGGCCTCGAACTGTGGCGCGAGCTGTACGCGCCGTTCGGCGTGGTGCCGTTCGCCGCCGGCAACACCGGCACCCAGATGGCTGGCTGGTTCAACAAGGAAATCGCCTCGATTGCGGACCTCGACGGGCTCAAGATGCGCATCCCGGGCTTTGGCGGCGAAGTGTTCCAGCGCGCCGGCGGCGTGGCCGTCTCGCTGCCCGGCAGCGAAGTGTTCACGTCCCTGCAAACCGGCGTCATCGACGCCACCGAGTGGGTGGGGCCCTACAACGACATCGCCTTCGGCCTGCAGGAGATCGCCCGCTTCTACTACTACCCGGGTTGGCACGAACCGAGCGCGACGCTGGAAGCCATCGTCAACGCGGACGCCCTGGCGGCCCTGCCGGCGGATCTGCGGGCGATGCTGGAGGTTGCCTGCCGGGCCAGCAACCAGGACATGCTGGACGAGTTCACGGCCCGCAACGCCACGGCCTTGAAGGCGCTGGTGGCGAAACACGGCGTGGAACTGCGCCGGCTGCCGGAGGACGTGCTGCGACGCTTCGCCGAACTCTCCCTCGCGGTACTCGAGGAAGCCGCTGGCGACGACGACCTGAATCGGCGGATTCTCGCTTCCTACCGCGGCTTCCTGGCCGAAGTGCGCGGCTACCACGCCATCTCCGAGCAGGCGTACCTGAATGCTCGGTCGGCCCTCGGCGGCGAATAGCCTTGCTGCCGCGTCGCCGAGCGCCCTGCGGCTACTCCGCTCGGTAGCTGTCGTGGCAGCCCTTGCAGGACTGGCCGAGATCCCGCAACGCGGCGCCCGTCGCCGCCATGTCGCTGCCGGCCGCGGCGGCCTTGAAGCCGTCTGCCGCGGCCTTGAAAGCGTCCAGTTTGGCCTTGAAGTCCGCGGCGTCTTCCCACACCGCCGGCAGCGCGTCGCCGCCGTCGGAGCCGGGCGGGAACAGCGTGGGCGCGATCGCGGCCAGGTCCGCCATCGCGTTGGCGTGGGTGGGCAGGTGGCCGACATGGGCGACCTTGCCCCGCAGGATGTCGGCAATGGCCTGCATGTGGCCGCCCACCGCGGCCATCGTGTGCTGGCGATACTCCACCTCGCCTTCGGTGGCGTGGACCGCCGTGGCGACGAGCATCGCCGCCAGCCCCGCTTTCGCTGCCGTGCTGCGCATGAGGTCTCCCTTCGCTTGCTGCCTGGCGCGAGTGTAAGCGCAACGCCACCGCCCGGGACCGCACCTGGCATCGCGGCCGGGCCGTGACCGGACCGACGGCAAAACGGCTGCTGGGGCTGGCCCTCGCGGGCTTCGGCGCCGGCGGCGCCGCCGCCGACGGCCCCTGCACGAACTTCGAGTACAGCCACGGCATCTCCTACCTGCTGCCGCTGCGCTACGGGCCGGACTTCGCCCACTTCGCCTGGGCCAATCCGGACGCCCCCAAGAGCGGCACCATGCGGGTGCCGCAGATGGGCACCTTCGACAACTTCAACGTCATCCTGGAGAAGGGCCGCAACGCCGCCGGCTACGACATGGGCGGGGGCCTGGTGTACGACAAGCTGCTGGAACCGACCATCGACGAGCCGGTGAGCCACTACGGGCGCCTGGCGGAAGGCGTCGCCAAGGCGGATGACCTCGCCTGGATCGCCTTCAAGCTGCGCGACGACGCCACTTGGCACGACGGCATGCCGATCACCGTGGACGACGTGCTGTTCTCCTTCGAGATGTTCCAGGAACACGGCTCCGTGGCGCTGCGCACGGTGCTGGCGGAAGTGGAGGACGTATTCGCCTTCGGCGAGCGCGAGGTGTGCTTCGTGCGCAAGGCGGACGCGGAGCGCAACCCGGTGCTGCCGTTCGCCATCGGCGGCTACGCCATCATGCCGAAGCACTACTGGGAGCGCCGCGACATCAGCAAGACGACGGTGGAGCCGCCGCTCGCCAGCGGGCCCTACGAACTGGTGCGGCAGGAAACCGGCCGCGTGCTGGAGTACCGGCGCCGGGACGACTATTGGGGGCGCGACATTCCGGTGAACAAGGGCCGCTACAACTTCGACAGCGTGAAGTTCGACTACTTCAAGGACGAAGGCGTGATGCTGGAAGCGCACAAGGGCCACGTGTTCGACGTGCGCGAGGAGGGCGTCTCCAAGAACTGGGCGACGCAGTACGCCTTCCCTGCGGTGCAGGCCGGGCACTTCAAGCGGGACCTGCGCCCACTGGCCCGGGTAGAAGGGCTTTGGTGGCCGATCTTCTGGAACACGGACCAGCCGTTCCTGGACGACATCCGGGTGCGCGAAGCGCTGTGGCTGCTGTACGACTTCGACTGGACCAATCGGGTGCTGTTCTACAACTTCTACCTGAAGGGCGTGAGCTTCTTCCAGAACTCGCCGATGGCGCACCGGGGCCTGCCGAGCGAAGCGGAACTCGCGCTGCTCGAACCGTGGCGGGACCAGGTGCCGCCGCGCGTCTTCACCGAGCCGTTCGACCATCCGCGCAGCAACGGCTTCGGCAGCCAGCGCGACAACGTGGCCAAAGCGCTGCGTCTGTTCGAGGAAGCGGGCCTGTTGTTCCGCGACGGCAAGATGCGCGATGCCAGAACCGGCGAGCCGTTCACGCTGAACTTCATCGGCGTCTCCTACTATTCGATTCGCCAGAACCTCTCCCTGGTCGGCAATCTGGAGCGCGTGGGCATCGACACCAGCGGCCGCTCCCCGGAAGTTTCCCAGTGGCTGTACCGCAGCCGCACCGGCAAGTTCGACGGCAACTCGGTGCGCCGGGACCCATCCCACACGCCGGGGCTGCAGCTGCGCAACTGGTTCGGCAGCGCTGCGGCCGGGCACGACTACGGCCAGAACTGGGCGCGCATCAGAAACCCGGTGGTGGACTACCTGATCGAGCGCATCATCGGCGCCGGTTCCGCAGAGGAACTCTACGCCGCCGCCCGCGCCTTGGACCGGGTGATCATGTGGAACTTCTACTTCATTCCCCTGGGTTCCCAGCCCGGCTACCGCCTGGTGCATTGGGACAAGTTCGGCGAAGTGCCGAGTGGCAAGCTGAACCGCGTTCCCTTCGTGGACGCATGGTGGTGGGACGAGGAGAAGGTGCGGCGCGTGGAGGAGTGGCTGGCGACCGCCGAGGAGTAGCCGCCGACTTCGCCGCGCCCTTCGCCAAACGATATTGCGTGCAGGGCGGCGCCTCTGTCATGGTGCCGCCCGACACTGGACACCCTTGGGAGGCCCGTCGCCGATGCTGCCCGTTCGCCGCTCCGCTTGGACCTTGCTCGCCGCACTGGCGCCGGCCACGGCCTTGGCGCAAGCGCCGCCCGAGCGCACAGCCATCGACGACTACGTGCAGGCGCCGGACGACGCCTACCGCTACGAGGTGGCGAGCGCCTCCAAGGCGGACGGCTTGACCACCATCGTGGTGGACATGGTCTCCCAGAACTGGCTCACGCCCGAGGAGGTGGACCGCACCGAGTGGCGGCACTGGCTGACCATCGCCATCCCTGACGGTGCCACGGCCCGGACGGCGCTGCTCGACATCGGCGGCGGCAGCAACGGCCGCGACGCTCCCGATGCCGCCAGCGACGCCATCGCCGCGATCGCCAGGCGCACCGGCACCGTGGCGGCGGAACTGGGCATGGTGCCGAACCAGCCGCTGGTGTTCCACGACGACGGCGAAGAACGCTACGAGGACAACCTCATCGGCTACGCGTGGGACCAGTTCCTGAACACCGGCGAAGCGCGCTGGCTGCCCCGGGGGCCGATGGTCAAGAGCGTCGTCCGGGCCATGGACACCGTGACCGCGGTGATGGCCACCGCCGCCGGCGGCCAGCGGCAGGTGGACCGGTTCGTAGTGGCGGGGGCCTCGAAACGGGGCTGGACCGCCTGGCTGACGGGCGCCATGGACGACCGGGTGGCGGCCATCATCCCGGTGGTGATCGACGTGCTGAACGTCGCCGATTCCATGCGCCACCACTTCGCCGCCTACGGCTTCTGGGCGCCGGCCATCGGCGACTACGTGCGGCACGGCATCATGCGGCGCTTGGACCACCCCCGCCTGGCCGAGATCTACGCGCTGGTGGATCCCGTCAGCTACAGCCACCGGCTGACCATGCCCAAGCTGGTGCTGAACGCCGCCGGGGATCAGTTCTTTCTGCCGGATTCGTCCCAGTTCTACTGGCGGCGGCTGCGGGGCGAGAACTACCTGCGCTACGTGCCGAACGCGGACCACGGGCTCGGCGGCTCGGACGCCCTGGACACCGTCGTCGCCTTCCACACCCTCGTCGTGCGCGGCACCAAGCCCCCGCAGTTTTCCTGGCGTCGCACGCAAGAGGGCGGCCTGCAGCTGCTCGCCGTCGATCCGCCCAAGGCGGTGCGCTTGTGGGCGGCGCACAGCCTGGCAGCGCGGGACTTCCGCCTGGAGATGATCGGGCCGGCGTACACCGCCACGGAAGTGGCAGCGGAGGGGGGCAGCGGCTTCAGCAGCGCCTACAACATGCAGGTGGCCGAGAGCGGTTGGAACGCCTGGTTTCTGGAGCTCGAATACGACGTGGGCGCGGATGCGCCGCTCAAGCTCACCACGGAGGTGGTGGTGACGCCGGACACGCTGCCGTTCGCGGACAAGCCCTCGGACCTGCCGGCATCCATCACTGCCCTCTGCACCATGCCCGACGACGACGCGGCTGCCGCCATCGCGAAGGCGGCCACGGAGAACGCTCCAGTGACGGTGGCGAAGACGGCGCTGCGGGGACAGCGGGCCTTCCTGAACTGGCAGCCCGACGACATGTTCGCGGAAGCCCGCGCCATGTACGGCTACCTGCGGGAGCAGGACTGCCCGGCGGCGTTGCTGCAGCTGGAGTCCGGCCCCGACATCACCCTGCCGCCGGTGGAGGTGGTTGAGGGCGCCCGCGGGAGCGTCTCGCTGCAACAACTGCCGCATCAAGGTGCCGGATAAATTCTGCCGCCCGGCACCGGCAGTGGGCCAACCCGACTGCAATGACGGATGAGCTGGCGGCACGGTGCCGATCCGGACCATCACTCCAATGTGGTACTAGTATTCCGTCACGATTCAATTTGGGGGTAGAGACGCTTGAGTTTGGTGCGGGCGTTGTCGACGGTGTACTGCCAGTCGATGCCCGTTTGCCGTCTGTTCCTGTCCTCCGCCCAAGCGTGCGCTCGGACCCGAACCTCCTCCGTGCTGGCGATGCGGTCGCCGAGGGCCTGGCGTGTCAGGACGCTCAGTTCCGGCTCGGCCATGTTCAGCCAGCTGCCGTGCGCCGGGGTGAAGACCAGGTCCAGCCGCCGCGCGATGCGTCTCGCCTCGTCGGGAGGGAACGCGTCGTACAGGGAGCCGATGTCGTGGGTGTTCAGGTTGTCGCACACCAGCGTGATCCGCTCGGCGCCGGCGAAGCGCGGATGGTCGACCAGCCACCGCATCCGCGCGGCCCAGTCGGCCGCCGTCCGCCGCTCGGTCACCCGCACGCCGCGCCACGCGCCGAGCGGCTCGACGAACATCCACGCCACGCAGACGCCCTCGCGCACGTACTCGTGGTCCACGCGCTCCACGGCGCCGGGAGACATCGGGACCGGCGCCCGCGTTTCGGAGATCAGCTGCTTCGGCTGCTCGTCCATGCACACCACCGGACGCTTCGGATCCCGGGGCCGCCCGTACACCTCCAGAACCTCCTCCATCCGCGCCACGAACCGCCCGTCGCCTTTCGGAGGAATGCACCACATCGCCCGGCGCCACGGCTTCAAGTCGTTTTTTTTAGCGTCTGCCGCACCGTCTCGTGGCTGATCGACTCCACCACATCCAACTCCACCAGACGCTCCGCCAGCAGCCGCAGGGTCCAGCGCGACCGGCCGTCCGGCGCTTGCGAGCACGCCAGCTGCGCCAGCCGCGCCTCGCCTTCGCCGTCCAGCGCCCGCGCCCTCGGCGGCGTCGGCGGCCGCTTGCGCCGCAGCACCGCCAGCGGCCCGTCCTCCACCGCCGTCCGACGCCACCGGGCGATCGTGTTCTCGCTCGCGCCCACCGCCTCCGCGCACTCCTTGTCGGTCCATCCCGAACCGGAGGCCCCTTGGTCACACAGCAGCAGCGCCCGGGCGCGTTCCATCTTCCAACGCGCCACTCTCCGATTGCCTCTCCTTCCCTTCGCCACCCCCTCCAGCTCTTCCCGCTCCTCCGCCAACAGCTTCAACACATGCCTCTTGTGCATCCCGTCCTCCGTGACGAGTTCCAGCAACAGAAACATAGTAACCCACTACTTCAAAGTTGACGGAATACTAGTGGCGTCCGCCCTGTAGCGAACGCTCCCCACATCCTGTTGGGGCAATGTCTGCAATGTCTGTGCGACTTTCGCCCGGTGCGCCGCCGTCGCCGAACGAAAGGCGCACAGTGGGCGCGACGAAGCCCAGAAACGCCCGACATGAAGCCCAGCGACCCGCCCTACAAGGTTCTGTTCCAGGACCCGGGCATCTTCGAGGAGGTGGTGCGCCTGGTCGCCCCCGAACTCGCCGACGCGCTCGACTTCGAGACCGCGACCTCGCTCGACAAGGAACACCTGACGGCGCTGGCCCGGGTCCGTGTGCAGGACAAGCTCCGCCGCGTCGAGTTCAAGACCGGTACGCTCCCGAACGGCCGCCGGCGCTACGTTCTAGCGCTCTTGGAGTTCCAGTCTGGCCACGACGCGGACATGGCGTGGCGGATGCGCGACTACCTGCATCTGGTGGAGTCCGGCCTGCGCCAGACCGGCACGATGCGGGCCGAGGGCGGCGCGCCGCCCACGCTATCCATCGTCGTTCATAACGGCGAGCGGCCGTGGCGGGCCGCGGCGGAATGTGCCGCGCCGCTGACCGGCGACGTGCCGCCGCTGCCGGTGCGGACGTATGCTACGGTGGACTTGCAGCTGGCGCGAGGGCCCGACGCCGAGGGACGGGAGCTGGTGCCGGGCAGCCGCTTGGCGACGCTGGCGGAGTTGGAGTCGGCGCCGGCGGAGTCGCTGCCGAGGCTGCTGCTGGCGGCGTTCGAGCGCCACGACGGCGAGAAGTCCGCAGTCCTGCGGCGCGGACTGCACCTGCGGGTGGGGGCTGCGCTTGCCCGCCGCGGCCTAGCCGAAGGACTGCCGCTGCTGGAAGAATGGGAGCGGATGCTCGCGGCGAGAAGAGGAGAAGACATGACGGCGATGCTGGACGCGACGCTGGCGCGTTGGGAAGAAGCGAAGGTGGCCGAAGGCGTCGAGCGCGGCTTGGCCGAAGGCGTGGAACGGGGCTTGGCCGAAGGCGTGGAACGGGGCTTGGTCGAAGGCGTGGCGCAAGGCCGAGTCGCTCTGCTCCGCCGACTGGCGGCGCGGCGGTTCGGGGCCGACATGGCCGATCAAGTGGCGGCGCTCCTGGCCGACGTGACGGACGTTGCGCGTTTGGACGAGGCCGGCGAGTGGCTGCTCGAGTGCGACACGGGCGAGGCGCTGCTGGCGCGGCTTCGGGCGGTCCGAGATGGGGCGGGCAACGGGGTCCCTGGCTGACCCGCGACCGCTGAACGCGACGGCGCGGGAGAACGTCGAAGAACCCGGGCAGGGCGCCGGGGCCGCGACGCGGCCTTGGACGACCGGGCGAATCGAGGCCGATGGACGCCTGCGGTTGTGCGCCGCCAGAGGCGTCCGCCTGGTAGCAACCGCTCGCCTGTTCCTGTTGGGCAATGAGAACGGAGAGAGCCGAGCGGGGCGGCACCCAATCGGCCGCCCTGCCCGGGGACGCTCAGGCCGCAGCCGCCATCTGCTTCTTGAGCTTCTTCATGGCGTTGCGCTCGATCTGGCGGATGCGTTCGGCGGAGACGCCGTAGCGGGCCGCCAGTTCCATCAGCGTGGCCTTCTCGTCGCGCAGCCAGCGGGCTTCGAGAATGTCGCGGCTGCGCCCGTCCAGCGTCTCGATGGCGTCCGCCAGCTGGGCAGTGGCCAGCCGGTTGGCGTCTTCGGCGGCCACCAGCTCCATAGGGTTGGCGCTGGCGTCTTCGAGGTAGTGGGCCGGCGGCGCCGGGGCGTCGTCGCCGTCGTCCGGGCTGCCGTCGAAGGCCACGTCGTGCGCCGCCAAGCGCCCTTCCATGCGCGTCACCTCCGCCGAGGAGACGCCCAGATCCTTGGCGATGGCGCGGGTCTCGGCGCGGTTCAGCCAGCCGAGCTTGCGCTTGTTGCCGCGCAGATTGAAGAACAGCTTGCGCTGCGCCTTGGTGGTGGCCACCTTGACGATGCGCCAGTTGCGCAGAATGAATTCGTGCATCTCCGCCTTGATCCAGTGGACGGCGAAGGACACCAGGCGCACGCCAACGTTCGGGTCGAAGCGCTTGACGGCCTTCATGAGGCCGACGTTGCCCTCCTGGATGAGATCCGCCTGCGCCAAGCCGTAGCCGGCATAGCCGCGAGCGAGATGGACGACGAACCGCAGGTGGCTCAGGACGAGCTCGCGGGCGGCGTCCAGATCGTTGTTGTCGTAGAAGCGCTCCGCGAGGACGCGCTCCGCTTCGGGCGTCAACACCGGAAAGGCGTTGACGGTTTGGATGTACGCCTCCAAGTCTCGCCCGGGGGAGAGGCTGGCCGGCGAAAGCACGTGTCCGCTCATCGTCTACCTCCGCAGATCTCGGATTCCACGCTCTCTTAGACCGGATGCTAGCACTCCGGTTCCGAGAGTGCTAGCTCAGCCCCGCCGATACGTCCCCACCAGCCGATTCATGCCCACCACGTGGGGCTCGATCTTCTCCAGCAGCTCCCACATGCCGAGGCCCGGCGGCAGCGCCAGGTCCGCATCCAGGGCCAGCAGCCAAAAGAAGTAGTGGTGAACACCGTGGCCGGGCGGCGGCATCGGCCCGCCGTAGCCGGGCTTGCCGAAGTCGCTCACGCCCTGGGTGTGTTCGCCGGTGCCCTCGGCCAGCGCTCTCGCGTCTCCCGGAATGTTGTAGAGCACCCAATGCACGTAGCCGTAGCGGCCCGGCGTCACCAACGGCGCGTCGGGATCGTGGCAGATCATGGCGAAGGACCTGGCCGCGGCCGGCGCATCCTCCCAGGCAAGCGGCGGCGAGGTGTCCGGCCCTTCGCCGGTGTGCCTGGCGGGAATGGCGCCGCCAGCCACGAACGCCGTGCTGGCGAGCCGCATCGAAGAGAGCGCGAATCCCATGCGGGTTCTCCTTGGTTTCAGGGATGCGCCTAGCGTACAAGGAAGCGCCAAACCGCGCCCGCCCGCAGAGCGCCATCAAGAAGGCGTTGAGGCTGCACGATTTCGCCCATGTGCATATGGAGACAGTTGTTCGATGCTCGCGGATGCTCTTGCGAACTACGGCGAGTTCAGCTTCTTTGTCGATCAGTGCTCGGATGCTGAACCTCGCAGCTACTACTTCCAACGCCAGATCGTCTCCACGGCCAGGGAACTCGGCTACTACGCCAACCCTAGGCACTACCGGTCTTGGGTTCGCCTAGTGGCGAAGGATGGCAGCCAAACCGAGATGCTGGTCTCGTTCCATTGCATTGGCCATCAGTTCCAGGGTGTGCTCGCGTGTTCGGTCACCTGGTTTCGGCGCGTACCCACGGACGAAGGCGCCAAGGAGACGGAAGGCGCCACCGCTCTTACCGACAACGTGTTCCAGATCAACTACAAGGAGGACCCAGCCGACATCGAGTCCCGATTCGAGACTTGGCTCGAAGGTGCCATTGAACGCGGCTTGGCGCTTTGGGAGAGCAGTGCACTGTAAGCGACGCTTCAACCCGCTGCGAGCCGAGAACCGACAAGCGGCCGTGTAGCGCCTGCCCAAAGCAGTTAGAGTGCGGCCGTTCTGCTTGAGGAGCCGCTGCCCATGATCGACGCCTACTACTGGCCCACGCCCAACGGCTGGAAGCTCTCCATCATGCTGGAGGAGTGTGCGCTGCCCTACCGCATCGTGCCGGTGGACATCGGCGGCGGCGACCAGTTCAAGCCGGAGTTCCTGCGCATTTCGCCGAACAACCGCATGCCAGCCATTGTCGATCACGAGCCCTTGGGCGGCGGCGAACCGCTGGCCATCTTCGAATCCGGCGCGATCCTCGAGTACCTCGCGGAGAAGAGCGGCAGGTTCCTGCCCCAGGCGCCCCGGACCCGCTACCGCGCCCTGCAGTGGCTGCACTGGCAGATGGGGAACCTAGGGCCGATGATGGGCAACGCCAACCACTTCAAGAACTACGGCAAGAACCTGACGGACGACCCCAAGCAGCTGGAATATGGTACGCGGCGCTTCGTCGGCGAGGTGGATCGGCTGTGCGGCGTAATGGACGCCCACCTCTCCGTGAACGAATACCTCGCCGGGGACGAATACACCATCGCGGACATCATCACCTGGCCTTGGGCCTTCCTGCTGCGCCGGGTGGTGGACGAGCAGGCTTGGGAGAAGTTCCCCAACGTCAAGCGCTGGGTGTACCAGGTGGGTTCGCGGCCGGCGGTGGACAAGGGCCGGCACGTTGGCGAGGAGCTCGGCAAGCGCAAGCTCTCCGAGGAGGAAGAAGCGAAGCGCCGGGCGCTGCTGTTCAACCAAACCAACGACAAGGTGCGCGCCGCCCGGGCGGCAGCCGCCCAGGCCGCGAGCACGGCCGCCTAGGCGGGCTGGGCCGAGGGCCGGGGCTACGCCGCCGCCGAGCTGCCGGTCTCTTCGGAGGCGGCCGCGGCCCACGCCGCCTTCACTCCTCGGCCAGGTCGCGGCGGAGCGGGGCGGATCGTCTGGCCATAGTCGAGGATTGGTGCGCCACCCGCACCGGTGCGCGTCGAGTGGCGGAGATGGCTGCCTAACCTCAAACGGCCAGAAGGCGAGCGATCCCCCGCAGATGGCCGTAGGCCTCTTGGTCGCCGTCGAGCCGCATCGCCGTTCGGCGCACGGCGGTAGCGCTACAATCGCCGTCGAGCCGCCAGCCGCCTAGCCGATGCCAGATTCGAACGCGCCGCCCGCCACGCCTGCCGCCACGCCGCTGGCGGGCGTCACCGTGATCGACCTTGGCCAGATATACAACGGTCCGTACTGCGGCTATCTCTTGGCGATGGCCGGGGCCCGGGTGATCAAGGTGGAACCTCCCGGCGGCGAAGTGACCCGCGGCCGACACGCGCCGGCCGGCAGCTATGCGTTCCTGATGCTCAACGGCAACAAGGAGTGCGTCACCCTCAATTTGAAGTCCGACCGGGGCCGCGAGCTGCTGGCGGGCCTGGCCGCCAACGCGGACGTGCTGCTCGAGAACTTCTCGCCGGGCACCCTCGACAGGCACGGCGTCGGCAGCGACGCGCTGCGGGCCGCGAATCCGCGCCTCGTCTACGCCGCGAGCAGCGGCTTCGGGCGCATCGGTCCGCACCGCGACTACCTGGCCATGGACATCACCGTGCAGGCGATGACCGGCGCCATCGCCATCACCGGCAACGACGGCGAGCCGCCGCTGAAGGCCGGCCCGGCGCTGGCGGACATCCTCGGCGGCGCGCATCTGTATGCCGGCATCGTCACCGCGCTGCTCCGCCGCGAGTACACCGGCGAGGGCGCGGTGGTGGACGTCGCCATGCAGGACGCCGTCTTCCCCACGCTGATCACCGCGCTCGGCGCCTACTACCAGCAGGGCGGCAATCCGGCGCGCACCGGCAACCACCACCAGAACCTCTCGGTGGCCCCGTACAACGTCTATCCGGCCGAAGACGGCCATGTGGCCATCATCTGCATCCGCGAACGCCACTGGCACTCGCTGTTGGCCGCCATGGGCCGCCCGGAGCTGGCCGAGGACCCGCGTTTCGCGGACATGGCGACCCGGGCCCGCAATATGGCCGCCACCGACGCCGTGGTGGCCGCCTGGTCGGAGACCTTGCCCAAGGCGGCCGTGTTTCGGCTGTGCCAGGAGCACGACGTGATCTGCGCGCCAGTGCAGTCCCTGCACGACGTGCTGCACGACCCGCACCTGCTGGCCCGAGGCGCGCTGGCGGGCGTGCCCCACTCCCACTACGGCGAAGTGCGGCTGCCGAACACGCCGCTGCGGTTCGCTGGCGAGTCGCCGCCGCCGGTGGCGCTGCCGCGGCCGGCCGGCGCGGACAACGAACGTGTCTACGGCGAACTCCTTGGGCTGGCGCCTGGCGCGGTAGCGGAACTTGCCGCCGAAGGGGCCATATGATGGTCCACATCCACAGCCGATCCGGCGTTCCAGCCAAGGGCAGCGCTTGAGATGGCGGCCGAGAGGTTGGACGCAGCGGACAGCCAGCAAGGCACCCAGGGCTCGACTGGCGCGGCCGAGTTCGACACCGTCGACGACGCCATCGCCGCGCTGGCGGCCGGCGAACTGATCGTGGTGGTGGACGACGACGACCGCGAGAACGAGGGCGACCTCATCATGGCCGCGGCCAAGGCGACGCCGGAGCGCGTGGCCTTCATGGTGCGCCACACCAGCGGCATCCTCTGCACACCCGTGACCGAGGCGCAGGCGGAGCGGCTGCGGCTGGATCCGATGGTGGCCCGCAACGACGCCCCTCTGGCCACCGCCTTCACGGTGAGCATCGACTACCGCGTGGGCCTGTCCACGGGCATCTCGGCCGAAGAGCGGGCCAACACCGCACTGGCGCTGGCGAGCAACAACGTCGGCGCCGAGGATTTCGTGCGCCCTGGCCACATCTTCCCCCTCATCGCCAAGAAGGGCGGCGTGCTGGTGCGCTCCGGCCACACGGAAGCCGCCGTGGACCTGGCGGAAGCCGCCGGCCTGCCGCCGGTTGGCCTGTTGGCGGAGGTCGTGGACGACGGCGGCGAGGTGCGGCGCCTGGGCGCGCTCCGCGCCTTCGCCGCGGAGCACGGGCTCAAGATCATCTCCATTGCGGACCTGATCGCCTGGCGGCAGCGCCGGGAACAGCTGGTCATTCGCACCCGGGAGTTCGCCGTCGAGACCTCCATCGGCCATGCCAGGGCGTACGCCTACCGGACGCGGTTCGAGGATGCCGAGCACCTAGCGCTGGTGTTCGGCGACCATGCCGAGCAGCAGGACGTGGCGGTGCGCATCCACCGCGAGAAGCTCATCGAGGACGTGTTCGGCTCCCAGACCAGCCACCAGAGCAGCCTGCTGCAAGCGGCCCTCGCACGCCTCCAGGCCCTCGGCGGCGGCATTCTCATCTACCTGCGCAGCGGCTTCGCCGGCGTGCCGCTGGACAACCTGCAAGGCCGCGCCGACGGTTCCGCTTCCCGGGCCGGCCGCCGCGAACGCGACTGGCTGGAAGTGGGCGTGGGGGCGCAGATCCTCCGGGACCTGGGCGTCTCCCGGCTGCGCATACTGGCCGGGCGGGAGGTGGACTTCGTGGGTTTGGCGGGTTTCGGGCTGACCGTGACGGCGACGGACCTGCTGTGAAACGCTGCGGCAGCGCTGGCGGGTCTGTGCCGAAGGCAGGCGCGAACCGCGCCGCGGCGGCTGCGCCCCGATGACGCGCATCGGCGTCACCCTGGGCGACCCGGCCGGCATCGGCCCGGAGGTGGCCGTCAAGGCGCTCCATGCGACTGCCGGGTCCCCTGCCGACTACGTCGTCTACGGCCCGCGCTGGGCGTTGGAACTCGGCGCCCGTCAGAGCGGGCTGCCGGTGCCGGCCTGCGAGACGGTGGAAGTGGACGTGCCCCAAGGCCCGGACTTCGCGGTCGGCGTGGTGTCCGCGGCCTGCGGCCACGCCGGTGTGCAGGCCGTGGAACGCTGCGCCCGGGACGCCCTGGGCGGCGAACTGGCGGCGATGATGACCTGCCCGCTGCACAAGGAAGCCATCCATGCCGCCGGCTACGTCGACGACATCGGCCACCAGGAGATCCTGGCGCGGCTGACCGGCGCCAGCAGCACCGCTACCATGCTCATGACGCCCGGCTTGCGGGTGGCGCATCTCTCCACCCACAAGTCCCTGCTCGAGGCCAGCCGCTACGTCACCAAGGAGAACGTGCTCGCCAAGCTCGAGCTCTGCCATGACGCCCTCGCCCGCTGGGGCGTGGCAGGGGCCCGGCTGGCGGTGGCGGCGCTCAATCCCCACGGCGGCGAAGGCGGCTTGCTCGGCCGGGAGGAGATCGATCAGATCGCGCCGGCGGTGGCCGCGGCTCGGCGCCTCGGCATCTACGCCACCGGCCCGCTGCCGGCGGATTCGGTGTTCAACCGCGCCATCGGCGGCGAGTTCGACGCGGTGCTGGCGATGTACCACGACCAGGGCCACATCGCCATCAAGGTCCACAACTTCCGCGAGAGCGTGACCGCGACGCTGGGTATTCCCCTCATCAGGACGTCCGTGGACCACGGCACCGCCTTCGACATCGCCGGCAAGGGCATCGCCGACGCCACCGGCGCCATCGCGGCGCTGGCCACCGCGCAGGCGCTGGCAGAGGGCACGTTGGGCCGCTAGTCTGCCTGTGGCAGGCGAGGGCCTTCGAATGAGTCGAGTTTTGGATGCCGCGTGGCGCCGGAGAGATGCCGGAGAGATGGATGCGGCTTCATGCACGATGCGCAGGCGGCGCAGGGCCATGATCTCGAAGCCGCCCGCGACGGGCATCGGCTCGCGGGGCCAGCGGCGTTCCTGCCGCGTGGATCGCAGGCCCCGACGGCCTGAGGCGCAGCCTCGCTAGTCCTTCCTGGGACGCAGTCGGCGCCACCAACCGAGACACCCGTTTGGAGCCCCTCGAACCGCTGTTCGCGCTGGTCGTCGGCTACCCCTTCGTGGCGCTGGTGGCTGGCTTCTGCGCCTTGATCTGGAGCGCGGATCGGTTCGTGAACGCCTCCGCCGCCGCGGCCAAGAACCTCGGCGTCTCCAAGGTGGTAATCGGCCTCACCTTCGTCGCCGTCGGCACCTCCGCGCCGGAGATCATGGTAGGCATCCAGGCTTGCCTGGCCGGCACCGGCGAGCTCGCCATCGGCAATGCCATCGGTTCCAACATCTGCAACATCGGCCTGGTGCTTGGCGTCACGGCGCTGCTCCGGGAGCTGCCGTTCGCCGATGCGACCCTCAAGCGGGAGATGCCGTGGATGATCGGCGCTACCGTGTTGGCGCTGATCTGTCTGTTCAACTACGCGCTGGGCGTCTTGGACGGCATCGCCCTCCTGGCGGGGCTTGGCTATCTGCTGTATCGCCTCAAGGCGTCCGGCCGCGGCGCCCTGCCGGAGGCGCTGCGGAGCGAGCTGGACGAGCTGGCGGACATGCCGATGCTCAAGGCGGCTGCCTGGTTTCTCGCCGGTCTCGTGGTGCTGCTGCTCTCCGCGGACGTGCTGGTGGTGGCGGCCACCGAAGTGGCGCACCGCTTCCAGGTGAGCCCGGTGGTGGTAGGGCTCACCATCATCGCCGTCGGCACCAGCCTGCCGGAGCTGTCTGTGACCATCACCGCGGCGCTTCGCGGCCACGCCGACATGGCGATCGGCAACGTCGTCGGTTCCAACATCCTGAACATCCTCGCCGTGTTGGCGATTCCGGCGCTGCTGCAGCCGCAGAGCATCGAGCCGAGCACGCTGTGGCGGGACTACGGCACCATGGTGGCCTTGACGGCGCTCCTGGTGCTGTTCGCCTACGGCATCGGTTCGCGCAAGGTGATCACCCGCTTCGAGGGCATCGTGCTGGTGGCCGCCTGGCTGGGCTACACCTGGCTCGTGTACCACCAGGACGAGGCGTTGGCTTGAGCGGCCGGCCGGCGCTGGAAGTGCCGGAGCGCGTCCAGCGGCTCGCCGGCGCCGTGCGGCTGCTGATCCTGGACGTGGACGGCGTGCTTACGGATGGCCGCCTCTACTACGGCGCCGACGGCGTCCAGCTCACGGCCTTCCATGCCCGGGACGGCAGTGCCATCAAGCGCCTGCTGACGGCTGGAGTGCCCATCGCCGCCATCAGCGGCCGGGCGTCCCCCGGGGCAGCGCGGCGCCTCGGCGAGCTCGGCGTACGGCACATCTACGCCGGCGTGGCGGACAAGGGCGAGGCGCTGGACGCGCTCTGCGCCGCCACCGGCGTGGCCGCCGAACACATGGCGCACATTGGCGACGACGTCCCCGATCTGCCGTTGTTCGAGCGCGTCGGCCTGGCGGTCGCCGTACCGGACGCACATCCCTGGGTACTCGCCCGCGCGCACTGGGTGACTGCCTCGAGAGGCGGCCGCGGCGCCGTGCAGGAGACGTGCGACCTCGTCCTGGCAGCGCGGGGGCTGTGGCCGGGCGCCGGTGCCGGGCGCTGAGCCAGCGGTCCAAGGCACCCGGCTGCCGCTGTGGCGCAGCCTGCTGCTGCTGATCGTGGCCGGCTTCGGCGGCTTGGCGCTGCTCCTGGGAGCCGGTGAGGACCGCGTTGCCGAACTGCCTCCGGTGCTGGCCGCGGAGCCGGACCTGACCCTCGAAGACAGCGTGATCACGCAGTACCGGCCCGACGGCACCGCGAGGTATCGGCTGGCGGCGCGACGCCTCAGCCAGTTCGAGGCACCCCGCCAGGGCGATCGCGTCGCGGAGCTCGAGGAACCTCGGCTGCTGCTCTACGCCCCGGACGCGCCGCCGTGGCGGGTGCGCGGGGACCGAGGCGAGCTGTACCGGGCTCACGACGGCGGCAGCGACGACCGCGTGGAGCTGCGCGGCAACGTCGTGCTGGCCCGGCAACGCGGCATGGAACGGTCCGAGGTGCGGACCGCGGCGCTTACCGTGTACCCTGCCGAGCGCAGGGCCGAATCGGAGCAGCCGGTTGCGATCGCGGCCAGCATCGGCCGCGCCGCGGCCGTCGGCTTCGAGGCGGATCTCGACAGCGGCGCGATGACCCTGCGCTCCGCCGCCGGCCAACGGGTGTCCATTGTCCTCGACCCGCCACCATCCACTCCGCCTGCCACGGCACCTCCGGCGCCGTAGGGCTAGCGGGCGGCCCGCCTGGGCCGCGGCGGCGATCGTCCTGGCGCTGCCGCTGGCGGCGTTGCCGGAGGACGCCGAGCAGCCGATCCACGTCGAGGCGGACCACGGCACGTTCAACCCCGACGGCGAGTCCGTGCTCACCGGTGCGGTGGCCTTGCGCCAGGGCACGCTGCGACTGTCCGCCCACCGCATGACGCTCGCGGCCCGGGATCGACGCATCAGTCGCATCGTGGCAGTGGGCCAAGGCGACGCGCCAGCCACCTTCCGGCAGCGGCCCCGGGCCGGCGAAGGCGTGGTCGATGCCCGAGCGCAGCGCATCGACTACGCGGTGTCCGAACAGCGCATCGTGCTCACGGGCCGCGCCGTGGTCGTGCAGGCGGACCAGGAGCTGTCCGCGGATGTGATCGACTGGAACATCGAAGCCGGGCGCGTGGAGGCGCGGGCCAACGAGCCCGGCGGCGTCAAGGTCACGTGGCAGCCCGAAGCGCCGAACGACAACTGAGCCCCGCCCGCCTCGCCGCCGCGCGCCTCACCAAGCGCTACCGCGGCCGCACGGTGGTGGACGACGTGAGCGTGGCGCTCGGCAGCGGCGAGATCGTCGGCCTGCTCGGACCCAACGGCGCCGGCAAGACCACCTGCTTCTACATGATCCTCGGTCTGGTGCGGGCCGACGGCGGCAGCATCCGCCTCGGCGAACGCGATTTGACGCCGGCGCCGATGCATGTGCGGGCCCGCGCCGGCCTCGGCTATCTGCCCCAGGAAGCGAGCGTCTTTCGCCGCTTGTCCGTCGCCGACAACCTGCGCGCCGTGGCGGAACTGCGCCCGGACCTCCGCTCGGCCGCCGAGCGCGACGCCCTGGTGGCCGAGCTGCTTTCCGAGTTCCGCCTGACGGACATCGCCGGTACGCTCGGCGAGCGGCTGTCGGGCGGCGAGCGGCGGCGGTTGGAGATCGCGAGGGCCCTGGCCAGCGCCCCGCGCTTCATTCTGCTCGACGAGCCCTTTGCCGGGGTGGACCCGATCTCGGTAGGCGAGCTGAAGGACGAGATCCGCCGCCTCGCCGAGCGCGGCCTCGGCGTGCTCATCACCGATCACAACGTGCGCGAAACTCTGGACATCTGCGACCGCGCCTACATCGTCAGCGCCGGTCGGCTGATCGCCGAGGGCACGGCCGCCGTGGTGTTGACGAACGAGACCGTGCGGCGCGTCTACCTGGGCGAGGGGTTTCGGTTGTGAAGCAGGCCCTCGGCATGCGGTTCGGCCAGCACACGGCGCTGACGCCGCAACTGCACCAGGCGATCAAGCTGATGCAGCTGTCGGCGGTGGAGCTGCGGCAGGAAGTGCGCGAGGCAGTCGAATCCAACCCGATGCTGGAGCTGGTCGAAGACGGCGACGACAGCGGAGAGGGCGATCACGCAGAGAGCGCGGAGCCGACGCCGGACGAGGCGCAGCCGGAGGACGGCTACTCGGAAGCCGACCCCGATCCAGTCGACGCGGCGGCGGAACACGCCGGGGCGGAAGACGCTGCGGCGGAGTACGTCGACGGCGAGCCGCTGGAAACGATTCCGGAAGATCTGCCGGTGGACGTCTCCTGGGACGACGTCTACCAGCCGTCGGCGGCCGGCGCGGCAGGCCCCGGCGCGGAGGAGGCTGGCTTCGAGGAACGAAGCGCCGGCGGCGCCACGCTGCGGGACCACCTGCGCTGGCAGCTGGACCTCACGCCGATGTCCGAGCGGGATCGGCTGATCGCCCTGGTGCTCATCGACAGCATTGATGCCAACGGGATGCTGGAGGACAGCCCCCGCACGCTGCTGGCGGCGTTCGACGCGGACCTCGCCGTCGAGCTGCCGGAAGTGGAGACGGTGCTGAAGCTGGTGCAGCGGTTCGACCCGCCCGGCGTCGGCGCCCGGAACATCCGCGAGTGCCTGCTGCTGCAGCTGGAACAGCTCGCCCCCGGCACCCCCTGGCGGGACGAGGCGGCAGCCGTGGTGCGCTGCCACTTCGAGCTGCTGGCGGGACGCGAGTTCGGCGCCCTGTCGCGGCGCGCCAAGCTGCCGGAAGCCGCGCTGGTGGCGGCGATGACACTCATCCGGTCCTTGCATCCCCGACCCGGTGCCGCGATCGGCGACAACGAAGCCGAATACGTCGAGCCGGACGTGGTCGTTCGCCGCCAGGAGGGCCGCTGGACCGTGGAGCTGAACCCCCGCCTGACGCCCCGGGTGCGTGTTCACGCTGGCTACGCCGGCCTCGTCAAGCGCGGCGACCGGAGTTCGCAGAACAGGTACTTGCAGGAGAACCTGCAAGACGCCAAGTGGTTCCTGAAGAACCTGGAGTACCGCAACGAGACGCTGCTCAAGGTGGCGGCGGAAATCGTCGACCGGCAGCGCGGTTTTCTGGAACGCGGACCGGAGGCGATGCAGCCCCTGGTGCTGGCGGACGTCGCCGCGGCGGTGGATCGCCACGAATCCACGATCTCCCGCGCCACCACGCGCAAGTTCATGGAGACGCCGCGGGGGGTGTTCGAGCTCAAGTACTTCTTCTCGAGCCACGTCGGCGGCCTCGGCGGCGGGGAAGTCTCCAGCACCGCCATCCGGGCCCTGATCCGCAAGCTGGTCGCCGCCGAGGCCCCGCAACGGCCGCTGTCGGACAGCAGGATCGCCGCCATGCTCAAGGAACGGCACATCGACATCGCCCGCCGCACGGTGGCCAAGTACCGGGAGTCGCTGGCGATTCCCACCTCCAACGAGCGCCGCCGGCTGGTCTGAGCGGCCGCTCCTCACGCGGTTCGCGGCGGGCGCCAGCCGCGCAGCAGCAGCGACGAGGCCACCACGCAGACGCTGGAGCACGCCATCGCGGCGCCGGCGACGGTTGGGCTCAAGTAGCCGAGGGCCGCGGCCGGAATGCCCACCACGTTGTAGGCGAAGGCCCAGAACAGGTTCTGCTTGATCTTGCGGAAGGTCGCTCGGCTGGCTGCCACCGCCGCCGGCACGAGGGCGATGTCCGGCCGCATCAACGTGATGCCGGCCGTCTCCATGGCGATGTCGGTGCCGGTGCCCATGGCGATGCCGACGTCCGCCGCCGCCAGCGCCGGGGCGTCGTTGACGCCGTCGCCTACCATGGCGACCTTCTCGCCAGCGGCGGCGAGCTCGCGCACCACGCTCGCCTTGCGCTCCGGGCGTACGCCGCCCCGGGCATCGGCGATGCCCACGCGGCTCGCGAGTTCGCGCACGGTCGCCGGCGCATCTCCGGAAAGCAGCACGCAGCCAATGCCCATCCGCTCCAGCGCCCGGACCGCAGCGGCGGCCCTCGGGCGCGGCGGGTCCGCGAAGGACAGGCTGCCCAGAGTGCCGGTCTCGTCGGCTACCCAAGCCACGGTGCCCTCCGCCGGACCCGGTGGCGGGGCGCCAGGACCGGCGAAATCGGCGTTGCCGATGCGTATTTCGCGCCCGTCCACGATGCCGCTGACGCCTTGTCCGACGTGGTTGCGGAAGGCGTCCGCCGGCGGCGGTTCGATGCCGCGTTTTTCCGCGGCGGCCACCACCGTCCGGGCCAGCGGGTGCTCGCTGGAGTGCTGCACCGCGGCGGCAAGACGCAGCAGCTGGTCCTCGTTGCCGCGACTGGCGTGTACCTTGGTCAACCTGGGGCGGCCGGCGGTGAGGGTGCCGGTCTTGTCGAACACCACCTTGGTGAGCGCCGGCGCCTGTTCCAGAGCTTCCACGTCGCGGATCAGAATGCCGGCCCGGGCGGCAGCGCCGGTGCCCGTCATGATCGCCGTCGGCGTGGCCAGGCCCAAGGCGCACGGGCAGGCTATGACCAGCACCGACACCGCGGTCACCAAGGCACCCTCGAGACCGCTGCCAAGCGCCAGCCAGGCAGCGCCGGTGGCCAGCGCCACGGCGAGCACGGCCGGCACGAACACGGCGCTCACCCGGTCCACCAGCCGCTGGACGCCGGCCTTGCCGTGCTGGGCGTCCGCCACCAGCCGCGCGATCCGCGCTAGGGTGCCATCTTCGCCAACGGTCGTGGCGCGAATCTCCAGATAGCCGGTGGCGTTGACGGCACCGCCGACCACTGCATCCCCCGGCCCCTTGGCCACCGGCAGGCTCTCGCCGGTGACCAGCGCTTCGTCCACGTCGCTGCCACCGGCCGCCACCATGCCGTCGACGGGAATGTTCTCGCCGGGGCGCACCAGCACTAGGTCCCCCACCGCCACCTCGGCCACCGGCACGCTGACGTCGCCGCTGGGTCGCCGCACCCGCGCCTCGACCGGGCGCAACGCCATGAGCTGGCGGAGCGCGCTGGTGGCGGCGCGTCTGGCCCGGGCCTCCAGGTGCCTGCCGAGCAGCACCAAGGTGATGATCACCGCCGCCGCCTCGAAGTACAGCTCGCCTTCGGCGGCCTCGCCGAGCGTCAGCAGGAGATACCAGCTGTAGGCGTATGCGGCGGTGGTGCCGAGGGCGACCAGCACGTCCATGTTGGCGCCGCCGGCCCGCAGTGCCCGGAACGCGGCAACGTAGAAGCGCCAGCCGAGCACCACCTGCACCGGCGTCGCCAGCAGCACCTCGGCGGCCGGCATGAGGTGCAGCTCCTCGTAGCCGAGCTCCCGCAGCGCCATGCCGACCACCATCGGCACGGTGAGGAGCGCGGCGACCCACACGGCCCGCGCCTCGGCCGCGGCCGGCGCCGGCGTCGCCTCCGTACCGGACGCTGGCAGCAGCCGGTAGCCGATCCCGGCCAGACGTTCCGCCAGCTCGGCCGCCGCCACGCCGGCCGCGCAGGCGACGTTGACGCGCTCCAAGGCCAGGCTGACGCTCGCGTCCGCCACCCCGGGCACGGCCCGCAGAGCCGCCTCCACCCGGGCGGCGCAGGCGGCGCACGTCATGCCCTGCACGGCGAAGGCGCGCTGCTCGGTGGGCATGGTGCCGTCGTCGATGCGCCCGCGCCGACCGGCATCCACGTCGGCAGGGGGATCGAGGTCCGCCGGCGAACGGACCGCCGGGGCGGCCATCAGGTGCTGACGAAAAGCGCCAGCATGCCCACCCAGACGAGCAGCAGGAAGTGCCAGTACAGGGCGCAGAGTTCCACGCTGTGGCGCAGCCTGGCCAGGTCCGCAGCGGCCGTCGCGGCGGCCGAGAAGCGCCGCGCCGCCCGGCCCCACGCCACCAGGCCGCCGAGCAGATGCGCGCCGTGGACGCCGGTGATGAGGTAGAAGAAGGCGTTGGCGGGGTTGGCGTGGGCGTAGTAGCCGCGGGCCGCAAGCTGGTTCCACACCACCAGCTGCAGCACCAGGAACGCCAGCGTCGCCGCGCCGGCGCCGAGGAAGGCGAGCTTGGCGTTGCCGGTGCTGCCGCGCTTGGCCTCGCGCCGGGCCCACTCGTAGGCGGCGCTGGCGGCGAGCAGCACCAGGGTGTTGAACCACAGCAGCGTCGGTTCCGGCAGCGGCACCCAGTCCGTGCGCTGGCCAGCCGCGAACTCCAGCGGTTCCAGGCGCATGTGGTAGGCGACGAAGAACAGCGTGAACAGCACGCCGACGATGGCGAGGAAGCACACCAGCGCCACCTTCTGGTTGGAGGCCGCGTAGGACGCCGTGCGCAGCTCCGAGACCGCGTCGGGCGCGTGGATCCAAGGCTTCTCCGCGAGACGCTTGAAGATGCTCATGGGACTATTCTACGCCCGGCACGGGTCCGTGCCGCACTGGCGGCGGCAGTGCTGGCGCCAGCAGTTCGACCTCCTCGGCGCGGCCGTCGTAGTAGTGGGTGGCCGCGGCTGCGAAGCCGGCCACCTGCAACGCCACCGCCACGGTTTCGTAGCCGCGGTTTTCCCAGAACCAGCCATGGATGCCGGCGAAGGCGGCGACGTAGGCGCCGCTGTCCTTTGCGGCGCGGCCCTGGGCGAAGCTCTCCGCCACGCCCGGCGAGGCGTCGGCAGGTTCCGCATGCAGATCGAACACCACCTCGCCGGTGGCGGTCCAGGCGTAGACCAGGGCGTCGCCGGCGGCCAGCCGGTACTTGAACTCCACGGATTCGAAAGGCGCCAGCTCGAAGCGGCGACCATCGACGACCAGCGGCGCACTGGTCCGGCGCACCGCCCGGTTCGGCGGTTCGGCAAGGCCCGTCAGGCCGAGCGCCCGGCCGATGCCGGTGGGGTCGATGCCCATCTCCGCCGGCAGCACGAAGGCGACGCACGCCCCGGTAGCGGCCAGAAAGGCGCCCAGGCTTGCCAGCAGAACCCGCTTCATCTTTCAGCGACCGAGCAGCCAGGCGGCCAGCTGGTATTCGGCGAGGCCGAAGCCCGCTGCCATCAACAGCACGTTGACGGCGAACGCGGAACGCGAGAAGCCGGCCTGCCGCCGCCACCACGCGAGCAGCCCCACCACGGCCGCCAAGGCCGCGCACTGGCCGAGTTCCACGCCGACGTTGAAGCTCGCCAGATTGACCAGCAGGCCGTCTTCGGCAAGGTGCAGTTCGCGCACCCGGGTGGCGAGCCCCATGCCGTGGCAGAGGCCGAAGGCCAGCACCGCCAGGCGGGCGTCCGGCGCGAAGCCGAGGGCATGCCGAAAGCCGCCGATGTTCTCGAACGCCTTGTAGACCACGGAGAGGCCGATCACGGCGTCCACCAGATGGGCGTTGGCCTGCCAGCCGCCCAGCACGCCGGCGAGCAGGGTGACGCTGTGGCCCAGCGTGAACAACGACACGTAGAGCAGCACGTCGCGCAGGCGGTGCAGGAAGAACACCACGCCAACCAGGAACAGCAGATGGTCGAGACCGGTGACCATGTGCTTGGCGCCCAGATAGGCGAAGGCCGCCACGGCCGGGCCGTCCAGCGCCTGCACGTAGGCGGCGTTGTCGCCGGCGATGGCGTGGGCCAGCACGGCCCCGGCCGCCCAGGCTGCCGCGAGCGCGACAAGCAGCGGCGCTCCGGCGCGAACGGCAGCGGCCACCGGCCCGACCGTCACGCCGCCGGGGCGACGTCTGGGCGGTCGTAGACTTGGTGGCAGGCGACGCAGACGTTGTAGAGTCGCCCGCCGACGGCGAACAGCGCGTCGGCGTCCTGGTCCACCGCGGCCTGCTCGGCTTGCTGCGCGATGTGCGCCATGCCGCCGGCGAACTCCAGCCAAGCGGGCCGCTCCTCTGCATCGGCTGGCAGCGCTTCCGGCAGCAGCAGCAGTCTGCCGCTGGCGGCGACCACGGCGGCAGCGTGCCGCACCTGCGCCCAGCCGGCGTCCGTGGCGGGGGCCAGATCCTCCGTGCCCGCCTCGGTGATCACGAAGCCCGCCGAACCCCAGATCACATCTGCGGCCGGGTCTAACACCCACGTCATGGCGTGCGCAACATCCCCGGTGTCCGGAGGCACCGCTGCTGCTGGCGGCGCGCCGCCAGTGTCGCATGACGTCAAGAGCCCAGGCAGTGCCGCCAGCGCCAAGATCGGAACCGGTCGTCGCCACCCGCGCGGCTGCCCCTCGCCCCCCCCGTCCCGCGCACGGCGCGTCGGCGATTCCGCGAAGTGTTGGCGCAGTTCGCCAGGCGAGCCCCGGCCATGTGGCAGGCGTTCTTGGGAATCAACGGCTTGGCGCACGGCCATGAGTGGCACAATGTTTGCCTCGCCAAGCCACGAAGCCAAACTACAGGAGAGACGAGCCATGGGTTTCTGGTCCTTTGTCGCGCTGTGCGTCGTCTGCGGCTGCCTGCTTGAAGCGTACCGTGCCTACGTGAAGTCGAAAGCCATGCGCCGCACGGACGTCGCCGCATTGGAGACCCGCATCAAGGCCCTCGAAGGCGACGACGCCTTGGAGCAGCGCGTTCGCACGCTGGAAGCCATCGTCACGGATCCGAAGTTCCAACTCCACCAGGAGCTCAAGCAGCTCGAAGCGGGGAAGCCCGGGGCAGGGTGACGGTCCCGGCGCTCGCCCGCCGGCGGCAGCACCGCCGGCGTCAACCGGAGAAGCCGATCCAGCGGCCGGCGGCGGCCACGGTCACCCAAAGCGCCAGGGAAACGAATCCGGCCGCCTTGACCGCCCAGGCCGGTGCCGCCTCCCAGGCGACCATGTGGTCCCGTGCCAGCAGGGTGAAGGCCGTGCCGAGGGCCAGCGCCGCCATCTTCACCTCGAAGGAGTGGTTGAAGCAGCACTTGACGGCTTCGGACAGGAACAGCGGCACGCCGGTCGCGATCATCAGCGCCAGGCTGCCGAGGAACCACGGGCGGACGTTGGCGACCACCCGAGCCGCCGGCAGGTGGCGAAGGCCGAGGCCTAGGAGGCGCAGGTCCGCCACCAGCACCGAACCGCCGAGCATTGCCAGGCCGAGCAGATGCACCGCTTCCACCGCCGGAAACAGCCACAGCGATTCGCGTATGGCGTTGCCGACCCAGGTTTGTTCGAGGGCGTCGTAGGCATCGATCCAGCCGAAGGACTCGCACCATGTGGGGTCCGGGGCGATCATTGCGATGGCAGTTCCGCCAACTGCGCAGCGCAGCCGGCCAGCCAGGTCACGACGGCGCCCGGGTCACGGTCGCAGTCGAACCAGTTGTAGGCGATCATGCGGCCGGCGACGATCACGCCGGTCCACAAGCCCAGGGAGAGCGCCGCGCAGAGGCGGGCCCCGGTCGGCGGCCTGGCCGCGCCGTCCCAGCGTTCGCGGTCCCGGGAGACGCGGCGGTGGAACCACCAGGCGTTGACGCCAGCGCCGATCAGCAGCACCACCTTCACCCTGAACCAGACGCTGTGGGCGGTACGCACCGGGATGGCGTAGAACAGCAGCAGCCCGGTGGCGACCATGACGACGAAACCGGCGACCGCCCAAGGCAGCAGCCGCCCGGTGAGCGCGGAAACCGGCGTTTCGCGGAAGGCCCAGCCGAGCATCCGCAGATCCACCATTGCCAGCAGGCCGACGAACAGCATGATGGCGAGCACATGGGTGGATTCCACCAGCGGGTACGTCCACAGCGATTCGTGCAGCGCGGTGCTCCAGGCGTGGGTGTCCAGCCAGGAAGCGAAGGCGTGGATCGGCGACGGGGCGTAGGCGTCGTCGGAAGGCATGATGCCGCCTAGCCGGCCAAGCGGCGTCGGCCAGGCGCGGGCGGCGGCAAGGCCAGCGGGCCGCTGCCGCCCGCCTGGCCGGCGGCCAGGCTCTTGGCTGGCCCGCTAGCTCTCGCCAGCCGCCTCGGGACGCGGCGGCTCGGTCGGGTCCGCGCCATCCCGGGGCGCCCCGGTGCCGCTCGAACCCATGAACAGGGTCTGGCCGTTGGCGAAGGTCATGTTGCGGCCGTTGCCGCTGTTGGAGAGGTCCTTGGACTGGTAGCCGTCGATCACCACCTCGGTGCCGATGGGCACGGAGTTGCGGTGGATGCCCCGCCGCAGCAGCGTGTTCGGCGTGCCGGCCTCCATCATCCACACCGTCTTGGTGCCGTCCTCGTTGGTGTGCTCGACGTGGAACCAGGCGTGGGGATTGGTCCACTCGATCTTGACCACGGGCCCGCGCACGATGATCGGGCGGTTGGGATCGAATTCTGCGCCGAAGGCATGGTGCGCGGCGGCGTTCCCGGCCGCCAGCGTCGCGCCTGCCAGCGCCATGGCCGCAACGGTTCGGTTCATCTTGCTTGAGCCTCCTCCTGCCTCGAATGCGACGTGGATACCGCTTGCCTGCTTCGCGCGTCTTGCCGGCGTCCGACCGCGGGCTGCGCTCACTCGTCGCCGGTGCTGCTGGCCTGGGCGGCCATCGCTTCGGCTTCCAGGCGCCGGGCGCCGCGCAGAATGTTGCCCATCGAGTAGTTGCCTTCGTGGCAGGCGTACTCGTAAACCGGCTCGTCGGTTTGCGGCCACACGTACTCGCCCGTCCACGGCGCCTCCCAGGTGTTGGGGTCCTCCACGGTGAAGTTGTAGAGCAGCGTGTCGTCGTCCAGGGGCGTGAACCGTTCCACCACATGCAGGTCCCGGGACGCCATGCGCATGGACGGCGTGTCGTTGAAGTTGGTGGTGTCCACCACCAGCGTGTCGCCTTCCCACCAGCCGATGGAGTCGCCCAGCCAGCGGCGCACGTCGTCCGGGGCATGTTCGCCGTTCATGCGCACGATGCGGGCGTCGTGGACCATCTCGGTGAGGATCATGACGTGGTCCGGCGTCTGCACGATGCGCTTGTGGTTGTTGTACAGGGTCGGCAGCATCGGCGGCCCCGCGGTGGTGCCGAAGCCGAGCAGGCAGCGATCCGGCAGCGGGCGGATCTCGGGATCGTCGTAGGGGCCGGGGCCGTCCACCTCCAGCCACCAGGCGGTGCCGTCGTTCTGCCGCCGCATGCCGCGGTACAAGCTGGCGATGCGGGCACGGCCCTTCTCGGTGAGCGGCGGGCGGCGACCGTTGGCCGGATCGACGACGATGGAAGTGCGGTACTTGCCGTCGATCTTGAAGTTCCGCTCGCCCGGGTCCACCCAGAACGAATCGTAGCCGCCGACGTTGCCGGCGGCGCCCCGGGAGCCGTCTCCGCCTGCCGGCGGAGCGCCGCGCTCCGGGTCCTGGTTCGCGGAGCCGGCGGCGAGGCCGGCGGCGGTCTCCCGGGCGTTGCGCTCCGCCGCCTCGTCGGTGAGGTACGCCTCGTCGCTGCGCTCGCGGGGCCGTTCCAAGGGCGTGATGGTGGCCGTGTCGTAGTAGCCGGAGAAGTCCGGCTTGCCTTCCGCGGTGCGGCGGATCTCGCCCCACGCCAGGTCCGCCGCCGCCACCATCAGCACCAGGGCGGCGGTGCCGAACGCCAAGTGTATCCAGAACATCATCCGGCCCGGCGTCGCGGGCCTGCCGTTGCTTGCTGTCATCGCTGCTTTCTCCGTCTTCCCGGGCGCTTCCCGGGCGGCCCGCCGAGCCTACTCCACGCCAGGCGCGGCCTCGATGGGCCAGCGCTCCAGCGGCTTGCGCCGCCAGGCGCCGTACATCAGCTCCTCGACGAACGCCACGCACTTGAAGTCCAGGATCATGGCGTTCGGTTCCATGCGCCGGTACAGGGGCATGCTCAACTTCCAAGGCCGCGTGAAGGTCTCCGGGTCGTCTATCGTGGCTTCGTAGCGCAGATGGTTCGGCCCGCTTGGGGTGTAGCGTTCCACCACCGTCATCCGATTGCTGTGGTGGTTGCCGGCGCGGTCGAACCAGGTGTCGCCGTTCAGCCCCGTCACCGTAAGCACCAGCGTGTCGCCCTCCCAGCTGGCGACGGACTGCCCCATCCAGGAGTCCACGGGCGCTGGCCCGGGATCCGCGCTGTAGATGTTGCGCACGGCGCCGGCCCACTGGTAGACGAACTCGATCTCCCGCTCGCCCTGCAGAATGCGAAAGGGCTGCGGCATGTAGGTGGCTCTCGGAACGCCCGGCAGGAAGCACTTGATCTCCGGATCCCGGTCGATCCACAGGCGCCGGTTCTCGTCCCGCTTGGCCAGCGCCCCCGGCTTGTAGGGAATGGCGCCCCCTTCCACGACGCCAAGGCCCGGCGGCACCGAGGCGACGGCGCCGAGGCGCACGGTGGCGAGGTCCGGCAGCGGCCCGTGGGGACCGGGCCGCAGCGACAGCGAAGCGCGCGCCAAGTGGCGCTCGATGTCGTAGTGGGCTTCGCCGAGCGCCTGCCAGATGCCGTTCAGGTCCGGATTCACGCCTCCCGGCCCGCGGGGCGCCCGGTAGCCGTCGGCAGCGCTGCTGAAGACGGCCGCCCCCAGCGCTGCGGCAAGCACGACGCCTCCGGCACGGAGGCCGACGATGCGCCGACATGCACAGCGCGGCGCCAGCAACGCCCGGCAGCTTGGGAGCAAACGCATGGACACCCCTTGGCGAAGTTCGCGGCAACGACGCGACCATAGCACACGCACGGGGAACGCAGCGCGTCTCGGCGAAGCAACGGTAGCCGTTGTGGTGCCCGGGGTGCGGGGAGTTCGCACCCTCGCGATCAACAGAGGAACGCGCTCGGTGGCGTTTCGCGTCCCCGCGAGCACGCCAGTCATGCCTCAATGTTCCAGCAGATTGCGGAAGGGCCTGGTGTTCTTCCAGCGGTAGGTGTTGAAGTCGCGTTGGTCGGTGGTGAGGATCATGGAGAAGTACGGCGACCTGCCGATGAGTGCCTGGATGGCGCCGAGGTGCGCCTTCGCATTGACGCGCATCCTAGTCGCTCCTTAGTCGCTCCTTGCCACTGGCGACCCGATGTAGCGCGTATGACATCGACATACAACGATGGTGCTGACTCCGTGCGACAGCGGGGACCGTTCGAGGTGTGATGCTGCGGGCCGGAGGGGCGGAAGCCGCGGCTAGGGCTGTAGAGGACGTAGCGTCGCCGCGAGCTGGGACGCCGGCAGGGCGCTGATGCCCTTCGCCAGGGCGAAGCGCTCGGTTCCGGCATGCACCACCTCCAGGCGATCGAGGCGCAACGTCTCGCGGGCCGAGCGCATCGATGCCGTCAGGCGCGGCGCTTCCGTGCGTTTCACCTCGAAGCCGTAGCGCTTGCTGCTGGCCAGAACGAGCAGATCGAGCTCGGCGCCGAAGTGGGTGGACCAGTGGAAGCACTGCTCCGCGTCGCGCCGAGCAGGTTGGTGATCTGGCACCGCACGCGCCGCAGGTGACGGTCTCTGTCGATCTCCATTTGCATTGAAATATGAACGGCGGGCGCTCATATTTCAAGGCGCATCAGAAGACCGGGCCGATCACGGTGCCTCGCCCCTGGACGACTTCGGCAGCGCCGCGCCGTCGCCCACCGTGCGCAGCTGGATGGCATCGACGGTGCTTTCCGCCAGCACGTCGGAGATCACCACCACCTTGGCCGCCGGGGCCGTGCCCTCGCGCTCCCGCAGCACCCGCAGCGCAGTCTGGATGGTGCGCTCCGGGTCGCTGCTGAACGCCGTGCGGTGGGCGAACACGCCGCGGTTCAGCATCAGCCGCCGGCGCGTCTGGCTCAAGTTGGTGAAGGCGTACACCGGCACCGTCGGGTGGCAGTTGGTCACCGAGTCCGCGGTGACGCCGCGTCGGGTGATGACGACGATGCCGGCGGCGTCGATGGCCTCCGCCAGGTGGGCGGCGGCGGTGGCCAAGTGCTGCTTGTCGGTGTCGATGGCGAGCGCCTCCTGCAGGGCGAAGCCGCGCTGCCGCTCGGCGGCGGCGGCGATGTCCGCCAGCTGGCGCACGCAGCGCACCGGATAGGCGCCGACGCTGGTCTCCCCGGAGAGCATGATCGCGTCCACGCCCTCGTAGACGGCGTTGGCCACGTCGGTCACCTCCGCCCGCGTTGGAATGGGGTTCTCGATCATGGACTCCATCAGGTGCGTGGCGACGATGCAGCGCTTGCCGAGCCGCGCGCACACCTCCACCAGCCGCCGCTGCACGCTCGGCAGCAGCGCGATGTCGGTCTCGATGCCGAGGTCGCCCCGGGCCACCATCACGCCGTCGGCGGCGGCGGCGATCGCCTCCGCTTGGCGCAGCCCCTCCTGGTTCTCGATCTTGGCCAGCACCTTCACGGTGCGCCCGCCCTTGGCGCCGAGCAGCCGCCGAACCAGCGCCACGTCCTCGGCGGAGCGGGCGAAGGAGAGCGCCACGAAGTCGATCTCCTGTTCCAGGCCGAAGGCGATGTCGTCACGGTCCTTGGCCGTCACCGACGGCAGGTCCACGGCCACGCCGGGCAGATTGACGTGCTTGCGGCTGCCGAGCGCGCCGCCGTCCGCCACGCGGCAGCGCAGGCGCGAACCCTCCCGGGCCAGCACCTCCACGTTCAGGAGGCCGTTGTCCAGGCGCACCCGGTCTCCCACCGCCACCGCATCCGGCAGCCCGGGGTAGTTCACCTCGATGGCCCGCAGCGGGCCGCCTGGCTGGGGGGAGACGTCCAGGAACACTTCCTCGCCCGGGCGCAGGCGCATCGGTTCGGCCACGGCGCCGGTGCGTATCTCCGGCCCTTGCGTGTCCAGCATGATCGGCACCGGGTACTTCACCTTGCGGTTCAGCGTCTTCACCCAGTGGATGGCGTTGGCGGCTTCGTCCTGGCTGGCGTGGGACATGTTGAGGCGCACCACCGCCATGCCGGCGGCGTACAGGCGCTCCAGTGCCGGGTAGCTGTCGGTGGCCGGGCCGACGGTGCAGATGATCTTGGTCTTGCGCGGCATGGCGGCCATGTTCGCTCAAAACCGCTGGCGTTGGGCGCTCCGCTTCGGCTGCCGAGCGGTCATGGAGGCGGCGCTGGCGCACGACGTCTCCGCGGTTTGAGGCGTCTATGCGAGAAGCGACCCTTTGAGAGGCCATAGCTCAGCCACTCCGAAGTCTCGGAACGCCACGCCGAGTGGTTCCACAGCAATCCAGCGTACTGTATGCTCGCCGCCGTTGGCCTGATAGCGTGGTGATCTGATGAGCGAGCTTCCATGCCCCCCCCCCCCCCCGGTAGAACGGACGGTCGATGCCGCTCGCCCTAGCGAGTGGTCGCGGCCACGCTTGATGCGGCTGGCGTTGGCGAGCACAGACAACACCGGCGCCCACAACCCTCCCGACACATGGGAGGGGGGCAGTACCAGTCCTACGAACACTGGTCACTACACGGGGGGCTACCGAATGCCGACCTCTAGCGAGAGGAACGGTCCGGGCCACGACCCCAGCAATTTTCCCTTCTAGCCAACCGCTCCGTCCGAGCCGGGCTGGGGATCGTGCTTCACCCCCTTGTGCTTGGTCTGGCAGCGCCGGCGAGACCCTTGCAGTCACTTGGAGACACACCATGAGCGCGATCCGTTTCGCATTGGCCGCCTTGACGGCGCTGGCGACCGCCGCGGCGAGCGCCGCCACCCTCGCCGTAGGCGACAAGGCGCCGGCCTTCAGTCTCGAATCCACTGCCGGCGGCCGCTACGCGCTCGGCGACCGGGCCGTGGTGCTCGCCTGGTTTCCCCGGGCGTTCACCAAGGGCTGCACCATCGAGTGCAAGTCGCTGGCGGAGAAGGGCCACCTCATCCGCGAGTTCGACGTGGACTACTTCATGGCAAGCGTGGACCCCATCGAGGATAACAAGGGCTTCGCCGCGGAGAACAATGCCGACTTCCCCATGCTCTCCGATCCCACCAAGGCGACGGCCGAGGCATACGGGGTGCTGCACGAGCGCGGCTACGCCCTGCGCCACACCTTCTACATCGGCGCGGACGGCACGATCCTGGCGATCGATCGCAGCGTGAACCCGGCCAGCGCCGCCGAGGACATCGCCGCCACGCTGGCGGCAGTGGGCGTGCCGAGGCGCGGGGCGCCGGCGGAGTAGCGCGGCCCGGGCCAACGCCTCGCCGGGGCGGCTTCGGGCCGTTCAGTCTCGGAAGTTGGCGAACTGCAACGGCAGGCCGAAGTCCTCGTCCTTCAGGAGCGCGATCGCGGCTTGCAGGTCGTCGCCCTTCTTGCCCGTCACCCGCACCTTGTCGCCTTGGATCTGGCTCTGCACCTTCAGCTTGGCGCTTGATCGCCTTCACGGACCAACGCGCAGCGTCGGGTGCCCACTTCAACGCGACAGCAGCAGCGCTGTAGGGCGCACGTCACTCTTGCACTGGTCGGTAGACGTTGACCACCTCGCCGTCCATCGTCGCCTTGTTCGACAGCGCAGCGTGTATGTTCGTCGCCAGGCGCATGGGGTCTCGGTCTTGCGTACAGAGGACGACGCCCCGGTGACGGAAATCCTTCCGGTCGTGGGTTACGACGACGCGGCCCAAAGATGTCGCATCTCGGAGCACGGATTCGTCGGGGTACCGCTTCCCGGCCTTGCCATTCTCCTGCAGCGTGAGGACGTCGTAGCCGAGCTCTCGCAATGCTCGAGCGGTCCGCTGGGGGATGTTTTCGTCGATGTATAAAGGGTATGGACGGGTCTTTGTACTCATGGCGTCTCCTCTTCTCCTCTTCAACCTATGGCCGCTCCTGGCAGCTCCAGGGACTCGTTGTTTGCGATTTGCTGGTCTATGTCGGCCCGGTGCCGCTCGTAGTAGTGCCAAGCATTGTCTAGATCCTGGTGGCTCAGTGTCGGATAGTCCTCGAGGTTCTCCTCGTCGCTGCTGCCTAGCTGGTGGGCGCGAACAAGAACCCAGACGGGGATCCGCGTCCGCGCGATACAGGGATCGCCACCGCAGACCCCGGGCGTGCATTCAATACCTGGCACTGGCCGCTTCGACATCCGAGCCTCCGTGCGGGTTCCAACACAGTTGTACGCTGCGACAAGACAATACGGTAGCACGCTCTTGCCTCCCGCAGACACGACACGTGCGGGTCGGGTGTGCGACATTTGGTGGCAAGGGAGCGGGAGCCACCGTGCGGAGCATCGGCGGAGTAGCGCTGCCCCGGCGACACCTCGCCGCGGGGCGGCTTCGGCCGTTCAGTCCCGGAAGTTGGCGAACTGCAAGGGCAGGCCGAAGTCCTCGTCCTTCAGGAGCGCGATCGCGGCTTGCAGGTCGTCGCGCTTCTTGCCCGTCACCCGCACCTTGTCGCCTTGGATCTGGCTCCGCACCTTCAGCTTGGCGCTCTTGATCGCCTTCACGATGGCGCGGCTGGCGTCCCCGTCGAGGCCGTGGCGCAGGTCGAAGGCCTGGCGCTTCTGCTTGCCGGACGCTTCCGGCGGACGCGGCGACAGCGCCCTCACGTCCACTTCCCGCCTGGTCATGCGGTCCTTCAGGATGGCCTCCACTTGGGCGACCTGGAAGGCTTCCTCCGCCCACACCGTGGCCACGCCCTCCGCGAACTCGACGCCGGCGTCGACGCCGCGAAAGTCGAACCGGCGCTGCAGCTCCCGGCCGGCCTGGTCCACCGCGTTGCGCATTTCGTGCAGATCCACTTCGGAGACGACGTCGAAGGACGGCATGGCTGCTGGCCGCTGTTGGCTGGCGCCGGAGCCTACCGCTGCCGCCACCGGGGCGGGCGTTTCTCCGCAAAGGCCCGGGCGCCTTCCACGGCGTCTTCGGAGGACCAGACGGATTCGACGAGCATGGCGCCCATGCGCCGGGCGTAGTCGAGCGGCAGTTCCAGCCCCAGATGCGCCAGCTTGCGGGTTGCCCGCACCGCCAGCGGCGCGTTGCCGGCGATGGTCTCGGCCATTGCCACGGCGGTCTCGAGCAGCGTCGGCAACGGCGTCACGCGGCTCACCAGCCCCATGCGCAGCGCCTCCTTTGCATCCACGGGTTCGCCGGACAGCAGCAGCCACATGGCATTGGAGAGCCCCACCAGCCGCGGCAGGTTGAAGGAACCGCCCGGCGGGCAGAGGCCCACCTTCACTTCCGCGAGCGCCATGCGGGCGTTCTCCGAGCAGATGCGAATGTCGCAGGTAAGCGCCTTCTCCAAGCCGCCGCCGTAGGCCGCGCCGTTGATGGCGGCGATGGTGGGCTTGCCGTGGTCGGCGGCGATGCGCTCGAAGCGGGAGATCGGGCTGGCGCCGCCGGCGCCTTGGCTCGGCGGGGCCTTCGCTTCCTCCTCGGCAGCCTCCTTCAAGTCCCGCCCGGCGCAGAAGGCGCGATCGCCGGCGCCGGTGTAGATGCCGATCCAGGCGTCGTCGTCGCCGACGAACTCCGCCTCGGCGGCGCGCAGCTCGGCGCCGAGCGCTCGGCCAAGCGCATTCATCCGCTCCGGCCGGTTCAGCGTGATGATCGCGACGTGGCCGCGCTTTTCGTAGTTAACATAGGCCATGTGGGTTCCTTCGGAGGCGGTACGTTGGCGCGGCAGGCCCGTGGCGCACCGGACATTCTAGCGCCGGCTGGGGAACCAGAGCGTTGGGGGCGAAGCCCGTGAGTGCCGCCGAGCGCGTGTTGCCGGTGGTCCTGGCCGGCGGCGCCGGCACCAGGCTGTGGCCGCTCTCCCGGGAGCGCTATCCCAAGCAGTTCCTGCCGCTGGTGGGCGAGCGGACGATGCTGCAGCAGACGCTGGGCCGGCTCGCGGGCCTGGCAGCGGCGCCGCCGGTGATCGTCTGCCACCACGACCACCGCTTCATCGTCGCCGAACAGTGCCGTGCGCTGGGCGAGGAGCCGAGCGCGGTGGTGCTGGAACCGGTGGCCCGCAACACCGCGCCGGCCTTGGCGCTGGCGGCGTTGCGAGCCGTGGACGCCGGAGACCCGGTGCTGCTGGCGCTGCCGGCGGACGGGCACATCGGTTCCGTTGCTGCGTTCCACGCCGCGGTGCGTCGGGCCTTGCCGCTGGCGGCGGAGGGGCGCATCGTCGCTTTCGGCGCGACTCCGGATCGCCCGGAAACCGGCTACGGCTACATCCAGGCTGGCCCGGCAGCCGGGCCTGGCGGCGCGGCACCCATCGCCGCCTTCGTCGAGAAGCCGACGCGGTCGGTGGCGGAGGGCTATCTGGCCACCGGCGGCTACTACTGGAACAGCGGCATGTTCGCGGTGCGGGCCAGCGTCTACCTGGCGGAACTGCGCGCCTTCCGGCCGGCCATCCACGCCGCCTGCACGGCCGCCGTGGCAGCCGAGACGAAGGACCTGGACTTCCATCGCCCGGGGGACGCGTTCCGCGACTCGCCAGCGGATTCCATCGACTACGCGGTGATGGAGCACACCCGCCTGGGCATGGTGGTGCCGACGCGGATGCAGTGGAGCGACCTCGGCTCCTGGCGGGCGCTGGCGGAAGCGCTGCCAGCGGACAAGGACGGCAACACCGCCAGCGGCGACGTGATCGCCGTTGCCGCCCGGGGTTCGCACCTCGCCAGCGGCAGCAGGCTGCTGGCGGCCATCGGCGTTGCGGACCTGGTGGTGGTGGAAACCGCCGACGCCGTGCTGGTGGCCAGCAAGGCCCACGTTGCGGAGGTGAAGACCGTGGTCGAACGTTTGCGCCAGGCAGGGCGCACCGAGCAGCGCGAACACACCACCGCCTACCGCCCCTGGGGCCATGCGGAGACCTTCCCCGCCAGCCAGGCCGACGCTGGCTATCTGGTGAAACGCATCACCGTGCAACCGGGCGAGTCCCTATCCTTGCAGAAGCACCGGCACCGGGCCGAACACTGGGTGGTGGTGCATGGCGAAGCCACCGTGCAGCGCGGCGAGGACACCTTCGTGGTGGCCCAGGACGAATCCACCTACATCCCCGCCGGCGTCCTCCACCGCCTGACCAACCGAGGCCCGGAACGGCTGGACGTGATCGAAGTGCAAGTAGGCCCCGTGCTTTCCGAAGACGACATCGTGCGCTACGACGACCGGTACGGGAGGGAGTAGGGCCGCGGCCTCCACCAGTCGGCGACGGCGTGGCGAAGGCACTTGCAGCAGGGTGCATCCGCCGGGTCCGTCGAGAACTGGCGACGGTTGGAAGTTGGCCGAGGCTGGCACTGTTCATCAAACAGTCGAGAGATAACTGACGCATGGGCAAGCCCAATTGGAAGAACCGTACGCTTTGGACAAGGGACAATCTCGATGTACTGCGGGGCATGAACAGTGAGTCGGTCGATCTGATCTACCTTGATCCGCCGTTCAACAGCAACAAGACGTACAGTGCGCCAATTGGCAGCGAGGCGGCCGAGGCTGCGTTCAAGGACACTTGGACGTTGGACGACGTGGATTTGGCGTGGCATGGGGAGGTCGCGGAGCGCGAGCCTGCCCTGTACAGCATCCTTGACGCAGCCGGTGTCAGTCACAGCAAGGGGATGAAGTCGTATCTGATCATGATGGCCGTGCGGCTGATGGAGCTTAAGAGGATCTTGCAGCCGACCGGCAGCATCTACGTCCATTGCGATTCCACGGCAGGCGCATACCTCAAGATGCTGATGGACGCGGTATTCGGTCGGCGCAACTTTCGCAATGAAGTGATCTGGAAGTATGGCCTTGGCGGGTCTTCACCCAGAATCTGGTCTAAGAAGCACGACTGCATTCTGTTCTACTCCAAGAGCAAATCCTGGTACTTCGACAAACCGCTAGAGCCGGCGTCTTCCGTTTTGATGAAGGGACGCATGAAAGGCATGACGGACGTGTGGGACATTCCAACGATCAATAACATGGCCAAGGAGAGGACTGGCTACCCCACGCAGAAGCCGCTTGCGTTGCTCGAGCGCATCGTGAAGGCGTCCTCCAATCGCGGCGATGTGGTGCTTGATCCGTTCTGCGGGTGCGCTACAGCGTTGGTGGCGGCGGAGGTGCATGGCCGTCACTGGGCGGGAATCGACATATCGCACAGGGCCCAGAGTCTCGTTCAATCGAGAATTCGTGAGAAGGTGGCTGTGCTCAGGAGTTTCAGGCCGATAGCCAGGGCGGATGCGCCGGTGCGGACGGACCAAGGGAAGCTGCCCAACTACAAGACGCACAAACACACGCTGTTTGGGAAGCAGGAGGGAATGTGCGGCGGCTGTTTGACAGCGTTTCCGTTTCGGAATCTCACGGTGGATCACATAGTGCCACGGTCCAAGGGAGGTACGGATCACTTGGACAACCTCCAGTTGCTGTGCGGCGCATGCAACTCGACCAAGGGCGATGGCTCGCAAGCGGAGCTGAAGGCGAGGCTCAAGGCGCAGGGCGTGTTGTAGGCGCCGCCGAGCGGCGCCTACAGCAGTTCCATTCGTTCCTCGACGTTGAGGCGGGGCGGGTATCGGTGGCCTCGAGGTGCGCCGCGGCCAGCGCACCCGGCGCGAAGAGGGCGCATAGCTGCGCAAGGACGCGGGCGGTCGCCGAGAGCGACGAGCGGCGACGCTCTCGGAACTTGGCACGTGCATATGCGCTTGGCGTGGCGAAGAGGCGGTGGCGATATTGACGAAAGCGGTGGCCCTCTACCGCTCTGCGCTCTGTTCCGTCAGCGCTCGCAGCCGCGCCGTCAGCTCCGCGACCCGCGCCTCCGCGGCAGCCGCCCGCTTGGCCTCCTGCTCGGCGCGGTTGGCCTCCCGCTCGGCGCGGTTGGCCTCCCGCTGGGCACGGTTGGCCTCCCGCTCGGCGCGCTTCGCTTCGCGAACGGCCCGGTCCGACGCCTGGGCGATCCTCCTGCCCATCTCCTCGGGCGTTTCGAGGTACTCGCGGGTGGCCGGGTCGTACCAGCGCAGCCGGCCGTGGCGGCAAGCGTGCCAGCCGGACGCTGGCCACGGCGTTTCGTGGCAGACGTACAGGCCCAGCGCCCGGCTGTATACCCCCACCATGCCGTTCGGGAGCTCCTCGACGGGTACTCGCCGGTACCCGTCGCCGGACAGCGTCAGGCCCAGCAGCCGCGGCGAGATGTGGTCGAGCGGGTCGAAGATCACGTAGTCGCGGATGCGGAGCTTGGCGTAGATGTCCCGCTTCACGCCGAGGTCGCGTCTCCAGGTGGCCGGGGACAGCACCTCCATCGCGAATGCCGGCGCCCGGCGCTGGCGCCAGAACACGTAGGAGGTATCCACTTGGGGCCCGGTGCCGAACACCACCGAGAGGTCCGGCGCCGCCCGTCCCGGATCCAGCCCGGGGTGGGTGTCGTAGTAGAGGCCGAGTTCGGCGCCGGCGAGCACGTCGTTGCGCCTGCCGTAGCGGATCCTCAGCCCCGTGAAGAGATCCGCGCACAGCAACACGTGCAGCTGCGTCGGCGTCAACTTCTCCTCCTCGGTCTCCGCCGGCAGATCCGCCTGATCGAGGACGTGGTAGGGGCGGTGGAAGGCGTCGCCGAGAGCCGCGATGCGACGCCGGTCGACGGCCGGCCGCAGCCACGGGTCCGCCTCCGCCCGGGCGGTCTCGCAGGCTTGCACGTAGGCGTCGAACGCCTCCGGGGACATGTCGCGGAAACTGGGCGCGCGGGTGCGGCGCGCCAGAGACAACGCATTGGCCACGGGCTCGGCGACGGCAGGCTGTGGCGCCGAGTGCGGCACATGGGGCATGGCTGCGCTCCTTCTCGGACTGCCCGGACGCAAGGCCCGGCGGCGCTCTGCAGGTCTCCTTCGCACTGTAGCACGGCACTGGCCGCTCCAAGGTCGGCGAACGCGCATCCTGGCTGGCCCGCCGGCGACGGCGCTATGGCGGATCGCTGGCGCCGCTGTGGGAAATTGGCGACGGCAACGGTGGTATAACGTTCCGACCCGTCTCGGCCTGCCCGCTACGCCGCGGTTGGAGGCGCCGGCCGGCATGGCCCGGCACACGGAACAACGGACCGAAGGAGGCCCATGAGCGCAATGCGAGACAGCGAGTTCAACGGCAAGGTGGCCATCGTCACCGGCGCCGGCGGCGGCATCGGGCGCTGCCACGCCATCGAGTTCGCCAAGCGCGGCGCCAAGGTGGTGGTGAACGACCTGGGCGGCAGCGTCGACGGCACCGGCGCCGGGGACGCCGCGGATGCCGTGGTGGACGAGATCAAGGCGTTCGGCGGCGAAGCGGTGGCCAACAAGGCTTCCGTCGCGGACCGGGACGGGGCCGCGAGCATTGCCAGCGACGCCATAGCCGCCTTCGGGCGCGTCGACATTCTGGTGAACAACGCCGGCATCCTGCGGGACCGCACCTTCAAGAACATGACGCTGGACGAGTTCGATCTGGTGGTGCGCGTCCACCTCACCGGCACCGCCTACGTCACCCACGCCGTATGGCCGCACATGTACGAGCAGCGCTACGGGCGCATCGTCTTCACCAGTTCCGGCTCCGGCATCTTCGGCAACTTCGGCCAGGCCAACTACGGTGCCGCCAAGATGGGCATGCTGGGCCTCGCCAACGTGCTGGCCCTTGAAGGCGCGAACCGCAACGTCCGCGTCAACTGCCTGGGACCGGGGGCGGCCACGCGCATGACCAACACGGTCCCGGGCCGAGACGAAAACCTAGCGAAGCCGGACCCGCTGCGCCATCCGGCGCTGGTGAGCCCCGCGGTGTTGTTCATGTGCAGCGAGGATGCGCCCAACGGCGCCGTCGTCCATGCCTCCGGCGGCAACTACAGCCGCAGCGAAGTGTGGGTGAACGATCCGGTGACGCTGGGCGTCGGCGCCACCTACGAGGACTTGCTGCCCCACGCGGAACGGCTGATGGACATGGCCGACGCGCATCCCCGGGCCCCGCGGGCTCCTAGGCCACGGACCTAAGGCCCGCGGCACTCGGCGCCGAGACGGAACGTGCGAAAGTCCGCAGGGCTTCTCCGGGCGGCCGTCCTGGTCGCATGGGCCGTACCGGCGGCGGCCCAGCCGGCTGGCGTGTTTCTGCCGGCGACCGCAACTGCCAGCCAGGTCGACGGCGAGCAGCGGCTGGTGCGGATCTCCCGCTCGGAACTCGCAGCGGCGCGACGGGACGCGCAGCGCCAGGGCGCTGGCCGTCTGGCGTTCAACGTCGCGGACGACCTGCTGATTCCAGCGGTCGTGCAACGCACCGGGCGGACGCCCTGGGGCTACTCGCTGTCCGGCCGCGTGGATGCGCCAAGAGGCGGTACCGTGACCCTCGTGGTCCACGCCGATGCCGTGAGCGGGACGATCTGGACCCCCGGCGGCGCGTGGGAGATCGAGCCGGTCGCGGGCGACGTCCATGCGCTGCGGAAGGTGGACCCGCTGCGGCGCCGGCAGGGCGCGGAGCCGCTTCGCATGATGCCGGAGCCGAAAGGGCCCGACACCGCGGCCGCCGGCATGGACGACGGCACCGTCGTGGACGTGCTGGTGCTGTGGACGCCGGGCACGCTGGCGCTGGCTGGGACGGAGGCGCGGCTCAACATCGCCATCGATCTGGCCGTCAGCACCACCAACGATGCGTTCGAGAACAGCGGCGTGGACTTGCAGCTGAATCTCGTCGGCGCCGAACAGGTGGACTACGCATCCTCCGGAAACGGCGGGGTGGACCTCGATCGACTGAGGGATCCGGCGGATGGATTCATGGACGCCGTCCATGCCCGCCGCGACGCCCTCGGCGCCGATCTGGTGTCGCTGCTGGTGGACGAGTCCAACGTCGGCGGCATCGCCTACGTCCTCAAGCGGTTCAACGCCGCCTTCCGCAGCTTTGCCTTCAGCCTCGTCTGGTACGGCCAGGGGCCCTACCACCGCAGCATCACCTTCGCCCACGAACTGGGCCACAACATGGGCCTGGCCCACGATCGCTACGTGGCGGACGAGAACGACGGCATCTTCGGCCACAGCCACGGCTACGTGAATCTCAAGGCGTTCGAGGCGGGCGCCGAGGCGGACGCATGCTGGCTGACCATCATGGCCTACAACAACCGCTGCGTCGATGCCGGCTTCGAGGCGCCCTTGGCAGTCGCCTACTTTTCCACGCCCCACCGTGTCTATCCGGAGGAAGCCGGCGAAGCCGAGCCCGTGCCCTTGGGGGTGTCGAAGGACAGCGATGCGGAGCATGCCGACGGCCCGGCCGACGCAGTGCTCACCCTGGCCAGCACCCGCTTTGTCGTGGCCAACTTTCGCGCCGAACGCACGGACGACGGCGACGCGCGGGGGGCAGCCACGCCGATTGGCGCCAACGCCACGGTGGTCGGCGACATCGAGGGCCCCGGCGATGTGGACTTCTATCGCATCGAGGTGGCCCAAGCCGGAACCCTGCGCATCGAGACGGCAGTGCTGCGGCCCAGCCGCCCACCCGCCAGCGACGGGAGCGGCTTCGCCAGCGGCGTCGGCTGCACTCTGCAGAACAGTGCCGGGGAAACGGTCGCGGCCGACGACGGCGCCGCCGATGGCGAAACGCTGTGGCCGGGGTGGGTGGCGTCGTGCGAAGCGAGCGTCGGCCCGGGGGTGTACTACGTGCGCTTGGCGACCGGCAGCGGCACCGACGGCACCGGCCCCTACACGCTGACGGTCGCTTTCGATCCGCGCACCGCCGGCGATCACGGCGACACCGCCGGCGCCGCCACTCCGCTGACTTTGCCGGCAACCGTCGCCGCGAATTTGGCCACGGAGACGGACGTGGACTACTTCCGGTTTTCCCTGCCGACGACTGCCGCCCTTCGCGTGGCCACCACCGGCAGCGCGGACACCCTCGGCATCCTCACGGAACTCGCCGCCGTTGGCCCGCCTCTGCGGCTGACGGACGACGACAGCGGCCCCGGAGCCAACTTCCACATCGAGTCGAAGGCGCCGAGGGGCGACTACCTGTTGAGGGTGTCAAGCGGCGGCGGCAGCGGCGACTACGTCCTGGAAGTCGCTGCCTCCACGGCAGCCGACGACCACGCGGACAGTGCCGCCGACGCGACCCCGCTGGCTGTGGGCACCGCCTTGGGCGGCGAGCTGGAAGTGGCCAACGACTTGGACTACTTCCGGATCGACGTGCCCAGAGCTGGCCAGCTGTGGCTGACCACGGAGGGCGACACGGACACCATGGGCGAGCTGTTCTCGGCTGCCGGCGAGTCCTTGGCGGACAACGACGACGGCCCCGTCTGGCCCCACTTCCTGGTCGGCGTGGATGCCTCGCCCGGGGCCTACCTGCTGCGGGTGCGTGGCTGGAGCACCTCCACGGGGCCGTACACGGTGCGCGCCATCTACCATGCGGACGATCGCGCCGTGGCGCTGTTCCCGTCCGGCGCCGGGCTGCGCCTGGACGGCGGCGGCGCCGGGCAGCTTGGGTTCGCGCGGCTGATCAATCGCAGCAGCGAGCCCGGCGTGGTGTTCCTTTCCGCCGCGGACGACGCCGGGCGCGCGTTCGGGCCGGCGGAACTGAAACTGCCGGCGGGCCGAAGCGTCCACTTCAACTCGCGCAGCCTTGCCACTGGCGACGTGCCCGGCCTGGAAGGCGGCCTGGCGCAGGCGGAAGTCGACGATCTGCGGCTGACGCTGGAGACCGAGCTGGACGTCGAGGCCCTGGCCTACGTCCGCACCGGCGACGGCTTCGTCACGACCATGCACGAGACGGCGCCCAGGCACGCTGGCGGCGCCTACCGTGTGGCGTTCTTCAATCCCGCCAGCAACCGGAACCAGCGCAGCCTGTTGCGCGTGGCCAATGCCGGCGCCCGGGTCGCGGAAGTGACGCTGACCGGCATCGACGACTCCGGGACGCCAGGAGAAGACGCCCTGGTTTTCTATGTGCCGCCAGACGGCGTACGCGTCCTCTCCGCGGAGGCGTTGGAAACCGGCGACGCCCCGTTCGACCTCTTCGGACGCCTGGGCGACGGCGCCGGCAAATGGGAACTGAGCCTGGAGGCCGACGGCGACCCTCGGCGCCGGCGGCACCAGAACGGCTTCGCGCCGCTGCGGGTGATGAGCTTGCTGGCGAGCCCCACCGGCAACGTGACCAACCTCTCCACCGTGCCGGCCGCGGCCACCGGACGCATCGACGTGCCGCTCTTCCTCGCGGCGGCTGGCGCTGCCGAGGACGCCGGCGCTGCCGAGGACGCCGGCGCTGCCGAGGGCGCCGGGCAGCAAGGCTTCCTGCGTGTCATCAACGACTCGGCAGTGGGCGGCGAGGTGGCGATCCACGCCATCGACGACGCCGGCGAACGCTTCGGGCCGGTTGCGCTGCGGATGGGCGCCGGCCAGCGCATCCACTTCAACTCGACGCACCTCGAAAGCGGCAACGCCGCCATCGGCCTGGCCGGCATCGGCGACGGCGCCGGACACTGGCGGCTGGAACTGAACACGTCGCTGACGCTCACGGTGCTCGCCTACGTTCGCACCAGAGACGGCTTCGTCACCAGCGTTCACGACCGCGTGCCGGCGGCCGCCGACGGCCGCCACGAAGTGGTGTTCTTCAACCCGGGCAGCAATGCCAACCAGGTGAGCTGGCTGCGGCTCGTCAATCCCGGCGCCGAGCCCGCCGCGGTGACGATCGAAGGCATCGACGACATGGGCGACCCTGCTCCCGAAGGCGCCGTGACGCTGACGCTGGCGGCCGGCGCAGCGGCGAAGCTGACCGCCGCGGAACTGGAAGCGGGGGCGCCGCGCTTCGCCGGGCGGCTCGGCGACGGCGCCGGCAAGTGGCGGCTCGCCGTTCGCGCCGACCGGGCCATCTGGGTGATGAGCCTGCTCGAGAGTCCGACCGGCAACCTCACCAATCTGTCGACGCGCACCCTGGCCGCCGCGGCCGACGACGGTGCGCCGTGACCGGCATCAACACCCGGGCCGTTCACGCCGGCGAAGCGCCGGACCCGCACACCGGCGCGTCGGCGCCGAACCTGGTGATGTCCACCACGTTCGCCATGGACGCGCCGGCGGGCTTCTCCATCAACGCCTTCGAGAATGCGGGCGACGGGGCAGCCGATGCGCCGTACATCTACACCCGCTGGGGCAATCCCACCGTGGCGATGCTGGAGCGCAAGCTGGCGGCGCTGGAGGGCGCCGAGGACTGCGTCGCCTTCGCGTCCGGCATGGCGGCGACGGCCGCGGTGCTGTTCGGCGCGCTGGAGACAGGCGACCACCTGGTGATGAGCGACGTCAACTACGCCGGCACCGCCGAGTTGGCCCAGGGCGCGTTGGCCAGGCGCGGCGTGGCGACGACCGCCGTGGACACGAGCGACCTCGGGCGCATCGCCGACGCGCTGCGTCCGGCGACGCGCATGATCTGGATCGAAACCCCCGCCAATCCCATCCTGCGGCTGGCGGACATCGCGGCGGTGGCCGCCCTCGCCCGGGAACGCGGGCTGCTGCTGGCCGTGGACTCCACCTTCGCCACGCCGGTGGCCACCCGGCCCCTCGCCCTCGGCGCGGACTTCGTGGTTCATTCGCTCACCAAGTACATCGGCGGCCACGGCGACGCCCTCGGCGGCGCGGTGCTCGGCAGCCGCAGCGCGCTGGCGCCTCTCCGCCGCGGCGAGCTGGTCCACTTCGGCGGCTGCATCAGCCCGTTCAACGCCTGGCTCGTCGCCCGGGGCGCCGCCACCCTGCCCATCCGCATGGCCGCCCACGAGCGCAATGCGCTGGCCGTGGCAGCGCACCTCGAACGCCATCCGGCGGTGCTGCGCGTCCACTATCCGGGCCTGCCGAGCCACCCGCAGCACGGCCTCGCCAAACGCCAGATGGCGAACTACTCCGGCATGCTCTCGTTCCAAGCCAAGGGGACCGAGGGGGCCAAGGGAGAAGCCCTCGCCGCCCACCTCGCCAAGACCCTCGAGACCATCCACTTCGCCGTCTCCCTCGGCCACCACCGCAGCTTGATCTACTACCTGGACACGGCAGCCTTGATGGCGTCGAGCTTCCGCCTCGCCGGCGATGCCCTGGCCGCATACCGAAGCTGGGCCGGCGACGGCCTGTTCCGCCTGTCCGTGGGCCTCGAGGACGCCGAGGACATCTGCGCGGACCTGGACCAGGCGCTGGCGTCGGCCGAGACACCGAGGAAGTAGGCGAACACAACAATACCCGACACGAAATCGAGCAGTGAGCGAGCGCCCTCGACAGTCGCGGTCACGGCGTTCGTCGACTGGCGCACCCAGACGCACAACGCTGGCGTCCAACGTGCCAACGACGTGGAAGCGGCAAGGCACACGCTTGTCCAGACGACCCGGATGGTTGGGCGGGCACTGAGACGCGAGCGACAGCGGTTTCGAGTTTCGCTGCGCCTCTACCACGGCTGGCACCGGGGCTGGCAACCCACGGACGGCCTCAAGGCCGCCGTGGGGGCGGTGGGCGGCACCGACTTCGCAGCGTTGTCTGGCGAGCGCATCGAATTCTCGCCCGCCGTTCAGTATGGTCACACCTTGCTGGCGGCCCTATCCGAGCGGCGACATGCGCGACCGTCTCTGCACCTGCCGAACACGCTGCGTCGCCAAGGAAGGGGCCAGCCGTCGGCCGAGAAGATGGTAGACACGGCGCTTGCTGCGGATCTGCTCGCCTGGGCCCGGTTGTTTCCATCCGAGTGGGCGCTGGTGCTTGCCGAAGACGACGACGTCGTGCCGCCGCTCTTCACGGCGGAAGCGTGGGTCAAGCCCCACGGCGGCCGGACGTTGCTGGTACGGCGGCGGGCGGCTAGCCAATACCTGAGACTCGATGGGTTGCTGAAGACGATGGCATGAACGACATCTGCTCGATAATCCTAGATGAAATGATGGTGTTTGCGGACTTGGGTACCGACGGTGCCCAAGGCAAGCAGACGGCCGAGGGATTCGAGGTGCGACTGTTCCGCAACGGCGACGAGCTGGCGCTCGTCTTCGCGGACCAAGGTGCCGGCAAGGTCGTCGAACGCTGTCGCGGCAGCAAACCGAGAACGCACGCCTCCTATCGCGCCTTGCTTGCCTCCGAACGCTTCGGCGACCTGCGCGCTTGGGCCGCGACGCAGGCCAAGCTGCTGCGCGAAACGATGGCTGAGATAGAGCCGTCGATTCGCGTGGAAGGCACGGTGGCTGGCCGCGACGACAGGCTCGCCGCCGATGGCCTCGATGAATTCCTGTGGTCGACCGATCTCGACGAGGACGCCGTTCAAGTCATGCTGATCGACGGACCAGCCGGCATCGGCAAGACGAAGTTCATCGAGTCGCTGGCCCTGGCGCGAGCAGCCTCCTATGGACGTCGCAGGCATCCGCTGGTTCTGCATGTGCAGAGCCGTGGTCGCGTGTTGTCCTATCTCCAGGATCTGATCGCCTTCAGCCTGCAGAGCTTGCGCCTGTCCGTGACCTTCGACCAAGTGCCGATACTGGCTCGCCACGGCTTGGTCACCTTGGCGATAGACGGCTTCGACGAACTCGGCGACCCGAACGGCTACGAACTTGCGTGGGGCCAGCTCAACGAGACGATCAACGAGATCAGAGGATCTTCTACCCTGATTCTGGCAGGCCGAGAGACGTTCTTCGGACTAGATCGGCTCAAGACGGCTCTGCCGGTGCTCGGGGAACGCGACATCGTTCACGGCCTGACCTTGCAGCCACCCGAGCCGACAGAGGCTGAGGAATGGCTTCGCAAGAAGGGCTGGTCCAAGGTCCATGTGGAGAAGACCCGCGAGCTGCTTGACGAGGGCTCCTACGCGCTCAGACCGTTCTTTCTCGCGAGGCTCGCTGAGTCCGAAGTGGCAGAGACCATCCGCAAGTCCGCCGGCACAGGTCTCCTATCAATTCTGATCGATCTAATGGTCGACCGCGAGAGCGGTAAGTTTGGCGATGCCGTGAACCGTGTTCTAAACCAGAACGAGCGACGGCAATACGCCCACCGGTTTCTGTGCGAGACCGCACAATACATGGCGGATGACCAGACGGACATCATCGGCGAGACGGCGTTGACATGGCTGGTGGACATGGCGTTGCCGAAGGAGGTGGATCCCGACGTCGTCGGCACGCTGCAAAACCGCGCCGGCACCATGGCGTTTCTTACCAACGACGCTCTGCCTAGTTACAAGCGCTTCGCCCACTCGCAGCTGCACAACTACTTCCTAAGCGCTGCGGTCGTTGAATCTGCCGGCAACAACGAGGTGCCGAAATTTGTTAGGCACAACATATTCAGCACTGACTTCCTTGCCGTCTTCGCAGAGGTGATACATCACTTGGCCGAAGAGGAGCCAGAGCGTGTCGAGAGGTTCTTCGAGGCGGCGCGGATCTGGGTCCGGAACTACCGGTCGATTGATCGGGGCGGGCGCAATCTCGGCGCATGGATCATTGCGGCCCTGCCAGCCATGGGAGAGATTGCAGGTACGAGTCGCAGATTCCGTCTAGGCCCGATGGAAGTGGACGAGACCACCATTCGTGGTACGCCCCCCTATGCGGTACTGGACGGCGTATTCGTAAACCAAATCGACATTCGAGGCGCGGACCTGCGCGACTTGGCTTTCGAGAAGAGCATAGTGCGCACCGCCATCGTGGATGAGGCCACACGCGTCCCACAGTCGTTCCCCGTTCCCGACAGAATTCGAGTACAGATGTACGTGGGGAGCGGTTCGACCGAGGACATATGGGCACCGGATCGGGTCAGGGAGTGGCTGAGCACACACAGTGAAGCCGAGCTGGACAGAGGTGGCGACCCGGCGCCAAACGACCAACATGCCGCGATGCTGCGAGTGCTCGGCCGTGCTTGCAGGAGTCCTTCGTTCTGGATCCCCGAGAGCAGCGAGACCAAGGTGGACAAGTTCGTCAACGATTCTCAGTGGCCGAAGGTGCGAGAACAGCTAGCTGAGCACGGTTTCATACGGGAGGACACAAAGGGCGTCAGCGGCCGCCGAAGCCGATTCGTTCACATCAAGGAGCCGATGCGGATACTCGCCAACGGCTCGGGCGACGAAAGGGTGAGGCGACTCTACGATGCCCTGGCGGCGGCGGCGGAGCAAGCGTAGGAACCCCGGCGTGGTAATTCCAACTCGATCCCAGCGACCTCGCCTGCGACGATTCAGTCCCCGGCGAGCTTCGTTCCGGCACCCTGCAGGACGCGCACTTCGGCGACGTCGTAGAGGAACAACAGGCGGTTGTCCGGCGTCAGGGTCCGTGCGCCTGGAATCTTGGCCGCAGCCACGAGTTCGGCGCGCTCGTTCGCCAAGCCCCCCGCAGCGAGGAGGTGGCCGGCGAACAGAAAGCGCTTAACGAACAGCCGCCGCGGCGTCTCGATGCGTGTGCCTGCACCGCGAAGCTGGCATCCGCCTAGCTGCGCCGGTTTGGGCGCATGGACGATCTTGCCCGCCGCCACGCGGCCGATCCGATCGCCATCCGCCAACAGGGTGCGTAAGCACGCGGCTGCCTCGAGGTCCCGCTGGAAACGGGTGACGAAGAAGGCGGAGGCGACGAAGGCGACGCACGCCACCGCGACCAGTCCTGCGGCCGCTGTCCGAATAGCGCCTTGACGCCAAGTCCGGTGTCGCCCTTGTGGCGCCGGTGAACCGCACGTCTCGTTCGGCAACAGCGCCAGCAGCGAGAGCAGCGCCATCGGCACGCCGACGTGGAACATCGACTCGAAGTAGATGTCCGCGTAGTCCCACTCGGGGGTCGGAACCCGCTCCGGTAGGCCACGCATGCCCATCGTCCAGCAGCACCCTACCAGCGCCAGCGGCGCCAACGCCAGGACGGCGCTTCTGCTGCCACCATCCCCGCGGCGAACCAGCACGACCGCGGCGATGGCGATGGCGCCGAGGCCGAGCCCGCCGAGCAGCGACCAGCCCGGCCACTGCAGGCCCACCCGGGTCACCGCGTACGGCGCCGACGCCAAGCCGATGCGGTGCAGCTGATCTACGGCGAACGCCGGCCAGTTCGTTCCGAACAGGCTTCCGGCGCCAGCCCGCCGCAGCATGGATCGCACGGAAGGGAGTTCCAGCAAGGCGGTCTCGCCGTTCAGCGCGAAGTACTCGCGGGCGAAGTTCTGGGCCAGCACGGCCAGCCCGAACAGCAGGGCGAGGCAGCCCAGCATCAGCAGCCGACGGAGCTCCCGCCAGTTCCTGCCCGCGAGGGCCGCCGCTAGGCCGAGACCGAGAAACGGCGCCAAGAGGGCGTAGACGTGCCAGCCGAGCAGCAGCGCGACGCAGATCTTGGCTGCCAGCTGGCCGAAGCGGGCGCTGGCAGCCGGCGCCGGCGGGCGGTCCGAACGGCCGCAGTAGACGGCGATGCCGTGGAACGCGAGCATGGTGCCGAACAGATCCACGGCGCCTTCGGTGGCGACCATGTCGGCGGCGCGCAGGGCGGCGTAGGACCCGAAGGCCGTCAGCGTGGCCGCGAGGGCCAGCCAACGGCGCCCGACGATCCGCAACAGGGAGAAGTACGCCAGCACCGCGGCGCCGGCGTAGAGGGCCACCATGAGCATGCGCGCCGCCTGCAGCTGCCCCGCCAGATCGCTTGGCCGCGTCGACATGGCGAGCTTGATGAGGCCGTAGCCGAGCGGCGGAAAGCGGTTGTACGCCTCGTAGGCGACGTTCCCGTCGGCGTCGACCTCGCGAGAGTAGAAGCCGAGCCATCCATGCTCCGCCGACAGGTTCCTGGCAACGGTCAGATGGTTGAACGTGACGTGGTCCAGCTCGTGGTACGGCCGGTGGAGGGGCCCGGCGTCGTTGAAAAGCGGAAAGAGGACGGCCAGCGCCGCAAGCAGCAGCACCAGAGGCGCAAGGCCACGATCCGCCCAGCCGCGGGCGACGGCGTTCTGCGTCATGGCGCGGTGGCTGCCGCCTGCGGGACCGTGCAGCGTCAGCCCGTGTTGCGCAGCCCGCTCGAGATCCCCGCCATGGTCACCTTCAGCGCTTGGGCGACGGCCTCGGATTCGTTGCCGCCGCGGCGGCGGGCGAGCAGTTCGGCTTGCAGCAGGTGCAGCGGGTCCAGGTAGGTGTTGCGCACGGTGATGGAGTCCCGAGCCCGGGGGGCGTCTTGCAGGAGTTCGGTGGCGCCGGCCAGCTGGCGGATGTCGGCGGCGAGCTGCCGCAGGCGGTCGAGGAGTTCCTCCGCCAGCGCCCGCTGCGCCGGCGTCGCCAGCCGCGCCGCGTAGTAGCGCACCAGCGTCGCGTCCGCCTTGGCCACCACCATCTCCAGCATGTCGGCCTGCATGGCGAAGAACGGCCAGGCTTGCAGGCTGCGGTAGGCGGCGGGGTCCGCTGCCAGCGCGGCCATGGCGCGGTCCGTGCCGAGCCAGGCCGGCAGCATCAGGCGCACCTGGGTCCACGCGAACACCCAGGGAATGGCGCGCAGGCCGTCCAGGTCCTTGGTGGCCGTGCGCCGGGCCGGGCGGCTGCCGAGTGCCAGCGCCGCCAGCTCCGTCTCCGGCGTGAGCGCCTGGAAGAAGCCGACGAACGCCGGGTCCCGCACCAGCCGCCGGTAGGCGCCGCAAGCGTCGGCGGCGAGAGCGTCCATGCGCTTGCGAAGCGTCGGCGTTGGCGCTGGGGGCGGGCTCGCCGTGGCTTGCAGCGTAGCCGTCAAGTAGTGGCTGAGGGTCGCCTTGGCGATGGCCGGTGTGCCGAGCTTGAAGCGGATCATCTCGCCTTGTTCGGTCACCCGGATGGAGCCGGCCACGGTGCCGGGGGGCTGCGACGCGATGGCCTGCGCCGAAGGGCCGCCGCCGCGCCCGACGGCGCCGCCACGGCCGTGGAACAGGGTGAGGGAGACGCCGTGCTTGGCGGCCACTGCCGCAAGCGCCTCCTGGGCGCGGTACTGCGCCCAGGCCGCCGCCAGCTGGCCGCCATCCTTGGCGGAATCCGAGTAGCCGATCATCACCAGCAGCCGGTCGCCTACGTAGTCGCGGTACCAGGGCTCGCCGAGCAGGGCGTCCATCGTCTCCGGGGCGCCTTCCAGGTCCGAGAGGGTCTCGAACAGCGGCACGATGGGAATTCGCCTGCCAACGCCGGCCTCCTTGAGCAGCAGCGCCACCGCCAGCACGTCGCTCGGCGACGCGGCCATCGACACCACGTAGGCGGCGATGCCGGCGCCGTCGTGTTCGGCCGCCACGGCGCAGGTAGCCAGCACTTCGCGGACCGCGTCGCTGGCCGGCCAAACCGGCGGGAACAGCGGCCGGCGCGATGCGAGCACCTCGAGCAGCCAGGCCGAGCGCCGCTGCTCCGGCCACGTGGCGAAGCCGTCGACGTCGCCGAAGTAGCGGGTGAGCTCGTCGAACGCCTGCGCGTGGCGATCCGCATGCTGGCGGATGTCCAGGCGCACCAGGCAGACTCCGAAGCAGCGGGCGCGGCGCAGCGTGTCGAGCAGCGGTCCGGCCGCGATCTGCGGCATGCCGCAGGCATTGAGCGATTCGTGGCAGAGCATCAGCGGCGCCACCAGCTCGGCGTCCGTCAGAACGGCCTCCGGCGGCGGCCTGCCGCCAGCCTCCGCCCAGCGGCGGGTGGCGAGCAGGCGGCTGTGCAGCCGCTGCAGCAGAGCTCGGTAGGGCTCCGCTGCATCGTCGACGGCAGTCCGCAACGCTGGCGTGGCAGCCTGCATCGAGAGCGCCGCGTTCAGTGCCTCCACGTCGCGCAGGAACAGCGTCGCCGCAGTCCAGCGGGCCCGCATCAGCACGTCGCGGGTGACTGCGGCGGTTACCCGGGGGTTGCCGTCCCGGTCACCGCCCATCCAGGAGGCGAAGGCGAACGGCATCACGGCCGGCGGCAGGGGCGAGCCGTGGATGCGATCCAGCGTCGCCATCGCCTCCGGCACCGCCTGCCAAAGCGAACTCTCGATCACTGCGAAACCCCAGCGGGCTTCGTCCACCGGCGTCGGCCGTTCGCGGCGGATCTCGTCGGTGTGCCAACTCTCGGCGATGAGCCGCTCCAAGGGCGCGTTCAGCCGCTGGCGCTCGCCGGCCGGCAGCCGCTCGCGCTCTTCGAGCAGGGCGGCGACGGCGTCGTACTTCTGGATCAGCGTGCGGCGCAGCACCTCGGTGGGGTGGGCGGTGAGCACCAGCTCCACGCGCACCTTCGCCAGCTCTTCGGCCGCCACTTGCGTCGGCCACATCGCATCCCCGGCAGCCTGGCGCTGCTCGGCGATATTGGCGAGGTTCAGGAACTGGTTGAAGGCGCGGGCGAAGTCCGTGAGCTCGTCGTCCGGCAGTTCCCCCAGGCGATCGCTCAAGCGCTGCCAATCGGCCTCGTCGCCGCGCCGCGCTTGCTTGGCGAGCGCCCGCATCACCTCGATGCGGGCCACGAACTCGTCGCCGCGATGGTCGGCGATGACGTGGCCGAGCAGACTGCCCAGCAGGCGCACGTCGTCCCGCAGTCCCTGGGGCAGGCCCTCGAGCCGGCCCGCAGGCAACGCAGCCTCCGGGGGCCGAGCGCTGGCCGCCTTCGCTTGGTCGCCGGCCTGTGTCCGAGCCGCATTGGCCATGCGCCGGGAATATAGCAGGCTGTCCCAACGGGCCGTCGCTTGCTGTCCGAGCGCCGTTCCGAGTGCCACCGGCCGGGCCGCCACGAACCGGCGTGGCGGCCCATTACACTTCGGGGCGATGCTGTCCGAACCGCTCGCCATCCTGCGCCAAGTGTACGGCTACAGGGCCTTCCGGCCTGGCCAGGCAGCCGTCGTCGACGCCGTGCTTGCGGGGCAGGACTGCCTGGTGCTGATGCCCACCGGCGGCGGCAAGTCGCTGTGCTACCAGATTCCGGCCCAAGCGCTGCCGGGCGTGGGCGTGGTGGTCTCGCCGCTCATCGCCTTGATGCAGGACCAGGTGGCGGCGTTGCGCCAAGCGGGGGTCCGGGCGGCGTTCCTCAACTCCACGGTGCCGTGGCGGGAGCAGCAGGCGATCAAGAGAGAGCTTGCCGCCGAAGGGCTGGACCTGCTCTACCTCGCCCCGGAGCGCTTGCTGCAGGAAGAGACGCTGGCGCTGCTCGCCGGGGTGCGGCTCGCCCTGTTCGCCATCGACGAGGCGCACTGCGTCTCTCAATGGGGGCACGATTTCCGCCAGGACTACCTGGGCCTCGACGTCCTCGGCGAGCGCTTCCCGTCCGTGCCGCGGCTGGCGCTCACCGCCACCGCGGACGAACGCACCCGGCAGGAGATCGTCGCCCGCCTCGCGCTGAAGCGGCCGGCGCGCTTCGTGAGCGGCTTCGACCGGCCGAACATCCGCTACGCGGTGCAGATCAAGACCCGCAACGCGAACGAGCAGCTGGCGCGGTTCCTGGACGCGCACCGCGGCCAAGCCGGCATCGTCTACTGTCTGTCGCGCAAGAAGACGGAGGCAGTGGCCGAGCGCCTGCGGCAGGCCGGCTACCGAGCGCTGGCCTACCACGCTGGCCTGCCAGCCGCGCAGCGGGCGGACGCGCAGGCCCGGTTTCTTCGCGAGGAAGGCGTGGTGATCGTCGCCACGGTTGCGTTCGGGCTCGGCATCGACAAGCCGGACGTGCGCTTCGTCGCCCACGTGGACCTGCCGAAGAGCGTGGAGGCGTACTACCAGGAAACCGGCCGTGCCGGGCGGGACGGCGCGCCGGCCCAAGCGTGGATGATCTACGGCTTGCAGGACGTGGTGCGGCTGCGCCAGATGGTGGACGAATCCGTCGCGGACGAGCAGCACAAGCGCATCGAGCGCAGCAAGCTCGATGCCCTGCTCGGCTGGTGCGAGATCACCACCTGCAGACGCCAGGCGCTGTTGCGCTACTTCGGCGACGACCTCCCCAGGCCCTGCGGCAACTGCGACATCTGCCTGACGCCGCCGCGCACCTGGGACGGCACCGTGGCGGCGCAGAAGCTCCTGTCCTGCATCGTCCGCACGGGTTCCCGGTTCGGCGCGGCCCACGTGATCGACGTGCTGCGCGGCCAGCGGACGGACAAGGTGCGCCAGCATCGGCACGCCGGCCTCAGCACCTTCGGCATCGGCGCGGACCTGTCCGTTGCCGAGTGGCGTTCGGTGTTGCGGCAGCTGGCCGCCGGCGGCTTCGTGGACGCCGATGCGGCGCGCTTCGGGGCTCTGCGACTCACTGCGGCCGCGCGGCCGCTGCTGCGGAGCGAAACGACCTTGACGCTGCGGCAAGAAGCCGCCCCGGCCAAGCCCGCCGCCGGGCGGAGGCAGCGGCCGGACGGCGAAGTGGCGGCCGCGGACGAGCCCCTGTGGCAGGCGCTCCGTGCCTGCCGCCTGCAGCTGGCGGAGGATGCCGCGGTGCCGCCCTACGTCGTGTTCCACGACGCCACGCTGCGGGAGTTCGCGCGCCTGCGGCCCGCGTCCCTCGACGCCATGCTGCAAGTGCATGGCGTCGGCCAGGCGAAGCTCGAGCGCTACGGCAGGGCGTTCCTGGAGGTGTTGACGGAACACGCTCGCAGCTGAACCGCTGGCGCCGTGAGCGCAGCCCGCAATCGAGGCATCGCCTTGCCGCAACCGTCAGCCGACGATGCGCTCCAGCACCGGACGGATCTCCGCCAGGAACCGCGTCGGGTTCTCGCACATGGGGAAGTGGCCCAGGCCGGGCATCGTCTTGTAGCGGGCGCCCGGGATCAGCGCCGCCAGCTCGGCGCCGGCGGTCGGCGTGCCGCTCCAGTCGTACTCGCCGTTCAGAATGTCCACCGAGCAGACGCTGGTGTCGATCGTGGCTGCGGTGGCGCGCACGTCGTGGTCGACGCTGTAGTAGTAGAGATCCCCCTTGAACACCGGCGGCGCACCCTGGCTGTACACCCAGGCGGTCTCGTGGCGGCAGGCAGGCGGGCTGCTCGGCGCCGTCATGCCGTACATCAGGTGCGCCTTGAACTCGTTGCCGATGCGGGGATGGTGGAATTCGTCCAGTAACCCGCCAGGCGTGTAGGCGGATGCCTCCAGGCCGATCACGGCGCGAAACGCCTGCGGCCGGTGGATGGCGAGGTCGACAGCCAGGTGGCCGCCGATGGAGCTGCCCATGTAGACGGGCCGTTCAAGGCCGAGGGCTTGCGCGAGGGCGATGGGCGCCGCCATCAGCTGCTCGCGGGTCAGACGGTACTCGTCCTGCCACCAGCGCTCCCTCTCCGGCGGAATGGACTTGCCGTGGTACGGCAGGTCGTAGGCCACCATGCGGAACAGCTTCTGCAGCTCGGCGTCCTCGAGCACATGCCGCCACTGGCGGCCGTCGGCGCCGGCGGTGTGCTGCAAAAGCAGCCCGATCCCGCCGCTGCCGCTCTCTTCGAAGTAGAGGCGCTGGCGGACGCCGGCGATGTCCAGGCGGACGTAGCGGCCGACGGCCGCCTCGAAGCGGGGCCCAGCGGGCGGCTCGACAGGCGTGGCGCCGCCGGCCTCGGCATCCGGGGCTGCGCCAGCGGCGATCCGCATGATCTCGAGCAAGCGGCGCAGCGCGGGGTAGTAGGCGCAGTAGTGGCTGGCGTCGCCGGCGACCCGGAAGCCGTGGTGGATGGTCGCCGCGTACAGGTCCTGGTAGAAGGGGCGCGGCACGGGCGCCAGCAAGGCTCGCCAGTCCGCCTCCGGCGCATCGATCGCCACGTCCACGGAGATGCCGCCGGACCAGCGTTCCAACGCCGCGACGGCCCCGGATTCGATGCGCAGCCGGAAGCGTCTCCTGCCGACGCCGAGGCGCAGCGTCGCGGTCCAGAAGCGGGCGTGGCGGCGGAATTCGGCATCGGCGTTGGCAAGCTCCCGGGTCCGGGCGGAGAACGCGGCCCAGAAGCCGGGGGCGTCCGGCGGGATTTCCATGCACCCAGCCGCCTATCGCCGCCGCCAAGGCGGCACGGCATCCCAGTCGAAGGGCTCTATGCCGTCGTCCGTGATCAGCCACACGGAGGCTTCCGCTTGGTCGCCGCGGATGTCCAGAAAACCGATGGTGCCGTACTGCGTGTCGTAGTTGTGGGGGTACGTGGGCGAACCGGGGTTGACGCACAGAATGCCGTCCTTGCGGGCGATGAGTTCGGTATGGCTGTCGCCGGAGACGATCACGTCCGGACGCCGCTCCGGCCAGTAGCGGTCCACGAAGCTGTCGAACGTCATGCCAGGCGCCGAGTCCTCGACCGGCACGTAGTGCGTGAGGCCCACCACCAACGCGTCGACGGGCATCGTCCACACGTACTTCACCCGGGGATCCTCCGGCTGCACCGGACGGCCGCCGGAGCCGTCCTCGCCGTTGCCCCGGGCGCAGTAGACGGGCGCCACCTCTTCGAGCTCGTCGAGCAGCGCCAGGTCGTGGACGTCGCCGCCATGCAGGATGCGTTCCACGCCGGCGAAGGCGTCGAACACCTGCGGCCACAGCGTCTTGCGGGCCTCGGGAATGTGGGTGTCGGCGATCAGGCCGATTCTGGTGGTCATGGCGGCTTCCCTTTCCCTTCGGATCCTCGTGATTTCGAAGCGGCAGGCTAGCGGTCCGTTTGCGAATTGACGTGGCAAATGGCACGTTCGTCCGTCGTCGCCTCGGCGTGCGCTGCTTGAGGATGTGCCGCCCCGCAAGGCCGCCGGCATCCCGGTCGAGCGACGAACCCGCCCGCTGGAACACACGTAATTTGGAAGCGGCACACTAGGACTGGCGATTGCGCTGGTGTCTGCCGATGTAGCCGACCACCACCTGCTGCCGCTCGTCGTCCCACGCGAAAGCGATGCGAATCGTGTTCTGCGGATCGAACCCGGCGCCCTTGCCGATGTGGTTGGCGAGCTCGTAGGTCTTGCCGTCCACCACGGCGCGATACCACTCCGGATACATGCCCATCGTGGTATCGGTTTGGTTGGGCTTGTAGGACCAGCCAGGCACCGTCTCCTTGATCAAGCGGTCGAAGTCCGCCTTCGCGCCCGGGTCCGGGCGCAAGTGGTGGTATTCGGTGGCGAGCCACGCCAACGCATCGAACACTTCCCGGGGCTTCTGGTAGGGGGTGTTCTTCTCGGACTTGCCGTTGAGCGCGAACCGCAGCTGCTTGGGAAACGTCCGCTCGACGTGGGCGATCACTTCCTTGACGCTGCCCAGCTCTGCTGGCGCGGCTGCGTCGTGGTTGCCGTTCGCGGCATCGGCGTCTTCCGAGCTCTTGCTCACGTATTGCGCGCGCCAGTATTCCTCGTCCTTGCGGGACTGGGCGAGCTCGGCCTTCAGGCGGCTGATCTCGCCGCCCAGCTGCTCTTTCTCGAAGCTCGCGGCCTCGGCCTCCTCCTTGAGCCGATCTTCGAGCTTGCGTTTCTCTTCCCGCAGGCTTTCGACTTCCTGCTGCGACGCGGTGCTCGCGGCATCGCCGGCGGAGCGGACTTCGGGATCGTCGACGTCGTAGCGTTCCCGGGTGTCCCCGACTTCGCTCGCTGGCGGATCCACCGGGTGTTCCATGAGCTTGTTCCACGTCGCCAGCGCCTCGATGATCTCGTGTTCGTGCCGCTCCCGGGCGACGGCCCGGCTGCGCTCCTGCTCCCGCGACGGCGCCTGCGGCCTCACCTCGTGGTACGCGGCCAGTTCCTTCTTCATGCCGAGCACCAGGGCCAGCGCCTCCGGAATGGTGGCCTGACGGGCAGCCGCCTCGTTGAACCAGGTACGAACGTCGATGTCCAGATAGCGCAGTTCTTCCTTGTAGCCGTCGCGGACTTCGTCGATCTGCGCCTCGAGCTCGTGGACGACGGCGTTGTCCATCTCGTCGCGCTTCTGCGCGGCCATGTTGCGCAGCACCTTGGCGAACTGCTCGGCTTCCTCCCACTCCGGCATGTCCGCTGGCAGCCGTTCGAGCTCGTCGAGCCAGCGCATGAAGCGCGGCGAGTAGATCTCCTCCTCGGGATCGTCGTAGCCGACGCTGGGCAGCGTGCCGGTCGCCACGCACAGCATCAGCGCCACTTCGTCGCCGTCGAGCTTGCCGTGCTGCTCGACGATGCGATCCCGCAGCGCCGTCCACTCGCGCATGGTCCAAGTGCGGTCCTCGGGGGGTTCCGGTCGCCCTTCGGCCGCCGACTGCTCGAGGTATTCCGCAATCTTCTTGCGCAGGGGCTGCCGGTTGTCCTCCCAGACCCGCACCACGGCGTCCGCCAAGCGCGGGCATCGCCGATCTATCTCCAGGAACACGGCCGGAATCAGCCGTTTCGGCGGCGCCTTGCTGGCATCGCGAAAGCCCTGCAGCCGCACATGGGATCGAATGGCGGCGTTGAGGGCGTTGCGCAGCGCCGGCGATGTCTTGCCGCGGTGGGCGAGTGAACGGTTCACCACTCCCTTGACGAACCCCTCGCGCATGATCTCCAGTACCATGCCGGGCGGCGGCTCTCCGGATGATGGTCTGTTGGCGTCGTCTTGCATCGTGGCTCCTGTGTGACGGTTGGTTCGGGCCGCCGGCGGCGACACTGGCCGCGGCATGGAACGAGGCGATCAGCCGCCGCGCATCGGATTGATCGGCGGCCAGGCGTCCTTGCTGGCTCGGATGGCGGCGCCGAGTTCCTCGACATCCCAAGGCCCTGCGCCTTCGTCCTTGTGCGCGACGGGATTGATCTGCCAGGACAGCAGCGAGACGCGATTGCCGGCCACCAGCCAGGTGCGGCCGGTCACGTCCTTGGCGTCGTCGCTGCACAGCCACGCCACCGTGGGCGACACCTTCTCCGGCGGCACGGCGTCCTTGGCCTGTTCCGGCAGAATGTCGTCCGTCAGCCGCGACAGCGCGGTGGGCGCCAGGATGTTCACCGTGATCCCGTAGCGGGCGCCTTCGAGGTAGAGGCAGCGGGCGAAACCGGCAATGCCTGCCTTGGCGGCGCCGTAGTTGGTCTGGCCGAAGTTGCCGAGCAGGCCGGAGGTGGAACTGGTGACGACGATGCGGCCGCCTTCCCCCTGTTCGAGCATCCGGTCGTAGGCGGCCTTGGCGGTGTAGTAGGTGCCGCGAAGGTGGACGTCGTTCACCACCTCCCACATGTCGTCCGTCATGTTCTTGAAGGACTTGTCGCGCAGGATGCCGGCGTTGCAGACGCAGATGTCGAGGTGCCCGAAGCTGTCCACGGCCGCCTGCACCATGCCCTGGGCATGGGCCTTGTCGCTCACGGAGCCGTAGTCCGCGACCGCTTGGCCGCCTTGCTGGCGTATCTCGCCCACCACGCCGTCGGCCATCGATGTGCCCGAACCAGTGCCGTCTCGAGCGCCGCCCAGGTCGTTCACCACCACCGCCGCGCCCTGGGCCGCCAGCAGCAGGGCGTGGGTGCGCCCCAAACCGCCGCCAGCGCCGGTTACCAGCGCGACCTTGCCATCCAACAGCCCCACATCGCCTCCCCGTGCGAACTCCCCGCGACGAGGCAAGCCTAGTGCGCCCGGCCGAAAAAGGCAAAGCCGGGTTGCGGTGCTGCGGTTGCGCCGGCGGCTGGGTCCTACTTCGTTGCCGGCGTCGGGCGCGGGGCCGGCGTCAGGCCCCGGGTCACCCGCATCAGCATCGCCAATGCCGCCAGCAGGACGCCGGCGCCGCCCAGCAGGGCATAGGATTCCAGCCGCAGCAGGCCGTACAGCACGGCGTACAGCAGCGCCAGCACCCCGCCGGCGATCAGTCCCAGGCGTCGATCCCGGGTGGAACCGTAGGCGTAGGTGCCGACCATGGTCGTGAGCACAGCCGCTGCCAGCACGTAGCCGACCGCAAAGCCGACGTGCTCAGCGAGCGCCAGCAGCACTAGAAAGAACAGCACCAGCGCCAGCCCGCCGACGCCGTACTGCACGAAGTGGAAGCGGCGGCCCGTGGCGAGCTCCAGGCACAGCACGCTCACCAGCGTGAGCACCACGAACAGCACTCCGTACTTGACGCTGCGGGAGACGGATCCGTACAGGCTCACCGGCTCGAAGACGCTGAACCCCAGGTCCTTGTCCGCGAAGAAGCCGTCGCCGGCGGCATCCAGCTCGACCAGGCTGGGGAAGCCCCGCGCCAGGTGCAGCGTCGTCCATGTGGCGCGAAAGCCGTCGCTGTCCAGCGCGTAGTCGTCCGGCAGGAAGCGGCCGTCGAAGCTCGGGTGTGGCCAGGAGGAGCGGAACACGCTCTCCGACTGGTCGCCAACGGGCACCACGGATACTCGTTCGGAGGCGCGCAGCCGCAGCGTCAGCGAGAAGGGAATTTCGGCGGATTCGGAATCGCCGCCGGATGGCCTGCTTGGCGCCAGCCGGGTCCCCAGGTCCCCCCGCAGGCCAGGCAGCACTGTGCTGGCGTCCGCCACCAGCGGCACCACGGCGCCGTCCCAGACGAAGGACGCGCTGCGAATGCCCCGGGAGTCGGAGATGCCTACGGCTATCGCGGCCTGGTCGAAGCGCAGATCGCCGAAGCGGCGGCGCAGGTCCTGGCGCGCCAAAGGCGCGAAGCTCCCCTCGGCGGCCACGTCCAGCGTCAGCACCGGCGCGTCGAAGAGGCCACGGCTGCGCGTCTCATGCGCAGCATCCACGATGAGGCGCAGTTCCGCCGGCATGGCGGCGACGTAGGGGCGGCGTCCCGCGGCCGGGTCCCAGTCGGCCAACGGGATGAGCACGAGCGGGCCGACCAGGCGCTGGCGGCCGCCCCAGGGGCTGCCGATGTTGGCCACCGCCTCCCTGTAGTATTGCTGCCGGTCGTCGACCACCGTGCTTACCAGCAGCAGTGGAATCAGCAACAGCACGGCGAGCGCCGCCACCATGCCGAAACGTAGCGTGACCGCGAAACGACCGGTATCGAAGTCGATGCGCATCGGGAACTCCGGCAGCGAAGGGCGATGGCTCGATCCTAGGCCAGGCCGGGGGCGGACGCGGAACGGCGAGGTGCAGGAACAGTGCAGAAACCGTGCAACGCAGCCGCTGCGGAGCTGGTGCGCCAAGCAGCGTCTCTGGGTCCGCGAAAGGACTGCCGCCCAGCGACAGGCACCACGCGCTACGATCGGACGAGTCGAGCTACGCGATTTCGGCAAGGTGCGCCAATCCCGCCACCCGGGGATGGCGCGAGTCAGCCAGCCGGCGTCGGCTCCGAGCGTCAGCTGCCGTCCGTTGCCAGCTTCGGCGACACGACGCCGAGCTCGACGGCACTTTCCACGACGGCGCAGACCGTGTCCTCCACCGGGCGAATCGTCGCGCCGAGGAGGGACTTGGCTTTCTTGCAGTCGTTCAGCGTCCTCGCCTCGATCGCGATCGGCTCGCCGGCGCTGGTCACCGTCGCTGGCTGCCCCAGCGTGAACGCAGGGAAGCGCTCGCCAATGATGGCGGCCACTTCGGTGCCGAAGCGCAGCGCCGAGCGTCCGCCGCTGCCGTGCAGGATGTAGCGGCTGCCGCCGGCCGTCGCCTTGTGGTCGACGGCGGATTCCGCGGCCAGGCGATGCGCTTGCGCCAAGTCGCGCACGTCGATGATGTTGTAGTACATGTCGTACTTGGTGGGCCAGTTGGGCGGCAAGCCGCCGCCCATGCGGGCGATCTGCTCGATCCACTGGCCCACCTGCGCCTTGAACAGAATCGGCCCGCAGATCATGGCCGGATTCATGGTGACGGCGTCCCATCGGCCGCCGCTCGCATCCGCGGCGTCGTTGATGAAGCGTTCCGTATCCACCTTGCTGCGGGCGTAGGCGTTGCGGGGGTGGGTCCAGCGCTCGGGATCCACGCCGTCGGAGGCCCAGTCGGTTTCCGTCCATTCGTATCCCTTCGGCACCGTCGCCGCTTTGGCCCCGGAGACGGCCGCCATGGAACTGGTGTAGATCACGCGCCGAACGCTGCCGCTGGCATCGACCGCGTCGACCACGTTGCGGGTGCCGATCATGCCGCCGTCGTAGACGTCCTGCGACACGTCGCCGCTGCCATGCGGCTGCGACTTGCCGTCGGCCGAGTTGCCGAGCACCGCAGCGACGTGGAAGACCGCCGTGCAGCCGGCGAAGGCCCGGTGGTAGGAGCCAGGCGTGAACAGATCGCAGCCGTCTGCGATCTCCACGTTCGGCAGGCGTTCGAGGTAGCCCACCGCGTCCTGGCCCCGCCAGGACTGGCGGTCGCGCAGGCAGGCGCGCACCCGATAGCCTTGGATCGCCAGCTCGCGCACGACGTGGCCGCCGGTGAAGCCGGAGCAGCCGGTAACCGCTACCGGGCCGTCGGCGGGGGAGATTGTGGGCATGTGCGTGTCCTCAAAGGTTCTGATCGCGGCCTATGCAGCGCCCTCGCCCCGCCGGAGAGGCGGAGCCGCGCCTTGGCCATCGGCTGGGGCCATGTCGCGGTAGTGTGCGGCCGGGCGGGCGGCAGGGTGGCACACCTCGCCGTCGTGCAGCACGTCTATCGGGTCCCGGCCGTCCACGCCCAGCCCGAAGCGGTGGTAGCCGAGAAGGCGCAGCAGCTTGCGCGGCAGCTTCCGGGCGGCCGTGCGCGGCACGGAGACCAGCTGGATCTCCTGCGGCCGCAGATAGGCCACGTTGTGGCTCATGAAGAAGCCCAGGCGTTCCCGGTCCCGGGAGCGGTTGGCGCCGCCGCCGTGCCACAAGCCCCCCTCCCACATCAGCATCGTCCCGGAGCGCATCTCCACCTGCAGCGTCGCCACGCTCTGATCCACCTTGCGGTCGTGCCACTTGTGGCTGAACGGGACGATGTGCGTCGCGCCGTTCTCCGCATCCTGGTCGTCGAGCGCGATCAGGGCGTTGCACACGAAGTGCGGGTGCGGCCTGGGGATCGGCCACAGGCCGTCGTCCTGGTGCAGAAACTGCCGGGTCTCGCCGGGCAGCACGTTGAAGAGGGTGGTGACGTTCACCTGCACATGCTTGCCGAGGACGCCTTCCACAAGCGCCCGGATGCGCGGGTCGAGGAACAGGTGGTCCACGGCCCGGGTTTTGGCAAGCAGGTTGTGCGCCCGCCACGTTCTGCCGGTGCTGGTGCCGATGGCGCGCATTTCGGTGATCGGCACCTCGGTGTCGAAGGCGTGGCGGATGCGGGCCACCTCCGCCGGGGGAAGGAAATCCGGCACCACGGTGTAGCCTTGGGCCTCGATCTCCGCCACGCGCTCGGTGACGTTCAAGCCGCCGATGACGACATTGGCCGGATCCTCCGCCGGCCCCGAGGCCGTCGCGCTCATGCCGCCCTCGCGCCAGCGGCTCGGCGCCGGCGGTGCCCGGCCTCCGCGTCCGCCGGCATCGCTCGCGCCTTGTCGGCTGCCCGGCCGCCTTCCGCAGCACGGCGCTCGTCGCGCTCGCGGTTGCGCTCGGACGTCATCTTGCCGTCGTGGTGCAGATAGTCGTACCTGGGGCGCAGCGTGGTGCGGCCGTTGGCGGGCGCGGTGTCGAACAGGCTGCGGTAGTCGTCGACCCCCTGGCCGCCCTTGCTGCCGGGCTCCGCTGCGGCCATGCGATCCAGATCCCAGTCGTTCTTGCCGAACGGGAACAGGCTGTAGACGTCCATCAGGCCGGCGAAGCGCACCGGATTGCGGTCCAACGCCTCTTGGGTGACGGTCTCCCGGTACGCTTCCTCGGCCTGCCGCCGGCGGCGCATGTACTCGCATTGCAGCGTCATGCGCAGGCCCGGCGTCTTCTTGGGATAGGAGCCGTGCCAGGCGTGGTTGCCCCAGATCACCATCGAGCCGGCCGGCGCTTCAACCGGCACGGCGCGGTCCGCCCAGTACTTGGCGTCGGACGGCGTCACCTGGCGGCGCCACTTGTGGCTGCCCGGCACGAAGGAGATCGCGCCGTCGTCCTTGGCGTAGTCGGTGAGCATGAAGTGCATGTTGCAGTTGTTCACCAGTTCCGGCTGCGCGGCCAGCGCCGGGTCCAGGTAGTCGCCGTGTATGCCGGTGCGCGCCTCGCCCGGGCCCTTCACCCAGGCGGCGCGCAGAGGCTCAGGATGCAGTCCGTGCCCAGGAGGTACTCGGCGAGGCCAAGGCCAGCGGGGTTGTAGGTAAGCTGCTCGAAGATCGGATCCTCCCACAGCATGAAGCGCTGGATGTCGTTGACGTTGGCCCAGCGCTCGGGGGCGAGCCCGTCGGCGCCGTAGCGCCTCAGCATGGTGCGCTCGAGGGCTTCGCGCACGCCGTCGCGGAAGGATGCCGGGGCGACCTTCTCCGGCGGCACCACGGTGAAGCCGAGCACTTCCAGCTCGACGATGTTGTCCGCCAGCCCGAGCTGCCGCAGCTCCCGCGTCAGCGGCGCCAGCGAGCCGACGGACTTCCAGTTCTCGATTTCCACCTGCGACTTCTCCTGTCCGTTCGCCTGTCCGTCCGCCTGCCGGTCTCCTGTCCTGTCTCTTGTCCGGCGTTCAATCGGCCACGCGCACGATGCGGGTGCCGACGTTGCCGCCGCCGAGCATGTCCACGAAGGCCCGGGGCGTCTCTTCGAGGCCGTGGAACTCGTCCTGCAGCGGCTTCAGCTGGCCGGCCTCCACCCAGGCGCGCATCCGCTCCCGGCCTTCGTCGTAGCGCTCGGCGTAGTCGAAGACGAGAAATCCCTCCATGCGCACCCGGTTGTTCACCAGGAGGCCGGGGATGCCCCGGGGGCCCGGCTGCGGGCTGCCGGTGTCGTACTGGGAGACGACCCCGCAGCAGACGATGCGCCCGTGGGGCTTCATCCGCCGCAAGGCGCCGCCGAGAATCTCGCCGCCGGTGTTGTCGAAGTAGACGTCTATGCCTTCGCCGCAGGCCTCGCGGAACTCGCCCCGGAAGGCCGAGGCGCGGTGGTTCACGGCGGCGTCGAAGCCCAGCTCCCCGGTCAGGCGCTGGCACTTCCCGTCGCTGCCGGCCACGCCGACCACCCGGCAGCCGCCGATCTTCGCCATCTGCCCCACCAGATGGCCGACGGAGCCGGCCGCGGCGGAAACCACCACCGTCTGGCCGGGCTTGGGATCGCCGAGATCGAACAGGCCGAAGTAGGCGGTGAGACCGTTGGTGCCGTACACGCCGAGGTGGTGCGCCGGATCGCCGCCGGCCGGCACTTTCCGCACGGCGCTGGCCTTGTGTACCGAGTAGTCCTGCCAGCCGGCGGGGCAGGTCGCCAAGGTGCCCTCGGCTATGCCGTCCACGCGGGACGCGACCACCCGCGCCACCGCGGAGCCGCCCATCACCACGCCGCTCCTGGGCGCCCCGGCGTAGCTGGCGCTGCCCTGCAAGCCAGCGCGCTGGCCGGCGCCGACGGTAAGGGCGAGAGTTCGGCACAGCACCTCGCCTTCCCCCGGTTCCGGCACCGGCCCCGTGCGCAGCGCGAAGTGGCCCGGCTCGAGCTTGTCCGCTGGCAGCGAGTCGATGACGATCTGCCGGTTCTCCGTCTGCATCTGTCGCTCCCGCCTCCTGCGCTTGCCTCGGTTTGCGCCATAGCGTAAACCAATCTCGCCGTCTGGCGTCAGCCGACATTACTCGTCCCCGCCGATTCGGCAGCCCCGGAAGATGATGTTCACCCAGCCGGGCGGGCGGATTCCGGACGCCGGGTGGGGTTCATGTACCGGATCACCGGCACGTAGAAGCCACGGCGAAGCCGCCGAGGAAGGCGCGATGAACAGGAACATCAAGGCCAGCGATGTTGTACTTGCCGAAGAACCAGACGCTGAAGATGCCCACGCCCATCGGGGTGCCGACGAGAACGAGGTACCACTGCTCCAGCTTGAACCAGCGGCCGAACTTTGAAGTTGGTTGCAGCAAGCCCGTCGTCGAGTGTCACTCGGCCCGTCGTGCTACGCTGACGACCAAGCTAGCGTGGACGAATCGAAGTGGGCTATCCCGTCGGCTCCAACCTGCGCGGGTTGGCGCGAGCCACCTTCCAGTCCGACATCCCGCCTTGGGAATTCGACATCCGCGCCGTGCCGCCAGGCACCGACCCAGTGCAGATCAGCGACTGGCATCGCCGCCATGGACGCGCCAACAACGAAGACCGGAACATCGAACGGGCCGCCGAGGCGCTTGCGGAATCGCTGCCGGCACCCGAGCCCGCCACGAAGACGCCCGCCCGTGGACGTCGATGATCCAATAGGCCGATGGCGGCGCGCAGCAGTGCGTCCTGATGGTTCGCGTTGCGAAGATGGAGGAGATGTTGCGAAAGCCAGCCACTTTCTGCTGGGGAGTCCAGAACAGAAAGCGCGTTGGCGGCCCGAAGTACTGGGCGTCCTCTGCCGGATCGACATGGGGTGCGCCAGCATGGCCGGGCAGCCCATGCCGACGACGATTGCGCTGAGCGCTATTGCGAGTTTCGGGTTCGCGCGCGTTCCAGAAGCGGCGCAAGTTCGGGCGATTCCCGCACCTTCGTGAACATGACGTCTCCCATCGCCTAGCCAGCGAACACCTCCACGGCCTTGCCGTACAGCGTGTACCCCGCGAAGCCGATGTACATGATGGAAGCAAGCACCATGAAGAAGATGTTCACCCATCCGGGCCGTGCGGATTCCGGCAGCCGGGTGAGGTTCATGTACAGGATCACCGGCACGTAGACGGCCATGGCGAAGCCGCCGAGGAGGGCGGCGATGAACAGGAAGTCGAGGCCGGCGATGTCGTACTTGCCGAAGAACCAGACGCTGAAGATGCCGACCCCCATCGTGGTGCCGACGAGAATGAGGTACCACTGCTCCAGCTTGAACCAGCGCCCGAACTTGAAGTTGGTGTGCAGCAGGTCCGCGAAGATGCGGCTGCCGCCGTCCACGCCGCCGAGCTGGGTGCTGAAGAGCGCCGCCATGCCCACGATCAGGAAGATGTAGCGGCCCGTGGCGCCCAGGCTCTCTTCGAGGATCGAGGCGAGGTCCCACACCAGGCTGCCGCGGTCCGGCACCAGGCCGATGGGGTGCAGCACCGCCAAGGCGCCGAAGATGAACAGGAACATCGTGAAGCTGCCGAGCAGCCAGAAGAAGAGCGTCTGATCCGCGACCACGTAGCGAAACCAGTCCTTGAATCGGCGGCGGTTCTCGACGGTCTCCGGGTAGAGATAGCCGCTGTCGATCTCCTTGATCTCGTGCTTGTGCGCGGGGCTCATCAGCGACGGCATCCGAGCGCCCATGCCGACGTTCTTCTCGCGCAGGTAGTAGGCGTAGTAGAGGTTGCCGAGGCCGCCGGCGCCGGCGAAAACCACCGCGCCGAAGAAGCGGCTGAACGTGAGCTGATCGCGCACCGTGCCGTCTTCCGCCAGCACGTTCACGGGGAAGTCCGGGAAGTCGAAGAAGCCGATCACGCCGTTCCACATGGCGAGGAACACGTCCGCCGAGCCGATCTCCCAAACCAGATAGACGAGGCCGCAGACGATCACCACGATCAGCCCGCCGATGCAGCGCTCCACCGCCGTGTAGATCACCTTGGGTCCGAACAGAATGGCCGCCACCAGGGCAAAGACGATGGCCGTCCACAGCCATGGCGGGCTGTCGTGGCCGGGGCCGAAGATCAGGTCGCGCAGCGCGATGCCGGTTTCCCGCGCCCAGCCGGGCAGGAACTTGCCCACGAAGATCATGAACACGAACAGATAGACGAGGAACTTGAGCACCCGGGCCATGCCGGTGAACGGGCTCTCGCCGGTGACGATGGTCCAGCGTCCGATCTCGATGTTCACCCACAGCTGCAGGAAGATGCCGATGGCCGCCGCCCACAGCAGCTGCGCGCCGACCACCGAGGTGATCCAAGGCCACATGATGAGTTCGCCGGAGCCGATGGCGAGGCCCGCCATCACCACGCCGGGGCCGATCATCTTGTAGAGCGGCGCCTTGCGATCCGGCAGGTCGGCCTTCTGGAAGGGCGGGATGGGCAAGGGCATGGCGCGTTCTTCTGGCCGATTCGCGCGCCATCATAGCAACGGCTGCGGCGGAGGGCGTCTAATCTCCGCAAGCCCTTGATCTAGCAGCTTTTTTAAGAAGCACGACGGCTTGACATAAGTCGAGCGACGCTTGGGCGGCTGCCGGAAGGCGTCTTGGCGCTTCGCACGTTCGGTTTGTGGCCACTGTGGCGCAATCCTGGGCGCTTGTGGCGCAAGTTCCCGTCGAGCATGGCCAATGGCGTTGCCGGAACTCGAACTCTGCCCACAAGCGCTCTGGGCGCGTTCGTGGCGTCTTGGCCGCGCAAAGCCCCGCGCGATCAACGACGCAGCTGCCAATGGCGCACCGGAAGGCGTCCAGGGCTGCCCGGCAGCGTCCAGGGCGCTCTCCGGGCGCAAGACGCTCGCAAGCCATTGATTGCAGAGGGAAAATTCAGAAGTTCGACTTTCTTCGCCACAAGGGTTGACCCCCCCCCCCCGTGGTTGGATAGCCGCGTTCGCGACGGAGGATTCGTGCCTTCGGCTGGGGCCGGGGCGCCTGCCGAACAAGGTTGGCGAGACATTGCGGGTTGCTCCGTCGTGGTCGCGCAAGCAACGGCCCCAATAGGCAGGAAACGACAGTGTGCGTTTCGTTACCAACAACCCGGCCACTGGCCGCGGTGCGGATAATGAAACTCAAGTAGGGAGGTTCAACGATGGCGGAACAAACGACGACGACCAAGCAAGCGGCGGTTTGGAATCCGCCGCGGCTTATGAAACTCGCACTCGGTGGCACCAAGAGCGGCACCAAAGGGAATCCGGCGGATGACAATTGGGAAATTTCTGGAGGCCCCGTTTCCTGTCCCGAATCGCCGGGCTACCGGATGCCCAACTCGGGCGAGCCTTCGTCGTTCCGCCCAGGCCGCTGCTCCTAGAGTCGAAAGCGCTCGCTTCGCCAGTGCCGCCCAGGGCGCTCTCAAGGCACACTGGCAGCGCGACTTCCAACCGGCAAGCCTTGCGAAACCGATGGAACTGTCGAACTCGAACGCTCGCCGCGGAGACAACCAAGTTTTCAACGCCGCGGCGGGCTTTTCTTTTTCTTGCGGCGAGTTTCTGCCGAAGTCTGGACCGGCCGCCGGCTACGTGCGGTACTCGGCGTTGATGCGCACGTAGTCGCAGGACAGGTCCGAAGTCCACACCGTGTCCGCGGCGTCGCCGCGGCCCAGCCGCACCCGCACCGTGAACTCGTCCCTGGCCATGGCCGCGGCGCCGGCTTCCTCCGTGTACTCCGCCGCCACCAGGCCCCGCCGGGCGATGCATAGCTGGTCGATGTAGAGGCTCACGGCGTACTGGTCCAGGTCCAGCACGCCGGCCCGGCCGATGGCCATGCAGAAGCGGCCCCAGTTCGGGTCTCCGGCGAACAGCGCCGTCTTCACCAGTGGCGAATGGGCGATGGCGTAGGCCACTTGCCGGCATTCCGCCGCGGTGGCGCCCTGCTCCACGCGCACGGTGACGAACTTGGTTGCGCCTTCGCCGTCGCGGACGATGCGCTGCGCGAGTTCCGCCGCCAGCGGCGTCAGTGCCTCGAGAAGTTCGCCGTAGGCGTCGTCCGCTCGCGCTTCGATGCGCCCGCCGCCGGCCTGCCCGGTGGCCATCACCACGAAGGCGTCGTTGGTGGAGGTGTCGCCGTCGACAGTGACGCGATTGAAGCTGCGCTCGGCGAGGTCCTCCGCCAGCGCCTGGGCCGCCAGCGGCGAGAGGGCCGCGTCCGTGCCCAGAAAGGCGAGCATGGTCGCCATGTCCGGCCGAATCATCCCCGCGCCCTTGGCCATGCCGGTGGCGCGACAGCGCCGACCAGCCACCTGCGCTTGCATCGAAACCGCCTTCGGCACCGTGTCCGTGGTCATGATGGCCCGGGCTGCCTCCGCCCAGCCGTCCTCCCTGGCGGCGGCAACCGCCGCGTTGATGCCCCGGCGCATGGCGTCCATGTTCAGGAACTCGCCGATCACGCCGGTGGAGAACGGCAGCGCCTGATCGGCGGCGACGCCGGCCGCCGCGGCCAGGTGCGCGCAGCTGTCGCGGGCGTCCGCCAGCCCGCGCTCGCCGGTGGCCGCATTGGCGTTGCCGCTGTTCGCCACCAGCGCCCGGGCCCGGCCGAGGCGACTGCGCGCCACGGTCACCGGCGCCGCTTGGAAGGCGTTGCGGGTGAAGACGCCGCCAACCGTGCTCCCGGGCGCCAGCAGCAGCACAGCCACGTCCAGGCGGTCCGGATGCTTGACGCCGCCAGCGCCGGCGCCGACGCGAATGCCAGCGATCGGCAAGAGCTCGCCGAGCGGGGGCACGTTGACGGCCACCGGCGCCTGCCTCGCGGGCCCGTGCAGCGGACCGGCTAGCGGCTCGCCGCGCGCGCCGCTGGCACCGCGCCGGCGCGGCCGCAGCAGTGCTTGTACTTTTTGCCGGAACCGCAGGGACACGGCTCGTTGCGGCCGACCTTGCGATCGCCGCGCACGAACGGAGTCACCTTGGCTGCCGGCTGGGGCCCCGCTACGCCGCCGGTCGGCGCCTGGCTGTCGCCATCGGCATGGTTGTAGTTCATGCGGGCGGCGGCGGCCTCGCGGCGCTGTCGTTCGGCGGCCTCGATGTCGGCGCTGCGCTGGATGCGAATACGCGACAGCAGCCGGATCACTTCGCGGCTTATGTTGTCCTGCAACTGCTGGAACAGGGCGAAGGACTCGCGCTTGTACTCCTGCTTGGGCTGCTTCTGCGCGTAGGCGCGCAAGTGGATGCCCTGGCGGAGGTGGTCCATGATGCCCAAGTGTTCCTTCCACTTTTGGTCGAGCACCTGCAGCATGAGCTGCTTTTCCACCTGCCGCATGGCGATGCCGGCGGCCGTCCACTCGGCTTCCTTGGCGGCGTATTCCTCATCTAGGGCATCGACGATGCGTTGCCGGACGCCGTCCTCGCCGAGTTCGTCGTCTTCTTCCAGCCACTGGGCCACCGCCTGCTTGGAGTTGAATTCCGCCGCGAGCGCCTGCGCGAGCCCGGCAACGTCCCACTGATCCTCGATGCTCTCGGGCGGGATGTACTCGGCGACCAGATCGGCCACGACCTCCGCGCGCATTTCGCCGATTGCCTCCGAGATGTCCTCGGACTCCATGAGCTCGTTGCGCTGCTGATAGATGTAGCGGCGCTGGTCGTTGGCCACGTCGTCGAATTCGAGCAGGTTCTTGCGGGCGTCGAAGTGCTGTCCTTCCACCCGCCGCTGCGCCTTCTCGATGGAACGGTTGACCATGCCGTGCTCGATGGCCTCGCCCTTCTCGATTCCCAAGGACTGCATGAAGTTGCGCACCCGTTCCGGCGTGAAGATGCGCATCAGGTTGTCTTCCATCGAAAGAAAGAAGCGCGAAGACCCGGGATCGCCCTGGCGCCCGGCGCGGCCGCGCAGCTGGTTGTCTATGCGTCGGGATTCGTGCCGCTCGGTGCCGACGATGTGCAGGCCGCCGGCGGCAATCACCGCATCGTGCCGCTGCTGCCAAGCGGATTTCACGGCGGCTGTTTCCGATTCCGGGGCGTCCGGGCCTAGCGCCGCCACTTCCGCTTCGAGGTTGCCGCCGAGAACGATGTCCGTGCCCCTGCCCGCCATGTTGGTGGCGATCGTCACGGTGCCGGGGCGCCCCGCCTGGGCGACGATCTCGGCTTCCCGCTCGTGCTGCTTGGCGTTCAGCACGCTGTGCTCGACCTTGCAGTGCCCCAGCGCCGTGGAAAGACGCTCCGAGGATTCGATGGACGCCGTTCCCACCAGCACCGGCTGGCCGGCCTCGGTGGCCTCCTGTATTTCCGCCACTACGGCATCGTACTTCTCGTCCTCCGTCATGTAGACGAGGTCGTTGCGGTCTTCCCGCACCATTGGCTTGTGGGTGGGCACGATCACCACGTCCAGGCCGTAGATCTGCTTGAACTCCACGGCTTCCGTATCCGCGGTGCCGGTCATGCCGGCGAGCTTGCCGTACAGCCGGAAGTAGTTCTGCAACGTGGTGGAGGCGAGCGTCTGCGTCTCGTTGCGGATCGATACCCGTTCCTTGGCCTCGATGGCCTGGTGGATGCCGTCGGACCAGCGACGGCCGGGCATGGCCCGTCCGGTGTGTTCGTCCACGATCACCACATCGCCGCCCTGCACCATGTAGTGGACGTCGCGCTGGAACAGGAAGTGGGCCTTGAGCGCGGCGTGAACGTGATGCAGCAGGCCGAGGTTCGCGGCCGCGTAGAGGCTGTCTGCCTGGTCGAGCAGGCCGAGGCGCTTGAGTTCCCCTTCCACGAACTCGTGGCCGCGCTCGGTGAGCTCCACTTGGCGGTTCTTTTCGTCGACGAAGAAGTCCCCGGTTTCCTCCGGCTGCGGCTCCTTGCCGGCGAGCACGGCCGGCAGGCCGGTTTCGATCTTCTCCTGGCGCACCAGCTTCGGCGCAAGCTGATCGATCTTGACGTAGAGGTCCGTGCTTTCGTCCGCCGGCCCGGAGATGATGAGCGGCGTGCGCGCCTCGTCGATCAGGATGGAATCCACCTCGTCCACGATGGAGAAGTCGAGCGTGCGCTGCACGCGGTCCTCCTTGGCGAAGGCCATGTTGTCGCGCAGATAGTCGAAGCCGAACTCGTTGTTGGTGCCGTAGGTGACGTCCGCCCGGTACGCGGCGAGCTTCGCTTCCCGCTCCTGCTGGGACTGCACCACGCCGACGGACATGCCGAGGGCCCGGTAGATGGGCGCCATCCATGCCGCGTCCCGTCGGGCCAGGTAGTCGTTGACGGTGACGATGTGGACGGCGCCGCCGGCGAGGGCGTTGAGGTAGGCCGGCAGCGTGGCCACCAGCGTCTTGCCCTCGCCGGTTCGCATCTCGGCGATCTTGCCTTCGTGCAGCGTGATGCCGCCGAGGAGCTGCACGTCGTAGTGGCGCTCTCCCCGGTGCCGACGGGACGCTTCCCGCACCGCCGCGAACGCCTCCGGAAGCAGCGCGTCGAGGCGTTCGCCGTCCGCCAGCCGCGCCTTCAGCCGCCCGGTGACGGCAGCGAGGCCGTCCTCCGACAGCGCCCGGATCTCTTCCTCCAAGGCGTTGATGCGCGCCACCGTGCGCCCCATGCGCCTGAGTTCCCGGGCGTTGCGGGTGCCGAAGGCCCTGCGAATCATGCTGGCGATCATGGCTTGGGCGATTCTACTCCCACCGCAGCGTCAGCGGGTGAGACAACGCCCTGCCCGGCGGCAGAGATCAGCCCGGCAACTTGCGAGCAGGACCCGATGCTCGGCAGCGCTCGGCGGACTGCTGGCCGCGGTACGCCGTGGCGCACTGCTCTTGCGTGGTGCGGTAGAGTCTCGGCACTGTCGAACCGAGCGCACATGCGGCCTGGGCGACGAAACGGACGAAGCGTGCTACCGAGACTCGCCAGATGTCTACTCGAATGAAATCAATGAGGTACGGTGTTGGCTCAGGGCGACGCGGCATCGCGCCGCCGCGCCTGCCGGGCAGCGTGGTGGACGTGTTCTGCGGCGTTGGCGGCTTGAGCCACGGCTTCGTGCAGGAGGGCTTCGACGTGCGCGCCGGCATCGACACCGACGCCTCCTGCCGCTACGCCTACGAGCGCAACAACCATGCGCGCTTCGTCGAACGGAGCGTAGAGAACCTCGCCGCAGGCGACATCAACCCGCTCTTCGCCGAAGGCCAGCCGCGCATCCTCGTGGGCTGCGCCCCCTGCCAGCCCTTCTCCACCTACAGCCAGAACCGCGCGGACGCGAAGTGGCGGCTCCTAGAGGAGTTCGCCCGTCTGGTGCGCGACGTGCAGCCGGACGTGGTGTCCATGGAGAACGTGCCGCGCCTCGTGGGCTTCCGCGGCGGCACGCTGTTCGAGGGCTTTCTGGCGATGCTTCGGCAGGAGGGCTACGCCGTTTGGGCGGACGTCGTGGATTGCGCGGACTACGGCGTGCCGCAAACGCGCAAGCGGCTGGTGGTGCTGGCGTCGCGCCTGGGCGCCATCGAACTGCTGCCGCCGACCCATGCGCAGGACGATCATCAAACGGTCCGCGATGCCATCGCTGGCCTGCCGAGCATCGCCGCCGGTGAGCACGATGCCGAAGATCCTTTGCACTACGCGAGCCGGCTTTCCCCCACCAACCTCGCCCGCATCCAAGCCGCGAAGCCGGGCGCTTCCTGGAATGACTGGAACCCGGACCTGGTCGCCAAGTGCCACCGGAAGCGCAGCGGCCGCTGGTATGGCAGCGTCTACGGCCGGATGCGCTGGGATGCGCCGGCGCCGACGATCACCACCCAGTGCAACGGCTTCGGCAACGGGCGCTTCGGCCACCCGGAGCAGGACCGCGCGATCTCGCTGCGGGAAGCCGCGCTGTTGCAGACCTTTCCGTGCGGCTACGAGTTCTTCGATCCGGCACAGCGCTGGTTCGTCTCCGCCACGGCCCGCTGGATCGGCAACGCCGTGCCGGTGGCCCTGGCGCGAGCGGTGGCGCGGAGCGTGGCGCAGGCGTTGATCGGCGGAAACGTTGGTCGGCCGTCAACGGGACCGTTTCAGCAAACGAGTCAAGTTTTGCGACAGGCGCCGAGTTTGCGAAGCAAACTCCAACGCGCCCCGCAGGGCGCGCCCTAGGCGGTGCGGCCATGGCGCATCCGCCACAGAAAGAGACAGCCAAGTTCCAAGCCGATTCGGCGCTTCTCAAGGAACTTGGCGAGGCCCTAGTCGGCCAAGCTCACATCGCCCTCGCCGAACTGGTGAAGAACGCCTACGACGCGGACGCAACCCGTTGTCGAGTGACCATCGAAGAAGACCAGATCGTCGTGGAAGACAATGGCCACGGCATGAGCAAGCGGGAGTTTCTCAACTACTGGATGACCATCGGCACTCGCCACAAGCGGGAGGCGGGCACGAGCCGCCGTTTCAAGCGGCAAGTGACCGGTTCCAAGGGCGTGGGCAGGCTTGCCGCGCAGTTTCTCGCCCACAAGCTGGAAATGACGACGGTGCCCGAAGCGTCGCCGCGCCGCCAGCTGGTGGCCGAGGTCGATTGGGACGAAGCCGTCGAAAAGGGCAGCCTAACCGAGGCGGAAGCCTACTACTGGAGGGAGCAGCGATCTGTAGAGTTCCCGAAAAAGACTCGCCACGGCACCCGCATTGCCTTGCGGGGTCTCAAGCAGCGTTGGGAAGCCGGCGACATCCGCGATTTGGGCCGGCAGCTCTGGATGCTGCAGTCGCCGATGGCCCGCTACGGGAGGCTTGCCGGAGCGAACGACGCTCCCGACGATTTCCGAGTCAAGCTGCGATCGTCGTTGACTGGCATCGAAGACGCGTTCCAGGAGCAGATGCGCAAGGCTCTGGACAACCATGTGGCGACCGTGACCGGCGAGCTGGTGGAGCACGGCGGCAGGCCCCGTGCCCATGTGAGCGTCTCCTTCCGCTCCGGCGAGCAACACTCCGAACAGGTCGAGATTGAACCCATCATCGCCGCCGCCAAATGGGAGATCAGGGTGTTCGATCTTTCGCACCGTCAGGCAGGTGGCATCAAGGTGCAGGACGCTCGCGGCTACTTCGAGCGCTTCGGCGGCGTCCTGGTGTACGACGCGGGCTTCCGCCTGCCCTACTACGGCGTCCAGCAGGATTGGCTGAACATCGAGTTCGATCACTCCCATCGCCGCTATCGATCGGCCCTGCTGCCGGAACGGTTGCAGGTGCGGCGCGGATTGACCGACCTGCCGACCCAAGGCCGGTTGTTCGGCGTGGTCGAAATCGATACGGGGCAGGAAGCAAGGGCGGCCACCAGCGAACAACGGGAGGCTGGCGACTACCTCAAGATCCAAGTGACCCGAGACCGCCTTGTCGCCAATCGCGCCTACGAGGAACTGCGCAACGCCGTGCGCTGGTCTCTGGACTACTACGCAACGCGGCAGCGGCTGCGCGAGCAGGAAAGAGCGCAGGTCGTTCGGCCCAGTCGATCGCCCTCCGACGTGGTGGGCAGCGTTCGGTCTTTGGTCCAGGAAGCCCGTCAATCCCACCCCGAAGACGAGACGCTCGCCGCCCTTGACGACGAGTGCAAACGACTGTCGAAGACCATCGCCAAGGAACGCGAGGCCGACGAAGCCACGCAGGCCCTGCTGGCGCCACTGGCTTCGGTCGGCATGGCGGCACTCGCCTTGGAGCACGACGCGCGCAAGGAGATGCGCCGCGCGCGAACGCTGCTCAGACGGCTGCGTCGGGTGGTTCGAGCACTTGACGACCCGGACGCCGGCCAGCTTGCCGACGACATGGATGCTTGGATCCAGCGGGCGGAAGAGTCTCGACGGCTGTTCATGCCGCTGCTCGATCAAGACGACAGAAGCGAGGTCGAGGCGCTGTCGGCCCACGGCGTGCTGGCCCAAGTGGCCGAGAACATCCGCCCGCTCGTGCCGTCCTTGACGCTCTCGGTGGACGTCCCGAAGGACATCGCGCTTCCCCCGGCCACGTTCGCGGAGTGGAACTCGCTCTTTCAGAACGTCCTCGTCAACGCCTCCAACGCGACCTTGGACGCCGACCGTCCCCAGGCGCGGTGCGTGGGTGGCCGCACGGGACGATCCGCATGGCTGCGCATCCACGACAATGGCGTCGGCGTCGATCTGACGGACGCCGAGGGGCTGTTCGAGCCGTTCGCCAGGGCCGTTCGCGTCTCGGACGAGCGGCGCGCACTCGGCTTGGGCGGCATGGGCCTTGGACTTACAATCGTGCGCATGATCGCCGGCCGCCGCCGCGCCAAAGCGGCGTTCGTCAAGCCGCCGCGGCCTTGGACGACGACGTTCCAGCTCTCTTGGAGTACAGCGAGATGACCAGTTCCGTTCTTCTTTGCGACGACGATCCCGACGTTTGCGCCGAGTGGGTCGAGGCCGTGCGCGCCGTGGCGCCAAAGGAACACTACGACGTGCTGGATGCACCCGACAACGGGAAGTTGCAGGCGGCCATCAAGGAGTTGTTCCGTCGCCAGAGCGCCATGCTCAGCGGCGTGCGTAAGCGGGATGATTGCCTGTTCGATGGCGTAGATATCCTCGTCTTGGACTACGATCTGCTGCACATTGACGAGAACAACGCACGCCACACGGGCGAGGCATTGGCGTGGCTGGCGCGAGCGTTCACGACCGCCGAAGTGGTGGTGGTGGTCAACCAGTTCCAAGAGGCACATTTCGACCTCGGCCTGCTCGGCCACCCCTCTAGTCAGGCCGATCTCAATCTCCACGCGGACCTCCTCGACAGTCCCGGCTTGTGGACCGATCCGCCGTGGAATGGCTTCCGCGCATGGCACTGGCAGACCCTGTACCGGGCCGTCGAGACCCAACGGGCCCGACACCGCCTAGTGAAGGATCACTTCGAAGAACCCATCGTTGAAGTGCTTGGGATGCGTGAGGAGGATCTTCTGCGCCTGTCGGACACCGCGGTGGGCTTCATCGCTCCGGACGCCCGAGACTGGGGCGAGGTCTGCAAGTGGACGTTCAAGTCCTTTGCAAGCAATCCCGCGAACGGTCGATGCGCTTCGACCCTATTCGAGAAGGACGAGGAAGCCGCCCATCGCTTCGCTGCATCGCGCGTTGGCAAATGGCTCGAGCGGCAAGTGCTCGGCTCACAGGATGTGCTGGTGGACCTGCCTCATCTGATCCAGTTCTTCCCGTTCCTGCTAGGGGAAGACATGCATGAGCTTGAAGCCTGGAACGCGGCTGTGTGTGACGGCGAGAGCTTCAAGAGCAGATTGCCGGACGGGTGCTGGTTCGAGCTGCAAGGATTTCTGTCTCGGCCAGCGGTTTGGGGGCAACGCTTTGAAGACGACGCCGGCGTTCGAAAAGCCCGAGGCACCTTCGACTATTCGAGTACGCCGCCGTTCGTGTTCCTGGAGGACACCTCGACATTCGTGCCGTTGAAGGAAGCAAAGCAGTTTCGGGCCGGCCATCACAATGCCTCTGATTGGCGGTTCGTCAAGTGTGTCGAGAAGGTGACGTACGCGCCCCAACGCCGGCTAGCCTATGCGGAGTGACGGCTTGGAAGATGAATGCAAGGCGGTCAGGGATGTACTCAGGGCGATGCTGCTCGATGGCGAGGAGTGGCTTGTGCAGCGGCCAGCGGCACCAAGGGCGGGCGGAGCTGTTCCGTTCAACGCCCTGACGTCATGGCAGCTGGACTCGTATCTTCTGCACAGGCGAAGCGGGGAGTTCAGAGCCGGTGAAGGGATTCGAGTCCGACCACCGCTCCGAGAGGCGCACATGGCGGCACTTTGGTGCAAGTGGCGCTTCGACGGCGCGCTAAAGGGCTGCTGGTTTTATGTTGGGATTTGGTTGGACGGCCGGTTCATTGCCTTCAGATTTGAGCCTCCCGAACAAGGGGACAACCACAACTACTACCACTCCCAGCCGTGCCGGAACATGGGTTGGGAAGGAACGCCCGACTACGGTGCCATGCGCGTACCGGAGCGCAATCCCACATGGCCACTGCCAGCAGAGTCTTCGCTGGATTTGCTGCTATGCCTTGTTGTCTCCATCCAAGGCATGATCGGTCTGAGAAATCTGAAGCAGCGCATCGACAGGGGAGGCGTCGGGCGGCGGAACAAGCTGCTGGCCACGGCGTTCAAGAAGATGGCCGCAGTGCAGGTATCTACTTCTTGACCGCGTGTACCAGCGGCAACCCCTTGACGATTCGCACGGTCTCGACGCTCACATGCACGACACGCTGGGTCGCCGCAAGCAGATCCTCCGGCTTGTCGAACCAGGCGTTTGATCGAGGGTTCGGTGGAAGCTGGAAGGCAAAGTGGGGCCGCAAGGCGAGCGTTGTCGCAAAGCGTACATATCTGTACGAGGTGGCGTCAAAGCCGGACAGGGCCAGCGTCTTGGGGTGTCGGCCGTACCGTGTCTACCTTTCTCCGAACGACCCGCCGCCAGGGTCTCGCGAGCCTTGGAGCTATAGTGCGCCGACAACGGCGGAATCGCGGTACCGAGGCAAGGGGGCACGGGTGAGACGGGCGAAGCGGCCCAAGCGAGTGGATGCGCTGCTTGCCGAGCGCCCGCAGCCGCGCAACGCGCTCGAGCGGCTGGTGCGCGCCGAGGAGCTGCGGACGGCCTATACCGCCCAGCTGCAAGCGCTGCTGCCGCCGTCCCTGGCGCCGCACTGCACCGTGGCGGCGATGGAGGGGGACCGCATGACGATCCAAGTGGCGGGCGCCGCTTGGGCGACGCGGCTGCGCATGGAGCTGCCGAAGCTGGAACCGAGCCTGCGGGCGCTGGCGGACTTCGCCGCGGTGCGCGAGATACGCATCCGCGCCGGCCCCGGCCGCCGACGCACCGCGCCGGGCTAGCCGCGGCCAGACGCCTACGCCGGGTGGCTGGGCGTCCGGTGGTTGCCGGCCCGGTGGTTGGAGAGCTTCTCCTTGTGCTTGACGATCTGCCGGTCGAGCTTGTCCGAGAGGGCGTCGATGGCCGCGTACAGGTCGTCCGCTTCGGCATCCGCGAAGATCTCCTGGCCGTGGCCGGCGTGGACGATGGCCTCCGCGGTCTGGACGGCCTTGTCCACCGCCAGCACCACCTGCACATTGGTGATGTGGTCGTAGTGCCGCTCCAGGCGGGCGACCTTGGTGTTGACGTAGTTTCGCAATGCGTCGGTGACGTCGAGGTGGCGTCCGGTGATGGTGAGCTGCATGGGTGTCCCTTCTCCGACTCAAGGGTCGGCACGATTCTAGCGCCGCGGGACGTTGCGGCGCCCGCTTCTGCAGCTGCGATCGCTGCGGGCCGGTCCGACCGCCTACTCCCCCTCGCCGAACCGGTCCGCCACCAAGGCGCTCACCGCCGCGAACGCTTCGGCTTCGTCGGGGCCGTCGCAGGCGAGTTCCAAAGTGGTGCCGCAGGCGGCCTCCAGCATCAGCACCGCCATGATGCTCTTGGCGTCGGCGGCGGCCTTGTCGCCTTCGTCGCCGGTGCCTTGCCGCCGCAGCGAGATGCGCGCCGCGAACAGCTTGGTGGTCTTCACCAGGCGCGATGCCGCTCGGGCGTGCAGGCCGAGCTTGTTGACGATCTCTATGCTGCCGGTCTTCACGTGGCCCTGCCTCGGTTCCTTCGCCGCTCACTCTTGCTGCGTTGCCGCGAGCGTCTCTTGCACGCCCTCGTAGAGCGCCTGGTGGGTCTGCGCCTGCCGCAGCGCCGCCAGGCTGCCGGGCGCATCGAAGGCCCGGGCCAATGCGCCAAGGATCTCCAGATGGACGCGCTGGCCGTGGAGGGGCACGGCGAGCACGAACAGGAGGTCTACCGCCACGTCGTCCGGGGCGTCGAAGTCCAGGGCGTCGGCCGTCTTCAGGCAACAGGCCACGGGGCGTTGGCACTGGGCGAACCGGCAGTGGGGTATGGCGACGCCCTCGCCGAGGCCGGTGGAGCCGAGCCGCTCCCGGTCCAGCAGGTCCTCGAGCAAGCGGCGGGGGTCCATCGCTGGGAACCGCGCCGCGAGCAGTCCGCTGGCGGTCTCCAGCGCGGCCTTCTTGGAGTGGGCCCCAACACCGGTGCGGGTACACTCGGGCGCTAGTATCTGGCGGAAGTCGATCACTCGCTTGGGCTGGTCGACGTTGCGGCGAAGTGTGGCCACTGGGCGCGGCGGCGGCAAGTCCGGGCGGGCGGCCTGCGAGGGAACCCCTCGCATGAAGAGCCAAGTCGCAGGCACTAGACTTTGCCGGGCTACGGAAGAGGGGGAGGCGACTTGCCGTCTAGCGTTTTTCCATTCCGAATCGACGTGGCGAATGGCGCACGCCTTCGCTCCGCCGGCCCGTGAAGGCGCTCCGTCCGGCGTTGCTTCGGCACACGCCATGCGAGGCCGCACCGCCTAGCGGCGGGACCTGCGCCCGTTGCCGCCGCTGGACCTGGCCACGGTCGAACGCATGTTGATCAGGAAGCGGCACGCCGGCGCCGAGCACGGTGAACGCACGGTCGCCATCGAGCCGGCCCCGCGCCGCCACAGCCTGCTCGTTGCTGCGGACGGGGCCATGCTGGCGGTGGGCCGCGACGGCGGCTTGGCGCCGACCGTGGTCGCGGACGACGCCGTGGTTTGGGACCTGGCGGCGGCGGGCTACCGGCATGCGGCGAGCGGCCGCACGGTGGCGGCTGCCGCCGACGGTGCGGTGGCGGCTGCCGGTCGCGTGTTCCAGCCCTGCCACGGACCGGAGGCCATGCCGTCGGCGTACCTGCGAACGATGCGGGAGCAAGGCTGGGTGTGCCTCGGGGGCATTCTCGCGCCGGAAGTGGTGGACGGCCTGCAGTGCGCGGCCTGCACGGACGCCTACGCCCACCGCAAGCCGGACCGGGCGACGCCCCAGTTCAGCCAGAGCCCGGCCCTCGGCCGCACTGCCGCGGAGCCGGTGTCGCTGTGGATCGTCCGCCAGTACATGGGCACGGAAGACGTCCGTTTCGCCCACACCCCGGCGCTCATCGTGCTCGCGCCGGACGATGGCGAGCGGAACGTGCAGGGGTGGCACTCGGACTACCCCTACCACTGGGGCGTTTCCGCGCCCGGCCAGGTGGCGGAGGGCGCCGGCGGCCCTGCCCTCGGCGTGCAGCGCAACGTGTGCGTCTCGGCGTTCACCAAGGAACGCGGCGCCACCGCCTTCAAGCTCGGTTCCCACGCATGCAACCATGGGCCGCCGGCGGCCTGGGGCACCGCGGCCGCGCACGCCAAGCCCGGCTATCGAGCGGCCCACGGCCTGCCCTACGGCGGCCCGGAAGCGGACGTGATCGAAGCGCCCGCAGGTTCCATCATCCTCTACGACTCGCGCACCTGGCACCGCGCCGGCGTCAACCGCAGCGGCGGCAAGCGCGCCGCCATGTTGCAGGCGATGACGCCGATGTTCGTCAGCCCCAAGAACGACACCAGCCAGGCGTACCGGCACTTCCTGCAGAGCCGGGCCCACGCGGCGCTCAACAAACGGGAACAGGACGAGCTGCGGCTGCTGCTGGTGCATCGGTTCATCGGCCCCCAGGGAGCGGAGGTGATCACCGGAGACAAGACGCTGACGGCGCTGTTCGCAGCGCCCTGAAGTTCCGCAGGGCCGCGAAGGCGACAGCTAGTACCAAAGCCACATTGGAGTGATGGTCCAGATCGGCACCCGTGCCGCCAGCCCATCCGTCATTGCAATCGGGTTGGCCCACTAGCCGGCGCGGGCCAGTTCTTCCTGTTCGGCAACCACTGCCGCCATGCCATCCCATTCGTGCCACATGTTGCACATGGCGTACTTGGAGCGCTGCCAGGGGTTGTTGCCTCGCTCGTAGGCGAGCCATTCGCCCATCTGGCCGCGGTCCGGATGGTCCGACACGCCGTTCACCCGTTTGCTTGGCTGCCGCTTCTTGTGGCGGATGCGGAAGATGATGTTCTTGCGGCTCTCCGTGCCGTGTTCGTTGCGCGTACCGGAGTGCGGGATGTGGTACATGGTGATGGCGGCATCGCCGGGTTCCATGAGGATCTGCGTGGGGCGCGGCCAGGGCTTGCCGTCCGGCGTGCGTTCGGAGCGCTCGTCGATGAACGCATCGCGCACCTCCTGCGGCAGATACACCATCCCGCAGCGGTTCGGACAGTCGTGGTCCAGGCGCGGCCAGCGCGGTCCCTCCGGCCCCAGACGGCCGTTCACGCCGTACTGCATGCGGAAGAACCTCTGCATGTGGCGGTGGGCGCCGGGAAGCACCGCGGTTTGGCCGCGGCCCTCCCGGGACTGGTCGTTCAGGCACACGATCACGAACGCGGTGAAACTGCCGAGGCCGAGCGTCATCTCGGGATCCTGGAACAACGGCACCATGTTGTGGCCCATCACTTCGGGGCTGCGGCCCAGATCGCCCTTCGGCCCGGCGGCGAAGTGGCGCAGGTAGATTTCCTCCGGCGTGCCCTGCTGCACCTCCTGCGGCGCGGCGATGGTGATGTTGCCGTCCATGTGGATGCCGGCGCCGTAGTAGGGCATGTCGCAGTCGCGATAGCCGAGGTTGTTGAAGCGCGTGCCGGGTTCGCTCGGCTTGATGACGCCCACCTGGCAGGCCACGGGCGGATCGAACCAGCCCATCGCCTCGTGCAGGATCGGCGTGATCGACGACGCGTTCACCAGGTTGGTCATGGCCGCATCGCCGCCTAGCCGCTCGCCCTTCTTGGCGCTCTTGATGCGCCGCTGCGCCGCCGCGATCAACTCCTCGGAAACGGCGTTCCTGAGCACTACGAAGCCGTCCCGGTACAGTGCGCGCTTCTGTTCGGGCGACATGGCGGCGGTTTCGGCACTGGGCATCGGCGGTCTCCTCTTATGGCCGGTTCCAGCCAGCCCTCGCTAGTGTGCCGCTTCCAAAATGACGTGTGTTCCAGCGGGCGGGTTTCGTCGCAGGGCCGGGATGCCGGCGGCCTTGCGGGGCGGCACATCCTCAAGTAGCGCACGCCGAGGGCGACGACAGACGAACGTGCCATTTGCCATGTCAATTCGGAATCGAACCGCTAGGCGGCTTTCGCCGTCTCGTCCGCTATCGCGCCTGCGTCGGCCAAGGCGTCCAGCTCGGCGTCGGCGAGGCCCAAGTCCTCCGCCAGCACTTCCCGGGTGTGTTCGCCGAGCAGCGGCGCTGGCTTGATCGGCACATGGCTTGAGGACATTCGCGCCGGCCAGCCGAGCAGCTTGATCGGGCCGACGGCCGCGTGGTCGAGCTCGTGGACGAAACCGCGCTCCGCCAGATGCGGATTGCGGTAGAGGTCGCTGGTGTCGAGCACGGCGCTGGCCGGCACGCCGCCCTCCGCCAGCACGCGCATGGCTTCGTACTTGTCGCGCTGGCGGGTCCAGGCCTCGATGGCCTGCTTCAGCCGCTCCCGATTGCGGTGGCGGGCCTCGGGTTCGGCGTAGCGTGGGTCCGTCAGCAGATCCTGCCGGTCGATGGCCTGGCAGAGGTGTTCCCACATGCGCTGCGTGACGGCCATCACGTACACGTAGTCGTTGGCGCCGTCGCCCTTGCAGCGGTAGAGGGACATGGTGGCGGTCGGCCCGTTGCCGGAGCGCTTGGCGGCGCGCTCGCCGTAGCCGCCCCGGGAGGTCGCGGTGCGCAGGTAGTACGTCATCGCCTCCTGCATGGAGAGTTCGATCAGCTGCCCCTGGCCGGTGTTCAGCTTCTGCACGTAGGCGGCGGTGATGGCGAGGGCCATCTGCATGCCAGTGCCGGCGTCGCCGGTGGTGGGGCCGGGGCGCATCGGCGGACCGTCCGCCTCGCCGGTGATGGAGAAGGCGCCGGCGGCGGCTTGCGCCACCATGTCGTAGCACTTGTAGTCCGCCCAGGGGCCGGAGGTGCCGAAGCCCTTGATGCGGGCGTAGATGAGGTCCGGCTTCACTCCCTGCAAGGCACCGTAGTCCAGCGCCAGCCGCTCCATCACGCCGGGGCCGTAGTTTTCCACGAACACGTCGTAGCGGGGCAGCATGTCCAGCAGCACCTGCCGGCCTGCCGGCGCGGCGAGGTCCAGGGCCACGCTGCGCTTGTTGGCGTTCCACACGACGAAGTATTCGGCGTTGCCGTTCGGGCCGCGGCCGGGATCGCCGCCGGCCGGGCGCTCGACCTTCACGACGTCCGCCCCCAGCCACGCCAGCGCCTGGGTGCAGGACGTGCCAGCTTCGTACTGGGTCATGTCCAGCACGCGCAGCCCATCCAAGGCGGCCACAGTTCGCTCCCCCGACAGCCGCCCAGCTAAGGCCGCTACAGCCGCGCCTTGAGATCCGCGGCGATCTCCTCGGGCGTCGCCCCCGGCTCGTACCGGGCAAGCACCGCGCCATCGCCGTCGACGAGGAACTTGGTGAAGTTCCAGGCGATGTCCGTCTCGCCGTCCGGCCGGGGCTGCTGCGCCTTCAGGAAGCGGTAGAGGTCGCAGGTGCCGTCGCCGTTCACCTCCACCTTGGCGAAGATCTGGAAGTTCGCGTCGTAGCGGGAGCGGGCGAACTCGAGGATCTCCTCGTTCGTGCCCGGCTCCTGGGCACCGAACTGATTGCAGGGGAAGCCCAGCACGGTTACCGCGCCGCTCTCCTCAAGGGTACGCAGACCTGCGTACTGGGGAGTGAGCCCTCACTGGCTCGCTAGGTTCACCACCAGACAGGCCGCGCCCTTGTACTTCTCGAAGTCGAGCGGTTCGCCGGTGATCGCCGGCATGGTCAGCTCGTGGAACTCCGCCACCCTCAACCTCCTGCTGCTATGCTGCTTGGGTTGGTCGATAGTCTGCCAATCAGCCGGAGAAGGCAAGGCGCTGCGGCGCCGTTTTGTGGAAGGCAAGGCGCTGCGGCGCCGTTTTGTGGAAGGCAAGGCGCTGCGGCGCCGTTTCCGGCCGCCGCTTGGGATGCAAGGAACATGGACCGCAGTACCGCCCTGAGGCTCTTCAGCGGCAACTGGTTCCTCAGGAACGACGCGCTGCCGGCGCTCACCCCGGCCGAGCAGGACGTGGTGGCCCTGGCGCTGTCGCCAGCGCCGGCTTCGTTCCACGGTGCCGCGAACGATGCCGCTGCGGCCACCGTAGCCGCCGACCTGGCGGCGGCACTGGACGCGCATCCCGGCGCAATGGCGCGCATCGGCGCACCGCTGTTGAAGGTGGCCATCACCAAGCGCGGCTGCGGCGGCGCGGTGTCCTGCCTGCTGGCCCGAGGCGCAACGTTGGACATCGACAACGCGGCCTACAACGTGCTGCACGAAGCCGCCCACGGCGGCGCGGCGGACACCCTGCGGGCCGCTTTCGAGGCCGGCGCCGCGGACGCCGCCGCAGTGGCGGTGAAGAAGCCGCATGTTGGCTGGCCAGACAACCTTTCGCTGCTGTACTGGGCCGCATGGGGCGGCTACCCCGAACTGGCCCGGGTGCTGATTGCCCACGGCGCGGGCGCGCATCACGAGCTGGCCATCAAGGGCAACGGCGAACGCGGCACGACGTCCCTGCACGAAGCCGTCGCGCCCGGGCCCTGGAGCGATCCGAAGCGCATCGCCGGCAAGCTGGAAGTGGCGCGGCTGCTCCTGGAAGACGGTGCCCACTACGACGCCAGCGCCGCCGCCGGTCTCGACGACGACGAGCGGCTGCGCACGCTGATCGACGCGGCGCCGGAGACCGCGCTCGCCGCCGACGGCTACGGCATGACGCCGTTGCATTGGGCCGCCCGGGCCGGGGCGCTTCGATGCCTCGCGCTGCTGCTGGAGAGCGGCGCCGAAGCCGACGCCCGCAACAAGGCGCGACGCACCGCCCTGCACCTGGCTGCCGAAGGCGCGTTGTCCCATCACGGCGCAGGTCCCGACAACCCTCGCCAGCAAGAGGCGATTCGCTTGCTCGCCAAGTACGGCGCCGACTTGAATGTCCAGGACGCCAAAGGCCGCACGCCGCTGCACCGGGCCGCGTACGAAGGCCGAGTCGCCGCGGTCGAGGCGCTGCTGGCCGCCGGTGCGGACCCGGCGATTCCCAACAAGGCGGGAAAGACCGCCTTCGCCATCGCCCGCAAGGAAGCCAAGTACCTCAAGGCACGGGCTTGAGGCGTACCTCAAGGCACGCTTGAGGCGTACCTCAAGGCACGCTTGAGGCGTCGTCCACGGGCATGCTACGGAGAACCATGAGATGACCACGTTGACACTGGAACAGAAACAGACGCTCTACCGCGACGGCTACATCGTGCTGAAGAAAGCGGTCCCGCAGGCCCTCGTGGACGCGGCCCTCGATTGCCACGCGAACACCGAGAAAGGAGACTACTCGGGCCGCAAGACGCCGATGACGGACCTGGTGAACGCCTCGTCCATCACGCCGATCCTGCACGAGGCGATGGGGCAATTCGATCCGCCCATCGCCTGCCAAGTGGGCTTCATGCCGGTGCGCAAGCCCAGCGACCGCTTCAACAATCTCGGCTACCGGGAGAAGGACCAGCCCTACTTCGCGGCGGAATCGCACATGGACGGGCTGTGTACCATCGGTGTGCCGCAGGAGGTGCAGGAAGGCAGCGAAGACGACATATACCGCCGCTACATCGCCTCCGGCCCGAAGGGCGATCTCGGACGCAGCGCCGACGTGATGGGCCACAACAGCGTGCCCCTGTTCGAGGACCCGGAGATGACCCTCGGCATGGGCAGCTTCACCGCCTTCGTGTTCGTGTGCCTGAACGATCAGACCCGCGAGGGCTGCGGCCAGACGGCGCTGCTGAAGGGCGCCCACCACGTCACCGAACGGTTCTTCCGCTGGCAGCGGGCGCAGAACGGGTGCATCGGGCCGGAGGGCCCTGGCTGGCCGCGCCTGAACCACGACGCGCCCAACCGCTGCGGCCTCGTCTACCTGCCGCAGGCGGTGCGCGATCGGTTCCTGGACGACGCCTCGGAATGTACGCCGGACGGCGTCCGCTGGCCGCGCCCGACGCAGATCCTCATGGAGCCCGGCGACGCCTGCATCACGGTGTTCCACATGCCGCACTCCGGCACCCGCAACGAGCGGGGCACGGAACCGCGCAAGAACGTGATCTTCCGCATCCGCAACAAGAAGCGCCAGCCGGACAAGCTGGTGAACGGCATCTCGGACCATCCGGACCGAGGCCAGCGCGGCGAGTGGCTGGAGTACGAACCCGGCAACGATCCTTGGGAACGGTCCAAGGACGCGCTGTGCAATCAGTGGGACGAGTGGGAGGGCATGGCGGACGTCGTCGCCGCTGCCGAGGGGGCGGGCGCAGCCTGAAGCGGGCCGCCCCCGCGACACTGCGCTCCGGTTGGCAGCGCGCGTTCACGCGGACTGGCTTTGGCGGGGAAGGGCGTGCTCCTGGTGGAACGTCTCGCGGTAGTCCCTGCCGGCTGAGAACCAACCCGCGAAGGTGCATTTCTCCACCGTGCCGCGAACCGGCAGCACATGGTGCTCGACGCCACGGGCGATGCGGAACAGGATGGCATCGCCGGGTGCGCTCGCGATGCGGTGCTTGGTCTTGCGGCGGTTGTCGCGGACCTCCAGCTCGCCACCCACGTAGGGAACGCGCGCGAGGTTGATGCTGAGGCCAAGCTGCCGCCCGGCGCCGAAGTCTTCATGCCAATCGTCGTAGTGGTTGCTGTTGGGCAGCGACTTGAACAGCCGGCCCTCGAAGGTGCCGACGGGCTCCGCCGCCAGCTCGTCGACGATCGCGAACAGGCGCTGGTTGTTCAGCAACATTCGGAACATGGCGCGCACCGGCCCATAGCGCCAGGCCGTGAGCTCCACGCACCAGACTTCGCCGGAAGGGAGTTTGTCCTCCCGGACCCGGAACTGCGAGACGTCCACCAGCCGCCAGGCGCGTTCGAGCAGTGCGCCCGCCAGAAACCCCTTGAGCACCACGAAGTGACGGTCCGCGAACGCCTGCTTGCCTGCCTCCCAACCGGGTCGGTCCGTGACCTCGGGTCCGGCGGTCGTCAGCCGGATCATGCTCCGCTGCTCCCGTTCGCCGCTGCCGAGACGGGCAGGTCGGCCGTTGCTGGATCACGCCGTGGAGGCCGCTGCAGCAGGTCGTAGCCGAAGTAGCCGAGCAGGCGGCGGTGGCGTGCGAACACGCGATTGATGGCGGCCAGCTGCGGAGCCGTAAGACGCGCCAGCGCCCTGGGGTTCATGTCGACCAGCGGCTCGTGGTAGACGCCCTTCACGGACAACCGCTGGCGGAACCGCAGATCGTCCAGCGCCGGCACCAGGTTCCGGATCGACGCCGCCACGCGCTCCGGTTCGGCGCACATGGTCTCGTAGGTGAAGAACACGCCCACGGGACGAGGCGCGCAGACGTAGCGCTCGATGTTTCGTCGTTGCTGCGCCATGCAGTTGACGACGTGCTCCGCGACCGCGGTGAAGTACGAGACGCCGGGAACCGGCGGCTGATCGAGGCGGTAGCCGTAGATGCCGACACAGACGGCGTAGGGGTTGCGCACGGTGAACAGGAACTTCGCGTTCTCGAAGCGGGTGCGCAGCGCTTCCACCAGGAACAGAAACGGCGGCGCCTTGGTGTAGAACACGCTGGCGGTTGGGCTGCGGGCGAACGATTGGGCCCGCCACGCCTTGCGGATTCGCGGCCAGTCGTAGGCCGCTTCGTCTCTCAATGCGCTGCCCCAGGGGCCGCAGCTCCACAGCAGGCGACCGTGCTGGACGGTGGTGGGGCCGGCGAAGCCGGCGGCGAACTGGCCCTCCCGAGGCAGGTTCCAGGTGCGGCGGGAGGTGGCGAGCACCTCCTTGATGAAGGTCGTGCCGCTGTTGTTGGCGCCGATGCCGAACAAGTGCGTGTCCACGGTGGCAGCGACTTCCGGCGCCCCGGAGAACCACCACGTTTGACTTGCGCCGCCCAGGGGGGTGCCGGTCTGTTGCGGCCCTCCGGCGGGCCGCTCTAGGTCGCTGTAACACGCCATCGGCGGGATCATAGACCAACCGCGCACCGCCTCGCTTCGGCGACCTCGGCGACCAGGCTGTTCGTCAAGGGATCCGCGGGCGCTTCGCCAGTGCCGTCCAACGCGCCGCGAATTGGCGCCGCCAACTGCTTGCCGACCTCCACCCCCCATTGGTCGAAGGAGTTCACCTGCCAGATCGCGCCGGCGCAGAACACCTTGTGCTCGTACAGGGCGAGCAGCGCGCCGAGGGCGCGGGGCGAGAGTTCGTCCAGCAGGATGGTCGTGCTCGGGCGCCCGCCCGGAACCCGGCGGTGCGGGTCCGCGCTGTCTCGGCCGTGCCAAAGGGCCTCGCTTTGGGCGAAGCAGTTGGCGAGCAGGGCGTTCTGGCGCGCGGCAGGGCCGTGGCCAGCGGCGCAGGCGATGAAGTCCACGCCAACCGGGCGCGTGCCCTGGTGCAGCAGCTGGTGGTAGGCGTGCTGGCCATTGGTCTCTTCGCCGCCCCAGACGATCGGCGCGGTGTCCACGCGGCTCGGCTGGCCGTCCAGCCGGGTGGACTTGCCGTTGCTCTCCATCTCCAGCTGTTGCAGGTAGTCCGGCAGCCGCCGCAGGCGATGATCGTAGGGCAGCACCGCGTGGGTGGCGGCGCCGAGAAAGTTGCCGTTCCACACCTGGAGCAGTGCCAACATGGCCGGCAGATTGTCTTCCAGCGCTGCATCCTGGAAGTGGGCATCCACTTCCCGCGCTCCCGAGAGCAGCGCCAGGAAGCGCTCGCGCCCCAGGGCGATGGCGACCGGCAGCCCCGCCGAAGACCAGATGGAGAAGCGGCCCCCCACCCAGTCCCAAAGCGGCCAGCACCGCGCCGGCGCGATGCCGAAGGCGCCAGCGGCGTCGGCGTTGGCCGTGACGGCGACGAATTGCCGGGCGACGACGTCCGGATCGCGGGTGCGTTCGACGAACCAGCTGCGGACCGCGGCCGCGTTGGCCAGGGTCTCTTCGGTGGCGAAGCTCTTGGAGGCCACGATGGCCAGCGTGGTTGCCGGATCCAGACCGGCCAGCGCGGCCGGCAGCACGGCGCCGTCGATGTTGGCCAGGAATCGCACCCTCGGCCCGCCGCTGCCGAGTGCCTCGACCGCCAGAGCCTGGCCGAGATGGGAACCGCCGATGCCGATGTGGAGGACGGCCTCGATGGGCCGCCCGGCTTCTCCGGCGCAGCGCCCGTTGCGCACGTCTTCGGCGAAGTCCAAGAGGCGCTTGCGCACCCGCCGCGCCTCGGCCGCGGCCCGCTCCGCCGCGGTGCCGTCCTCTGCGGCACTCTCGCTGGTCTCGCCGTCCGCTGTCCGCAAGGCCATGTGCAAGGCGCTGCGCTTCTCGGTGACGTTGACCGGCTCTCCGGCGCAGAGGGCTCTGATCGCCCCGGGCAAGCCGCTCTCGGTCGCGAGGGCCAGCAGGGTCTCTAGCGTCTCTTCGTCTACCCGCTGCCGGGCGAACGTCACCAGCAGCGGGCCGAGGCGCATGCCGAACCGCGCCAGACGGTCCGCGTCCAGCAGCGGAAGGTCCGCGTCCGCCTGCCGCGCCGCCAGCGCGGCGAGCCGCCGCCACGCGGGCAACTGCTCAGGGGGCCTGCTAGAGGTCCGCGCCGACGCCGACATTGTCGATCAGCCGGGTGCTGCCGAGGCGCGCCGCGGCCAGCACCCGCAACCGCCGGGTGCTGGCGTCCGGCGCAGTCAGGCGTTCGGCGTCGCGGACCGCCACGTAATCCACCGTGAATCCGGCATCGGCCAACTCGCGGCTGCCGCGGCGCTCCAACGCCGCATAGTCGCCCTCGCCGCGTTCTATCGCCGAGGCAATGGCCGCGATGCTTCGGTTGATGGCGGCTGCCTGCCGCCGCTGCGCGGCCGTGAGATAGCCGTTGCGGCTGGACAGCGCCAGGCCGTCGGCGGCGCGCACCGTGGGGATGCCGAACACCTCCACGGCCATGTCCAGGGAGCGGGCCATGCTGCGAACCACGGCCAGCTGCTGCCAGTCCTTTTCGCCGAAGAACGCGCGTTCGGGCGCGACGATGTTGAACAGCTTGGCAACCACGGTGGCGACGCCGTCGAAGTGGCCGGGCCGATCGGCACCGCAGAGGGTGTTCGCCAGCGCCGGCACCGAGACCACCGCCGGCGCCGTCTCTCCCAGCGGGTACATTTCTTCCACCGCCGGCGCGAACACTGCATCCACTCGTTCCGCTTCGAGCAGCGCCAGATCCGCCGCCAAGGTTCGCGGATAGCTGCCCAAGTCCTCGTTCGGCCCGAACTGCGTGGGATTGACGAACGCCGAGACCACCACGGTGCGGCACTGGGCGCGGCAGGCCCGCACCAGCGCCAAATGTCCGTCGTGCAGGTTGCCCATCGTGGGCACCAGGCCGACGCCTGCCGCGCCGCGCAGCCGTTCCCGCAACTCGGCGATGGTCGCCACCGGCTCCAGCTGCGTTTGCACCAGCCCTCCCTCGACCGCGGGCGGCGGCCATCCGCCCGGACGCTCGCGCTTTCCAGCCTAGGCGAACGTATGCTCGGGGCCGGGAAAACGCCCGGTGTGCACGGCTTCGGCATAGGCCCGGAAGGCGCCCGGCAGATCGCCGTCGGCGCTGTCCGGCAGGAAGTTCTTGACGAACTTGGGCACCCGAATGGAGCTGGGCGTCAAGCCCAGCATGTCGTGCATCACCATGATCTGGCCATCGGTGTGCGGCCCGGCGCCGATGCCGATCACCGGCGCCTCCAAGCGTTCGGCGATCTGGCGGCCAAGCGCCACCGGCACGCACTCGAGCAGCACGATAGAGGCCCCCGAGTCCTGGAGAATCAGCGCTTCGTCGATCATCGTCTGCGCCTGGCTGGGATCCCGCCCCTGCACGCGATAGCCGCCGATGCGGTTGATGGCCTGGGGCGTCAAGCCCATGTGGGCGCACACCGGGATGCCGCGTTCGGTCAGCAGCCGCGTGGATTCGGCCAGCCAGGCGCCGCCCTCCAGCTTCACCACATGGGCACCGGCCCGCATCAGCGCCGCGGCGCTCTCCAGGGACTGCGCCTCCGAGGCGTAGCTCATGAACGGCAGGTCCGCCATGACCAGCGCGCCGTTGTTGCCTCGGCGCACGCAGTTCATGTGGTAGACCATGTCGTCCAGCGTTACCGGCAGGGTGCTGTCGTGGCCCTGCAGCACCATGCCGAGGGAATCGCCCACCAGCAGCACGTCCACGCCGGCGCTGGAGATCAGCTCGGCGAAGAGCGCGTCGTAGGCCGTCAACGCCGCGAAGCGTTCGCCGCGGGCCTTCTTGCGCCGCAGCGTGTCAAGCGAAACCGGCGATCGGCGGGACTGGGCGCTCATGCGCGGGCCTGCAGGCGACAACCTAGGCGCTGCCAGCCGAGGCCGCCATCGCCGCCTGCGTCCCACGGCGCCGACCTCTGCGGCGCCGGCGACGCGGACGCGCCGCCGGCAGATTCCGGAGCACGTCTTCGAGCGGCGCCGTCTGCGCCTCCGTCCACCAAGCGCCGAGCTCTTCGGATACCTCCGCCGCAGCCACGCGCAGCATCAGAAAGTCGTAGGCGGCACGAAACCGGCGGTCGCCCAAGGCGGCCGCCACGGTGTCCGCGCGACGGTCCTCCAAGAGAGGCTGCAACCGCCACACGTCGCGCACGAAGTAGCTGTGCCGACGCGGCATGGCGATGGTGTCGCGCTGCGCCGCCAAGGCGGCAGCGGCGGCCCCGTCGTGATCCTCCCCGCGCGGCTTGCCGCCGCATGTCCCCGGCAGGCGGTCGGAATAGGCGCCCCACAGGAACGCCGCCAGCAGGAAGCCCGGCGTCACCGGCTTGTCTTCGGCGATGCGCTGATCGGTGCTCGCCAATGCCAGCCGCGCCAGCGACTGGCGGTGCCCGGTCGCCGGAAACAGGAACTCCGACAGGCCGTGGCTGTCCAGCATCTCGAATGTGCTTGCGCCGTAGCCGGCCAGGAACATCTTGATGAACTCGTCGAACAGGCGCGCCGCGGGAATGGCGGCCAGCAACTCCCGGGAGGGCGCTATCGCGGCCTCGGTTTCCGGCGCCAGCGCCAGCTCCAGCTTGGCTGCCAGACGCAGAGCGCGCAGCATGCGCACCGGATCCTCTCGGAAACGGCGTACCGGATCGCCGATCGTGCGCAGCTGCCGCGCCTCGATGTCCGCCAGGCCGTCGCAGTAGTCCAGCACCTCTTCCGCATCCGGGTCGTAGTACAGGGCGTTGACGGTGAAGTCTCGGCGAAAGGCGTCCTCGTCGATGGCGCCGTAGGCGTTGTCGCGCAGCAGCATGCCGTGTTCGAGACGAGGGGCCGCCGGCGGCCGTTGGCGCCCGCCGCGCCGGCCGCGTCGCCCGCGCCGTCGAGGGCGCGGCGAAACGTGGAGACCTCGACGACTTCGCGCCGCATCCGCACGTGGGCGATGCGGAAGCGCCGGCCCACCAGGCGCACCCGAGGAAACACCTCGCGCACCTGCTCCGGGGTGGCCGAGGTGGCGACGTCGAAGTCCTTCGGCGTGGCGCCGAGCAGCAGATCCCGCACGCACCCGCCCACGAGGAAGGCGTCGAAGCCGGCGCGCCGCAATCCGCGCACCACCGCGACGGCGTTCGCCGACACGCGAGCGGGATCGATGGCGTGGGCCGCGAGGCGTTGGGGCAACTACGAAGGGGCCAGTGGCCTTTGCGTACAGTGGCGCGAATTGTAAGCCAATGCCGGTCGCAAGCCAAACGCGACTGTGGCCTAGTCGCGGACCGACAGTCCGGGCGACGACTTCTGCCATGATCCCACGCCTGCAAAGCGCCGCCGACCGGAGAGCCGCCATGTCCGAACAACCCTTGCTCCTCGACAAGCGCGGGCACGTTGCCGTGCTCACCCTCAACCGTCCGGCCAAGCTGAACGCCCTCGACGCCAGTTTGCGCGCCGCTACGCTGGCCGCCATCGACAGCGTGCGCGCCGACGATGCCGTGCGCGCCGTGGTGTTCACCGGCGCCGGGCGAGGCTTCTGCTCCGGCGCCGACCTCACCGCCGGCGGCGCCAGCAAGCCGCCGACGCAAAACGACCACCTGGACGACCTGGGCTGGGTGGGACGCCAGGCGCTGGCCCTCCATCAGCTCGACAAGCCGGCCATCGCGGCCGTGAACGGCGTGGCCGCAGGCGCTGGCATGAGCCTGGCGTTGGCCTGCGACCTGCGCGTGGGTTCGCCGCAGTCCCGCTTCAAGACGGTGTTCATAGAGCGCAATCTCTCGCCGGACTCCGGCATGAGCTTCTTCCTGCCGCGCATCGTCGGCTACTCCCGGGCGGCGGATCTGATCTACACCAGCCGTGCCGTGGGTGCCGAAGAGGCGCTCCGCATCGGCCTTCTGGACCGGTTGGCGGCGCACGACGAACTGCTGGACGCGGCGGTGGAACTGGCGGCGGAGATGGCCGCTTGGCCGCCGTTGGCGCTGCGCATGTCCAAGCGTGTGCTGCAGCACAACGTGGAGTGCGACCTGCCGACGGCGCTGCGGTTCGAGCTGGCAAGCCTGGCGGTAGGGAACCGCGCGGTGAACGACCGCAAGGAATCCATCGCGGCCTTCCGCGAACGGCGCAAGCCGACGTACACCGGCACGTAGAGCACTCCTCGCTAGGTGCGGTTGGTGGGCCTGGTCCGCGCCGCAAATGGGCGGGTGATACGGCGACTGTCGCCCGCTGGGCAACGTGGTCATTCGGCGCAGAGGCATGCGGCCGTCGCAAGCGAGACGGCGCCGTCAACCCGCTGGTGTAAGGTGGCGCTCTTCGTTGTTGGCGCGTCCGTGGCGGCGGTGCCAGTCGCTGATCTGCACTGGGTCGGTGCCTGGCGGCACGGCGCGGATGTCGAATTCCCAAGGCGGGATGTCGGACTGAAAAGTTGCTCGCGCCAATCCGCGCAGGTTGGAGCCGATGGGGTAGCCCACTTCGATTCGTCCATGCTGGTTTGGTGGCCAGCGTAGCACAACGGCTGTCGGTCGGCGTTGGGATGGCGACACGCGAACGCCTGTTTGACACGCAGGTCACGCCTCCGCACACTGCATCGCATGGCGCAACTGGAGCGTTGGATCTGATGGCTGCCGCGCGCGACCAACTCCCGTGGCGAATCGTGGCGGACGACGAATCCACCGTGGCGGAACTGTCGTCGCTGCAGGGATGCTGGACGGAGGCGCTCTACTTGAAGCTGACGGCGCGGTGCAACCGGCTGATCGAGTTCACAGACGGCCATTTGGACGTTCTGCCCATGCCGACGACCCGACACCAAGCGATCCTGAAGTTCCTTTTCCTCGCCTTTCACGAGTTCGTTGGCGCACGAGGCGGCGCGGTGTTCTTCGCCCCGCTGCGGCTTCGTATCCGCGCCGGCAAGTTCCGCGAACCGGACCTGCTGCTGTTGTTGAAAGCGGACGACCCGCGTCGGCAGAACGACTTCTGGCTGGGCGCGGATCTTGTCGTTGAAGTGACGAGCCCGGGGGACGCTCGCCGCGACACGGTGGACAAGCGCCTCGACTATGCCGAAGCCGCCATTCCCGAGTATTGGATTGTCGACCCGCAGGACGAAACGGTAACCGTCTTGACGCTCGTGAACGGCGAGTACGAAGAACGCGGCGTCTTCAACAAAGGAGAAAGCGCCGCTTGCGCATGCCTGCCGGACTTTTCGGTCGTCGTGCAGGACATCTTTGCGGCCGAGTGACACTCGACGCCGCTGACAACCATGTCCTTTGATCTCGATGACTTCGCGCTTGCCCACCAGCACGACGGCAACCGTGCGCTTCTCTTGGCATCTCTGACTGAGATGGAAAGCGGCACGTCGGGGCTGTCGAGCCTCGAGATCCATGCGCCTTTGGAGGTGATGGCGCGCTACCTGCTGCTGCCGTTGGTGAACTCCCGACGGCGAGAGGGTGCTCGGCGGTACCTCGCGGCAGCGGCGCGGGACTTCGCCGACGTTGCAGTACCCCCGATTGCGGAGGCCGACGATCCCATCGACTGGGCCGGCGGAAACGACTTGGCGATCATGCCATGGCCCGCGATTGGCCACCGTTTAGCGAACGCCATGTGCCAGCCCGAGAGTCGGCTGAATCGACAGGCTTTGGCCACGCGCGTTCTGCAGCAGGTCGGCGGCGCCGGCCATGGCCAGATTCTGCTGGGCCACATGCTGAACGCCGACCTGGATGTGCGGCGCAAGCTGCTGCCGCACATGCAGATGTTCATTCGAGCGTACCGCGAGGACCCGAGCACAGAGAAGGGTGCAGTGATTCCACAGCTCGGGCCGCTGCTGCGGGCAAGCCCGCCTGCCTTCGACGAGTTCTTGAGCGGCGTTCCCCGGTCGAGCGTGAACACGCCGCATACGGGAATACGCGGCGTGATGGCGCGTGGCCAGGGAGTGGAGATCGCCGCGATCGACAGCGTGGATGGCAGCACGCCATTCGAAGCCGCGGGAACGGCCTGCGTCGCGGCGGCCCGCATGATGCTGACGGCGGAGACGGACATGGAATACGGATGGTCGCACTGTCTCACGTTGTCGGAAGCGGCTTGGGGATTCGTCGACCGCGGCGACGACACGGGAGCGATCGTGGCGCTGTCCTACGTGACGGGCTTCGTCTCAGCGCTGGGGTTCCCCGGCTGGCCTTCCCCCGTGCCCCACCGCCTCAACGCGAACCGTGGGATTGCCGCTTTTCAGCAGGCGCTGACTTCGGCATCGCCGGAGGACGCCGTGGCCATCTGTCTAGGCGCATCCGAGGACATCGCGATGCAGGCGTGGGGCGAGGTCGTCTCCCAAGCGAGCGACATGAAAGACGCCCACCTCGTCAAGTACGTCCACGCCGCCTTGCGATGCGCCACCAGGAAACCGGAAGCGGAACCCGTCTTTCTCGCCGCGGCAACGCGCCTGCTCGCTCGGTGGCTCGTGCGCTAGGCGAGGGTCTGCGCGGTCGCCCAGCACAGGGTGCGTACACATCCATAATCCATAAAGGCGGGGGCAGCGCCGTCAAACCGCTGGTGTAAGATGGCGCTCAAGCGCTCTGTCGAGGCCGCGCCATGGCCGCGCCTGCCCAAACCCGCATTGAAGAGCCTGGGTCGCCCAAAGGCCGTGCGCCGAGGATTCCCTACGGGCGGGCGGACTTCAGGGGCATCCGCCTCGACGGCAGCCTGTACGTGGACAAGACCCGCTTCGTCCATCGGTTGGAAGAACACAACTACGTGCTGTTCATCCGGCCACGGCGTTTCGGCAAGACGTGCTGGCTTTCGATGTTGGAGTGCTACTACGGCCGCCATCACCGAGACGAGTTCGAAGCGCTGTTCGGCGGCACGGAAATCGGCGCATCGCCGACCGCGAACCGCAGTCGATACATGGTGCTCCGCTTCGATTTCTCTGCCATCGACGCCCCGCTCGACGCCTTGAAGGATCGCTTCGAGGAATGTTGCGCCATCGACCTCCGCAAGGCCCTGGAGCAGAACGACGACGTCTTTGCGGCTGACGAGAAGCAGGCCGTGCTGGCGCATTCGTCGATCAGCACCAAGCTGCGCGCGCTGTTCGCCATCGCCGGCAACCGCCACGTTCCCATCTACGCGCTGATCGACGAGTACGACAACCTCGCCAATGCGGTTCTCGCCCGCGACGGCGAGGCCGCCTACCACGCGCTGACCCGCGACGACGGCTTCTACCGTAGTTTCTTCGCGGCATTGAAGGCCGGCACGAACGTCGGCGCGATGGAGCGCCTGTTCGTCACCGGCGTCTCGCCGCTGGCCATGGACGACCTGACCAGCGGCTTCAACATCGCCCGCAACCTGAGCTTGAGGCCGGAGTTCAACGCAATGCTCGGCTTCACCGAGAACGAAGTGCGAGGCTTGCTCCGCGACTACGACGCCAAGGCGCCGCCGGAGCGATTCGAGGACGCCTTGGCCATCATACGCAAGTGGTACAACGGCTACCGCTTCGCCACCAAGGCACAGGAGGACGTCTACAACACGGACCTAGTGCTCTACTACTTGGCCGAATGCCGGGACGCCGAGGCGCCGCCCGAAGAGCTGATCGACGACAACGTGCGCGTGGACTATGGCAAGCTGCGGCATCTGCTCACCGCCGGCGGACGTCTCAACGGCAACTTCGATCTGTTGCGCACGGCGATGGCCAAGGGTCGCGCCACGTGTCGAGTACGGCGTAGTTTCCCGCTTCGGGAACTTCAACAGCGCGACAACTTCCTCTCGCTGCTGCACTACTTCGGCCTGCTGAGCATCCACGCCACGACATCGGAAAAGCCCGAACTCGTGGTGCCGAATCAGACCGCCCGGCAGTTGCTGCACAGCTTCCTGCGCGACGCCTACCGGGACGTCGGCGCGTTCGCCGTGGACTTGGACGACTTGGAGCGCCTGATGCGACGGATGGCGCAACACGGCGAGTGGCGGCCGGCACTGGACTTCCTGGCCGAGGCGATCCGCTCGCAGACCAGCGTGCGCGACTACCTGCGCGAAGAGAAGATGGTGCAGGGCTTCCTGGCAGCCTACCTAGGCGCCACGGACCACTTCCTGTTCAGCACCGAACGCGAGTTCGCGAAGGGCTTCGTAGACATCTGCTTGGAACCTTTCACAGCCCACCATCCGCAAGCACGCCACGGCTATCTGATCGAGCTCAAGTACATCAAGCGGGATGGCGACGAGGCGAAGGCGGATGCCGCACTCGCCGACGCCAAAGCCCAGCTCGCACGCTACCTGACCGACGAAAACCTAGCGCGGCAGCGCCACGACATCGCATACACGGGCTTGGCCGTCGTCTTCCGCGGCTGGGAACTGGCCCACTGCGAAGCCGTGCCTTGGGCGGTAGCGTAACGCAAGATTTTGATTGGCCAAACACGGATTCCTGGTGCGCCGTCCACACCTTGGCTACGCCTCGTGCGCGACTTCAAACGCTTCGCTGCCGCCCTTGCGCCACGGGCGCTCACGCAACGCCTGAGCCAGCTCGCGCACGCCGATCCCTTCCACGCCTTGCGCCAGCGGATAGCGGTCGTCGCCGGCGTGGACGACGAAGGCGCACGTCGGCCTGATGTCCTCGCAGGCGAGGTGGAACCCGCGTCGCACCTTCGCGGAGAGCGAGCGCTTGATCTCGATTGCCCAGCGCTCGCTGTCGGCGTGGTCGATCACCAGATCGATTTCCGCGCCGGCGCTGGTGCGGTAGAAGTGCGGCTGTGCGAGGGGCGGCAACACACTGAGCAGCGTTTCGACAACGTAGCCCTCCCAGCTTTCGCCCACCACCGGGTGCCCGGCGAGCTGTTCCAAAGACGCAATGCCCAGCAGGGCGTGAACCAAGCCGCTGTCGCGCACGTAGACCTTCGGCGCCTTCACCAGGCGCTTGCCGACGTTGGCCAGCAGGGGCGGCAAGCGGCGCACGAGCAGCAGGTCGCACAGGAGGTCGATGTAGCGGGTGACGGACTGGGCGCTCAGTTCCAAGCCCCTCGCAAGGGCCGAGACGTTCAACGTCGTGCCTTGGCGGTGCGCCAGCATCGTCCAAAGCCGCTCCAAGGTCGTGGCCGGAACGCGTGGCCCGAACGTGGCGACATCGCGCTCCAAGTAGGTGCGGATGAAGTCCCGCCGCAGCGCCAGGCTGATCCGGTCGCTCGATGCCAAGTAGCTCTCCGGAAAGCCGCCACGCAGCCACAGGCGTTCGCGGGCCGCACGGGCGTCTTCCACTTCGAGGGCGGAGAAGGGCGCCATGTCGATGTAGGCGATGCGCCCGGCCAGCGTCTCGCCGGACTGCCGCAGCAAGTCGATGGAGGCCGATCCCAGGATGAGGAACCGGCCCAGCCCCTTGCCCTTGCGCCGCCCCCGATCGATGATGCCGCGCAGCGTCGCAAAGAGTTCCGGCAGCCGATGGATCTCGTCCAGGATGACGAGCCGACCCTCCACGTTGTCGAGAAAGAGCGCGGGCTCCGCCAGACGGTTGCGGTCGTTGCGGTCCTCGAGGTCGAGGTAGAGCGCGTCCCGCCCGCGGCCGATCTCCAAGGCCAGCGTGGTCTTGCCGACCTGCCGTGGGCCGATCAGCGCAACAGCGGCTTGGCGCTGCAAGGCGCTTTCAACGTCGCTGGCAATGATGCGCGGGACCACCCTTGCAACCTATCCATGTCGTGGATGGATTGCAAGGATGTGCCTCAAAAGACGACCAAACGACGTCACATGGAGCCGAACGTGGGCAAGACGCTGTGCTATGGTAGCGTATTGGGGCCGGCCTCCACGACCGTGTGTGAGGAATGCGCCTGCTTGCGGTGGGCGGCTTGCGAAGGCAGCGAGACAGGGGAGTCGCCGTGGCGGATATGAAGGACGAGAGCGCGTGCAGGAACGGGTACCCCTGCGACGGCCGGCGGTTGGCTTGATCCAGGGGGGCGTCGTGTACGCCGTACCTAAGCTCACCATCAAGAGTTCGCCCGGGCGGCCAAAGCGCTACGACGCCAGCAAGACCTACTCCTTCCGCTACCAAGCGAAGCACCACCCAGACCTTCCGCACGTCATCAAGTTCTCCGGCGGCCGATCAAGCGGGATGCTCTTGTTCACTCTGCTTGAGAACGGCTTTCTTCGCCAAGAACGTGGCGATGTCGTTGTGTTCAACAACACGTCCTGCGAACACCCGGAAACCTATCGGTTCGCTGCCGAGTGCAAGCACCGTGTGGAATCGGACTACGGCATACCGTTCTTCTTCGTCCAGTTCCAGACGTACGAGGACGCTCGGCAAGGGGAGTGGCGGCGTCTGCCGACGTACCGTTTGGTGAACGAACGGCCCTACTCGAAGAACAACCCGGATGGGTTTCACTGGCGTTGAGGATGCTCGAGCCCGTGCAGCTTGGCCGCAGCGGCCTTCGGGTGTCGCCGCTGTGCCTCGGCACCATGAACTTCGGCGAACCGGGCCGCGGGCACCAGGGCGACTGGACCCTCGATGCGAATGCGGCGCGCCCCATCATCAAGGCCGCGCTGGACCGCGGCGTGTTCTACTTCGACTGCGCGGACGTCTACGGCGTCGGCGCCTCGGAGCGGGTGGTGGGCGGCTTGCTGCGCGAGCTGGCCCGCCGCGACGAGTACGTTCTGGCGACCAAGGTCGCCATGCCGATGGGCCGCGGCGCCAATCAGGGCGGGCTGTCCCGCAAGCACATCTTCGAGGGCGTCGACGCCAGCCTCGAGCGCCTCGGCCACGACTACGTGGACCAGCTGGTGATCCACCGCCATCCCCACGGCGTGCCGGGACATGCCGCGGCGCCCGTCGAGGAGTCGATGGAGGCGCTGCACGACGTGGTGAAGGCCGGCAAGGCGCTGTATCTCGGCGCATCTTCCATGTTCGCCTGGCAGTTCGCGGAGCTGCAGCTGACGGCCGCGATGCGCGGCTGGACGCGCTTCGTCTCCATGCAGAACCACTACAACCTCGTCTACCGCGAGGAGGAACGGGAAATGAACCCGTACTGCGCCGCCACCGGCGTCGCCCTGACGCCGTGGTCGCCGCTGGCGCGGGGGATCCTAGCGGGCGCGTACCAGGGTGGTTTCGGCGGCGGCGCCACGCGCCGCTCCCAGGGGCGGGATCGCCGGCGCACCGAGAGCCTGTATCGCGGCGCGGCCACGTTCGACATCGCCGGGCGCGCTGCCGAGGTGGGGGGCAAGTACGGCAAGGCGCCGGCGCAGATCGCCTTGGCCTGGCTGCGCGGCAAGGCGGCAGTGGCCGCGCCGGTGGTCGGCGTCTCCAGCGTGGCGCAGCTCGAACAGCTGGTCGACGCCTGCGGCATCGCGCTCGAGGCAGAGGATGTCGCCTACTTGGAGGAACTCTATCGGCCCGTGGAGAACCTGCTCTCCATCGGCGCCTCGTGACCGACGGGGTCTCGGACCGAGATGCCTGTCTGGCTTGAAGAGCTGCTGACCCGCATCGCCATGCCGGCGTGCGTCGGGCTGGCAGCCGCGGCGGTGGGCCTGCTCGCGCTGGCGCTGCGTCGACGCCGGGCCGCGGCGGGGCTGCTCTGGTTCGGCATCGCCTGGCTGTGGCTTTGGTCCATGCCCGCGTTCGTCGACCGCATCGCGCCGATCCTGGTGCAGCAGCATCCGACGCCGGCCATACGGTCGCTGCCCCGGGCCGACGCCATCGTGGTGCTGCTGAGCCATGTCGTGCCTCCCACCCGCGGGCGGGACTGGGCGTTGGCGAGCACCACGGCCGACAGCCTGTGGCACGGCGCCAGGCTGTTCGCCGCCGGCAAGGCGCCCGCCGTGGTCGTCTCCGGCACGACCTGGTCGCCGCGGCCGGGAAGACCGACCGGTGCGGACATCATGAAGGAGTTCCTTTCCGACCTCGGCGTGCCGGAAGCCGCCGTTCTCACGGAGGGCAGAAGCCGCACCACCTACGAGAACGCCACATTCGTGGCCCGCTTGGCGGCCGAGCACGACATCGACACGGTGTTGCTCGTCACCAGAGGCCGGCACATGCCCAGGGCCCTAGGCGCCTTCCGGAAGGCCGGCCTCGACGCCATTCCGGCGTCGCCAAGCCCGCGGTGGACGTACGGCAACGGAACGGCCAGGGACTACCTGCCAAACGCATCGGCGCTCCTGGAAGCCAGCAAGTTCCTGAGCGAGTGGCTGGCGGCAAAGGTCTACGTCTGGCGCGGCTGGATGTGAGACGCCAGCGCTGCCGCGAGTGGGCTCTGCGCTGGCGGGCGCTGCCAAGGCTCGTGGGCGACTGCGAGGAACGGCGTGCGCCGCGAGCGGCGTTCAGTAGCCGACCGCATCGTTCTCGAACGTGAAGCCCTGCGTTGCCATCACCAGCCGATGCCGGGCGCCGGGGCGATCGGCGTCCCAGTCTTCGTAGCCGGCGTCGCCCCGCCACAGCGCCACCCGCACGCCGTCGCTGCGCTTGACGGCGCGGGTCTCGTAGTAGCGGGGCGGACCGGCTCGGAGGCGCTCCAGCAGCGCAGCCACCGGCTGGTAGCGGGAGAGGTGGTACAGGGTGACCCAGGTAGGGGGCACCAGATCGATCTCCGCTTGGGCGTGCCTGGCCAGAGCCGTCGCTGGCCGGATCCAACGGTGCGCCTTGATCTCGCTATCGTCGATCGCCACGGCCTGATCGCTGGCCCGGGCGGCGAAGAACCAGGTGGCGAACCGCGTCGGCGCGCTCGGCGGCGGCGTCCAGTGGGCGAACCAGACGAAGTGCGCCGGGTCGAGGACGACGCCAGCCTCTTCCCGGGCTTCACGGGCCGCGGCGGTGCGGGCGGCGGCATCCCGGTCGCCGCTCTGCGGGTAGTCCTCGGGGTCGATGCGGCCGCCGGGGAACACCCACATGCCGCCGAAGGCGATCTTCGAGTTCTTGCGCAGCATCAGCACTTCCGGGCCGCCTTCGGCGTCGCGCAGCAGCACCACCGTGGCGGCCGGCGTCGCCGGGCGCTCCTCGGCCGCTTGCGGGTCGTCTACGTTGCCGTAGATGTCGTTCTTGTGCTTGCTCTCGGGTTCGGCAGGCATGGTTCGAGGTGCTCCTCAAGGTGGAAGGCGATGGCCTAGCGCCCAACGGGCCTCGTGCCGACGGCGCAAACCCCAAAGGAACTCGCGGGGTGGAAACTGGTCGGACGCCTTTGTATGTTACGCGCCCCGCGCCAGCCTGGGGCGCAGGAACGACCGGCGGCCCTCGGCTGGCGGTACCGCTTTGGCAACCAAGGGGGGGTCGAGTTTCGTGATCGAGGCCGAAGGCTTGACGCGCCGCTATGGCGAGACGCTGGCAGTCGACGCCGTACACTTCGCCATCGGCACTGGCGAGATCGTCGGCTTGCTGGGGCACAACGGCGCCGGCAAGACCACCATCATGAAGATGCTCACCGGCTACCTCGAACCGAGCGCCGGCACGGCTCGCGTCGCCGGGCTCGATGTGGCCGAGGCTTCGGCGGCGGCGCGGCGGCAGATCGGCTACCTGCCGGAGAACTGCCCGGTGTATCCGGAGATGGCCGTGGTGGACTATCTCGACTACGTCGCCGGCCTGCGCGGCGTCGCCGATCGCGGCGCCGCCCTGGCCGAGGTGCTCGAGGCGACGGACCTCGCGGGCCGCGCCTTCGACGCCGTCGGCACGCTGTCCCGGGGCTACCAGCAGCGCGTCGGCGTGGCGCAGGCGATCCTGCACAAGCCACGCTTCCTGATTCTGGACGAACCCACCAACGGCCTCGACCCGTCGCAGACCCAGCACATGCGCGATCTGATCCGGCGTCTGGCCGAGGACGCGACGGTGATCCTCTCCACCCACATCATGCAGGAGGTGGACGCGGTGTGCGACCGGGTGATCATCCTGCGCGCTGGCCAGCTGGCGGTGGACGAGCGCCTCGACGCGCTCAAGCAGAGTGCCCGGGTGCTGCTCGGCACCAGCGCCGGGGAGGCCGAAGTCGCCGCCGCCATCGGCGACTTCGCCACCGCGACGCCCCTCGGCGACGGCTTCGCGGTGGCCTTCGCCGACGGCGTGGACGACGCCCGGGCCGCCGAGCTGGCGCGCCGGCTGGTCGCGGCGGAAGTGCCCATCCACAGCCTGGCGCCGGAGAAGCGGGACCTGGAAGCCGTGTTCCGCGACGCCACCGCCGGCGCGGACGCGCCGGCGACCGACGAGGCTTCGGCTACAGCCGACGAGGTGTCGCCATGACCGTCGCCGCCACGCTGCGCATCGCCCGCAAGGAGCTGGGCCTCTTCTTTGCGTCGCCCATCGCCTATCTGTTCCTGGCGGCGTTCCTGGGCGTCACCCTGTTCGTGTTCTTCTGGGGCGAGGCGTTCTTCGCCCGCAACATCGCCGATGTGCGGCCGATGTTCGAGTGGCTGCCGCTGCTGCTGATCTTCCTCGCCGCCGCGCTCGCCATGCGCATGTGGAGCGAGGAGCGGCGCAGCGGCACCCTGGAGCTGGTGGTGACGGTGCCGGCCACCAGCGCCGAGTTCGTCGCCGGCAAGTTCCTCGCCTGCTGGACGCTCTTGGTGGTGGCGCTCGCGCTGACGGCGCCGCTGCCGATCACCGTGACGCTGCTCGGCGACCTCGACTGGGGGCCGGTGTTCGCCGGCTACCTGGCGGCGGCGCTGCTGGGCGCGGCCTACCTGGGCATTGGCCTGTTCGTCAGCGCCAAGACGGACAACCAGATCGTGGCGCTGATCCTGGCGGCGTTCGGCTGCGGCGTCTTCTATCTGGTGGGCAGCCCGTTCCTCACCGATCTGGCGACCAACCCGATCGCCAACGCGATGCGCGCCCTCGGCGCGGGATCGCGCTTCGAATCCATCACCCGGGGCGTGCTGGACTTCCGCGACCTCTACTTCTACGTCTCGGTGCTGCTCGCCTTCCTGGCACTCAACGTCCATGCCGTGGAGACCCACGGCCGGGCGGCGGACGGCGACGCGCGGCGGCATCGCCACCAGCGGCTGGTGGTGGGGCTGTTCGCGGCCAACGTGCTGGCGGCGAACCTGTGGCTGGCGGCGGTGCCGTTCCTGCGCTGGGACGTGACCCAAGGCAACCAGTACTCGATCTCCGATGCCACCCGGGGCTACCTGGCGCAGCTGCGCGAGCCGCTGCTGCTGCGCGGCTACTTCAGCGCCAAGACCCACCCCCTGCTGGCGCCGCTGACGCCGCAGCTGCAGAACCTGTTGACGGAGTACGAGGTGGCCGGCGGCGGACCGGGAGGCAAGGTGCGCCTGGAGATCGTGGATCCGGCCACGGACCCGGAACTGGAGGACGAAGCCAACACCAAGTACGGCATTCGGCCGGTGCCGTTCCAGATCGCGGACCGCTACCAGGCGAGCCTGGTGAACTCCTACTTCGACGTGCTGGTGCAGTACGGCGACGAGTACGAAGTGCTCGGCTTTCGAGATTTCATCGAGGTGAAGATGCGCAGCGAAGCCGACCTCGACGTGCAGTTGAAAAACCCGGAGTACAACCTGACCCGCGCCATCAAGAAGGTGCTGTACGGCTTCCAGGGCGGCGGCAGCGTCTTCGACAGCATCGCGGACCCGGTGCGCTTCACGGGCTACGTGTCCGCCGACGAACGCCTGCCGGCGGCCCTCGTGAATTTCCGCGGCGCCCTCGACGAGGTGCTGGCGAGCCTGGCGGAAGAGTCCGGCGGACTGCTCGCCACGGAGGTGGTGGACCCGGCCGCCGGCGACGGCGCAGTGGCGAAGCGGATCGCCGCCGACTACGGCTTCCGACCGATGGCGGCGAGCCTGTTCGACGCCAACACCTTCTACTTCTACCTGACGCTCTCGGACGGCGAGACCGTGGTGCAGCTGCCGCTGCCGGAGTCCCTCGACGCCGACGGGCTGCGGCGCGGCATCGAGGAGGGCCTCAAGCGCTTCGCCACTGGCCTGCTGAAGACCGTGGCGCTGTCCGCGCCCCAGGGCATGCCGCCCTACATGCAGCAGCAGATGCCCATGCAGCAGCCTCCTGGCAACGAGTTCGCGAGCCTGCGCGAAGTGCTGCGGGCGGATTTCGACGTCGAGAACGCGGTGCTGACGGACGGCGCGCCGCCGGCCAACGCCGAGGTGCTGGTGGTGGTGGATCCGGCGAACCTGGACGAGAAGTCCGTGTTCGCCATCGACCAGTTCCTGATGCGCGGCGGCACCGTGGTGGTGGCCGCCGGCCGCTTCCGGGCGCGGCTGCAGGCGCAGTCGCTGTTCGCGATGCCGGTGTCCACGGGCCTCGAGGACTGGCTAGCGCACCACGGCGTCGCCGTCGACGAAGCCTTCGTCATGGACCCGCAGAACGCGGCCTTCCCCGTGCCGGTGGTGCGGGAAGTCGCCGGCTTCCGCTTCCAGGACCTGCAGATGCGCGACTATCCCTACTTCGTGGACGTGCGCGGCGACGGCTTGAGCGACGAGGCCGCATTCACCGCCGGCATGGGGCAGCTCACCATGGCCTGGGCCTCGCCGATAGACGTGGACCAGGAGAAGAACGCCGAGCGCGCCGCGACCACGCTGATCGCGAGTTCGCCGGCCAGCTGGCGCTCCGCATCGACGGACATCATGCCCAACCTCGGCGCCGCTGGCGACGTGGTGTACACGCCGGAAGGCGAACAGCAGGCGAACGCCCTAGGCGTGCTGCTGGCCGGGCGGTTCGATTCCTTCTTCGACGAATCGCCGCTGCTGGCCGGCGACGAGCCGGAAGCCGACGCCGAGGCGGCCAGCGAGGACGACGCCGTCAGCGAGGACGACGACGCCGGCGACGGCTTGGGAACGGTCGCCGCCGTGATCGACCGGTCGCCCGAGTCCGCCCGGTTGATCGTGCTCGGTTCCGCCTCGTTCCTCGCCGACGACACGGTGCGGATGATCGGTTCCGCCGACGGCACCATCTACACCGCGTCTCTCGAACTGATCGCCAACCTGGTGGACTGGGCCGTCGAGGACCAGTCGCTGCTGGCGATTCGCGGCCGCAGCCACTACAACCGCACGCTCCACCCCGCCGCGGCCGACTGGCGGCGCCCGCTGGAGTACGCCAACTACCTGCTGGCGCTGGCGGGGCTGGCGGTGGCCTTCGCCATCAGCCGCCATCGGCGGGCGGCCAGGAGACGCGCCTACCAGGCGCAGCTGGGCCTCGAGCAGCAGCTGGGCCTCGAGCAAAAGGCGGCACCATGAACCTGAACAAGACCGCTCTGGCTTTCGCGCTAGCCATCCAGCTCGGCATCGTGGCGGTGCTGCTCGCAGCCCGCGCCGGTTCCGGCGTGGACCCCGAACCGTTCCTGAGCTTCGACCCGGCCCAGGTGGATGCGGTGACCGTCGCCAACGCCGACGGCACGGTTCGCCTGACGAAGGCGGAGGACGCCTGGCTGCTGGCGGACGGCCTGCCGGCGGACGGCGCCAAGGTCGCCGCCGCCATCGACAAGCTCGCCGGCGCGGCCGGCGGCTGGCCGGTCGCCAACAGCGCCACCACGGCCGAGCGATTCGAGGTGACCGAAGACAACCACCAGCGCCGCGTCGTGCTCGCCGGCGGCGACGAGACGCTGGCGGACGTCTATCTCGGCACCTCGCCGGGCTACCGCAAGGTCCACGCCCGGCGCGCCGACGACGACGCCATCTACGCCATCGCCTTCGCCAACTACGAGGCCGGCGTCGAGCCCTCGGACTGGCTGGACAAGTCCCTTCTGCAGCCGGAAGGCGCCGTCGCCGGCTTGCGGCGCACCGACGCGCCCGCCGAGGGCGCCTTCGCCCTTGCCAAGGACGACGACGGCGACTGGACCGCCGCCAGCGGGGCGGCGCTCGACGCCGGCAAGACGGCGACCCTGGTCGGACGCTTCGCCGGGCTCTCCGTGCTGGACATCAGCGACGCGGCGCTGCCGGACGAACCCTACGCCGCGTTCGCCCTCGACGACGACGAAGGCGAGCTGCTGATCTCGCTGTACCGCCTGCGCGAGATCCCGGATGCGCCGCAGAGCAGGGACGACGAAGAAGCGCAGGAGGAGGAAGAACCGAGCTACGACTACGTGGCCACCTCCAACCGGGTGCCCGGCGCCTTCGAGATATCGGCCTACATCGCGGAACAGATGGACATGGCGCTCCCTGACCTCGCGCCCGAACCGGAGGAAGCGCCGGCGGCGGTGGATGCGGAAGACGCGGCGGCCGCGGAAGAACCCGACGACGCCTCGTGACCATCGATCTCTACACCTGGCCAACGCCCAACGGCCGCAAGGTGTCCATCGCCCTCGAGGAACTCGCGCTTCCCTACCGCGCCATTCCGGTACACATCGGCAAGGGCGAGCAGTTCGCGCCGGCGTTCCTCGGGATCTCCCCGAACAACAAGATCCCCGCGCTGGTGGATGGTGACCGGACGCTGATGGAGTCCGGCGCCATCCTGCTGTACCTGGCGGAGAAGACCGGCCGCCTCGGCGGCGCCGACCGTTGGGCGACCTTGGAGTGGCTGATGCTGCAAATGGGCGGCGTGGGCCCGATGCTGGGCCAGGCCAACCACTTCCTGCACTTCAACGCCGGCAAATCTGCCTACGCCGAGGCGCGCTACGCCGCCGAAGCCAAGCGCCTCTACGGCGTGCTGGATCGGCGGCTCGCGGACCGCGAGTACCTGGCGGACGCCTACTCCATCGCCGACATCGCCACCTGGCCGTGGATCGCCCGCTGGCCCTGGCACCGCATCGACTGGGCGGACTTCCCCAATCTCAAGCGCTGGTACGGGGCGATTGCCGCTAGGGACGCCGTGCGGCGCGGCTGGGCGGTGCCTTCGGCGGCCGGCGACATACCGCTGCCGTGAAGCATCGCCTTGGCGCTTTCGCGCTCGCGCTCGCACTGGCCAGCTGCAGCGAGCCGCCGGACCAGGCGCGGACGGCAGCCGAACTGGCCCGGACCGCGCTCCTCATCGACACCCACATCGACGCGCCCTACCGCAACTACCGAAGCCCGGCGGACCTCGGCGCCGACGCCCCGGACCGGGAATTCGACTACCCCCGGGCCCGGCGCGGCGGGCTGGACGTGGCGTTCATGGCCATCTACACGCCGGCGGCGGCCGCCGCTGCCGGGGAATCGCGGCAGCTCGCGGAGCGCCTCATCGACGATGTGGAAGCCCTGGCGCGGGAGCAGCCGCAGCGGTTCGCGCTCGCCACCTGCACCGGCGACGTGGCGGCGCTCCGGGGCAGCGGCCGCGTGGCGCTGGCGCTCGGCATGGAGAACGGCAGCCCGCTGGCGGAACCGACGCCGGTGGTCGCCAACGTCGCCCGCTTCGCGGGCCGCGGCATCCGCTACGTCACCCTGGCGCACTCGGCGAGCAACGCCTATTCGGACTCGAGCTACGACGTCGACAGGCGCTGGGGCGGCCTGTCGCCGGCCGGCAGGGAGCTGGTGGCGGCGCTGAACGAACACGGCGTGATGATCGACATCTCGCACCTCTCCGACGACGCGGCCTGGCAGGCCATCGAGCTCTCCAGGACGCCGGTGATCGCGTCCCACTCGTCGCTGCGCCGCTTCGTGCCGGGCTTCGAGCGCAACATGAGCGACGCCATGCTGGCCGCGCTGGCGGCCAAGGGCGGCGTCGTGCAGATCAACTTCGGCAGCGGCTTCGTATCCGCGCCGGCCCGGGAGTGGGCCGTGGCGCGGCAGGCGGCGCACTTCGAGGAGTTCGGCGGCGCAACGCCCACCGACGCCGATCGGCAGGCGTTCTTCGCAGCCTACGCCGCGGCGCATCCGTACCCCTTCGCCACCGTTGAGACGGTCGTCGACCACGTCGATCACGCGGTGGCGGTGGCCGGCATCGACCACGTGGGCCTGGGCTCGGACTTCGACGGCGTCGGCGACACCCTGCCCGCGGGGCTCAAGGACGTCGGCGACTTCCCCAACCTCGTCGCCGGCTTGCTGCGCCGCGGCTACGGTGCCGCGGACATCGAGAAGATCCTCGGCGGCAACTTCCTGCGCGTGTGGCGGGCGGCGGAAGCCTACGGCAGCGCCGCGGGACACCCGCCCGGCTGCGCCGTCTGAGGCGTCCTCGCCACACCGCACTCCGCCGCGGCCAGGAACGCGGCGACATCGGCGGCGGCGACCAGGCGCACGAAGCGGATGCGGGCCCAGCGCGGGTCCGCCATCGCCGCCAGAACGCCCCGCCGCTTGCGGGCGTGATGCACCACCAGCCACCAGAGCAGCGAGTCCTCGCCTCGCCACACCGCCAGCTGCGGCCAGAAGCGCTCGATGTTCGTGCCCCACAGCAGCTCCCGCCGGCGCCAGCGCTGCCAGGAGCGGCGCAGCATGCGGAACACCGACACGCCAGCCGGCATGTCCAGCCACACGATCGCATCGAGCCGGGGCCAGAACGCCCGCTGGGCGATGCCGGTGTAGGAGCCGGCGGTCACCCAGCGTTCGCCGGCCGTGGCGTCGCGGAACCGCTGCTCCAGGGCGGCCGGGTCCGTGGCGTTCAGCCCCACCCAGCCGGGCGCCCAGTTGAGCGCGTCGAGTTCCACGAACTCGGCGTCGAGGGCCGCCGCGAGCCGCGCCGCCAGCGTGCTCTTGCCGCTGCCGCTGCTGCCGACGACGTGGATCCGCGTGCCGAGGGGCCAGCGCCCCTCCCAGGGCGGGGCAGCCGTCAAGGGGCTTCGGCGGCGAGCGCCTCGCGGATGCGCGCGGCATGGGCCGCGAGGTCCTTGGGATTCGCCGGGCCGCGGCCGTGCAGGGCGATCGGCTCGCCGCCTTCTCGCCCCGGCCAGCGCGGAACGACATGGAAATGGACGTGGAACACGCTCTGGCCGGCCGCAGCGCCGTTGAGCTGCGCGACCATGACGCCCGGCGCGTCGAAGGCCGCCCGCACCGCCTGCGCCACCCGCCGCACCGCCAGCGACAGCGGGGCGAGGCTGGCGGCGCTCAGCTCGAACAGGTTCGCGGCCGGTTCCCTGGGGATCACCAGCGTGTGGCCGGGGCTCTGGGGCATCGCGTCCATGAAGGCGAGGCAGCGTTCTTCGTCGAGCACCACATGGGCGTCCGCCTCGCCGCGCAGGATCCTGGCGAAGATGTTGCTCTGGTCGTAGGCCATCTGCTCAGCGCCTCTGCTTGTCGCGCCTGGGCCGGCGATGTGTCGAGTTCCACCGGACCAACCGACCGGACCCGAGTCTACACACATGCGGCGGCACCCCGACGGGTTGCCGTTTGGGGCGACACACAGCTACTTGACGAGACATGAAGCTACTGGACAATCTGGGCTGGACATCGCCTTTCGTTGAACCTTATGCTGTTTGCATAGACAGTTTTCTTCAACGGGGCGCTCCGTGGCTGCCAACGTCTTTGCGAACTCGCCGATTCCGGCCGTGAACGTGGCTTGCGTGCCCCAGCGCAGTCCGTTGCGCTATCCCGGCGGCAAGACGTGGCTGATCCCGCACATTCGCTACTGGCTGACGGGCAGCGTGGGGGTGCAGCCTTCCGCAAGTGGCGTGGCAGCCAGCCAATCGGACACGCACAACGGCCGTCAACGGCGGCTGCAAGGGCTGGCGGACGTGCGGGCGCGAACCTCCTCGACCGCGCGCGCCGCCGCCAAGCCAAGGCTGCTGGTGGAACCCTTCGCCGGCGGCGGCATCGTGTCGCTGACCGCGGTGATGGAGGGGATGGTGGAGCGCTGCCTGCTTGCGGAACTCGACGAGGACGTGGCTGCCTTCTGGCAGGCGGCGCTGCGCTGCGGGGCGTCCTTGCAGTCGCGGGTTCGCCGGTTCAAGCCCACTCGCGATGCAGTGAACGCCCTCGCGTCGAACATCCCGTCGGCAGTGCTCGACCGCGGATTCCGCGCGCTTGTCCTGAACAGAACCCGGCGTGGAGGCATTCTCGCGGCCGGCGCCTCCCTGAGCCGGCGGGGCGAGAACGGCAAGGGCGTGGCATCCCGCTGGTACCCGGAGACGACCATTCGCCGTCTCGCCGAAGTAGAACGTCATGCGCCGCGAATCGGCTTTCGCAAGACGGACGGCCTCGATCTGCTGGCTTCGCTTGCCTCGGCCTCCGGCGCGCCAAGCGACATGGAGCGCAAAGGAGGGCCCTGTGCGGCTGCGCCGCCATCGGAAGTCGTGGCCTTCGTGGACCCGCCGTACACGGCCGCCGGCGGCAAACGCGCGGGCTCCCGGCTGTACAGGCACTATGAAGTGGACCACGCCAAACTGTTCGGCATACTGGCGAACAGCAGCGTCGATTTCCTGATGACCTACGACTGCGCGCCGGAAATCGTCTCATTGGTCGAAGAGCACGGCTTCCACGCCGTGCGAGTGGCGATGAAGAACACGCACCACGCCGAACTGTCCGAGCTGGTCATCACGCGACGCAGCGTGTTCGGCCACGCGCAATGACTGCGGCCAACGAGAGGTTCGGCATATTCGAGTGGTACGGAGTCCGCTTGACCGCGCTGTCCGCCGCCGAGCGCCGCGACCGTGCCCGCGTCGCATTGCGCGACTCCGACGACGTGCCGATGTGCCCGTTTCGGTCTTCCGGTACGCGCTGCGCCAAGCACGGCGGCGTCTGTTCGATTCGGCGCTACCAACGGGATGCGGACGGCGCTTTGGGTCGGGGCGTCGGAACGCCCGTGATCGTCTGCCCAAACAGGTTCGAACAGAAGCGCTTGCCAGCGCGGTGGCTTGTGAGATCGTCGGCTTCGACGAAGCCGAAGCGCAAGTGGCAACGGAGGTCGCCTTCATGCGAGGCACCGAGACGCGCAAACCAGCCGGGAAGATCGACATGGTCGTCGCCAGCGCATCAAACGAGACCGTGCGTTGGTACGGCCTTGAAGTTCAAGCGGTCTACTTCTCGGGAGAAGGAATGCGGTCCGAGTTCGAGCGCCTTCGAGATGGCGACCCAGTTCGGTTTCCCAACGCCGTTCGCCGGCCCGACTGGCGCTCCTCCAGCGCCAAGCGTCTCATGCCGCAGCTACAGATCAAGGTGCCGACGCTGCGACGCTGGCAAGCCAAGATGGCCGTGGTGGTGGACCGCCCCTTCTTCGACTCGATTGGCGGCCCCAGCACGGCCCCAAGCCACGATCTGGGCGACGGCGACATCATCTGGATGGTCGTGGACATGGACTACGACGACCCCACGGCAGGCCGGCTGACCAAAGGCCATTGGGAAGTGATGACCCTCGAAGCATCGAGCGACAGATTGCTGGCCGCGGAGACAGTGCCGCAACAAGACTTCCTGGACTCGCTGCGGCAGAAGCTGGGGCCAATTGCATAGCGTTCACCAGAAGCCTCGTCGGCGCTGCCCGCGCGGCAGCCTGATCGAGAGGTCCTGCTAGGCGCTACGCCGGCTTGCCGCGCAGGGCCGCCAATGCCTGTTCCGCGGCCTCGGCCCTTCGTTCCGCTGCCTCCGCTCGCCGCTCGGCGGCGGCGGCCCGTTCACGCGCTGCGGCGGCCTCCGCTTCGGCGCTGGCGGCGGCCTCGGCCTCCTCGTCGAGGGTGCGCAGGTAGCCGCCGGCGCCGGGGTCGAAGAACCGCAGCTCGCGCCCCCGAAGGCGCAGCTCCAGCCCCAGCGCCTCGCTCTCGAAGCGCCCCTCCGAAGCCGGCGCCACCGCCTCGTAGGCGCCGCCGCGCAGACGGTAGCCCTCGAGGGGCGCCGACAGCCAGCGCGTCTTCGGGTCGTACAGCCAGCACTCCCGCACGCCGAGGAACCGGTAGGTGTCCTTCTTCAGCCCCGCGTCCTGCTTCCAGGTCCTCTTCGACAGCACCTCCAGCACGAACGCCGGCGGCGGGTCCTCCCACAGCTTGTAGGAGCGCCGGTACGGGCGCTCCTCGCCGCCGAAGGCCACGAACAGGTCCGGCACGATCACCGCGCCGCGGTCGCCGAGCGCGTAGTGCGTGGACAGGTCCGAATGCACCGCGGCCCGCCCCGCCAGGTGCCGCTTCAGCGCCAGCGCGTAGCCGAACAGGGCGACGTGGTCGGTGTCCTGGCCCATGCCGTCCTCGCACGGATAGCCGTCTTCGTCGAAGGCGACCGGGGGCACCGGCCGGTACCGGTAGAGCTTGCGCGCCCGGCTCGCGCGCCGGCGCGGGCCGCCGTTGGCCATGCTCTGGGGAATCGAGGACATGGCCACAACCTACCACATGCGCCGTGGCCGGCCCGGGCGGGCGCTTCGGCCCCGCGCTCGCCCCGGCCCGCCCCCCGGCGGTCGCCTTTCCAGCTTGCGTTGGCCGGTCTGGCGCTCTCGACCAAGCCGCCGCCAGCGACATTCGCCGCCGCCCGCGTAGGAAATCGCCGCCGTCCCAGCGCCGGCGGGCGTCCGGTATCGCGCCTGGCTGGCGGCAAGCGACCCGCATGCGCCGCGCCCGGCGTTGAATCGCGGCCCCGAAGGTGCTATAACCCGCTCCGTCGAATGTTCGAGGCGGCCGAATTTGTGAGCGCCACCGCTGTTCCATCGCGCTCGTCCGGGCGCTGGCCAACGCCGGCGCTCGCCTGCCGTGCCGCCTCTTCCTACCGCCAGCGAACGCCGCCGCGCCCTGGCCCGGACGGCGGTTCGCAGCCATAGCCGCACAAGGAGGTTCCATGGCCCACAGGCAGACGAGTATCCGCTCCCGCCGCGCCGCCAAGCCGAACGGGCGCCGCCCCGTCGCAGTCGGCAAGGGCCTGCGGCGGAACCGCCTCGCGGCGGCGATTTCCGCCACGGTGGTGGGCGCTTCCGGCAGCGTCGCCGCGGCGGAGCTGGAGACGCTGGTGGTGACCGCCACCAAGCGTACCGAGAGCGCCCAGGACGTCTCCATCGCCCTGCAGGCGGTGAGCGAGACCACCATGCGGGACCTCGCCATCGAGACCTTCGACGAGTACGTGGAGTTCCTGCCCAACGTGGTGGCCACCGGCAACGGCCCGGGCAAGAAGGAGATCTACATCCGCGGCAGCGCCACCGAGCAGACCAGCGTCACCATCTCCTCGGCGCAGGGCTCCGCGCCTGGCGTGGCGCTGTACCTGGACGAACAGCCGGTGTCCTTCGGCGGTCGCAACCTGGACGTCTACGGCGCGGACCTGGAGCGCATCGAGGTGCTGGCCGGGCCCCAGGGCACGCTGTTCGGCGCCAGTTCCCAGTCCGGCACGCTGCGGCTCATCACCCGCAAGCCGGACCCCAGGGACTTCGACGCCGGCGTCAACGCCCACTACGGCACCACCAGCGGCGGCGCCGACAGCGCCGCGGCGGACGCCTTCATCAACCTGCCCATCACCGAATCCCTGACCGCCCGGGCCGTGGTCTACAGCGACAGCCAAGGCGGCTGGGTGGACAACGTGCCGGCCACCTTCACGCCCAGCGCGGTGGTGGTGGATCGCAACAACGTCGCCGGCTACGGGCCGCTGCTGGCCGAGGCCGACAGCGTGGAAACCGCCCGCAACGACACCCTAGTGCAGGACGACTGGAACGACGCCTCCTACCGCGGCGGGCGGCTCAGCCTGCTGTGGGGCATCAGCGACGATTGGGAACTGCTGCTGCAACGCACGTCGCAGACGCTGCAGGCGGACGGCTCCTTCCTCGCGGACCCCAGCCTGGAGCAGGAGCACGCCTCCGCGCAGTTCGCGCCGGAGTTCAACCGCGACGAGTTCGGGCTCACCACCTGGACGCTGACCGGGCGCATCCGCGGCCTGGACGTCATCTACACCGGCGGCCGCCTGGACCGCGACATCGACAGCATCATCGACTACACCCACTACAACAACGGCGGCGGCTACATCACCTACTACCTGTGCAGCGGCAACATCTACGACTCCACGGGCACGGACCCCAACAACTGCTTCAGCCCGCTCAAGCAGTACATGGAGGACTCGACCAACACCCGCACCACCCACGAGTTCCGCTTCCACACGGATCCGGCGAACCGGCTGCGGCTGCTTGGCGGCGTGTACCTGAACGACGCCGAGACCAACCACGTCGGCGACTTCCAGTACGCCGCCACCACCGACGCCTTCCGCGAGCACATCAGCAGCTACAACAACGACGACTCCGGCGACGGCTTCCTGCTCGGCAACACCACGCTGCCGACCGCCGGCACCAATGCCGTGGGCCCCAGGCCGCCGGCCACGGTGTTCTTCAACGACTTCACCAACACCGTGGAGGAGACGGCCTTCTTCGGCGAGATCGCCTTCGACCTCTCGGACACCTTCGGCGTGTCCCTGAGCGCCCGCGCCTACGACCTCGACTCGGCCCTGCTCGGCGCCTCGAACTTCTCCTTCGGCTGCCGCTACGGCATCGGCAGCAACGCCCAGCGCACCAGCGACGGGCGCTGCAACGGCACGGACTTCAGCAACGACGTGACGCTGCGGCTGCGCACCCTCGGCCAGTTCAACGCCACCGGCGACGACGCCGTGGTGCTGAACGCCCGCAGCCCGAACGGCGAGGACGGTTCGCCCAGGGACCTGTTCCGGGGCGGCGGCTCCAACGCGGCGACGCTTGCGGCGATCAAGGGCGGCTATCTGGACATCGCCGGCATCGCGGCCGACGGCACCGTCAACGAGAAGGACACCATCGTCAAGGCGTCCGTGAACTGGCAGCCGACGGACGAAGTGCTGGTGTTCCTGACCTACGCCGAGGGCTACCGGCCGGCGCGCCTGAACCGCAACGCCGGCCAACTCTCCACCAGACAGACCGGCGTCTTCCAGAACTACGTGGTGCCGGCGCTGGCGCGCACGGACGATCTGACCAGCCTGGAACTCGGCCTCAAGAGCGACTTCCTGTACGGCGCCCTGCGGCTGAACGCCACGCTCTACCGCTCCGAGATCGAGAACCTGCAGGTGTCGCGCTTCGACCCCTCCAACGTCGCCTTCCTGTTCTTCGTGGAGAACGTCGGCGACGCCAACGCCAACGGCTTCGACGTGGATCTGCAGTGGGCGGCGACGGATTCGCTGACGGTGATGAGCGCGTTCAGCGTGATGAGCACCGAGCTGACGCGCATCAATCCGCAGCTGTCCGGCATCGCCGTGCCGGTGGGGGCGGAACTGCCGCTGTCGCCGAAGTTCGCCGGCAACCTGCGCGCCCGCTACACCTTCCTGCTCGACAAGTTCGATGCGGAAGCCTACGTGCTCGCCACCATCAACTACCGCGGCCAAAGCGTGTCCGGGCTGGTAGGCAGCGCCGAGCTCATGGACGACACCCTGTATCGGCAGTCCGGCAGCTACTCGGGCCTCAAGCTGCAATTCGAAGGGGGCACCTACGGCACGGTGCCGATCCCCACCGACAGCGTTTCCGGCACCCAGGAGCGGCTGCCGCGCAACGCACGGTTCATCAACCCGCCGGCCACCACCTACAACCTTTCGTTCGGCATCGAGCGGGAGGGCTGGTCGACGGAGCTGTACCTGAACAACATCGGCAACGAAACCGGCTCGGTGATGCAGATCGCCGGCCACTACACGCCGCTGGTGTCGGTGCAGCGCCCGCGCACCGTGGGGCTGCGCTTCTCCTACCGCTACCAGTAGCGGCCGCTGCCAAGTAGCGGCCGCCAGTAGCAGGCAGAGGGGTACCGGCCCGCCCGCCGCGAGCACCTTGGCGCGGCGGGCAGGCATGGCGGTCGCGGTGGCGGACGTCGCCGCGGCAGTAGACTCTTCGGCACCGCCGGCAACCATCGAGCCGGACGCCCAGGTTCGGCAGGCCCAGGCCCTGCTGGGCCGCGGCGCAGCCGCCGAAGCCGCGGCTGCCATGCAGGCGCTGCTGCGGGAAGCGCCCGGCCACAGCGAGGCCCGCTACACGCTTGCGGTAGCGCAGCGCCTGCGGGGCGACTACGCCAGCGCCTTGGCGACATTGGCGGAAGTGGCCGAGGCCCGGCCCCGCTTCGGGCGCACCCATCAGGAAGCCGGCTACAACCACCTGGCCTTGCGCCGCCTGGACCGCGCCTATGCGGCCTTCGACCGTGCCGTTGCGCTGGACCCGTCGCTGCTGCAAAGTTGGCAGTGGCTGGCCAAGCTCTGCGAGAAGCAGCCCGCCGGCGCCGCCGCCAGGGGCCGGTTGGCTGCTGTCCGGGAACAGATCGCGTTCCTCGGCGCCCTGCCGGATCAGCTGCGCGCCGTGGTCAGCTACATCTCCGAAGACCGCTTGGCGGACGCGGAACGGCTGTGCAAGCACTTTCTGCGCGGCAACAAGACCCATGTGGAGGGCATGCGCCTGTTGGCGGAGATCGCCACCCGCAACCGCACCTTCGACGACGCGGAGTTTCTGCTCGAGAGCTGCGTCGCCTTCGAGCCGAACCACCGAGCGGCCCGCATCCAGTACGCCAACATCCTGCTGCGGGTGCAGAAGTTCGCGCAAGCCCACGAGCAGGCCACCGCGCTCCTCGAGAACGCGCCGGCGGACGCCGGCGCCGTGCGGGCGCTCTATGCATCGGCCTGCAACGGCGTTGGCAAGAGCGCCGAGGCTATCGCCAGCTACCAGCGGCTGATCGCCGCGCATCCCGACAATCCCGCCTATCGCGTGTCCCTGGCGCACGTCCACAAGGCCGCCGGGGACCTCGACCAGGCCGTGGCGCTCTACCGTCGCGCCTACCGCATCAAGCGCGATCACGGCGACGCCTACTGGAGCCTGGCCAACACCAAGTCCTACCGGTTCGACGCCGCCGAGGTGGCGCAGATGCGGGCAGTGGAAGCGGATGCCGGCACTGCCGAGACGGACCGCATCCAGCTCTGCTTCGCCCTCGGCAGCGCCCTCGAGGCCCAGGGCGACTACGCCGCCGCCTTCCGCTACTTCGCCAAGGGCAACGGCCGCAAGCAGGCCACCGCCTCCCACAGCCCGGAGCAGCTGCAAGTGCGCGTGGAGAGCCAGATCGAGGTGTGCGACGAGGCGCTGTTCGCCGTACGCGGCGAAGTGGGCTGCCCGGCACCGGATCCGATCTTCGTCGTCGGCCTGCCCCGGGCCGGTTCGACGCTGCTGGAGCAGATCCTGGCGTCCCACTCCCAAGTGGACGGCACCATGGAACTGCACAACGTGCTGAACCTGGCCAAGCGCCTGCGGGGCCGGGACGATGCCGGTCCCGCCCCCGCCGAAGACGCCAACGTCACGGCCCCCCGCTATCCGCGCATCCTGGCGACCCTCGACGCGGACTACTTCCGGCGCTTCGGCGAACAGTTCCTCGCCGACACGCGGCCGTACCGGGGCACGGCGCCGCGCTTCATAGACAAGATGCCGAACAACTTCTTCCACATCGGGCTGATTCGCCTGATGCTGCCCAACGCCAAGGTGATCGACGCCCGCCGCCATCCGCTGGCCTGCTGCGTCAGCGGCTTCAAGCAGCTGTTCGGCGAGGGCCAGGAGTTCTCCTACGGCCTCGCCGAAATCGGCAACTACTATCGCCAGTACGTGCGGCTGATGGACCACTGGGACGCCGTTCTGCCTGGCTTCGTGCTGCGTGTGCAGCACGAAGACGTGGTGGCGGCCCTGTCCGCCCAGGTGCGCCGGCTGCTCGAGTTCTGCGAGCTCCCCTTCGAGCAGGCGTGCATCGACTACCACCGCACCATGCGCAGCGTCTACACCCCGAGCGCCGAGCAGGTGCGGCGGCCGATATACCGGGACGGGCTGGCGCAGTGGCGCCACTACGAACCCTGGCTGGGACCGCTGAAGGAAGCCCTCGGCGAAGACGTGCGGGCGCGCTACCGCATCGACTGACACGGGCCGCGCCAGAGGCGGTCGGGACGGCCCTGCGGCAGCGAATAACCGAGTATTCCAGTCCGGTATTCGCTACACTGCCTGCCGTTCCCTTGGCCCTTGGCCGCCGCCGATGCCGGACACCGTCGCCAGACAGGAAACCAGACAGGAGGCCAAGCAACGGTCCGAACTGGACTCCCTCGTGGCCGAGGACTACGCCGCCGGCTTCGTAACCGACATCGAGTCCGAAACGCTGCCGCCGGGCTTGGACGAAGGCGTGGTGCGGGCCATCTCGGCGAAGAAGCAGGAACCCGCCTGGCTCACGGATTGGCGGCTGGACGCTCTTCGTCGCTGGCGGAAGATGCGGCCGCCGCGCTGGGCCCATGTGCGGTTCCCGGCCATCGACTTCCAGGGGATCTCCTACTACTCGGCCCCCAAGGGGGATCGCCCGAAGTCTCTGGACGAGGTGGATCCGGAACTCCTGGCTACCTACGAAAAGCTCGGCATTCCGCTGCACGAGCGGGCCAGACTCGCCGGCGTGGAGGCGGCGCCGGGCGCCTCGTCCGCCGCCGCGCCGCAGGTGGCCGTGGACGCGGTGTTCGACAGCGTCTCCATCGCCACTACCTTCAAGGACAAGCTGCGCGAGGCGGGGGTGGTGTTCTGCTCCTTCGCCGAGGCGGTGCGCGAGCATCCCGAGCTGGTGCGCAAGTACCTCGGCAGCGTGGTGCCGAAGCCGGACAACTTCTACGCCGCCCTGAACTCGGCAGTGTTCAGCGACGGCTCCTTCGTGTACGTCCCCAAGCACACCCGCTGCCCGATGGAGCTCTCCACCTACTTCCGCATCAACGCCGAGAACACCGGCCAGTTCGAGCGGACGCTGATCATCGCCGACGAAGGCGCCTACGTGAGCTATCTGGAAGGCTGCACGGCGCCTATGCGGGACGACAACCAGCTGCACGCCGCGGTGGTGGAGCTGGTGGCCCTCGACGATGCCGAGATCAAGTACTCCACCGTGCAGAACTGGTACCCCGGCGACGAACAGGGGCGCGGCGGCATCTACAACTTCGTCACCAAGCGGGGCGCCTGCCGCGGCGACCGCGCCAAGATCAGCTGGACGCAGGTGGAGACCGGCTCCGCGATCACCTGGAAGTACCCGAGCGTGGTGCTGCAAGGGGCGGACTCGGTGGGCGAGTTCCACTCCGTGGCCCTGACCCGCCATCGCCAGCAGGCGGACACCGGCACCAAGATGGTCCACATAGGGCCTGGCACCCGCAGCACCATCGTCTCCAAGGGCATCAGCGCCGGGCGCAGCCAGAACAGCTACCGGGGCCTGGTGCGGATGAACCCGGGCGCTGTCGGGGCCCGCAACCACACCCAGTGCGACTCGCTGCTGATCGGCGACGGCTGCGGGGCGCACACGTTTCCGTACATCGAATCCAGGCTGCCGTCGGCGGTGATCGAGCACGAAGCCACGACCTCCAAGGTGAGCGAGGAGCAGCTGTTCCTGTGCCAGCAGCGGGGCATCGACGCCGAGAAGGCTGTGGCCATGATCGTCAACGGCTTCTGCAGGGACGTGTTCCGCACGTTGCCGATGGAGTTCGCCGTCGAGGCCGCCAAGCTGCTGGAGGTAAGCCTCGAGGGCAGCGTTGGATGAGCCTCCTGGCCGTGTCCGGCCTGCATGTCGAGGTGGCGGGCCGGTCGATCCTGAGCGGCCTCGATCTCAGCGTGGCTGCCGGGGAAGTCCATGCCGTGATGGGCCCGAACGGCGCCGGCAAGAGCACGCTGGCCCATGTCCTCGCCGGACGGTCCGGGTTCGACGTCACCGCCGGCGCCATGACGGTGGCGGGAGCGGATCTGGCCGACCTTTCGGTGGAGGAGCGGTCCCGCCTGGGCCTGTTCCTGGCCTTCCAGCAGCCCATCGAGATCCCCGGCGTCAGCAACATGGAGTTCCTGAAGGCCGCCGCGGACGCCCACGCCAAGCACTTGGGCCAGGAGGCGCCCTCGGCCGTGGACTTCATCCGCAAGGCACGACAGGTGGCGGGAGACCTCGGCCTCGATGCGGAGTTTCTCAAGCGCGGCGTCAACGAGGGCTTCTCCGGCGGCGAGAAGAAGCGCAACGAGATCCTGCAAATGCTGCTCCTGGCCCCCAAAGTGGCGGTCCTCGACGAGACCGACTCGGGCTTGGACATCGACGCCCTCAAGGTGGTCGCCGACGGCATCAACGCCTTTCGCGGCCCGGACAACGTCGTGCTGCTGGTCACCCACTACCAGCGGCTGCTCGACTACGTGGTGCCGGACCGGGTCCACGTGCTGGCCGACGGGCGCATCGTCCGCTCCGGGGACCGCTCGCTGGCCTTGGAGCTCGAGGCCAAGGGCTATGGCTGGCTCGACGACTGACGCCGACGCACTGACGCGGCAACTGCTCCACGGCGCCGGCTCCGGCTACGCGCCGTGGCGGGGCCGCTGCCGGTTTCGGGAAGCCCTGGCCGAGGCCGGCCTGCCGGCGCACCGCACCGAAGCCTGGCGGCACACCAATCTCGGCCCCTGGCTGCGGGAGATAGCCGACTGGGAGCGGCGGCCGGCGGCTGCGGCGGCAGGGCCGGACGTCCTGGCGCCGCCCGCCGTCCGGGTCGCGGACTTCGCCAGCCCCGAAGCCCCCGCCCTGGCGGCCGAGCACCTGGCCAGCACCGTGGACCTCGTGGCCCAGCCATTGGCGACCGTCAACGCCCTGTTGCTGGAGGCCGGCATCGCCGTGCGGGTGCCGCCGGGCAAGCATGGCGACGCGGTGCGAATCGGGGCGCTTGCTGGCCGCTTCCAGCATGTGCTGGTGGCGGTCGCTTCCGGAGCGGACATCGCGCTGGTGGAGGCGCCCGCCAGCTACGCCCATCGGTTCGTGGAAGTCGTCGTCGGCGAAGGCGCCCGGGTTGCCCACTTCCGGCAGCAGGCAGCGGCCGGGACCCGGGCGTGCAGCCTGCTTGGGGTGAAGGTCGCCGAAGGCGGCTGCTACGCCCTCGCGCAGAGCAGCCGCGGCGCCCTCCTGCGACGCAACGACATCGAAGTGGCGCTGGCGGCCGGCGCCGAAGCCAGCCTTGCCGGCGCTTGGCGCCTGGACGGCCGCGACCACTTGGACAACCAGGTGGCCGTGCGCCACCTGGCGCCTGGCGCCAGGAGCCGCCAGATCTATCGCGGCGTGGTTGGCGGCCACGCGCGGGCAGTGCTGGTCGGACGCATCCACGTGGCCCCCGGCGCCGACGGCACGGACGCGGTCCTCTCCACTAGGAACCTGCTCGCCAGCGACACCGCGGCCGTCTTCGCCAAGCCGGAGCTCACGATCCACGCCAGCGACGTGCGCTGCGCCCACGGCGCCACGATGGGCGCCTTGGACGAAGCGGCCGTGTTCTACCTGCGCAGCCGCGGCATCGGCGAGGCCGCGGCCCGGGAGGTGCTGGTGCGCGGGTTTCTGCGCGAGGCGATTGCGGACGCCGCCGGCCAGGCGCTGCTCGGCATCGCCGCATGACGGCATGGGCCGACGACTTTCCGCTGATCCGCGGAGCGGACGTCGCCTATCTCGACAACGCCGCCACCACGCAGAAGCCGGCCCCGGTGCTGGACGCGGTTCGCCGCTACTACGAAGCGCGCAACGCCAACGTCCACCGCGCCGCGCACCAGCTCGCCGGCGAAGCCACCGGCGCGTTCGAGGCGGCCCGGGACACCGTGGCCCGCCACATCAACGCCAGCGCCCGGGAGGAAGTGATCTGGACCCGAGGCACAACGGAAGCGATCAACCTGGTAGCGGCCTGCTACGCGCCGCTGGTGCTCGGCCCCGGCGACGAGGTGCTGGTGACGGAACTGGAACACCACTCCAACATCGTGCCCTGGCAGGTGGCCTGCCAGCGGGCGGAGGCCAGGCTGGTCGCCGCCAAGGTGCAGGCGGATGGCGAGCTCGATCTCGAGGACCTGCGGGCCAGGCTGACGGAACGCACCCGCATCGTCGCCGTCGGCCACGTCTCCAACGCGCTGGGGACGGTCAATCCGGTTCGCCGGATCGCCGCCTGGGCCCGGGCTGCCGGGGCGGCGCTGGTGGTGGACGGCGCCCAGGCCATGGCGCATCTGCCGGTGGACGTGCAGCGCCTCGGCTGCGACTTCTACGCCTTCTCCGGCCACAAGATGTACGCGCCGACGGGCATCGGCGCGCTCTGGGGCCGGCAGGCCCTGCTGGAGGCCATGCCGCCTTGGCAGACCGGCGGCGAGATGATCGAACGGGTGCGGCTGACGGGCACCAGCTACGCCGGCCTGCCCTTCAAGTTCGAGGCCGGAACGCCGCACATCGCTGGCGCCGTCGGTCTCGCCGCCGCGGTGGACTATCTGGCGGCGGCCGGCCCCGGGGCGATCAGGCGGCACGAGGAAGAGCTGCTCGCCTACGCCGCGGCGACCCTCAGGCAGATCGAAGGGTTGCGCGTGGTCGGCGACGCCGCCGAGCAGGCGCCGGTGCTGTCCTTTCTGCTCGACGGCGCCCACCCGCAGGACGTCGGCACGCTGCTCGACCAGCAAGGCGTGGCGGTGCGCACCGGCCACCACTGCGCGATGCCGCTCATGGACGCCTTGGGGATCCCCGGCACGGTGCGGGCTTCCTTCGGCCTCTACAACACCCGCGCCGACGTGGACCGGCTGGCCGCGGCCATCCGCAAGGCGCAAGCGCTGCTCTAGCTAGCCGTGTTCGGCATCGTGTTCGCCATGTTCCAGCGCCGTGCTTTGACACGCCTGCTCGCGTAGACTCGCAACCGTTGCGCAGCCCGCCTCGACGGAGGCAAGCCCATGAACGCCGACACCTACGATCCGGCAGCCGTCGAAGACGCCATCGCCATGACGCCAGCGGCGCGCCGCCATGTTCGACGCCAGCTGGCCAGGCAAGGGGCCGAAGCTCTCGAGCTCGGCGTCAAGACCAGCGGCTGCAACGGCTACATGTACGATCTGCGCTATCGCGACGCAGCTGCCCAGGCGGCGCCGGGCGACCGCGTGTTCGACCTCGACGGGGTGCGCGTGCTGGTCGCCCACGGCAACTGGCCCTTGGTGCGGGGCACGACGATCGACTACGTCGCCGAGGGGCTGAACGCCATGCTCACGTTCAGCAACCCCAACGCCAGCGGCCAGTGCGGCTGCGGCGAGAGCTTCTCGGTGACCGAACCCCGCGCCGTTGGCCCCGAGGCCGAGGGTGCCGCCACACCCTAGAGACGCCGCGTGGAACGCCGCATCGTCCCGCTGGCGCGTTCGGTCGCGGCGCGCCTGGTGCCGACCGGCGAGCCCGTCGAGCTGCCCGCCGGCGCCTTCGTCACGCTCGCCCAGTCCCTGGGGGGCGCCTACACGGTGGTCCACGACGGCAACATGGCGCGCATCGACGGCGAGGACGCGGACGCCCTTGGCTTCGAGCCGGAGACGCTGTCGCTGCCGCCGCCGGCCGACGGCCGCGTGGCGGAGGCGCAGCTGTGGCAGGCATTGCGTACCGTCCACGACCCGGAAATCCCGGTGAACATCGTCGACCTGGGCCTCGTCTACGCCTGCCGCCTCGAGGATCGGGACGTCCACATCGACATGACCTTGACGGCGCCTGGCTGCGGCATGGGGCCGGTGCTGGTGCAGGACGTGGAGCGCCGCGTGGGGCGCGTGCCCTTCGTGCAGGCGGTCACCGTCAACCTGGTGTTCGACCCGCCCTGGCAGCGCGACATGATGAGCGAGGAGGCGCAGCTCGAACTGGGCATCTACTGATGGCGAGATCCCCTGCGGAGGTCTCTGCGGAGGCGCTGGCGGAACTGCGTTCGTCCTTCGGCTTCTTCGATTCCTGGGAGGACCGCTACCGGTTCGTCATCGACCTCGGCAAGCGCCTGCCGACGCTGCCGCCGGCCAGCCGCATCGACGCCAACCTGGTGCGCGGCTGCCAGAGCCAAGTGTGGCTGGTGCCCGCCTACGACGCAGCGAACAACCGCCTGCACCTGGCCATCGACTCCGACGCCCACATCGTGCGCGGCCTGATCGCCATCGTCCTGGCGGCTTACCAGAACGGTTCCCCGGAGCACATCCTGCGCTTCGACATCGAAGGGCTGTTCGACGAACTGGACCTGCTGGCGCACTTGAGCCCCGCCCGGGGCAACGGCCTCAAGGCGATGGTGGGCAGGATCCGCAGCGTTGCCGGCGAGTTCCTGGCGTGATCGTCGAGCCCCCGCTATTGGCCGCCGGGCCGCCGGAACACGCGATGGCAGCGACTTGGCCAGCAAGGTAAGCTATCGACTTGCGTACAGGGAAGTTGGACAAGCAAGGAGGATGCGATGAAACTTGCCCTAGCGGCCGCGGCGGCGGCCTTGGCGTGCCTGGCCGCGCAGGACGCTGGCGCCGTGACGAAGTGGACCGCGGACAACACCAATGGTCACGCGGTCGCGACCTTCGCCGGCCAGCGGGGCGATGCGGTGGTGGCGCGCATCTACTGCGACGCCAGCGCCGCCAACCACAACGGTCGCCTGCGGCTGCGCCTGCTGCAACGCCACCAGGGCGGTCCGGACGTGCTGACGGCGCTGGTGCGCTTCCGCACCTGGCGCAGCAGCGCCAACGAGCAGCGGCTGCTGGTGTTCCTCGACGGTCGGGAGGCGCGCCTGGTGCCGGTGCTGGTCGAACAGGAGGAAGCGCTCACCAAGCTCACCGTCAGCGACGTCGGCACCATGCGCCGCCTGATCGACGGCGACGCTACGAGGTCGATGGCGCTTGTGTCGCCGGGCGCTGGCGATCTGATCGAGTTCCCGTTGGCCAACCTCGCCGCCACGCTGGCGGATCTCGCAGAATCCCATTGGGCGGGATCGGAACCTTGCCATCCGTCGGCGGACGCCTAGCGCCGACGCGTAGACGGCGACGCCGGCTTCCTTTCGTCCGCCGTTCGCGCGCGAAGCCGCAGGGCTCGGCGGCGCTGCCCGCGGTTGACGCCAAGCCCGCCGCAGACTTAAGGTTGCCGCTCTTGGCGCACAGGGGAGTTCTCGCGTGGTAACCGCCAACGCTTCCCGTCTTGGGTGGGGCAGGTGCGCGACGATCGCGCTGCTGGCGTTGCTGGCGGCCGCCGTTGCGGCCGCAGAGCCTGCGGCCGCCGAACCGGCGGCACCCGCTGGCGCATTGCCGCAGCTGCCGGACAAGGTCGTCGACCAGCTGCGCATCGAGGAGCTGCAGCGTCAAATCGAGATCATCCGCCTGCAACAGGAGCTGCAGGATCTGCGCACCGCGGCGAACTCGGATCTCGGCGCCAAGACCCGCAGCCTCGGCGACATGCGAACCCTGCTCGAAGTGAACGCGGAAGTCCGCGATCTGGTGCAGGACGCCCCGGAACTCGCCGCGGACTATCGACGCATTCTGGCCATCGACGCGCTGCCGGCGGCATGCCGGTGCCTGGACGCCGCGCAGGTGAACTGGCTTGGCGACGGGCCCCAGGCCGGGCGGGCCACCGTTCGCCTGGACGGCCAGCACCACGACGTGCGCGTCGGCGGCACGGTCGGCAGCAGCCGCTGCACGTTGCAGGCAGCCAACGCCAGCCAGGCGACGCTGGCTTGCGGCGGCGACCGGAGAACGCTCGGCCTCTACAACCCTATCGGCGGCTGACGCGCCGACGGGTGCGCAGCCGTTCCGCAACCTCCTCCGCCACACGCAACCCAACGCCGCCGACAGGGACGCAAGGAACCGCAAGTGGCTGCCTCCAGCAGGCTGCGCCAGGCCCTACGAGACGCAAACACGCGGCTTGGCGATGCCGCTGCAACGGGTACCGCGCAGCTGCAGCTAGCGAGAGTCTGGCTGCTGGAGCGGTCCAAGGCGTGGTCTCGCACCCTCGGCGCCGAGCAGGACCAAGCGGCCGAAACGGACGCCGGCGTTCCCGAGGCCGAGGACCAGCGTATCGCCGCGCTGGCCGCGGAGTGGGGCACCACGCCCATTCTCGTCGAGGACGACCTGAAGTACGAGGGCATGCAGCCGCTGTCGACCCGGGACAAGCCGCTGCTCGACTGGGTGAGCCGCAACGCCGGCAGCCGCCTGTGCGTGCGCGTCAAGCGCGACGAAGGCAGCGTCCTAGCCTGGATCATCACCGACCAGCCGAACAGCCCGGAGGTGGAAGCGACCGTGCGCCTGCTGTCTCTGAAGGGCTGGGACGCGAGAGTGCGGCCGGCCACGCGGGACCTGGTGGAGCGGGCCGTGGAACGCGACCAGGGCCTGTCGCCCACGGAAGTGGAGGAGAAGTTCCGCGAGCTGCTCGGCGACGCCATCGCCGACGAAGCCTCGGACATCCACTTCGAGATACGCGGCGACCGGGCGGTCACCCGGCTGCGCATCAACGGCGAGATGCGGGAAGAGAAGCGCGAGGACGACCAGCCCCGCTTCACGCCGACGGTGGTGGAGCAGTTCGGCAACTACATGTTCAACCGTCTGGCGAAGCGCGGCGCCCGCCAGTTCGTCACCAACATGGCGCTCAATGCGTCGGCGCAGATGAGAGTCGGCGACCAGACCGTCGCGCTGAGGTTCTCGACCGCGCCGGACATCCGCGGCGTGGACATCTTCGTGCGCGTCTGGCGGCCGGACGATCGGCCGCTGACGCTCGACGAACTCGGCTACGAAGAGACGCATATCGCGCTCCTGACCAGGGCGATCCGCCGGCCCTACGGCGTGATCGTGTTCTCCGGTCCCACCGGCTCCGGCAAGAGCTCGTCCCTCACCGCCTTGCTCGACGGTCTGGACGACGACGAGAAGGAGCGGCGCAAGATCATCTCGCTGGAAGAACCCGTGGAACGCGAACTCCCCCACGTGACCCACGTGTCGGTGAGCGGCATCGTCGAGCACGGCGGCTGGAAGGCGCTGCTCGGCGGCCTGAACCGCTGGGACTCCAACATCAACGTGCTCGGCGAGATCAAGGACGAGGACAGCGCCGTGGCCATCGTCGACCTCGCCACCGCCGGCAAGCTGACGCTCACCACGGTGCATGCCGCCAACGTGCTTTCCATTCCGCAACGTCTGGAGGAACTCGGCGTCGAGCACCAGCTGCTCTACGACGCCAACTTCCTAGTGCTGCTGGTGAACCAGCGTCTGGTGCCGCGGCTGTGCCCTTCCTGCCGCATTCCCATAACGGCGGACGAAAGCCACGGCGTGACGGAACTGATGGTCACCAAACGCCTGCAGGCCCGGCTGGCCCGGGACATCGAGCGGCATCGGGAGGCGACGGCGGACGGCGCCCATCGGGTCGAGGACCGCTTCCAGGAGGACCTCGCCCGCTATCGGCGCCTGTTCGCTGGCGAACAAGCCGCGCTGCGCGGCATCGGCTGCGCCGCTTGCGCGCCCAAGGCGCTGCGGGGTGGACGCCGACGCCCCCTCGGCACGGGCATCGTCGGCCGCGTGCTGCTGGCGGAGATGGTGCTCGTCGACGAGTTCTCCCGGGATTTCATCCGCAATCGCGCCTGGGACGAGTGGCGCCTGGCGCTGTTGCAGAACGGCTGGATGCAGATCGGCCAGCATGCGGCGGACCACATCCGCCAGGGCGAAGTGGATCCGGGCGATGTCGAGCGCCTCGTCTGCGAGCTCGACGACGGCATGGCCGAGGTGCCGCAGAGCCAGCGGGCCGGGGTGGCCTGACCGGTGCGCGCGTTCGCCCACCTGGACGAGGCGTTTCTGCGTTGGCAGTTCGGCGTATCCCGCGCCAAGCAGCTGGACTGCCTGGACGGCATCCTGCGCTTGATGTCCGACGGCATACCGTTCAGCCAGGCCTGCGAGTACACCCGCGATGTCGGTTCCCCGGTGGATCGAGCCGTGGCCGACCGGATGCTGCGGCGGCTGGACGAGGGCGGCACCGCCGTCGACGCGATGGCCTCGCTGTTCTCCATGGACGTCGTGGGCGCCATGGGCGCAGCCGCCCAGAGCGGCGATCTGGCGGAAACCGGAATGCCGGTGCTCGAGCGGCTCCGCGCCCAGCACTCCGCCCGCCGGGGCGTAGTGGGGCAGCTGCTCAAGCCAACGCTCTATGTGCTGTTCGTGCTCGGCATGTACGGTTTCTGTGCAACCCAAGTGTGGCCCCGCTTCGAGGAAGTCGCGGCCAAGGAACGGTGGCCGCCCTTGTCCCAGGTCGTGTACGAAATCGGCACCGCCATTGTGGACTCGTGGCTGCCAGCGTTGGTGGTGCTGCCGGGCCTCGCCATCGCGCTGCGGCTGCTGCTGCGGCGCTATGCCGGGCCGGGACGACGACTGCTGGACCGGATCTGGCCGTTCACCCTCTACCGCGGCCTCCTGGCCGCCAACGCCCTGGACGAACTGGGCACGCTGCTCACCGCCGGGCGCGAACCGGCAGCAGCCTTGGACACCATCTCGGCCCATGCCTCGCCCTACGGACGCATGTATCTCGAGCAGATGAAGCGACGGTTGGACGAAGGCCGCAATCTCGCCGAAGTGCTGGACGTGGGCTTCATCGCCAATCGCGACGTGGTGCGCCTCAAGCTCCTGGCCGGCTACCACAACCTGCGCCAGACGATGGCGCTGACGGGCGCCGCGGCGCGGGATTCGACGCTGCGGCGCCTGCGCAACACCGCGCAGGTGCTCGATGCGGCTGGCATCGCCCTCGCCGGCACCGCGGTCGGCGTGATGTTCATCGCCTTCTATCTGACGGCCACCTTGGTAGCGAGCGACATCGCCGGTTGAGCCAAAACGACATCGCCGGTTGAGTTACGATACGCGGGAGGGCAGGCAGCACGCCTGCCTGCCGGACGAGCTGCACAAGAGACAAGCTGCACAAGAGACGAGCTACAAGCGAGCTACAAGAGAGAGGGAGAACGAACCCGATGGCAACTAACCACACGGACGCAACGCCTCGCCTAGGCAGGAGGCGTACCCGAGGCATCACCCTCATCGAGCTGGGCTTCGTGGTGGGCATCATCGCCATCATCGTGGTTGGCGTGCTGTCCATCTACAACGCCGTCAAGCGCAGCCAGGAGGTCACCGAAGTGGTGGGCCAGGTGGCGCAGATCCGCCAAGCGGTGAGCAACTGGGCCGGCGGCGGCTCGCTTAGGGTGGAGTCCCGGGTCATCAACGCCGACGGCACCACCTCGGCGAGCACCACGCGCCAGCTGGAGAACTTCAGCCAGTTGGCGGTCTTCCTGGCCGGCAAGCTGAGGAGCCAGGCCTCGAACCAAAGCGGCCTCATCATCGAGAACGTGAACAACTGGCCTGGCAGCACCTATACCCTGGCCATCGATTCCTCCAACTCCAACCTGTGGACCATCACCATCACCGAGATCCCGTTGGGCGCCGCGGAGCCGCTGGGCGACCGGCTGCGCAACAGCGCCGAGCAGGTGGGCAGCGCAGTGAGCGGCGAGGGCGGCGCGACGCCGCTCAACGAGGACTCGACGCAGGTGGTGGCGCAGTTCCGGCTGTAGCCGCGACGGCCGAGACCGCCTGAGGCGGTGGGCCGAACCAGACATGGCCGAAGCGAGACAGTGGAGAGACGGTTGCCCAAGCCGCGCAGCGAGCGTTCGCCTGGGACGGGGCCTTGGAAGACCGGCGAGCGGGGCGCCACGCTGGCGGAGCTCGGCATCGCCTTGGGCCTTGCCGCCGCGGTTCTGGCCGGCGCCCTGACCTTGGCCGGCAGCATTCGCGCCGGCATCGAGCCGGTTGCCGTGGGCAAGCGCATTGGACCTTGGGTGGACGCCCTCGGGCGCAGCGTCGCGCACTGGTACCGCGAGCGCTACTGCCATGCCGGCGTCGTGGCGGACTATCCCGTCGCGGTCAGCCAGGCAGACGCCGAAGCTGCGTGCGCCGCCGAAGCAAGCGCCTGCGTGGCCGCGTTCGTGCCGCCTCGCCTGGCGCGCTTGCAGCCGGGGAGGGCCGCCGAAGACGGCGTGTTCACTTGGCGCGTGGCGAGTCCGCCGGCGTCCTCCGGCGCGCTGCCGCCGCCGCGGGTGCAGATCGGCTGGCAGCCGCCTTCCCATCTGCGCCGAGATGCCGAGCTGCTGGCCCGGGAGCTCGGCACGTTCTGCGACGACGACGGCGATGCCGCCACCGTCGAGGCCTGCGACGGCACGCCCGCAGGGGAGCGGCTGGTGTGGGATCGGCCTCTGGAAGCCCATTCCTCCACCAGAGACGTCCGCTTCCGGCGGCTGGAGGAATGGCTTGCCCGCAATGCCGTGGACTGCGACTTCAACGACGACGGCGCTCTGGATCCGTTCTGCGACGGCCCGGTGGCGGACGGCCGCATCGATGCCGCGCACGTTGTCGACGTCGACGGCGACGGCTGCGACGACGCCCGCCTGCCCGCGGCCGGCAGCCGCTGCGACGACGTCCTGCGGCGGCGCGGCCTGCTCGATCGCAACGCCGACGGCCGCCTCGACCTCGACGCCAACGGCGACCTGGCCGTCGACCAGGTGGACTTCCATGCCTTCGGCTGCTGAACGGACGCGGTCCCCGGCCAGGCTTGCCGGACGCTGCCGCCGGCGAAGCGGCGGATTCACGCTCATCGAGGTGGGCTTCGTGGTGGGCCTGTTGGGCCTCCTGGCGGTGCTGGTGAGCGACTTCTACATCACCCAGCTGAACCTGCGCTACGCCAGCCAGCGTGCCGACGGCGCGGTACGCGACATGCGCCAGATCGTCGATGCCGCCCTGGCCTGGCGGGAAGGCGACGTCAACGGCTTCTGGCCCCACGACGGCGCCCGCATCGCCATCGCCCAGCTGGCGACCGACGGCTACCTGCCGCGGATTCCCGCGAACCGCTACACCGGCTGCGGCGGACCCACGGCCTGCGGCGGCTACAGCCTGGTGGGCTGGGACCGGGATGCCGCCGGCACCACCGGCGCCTACACCGAGCGCTTCATGAACGCGGACGATCTCGTCGTGCGCGTGGACGTGTGGGGCGGCGACGCCCACGGCATCGCCTCGCAGCTGCCGCTCGGCACTGCGACGCTGGTGTCCGGGCAGCGCTATCGGGTGGAAGCGCGGGTGACCTACGACGGCTTCGGCGACCGCTTCGTGCGCTTGCGCAACGAGGGCCGCGCCCTCGCGTTCGGCGACATACTGGACGACCGAGACGAGCGATTGCCGGTGGGCGACCTGCGCGGCGTCGCCCGCATCGCCTGGAACCGGGAGGTGCCCTTGGACGCGGACGGCAACGAGCCGGACCTGTACCGGCGCGGCAGCGACGGCACCTACGAGCGCCGGACGCCGAGCGGCGCGGCCATCGTCGCGGAACCGCAGGGGGCGGATCCCGCCGAGACCGGCCCGGGCATTACCCTCGCCAAGGACGCCGTAACCGTCCACGGCGAGCTCTTGGTGCGTCCGCTGCGGCGGCGGGACCAGGCGCCGACGATGCCGGCCAACATCGGCGAGGCGCTGGGCGCGCTGCAAGCGAACCAGGAGTTGCTGGAAGGCAGAGTCGCAGTCCTGGAGGCCGGGCCATGACCCTTCGGAAACCGCGTGCGGCATCCCGCGCCTTGGCCTCGTTCGGCGCCGCCGCCATCGGGATACTGGCGACCCTGGCTGTCGCCAGCTGCGCCTTCGCCCCCTTGGAGGAGGATCTCGCCACGGCCCGGGAGACCGCCGAGACGCTGATCGCCAAACAGGCGCCGGCGATGCCCACGCGCCCGCTGGTGGCGGTTCACGACGCGCCCTACCTCGCTGCCGATCGCATCGCCTACGCCGGCGTCTCCTGGATGCAGGAACCGGTGGTGATTCGGGCGTCCGAGCTGCCCTTCAACCTGTGCCTGGCGAAGGCCCTCGAACAGCTCTCCCAGCCGCCGTCGGTGGTGTTCGCCAGCGCCCTGCCGGCCAGCGAGGTGGCGGTAACGCTGGACCACGACGGCACCTTCCGGGAGTTCCTGGACCTGTTGGCCGATGCCAGCGGCTTCGGCTGGGAGGAGAAAGCCGGCGCCCTCACCTGGATGGCCGAAATCACCCGCACCTTCGAGATCCACCGGGTTCCCGGCGAGATCACCTACTCCATGAACACGGTGCAGGCCGACAACACCCAGATCATCCAGGCCGGCGGCAGCGGCAGCGGCAGCGGCGTCCGCGCCACGCCGGATGCCGGCGGCAACATCAGCCTGATCGTCAGCGAGGACTTCTGGGCCACCTTGAGCACGACCCTGCGCCGCATCCTGGGCGAGGACAGCGAGCCCATCATCGATCGCGCCACCGGCACGGTAGTGGTGCGCGGCAACGCGGCGCGGGTACGGGAAGCCGGACGGCACATCGCCGCGCTCAACGCCTGGCTGGCGCGGCAGGTGCTGCTCGAAGTGCAGCTGGTTACCGTCACGCTGAACGACAACCGCAGCACCGGCATCGATTGGCAGCTGGTGCGCAACGCCGCATCCGCCAATCCGGTCGGCGGCAGCGACTTGGCCACCGCCAGCGCCCGAGCGCTGGGGCTCGGCCTGAGCCCGGGTTCCGTGGGCATCCGCTTCGGCCAGGGGAACGCCCTCGCCGGCACGTCGCTCATTCTCCAGGCGCTTGAGTCGCAAGGAGAGACAAGCGTCCGCACGGCGCCCCGGCTGGTGGCGCTGAACGGCCAGGCGGCGCAGCTGCAGGTGCTGAACGACCGGGGCATTCTCGCCGAGGTGGAAGTAACCACGCGGGGCGAGTTCTCCACCGCCACCCAGGAGCAGCTGCGGCCGGGGACGGTCTCCACCGGCGTGTCCCTCACCATCCTGCCGAAGATCGTCGGCGACCGTATCTTCCTGCACGCCAACGTCCTGGTGAGCGACCTGGTCGCACTCGGCACCGCCGGCCGCGCCGACGGCCAGACCATTCAGCTGCCCACGGTGGACCGCAGCCAGTTCTTCCAAAGCGCAAGGCTGCGCAGCGGCGAGACGCTGGCCCTCGGCGGCATCATCACGGACCGTGGCAGCGCCAACGACCAGACCATCGCGCGCTTCTCCTGGCTGGGCGGCAAGCGGCGCCAGTACAGCCGCATGGAAACGGTGCTGCTGATCACGCCGACGCTGCTGGATCCTCCGGCACCGGATCCGGCAGCGCCCTAACCACCGCGAGGCGCCGCCCCTGCAAGAGAAGAGCCCGTGAGCGAGTTCGCGCGGCATGTGGTGCGCGAGGAGGTGGCGCACATCTCCCTGGTGCCGAGGGCGCTGGTGCAGAAGCGGCGCGAGAAGCTGGTGCGCGCCATTCTCGGCGGCGACGTCTACTGCCACTTCGAACGTCGCGGCCCCAACCTCGCCTGCGCCTTTTCCAACGAGCGCAAGGTGCTGCTGGCCGAGCTGGTCCGGGACTGGCTGGCGGAGGAGCACGGCGCCCGGAGCTTCCTGTGGTGCGAGGGCCTGGACGGCGCCTTGGCGCTGGTGCTGGTGGCCGACGGGCGGGTGGTGAAGGACGACTTGGACGTCGCCAACACGGACCGGGACGTGCGCGCCGCGCTGGCCCAGCTAGGCCCGGAGCGGGCCGTGTTCGTTCACGCGGACGTGGCGACAGCGGGCTCGGCGCTGGAGGACGTGGCGGCGCGGCAGGTGCTCGACACCTCGGTGCGCGACCGCCTGCGGGACCTGCGCAGCCGCGGCCGGCCGATCCCGGAGCTGGCGCTGGTGGACAGTCTCCAGGCAGTGCAGCGCTGGAACATCGGCGCGCTGTGGGCGCGACGGGCGGCGGTTGCAGCCGTGCTGGTCGCCGCTGGCGCCCTAGCGCTGGACTGGTGGCGCAATCGACCCGATGGCGACGCCGAACAAGTGGCCGTCCAGGGGCCTACCGTGAGCGAGGCCGAGTACCTGACGCTGCTGCAAGCGCCGGATCCCGCCGTGCTGCTGCCGGCGATCCATCGGGCCTATCGGCGGCTGCTGGCGGATCCGGTGCTTGGCGCCCACTGGACAGTGAGCAACCTCGCCTGGAACCGGCAGGGAGACCAGCTCGCGGTGAGCCTCGCTTTGCCGAAGACGCCTGGCGCGACCGAGTCCCTCGGCGCGGATCTGCAAGCTGAGGTGGTCGCCTACGCCGCAACCCGGGGCTGGGCGGTGGCATGGGAGGATCAGGGCACCACGGTGCGCGTCCCGGTGGCGGCGCCGGCCACGCCGGAACGAACCCGCGTTCCCGAACGAGCGGCGGCGGACGATCCCTGGCATCTGACCCGCCTGGCGGAGGACCTCGCCCCCTTCGGAGAGCTTCGCGCCTTCAACACCGAGCGCAACAGCACCTTCCACAGCACGCTGTGGGAGCTGGTCCTGAAGAGCGCCGACTGGTCCTCGCCCGAGCTCGCGAACTGGCTGGGCACCCGCCTCGGCGGCGGCCCCATGCTGCTCGAGAGCCTGGTGCTGGTGCAGCGCGGCCCGTGGGTAACCGGCGGCTTGCGCTTCCGCTCCGTCTACTGCGCCCCCGCGGATCCGGCCGCGACGTCCTGCCCGGATGGGCCGGATGCCGCGGACAGGTCGGCTTCGTAGGCGGGTTCCGTCCCCTCGGCCGCATCCAGGGCGACTGCCAGCAACGGTTCCCCATCGGCCCCAGCTGCGACAACGGCGTCGGAGCTGCTTGCCGACGCGGCCCGATCCGAGACGCGAGGCTCCGGACCGGCGTCTGCCGGCGCCGCGCCCGGCAGCACCACTTCCAGCTGCGGCAGAGGCGTACTCACCACCACCACCTCGTTGCTGCGGTAGAGGTCCGCCACGAACTGGCCCTGGTAGGCACCGAGCAGCCCTTCGAGACCGCGGCGCAGCGAGTCGTTGGCGATCGTGAAAGGGTGTTCGATCAGGCGGTCCTCGCCAGCTTCCCACACCAGGGACCAGCCGTGGCCCGTTGCCAGCTTCTCGGCATTGGTGGAGAGATAGCCGGCGGAAACCTCGAAGTCTGCGGCCGCGGCACCGAATCCGAAAACCGCGACCAGCAGCAACGGCGCACGGTGCCGGTCCCTTGGCCGGCTGCCCCGGCGGCCCCGGCGGCCCGCCCGTCCGTCGTTGCAGTCGGTCTGGCCCGTCAGCGGCATATGATCACCACGCGGCGGTTCTTGGCGTTGTCGGCCAGGCGCATGCCCTTGGCCGCCAGGCGCTGCTCGCCGTAGCTCACGGTCTCGATGCGGCTGCCGGCGACGCCTCTTTCCACGAGGGCCGCCCGTGCCGTCTGTGCCCGGCGCATTCCCAACGCCTGGTTGTACTCGTCGGATCCCTGCCGGTCCGTGTGCCCCTCCACCACCACCGCCCAGCCTTCGTTGTCCACCAGGAAGCGGGCGTACTTGGCGAGTTCCGACAGTCCGTCGGCTGCGAGCTCCGCCCGGTCGAAGGCGAAGTAGAGGGTGAGGTCCACCGGCCTGCCGCCGTCGTCGAACTCGATGCCGTAGTCCACGGGCGGCGGTGCTGGCGGCTGCACCACGGGCTCGGCGGGTGCGGGCGGCACGAGCGCTGCCGGTGCAGGCGGCGGCGGAGGCGGAGGGGGCGGCGGGCCGCCGAAGCGGTACTGGAGCCGGGCGTACACGAAGCGCCCGTTGTAGCCGGCCGGCGAGTAGCGGGGATAGAGGCGTCCGGAACTGGGCGAGCGCACCGCTTCGTCCGGGTACTTGTCGGCGGCGTTGTCGCTGCCGAGGACGAGCGACAGGCCGTCGCTCGGCTCGTAGCGGGCGGAGACGTCGAAGTAGCCGTAGCCGTCGTGAACGTGGTTGTCGTCCGAATCGAACCAGCTGCCGAAGTAGTTGTAGCGGGCCATGAAGCTCCACTTGTCGCGGCGGTGGTCCGCGGCCACGCTCAGCCGGGAACCGGGTGCGCCGCGTTCGATGGCCCGGGTGCGGCTGGCGGTGGACGCTTCGCGGAAGTTCTTCACGTTGGTGCGGGTGCGGTTGTAGCCGACCAGCAGATCGGTGGTGCCGAGGGACCAGTCGAGGCGCCGGGTCAGCACGGCGTCGATGCCCTTGGTCTCGGTGTCGTAGTCGTTGGTGAAGTAGCGGATGCGGTTGAAGTCCGACGCCGCGACCACGCCGGCGGCCGTGAGCTGGGCGCGGATGTCGTCGTCCACGTCGATGTTGTCCGAGAGGGCGATGCGATCCTCGAGGTCGACGCGGAACCAGTCGATGGTGAGGTCCGTGACGTCGTCCATCTCCGCCACCACCCCGAAGGTGTAGTTGGTGGACCGTTCGGCGTCCAAGGCGCGGCCGCCGAGAGCCAAGGCCACCGGGTTGGTGGAGGCCACGGTGCCCTGCTCGCGGAACACGCCGGTGGCGGAATCCACGACGGTGGAGAGGTTGTTGGCGTTCTGCTGCCCTGGCGTAGGCGCCCGGAAGCCGGTGCCGACGCTGCCGCGCAGGGCGATCCGCGGCGACAGCTGCAGCCGCCCGGCGAGTTTGTAGTTGGTGACGGCGCCGAAGCCGTCGAAGTCCTCGTAGCGCACCGCGGCGCCCAGCCGCAGCGTGTCCGTCACGTCCACTTCGCCGTCGACGTAGACGGCGATGTTGCTGCGGTTCCAGGTGCCGGCGCTGGCCGGGTTGAAGCCGCCGAAGCCGTTGGAGCGGGAGGAGAAGCCGTCGGCGCCGTAGGGACCGGTGTCCCACGACGCCTGCTCGCCGGTGATGATCTCGAACTCCTCGTCCCGCCACTCGAAGCCGGCGGCGAGGTTCATGTCCGAGGCGAGGCCCACGTCCACCGGATAGGCGAGGTCGATGTTGAAGCTGGTCTCCGCTTGGGTGTACTCGCCGAGGTCGAAGGAACGGGGCGTGTCCGGGCCGTAGGAGGCGTTCACCGTCTCGTCGATGAAGAAGTCGACGTTGTTGCGGCCGACGTTCACCGACACGTCGTATTCCATGCCGTTCGCCAGCGAACCGGCGATGCCGCCGACGATGGACGAATCCGTAGCCTGTGCCCCGAAGGCCGGCGTGAAGCCGAGGGGCAGGATCTCCGCGAAGCCGAAGCAGTCGGCGTCGTTGCCGAGCATGGCGCCGACGGCGACCACGTTCTCCGGCGTGGCGTCGTAGTCGTAGCGGCTCTTGCAGCCCTCCGCGCCGCCGACGAGGATCTTGCCGCCGCTCACGTAGACGCCGGAACGGCCTTGGGGCGAGCGGTAGAAGAACGCCGTCTCTATCTCCCGGGTGGTGTAGTTGCCGAAGGCGTAGGCCCGGGCGCCGTTCGCCAGGTCGAAGCCGAGATTGGCAAAGGTCTTGACGCCGCCCTTCACGTCCGCATCGCCCCAGGGCTTGGCCGGGTCCGCCACTTCCAGCCCCAGGCCCAGCGCCTGCAAGGCGACGGCATCCGGATGCTGCACGCTGCGATCGGTGGCGGTGGAAGCGTTGTACTCGGCGCTCAGATTCAGAAAGCCGGTGGCGCCGAGGGGGAAGCCGAGGTTGCCGGAGAGCACGGTGCCGTTTTCCTCCGATCGCTCCGTGTAGACGCCCCACTTGGCCTCGAAGGCGCCGCCGTTCCGATCCTCCTTGAGGACGAAGTTCACGACGCCGGCGATGGCGTCCGAGCCGTACTGCGCCGCGGCGCCGTCGCGGAGCACTTCCACGCGCTCGATGGCGGCCACCGGGATGGCGGAAATGTCCGGCCCCTGGGCGCCGTCCGAGGCGCCGTTGGATATCCATTGGATGACGGCGCCGCGATGGCGGCGCTTGTTGTTTACCAGCACCAGCGTGTGGTCCGGCGCCAGGCCGCGCAGATTTACGGGCCGCAGCAGCGCCGCGGCGTCCCGGGAGGGGTTGGTGCTCACGTGGTAGGAAGGGATGGCGGTGCGCAGCAGGTTGGTCATGTCGCCGCTGCCTTGGCTCGCCAGCTGCTCGGAAGCGATGGCGTCCACCGGCACCGAGGACACGGTGGCGGTGCGCGGCGCCGCCCGGGTGCCGACCACGACCACGACTTCCTCGTAGTCCAAAGCAGCCGCCGCTGCGGCTTGCTCCGCGGCCTGGCCCTCCGCCGCGGCTTGCCAGGCGAAGGCGGCAACCCCACCGCAAAGGGCCGCCGCTAGGCCGTTCGGCAGGGCGCGCAGCGGCGAGAACGAATGTGTCGAAACCATGGACCTGCTCCTAGACCTTCCTGGACCTTCCTGGACCTTGAGGGTGCGGCCTGCACCGCTCTTGCTTTCTGCTCGCCTGTTGCAGACAACGCCGCAGCATAGCACGGCGCAGGCCGCTGGCTTGAGGCCGATCCGCCCCCTTGAATAACGGGAATCCGCCCCTATGATTAGCGCACCGCTAGCACTCTCCCCAGGAGGCTGCTAACGGGACGCTGCCGCCAGTGCCGAACGGCGCTGGGCGGCAGGCGGCACATGGGACCACTGGCACTTGGGAGGAAAGCCATCATGAACATCCGCCCCCTGCACGACCGCGCGGTCGTGCGCCGCATCGAGGAGGACGCCGTGTCCGCCGGCGGCATCGTCCTGCCCGACACCGCCTCGGAGAAGCCCTCGCAGGGCGAAATCCTCGCGGTCGGGCCGGGCAAGAAGGACGACGACGGCAACCGGCAGGCGCTGGACGTCAAAGTCGGCGACAAGATCATCTTCGGCCAATACGCCGGCAGCACGGTGAAGATCGAAGGCGAGGAGCTCCTGATCCTCTCCGAGAACGAGATCTTCGGCGTGCTCGAAGGCTGATTGGCGCAACTGCACAGGAGGAATCAGAACCATGAGCGCAAAAGACGTACAGTTCGGTGACGACGCGCGCAGCCGCCTGCTGTCCGGCGTCAACACCTTGGCGAACGCCGTCAAGGTCACCCTCGGGCCCAAGGGCCGCAACGTCGTGCTGGACAAATCCTTCGGCGCCCCCACCGTCACCAAGGACGGCGTCTCCGTGGCCAAGGAGGTCGAGCTGAAGGACAAGTTCGAGAACATGGGCGCCCAGATGCTGAAGGAGGTGGCCAGCAAGACCTCCGACGAAGCCGGCGACGGCACCACCACCGCCACCGTGCTGGCGCAGTCCATGCTCGCCGAGGGCCTCAAGTCCGTGGCCGCAGGCATGAACCCGATGGACCTGAAGCGCGGCATCGACAAGGCCGTCAGCGCCGCGGTGGAGAAGCTCGGCGACATGTCCACGCCCTGCGAGGACTCCAAGGCCATCGCCCAGGTGGGCACCGTCTCGGCCAACAACGACACCGAGATCGGCACCATCATCGCCGACGCGATGGACAAGGTGGGCAAGGAAGGCGTGATCACCGTGGAGCAGGGCAGCGGCCTCGAGAACGAGCTCGAGGTGGTCGAGGGCATGCAGTTCGACCGCGGCTACCTGTCGCCCTACTTCATCAACAACCAGGACTCCATGTCCGCCGAGCTCGAGGACCCCTACCTGCTCCTCTGCGACAAGAAGATCTCCAACATTCGGGACATGCTGCCGATCCTGGAGAACGTCGCCAAGGCGGGCAAGCCGCTGATGGTGGTCGCCGAGGACATCGAAGGCGAGGCGCTGGCCACGCTGGTGGTGAACAACATGCGCGGCATCGTAAAGATCGCCGCCGCCAAGGCCCCCGGCTTCGGCGATCGCCGCAAGGCCATGCTGCAGGACATCGCCATCCTCACCGGCGGCACCGTGATCTCCGAGGAAGTGGGCCTCACCCTCGAAGGTGCCTCCCTCGACGACCTCGGCACCGCCAAGCGGGTCTCCGCCACCAAGGAGAACACCACCATCGTCGACGGCGCCGGCGCCAAGGCCGACATCGAAGGCCGCATCAAGCAGATCCGCGCCGAGATCGAGGAGACCACCTCGGACTACGACCGCGAGAAGCTGCAAGAGCGGCTGGCCAAGCTGGCCGGCGGCGTTGCCGTGATCAAGGTGGGCGCAGCCACGGAAGTGGAGATGAAGGAGAAGCAGGCGCGCACCGAAGACGCGCTGCACTCCACCCGCGCCGCGGTGGAGGAGGGCATCGTCGCCGGCGGCGGCGTCGCTTTGGTTCGCGCCCTGCAGCAGATCGACGGCCTCACCGGCAGCAACGAGGACCAGAACGTCGGCATCCAGATCGCCATGCGCGCCATGTCTTCGCCGCTGCGCCAGATCGCCCAGAACGCCGGCGACGAGCCGGCGGTGGTGTACGACAAGGTGCGCGGTCTCAAAGGCAACAGCGGCTACGACGGCGCCACCGGCGAGTACGGAGACATGATCGAACTCGGCATCCCGGACCCCGCCAAGGTGACGCGCACGGCGCTGCAGGCGGCGGCTTCCATCGCCGGGCTGATGATCACCACCGAGGCGATGGTGAGCGAGTTGCCGGAAGACAACCCCCCGGCGGCTGGCGGCGGCATGCCCGGCGGCGGCATGGGCGGCATGGACGGCATGATGTAGCAGCCGTCCGCAACGGCTGGCGGCGCTTGTCCGTCGAGGCAAACGCCTCGGGGACCAGAACGCCAGCCGGTCGCGGCCTGCCAGCCCAGGCGGGCCGCGATGTTTTCTTGCCGCCTTCCGTTCGCTCTCCCTTCCGATCGGCGACCGCCTGAGGCTGTCGCGACCCGCCAACGCGCGGCGTCCGCCAGCGCGCAGGCACGAAGCAGGCGTCTGCTATAGTCGCGGCGTCTGCCAGTCCACTAGGGGAGAGCTCGATGGAATTCGCAGAACTGTTGCAGTTCCTGTTCCGCTGGGGCCATGTGGTGTTCGGCATCGCTTGGATAGGCCTCTTGTACTACTTCAACTTCGTGCAGGGCGGCTACATGGCCGCGGCGTCGGACGCAGCCAAGGTGGACGCCTTCACCAAGCTGGTGCCGAAGGCCCTGTGGTGGTTCCGCTGGGCGGCGATGATGACGTTCATCACCGGCGTGGTGCTGCTCGTCTACATCATGGCCGGCCTGTCCGGGGGCATCCTGCTCGGCGCCGCGATGGCGACCCTGATGTTCCTGAACGTGTGGTTCGTGATCTGGCCCAACCAGAAGGTCGTCATCGCCTCCAACGAGGCGGTGGCCGCCGGCGGCGAAGCGGATCCCGAACAGGGCGCGGCGGCGGCGAAGGCGCTGCTGGCGTCTCGCACCAACACGCTGTTTTCGTTGCCGATGGTGTTCTTCATGGTCTCCCACGGCCACTTCACCATGGGCGCGGGCAACTGGGCCACCGCCGGCTTCTGGATCGGCCTCGTCGTGATCCTGGCCATCGAGGCCAACGCGCTGTGGGGCAAGACCGGCCCCATCACCAGCGTCAAGGGCGTGATCGGTTCCAGCGTGGTGCTGACCATCGCGATGGCGATCCTGGCGAGCTTCTAGCCGGCACGTCGCCGAGCCGGCCACGGTCGCAGCCTCGCGGCCGTGCCGGCGCTTGGCGCCAGCAACAGGGCCGGCGATCGCTACCACCGTTCGACGTCTCGGTCGGGCACGGTTTGCGCTGCCCGGCGGTTCCATCGCCCGAAACCGGGCCCGCGGCGCGGAGGAGCAGGATGAGCGCCGTCCGCTTCTTCAGAAAGGCGACGCTGCCGGGAAACCTGCTGGAGGACCTGCGGTGGCAGGCGGCCGTGGACAGGCTGAGGCGCCAGGTCGCCACGCATCTGTTCGTCATCTGCCCGAACAACAGCGGCTCGACGCTTCTGAAGGAAGCGCTGGCCGCCAGCCGGCGCACTTGGAACCTGATGCGCGAAGGCCACGCGATGCCGGGTTTCGTAGGCCCATCGACGGTCTGGACGCCGGCGCCAGGCACCCCTCCGGCGCGCTGGATCTGGGCGAGCAGGCAGGGTTGGATCGACGAACTGAGCAGCCCCGGCGCCTTCGACTGGCCGCGGACGCGGGCGGCCTGGTACGCCTACGCCTATGCCCACGATCCGGCGGCCACGGTGTTCGTCGCCAAGGCGCCGACGTTCCTGCTTTGCGTCGACGAGCTGCGCCGGCACTTTCCGGAGGCCCGCTTCCTGTTCGTCGTGCGCAACCCCTACGCCGCCTGCGAGGGCATTTGCCGACGCTACCGGCTGAGCTTCCCAAGTGCGAGGTGGGAAGATGGCCGGCGCGTGCAGGATGGGCTCCGTTTGGAGAGAGTCGCCGCCACCCACATCGCCAACTGCTTGCGGTGGCAGCGCCGCAATGTGGAAGGGCACGGGGATCGGGGCGTGCTTGCAACCTACGAATACATATGCACGGACCCCGGCGGCGCCGAGGAGAGCGTTCGCGCCTTGGTACCGGCCCTCGACGATCTCGATCTGTCCGCACGTCGCCGGGTCAAGGAATACGACAGCCCGCCGACGGACATGAACGCCGGGCAGATCGAGCGCCTCGACAGCGCCCAGATAGCCGCCTTCAACCAGGTGTTCCGCACCCGGCGCAGCGACTTGGCCTACTTCGGCTACGGCCTCATGGACCAGGCCGACGCCGCCTGACGGCAGGATGGCCCCGCCGTGCCCAAGGCATCCTCAGTGCGCGCCGCCCCGGCGGAAGATGGCTGATCCCGTACATGGGCTTGTGAAGCGGTGGTTTGCGGGCTAGTCTCCCTTGTGTCCCTTTAGCAACGGTGCGGAAGACGCAAGTGGCCGAGGCCGTCCGCTCCGGCGCCATCGCCGCCGATCCAGGGCGGGCCCACCGCGGCTCGCGTCGCTCCCGTGGGCGCGATTCGTCCGGCGGCGGGCCGCTGCTGTACGCAGTCACTACGCTGCTGGTCATTGGTCTCGCCGGCGCCGGCTGGTTCATCTTCGCGCAGCAGGAGCAGCTGCAGCGCACCACGGCCGCCCTGAGCGGTGCCGAGCAGCGCATCGCGCGCCTCGAAGATCGGCTGCGCCTGACCGACGAGACGCTCTCCGAAGCGGATGCGGACACCAGCAAGCAGCTCTCGTTCTGGGAATCCGAGATCCGCAAGCTGTGGGACATCGGCAACAAGCGCAATCGCGGCTGGATAGAAGCGAATCGCGACAACTTGGGAAAGGTCGCCACCAACCTCGACAGCGCCGAGGCGGACCTCGCCGGGCTGAAGAGCGCGGTGGCGCGCCTGGACGCATCCGTCGGCCGGCAGCAGGAGGTGGCGGATCGGGTGATGGCACTGGACACCAGCCTGCAGCGCCTCGTGCGCCAGCAGCGGGACCTCGTGGACAAGGTGAACGCAGCCTCGCAGATCGCCGCCGGCCTCAAGGCCGGGCTCGAGGCGCGGGTGCGGGAGAACGAGCAGGCCATCAGCGCCTTCGACGCCCAGCGCGCCCAGCTCTCCGCGGACATTCGGGCCCTGCGCATCGCCGTGGAAGACCGGGCTCCTCAGCCTGGCCCGCCGACCCTGTAGGCCCTCTCCGCTCGTACCCAAGCCGCCTGGCACGATGGCCCTGATCGGCACCCGGGCCGCCGGGCTCATCGGTCATCGGGCTGGCCGTTGCGCCTCGGCCCGCGGTCCGTCTTCCGCCGCGGACAGCAGCGCGTCCTTGCGTTGCCAACGCGCCCGCAGCCAGTCGGCAACGGCATCCCGGTCGGTGCCGGGTGGGTCCGTAGGCGGCAGCAGCGTCGCCCGCAAGCGCACCGCCGGACAGCGGCCGCACAGGAACTCCCAGAACGTCGGCGCCGGCCCCGGGTAGAAGATGGTGGCGTCGACGATGCCAGCCAAGCGGTCGCCGAGCTCCGCCAGGGTCATGGCGGCGCCGCCGCTGCGCGGCGGCAGCAGGTGCCGGTAGGGCCCGCGCTGCCGTTCGCGTTTCGCCATCGTGAAGCGCGTGCCTTCCACGAACGCGAGCACGCTCGTGGGCCGCTCCCGAAAGCCGGCGCATGCCCGCCGCAGCGCCGCGCGGTCCCGCTCGCGCAGCGCCGGCTGCGCCGCCAGCTGCCCGCGGCTGTAGCGCCGCAGCAGGGGGAATCCCAGCAGCATCAGCGCCAGGCCAATGAACGGCACCCAGAGGATCTGCCGCTTGGTGAGGAACTTGAACTGCGGGATGCGCCCTTGGAAGGCGAACGTCAGCACCAGGATGTCCGCCCAGCTGCGGTGGTTGCAGATCACCAGATACCAGCCGTCGCGCTCGAGGCCGGCCGGCAGCTCCGCATCGATGCGCGCCATGCCGAGGCAGCGGGCCATGGCCCGCACGCCGATCACCCAGCCGTCCACGGCCCGGAACATGGCGCTGCCGATGGCCTTGCGCCCCCTCGCCGGGCACAGCGGCCGAAGGGCCGCGAACACGTAGACGCCGAGGCTCCAGAACACCGTGCTGAGCGCGATGAAGGCCAGCGCGGTCGCACCGCGCGCCGCTTCGATTGCCGGCGCCATTGCCGTTCTGCCCAAAGCAGCTCCAAGGCCATCGCCGCCACCATCGGTCCGGCAGCCCAGCCGCGGGCAAGATAGCATGGCGCCATGCAGCGCCATCGGCCGCCACCCAAGTCCGCCGCTGCCGGCGCGGCCGGCGCCTTGGCGCTGGCGGGCTGCTTGGCACTGGCCGGTTGCGCCACGGTGGAGTTCTACGCGCAAGCGATCGGCGGCCAGGCTTCCCTGCTGCTTGCCCGCAAGGATGCCCAGGCAGTGATCGACGATCCCGCCACGGCGCCAGCCGTCGCCGCCGGGCTTCGGCGGGTTCGCGACCTGGTGCGCTACGCCGAGACGGCCCTCGCGCTGGACGCGGACGGCAGCTACCGCAGCTACGTCGAGGTGGATGGCGTTCCGGTGTGGACCGTGGTCGCGGCCGGCGAGTTCGAGGTCGAGGCGCTGCCGCGCTGCTATCCCGTCGTCGGCTGCGCCGTCTACCGCGGCTACTTCTCCGAGCGCGGCGCACGGCGCGAGGCGGAGCGGCTGGCGGCGAAGGGCTACGACGTGCATGTCGGCGGCGCAGCGGCGTACTCCACGCTCGGCTGGTTCGCGGATCCGGTGTTCTCGTCGTTCCTGCGCTACGACGATGCAGCGCTTGCGGCACTGCTCTTCCACGAACTGGCCCACCAGGCGGTCTACGTCCGGGGCGACTCCGCCTTCAACGAATCCTTCGCGGACTTCGTCGGCCATGCCGGCACCAGGCAGTGGCTGGCAGAACGAGGCGGCGACGCGGCCGCCTACCAGGCCCGGCGGGACGCGGCAGCCGCCTACGCCGGCTTCCTCGCATCCTGGCGCGGCCAGCTGGCTGCCCTCTACCGCCAGCCGCTGCCGCCGCCAGCCAAGCGGCAGCGCAAGGCGTCTGCGCTGGCCGCCATGCGCCGCTGCTACGATCGGCACCGGGCGGTGCTCGGCGCTGGCGCCTTCGATGCCGCCATGGCGAAGCCCTACAACAACGCCCGCCTGGCGCTGGCAGGAACCTACGAAGGCTGGCAGCCGGCCTTTGCGGCGCTGTTCGAGGACCACGGCGAAGATTGGCCGCGCTTCTACGGCGCGGTGCGTCGGCTGGCTGCCGAAGCCCGCGCCCAGCGCGACATTCGGCTTGGCGCCTTGCGGGAACGCCGAACTCCCCGCCGTGCGCCGCACCCGCCGCTGCCCTGCGCCCGACCCCCAGGCGCGCCGACATGAGGGCGGACCAAGCGCTGCCGGAGAGCTTCTTCTGGTACGACCTGGAAACCTCCGGCACGGACCCGGCCAGCGACCGCATCATGCAGTTCGCGGGCCAGCGCACGGACGCGGACCTGCGCCCCGTGGGCGAGCCGACGGTGGCGTGGGCGCGCCTCGGGCCGGACGTTCTGCCGCACCCCGAGGCCTGTCTGGTAACCGGCCTCACGCCGCAGTGGGTGCAGGCCAACGGCGAGGACGAGTGGCAGGTGCTCCGCCATGCGCAGAGCGAGTTCCTGGCCCAGCCCGACACCTGCGTCGCTGGCTACAACAACCTGCGGTTCGACGACGAGTTCCTGCGCTACGGCCTGTACCGCAACCTGTTCGATCCCTACGCCAGGGAGTGGCAGAACGGCAACTCCCGCTGGGACTTGATCGACGTCGCAAGGGCCGCCTGCGCGTTGCGCCCTAGCGGCGTGCGCTGGCCCGAGGAGGACGGCGACCCGACTTTTCGGCTCGAGCGGCTCTGCGCCGCCAACGGCATCCGCCACCACCAGCCCCACGACGCCCGGGGCGACGTGGCCGCCACCATCGCCTTGGCGGGGCTGCTGAAGGATGCGCAGCCCAAGCTGTGGCGCTACGCCTTGGCCAATCGCCGCCGGGACGCCGCCCGAGAACTGCTGCTTCCGCTCGGCAAGCGCATCTGCGCCCATGTCTCCGGGCGCTTCGCCAGCGCCCGCCGGTGCCTGGCGCCGGTGGTTTCCGTGGCGGAGCATCCGGCCGTGCCGGCGCGGCTGATCGTCGCGGACCTGGCGCAGGACGTGGCGCCGCTCATCGAGTGCGACGTCGTCGAACTGCGCGAACGGTTGTTCGCCCCGGCGGACGACGCCGCCGAGCAGCCGCCGGCGGATCGGCCGCCGTTGAAGGTGGTGGTGACCAACCGCTGCCCGTTCCTGGCGCCGGTCGAGGTGGTGCGCCCCGAGGATGCGCGGCGGTTGCAGCTGGACATGGACGCAGTTCGGCGACGGCGCGACCAGCTAGCGGCGACATCCGGGCTGGCGGAGAAGCTGGCGGCCGTCTACGAGCGCGAATCTCCCCGGCAGGCGCCGGCGGACCCGGAGTTCGCTCTTTACGACGGCTTTCTGGAGGACGACGATCGGAGGCGCATGGAACGCTTGCAGCAGGCCTTGGCCAACGCGGCCCCGTGGCCGCAGGACGAACCGAGGGATCCGCGTCTGGCGACATTGCGGCTGCGCCTTCTGGCACGGCTGCGGCCGGATGACGCGAGCGCCGCGGACCGCGCCGACTGGGAACGCCATGTGGCGGGTTGCTTGGCGTCTGGATTCGGGTCCCGGCCGTCCTTGGCCGAGTATCGGAGACAGATCGCGGCCCTTGAAGCCGGGACGGAGGACGCTAAGGAGCGCGCCGTGCTTCGGGCACTGGCGGACCTTGCCGCTCTGCGGGCGTCCTCCATCTCCACATCTTCAACATGATCTCCCGTTCGCCGTCGATCACCCGATGACCAGAGAACATCAGCCGGTCTGTCGTGACCGCCGCATCGTAGCCGTCCACGATGTGGGTGATGCCGAAGGAGTCCAGCATCTGCGTGACCGCCGCCTCGCCGGCCTCGGTGGCCGCAAAGTAGGTGTAGGAGTTGGCCAGTCCATCAAGGTTGACCACCGGCACGGCGGAAAAGTAGCCGATCACGCCAGCACTCCAAGAGCCCAGCACCGCATCGCGCGGCAGCACCGGGTTGATCGCCAGGATGCCGAGGTACGACATGATGGGCAGGGAATGTTGGATGGCGGTCGAATCGGCCTTGGCCCGGACGAATCTGAACGGATCGGCTAGGATCGATCTGTCGAAGACGAACACCAGCCCTGTTGCGACGATGCCGAGAACGCCAAGGCGCCGAGCCAGCCCCTGCGGTGCGAACAGCCTGAGCAGGGCAATGGCCACATAGCACCGAACCGGGACCGCTAGCGCCAGACCCAAATAGCCGGGCACAAAGTACCAGTAACTGTACCCTGCGATGTCCGGGGAAACGAACAGCGCATGGCGCAAGTGGACGACCACCGTCTCTAAGCACAACGCCAGCGCGAAGATCAGCACGGCCGCCACCAGCCGCGCTTCTACCGCGCGATCCGCAAAGACGCGACGACGAATGGCCGGCACGGCCAGCAACGTGCCCAAGTAGATCAGAAGTTCGACCGCAAGTAGCGCATGCCACCGGGCCGCCTCCACCAACCGAGCGACGGTGCCGGGCAGATCCTCGCTCGGATCGTAGGCAGCGGACCAGGCGACTTTCACGACGCCGCTGACGGGAACAGCGCCTCCAAAGACGACACTGTTGTAGATGAAGTAGGCTAGGGTGCCAAGAACCGCGCCGAGCAGGGGCACCGCCTGCGGCCCCATCCAGGTGCGCCGTTTGTGCTGCTGCCCGCGCACCCACGCGGACAGGTAGCACAAGGCCGCCGTTGCGAACAACGAGATGGCCATGTACTCCAAGCGCACCCAGGGAAGGAGGAAGGCGGTACCCGCGAGGGCCAGGCGAAAGCGGGCCGCATCGCGCATGAACAGCACCACGGAGACGAAGAATCCGCCGAGCGCAAGCAGGCCGGCTGCGGCTTCCATGCCCAGCAGCATTCCTAGTGTGGCATAGATGGTCGGCAGCACGGAAAACAGCAGAATCCACGGCAGCCCTGCCAGTCGCACTGCGAAGGCGACCAGCAGGACGCCCATCGACACGAGAACGATCTCGAACGCCTTGATGGCAAACAGCGCAGTCTCTGCGTCGAACAACCAATAGAACGGCACCAGCATGAGCATCCACAGCGGGTGGTAGCCGTTGGTCTGCGTGATGCCGCCATCGAACGTCGAGAAGTGCCCAGCCGCCATGTGCTTGGCGATCTGGAAGTAGTAGTAGGCGTCGTCAATGTATCCGTCGCGTACGAGGTTGACCAAATCGAAGCTGACCAGCGTGTACCACGCGAGTGCGCTGCCATAGCCGAGTACGCCCAGCGCGAAACACGCGAACGCGGCAGCAGGCATAGCCCTACTAGGACTAGGCATAGCCCACGGCGTTGCTAGCACGTTATGGCCAGTTTGCGGCGGGTGAGGGGGATCTCAAGAACCGGCTGCTGGCTGCTTAGAGCATAGGGAACCTCAATCTAGCATCATCCTGTGGGAGCGTCTAGTTTTTCAGGCTGGCCGAGACTGGGGGGGCGATGGCGGTGGCTCGAGTCCGTGTCGAACACCGCCGTGGCCCCGTCGCACACTCTCGGCACCGGCGGATGCGGAGTTCGCCCCGTATGATGGCTCCGTGGACGACGTGAGCGGGCAGGGCCCGGGACCGGTCGTCGCCTTCGACAGCGTCGGCAAGCGCTTCCCCGGCGCAGCGAACGGCGGCTGGGTGCTGCGCGGCGTGGATCTGGCGCTGCCGCCGGAACGCACCACGGCCATCGTGGGGCCGAGCGGGTGCGGCAAGACGACGCTGCTGCAGCTCGTCAACGCCGTCCACCGCCCGGACGAGGGCCGTGTGCGGGTGCTCGGCGAGGACGTGCCGACGGCCGGCGTGGAGCGCTTCCGGCGCCGCATCGGCTACGCCGTGCAGGGCGCTGGGCTGTTCCCGCATCTCACCATCGCCGAGAACGCGGACCTGCCGGCGCGCATCGCCCGTTGGGATGCGGCGGCCACCAGGGCACGTCGGCAGGAGCTGTTCGAGCTGGCGGGCCTGCCGGACGGTCTCGAGGACCGCTACCCCCACCAGCTCTCCGGCGGCCAGCAGCACCGCGTGGGGCTGTGCCGGGCGCTGATGCTGCGCCCGCCGCTGCTGCTGCTCGACGAGCCCTTCTCCGCCATCGACCCGGTCACCCGCAGCGACATCTACGAACAGTTCGAGCGGCTGCGGGAACACGAACGCGCCAGCATCCTGCTGGTCACCCACGACATGCGCGAAGCGCTGCGGCTGGCGGACCATCTGGTGGTGATGGGCGACGGCGGCATCGTGCAGGCCGGCGCCACCGGCGAGGTGGCCGCGGCCCCGGCCACCGACTTCGTCCGCAAGATGCTGACGGTGGCGGCGTGAAGCCGACGGTCGGGCGGCGCGCTCTGGCTGCCCTCGCTGGACTGGCGGTGGCGGCTGGCCTCGCCGGTCCAGTCGCGCAAGCGGAAACCGGCGCCAGGCCAATCGTCGTCGCGAGCAAGAACTTCACCGAGAGCTACATCCTCGGCGAAGCCCTGGCGCAGCTCCTCGCCAGCGCCGGCTTCGAGGTGGAACACAAGCTCGGCCTTGGCGGCACCAAGATCTGCTACGACGCCCTGGCCGCCGGCGAGGTGGACGTCTACGTGGAGTACACCGGCACCATCATCGGCAGCATCAAGACCATCGACAATCCGACCCGGGATCGGCTGACGGTGGCGCTGGCCCGGGACGGCGTGGAGATGCTGCCGCCGCTGGGCTTCAACAACACCTACGCCATCGCGGTCGCCGCGCCGGTGGCCGCGGCGCATGGCCTGGCGCGCGTCTCGGACCTCGCGGCCTGGCCGGACCTGCGGCTGGCGTTCTCCCACGAGTTCATCGAGCGGCGCGACGGCTGGCCGGGCCTCAAGCCCCGCTACGGACTGCCGCAGACGCCAACGGGAATCGAACACGCGCTGGCCTACCAGGCCATCGTCGACGGCGCCATCGACGCCACCGACGCCTACTCCACCGATGGCGAACTCGCCCGCTACCCGTTGACGGTGCTCGAGGACGATCTGGGCTTCTTCCCGGCGTACCTGGCCGTGCCCTTGGTGCGGGCGGACGTGCCCGTCGCCGCCCGGGCGGCCATCGCCCAGGTCGCCGGGACGTTGGATGCCACCGAAATGCGCAGCCTCAATGCAGCCGCCATCGGCGGCGAGAGCATCGAGAGCGTGGCGGCCCGCTACGTCGCGCAGATCGCGCAGACAGGCGCCGGCACGGCCGCGCCGGCGCGAACGGCGGTTCGCGACGACGCCTGGCGGCGGCTGGCCGCCAATACCGGCCGCCACTTGGAACTGGTGGCGTGGGCGATCTTCCCGGCGACGCTGGCGGCGGTGCTGGTCGCGGTGGCCATCTTCCGGATCCCCTTTCTGTCCCGCGCCGCCGTCTACGTCGCCGGGCTGTTGCAGACCATCCCGTCGATCGCGCTCCTGGCGCTGCTGATTCCCTTGACCGGCATCGGCGTGCTGCCGGCGGTGGTGGCGCTGTTCCTCTACGCCCTGCTGCCGGTGCTGCGCAACGCCGTCACGGCGCTGACCGGCATCGATCCCACCCTGCGGCGGGTGGCAGTGGCGATGGGACTGACGCCAGCGCAGCAGCTCCGCCACGTGTTCGTGCCGCTGGCGATGCCGAGCATTCTCGCCGGCGTGCGCACCGCTGCGGTCATCGGCATCGGCACCGCCACCTTGGCGGCGTTCATCGGTGCTGGCGGCCTCGGCGATCCCATTGTCACGGGGCTGGCGCTGAACGACACCGGACTGATTCTCGAAGGCGCGATTCCCGCCGCGGTGCTCGCCGTCGTCACCGAGCTGGCGTTCGAACTGGTGGAGCGCGTCTCCACCCCCGGGCACCTGCGCGCCAGCGGCCGGTAGGCGGCGGGGGCGCACATTGGGGACGACGGGACCGACAGCGATCAAAACGCCGTCAAATGTTGTGCATGTTCCCAAATTATTGATTTACAAAGAAAATATGCTAGAGAATCTCTCTAGAAACCGGGCAAGTGGGGCTTGGAATCAAAACTCCGTCAAAACCGGAGGCTTGCAGAACCTTCGGTGACGGGACAGTACGTTGGAAGCGGTACTGCCCTTGCCGCCTCCAAGAGCTACGCCCAAAACGGCACGTAGCCGGACCTCGGTCGGGCGGGGTCGGCGGGACGGATCAGTTCGGCCTTGAGGGCATGGCGGATCACGCCTGATATCTGCGCCGAATTTCGCCCTGCCACGCCGAGACGTTCGCGCAGCGTCGAGTTGCGCATGCGGCTGCCGTCGAGATAGCGCAGCACTGCGTGCTGATAGCAGGCGCGCTGCCGTTCCTCCAGCGTCATCTCCGCGAACCGCCGTGCGCCGAACAGTATCGTCCGGGTAGCAGCGTTCGCCTCGGCCCTGAACTCGGGCGGCGGCAGGCATCCGTGCTCGGCGGCGGCTATCGCCTTGTCGACGCCTGTGCCGAGTTCCTCGCACAACCCGAAGCGGCGCATGAGGGACGCCAGCTGCTCGTTGCGCGAACGCGGCGGGTAGTCGATGAATCGCTCCGGGGACACCAGCGGAGCGCCCGGATTGGTGATTTCCAGCCGGTCTCTGAACAGCTCTATCGTCGGCCCTGCGCCGCGGATCGTCATGTCCTGGTGGATCAGCGCGTTGGCGACGAGTTCGCGGACGGCCACCGGCGGCACGAGAGCCTGTGCTTCCCGGATTGGCGACCGGCCGTCTTCGGGCGCCGGCAGCAGGATGTTCACATGCGTATTGAAGTCCTCGAAGCCAGTGGCGTAGCCAGGAAAGAAGTCGTCTCGATGGGTCACCGTGGCCGTGCGGCCGTCGCCATCGTAGACCACGAGTCGGATGGCCTTGCGCGCCAGTCCCGGGCCGAAGTCGCGCAGGTCCCTGGCGATCACGATGGCGCCGAGGTTGCTGATGTTCCACCTGCCGCCCACGTCCCGCGAGATCAGCCGGTCCTGCTCCAGCGCGGAGAGGATGCCACTGGTCCCGCTAGGCGTCGGCAATCGGAGCAGCTCGAAGTAGCTCTCGAAATCCAGCTGCTTAAGCACCTCGCCATCGTTGACGAACGGCTGGGCAACGCCTGTCTCCCAAGCGTAGGGGCGTAGCGCTTCCCACAGCGCCCGCTTCGCCGTACGCGGGTCGAATGCCGTGCCGACCACTGCATGGTCGGCATCGCGGACGCCCCAGACGACGTAGCCAGAGTCCCTCTCCTCGATGCGGGCTGCGTTGGCGATGGCGGAGATCAGCCTGCCGACCATGGCCGGGTCGGCGTAGTTCGCCTTGAACTCCGTCAGCGCCGACTCCGCCGCTTGGGCTCGCAGCTCGTCGATCAAGGCGAGGAGGCGTGGCGCCTGCTGCTCCCGAGACGGCCCATTCATGGTGTAATCAAAACTCGATCAAATGTTGAATGGCACATAACCCGTTGTTTTAGTTGGGGATTCATGTGTCTAACCTAGCTCGCCCAAGCGTTGCGTCAAAACGCGATCAAAAGGTGTGGCGTTCCTCTGGCCTAGGCGTCTTGGGCGGCCTCGATCTTCGCCTGCAGCCGGCGCATGCCGTGCAGCCAGCGCTCCAGGTCCGCGGCTTTGCGGTCCATCCAGGTTTGCGCGATGGGGTCCGTCAGGATGAGAAAGCGCTCCTCGAGAACGGCGTCCGCGACCATGCGGGCGACCTCCTCCGGCTCCTTGACGGGCCCGGCGGCGTTGCTGGCGAAGCCGGCGACGGCACCGCCGAGCATGGGCGTGTTGACGCCCAGCGGCGCCAGCAGCGACACGCGAATGCCCTTGTCGTGGTAGGTGATGGCGAGCCACTCCGCGAGGCCCACCACCGCATGCTTGGTGGCGGCGTAGGGCAGGTTGCCGTGGGTGGTGAGAATCCCGGCCATGGACGCGGTGTGCAGCAGATAGCCGGACTCCCGCGCCAGCATGGACGGCAGCACCGCCCGCACCGCGTAGACGTGCGCCATGACGTTCACCTGCCACTGGTGCTGCCAGACGTCGATGGAAGTGTCGAGGGGCGAGCCGCCGCTGGCGACGCCGGCGTTGGAGAAGAACAGGTCCACGGGCCCGTACGTTCGCTCCGCCTCCGCGACCAGGGCGTCGACGTCCGCCTCGGCGCCGACGTCGCATCGCACCGCCAGGCCGCCCACTTCGGCCGCGACGCGGCGGGCGCCGTCGGCGTCGATGTCCGCCGCCACCACCTGGGCGCCCAAGCGGGCGAACTCCCGCGCCGCCGCGGCGCCGATGCCGCTGGCGGCGCCGGTGACGATCACATGCCTGTCCGCTAGGTCCATCGGCCTCTCCCCGCCGCCGCCCGCGCATGCCGGCCGCCCAGTGGTCGGCACCCGCCCGGCGTTGCGCGTAGTAGCATAGGGCAAGGATCAAGACGGCAGCGACAGGAGGCGGCATGGGCGGAGCAAGCGGCATGCAGGGCGGTTCGCGCGGCTTCGGCACTTGGCAGACCGTGACGGTCGTGGCGGTGTTCGTCCTCGTCTTTCTGACCATCGCCTACTTCGTGCGTTGGCCCGGGCCGAATCCGCCGGTCGAATCCATCGCCGGCGGGCCGGGCTGGGTGGACGAGGCGCGGATACTGGCCGCCGCCGATGCCGAGCCGGGCAGCTGGATCGCCCACGGCCAAACCTACGACGAACTGCGGTTTCCATCGCTTGACCAGATCAACCGCGACACGGTGGCGAACCTGGGCCTCGCCTGGTTCAAGAACTTGGGCAACCGCCACCGCGCCCAGAGCACGCCGCTGGTGATCGACGGCATCATGTTCTTCACGGACCCGTGGAGCGTCGCCTACGCCGTGGACGCCGCCACCGGTGCCGAACTCTGGCGCTACGATCCGCAGACGGACCGGCGCTCCATGCGCTACGCCTGCTGCGGCGGCGCCATCAACCGGGGCATGGCCGCGTACCGGGGCAAGCTCTATTTCGCCACCTTCGACGCCCGCCTCCTGGCGCTGAACCTGGCCACCGGCGAGAAGGTGTGGGAGGTGGACACCAGCCACCGTCCCACGAACAATCCGTACACGATCACCGGCGCTCCCCGCGCCGTGCATGGCAAGGTGTTCATTGGCCAGAGCAGTTCCGAGTTCGGGCTGCGCGGCTACCTCTCCGCCTACGACGCCGAAACCGGCGACCTGGCCTGGCGGTTCTTCATGGTGCCGGGGGATCCGTCGCTGCCTTTCGAGCACCCGGAGCTCGAAGCCGCCGCCAGGACCTGGAGCGGCGAGTGGTGGAAGTTCGGCGGCGGCGGCACGCCGTGGAACGCCATCGTCTACGACGCGGATTTCGACCAGCTGCTGGTCGGCACCGGCAACGGCGCCCCCTGGCCGCAGGCCATTCGCTCGCCGGACGGGGGCGACAACCACTTCCTGGGCGGCATTCTGTCGCTGAACCCCCACACCGGGCGCATGAACTGGTTCTACCAGACGACGCCGGGGGACAACTGGGACTTCAACGCCGCCCAGGACATGGCGCTGCTCGATCTGGAAGTGGACGGGGCCATGCGCAAGGTGCTGCTGCAAGCGCCCAAGAACGGCTTCTTCTACATGCTGGATCGGCAGGACGGGACCCTGCTCCGGGCCGCGCCCTACGCCACCGTCAACTGGGCCACCCACATCGACATGGCCACCGGCCGCCCGGTGGAGGATCCCGCCACGCGCTACGAGGAGACGCCGGCGTGGATCCTGCCGGGCAACTCCGGCGGCCACAGCTGGCAGCCGATGTCCGTGGACCCGGGGCTGGGCGTCGCCTACCTGGCGGTGCAGGACATCTCGCTGCTGTACTCCCTACCGGATGCCTTCAAGGCCACGGGCGAGTACGAAATCAGCACCACCAGCATCAGCCTGGGCGTGGAGCTCGGCCCGCGCTACGCCGAGCTGGTGGCCGCGGCGCCGCCGCAGCCGGAGGCCAAGGGCTATCTCAAGGCGTTCGATGCCCTCGCCGGCGAAGCGGTGTGGAGCGTGGAGCGGGCGACGCCCTACAACGGCGGGGTGCTGGCCACCGCCGGTGGCGTGGTGTTCCAAGGCGACGGCGGCGGCCAGTTCGCCGCCTACGACGTCCGCGACGGCACGCTGCTGTGGGAACACGCCGTGTACGGCGACGCCGGCGCACCCATCACCTACGAGATCGACGGCGAGCAGTACCTGGCGGTGCAGGTGGGCGGCGGCGGCAACCGCTACAACGACGGCCGGATGCTGGCGTTCAAGCTGGGCGGCGACGCCCTGCTGCCGGCGCCGGCCGCGCCGGTGGTGGCCATGCCGACGCCGCCGGCGCTAGCGGCCACCGACGAGCAGGTGGCGGCCGGCGGGGCGCTCTACTACGAACACTGCGTGTGGTGCCACGGCCTGGGGCCGGTTGGCATGGTGAACGCGGACCTGCGGCTGATGAGCGCCGACGTCCACGCCAAGTTCCAGGCCATCGTGCGCGGCGGCCTGCTGCTCGACAAGGGCATGGACGCCTTCGCGGACGTGCTGAGCGAAGACGAGGCGGAGCTGATTCGCCAGTTCGTGATCGCCAAGGCGATGGAGGCGCAGCGGGAGCAGGGGCCGGTTGGCGATGCGGACGCTGCGGACTGAGCGCCGCACGCCGCTTCACCGCCCTCAACGAACTTGGCCAAGCCGGGATTACCTGTCGCATCGGCGGTGCCAGAACCACGCGCAACATCCTTCGCCGAGTACCGCCGAGGCGGCTTGAGGAGCGGGTGCGATGTCCTAACTCAGATCAAGCCGCTGTCCAGGACATAACGCATCACTCAAATGCCGGGCCCATGTCGCGCCTGGGCGGCAGCGCGGGTTGGTTGCGGCCGTTCTGGAAGAAGTCCTCGGAGAACCTGCCGGCGATGTCGTCAAGCCACCGCCAGTCCGCGGCGAGCGGCTCTAGGATCACGGCGGCGCCTTGCTTGCGGATGCGCACCTCGTTGCCTGCCAAACGAAACTCCTTGGGCAAACGCACCGCTTGGGAACGCCCGGACCAGAACAACTTCGCTGTCTGCGCCATCGACTCCACCTCGTGTGATGAAGCAATAGCATATAGCACTCTAGCGGTACGCTTAGGCCGCCACCAGCCAGGCGCCGGCCACCCAGGCTGCCGCCACGCCGCCGAAGAACCGCTGCGCCGGCGGGCCAACGAGGTGCAGCCGCGTCTTCGCCACCCACAGGCCGAGCAGGAAGCCGCAGCCGAGGCCAGCGAGGTGGGCGACCACGTCCGTGCGTTCGTCGCCGATGCCTGTGTAGGCGAACAGAGCGACGGCCGCGAACACCGGCGCGAAGCGGCGCTGCCACGGCAGGCGGCGAAAGTAGCCGCTGCGCCAAAGGAAGGCGCCGGCCAGCCCCAGGGCGGCGAAGGTGGCCGTCGAAGCGCCTATGGAGACGAAGTGCTCCGGCCGCACCAGGGCGTTGACGGCGTTGCCCAGCGTGCCGCCGAGGACGATGGCGAGCCAAGCGAGGCCGGTGCCGAGGTAGCGCCCGGCGAGCAGCCCGAACACGCCGCCGAACACGGAGTTGGCCACCAGGTGGCCGAGGTCCGCGTGCAGCGTCAGCGCGGTGGCCAGGCGCCAGATCTCGCCGTCCAGAACCGCGGCGACATGCAGGCCGCCGAGCCCCGCCCAATCCCAACCGAACGTGGCGCTTGCCGCGGCGGCCATGGTCGTCCAGATGACCGCCAGGTAGGCGGCGACGCCCCACCATCCGCTGTCCACCAGCACCGGCGCCAGCGCCGGCGGCGCACCCGCGTTCTCGCCCTCGTAGCTGGCGAGCTCCCGCGCCGCCGCCGGCGCATCTTCACTGGACACCCACAGCCGCCAGGTGCCGGCCTGCCAGTCGATGCGGCTGTCTATGCCCCGCGCCGTCAGCACGAGGGCCAGCGGGCGGAGATCCCGACGCTCCGCTGCTTCCCGGAGCGTCTGCCACTGGTCTTCCTCCACGGGGCCAGTCTACCGCCTGCGCCTGCGGCCACCGCCCGGCGGTCGAGGTCCGGGCGGCAATGGCGATGACGGCGCCGCGAGGGGGCGATCTCCTACGTCCGCCGGGGACGATGGCGCACACGCCCACGCGCCGCGGCGGCGTAGCGTTCGCGCATGAACGACGACGCCCCGCCAACGCCGAGCAGCGACTCGGTCTACAAGCGCCTCTACGCCTTCCCCCGCATGGTGGAGGACCTGCTGCGCAGCCTGTTCGACAGTGCCGAACTCGACGCCGACTACGGCACCCTCGAGAAGCTCCCCACCGAGTACGTTGGCGAGGCACTTCAGCAACGTCGCGGCGATACGGCGTGGCGGTTGCGTGCCCGGGGCAGTGCGCACCCTAGGGGGCGGGCACCGACAGCCTCAGCCGGCGGCTGGCTGCACGTGCTGGTGATGCTGGAGTTCCAGGCCGCCGCCGACTCGGCCATGGCGCTGCGGGTGCTGGAGTACACGGCGCTGCTGTACGGCGAACTGCTGCGCCGCGGCGGCGTCGCGCCCGGTGCCCTGCCGCCGGTGCTGCCGGTGGTGCTCTACAACGGCGATGCGCCCTGGCGCCCGGCAACCGAGATGCGCGACCTGATCGCCGCGCCGCCGCCGGCGCTGGCGCCGTGCCAGCCGTCGCAGCGCCACTTCGTGCTTGACGAGCGGCGGACGCGGGCGGAGGATTTGAGGCTGCGCGAACTGACGTGGGCGGTGGCGCAGCTGGAGCAGAGCCGCTCGGCGGCGGACCTGGCGCGGGCGACGCGGCGGCTGGCGGCGCTGCTGGGACCGGGCCAGGCCGAGCTGAGGCGGACATTCGCGCACTGGCTGTGGGCGCTGGGGCGGCCGCCGGAAGACCTGGACCTGGAGGAGATGGCAGTGAGCTTGGAAGAACGCGTGGCCCAGTGGCCGAAGCCCTACATCGAGCAGGGCATCAGCCTGGGCCGAGAAGAGGGAGTGGAGCATGAGCGCCGGCTGCTGCGCCGCCAGGCGGCGGCGCGGTTCGGCTCGGCGACGGCGGATCGTCTGGCGGCGGCCATGGCGTCCGAGGCGGATCCGCAGCGCCTGATGGAGGTGGGCGAGGCGATCGTGCGCTGCGCCACGGGGAGCGAGCTGCTGCGGGAAGCCCGCGGCAGCTGACCCGCAAGCGGCCGACCGGCCGGCGAGTCCTTCGTCCGCGCCGAGTCTGTACGCCGAGAGAACTCCTGTCGGGCCGCGCGGCGTCTCCCGGCCCCGCCGATGCCAGCAAGCGGGCGCTTCTGTCGGATGTCCCGCGCCCGGTCCGGCCTGCAGCTGCAAAGGAGCCCGTTGGCGCAGCGTTATGATGCCTGCTTCGCCCTCGCCGCCTGTCGCCCGGAGCCGCCGAATGAACAGCGTCGAATACGTCGCCCGCATCCTCAAGCAGGAGGGTGTGCGCTGGCTGGCCTGCTACCCCTCCAACCCGCTCATCGAGGCGGTCGCCAAGGAGGGCATCAGGCCGGTGGCGTTCCGGCACGAGCGCGGCGCCGTGATGGCCGCGGACGGCTACTCGCGGCTTTCCGACCGCAAGCGCTTCGGCGTGGTGGCGGTGCAGTCCCAGGCGGGGGCCGAGAACGCGGTGGGCGGTCTGGCCCAGGCCAATGCGGACAACGTGCCCATCCTGGCGCTGCCCGGCGGCAATCCCCTCGACATGTTCTTCGTGCGCCCGAACACGGTCGCCGCCCGCACCTGGGCGCCGGTTGTCAAGCGGGTGGAGGTCGTCATGCGCCCCGACCAGACCGGCAACGTCATGCGGCGGGCGTTCCACGCGCTGCGCTCCGGGCGGCCGGGCCCGGTGCTGGTGGAAATGCCAGCGGACGTGTGCCACGCGCCCATGCCGGAGGGTGCGCCGCCCTACGTTTCCCCAACGCCGGCGCTGTACGCCCCGGCGGCCGGCGCGGTCGCCGACGCTGCGCGGCAGCTGGTGGACGCCAAGGAGCCGCTGATCTGGGCCGGCGCAGGGGTGATGGCGGCGGATGCCACCGGGGAACTTCGGACCCTGGCGGAGCTGCTCGATGCGCCGGTGTACACCTCCATGCCCGGCAAGTCCGCCTTCGACGAGCGGCATCCGCTCTCCGTCGGCGCCGGCGGCGCCACCGCGGCTGGCCCGGCCCGCCAGTGGCTGGACGACTGCGACGTGCTGTTCGCGGTGGGCACGTCGCTCACCGCGACGCCCTATGGGCAACGGTTCTCGCGGCAGAAGTTCCTCATCCATGCCGTGATCGCGGAGGACGAAGTCAACAAGGACACCGCCGCCGACATCGGCCTGGTGGGCGACGCCAAGCTGACCCTCGCCGCCGTGATCGACGCCGTGCGGGACTTGATCGGCAACACCGGCCGAGACACCGGCGTGCGCCCCCGGATTGCAGCGGCCCAGGCGGCCTGGCGGGCCCAGTGGCAGCCCTACCTGACCAACGACGACGGCCCGCTGTCGCCCTACCGCGTGATCCACGAGATGAACCAGGTGCTCGACGGCGAACGCACCGTGGTCACCCACGACGCCGGGGCGCCGCGGGACCAGATCGTGCCGTTCTACACCGCCACCACGCCGCACAGCTACGTCGGCTGGGGCAAGACCACGCACCTCGGCTTCTCCATCCCGCTGATGATCGGCGCCAAGATGGCAGCCCCGGAGCGGATGTGCGTGAACCTGATGGGCGACGGCGCCTTCGGCATGTCCGGCCTGGACCTCGAGACCTCCGCCCGCGCTGGCATCCCCATCACCACCATCGTGCTCAACAACGGCATCATGGCCACCTACCCTGGCGGCTTCCCGACGGCGCGGGAGAAATACGGCGTGTCCCACATGCAGGGCGACTACGCCGGCCTCGCCCAGGCCATGGGCGCCGAGGGCATCCGCGTTGCCCAAGCCGCCGAGATGGCCCCAGCCCTCGCCGAGGCCAAGCGCCTGAACGCGGAGGGCAGCACCGTGCTCATCGACGTGAAGACCCGCGCCGAGGACTCCCGCGCACCGGTGCGCTTCGCTTGAGGCGAATGCCCGGAACTCCTATCAAATGGCGACGGCTATAGAGGCTGCAGCGGTTAGGCGGGCACATGCGCTGTTCGGGGAGGCGCTGCGCGGCGTAGCCGCTTTTCGGCTCTTGGGTGCGCGACGAGTTGGGCGACACTTCCGACATCGACATGGTTGCGATTCGGATTCGAACCGCTAGGCCGGCCTTTAGCGCTCCGCAAGGTCGATGCCCACCTGCCAGACAAGCTCGCCATCGACGATCTGACCAGTGTTCAGTCGGCTGATTTCGTAGTTGGGGAGCGGCACCAGCGCCCAGCATCTGCCGTCGCCAAGGCGGGCTGCCTGCCAGAGGTGGAAGTCGTAGTTGTCGAAGCCGTACTGCTGCCGAGGCGCAGGCAGATCCGCGGCGCGTTCCGGATGGATGTGCAGGAACACGACGCCGGCGGTTGCCGGCGGCGAACACGGGGACTTCACGTACGCCAGCACGTTTCTCTTTCGGTTGAGGTGGATGTCGTAGTCCGCCCGAACGAGTAGATCCGCCCCGGCCAGGAAGTCGTCGATCGCGGCCAGAACGACCTCCACGTGCCACTTGATCCGGCCGCCTTCCAGTTCGCCGGTGCCCAGCCGGTCGATTTCGTACGCCGGCAGCTCAACCACCGCTACGCAACGTTCGCCAATCCTTCGCCATCCACTGGCTAGGCGATCGTCGCGGTTCTCGAATCCAAAGCGCCGAGGGCCAGGCGGCAGATCGCGATGGCGCATCGGATGCACATGCAGATAGCGATTGATGTCGGCGTCGTCCGCGGTGCAGCGGTCCTTGACGAGGACCAGCTTCTTCTGCACGACGTACACGTCGTAGGCCGACCGCGCTACCGGCGTTTCGCCAGCCAGGAAGGCTTCGACGCTCGTCGCCTCGATGGCAATGGTCCTTGCCTTCTCGGCGCCTCTGGGCAGCACGAACAGGGCCGTGCAGTAGCCGAGCTCGGTACGGGAGGGGCTTGGCCAGAACCGCCCCGTGCTGCGCCGCTCCGCGCCTTGCGCCCAGGAGAATGTCAGCATCTCCGGGACTTGCTCGGGTTCGCAGTCCGGCAGGAACACCTGCACCAGCCGGCCAAGCCGAAGTTCCGCGTAGCCGTTGGTCGAGCCGTCCATGTTCCGGCTTGGCGAGACGATGTCCCGCCACGACCTCTCCCGCCTGCTGCGGTCGCCGTTCGGCCACAGCTTCAGTCGGAACGACTCCGCACCTCGCGTGATCTGCCAGCCGACGTACTCGAACCCGGTGGCCTTGTTCGTATCCCGAATGGCGTTGACGAAGTCGGTCGCGCCAAACCGAGACACGCCGCCCTTGTTCAGCCACAGGTCCCAAGGGTCGACGCCGATCCGAAGGTACTCGTACGAGTTCGCCAGTCCGTCCAGATTGACCACCGGCAGATCCGAGGCGTAGCCGATCACACCCGAATCCCATGAGCCGACGACCGCGTCCTCGGCCAGCATGCTTGGCTCGCAGTACAGCGCCGGCAGTGCCGCGAACAGCACGATCCAGGGTTGCCGCGCCAGCCGAGCCGCCGCCGTGGCAAGGCAGACGCCAGCGGCGACGAGCATGATCTCCAGCGCCTTGATGCCGAACAGCGCCGACTCGGCGTCGAACTCCCAGTAGAAGGGCGTGACCAGCAGCAGCCACACCGGGTGGTAGCCGTTGGTTCGGGTGATGCCGCCGTCGAACGTGGAGAACTTTCCGGCGGCGAGGTTCTTGGCAGTCTCGAAATAGTAGAAGGTGTCGTCCAGGAACGAGCTGCCGTACAGATTCACCACGTTGAAGTTCGCCAGCGTGTAGCCGGCCAGCAGGACGCCATAGCCGACCAGCAGTGCCAGAAAGGCCGAGAAGGCTATGCGCCCCGACCGTTCGTGCCCCAAGCGCCGGCTGGCGCCAGAAATTGCATTGGTGGTCCAGATCGGCAGACGTGCCATGTTCCCAGCCGCCACCGCGATCGGGTTGCCCCGCTAGCCCGTGGCGAGGGTCGGCAGCTTCGCGGTCGCGGTGCCGAACACGCGGGTTTCGCCCTTGGCGTTGGTCACGGTGATGTCGATCTCCACGGTGCCGGCGTCCTCGTCGATGTCGGTGACCACGCCGTTGATTTCGTGGGGCTGATCCACCAGCACGGGGGCGCGGAACACGGTGTCGATGGCGACGATCTCGGCATCCGGCGCCCAGCGGTGGATCATGGCGCCGAGGAAGCCCTGGCTCATCACGCCGGGCACGATGGCGCCCGGCAGGCCCTCCTTGCGGGCGCCATCGTGATCCGTGAAACGCGGCGTGTCCCAGCCGACGTGCTTGCCGAAGCGCCGCGTGGCGTCGATGCTGGTGTCTGGCGCGAAGCTGGGCAGCTCGGCGCCGAAGCCGACGTCCGCGATAGTCTTGACGGTGGCGTCGGTCACTTGATCTTCTCCCGGATCACCGTGCGGGTGTCGGCATTGGCGATGTGCGCGCCCTGTTCGTCCCGCAGCTCCATGCGGGTGACCAGAAACACCATCCTCCCGGAGCGCCCGGTCTTGGTGTAGATGTCGTGCAGGTGGCTGCGGCCGGTGAGCCGGGCGCCGGCCCGCACCGGCGCCTTCCACTCCACGCCCTTGCCGGCGTCCATTCCCATGCCGCCGAGGTTCGGAAAGTCCGGCGGCATGCTGCGCCCGCCCACCAGCGTGGAAACGAACGTCGGCGGCGCTTGGAAATCCGGGTGGGTCGGGTCCGTGAACCGTGGTGCCGTCTCGCCGCAGACCTTGGCGTACTCGGCGAACCGCACGCCGTCGATGTCGAAGGTCACCTCGTCGAACTCGCGGTTCAGGAACCGCTCGCGCAGCTCCCGAATGTCGTCGTCCACGGCTGCCTCTTGGGTCATGTGGCTCTCCTCTGGTTGGTTCGCTGCTTGCTTCTGCCGTCCCCGCTAGCTCGCCCGGGGGACGGCGCGGAACTCCTCGGCGCGCAGCGCTTCGACCAGCTCCGCCTCCGTGGCCACGGGCTGCGGGAAGGCGGTGGCGCAGCGGCCGATGTGGCTGACGATGTGGGAGTCGCTGCCGCCGATGCCGAGGTACCCGAGTTCGTCCGCCATCGCCTGCGCGACCGCATCCTCCTCGCCCCGGCTGCCGCCGTTGCAGACCTCGACGATGCGCACGCCCTTCGGCACGCCGTGCTCCGCCAAGTGGGCGGACATGCCCACCCGAGGCCGGCCGGGGTGGCAGGGCGCCGCCACCGCATCGTGCGCCTCGCAGTGGTCGATCACCTGTTCTAGGCGCAGGCCGATGCGGCTGAAGTCGAAGGCCCGGCAGAGCGCTTCGGTGACCCCGAACACCAGCACGTGGCCGTACTCCGTCTCGACCTCCGCGCCCTTCAAGATCACCAGGCCGTGCTGCCTGGCCAAGGCGTCGTAGTCCGACTCGAAGTCGAACTGCCGGTGCTCGGTGAGCACGAAGCCGTCGATGGGGACATCGCGGCTGCGGATCCACTGGCAGTAGTTCTGCACCTTGGCGCGGCCGTCGTCGGACTTGATGGAGTGGGTGTGCAGATCGAGGATCACGGTGCCGCCTGCAGGCGCTGCCACTGCGCTTCCACCTGCGTCCGCAGCGCCGCCGCGTCGCCGCCGTTGTCGATCACCACCTTGGCGTGGGCGGCGCGTTCGGCGTTGCCGAGCTGCGAGTCGATGCGGGCCCGCACCGCGGCCGCCTTCATGCCGTCCCGGACCGACGCCCGCGCCACCGCGACCTCGGGCTCGACGGTCACCGCCCACACTTCGTCCACCTCCTGCTGCCAGTTGGCCTCGATGAGCACCGCGGCCTCGAGCACAACCACCTTGGCACCGTCGGTTCGGGCTGCGGCGATCTCCGCCTTCGCCATCGTCAGGATCAGCGGCCACACGATGTCCGTGAGGCGGCGCAGCTGGGCCTTGTCGCCGAACACCTTGGCGCCTAGCGCCTTGCGATCGATCAAGCCGTCCTTGCCTACGATGCTGGCGCCGAACGTCCCCACGATCTTGGCGAAGTAGGGCCCCCGCTGCTGGTAGACGCGATGCCCTAGCTGGTCCGCGTCGATGACGACGGCGCCCAGTTCCTCGAGCTGCCGGGCGACGGTTGATTTGCCGGCGGCGATGCCGCCGGTGAGGCCGATGACGATCAAGGCGAGACGGGTGCGGCTGCGAAGCGCGGCATCTTAGCACTCCGCATCGCGCCCTTGGATGCCGCTGCGCCCCAAGCGCGGCGTTCTTCTAGCCCATCCCTTGAACCACCAGAGCCAACCCTGCTGGCGCGGCCAGCCCATGATGTGTGTTTCCGCCGTAAGGGTCATCACAAGGAACATCATTGCCGCGCTCAACCCGCGGTGCCCATCCACGCCGAGCCCCACGAGGACCACGGTTGCGAATGCCAAAGTGGTTCCCGGCGCCATCAGGAACGCCCAAACCCGTTTCAGCATGGCGCTCACGCGGCCGTCACCACTTGTACGGGATCAACGACGGGCTCGCCGCCGTCACACGGTTCCCTGCTCTTGCAGCCGCGCGATGTCCGCGGGGTCGAAGCCGATCTCGCGGAGCACGGCCTCGGTGTGCTCGCCGAGCGCCGGCGCCGTTGCCTTTGGCTGCAGCGGCGTGGCGCTCATCCGAATCGGCGCGCCGACCACGCGCCGCCGGCTGCCGTCCGCGGCCGGCGCCTCGGCGAAGTAGCCGTTCGCCCATGCGCCCGGGTCCGCCACCACCTCGGCGTAGTCGCGCACCGGCGCGTAGCGCACGCCGGCCCCGCGGAGCGCCTCGCACCACTCGGCCGTGCTGCGGGCAGCGAAGGCCGTCGCCAGTTCGGCCTTGAACCAGGCCACCGCGTCCTCGGCCACGGCGACGCCCTGCAAGCGCTCGTCGAGGGCCAGCTCCGCTCGGTCGATGGCGACGAAGAAGGCGTCCCGCGACTCCGGCGGCACCCCGATGACGCCGATCCAGCCGTCCGCGGTGGGGAAGATGCCATAGGCGGCCTTGATGAGCGGGTGGCCAAAGTTGGCCCGCCCCGGCACGCGGCCGGTGAGCAGGGTGTGGGTGAACTCCGTGGCTTGCGCCCAGATCTGCCCGCCAAGCAGCGACACGTCGATGGCCTGTCCGCGGCCGGTGGCGGCCCGGGCATGCAGTGCCGCTAGGATGCCGGCCACCATGTTCAGGGAGCCGATGTGGTCGGCGACGAATGCGCCCACCGGCGTCGGCGGATCGCCGTCGCGGCCGGTGGTGCTCACGAGGCCGCCGGCGGCCTGGCCGGCGAGGTCCGCGCCCTCGCGCCCGGCGTCCGGCCCTAGCGGCCCGAAGGTGCTGCCGTTGGCGCAGACGATGCCCGGGTTGAGGGCGGCCAGGTCCGCGTAGCCGAGGCCCCACGCTTCGAGCGTGCCGGGCTTGAAGTTGCTCACCACTACGTCCGCCTTCCTGGCGAGGGTCTTGAAGATCGCCGCGCCCTCGGCGTGCCGCAGGTCCACCGTGACGCTGCGCTTGCCGCGATTGCAGGCGGTGTACACGGCGCTGCGCGGGTCGTCCTGCCCCACGTGGATGTGGCGGCTGTGGTCGCCCGCCTTCGGGAGTTCGATCTTCAGCACGTCCGCCCCCATGTCCGCCAGCAGCGCCGCGGCTTGGGGACCTTGGATCAGAAGGCCGGCTTCCAGCACCCGAATATCGTCCAGCGGCCCTGCCACCATGCTCTCCTTGCCGTGCTTGCCCGCCACACGCCGGCGGTTGCCGGCGGATGCTGCCACAGGCAGGTACGCCGTTTCGGTGCCACGCGCCAACGACGAGCGGTGGCGCGGGTTGGTATGGTTGCCGCCCCGCTGCGGCGGTGCCGGCGAGTTGTCCGAGTGCGCATGCGAAAAGCGAATCGACCGCGCCAAGCCAGCCGGAGCGCGCTCCAAGGCTCGTTGGCGCTGGCCGCCTTGCTGGCGAACGCTGGCCTTCTTGCCGCTCCGCCGCCGGCGGAGGACGCCGCCCGAATGGAGGCCCGCCTGCTGCGGCCCGCCGTCGGCACGGCCCTCGATGTTCAGGAACCGCAACCTTTCCGCATCCATCCCGAGCTGGCGGTTCCGGGCCGAGGCTCGCTGGCGGCATCGTACGAGTGCGATCTCGACGCGCTCCTCGAGCAGACGGGGCCGGCCTTCGCGCTGCACGTCCAGCAACTGCACTGGGACTGCATCGGCGAACTGTTCGGCAGGGCGCCGGCGGCGGTTCGCCACGCCTTGCTCTCCGAAGCCAACATGCTTGCCGCAGCGAGCGCCGCCGCCAGTCTCGGCGCGGACTACGCCGGCGCCAATGCCGTGGAGCTGGCCAAGCTCTTCTACTACATGCGCGCCGGCCTCTTCGTGCAGCACTCCGAACCCGGGGCGCTGCGCTGGTCGACGGCGGTACACGAAGCTGCTGTCGAGGCGATCGAAGCGATCGTGGCCAACTCGCTTTTTTTCGAAGACGAAAGCGATGGCCACGGCGTTCTGGCAAGAATGGTCTTTCAGTTCATGGACGGTCCCAGACTCCGGGGCCGCTATCTGCCGGCGGTGACTGCCTGGCTCGTGCGCTGGAATCCGAGGCGGGCCGAACGCCACGCGCAGCGCACCGCCACTACCGCCGCCTTCGTGCTCGTGTACAACTGCCGCCGCTGCCCGGAGACGGCCGACGACCTCGCCTTGGTTGCGGCGCTGCGGGACTTCGCCCTCGGCGACTGGATGGTGGGCACCGCGGCCGAAGTGCTGGCTGCCAGCGCCAGCCGGGAGCTGGCGCGCCTGCTGTCGCACGCCGATGCGCCGATCCATGCCGCTGTCCGCGCCGGCACCGAGGCGGTCCTGAACCGCTACGACGCGCTCGGCGGAGGTGCCTCGATCTGGGTGGCGGCGGCGCTCATGGTGACCGTCTTCGACGACTGCGCGGCCTTCGGCATCTGCGCCGACCTTGTCGGCTTGGAGGACGCCGTGCTGTCCGTGAGCCGAGAGTGCGTTCCGGGCGTACACGTTCGGGGCCAGGTTCTGACGCCAGCGCAGCTCGACGCCGCTTGCCTGCAGCTCGACGCCCAGGCGGCCATCTTCCACCGGCGGCTGGCAACCGACCCCCGCCAGCCGCTGGAGGGCGAACTTCCGGTGCGCTACGAGGTGGTGGCGTTCGCGGACTACGACAACTACCAGGCCTACTCGCCGCTCTTCTTCGGCAACGCCACCAACAACGGCGGCATCTACCTGGAGGGCGATCCGTCGCGGCCCGGCAACACGTCCCGCCACCTTGGCCATGTGGCCACATGGCTGCCGGAGCAGCCCATCTGGAACCTCGAGCACGAGTACGTCCACCACCTCGACGCCCACTTCAATCTGCTCGGACAGTTCTACGAGCACATCGGCTTCGACACCGTCTGGTGGGCGGAAGGGCTGGCGGAGTACCTGTCGCGCAAGGACGACAACGAGAGGGCCGTGGCGCTCGGCCGCAGCGGCGCTTTGCCCCTCGGCACGGTGTTCGCCACCAGCTACGCCAGCAGTTTGGACCGGGTATACCGCTGGTCCTACTTGGCGGTGCGCTTCCTGTTCGAGAAGCACCCGGACGTCCTGGCGCGGGTGCTGGCGCACTACCGCGTTGGCGACTTCGCCGGCTGCCGGGACTACCTCGACAGCGCGATCGGCGCCGACTACAACGCCGAGTGGCGGCGATGGCTGCTGGCCGTGCAGGCTGTTCCCTACCAGGACCTTGGTTCGGTGCCACCACTCGAGGATCGCGAGCTCGCCGGACCGGAGGAGGACGCCACCTTGGATCTGGGGCGCCTGTTTTCCCTGGGCGACGGCGAAGTGGCGGTGCGGGCGACGTCGTCCGATCCGACCATCGCAACGGTGGCCGTGGCGGGCAGGACCATCACCTTGATGGCCGTCGCCACTGGCGAGGCAACCATCACGGTCACCGTTGGCGACGCTTGGGGCGACGCCGTTCGCAGGTTCCTGGTGACGGTGGAGGGCGAGTGCCCGCCTTGGCAGTGTCGATCCTTCCTCAGGGGCTGGCGGACCGCGCTGGGGACGGCACACTAGTGGTTCGATTCCGAATTGACATGGCAAATGGCACGTTCGTCTGTCGCCGCCTCGGCGTGCGCTGCTTGAGGATGTGCCGCCCCGCAAGGCCGCCGGCATCCCGGCCCTGCGACGAACCCGCCCGCTGGAACACGCGTTATTTGGAAGCGGCACACTAGTATTCCGTCAACTTTGAAGTAGTGGGTTACTATGTTTCTGTTGCTGGAACTCGTCACGGAGGACGGGATGCACAAGAGGCATGTGTTGAAGCTGTTGGCGGAGGAGCGGGAAGAGCTGGAGGGGGTGGCGAAGGGAAGGAGAGGCAATCGGAGAGTGGCGCGTTGGAAGATGGAACGCGCCCGGGCGCTGCTGCTGTGTGACCAAGGGGCCTCCGGTTCGGGATGGACCGACAAGGAGTGCGCGGAGGCGGTGGGCGCGAGCGAGAACACGATCGCCCGGTGGCGTCGGACGGCGGTGGAGGACGGGCCGCTGGCGGTGCTGCGGCGCAAGCGGCCGCCGACGCCGCCGAGGGCGCGGGCGCTGGACGGCGAAGGCGAGGCGCGGCTGGCGCAGCTGGCGTGCTCGCAAGCGCCGGACGGCCGGTCGCGCTGGACCCTGCGGCTGCTGGCGGAGCGTCTGGTGGAGTTGGATGTGGTGGAGTCGATCAGCCACGAGACGGTGCGGCAGACGCTAAAAAAAACGACTTGAAGCCGTGGCGCCGGGCGATGTGGTGCATTCCTCCGAAAGGCGACGGGCGGTTCGTGGCGCGGATGGAGGAGGTTCTGGAGGTGTACGGGCGGCCCCGGGATCCGAAGCGTCCGGTGGTGTGCATGGACGAGCAGCCGAAGCAGCTGATCTCCGAAACGCGGGCGCCGGTCCCGATGTCTCCCGGCGCCGTGGAGCGCGTGGACCACGAGTACGTGCGCGAGGGCGTCTGCGTGGCGTGGATGTTCGTCGAGCCGCTCGGCGCGTGGCGCGGCGTGCGGGTGACCGAGCGGCGGACGGCGGCCGACTGGGCCGCGCGGATGCGGTGGCTGGTCGACCATCCGCGCTTCGCCGGCGCCGAGCGGATCACGCTGGTGTGCGACAACCTGAACACCCACGACATCGGCTCCCTGTACGACGCGTTCCCTCCCGACGAGGCGAGACGCATCGCGCGGCGGCTGGACCTGGTCTTCACCCCGGCGCACGGCAGCTGGCTGAACATGGCCGAGCCGGAACTGAGCGTCCTGACACGCCAGGCCCTCGGCGACCGCATCGCCAGCACGGAGGAGGTTCGGGTCCGAGCGCACGCTTGGGCGGAGGACAGGAACAGACGGCAAACGGGCATCGACTGGCAGTACACCGTCGACAACGCCCGCACCAAACTCAAGCGTCTCTACCCCCAAATTGAATCGTGACGGAATACTAGGCCGATGCGCCGCCGAGCGGGGTGCCGTCCCTCCGGCGCGGCACCCTACAACCGGTAGACCCTCGCCGCCGTGCCGTAGAACATGGCGTGCTTTTCGGCCTCGCCGAAGTCCGCCACGATCTTCTTCATGCCGTTCCACATCACGTGGTAGGCGATGGAGAGCTTGTCCACCGGGAAGTTGCTCTCGAACATGCACCGCTCGGGGCCGAAGCATTCGATGGCGTGCAGGTAGTAGCGCCTCTGGGCGGCGGCGAACTCGTCGGACGTGGGCGGCGCGGGGCGCTTGTCCCAGCCGAAGCCGTTGTCCGGCATGGCGAGGCCGCCGAGCTTGGCCACCACGTTGGGGCACTCGGCGATGGCGGCGATGTCTTCGCGCCACTCGGCGAATATCTCCTCTTGCCGTCCGGCGTAGGCGCCCACGCCGAGGGGCGTGCCGAAGTGGTCCAGGATCATGGTGGTTTCCGGCACCGCCCTGGCCAGCGCCAGATAGTCCCGGTTCTGGTGGTAGAAGTGCCAGGTGTCGTAGGTGTAGCCGAGCCGGCCGAGGGTGCGAACGCCGGCGCGGAACGCCTCCTCGCCGTAGGGACAGGGCCAGCCGCGCCCGGCGTTGGTGAGGGTGCCGGTGCTGTCCGACGGCCCGGCGTGGCGGATGCCCCGGAACAGGCCCTTGCCGGCCGCCTCGTGGGCCGCGAGCACTTCTTCGACCGCCTCGCCAAGGCGCATGTCCGCGTGGCCGACGATGCCGGCGATGGTGGCCGTGCCGGGCCGCTTGGCGCTCTCGGCCGCCACCGCGGCGGCGAACTCGGTCTCGCCAACCGGGCGCAGGTGTTCGGGACCATCGGTGCGGTAGCCGGAGTGGCAGTCGATGAACACCGTCTTCTCGATGTTGTGACCGGACTCGGTGTCTGCCCACAGGTCTTCGAGGACGTAGCGGCCCCAGCGCGAGGCAGCCTCCCAGAGGTGGTGATGGGGATCGACGATGGGCCGTTCGGGTTCGAGGATTTCCTCCTGCACGGCCGCGTACCACTCGGCGGTTTGCGGGGTGGGCAACTTGGCGCTCCTTCGGTCTGGGGTCTCGATGGACAGCGTAGCGTAGCCGATGCGGGCGTGTCGGTCCGGGGCGAGCACTCGGGGCCTTCATCGGGCCCTTGGTGCCCCGTAGACGCTATCCCGCCAGGCCGCTGGCTATCGCCTCGCCTATCGCGCTCTCCGGCGCACCCGCCGTCAGCGAGCAGGCGCCGAGGCCGTCGCAGACGACGAACCGCAGCTGGCCGCCGCGCACCTTCTTGTCCATGCCCATCGCTTCCCGCAGCGGCGCCGCAGCGAGCTCGTCCACCTGCGTGGGCAGGCGCAAGGCCGCCAGCAGAGCGCGCACGCGGTCGGCGTCCGCCGGCTTGGCGCGGCCCAGGCGCACCGACAGCTCCATCGCCATCGCCATGCCGATGGCCACGGCCTCGCCGTGGCGGAAGCGGCGGTAGCTGGTGGCGGCCTCGATGGCGTGGCCGAAGGTGTGGCCGAAGTTGAGGATGGCGCGTCCGCCCTGCTCGCGTTCGTCCGCGGCCACCACCTCGGCCTTGATCTCGCAGCAGCGGCGAACGGCATGCAGCAGAGTGCTGGCATCCCGGGCCAGCAGGTCGGCGGCGTGTTCCTCCAGCCAGGCGAAGAACCCGGCGTCGGCGATCACGCCGTACTTGACCACCTCGGCGAGGCCGGCGCCGAACTCCCGGGAGGGCAGCGTGCCGAGAGTCGCCACGTCCGCCACCACGGCCCGGGGCTGGTGGAAGGCACCCACCAGGTTCTTGCCGCCCGGGTGGTTCACGCCGGTCTTGCCGCCGACGGCGGAATCCACCAGCGCCAGCAACGTCGTCGGCACCTGCACGAAGCCAACGCCGCGCTGGTAGGTGGCCGCGGCGAAGCCGGCCACGTCGCCGACCACGCCGCCGCCGAGGGCCAGCACCGTCGTATCCCGGTTGTGGCCCTTGGCCACCAGCCGATCGATCACCTCGGCGTAGGTGGCGAGGGTCTTGAACCGCTCGCCGTCGCCGATCCGCACCACGTCCAACGCGGTTGGCGGCAGGCTGCGCTGCAGCGCCGGCAGCAGCAGCCTGGCCACCGTGGGGTTGGTCACCACCAGCGCCTGGCGACCGACGAACGGCGCCAGCAGGCCGCCTTCGCCGAGCACTCCGTCGCCGAGCAGGATGGGGTAGCCGCGGCCGTCGCCGAGCGCCACCTGCATGCGTTCCATCGCCGCGCCCATCAGCGCGCTCCGCTGCCCGGGCCGCCGTCCCGCTGGCGAAGCAGCGCCAGCACGTCGGCCGCTATCGAACGCGCCGGACGCTGGTCCGTGGTCACCGACAGGTGCGCCGTGGCCCGGTAGAACGGCAGCCGTTCGGCCAACAGGTCCGCCACCTGCTTGGCCGGGTTCTGGTCCTGCAGCAGCGGCCGGCGCCGGTCCCGCCGCAGCCTTTCGATCAGCACGTCGGCGGCCGCATCGAGATGCACCACCACGCCGCGCTGCCGCAGCAGGGAGCGGTTCTCCGCCGACAGCACCGCGCCGCCGCCGGTGGCCAGGACGATGCGCTTGCGGGCCGTGGCGTCGGCGATGGCCCGCCGTTCCCGGCGGCGAAAGCCAGCCTCGCCTTCGACGTCGAATATCCACCCGATGTCCGCGCCGGTGCGCGCTTCGACAATGGCGTCCGTGTCCTCGAAGGCGAAGCCGAGCAGCGTCGCCAGGTGGCGGCCGATGGTGGTCTTGCCGGACCCCATCATGCCGACCAGAAAGACGCTGGACTCGCTCATGGGGCCTCGGCTGGCTTGGCTGGCGCCGCATTATGCCCGCTGGCGCCGGGCGACGAGGCGGCGCTGGCCCCGTGCTCCCGGTCCGCCAGGATCTGCGGCGTCACGAAGATGAACAGTTCCTGCTGGTCGTTGCGCTCCGTGGTGCGCCGAAAGGCGCGGCCGATCACCGGCAGGCTGCCGAACAGCGGTGTGCGGGTGACGGCGTGGTGGTCGTCGCTCTGGAGGATGCCGCCGAGCACCACCGTGTCGCCGTCGTCCACCAGCACCTGGGTCGCCATGCGCGTGGTGTTCACGCTCGGCACGCCGAAGTAGAGGCGTCCGACGGTGTCCTGCTTGACTTCCAGATCCATCACGATGCGGCCGTTCGGGGCGATGCGCGGCGTCACCTGCAGCTGCAGCACCGCGTCCTTGAAGGCGATGGAGGTGGCGCCGGACTTGGTGGCCTGCTGGTAGGGGATCTCGACGCCGGATTCGATGAGCGCGGTGCGCTTGTCGGTGGTGACCACCTTGGGCCGGGCGATGATCTTGGCCTGGCCGCGGTCCACCAGGGCCGACAGTTCCAGATCCAGCCAGTAGCCCGGGCCTGCGGCCCGGGCCGCGAAAGTGCCGTCGCCGCGGGCGCCCGGGCCGAGCGCGGCGCCATCCTCCGCGCTGCTGGAACTGGCCCGCCGCCACGGCGCCAGCGCCAGCCGGTCCGTGCGCAGCTCCACGCCCCAGCGGATGCCGAGCTGCTCGGAGAAGTTGCTGTTGGCGTTGACGATGCGGGCCTCGATCTGCACTTGGCGCACCGGCACGTCCAGCCGCGCGATCATCGGCAGCAACGCCGCAAGATGGGCCTCGGTGTCGGTGACGATCAGGGAGTTGGTGCGTTCGTCCACCACCGTTCGGCCCCGGTCCGTGAGCGTAAGCGCTCCTCCGTCGCCGCTCAGCAGCGCCGCCAGCGCCTGCGCCTCGGCATAGCGGATGCGCAGAAAGGCGGTGTCGAGGGGAGCTGCCGCAGCCTCGGCCTGGCGGGCCGCCAGCTCCCGCGCTTCGCGTTCGGCCAGCATTTGCGCCGGGGCCACCAGCAGCACCCCGCCGCGCTGCCGCTTGGCGAGGTCGCCGCTCTCCAGCACCACGTCCAACGCTTCGTCCCAGGGCACGTCCTCGAGACGCACGGTGACGTTGCCGGAGACCGCGTCGTCCGCCACCAGGTTCACGCCAGCCACGTCGGCGATGAGCTGCAAGGCGCGGCGAATCTCCACGTCCTGGAAGTCGAGGGACATGGGCTCGCCGCGGTACTCGGTCTCGCTTCCGGCGTGGGCCGCCGCCGCGGCCAGCGCCAATGCGCCGAAGCGGGCAGCGCGGTGCCGCAAGGTCACGTCCGCTCGCCGCCGGCGATGGGCGACGGAGCGCCCGGGGCAGGCTCGGGCGGCTCGACGCCCTGCCCCTGCGGGCGGTTCGGCTCGGCCCCGGGCCGGCTGGCTCGGGCGACGAGGGATCGCGGTCGCCACACCCAGTCCCCGGCGTCGTTGCGGACGATCTCGCGCAGCGTCAGCTCGTGCCGAGCCAAGCCGGTTACGCGACCGTGGTTGGGCCCCAGATAGTCGCCGACGGCGACGCGGCGGATGGTGCCGCCGGGGTCCGCCACCAGCGCGTAGCGCGCGCCGCCGGCGGCGATGCCGCCCACCAGCCGCAGCTCCTCCAGGCGGAAACGCTCCAAGGGAGCGCGGGGCCGATGCGGGTCCGGCTGCGCGCCGTCCGTCGCCAGCACGGTGCCAGGGTGCCCTGGCTCGAAAGGGCTGCGCAGCGTCGACGAGCGGTAGCGGTACGCGCCGCCCGTCGCCGGCGCCTGTGCAGCCGGAGCGGTGGCCGCCGGCGGGGGCGACGCCGCGGCTGGCGCCGCGGCCGAAGGAAGATCTCCCGACGGTGCGGCCGGTTGCCGACACGCCGCCAGCGCCAGCGCGAGAACGACGGCGATCCTCATGGCCTCGCCTGGTCCGGACTCGGGCCGGAAACCTGGGCGTGGCGATAGGTGGCTGCGGCAACGGTCAGTGCCAGGCGGGCCGGATCGCCCTCGGCGGGACGCAGCTCGAAGTCGCCCAGGATCACCAGGCGCGGCAGCGCCGCGACGGCCGCGGCGAAGGCGCCGAGCTGGTGGTAGCCGCCGAAGACCTGGATGCGCAGCGGCACTTCCGCGTAGGGCGCCGTCTGCCCGCCATCCGCTTCGTTCGCCGGCGCCGCGCCAAGCCACAGTGGACGCTCCTCGCCCAGCTCCGCTTGCTCGACCACCAGCCCGGCCGAGGTCGCCGCGCCGGAGACGGCAGCCAGCAGCCCCGGCACTTCGGCGGCGCCCGGCAGCTGCGCCCGCAGCACCGCCAGCGCCGCGGCCTCGGCATCGCGCTCGGCGCCGGCGCCGGCGTTGCGGCTGGCGGCCGTCCTCTTGCGGCGCAGTTCGGCCGCCTGGCGCACCGTCTCCGCCTTGGCCGCAGCCAGCATGGCCCGGGTGTCGGACAGGCCCGCGCCATAGCCAATCGCGGCCGTAGCCACGCCCACGACGGTGCAGACGAGGACCTTGGCGAGCAGCGGCCAAGCGTCCAGGTCCGCAAGGTCCAAGGTGCCGCTGCCGGGGATGCGCATGGCGCTACCGGGCCGGGGCAGGTAGGGGCACGGGCATGGGCGGGCTGGTCCGAAACGCGAGTTCGAAGGCCGCCGCCCCGTCGCCGTAGCCGGCGTCGACCGCGGCGATGTGCTCGAGGGTCTGCTCCGAGAACCACTCCGAGCGGGTCAGGCGGCGCATCAGTTCCGCCACGTGGCTGTTGCCGGCGCCGATGCCGGTTGCCGTCACCCGGCCGTCCCGGCCGACGATGGCCGTGTAGTGGACGCCCGCGACCGCGGACCGCGCCAGTTCGTCCAAGGTCGCGGCGAGCAGCGGGCGCTCCGCCGCGAGGGCCTGCAAGGCCGCGGCCCGCGCGGCGAGCTCGTTCCGCTCGCCGAGCAGCGTCTCCTGGGCAGCGATGCGGGTCTCGAAGGCGGCCGCCTCGCTGGCCAGGGCGTCGCCCCGCTGCCGTTCGCGGCTGGTCTGCGCGTCGATGCGCCAGCCCGCCAGAACCACCAGCGCCACAGCCGCTGCGAAGGTTCCCGCCAGGCTGGCGAAGAACGCCTGCCGGCGTCGGGCCCGCTGCCGCTCGCGCCAGGGCAGCAGGTTGACGGCGCTCGTCACGTGAGAGGGTCCCTTGGCGTCGTGGCGATGCCGCGCAGCGCCAGGCCGCAAGCGATCGCCATCGCCGGTGCGCCGCCGTCTGCCAGCAAGGCCGCGTCCACGTTGGCGGCGGGACGCATGGCCGCGAAGGGCCGCAGGATGACCGCCGGCAGCCCGAGCGCGCGCTCGGCGTCCTCCGCGAGACCCGGCACACTGGCACCGCCGCCGGCGAGGACCAGCCGGGCCGGGGACGGCGTCGAGGCGGCGGCCATTCCCGCAAGGCGCGCCAGGAGCTGCAGGAGCGCTTCTCGGGCAGCGCCTCCCTCTGCTCCCGCCAGCGCATGGCCGGCGAAGGGCTCGGCGTGCGCGAATGGGACGGACTCGTCGCGCATGGCCAGCAGCTTCACGCTGTTGCAGCCGATGTCCGCCACGGCCACCGCCTCCCCCGGCGCCGACTGGGCGGCCACGAGGCGCTGCAGGCAGTGGCTCTCCACGTCCGCCAGCGCGGCCGCGAGGCCGGCCCGGCGAAGCACCGCCTCGCGCTGGCGCACGGCGTCCCGGCGGCAGGCGGTGACGGCCACGTCCAGCCGCGACGGGTCCGTGGCCGAGAGTTGCAGCACCTCGAAATCCAGCGCCAGCTCCTGGTCGCCGAAGGGCATCTGCTGCCGCGCCTCGAGGGCGACTTCCACCTCGATCTCGCTGTCCGAGAGGGCCGCGTCCACGGCGATGGTGCGGGTGGCCACGCTGGCGCCGGGCATCGCTACCGCGGCCCGCTTCGCCCTGCACCCGGCGCGCCCCGCAGCCCGGGCGACGGCTTCGCCGACGGCCCCGGGGTCGTTAACATTGCCGCCGGAGACGGCGTTCGGCGGCAGGGGTTCCAAAGCGCCGGCCGTCACCAGGCACTCGCCGCGACGGCTCGCCAGCTGCACGAGCTTCACCGCGGCAGCGCCGATGTCCACGGCCAGAAGGGAACCAGCGTTGCGCGAAAGGAGTCCCACGGATCAATGCTCCTTCGGAGATTCAAGCTGTCTCGCATCGTGACGTCGCGCCGCAGTCGCCGCCGCGCCCGCCGCGGCGCGGCGGGCCCGCGGCCGGGGCGTTGGCTGCGACCTGTGCTGCGCGCCATTGTGTGGCTGGCGGCGGCTGGCGCTTGTGCGACATCTCTCACGCTGGCGTCGGTTTTCCTCTATCTGGACCCGCAGATTCCGTCCACGGACACCTACCGGCACTACGCCTTCGAGACGCCGCTGCGCATCTACACCGCCGACGGGCTCCTGGTCGGCGAGTTCGGCGACCGACGCCTCATGCCCATCGCCTTGGAAGACGTGCCCCGGCACTTCATCGCCGGCCTCATCAACACCGAGGACAAGCGCTTCTACGAACACCGCGGCATCGACTTCATCTCGCTGGCGAACGACGTCGTGGCCCTCGCCACCTCGGATGTGCGCACCGGCGCCAGCACTCTGACGATGCAGCTCGCGAAGGTGGTTTCCTTCAGCCACCGGCAGGAGTTCATTCGCAAGTTCAAGGAGATGCTGCTCGCCACCAAGGTGGAGCAGGAACTCGACAAGGACCAGATCCTGGAGCTCTACGTGAACATCATGGCGTTCGGCAAGCACGCCTACGGCGTCCAGGCGGCGGCCCACACCTACTACGGCAAGCCCGTGGCGGAACTGAACCTGGCGCAGCAGGCCATGCTGGCCGGCATCATCAAGAAGCCGGAGGCCGGCAATCCCATCAACGGCCCGACGTGGGCCCTCGAGCGACGCAACCTAGTGCTGCGGCGAATGCGCCAGCAGGGCGCTATCGGCGATGCGGAGTACGACGCCGCGGTACGCGCGCCCATCACCGCCCAGGTCTTCCAGCGCGGCATAGACGTGCCGGCGCCCTATCCGGCGGAGTGGGTCCGGCAGGAACTGTTCAACCGCTACGGCGCGGATATCTACTCCGGGTTCGTGGCGCACACGACGCTGGACTCGCGGCTGCAGCAGGCCGCCCAGGATGCGCTGCGGCGGGGCCTCGTGGCCTACGACCGGCGCCACCGGTACCGCGGCCCGGAAGGACGAGTGTCTCTGGTCCGCAAGCCGGACGGCAGCGTGGATCTGGCGTCTGCCGCGAAGGCCCTGGGGGAACGCCGCGCCGTCCACGGCCTGCTGCCAGCGGCCGTGGTAGGGAACGGCGCCGAGGCCAGGGAAGCGGCGGAGGGCTGCAACGGCGAAGGCGCCAGCGAGGCTGCCTGCACCCTGCGGGTGGTGCTGCGCGACGGCGAGACGGTGGTCGTGCCCTGGGCCGGCATGCGTTGGGCCCGCCGCCACCTGGACACGGACCGCTTCGGACCGCCGCCCGAACGGCCAGCGGACATCGCCGCCAGGGGCGACGTGGTGCGGGTGGAGATGCACCAGGGCGACTGGCGGCTGGCGCAGCTGCCGGCCATCGACGGCGCCCTCGTGGCCGTGGACGCCAACAGCGGCGGCGTTCGCGCCCTGGTGGGCGGCTGGGACTTCCACAGCAAGCAGTTCAACCACGCCCGCCAGGCCAGGCGGCAGCCGGGATCGGGCTTCAAGCCGTTCGTGTACTCCGCGGCGCTGGAGAACGGCGTGACGCCGGCGACCGTGTTCTGGGACACGCCCCTGACGCTGACGGACAACACGTTGGAGACCGTGTACCGGCCGCGCAACGACAGTGGCGACTTCCGCGGCCCGATGCCGTTGCGCCAGGCCCTCTACCAATCCCGCAACCTGGTGTCCATCAAGCTGATGATGCAGGTGGGCGCCGGGCCCATCATCGATCACGTGCGGCGCTTCGGCTTCGACCGGGCGACATTGCCGCGCAACACCCAGCTGGCCATCGGCGGCGGCACCTTGGCGCTGACGCCGCTGGACATGGCCAGCGCCTACGCCGTGCTGGCCAACGGCGGCTTCGAGGTGGAACCGCACATCGTCCAACGGGTCGAGCGGCTGGACGGCACGGTGCTGCTGCGGCCCCGGCATCCCGTGGTGTGCCGCGGGTGCGACGCCGACCGAGGGCCGACGCCGACCGCCGGCGCGGCGCTGGCCCCCGAAGACGATGCGCCGCCGCCGGCCGAGCGGGTGGTGGACGAACGCAATACGTTCGTCATGCACTCGCTGCTCCGAGACGTGGTGGAGCGGGGCACGGGACGGCGGGCGCGTGCCCTCGGCCGCCCGGACATCGTCGGCAAGACGGGCACCACGGACGATGCCACCGACACCTGGTTCAACGGCTACCATCCCAACTTGGCGGTGTCGGTGTGGGTCGGCTTCGCGGATCGGCGGCCCTTGGGGGAGGCCGAGTACGGCTCCAACACGCCGCTGCCGATCTGGATCGACTTCATGCGCGTCGCGCTGGCGGACGAACCGGTGGTGGAACGGCCGATGCCAGCGGGCGTGGTGAGCGTGAAGGTGCCGGGTGGCGGGCCGCGGGCGGCGGACGACGACCGCGCCTTCGAGTTCTTCTTCGCGGAAAACGCGCCGGCGGCGGCAACGCGGCAGGCCACGCGAACCGAGACCCCGAGGTCCGTGCGGCCCGAGGACATCTTCTAGACTTCGGCGCGAACGCCAGCGAACAACGCCAGCGAACAGCGAAGAAGCGTGGGACTCCCGGGAGGCGCAGTGCGCGAGGAACATTCGTCTGCGGCCTGGCCGCCGGCCGAGCGGGCCGCGCTGGCCGCCGTGGCCACGGCGGCGACTCTGGTTGGCGGCGCAGGCCTCCTCGAGTACGACTTCGGCATGCTGCCCTGTGCCCTCTGCCTGACGCAGCGGCTGTGCGCCCTGCTCGCTGGCCTGGCGGCGTTGGCCGGCCTGGCCCATGGGCCGCGGCGGCGGGGCTATGCCGTCGCTACGCTGGCCCTGGCCGCGATCGGCGCCTACTTCTCCCTGCGCCACCTGTACCTGTTGTGGCTGCCGCCGGGAGAGGTGGCCAAGTGCGGCGTGGACTTCGACTATCTGCTGGCAGCGTTCCCGCTGGCGGACGTGCTGCAGGCGATGCTCGCCGGCACCGGCGAGTGCGCGGAGCAGTCCGCGGCGCTGCCAGCCCTGGCGCTGGCCGGCTTCCTGGCGCTGGCCGCGCTGGCGGTGCTCTGGTGGCGGGCGGCGCGGTCCGCCGCCGCTGGCGGGAGACCGCGCTGATCGCTGGGAAGGGATGGACCGGCCGGGCCAGCGGCTGGTCCGTCCGACGTGCCGTGGCTATTCCGCTTCGGCCTCCTCGTCCACCTCGTACACGGCTTCTTCGTCCGGGTCGACGACGATCACGGCGCGTTTACGCCACCGCGGCCCCGACCTTTCGGGCGCCGACCGCGGTGCCAGCACGACGGTGACGTTGCGGTTCTTGCGCCGCACCTCCACTTCGGCCTCGGCCTCCAGGCGTCGTCGCAGCCGGTAGGCGTCCTCGGCGGAGGAAACCGCAGCGCCGGCGATGCGGCGCACGATGTCGCCGGGCTTCAAGGGGCTGTCGGCAGGCGTGTCGAGCACCAGCACGCCAGCATCCACGCCGAAGTAGGCGCCGAGGTCCTCGCCGATGTCCACCAGCTCCAGGCCGTCGTCCCGCAACGGACGGCGGCGGACCCAGCCTCCCGCGTCGTTTGCCAGCCACTCGTGGTCGAACAGATCGTCCAGCCACCTCACCGACACCGACGGCGTGGTCGTCACGTCGAACTCCAGCTCCTCGCCGTCCCGCAGGACGGCAAGCGCCACGCGGGCCCCGGGCTCGACGTCGCCGAGCGCGCGCTGCAAGCGCCGCAGCGGCCAGTGCGTTCCGACCAGGGACTCGCCGTCGATCGCCACGATGACGTCCTCCGCCAGCAGACCGGCCCGCTCGGCGCCGCCTTGCGGCGACAGCCCGCCGACGCGGATGCCATGCTCGTCCTGCCCGGCGATCAGCACGCCGAGGAAGGCGCGATCCGTCGGCACGTCGTGCAGCCGCTCCTTCCATGCGCCGGCGAGCTCCTTTGTGGCAGCCGCCAGCCGCGCCTGGGCATCCGCGATGCGTTCCTTGCGGACCTGCTCTTCGACGGGGCTGTCGACATCTTCGACGGGACCGTCGACAACGTCCGCGTCCTCGGCGCCCCGAACGGCGGTGGCCGGCATGGCGATGCAGACTGCGACCGTCAGGCAGGTCGCGATACGACATGGGTTCGGCATGGGTTCTCCTGGTTGTGGATTGGTTGCCTAGTAGACGGCTTGGCGCACCAGCATTTGCTGACGGTGGCGCTGGATGTGCGCCAGGCTCTCCGTCAGCGTCTCGCGCTGGCGCAGCAGGGCTGGCCTCGCGCCGTTGCCATGCAGCAGCTCGCGGTTCAGCGCTGCGTCGATGCTGCTGATCCGGGCCAGCACCAGATGTTCGGCGCTGGCCGCCACCGGCGTTTGCGGCCAGGCCAACTCGATGCCGGGGTGCGGGCGGAACGTTCGCGCCGCCACCCCGGAAGCCGAGCGAACATCGGCGGCGCGGTCGCCCCGTTCGCCCACCAGCAAGACGGCGCCAAGGGCCGCGAGCAAGCCAGCCGCCAGCGCCAGCCCGACGCGGCGCCGGCGGCGGCCGATCCTGCGAGCCTCCCGGCGTTCGGTCGCGCGTTGCAGCACGTGCTGCCACGTTCCGGGCGGTGCCGGCAGCGGCGGCAGCGCTCGCAGCTCCCCGGCAAGCCACCCGGCATCGCTGCCGGGCGCGTCGTCAGGAGACGCAGGCGAGGGGCGTTGCTGTTCGTTCATGGCGCGGACCGGCCGCGGACGACCGGGTTGGTTGGGGTTGCCGTCCGTAGTGTTCGGCGAGGGCCCGGCAGGCGCGGGCGAGCTGGGACTTCGAGAAGCTGGCGGTGCGGCCGAGGGCCTCGCCGATCTCGCGGTGGGTGTAGCCTTCCACGCAGTGCATCCAGACCACGAGGCGCGCCTGGCCGGACAGGCGCCCGAGCGCCCGCTCGATGTCCAGCGTTGCGCTGCCGCCGTCCGGGATTGCGCGTTCGTCTTCGCCCAAGGATTCCCGGTGCCGCTGCCAGGGCGAGCGCAGCCGCATCAGGCACACGTTGACGGCGATGCTGCGGATCCAGGGGCCGAGGGCGCTCGCGTCCCGCAGCTTTCCCCCTTGCTCGATCACCTGGACGAAGGTGTCCTGGGTTGCCTCCTCGGCCAGCCCGGGATCGCCGAGCACCCGGCGCGTCAAGGTGTACACGGCATCCGCATAGGCACGATAGACGGCCTCCTGCGCCGTGCGTTCGCCGCGCATCAGGCGCCGCGCCACGGCGGCATCGACTCGAACGGCAGCGAACGAGGACATGGTTCTATAGATGCGCGAGGCGTCGAAAAGGTCGCGCCTCGGGCCGGGGACGGGAGACGCCGGGCCGGCTCCGCGCGGCTACGACCGGCCGGGCGGAGTCACACTTGCAGCGCCGTGGAGAAGTCCGGCACCCCGGCCCAGCGGCCGGGGTCCCCCTGGCGCATCACCGCCACGGTCTTGATGACCTCTGGATTGGCCAGGCCGTGAGGCTTCGAGCCGGTGAGCACGCGGATCACGTTCTCTGCCTGCATCACCGCGGTTTCGGCCATGAACACCGCCGACACGGCGGCGACATGGGGCGTGACGTAGCAGTTGGGCAGCTTCAGCAGGCGGCTCGCCGACGGCAGCGGCTCCACTTCCGTCACATCCAGCGCCGCGGCTTCGATGTCGCCGGCTTCCAGGGCCTCGGCCAGCGCGTCGCCGTCGACGATGGGCCCCCGAGCGGTGTTGACGAGCAGCGCGGTGGTCTTCATGCGCTTGAGCGCCGCGGCGTCGATGAGGTGACGGGACTCGGCTGTCGCGGAGCAGTGGATGCTGATGAAGTCCGCCTCTTCGAGCAGCGCTTCGATGTTCGTCAGCTGTACGCCGTACAGGTCCGCGGCGAGCTGGTTGACGTAGGGATCGTAGGCGAGGATGCGGCTGACGCCGAAGCCCCGCACCCGCGTGGCGAACGCCCGGCCGATGTTGCCGAAGCCGATGATGCCGACCGTGTGCCCGGCCAGCCGGCGCATGTGCGGCGCGTAGCCGCGCATCGCCGCCGGGTTGTCCGCCCAGGCGCCCTCCCGGGTAGTGCGCACGGCGTCGTAGAGGCGGCGGGTGAGAAACAGCAGCAGAGACATGGCGTGGTCCGCGACTTCCGTGGTGTTGGAGCCCGGCACGTTGCACACCATCACGCCGAGCTCGGTGGCGGCCTCGATGTCGATGGAGTCCACGCCGACCCCGAAGCGGCTCACCACCTTCAGCTTCGGGCAGCCCTCGAGCACCCGCCTGGAGGTGAGCGGCAGGATGCCCACCTGGGCACCGTCCGCGTCCTCGAGCAGGGCGATCAGCTCGTCTTCGTTGCGGCACGCGCCTTCGTTGATCTCGAAGCCGGCGGCCTCGTACAGCTCGCGCTGCTTCCCCTGCGCCCTTCCTTGCAGAGCGACTCTCATCCTTCGGACTCCCTTAGCTGGCGGTGGCTGCGGTACGTTGGTGTCGCTGCCTCTGGTGCTGGTGGCGACAGCCGCAACTCGCAAGCCTAGCAGTTCCACTCCGAATTTGACTTGGCGGATGGCGCATCCGTTCGGTGTTGCTCCTGCACACGCGAGATCGCCCCGCAGCGCTTGCCGCGTGGATTGCAGCCTCGACGGTCTTAAGGCGCAGCCTCGCTAGAACAGCGTCTCGCACCCGGTGCCGTCCAGCGCCGCGTCCACGAGGCGGCGGTCCGCTGCGTCCAAGCGGGCGTATTCCTGGCGCACCCATTGCAGGCACTTGGCCTGGTAGGGGAACGGTCGCTGCACCCAGGGGCGGCCGTCTATCTCCGCCTCCACGCGGTCCTCGCCGGCGTCGATGGCGCGGGCGTTGGCGAGCAGCGCGGGAGCGTAGGTTCGTCCCGCTTCGCGCAGCAGGCCGCGCAGCGAGTCCGGCAGCGCCGAGGCCGCCAGCCACTGCTCCTCGGCGGGCTCGATGCCGGAGAGATCGTCCGTGGTTTGCGTCCACGCCAGCACCCGGGGCGCTGCCGCTTCCGTCAGGCGCGCCGGCGTGGGGTCGAAGGCCGCGAGCTGGGTCAGCTGTCCGAACAGGCCGAAATCCGCCGACGCGGGGCGCTGGCCGAACAGGAAGGGGCCATCCCGAATGGCGGCATCCATGCACCCCAGGAAGCGCCTGTAGCTCTCCTCGATGACCGGCGCGGTGGTCGCGTTGCTGCCGACCACGTGCAAGCGGCCGATCTGCCGCTCGCGGACGAAGCGCGCCTGCGGCGCGATGTCCTCGTCGCTGGCCGTGAGGTCGCGCCAGCGCGGCAGGATCTCCCCGGCCAGGGCGATGTCCGCCGGATAGTGCCAGCGGTAGTGGAACATCGCCTTGGTGAGCCACTCGTCCGCGTAGTCCTCCAAGAGGTAGTTCAGGAAGGCCAGCGCCGGTTCGCTCGGAATCACCGACCGTCCCGGCCACTCTTCTTCCAGCCGGCGGATGATGGGCGTGGAGTCCACCACCGCTTCCACCGTGCCGTCCGCGCCCTCGAAGTAGAACGTCGGCAGCAGGTCCACCTTGGGCCGCGGCAGGCCGGCTTCCGGCGCCGCCTGCACGCCGCGCACCAGGAACCGATAAGGGATGCGCCGATAGCGGAGCACGGCGAGCATCTTGCGCGTGTAGGGCGAGCCAGGGGCCCCGCGCAAGGCGATGGGTTGGCGAGTGGTCATGGGCTTGGTCTCGTGAGGTCGCCACGAAGTAGGGTGCGGAGTCCGCCCCTTGCCGTCAATGGCCTGGGTTGCCCCGCTCGTCGGCAGAGCACCGATTGGCGTCGCCCCCGTGCGCCGAATCGCCCGTGCTATGGTCGGGCAGTGTTCCGGCGCCGCTGCCACTGCCGTGTTGTTCCTGCCGGTGCCCATCGGTTGTGCTTCGCCTTGGCAGCGCTTGCCTTGGCTGGCGGCGCCGTGGCGACGCCGCACCTGGTGCCGCTCTTTCCAGCCGCTCTCGCAGTCCCGGCTGCGGCGACGAACGCCGGCGGGCAGTCGTTCGCTGGCCGGCAGGGCTTCGTGCGCATCGTCAACCACAGCGCCGAGGCGGGGGACGTTCGCATCGACGCGATAGACGACGCCGGCGTGGTCCGCGGCCCCGTCGTGCTGACGGTGGACGGGGGGCGCGCCGTCCACTTCAACTCCGAGCACCTGCAGAACGGCAATCCCGCCATCGGGCTTGCGGGCATCGGCGCGCCCAGCGCGGGTGCGGAAAACTGGCGCCTTGTGGTCGCCTCGGCGCTGGACATCGAAGTGCTGGCGTACCTGCGAACCGCGGACGGATTCCTCGCCAGCATGCACGAGGTGGCGCCGACGGCGGGCGGGCGGCCGAACGTCCGGGAAGTGGCGTTCTTCAATCCGGCGCGCAACGCCAGCCAGGTGAGCCATCTGCGCATCGTCAACCCCCGCGGCAGCGCCGCGACGGTGGCGATCCGAGGCGTGGACGACGCCGGCGACGCCAGCGACGTGGCTCGCGCCACTGTGCCGGCCGGCGCGGCCCGCACCTTCAGCGCCGTGGACCTGGAGCAGGGCCACCCTCGGCTGACGGGCGCCCTTGGGCCGGGGCGCGGCAAGTGGCGACTCGCCGTGACCGTGGACGAGGACGCCGGGGATTCCGACGGGGATGGCGCCGCTGGGGCCATGCAGGTGATGAGTCTGCTGGAGAGCCCTACTGGGCACCTGACCAATCTCTCCGATGCGCCGCCGCGTCCAGCCGAGCGCGACGCCGCCGCACTCCACCGGGTTGGCTACTTCCCTGCCGCTGGCGGAGCGCGGCAGGGCTTTCTGCGCATCGCCAACCTTGGCCGCACCAGCGCCACGGTGGCGATTCGCGCCGTGGATGCGACGGCGCGGTCCGGCCGGCCGACCACCCTGCGCATCGGTGCCGGGCAGACGGTCCACGTCAACTCCGAAGATCTGGAACAAGGCAATGCCGCCAAGGGCCTGGCGGGCGGCGTCGGCGCTGGCGTACACCCGTGGCGCCTGGAGCTCACCAGCGCCACGGCAGTCGACGTGCTGCCGTACGTCCGCACCGCGGACGGCTTCGTCACCGCCATGTCGGGGACCGCGCCGGCGGTCGGCAATCGGTACCGCCTCGCCACCTTCAATCCGGGCCGGAACGCCAACCAGGCGAGCACGCTGCACTTGGCCAATGGCAGCAGCCAGGATGCGGCCGTCGTGGTTCGCGGCGTCGACGACGACGGCCGCGCCGCCGGTCCGGTTCGTCTGACGCTGCCCGCCGGCGGCATGCGCACGCTCGCCGCCCTGGCCCTGGAACGGGGCGACGGCGTGGCCGGGGCCTTGGGGGAAGGCCGTGGCAAGTGGCAGCTGACGGTGGATGCGGATCGCCCGATCAGCGTCATGGGCATCCTGGCAAGCCCCACCGGCCACCTGGCCAACCTCTCGGCGGCCGCGGACAGATCCGCCAACGGTCTTTTCGACGCGCGCATCGCCGGCCCGGTAGTGGACGCGAAGTGCTCGCGCTGCCATGTGGCCGGCGGCGAGGCCCGGAACACGCGCCTCATCTTCCAGCCCGGCGCGGCGGCGGCCAACCACGCGGCGTTCCAGCGTTTCCTCGGCGAAGTGGCGGCTGGCGCGGCGCGCATCCTGAACAAGGTGCAAGGCCGTGCCGACCACGGCGGCGGCGTCCAGGTGCCAGCGGCCTCGGCGGACTTCGCCAGTCTCCGCATCTACCTGGCTCGGCTGGCGGACGAGGTGCCCCGGCCTCTGCCGCCGGCGACGCGCCTGGCGCTGTTCGATGCGATCCCGGCGCCGGGGACGGAAGCGGATCCCGGCACGCGGAATCTGCACGTCGTCCACGCCGATGCGGGGGAGGCGCTGAGCTTCGGCTACGGCGGCGCATGCCAGCCCTCGGGCCGCACCCTGCGCCGTTCGCTGGAGCACTTGAGCCCTGGCCGCGCGACGACCCTCGTCGACCATCGCCTGCGCTGTCGGCTGGCGCCCACGGCCCGGCATCGCGTCTGGGCGGACAGCATCGCCGGCGACAGCTACCGAAGGGCGGAACTCGCGTTCGTGACTGGCGCGGACCAAGGCCCGCCGGCGCTGACGGTGCGCGACGCCCGCACCATACCCCGGGACAGCGTGAACGAGCTGTTCCATGCCTACATCCTGGAGGCGCTGTCCGACGCCATCGACGATCCGGCGCAGCAGGTGGGCGTGGCGGTCCTCATCGACCAGATCGCCCAGCGCACCTGGCTCAACCTGCGGGACCCCGAGGCCCTCTTCGACGTGGTCACCGAGAGCGTCTCCTACGTGTCCCGGGACCCGCGCGGCGCCCGGTCGGAACGGCTGACGGGCCTGGTCGCAAGGCCCGAGCCGAGTGGCGCGGCCGACTTCGAGCCGCGCCAGCGGGTGCTGGTGCTGAGCCACGCCACCGGTTCCACGCCAAGCGCCATGCGCTACGCGGATGCCTGGTACGCCGTCGCGGCGATGTTCGCCGGCCGCGGCTATCTGGTGCTGGTCCCGGACAACTGGGGCCGGGGAGAGCTGGCGCCCGACGGCCAGCCGGAGACCTATCTGATGGCCAACCGAACCGCCAACAACAGCCTGGACATGCTTGCCGCCGCGCTCGCGGATCCTCGGTATCGAGACTTGCAGGTGCGCCGGGCTGGCAAGACCGACGTGGCGGTGGCGGGCTACTCCCAGGGCGGGCACACGGCGATGGCCCTGTGGCTGGCGACGCTGGGCGGGGATCATCCGTGGCGGCTGCGGGAGATCCACAGCGGCGGTGCCCCCCACAACCTGTGGCGCACCCTCCGGGGCGCGTTGGAATACGTCGCGGCGCGATGCGACGGCAACGCTTGGTGCCGCAACGTGGGCGCGGAGGTGGTGGTCCCCTACGTCGCGGGACGGATTCTGCCGGCCTTGCTGGCCTACGCGGACACCGGTTTGGCCGCCGCCGACGTGGTGGCCGACGGCAGCCTGCGGCCGGCGTTCCTGGCCGGAGTGCTCGGCGACGACGCCGAGTACGACGCGCTGAAGACCGCCCTGCAACTCAACAGCTTCACCAACCTCGTGGGCTTGGAGCGCTTCGCCGGCGACGAGACCGCCATCCACCTCTACCACTCGCCCTTCGACCGCCTGGTGCCGGCGCAGAACACTTTGGAGCTGGCAACGCTCCTGGCGCCGCACTTCGACACGACCTACCACGGCGACGAGTGCGCCTCGCCGGCCTACGGCGTGCTGGCGGCAACTCGCGTCGGCGTCGCGCACGCCATCTGCGGCATGGAAGTGCTGGACGACGTGCTGCGGGACTTGCGCTAGGGGCCACCCGACTGCAATGACGGATGGAATGGCGGCGCCGGGCCGATCGGACCACCACTCCAATGTGGCTGGTACTTGGAGCAACAAGCTAGACGCGCCGCCCCACGATGGCCGCATGGCGATGCGCGAGCAGCGAAGGCGCTGGCGGCCAGTCCAGGGTGGCCGCCAAGCCGTGGTCGGCCAGCAGATCGATCACGTCCGCGCCCAGGCGCCGGCGCACCGGCACCCACAGCTTGGCGATGCCGGATCCGGACTGTGTTCCTTCGCGTACCACCAGCTGCCGGTCTTCTTCTCCCGCGGCACGGGTTCGCGGCGGCAGCGGCAGCGCGAAGCGGTCCTGACAGACCACCGCGCCGCCCGGGCGCAGCAGGCGGCGGACGTCGGCAACGAAGGCCGCTAGGTCCGGCACCAGTCGCAGTACGTCGCGCAGCAGCAGGATGTCCGCGCTGGCCGGTTCGAGACGAGACACGGCGGCCGCGATTTCGGCGCCAATTCCTCCCGCGGCGCATTCGGTGTTCTGCACGAGCCCCTGCGCGCGGTAGCCTGTGGCGAGCCGGCACGCGGTGCGGATGACAGCGTCTCCCGTGAGGTCGAGAACACGGTGGCCGCCGAGGCCCCGTCGGCCCGCGAAGTGTCCGAGGGTCGTTCTCGTGCCCCGGGAAGCAAGCGCGAGCAGCGTTGCCCCCAAGTGCATGGTGCGATTGGTCGCTCGGCATACCGGGCAGTCCGCAAGCAGGGGATCCGAGCCCGCCTCGATGTCCCGCCAACCGCAGACGACGCAGCGTACCCGGTTGGGGCGTTCCGCGAACAGCGCGTCGGAGCTCCGCGCAACGCCGTGGCCAAGCCCGCGAGCAGCCCTCGTTCGTTGCTTGCGCCTTGTTGCCGTGGCAGGCGGCCTGCAGCCGGTCTTTGCCGCCACCACGGCCGGCGACGTGTGCAGGCCGTCGACCATCAGGTGGCCGTTGAAGAACCGGGCGTCGAGGCCTTCGGCGACGTGGCAGTCCACGAGGTCCCTGCCGAAATCCGTGAACACCAGCGTCTTTCCGCCTGTTCCGGAGTCATGGTGTCTCGGTTCCAGATGGTGGACGATCTCGCCGTTCACGAGTTCCGCCCTAGCGCGGGACTCGGGCCGAAGCGGCCACGCCAGCGGCACGGTGAAGACATGGGCGCCGCCGGGTGCCAGCAACCTTGCGATCTCCGCAACCGCCTGGCGCCAACCGTCAACATGTTCCATGACGTCGCTGGTGATGACGAGATCGAACGACTCGTCGGCAAACGTGGTGCGTCGAATGTCCTCGCAGCGGACACCGTCTTTCTCTTCGCCGATTGCGGCGTCTTCGAAGAGATAGGCTTGTCGGTAGCCAGCGAGACCGCGAAGCCTCGGCACGAACGGGCCTTTGAGACCGAACTCCAGAATTCTCAAGCCCGGGCCGACCGTTTGCACGAAATCGTCGAAATGCATCGCCGTACCGCCAGCGAACTGTTGCAGAATGGCCGTCGCTTGGTCGCGATAGCGCATGGTTGCCCCGCATGCGCCGCATGCGAACTGTTCTCGCAGATGCGGCCCGGACCGCAAAGTGCCCCCGAACACGCCGAACTTTCCGCAGATGCTGCAACAGCCGGTATAGGAACGCGGTTTCTCGATTGCGGAGGCGTTGTCGGTCATGCAAGGCGGGCGGTCACTGCCGCCATGATCTGGTCCACGCGCCGCTCCCAGGAGTTTTGCCGAACAACGGCACGCAATGGCTCCTTGGCCACTCGGAAGCGGCCGTCGACCGCGTCGTCTACGCCGGCAACGAAATCGTCTTGATCCGCCGCCACCCGCATGAACGGTGCGAAGTCGCCGAGGTTCTCGATGTCGGTTGCCACCACGGGGACCGACTCGGCCGCGTAGACCAGCACCTTGAGCGGGTGCATGGCGCGGGTCTGCTCGGTGTTCCGATGCGGCACGAGGGCGACGTCGAACGCCGACACCCACGCCCGCACTTCCGGATACGTGACGACGCCGAAGAACGTCACGTTCGGCAGATCGGCCAGCCGCAGCAGCTCCGGCTCGGCAGCGTGGGTGGAGCCAATTAGCGCCAGCTGATAGGTGGGCCGCTCCGTGGCGAGCTTGCGCAGCAGGGCGCTGTCCGTCTTCGGTTCCAGGTTCCCCACCACGCCGACGATGGGGCGCGGCAGTTGCGCGAACTTCCGGAATCGAACGTCCCTAGGCCCAGGCGGCGCGGAACGCGTGTCGCAGCCGTTGGGCACCACCAGAATTTCCCGCGCCATCGGGGCCATCGAGCGAGCGACCTGCTCGCAGTTGGCGAGCACGATGTCCGCCTCGCCGAGCATTTCCCGATAGTGGCGGTCGAGAAGATCCCGTCGCTCCGTGGTGGCGTTCTCCCAGGTCCGCTGGTCGTCCACCACGTCCACCAGCTTGAGCCCTGGTCGCAACTTGGCGTTGACGGCCTTGGAATGCTCGAAGTAGGGGTAGTGCCAGAACACCGATCGACGCGCCGCCAAGCCGAGCGTATCCAGCTCGGCGGCCACGTAGTCCTCGAAAGCCATGCGCCGGCCGCCGTCGCCCGGGTTGTCGGCCGGACCGGCGTGGTAGCTCACGTTGTCCCGGTCCACCAGTCGCCAGCGCCGCAAAAGCCGCCGGTGGGACACCAGCCGCTGTTGGTCCGTTGGCGGCGCGTCTTCGCCGCCGCCGAGAACGTGATCCGGTATCGGGGGTTCGAACACGGCGATGCGGCCGATCTCGGGCCGATCCCGCAGATGCTCCACGATCATTTCGAACCGACGTCCGTAGAGGCCAACGTCGTTCTGCTTCCAGAACATGACGATGTCGATGCCGCGGCGTGGTTGGACCAATGGCGTCGAGGCGCGAAAGCGATCAGCTTGATCTTGCAGGAACTGCCGCGCTGCCCTCGGCAGGGGCCTGGGCGCTGCCAATGTGCGTTCGATGGTCGCCGACAGGTCGCCGAGTATGGCCCGGTAGCTGGCGTGCTCGAGGAACCAGCGCCGGGCCGCCTGGGCCCGCCGTTCGCGTTCGTCGCGCGGCATCTCGAGCAGCGCCTTGATGTCGGCTGGCGCCGAACCGCGAGTGGTCGCCTGCACCAGCCCGGCGGCGATCAGGCCCTCGACAGGCGGGGCCCGGGTGGCCAGCACGGGCACCCCCATGGCCAAGGCGTCGACCACCTTCGCCGGCAGCTGGAATTCGCTGATCGGGCTGTCGCGATCCTGCAACAGGCACACCATATCGGCCGCGGCGAGCAGCCCCGGCAAAGCGTCGAAGGACTGGTCGGGAAGCATGACCAGGCGGTCGCCGCCGGCGCTTGCGAGCGCTTGGCCGAAAGCGCGGTCCGGCGGCGTTCCGACCACCACCAAGCGACAGTCGGCAACGCCGCTCCGGTCGATGGCCGCAAGGAGTTCGAGGAGGCCCTTGTGGGGGCGGGGGGTGCCGACGAAGAACACCAGTCGGCTCTGGCTCTCGAAGCCGAGGCGGCGTCTGGTCTCCGCGCCGTCCGCTCGGTTCGCATCGAAGACCTCCTCGTTCCGGGCGTGGGGCACCACAACGCCGCCGAACTTGGATTGCAGCGCCGGATTGGAGACCAGCAGCGCATCGGCGAAAGGCAGCAGGCTTTCGGTGTGCCGCGTCCATGCCTCCTCGTGCGGCACCCGCAACGCTTCTGCCGGCAGGTCCGCAACGCTCTCGATGGCGCCTTGGTCGCCGAAGAACGAGGGTTCGTAGTCGTCCACATCGACGATCAGCGGCCGATTGCGCAGCGCCTTCAGCATCAGGCCAAGCTGCACGGTCGGCAATCTCGCCTTGCAGGCGATCACGACGTCCGGGTCGATCCTGGCCGCCAGCGACTCCAGCTGCTGCTGGAACTCGGGGAAGTCGTTTCCCGGAAGCACCACCGGCTCTATCGACGCACCCCGCAACGGTCCCCAGACGTCGTCGCCGTAGCGCGAGAACTGAAAACCGATCAGCACCACGCGGTACAGCCGCGACAGAGCCTCGGCAAGCAGGTAGGCCCGACCATAGGGATTGTGCCCCACATCCCAGACCAGCACGGCTATCGTAGTGCGCTGCCGCTGCGCCGCGCTGCGGCTCGGCGGCTGGCGTGGCGGCTGGCTGTCGGCCGCGCCGGCATCGCCTGGCAGCGGCTCTCGAACCAGCCCCAGCAGCGCGTCCGCGCCGGTCGGCGGCGGCCGGCGCAGCAGCAGCCGGTACGGCAGCGAGAGCAGCGCATGTCCCAGACGCCAGCGGCGGGAGGCCAGCAGCGCCTCGACACCGGCCTGCAGTTGCACAAGGCTGGTTCGCATCTGGCTGGCGGCGGCCCGCAGCCGTCGGGCATCCGCTGCGGCGCTCTGCAGGCCGGCGACTTCCTGTCGCAAGCGGGCGTTCGCCTCCACCATGCCGTCGAGCTCCTGGCGCAGATCGGCGGCGACAGCGGTTTCCTGAACCAGCTCCGCCCTGGCAACGGCCAGTTCTCGAACGCTGTCGCCCAAGTCTCGGCGCACGTCGTGGCGAGCCGCGGCCTGGCGCGCTACTTCCTCGGTAAGTTCGCGGCGCTGGGACGTTAGGCTCCGCACCTGCTCGTCCTGCACCCCGAGGCGTCTTTGCTGGCGGCTGCTTTCGTTGCGCAGTCGATGCAGTTCGAGCATGGTCTCTCGAAGATCGCGCTTCGTCTCTTTGAGATCGCCCAAGGCTCTGTCGAGTTCGTGGCTTTTGAGCAGCAGGCGGGTGTCGGCATCCGCCTGCTGCCGACCCATGCGCGCCGCGTTGGCGTCGCGAACGCTCTCGGAGACATCCCCTCGCAGACGTTCGTGTTGGCGCAACGCATGGAGTGCCGCCGGAGAGAGCGCAGGCACCTTCACCCGGCTGCGGGGTTCCGCGTCGCGGAGCGCCTCGAGTGTCGCAAAGAGTTTCACTTGGGCGTCCGTTGCGGCACTCCCCAGCGCATGTGTCGAGGCCCGTTGGTGATGCAGACCTTCGCTCAGGAAGGCGTCGAGTTCGTTCGTCGCGGGTTGTCGCAGGGGGTAGCCGCCATAGTCGCGCAGGCGTCCGCACATGGCCTCGGCCACCTCGCCGGGGCTTCGCATCAGGTCGTGATAGGCCACGAACAGCCTTGGCAGGCCGTCTGCGGCAGCGAGCGCGGCCACGTTGTACGCCTCCCACAAGGCGAGGCCCGCGACCAGCGGAATGTCGTTGCGGGCCCGCAAGGACCGCGCCACTTCCAACGGATTGCGGTAGATGTGGATGCAGACGGGAAACTCCAGCAGCGGCCGCCACAGAGGCAGCGTCAGGCAGAGGCGGGGCTCTTTGATGAACCACGGGCGGTGGGCATCGAGCTTTGCAACGATCTCCCCGGCGCCGCGCTGCAAGGCCGCGCGCTCCGACCTGGGCACGGCGGCGACGTCGAAGTTGGCGACGGCATCCCAGTCGCAGCGCACGCTGTGGAGGATGGCGTCGTTGAGGGCGCGCACATCCTCCCGCTCCCAGAACCCCTTGCTGTTTTCGGCGTTGGCCGGCGTGGCGACTCCTTCAGCACCGAAGTAGGCACCGGTGAGGTTCAGTACGCGAGCCACCGCCGAAGTGCCGGAACGGTGCATCCCCAGAACGACAATCTGCACGATGGTTGCGCTCGCTTTGGTGGCTGCCAGTGCTGCCGGCCCAGTGGCTGCCGGCCCAGTTGCTGCCGGCCCAGTTGCTGCCGGCCCAGTGGCTGCCGGCCCAGTGGCTGCCGGCTTAGCCGACTGCCTCGCGCTGATAGAGACCGCAGTCGAAAAGGTACCAGTACTTTTCGTATATCGCGCGTTCGCACGTTGCGGTTCTGATGTAGCTTGAGTAGTGGTCGTGATCGGTCCGATTGAGATGCGGCAAGGCAGCTGGATTGAATCCGTACTCGGTGGCGATGACGGAGAGGTCGGCCTCTAGGGACTCGAACCGGATCAGGCGCAGGTTCGGCGGCCGCTTGCCGCGGAGCGTCAGCCATGCAGTGATGTTGCGCGGTTCGAACTGCATGCAGAATCCCTCGAAGTCGAGATTCTTGGCGAGCTTGAAGAAGCGCTTGTGGCTGTTGTTCTTGAAGGTCCTGCGCATGAAGCAATAGGTGGAGACGATGATGTCGTAGGGATTGCGGACGCATGCGAAGACCGCCGCCATGTCCTCGATGCGCCGACCGTGCTGGCCCAGCAGCACCTGCGTCTGCGCCATGTCCTCGTGACCGTACGTCACCTCCAGCGTAACGCCTGGCCGAGCGACTTCCCGGAGCTCCAGCATCTGTCCCGGGGAGACGTAGCCGTGAACGCGGCCCGGCCAAGCCTCGATCATGTACCTGCTCAGCGACTTTCCGGCAGCCTTGGGGACGTGCAGGAACACGAACCTCTCGCCAATCAGCAATTGTGTACCTCCGAACGAACCCCGACGCCGGTCGAAAACGCAGAAACAGCGACTCCGCAGACATCGCCACCTGCCGGTGTTGGCCGGCGGAGCGGATGTCCAGCGGCATTCATCCCCGTCGGCTGCGCGAAGCATAGGACGCAGCCCACGAGGTGTCTAGACGCGGAACCGTTCAAGGCGCGATGCTGATCGAGGCGCGGCATCTGTTGGAACGCGTCCTTCAGATGGACGCCTCCGGTACGCGCCATGCTTGGGCCTGGCGCGACCTAGCGCGAGTGCGAAACTGGCTGCGCCTGCCGGCAAAAGAAGTGGAAGCCGCCTTCGACCATGCCATTGGCCTGCTGCCGGCGGAGCCTCGGTTCAAGGAGGACTGCGGCAGTTCAGGGAACGGACGGCGGGACGCGGGCCTAGGCGAGGCGACGCCCGTCGGTGAGCCAGGCGCATTTGGAGCCAATCGTGCGCGCCATCGGCATGCCCATGAGGGGCGCCCGATCTCCGACGGCTGTTGGGTCCCGGGCTGCTTGGCCACCTCCACGGGCGGCGCAGCAGCGAAGAAGCGGCTTGCCGAGTACTGCGCCAGCGGTGAATCGCCCCCTAGCGATCGGTCCTGCGCGATGCTTGCGTTGCGCCGTGCGGGGGATGCACAATCGCCCGAACTGGCCGAGGCCGTGACAGCATGTTGAGGAGAGACCGTTGGCTGTACGCAGAGTGTTGAAAGGCGCGTTGGGGATGCTGGCCATCGCGGCGCCGCTGTCGCTGCCGTACTGGGCGGCTACCGGGGCGATCACGGATGCCACCATCACGCGCACGCTGGCGTCCGAGGACGACCGCTTCGGCGGCTGCATGGCGCGGCTGGACAAGAGCGCCGCGGACGAAGGCCTGAACGTCGAGTGCCCGGCGAGCCCGTGGGTGACGTTCAGCTGTTCCGGCGTCCATACCAGCAAGTCCAATGCGCTGCGGATGTTCGATTCGGCGCAGATGGCCTTCGCGCTGGGGCGGACTGTGAGAGTGGAGGTGGACGACAGCAGGAAGCACAACGGCTTCTGCTTCGTCAGGCGCATCGACGTGAACGCCCCGACACCGGCGGAGGATCCCGCACCCGCGTCCTAGGATCAGGCCGGCCCCACCGGCCCTCGGACCGCCGCATCGCTCATCCGCCGCTGCGCGGCGGCTGCGGTAGGGTGCCGAGCTTCGCCTCCAAGGCGCGGTAGGCCCGTGCGCTGGTGCCGCGCCAGCGCAAGTCCGCCAGCGCCTCCGGCAGCGGCACGTCCGTCGCGAGCGTCGCCAGGCGCTTGTAGAGGGCCGCATCCTCGCGCCTTGCGTCCAGCGTGGCCGCCAGGCGCATGGCGCCGCGCAAGTTCACCCGCCAGTGGGCGGCCCGGCGCGGGATGGCCTCCACCGTGCCGTACTCCGCCAACAGCGCCCCTGCCGTCTTGGCGCCGAATCCCGGGATGCCGGGGATGCCGTCGGCGCTGTCGCCTACCAGGGCCAGCCAGTCCGGAATGCTCGCCGGCGGGCAGCCGAACCGCCGCACCACCGCGTCCTCGTCGATCACCCGGCGCCGAATGCGGTCCACCTGCACCACGCGGTTGCCGCTCACGCACTGCCCCAGATCCTTGTCCGGGGTGAGGATCCGCACTTCCGCCACGGCGTCCCGCCAGCGCCAGGCGGCGGTGGCCAGGGCGTCGTCCGCCTCGTAGCGGGCCATCGACCACACCGTCACGCCGAGGGCGCCGGCGGCCTCCTCCACCAGGTCGAACTGGGCCAGGATGGCGGCGTCCATGCCAGCGCTGGTCTTGTAGCCAGGGAAGAGGTCGTTGCGGAAGGACTCCACCGGGTTGTCGAAGGCCACCGCCACATGGGTCGCCCGCTCCTCCCGGTCCTGCAACAGCACGATCAGCGAGGCGAGCACCCCTACCGTGGCCTTGACGTCCTGGCCCGTCGGCGAGGTGCGTCCCGGACGCTTGGCGTAGTGCGCCCGGAACAGCTCGAAGGTGCCATCGACGAGGTGCAGGCGCATGGGCGGTGTCTCGCGGCTGGTTCTCGGCAGAGGCGCCGAGCATAGACCACGGCCCCGATGCGGCCGTCGCTGTGCGTCCCTTCCCTGCTGCTATGCTGCGCCCCGTGAGCGGAGCGAACTCCCGAGACCGCCTGGTGCCGTTCTCCAGCAAGCTGGCGTTCGGCGTGGGGCAGTTCGCGGAGGGGCTCAAGAACACCGCGTTCTCGCTGTTCGTGCTGTTCTACTACAACCAGGTGCTCGAACTGCCGGGCACGCTGGCGGGCCTGGCGCTGATGATCGCCCTCCTGTTCGACGCGGTGACGGATCCCCTCGCCGGATCGCTTTCGGACAACTGGCGTTCCCGCATGGGGCGGCGGCATCCTTTCATGTACGCCTCGGCGGTGCCGCTGGCGCTCGCCTTCACCGGTCTCCTGTGGCCGCCGGGAGACGTGGAGAGCCTCGGCAAGTGGGGCCTCTTCGCGTGGCTGACCCTGTTCGCCATCCTCACCCGGGGCGCCATGACGCTCTACCACGTGCCGCACCTGGCGCTGGGCGCGGAGATGACGGAGAACTACAACGAGCGCAACCGCATCGTCGCGTTCCGGCAGTTCTTCAGCGCCCTCGGCGTCGCCGCGGTGCAGATCATCGGCTTCGGCTACTTCTTCCACGAGGATCGCGGCGGGCGCACGGTCGTCGAGAACTACGCGCCCTTCGCGATGACGCTCGCGGCGCTCATGGTGCTCACCATCTGGTACTCCGCCAAGGGCACGCAGAAGGAGGTGCCGCATCTGTCGGCGCCGGCCCGGCGGCCGCGCCGCAACGTCGCGGTGCGACTCGTGCTGGACGTCTGGGCCGGCTTCTCGAACCGCTCCTTCCGCTGGCTGTTCGCTGGCGTGCTGGTCGTGTTCGTGATGGCCGGCGTCAACAGCGCCCTGGATCTGTACATGTACCAGTACTTCTGGGAGCTCACCGGGTTCGGGATGCTGGCGCTGGGCCTCGGTGCCGTGGCGGGCCTGCTGCTGGGCGTGTTCGTCGCGGTGCCGCTCTTGCGCCGTGCGGACAAGCGCTTCAGCCTGATGCTGGGCACCGCCGCTTGGGCCGTCTGCCAGGTGCTGCCGGTGGTGCTGCGCCTCGAGGACTGGCTGCCGGCCAACGGCACCGCGGCGCTTCTCCTCGCCCTGCTGCTGTTCAAGTTCGTGCAGGGCGTGATCCTGCAACTGGCCTTCGTCGCCTTCGGCTCGATGATGGCGGACGTGGCGGACGAGCACGAGCACGAATCCGGCGTCCGCCAGGAGGGCATCTTCTTCGGCGCGGTGGCCTTCTCGGCCAAGGCGACCTCCGGCTTCGGCACGTTCCTTGGCGGGCTGGGCCTGGACTTCATCAGCTGGCCCCGTGGCGCGGATGTCCAGACAGCCGCCGACGTGCCAGCGGAAACGCTGCTGAACCTTGGACTTTTCTACGGGCCGGTGGTGGCGGGCTTCGCCGTGGTTTCCCTGTGGTGCTACACCCACTACAGCCTCAGCCGTGCGCGCCATGCGCAGATTCTGGCGGCGCTTGCCGCCCGCCGGAACGCGCCGCCGGATTCGGCCGCGCCGGAGGGCAGACGCGCTGCCGCCGGCGGCGGAACCACCGCTTGACGCGCTTCGGAGCGCGGCTTCACACTGCCGCCACTGCTTGAGTCCGGAGGTCGCCGATGGCCACAGCCGCTCGCGTCGTCGTGCTGCCGGAGGGCGATGCCAGCGCCGGCCTGCCCTCCCTCGAGGTGCAGGAGGTTCGGCTGCCGGCTCCCGGCCCGCGGCAAGTGGTGGTGAAGCAGCATGCGTCCGGCATCTGCCACTCGCAGCTGCACCAGATGCACCGGCCGCGCCGCCGCCCGGTGCTGCTGGGGCACGAAGCCACCGGCATCGTGCTGCAGGCCGGCCGCGAGGTGGGCCATGTGGCCGAAGGCGACACTGTGCTCGTCACCTGGGTGCCCCGGGACGCCGCCCGGGCCTCGGCGCCACCGACGCCGGCGGCACTCGAAGTCGGCGGCGGCAACGCGGTCTCCCAGAACGTCTTCACCTGGGCGGACCACACCATCGCGGACCAGCAGTTCGTGGTGAAGGCGGCGCCGGACATCGCCATGGACGTCGCCGCCATCGTCGGCTGCGCGGTGATGACCGGCGCTGGCGCGGTGCTGAACACCGCCGACGTGCAGCGCGGCGACTCGGTGGCGATCTTCGGCGTCGGCGGAGTGGGCCTCTCGGCAGTCGCCGGCGCCAAGGTGCGCGGCGCCGATCCGATCATCGCCGTGGACGTGGACGACGCCAAGCTCGCCTTCGCCAGGCGCTTCGGCGCCACCCACGGCGTGAACGCACGCCAGGAGGATCCGGTGGCGGCGATCCACCGCATGGCCGGCAAGCCCGGCCAGACGTCCATCGCCGGCCGGCCCGTCACCGGCGTGGACTTCGCCTTCGACTGCATTGGCCACAAGGCGACCATGGAACAGATCGTGCCCGCCTGCCGCCCCGGCCACTTCGGTGCCTCCCAGGGGGGAACGGCAGTGCTCGTTGGCGTCCCACACACAGCCGTGGAGCTGAACGCCGGCGAGATGCTGGGGCAGGAGAAGCAGTTTCGCGGTTCCATCGGCGGCTCCTGCTCGCCGGACCGGGACTTTCCGATGTTCCTGAAGTGGCACGCGGAGGGGCAGCTGGACCTCGACGCGCTGGTGACGGCGCGCTACGCCATCGACGACGTCAACGAGGCGACCCACGCGCTCGCCGAAGGGCGCATCAGCGGGCGTTCGATACTGGAGTTCTGAAGAACAACGGCACCAAGCATGGACGCGAGGCCAGCCTACGGCGGCGAACCGCCGGCCGCCGGCAAGCGGCCGGGGTGGCTGCTTCGCTACGTCGCAGTGCCTGTCGCCATCGGCACGGCCCTCGGTTTCGCCTGGCTGTGGCTGGACGCGGCGGAGCAGCCCGAGCAAGCTGGCGCGCCGGCGTCGGCCAACGTCGGCTACGCGGATGCCGTGGCCAAGGCGGCGCCGGCGGTGGTGAACATCCTTGCTCTGCGCCCCCGCAACCCCCTGTGCGACCTGCCTCGGTTTCGCGCCTGGTGCGAGCGGGATCGGCGCCTGGCGAGCGCCCTGGGCTCCGGGGTGATGGTGCGCGAGGACGGCTACATCCTCACCAACCACCACGTGATCGCCGCCGGGGACGACATTCTGGTGGGCTTCAACGACGGCAGCCAAGCCGCAGCCGCGGTGGTGGGCACGGATCCGGTCACGGATCTGGCGGTGCTGAAGGTGGACGGCACCGGCTACCGAACCATTGCCGCCACCTCCTCCGACGACGTGCGCGTCGGCGACATCGTGCTCGCCATCGGCAACCCCTTCGGCATCGGCCAGGCGGTCTCCCAAGGCATCGTCAGCGCCAAGGGCCGCTACGGCCTCAGCCAAACGCCCTACGACGACTGGATCCAGACCGACGCCGCCGTCAATCCCGGCAACAGCGGCGGCGCGCTGGTGGACAGCGCCGGACGGCTGCTCGGCATCAACACCTTGATCTACAGCCAGGGCGGGGGCTCCGACGGCATCGGCCTCGCCATTCCCGTGGACAGAGCGCTGCGCATTCTGGGCGACATCGTCGAACACGGCCAGGCGCTGCACGGTCGCCTGGGCGTGGGCCTCGCCAGCGCGCCGCCGGCGGGCGCCAGCGCCGGCCTCGCGGTGCTGCACGTGTTCCGTGGCACCCCGGCCGCCGCGGCCGGGCTGCGGCCCGGCGACGTGCTGCTCTCCATCAACGGCGAACCGGCCGCCAGCGCCCGGACCGTCATGCAGCAGGTTCTGAACACGGCGCCCGGACAGCGACTCTCGATGCGCGTTCTCCGCAACGGCGCGGTGCGGGTGGTGGAGGCGCGGTCGGGGCTGCTCGGCAGGGCGAGCTGAGAGGCCCATCGCAGCGGCTTGCCTAGGGAACCTCCGCGGCGATCATTCGGAACGCCCTTCCAACCGGGCCTCCGCTGCCGCCGCGTGGGCCGTCAGCCCCTCGCTGCGGGCGATGCGGGCCGCGATGCGCGCCAAGGGCGCGGCGCCGGGCGCGCTGGCGCGCACCACGGAGGAGCGTTTCTGGAAGTCCGTCACGCCAAGCGGCGAGGCATAGCGGGCGGTGCCGAAGGTCGGCAGCACATGGCTCGGCCCGGCAATGTAGTCGCCGAGCACTTCGGCGGTTGCGGCGCCTAGGAAAATCGCGCCGGCATGGCGGATCGCCGGCAGCAGCGCGTCCGCGTCCGCAACCGCCAGCTGCAGGTGTTCCGGCGCCGCCTGGTTGGCCAGCCGGCAGGCTTCCGCCAGATCCCGCACCTGCACCAGTGCGCCCCGCGCTCGCAGGGACCGGCGAATCACGTCCGCCCGGGACAGCGTCGGCAGCAGCTCGTCGACGGCCGCCTCGGCGCGATCCAGAAAGCCGCCGTCCGGACACAGCAGGAGGGCTTGCGCGGCGGCATCGTGTTCCGCTTGGGAGAGGAGGTCCAGCGCCGCCCAGCGCGGCTTGCTGCTGCCGTCCGCGATCACCAGCACCTCGCTTGGACCGGCGATGGAGTCTATGCCCACCGGCCCGAACACCAGCCGTTTGGCGGCGGCGACGAAGCTGCCGCCGGGGCCGACGATCTTGTCCACTTTCGGCACCGTCGCCGTGCCGTACGCCAGGGCCGCGACAGCCTGGGCGCCGCCGATGGCGAACACGCGATCCACGCCGGCGATGGCCATGGCCGCCAGCACATGGGGGTTGCGCTTGCCGCCCGGCGTCGGCACCGTGGCGATCACTTCGCGCACGCCAGCCACCCGGGCCGGCACCACGGTCATCAGCACCGTCGAGGGGTAGGCCGCCTGGCCGCCCGGCACGTACACGCCCACGCGATCCAGCGGCGTCACCCGCTGGCCGAGCATGTTGCCGAACTCGTCCGCGAACTCGAACGCGCCCTGGGGCTGCCGTTCGTGATATTGGCGGATGCGGCCGGCGGCGGTTTCGAGTGCGCTGCGATCTCCGGCCGGCAGCCCTGCCAGCGCCTGGCCCAGCGCCTCGCCATCGAGCTCCAGGGCGCTGGCCTCGGCAACGCGCATGCCGTCGAAGCGCCGCGACAGGCGCAGCAGCGCCGCATCGCCGTTGGCGCGGACGTCGTCGACGATGGCGGCTGCTGCTGCGGCCGTCTCCGCGGACTCCCGCGCCTGCCAGGCCAGCAGCGCCTCGAAAGCGGCGACGAAGCCGGCGTCGGCGGTGTTCAAGCGGCGGATCATGCGCCGACCGTGGGGCCGCGGCCCGCAGGACGGCTGCCTGCCGTGGCGAGCGCGGGCCGCGTCACTCCGTCCGCTCGGCCGGCGTCAGCGCCCTGATGGTCACTGCATGGATGGCGCCGCTCTCGATCAGGTCGCCGATGGCGGCGTAGACGGCCTGCTGCCGCTGCACCCTGCCGAGCCCGTCGAAGGCGGCGGCGACCACCTGCACCTGGAAGCGGTTGCCTTCGCCGGAGACGTCGACTTCGGCGCCGGCGAAGGTCCGCTCCAGACGCCCTCTGATGTCTTCGATCACATGCGCTCCTGCGGAGTGGAAGGCCGCCCTTCGGCTCCTGCTTCTCATGGTACGACAACCCAGGCATGGCGAAGCGTCCGCTGCCCCTGCGCCGACGGCTATACTCGCTCTGCATGGCCCTCGACTACCCCTACGATGCCCACCCGGCGCCGGGCACCACCTGCGAAGTCGCGTCTGGCGTCCACTGGCTCACCATGCCGATGGGCGGCTCCCTCACCCACATCAACCTCTATCTGATCGAGGACCGCGACGGCTGGTTCGTGGTGGACACCGGCCTCGGCAACGGCGAGACGAAGAAGCTCTGGCACGAGATCTTCGACTCGGCCTTGGGCGGCAAGCCGGTGAAGGGCGTCATCTGCACGCACATGCATCCGGACCACATCGGCCAGGCGGGCATGATCGTGGACCGCTTCAAGTGCCCGTTCTACATGACCCGCGCCGAGTACTACCAGGCCCGGTCCTACACCACCTTGGGGTTCGCCTCGGGCCAGAGCAGCTGGCAGGGCGAGCAGTTCTACCACCGCTACGGCATGCCGGCCGGCCACATGCAGCGCATGCGGACCCTGTGGTCGGCGCGCCGCCCGGCAGGACGGGGCGCGTCGATGGCCATGCCGAGCCCCTTGCCGACGGGATTCAGGCGGCTCGAGGACGGAGACGTGCTCACCATCGGCGAGCACGACTGGCATGTGGTGGTAGGCGCGGGCCACTCGCCGGAGCACGCCTGCCTGCACTGCCACAGCCTGGGCGTGATGCTGTCGGGGGATCAGATCCTGCCGGTGATCACCTCCAACGTCAGCGTCCACCCCACCGAGCCGGAGGCGAATCCGCTGAAGGCGTGGATGGAGTCCCACGACAAGCTCCTGGACACGCCGGAGCGCACGCTGGTGCTGCCGGCGCACAATCTGCCGTTCTACGGGGTCCGCGAACGCCTGCGGGACCTCATCAGCCACCACGAGGATCGCATGCTGGCCATCGAGGAGACTTGCTTGGAGCCGCGAACGGCCAAGGACCTGCTGCCGGTGCTGTTCAAGCGCGAGCTGGACGCCCGGCAGACCATGATGGCCCTCGGCGAGGCCATCGCCCACTGCCATCTGCTGATGCACCGCAACCGCTTGCGCCGGTCGCTGGACGAAGACGGCCGCTACCGCTTTCGATCCGTGGACCCGGACCTCGAGCGCCGCGCCCACCCGGACCGCCATGACGCGCCGGACGACCGCCCGATTCTGGTGTAGCCGCCATCGCTGCCGAATCCTTGCGCGGCCAGTTCGCCCAACGGGTGGCTGGCGCCACCTACCGCATCCTGCGGTGGGGGCACGATCACGTGCCGGTCGGCGTCCGGTCCCTGGTGGGAGTGCTGTTCATGGTCGGCGGCGTGTTCGGCTTCTTCCCGCTTCTGGGATTCTGGATGTTCCCCCTCGGCGTCGCATTCGTGGCGCTGGACATCCCGTGGACGCGGCACCGGATCCACGCCTGGATGGAAGTGCTCAAGGCCAAGGCGAGCCGCTGAGCTGCCGGACCCGGCGAGCAGATGGTGCTCTTTGCCGAGTCCGTCGTTCAGCTGTCCACCAGCCAGGCCAGCAGCGCCGTGGGCACGGCGACCACCTTGTTGTCTTCCCGCAAGTCCAGTTCGGAGCGCGTGGCCACGATACCCCGCCAGGGAGATGCCGCCAGCGTCTGCGCGTCGCGCTTCCACCGCCCGTCCACGAACTTCGACTCGATCGCGAGACCGCCGAACGCGGGACCCACGAAGTCGATTTCCCGGCGCGTGTTGGAGCGGTGGTGCAGCACGGCCGAGAAGTCCGCCAGCGCGCCAGGGCGCTCCCGCTCCGCCGCCCGCAGCAGCGCCATGCCGAGCTGCTGCTCGGAGAGCTGCGTGTCGTCTGGCGGGGACCCGCCAAGGTGGGCGTAGACGGGGTCGAGGAAGTAGAACTTGCAGCGGGCGTTCAGCTTCGGCCGCAGGCTTTCTTCGTTCCGCCGCGGGCCCTCTCCACGCCGCCGCGGGCTTTCTCCACGCCGCGGGCGCTGTTCCCGATGGCAAGGCCAGACGACGAACGCCTCGCGCAGTTCCTCGAAGCGGCGGCGCACGGTCGGTTGCGCCAGGTCGACGTCGTCGGCCAGCGCTGCGTAGTTCACCGGGGAACACAAGCCGTCGGCGATGCGTTGCAGGAGTGCGGCGGTTTGAGTTCGAGACCAGTCGGCCCTGCGCAAGGCGTCGCCGTGGACGACGTCCAGCAAGGCGCGGCGGAGCGGGTTCGGGGCGTCGCGGGACGCGAGGAATTCGTCGAGCGCCGACGGGAACCCGCCGACTCGCAGATAGGCGTCCCAACGCTGGACCAGCCAGTCCAGCCACGGCGCCAGCGCCTCGCAGGCCTCCGCGATCCGCTTGCGCGACAACTCGGCGACGGCCAACGGGCCGACGTCGATGGGAGGGCCGTGCTCATCTGCGTCGTTCGCCAGCGCCGCAAAGGTGCGAAAGCCCATGGGCAGCAGGAAGCGGTCCGGCACGCTCCCGGGCCCGCGTCGTCCAGCCAACGCCTTGGTGGCCGCGGTGAGATCCGCTGCCGAAGATCCGCTCAGCACCACGGTGTCCGTGCGAAAAGCGGCGTCGTTGTCGCGCAGCCATTTGACGCGCTCCGGCCAACCATCCCTGATGCTGGTGATCTCGTCGATGAACCAGTAGCGATGCCCTGCCGGCGTCAGTTGATCGGCCGCGTTGACCAGCCGCGCCAGGTCCGCCGCGCGCCAGCCGTCCGCCGCCACATGCACGATGAGGCGCGGCGCCGTCCCGCCGGCGATCAGCGACTCGATGGCCCGTTTGATCTCGACGGACTTGCCGACCCGGCGCGGCCCGCGCAGCGTCGTGAGGCTGCCGGAGGGGAGCCCGGCCAAGACGCCGGCCGTGTAGCGAAAGGACGCCTGGGCCGCCTCCCGCAGGTCCGGGTCGTGCCGCGCCCAACCTGTCGGCGACCGCCACCAACGGTTGCCAGCCACAAGCAACTGCTGTATTTCGCCTTGCCGCAAGGAGCCTCCAACCGTTCCAAACCAGCGTTGTGCCGTTCCCTGCAAGTATGCGTAATTGAACGACCATGTTGCGAAAAAGCATACTTTTTCGGCACATGGATGACGTTGGGGGCTAGGAGGGGAGCAGCGCGAACCGCGCCAGGAAGATCAGCGCCACCAGGTACACCGCGGGCGGGCACTCCCGATGGCGCCCGGCCAGCACCTTGATGGCGGCGTAGGCCATGAAGCCGAGGCCGATGCCGTCCGCCACGGAGAAGCTGAGCGGCATGGCGATGGCGGTGATTACCGCTGGCACCGCTTCGGTGGCGTCGTCCCATTCGACGCCCTCCAGGCTGCGGGCCATCAGGCAGGCGACGAACAGCAGCGCGGCGCCGGTGGCGTAGGGCGGCACGCTTTCCGCCAGCGGCGCGAACAGCAGGCACAGCAGGAACAGCGCCGCGACCACGACGGCGGAGAGGCCGGTGCGGCCGCCGCTCTCGACGCCGGCGGCGCTCTCGATGAAGCTGGTGGTGGACGACGTACCCGCCAATGCGCCCGCCAGCGTCGCCCCGGAATCCGCGAACAGGGCGCCGCGCAGCCGCGGCAGGGTGCCGTCCGGCCGCACCAGGCCAGCGCGAGTGGCGACGCCCACCAGCGTGCCGGCGGTGTCGAACACGTCCACCATCAGCATCGAGAGCACCACCGTGACCATCGACAGCTGCAGCGCTCCGGCGATGTCCAGCTCGAACAGCACCGGCGCCGGCGAAGGCGGCAGAGCGAAGACGCCGTGGAAGGCGGCGTCCCCGGCGAGCCAGCCTGCCGCCGCCACGGCCAGGACGCCGATCACCACCGCGCCGGTAATCCGTCGGGCCGCGAGCCCGGCGATGAGCGCGAAGCCCGCCAGCGCGGCGGCGGGACCGAAGGCCGTGAAGTCGCCGAAGGACACCAGCGTGGCGCTGTCCGCAGCCACGATGCCCGCGTTGCGCAAGCCCACGAAGGCCACGAACAAGCCGATGCCGGCGGCCATGCCGAACTTCAGGTTGCGGGGGATGGCGTTCACCAGCCACTCCCGCACCGGCAGGGCGCTCAACGCCACGAACAGCACGCCGGAGAGGAACACCGCGCCGAGCGCCGTCTGCCACGCATGGCCGCCGCCAACCACCACCGCGTAGGCGAAGAAGGCGTTCTGGCCCATGCCGGGGGCCAGAGCGATGGGATAGTTGGCCAACAGGCCCATCGCCAGCGTGCCAGCCGCGGCGGCGAGGCAGGTAGCCACGAACACCGCCCCGAAATCCATGCCGGCGTCGGCCAGGATGGCGGGATTCACCACCGTGATGTAGGCCATCGCCAAGAACGTGGTGGCGCCGGCGACGGCTTCCCGCCGCCAGTTCGTGCCATGCGCCGCCAGGGCGAAGCGGCGCTCCAGCCAGGGTTCCACCAACGCTCAGGCCGCCGTGGCCGGCGGCGCCAGGAGCTCCAGCAGGAACGGCTTGTGCGCCGCGATCTCGGCCCGGGAGAGGCCCACCATCTCGTAGGGCAGCACCAGCCACTTGTCCGTCTGGCGCAGGTAGAAGTCCGGCGCCTTGCGGGTGTCTGCGGTGGGCCGGAACCAGGGCGCCGCCACCCGCACGTCCTGCGGCATGTTGCGCTTGGCGCCGGCGCCGAGGGCCTCGAGCACCGCGGCGACGTGGCGGCCGCTGCTGTAGACGTCGTCGACGATCAGCAGGCAGTCCTCCCGGCTCAGGTTCTCCAGCAGGTACTGCTTGCCGTGGACGCGAATGGGACGTTGCCGCCGAACGCGGTCCTCGTAGTCCGGGCGGCCCTCGTAGGAGGTGCGCAGGGCGATGTGGTCCGTGGCGACGCCAAGAGTCGCCAGGCACTCCTGCACGACGATGCCGACGGCGCTGCCGCCCCGCCACAGCCCCACCAGAAACGTCGGCCGGCAGCCGCTCTCGAACACCAGAGCGCCCAAGCGAAAGCCGTCCAGCAGATGATCGGCCTCCCGGACGTAGTGCTTGTCCGTCGGGTCCGCAACCGTCGTCACGCTCGCCAAGGCCCCGCCAACCGCCGCGGCGCCTATCATAAGGGCAAGGGATACGGTGGCTGCGCTGTCGTGCGCGGCAGCGCGGGCCGATCGCAGCCGCTCGGCCGAGGCGGCAGCAAGCGGCAGCAGGCGGAGGCGCCGTGAGCGACGAGATCGAATACCTGGAACCGCAGGCGCTGCTGGAGGATTCCTTTCGGCTGGCGGCGAGCGTCTACGCCAGCGGCTACCGGCCGACGTTCATCCTCGCCGTGTGGCGGGGCGGCGCCCCGGTGGGCCTGGCGGTGCAGGAGTACCTGGCCTATCACGGAGTCGCCACGGACCACATCGCCATTCGCACCAGCGCCTACGCCGGCGTCGATGCGCGCCGGCGGCAGGTGGAGGTGTACGGCCTCGGCTACCTGGTGAAGCGGCTGACGTTCGAGGACCGCCTGCTGGTGGTGGACGACGTCTTCGACACCGGCCGCACCATCGACGCCATCGTCACCCGGCTGCGGCAGCGGCTGCGCCGCAACATGCCGGAGGAAGTACGCATCGCCGTGCCCTACTACAAGCCGGCCCGCAACCAGACGGCGCTGGCGCCGCACTACTGCCAGCACGAAACCAGCCGCTGGCTGAAGTACCCCCACGAGCTGGACGGCTGGCAGCCGGAGGAAGTGCGCCGCCACCGGCCGGCGGTGTACGAGATCCTGGCGCCCCTCCTGGCCTCGTCAACGGCCAGCGAGCGCCAGGGCGGGACGCCGACCAGGAGGCGCTGATCCCGCACACGGCGCCAACGCCGGCAACGCCGGTGCTATGCTCGCCTCGGCGGCAGGAGGCCAAGGACGATGAACGAAGCAACGCAGTGGCTGGCGCAGTGGCCGATCTGGGCGCTGGTGGCGCTGCTGGTCAGCGCGGTGTTCTACGCCGGCCGCCTCGCCCAGCGCGTAGGCGGACTCGAGCAGGGACTGGCCACCTTGACCACGCGCATGGAAACCCTGTTTGCCGAACTGCGCGACGAACTGCGCACGATGAGCCGCGACCAAGCGGCCGTGCGCGAGAGAGTGTCCGCCCTCGAAGCGCGGGAAGACTGAGGCTGGCCATAGGCGAAGGGCCATGAACGAAGCAACGCAGTGGCTGGCGCAGTGGCCGATCTGGGTGCTGGCGGCGCTGCTGGTCAGTGCGGTGTTCCACGCCGGCCGCCTCGCGCAGCGCGTAGGCGGACTGGAAGGCCGGCTCGAGCAAGGACTAGCCCGCTTGGAGACGCGCATGGAAACCCTGTTTGGCGAACTGCGCGCCGAACTGCGCGAGAACCGCGCCGAAGTGTCCAAGACGCAGGGGAGCGCAGGAGAGCGTGGCCGCCGTGCGCGAGAGAGTGTCCGCCCTCGAAGTGCGGGAAGGCTGAGGCCGCCGTCGCCCTCCCGTCAAGGAAAGCGCTAGCCGACGACGGTCTCCAGCCAGTAGCCGCCGCCGTCGCGGCGCTTCACGTAGCCGGCCGTGGGGGTGGCGAAGTGGGTGCCGATCACCAGCGTGTCGCCGTCCGCGTGGCGTTCGAGCAGCGCCTCCCGGGTGCGGCGGGCGGCGGCCTGGTCGTAGTCCGCGGAGGAGCACCAGTCCGGGCGCGTCATCTGGCAGGGATGGTGGATGCAGTCGCCGGTGATGAGCGCCTGCTCGCCGGCCGAGGCGATGCGCACGCTGACGTGCCCCGGGGTGTGTCCCGGCGTCGGTTCCAGCCACACTTCCTCGCACAGCCGGTGGTCCGTCGGCACGAAGTCCACCAGGCCGGCGTCGATCACCGGCCGCACCGAGTCCGCCAGCACCGGGCCGCTCGCCGCCACGTCCCGCCAGTAGCTCCACTCCTGCTCGGCCACCAGATAGCGGGCGTTCGGGAACGTCGGCAGCCACTGGCCGTCCACCAGCATGGTGTTCCAGCCCACATGGTCCACATGCAGGTGCGTGCAGAGCACCGTATCGACGGTCTCCCGGGCATAGCCGGCGGCGGCAAGGTCCTCGAGGAAGCCGGTTTGCAGGTGGCTCCAAGCCGGGATGTCGCGCTCCTTGTCGTTGCCGATGCAGGTGTCCACGACGATGCGGCAGACGCCGGTATCCACCACCAGAGCGTGGATGCTCATCACCAGATTGCCGGCGTCGTCCATGAAGTGGGGGTGCATCCAGCGATAGGGCCGGCAGGCATCCCGCGTTGCGTCCGGCAGGATGAAGCGGGTGCCGCCGGCGACCTCCATCTCCACCACCCGGCTCACCTTCACGTCGCCTATTCGCCACACTTCGTTCACCGTTCCCTCCCGCTAGCTGGCTACCCCGTACCGCCTATTCTTTCCTTTCCCGGCGCCGCTGGCTATGGTTGGCGGCAAACCCACTCTTGGAGCCGCCATGGGACTGCGCGATGTCGCCTCGGCGCTGGCAGACGTACCTACCCTTCTGGCCTTGAAGCGGGGCCTCGCGCCGCGTCCGCTGGAGGAGCGGGATTGCCTGGCCGCCGCCGTGGAACGCAACGCGGCGCGCCTCGGCGGACAGACGGCCATCGTCTGCGCGGCGCCGAACGGCAGCACCTCGAGCGTCACCTGGGCCGAGTTCAACGCCCTGGCGAACCGCTACGCCGCGGCGCTCAAGGATTCCGGCCTCGCCCGCGGCGACGTGGTGAGCGTGATGATGGAGAACCGCATCGAGTTCCTGGCGCTGCTGATGGCGGCCAACAAGCTCGGCGTGACCGCGGGCCTCGTCAACACCAACCTCCGGCAGCGTCCCTTGAGCCACTGCATCACCGTCACCGAATCCAAAAAGTGCGTGTTCGGCACGGAAATGCAGCACGCCATCGAAGAGGTCAAGGACGAGCTGCCGCTGGCGGAAGGAGAGGACTATCTGGCGCTGCCGGACGCGGACAACGCGGATGCCCCGGCGCCAGCCAACTGGTGCATCGACTTCGCGGCCCGCAGCAGCGAGGCGTCCGACGCCAATCCGCCGGACACCGCGGCCACCACGCTCGGCGAAACCGCCATGTACATCTTCACCTCCGGCACCACCGGCCTGCCGAAGGCCGCGGTGCTCTCCAATCGCCGCTACCTGGCGAGCGCCGCGCTGGCCGGCAAGGCCGGGCTGCGCTGCACGCCCAAGGACCGCCTGTACATCTGCCTGCCGCTGTACCACGGCACGGGGCTCATGATCGGCGCCGGGGCGGCCTTCGCCACCGGCGCGTCCATGTTCGTGCGCCGCCGCTTCTCCGCCCGCGCGTTCCTGCCGGAGATCCGCGCCCACGGCTGCACGTGCTTCATCTACGTGGGGGAGCTCTGCCGCTACCTGGACAGCCTGCCGGCGAAGCCGGACGACCACGATTCGCCCCTCGAGACGATGATGGGCAACGGTCTGCGGCCGGACGTGTGGCCGGGGTTCAAGAAGCGGTTCGGCATCAAGCGCATCACCGAGTTCTACGGCGCCAGCGAAGGCAACGTGGCCTTCGCCAACCTGCTGAACAAGGACTGCACCATCGGCATGACGGCCTCCAAGGTGGCGCTGGTGCGCTACGACGTGGACGCCGACGAGATCGTCCGCGACCAGGCCGGCCGCTGCATCGAGGTAGCGAAAGGCGATCCGGGCCTGCTGCTCGGCCACATCAATCCCCACGCGGCCTTCGAGGGCTACACGGACCAGGCCGCCACCGAGAAGAAGATCGTCCGCGACGCCTTCGAGGCCGGCGACGCCTGGTTCAACACCGGCGACCTGATCCGCGAAATAGACGTGGGCTACGCCCTGGGCTACGCGCACTACCAGTTCGTGGACCGCACCGGCGACACCTTCCGCTGGAAGTCCGAGAACGTCTCCACCAACGAGGTGGGCGACATTCTGAGCGGCTTCCCGGGCATCGAGCTCTGCAACGTGTACGGCGTGACCGTGCCCGGTGCCGACGGGCGCGCCGGGATGGCTGCCATCAGCTTGCAGGAGGGCGCCGGCGAGTTGGATCTGACGGCGTTTGCGGAGCACGTCCAGCGCGAGCTGCCGCCCTTCGCCCGGCCGGTGTTCCTGCGCCTGCAGAGCGCCATGACGCTCACCGGCACCTACAAGATGGTGAAAAGCGACCTCATGCGCCAGGGCTACGACATCGACGCCGTCGACGACGCGGTGTTCGTGATGAAGCCCGGCAGCGCCGCCTACGAACCCTTGGACGCCGAGTATCTGGCCACCATTCGCGCCGGGGAGGCTGGCTTCTAATTTAAGAGAGAGGGCGGCGGAAGCGTGGCTACGTGCCAGCCACGGGACTGCGGCGGGCCGGCTGTGCCCGCTGCCAATCGGGCAATCGGCGGCGAGTGATCCGACAACGGCGCTGGGCTTTGAAGCTAGGCAGGCGACCCAGGAGCAGGCCCGCTCGCCGATGGACTACTCGCCAGGCGGCGTCGAGCGGGATGCAGTCGCCGGACTCGGACCAGCCGTCACTTCGGCGGCGTAGGCCAGTTCCCAGCCGCGGAACACCAGCGCCACGCCGGTGAACGCGACGTCGGGGTGCGCTTTCTGCAAACGTCCATCGGCCAGGTAGCCGCGCAGCTGGGCCTCCGCCTGCTCGCCCAGCGCCGCGACTCGCGACTCGTCTTGCACCGCCCGCCCCAGATACTTCAGTTCGATCACGTACCCATGCCGCATTGCCGAAAACCAGGCCGTGAGCGGAACCGCCACCAAGTCCGCGTAGGCCTTTGAGAGCTCGAACTCGGTGTGCAGAACGAAGTAGCCGGCGACGCTCAGGTACGCGGCGAGGAAGCTCTGCACCGCCTTCTCGCCCTGCAGGTAGTCGCGGATGCCGGTTTGCTCGCGCACACCTTGGGCCAAGGCGTCGATGAAGGGGCGCCATTCGCCATGCCGCGCCATCTCGCGGGTGAGCCGTTGGAACTCCAGGATGTCCGGCTTGAACACGCCCGTGTCGCCGTAGGCGCCGCGCAGATGGCCGTAGAGCAACTGCCGCACGGTTTGGTTCGGGATGCCGAGGTTGGCCACCTCGTCTTCGGCACCCTGAATGCTCAGCAATCCGAAGCAGTGCATCAGCGTCAGGAAGTTCTCGCGCTGGGTGAGTTCCGCCAGGGGAAAACTCTCGGCCAATTCGCAGTCGATGCGCGCGCCGCTCGCGGCTTCGCCGAGCAGGTCGAAGTTGCCGTTGAGCTGCCGTTCGGTGAGTAGCAGATGGCGCAGCTTGGTGTAGTCGATGCGCACGTTGGCGTCGATCAGCCGCCGCGGGCCAGGTTTGTTCGGCAGGGAGTGGTACAGGTAGAACAGCACCATGTCGGTGTTGTACACCTCGTTCTCGGCGCGTTCGGAGAAGCGGTAGCCGTTGTACCACTCGCGCATCAGGCCGAGCACTTCGTCCACGTCCTGGTCGAAGACGCCGCGCTCGCGGTACATCTCGAGCATCCCCCGCACTTCCGCTTCGGTGAAGCCCAGAAGTTCGTTGAACTCCGGCAGCATGCTGATGTTGGCGCCGATGTTGAAGCCGCTGGTGACGTCGTCCATCGTCACCGGCGAGACGCCGGTTATGAACAGCCGATCCACGCTGTCCGTCTCCGCCCCGGCCTTCAGAGTGGCGAAGAAGCTGCGGTAGAAGCCGCTGCCGTGGGTGAAGGAGTGGTAGGCGTCCGCGCCGCGCTCGGCGAGGACGGTGTTGGCGAAGTTGTCGTACTCGTCGATCAGAATGCAGAGCGGAATGCCGTGGTCCCGGCAGTGGTCGAACAGCGCCCCGAGCTTGTGGTTGATGGTGGGCTTGGCGCACAGGGACTTGGCCACGTCTCTCGGAAAGAGGTCCGGATGCCGCGCCAGTGCGCTCTCGAACTTGATGTCGCAGTAGATCTCGAAGTTGCGCTCCAGCGTTTCGAGGGCGTTGTTGAAGGCGGAGAAGTTGAACCGCAGCACCACGTGGCGGCTGCGATTGGGCGTGGCCTCCCGGCCGATGTGCGTGCCGTCGAATACGGCCTCGAAGGCATCGGCCTCGTGGCGCCCGTAGTAGCTCTCCAGCAACGAAATCCAACAGCTCTTGCCGAAGCGCCGCGGGCGGATGAAGAAAGCGTAGCGATGCTTCTCAAGCTCGTGCAGGAAGCGCGTCTTGTCGATGTACAGGGCACCGTCTTGGCGAATGCCCTTGAAGTGGGCACGGCCGTAGGGAATGGCCGGGTAGGGCGGTGGCGCGGGCGGTTTGGTGGCGTCGTTCATGGATGCATCCTACCTTGCCGCACCGCCATCCACGTCAACATGCACCGGTTCGCGCTCATGCGCCGACGTCGTGCCTGGTGATGCACTGCGTCAAGTCCACCGCGTGTTCGCCGCCGATGAGGTAGGCGTTCGGGTGGCAGGTCATCACCACCACTTGGATGTTCTTCGCCGCCTCGCCGAGCAGATTGCGGATCCACGCCATGCGCTTCGGGTCCGATTGGGTCAAGTGATCGTCCAGAATCAAGAAGCTCTCCAGCGCTTCGGCGATGGAGAGACGCAACAGCAGGGCGATCTGTTCGCGGGTACCTACGGACACGTCGTTGAAGTCGCGGTCGTCGCCGCCGAGACGGATGCCGGTTGCGTCGAGCTGCGGGCCGATGCCCACTTCTTCGTAGCGGCCGTCGGTGAGTTCGCTCATGCGCTCGCTGACGGGCTTCACCAGCGCATCGCCAAGGTGGGCGGCGTCTTCCTTCTCGGCTTCGGCCAGCGTCTCGTGCAACAGCTTCCAGGCGCCGTAGTCCACCTCGAGTTCGTGCTCGCGGCGGTCGATTGCGGCGAGTGCTTCCCGCGCATCGGCGGCCTGTTCCTCGATGGCTTGCCCGCCCACTTGGCTGAGCACGCCTTGGGCCGTGGCGAGTTCGCTGCGCGTGGATGCGGCGACGGCACTGGCGCGAGTCGCCTCGCGTTCGAGTTCGTCCGCGTCCGCAGGGAGGTCCGGTTCAGCGGCTGGCAAGGCTTCGAGTTGCGCTAGCCGATCGTCTCTTGCGGCCTGCAAGGCGTCGATGTCGAGCTGCTTCGCGCCAGCTTCCAAGACTTTCGCTTCGCCCTGCAGAAGCGCAAGCTGCGTCTTCTTGGTCTGCAAGCGCTCGGCAAGGTCGTCGCGTTCCTTGCGCTTGGTTGCCAGTTCCTTCTCAAGCCTGGTCTGCTCGGCCTTGGCTTGTTCCGCCTCCGCGGTGGCCTCCGCGTTGATCGCCTTGATGGCCGCATCCTGGGCTTGCAGGTCGTCTGCGAGCTTCTGCTTTTCGGACTCGCCCTCGGTCAGCAAGCGGCGCCAGTCCTCGTCTTGCGGCATGGAATCAGAGAGCGCCTGTTGGTCGCTGGCCAGCTGCGCCTTGGCGGTTGCGAGCGCCTTGTCTTCCAGTTCAACTTCCGTCGCCAGCCTGATGCGAAGCGCGTCGCGGTCGTTCACCTGTTTTTGCAGCGTTTCGGCTTCTTGCGCAACCACCGCTTCGCTGCGAGTGACGTCGTATCTGCTGAGAACCTCGTCTAGAGAAACGCCCGCCTCCAGCCATTTGGCAATGGCCATTCGAGACTGCTCCGCTTCGGCGTTCGCAATGGCGGCGGCGTGTTCGGCAGCGTCGCCGCCTTCGCCGCGCAGACGTTCCTGCGTGGCTTCGCTGTCGAGTTTCGCAGCCTCTGCAATGAGACGGTCGGCGGTCTCGGCCTTGGCTGCAAGCGCGTCGATGCCCTCTATCGCGTCCAATCCCGCGCGAGCGAAGATCGGCGCTGCTTCGGCCTGCCAACGCTCCGCGGCGGCCTGCGCCTCGCGTTGCCGATCGCGTCCGCCGCCGCGCACTTCGATGGCGCCGACGCCGTCGAGCGTCAGCCGCAGCTCGCGCTCGGCTTGATAGGCAAGGCGTTCGCCGGCGGCATAGCGACGCTGCCTGGCCTCGCCGTCGATGGTCAGCTCGGCTTGGCCGGCGCGCTCGGGCGTGATGTCCACCGTCAAACCGACCGCCAGCTTCGCCCGCGCCACGCGATGGTCTTCGTCCAGCTGCCGCAACCGCTTGAGTTCCGCCTTGGCCGGTGCTCGCAGCGCTCTCGCTTCGGCGCATTTTGCTTCGGCTTGCGCCGTGAAGGCCTTTGCGGCCGCCATGTGCTCGGTGATGGCGGCCAAGACTGCCTTGGACTTGTCGGCCTTCGCCACGGCGAGCCGGTAGCGGGCACAGTCGCGCTCCCGCCCAAGCTCGGCCAACCGCTCCTTGTCCGCATCGGTGGCGGAACGCGCCTCTGCGAGCAGCTTGCGCTGATCGGCGAGCGCCTTGGTGCGCTGCTCGACGTCCGCGGCCTTGGCAGCAACGGCCGCTTCGCTGGCAGCCAGATCTTGCGCTTGTTTCACTGATGCGGCCAAGGTCGTCAACCGCTGTTGCAGATGCAGGCGCTGGTTCTGCGCTTCCTGAAGGCGCAGCTGGCGACCTTGTTCCGCGTCTCCGGAGGCCAATTGCAGGACTCGATCGCGGGCCTCTTTGGCGCGCGGTTCCGCTTCCAGGACAGCGCGTTCGGCGAGAGCATGGGCGTCGCGCAGGGCGGCGGCTTCCTGCTGCGTTGCGTCCACCTCGGCTTGTTTCCGCTCGACACCGCGAACTTTGCAGGTGGCTTGCCGCAGTTGCTTCTCGGCTACGTCTAGCGCTTGTGTTGCCGCTTCTCGCTCTTGGGCCGCCTTGAGGGCGGCAGTGGCCCGTTCCGCTTCGGCATCCGCTTCGAGCAGCTGCTCGCTCAGTTCCCGAACTCGCTCCCTTGCCGCTTCGCTTTGCTCCACTTCTTGGCGGACGTCTTGCTCGCGTTTTTCAGCATCGCTGCGCTCCTCGCGCAACTTGCTCCAAGGCGAAGAGCGCCCGCTGCTTCTGCGGCCCGTTCTGGTGAACGCCTCGTCCACCTTTTCCTGCACCGAGGCAAGCACCCGCTTGAAGCGCGGGTCTTCGGCAAGGGCCTGCAGCGCTTCGGTGAGGCGATCGCGCCCGGAGTCGTTGAGGTCGCCGTCCAGGCTGGCGCCGAGGATGGCTTCAATGGCGCTCTGGTCGCCGAGCAGCGCCGTGGCGATGAAGGAGGACGGCATACCCCGTGCGCCGCGTTTGCCGCCGGGCGGATCGATGCCCCAGCGCAGGATGTTCTGCAGCGCTCCTTCCACTTCGCGCCCGCTGCCGTCCTGGGAAAACGCCTCGCCATCGCGGGAAAACTCCAAGTAGCTGCGGGCGCCGCTGGGGCCGAAGCGTTTCTGCACGCGCCAGATGCGCTGCGCCTCTTCCTCTAGCGTGAGCGTCACCTGCGGAGCCGCATCCACGTTCCAGGAGCGCAGCGCCTGCCCAGCGCTGGAAGTCGCTGGCAGCAGCAGGGCAGCGCGAATCGCCTTCGCCAGCGTCGACTTGCCGAGCTCGTTCGGCCCATGCAACACGTTCAAGCCCGGCTCAAGCGCGACGCTGGCCTGCGCGATGCCGGCGCAGTCTGCGACATCCAACCGTCGAATCCACATCACCATCGGTCGACCCCGTGAAGCAGCCGGTAGAGATGCACCAGGAAGTGGCGTTTCCGTCCGAGCGCGACCAACTGCCACCGACTCACTTCAACAATCCGATCACGCGCTCTTCGTGCATGCGCTGCTCGATCTGCGACTTGCCGTTCTCACGCCATCGCGCCGGCATCATGCGTCTGTTCCGGTCCAGACGGCGCACGCCGATGTGGGCGAGCTGGAACCCTGCGGCCACGCCGAGAGCGGCAATGCCCTTGTGGGTTTCCACGTCGATGCCACGGAGGTTGGAACTGCCCACCACGATAATGGCAGCCTTGCCGGGCTTCAGTACGCGATGCATTTCCGCGACGACCGCGGACATTTCCCCGAAGTAGCGCCGCAAGGCCGTGGCTTTGCGATCGTCCGCGTCCGCCAGTCGGCAGATGGTGCGTTCGCACTGCTCTGGCAGATCGCTCCACGCACGTTGGGTCTTCGCCTCGTGGCCCAGACAACGCGCACGAATGTCCGTCAGCTCGCCAATCTTCCAGCCCAGCCACACCAGCGAAAACTTGTGCGCCCGCATGTAGTCGATGGCGTTGTTCGCGTAAGGCGGCGAAGTGACGACCAGGTCCACCGACCGTGTCGGCAGGCCGGTGTCGGCGGCGCTGGCTGCCAGGATCCGCACATCGCCGCAGGGTTCGGTGGCGCAGTGCGTGGCCAACACCAGATGCAAACGCTTGGCGAACTCGTCGAACGCGCACTTCGGCTGCTTATCCAGCACCCGATGCGGGCGCGTGTGCGCCAGGTCCCGGGCCAGCGACACGCCGCCCGACTTGGCGATGATGGTGGACGAGAACACCATGTGCAGGAACTTCAACGCCCCTTGGGGCGCGGACGCTTGTGGTGCCCGGTCTTCAATGGCGTTCAGCAGCGCGACCAGCTCCCGTTGCTGCGCGGGCAAGAACCAGTAGTCCACGAAGGCTCTCGTCTTGCCGTCGAAGCGTTGCGCCAGCAAGGCGTCGAGCCTGTTGGGCTCGGCGAAGAAGCTGCGTCTGGCGTCGTCCACCACCGCCCTGCCGAGGCAAAGCATGGCCACGGGGTCCAGGCGCGTCAACTTGGCCTCGGTGATGAGCCGCGCCAAGGGGTCGATGTCGCAACCCACCGCGCGGCGGCGCAGACGAACGGCTTCCAAGATCGTCGTGCCGGAGCCGAGCATCGGATCGAGCACTACGTCGTCCGGTGCCGAAAGGCGTTCGACGAAGTGCGCCGGCAGCTGCGGCGGGAACTTCGCCGGGAACGGATGCCAGCCGTGCGCGGAGCGTGGGCCGGGTGCGCCGTGGAAGTCCAAGTTCCCGCGCAGGAGGTCGCGCAGCGTTGCCAAACGCTCTCGATTTGCCGTCACGCTGCCCATGTGCTACATGATGCCACACAGTGCCGAGCGCGTGTGCGGTTCGAGGCCGTCGCTGGCGACACCGTTGCCGGCAGGTAGCGAATGGCGGGACGCAGCGCTTGCCTAGCGATGCGGCAGTCGACCAACTCCAAGACAATCCACTGGCCATCAGGCGGCGCCTCGGAGGCGGCGGGGCTGGATTCGCTCGCCCGGCGAAGGCCGTGGGCTACCGAGCTTGGGGTGGAGAAGGACGAGTGCTACTCGCAATGGCCGGGAGGCGGCTGGCAGAGTATCGTCCGAACCGAGGTACATCCTGTGAACTGTGGGCGTCTTGGAACAGAGCGCAAGCTGTCGTAGAAAGCGTCCAAGCTTCCCGATAGATCAAGATCCTCAAGTCAAACTCCGTGCAGCAATCGAAGGAAGTCGATGCAGTCTTGCTTGTTCGGAAAGGAGCCATGTACGTCACGTCCATTCGAGTAGCGAACGTCCAACTCGTAATGATCGAACGCTGTTGGCGGAGTCGATTCGTCGTAGCGATCAACAAATCGGATGGCGCTCTCGACGTCATCGAATTGAACCGAAATGCCGGACAAGGCAAGCATGACGATCCGCGTAATGCGCCGGCCAAGGCTATTCCGCAAGGCGTCGAAGAACGGATCGAGCTCGCCGGCGCAGCTTGCGCGCAACTCGCTTCGGAGTTCTTCCCGCGCCTTCGACGTCAGGCGGTTGTACGCACGCACCTTGCGATTCAAGGCTGCTTGGGTGGTGTCCTGTTCGGATGCCACGTCAACGCCGGCATTCCTGAACGCATGGACGATCATTTCGTAGGTGACGTAGGCGATGTGAAAACCGTGCGAGCGCAACTGATCCCGGGACGCCTCGGTGAAGTCGCCTGCCAGCACAGCGCCGAGAAAGGGCGAGTGTTGGCTGTAGGTCTCGGCGAGCGGCAACACCGCGCCTTGGATTTCCTGTGCCTTGTTTCTCGAGTGCTTTGTGTACCTGCGCCAAGCGATTTCTATGAAGGCCCGCGGACGCCCCTGTTGCTCCTCGCTGCCACTCTCCTCCAGCACATAGTCCAAGTCGTGGACATTGCCGTAGGAGTCCTGCCATGCAACCTTTTGCTTGCCCTCCCGCACTGGCCGAGCATGTTTGTAGTCCAGATAGAGCTCGAACTCTTCTGCCATTTCCTGCAATGGGCTACGAATGACGGCTTCCAGTTCATCGCCGATGATCTGTCCAAGCTTGTGTGCCGGGGACTTGGCCACCGCTATCCCGCCACCCACAGTCGTCCTTCGCAAAGGGGCACGCGGTGCTTGCGATTCTTCCATTTGATGTTGCGGTCGCGGGTCTTCTCGAAGGTGGCGGACTTGAATCCGGCGGCAAGGGCAAGTTCGCTCAGCCACTCTACCGCCGAGACATAGACGCCGTATGGCGCGGAGTCCCCAATCACGAAGCAGATCTTCGCCGGGGACCGACACAGATGTCGCAACGCCTGCCAGACTTGCGCAAGGTCCAGGAAATAACAGGCCACCATGTTGTGGTAGGTCTTCCTGCCGCCGCGGGTCAATCGAATCCGCCCCAGCTCTTCGCATACGCGCCGTAGTTCGCCGCGGATTGGCGCCAGTTCCGGCCGGTTCAGCACCGCGTTCAAGTCCACCGCGCTGTTCGGCACGTGCTGGGTGCAGGAGCGCAGGAGGTGTCGGCGAATGTTCCTTTGCAGATCCCCCCACCCCGCCACTTCCCCGAAGAAGGTCAGCTCCAAACGGGTGGCGTCCGCGTAGTCGTAGTTGTTCGGATACGGCGGGGACGTCACCACCAAGTTGAACGAGGCCGCGGGAACGCCCTCGCCGGAGCGGGCGTCCGCCAAGGAAAAGCCCGCCCTTGGCCCTGCGACATCGCCGATGGCCCTCATGTCGCCATGCATGACCTGCATCATGGCCTCGAACGCCGCGAAAGGCGCTTCGACCCGCGCCTTGCGCCGGTCCGGCAGAAGGTACTGCCAGTTCGCGGTACCCACATGGGAAGTCGCCCGCAGAATCGCGACGAGCGTCAGCCACACGAGCCGACCGGCATCGGAGCCGCCATCGACGTCGTCCACCGCGCGCCGCAAGCGGTCCAGCTGCCCTAGCGCCTCGTCCGTATAGCACTTGCGGATGAGGGGCGCGTAGCCTTCCAACTCCGGTGCGAGCGTTTTGGCCTGCGCCAACGTTCGTCTGGCGACGGCGAGATAGTCTCTCGGCGATGAGCGATACGCGAGCTTGGCCCGCGCAACGCGGGCCACGAATGGATGGGCGTCGATGCCCCAAGACTCCACGCCGCACTGCTCGGCGGCGATGAGCGTCGTCGCGCTCCCGGCGAAAGGGTCGAGAACGCGCACTTCGCGGTCTTTGGCTTCCTGTGCGATCAAGTCCTCCGCCCAAGCGCCGCTGAAGCCAGCGCTGTAGCGGAACCAGCGATGCACCGGCGCGTCCATGTTGCCGACGAAGCTGCCCGACGTGCGCTCTGCGTACTGGGACGCTTCGCTTTCAGGGAAGAGCGAAGTTTGGCGCGAGAGGGACATGGACGGAACCTTGGACATACGTTGTCGGCCTGGCGAAGCATCAATGTCCGCTGAACCAGCTCAACCTAGGGCGACGGGCTATCATGGCGTTGTTGGTGCGACCCGTCAACGGCCTTGGCCCAGCGGGCGCGATGAGCAGCCCGCAACCGACGAATCCACGTGGCCATCACGCGGCGTCCCGCATCAGCCGGTAGAGATGGTGCAGGGCGCGTTCCGCCTGTTCTTTCTGCAGCGCATCGTCCCCGCCGGCAAGGTTCCGAAGACGCTCCGCCGTGGCCTGCAGAACAGGCGGCAAATCCGCTGGGAGAGCGCTGCCGCCGTCGGCGTCCAAGCGCAGCTTCTCGCGGTGAACTTGCAGCACGCCAGCCCGCGGCGTCGACGCTTCGGAACCGGCTAGCTCCGTCAGCAGGCGCTCGGCTTCGTCGTATTCCGCCATCGGCACCGTCATGTCCAAGGCAAGGCGGAGTACCGTGTTGGCGAGATTCGGCTCGTCCATCAGCGTGCGCAACTCCGGCAGCGAGTAGCAGGTCGTATCGCGCCACGCCCACGAACCGACCTTTTCTTGCCGCACCAGAGGACGGCGGCGGCGATCCAAGGGAAAGAACACCAGCGCCACATGGCCGGTGTCTCTCTCGCCGAAGTTGGTGGCTTCCGGGGCGCCGGGATACACGGTAGGCGCACGGGCATTGGGCTCTACGTCGCGGAACGCATGGGTGTCGCCGATGGCCAAGTAGTCGAGGCCACGCGCGTCGGCGCTGCCGGCGGGAATCGGAAAGTTGGTCTGGCAGCCGTCGATGTCGAAGGTCTGGCCGTGAATCAGGCCGATGCGGATGCGCTGGTCGCCGTCATCGCGTTTCGGCAGGGATTCGACGAGCTTGGTGTCTCCGGCGGCGGAAGTGCAAGGGCTCGCGGCCACCACGGCGTTGTCGCCAATTGGGAGTTCCCAGCCGGGCTTGTCCACCACCTTCACGAACTCGGGCAGATCGCGTCGGAACGGATGCGCTTCGTGGTAGACGGAGTTCGTGGTCAACGGATCGTGGTTGCCCGGCAGCAATACGACCGGGCGCTGCCAGCCGCGTTGCCGCCGCCTCTCGAACTCCTGCAGCACGCCGTTCCGCCAGTGCTGCTCGGGCGCCGGTTCGTTGAACAGGTCGCCGGCGCAGAGCACGGCGTCCACGCGCCGGCTCTCGGCGACGTCGAGGATGCGCCCCACGACCTCCAGACGGGCCCGCGTCAGACGCTTCTCCTGCTCCGGCTCGAAGGCGCGAAAGCGCAGGCCCAGGTGCCAGTCCGCGGTGTGCAGCAAGGTCAGCGCCATGTCTCCCTCCTTGGGGTGCTCGCCGGTCGCCGTGGCATGGGCGCGCACGGGGCTCATTCGATCACGAACTCGGCGCTCAGCAGGCGTTCGCCGGTGGGTGTGGCGTAGCGGCGCTCGTGGGCGTGCTCTTTCCACTTCTTGTAGATGTCGTCTTCGTGGTTGGCCAGCGTTGCGAGCTTGGCGTCGATCTTTTCTGCCTCCGCTTCGGCTTCCACTACGTTCCTCTCCGCCCGAGCGCGACTGTCCGCGCCGACGCTCTGGTCGCGCTGCCGCTCCGCTGCGGCCAAGCGCCGCGTCTGGCGGCGTTGCTCGCGACGCAGCACCAGCGCACGGTCGGCGAGGTACTGTTCAAGTTGCGTCATCGTTTGCTCGAAGCCCTGCTGGTTGACGTCGGCAACACGGCCCTGCTCTTCGAACAGCTCTTCGTCGACGACTTCGTCCAAGTGCGCGTCGGTGATTTCGAGGGGCGTTGCGGATTCGGCGATGTCTTCGCACGGCTGGCGCAGCAGTTCGAGCGCCGCTTCCGCTGGACGCAGCACTTCGGCGTCGTCGAACACCGCGGTCACGCGCAGGCGTTCCTCCGGCTCGAAGCCCTCGTAGCGGATTCGCGTCAACGCTAGGCGTCCACGGCTGCCACGGCGTGTTCGCAGCGCCTTCGGTGCAGTAGCGTTGAGGCGAAAGCGCACCCGGTATTGGCCCGCGCAGTCCTCCCGCGCGCTTGCGACGGCGGCTTGGACGAGTGGGTGGCCGACGTGCAGGGGGTCGGCGCCGTTCAGGCCGAGCGCACCGCCGAGCACGACGCTGCCGCCTTCGGCGAAGGGCACCGGCAGCCGGCTCGAGGCGCCGAAATGGAGCAGCCGGTGCCCTGCGCGTTTGCTCTCGCCCCAGGCGATGCCCTGGGCGTCCAGATATGCGCAGAGCACGGCCTTGAGCTCGCCGTCGAGTTCCGCGAGCGCCGGCGCCAGTTCCTTCTGAATGCGGTCGAACACTTGGCGCACGGAAGCATCCAGGCGCTGTTCGATGAGGCCCACGGTGCGTTCGTGGGTACGGTCCAAATCGCGGCGACGTTCCTCCAACGTGTCGCGCAGTTGGCGCAGTTCCGCCTCCACATCGTCGATGGTGCGCGCGCGCTCCCAAATGCGCCGTACTTGCGCCTGGAAATCCGGGCCCAGCGCGGAAGCCAGCGCCGCCGAAGAATCCGAGCGGGGCGTTTGCAGCACCACGTCCGACATGTCCAGCACTTTGCCGAACAAATCCAGCTTGCTGCTCAGGATGTCGAAGGTGAGCACCTGCGCTTGGTTGTCTTCGGCGAGGAAGTTGATCACGGTGACGTCGCGTTTCTGGCCGTAGCGGTGGCAGCGCCCGATGCGTTGCTCGATGCGCTGCGGATTCCACGGCAGGTCGTAGTTCACGATGGTGTCGCAGAACTGGAGGTTCAGGCCCTTGGCGCCGGCCTCCGTGGCGATCATCACGGTGGAGCGCGTCTTGAACTCATGCACCAGCGCTAGGCGCACGGCCACCGCCAGCGACGCACGCAGGTGGCGCGGCGTTTCGGCGTCCTCTTCTTCGCGCCACACGCGCAACGCTTCGGCAGCCCGGGGCGAATCGTTGACGCCGCGAAACAGCGTGATGTCCTGTTCGTTCAGGGTGGTCTTCTCGACCAGCAAGCCGCGCAGATAGTCCTGCGTGGTGAGCGACTCGGTGAAGATCAGCACCTTGCGGCGGTCGGACGGCCGATCCAGCAGCCCGCGCACCACCTCGACTAGGCCCTCCGCCTTGGTGTCGTCCGGCAGCGTTTCGGCGCGACGAATGAAGTTCTGGACACGGTCCAGTTCCTCGGCAATTTGCGCGACGTCCGAGCGCGGCGGCGAAGCTGGAACCGGGGCGGCATCGTCCGCCGTGGTCGGCGCTGGATCTGGTTCGTCCTCCAAGTCGTCGAGGTCGGCCGCATCTTCGGCGGGGTCGCCTTGCCTCATGCGTTGCAGGCGTGCCGCCACGCCCTTGAGGCTTGCCGCCAAAGCGGCCTTGGACGAGGCCATGCGGCGCAGGAAGCCGATCACCTGCAGCTGCCTTGCCCGACCGCTGAAAGCCGCAAGATCGGGTTCGAGCAGATAGCCCGTCACGTCGTCGTAGAGCGCCTTCTCCGCGGCGCTCATGCGATAGGCGAACAGCTTGGCCTGGCGGCCGACGAAGGGGCGGTCCAAATACGGCATGGCTTGGCGGCGCAGCGTACGCTTCACGACCCGCCGTAGCCGGCGTTGCAACTCGGCGGCCTGTTCCACGCCGGCGCCGTTGCTCTCGCTGCCCCCGCCTCCCGCGCTTGCCTTGAACAGCTGATCGAACGTCGGCTGGTCGCCGAGCAGTGTGCCGGTGCGGTCGATGTACTGCACCAGCGCCCAGAGCTCGTCCAGAGAGTTCTGCATCGGCGTGGCGGTGAGCAGCAGCACCGGCGCCATGCCGTTGCCCATCAGTGCCCGCACCCGATGCGCAGTGTGGGCGTGCGGACTTGCTTCGTTGTAGACGCCGTCTTTGTCGTAGCGCCGATGGATGCCGGCGAACACCTCGTGGGCTTCGTCGATGAGGAACAGCTCGAACGGTGGCGCCTGCTGCAAGCGCCGGAAGCCGCGTTCGCCGCCAGCGAACTCGCGCCCGGCGATGAACACCCCGGCTGCCGCGACATCCACGTTGTCATCGCTCGCGTCCCGCGCGTCGATGCCGAAAAGATCGCGCAGTTCGGCCTGCCACTGGCCAAGCAGCGGTCGCGGCACGATGATGAGCACCCGGCTCGTGCCTTCGGCCAGCAGCTGCGCAACGACCAGGCCGGCTTCAATGGTCTTGCCCAGACCCACTTCGTCGGCGAGGATGCAGCCGCCTTGGGGAATGCGCTCCAGCGCGAACATCACCGCTTCGATCTGGTGCGGATTCGGGTCTACCCGGCCCCGCCGCTGGGCGGCGACGTAGCGGCGCTTCTCGCTGGCCCGGCGCAGGCGGACCAGCTCTTCGGCGTGGTAGCGGCGGTGGATCGGGTGCAACGGCGCGTACCTCGAGGAGCAAGCGGAGTGTAGCGCACCTGCCGTCGCGGTCGATTCATCCTTTGCGCTCTTGTGCCTTGTAGACGGTGCTGGCGAACAGCCCGCCAAGGCTCCATGTCAAGGACGGATGCCCGGAGAAGGCCAGTCGAAACCATGCTACTTTCGCCCTACTTTTCGCAGCGCGGAGGGCCGCGCTACGCCGCCAACAGGAGGAGTCCCCATGTCCCGCGTGCAGCTGGCCATCAACGTACCGGACCTTGGCGAGGCCATCGCCTTCTATCGGCGCCTGTTCGACACGGCGCCGCACAAGGTGCGCTCCGGCTACGCCAACTTTGAGGTTGCCGATCCGCCGCTCAAGCTGGTGCTGCTGGAGAACGGCCGCGAGGAGCGGCTGAACCATCTTGGCGTGGAGGTGCGGGACACTGCGGAAGTGGCGGTTGCCACGGAACGCCTGGCGGAGGTGGGCTTGGCAACGGCAGTCGAGCAGGGCCGCGTCTGCTGCCACGCCGAGCAGGACAAGGTGTGGGTGCGGGACCCGGGCGGCATCCGCTGGGAGGTGTACGCCATCACCGACGATGCGCCGGACGGGGCGCCGCTGGTGGCGCCCCGGGACCTCGCTTGCTGCACGGCCGAGGCGGCTGCGGCGAACGCCGGCTGAGCCGGATCGGCGCGGTCGCCTCGCCACGGCCGCCGCCGTGGCCATGATCGAAGCCTTCGCCGCCCATCCGTCCTTCCGGGGCTTCCGCATAGACACCGGCGCCCTGCGCGCCGAGCTGATCGAACTCGGCGGCATCGTCGCCCGCATCGAAACGCCGGACCGCCAAGGCCGTTGGGCCAACGTGCTGCTCGGCTGCCCCACGGTCGCGGACTATCTCGGCTTCCATCCCCACTTCAACTGCCTGGTCGGCCGCTACGCCAACCGCATGACGAACGCCCGTTTCGTCCTGGATGGGCGCACCCATGCGCTGGACGCGAACCTGCCGCCGCATCATCTGCACGGCGGCACCGGCGGTTTCGGCGCCCGGCGCTGGGAAGGCGCCATCGACGGCGACGGGGTGGCGCTGCGCCTGCACAGCCCGGCGGGCGAAGCCGGCTATCCCGGCAACCTGCGCGTTCTGGCCCGCTACGGCTTCGCCGGCAGCCGCATCCGCCTGGATTTCGCCGCCACCACGGACGCGCCGACGCCGGTGAGCTTGACGGCGCACCACTACTACAACCTGAGCGGCGCGGTCGGCACCGTCGCGGACCACGAGATCGCCATTTCGGCGGACGCCTTCCTGCCGGTGAGCGACGAGCTCACGCAGCTGGGCGAGATACGCAGCGTGGACGGCACCCCCTTCGACTTGCGCCAGCCCCGGCGCCTGGCCGAGGCGATGGCCGCCCCGGACGAACAGATGCGGCTCGCCGGCGGCGGCTTCGATCACACGTTCGTGCTCCACCCGCCGGCGGGAGCGGGCCTCCGCAAGGCCGCCGTGGTGCGCCATCCCGCCTCGGGGCGGACCCTCGAAGTGGCCACGGACCAACCCGGGATGCAGCTCTACACCGGCAACACGCTGCACGAGGCCGGCCGCCACGGCCGCCGCTACCCCCAATACGGCGGCCTGTGCCTGGAGACGCAGCAGTTCCCGGATGCGCCGAACCACCCGCGCTACCCGAGCGCGATTCTGCGTCCCGGCGAGACGTTCCGCGCCAGCACGGAGTTCGCGTTCTCGGTTGGGTAGCGGGCATGACCCGCCGCCATTGCAGCGAGTCGATCAGGGGTGCCACTCAGGCGCCGGCTTGAAGCCGTTGGTGGTTCTCGCCGGTCAGCGCCGGCGGACTGTCAGGCCTGCTCCCGGAGAGGGGCGCGGTAGCGGTCTATCTTGGCGAGGTAGCGGGCTGCCGCCCCTAGGAAGTACGCGTTGTCGCGGTTGCCATAGCCGAGATTGTAGGAACGCAAGGCGCAGGCTTCGGCATCGTCCACGCTGGCGGCGCGGCTGCACATGTCACGGTAGTGGCCGAGAATCTGGGCGCCGCAGTACACGTTCTGCTCCGGGTCGGACAAGTCGCCGCCGCAGAAGCCGTGCCACAGGTCCGCGCGCACCTGCGCTGGCCCGGAAGCCCCGGACACGGAGCGGACGTGCTTGCGGAACGAGCTCTCGGCCATCACCAGGCTTGCCACCAGTTCCGGCTGCAGGCGCTGCCGCACCGCGGCTTCGAGGATCCAGCCCGCGAACTCGGCAGCCACCTGGGGCCGCAGCCCGTAGCCCCGCACCAGCTTGGCCGCGAACACCGCCGTCTCCTCGCCCCAGTGCGGCTTGGGCGGCTTCGCCACCGCCGGCGCCGGGATGGGCAGCGGGGCCACCTGGCGCAGCTCCGCATCGCCGCCGGCGAGGCCCAGCGCCGCGCCGGCGCTGGCGCAGAGCAGCGCCGCCAACGCACCGTGGCGGGCCGCTCCCCCGATGTTCAGCCGTCGCGTGTGCTTCAATGCCGCCAACCGGAACCGGACAGGCGGCGGATCATACCCCTCTCGGCGCGAATGTGAAGGGAAAATGGAGGTGCCTGCTGCCTGCGCCGTCGCGGCAAGCACGGTGTCGCCGCCGAGGTTGCTGTACGCTCCCGACGCATGCCGTCGGGTGCCGCCATGCTTGCCGAAGCCGCTTCGCGGCGGGCGGCCGGGGCCGACGTCGAGCGCAACAAGCTCAAGCCCGCCGACCGTGCCGTCCACGACTGGTACCGCTTCGTGCTCTCGTTTCCGCCGCACCTGGTGCGCGACTACGTCTGCCGATTCGGCTTGGCCGCGGAGCACCTCGTCGCGGACCCGTTCTGCGGCACCGGCACGACGCTGGTGGAGTGCAAGAAGCTGGGTTTGGCCAGCGTCGGCGTGGAATCGAACCCCATGGCGCACTTCGCAAGCGCCGTCAAGGCGGACTGGGCCGTGGACGGCGCCATGCTGCGCCGCTACGCCGAGGCGGTCGCCGCCGACGCCGTGCGCACCTTGGCGCGGCAGGGCCTCGAGAGTTCCTGGGAAGCGCCGCTGTTCGGCGCCAAGGAGGAGAGCGGCACGGCGTTGCGCGGCCTGCCGACCGAGCAGGCGGGGATGCTGCTGAAGAACTCCATCAGCCCGCGCCCCCTGCACAAGGCGCTGGTGCTGCGGGACGCCATCGACGCTGCGGGCGACGAGCAGGCTCGCCGCTGCGGCCGGCTGGCGTTGGCGAACGCCTTGGCGCACCGCATCGGCAACCTGAAGTTCGGCCGGAGGTGGGCGTTGGCAAGGTGAAGGCGGACGCGCCCGTGGTAGACGTCTGGCTGCACGGGATGCGCGCCATGGCCGCCGATGTGGACTCCCTGCGGGGCCGCGCCGGCGTCCGCAGCGGCGCGGCGCTGGCGGACTCCCGAGACGCTGGCGCGGTGCTTGGCAAGCGCACCGTGGATGCCGTGATCACCTCGCCGCCGTACCCGAACGAGAAGGACTACACCCGAACCACGCGCCTCGAGTCGGTGGTGCTGGGCCTGGTGCGAAGCAAGCGCCAGCTGCGCCAGCTCAAGCAGGGCATGGTTCGGTCCAACACCCGCGGCGTCTACAAGTCCGACACCGACGACCGGGAGGTGGAGGACCACGCCGAGATCGGCGCGATCGCGGACGCCATCGAGCGCCGGCGGCAGGACCTGGGCAAGACGTCCGGCTTCGAGCGTCTGTACCACCGCGTCACCCGGCTCTACTTCGGCGGCATGCGCCGCCATCTTGCGTCCTTGCGGCCAAGCCTCAAGCCCGGCGCCAGGCTGGCCTACGTGGTGGGCGACCAGGCATCCTACCTGCGGGTGATGATCCGCACCGGCGAACTGCTGGCCGACCTGGCGCAGTCGCTGGGCTACCAACACAGCGGCACGGATCTGTTCCGTACGCGACCGTCCACGACCGGCGAGCAGCTGCGCGAGGAAGTCGTGGTGCTGGAGTGGCCCGGTGCGATGGCCTGGAAGGCGCGGGTTGGATGACGACGACGCGACAGCTCGCCCTGGTCGACGCCTCCGGCGAGGAGGCCGACGCTCCGGCTCTCGTGCCGGCCTCCAGCTTCTTGGCGGGAGAGTTTCCGCCGCTGCCGCTCGCCCGCTACGAGATCGTCTACGCCGACCCGCCGTGGGACTACAAGGGGCAGCTGCAGCATGCCGGTCCGGGGAGCGCGGACACCGGGGGCGCCGTCCGCCACTACCCAACCGTGGTGCTGGCGGACCTCAAGAAGCTGGACGTCGGCGGCATCGCCGCCGAGAACAGCCTGCTGTTCCTTTGGGCCACGAGCCCGCACCTGGACCAGGCCATCGATCTGGGCAAGGCGTGGGGATTCGCCTGGGCGACGGTGGCCTTCGTATGGGACAAGGGCCGCGTCAATCCTGGCTTCTACACGATGAGCCAGTGCGAGCTGTGCCTTGTCTTCAAGCGCGGGATGATCCCCCGTCCGAGGGGCCGGCGCAATATCCGCCAGCTGGTCTGCGCCGAACGCGGACCGCACTCGGCCAAGCCCGAAGAAGTGCGGCGACGCATCGACGCCATGTTCCCCAGCCAGAGCCGGATCGAGCTCTTCGCCCGTCGGCAGGCAACCGGATGGGCTGCCTGGGGGCTGGGCGACCTGGGCGCAGCGGCCCCACGGACAACGGGCGCCGGCCTGGTGGTGTAGACTCCCGCCATCCGCTTGAACGAACCGCCATGGCCCTCGATCTCGACGCTTGCTTGGCGAGGGGCGCGTCCTCGCGTACATCCGCCGAGGGCACCGGGGCAGCTGCCGAGGGGCGCGTCTGGCGCAACCTGCCGAGCGCGGCGCTGGTCGAGCATGCGCTCCGGCGCGGCGAAGGGCGGCTGGTGGCCAACGGAGCGCTTGCCGTTTGCACCGGCGAACGCACCGGGCGTTCGCCGCAGGATCGGTTCATCGTCCGATCCCCGGACACGGAGCGGGACGTCGACTGGGGGCCCGTCAACCAGCCGGTTTCTCCGGCCGTGTTCGAGAACCTCTGGCGGCGGCTCGGCGCCTATCTCGAACCCCGGGAGCGCTTCGCGGCGACGCTTCACGTCGGCGCCCATCCGGACCACTGCCTCGCCATGAAGGTGGTCACGGAGTACGCTTGGCATGCGCTGTTCGCGCAAGCGCTGTTCATCGCCCCGGAACCCCCCGGCTCGTTCGACCCCGCCGCCAAGGCCCCTTGGCAGGTGCGCAGCGCTCCGGGCTTCGTCTGCCAGCCGGCGCGGGACGGCACCCGCTCCGATGCCGCGGTGATGATCGACTTCGGCCAGCGGCGCGTGCTGCTGGCGGGCATGCGCTATGCGGGGGAGCTGAAGAAGGCGATGTTCGCGGTGCAGAACTTCCTGCTGCCGGCGAGCGACGTGCTGCCGATGCACTGCGCGGCCAACGTCGGCGCCGACGGCGACGTGACGCTGTTCTTCGGCCTCTCGGGCACCGGCAAGACGACGCTGTCGGCGGATCCCGAGCGGGCGCTCCTCGGCGACGACGAACACGGCTGGGGCACCGGCACGGTGTTCAACCTCGAGGGCGGCTGCTACGCCAAGTGCATCGATCTGGCGCGAGAGCGGGAACCCGTCATCTACGACGCCATCGCCTTCGGCGCCATCGTCGAGAACGTGGTCGTCGACGACGCCAGCCGGCAGCCGGACTACGCGGACGCCAGCCTCACGGAGAACACCCGGGCCTGCTATCCCCGGGCCAACATCGTCGGCAAGGTGGCCGCCAACCGCGCCGGCGAGCCGCGGGCGATCGTGTTCCTCACCTGCGACGTGAGCGGCGTGCTGCCGCCGGTGGCGCGCCTGTCCAAGGAGGCTGCCGCCTACCACTTCCTTTCCGGCTACACGGCCACCGTGGGCTCCACGGTGGTGGGCGCCAGCGAGCCGTACTCCGCCACCTTCTCCGCCTGTTTCGGGGCCGCGTTCTTCCCCCGCCCCGCCGGCGTATACGCCGAACTGCTGATGCGGCGCATCGATGCCTTCAACGCCGCCGTGTATCTGGTGAACACCGGCTGGACCGGCGGCGGCTACGGCGTCGGCAAGCGCTTCGACATCGCGGCCACCCGGGCCGTGCTGCGGGCGATCCAGACCGGCGCCCTGGAGACGGCGCCCACGCGCCACCTGCACCGCCTCAACCTGGATGTCCCGGTCGCCGTGCCGGGGGTCGACAAGGCGCTCCTGGACCCCCGCGGGACCTGGCCCGACGGAGCCGACTACGACGCCGCCTGCGAGTCGCTGGCGGCCAAGTTCGCGGCCAACTTCGAGCGCTTCGACGTGGACGCCGCGGTCGCCGATGCGGGGCCGCGCCGCGCCGCCTGACGGCGGGCGACCGCAAGTGGAGGATGCCCTCGAGAGGGCCCTGGCGGCGCTCAAGGGCCATCCGGGCCTCGCCGCTCTGCAGCGCGGCATCGAGAAGGAGAGCCTGCGGACGACGGCCGCCGGCGAGCTCGCCCAGACCGCCCATCCGCCGGCGCTCGGTTCGCCGCTCACCCATCCCCGCATCACCACGGACTTCAGCGAAGCCCAGCTGGAACTCATCACCGGCATCCACGGCAGCGCCGAGGGGGTGCTGGCGGAACTGGCGGACATCCACCGCTTCGTCACCGCCAACATCGGCGCCGAGCTGCTGTGGGCGGCAAGCATGCCGTGCCGAATCGGGGCGGACCGGGACGTCCCCATCGCCCGCTTCGGCACCGCCAACGCGGGGCGCTGCAAGACCATCTACCGGCTTGGCCTCAGCCATCGCTACGGTCGGCGAATGCAGGCCATCAGCGGCATCCACTACAACTTCTCCTTGCCGGAGACGCTGTGGCCGGCGATCGCCGAAAGCCGTGGCGAGGCGGCGAGCCAGGAGTTCGCCACTCGCGCCTACTTCGGGCTGATCCGCAACTTCCGCCGCTATTCGTGGCTGCTCATCTACCTGTTCGGGGCCGCCCCGGCGGCGTCGCGCTCCTTCGCGCCGGATGCCGAACTGCCGCTGCTCGACGCCGAGACGCTGTTCGCGCCCGAGGGCACCTCGCTGCGCATGGGGCGGCTCGGCTACCAGAGCGCCGCCCAGGCCAGGCTGCACATCTCCTACAACAGCCTGGCGGAATACGCCGCCACCATGCGCGCTGCGCTGACGACGCCGTTTCCGAGCTACGCGGCCATCGGCGTCCAGGGCGGCACGGCCGGGGAGCGCGAGCCGTATCGCCAGCTGTCGACGGCGCTGTTGCAGATCGAGAACGAGTTCTACGGCGCCATTCGTCCGAAGCGGCGGGCCCGCTCCGGCGAGCGGCCGTTGCAGGCCCTCGGCGAGCGCGGCGTGGAATACGTGGAGGTGCGCTGCCTGGACCTGGACCCGTTTCTGCCGCTCGGCATCGATGCCGTCGCCTGCCGCTTCGTGGACGTGTTCCTGCTGTTCTGCCTGCTCGAGCACAGCCCGCCGGACAGCGAAGCCGAGTCTGCGGCACTGGCCGCGAACCAGCTGGCGGTGGTGGCCCGCGGCCGGGACCCGGCTTTGGAGCTTCGGACGGGTCGCGAACGGCGCCCCTTGCACGCCTGGGCGGCCGCGGTTCTGGACCGCTGCCATGCGGTTGCGACGGCCATTGACGAGGCTGCTGGCACCGGCGGCCACGCCGCCGCGGTGGCGGCGCAGAAGGAAAAGGCGGCGTCTCCGGAACGTACGCCGTCGGCCCGGGTGCTGGCGGCGCTCGGCGACGGCAAGACGTTCACCGGCTTCGCGCTGGAGCAGTCCGCCCGACACCGGGCCTGGTGCGAGGCAACGCCGCTGGCGACGGCCCGGGCGAACCAGCTGGCGGCCGAAAGCAGGCGGTCCCTCGCCGAGCAGGCAGCGCTCGAGGCGGCGCCGCAGGAGCCCTTCGACGTCTACCTGCGGCGCTACCTGGACCTCGGCGACCGTCCGAACGCGCCGGGCCGGCAATGACCGGGGCAGCGCCAGACCGGTGCTGCGGCAGGGGACGATGAACTTCCTGGCGCACTGTCTTCTGGCCGGGCCTGGCGACGGCTTCCTTGCGGGGGCGGTGCTCGGCGACTTCGTGAAGGGGCGGATCCCCGCTCGGCTGCCGGCGGAACTCCGCGCCGGCATCCGCCTGCATCGGCGCATCGACTCCTGCGCCAACGCCCTGCCGGCCATGAAGCCGAGCCTGCGGCGGTTTCCCGGGGATCTGCGCCGGGTGGCGCCGGTGCTGCTGGACATCGTGGCGGACCACTGCCTCGCTCTGGCTTGGTCGCGCTTCTCGCCGGACCGCCTCGGCGGGTTCGCGGCAACCGTGTACGCGGCCATCGACCGATATCGGGACCTCGCCCCGCCGGCGGGCCAACGGTTCGTGGCGCACATGGCGAAGACGGACCTCTTGGCGCGCTACGACGATCCCGCGGTGGTGCGGCAGGCCATGGCCCATGTGCTGCGGCGGCTGCGGCGCGACCACTTGGAACCGAAGCTGGCCCAAGTGCTCGGCCCGGCGCTGCCGGGGTTGCGGGCCGACTTCCTTGGCTACTTTCCGCAGCTGCAGACGTTCGCCCGTGCCGAGCGGCCCAAGGCGATGGCCTTCGCCCGCGCGGGCGCCGCTTGAGAACCGCGCCAGGGACATTGGAGCGATGGTCCGGATCGGCGCCGGCGCAACCGGCTCATCCGCCAGCGCAATCGGGTTGGCCCGCTAGCGAACGACCTTCACGAAGTCGCCGGGGGTGGGCTGGCCGTGCGGGTAGTCGCCGTTCATCACCCGCAGCGCGTCGGCGGGGAACTTGCGCAGCGCGCTGGTCTTCGCCAGCGCTTCGTAGGTGTCGCCGGGTTCCGCGACCACCACGTGGATGCGGCGACTGTCGGCCGCCTGGGCGTCCGCCACCGTCATCGGGCGCAGCCCGGCGAGCGTGGCCTCGAACTGCTCGCGGAAGGCTTGCGGATCGCCCTCGGGGCCGCACTCGCCCCGAAACAGGAACATGCTGCGGCGCAGATGCACGACGGCGATGAGCTGCAGCTGGACGTTGGATTCGGCGGTGTCGATCTCGCCGACGAAGGCAGGGGCGCCGCTCAAGTCCCGCTCCTCGCCGCCGATGACGTCGTCCCGGCGCAGCACGTCGGCGACGTACTCGGCGGGCGTCTTGCGGCGCACGGGCTCGTGGCGCGCCACGACGATGCTGGCAACCGCGGCGCCGCCGGGCGCGGTGCCGGTGACCTGCGCTTGCGGCGCCGCCACCTGCCAGCCGCTCGGGAACTCGATGACCACCCGCAGCCCGCCGTGGTAGAAGGTCGTGCCCTTGACGACGCCGGCCGGCGCCACGTCGCCGTAGGCCAGCCCCTCGAGCAGCTCCCAGTAGTCGGCGATCGGGCTGCTGGTAGTCTCCGCCTGCCAGGCGCTGGCGGCATCGCGGTGGGCGGCGTGCAGCCGCAGATCGTTGCGCGGGTGGGAGGCGAACACGCTGCTGGCCCGGTGGTAGGGTCCTGGCTTGCGCCCCACTTTCCTGGCGAACGCCTCGTAGTCCGCGAGACGTTCCAGGACGTCGAGTGCGGCGTCGGGGCGGTAGCCGGCCCGGACCATGTAGCCCGTGCCCAAGCGGTCCGCCTCCAGTTCCATCTCCCGGCCGTAGCCGGCGCTGTAGAGCGCGGTGACCGGGAGCGCGACGTCCCGGAACAGTTCGCCCCGGCCGGTGGCCACCGCCGCGATGAAGCCAAGCGACTTTCCGGCGAGTTCGGTGGCCTTGCGCTTGCGGGCGTGCCTGGCGACTTCGTGGGCGAGCTCGTGGCCCAGAACGGCCGCGAGCTGATCTTCGGAGTCCAGAAACGACAGCAGCCCGCGGCTGACGAAGACGTGCCTGTCGCCGGTGACGAAGGCGTTGATGTCCGAGGCGTCGAGTACCGTGACGGTGTACGCCTTGCCGGCATCCTTGGTTTGCGCCAGCAGCCGCTCGGCCACCTGGCGCACGTACTCCTGCCAGCGTTCGTCCTGGTAGAGGCGGTCGTCTTCGGCCAGCTCGCGGAGCAGTTTTTCGCCGGATCCGGCGGCGGCGAAGGGCGCAGCGAGGGCGAGGGCGAGGCCTGCGAGGGCGGCGACAGCGTACACGGAGCGGTCCACCTGCATCTTCCGGCGAGGACTTAAGACCCAGGGCCCGCCGCCGGGTTCGTCCGTGCTTGTGCGTCTAGACGGCGGTGGACCGGCTGCCGAAGCGGCGGCGGAAGCGCTCCACCCGGCCGCCGCTGTCGACGATTTTCTGCTTGCCGGTGTAGAACGGATGGCATGCGGAGCAGACCTCCAAGTGGAGGTCCTGCCCCAGGGTGGAACGCGTCTTGATGACGTTGCCGCAGCTGCAGGTGGCCGTCATTTCCGCATACTTGGGGTGGATGTCCGCCTTCATGGGACTCGTGCTCCCGTGCTGTCTGGGCGCGGGAGTGTATTGGCAGGCCGGCGCCGAAGCAAACGCGGTTGCCGGCGCGCCTGGAGCTTCCTTGCGAAACGTTCCTCGAGACGCGCCCTCAAAAAGTTCCATACTGCCTCCACTGTCTTTGGCCTTGGGCTTGCGAATCGCCCACCAAGGTGTAGCGCCCCACGGCGGGAGAAGGCCAATGAGCACCTCGACACTTGCGGCGCGAGCCGCGGGCGGTGCGCCTCGGCGCTGGGCCCTGTGCCTTCCGGTGCTGCTCGCCGCGGGCCAAGCGGCCAGCGGCACCAGCGCGGCCTTCGATCGCTACGACTTCGTGGTCGGCGACGCCCGGGAGACCGTGCTGACCGGCAGGTTCCTGGCGGACCCTGCGGCCCCGGGCGGCCCCCGGGGCGCCGACATCGCCCTCGTCGGCGCATCCGGCAGCTCCGGGGGCGGCAGGGCTGGGGCGCCCCGGGTGCGCTTCTTCCGTTTCGGGGCGGAGGGCTGGACGCTGGCCCTCGAGAGGCCGCTGCCCCCCGGCACGCTGTTCGTGGACAGGGCCGCCATCGCCGGCCGGGACCGCGTGATCGCCTACCGGCGGGGACGCCTGACGTGGCTTGACGTGGAGCAGGAACGGCAGCGGCCGGTCGCTGCCGTGGCGACGGCCTATCGCGGCGGCGAGGCCGGGCACATCGCCCGGCTGGCCGCGCTGCGGGACCTGAACGGCGACGGCCTGGACGACGTGCTCCTCGCCGACACCGACGGCTTCTGGATCGCCACCCAGGGCAGCGCTGGCGCCTTCGGCGAACCGGCGAAGCTGGGGCCTCCGGATCCCTATCTGGCGGCCACCGCCGTGGGCGAGACGCGGCCCTACGGCGAGCACGGCATCACCGCCGCCAACCTGCCCTGGTACCTCGGGCGGGTCCATTCGGCGGACTACGACCGCGACGGCCGCCAGGACCTGATGTTCTGGAACCAGGACCGGTTCGACGTGTACTTCCAGCACGAGGCCGGGGAGTTCGACGTCGAGCCCGCGCCGTTCCGGACCGACGTGCCGTTCGACGCCGACGGCGCCTACTCGCTGATGTTCGAGTACACGGACGAGAACCTGCTTGGGCTGCTCCTCGGCTTGCGGAAGAAGACTCGGCTGACCACGCTGCACACCGTTGGCGACATGAACGGCGACGGCATCGCGGACCTGGTGACCCACGGCCTCGAGGGGCGGCGCCTCGGCAACCATCGCAGCACCTATCGGGTGTACTTCGGCACGCCGACGCCAGGGGCTACCGCGTTTCCGCCCACGCCGGACGCTTGGATTCGGCCCCGTGGGACCGCCGGGGCGATGCAGGCGGCGGGCTACTCGCAGGCGACGATCCGCGACTTCGACGGCGACGGCAGCGCCGACTTCCTGTTCGCCGACGTGGTGGTCGGCTTCGGCGGCATGGTTCGGGCGATGGCCGGCCGTTCCGTGGCGTTCAATGTGGAACTCCATCGCCTGGCCGGCGACGACAAGCCCCGGCGCCCGATCGCCAGGCTGCGCCTGCGTCCGCGGCTCTATCCAAGCGGCGACGGCGTGTTCTTCCCGCCGGTGCTGTTTGGCGACGTGCATGGCGACGGCCACCCGGACCTCGTCGCCGGCCAGTCCCGGGACGAACTGCGCATCTACGCTGGCGATCCCGCGACCGGATGGTCGAACAAGCCGCAGACGGTGTCCGTGGCGCTGCCGGACGACGAGCGCGACACCTTCCTCGAGGACCTGAACGGCGACGGCAAACAGGACATCCTGATCTACGACCGGTCGCGCAGCCCGCACCGCCTGACGACCCTCATGGCGCGCTAGAACATCGGGCAATCTGAGTAAGGGAAGCCGGCGCGTTCGATCCCGCGCCGGCTTCTCAAGGGCGTTGGGCTAGCCTTCCTTGCCGGCACCCACGGAGAGACTGCAAGAGAATCCACCCCGGCTCAATGGCAAGCAGCACCCGCTGCAATGGCGGCCGTGGCAAGCCGCGCCGACGCGGTTGGCGTATGGTGCGGGCAACGATCCGCCCGGCGGAGGCGCCGATGCCGTGCTACTCGAACATCCGGCTGTGGGACGGCCTGGGCGACGGCTACGCCGATGCGGACTCCATCGCCGTGGAAGACGGCCGGATCGCGGCCGTCGGCCACGACCTCGGCGGCGAGGACTGCCACGGCGCGACGGTGATCCCGGGCCTCATCGACGCCCATGTCCACATGGTGCTGGATCCGGCGCTGCGGACGCTGGCGGAGCAGCTTGGCGAACCGGCGGCGACCATCCGCACCAAAATGGCGGCGCGAGCCGAGGCGATGGTGCGCAGCGGCATCACCACGGCCCGGGACCTCGGCGGCGGCGACCACCTGGAGCTGGCGCTGCGCGACGACGTCGACAGCGGCCGGTTGCCCGGCCCGCGGCTGCTCTGCGCCGGCCAGCCGGTAACTTCGGTAGGCGGCCACTGCCATTTCTGGGGCGGCGAGGCCGCGGACCTGGCCGCCGCGCAGGCCGTCATCGAGCGGCAGCGGCGGCGCGGCGCGGACCTGGTCAAGGTGATGGCCACCGGCGGCATGCAGACCCCGAACAGCCAGCCCAAGGACGCGCAGTTCGACGCCGAGACGCTGGCCGCCATCGTCGCCTACGCCAGGGCCAAGGGCCTCCCGGTGGCGGCGCACTGCCACGGCACGCCGGGCATCGGGCACGCCGTTCGCGCCGGCGTCGCCACCATCGAACACTGCTCGTGGATCGGTGCCGACGGCAAGCGCGGCGACTACGATCCCGGGGTCGCCGAAGAGATGGCCCAGCGCGGCATCTGGGTGTCGCCGACGGTCAACGCCGGCTGGGCCCGCTTCGGCGAGGCGTTCGCAGCCCGGGTGACGACCAACTTCCGCGGCATGAAGCGCTGCGGCTGCCGCTTGATCGCCTCCACGGACGCCGGCATTCCCAACGTTCGGCACCAGGATCTGGCGCTGGCGCTGCCGGTGTTTTCCGCGCTTGCGGAGCTGACGCCGTTGCAGACGCTGCGCGCCGCCACCAGCGTCAGCGCCGAGGCGCTCACGCTCGGGGGCGAAACCGGCGCGGTGCGTCCTGGATTGAGCGCGGACCTGCTGTTCGTAGCCGGCGATCCGCTTGCGGACCTCGCCACGCTCGCCGCGCCGCTGATGGTGGTGGCCCGGGGCCGGGAGTTCCGTCCCGACTGAGCCCGCCGAGAGGGAACTGCCGGCTGGGCCGAATCGTTCTGGACACCGGCCCGGCGTTGAGGCACTGTTGCGCGACCGGCAAGCGAAGGACGGAGCGGCGGATGCCTTGGTGGGCTTGGCTGGGCACGGGGATCGTGCTGGTCGGCATTGAACTCGTCGGGGCCGATCTCGCCTTCTACCTGGTGTTCGTCGGTGCCGCGGCCATGGTCGTCGGCATCGTCGAAGCGGCCGGCGCCGAACTGCCGGCAACCGGCCAGTGGCTCGCGTTCGCCGCTCTCGCGGTCGCCGGCATGGTGCTGTTCCGGGAGAGGCTGTACAACCGCCTGCGCGCGCCTGGGTTCGACAACGCCGTGGCTGGCGCCGCCGGGCGGGTGAGCGTTGCCGAGGCAGTGCCCCCTGGCGGCAGTACCCGGGTGGGCCTGCGCGGCACCGAGTGGGACGCGAGCAACATCGGCGCCACGGCGATCGCCGCTGGCACCACGGCGCGGGTGATCAAGGTAGAGGGCAACGTGTTGCAGATCGTCGCCGAGGCGGCGGCGACGCCAGCGGAAGAGGCAGCGGGTTCGGCGGCAGAGGCGGGGGAAGACCCGCGCCCTTGAGGCCGGGCTCGCTGTCACTGCGCTGCACGGAACGGGAGAAAGCGCTTGTTCGTGGACATTGGCCTGATTCTCGGCGGACTGGTCGCCGTGGTGGCCATCGTGGTGCTCATCAAGACCGCGGTGGTGGTGCCGCAGCAGAGCGCCTACGTGGTGGAGAACCTAGGCAAGTACGCGCGTACGCTGGCGCCGGGCTTCAACATTCTCATACCGTTCCTGGAGCGGGTCGCCTACAAGCACACGCTGAAGGAACAGACCATCGACGTCGAGGAGCAGATCTGCATCACCTCGGACAACGTGCAGGTGGGCGTGGACGGCGTTCTCTACCTGCAAGTGATGGATGCCCGCAACGCCTCCTACGGCATCGCCGACTACCTGTTCGCCATCGCCCAGCTGGCGCAGACGACGCTGCGCAGCGAAATCGGCAAGATCGAGCTGGACAAGACCTTCGAGGAACGCAGCCACATCAACCTGCGCGTGGTGGAGGAGCTGGACCAGGCATCGAACACCTGGGGCGTGAAGGTGCTGCGCTACGAGATCAGGAACATCAACCCGCCGGCGGACGTGGTGACGGCGATGGAGAAGCAGATGCGGGCGGAGCGCGAGAAGCGCGCCACCGTGCTGCAGTCCGAGGGCGAACGGGACGCCAAGATCAACGAAGCCGAGGGCGAGAAGCAGCGCGTCATCAAGGAGTCCGAGGCGGCGCAGCAGCAGCAGGTCAACGAGGCGCGGGGCGAGGCGGCCGCCATCCTGGCGGTTGCGGAAGCCACCGCCGAGGGCCTCAAGAAGGTGGCGGAGGCGCTCAATGCGGACGGCGGCGACAAGGCCATGCAGCTGCGCGTCGCCGAGGACTACCTCGAACGCTTCGGCAACCTGGCCAAGGAGGGCAATACCCTCATCGTGCCGGCGAACTTGAGCGACATGTCCGCCATGATCGGCGCCGCGACCCGGGTGCTGACTGCTACCGGAAGCAGCGCCGCCAGCGAACGAGGATGACGGGGACGCAGCGCCGGCGGGCCTGAACGGGCTGCCCGGGTCTTCGCGCCATGCCCGGCGTTGACGGCTGGACCATGCGGCGCGTATGCTGCAAGGCACTGTGGCGGCGCGATCCTGTCGCGGCGCGAGCCCGTCGCGGCGCGAGCTCGTCGCGGGCCCATCGCGGCGAAGCGGTTGGGCAGCGGGGCATGGCGCAGTCTGGTAGCGCACCTGCTTTGGGAGCAGGTTGTCGGGAGTTCGAATCTCTCTGCCCCGACCAGCCTTCGCCACGCAGTCGGCGGGGCCCCTGTGCGCTGCGCCCGTAGCTCAACCGGAGTAGAGCACCGGCCTTCTAAGCCGGGGGTTGAAGGTTCGAGTCCTTCCGGGCGCGCCAGCGGCGCAGCGTACCGCTTCCGATCAATATGCGTCTCGACGGCGCCAGCCCCGTCGCTGGGAACAAGCGCACGTCGCGCTGCGGGGCGGTACGTCCTCGTCCCTGGGCATGCCGAAGGACGCCGGGGCGGTTTGCCATTCGCCACGTCGATTCGCAAGCGGACCGCCAGCGTACCGCTTCCGATCAATATGCGTCTCGACGGCGCCAGCCCCGTCGCTGGGAACAAGCGCACGTCGCGCTGCGGGGCGGTACGTCCTCGTCCCTGGGCATGCCGAAGGACGCCGGGGCGGTTTGCCATTCGCCACGTCGATTCGCAAGCGGACCGCCAGCGTACCGCTTCCGATCAATATGCGTCTCGACGGCGCCAGCCCCGTCGCTGGGAACAAGCGCACGTCGCGCTGCGGGGCGGTACGTCCTCGTCCTTGGGCATGCCGAAGGACGCCGGGGCGGTTTGCCATTCGCCACGTCGATTCGCAAGCGGATCGCCAGCGTACCGCTTCCGATCAATATGCGTCTCGACGGCGCCAGCTCCGTCGCTGGGACCATCCGGGTTGGCCCCTAGCCCGCCGAAAGCATGTAGAATGCGCGGCCCGTGCGTCGCAGAAGCCGGTACGGGCGGTGCTAGGGCTTGGAGGCTTCGGGACCGAGGCGGGGTTCGCCGCGTTGGTCAGACGCTGCGACGCGGTGCCACTGGTGGGTGTAGCTCAGTTGGTAGAGCCCCGGATTGTGGATCCGGTCGTCGTGGGTTCAAGTCCCATCATCCACCCCAAGGTCTGCTAGGGCATGCGCGTATCGGTAGAGACCACCACCCGGCTTGGGCGCAAGGCCACCGTTGCCGTTCCTTCGGAGACGTTCGAGGCCGAAGTCGCGGATCGCCTCAAGCAGCGGGCCGCAACGCTGAAGCTGCCGGGCTTCCGCCCCGGGCGGGTGCCGATGAAGGAAGTGCAACGCCGCTTCGACCGCGCCGTGCGGGCGGAGGCGGCGCAGACCATCGTGCAGTCCAGCCTGCCGGATGTCCTTGCGAAGGAGGAACTGGACGTCGTCGGCCTGCCCCAGGTGGAGCTGCTGAACACCGACGCCGGCAACGACTTCGAATACGCCGCCACCTTCGAGGTGCGGCCGACGTTCGAGCTGCGGCCCTTGGAGGCGCTGCACATTCGCCGGCCGGTCGCCGAAATCGACGAGACCGACATCGACGAGACCGTCGAGCTGCTGCGGGAGAAGCAGACGAAGTGGGTGGAGGTCCGCCGAGCCGTCGAGAAGAAGGACCGGGTCACCGTGGACTACGCGGTGAAGGTGGGTGGGGAGAAACGCTCGGAAGGCACGGACGCGAGGTTCCTGGCGGGGGGCTGGTTCGCGGTTGCCGAGTTGCCGGAGGCAGTGCTTGGCATGGCACCGGGAGAGACCCGGACGTTCCCCGCAACTGTGCCGACTCGGGAGCAGGAAGACGATGCGGAGCAGCCGCCAGATACCGACGACGGGCCGGGGAGCGACGCTGCCGGGGAGCAAGATGCCGCGCCGGATGACGCCGCGACGGCCGGCGCAGAGAGCGAGGCCAGCGAGGCAGGCATCGGCGAAGTCACGCTGAAGCGCGTCGAGGAACCGCATCTGCCGGCGTTGGACGACGCCTTCTTCGACCAGCTGGGCATCGAGCCCGGGCCGGATCGGGAGGCGCGGTTTCGGACCCAGGTGAAGAGCCGCATGGGCGCGGAGCTCCAGGAAGCCGTGGGCCGCGCCATCCGCCGCGAGCTGTCGGAGGTGCTGGGGCGGGCGCACAAGTTCGACCTGCCCGTGGTGCTGGTGCGAGAGGAGTTCGCGTCCCGGTTGCAGCGGCTCGGCGACACCGTGAAGCTCGACACCCTGCCGGAGTGGTTCCAGCAGGCGATGCTGCTCGAGGCCAGCAACGCCGTGCGCTTGGACCTACTGCTGGGCAAGGTGGCGGAGGTCGCCGAAATTTCCTTGGATCAGGACCGGCTGAAGGCCCGCGTCAAGGATCTCGCCGCCAACTTCGAGGACGAGGACGAAGCCGAACGGGCCTTCTACGGGGACCGGGACCAGTTGCAGCGCATCGCCGCTGCGGTCCTCGAGGACCAGGCCATAGAGCATGTGCTGGCCCAGGCACAGGTCGTGGACGTGCCGTGCAGCTACTCGGAGGCCATCGCCGGCCGTGGCCTGCCGCCCCTGCCCGAAGACGAAGACGACGCCGAACCCACGGCGACGGCCGCAGAGGCGGAAGACGCCGCCATCGACGGCGCCGACGCTGCCGCCTCGGCCAGGTCGTCGGAGACGCAGCCCGACGCCGCCCAGGCCGAAGCTCCCGCCAAGGGGGGGCTCGTCGGTCGGCTGCGCCGGCTGGTGGGCCGCGACAAGCCGGTCGATTCGGAGCAACCCGTCAAGGAGCCAAGCCGTTGAACCACAGCTTCCCACCCGCCCCTCTGCCGGCCTCCGCCGCGCAGCCCGAGGTCCGGACGCCCTTCGCCAGCACGCCCCGAGGCCTCGGCCTGGTGCCGATGGTGGTGGAACAGAGCGCGAGGGGCGAGCGCGCCTACGACATCTACTCGCGCCTCTTGAGCAACCGCATCGTGTTTCTGGTGGGGCCGGTGGAAGACCAGGTGGCGAGCCTCGTCATTGCCCAGCTGCTCTACCTCGCTTCGGAGAACGCGGAGGCGGACATCCACCTCTACATCAACTCCCCCGGCGGCGCGGTGACCTCCGGCCTCTCGATCTACGACACCATGCAGCTGGTGAACTGCGACGTCGCCACCTGGTGCATCGGCCAGGCCGCCAGCATGGGCTCCTTTCTGCTGGCGGCCGGCGCCAAGGGCAAGCGCTACGCGCTGCCGAACTCGCGGATGATGCTGCACCAGCCCTCCGGCGGTTCCCGGGGCGTTGCCGCCGACATCGAGATCCAGGCGCGGGAGATACTGGCGATGCGCCAGCAGCTCAACGACATCCTGGCCCGGCACACCGGCCAGACGGTGGAACGCATCGCCAAGGACACGGACCGCGACTACTGGATGAGCCCGCAGGAGGCGGTGGACTACGGCCTAGTGGACGTCGTGAAGCACCCGGAGAGCAAGGACGGGGACTGACTCGATTGCCGCCTGCGGCCGCGTTGGACTGCCGCGCTACACCCCCCAGCCCTGCCACAGGTTATCCGCGGTGGCGGGCACGTCTTCGCGGAAGTTGCGGGTGTCCACCCACCACTGGTACTTCTCGCCGGGGCCGAACTCTTCGTCGTCGAAGTAGTCGAGGCCGGTGCGCCCGTAGTCGCAGGGCACCACCATCCGCACCCGGGGGCCATCCGGCGCGCTCGGCTCGGCCGAGTAGTTCACGCCCGCCGAGTGCAGCATGCGCGGGTGCCAGAACACCACGTCGCCGGCGTCGCCGGTGCATTCCACCGGCGCGATGTCCCGCAGCGCCCTGTCCCGCGCCAGCCGGAAGCCCTCGCCCCGCTCGGCGGAAATCCGGCCGCCATGCACCGTGTCCCAATGCGGATGCAGCCTTCGGTGCGAGCCGGGCCAGAGCGTGAAGGCGCCGGTGCGCGGCGGCACGCGGTGGATCAGCACCATCGCCGCGAGCTGCGCCGCCATGTAGTCCGCATGGGGGCCGAGGCGGCCGGCGGCGCTCGGCGGCTTCGGGAACACGGCGTAGATGCCGCGCACTCGCCGCGCCGCTTGCACGGGCGCGCCGAGCAGCGTCTGCGCCACGGCACGGATGTGCGGATGGTTGGCGATGCGTCGCACCAGAAACGGCTCGGTGCCGATGCCGCGCGGGCCCGGCGAGCGCATCTTCCAGTTGCCGTGGACGAAGCGCCCGACGCGGGCGACGTCCGCCGCCGTCCACTGCTCGGCCGCTGGTTCGAGCCAGGTCCCAGGGTCGTCCCGCCGCAGCAGGGCCCGGGGGACGTTGCGCCACAGGTGGGCCGCGGCTTGGCGAAAGGCATCGTCGTCGTCGAGCAGGCGGCGTTTGACGATGAAGCCGTGTTCCTTGAAGTGGGCGACCTCGGCGGCGGAGAGGCCAGGCCCCGGCGTGACTCCAGCGGGGTCCCGAAACGGCTTCGGCGTCTTCGGGACCGCGTCCTCCGCCGGCGGCTGGCCGGTCAGGTGGCCGACGTTGTACTCGGTGTAGTCCATCGCATCAGTCCTTCTTGCAGGCAGGTTGCCACCAGCGCTCCGCCCGGGGCATAGAACCGGCCGCTCGCGAGGCCGCGCCCGCCGCCGGTGGCTTCCACCGTCTGCGCGAACAGCAGCCAGCCGTCCACCCGGGCGGGCTGGTGGAACCACATGGCATGGTCGAGGCTGGTGCCGCCGAAGCCGGCGTCCTGCCAGCGCAGTCCGAGGGGCAGCGGCACGTGGTCCACCAGCGTGCTGTCCGAGAGGTAGGCGAGGGCCGCGTCGTGCTGCCCTTGGGCGTCTCCCAACCGGACGCTGCTGCGCATCCACATGAGCTGCGTCTCCGTCACCGGCTCGCCTCGGGGCGCCTGCGGCGGGTTGATGTAGAGGATGTCCATCGGCCGCGCCGAACCGGACCAGGCCGCGGCGCCGGTTTGGGCCAGGGTGAAGTCGTCGTAGGTGGTCGCCACCTCCTCCGGCGGCGGCACGGCTGGCATGGGCGCGCCGACGTAGACAGGCGTGTCGTCCGGCGCCTGGAAGGACGCCAGCAGCCGGAACACCTCCTTGCCGTGCTGCCTGGCGACTACCTGCCGGGACGAAAAGGACCGCCCGTCGCGCACCGTTTCCACCGTCAGATCCACCCGTTCGTCCACGTCGCCGGGACGCAGGAAGTAGCCGTGCAGGGAGTTTGCGCGGCGTTCGTCCGCCACGGTGGCCGCGGCGGCCACCAGGCTCTGGGCCAGGAACTGGCCGCCGAACACGCGCTCGCCCTTGTCCGGCGAAGGCGGGGCGGCGAACCGCCCGCCGCCTTGGTCGTCGAGGCGCAGCAGCGAGTCCAGCATGGCTTGCCGCGAGGTCGCGGGGTGCGGACTCGCTACGCGGCGGCGTTCTCGGCGACCGGCTCGAACTCCTCCGCCAGCGGATCCGCGACGGTGGGCGCCAGTTCCGTCGCCGGATCCCCGGAGATGCGCGAACTTTGCAGCACCCGGGGGTGGCTGGTGTCGTAGGGTGCCGCGCGATGCATCACGCAGCGGTTGTCCCACACCGCCAGATCGCCGACTCGCCACTGGTGGCTGTAGATGCGCGGCGGCCGGCAGGCGCCGGCCATCAGCTCCGCCAGGAACCGCTCGGATTCCGCGTCGGCCATGCCGGGGATGCCGTAGGCGTGGCGGCCGGCGTAGACGGCTTTGCGGCCGGTCTCCGGATGGCGCTTCACCAGCGGCCGCAGGGGCGCGCCCTTGGTGTGGAAGCCGTAGCGGTGGTCCGTCTTGTGGACGAAGCCGATCTTCGACTGCGAACGGTACAGCGAGTGGTAGGCCGAGAGACCCTCGAGCTTCGCCTGGGCGGCGGCGTCCAGCGCGTCCCAGGCGGTGCGCATGTCCGCGAACTCCGTCTCGCCACCGGCCGGCGGCACCTTCAGCGCCGAGAGCATGCCGGCCTTCGCCGCCAGCGGCATGTAGGTGCTGTCGATGTGCCAGCCCTCGTTGCCGCGCTGCAACCGAAACGCCTCGTCCTTGGCCGTGGCGATGGTGCCGTCCCGGCGCTGATTGGAGATGCGTCCGGTGGCGGCGCCCTCCATGCGGTCGCCGAAGCGGTGCGCGAACGCGCCCTGGGCCTCGGCGCTCAGGTGCTGATCGGGAAACACCAGCACGCCGTAGCGGAGAAATGCGGAGTGGATGTGCGCCCACGTGTCGTCGTCCACTTGGTTCAAGTCGACGTTCGTAACCACGGCGCCTAGCGTGGCATCGACTGGCGCGAAATACGGTGCGTTGCCCATCGGCGTTCCCCGCTTGGTCTTCAAGCCATGCAGACTAGCAGTTTGCGGACGGTGCGGGCTAGGGCGGTGCGGCAGGCGCTCGCCTGCCGCTATTCATATAGTGGAGTTCCTGCGCTTGGGCGAGCCCGTTTTCTGCAACGACAATGGCGGCTAGGCAGGCATAGAGGGTAGGGGTGGATACCAGAACGCTCTTGGCAATCGTCTCGTCGGTGTCGGCCGGTCTGCCGACTGGCGCCGAGCAGCGCATCGAGGAGGTCGTCGTCAGTGCCGGCCGGCTGGGGCCGGTCGATCAGCACGTCGAAGTGCTGGACGACGAAGAACTGGCCTTGAGCATTCATGCGTCGGACGCGCTGCGGGCGCTGCCCGGCCTGGCCCTGGCAGCGTCTGGCAATCGCGGCGCATTGACCCAGGGGCGGTTGCGCGGCGCGGAGGCCAACCACCTGCTGGTGCTCGTCGACGGCGTGGCCGTGAACAGCCCCGCCGCTGGATCGGAGTTCGATTTCGGCGGGCTCGACCTTGCCGCCGTGCGCCGCGTCGAGTTGCTGGCCGGGCCGCAGAGCGCCGTCTGGGGCAGCGATGCGCTGGCCGGAGTGCTGTACATGGACACGACTCCGCGCCAGAGTCGCCGCCGCGCCGCCTATGGTTTCGGTTCCGCAAATACCCGAGACGCCGACGTCGAGTGGTCGGCCGTCGGCGAACGCGGCTTCGGCGCCCTCGATCTCGGCTGGATGGCCAGCGACGGTACGAACGCCGCCTTGACAGGCAACGAGAGAGACGGCTACGCCAACCGAACGGCGCATCTGCGCGCCGGCGGCAGCGCGGGCCGGTGGGAATTGTCGTCGAGCCTGCGCTGGAGCGATGCCCGCGTAGAGTACGATCCGTCGCCGCCGCCACGGTTCGTGCCCAGCGACGGCGACCGAACGACGCGAAATAGAACCGCCCTGCTCAAGGCCGAAGTGCGCTTGAAGGGCTTGGGGCGTGTTGCGCCTGTCCTGACCCTGGCCCGCTTCGACGCCGACTTGCTGAACCGGGCCGACGGCGCGGCAACCAACGCCTACGCTGGACGCCGCGACAGGGTCACTCTCTCGGCCAATGTGCTGTTCGACAGGCAGCGAATCAACCTGGCTGCGGAAGCCGAAACCGAGCGCTTCGAGCGGCGCGGCGCCGCCACCCCCTTCGGCGATCCCAACCAGCGTCAGCGCACCGCGACGGCCAGCATCATTGGCGAGTACCAGGTGGACTTCTCGCATCTGGCCGCGACCGCTTCGCTGCGCCGCGACTTCAACGACGCCTTCGAGCGCGCCTTCGCGTATCGCGTCGGCGTCACCACCCTCGGCAATCCGCGCTGGTTCGCGAGCACCGGCCGCGGCGTCAAGAATCCCACGTTCACGGAACGCTTCGGCTTTACGCCAGACACCTTCATCGGCAATCCCGATCTCGAGCCGGAGGTCGGCACCGGCGTGGAGGCGGGCTTGAGGTGGACTTGGGAAGGCGGCTCGCTCGTTGTTCTTGCGTTCGACAGCGCTCTGCGCCGAGAAATAGACGGCTTCGCCTTCGATCCCGAACGCGGCGGCTTCACAGCCCACAACCGCGCCGGCAAGAGCAAGCGGCGCGGCGCCGAGCTGGCGCTGGAGGCGACGTTGCGACGACTTGAGGTGCGGGCCAGCTACGCCTTCGTGGACGCCGCCGACGCTGCCGACGAACAGGAAGCCCGTCGCCCGCGCCGCTTGGCGAATCTCTCCCTGCGGGCGCCGGTGACGCCTCGCTGGGCCGTTGGCATGGCGGTCTCCCACGTTGGCTCGTCGTTCGACCACGACTATTCGGCGTTCCCGGCTCGCCGCGTGACGCTTGCCGGCTATCGCCGGGTGCGCTTCGATGCGACCTTTCGAGCATCGCCGACTTGGCGCCTGAGCCTCCTGGTGGACAATGTGCTGAACGCCGACGCCGCCGACCTGTTCGGCTACCGCAGCCCCGGCCGCACCGCGCTGGCAAGGGTGGAAGTGGTCCTGTAGCCCGGAACGAGTCGAGCGCGGCGGCACTGTCTCCCTTGGGGAGTCGCCACGTCTATCGGCCCTTGGCGACCCGAGGCATCGGGCATCTACCTCGAACGGCACCGCCAGTTCTCCGGCGAGGCGGGGCGGCAACGCCCGCCGCCCCGGGTCGTTGAGGCGCAGCAGCGAGTCCAGCATGGCTGCTGCGCCAAGGCCCGCGGGATGCGGACTCGCTACCGGCGTGGCGGGCCGAGCTAGCTCCACGTCGGCTGGCAATGGCGCGTGCTCGACAGCCCAAGTACCATGAGCGCAACAGGAACGTCGGGCTCGCGAGCAATGCCCTACCGCATATCCGAGGAGCGCAGAGACTGGTATCGCCAGGTGTCGGCGCGGTCCAGAAAGCGGAAGATCGCCGCCAGCAACGGCGATCTCCCCTGTGGATCAAGCCAGGTCAACGTTCCCAGCTTCGACCCCGCGACGCTCATGCCAACGCTGGCGCCGCATGGGCTGCGGGGGCTCTCGCTGTTCGCCGGAGGCGGCGGACTGGACCTCGGCTTCGAGCGGGCCGGGTTCGAGCATGTCGCGAGCTTCGACATCCTCGACATCTGCGGTTCCACGCTGCGCGAGAGCCGCCCTGCTTGGAAGGTGTTCAGCGGCGAACAGGGGGATGTGCAGGACCGCGACTGGTTGCGCTTCAAGGGTCTGGTGGACGTCGTCCACGGAGGGCCGCCATGCCAGCCGTTCTCTATCGCCGGCAAGAGGCACGGCAGCCGCGACCCACGAGACATGTGGCCCGCGTTCATCGACGCGGTACACAAAGTGGAACCCTCGGCGTTCCTGGCCGAGAACGTCCCGGGCCTCCTGGACTCGAGATTCGCCCGGTATGTCAGCGACGTGATTCTCGAGCCGCTGGCGGGCGACTACCATGTGAGCACGTTTCGCGTCCTCGCATCGGACTTCGGCGTGCCGCAGGTACGCAAGCGGGTCTTTTTCGTAGGGTTTCGGTCCGGCAAGGCATTCGGGGACTTCCACGTGCCGTTGCCCACGCACCGCGTGGCCGCCGATCTGTTCGACGGCGGCGACTGTACGAGTGGCGCAAGGGCCGCCTTGGGGCTACCCGACATCGGCTTCGACTGCTGTGCGCCGACCATCCGATCGGGCTTCACGGGGCCTAGGAAGTCCACGAGCATCTTGAACAGCAGGGCGAGCCAAGCAGTTTGGGCCAAGCTGCGGATCTGGCCCAACGGCGTGCAACGCGATCGCGAGGCGGCGGCAAGGTTCCCGCCGGAGAACGGGCACTTCCGGCTGTCCGTGCAGGACTGCGCGTTGCTGCAGGGCTTCCCGGAGAACTGGCGTTTCGCAGGCGCCGCCTATCAGGTGATTGGCCAGATCGGCAACTCGGTGTGTCCGCCGGTCGCCTATGCCGTTGCGAAGGCCGTTGCTATGGCCCTGGGAGCGCCAGTCGCCAACGGCGAACACACGAGCCGTGTCTGCCAGACGATCTGAGTGGCAGTTCAAGACGACAGGCGCGAGACGGAAATGCGCAAGCTCGTCGGCATGAGAGCCGGCGAAGGGCGTTCCGGCATCGACGCCTGTCTCGACTTCGTGGCTGGCGGTCGCCGCTATGCAGTACCCGTCGAGCTGAAGTCGACGACTGTCGGGTCGGTATCGACCGCAAGGGATGTTGGCCCCGAGCACATCGAGAAGTGGCGGTCCCGCGTGTGGCTCATCGGCTTCTACGACTCTGGCGGTGCCACCTTGGAGCGCATGCTCGCGCTCGGACCAGACGAAATGGAGCCTTGGATCTCGCGGATCGAGAGCTACATCGCGCCGGATTTTCTCATTGGCGAACGCGCCGCCATGAAGCTTGGGATTAACGATCTACATGTAATCTGCGGCGAGAAGTCGATCTACGCGTTGGAAGATGCGAAGGCGCTGTACAAACGGCAGTGGAGCGAAGGCGACTATCGGTCGGGGATGGATCTCCCGGACGGCTACAGTCCACGCCGGATGCTCCGGGTGCTCAGGCTTCGCGCTCGCTACCTCAGCGACCGCGGCTCTACGTTGAACAATCCCCACATCCCGATGCGGTTCTTGTCGACGTTCGCCGACAAGATGGTGGAAGTCTCGGCGGTTGGCAGCAACGAGCTGAAGCGGCAGATCGGGCGACGAGTCAGAGAGATCACGATGGCGAGCGCGAAGCTCAGGACTGTCGCTTGGACCGCCGCCCGCGAGGGGTAGCGTGTCCCGTCACCTCTGCACCTCGAACAGATCCGCCAGCTGCTCCGTTATCGCGCCGCCGAGCTGTTCGGCGTCCGTGATCGTCACCGCGCGCTGGTAGTGGTGGGTCACGTCGTGGCCGATGCCGATGGCGGCGAGTTCCACCGGCGAGTGGTTCTCGATGGTGTCGATGGCGTACTTGAGGTGCTGCTCCAGGTAGCTGCTGGGGTTCACCAAGAGCGTCGAGTTGTCCACCGGGAGGCCGTCGGAGATCACCAGCAGCACCTTGCGCTGCTCCTGGCGCACCACCAGGCGGTTGTGGGCCCAGATGAGCGCCTCGCCGTCTATGTTCTCCTTCAAGAGCTCTTCGCGCATCATCAGGCCGAGGTTGCGCCGAGCATGGCGCCACGGATCGTCGGCGGACTTGTAGACGATGTGGCGCAGATCGTTCAGCCGCCCGGGATTCGGCGGCTTGCCGGCGTTTATCCACTCCTCCCGGGACCGGCCGCCGCGCCAGGCGCGGGTGGTGAAGCCGAGGATCTCCACGCGCACCGAACAGCGCTCCAGGGTACGCCCGAGAATGTCGCCGCACACTGCGGCGATGGTGATGGAGCGGCCGCGCATGGAGCCGGAACTGTCGATCAGCATCGTCACCACGGTGTCGCGGAAGTCGATCTGCTTCTCCTGCTTGAACGCCAGCGGATTGAGCGGATCGATCACCACCTGCGGCAGCCGGGAGGTGTCCAGGATGCCTTCGTCCAGGTCGAACTCCCAGGAGCGGTTCTGCTTGGCCAGCAGCTTGCGTTGCAGGCGGTTGGCGAGCTTCGAGGTGGCGTGCTGCAAGGACAGCAGCTGCTGATCGAGCAGTTGCCGCAGACGCAGCAGTTCCTCGGCTTCGCACAGCTCTTCGGCGTGTACCACCTCGTCGAATGCCTCGGTGAAGGGGTTGTAGTTGAAGTCCACGCGGATGCGCCCGGCGTCGTCCGGCAGAAACTGCGGCGTCTCTTCCGGCTCCGTCTCGGCGCCGAGCTCGGCGAGGTCGAAGTCCGCGTCCATTTCCACGGTGGCGGATTCGCCTTCGCCGTCCTCGTCGCCGAGGGAGTCCTCGTCGAGGGTCACGTCCTCGGGCGCGAACTCGGCGTCCGGCTCGCCGTCGTCCACCGTTTCGACGTCCTGGTCGCTGTCCTGCATTTCCGGCAGATCGTCGAGGTCCGATGCGAAACCCAGATCCGCCAGAATGTGCCGGCAGCGGCCGGCGAACTCGCCCTGATCGTGGACGCACTCGGCAAGGGATGCGATGTGTTTCCCGGCGCGTTCCTCCACGAACTCGCGCCAGAACCGCACCACGTTTTCCGCCGACGGCGGCAGCGGCCGGCCGGTCAGCCGCTGCCGGACGATCAAGCCGACGGCGACGCTCAGCGGCGCTTCGGTTTCCGCGGTCACGGTGTCGAAGGCCGCCTGCCTGCAAACGGCCTCTAGGGAGGCCTCCAGGTTCTGCGCCACGCCCTCCATGCGCAGCGAACCGATGGAGGCGACGCGGGCGTCCTCCACCCACTCGAACATTTCCTGTGCCGGGCCGGCGCCGCGCGGCGAACTGCGGGCGTGTACCGCGGCGTCGTGGTAGCGCAGCTTCAAGGCGAACTCGTCGCCGATGCCGCGCAGGGCGTTCAGTTCCTCGGCGCTGCAGCCGACGTTCGGCAGTGGCACATGGATGTTGTTGCCGCGCAAGCCGGCCGCGCCCTTGCCGTAGGTGACCTCCAGCTCGTCGTTCTCGGCCAGCGCCCGCAGCGTTGCCGTGGTGGCGCGCTTGTAGGTTTCGAGAGGCTCGTCGCCGTCCGCCACGGCCGTCAGCCCTTGAGGGTGATGCCCCGCGTGGCATCGCCGAGGTCCTCGCCCATGCAGCGCTGGAAGTATTCCGCCACGGTAGGGCGTTCGAGCTCGTCGCACTTGTTCAGGAAGGAGACGCGAAAACCGAACGCGACATCGTGGAAGATGTCTGCGTTCTCCGCCCAGGTGAGCACCGTGCGCGGCGACATCACCACGGAGATGTCGCCGTTGACGAAGCCTTTGCGGGTGAGATCCGCCACCGCCACCATGTTGCCGATCATGCGCCTGCCGTCCTCCACCCCCTGCCACGCCTTGGCCTTGCCGAACACGATGTCCACTTCCATGTCGTGGGGCAGGTAGTTCAGCGTGGTGACGATGTTCCAGCGATCCATCTGGCCCTGGTTGATCTGCTGCGTGCCGTGGTAGAGGCCGGTGGTGTCGCCGAGGCCCACGGTGTTGGTGGTGGAGAACAGCCGGAAGGCGGGATGCGGGCGCACGATGCGGTTCTGGTCCAGGAGCGTCAGCTTGCCTTCCACTTCGAGCACGCGCTGGATCACGAACATCACGTCCGGGCGGCCGGCGTCGTACTCGTCGAACACCAGCGCCGTGGGATGCTGCAGGGCCCAGGGCAGGATGCCTTCCTTGAAGGAGGTGATCTGCTGGCCGTCCTCGATGACGATGGCGTCCTTGCCCACGAGGTCGATGCGGCTGATGTGGCTGTCCAGGTTCACGCGGACGCATGGCCAGTTCAGGCGCGCCGCCACTTGCTCGATGTGCGTCGACTTGCCGGTGCCGTGGTAGCCCTGGATCATCACCCGGCGGTTGTGCGCGAAACCGGCCAGAATGGCGAGCGTGGTGTCCGGATCGAATCGGTAGTCCTCGTCGATGTCCGGCACATGCTCGGTGCGGTAGCTGAACGCCGGGACGTCGAGGTCCTGATCGAGGCCGAACTGCTCGCGCACGTTCACCGTTGCGTCCGGCAGCATGTCCGGCCTCAAGACCGCCGGCGGCGCTTCGTGGCTGGTCGACGCCGACGGCGCGGCGGCAGAGTGCTGGGCGTTCATTGGCGTCCGATGCTGGCAGCGCTTGCCGTGTGCGAGGGGCGCGGCGCCGGCGACTGCGAAGCCGCCTATTAAAGCCGAAGTGCCCGCCGATATGTAAAGTCCTGCCGCGTGGCCGCGTGGTGCGGGCGTTTTCACGTCGAACCGCGTCCCGCCAAGCGTGAAGGGCAGGCGGCTGTCGGGAGCACATGATCTGTCCGGTTTTCTAGCACATGGACTGTCGCTTCTGGCGAGGCGAAGCACGGGGCTACTCCTTACTCCGGCGTCATGTGGAACACCAGCGCGCTCCGTTCGGCGTCGACCTCGCCTTGCTTCGCGGCCACGAAGCCGGCCCGCTGCAGGAAGCGTCGCGCCTTCGGGCAGTCGGCGGCCCAGGCGAGGACGCTGCGGCCGCCCTTGGACTCCGCCACCCCCAGGGCATGGCCGAGCAGCCAGCGCCCCGCGCCTCGGCCTCGGTAGGGCGGATGGACGCCGAGCGCAGCCAGCACGAAGCGGGCGGCGGCGGCGCGGCGCAGCCGATAGGCGCCTATCACCGCGCCGTCGAGCTTGGCCACCCGCACCGTCGCCGGATCCCCGGCGCCCACCAGATCGACGGGCAGTTCGCCGGGGAAGGGCTCGAACAGGCGCAGGTCCCGGTAGTCGAAGGCGCTCCTCATGTTGGCTCGGCCAGCGCGGCGACCTGGCTGCGCAGCAGCTCGGCAGTCGCCAGCGCTGGCGGCACCGGCGCCCCGGCAGCGATGGTCACGCGGCTCCAGAAGCGCCCGGGCAAGCGCCGGAAGGCGCCCTTGCCGTGGCGGCTGAAGAAGCTGCCCCACAGACCGCGCAGCGCCATGGGCACCACCGGCACCGGCGTCTCCGCCAGGATGCGCTCGATGCCCTTGCGGAAGATGCCGAGGCGCCCGTCCGCCGTGAGCCGCCCCTCCGGGAAGATGCAGAGCAGGTCGCCTTCCGCCAGCGCCCGGCGAATCGCCGCGAAGGCGGCCTCGAGAGCGGCCGGATCCTCGTGTTCCGCAGCGATGGGAATGGCGCCGCTGGCGCGGAAGACGGAGCGCAGCACCGGAATCTCGTAGATCGGCTTGTAGACGACGAACCGTATCGGCCTTCGCACCGCGCCGGCGAGCAGCAGCGCGTCGACGTAGCTGACGTGGTTGCAGGCCAGCACCGCCGGGCCATGCTCCGGAATCGCCGCCAGCCCTTCGTGGCGGACCCGATAGAAGGAGTGCGAGATCGCCCACACCAGAAAGCGCATGGCGAACTCCGGCACCTGCCGGAAGATGTACGCCGCGACGCCGAGATTTACGGCCGCCAGCGCCAGCATCAACTCCGGCGCGCTGGCGCCGAACGCAAGCCACCCCAAGACGAGAGCCGCGCCGCCGAAGGCGAACGGCGCCGCCAGCATCTGGCCGCCGGCCGCCAGCCGAGCGCGGCGGCCGCTCCGGCTGCGCGCTTGGATGTTCGCCTGCAAAGGCACCGCGAACAGCGCGGCGCTGGCGCCGAGACAGCCGAGGTCGATCAGCAGCCGCGTCGAGCCCAGCGCCCCCAGCAGCGCCAGTGCGCCGACGGTCTCGGCCGCCGGCAGCGCCGCCATGGCGAATGCCGCATCGATGCCGAAAGCGCTGACGCCAGCGGCCCCGATGGGCACCAGGCCGAGTTCCACCCGTCCCCGGCACAGCCTGGCGCACAGCAGGGCGCCAGCGGCGACGGCCAGCGCGAACACGGCCGCCAGCGCAATGCCCGCCGATTCGCCATGCTCGCCCGCCCAAGCAAGCAGCAGCATCGGGTACGCCAGGGCCAGCAGCCAGAACCAGGCGACGCCGAGCATGGACTGCGCCACCGCTCGGTCTTCCCGGGCGAGCTTGAGAACCGCCTGGGTGGCGCCCCAGGGCCGCCACCGCAGCGGACCTTGGCGGCGGATTGGCGCTGGAATCCACCGGCTGGCCACGTAGCCAGCGACGGCAACGGCCGCGACCAGCATCGCGAGTGTGCCAGGCGCGTTCGGCGACGCGCCCAAGGCGCTGCCGGCGACGCCGCCGAGCACGGCCGCGGCAAAGGTCGCCGCATGGCCCAGGGCATAGCCGGCGGCGAGTTCATCCGAGGCCAGCCGCTCCGCCAGCAGCGCCTGTCGGAGCGGGCCTAGGCAGCCGCAGCGCACTCCCAGGAGAACCAGCGCCGCCCACAGCGCCGGCGCGCACTGCGCGTACAGCCCAACCGCGGCCAGCGTCGCAATGCCGATCTCGCCGAGCTTCCCAAGGCGAAGCGCTCGCGCCTTCTCCAGCCGGTCCCCGAGGTCGCCGGCAGCGGCGGAGACCAGCATGAGCGGCACGGCGAAGGCGACGACCAAGACGAACATCACGGGCAAGGCATCGCTGGCCGCCATGCCGTGCTCGCGGAGAAACAACGTGCCGAGCGCCGTCAGCACCAGCACGTCGACGACGGTGCCGAGCAGCGAAGCGGCGCACAGCGGCCCGAAGCGCCGGCTGGCGAGCAGGCGGAACGGGCCGAGGCGTGGGGCAGCCATTGGCGCATCCTGCGGGGCGCGATCCTTGTCTGCGAGTGTAGGCTGGCCGGGACCGGGGCGCACCCTGTGGCTTGTGGCAGTTCCTCCGCATGGCCAATCGCTCTGCGGGAAGGCGTCGCCCGCAACTGCGTGCAACTGAAGAAGCGCGGCTTGAGTTGGTGCTCGAACCGGCTTGCCTACCGATAGATGGCCCGCACCGTGCCGATCTTCGATTGCCGATGAACGGGCACCACCAGTGTCTCGCGTACTTCCCGGTCGCCTTCGGTGCGGCGCAGGCGCACCGGCTTTGCGTGACTGCCGCGCATGGACTCCTGGAAGCCGAAGTCTCCCAGCAGTCGCAGTATTCGCGGGACGAGAGGCGCTTGAGACGCGCCCGCCGGAAAGTGAGAGCATGGCGTTCATCGCCGCCGCCGGCGCTTGCGGAGCAAATCCCTATGGCAGACCCGCTGTACGAGGCCGCGTTTCCCTTTGCCGACGACGTGCTGGCGCTGCCGGTGCGGGACATCGACGAAGCCGCCCGCTGGTACGGCGAACGGTTCGGCCTGTGCGAAGTGGAGCGGCGCGAGACGCCGGTGCCGACCGTGGTGATGGAGCGGGACGGCGTGCGCATCGGCTTCGCCGTCAACGGCGGCGATGCCAGCAACGACGGCGCCGCGATTCTGGTGACGGACATCGCCCGGGCCCGCCAGGAACTCGAAGCGAACGGCGTCGAGACCGGCAACTGGCGGGTCGACGAACGCGACGGCAGGAAATACCAGGTGTTCTTCGTGGTCGCGCCGGACGCGCTCTGCTACTACTTCCACCAGGCCCTCGAGGGCTGAGCAGCGACCGCCGCGCTCGCTGGCGGGGCCTACGTGCCTATGGATCGGTCCGCTGCCGCCGCGCCTCGAACAGCAGCACGCCGAGGGCCACGGACACGTTGAGGCTCGGCACCGTGCTGGCGGTCGGAATGTGGACCAGATGGTCGCAGTGCCTGCGCGTCAGCGCCCGCAGTCCCTGCTGTTCGCCGCCGACGACGATGGCGGCAGCGCCGCGATAGTCGACGTCGGTGTAGGGGACGCTGTCCGCCACGTCGCCAGCGACGCCGCCAGCGAGCCACACGCCCTGGCGCCGCAGCCAGGCCAGCCGCCGGGCGAGATTGGCGACCGCGACCAGAAACAGCTGCTCCGCGGCGCCGCTGGCGGCCCTGGCGACTGCGCTGCCGAGCGGCGCGGCGCCCCGCTTCGGCAGCAGCACGGCATCGACGCCCGCGGCGGCGGCCGTGCGCAGGCAGGCGCCGAGATTGCCAGCGTCCGCCACGCCGTCCAGCACCACCAGCAGCGGCGTTGCGAACAGCGGCCAGCGGGCCATCAGCGCCTGCTCCGTGGCTGGGGCCACGGCCAACCGTTGCATCGCCACGCCTTGGTGGCTGCCGCGGAACGCCGCTGCCGCCGCGTACCGGTCCAACGCGGCGCGGGGCACGGTTTCGACGCGGATGCCAGAGGTTCTTGCCAGGGACGCCAGGGGCTGCGCATCCGGTTGGCGGCGGCCTTCGGCGATCAGCAGGCGACGGACGCGCTCCGGCGCCGCTGTCAACGCCGCCTTCGCGCCGTGGATGCCGAAGACCCAGTCCTCGTTCACTGCTGGACCCAAGCCGGCCGGGCCTTGCCCCTACGGCGTCCCCGGGTCGTGCCGGCGAGGGCCAGATCGATGCGGCCGGCGGCCGGCGACACGTCCTGGATGGTCACCGTCACGCGGTCGCCCAAGCCGTATCGCGCCCCCGAGCGTTCCGCCACCAGCGACATGGCTTCCGGCACATGGTGGAAGTAGGCGCGGCCCAGCGCGGAGACGTGCAGCAGCCCCTGCACGAACAACCCGTCGAGCTCCACGAAGGCGCCGAAGGATGCCACCGCGGCGATGGTGCCTTCGCAGGTCCGGCCGATCCGTTCCGCCGCCAGGGCGCACTTCAGCCAGCCGTCCACGCCCCGCTCCACGGCCTCGGCGCGGCGTTCGGCCATGGACGTTTCGGCGCCGATGGCGTCGAGTTCTTCCACCGGGTGTACGGCGCCCTTGATGGCTCGATGCACCACCAGATCCGCATAGCGGCGGATGGGCGAGGTGAAGTGCAGGTAGGTGGGCAGCGCCAGCCCGAAGTGGCCGTTGGGCTTCGGCCGCTCGGGCGCGTAGCGGGCCTGTTCCAGCGAGCGCAGCACCAGCGCGTCCCAAATCCAGCCGGGCCACGAGGACTTGGCGCGGGCGCGGGCGCAAAACTCCGTCAACGTTGCCGGCGTCGGCGTCCCAGCTGGCAGCCGTTCGCCGACCCGGGCCAGCGCTAGGTTCAGGGCAGCCAGTTTGGCCGCGCCAGGGGGCTCGTGGATGCGGTACAGGGGCGGCGGACCTTGTTGCCGCTGGCGTCTTTCGAGATGCTGCGCGGCCGCCACGTTGGCGGCGATCATCGCCTCCTCGATCAGCCGATGGGCGTCGTTGCGGCGCACCGGCGTCACGCCGGCCGGCTGCCCGCCGCGTAGCGTCAAGCGGGTCTCCCGGGTCTCGAGGTCCAGGGCGCCCCGCGCCTGGCGGCGTTCGAGGAGCGCCTTGTAGACGCCGTGCAAGGCCCGCAGCGATGCCTCAATCGACGGCGACAGCGCGGGTGCCCGGCGGCCGTCGAGGAACGCCGCCACGTCGTCGTAGGTGAGGCGCGCCCGGGAGCGGATCACCGCCGGGGCGAAGGCGTGGCCCGAGACGCGGCCGTTGGCGGACACGCGCATGTCGCAGACCACGCTCAGCCGGTCTTCTCCCGGAACCAGCGAACAGATGCGGTTGGAGAGCGCCTCGGGCAGCATCGGCACCACCCGATCCGGCAGATACACCGAATTGCCGCGCTGCCGGGCCTCCGCGTCCAGCGCCGTCCCCGGCCGCACGTAGTGGCTTACGTCGGCGATGGCCACCACCAGCCGCCAGCCGCCCCTGGTGCGGGGCGTCGCGTACACGGCGTCGTCGAAGTCCCGGGCGTCGGCGCCGTCGATGGTGACCAGCGGCAAGTCCCGCAAATCCCGGCGGCCGGCGGGGTCCGCCTCGCCTACTGCCTCGGGCAGGCGGAGCGCGGCAGGGTCGAAGGACCAACGGCAGGGCACGCGGTGCGCGACCAGCAGCGCTTCGGCGGCCCGGGCCGCTTCGTCGCCGGCCTCGATCAGCCGCTCCACGCGGCCTTCGGCCCCTTGGTCCGAGACGGCCGTCACCCGCACTGCCACCACGGCCCCGGGGCTGGCGCGAGGCGGCGCTACGAGATCGATGCGGCCACGGAACGCCGGATCCACGGACTGCGCCATCCAGCCCCTCGGCGCGCGAGCAACCACGGCCACCACCGGTTCCGACGGCACGGACACCGGCGTCGCCGCCGATCGGCGACGCGCCTGTTGCGGCTGCAAGGCCCGGCGGCGATGCGGAGGGGGCAAATCGTCCTCGTCTCGCGCCGCGGCGACGCAACTGGCTGTGCAGGAATCAGACTGCGGGAGAGCTTACGCAAACGGCGACGGGACGCCAAACGCTGCCGCCAGGCCGTGCCCGATCACGGCCGATAGCCGGTGAGCTTGTAGGTGACGATGGCGGTGGCCACCTCCTCGCCGGCGCTGTCGCGCACGCTCACGTCGCCAGTACACAGCGTACCGCCCCGGCGACGCACGGTGGCGGTGGCCGTCAGGTCCGTGGCGACCGCCAGCGCGAGGAAGTTGATCGTGAACCCCACCGTGGCGCCTCGGGCGGCTGGCGAGAGGCGGGGGCTGGACCAGAACGCCGCGGTGGCGGCGACGTCCACCAGTGCGCTGATGGCGCCGCCGTGGATTCGGCCGACGCCAAGCCGACTGCGATAGGGAAGCCCCACCACCACCCGGTCCTCGCCCCGTTCGAGCAGCCTGGCGCCGAGCAGGGCGGCGAAGTTCTCGGTGGCAATGCGGGCCACCGGGTCGGTCGTCGGCGCTGGCGCTTGCGGCACCTATGCGGCGCCGAGATAGCTGGAGCGGAACTGAATGCCCCAGTGATCGTCCACCAGCGTGGCGATCCACAACGTGTCGAAGGTGTTGTAGACGCTGCCGTCCGCCCGATGGCGACACACCGTCATGGCAAGATGCACCTTGCTGGCGTCGGCATGGACCACGTTGATGGCGTCTATCGTCGAGTGGTGCCAGCCTTCCTTGGCAAGGCGCTCGGCGCCGCGTTCGCTGAGGCTGGCGAACTCGGCGGCGGACTCGATGCGGGCGAAGCGGCCGTTGGCCAGGCGCAAGTGGGGGTAGTTGAGGGCCGCGGCCAGGCGGGCGTGGTCCTGGGCGTTGAAGGCGTCGATGAAAAGCTCGGCGGCGGCAATGCCAGCGTCGGCTGATGCCATGCGCTTTCTCCTTGGGCGTCTAGTGTTGGTGCAAGCGGCAAGTGTCGCATGAGGCTGGTGCCGCAAGGGCTTGGGTTGCGCCAGTGCTGCGGAGCTCGCCACGTTGTTTCCGGAAGCGTCTACACTGGCTGGGGGCAGGCCCAAGGGGGCGCCATGCACGACCCGACAGCCGCGGCCCCGGTGTTGTGGACGCCGCCGCCGGAGCGCGTCGCCGCCGCCGCGCTCACCCGCTTCGCCGCGCCGCTTGGCTTCAAGCCGCCGGACTACGCGGCGCTGCACCGCTGGTCCGTGCGCCACCGGGCCGAGTTCTGGCAGGCGGTGTGGGATTTCTGCGGCGTGGTCGGCGAGCGCGGCGACGGGCCAGCGCTGGTGGACGGGGATCGCTTCCCCGGCAGCCGCTGGTTTCCCGAAGCGCGCCTCAACTTTGCCGAAAACCTGCTGCGCCATCGGGACGAACGCGTGGCGCTGGTTTCGGTGTTGGAGAACGGCGAGCGCCGTACGCTGAGCCATCGGCAGCTGGCTGCCGCCAGCATGGCGCTGCGGGCCGAACTGGCGGCGCTTGGCGTAGGCCCCGGTGACCGCGTGGCCGGCTGGCTGCCGAACGTGCCGCAAGCGGTGGTGGCCATGCTGGCCGCGGCCAGCCTCGGCGCCATCTGGTCCTCCTGCTCGCCGGATTTCGGCATCGACGGGGCCTTGGACCGCTTCGGGCAGATTCGGCCCAAGGTGCTGATCGCCACGGACGGCTATCGCTACGGCGGCAAGCTGTTCGACGTGCGCGAACGGGTTCGCGCCGTGCGCCGGCAGCTGCCCGGCATCGAGCATCTGCTGTGGGCAAGCGTGATCGGCGAAGAGGAGGACGCCATAGAGGCGGCTGCCCGCCGCCATCCCGATGCGCCGCTGCGCTTCGCGCGCTTGCCGTTCGATCATCCCCTCTACATCCTCTATTCCTCCGGCACCACGGGAGCGCCAAAGTGCATCGGCCACGGCGCCGGAGGCACGCTGTTGCAGCACCTCAAGGAACACCGGCTGCACGGGGACCTGGGCCCGGACGACGTGCTGTTCTTCTTCACCACCTGCGGCTGGATGATGTGGAACTGGCTGGTCTCCGGCCTCGCCACCGGCGCGCGCCTGGTGCTCTACGACGGCTCGCCATTCCATCCCGGTCCCGCCGCGCTCCTGGACCTCGCCGCCCGGGAGGGCATCAGCGCGTTCGGCGTGAGCGCCAAGTTCCTCTCCGCCATCGAAAAGGCGGGCGTGCGGCCCCGAGCCAGCCACCGGCTGCCGGCGCTCCGCACCGTGTTCTCCACCGGCTCGCCGCTCGCCGCGCCCGGCTTCCGCTACGTGTACCGAAGCGTGAAGGCGGACGTGGGGCTGGCATCCATCTGTGGCGGCACGGATCTGATCTCCTGTTTCGCCCTCGGCTGCCCGTGGCTGCCGGTGGCGGAAGGCGAGTTGCAGTGCCCGGGCCTCGGCATGGCCGTGGACGTGTTCGACGGCGAGGGGCGGCCGGTTGGCGGTCGGCAGGGCTTGGCGGGCGCGAAAGGCGAACTGGTCTGCACCAGATCCTTCCCCTCGGCGCCGATCTGGTTCTGGAACGACCCGAACGGCGCCAAGTATCGCGCCTCGTACTTTGCCCGGCACCCGGGCGTGTGGGTCCACGGAGACTTCGCGGAGTTGACCCGTCGGGGCGGCTTGATCGTCCACGGGCGTTCGGACGCCACCCTCAATCCGGGCGGCGTGCGCATCGGCACCGCCGAGATCTACCGCCAGGTGGAGGCGGTGGAGGAAGTGCTCGACTGCGTGGCCGTGGACCAGGAGTGGGACGGCGACACCCGCATCGCGCTGTTCGTGGTGTTGCGGGAAGGCGAGACCCTCGCGGCCGAGCTGACGCGCCGCATCAAGCAGCGCATCCGTACCGGCGCCAGTCCCCGCCATGTGCCGGCGGTGGTGGCTGCGGTACCGGACCTGCCGCGCACCCGCAGCGGCAAGTTGTCGGAACTGGCGGTGCGGGAGGCGATCCACGGCCGTCCGGTCGCCAACACGTCGGCGCTGGCCAACCCGGAAGCCTTGGCGGCGTTCCGAAGCTGGGGCGGCGCCGGCTGAGCGCCGTGCGCCGGACGTTGCCGGGAGGCTCGTACACATATGTACGAATCTGATTTATTTGCAGAAAACCGTTGCGGCAACCCTCTCAGGTGCCTACCCTAGGCCCATGAGCGAGGAACGCACACCCTACATCGTCTCCCGCGAGGCCCTTGGAGTCTCCGGAAAAACCGCCGGACGCCCGCGCCGGGCTGGTCGTGCCCTGCGCCTGAACGGCGCCGGCCGGCTGTCTGCCGACGCGGCGGGCTTTCCCGGCTGCAGGGCCGTGCCCATGGACGCGGCCGAGGTGGCCCGGGAGGACAGCGGCCGTATCGAATACTGGGACGCGGACGGCGGCGTGGCGTGGATGGTGTGCGAGGCCACGGCCACGCACGAGCGGCCGGCCCACCGCCTGCCCGCGCTTCTGGACCGCATTGCCGAAGCCCGCGGCGCGGACATCGTGTGCTGCGGCGCCACCACGTTCTACGAACATGGGGCCGAAGGCGAGCGGGTCAAAGCCATGGAGGCGGACCAGACGGTCTACCTGGACGCTGGCCGGGGCCAGGCCCTGCGCCGCCCGCGGGTGCTTGGCACCGAGCCGCCGCCGGACCTCGTGCTGGAGGTGGATCACACCACGGACGTGCGGCGGCGCAAGCTCTGCGAATACGCCCGCTGGCGCTTCCCGGAGGCGTGGGTGGAGGTGCCACCCGCCGGGCCAAGCCGCCGCCAGCGACGCCGTCCCGGGATGACGATCTATCTGCTGGAGGCCGACGCCGATCGCTACCGCGAGGCGGAGGCCAGCCGGGCGCTGCCAGGGTGGACGGCCGAGGAGATCCACTTGGCGCTCAACGAACCCAAGCGCTCGGCCGGCACCCGGGCAGCCCTCGAGCGAGTCGGACGCGCCCTCGGCGACCGCGAAGGCACCACGCGCTTGGAGGATCCGCGGCTACGCGACCTGTTGGCGGAGGCGCGGGCAGCCGGACGTGCAGAGGGCCGCGCCGCGGGCGAGGACGACGCCAAAGCTGCGGCGGTGCGAGCCGTCTTCGACCAGCGCGGCATTCCGTACTCCCCCCGCCTGTTCGCGGAACAGCGGTTCGCGGCGCAGGACCCCGAGCGCGCCATAGCTGCCGCGCTCGCCTGCGACAGCGTGGCGGACTTCCTCGAACGGCTGGACGCGAACGCGGCCAGCTAGGGAGCGCAGCACACTCGATCAGATCCTGAAAGCTATCCTCGTGAATGTCCGTCTCATCCTTCAGACTTTCGAGGCGTTCAATCACCTTCAGTCTCCCATCTGCTATGCGACCAAACGAAGAGAGCTCGGCGACTCGAGCCGTGCAGAGCAAAGACGTCAGAAGCTCTATAGGTGCATTGGCTGTCGCGGCGGCTTCCTTCATCATCTCGTCCAACGTCACATGGGGAGCCAGCTCAATGCTCATGTCCACTAGGTTGGCGACGGCTTCTTCGTCTTCCGCTTCCATCCGACTGATTGTCTTCCCGAACATTTTCGCTAAATCTGCCGCACGGGATCGAATGGCCTCGTCACCTTCACGTGGGAAGACACCTCGAATGCGTTCCTCTACCCACCCCGTCTTTAAGAAAATGTCGAGCGTTGCCTTCCGCATGGGGTCGCGGGACAGCTTGCCGATTCGCTTTACCACTTGTTGACCTCACTCTTGGAGTGCGGCTGCAAGCTCGCTGGACCAGAGAATGTCTCGGCGGTCGGTCTGGATGAGATCGTCGTCCTCGTCGAGCCAGTCCGGGGCGAGGCAGCCGCAGATTGACGCACTTACGGCTGCCAATGCTCGCGGGAGCGGCTCGGCTTCCCGCGGAGAGGCCATCGGCGCCCAAAGCTGGAGCGCTTCCACTTGCGCGGCGAGACGCCCGCGCTCTCGGGGATGGACCCGAACAGCGCCTTGAACGCACCCGCCAAGTTAGGGAATGATCGAATCGCCGACCGACGCTCCTGGAGGCTCCCTACGCCATGCAGCGTCCCATCGAACGCCCCATCGGCAGCCCCGTCGAGTGCTTGGATACGCCGGCGTTGCTGGTGGACGTCGCCAGGCTCGACGCCGCGGCGGCGGCACTCGCGGCCGGGTGCCGCGTCGAGGCGTGGGTTCACAACACGCCGGCCATCGCCTGGCGGCAGCTGCGCGCCAGCCGGGCGGTTGGCATCGCCGTGCGCGGCGTTGCCGAGGCGGAGGTGTTCGCCGCCGCCGGCTGCCAGGACATCCGCATCCTGCGGCCGCTGGTCACGGCGGCGAGCAGACAACGGGCCGAGGCCCTGGCGCGGTCGGTGCGCGTCGTCGCTGCGGACGACGGCGCACCCCTTGACGGCGCGGACTCGCTCGCAGCGGCCGTTTCCGTTTCGGCGCGGGTGACCAGTGCGCCGGAACCGGGCCGGGCGATCACCGACTGCGGCCAGAAGGCCATCGGCCAGGACTTCGGGCCGCCCCGGGTGCTCGGGCGCAGCGACTGCCGCGCTTCGGCTGGCAGCGCGGAACACGGCGTCCTGGACTGGCAGGCCGACGGCTCGGGCGCCCGGCCCTTCGCCCTAGGGGAGTGGCTGCGACTTGCGCCGGCGGATGTCGCCACCGCGTTCGCCCTGCACGACTTCGCCTACGGCATCGAGAACGGACGCCTGGCGGCGGTGTGGCCGGTGAGCGGCCGGGGGGCGTTCCAGTGATCGGCACGGCGCTCTGCGAGTTGGAGACGCCCCGCCTGGTGATCGACCTTGATGCCCTGGAGCACAACATCGGCGTGGTCGCGGCCCACTATCGCGGCAAGCGCATCCGCCTGCGGCCCCACGGCAAGAACCACAAGTCGCCGCAGATTCTCGCCATGCAGCTTGCCGCCGGCGGTACGGTGGGCGGCGTCTGCGCGGCCAAGGTGTCCGAGGCGGAGGTGTTCGCCAGCGCCGGCGCCGGCAACGTGCTGCTCGCCAATCAGGTGGTGGACGAAGACAAGATCAAGCGCTTGGCGGCCATCGCCAAGCGCGTGGACACCATCGTCGCCGTCGATCACCCGCAGCAGGTGGAACGGCTGGCCGCGGGGGCCGAGGCGCTGGGCGCCGTGCTCGGCGTGGTGGTCGAGGTGGACACCATGATGCGCCGCGGCGGCGTACGCCGGCTGGAGGACGCGGTGTCCCTCGCCCAGCGCGTGGCGGAGGCGCCGGGGCTGCGGCTTCGGGGCGTGACCAGCCACCAGGTGCCCACGGCGCGTCCGCCGAGCCGCGCGCAGCGCTTCGCCGAAGGGGGCGCCTGCATAGAACGGGTGCTTGCCGCCAAGGCGGCCATCGAGGACGCCGGCCTCGCGGTCGAGATCGTCTCCACCGGCGAAACCTGGACCTACGACGTGGCCGCCGCCTACCCGGAAGTGACCGAGATCGAGGGCGGCAGCTACGTCGTCATGGAGGTGCCCTACGCCTACATGAGCGAGTTCCGGTTCGCGGCCCGGGTGATGGGGCGCATCGTGGAGAGGCTGGACGACCGCCGCGCCTTGGGCGACGTGCCGGTGGACGCCATCGGCGCCCCCAACGGCCCGCCGACGGTGGACGGCGAACCGGACGTGGCGGCGGAACGCATCGACCATCACGGCGTCCTGCTGGCCAGCCGCGACGGGCCGCTGCGGCTTGGGGTGGGCGACTGCTTCTTCCTGCTCACCCACCAGCAGGACATCACCATGAACCGCTGGGAGAACTATCTCGGCGTCCGCGACGGCGTGGTGGAGACGATCATCGACGCGCCGGCACGGGGCTGCGTCCACTGAGCTGCCCGGCGGGCCGCGGGACGAGCGCCGGCCGGCGCTTCACCGAGCATGGGGCTTGGGCGAAAATCGGCCCTCATGGCGGAGACGCAAGAGCAAGCGGCGGCTGGCGGATCGCTCTCCGGCGTGTTGGTGGTGGCCCTGGAACAGGCCGTGGCGGCGCCGCTTGCCACTTGTCGGCTGGCGGACGCCGGCGCCCGCGTCATCAAGCTCGAACGCGCCAGCGGGGACTTCGCCAGGGCCTACGACACCCACGCCAACGGCCAGAGCGCCTACTTCGCGTGGCTGAATCGCGGCAAGGAGTCCCTCGTCGTGGACATCAAGCGCCCGGAGGACAAAGCGCTGGTGCTGCGCATCCTGGCCCGGGCGGACGTGTTCGTGCAGAACCTTGCCGTCGGTGCGGCCGCGAGGGCCGGCCTGGGGTCGGCGGCGCTGCGGGAGCGCTTCCCCCGCCTCGTCACCTGCGACGTCTCCGGCTACGGCGAATCCGGCCCCTACGCGGACATGAAGGCATACGACCTCTTGGTGCAGGCCGAAGCGGGGCTGGTTTCCATCAACGGCGCGCCCGGCGAGTACGGGCGCGTCGGCGTCTCGATCTGCGACTACGCCACCGGGCTGTCGGCGGCCTTGGGCATCAACGAGGCGCTTGCCCGCCGAGAGCGCACCGGGCGCGGCTCGGCGGTGAAGGTGTCGCTGTTCGACGTGATGGCGGAGCTGATGAGCGTGCCGCTGTTGCAGCACGACTACGCCGGCGCCGGCCCCACGCGGGTGGGCCTTGCCCATCCCTCCATCGCGCCCTACGGCGGCTTCGCTACCGCCGACGGCACGACGCTGGTGATCTCGGTGCAGAACGACCGGGAGTGGGAAGCCTTCGCCAGCTCGGTGCTGGAGCGGCCGCAGCTGGTGGCGGACCCGCGTTTCGCCACCAACCCGGCGCGCCTTAAGCACCGCGCCGAAGTGGACGGCATGGTGCAGGCGTTCTTCGCCGAGCACGGCCATGCCGAGATGGCCGCCAAGCTGCGGGCCGCGCGCATCGCCTACGGGGCCGTGAACGATCTCGCGGGCCTCTCCGCGCACCCCCAGCTGCGGCGCCTAACCGTCGCCAGCGAAACCGGCGAGGTCGCCATGCCCGCCCATCCGAACGCCGCGCAGGAACAACGCGGGGTTCCAAGTTTGCCCCGAGTGGGCGAACATGGCGCCCGCATCCGCGCCGAGTTCGAGGAAGACGCCTAGCCCATGCCATCGCGCCGCAAGCACATCGAGATGACGGCCGCCGAGCTCCGCGCCTATCTGAGCGCCGCCAAGACCATCGTGATCGTCTCCAACGGCCGCCGCGGCTACCCCCACGCCATGCCGATGTGGTTCGCGCAGCAGGAGGACGGCGCCATTCTCTGCACCACCTTCGCCAAGAGCCAGAAGGTCCTGAACTGGCGGCGGGATGCCAGGGCGACCTTGCTGGTGGAGAGCGGCCTCGAGTACGCCGAGCTCAAGGGCGCGATGGTGTACGCTCGCTGCGAGATAGTGGAGGACGCGGACGCGGTGAAGGATGCGCTGGTGGCCATCAACGCCAAGGGCCGCGATCTGGACGCCGCCGGGCGCGCCAGGCTGCGCGAGACGGTGTCCGCCACCGCCGCCAAGCGCGTGGTGCTGAAGTTCACGCCGGAGCGCGTGGTCAGCTGGGACCACGCCAAGCTGGGCGGGCGCTACTGAACCCAACCCAAACGGAGGCACAGATGGACGTTTCCATCACCTACTGCACTTCCTGAGGCTACGAACCGAAAGCGGCCAGTTTGGCTGCCAAGATCAAGGACGCCCTGGGCGCCGAAGCGTTCCTGATTCCGGGCGCCGGCGGCATCTTCGACGTGAACGTGGACGGCAAGCTCGTCTACTCCAAGCACGAAACCGGCGAGTTCCCGGACGAAGACGCGCTGGTTGCGGAGCTCGGCGCTTAAGGCAACATCCGAGCTCCGACGGAGGGACGCGCTGTTGGAGCGCGTCCCTTCTTCCGGCCCGCAGCGGGCGCGCCGGCCTCCAGATTCGCGGGCTAGCGCCCGGTCGGCACCTCGTTGAACGGAATTCCCTTGTCCACACGCACGTCCTGGGGCAGGCCCAGCACCCGCTCGGCCAGGATGTTGAGCATGATCTCATCGCTGCCGCCGGCGATGCGCCCCCCCGGCGCCGCCATGAACGCGCTCTGGAACATGCCGTGGGCTTCGGCGTGGGCGGGGTCCGTCACGGCGCCGCCAAGCTCCATCAGGTCCATGGCGAAGGACGCCATGTCCTGGGTCTTGGAGGCCGCCACCAGCTTGCCGATGGAGTTCTCCGGGCCGGGCGTCTCGCCCTTGGAGAGCGCCGTCAGGGAGCGGTAGCCGGTGTAGCGCAGGCCGGCCTCCTGGGCGTACCAGGTGGCGAGCTTGGCGCGCACGTTCTTGTCCCGAATCGCCGGCTGGCCGTCGATGTCCACGCGCCGGGCGAGGTCGAACACCTGCCGGAAGCCCACGCCGCCGCCCCCGCCGCCGATGGCCATGCGCTCGTTCATCAGCGTCGTCAGCGCCACCTGCCAGCCCTGGCCGACGGCGCCGAGGCGCTGATCGTCCGGCACCCGCACGTTGGCGAAGTACACCTCGTTGAAGTTGGCGCCGCCGGAGATCTGCTTGATGGGCCGCACTTCGATGCCGGGGGACTTCATGTCCAGGAAGAAGTAGGAGAGCCCCTTGTGCTTCGGCACCGTCGGGTCCGTGCGCACCACGAGAATGCCGTAGTCCGAGTAGTGGGCGCCGGAGGTCCAGATCTTCTGGCCGTTGATCACCCACTCGTCGCCGTCCTTCTCCGCCCGGGTGCGCAGCGCCGCGAGGTCCGAACCGCCGGCGGGCTCGCTGAACAGCTGGCACCAGATGTGTTCGCCGGAGGCGAGCGGCGGCAGGTGCCTGCGCTTCTGCTCCTCCTGGGCCCAGGCCATGAGGGTGGGCGCGGCCATGCCCTGGCCGATGGCGAACACCCCGCCCGGGGTGGCGAACCTGGCCTCCTCCTGGTTCCAGATCACCTGCTCGATGGCCGAGGCGCCGCGCCCGCCGTACTCCTCCGGCCAGCGGATGCAGGCCCAGCCGGCGTCGTACTTGCGCTTCTGCCACAGCTTGGCGGCGGCGATTTCGTCGAGGCCCGCGAGCTCTTCCCGGCTGGGCGCGTTGGCCGCCAGCCAGCCGCGCGCCTGCTCCCGGAACGCCGCCTCTTCGGGGGTGTCGTTGAAGTCCACTGTGCTTGCCTCCTTGGGTGGGCTGCTGGGCGTCAGGCGGCTTCGCGCCGTTCGATCGCGGCGACGAGCTTGTCCTGCCAAGCCGCTTCGCTGCCGACGTTCACGGACAGCAGCTTGGCGCGGCGGTAGTGGAACTGGCAGTCGAACTCCCAGGTGAAGCCCATGCCGCCGTGGGTCTGGATGTTCTCCTTGGCGGCGTAGTAGTAGGCCTGGGTGGCGCTGACCCGCGCCGTCGCCGCCGCCAGGGGCAGTTCCGCCGCGTCGGTGTCCAGCGCCCAGGCCCCGTAGTAGCAGTTGGAGCGCGCCAGGGTGTTCTTCACGTAGGCGTGGGCCAGCTTGTGCTTGATGGCCTGGTAGCTGGCGATGGGGCGGCCGAAGGCGTAGCGTTCCAAGGCGTAGCCCTTGGCCATGTCCAGCGCCGCCTGGGCGCCGCCCACCTGCTCCCAGGCGAACAGCACCGCGGCGCGGTCCAGGAGGCGCTGCGTCAGCGCCCAGCCCTCGCCGGCATTGCCGAGGGGTTCCGCCGGGCAGCCGTCGAAGCGCAGGCAGGCGTGGGAGCGGGTGGGGTCCAAGGTCGCCACCGGCTCCCGCGTCGCGCCGGCAAGTTCCGCCAGCTGCAGGCTGGCGCCGTCGCCGCCCTCGGCCCTGGCCACGACGACGGCGAAATCCGCGATGTCGCCGTCCGCCACGGGCACCTTCATGCCGCTGAGCGCACCGTCCTGGGCGACGGTCTTGAGGGCCGCGGGGTGCGGCTGCCCGGCACCCTCGGCCAGCGCGAAGGCGCCGATGGCCTCGCCGGCCGCCAGCTTCGGCAGCCACTTCTGCCGCTGCGCGGCGCTGCCGGCCAGGAGCAGCGCCTCGGTGGCGAGGTAGACGGAAGACGAAAACGGCACCGGCGCGACGGCCCGGCCCAGTTCTTCCGCGATGACGCACAGCGCCAGATAGGAGAGGCCAAGGCCACCGTGCTCCTCTGGAATGGCCGCCGCCGGCCAGCCGAGTTCGCCGATCCGGCGCCACAGCGCCTGGTCGTAGGCGGCGTCGCCGTCGAGCACCGCACGCACGGCCGCCGGCGGACAGTGTTCCTGCAGGAAGCCCCGCGCCTGCTCGCGCAAGAGGTTCTGCTCGTCGGAGAACTCGAAATTCACGCCCACGCCTCCACAGCCCCGCGGTTCCGCAGGCGCGCCGCCTGCTCGCGCAAGAGGTTCTGCTCCTCGGAGAACTCGAAATTCACGCCCTGCGCCCTCCTGCCCTCGCGGCCACCACGGTCCACAGCAACGCCGTCGCTGCCGTTGGCGCACTGATTGTAGCCGCTGCGTCGTGCATGATCGCGCCTCGTTGTTGTAATCCCAGCGGCGGATCCACAGCGCGGTTTCGATTTGCCAACCCATTGGATTGACAGGACTTTCGAGCCCGTCCTCACTGCTCCGACGGAACAGCTGCGGCTGTTTCCCGGTGTGGCTGCTGCCGGGCCTGCGGCAGATCGGCGAGGGTTCGCTGCTTGCCAGGCGCGCCCAAGGCCACGCATACGTCAGCTTGGACGACATCGGGACGCGGGAGCGCGCGAACCGGGATCCGGTGTTCTTCATGCGCGATTTGACGCCGCCCTTCGTGATCGACGAGATCCAGTATGCGCTGGCGTTGCTGAGCCCATCGACGGCAGCAGCCCGGAGTGCTTCCACTCCATCTAGGCGCTTGTGGGCGCAGTTCCTATCGAGCGTGGCCCAATCGCACTGCCGGAACTCGAACTCTGCCCACAGGCGCCCTGGGCGTTCCGGGCGTCTTGGTCGGCAAAGCGCCGTGCGATCAACGACGTAGCTGCCAATGGCGCACCGGAAGGCGTCCAGGGCACTCTCCGGTCGCAAGACGCCTGCAAGCCATTGATTTCAGAAGGAAAGTTCAGAAAGTTAGATTTTTCTTGCCACAAGGGTTGACCCCCCCCCCCCCCCCCGTGGTTGGATAGCCGCGTTTCGCGACGGAGGATTCGAGCCTTCGGCTGGGGCCGGGGCGCATCGAACAAGGTTGGCGAGACCATTGCGGTCGCTCCGTCGTGGTCGCGCAGGCAACGGCCCGAAATAGGCAGGAAGGACATAGTGCGTTCTCGAGTCAAGCACGGCCCGGCCGCTGGCCGGATTGGAGACTTGGGAACGCACGGTGACAGACGAATGAAAACCACCATGCTCGCCATCCTGGCGGTGGCTTTGGCAGCGCTCGCGCCTTTCGCACTGGCCGCGGAAGGGCAGGGCGACAACAACGCCGGCAAGCAGCCGACGATGGCGGAGTTGAGGAATCAGATTGCCGCCCTGGACGCCAAGCTGGGCACGCTCGCAACGGCCAACGCCGTGAACGCACTCGCAACCACGGTAGGCACACTCTCTAGCACTGTCTCCGCCAACCACGCAACCATCGTCGGCAAGTTCGCGCCACAGATGGCAGTAGTAATGTCGGTTCCGTATTGGTGGTCGGGCGCGAACGGGTTGTTTACCGACAGGACGCTGCCGGCTGGCACCTACCTTTTCGAGTTGCAGCAACCCTACGGCGACAACACGATCTGCCAGAGCGAGCTCTCTCGCCGCCATCTGCCCGGCAACAACCCGCGGTTCAGGGGTTCCTGCCCTAGTGTGCGCTTGCATCCGTTCGGCAACACCACAAGGCTGGAGGATGGCTACGGTATCTACACCTACGCCGCGCCTACGCGGTTCAGGCTGGCCCACGAGTGGCCGGCCGGCTTGAAGTTCAGCGAGGACACAACCCTGTCGGCAACGGAAAGGGCCAGCGCCAATTCCATCGCCAGCTACTCCGGCGCGGTGCGGATTACGAAACTCAAGTAGGGAACTGCCGGAGGTTCAACGATGGCGGAAACGACGACGACCAAGCAAGCGGCGGTGTGGAAACCACCGCGGCTTATGAAACTCGCACTCGGTGGCACCAAGAGCGGTTCGATAGACGGCCCCTCCTCTTGGGAAAGGCAATGCAGCTCAAGTAATCAAAATCTTGCCCGCTCCGCCTACCGGATGCCCAACTCCGGCGAACGAACTTGCTAACAGCGCCACCCAGGGCGCTCTCAAGGCATACTGGCAGCGCGGTTTACAACCGACGCAAGCCTTGTCCGCAACGATTGGGAACCTAACCCGACGCTCGCCGCGGAGACAACGAAGTTTTTCAACGCCGCGGCGGGCTTTTCCTATCTAGCGGCTAGTTTCTGCCGAAGTCTGAACGTTGAAAAAAAGGTGCGCGGCCGGCTTAAATCACCGCCAAGACCGGCAGGTTTTCGCGGCGACGGGTTGCGGCGAAGAAAAGAAACTGGCGAGAAAAAATGGCGTCAATCGAAGTTCCCAGCGGCAGGATTCGCAGAGACGAACACCTTCGCTTTGGAGGCGGCACCAGCGTTGCAGCCACGGCGGAACTTTCAGACTTGCCAGTCGCCACGGCGTGGACATTGGTCTTAGGGGCTTGGGCCATACCTACAGAGAGATTGGCGCTTTGGAGTTCGCGCTGGGCCGGAACATGGCGAACGAACACTGGCGTAGGTTCCTAGATGCGATTGAAACCGGACAATGCGTTTGCGAGTGTCCGCACTGTGCCTTGGCCAAGCTTGGCGGTGCAAGAGGGAACTGGGCCTCTAGCCGTCCCGCGCTTCGAGGGCGGAGACGCGCTCGCGCACGTCGGCAATCTCGCGCCGTTGCTCGCGCAGTTCGGCGCGAGATCGGCGAACAGGGCCACCATGCGCGTCTCCAACGCTTCCATGCGGGCCTCCATGCGCGTTCCCATCGCTGCCACGTCGGCCCTGACGCTCGCCACGTCCGCCTTGACACTCGCCACGTCGGCCTTGACGTTCGCCACGTCGGCCTTGACGCCGGCGAGCTCGCCGCCGAGATAGAAGCTCGCCGGAACCACGGCGGCCAGCAGCGCCACCAGCACGGCGAACGTCGGCGCCCACTGCGGCAGCCAGCGCCAACGTTCCTTCGCGGTTTCGTTCAGCGCGTCGCCCATGCTCGTTCCTGCGGATGCCTGCGGTCTTAGCGCACGCGGGCATGGGCGGCGCTCTAAAGCCCGGCGGCGGCGGGGCCTCCTGCGAGTCCGTCGTCGCCAGCTGCGTTCGAGCCTGGATTCAAGAAGTTCCTCTCGACGCACTGGTTGATGCCCAGTACGTTGAAGGCGGCCTCGCGGCCGTTGTCGCAGCAGCTGGTGCAATTGCCAGCGCCGCTCATGCATTGGCCACGGTCGACGGCCGCCGCGCACGCCTTCAAGTGCCTCTCGCGGCACTTCGCGTTCGAAGCGCATCTGGCGCCGATCTCCCGGGCGCACCTGGCCTCCCGCCGATCGGCCTGCGCCGTGCAGCTGTTGTCTGCCACTCGGCAGCCCAAGTTGCAAAGCCAAACGGGGTCGCAACATTGCAGAAGGCCATCGGCGACCATCTTCCCCGCGAACTCCACCTGCTCGTCAAGGGACATCCACTCCACGCGAGGAGGGCAAGCCGGGGCTTCCTGCGCCGAGGAGCAAGACACGCTGCGCAGGACGGCGTTCTTGACGATGGCACCATGCTGGACGCTGCTGCCTGCCTCTTCGGCTGCCGTCTCGGAAGGTGGTTTTGGGTCCGCGGCACCTACTGGCGCCGCTAAGGTTCCCGCGCCAAGAACAGCGGCGAACAGCGCGACGAGCACGCGGCCGCGCCTCTTGGAGATCTGGAAGCAGTTCATGTGAACCTCCACCTTCTCCGCCACTCCACCCGCAAGCAGCATACCGCGGGGCCCCTGCGTGGGCGAGGGCACGGCGTTGTGTTGTAGAGTCCTGCCGCAGGAACGCGGAGCGGCCCCGGCATGGACTACGGCAACTTGGGGTTCGTGAAGGTCGCCGCCGCCGCACCGCCGGTGGCCCTCGCGGACCCGGCGGCCAACGCCAGCGCCATCCTGGCGGCGTATGCCGCGGCGCCGGCGGACGCGGCCATCGTCCTGTTCCCGGAGCTGGCCGTCACCGGCTACAGCTGCGAGGACCTGTTCTTCGCCGAGAATCTGCGCCGCGCTGCCGAGGCTGCCCTCGCCGAGATCGCCGCCGCCACCGACGATCGCGCCCTCGTCGTCGGCGCACCGTGGCGGCTTGCGGACGGGCGGCTCTTGAACTGCGCCTTCGTCTGCCGCGGCGGGCGGGTGGCGGCGGCGACGCCGAAGCTGGCGCTGCCGAACTACGACGAGTTCTACGAGAAGCGCTGGTTCGCCCCCGGGCGCGGCGTGGACGTGGAAACGGAGGGTGCCGGCAGCCGCTTTCCCTTGCGGGACGGCTTGATCTGCCGGCTGGGCGGGACGGCGTTTGGCATCGAGCTGTGCGAGGACCTGTGGCTGCCGGAACCGCCGAGCGCGGCCTTGGCGCTGGGCGGTGCCGAGCTGCTGCTGAATCTCTCCGCGAGCACCGAGCTGATCGGCAAGGCGGACTACCGCCGCGAGCTGGTGCGTTCGCAAAGCGCGCGCACCATCTCCGGGTACGTCTACGCCAGCGCCGGGCCCACCGAGTCCACCAAGGACGTGGTATTCGGCGGCCACCTGATCGCCGCCGAGAACGGCCATGTGCTGGCGGAGTCGGAACGCTTCTCGCTAGCTGGCGGGAGTCTGGTCGTGGAAGTCGACTGCCAGCGCCTGCGGCACGACCGGCTGCGCAACAACGCCTTCGCCACCAGCCCCCGCGCCACGCTCCCCGCGCCTGTGGACCTCGGCCAGCCGCTGCCGCTGCGCCGTCTCGCCCGGCGCTATCCCCGCACGCCGTTCGTGCCCGCCGAACAAGCGGCCCTGAACGCCCGGGCGGAGGAGGCGCTGGCCATCCAGGCCACCGGCCTGGCGCGACGCATGGCTGCCGCCGTCGCGGAGCGGCTGGTCCTCGGCATCTCCGGCGGGCTGGATTCCACCTTGGCGCATCTCGTCTGTCTCGACGCGCTGGCGGCGCGGCAGCTGCCCGCAGAGCGGCTGCAGGCGCTGACGATGCCGGGGCCCGGCACCACGGGGCACACCCTCGAATCCGCCCGGCAGCTGGCCGCGGCCACTGGCGCGGAACTCCGCGAGGTGGACATATCGGGCGCCGTGCGCCAGCACCTGGACGCCCTCGGCCACGACGGTACGCCGGACTTGACCTTCGAGAACGCCCAGGCCCGGGAACGCACGCAGATTCTGTTCGACGCGGCGAACCAGATCGGCGGCGTCGTGGTGGGCACCGGCGATCTCTCGGAGCTGGCGTTGGGCTGGTGTACATTCAACGCTGATCAAGCCGCCGGCTACAACGTCAACGCCGGGGTGCCGAAGACCCTCGTGGCCAGCATCGTGCGCTGGTACGCCGGGCACCGCGCCAGCGCCGCTCTGCGCCGTGTGCTGGAACGGGTGCTGGCGACGCCGATCACGCCGGAGCTGCTGCCGGCCGCCGACGGCGCGAATGGCCAGCGCACCGAGGCCATCGTGGGGCCCTTCGAACTGCACGATTTCTTCCTGTTCCACTTCCTGCGCGGCGGCGCCAGCGCCGGCAAGCTGTTCGCGCTGGCCTGCCGGGCCTTCGCGGACTCCTACTCTCCGGACGAGGTGAAACGTTGGCTGACGGTGTTCCTGCAGCGCTTCTTCGCGCAGCAGTTCAAGCGCACCACGCTGCCGCCCGGGCCGAAGGTGGGAACGGTGAGCCTCTCGCCCCGGGGCGACTGGCGCATGCCGGACGAAGCGAGCGCTGGCGCTTTCCTGGCGGATCTGGCGGATATACCAGCGACGTCGATGCTGTCTGGCGCGTCCGATGAGCCGAACTGACGCAGCCTCCAAAGCCGTTGCGCGGGACTGCGTGATGCGCCGCGCCTCGGCACAGCTGTCCTGCCTGTTCGCCGTGGCGTTGGCCGCAGCGGCCGGCAGCGCCGAGGCCCGCTACATCGGCTTCTGCGGCGACGACGGCGTGTGGCTGCAGATTCTCGGCTCCGGCGGCGTCGAAATCGGCGACGACCGCGCCGTCGCCAGCTACCTGGTGTGGCTCGACGGCCATGCCCGGCTGCTGGTGGATGCCGGCAGCGGCACGGCATTGCGCTTCGGCGAGGCGAAGGCGGACTTCGCGGACCTGGACGCCATCGTCTTCACCAAGCTCCGCGCCAGCACCACGGCGGACTTCGCCAGCCTGCTCGAAGGCGCCGAGGATGCCGGCCGCACCCGGCTGCTGCCGGTGCTAGGTCCCGCGGACGGCACCGTCGCCACCACTGCGTTCGCCGAGGGCTTGATCGGCACCGGCGGCCTGTACCCCTACCTGGCCGCCTACCTGGGCGCCCAGGGCGCGCGCTCTCCAGGCGGCTTCGTGCTGGCGGTGCGCGACGTGCCCGCGGCCGGGCGGCGGCGCTGGGCGGGCTACGGCACGGAGCACATTCGGCTGTCTGCGGTGGCGGTGCATCACGGCGGCATGCCGGCATTGGCCTGGCGGGTGGTCGCAGGCGGCAAGACGCTGGTGTTCGCGAGCGGCTTCAGCAACCGCAACGACGTGGTCGCCGGCTTCGCCGAGAACGCGGATGCGCTGGTGGTGGACCACGCCGTGCAGGAGGACGTCCGCGGCGACCTGCGCGACTACTACGCGCGTCCCTCGCAGATCGGCCGCATCGCCAGCCGCGCCGAGGCGCGCATGGTGGTGCTCGGCCATCGGGCCTGGCGCACCCGGGGCCGCGAGAGCGCCAGCCGCGCCGCCATCGAGGCCCACTACGACGGGCACCTGATCCTGGCCGCGGAGTTGGAATGTTGGGGCCTGTGAAGGTATGGTGTGCCGTCCGTGGCGCCGCCGGATGGCCGATGTCGAACAGATGGGCGCGTACAGCAGACGCGCACTCCGATTCAAGGAGGGCCGCACTGCCCGCAGCCATTCGGCTGGGGCTGGACGGCAAGATGCCCTGAACGCCGCCGCCTTGGCGAAGGCGAGGCCCGCCGAACCCGCGGCGCAGCCGGCCGCAACGGCGGCGCGACCGCCAGCCGGGGACGCTTCGGCGCCGCCGCGGGGCGCCCCGCCCGTGCTTCCTGTGGCTGGCCGCGTGGAGCAGCTCGGCATCTCCGCTGCTTTCCTTCGCGGCGCGGCGGACGCGCCTGGGCCGCACTCCCGGCCCGACCCCTCGCCAAAGACTCGCGGCCAGTGGGATCTCGGCTTCTACAACCCGGCTTGGGGCAAGCTCCTTGGACCGACGCTGGCGGGACGTGTTGGCGCGTTGCTGCACCGTCCGTTCTGCTCGTTCGTGAACTCGTTCATGTGGCACTCTGGCAACGGCTCCATCCAGGGTGCCCATCGGGACCGGCCGACGCTGGACATCACCGTCGGTCTTCCGCTGCTTCTCGAAGGCGCCCCCCAGTGGCCCCTGTACCTGGAGCGACTGGACGGACGCTTGTGGCAGTTTCCGAGCAAGCCGGGCTCGATGCTGGTGATGGACGGCCGGCAGCGAACCCACTGGCGCAATCCGTTCGCTGGCACCAGGGCGGCGGCCCTGCTGCTGCACTACCTGGCCCCCGTGGTGCTGTGGCGTGGCTTGCTGCCGCCCCGCACCTGCCGGCTGCTGGCCGCTGCGGACCTCCCGCACCGGCACGAGGCCATGCCCGACGCGCTGGCAGCATGCTTGGCGCTGGCCCAGCGCATCATTCCGGTGAGCAACTCGCCGACGGCGGCTTGCCGGGGCCCGCTGCCGGCGCTGTCGGGGGAGACGCCGAAGAAGGGTGGCGCATCCTTCCTCGTGCCGTTGACGGGAGAGGCCGTTCTGACGCTCGGGCCCTCAGCCCGCCTGCCGCTGCATCCCGGCGACGGAGTGGCCTTTCTGCCCAACACCAAGTATCGGCTGGAATGGGCCGCCGATGTTCCCAGCTGGGCCATCGAGGGGCGCAGCGAGCGCCCAGCGGCCTGGAACGAGAACCGGCAGCCGGCGGCCGAGCCGAGCGCGGCGGAAGTGCCGGTGCTGGACGACACGGCTTCGATGCCCGGCTAGCGGTCCGACGCCCGCGTTGAAGCTCGCGCACTTCGTCATCACCCGGTTCTGCATCCGCGACCGCGAGTGGCTGGCGCACTTGGACGGCCCCTGGTTCGGCGCGACCAACCCGTTGCGGCGGCGCAACGTGGCGCTGCGGCTGCGGCTGTTGGAGATGATCTGCCGGCCGGCCCTGTTCGCGCAGACGAACCAGAACTTCACTTGGGTGCTGGTGACGGACGCCAACCTGCCGGCGGCGGACAAGCGGCGGCTTGCCGAGCTGGCCGAGGGGCGCGAGCGGGTGTTCATCCACGAATACCGCGCTCGCGCTCCGGACCGCGTCGAGGCGCTGGACTGGCTCGAACGCCTGTTCCGGGCGCAAGCGCCGGACTACGTGCTCACCACGCTCTGCGACGACGACGATGCACTGCCGCGGCGCTATATCGAGACGCTGCAACGCCATGCGGCCGGCTTGACGCCGCCGCCGCCGTTCAAGTTGCTGGCTTCCAGGAACACGATGCAGTGGCACATGGCGTTCTCGAGGGACGCGCCGCGGGGATGGGCATCGCCTTGGCGAGCCGCCGGCGGACCCGTGCGGCTGCTTCAGGACGGCGGGTTCCATGTGACCATCGCCTCGCCGGGCTTCTCTCTGCTCTGCCGCTATCCCGCTTTCAACTTCAGCGTTCTCGGCATGAAACCCACCCTGGCGCAGACCTACTTCGACTTCGGCGTGCCGGCGCCGATGGCCAACGCGGCGATCTACCGCGAGCGCTTCCTGAAGGCGGCGCGGGACGCCGGGGTGCCACGCATTCCCAACAGGGAGGAAGCCTTCTTCGACGCAAGCGACGCTGGCGCAGCGGTGATGAGCAACCACGGCGCCAATCTGCAGCCGCGCCGGCCGGTTCTATTCGACGCGACGTGGCAGCGCGTGGCGGGTGCTGGGGCGTTCCCCGATGCCGCCATCGACTGGGAGGCGGTGGACCGCCACGCACGGCACTTCCGCGTGGCCGCCAGAGCCGTGCGCCGCATCGAGCTCGCGCTGCACGGCAAGAAGGGCGCTCGCCGGGCCGCCATGCGCCGAGCCTGGCGACGGCTGGCGGCCGGCAATGCGGCAGCCGCCCCGGCGGTTGGCGACGCCACTTGGCCAGCGAAGGAACGACGACTCGCGGCTTCGCCGCCGCCGCGCCTTGAGAAAGGATGAGGAAGATGGGGAAGGAAGGTGAGAAAGGAAGGAGAAGCCATGCCCCTTGACGTAGCAGCGTGCGACGCCCTGCTTGCCACCACTCGCGCCGTGCGCAAACGACTGGATCTGACGCGCCCGGTGCCCCGCGCGGTCATCGACGAGTGTTTGCAGCTCGCGGTGCAGGCCCCCACCGGCTCCAACAGCCAGAACTGGCGCTGGGTGGTGGTGGACGATGCCGACAAGCGGCAAGCCCTGGCGGCCCTCTACCGGCGCGCCGCGGAGCAGTATCTGCCAGGCGCCGGCGCCCGCGCGGAGGCGGCCGGCAACGCCCAGACGGCCCGGGTGTTCAGCTCCGCCCTGTACCTGATGGAACACCTCCACGAGGTGCCGGTGCATGTGGTGCCTTGCTTGCAAGGGCGCCCGGGCGCCGCGGCAAGCGTGGTGGCGCTCGGCGGCTACTACGCCTCGATCTATCCGGCCGTGTGGAGCTTCCAGCTGGCACTGCGAGCGCGGGGGCTCGGCTCCTGTCTGACCACCCTGCACCTCGGCTTCGAGCAGGAATCCGCCGCCGTTCTCGATCTGCCGCCGGACGTCGTGCAGACCGCGCTGCTGCCGGTGGCCTACACGATAGGCACCGACTTCAAGCCAGCGGCAAGGCCGCCGGTTTCGGAAATCACCCACTGGAACGGCTGGCAGGCGAAAGACTGACGCGGGCAAGCCCTCGAGGCGAGCCCGTGCGGCGGGGCCGCCCTCGCGCCGACGGGCGCATGCAGTCCAAGTGAGCGAGCTTTGGCGCCAAGGCGCCGTGGCGCTGCGGCGCTTGATCGCGGCCCGGGAGGTCAGCTGCCGCGAAGCGCTGGACGCCCACCTGCAGCGCATCGAGGCGGTCAACGGCCCCCTCAACGCCATCGTCACCAAGACCTACGAGCTGGCGCGCCGCCAGGCCGAGGTCCTTGATGCGGACCCCGCCGGCCACGGCCCCCTGGCGGGTCTGCCGCTGGCGCACAAGGACCTGGTGCCCACCCGCGGCATTCGCACCACCTACGGTTCGCCGCTGTTCGCGGGCCATGTGCCAGCCGAGGATGCGCTGATCGTCGAACGCATGCGCGCCGCTGGCGCCGTGACCGTGGGCAAGACCAACACCCCGGAGTTCGGGGCCGGGTCCCAGACCTTCAATCGCGTATTCGGCGCCACCCGCAACCCCTACGACCTCGCCAGGACCTGCGGCGGCAGCAGCGGCGGGGCGGCCGTGGCGCTGGCGGCACGGATGCTGCCGCTGGCGGACGGCAGCGACACCGGCGGCTCCCTGCGCAACCCGGCGGCGTTCTGCAACGTGGTGGGGTTCCGCCCGTCGCCTGGACGGGTGCCGAGCCTGGCCGGCGACCCGTGGGCGGATCTGTCCACCGCCGGCCCGATGGCCCGCACCGTGGACGACGTGGCGCTGCTGTTTTCCGTCCTGGCGGGGCCGGACCCCCGGGTGCCGAACTGTCTGCCGGAACCGGGCGCGTCGTTCTACCCCTTGGCGCCGTTGGCCCTGGCAGGGCTCCGCATCGCCGTCACCGAGGATTTCGGCGGCTTGCCGGTGGCAGCCCCGGTGCGCGAGGCGGTGGCGGCGTTGCGGCCGCGGCTTGCCGCCGCCGGTGCGACGGTGGTGGATGCGGCGCCGGACCTGACGGACGCACGGCGCATCTTCCACATTCTGCGCGCCACCGGCTTCCGGCGCCGGTTCGGCGCCATGACCGCCGCCGAGCGCGCGTCCCTGAAGGGCACCATCGTCTGGAACCTCCAAGCGGGCGAGGCGCTCGCCGTCGCGGACTACGACTGGGTGCAGCCGGCGCGCACGGCTCTGGTGGCCCGCGTAGGCGAGTTCTTCGGCGACGTGGATCTGTTGATCGGACCCACGACGCAGGTGTTGCCGTTCGGCGTCGACGTGGACTGGGTGCGGGAGATCGAAGGTCGAAAGATGGCCACCTACATCGAGTGGATGGAGAGCTGCAGCTGGATAACCGTGACCACCTGCCCGGCACTCTCGCTGCCGGCGGGCTTCCACGACGGTCTGCCCATCGGCGCCCAGCTTGTGGCGCCGCTGCGGGCGGATCTGTTCCTGCTGCGGGCCGCCAAGGCAGTGGAAGAACTGACCGGCTTCGGCGCCACGCCGCCGGAACCGCCCCTTGAAGGCACCGTGTAGGCTTGCGGCCGGGGCTGCAGGTCAGGCTGATCGTCGATGTCTGTACGTCATCCAACCACAGACAGGCGCACATAAACTCCAAGCGCCGACGTATAGACACGCTGGGGGCATCCGCGCACAGCAGATCAGATGCCGAGCAGGCGGCACACCCGTTCGGCGCGCGCCTCTACGAGCGACATCCAAGTGGCGGTCTCTCTTTGCCGTATTTCCGGATCGAGTGCCGGGTGCGCTGCAAGCCAGCCGATCAGCGCCAAGTTGCGCACCAGCTGGAACATCGGCAGCAGCGTTGCGGCATCGGGCGGCAGACCCCGGCAGCGCCGGTAGCCTGCGAACAGGGCGTCGCGCAGGCGGGCGAAATCGTGGTGCGACTGGTAGGTGGACAAGGCCACCGCAAAGTCGTAGCAGTGCCAGCCGAAGCCGGCGTCGTGAAAGTCGATGACATGCATGCGCTCGCCGGTTGCCACCACGTTGCCGGGGTGCAGGTCCGCATGGATCAAGCTGTAGTCGGACGCCCGCTTCGGCAGTTCGGCCAAGAGGCCATGGAGTCGACGACGGAGCGCGTCGCAGAGGCGGGCTTGGTCCGCAGCGAGATACGGCGACACCCAGAACCGACCCAACAGCGGCCGCTCGCCCATGAGACCGTCGGCGTCGATGGCATGGCGAACGAAACAGCGGGGCAGTCGCCAAGCGGCAGCGTGACTGTGGATGTTGGCCATGACCGCGCCGAGCTTGGCGAAGCCCGCGCCAAGGTCCTCGCCGTCGGTCGCGTCCAAGGCAGTCCCGTCCACCCACCGCTCCAGGCTGGCGTGGCATTGTTCGCCAGCCACCTCCACTTGGGAGTGGCCGGCCCCGGATCGCGTAGATAACGCCACCGGGGCGTCAATGCCGGCAGCAACGAGGGCGCGGACCCACATCTGCTCGCCCCGAAGCGCCGGCAAGCTGTTGTAGCCGGGCCGGTGCAGCCGCAGGGCGTAGCGTCTGCCGTCCTTAGCGTCCACGCGAAAGACGATGTTCTTGCCGGCCGACACTCGCTCGAGCCTGGCTGCGGCGATGGACCAGGCTTGGAGCGCAGTGTCCGCCGCCGCTCTCTGGACAACGAACGAGACGGCATCCTCGATCCGGTACGACTGGGCCGCGGCCATCTCAGACGCCGACATCCACGAAGGCGGCCAGGAACGCATCGGCGTCCGCAGCGGCGCGGATCTTCACGACGTTGCCGTAGGCGCCGCCAACCGGGCGCGATGTCCGGCAGTCCCTCGTTCGCCGGGATGCCGGCCAGGCGGATGCCATCGCGCTTGAGACTGGCGGTCGCTTCGTCGAGCCGCTCTGGGTGCCACGCAGCGGGGATCCCCCACGTTTGGCGAGGAACGTCCGCGGGAAGCGTACAGTAAATACGGCGGGACTGCATCGGGGAAACAGACACCCCAGGCCGTCCGGCGGCTTAGGCAAGTCGCCCGTGCTATGGTTTCCGCGGATTGGATCTGGAACCGGCATGGGATGCTCGCAAGACTTGGCCAAGCGCACCTTGCGTACCCGCTATCGGCGCGCTCGCCAGCGCCTCTCCGCCGCGGCGCAGCAGGCCCACGCCCAAGCCGTGGCTAGCGCGGTGGCGGAACGTCTGCGCCCGCTGGTGAGCGTGGGCGTCTATGCCGCCAGCGACGGGGAAGTGGACCTCGCGCCGCTGGTCGAGGCGTGCTGGCGGCTTGGCGTGGACGTCTCCCTGCCGGTGGTTGGCGACCGCGGCGCCATGCGCTTCGCGCGCTATCGACGGTGCGAGCCCATGCGCCGCAACCGCTTCGATATTCTCGAACCAGCCGAACCCGCAGCTGCCGCGCCGGCGCTGGTGCTGGCGCCGCTGGTCGCCTTCGACGCCGACGGCAACCGGATGGGGCGCGGCGGCGGCTACTACGACCGCTACTTCGCGGCGCACCCCGCGGCCCAGCGCATCGGCATCGCCCACGAGTGCCAACGCGCCCCGGCCTTGCCGGCCAGCGACCGCGACGTGCCCCTGGCCGCAGTCGTCACCGAGCGCGGCTGGCAGGACCTGCCGGCACCCCGGTGACCGCTCACGAGGCCGCGCCTGGCGGCGGCCCTCCGGCGAGTGCAGCGGCCTTGGACCAGGCGCAGAAGCTGGCCCTGTACCGCAACGGCTTCGTGGTGGTGTCGGGCGCGGTTCCGGCGAGCCTGGTGCATGCCGCCCGCCGGCGGCTGTTCATGGGGTTCGGAGCAGGAGCCGGGGCCCGCGGCGGCGAGCCGGCGTTCCTCGATCTGTTCAACGCCACCGCGCTGCGGCCGATCGTGCAGGAAGCGTTGGGGCCCGTGGACGCCGCCCGGGGCTGCCAGCTCGCCACCCGCTGGCCATCGGAACCGAGCCAACGCGTAAACGAGGCCGGCTACCGCGACTGCGATACGCCGTTTCGGGGCTGGCACGGCCACCTGGACGGCTTGTGGAACGGCGCCACCGGGGTGCATCAGGACGTCGACCGCGCCATGACGGCCGAACAGCTAGCTGCCTGGCACCAGGAGCCGTCGCGCAACGGCTGCCGCAAGGCGTTCCCGGAGCTCGGCGCCAACGTCGCCAACTTCGCGGCCTTGGTGGCGGTGGCGCTCTCGGACCAGCGCCAGGAAGGCAGCGGCAACGTCGGCGTGCTGGCCGGCGCGCACCACGAGATGGAGCGCTTTTTCCAAGCCCAGCGCGCCGCCGGGGGTCCTCTCGGACCGGACGGGCCGAACTGGCCGCGCCTCGACGAAAGCGCCCCCAACGGCGCCGGCCTTCGCCACTACCCGGACGCCGTGCGCACCGCCCTGGCGCCGGACGGCGAGACCACGGCGGACGGGCGCTTCTGGCCCCGGCCGACGCTGCTCCGCCTCGCCCCCGGCGACGCCGCCGTGATCCTGCATCTCACACCCCACAGCGCCACCCGGGTGGAAGGCGCGGAACCGCGCCTGATGGCCTACTTCCGCGTGACGCCCCAGGCCCGACCAACGGCGAACAAGCGCGTCTACCCCGAAGCCCTGTGCGACATCTGGCACGAATGGCCCGGCATGGCGGCCACCATCGCCGCTGCTGGCGGTTCGTAGCGGGGCAGGGTTCGCCGCCAAACGGCAGAGGGCGATGCCAGGCGGCGCATCGGGACGCTCGGCCCGGTGCCTAAGGAGACGTTGAAGGGGGCTGGGTCGGCATTGACATTTAAGGTCCATGTGCAGCAACCTTGTCGGCCGCAGAGACGCAGGTCTGCCGGCGTAGGAGCCGTAGGAGCCACCAGCAGATGAGCCACGAGCAAGACCAGACGAATGCAGCCGCAGGCGGCGGCGACGCCACCTTCGATGATTCATCTAGTCCTTTCGATGGGGCTGAGGAGGGCGACCTCAATGCCCCGTCGTCAAGCATCAATTTGGAGAAGGCGGATCGCAGCTTATCGGAGTTCAAGCGCTGGTATGACGAGGGGGACCTCGTTCTCGATCCTGAGTGGCAACGCAATTACGTGTGGAATCGCAGTCAGGCTTCCAAGCTAATCGAGTCCTTTCTGCTCAGTATTCCCGTTCCGGTCGTGTATCTCTCACGTACCAGAAATCAAGAGTACGAAGTCATTGATGGCCTCCAGAGGCTTAAGACGGTCTTTGACTTCCTCTCTGGGGAGTTCGCACTTACGGGACTGGATATCCTGAAGGACATCAATGGCAAGAAATTTGGCAGCTTAGATCGTAGTCATCAACGGGCACTGCGAAATTCTACCCTTAGGTCCTTCGAGCTCTCGAGCGAGACTGATCCCAACATGCATTTTCTTGTGTTTGAGAGACTCAACACTGGAGGAACAAGATTGAACGAGATGGAGATCAGAAATTGTATTTTTCGAGGGAAGACGAATACGCTTATCAAGAATCTCTCCGAAAGCAAGGACTTCGTAGGATGCCTCGGAGAGAGCTATCACACTTCTATACAAAGGAGAATGGGCGACCGTGTTTTGGTACTCAGATTCCTTGCATTCTATGAACGTACTCACAGTCGATGTCAGAACGGACTAAAGAAGTTTCTCAATGAATTTCTCGATACATATCGCAATCCGACCGATGACAAAATTAGAGAATATGAACGTAGGTTTGAGCATTGCATGAGATTGTCGAAGACGGTATTCGGTGACAAAGCGTTTAGGTTGATGAACAAACCAGTTGGCGGATCAAGGACCGGAGAATGGGCAACAAGAGCTAACGCCTCTGTGTTCCAGTGTATTTCTACGTCCTTTTCGGACTACGACGCTGGCCAAGTTACTCGAGCTACCGACAGCATCCGAGAGAGTTATCTGGATTTAGTGACGTCGGACGACCAATGGATCGACTGTGTCCGGCGGGCTACGGGGGAGCGGGCTAGGCTGGCCTATGTGTTCGAGACGTGGCAGAGCAGGCTGAGGGATTGTGTTGGCGACGCGGAGCCAAACGATCCTCGGAGAGGATTTTCGAGAGAATTGAAGCAAGAGATGTACAGACAGAGCCCTGTCTGTGCAATCTGCGGCAATAGGATTGAGTTGATTGATGATGCCGCTATGGATCACGATGAGCACTATTGGCGTGGCGGCCGAACCATTCCCGAAAACGCCAGGTTGGTGCATCGCTACTGTAATCTAGCTCGTGGACGCACATAGGCGTTGGCGAACCACGCGAAGCGGCGAAAGGCCAATGAAGGAATGTTGCCAAGGCTTGGGTCTGTCGGCAGAGCCATTATGTGCAGCGAAGACCATCTACGATAGGAACGCGCAAGACTCCTTCAGCACCGATGCACCCCCTCATCCAAACCCACCGCTCCGAGATTCTCGCGCTGGCCGAGCACCACGGCCTGCGCGATGTTCGCCTCTTCGGCTCGATGGCCCGCGACGACAGCAACACTGCCAGCGACGTGGATTTGCTGGTGGCGCTTGCGCCTGGTACCACGGGACTTGCTTTGGGCGCCATGCTGATGGACGTGGAGGACCTGCTCCGCTGCAAGGTGGACATCGTCACGGAAGCGGGACTGCATCCGGCGTTTCGCCAGCGTATCTTGCGGGAAGCGAGACGGTTGTGATGGCCGAACTGGTCCTGTCCGCGCCAGCTCGACATGCGCGCGTTCGTGGATTGCGGCGGCGCTTCGGCGCTTGACAGCGCCGGCGGTGCCGGCGTTCACTAGGGCCATGGACGCGGACGCGAAGCAACGCTGGCGCTGGCTGCCGCAGTGGGCACCGACCTTCGCCGTGCTGGTGGCGCTGCTGGCTGCCGTGGTTCCAGCGACCTTCTATCTCGGCGGAGAAATCGCCGGCGTCAAGGCGGACGTGGCCGGCGTCAAGGACGGCTTGGATCGCGTGGAGGCCCGCATGGACTCGATGGAAGCCCGCATGGACTCGATGGAAGCCCGCATGGTGGCCCTGTTCGCCGATCAGCTACGCGACAACCGGCACGACGTGGCGGACGTGCGCGAGCGAGTCTCGGCCCTTGAGGCAGGCTCATAAGTTCGCTCTCCGGCGGGCTTGGAAGCGAGCCCTGACGAAAAGAGACATCCTGTTGGGCAGAATGTCGCTCCTCGCTTTGCCAAACCAGTACTAGCGCCCGCAACGCGCCATTGGCAGCACCGTCTCGGCGCGGGCGAATACCGCCTGGGGTACGCCGAGGGCCTCCTTGAGCGCTACGTCCCGATCCCAGGGGTTGTCGATGGCCGCCACGGCCCGGGCCTGGGCCCAGCCCGTCGCGTCCAAGTGGTAGTAGGGCGAGACCAGCGGGAAGAACTGCAACGGCCAGTCCGTGCCGTACAGCAGCCGCTCCGGCAGGCCGGGCGCCGCCAGCGCCCGCCGCAGGTAGCTGCGCTTGTTGATCTGCGTCAGGCTGGAAACGTCGGCGTACAGGTTGGGATAGCGCTCGAACATCGGCAGCAGGCGGGCGAAGTTGTCCTCGCCTTCCACGGCGCCGGTGGTGGCAACGTGGGCGGCGATGACGGTCACGCCCATCGACAGCGGCAGGGCCAGCCGCAGGGGATCTCCCAGCGCGTCGTCGGCGCTGGCGAAGGAGCGCTCCTGCCCGGCGTGGCTGAGGAGCGGCAGGCCAAGCGCCGCGAGCTGCCGGTAGAAAGGCCGCAGCGCCGGATCCGCCGGGTCTATGGCCATGATGTTGGGAATCCACTTCATCAGCACCGCCCCGTCCGCGACGGTCCGTTCCAGACGCTCCCTGGCATCGTGCCGGTAGGGATTCACGCTGGCGCCGAAGCACAGGTTGTCGTAGCGGGCGGTTTGCGCCGCCACGAAATCGCTCGGCACGTACACCTGCGTGGCTTGGCGGTCCAACTCGCCGCTCGCGTCCACCACGCCGTCGAGGGCCAGCACCACGGCCCGGCCTATGCGCTTGGATTCGGCCACCTGGGCGCTGATGCGGGCGATCACCAGCGCATCTCCGGCGGCCTCCAGTTCGCTGCGGGAGACGCCGAAGGCGCGCAGGTAGAAAGGCATCCGCCAACTGCCGGCCATGACGTCGTTCACGAACGCGCCGCTGTCGCCGGCGCCGATGCCGGCGGCGTGTACGTGCATGTCCAGCCAGCCCTCGCCACGGCCGCCTTCGGCCGGAAGAGGGGGCGGCGGCGATGCCGAGGGCATGAAGGCGAACAGCGCCACCACGACGGCCGCCAGCGCCAGTGCCGCCAAGGCAAGCCAACCGAACCGTCCGCCGGCCACCGGCCGAAGCACTCAGGGCGCCGGCGAGGCTGCCGAGACGTAGGCCATTTGCCGCCCTCCCCTGTAGCCGATCCGCCCGGTCGAAAACCGCCTAGCCTGCCTTACGATACACAGTCGCGCGGGTGCGACTTGGTGCCACGCCGACCGCGTCGTGTTCGAACGCGTTCGACCGTGGCCCGGTCCAATGGCATGGTCTCCCTTGCCGCCGGGTAGGCTTGGTAACCCGCAATCCCGGTAGATGGTTTGCCGCTATTTGCGCCGGCGTACTGCATCAATGGTCGCGTCTCGTCCCGGCGGCGTCTATTCCGGTACCTTCGCCGTAGAACGCTTCGTAGCGACTCGCGCAGGTTCGCGCCTGCATGTAGCCAGCCGAGCGCAGGTAGTCCTGTCGACGCACCCATCGGCGAGCGGCTGCTCAGCCGGCGGCATTCGGCGTCTTCACTTCGAAAGCGGATATGTTGCGGGCCTCGGCGCTGAAGGTCACGCCTACTTGGTGGATGGGCAAGTTCAAGTGCTGGTACTTTTCCGCGTAGCCCTTCTGCTCGATCTGCGCCACGGCATCACCGGCGTCGCCACTGCCTTTGAGCTCGAATACCCACACCGCATTGGGGTGGCGCACGACGACGTCCGAGCGGCCGTGGCTGGTGCTCTCTTCGGCCACGACGTCCAGGCCAGCCCCTGCGAAGAGCGAATAGAACACGGCCGAGTAGTAGCCCTCGTAGCGGGCGATGTTGTTGTTCGCATACCACTCGTGCGGTACGCTGGCGAAGAAGGCGCGGAACAGGCGCTCCACGCCGGCGAAGTCGTGGCGGGCGAGCAGCTGCTCTAGGCGCGAGCACTCCGCCGTTGCCGAGACGTCCGGCGCCATCGCTGTCAGCAGTGCCAAATTCAGCGCCGAGCGCACCTCGCGGTTCGGATAGCCCAAACGGTAGAGATTGCCTGCTGCGCCAGGCTTTTCGCTCAGAATCGTCAGATAGCCGGTCTGGAACAGCAGCGCCTCGGTCTTGGCGTGGCGGATGTCGAACGCCGCCAAGTCCGCGTCGCCAACGGTCAGGTCGTTCAACGAGGCCGGATCCGCACCGCGCTCGAGCAGCGTTTCGGGCAGGAACGCCGGCGTACCGGTCTCGAACCAGTACGGCCGGAACTCCCTGTTCTGCAGGAACAGCAGCATCCCGTAGGGGTTGTACACCTTCTCCGTCTCGGCGCCGCGCCAGTTGTAGCCGTTGTACCAGTCGCGGATCGTCTCGCGGTCCAGCCCTTCCAACTCGGCGGCGAACACGGTGTCGAGATCGTCGTCGGTGTAGCCGCAGATAGCAGCGAAGCGGGCGTCCAAAGTGATGTCGGTGAGGTTGTTGAGGTCCGAAAAGACGCTCACTTTGGAGAACTTCGATACGCCCGTGAAGAAGCTGAACCGGATGTCCGCATCGCAGTCCTTCACCATGCCATACACGCCGCGCAGGAAATCCCGGTGCGCTTCGGCGATCTCCGGCGTCCGCAGCGCCTCGTTGATCGGCCGATCGTACTCGTCCACCAGAACCACTACGCGCTGCCCCGTCTGTTCGCGCAGCGCTGCGATCAGTCCCGCGAAGCGGCGCGCTGGCGACGAGAAGCGCGGTGCGAGGCCCGCCTTGTCCTCGAGACCGGTCAACTGGTCCAGGAAGTCCTCTTTCGCGCCGAGCGGGCTCTTGAAGCTGCCACCTGCGAAGCTGAACCGCAGCACCGGATGGCGAACCGCCCAGTCCCACCGGTCGTGGATCGCGAGGCCCCGGAACAGCGGCTCGTTGCCCTCGAACAACTCCTTGATCGTATCGACCAACAGGCTCTTGCCGAACCGCCGTGGGCGAGAAAGGAAGCAGTGCGCGTGCTTCGTCACCAGCTGGTGGATGTAGTGCGTCTTGTCGACGTAGCAGCAGCCGTCCTCGCGGATCTTCTGCAAGGTCTGAACGCCGGCGGGCAGTTTGCGTCTCTGCATGACGGCACCATAGCCCGGTTGTCCGCGGCGGGTCAAAGAGGGCCGCTTCGCACCACGGCCTAAGAACGGCGCCGAAGCAGAGCGAACTCTTGGCCGCGCCGGACCGAGGCGCCTGCGCTATGCTGCGGGCCATGCAACGGCAGCAGGTGCTCGTGCTCTACTTGCGCAGTTCCGCGCTCGATTCCGGGGTGGTGGCTTGGGCCGAATACGACGGCACGGGCCAAGAGCGCCACATGGCCGGCGACAGCGCCGAGCCGCCCTACGCCACGGGCCTCGCGGCCTTGCAGGACGGCTGGCGGCTGATCCAGGCGTCGCCGCTGATCGATCACATGCCGGGCAGCGAGTTTCGAACCGGCTACCTCAAGTACGAGTTCTTCTTCGAGAAGCTGGTGGAGGCCTAGTGTGCCGCTTCCAAAATGACGTGCGTTTCAGTGGGGCGGGTTTCGTCGCTCGACCGGGATGCCGGCGGCCTTGCGGGGCGGCACATCCTCAAGTAGCGTGCGCCGAGGCGACGACAGACGAACGTGCCGTTTGCCACGTCAGTTCGGAATCGAACCACTAGGCAGCAGTGCAGACACAACCGCCGGCGAGGAACCCGTGAAGGACGCGCGCCTCGATTCGCGGCAGATGGCCGCCTTCGCGGCCCGGGGCTTCCTGCGGTTCGACGGCCGCGTGCCGGCGGCGGTGAACGAGCAATTTCTGGACGAAGCCGGCCGCCTGGCCACGCCGTCGCCGGGCGCGGATCCGGCCGACGTGCTGGAGCGCAACCGAGCGCTCATGCGCGCCAACCGCATCCCGGCGATCCCCGCTGGCACGCCGCTTGCGGATGCCTACGCGCCCGATACCGGCCTCGGCCGGCTGGTGCGCCTGCCCTGGGTGCAGGGCGCCATCGAAAGCCTGGTGGGGCCGGGTTCGCTGCTCGACCACCACTTCCTGCACGTCGCCCTGCCGCCGAGTCTTCGCGGCGGCGAGGGCGTCTCGCAGCACACCCACCAGGATTCCACCATCGATCCGCGCCAGGCATTCGACATTCAGCTCATGTACTTTCCCCATGCCGTCACGGCCGAGATGGGCGGTACGCGCTACGTGCCGGGAACGCACTTGCGGGTGGTCAGCGAGGCCGCCATCGGCCGCTATCAGAACATCGCCGGGCAGGAACACGTCGTCTGCCCGGCCGGCAGCTTGATGTTCACCCACCACGGCCTTTGGCACGGCGGCGGCCTGAACGCCACGGACCGTCCCCGGTACATGTTCAAGATCCGCCTCAACCCCGCCGTGCCGCAGCAGCGGCTGTGGAACACCGCGGACTTGACGCCGGCGGATTTCGCCCAGCAGGCCATCTTCCACCGCAAGACGGCGCGGTCGCCGGACCACATCCACGCCATCCTCACGCGCCCTGAACCCTGGTTCGAGAACGACACCGGGCGCATCGAGTACATCAACCGCATTCGCTTCTGGCGCTTCCTGCTGGGCGATGCCACCTTCGACGCCGACTACTGGACGACGCGGGTGGAGAACGAACCGCACCGGAACCCGGCCGCCGCTGCGAACACCGGCAGCGGCGCGTGATGGCGGCCGCCTCGGCCATCGAGCGCCTGCAGCGGGATTTCGCCAGCCGCGGCTTGGTGATCCTGCGGCCGGAGGAGCTCGGCATCGATGCGGGCATCCACCGCCGCATCTACATGCAGGAGCGGCGGGCCTTCAAGGACAACCGCACCACGATCTCCGCCGCGACGATTCCGGACGTGCTGGAGGTGCTGGCGGCGCCGGGCGTGGTGGCCGCGTGCGATGCGCTGCTGGGCCGGAACTGGGCCGTGGTGCCGTTCACCCACAACGCGCCCTTCGCCAGCGGCGCCCACGATCAGCACTGGCACAAGGACGACAACGGCCCCTTCAACGGCCGCAAGCAGCGCCACCATCAGGCCGTGCAGGCGGAGCTGCTCTACTACCCGCAAGCGGTGGCCGAGGACATGGGGCCAACCGCCGTGGTGCCGTATTCGCACTACTGGGCCTTCAACCACGAGGAGAACCACGACAACTTCGCCGGCGCGGACCACCTGGACTTCGCGTACCACCTGGACGGCATGGAGCGGGTGCCGGTGAGCGGCCCCAAGTCGCCCTACGACGAGGCGGACATCCGTGCGGCGCGCACCCCGCACGACGCGCGCATGCGCGATGCGATCGCCAACGTCGGCTGGCCGCTGGCGCGCCAGTTCGAGGTCGGGCCGCTTGCCGCCGGCAGCGTGGTGCTCTACTCCCACAACCTGTTCCATCGCGGCAACCACCGGCGCGACGACTGGCGCGGCTGGCAGCGGCGCCCGCGCTTCATGTGGCGCTTCTGGCTGTATCGAACCACGGAGCCCGAGCCTGTGGGCGAAGGGGCGCCCGAGGTGGATTGGCGCGGCATCGGGATCGATCCTCTCACCGGCGTGGACCTGGCCGCCGCGCCCGAGGACGCCACCGCGGTCTGGCGCTACCACCACTACTGGCTGCGCACCGGGCGAGGGCCGCGGCCACGGGCGGGCGGCCGCAGGTCGGAGGCAGGGAGCGAACCGGTCGCCGAGGCGCTGTGCCGCCAGCTGCATGCCATGCACGAGGCTGCGGAACCCGCGCGCATCGGCGCCGCCTACCGGCTGGCGGCGCTGCCGGACGCCGCCTTGGCCGCGACGCTGCTTGGCAGCGCCCTCCGCAGCGAGCGCGAAGCCGTCCGCCGAGCGGCCATGTACGGACTGGCGGCGCTTGGCGAGGCCGCCACCGAAACCCTGCTGGCGGCCGCGGATTCGCCGGTGAAGTGGGTGCGCAAGGCCGCCGCCTACGCGCTGGGCGAAGCGGGAGCGCCCAGCGGGACCGTTGCCGACGCCCTGGCCGAACGTCTGGCCAGCGACGCCTCCGTGTACGTCCGCTCGGTGGCGGCGGCGGCGCTCGGCTGTCTCGGGCGGCGGGCGGTTGCCGCCGGCAAGGGCGCAGCGCTGGCGCCGCTGTGCGCGACGGCCTTGATCGAGAGCTTGGGCCGCGAGCCGAACCGGCTGGCCATGAACATCGCCCAGCACCGGCACATCAAGATCGTTCGCCCCACGGACGAGTGCGACGTGTGCGAAGGCATAGGCATCGACTACGGCCTGCCCCGCTTCAAGCCGGTGCGCTCGGCGGTGCGGGAGAACGCCCTGTGGGCCCTCGTCGCGCTCTGCTCCCACGGGGCGCGAGCGCTGGGCGACGCCTTGCCGCCGCTCGTCGATGCCCTCGCGGCCGTGGCGCGGCGGGATCGCAACATCTTCGCCGCCGGCCTGGCGCTGGACGCGCTGAACCGGCTGGCGCGGCTGGCGCCGGAAGACGCTTCGGAGACGGCCCGCGGCCACGTCGATGCGCTGCTAGAGGAGATGCCCGCCCACAGCTGGGAATCCCTGCTGCGCGGCGGCTGCCCGCCGGCGCGTATTCCGCTGCAGCCGGACGACGCGCCGCCGTAGCCAACCTTGCAGTACACTGGCAGCTTGGCTGAAGACAGGATCGAGGGGAGATTGGGGGAGATGGAAAACCTGAACAAGGCGACGTTGATCGTGGCGGTGCTGCTCGCGGCCGCTTGCAGCCCGCCGGAAACTGCGCCTCCCCCGCCGCCGGCGGTTGGGGCCGAAGTGGCCGTCACCGGGGGCGCCATTGGCGGCGTGGTTGGGCAGGACGGGCTCAAGCAGTACCATGGCATCCCCTTCGCCGCGGCGCCGGTGGGGGACCTGCGCTGGGCGCCGCCGGCGCCGGTTGCGCTGTGGGACGGCGTTCGAGACGCGTCGATGCCCGGCCCCGCGTGCATGCAGCCGCAAGGCCAGGACGGCGGGTTCTACAGCGCCGGCGAGTTCGAGATGGCGGAGGACTGCCTCACCCTGAACGTCTGGACCCGTGCGGAAGACGTGGCGGCCGCGTTGCCGGTGATGGTGTGGATCCACGGCGGCGCGCTGATCAGCGGCGGCGGCGCCCGGTACCCCGGCGAGCTGCTCACCTCCAAGGGCGTGGTGCTGGTGACCGTCAACTACCGCCTCGGACCCTTCGGCTTCCTCGCCCACCCGGCGCTGTCGGCGGAAAGCGCCGAGGCGGGCGGGCCGGGCGTTTCCGGCAACCAGGGCTTGAGGGACCAGATCGCCGCCCTCGAGTGGGTGCGCGACAACATTGCCAAGTTCGGCGGCGATGCCGGCAACGTCACCATCTTCGGCGAATCCGCCGGCTCCTTGAGCGTGTCGCTGTTGCAGGCAAGCCCCATGGCGCGGGGCCTGTTCCATCGCGTGATCGGGCAGAGCGGCGGCGCCTTCCAGCCGATGACCTTCCGGGCCGAAGCCACGCCCTACACGGGCCCCGCTGAGGCCGTCGGCGAGAAGTTCGGCGCGGCGCTCGCGGCTGCCGGACAGCCGAACGAGGGCGGGGAAGACGGCGCGGCCGAAGCGGCTGAAGCCGAGCAGGGCGATGCGTCGCTGGCCGGGCTGCGCACCGTGGCGGCCGAGCAGGTGCTGGCCACGTTCCAATCGGACCCGGCGTTCTCGGACTACGGTTCCCTCGCCATCGTGGACGGCGAGGTGATCCCGGACGAAGTGGCGACCATCTTCGCGAACGGCCAGCAAGCGGACGTGCCGGTGCTCATCGGCTCCAACGCGGACGAGGGCACCACCTTCCTGGCGTATTTCGAGCCGCTGTTCGGCACCGGCGTGGAAGGCTTCAACGCCTACCTGGCGGCGACGCTGCCGGAGGCCGCGGAGGAAGCCCAGGCCCTCTACCCCGCCGGCGACGATGCCGAGGGCACCCGGGCCTGGGTCGACCTGTTCGGCGACGTGCTGTTCGCCTATCCCATGCGCACCTGGGCCCGCAACATGGCCAACGTCGGCAGCGACGCCTTTCTGTACTGGTTCACCTGGGCGCCGCCGATTGAAGGCAGCGAGCGGTACGGCGCCTTCCACGCCGGAGAGATCGGCTACGTGTTCGGCAATCTCGACCTGTTCGGCGCGACGCCGGCCGATGCCGACCGCGAATTCTCGGAGCTGATGGCCACGGTGTGGACGCAGTTCGCCAAGACCGGCAATCCGAACGGCGAGGGCCTGCCGGCGTGGACTGCCTACACGGCGGATAACCAAGCCTACATGGAGCTCGGCACCGACACCGGCCCCAAGACCGGGCTGCGGCTGGAACAGATGGCGCTGATCGAAGGTGCCTGGACGGCGCGGCGCGGCGGCGACGCGTAAGCGGCGGGCAGGAGGGAGCTCGCCGACGCTCGGAACGTCCGCGAGCTTGCCGCCTGCGCCTGCCGGCAAGCGGACGCGGCACTGCGAACCGTTTTTCGCCGACGCTGGGTTGGGGCTGGCCGTCGCTGCGCCGCCCTACACTCCTCGCTTCTCCCGGTACGCTTGCCAGCGGGCGTAGGCGCCGGCCATCTCCTCCTGGCGCGCGTCCGCCATGGCCTTGAACTCCGGGTGGGAGAATATGTAGAACTCGTCCTCGCGGATGGCGTGCAGCACCATGTCGCCCACCACCGCAGGTTCCAGGGCGCTTGCCCGAAGTTCCTCGAGGCGCACCGCTTGTTCCGCCGGGGAGGCGTCCGCGTCGGCCAGCAAGGCGAGGTCGGTGCCGGGCAGATCCTTCGGGCGGTTCCGCTCGGAGGTGAAGATGTTGGTGTTCACCACGCCGGGGCAGAGCACGGACACGCCGATGTCCTGGGCGGCGAGGTCCGCCCGCATGGTCTCCGACATGCCCACTACGGCGAACTTGGTGGCGGTGTACACGGACAACCCCGGAATGGCCAAGTGGCCAGCCATCGAGGCGGTGTTGACGATGTGGCCGCCTTCGCCGTGGGCCTTGATGCGGGGCACGAAGGCCTGAATGCCGTTGACGACGCCGCCCAGGTTGACGCCGACCACCCAGTCCCAGTCGTTGTAGGCCATCCGATCGATGGCGCCGCCCACGACGACGCCGGCGTTGTTGCAGAGCACATGCACCTTGCCGAACCGGCCCTCCGTCTCGGCGGCGGCGGCTTCCATGCCGTCCCGGTCCGTCACGTCCACCTTGAGGACGAGAAACTCGACGTTGGCGGCCTCGAACTCCGCCTGCACCGCATCGAGCGCCGCCTGCTCGACGTCCGCCACCACCACCTTCATGCCGGCCTTGGTGAAGGAACGCGCCATCGCCAGCCCCATGCCGCTGGCGCCGCCGGTGATGAATGCCGTCCTGCCCCGCACGTCGCGCATGACACGCCCCGCTTCAGCCACTGCCGGCCAAGCATCCTAGCGCACCGCGCGGCACACGTCGCGCCGACCTTATGAAAGAATAGACGGATATAGTTTAATAGCGTAGATCGCAATGCAAGTTTCTTTACATAAGGATCCAAAGATGGCCTCGAAAGCCGGGCGCACCTGGGCCAGCCGCCTCGGAACGCGCGTAACCGTATCGACGGTGGGCGAAGTGGTCAAGGCGTTCGTGCCGCCGCCGTTGCCGCCCGAACCGCCCTTGCAGGTCGAACAGCTCTACGGCCCCCTCGAGGAGGCCACCCTCGGCATCGGGCGGCTGCGCGGCGTCGGCACGGTGTTGCCCGACGACGACCTGTTCCTCTACACCTACGTGCGAAAAGAGGCGCTGCTGTCGGCGCAGATCGAAGGCACCCAGTCCTCCCTCTCCGAACTGCTGCGCCACGAAAACGCCGCGCTGCCTGGCGTGCCAGCGGACGCCGACGTGCAGGAGGTCTCCAACTACGTCGCCGCCGTCGGCCACGGCCTGAAACGCATGGCAGAGGGCCTGCCCGTTTCCATGCGCCTGATCCGCGAGATGCACGCCTTGCTGCTCCAGCATGGCCGCGGCCAGCAGGCGCAACCCGGCGAGTTCCGGCGCTCCCAGAACTGGATTGGCGGCAGCCGGCCCGGCAACGCGCACTTCGTGCCGCCCCCGCCTCACCTCGTGCCGGAGCTGATGTCGGATCTGGAGAAGTTCGTCCACGCCGAAACGCCTCCGCTGCCGTATCTGGCGCGGGTCGGCATGGCGCACGTGCAGTTCGAGACCATCCACCCCTTCCTCGACGGCAACGGCCGCCTGGGACGCCTGCTGATTCCGTTGCTGCTCTGTTCCAAGGCCATGCTCGACCAGCCCATGCTCTACCTCAGCCTCTACTTCAAAGCCCGCCGCGACGAGTACTACGCCCTGCTGCAACGGGTGCGAACGCACGGCGACTGGGAAGCCTGGCTGCGGTTCTTCCTCGACGGCGTGGCCGAGACGGCGCACCAGGCCGCGGACACCGCCACGGAGCTCTTGAAGCTGTTCGACGAGGACAAACGCCGGATCGAGACCCTGGGCAGGCCGTCGGCAACCGCGCTGCGCCTGCATCAACTGCTGCAAGAACGCCCGCTGACGACGACCGCCCAAGCCAGCGCCCGCCTCGGCATCTCGCGCCCCACCATCGCCAAGGCCATCGGCCACTTGGCGCACCTTGGCATTCTCGACGAGATCACCGGCGCCCGGCGCGGCAGAATCTACGTCTACCGCGCCTACCTCTCCGTCCTCGAACGCGGCACGGAGCCGCTGCCGACGTGACGCGCTTGGCGCTCGCCCGCCCTCGTACACATATGCTCCGTTGACGCCCCTTGCGGCGAACGGCTACGGTAATCCGCCTCTTTCAAGCCCCAAGTCCCGGGGCTTGGAAGGCGACCTTGCAGGCCGAATCGGCGGCCTTGCGCGTGCCGTTGCGGAGCGATCCATGAGCGAACATCAGGCCAGGTTCCAAGCCCTGCTGCGCGAGCTGTTTCAGTTCGACAGCGCGGACTTGGACTTCGGCATCTACCGCATCATGAACCACAAGCGCACGGTGCTCGAGCGCTACATCGCCGAGGATCTGCCGACGCTGATCGAGGACGAACTCTCTCAAGGGGCGCTGCTGGAACAGGCGCTCGTCGCGGAGCAGCTTGGTCGGGCGCAAGAGGATGTCGTCGAGAAGCTCGGCCCCAAAGCCCTCGACAGCGACGGCAACCTGCAAGCGGCCTTCCACGAGACGCCGCTCGGCGAGCGCTACCTCGGTTTGAAGCGTCGCCAGGAGTGGCATGTGGCGCACGGGCCGGACATCGGCGCGGCCCAGGCCACCCTCTACCAGCACCTGTACGGCTTCTTCAGCCGCTACTACGACGACGGCGACATCGTCTCCAAGCGCCGCTACTCCCGCCGCGAGCGCTACGCCATCCCCTACAACGGCGAGGAGGTGCATCTGCACTGGGCCAACAAGGACCAGTACTACGTGAAGACCGGCGAGCACTTCCGCGACTACGCCTTCAAGGCCGGCGACGTCACGGTGCGCTTCGCCGTGGTGGACGCCGACGTGGAGCAAGGCAACGTGAAGGGCGAGAAGCGCTACTTCTTCCCGCGCCTTGCCGAGGCCGAGTGGCGCGACGAGGCGCGGGAACTGCATGTTCCCTTCGAGTTTCGCCCGGCGACGAGCGCCGACAAGGCAACGAACGGCCAGAACCACCTGCAGGAAGCGCTCATCGCGCAAGCGGTGGCCGATCTGCGGAACTACCTCGACGACGCGCCATTGGCGGCCGTCACCGCCGAGCGCCACCGCAGCGGCGACAACGCGGTGACGCTGTTCGAGTACCACATGCGCCGCTACACCCGGCGCAACACCACGGACTTCTTCATCCACAAGGACTTGAAGGGCTTTCTCACCCGCGAGTTCGATTTTTACTTGAAGAACGAAGTGCTGAACATCGACGGCGTGGAAACCACCGACCCGATCACCGCCGAAGGCTGGGCCCGGGGCTGGTTCCAGATGCTGCAACTGATGAAGATGGCGGCCGGCCAGGTGATCGACTTCCTCTCCCAGGTGGAGACCTTCCAGAAGACGATCTGGGAGAAGCGCAAGTTCGTGACGGACGCGCAGTATTGCATCTCTCTGCGGCTGATCGATGCCCGCTTCCATGCGGAGATCGCCAAGTGCGAGGCGCAGTGGGAGGAGTGGAAGCGCTTGTACGCCATCGACGAAGCGGAGACCACGCTTTTCAACCATGCGAGTTCGGCCAAGAACAAAAGCGCCAAGCGTGTGGAGTTCCTGGCCGATCACCCGTCGCTGGTGCTGGACACGGCGCACTTCAACGAGCGCTTCTGCGACGAGCTGCTTGAATCGCTCTCGGAGGCCGACAGCCTGGACGAGCTGACCGACGGCGTGCTTGTGCAGTCGGAGAACTTTCAAGCGCTTGGTCTGCTTGCCCAGCGCTATCGCGGCGCCGCCCAGTGCGTCTATCTCGATCCGCCCTACAACACCGATGCGTCGGCCATCCTCTACAAGAACGACTACAAGGATTCGGCTTGGCTGTCCTTGATGGCGGATCGGCTCCCTGCGGCCAAGTCGTGGCTGACGCAAGGCGGCGTGGCGTGCGTCGCCATCGACGACGAGGAAGCGTCGCGCCTGCGCCTTCTGATGCAGCAGTTGTTCGAGGTCGAGCTCGGCGTCGTGGCCGTGCGCTCCAATCCTGCCGGGCGCAAGTCCAAGGGCCGATTCTCGCCGAGCCACGAGTATGCGTTCTTCTTTGGCGATGAATCGTCTTCACCTAGCCCGTTGCGTCGCTCTGAAAGTCAGCTTGACCGTTATCCACTTGAGGACGACGACGGCAGGTACGCATGGAACAACCTCAGGAGACACGGATCAGGAGACAGACGCGAAGACCGACCGAAGCTCTTCTATCCAATCTACGTCGATCGCGACGACTCGATCCGCGTTCCCGAGTTGCGTTGGGACGACGACGAACAAGGCTACGAGGTCATCGAGTCGCCGGCAGAAACGGAAGAGGCAGTCTTGCCGGTGGTAGACGAAGACGGACAACGGGTCGAGAAGCGCTGGCACAGGGGACCTGAGACCGTTGCGGACTCTCCAGCCGACTACCGAGTTCGGCGAACAGCGGAAGGAATCGAGATCGACTTCAAGATCCGCGCCGACGACCAAGCCACTCCGAGCACTTGGTGGCACGACAGCAAGTACGCCTCGGCGAATCGCGGGCCAAGAACGCTCAAGGACCTGTTCGGGGAGAGGAACTTCGACTTCGCCAAGGCCGTCCCGCTTGTCGAAGACTGCCTTCGCGCATCCGGCTGTGCCGGGGACGCCACGGTGCTGGACTTCTTCGCCGGTTCGGGCACCACCGCCCACGCAGTGGCGAATCTGAACCGCGAGGACGGCGGGCGCCGACGATTCGTGCTGGTGGAGATGGGCGAACACTTCAAGGACGTGGTGCTGCCGCGGGTCAAGAAGGTCATGTTTTCGCCGGAATGGAACGCCGGACGCCCACAAGCGCCAAGCGAGGAAGCAACTGAGCGCTCGCCGCGCATCGTCAAGTGTCTCCGCCTAGAAAGCTATGACGACGCCCTCAACAACATCGAGTTCGCCGAGGCCGGCGCACAGCGGGCGATGGAACTCGAGGACTACCTCATCAAGTACATGCTCGAGTGGGAAACGCGGGACAGCGCCACGCTGCTGAACATCGAGCAGCTGTCGCGCCCCTTCGACTATCGGCTCGCGACTCATGCGAACGGCGCCAACGGCAACGGCGGCTCCGAGCGGGCGGACGTGGCGGAGACGTTCAACTACCTGCTCGGCCTCAAGGTGCGAACGCGCAAGGTGGTCTACGACGACGAGTGCAGGTATCTCGTCTACCGGGGTACGGCGGATGGCGAAGAGATCGTGGTTATCTGGCGCACCACCGAGGGCTGGGAACCGGCGGACCACCGGCGCGATCAGCAGTTCATCATCGGGGAGAAGCTCGCCGACGGCGCGGATATCGTGTACGCCAACGGCATCTGCTTCCTCGACGGCGCACAGGCGTTGGAGCCGCTCTTCAAGGAGCGGATGTTCGCGCCGCTCTCCTAGCGGGACGCACCATGCCAACGCGCAAACGAGGCCCGGCCGCGGGCAAGGACCTCTCCTACCTTCAGCTGGAGAAACGCTTGGTGCTGCTGGCGTGGCTGAACCAGCAGTTCGGCTTCCAAACGAACGAGGAGGCGCTTGGCGACGCGAAGGAAGCCGCCGAAGGCTTCAACGCGGACGGGCGCAGCCACTTGAGCGTCCGTTTGGAAACGCGCCGGGACGTGCAAGTGGCGCCCGCCGACCTCGCCCGCTACGACGCCAACATCCGCGAGCATTTGCGCGCCATCAACACCCGCCGCGCCGCGCCCATCACGCTGAGCTACTTCCAGCACCTCGCCGTGCTCTACGCGGAAATCTACCTGGACTGGTTCTTCCGCCGCCCGGGCGCTTTGCTGGACCGGCTGAACCGCTTCGAGCTGATCCGCAGCACCGATTCGCGGTTCCGCGACGTGCGCGTGGACTTGGAGTACACGCGAGACGATTTGCGCAAGCTCGCCTTCTGGATCGCCACGGGTGGCGGCAAGACGCTGCTGCTGCACCTCAACTACCACCAGTTCCTGCGCGGCAACGCCGCCCACGGCAAGCCGCTGGACAGCATCCTGCTGATAACGCCCAACGAGGGCTTGAGCGAACAGCACTTGGCGGAGATGCGCCTCTCCGGCATCCCCTGCCGCCGCTTCGACCTTGGCGAGAGCGGCCTGCACGTCGGCGCGGAAGAACACGCCGTGCGCGTCATCGAAATCACCAAGCTCACGGAAGTGAAGAAGGGCGGCGGCCTCTCCGTACCGGTGGAGGCGTTCGAGGGCAACAATCTGATCTTCGTGGACGAAGGGCACAAGGGCTCCGGCGGCGAACGCTGGCGCGGCTACCGGGACGCGCTGGCGGAAACCGGCTTTACCTTCGAGTACAGCGCCACCTTCGGCCAGGCCCTCACCGCCGCCCGCAACGAGGAACTCACCCGCGAATACGCCAAGGCCATCGCCTTCGACTACTCCTACCGCTATTTCCACGGCGACGGCTTCGGCAAGGATTTCAACATCCTGAACCTGAAAGACACCGGCGCGGCGTTCCACGTGCTCGGCACGGAAGACAAAACGGAGAACGCCGAGGAACGAACGGACCGCCTGCTGCTCGGCAATCTGCTCGCCTTCTACGAACAGCATCGGGTGTTCGCCGAACACCAGAACGCCCTGCGCCCCTACCACTTGGAACGCCCGCTGTGGGTGTTCGTCGGCGGCACGGTGAACGCCGTGTACAGCCGCAACCGGCGCAAGCAGAGCGATGTGCTCACGGTGGTGCGCTTTCTGCACCGTGTGCTGAACAACGCCGGCGGTTGGGCGGTGGCCGGCATCCGCCGTCTGCTGGCGGGAGAGAGCGGCTTGGAACGCGCGGACGGGCGAGATGTTTTCGAGGGCAGGTTCGGTTCGCTGCGCGATTCGGGCCTGTCGCCGCAAGCGCTGTATCGAGACATTCTAAGGGACGTCTTCCACGCGGGCATCAACGACGTGCTGCGCCTCGGCTTCGTGCGCGGGTCGAGCGGCGAGATCGGCCTGAAGGCGAACAACGCCATGCGCTACTTCGGCGTAGTCACCATCGGCGATGCCAGCAGCTTCCGCAAGCTGGTGGCCGAGCGCGCACCGGAGATACTGATGCAGGAGGAGGCGGTGCAGGACGGCCTCTTCGACAGCATCAACAGGCCGGACACGACCATCGAAGTGCTGGTGGGCGCCCGCAAGTTCATGGAGGGCTGGAACTCCTGGCGCGTTTCCAGCATGGGGCTGATGAACGTCGGCCGCCGCGAAGGTTCGCAGATCATCCAGCTGTTCGGGCGCGGCGTGCGCCTGCGCGGCTTGGGGCATGGCCTGAAACGCAGCAGCGCCTTGGACGGCGCGCATCCCGAGCACATCGGCCTCTTGGAGACGCTGAACATCTTCGCCATCCGCGCCGACTACATGGCGCAGTTCAAGGACTATCTGCAACGCGAGGACCTGCACACCGAAGGCGTGGTGGAACTGACGCTGCCGATACGCCCGAACCAGGCGTTCCTGCGCCAAGGCCTGTTGGTGCCGCGGGTGCCGGACAACGCCGCCTTCGCGGACGAGGTGGCGACGGCGCTCTCTCCCTTCGCCGGCGCCGAGGTGTTTCTGGATCGATCGCTGCAAGCGCAGTCCATCGAGAGCGCAAGCGGCGCATTCGTGGACGAGGGCGCACAGGCCGGGCGCAGTCGGCGCATTCCAGCCGCCAGCCTGCAACTGGTGGATTGGAACCGCGTCCATCTGGAACTGCTCGCCTACCGCGAACAGCGCGGCTACCCGAACCTCGCCTTCGCCCCGCAAGACATCCGCGCCATCTTCGAGTCCACCGATCCGCCGTGCTTCGAGCTCGCCGCCGAAGACAACCTCGTGGAACCGAAGACGCTCGCGCACGTCGCCGCGCTTTCGGAAGCCGTGATCGCGCTCGCCAAGAAGTACATGGACCGCTTCTACCGGCTGCGCCAGGAGCGCTGGGCCGCCAAGCGCATGCGCTACGGCGAGGTGCGCGAGACAGATGCGAACTTCCAGGACTACGTGGTGCGCGTTCCCCGCACCGGGCAGAACGACGGCGATTCGGCAAGGGGCAACGTCCGGCTACTCGAGGACATCTTGCAGCTGATCGAAGAGGGCGAGCGCATCTACCAACGCGAAACCGCCGAACTGCCGAACATCCACTTCGACCGCCACCTCTACCAGCCGCTGCTGGTGCAACGCAGCGCCAAAGTCACATCCAAGCCGCCAGCGCTGAACGAAAGCGAACGCCGCTTCGTGGAAGACCTGCGCGACTACTGCCGCCAAGAGAAAGACGGCGTGCTGGCAGATAAAGAACTCTTCCTGCTCCGCAACCAAGGCCGCGCCCAAGGCGTCGGCTTCTTCGAACGCCGCGGCTTCTACCCAGACTTCATCCTCTGGCTGAAAGACGCCAACACCCAACGCATCGTCTTCGTCGAACCCCACGGCATGATCCACGCCACCGCCTACGCCCACGACGACAAGGCCCAGCTGCACGAGACCCTTGGCGAGTTGGAACGCGAGATGGCCCGCTCGCACACCAGCACCCTCGACGTGCGCCTAGACTCCTACATCATCTCCGCCACCCCGTTCGAAGACCTGCAGCCCAAGTACGACGACGGCAGCTGGGACATCGAGCACTTCGCAGCACACCACATCCTGTTTCCGGTGCGCGATAGGAGCTACGATTATCTGGCGCGGGTGCTGTCGCCACGCGCACACGAGAATACGCGGCGCTAGAGCGGCTTGAAAATCGTCTGGGCGCTTTCCGACCGCAACCTCCCGTAGAACTCTATTGCGTAGCGATCCGTCATCCCGGCAATGAAGTCGCAGATGGCACGATCTCGGGCCAGTTCATCGCGCATCGACGACGCGCTCGCGGTAGTCGTCTGGCACAGCCTGTCGCCACCTCTCCAGACAGCGCATCGAAGACGTCGCGCACGATTTGGTAGCCGCGATATTCGGCCGTCTTCAAGTTAGCGGACTGTATTACCAATTCGCACGTCAAAAGGCCCGCAGCGCTACCTCTTCGTCACCAGCAGGTCCTCCATCGCCAAGTAGCGCAGGTTGGAGCCCTCGAACACGTCCAGCGCGTCGTCCGGCGTACAGGCGATGGGTTCGCCGCGGCGGTTGAGGGACGTGTTCAGCGCCACCGGCGCGCCAGTGAGCGCTCCCAGGCGCTCGAGCAGGGCGTAGTAGCGCGGGTTGGCATCCCGGGCAACCACTTGCGCTCGCGCCGTGCCGTCGACGTGTACCGCCTCCGGAATGCGCTGGCGCCAGGCCGGTGCCACGTCGAACGCGACGGTCATGTACGGCGCGGGATGGGCGGTGCCGAGCACCTCGGCTGCCACGGCGTCGGTGAGCGACGGGGCGAAAGGGCGCCAGCGTTCGCGCTGCTTGATCTCGGCGTTGATGCGATCCGCCATGCCGGCGATGCTCGGGCAGCCGAGGATGCTGCGGGCGCCGAGCGCGCGGGGGCCGAACTCCATGCGGCCTTGGAACCAGGCCACGGGGTGCCCCGCCGCCAACAGCCGCGCGATGCGCTCTGGCACGTCGCCCAGGCGCTCCACGCGAATCCCGGTCCGGCTGGCGGCGGCCGTTCGGCACTCGACGGTGGAAAAGGCCGGGCCAAGGTACACGTGGCGGAGCGGCGCCACGGCGTCGCCAGCGGCGTTGGCGACGAAGGTCGCGGCGCCCAGCGCCGTGCCGGCATCGCCGGCGGCCGGCTGCACGAACAGCGCCTGGACGTCGGGCCGCGCCAGGATGCGTTGGTTGAGCTTCACGTTCAGGGCGCCGCCGCCGGCGAACGCTAGCTGGCCGCCGGCCGCCAGCGTGGGCGCCAGGTAGCGGTCGATCAGAGCGAGGCAAGCGGCCTCGTAGTCCCGTTGCAGCGCCGCCGCGTAGTGGACGTAGGGTTCGTCGGCGGCGTCGCCCTGGCGGGGCGGGCCGAGGCGCGCCACCAAGGCGGGGCCGAAGTAGAAGCCTCGGCCGCCGGCCTTGTAGCGGCGCAGGCCAACCGTGTTCACCAAGCGCGTATCCACCCGCAAGTGGCCGCGCCGGCCGAACAGCTGCGGCCAGTCCACGCGGTCGGCGTCGCCGTAGGCCGCCATGCCCATCGCCTTGTATTCGCCGTCGAGCATCTCGAAGCCGAGATACTCGGTGACGGCGCCGTAGACGCCGGCCAGCGAGTCCGGGTCGTGCAGTTCGGCCAGGCGACGAATGTGCCCGGCCTCGCCGACGCCGAAGAACGTGGTCGCGTACTCGCCCTTGCCGTCCACGCCGAGCACGGCGACCGGGCCGGCGAAGCCGGACAGGTGGTAGGCGCTGGAGGCGTGGGCCAGGTGGTGCGCCACCGGGCGAAAGACCGTGCGCTCCCAGTCGATGCCCAGCTCGGCGCCTAGGGCCAGCACTTGCCGGCGCTTGCGGCGGAACCGGCGGTTGCCGTTCAAGAGCGCGTCCAGGGCGCGGTCCGGCGCGTACCAGTGGCGGCGCGCGTAGTGCCAACGGGCCGGCCCGAAGATCGACACCGGCGCGTAGGGATACGCCACGGCATCGACGAGCCCTGGGCGGATGCTGGCGGCCGCCAGGCAGTAGCGGGCCGCGGCCAGCGGCAGCCGCCCCTTGGCATGCTTGTCGCGTCCGAAGCGTTCCTCCTCCGCGGCGGCAACCAGCTCGCCGTCCACCAGCAACGCGGCCGACGCGTCGTGGCCCAAGGCGCCGGAGAGCCCGAGAACGATCAACGGCCGCCCGCGACCGAGGCGCTCGGCTTGGGAGGCGGCGGGTAGAGAATTCCGCTGAACACGCAGAACGCGAGCGCCGTGGCGTGCAGGGCCAGGTAGGATTCGGCCAGGCACAGCACCGCGAACAGGATCGGCAGCGCCTCCCCGGCCTGTCGCTCGGCGGTGCCGCGGCCTTGCGCCCGCGCGGCCCGCAGCTGCGCCCAGAACAGCCACCCGAGGCAAGCCAGCCCCAGCGCGCCGAATCGGCCGGCGACGGCCAGGTACATGGAGTGGGGGTTGGCACTGAAGCGCACATCGCTGCCGCGGGCGTCGTGCGCGCGACGCATCTCCGGGCCCAGATCGCCGGTGCCGGCGCCCAGCAACGGGTGTTCCGCCACCACCGCGGCGGCGTTTCTCGAATAGGCGCGGCGCTCGTCGATGGAGATGTCGTAGCCGCCGCCCAGGTGGGCGTCCCCGGTGGCTGCGGCGAGGCTGCGGGCGCGGAACGACTCGCTGGCCGCGAAGGCCAGCGCCAGGGTGCCAGCCACCAGTGCCGCGGCCGCCAGAGCGCCAACCCAGCCGCGCCCCAGGCCCTGCCAGCACAGCAGCGCGATGGCGACGCACACGCCGGCCTGGCCAGCCCGGCCGATGGTGAGGAACGCGGCCATCGCCATGACCACCGCCAGCAACGCCAGCGCGGCCCGCCACCGGCCCGCCAGCTGCCGGTCGAACAGCGCCCGCCGTCCGGCGAGGTAGACGGCCAGCGCCAGCAGCGGGCCGTACACCACATGGGTGCCGAAAGGCACGGGGTTGGCCACGGTGGCGTCGTTGAAAGGGGGCAGAGCCCCGAGCCAGATGGAGAAGGAAAGCGCCGCCGCCAGGCCCATGGCGCAAACGAAAGCCGCCAGGTAGCGCTCGAGGTGTTCCGGGCGGGCACAGGCCATGCAAACCGGCAGGAGCAGGAACTTCCACTCCTTCTGCAGCACCGCGAGGCCCTCTCGCAGGTGTTCCGTCCACGCCAGCCCTGCCGCGTGCAGTGCCAGGAAGGCTGCGGCCGCTCGCACCACCGGACTCGCCCAGAGCGTCCGCCATCCCTCGCGCCAGCCGCCGCCGAGCAGCCAGGCTGCCAGCAGCAGGCCCGCCGCGACGTTGCTGGCCGGCGGCGGCAGCGGCAGCATACACGCCAGCGCGACGAGCAAGTGGCTCTGTACCGCGTCGCGGTGCCGCCGCCATGCCGCGGCCGGTGCCAGCGCCGTCGCGCTCACGACGCACCGTCGTCCGGCAGGGCGGCGGTGTCCCGATGGCCGCGCCGTTCCAGCCGGGCGGCGCGAGCGGCCACAGCGTTCCAGAAGCGCCGCTCGCTGCGGACGACCGCGGCCGGGCGACGAGCGGCGTAGTCGCGCACGAAGCGAAACCGATCGGCGCGGGAGAGCGCCCATCCGGATCCATCCTCCGCCGCGGCCGAAGCCGCGGAATAGAGGAGGGCCGCCAAATCCCGACGTCGCCAGCGCCGGGGCACGCGTCGGCGAATGGCGGCCCGGTGCAAGTCGATCACCGAAAGAGCCACCTCGCCCCGAGCCAGCTTCGCCAGGTCCGCGAACAAATGGCAAAGGTAGTAGTCGCGATGGTTCACGCCAGCGCCGTGCAGACGCCGCGTAAGCCGCGCCGCTTCGCGCAGCAGCCGCCGCCGCAGCGCCAAGGACGGCGCCCGGCAGCCGTGCACCACCGCCTCCAAGCTCGCGTGGTCCGCCAGCGCCTCGCACAGCACCAGCGAACGCTGCGTGGCTGGATTCCAGCCTTGGCGACCGAACGCCACCGCCGCAGGCGCCGGTACCCCATGCGCGGCCAAGTGGCGGCAGGCGGCGTATTCGTTGGCCGCGCCGAGAACGGGCTGCTTGAAACTCAACAGGTTCTTGAATATCTCCCGCCAGCCCACGCCGTCGTGCAGCTTGACGAAGTAGGCCGAGGGGCCGAGGACGACGCGCACCGTGCGCCGGGCCGCGGTGCGCCGATAGGTCTTCCCCGGCAGTGCCCAGAGCCGCTCGAAGGCCGCCTCGTCCCGCAGCGCCGGGCCGCCGCCCAAAGCCGCGGCGACGTCGTCACGCAGATGAAGCAGCATCGACCGGCGCATTGCCGCGCACTCGGCAGTCGATGGCGGCCATCGCCACGGCGAGCTGTCCATTGCGGCTTGGTGCGGCGGCGAAGCAGGCCGCGTTGCGCTGCCACGCTCGCCGCTGCGGTTCGTCCTCCGCCAAGCGGCCCAACGCGTCGGCGCAGTCCGCTGGCTTGTAGGGGGTGGGCAGCACCACGCCGGCGGCGGCGGCCCGCACCAAGGACGCCTCCGCCAGAGCGTCGTGGGTGAGCACCGCGGCGCCGGCGGCCATGGCATCGAACAGCCAGGGGTTGGCGGTTGCCCGGTACGAGAGGTCCACGGCCACATCCGCCGCAGCCAGCGCTGGCCCGGGGTCCGTCTCCATCGGCGTCGCCACCCGATCCGCCAGTCCCAATACCGTCGCCGCCTTGAGGAACCGCGGCGCTAGGCGTCCGCGCAGCACCACGCGGCAGCGCTGCCGGGCCGACGCCGAGAGCCGGCCCAGCGCCACCAGCAGGCGTTCGACGCCCTGCGCCGCGAGATCGTCGCCGACCATCGCCAGCACCACTTCGGCGGCGGAGCGCGTCCCCGGCGCGGTCGGCGGCGCAGCCAGGCCCGGCGGCAACGGCACGTTGCGCTTGCCGATGGCGAGGGCGTCGATGCCGTAGCCGATGTCCACGCCTTCCAGCCCGTCGAAGCCGACCACGCAGTCCGCCGGGTGGCGGCGGAGGAACCGCGCGAGGCTGCGCGGAAAGCGCCGCGCCCGCCGTGCCGCAGTGCATGCCCCGCCGAGCCGCTTCAGCGCCAGCCCCTCCGGCGCCGCTCCGCGCCACACGCCAGCATAGACTCTGGGCGCCAGGCCGCCGTCCCGGCAGGCTGCGGCCAAGGGCAGCAGAGCGCGGGTGCCAGGCGCTGTGGCGGAGTAGAAGGGGGTGCAGAGCGCAACCCGCGGCGCGGCAGCCGCGCCGCGCCGGGGACGCCACGCCAACGGTCCTGCCACGCTACTGCTGCGGCCTCGGCTGCCGCTCGTCGAAGGGCCGGCCGGCCGGCAAGGGTCCGTCCCGGAGCATCAGCCCCTTGAGGGCTTCCCAAACCTCGGCCGGTGGCACGCCAGCCAAGCAGGCCGGCGCCACCGGCGCACCGTTCCACAGCGGCGTCTCGCCGCGGTAGCGGCAGCGGCGGGAGAGACAGGGCGAACAAGGGAACGGCGCTTCGAGGTTCCGCACCAAGCGCCCCTGGCAACCGGTGCGGCTGGCATCCGTGGGGCCGAACACCATTACCGTCGGCCGCCCCAGGGCGGCCCCGAGATGGCCAAGGCCGCTGTCCACGCCCACCACGCCCCGCGCCTTGGCGACTCGGCCGATGGCCTCGGACAGCGCGGCCGGCGGCCACAGGCGAGCGCCGGGCGCTGCTGCGGCGATGCGCCGCGCCCGTGCCCGTTCGCCGTTCAGCCACGGCAGCTCCGGCGTCAAACCGGCCGCCACCATGCGACGGGCGACGTCGGCCCAGAAGGCTTCCGGCCACAGCTTGCTGCTCCAGGAGCTGCCGTGCGCCAGCACCACGCTGGCGTTCTGCGCCGCGTTGCCGCGGTCCTCGGCCTTGGCAAGGCCGAAGGCGGGCGCGGTGGCCGGCAGCCGGTAGTCCAGCGCCGCCGCGAACAGGCTGCGGGCGCGGTCGATGGCATGGGCGCGGGCGGGAATCCGCAGCCGCCGCCGGTAGGCCAGCGCCGCAGGCCGCTCGCGAATGCTGGACGAGTCGAAGCCGGCCCGCTCCGCGCCCCGGGCCCATCGGCCCACTGCGGCGCTCTTGATCAGACCCTGGGCATCGAGCACCAGGTCGTAGCGCCGCCGCCGCAGCCGCCGGTGGAAGCCTCGGATCTCCTGCCAGCAGGCCAGTGGCGCCCGGCGCCAGCGCCGCAGGCCCACCGGCAGCACGTCGTCTACGCCCCGGACCAGGGCCGCGAGCGGCTGGTAGCTCTCCTCCACCACCCAGTCGAAGCGCGCACCGCGCTCGGCGGCATCCGCGACCGCTGGCAGCGTGTGGACGATGTCGCCCAGGGACGACATCTTGACCAACAGCACCCTCACGCTGGCCTCACGGCCGGCGCCGACGCCGCGACGGGCAATGCATCCAGACCCCGCAGGGCGGCGAACACCTCGCCAGCATCGATGCCGCGCAAGCATCGCAGATGGTGCAGCGGGCATCGCCGCGCAAAGCAGGGTCGGCATGCCAGGCCGTGCTCGACGACGGCGGCCCGCGGCGTCAGGGGCGGCGTGAACGCCGGCGTCGTGGCGCCGTACACCACCGTCAACGGCTTGCCCAGCGCCGCCGCGACGTGCATCAGGCCGGAGTCGTTGCTCACCACGGCGCTGGCGGCGGCGAGCAGATCCACGGCGGCCAGCAGCGAAGTGCGGCCGGCGAGATTGCGCACCGGCGCCTGGGCCGCGATGGCCGCCCCAATGGCCGCGTCCGCCTGGCCGCCCAGCACCCACACCTCGCTGCCGGCAGCGGCGCAACGCCGGGCCAGGGCGGCAAAGCGCACCGCTGGCCAGCGCTTGGCCGGACCGAAGGCAGCGCCAGGGCACAGCGCCACCACCGGGCCGTCGGCCGCCAGGCCGTGCTGGCGCCGCAACCGCCGGCCGGCCGCGGCGTCCGGCAGCAGCCGTGGCGGCGAAGGCGCAACGTCGGCCAGCGCCGCGAAGCGATCCACCAGCCGCGGCATGCGCGCCTGGTCCAGACGCCGCCAGTCGTTCAGCAGGCCCAGCCGCGCCTCGCCGACGAAGCCGGTGCGCCGGGGAATGCCGGCCAGCGCCGGCGCCAGCGCGGCCTTCCACGAGTTCGGCAGCACGATGGCCTGGGCGAAGCCGAGGGGGCGCAGCCGCCGCCCGGCGGCCCGGCGAGCCTTCCAGCCGAACTCGCCGTGCCGGGTGCCCGTTTCGTACACCGCGGCGACGCCGGGCATGCGCTCCGCAAGCGGCGCCGTGGCCGCTGGCGCCAGCATGTGGACCTCCGCGCCCCGGGCCGCAAGGCCGGGCACGATTGCATGCGCCATCGCCATGTCGCCCACCCAGGCAGGCGCGACGATCAGCGTTCTCACGGGTGCGCCGGGGTGTGCCACTCCGGGTGCGCTTCGCGCCGCCCCCGCACCTGGTCGAAGTACAGCGCCTGCAGTTGCTCGGTGATCGGCCCGCGCTGCCCGCTGCCGATGGCGCGCCCGTCCAGCTCGCGGATCGGCACCACCTCCGCGGCGGTGCCGGTGAAGAACGCCTCGTCGGCGATGTAGACCTCGTCCCGGGTGATGCGCCGCTCGACGAGTTCGAGCCCCTGCTCCCGGGCGAAGACCATGATCGTGTCCCGAGTGATGCCCGGCAGGCAGGAGGTGAGTTCCGGCGTGTGCAGGACGCCGTTCTTCACCACGAAGATGTTCTCGCCGCTGCCCTCGGCCACGTAGCCCTCGTTGTCGAGCAGCAGCGCCTCCTCGCAGCCGGCGTCCTGCGCCTCCCGCAGCGCAAGCACCGAGTTGACGTAGTGGCCGCTCCCTTTCGCCTTGCACATGGTGATGTTCACATGGTGGCGGGTGTAGGAAGACGTGCGCACGCGGATGCCGCGCACCGCGGATTCCGGATCCATGTAGCTCGGCCACGGCCAGCAGGCGATGGCGGCATGGATGCTCAAGTCCACGGCCCGCAGCCCCAGCGCCTCGCTGCCGAGATACACCACCGGGCGCAGGTAGCCTTCGCGCAGTTCGTTGGCGGCGAACACCTCCCGCTGCGCCGCCAGCAGCGCCTGCTTCGAGTAGGGCATGTCGATTTGCAGAATGTGCGCCGAGTCGAACAGCCGCTCGGTGTGGTCCGCCAGCCGGAAGAAGGACGGTCCGCTGGGCGTGTCGTAGGCGCGCACGCCCTCGAAGACGCCGACGCCGTAGTGCAGCGTGTAGGTGAGCACATGCACGTTGGCGTCGCGCCAGGGCACGAGCTCGCCGTCCAGCCAGATCCAGCCGTCGCGATCCGCAAGGGTTGCCGTCATTCGGAGGCTCCACGCAGTAGGGCCACTTGGGCAGCGCAAGCCTAGTCGTTGTGGCACCGCGCATAAAGCCCTTGTGGGGATCAGCCCCACGGGTTTCGCCCCGGCACACCTGGGGCTGGGCGCGTTCCGGGCGTCTTGGTCGCGCAAGCCCCGTGCAAACCGACGGCCTGGCGGCCAATGGCGCTGCCGGAAGGCGTCCGGGGCTGCTGGCAGCGTAGGGCGCTCTCCGCAAGACGCCCGCAAGCCACTGATTGCACAAGAACATTCAGAAAGTTCCGGTTTCTTGCGCCACAAGGGTTGACCCCCCCCCCCCCCCCCCGTGGTTGGATAGTCGCGTTCGCGACGGAGGATCCGCGCCTTCGGCTTGGGGCCGGGCGCCTGCCGAACAAGGGCTGGCGCAGAGCGCGGTGCGGATTACGACTCAAGTAGGCGACTGACAGGAGTTCAACGATGGCGGAACAAACGACGACCAGGCAAGCGGCGGTTTGGAAACCGCCGCGGCTTAGCAAGCTCTATCTCGGCGGCACTTGGAGTGGCAGCGACAGGGGCCCCACGGTTACCACTTGGGAAACCACTTGCCCCGTTCCGGCTCCGACTTACCGGATGCCCACATCGGGCGAGATGGGCGTGAACCCCCCGGTCTGCCCTTAGAGCGCTCTCAAGGCACACTGGCAGCGCGACTTCCAACCGACACAAGCCTTGCCCGCAACGATTGGTAAACCGAGCTCGAACGCTCGCCGCGCCGCTTTCGTTGTCGCCAAGGCTGGCAAGTTTTCGCACCGCGAGGCGGACCTTGGCAGTGGCGTCGTTGCGATAGAGCCGGTCGATAGACGAGCCCGCTTGCAGCGGCGCGGCTTCGTTCATGCCCATGTCCTTAGCGCCTCTACAGGCTCAGGGGACCGCGGCTAGGCCACATCGCACCCCGCGCACTGCGTATGCTCTCTCGCCCGTTCGGACGCCGTGTACGCCGTGGCCGCTCTCGATCAGTTCCACCCGGAGATCCGCCGCTGGTTCCAGGACGCGTTCGGCAAGCCTACGGACGTGCAGCGCCGCGCCTGGCCGCGGATCGCCGCCGGCGAGCACCTGCTGGCCACCGCGCCCACCGGCAGCGGCAAGACGCTGACGGCGTTCCTGTGGGCGATCAACGCCTTCGCCACTGGCGAATCCGAGCCCGGCGCCACCCGGGTGCTCTACGTCTCGCCGCTCAAGGCGCTGAACAACGACATCCGCGCCAATCTCACCGGCCCCGTCGCGGCGATCCGGGCGCGGTTCGCCGCCGCGGATCTGCCCTTCCCGAACCTGCGCGTGCAAACCCGCAGCGGCGACACGGAACAAGGCGAGCGGCAGCGGATGCTGCGCCGGCCGCCGGAGCTGCTCATCACCACGCCGGAGAGCCTGAATCTGCTGCTCACCACGGTGCGCGGGCGGCAGGCGCTCGCCACGGTGGAGACCGTCATCCTGGACGAAATCCACGCGGTGGTGGAAAACCGCCGCGGCGTCCAGCTGATGACGGCCCTCGAACGGCTGGTGGCCATCGCTGGCGAGGTGCAGCGCGTCGCCCTCTCCGCCACGGTGCGGCCGCTGGCGGCGGTGGCGAGCTTCGTCGGCGGTCGGGGCGAAGCCGGCGAGGCGCGTCCGGTGGGCATCGTCGAGGCCGAGAGCGCCAAGCGCATCGCCCTCGAGGTGCGCTTTCCGCCCGCTGCCCGAGTGGCCGCGGAAAACGGCCAGCCGGTGTGGACGCCGCTGGCGGACACGTTCCGGGAGGTGATCCGCGGCAATCGGTCGACGCTGTTCTTCGCCAACAGCCGGCGTCTGGCGGAAAAGGTCGCCCTCGCCGTGAACGGCGATGCGCCGGCGCCGGTGGCGTACGCCCACCACGGCTCGCTGGCGCGGGAGATCCGCACCGAGGTGGAGCAGCGGCTGAAGGGCGGCGAGCTGCGCGCCATCGTGGCGACGAGCTCCCTGGAGATGGGCATCGACATCGGCGACCTGGACGAAGTGGTGCTGGTGCAGTCGCCGCCCTCCATCGCCGCCGCCTTGCAGCGCATCGGGCGGGCCGGCCATCGCGTCGGCGAGGTCAGCCGAGGCCAGCTGTTCCCTACCTTCGCAAAGGACTTCCTGGTCGCCGCGGCGCTGGCCAAGGCGGTGCGGGAGCGGGATCTGGAACCCCTCGAACCGCTGGCCAATCCGCTGGACGTGCTGGCGCAGATCGTCGTCTCCTGCGTGGCCTCCGAATCCTGGCAGGTGGACGAGCTGTTCCGCGTTCTCGCCCGCGCCGCGCCCTATGCGACGCTGCCTCGGGAACATTTCGATCTGGTGATCGAGATGCTCGCCGGGCGCTACGCCGGCACGCGCATCCGCGATCTCAAGCCGCGCGTCGCCTTCGACCGCATCGCCGGCGTCGTCGCCGCCCGCCAGGGCGCGGCGTTCGCCCTGTACACCTCTGGCGGCACCATCCCGGATCGCGGCTACTTCGCGCTGCGGCATGCGGACTCCGGCGCCGTCATCGGCGAGCTGGACGAGGAGTTCGTGTGGGAAGCGAAGGTCGGCGAGGCGTTCAACCTGGGTTCCCAAGCGTGGCGGATCCAGCGCATCACCCACAGCGACGTGCTGGTGCGAGCGGCCTCGACGCGGGCCGGCACGCCGTTCTGGCGGGCCGAGGACAACGCCCGCAGCTTCCACTTCTCGCAGCGCATCGGCGAGTTCCTGGAGGCCGCCAACGACCGGCTCGCCAACCGCGACCGATCCGGCCTGGAGGCCGTGCTGCGCGGGCTCGGATTCGACGCCAGCGCCGCGGACGAACTCGCCGGCTTCCTCGAACGGCAACGGCAAGCGACCGGCTGCGACCTGCCCCACGCCAACCACCTGCTGATCGAGCATGTCCACGCCGGCCCCGGCGGCTACCGGGGGCCGGACAGAGAGCAGCAGGTGATCCTGCACACGCTGTGGGGCGGGCGCGTCAACCAGCCGCTGGCGCTGGCGCTGCGGGCCGCTTGGCAGCAGCGGTTCCCGGGCCAGGCCGAGGTGTACGCGGACAACAACGCCATCGCCGTGCAGACGAAGCAGGCGGTGGACCCGGCGCTGCTGCTGGGCCTGGTGTCGCCGGCCAACTTCGAGGCGCTGCTGCGGCAGACGCTGGAGGCATCGGGCTTCTTCGGCGCCCGCTTCCGGGAATGTGCCGGGCGGGCCCTCTTGCTCACCAAGCGCAGCTTCAAGCAGCGCATGCCGCTGTGGCTCACCCGGTTGCAGGCCAAGAAGCTGATGACGGCCGCCAAGCCGCTGCCGGACTTCCCGGTGCTGCTGGAGACTTGGCGCACCTGCCTCAAGGACGAGTTCGACCTCGGGGCGACGTTGGCGGTGCTCGAACGGCTGGCCGCCGGCGAACTGCCCTGGTCGCTGGCGTCGATGGCCGCGCCAAGCCCGTTCGCTGCCGACATCGCCTTCAACCAGATCGGCCGCTACATGTACGCCGACGACACGCCGGAGCATGGGGAGCCTTCGGCGCTGGGGGACGACCTCGTCCGCCAGGCCGTGTTCGACCAGGATCTGCGACCGGCCATCGACGCGGCCGTGGTGGCCGAGTTCGAGTCCAAGACCCAGCGCACCCGCGCCGGCTACGCGCCGATCGGCGCCGAGGAGTTGAAGGAGTGGGCGAAGGAGCGGGTGGCGATTCCGGTGGCGGAGTGGTTCGCAGAGGTGCCGGTGCCGGACGGACTGCGTCGCGTCGCCTTCGGTGCCAGCGAGTTTCTGGTGCATCCGCAGATCGACCTCGCCACCGACACGGTCCGCCAAGCCGGCGAGATGCTCCAGTTCTACGGCCCGCGCACCGCCAGGGAGCTCGCGGCGCTGCTGCCGTTTGCGAACGTGGAGGCCGTCCTGGAGGCGCTGTTGGCCGACGGGGCGATCGTGAGCGGGCCGCTGCTGGCCGGTTCCCGCGCCGAGCACTACTGCGACGCGGCCAATCTGGAGACGCTGATCCGCTTCCAGCGGGCGGCGGCGAGGCCCGTCTTCGAACCGCGGCCGACGGTCCAGCTGGCGCCGTTCCTGGCCCGCTGGCATGCCCTTGGCCGGGAGAGTTCGGCCGACGAGGCGCTGGAGCGGCTGCGAGGCTACGCCGCGCCGGTGGGATTCTGGCTGCACGAGGCGCTGCCGCCACGGCTCGTCGGCGACGCCGGCGCGGCCTTGGAGGATGCCGCCGCCAACGCTGGCCTGCGCTGGCGCGGCGTCGGCAAGGAGACCATCGCGGTCGGCTTCGACGAGGACTGCGTTCTTGCCGCGCTGCCGGTGGCGGAAGATGCGGCCACGGACGAAGACGCCGCCACGGGCGAAGACGCCGCCGCGGGCGAAGACGCCGCCGCGGGCGAAGACGCCGCCGCTGGCGAAGATGCCGCCGAAGACATGCCGGCCGCGTTCAAGGATGCCGACGCCCGCTACACGTTCGCGCAGTTGCTGGATGCCTCGGCGGCCAGCGCCCACGCCTTCAACGCCGCGTTCTGGCGGGCGGTGTGGGCCGGCCGCATCGCCGCGGACGGCTTCCGCCCGCTGGCCGTGGGGCACAGCCGCGGCTTCGCGCTGGGCAAGGCCGACGATGCGCCCGCCGCGGAACCGGGCCCCGGCGGCTTCGGCCGCCGGCACCGCCGGGCGCGCAACCGGGCGCGGCTGGCGGCGCTCGGCTGGCCGGGCTCCTGGCATCGGCTGGAACCCCCGCCAACGGCGGCTGGCCGTCTCGAACAGCTGGAGGCTGCCAAGGAGCGCTGCCGGATGCTGCTCGACCGCTACGGCATCCTCAGCCGCGAGCAAGCCAACCGGGAGGGCGGCGCGTTCCGTTGGGGGGCGGTGTTCCCGGCTCTGCGCTTGATGGAACTGGCCGGGGAAGTGGTGGCGGGGCTGTTCTTCGAGGAACTGTCGGGGCCTCAGTTCGCGCTGCCGGCGGCGGTGCGTACGCTGGAGCGGCTCGGCGTCGACGAAGGCGGTTTCTGGATCAACGCCCTGGACCCGGTGTCGCCCTGCGGTCTCAGGCTCGCGCAGCCGGGTCTGCCGCGCCGCCAAGGGGCGAACCACCTCGGTTGGTTCGAAGGCCAGCTGGCGCTCGTCTCCGAGAACCACGGACGGCGCCTGGCCATCGCCCTGCCTCCGGACCACCCCGGGCTGGACGCGCTGCTGCCGCACCTGGTCGCGCTGTGCCGCCGTCGCCGCCGCCTCGCCACGCACACCATCAACGGCGAGCCCGCCCGTCTCAGCCCGTACCTGCCGACGCTGGCGCGACATCTCGACGTGGTCCGGGACCACAAGGGCGTGTACTTCGAGCCGCCCAAGGCCCCCGGCCCCCCGGTGGACGCGGAGACCGCGACCGGTCGACAGACGACGACCGTTCAGCGATGAGCGATCCGTGCCGGTTGCCGCGGGAGACTCCCCGCGTCTACGTGCGCCATCGCGGGCGGGCGACAGCGGCCCAGGCACGGGCGCTGGCCACCCTGGCGCCTGACTATGTCGTGGACGCGCCCGGGACGGACCTCTCGGGCCGCCTTGCCGCGGCGTTTGGGCGCCGGGCGCCGTTGGCGGTGGAAGTCGGCTTCGGCAACGGCCATGCGTTGGCGGCCTTCGCCCAGGCGCGGCCGGACTGGAACTGTCTGGGCGTGGACGTGTACCGGCCCGGCTTCGGGGCCTTGATGCTGGCCTGCGAGCGCGAGCAGCTGGGCAACGTGCGCATCGCCGCCGCCGAAGGTTCGGACCTCCTGGCGCGGCTGGACGGCGGCAGCGTCTGCCGCCTGCACGTCTACTTCCCGGACCCGTGGCCAAAGAAGCGCCACCACAAACGGCGTCTCGTGGATGCCGCGTTCGCGGCCCGGGCCGCAGCCTGCCTGGCCGCTGGCGGCATCCTGCGCCTGGCTACCGACTGGCCGCACTACGCCGAACAGATGCGCGCCGTGCTCGATGCCGAACCCGCCCTCGCCGGCGGCCCGGCGGCAAGGCCCGGGCACCGCCCGCAGACGCCCTTCGAGGCCAAGGCCGTCGCCCAGGGTCGGCGCGTGTTCGAGTTCCGCTATCGGCGCGCTTGAAGCCGCGCCAGCGACGCCTCGGCCGCCGACATCCTGGGTTAGAACCGAGCCACCACCGCGTCCAGCTGGCGCAGGCCGCGGGGCGTCAGCGCCAGCCGGCCCGGGCGCACGAGGTCCCAGCTCTCGAGTTCGGCCACCGTGGCCTGCACGGTCGCCCAGGGCAGGCCCGTGCCTTCCACGAAGCGGCGGGCGGCAACGCCATCGACAAGGCGCAAGGCGTTCATCATGAACTCCGCTGCGCGTTCCGCCGGCGGCACGGCGAGCACCGTGGCGGGATCGCCGCGCAGATAGAGACGGGGCGGCGCCGGCTTGGCGGTGCGATGGATGCCGGCCAGGGTGGTGGCCTTGCCGTGGGCCCCGGCGCCGATGCCGGCGTAGTCGCCGAAACGCCAGTAGTTGAGGTTGTGGCGGCAGCGGTGGCCGTCCCTTGCGAAGGCCGACACTTCGTAGCGCCGATAGCCGTGTCGCGCCAGCAGCTCGACGCCGGCTTCTTCGATGTCCGCGGCCTGGTCCGTGGTCGGCAGTCCGGGCGGCGGCCGGGCCGCGAACTCGGTCTTCGGCTCGATGGCGAGCTGATACCAGGAGATGTGCGGCGGTCCCAGGCGGACGGCTTCTTCCAGATCCGCGAGCGCGGCAGCGACGGACTGCCCCGGCAGGCCGTACATCAGGTCCAGGTTGAAGCTCCCGAAGCCGGCGCCGGCCAGCGCCCGTGCCGCCCGGCGCGTGTCCTCGGCGCTGTGGATGCGGCCCAGGCGGGCCAGCTGGGCGTCGTCGAAGCTCTGGGCGCCTAGCGACACGCGGGTGATGCCGGCGCGGCGGTAGGCGGCGAAGTCCCCGTGCTCGGCAGCGCCGGGGTTGGCCTCCAGGGTCGCCTCCGCCGGCGTCCCGGGCACCGCCGAGAGCAGTCGGCCGAAGCTGGCCGGGGCGAACAGGCTGGGCGTGCCGCCGCCGAAGAACACGGTGGCGACGCGCCGCCCGTCGAACCGCTCGAGTTCGCGCCGCAAGTCCAGGAGCAGCGCTTCGACGTAGTCCGCTTCGGCGAGACTGCCGCGCAAGGGGTGGGAGTTGAAGTCGCAGTAGGGGCACTTGCGGACGCACCATGGGAAATGAACGTAGAGGCCGATCGGCCGCTGGGCGGCAACCGCAAGCGCCGGTTTGCCGTCGGCGGCCAGGGGAGCCTGGGGGGAGCGGACGTGGAGGCCGATGGGGCGGCTGGCGGCCAGCGCAAGCGTTGCGGCCCCGTTGCCGAGGGCCGTCGCCGACTGTTCGTCGCCGTCTTCGCTCACGGCCCGGAACCGAGCAGGGCCGCAAGCCGCCGACACGCTTGCCCCCGATGGGAGAGGCGGTTCTTTTCGGCGACCGGGAGCTGCGCCGCGGTTCGGCCCCGTTCAGGGTTTTCGATAACAACGAACAGCGGATCGTAGCCAAAGCCGTTCCCGCCTTGCGGCGCCTTGGCGATGCGTCCGTCCCAGCGCCCCGTGGCGACGACGGGCGCAGGATCCGCAGCGTCGCGGAGAAACGCCAGCGCGCAGTAGAAGTGCGCGGACCGCTCGCGGCCCTCGCCGAGGGCGGCCAGGAGCTTGGCGTTGTTGGCGTCGTCGTCGGCGTCCTCGCCAGCGTAGCGGGCCGAGCGCACGCCGGGCGCGTCGCCGAGGGCCGGCACTACGAGGCCCGAATCGTCGCCGATGGCCGGCAGTCCGGTTTGCGCTGCGGCGTGTCGCGCCTTGCCGATGGCGTTCTCCACGAAGGTGGCGGCCGTTTCCGGCGCCGGGACCACGCCAAACTCCCCTTGGGGCGCCAGCTGGAAGCCGAGGGGCGCCAACGCCGCCGCCAGCTCGCGCAGCTTCCCCTGGTTGCCGGTGGCCACCACCACTCGGCTGGGCCGCCGCGCCTTGGGCACTGTCGGCGTCAAGGATGCGGAACGTACAGCGGCTGCTGGAAGCGCAGCGCTGCCGGGCCGTGGCCGGGCAGGTCCAGATCCACCTCGAAGCGCAGCGTCTCGGCGTTCTCGAAGTCGAATGCCGCAAGGTAGTAGACGGCGTCTCCCTCGTCGATGCGCCGAAACGCCAGCGTCTGCGGCTGGCCAAGCAGGTTCAGGAAGCGCCCGGAGAGCGACACCGCCTCGCCCCGCCCGGCGGGTCCCACCGCGGTGACGTTCAAGAGACCCTTCCGCGCCCCGCGCACGATGCCGTAGCGCTCCGCCACCGCCACCGGCAGCAGCGTGGCGTTGAAGGCCGCGTAGTGGACCTGCCACTCGCCGAAGAGCTTGAACTGCTCGGCTTGGCTCGCCGCCGCCAGCAGCCAGGCGGCCAGCAACGCGGCCACCGCCCAGCACCGTCGCGTTGCCTTCACGCGGCCACCGGATCGGCACGTCCAAGGCGATAGAAGGCCGTGGCGCCGAACAGGTTGGGAAAACGGTTCACGTAGGCCCGCAGCGCATAGCGCGCGTCCACCACGAACCGCTCGATGATGCGCAGGCGCTTGCCGACGACCAGCCGCTCGAAGTCGCGGAACGTACACAGGTGGATGTTCGGCGTGTCGAACCACTGGTGCGGCAGGTGCCCCACCACCGGCATGCGGCCGCGGGTAGCCAGCTGCAGCCGGCACCGCCAGTGCGCGAAGTTCGGGAAGGTCACCACGCACTCCTCGCCGATGCGCAGCAACTCGTCGATCAGCTCCGCCGGCGAGGCCACGGCCTGCAGCGTTTCCGTCATCACCACCATGTCGAAGCTCGAGTCCGGGAAGCGGGCCAGGCCGTCGTCCAAATCGTGCTCGAGGACGTTGACGCCGGCGCGGATGCAGGCGCCGATTTCGGCGGCGTCCTTCTCGATGCCGTAGCCGTTGACGCCCTTGCGGGCGGCCAGGTGGGCCAGCAGCTCGCCGCTGCCGCAGCCGAGGTCCAGCACCCGCGCCCCCGGGTTGATGAGGTTGGCGATGATTTCCAGATCCGGCCGCACTCTTGTGCCTCTCAGGAGAGCCCGGCGGCTGCCGCGGCCAGATAGCCGCCGAGCACGTCGAAGTAGCGTTCGTTCGGCAGCAGGAACGAATCGTGGCCGTTGGGCGCGTCGATGACGGCGCTGGCGACATCCTTGCGGGCGGCGATGAGGGCATCCACGATCTCGTTCGAGCGCACTGGGGAGAAGCGCCAGTCGCTGGTGAAGGAAAGCACCAGAAAGCGCGCCTTGGCACCGGCCAGCGCCCGCACGAGGTCGCCGTCGAACTCCAGCGCCGGGTCGAAGTAGTCGAGGGCCCGGGTCATCAGCAGATAGGTGTTGGCGTCGAAGCGCTCGGAGAAGGCGGTGCCCTGGTAGTGCAGGTAGCTCTCCACTTGGAACTGCACGTCCCGGGCGGATTCCAGATCGCCGGTTTTCAGTTCGCGCCCGAACTTCGCCCCCATGCCGTCGTCGGAGAGATAGGTCACATGGCCGATCATGCGCGCCAGCATGAGGCCCTTGCGCGGGCGGGTGTCGGCCTGGAAGTAGCGGCCCTGCTGGAACTCGGGGTCCGACTGGATGGCCTGGCGGGCGATCTCGTTGAAGGCGATGTTCTGCGCCGAGAGCTTCGGCGCCGCGGCGATCACCACCGCGTGCGCCACGCGCTCGGGAAAGTCGATGGCCCACTGCAACGCCTGCATCCCGCCCAGGCTGCCGCCGACCACCGCTGCGAACCGTTCGATGCCGAGGCGGTCCGCCAGCATCGCCTGCGTCTTCACCCAGTCCTTCACCGTCACCGGCGGGAAGCTCTCGCCCCAGGGCTCGCCGGTGTCCGGGTTGGTGGCGAGAGGCCCCGTGCTGCCGCCGCAGCCGCCGAGGTTGTTCGGCGACACCACGTGGAACTTGCCGGTGTCGATGGGCTTGCCGGGGCCGATGCAGGCGTCCCACCAGCCGGGCTTGGCGTCCTCCCGCGCATGGTAGCCAGCGGCATGGTGATCGCCGGAGAGGGCGTGGCACACCAGCACGGCGTTGCTGCGCTCGGCGTTCAGTTCGCCGTAGGTTTCGAAGACCAGCTCGAAGCCCGGCAGCTCGGTGCGGCACTGCAGGGCCAACGGCGCGTCGAAGTGCGCCACCCGGGGTTCGACCAGCCCGACGGAACCGGGTTGCGTCAACCGGGCCACAGGCGCGCCGGCAGCAGGGCGCCGAGCACCGTTCCTTGAATCAGGAGCAGCACCAGGATGGTTACCATCGGCGACAGGTCCAGCCCGCCCAGGGGCGGCAGCACCCGCCGCGCCGGCGCCAGCACCGGTTCGGCGATGGAGCGGGCGATGGTGGCCGCCGGCGAGTACACGCCCGGCGCCAGCCAGCTCATCAGCACGGAAACGAAGATGGCCACCAGGAACACGCCTACCACCAGATTCAGCGTCGCCCGCAGCGCGTCGCTCAATATGAACACCACGTCCATCGGCAAGCCGTTGGCCACCACGTAGGTGGTCGCCGCCACCACGTGCGCCGCCCAGGCGGCCGCGAAGGAGGCGAAATCCAGATTGCGGTAGGGGCGCAGCACCAGGCGCAGCGGCCGCAGCACCGGGTCCGTAATGCGCACGATGCCTTCGGAGAACGGGTTGTAGAAGCTCGCCCGCACCGCCTGCAGGATAAAGCGCAGCACCAGCACCAGCGCCACGACGCGCAGCACGAAGGTGACGACGAACGTGAACGGATCACCCATCGCTGCCGAACTCCTCCGCGAGCTCCCGGGAACGGTCGTAGGCCCCGCGCACCGCCGCCAGGACGGCGTCGGGGAAGGATCGCTCGGCAAGTATAGAGAGCGCCCGCTCCGTCGTGCCACCGGGGGAGGCGACCTGGGCCCGAAGCGCCGCCGCGTCGTCGGCAGCCGCCATTGCCGCGGCGCCGCCGGCGGTGGCCGCCGCCAGGCGCGCCGCCACGGCGTCCGCAAGCCCCAGCTCCCGCCCGGCGGCGGCCAGCGCCTCGATCAGATAGAAGAAGTAGGCCGGGCCGCTGCCGGATACCGCAGTGACGGCGTCCAGTTCGCTGTCCGAGGCGAACCACACGACTTCTCCGACCGCGGCCAGCAGCGACTCCGCCATGGTCCGCTGCGCGGCGCTGGTTGCCGCGTTGGCGACCAGCCCGCTGACGCCCCGGCCCACCAGCGCCGGCATGTTCGGCATGCAGCGCACCACGCTGCGCTGGCCGCCAAGCCAGCGTTCCACCGCCGCCAGCGGCACGCCGGCGGCGATGGACACCACCAGCGCATCCGGCGGCAGGACGCCGGCGAGCTGCTCCGCCACTGGCCGTACCACCTGCGGCTTCACCGCCAGCACCACGGCCGCGGCGTTCCGGGCCGCGGCGGCGTTGTCCTCAGTGGTTGCCACTGGCGGCGCGAATCGCGCCCGCTGGGCGGCGACGGGCTCCGCCACCGTGACGTCGTGGGCACCGGAGGCCGCCAGCCGCGTGGCCAGGGCGTAGGCCATGTTGCCGCCGCCGATGAAAGCCACGGCGCTGTTCATGGGCGTCGTTCTCCTGCCGCAGCTGGTGTGCCGGCGCGGGGTCCGAAGATGGCGGTGCCGATGCGCACGATGGTCGCTCCTTCCTCGATGGCGGCTTGGAAGTCGCCGGACATGCCCATCGACAGGGTGTCCCAGTGTTCCCCGGCGCACGACGCGCTGTCCTCGAACAGCCGCCGCAGCCGCCGGAAGCCCGCCCGCGGGTCCGCAGCCGGGTCCGGCAGCGCCATCAGCCCCCGCAGCCGCAGTCCCGGGCGGCCCGCGAGGCGTTCTATCAGATCCTGTGCGCACTCCGGTGCCACGCCGGCCTTCTGCGGCTCGGCGTCGACGTTCACCTGCACGCAGATGTCGAGGGGCGCTTCGGCGGCGGCTTCGAGGCGGTCGGCCACGCGCAGCCGGTCCACGGTATGCACCCACTGGAAGTGGCGGGCGATGGCCCGGGTTTTGTTGGCCTGCACGGCGCCGATGAAGTGCCAGACGACGTCCTTGCCCACCGCCGGCATCTTGGCCAGCGCCTCCTGCACGTAGTTCTCGCCGAACTCCCGCTGCCCGGCGGCACGGGCCGCCCGCACCTCGGCGGCGCTGCGCGTCTTGGACACCGCCAGCAGACGCACGCTGCCGGGCGAACGTCCAGCGCTGGTTGCCGCCGCGGCGACGGCGCGTCGCACTTCGGCCAGTCTCGCTTCCTCGTTCACGGGCCAATTAAAGCCGACTGCGCGGCTGCCGTGCCGCCCGCCAGGCACGGGCCGGCGTTTTCCTACGGCAAGGTGGGCCGAAGCCTACGCCGGCGCGGCCGTCGGGGGCGTATAACGTGCGCCCGCATGGGTTCCACCAGAGCGCCGGCGCAGCCCGCCGGCGAGGTGCTACGCTATTCTGCGGACGGTTGGAGCGGGCGGCCAAGTTGCTCGCGGCGACCGCAAACGCGAGGAGGCCGCTCGGTATGGCTGGATGGACGGGATGGATTGCCGCTACTGACAGAGGCTTGGCCTGCCACCGTGCCCCTGCGAGCTTACTACCGCCGCCGCGACCCCAGTCGATCAGCGGTCGCCGGCCTGCCAGTTTAAGGCGAGGAGACCAAATGATGCCCATTGACATGGATTGGGTCCGTCCAATTGCCGTCGTGATCATCCCCACGATAGGCCTTGTGATCTGGATGTCCAGATGGTTCGGCAAGCACGGCGAGTGGATGAAAGCGATGGATGAATTCAAACGCGACACCAAGGCAGCCTTGGCTGAAATACGCGACGACATCAAGAAGGTCCTTGCGGCACTGCCCCCGAATGTTCTTGGCGGGGGGAGTCCTGTGCGGCTTACGGATCTAGGCAAGAAGGTCTCTGAATGCGTGGAGGCTGCTGCGTGGGCAGAGCAAAGGGCGCCCGAATTGATCGACGCAGTGACGGGCAAGAGTGCATACGACGTCCAGGAATTCTGCATCCAGTACATGCGGACTGAGTACAAGTCGGCAACGGCGCAGGACGAGTCGTTCAAGAAGTGTGCCTTTGAACACGGCATCAAGTTGGACCAAGTGCTTGATGTGTGCGCCATCGAGTTGCGCGATAGATTGCTTCGTCTTTTGGATTCGGAGGACGCGGTGCCGTAGCTCGTAGTTCCTCCTTGCCCCGCGTGGCTTCCAGGGCTCAATCCTCGGAGTTGGCCCAACCTCGGGCGACGGGCGGCTCGGTGGCGATCCGTCGGATGTCCTCCAGCTCTCCGACTGACACGGGCCGGCGTTTTCCTACGGCAAGGTGGGCCGAAGCCTACGCCGGCGCAGCCGTCGGGGGCGTAACGTGCGACGCATGGGTTCCACCAGAGCGCCGGCGCAGCCCGCCCACGAGCTGCTGGCGCTGGCTAGGCAACAGGGCGCTTCGGATCTGCACCTCTCGGCCGGTGCGCCGCCGATGCTGCGCGTCGACGGCGACATCGCGCCGCTGGATGCTCCGCCGCTGGAGTCGAGCGCGATCGCCGCGTGGCTGGAAGGGCTGCTGGCGGGAGAAACGCTGCGCCTCGAAGATGCGCTGGACGCGGACTTCGCCGTCGACGTGCCGGCGGCAGGCCGTTTCCGCGTCAACGTCTTCCGCCATCAACGGGGCCTCGGCGCGGTGCTGCGCGTGGTGCCGTCCAGGGTGCCGAGCCTCGAGGAACTCGGCATGGGGCCGGCCTTCGAGGGCATGGCAGCGGCCCGCTGCGGCCTGGTGCTGGTGACCGGCCCCACAGGCTGCGGCAAGAGCACCACGCTGGCGGCGCTGGTGGACCATGTGAACCGGCATCGCCGCAAGCACATCGTCACCATCGAAGACCCAATAGAGTTCCTTCACGAGCCGCGCCGCTGCCTAGTCCACCAACGCGAACTGGGGCGGGACACGCGCAGTTTCGCCGACGCCCTGCGGGCCGCGCTGCGCGAGGACCCGGACGTGATCCTGGTGGGCGAGATGCGCGACCTCGCCACCATGCGCTTGGCGCTCACCGCCGCCGAGACTGGCCATCTGGTATTCGCCACGCTGCACACCGGCTCCGCGCCGCAGACCATCGACCGCATCGTCAACGCCTTCCCCGCCGCCGAGCAGAGCGCCGTTCGCGCCGCCCTTGCCGAATCGCTGACCGCGGTGGTGGCGCAAGCGCTGCTGCCGAAGGTCGGCGGCGGCCGCGTGGCGGCGCACGAGATCATGCTCGCCACCCCCGCAGTGCGGAATCTGGTCCGCGAGCACAAGCTCGCCGGGCTCCGCAGCGCCATGCAAACCGCCGCGGCCCAAGGCATGCAGACCATGGAGCAGGCCGTGCAGCGGCTGACAGCGGCGGGCGTAGCGGCAGCAGGGCGGCCGGACTGAGGCAGTGCGATCGCGCTAGGTCACGAAACACAGATAGTCCCGTGGATGCACCACGCGGAAGGCGCTGCCGGGGTAGGCATTGAGCCAGCCGCCCGGCGCCTTGGGGTGCTTGCGGGGCGACCACTTCATCTCCGCGGCCGTAAGCTGGCCCTGGTGGTCCTCCACGAGATCGATCTCCTGGCGGTCGTAGGTGCGCCAGAAGTAGCTCATCGGCTGGCGGCCCTTGTAGAGGTTGCGTTTCATCCGCTCCGCGAGGGCGTAGTTCTCCCAGAGCGCCCCGGCGTCGTCGCGCAGCGCCAGTGGATTGAAGTTGCCGATGAGACCGTTGCGTACGCCGTTGTCGTAAAAGTAGTAGCGGCGGCTCTTGGTGATCTCCTTGCGGAGGTTGCGGCTGAAGCCATGGCGGCTGTAGACGACGTATGCCTTCTCCAGCAGGTCCAGGTAGCGGTCCACCGTGTTCTTGTTCATGCCAGCGCTGGACGCCAGCTCGCTGATCGAGACGTCCTTGCCAATCTGGAAGGCGAGAAGCTGCAGCAGCGTCGTCAGCTTGGCCGCATGGCGGATGCCTTCGAGCTGCAGGACGTCTCTGAACAGGTAGGACGCGATGAGCTCCCGCAGGTAGGCGGCCCTCTCCTCGTTCGAGGCCATCAGGACGACTTCCGGGTAGCTCCCGTAGAGCAGGCGGGCTTCGAGATTGGCGACGGTCTCGTGGGCGGATTCCAACTGGCCGAGTTCCAGCTGGGCCAGCGGCAGCAGCAGCAGCGTGGTCTTGCGGCCCGTCAACGGCTCGCCGGTTCGCGCTGCGAGGTCGAACGAGGACGATCCGGTTGCGACGATCCGCAGGCCCTCCACATGGTCCGCCAGCAGCTTCAGATTCAGGCCGATCTCGCGCACGTGCTGAGCTTCGTCCACCACCAGCGTGCGACGGCCGCCCACGAACTCGCGCAACTTGGCGATGGACTGGCTCTCCATGTACTCGCGCACGGCCGCGTCCTCGCCAGTCACGACCAGCGCATCGGGAGCGTGCTGGCGGACGTAGCGGCGGATGAGCGTCGTCTTGCCCACCCGTCGCGGGCCGTACAGCACGACAACCTTGCCAGCGACAGCCGTGCGGGCCAAACGCGGCAGCTGCGCCTGGGGAATGTAGCCGGTGCCGTTCATTTGGCTGAGTATACGCGAATTGAGCGCTATGCGCTGACTGAATTCGCGTGAATTTGGGTTCCACCGCTTCGCTGCCAGCCTTTGTTCCCTTTGGATCTAGACGCCTGCGAGCCAGGTCTCCGCGATCACTGCGGCGGCGAGGGCATGGGCATCCTTCGGCGGCGCCCCGCGATCGATGGCCTCGAAGGTGGAAAGGCGTTCGTCCGCATACGCGGCCGGCAGGCCGTAGCGCGCCTCGACCAAGGCCCCGAACGCCTCCGCCTTGGCGCACATGGCGCTGCACGTGCCGTCCATGTTGAGCGGCAGGCCCACCACCAGTTGCTGTGGCTGCCACTCGGCCACGAGGGCGTCCAGCGGCGGCCACTGGGGTGCGCCGTCCCGGGCGCCGATGCTGGCCAGGGCATGGGCATGGCCAAGGCCCGTCTCGGCCACCGCGACGCCGATGCGCCGCAGCCCGAAGTCGAACACCAGGGCGCGAATCCGCTGCGCCTCACGCGTAGCCGGCATCGAGGCCCAGCCGCTGGAAGTCGATGCCAAGCTGGGACGCCACATGGGCAAGGCGTTCTTCGAGGGGCATCTCGAACAGCACTTCCGGGGAGCTCGGCGCGGTGAGCCAGGACGAATCGAGCAGTTCGTCCTCCAGCTGGCCAGGGCCCCAGCCGGCGTAGCCCAGTGCCACCAGATACCGTTTCGGCCCTTCGCCGGCGGCGATCAGCTCGAGGATCTCCCGGCTGTAGGAGATGGACAGGTCCTTGCCTGCGGCGTCGCTGGAGTCCGTGCTGAAGTCGCTGGTGTGCAGGATGAAGCCCCGCTGCCGTTCCACCGGCCCGCCGTTCGCCACCGGCGCGTCGGCAGCGATTCTCGCCGGCAGCGACAGCTGGTGCAGCAGGGTCAGAAGCGTCAGCTCGTGGGCCTTGTTCACCACCAGCCCTTGAGCGCCGTGCTCGTCGTGGCCCCACAAGTAGATGACGCTCTCGCCGAACGTGCTGCCATGCAGCCTCGGCATGCTTACCAGGAACTGGCCAGCCAAGGACTTCATGCCAATGCCTCCATCGCCGAACGGGGCCGAGGTCCCCGCGGGTCAGCGCAGCTCACGCGGAAAGCCGGCTGTTGCGAAACTGCCAAGTGCGCTCGATTTCCAGCACCTCCGCGGCGGCCCGCATGGTAGGCGAGAACGGCGCGTAGGGGGCTGCCAGACGCACGATGCGCAGCGCCGCCGCGTCGAGCACCGCATGGCCGCTGCCTTCGACAACGCGAACGTCGTTCAGGGTGCCGTCCGCGGCGATGCTCACCCGCAGCCTGAGGGTGCCCGTCAGCCCCTGGGCCTTGGCCTCGGCGGGATAGTTGAGCTGGCCGATGCGCTCCACCTTGCGCCGCCAGGCATCGAGGTAGTAGGCGAAGTCCGCACCCAGCGGCGCGGCGTTGCCGAAGCCTGCCGATGCCCTGGCATCCGCGCCGGCCGCGTCGGCGACGGCGCGGGCCAGCGCCAAGGCGCTCTTGCCGACGAGCTTGTCGCGCGCTGGCGCGGCCAGCGGCTTTGGCTTCTCGGCCGCCAACGCCGGTTCGGCAGCGGCCCCTGGCCGCGCTGGCGTTGCAATGGCTTCGCGCCGAATCGGAACTGGCGACGCGGCTTCCGCCGCCGGCGCTGGGCTCCTCGCGCGCCGCTCGCTCGCGAGCGGCCCCCGCTGAGGGCTCTTTTCTTGCGAGGGGTTTCCCCTCGCACGCTGAGGGCTCTCCAGCGTGATGGCGACCACCGGCGGCGTCTGCGGCGCGGCCACCGGCAGCTTCACGCCGAACAGCAGAGCGCCGTGCAACGCCGCGGCGAGGAAGACGCAGAGCGCGAGCCGCCACGGCGACGAGAGGCCCCCCCCTGTGTCGGGCGCCGGCCTCAAGGCGTGGCCGCCACCGGGCGCCGTAGGCGCCGATACAGGCAGTCCATCAGGTCGCCAGCGATGTCCAGGCCGAATTGCCGGTCCAACTCGCGCACGCAGGTGGGGCAGGTGACGTTCACCTCGGTGAGATGGTCGCCGATGACGTCGATGCCGACGAACAGCAGCCCCCGCTCCCGCAGCGCTGGCCCGAGGGCGGCGGCGATCTCCTGGTCCCGAGCGCCGAGCGGCTGGCCTCGGCCCTCGCCGCCGGCGGCAAGATTGCCCCGGGTCTCCCCAGGCGCCGGCACGCGGGCCAAGGCGTAGGGCACCGGTTCGCCATCGATCAGCAGGATGCGCTTGTCGCCGTCCGCGATCTCCGGCAGGAACCGTTGCGCCATGATGGGCTGCGCGCTGCCTTCGGTGAGGGTCTCGATCACCACCCGCAGGTTCGGGTCGTCCCTGCGTACGCGGAATATGCTCGCGCCACCCATGCCGTCCAGCTTCTTGAACACCACGTCGCCGTGTTCGGCGTGGAACGCCTGCAGCAGATCCGGACGCGCCGCGACGATGAGCGGCGGCGCGCAGTCGGGAAACTCGGTGGCGTAGAACTTCTCGTTGCAGTCGCGCAGGCTGCGCGGCGCGTTGACCACCACCGCCCCTTGGGCGACGGCCCGTTCGAGCAGGTAGGTGGCGTAGACATAGCGCATGTCGAAGGGCGGATCCTTGCGCATCATCACGATGTCCGCCTCCGCCAGCGCCAGTCGCGCCGGCGGTCCCAGCCGGTAGTAGTCCGGACCCTCCACCGCATCGAGGGAAGCCATCGCCGCCGGGGAGAGCGCCAGGTCCCGGCACCAACCCACGGCCTGGCCATGCTGCAAGGCCAGGTCGCCGATGCCCATGACGCTGATGCGCCAGCCGCGTCGCTGCGCCGCCCGCATCATCGCCAGGGTGGTGTCCTTGCGGACGTTGAGCGAAGGGACCGGGTCCACGACGAAGGCGACGTGGCACGCTGATTCGGTGCGCCGCTCCGGCGGCAGATCCTGCCGCGGCGGCCCGACCGCAGCATCGTTGCTGACGCGATGGGTGCTTCCCGACGGCATGGCGGCGGACATTCAATCGCGGACAGGCCGGCGAAGCAACCGACAGTCGGGGCCAGGCGCAGCGAGCCGGTGTCTCCCGAGCCTCTCAGCGCCGGAGCGGTCGCGCGGCGGCCAAGCGCAAGGTATAGTGCCGCGCCTTTGCGCTTCGGAGCGCACCACGCGCCATGCCCGCCCGCACCATGGAAGAGCTTGCCGCGCTCTGCAAGCGGCGCGGTTTCGTGTTCCAGGGGAGCGAGATCTACGGCGGCCTGCAAGGCGTATACGACTACGGGCCGCTGGGGGTGGAGCTCAAGAACAACCTCAAGGCGGCGTGGTGGCGGGCGATGGTGTACGAGCGCGACGACGTGGAAGGGCTGGACGCCGCCATCCTCACCAATCGGAAGGTGCTGCGCTACTCCGGCCACGAGGACACGTTCGCCGATCCGCTGGTGGATTGCCGCGTCTGCAAGGCCCGCTGGCGGGCCGACGACGTCGACGGCAGCTGCCCCAAATGCGGGGCCAGGAACCTCACCGATGCCCGCCCCTTCAACCTGATGTTCAAGACCGGGGTGGGCCCGGTGGAAGACGCAAATGCCTTCGCCTACCTGCGCCCGGAGACGGCGCAAGCCATATTCGCCAATTTCAAGAATGTGCTGGATGCCACGGCGGCCAAGCTGCCATTCGGCATCGCCCAGATCGGCAAGGCGTTCCGCAACGAGATCACGCCGCGCAACTTCGTGTTTCGGATGCGCGAGTTCGAGCAGATGGAGCTGGAGTTCTTCGTCGCGCCGGGAACGGACGACGAGTGGCACGAACGCTGGGTGGAGGCGCGCCTCGACTGGTGGCGGCAGCAGGGCGTGGACGGCAACCGGCTGTCGCTGCTGCGGGTGCCGCAGGCGGAGCTGGCGCACTATTCCAAGGCCACCGTGGACGTGATGTACGAGTTTCCCCACGGCGTCGAGGAACTCGAAGGCATCGCCAACCGGACGGACTTCGACCTAGGCTCCCACACCAAGCAGCAGAGCGAACTGGCCATCGCCGCCGCAGTGGCGCCCAATGCGGATTCCAACGCCCGCCTGGCAGTCCAGCAGCCCGACCGGGGATGGGTGGTGCCGTTCGTGATCGAGCCCTCCGCCGGCGTGGACCGGGGCGTGCTGGCGGTGCTGAACGAAGCCTATCGCGAGGAAAAGCTCCCGAATGGCAAGGAACGCACCGTGCTGGCGTTGCAGCCGCACCTGGCGCCGATCAAGGCGGCCGTCATGCCCTTGAAGCGCAACCACGAGGGACTGGTTGCGAAGGCCCGCGCGATCAAGACCGCGCTGATGGGCCTCGGGCTCGGACGGGTGCTGTTCGAGAACTCCGGCAACATCGGCAAGGGCTATCGGCGCCACGACGAAGTGGGTACGCCGGCGTGCGTCACGGTGGACTTCCAGAGCCTCGAGGATCACACCGCCACCGTGCGGGAACGCGACAGCATGACGCAGCGGCGCGTTGGCATCGACGCCCTCGGCTGCTGCCTGCGGGAGCTGCTCGAGTGACTCGCGCCGTGATCGCCACTATCGGCCAGGACCGGCCAGGCATCGTCAACGAGATCTCGGCGATAGCCCACGACCTCAACCTGTCCATCGAGGACAGCCGCATGACGGTGCTCGGTGGCGAGTTCGCGGTGCTCATGTCCGTCGCCGGCGGCGACCTGGCCTTGCGGCGGCTGGACACCAAGCTCGGCAAGCTGGCCGAGGAAATGGACCTCGCGGTGCTGTTCCGGCGCACCGGGCAGCGCGAGGACGTTGCCGGGCGGGTACCGTACACGGTGCATGTGACGGCGATGGACCATCCCGGAATCGTGCATCGCGTGGCGGAGTTCTTCTCTTCCCAGAACATCAACATCTACAACCTGGACACCGTCACCGAACCGGCGCCGCACACCGGCACGCCGATCTTCTCGCTGGTGATGGAGGTGGAGGTGCCGCCGGAGATCCGCATCGTCGAACTCCGCGACAGCTTCTTCTACTTCTGCGACGACCACGACCTCGATGGCGAACTGCGACCTTCCTGAATGTCCGCGCCGTTCAAGCCGCCGCGCCCCCCGGCGTCTTCCGCTTCGAACCTCACGCCGGTGGCGCACCGGGTGGCAGCCTCCCGCCGCCGGGGCCGCAACGGCCACGCTGGCGGCGTGCTGTGGTTCACGGGCCTTTCCGGGGCCGGCAAGTCCACGCTGGCGTTCGCCTTGGAGGAGCAGCTGTTCCAGGACGGCTTTCAGGTGTACGTGCTGGACGGCGACAACGTCCGCCAGGGCCTGACCGCGGATCTTGGGTTCTCCCATGCCGATCGCGTGGAGAACGTCCGCCGCGTGGGCGAGGTGGCGGCGCTGTTCGCGGACGCCGGCGTGCTGTGCATCTCCGCCTTCATCTCCCCCTACGAACGGGAGCGGGCGGCGGCGCGGAGGATGGCGCCGGACCACTTCCACGAGGTGTACATCCGGGCGCGCCTGGCGACCTGCGAGAAGCGGGACCCGAAGGGGCTCTACAAGCGGGCGCGGGCCGGGGAAATCCACGACTTCACGGCCATCGACGACGTCTACGAAGCTCCCACCGCGCCGGCCCTGGTGGTGGATACCGAAGACCACACGGTAGCGCAGTCCCTCGCCATTCTGCGGCGCTACGTGGCGGACCGGTTCGGGGCGCCTCGGCCCTTGGCAGCCAGGAAACCCAGGTAGTCGACAAGGTGGCGGTGCCACTCCGGCGGCGCGATGCCGTAGACGCGTTGCAGCTTGCTGGCATCGAGCCGGGAGTTTCGCGGCCGGGGGGCCGGCGTCGGCCACTCGGCGCTGGCGATGGGGCGCACGGCTGGCGGGTGCCGCAACAACCCCGCCGCGACGGCCTCGCCGACGATCGCCTGCGCAAAGCCGTGCCAGGAGACAGTCGGCGTGGTGGCGAAGTGGAAGGTCCCCCATGCCTCGGGGGGCGCATCGGCAGCCGCTGCGACGGTGGCGATCCGCTTGATCGCCGCGGCCACCGCCGCTGCCGGGGCCGGGGCGCCTACCTGGTCGTCCACCACCGCCAGCTCGCTGCGGCGCCCTGCCTGGCGGAGGATGGCATCCACGAAGCTCCTGCCTAGGCGTCCGAACACCCAGCTGACGCGCAGGATCACATGCCGCGCTGCCGCCTCCCGCAGCGCTTCTTCGCCGGCGAGCTTGGTCCTGCCGTAGACGCCGAGCGGATGCGCCGGGGCGTCTTCGCGATAGGGACAGCTGGCGGCGCCGTCGAACACGTAGTCCGTGGAGAGGTGGATCAGGGGCAGCCCCTGGTGCGCGCAGCGCTCGCCAAGCAGGCCCACGGCGTGGGCGTTGACGTGCCGCGCCAGCGCGGGTTCCTCCTCGGCGCGATCCACGGCCGTGTAGGCGGCGCAGTTGACGACGACGTCCGCGCCCGTTTCGCCAAGCTGCCGCTCCACGGCTGCGGCGTCGCAAATGTCCAGCTGGCGGCGATCCAGCGCCGCCACGCGAAAGCCCGGGCCCGCCAGCGCCGCGACCTCGGTGCCGACCTGCCCGCCGGCGCCGGCGACTAGCACCTTCACCGGCGAACGTACTCCTCCAGCGTCGGGTTGGCGGCGTCCGCTGCCGAGACCAGCGGCCGTTCGACGGGCCAGGGGATGGCCAGCGCCGGGTCGTTCCAGAGCACGCCCTTGCCGTCGCCGGGCAGATAGGGGGCGGTGCATTTGTAGGCGACGTCCGCGGTCTCGGAAAGTACGCAGAAACCGTGGGCGTAGCCGGGCGGAACGAACAGCTGGGCGTGTTCCCGGTCGTCCAGATAGGCGCCGACGTGCTGCATGAACGTCGGCGAGGCAGGGTCGACGTCCACCGCCACGTCGAACACGCGCCCGCGCACCACGCGCACCAGCTTGCCTTGGGGCTGCCGTTCCTGGAAGTGCAGACCGCGCAGCACGCCCTGGCGGGAGCGGGAGTGGTTGTCCTGCACGAAGTTCCATCCCAGCGCCGCATGCTGGCCGTAGCGCTCGGCCTGGTAGCTCTCGAGCAGGAAGCCCCGCTCGTCGCGGAACACCTCCGGGTGGACGATCACGACGCCCGGCAGATTCGTCTCCTCAACGCGCATCGGCGCTCCTCCCGGTGGCCAGGAGGCCGTCCAGGTATTCGCCGTAGGGACGCCCGGCGAAGCTGGCCGCCAGCCGCGCCAGCGCTTCGTCGTCGATCCAGCCCATGCGCCAGGCGACTTCCTCGGGGCAGGCGATCTTGAGGCCCTGGCGGCGTTCGATGGTCTGCACGAACAGGCTCGCTTCGAGCAGCGCTTCCGCGGTGCCGGTGTCCAGCCACGCCATGCCGCGGCCGAACTGCACCGCCCGCAGCCGGCCCTGGCGCAGATAGGCGCGGTTGACGTCCGTGATCTCCAGTTCGCCTCGGGCCGACGGCCGCAAGGCCCCGGCGATGTCCAGCACGTCGTTGTCGTAGACGTACAGGCCCGTGACCGCCAGATTGGAACGCGGGGTTTCCGGCTTTTCCGCGATGTCCGCAGGCGCCCCGGCGGCATCCAGCGCAAGCACCCCGTATGCCTGCGGGTCCTTCACCGGGTAGGTGAACACCGTGGCGCCGCGGTTGTCCGCGATGGCGGTGCGCGCCTTGCGAGAGAGTTCGCTGCCGAAGAACACGTTGTCGCCGAGAATCAGCACCACCGGATCCGCGCCGATGTGGCGGCGGCCCACCACGAAGGCGTCGGCGAGGCCGCGAGGAGCGTCCTGCACCGCGTAGGCTATGGCAAGCCCCCACTGGCTGCCGTCGCCGAGCAGTTCCCGCAGGCGCGGCGTGTCCCGGGGGGTCGAGATCACCAGCACGTCGCGCACGCCGCCGAGCATCAGCGTGGTGAGCGGGTAGTACACCATCGGCTTGTCGTATACCGGCAGCAGCTGCTTGCAGACGCCGATGGTGGCGGGATGCAGGCGGGTGTTGCTGCCGCCGGCCAGAACGATGCCTTTCGCGGGCATGGCGCCTAGCCGACGGGGCCGAGCGCCAAGGGCCCGCCCCTGCGGCCTTGGGGCCGGCGCGCAGACCGGGAATGCGTTGGTGCCGAAGAGAGGACTCGAACCTCCACGGATGTGAATCCACTACCCCCTCAAGGTAGCGTGTCTACCAATTCCACCACTTCGGCGGCGAAAAGCCCTCGGCGTAGGCCGCGCTTCGGCGTAGGCCGCGCTTCGGCCATCATACATCCGGCAGATCCGAATCGGAATCGGACGGCGGTTCGGCAGGTTGCTGCCCCTCGCTGTCGACTGCCTCGTCGCCGGGCGCCAGCTGCTCGGGCAAGAACAGGTCCTCGCCGCGCAAGGCGCCGGCCCGTTCCTTCGCCGTGTAGGCCAAGCCGAAGGAGATCACGAAGAAGCCGATGGCAAGCCACGCCGTCGTCTTGGTGAGGAAGGATGCCGAGCCGGCGCTGCCGAACAGCGTATTGGCGCTGCCGGAGCCGAAGGCGGCGCCGATGTCCGCGCCGCGGCCCTGCTGGATGAGCACCAGCACAACCAGGGCGACGGCATCAAGCACCAGCAGGATGAGCAGAATGGTCTCGACGGTGTTCACGCTGGCAACTCGTGCTGGGGCGGGGCGGGCGGGGCAGCGGCGCAGCATATCGCCGCGAACTCCCTCGCGTCCAGCGACGCGCCGCCCACCAGGCCGCCGTCCACGTCCGGCGCGGCGAACAGCGCCGCGGCGTTGCCGGCGCGTACGCTGCCGCCGTAGAGGATGCGCACTCCCTCGGCCCGTGCCTCGCTGTCTTCGGCAAGGCGCCCCCTGATCGCCGCATGCATGGCCTGGGCGTCCTCCGGCGATGCCGTTTCGCCGGTGCCGATGGCCCAGACCGGCTCGTAGGCGACGACCGCGGTTGCGAGGGCCGCAGCGCCCATGTGGCGAATCACGGCGTCCAGCTGGCCGAGCACGACGCTGCGGGCCCGGCCGCCGCGCCGCTCGGCCAGGGTTTCCCCAACGCACAGAATCGGCACCAGCTCGGCGTTCGCGGCAGCGGCGAACTTCTCGGCCACCACGGCGTCGGATTCACCGCATAGCCGCCGCCGTTCCGAATGGCCGACGATGGCGAACGCGGCGCCGAGATCCTTCGCCATTGCCGCCGAGTGTTGGCCCGTGAACGCGCCACCAGGAGCTGCGGCAACGTCCTGCGCGCCGAGCTGCACGCCGTGGTCCAAAAGCGACGCCGCCTGCCGCAGATAGCCGAAAGGCGGGCACAGCAGCACGTCGACGGCAGCCGGCGCCGGCCGCCAAGCCGCGGCGAAGGCAGCCAGCGCCTCGGTCGTGCCGTGCATCTTCCAGTTGCCGGCCACCAAGGGTCTGCGCGGCGTGCCGCCAGCGGGTGCGGGCGTACCGGGAGAAGCCGGCATTGGCCTTCGGGGGCCCGGGACGGGCACGAATCAGGCGCCGTTGGCTTGTCGGGCCGCGGTCTCCAATGCCTTGGCGCAGTCGCCGACGACATCCCCGTCCTCGCCTTCCACCATGATCCGCAGCACCGGTTCGGTGCCGCTCGGTCGAATGACGACGCGCCCGCGGTCGCCGAGGTCCGCGGTCGCTCGGCGCACGGCTTCGCGCAACGGCCCGGCCTCGGCGGCGGCAGCCGGATCCCGCGTCTCGACGTTCGCCAACGCCTGCGGCAGCTTGTGCATGCCGTTGCGCAGTTCCCGCAGCGTGTGGCCGCTCTGCACCATCGCAGACAGCACCTGCAGCGCGGCGACAATGCCGTCGCCGGTGGTGGCGAGGGCCAGGCAGATCAGATGGCCGGAGGCTTCGCCGCCGAGCTGCCACTCCTTCTCGCGCAGCCGCTCCAGGACGTACCGATCCCCCACCTTCGCCCGCTCGAAGGGAATGCCGCAGGTCTCCAACGCCCGTTCGAGGCCCAGATTGCTCATCTCGGTGCCAACCACGCCGCCCGAGAGACGCCCGCGCAGGAAGCCGGACTTGGCGATGACGTACAGCAGCTCGTCGCCGTCGACGACCTGGCCGTCGGCATCGACCATCAGCACCCGGTCGCCGTCGCCGTCCAGGGCGATGCCGGCGTCGGCACCGGTTTCCAGCACCTTGGCGGCAACCGACTGCGGATGCGCGGTGCCGTAGCCGTCGTTGATGTTGGTGCCGTCCGGATCGACGCCGATGGCGGTCACTTCGGCACCCAGCTCCGCGAACACCTTGGGCGCCACTGCGTAGGCGGCGCCGTGGGCGCAGTCCACCACCAGCTTCATGCCGCGCAGTTGCAGGCCGCGTTCCACCGTGCCCTTGCAGAACTCGATGTAGCGCCCCCGGGCGTCGTCCACGCGAAAGGCCCGGCCCAGACGGCGCGAGCCCACCGAGCGCAGCGGCTGCGCCATCTGCTCCTCGATGGCGCGTTCGCGTTCGTCCGGCAGCTTGTTGCCGTCGGCATCGAAGATCTTGATGCCGTTGTCGTCGAAGGCGTTGTGCGAGGCGCTGATCACGATGCCGGCATTGGCGTCCAGCGTCCGCGTCAGATAGGCGACCGCCGGGGTTGGAATGGGGCTTAGGAGATTCACGTTCACGCCGGCCGAGACCAGTCCCGCCTCGAGCAGGGATTCGATCATGTAGCCGGAGATGCGCGTGTCCTTGCCGATCAGCACCGTCGGCGCTGCGCTCGAAGCGAACACCTTGCCGATGGCCCAGCCCAGGCGAAGGCACAGCTCGGGGGTGATCGGCGGCTCGCCCACTCGGCCGCGGATGCCGTCCGTGCCGAAGTGCTGCCTTGTCGCTTGCCCCATGCTGGAATACGGGATTGCGTTCCAGGCGGGCGGACGCGCTCAGTGCTCTTCGGCCGGACCGCCGATCGGCCGCGGGCCAGGCCGCTCCGATGCCTTGGCGTCGGCGGAGGCGTCCGACTCGGGCGCCTTGGCGTCCGCTTCGCTCGGTTCCGCCGCCGGCGCGTCCACAGGGGGCGCCTCCACGACCCGGGGCGGCTTGCCGGCCATGATGTCGTCCGCCTGCTCCGGCGTCAGCGTCTCCAGCTCCATCAGCGCTTCCGCCATCTTGTGCAGCTTGTCCTGGTGTTCCGCAAGGATGCCCTTGGCAGTGGCATAGCAGTCGGCGACGATGCCGCGCACTTCCTCGTCGATCTCCCGGGCGGTGTCGCTGGAGATGGGTTTGGGGTGGCTGGCCGCGGACATGCCGAGAAACACCTCGCCGTCCTCCTCGTCGTACAGGAGCGGCCCCATGCGTTCGGAGAATCCCCACCGGGTGACCATGTTGCGGGCCAGCTGGCTGGCGCGCTCGATGTCGTTGGCGGCGCCGGTGGTGATGCCCTCCCGGCCGTTGATCATCTCCTCCGCGACGCGGCCCCCGAACAAGGTGCATATCTGACTGTTGATGGACCGGCGGCTCATGCTGTGCCGGTCTTCCTCCGGCAGGAACATGGTGACGCCCAGGGCGCGGCCCCGGGGCACGATGGTGATCTTGTAGAGCTCGTCGTAGTCCGGAACGCTGCGGCCGACGATGGCGTGGCCGGCCTCGTGGTAGGCCGTGTTGCGCTTCTCCTTCTCCGACATCACCATGGACTTGCGTTCCGCGCCCATCATGATCTTGTCCTTGGCCTGCTCGAAGGCGGCCATGTCCACGAGGCGCTTGCCGCTGCGGGCCGCGAACAGCGCCGCTTCGTTGACGACGTTCTCCAAGTCCGCCCCGCAGAAGCCGGGCGTGCCCCGAGCGATGATGGAGGCGTCCACGTCCTCCGCCACCGGCACGTTGCGCATGTGGACCTGCATGATCTGCTCGCGACCGCGGATGTCCGGCAGCGGCACCACCACTTGCCGGTCGAAGCGGCCGGGGCGCAGCAGCGCCGGATCCAGCACGTCGGGACGATTGGTGGCGGCGATCACGATGATGCCGTCGCTGGCCTCGAAGCCGTCCATCTCCACGAGCAGCTGGTTCAGCGTCTGCTCGCGCTCGTCGTGGCCGCCGCCGAAGCCGGCGCCCCGATGCCGCCCCACGGCATCGATTTCGTCGATGAAGATGATGCACGGCGACTGCTTCTTCGCCTGTTCGAACATGTCCCGCACCCGGGAGGCGCCGACGCCGACGAACATCTCCACGAAGTCCGAGCCCGATATGGAGAAGAACGGCACCTTGGCCTCCCCGGCGATGGCCCGGGCGAGCAGCGTCTTGCCGGTACCGGGCGAGCCCACCATGAGGGTGCCCCGGGGGATGCGGGCGCCGAGCCGCTGGAACTTGTCCGGATCCCGCAGGAACTCCACCAGCTCGCGCACGTCCTCCTTGGCTTCGTCCACGCCGGCCACGTCCGTGAACGTGGTCTTGATCTGCTCCTCGGAGAGCAGCCGCGCCTTGCTCTTGCCGAACGCCATCGGATTGCCGCGCCCGCCGATGCCGCCCTGCATCTGACGCATCAGCAGCATGAACACGGCGATGATGATGAGAATGGGAAAGCTGGCGATGAGCAGCTGCGCCCAGAAGCTCTGCTCCTCCGGCATCTTGCCTTCGACGTTGACGTCCGCGTCCAGCAGGTAGTCCAGCAGCTTCGGATCGCCTACCGAGGGCAGCACCACCTTGTACTGCTCGCTGTTGCGGCGCGTGGCCAGGAGTTCCGCCCCCTGGAACGTGACCGCACCGATGTGCCCCGACCGCACCTCGTTGATGAACATCGAGTAGGTGCGCGTGGGCACCTCCTTGCGAACGTTGAAGGTGTTGAACACCGTCACCAGCACGACGCCGATGATCAGCCACAGCAGCAGGTTCTTGCCCATGTCCTTCAAGAGGAACGGCTCCGCCGAGGGGGGGCCAAAAAGACTGCCACGACGGGCGAGATGGTGGCACGGATGCCGATCTGGACCATCACGCGGCCCTGATACGATGCGAAAGGGCTGCGAAGCCTACACGAACGGGCGGCCACGGGCAATTCCCGTGGCCGAGCGCCGGCCTCGGCTGCTGCGGTAGAGTTGCGCGCCATTGGGCGCGGCGAAGCTGTCCGCCACGGCACAATGCCACGGAGATGCCATGAACGAAGCGCCTGCGACGCCGAGCGAGCGCATCCGCGCCGGCGCCGCGTTGTTCCTGGAGCGCCACGGACTGGCGCTGCTGCTGATCCTGGCCGCCGCCGCGCTGCGCCTGGCGCCGCACCCCGCCAACGTTGCGCCAATCGGCGCCTTGGCGCTGTTCGCCGGCGCCTACCTGCGCCATCCGGCGTTCCATCTGGTGCCGCTCGGCGCCTTGCTGCTCGGCGACCTGCATCTCGGCTTCTACCATGCTGGCGTGATGGCGGCCGTCTACGTCGGCTTCGCCGCCAGCGCCGCGGTCGGTCGCGGCTTGCTGCTCGGACGGGCCCGAGCCGGCCGCATCGCCGTAGCCACGGCTGCGGGGGCGCTGGTGTTCTGGCTGATCTCCAACTTCGGCGTGTGGGCGTTCTTCCGCGACCACAGCTGGGCGGGGCTTGCGCAGTGCTACGGCGACGCGCTGCCTTTCCTCGGCCGCAGCCTGGTGGGCGATGCGCTGTACGCGATCGTCCTGTTCGGCGGCTATCGGCTGGCTCGGCGGGCCTTGGCGCTGCGCTATTCGACGGCCGGATAGCCAATCCCGCCGCGCCGCCGCTACTGGCGGCTGCGGCGCAGATGGTCCCGGAACGCCCGCAACCGCGGCAGCGACTCTCGGTCCTTCTGCCGGTTCGACGCCGCCTTGCTCGCGATGATGTCGTCGAGCGAACACACCGGGAAGCCCTCGACTTCCACGCGCCGTCGATAGGCATCCTCGAATCTCTCGATGCCGTCGGGAGCGAACACCAGATCGACGTCGAAGGGGCCGTTCTTCAGCTGCACGAAGTCCTTGCCGCGAACGATCTCCTCGCACTGCGCCGACGTCATGTCGAACCCGAGCTCTCGCAGCGCGGCCACCAGCGCACTGCCGTTCCGACGTTGCCGCCGGACGAAGAGGTCCGCGTCCTGAGTGGTGTCGGGATAGCCGTGGAGTATCGCGCCGGACTTGCCGATGAACAGGTACTGCACCCCGTGGCGTTTCAGCGCGTCCCTGATTTCCTCAGCCTGAAGATATGTGAACGCGCCCATAGCCCAGCCACTCCGGCAGGTTCTCTTCGCACCAGTTGCGATACGCCTCCATGGTGTCGAAGGAACGGTACTGCGCATCGTCCAGCACTGGCTTGTAGGTCTTGATGAACGAATAGCGCCAACGCAGCGCCAACGACCGCTGGCTGGCGGCCTCGAATTCGGCGCTCCACGCCGCGTCGATCGGCGCGGCGTCGTCCGGCAGCGGGCCATTGGCGTTGCGCGCGTCGCTGTTCACGAGCCCTCCGATGCGCGGGCGAAGGAAGGCGAAGGCAGCGGCGCGGCTAGTGGTTCGATTCCGAATTGACATGGCAAATGGCACGTTCGTCTGTCGTCGCCTTGGCGTGCGCTGCTTGAGGATGTGCCGCCCCGCAAGGCCGCCGGCATCCCGGCCCTGCGACGAAACCCGCCCGCTGGAACACACGTCATCTTGGAAGCGGCACACTAGGCGCTGGCGCTCGGCCGGCTCGAAACCGCCGCGTACCATCGCTGGATGTGGGGATGCTCGTCCCCGGCGCGGATCTTCACCCACTTGGCGAAGTCCACCACGCAGAACGCGGTGATGTCGGCGATGCTGAAGGTGTCCCCGGCGACGTACTCCGCATGCGCTAGCGTCTCGTTGAGCGCCCCATAGAAGCGTTTCGCGGAAGCCAGGCCCCGTTCCACGAGATCCGCCACCGCGGGCACGCCCTCGCTGCCGGAAATGGCCCTGTTGGCGAACGCGGGGTTGCCGTTGCGGAACGCCTCGGCCACCGGCATCAGGCCGTCCCACTCCATGTGCCGCTGGGCGGACGCGATCACGGCCTTGCTCTTGGCGTCCGTGCCCATCAGCGGCGGTTCCGGATGCAGCTCCTCGAAGTACTGGCAGATGGCCACCGACTCGTCGATCGCCGTGCCGTCGTCCAGAACCAGGGTGGGCAGCAAGCCCCGCGGATTGATGGCGCGAAAGGTCGGCGCGATGTTCTCGCCGGCCGGAATGTCCACTTGCACCGTTTCCACCTCGATGCCTTTCTCGGCCAGAAAGATGCGGACGCGACGAGGGTTCGGCGCCATCGTGTATTCGTAGAGCTTCATGGCGGTTTCCAGTTGCCTTGCGACCCCCGCACCATAGGCGCAACGGCAGCGAGATTCCAGCCCGACCGCTGGCGGCGCTGGCGGCAGAGGCACGAGAGCAAGGCGTCCCCAGGCAATGGCCGGCACTTCCGGTAGAGTGCCGCCATGACCATTGGTGCGATCGTCATTCCGCTGGCGGCGCTGGCGCTGTGCGGCGCCGGCATGTGGCTCGCCTGGCGCTTGGTGCGGCAAGCGGAGGGCGCGGCAGACCAGGCCCCGCCGCCGCGCCCGTCGGCGGTGCCCGCGCCCTTGCCGTCGGGGCCAGACAGCGTTCGCGTCGTCGGCCAGCTAATGGCCTTGGCCGGGGCTGGCCTCGGCGGCATGGGCATTGCCGTTGCCCTCTGGCGGGCCTTCGGCTGGCAGCCGATCGGGCTGGTGCTGGTGCTGGCGGCGCTGGCCTCCGGCATGGGGCTGCTCGCCTGGCGAGTGCTGCGGCGGCGCGGCCGACGGCGTCCTGGGACGTGAGCGCTGCGGACCGCGCCAAGTGGGATGCCCGCTACGCCGCCGGCGCGTACCAGGCGCGTCCGCATCCGAGCGCGTTTCTGGTGGAGTGCGAACCGTTGCTGCCGGCGCCCGGACGCGCCCTGGACGTGGCTTGCGGCGCCGGCCGCAACGCCCTCTTTCTTGCCGAGCGAGGCTGGACCGTGGAAGCCGTGGACATATCGCCGATTGCGCTCCGGCGCGGGGCGGAACGCGCCCAGGGGCTGCCTATTCGCTGGCGCGAACGCGATCTCGATGCGGGCCTCGATGGCACCGGCCGCTACGAGCTGATCGTGAACATCCGCTACGTCAACCTGCCGCTGCTGCGGGTGCTGCTCGGTCGCCTGCGCCCGGGCGGGATGCTGCTCGTGGAACAGCACCTGGCCTTGTCCAAGACGCCGGCCGTTGCGGTATCCGGCCCGCAGAACGCCGCCTTTCGTGTGTCTCCCGGCAGCCTTCGGCAACTCGCGAGCCGCCTTCGTGTGGAGCGCTGCTACGAGGGGCTGGCGCCGGAACCGGACGGCGCCACCGCCGCGGTCTCGCGGCTGCTGGCTTCCGTGCCGGCAGCGCCATCGGGGACCAGCCTTCTTAGCGCAAGCTGGACAGCACCACCCAGCTTGCGCGACAGTTGCCCCGTCGAAGACGAAACGGGAGCGTAGGCGGCGGTGGCCACGCAAGACGCAGCGATTGCGCTGCGCTTCGTTGCTCTCTTGGTGCTGTCTTCGGTGTGCGGAGGCTGCGGTGGTGCCGCGCCATCCGACGATGGCGACCCAGCCGACCGCGGGGCGGGTGCCGCATCGAAAGTCCGCGCGCACACGGCCTTCGACTACGAGCGGCTGCGAAACGCGCACCGCACTGCGGCGGACGCGGCCTTGGCGTTCCTCGACACGCTCTCCCCGACGCAACGCGCGAAGGCGGTCCTCAGCTTCGACGATCCGCGCCGGAGCAACTGGTCCAATCTGCCGCCCGGCCTCTTCAACGACCGCAACGGCGTGCGCCTTGGCGACTTGAGCGAGACGCAGGCGGAGGCAGCGCACCGCTTCCTCGCCACGGCATTGAGCGCCGACGGCTATGCGACCACGATGGCGGTGGTGGGCGCGGAGGACGCGTTGGCGGCCGACTCTCTGGTTGGTGGCTTCTATTGGAGCAGCGGCAACTACTGGCTGGCGTTCTTCGGCGAACCGGTCAATGTCGTGCAGGGGGCGACCGGCGAAGGGGGCGAAGGGATTGAAGCCGATTCGCCACCTGCCGCAGCCGCCCGTGACGAGCCGTGGGGGTGGCAGTTCGGCGGCCACCATCTGGCCATCAACATGTCCGTGGTTGGCGAGCGCAGCTTTCTCTCGCCAACGTTCGTCGGCGTCGAACCCGCGCAATATGCGACCACCCAAGGCTCCGTGGCACCGCTGGCGGAACATCGGGCCGCGGGCCTAGCGATCATGAACACGCTGGACGACACGCAGCGCGGCCAAGCCCTTGCGGACGCCCGCCCGTCACAGGGCGCTCTGACGGGTGCTGGCAAGGACGGCGTCGTACCGGAGGTCGATGGCGTTGTCGTGGGCGCTTGGAACGCGGCGCTGCAAGAGCAGCTGGTCGATCTCGTCGGCCTGTGGCTGCGCATGATGCCCGCCGAGAACGCCGCGCAACGCTTGGCGGAAGTGCGCGAGGACCTTGGCCGGACCTATTTCGCTTGGCACGGCGCCACCGACGGCGCACATCCCATCTACTACCGCGTCCAGGGGCCGCGCTTGATCGTCGAGTTCTCCACCCAAGGCGAAGACGGCCACGAGCACTCCATCTACCGCAACCCCGCGAACGAGTACGGGAGGGCGGCGGCCCGATGATGCCGCTGGCGGGCAGCGTCGCCAGCCAGCCCTTGCCTGCCGGCTAACGCGCGTCGCCCCTTGTCACCGTGCAAACGCCACCGCCGCGCAAGACGCGCCGGGCCGCCCGCGCCATCGTGCTGACGGAATGCCCGCCGCGCATCCTGCTGCTGCGCCACGAACGGCCAGACCACGCGGGGGATTTCTGGCTGTTGCCGGGCGGCGGCTGCAAGCGCGGCGAAAGCTCCTTGAGCGCCGTGCGCCGGGAACTGTGGGAAGAGACCGGCCTCGCGCTCGACCACCGCCCGCCGCTCGTCTGGAAGCGCAAGCACGTCTTCGCCCGCGCCGGCATCGTCACCGAGCAGCACGAGGACATCTATCTGGTTCGCACAGGGCGCTTCCAACCCACGAGCGCGAACAATGTCGACGTCAGCGAGGTGGGCATCTTCGTCGAGTTCCGCTGGTGGGCGGTGGCCGAAATCCTCGCCAGCGAGGAGGTATTCGGCCCCCGCAACCTCGGCTGCCTGCTCGCCGACTTGCTGGTGCGCGGCGCGCTGGCAAGCCCGCTCGACATCTAGGTGCAAGGCGTCTGGGCGCTGCCGGGGGCGCGTTCGAGTTGCTCGCAAGCTCCATGACTGTCGCAGAACCTTGGACCGATCTTGAAGTCAAACCGCGGCGCCAGGCGGCACGTCGTCGCCACGTCGGTTGGTCGAACCACTAGGCAGCCACCTCCTTCGTGCCGCGTTGCAGCACGAATCGCAGCCGGGGGACACGGCGGCCATGAGCTCGCCAAGCTTCTCCAACGTCGGGCAGGATTCGCCGCGTTCGTAGCGTGCGTAGGCGTTCGAGGACTTCGCGCCGAGCCGCCGTGCGGCTCCGAAAGCCGGCGGCCGGTTCCGAGTATTGCTTGTACTGCTACTTCGGCCTTCCGGTGGGCCGACCCAAGACATACGCTCGCTTCTCCAGCAGCACTTCCTCCGGTACGCCGCCACCGCTGCGAACATGGCGCAAGTACATCGTCTCTTCATCGACCAGCGACTCGTTCTGGCCGTGCCCTAAGCGGGGGATCACACACCTCGGCCAGTTGGACCGTGCTTTGCCGAGGCCGGGCCTCGACCGCCGCACCGTAATCGCGAGCGACGCCGTTGTTGTCCGGCGCGACATGCGGCGGCGCATAGACATGCGGCGGCGCATAATAGCAGCGTCTGCGCCAGTCGGAGCCGCCGTGTCCAGCCGCACAATCGAACTCACCTCGACGCTGCATGCCTACCTGCTGCGCCACGGCACCCGGGAGTCCGCCGCGGCCCGAGCGCTGCGCGCCGAGACGCTCGCCAGCACTCGCGCCCACGTCATGCAGATCTCTCCGGAGCAGGGCGCGTTCATGGCGCTTCTGGTTCGCCTGCTCGGTGCCAGACGCACCCTGGAGGTGGGCACGTTCACCGGCTACAGCGCGTTGGTGGTCGCGGAAGCGCTGCCGGCGGACGGGCGGCTGATCGCTTGCGACGTTTCCGCCGAGTGGACCGCCATCGGCACCCCGTTCTGGGAGCGGGCCGGCGTGGCCGGCAAGATCGACCTGCGCCTGCGCCCGGCGGTGGAGACCCTGGACGCGCTCATCGGGGAAGGCGACGCCGGCAGTTTCGACTTCGCCTTCGTCGACGCCGACAAGGCCAACTACGATGCCTACTACGAGCGCTGCCTCGCGCTGCTGCGCCCCGGCGGCGTCGTCGGCATCGACAACGTGCTGTGGGGCGGGCAGGTGGCAGACGACAGCGTCACGGACGAGGACACCCAGGCCATTCGGGCCCTGAACGCCAAGCTGCGCCAGGACGACCGCGTACACTTGGCGATGCTGCCGGTGGGCGACGGGCTGACGTTAGCGCTGAAGCGCTGACCGCGCCACGCTCTCTTGTCCCGGGGAGATCTCGAGGCCCGCGCCATCTCCGTGCGAGTCCGTGCGAGCCCGCGCTATGCGCGGGGGAACGTCGAGTAGGATCGCATCGGTGCCGACGCGGCCGTCGGCCTTCGGGACCGGCCGCAAGACGCGCAACCCGCACGAACCCAGGAGAACCCCGAGACATGGCGAACTACAAGGTGATGGTGCAGGCCCAGGTCGGCATCTCCTACGACCTGGCGGATGCCCGCTACGAGATCGAACGCGAGGCGCTGGATCCCATCGGCGCGGAGATCGTGGAGGTGCCGGCGAAGAACGAAGCCGAGTTCGTCGCCGCGGTGGCCGGCGAAGCGGACGCGCTGATCGCCCGCGGCCGCCGCATCACGCGCAGCATCATCGAAAAGCTCGACAAGTGCGTGGCGATCGGCCTCGGCAGCGTCGGTGCCGACACGGTGGACGTGGATGCCGCCACCGACTGCGGCATCGTCGTCACCAACGTGCCGGACGTGTTCATCGACGAGGTGGCGGACCACACCATGATGATGTTCCTGGCGGCCCACCGGCGGCTGCTGCTGATGCACCGCATGACCCAGGAAGGGCGCTGGGCGGAGGGACGTCCGCACCATGCCGACATCCCGCGGCTGTGGGGCCAGACCATCGGCCTCGTTTCCTTCGGCAACGTCGCCAAGGCGGTGGCGCACCGCTGCCACGCCTTCGGCCTGCGGGTGCTCGCCTACGACCCCTACGTCTCCGAGCTGGAAATGACCAGCGCCAACGTCGAACCGGTGACCAGCCTGTTCGAGCTGCTCGAGCGGTCGGACTTCGTCTCCATGCACGCGCCGCTGAACGCCGAAACCACGCACATGCTCTCCGACGCGCACTTCTCCCGCATGAAGAAGACGGCGCTGTTCGTCAACAACGGCCGCGGCCCCACGGTGGACGAGGCGGCGCTGATCCGCGCCTTGGAGGCCGGGGAGATCGCCGGCGCCGCGCTGGACGTGTTCGAGGTGGAGCCGGTGGCCACCGACAATCCTCTGCTGCATATGGACAACGTGATCTGCACCCCCCACATCGCCTCGGCGACGGCGCGCATGGCGCCGGAGACGCGCCGCCGTCTCGGCCGCGAGCTCGCCACCGTGCTGCAGGGCATGTGGCCCCGCAGCGCCGTGAATCCGGCGGTGCTGCCGAAGACCAGGCTGCGCCGCTGGCAGCCCTATCCGCAGACCCGCGGCCCGAACCGCTAGCCGCGGTTCGCGCCGGCGGACGGAGGCGCCGCCAGCGCCGGCCGCGGGCCGTGCTGAAAGCGGAAGCCGCTTGGGTGGGCGCGGCGCTGGCGGCGATGCCGGCGGTGCGCATGGCGCCGGTGCTGGACATCGGTTCCAGCGACCGGGTCCACCGCACCGAGACGCAGCCGTGGATCGAGGAGCGCGTCTTCGCGCCGCTGGCGGCGCGGCGCGTCGAGGTGGTGTTCGCTGACGTCAAGGCGGCGCCAGGCGTCGGCGTCGCCGCGGATCTCGGCACCTGCGCCGGGCTGGCGAAGCTGCGCGCCATCGGCGCCCGCACCATCCTCTGCTGCAACGTCCTGGAGCATGTGCCGGACCCGGCGGCCTTCGCAGCCCGGCTGGCCGCATTGGCAGCGCCAGGGACGCGGCTGGTGGTGACCGTGCCGCATCGCTATCCCTACCACCGGGACCCCATCGACACCATGTTCCGCCCGAACGTGGCCGAGCTGGCGGCGCTGTTCCCAAGCTGTCGTCTGGAACGGGGCGCAGTGGTGGTCGGCGGCTCCTATCGGGAACAGTTCGCCCGCCGGCCGCTGACGCTGCTGCTGCGCCACCTGCTGCGGCTGCCGGCGCCGTTCCTCGGCTGGGCCGCCTGGAAGCGCTCCGTGGGCAAGCTCCAGTACCTCGTGCGCCCCTACGAGGTGGCCTGCGCCTGCTTCGTGAAGCGCTGAACGTCAAGAACCGAGCGCCAAGGAGGGGTGGGCCGTGCGCATCTGCCAGCTCATGGGCGGCGCCGACGACGGCGGCATGGAGACGCATTTCGCGGATCTCGCCAACGGCTTGTCCGCGCTCGGCGACACGGTCTCGGCCATCGGCCATCCCCGCTACCAGGCCGGGCTCGATGCCGAGGTGCGCTACCTGCCGCTGGACCTGGCGCGGTGGCGGCGCAGTCCGCTGCTGCGGCATCGGCTGCGGCGGCTGATCCGGGAGGCGGCGGCGGAGGTGGTCCACGCCCAGGGCGGCAAGGCCGCCCATCTGCTGGCGGCCGTCCGTCCGCCGGCGCGTCTGGTGGGCACCGTACACAACGTCAAGCGCAGCCTCGCGGCCTACGCCGAATTCGATGCCGTGATCGGCGTCAGCGACGGCGTGCTGGCGGGGCTGGAGCATCCGCGCAAGGCGGTGATCCCGAACGGCGTCCAGGCGCCGCCGCCGCCGATTCCCGCGGCCTGCCTGCGGCGGCGGTTCGGCATCCCGCCGGGCCGCCCGATCACGGTCGCCGTGGGCCGCCTCGTGCCGGCGAAGGGGCTGCTGCGGCTAGTGCGCCTGTGGCACGACGGCCTGGGCCAGCTGCTGATCCTCGGCGATGGGCCGCAACGGCAAGCGCTGGCGGCACTGGCGGCCGGCAAGCCGGTGACGCTGGCGGGCTTCCAGCACGACGCCCGCCGGCTCATGGCCGGCGCGGACCTGATGGTGTTCGCCTCCGAGCGCGAGGGCTTCAGCTACGCCATGGCCGAGGCGCTGCGGGCGCGTCTGCCGGTAGTGGCGACACCGGTTCCCGGCGCCGTGGACGTGCTGCCGACGGCGCATCTGGCCCTGCCCGAAGAGCTCGGCGAGGCGCTCGGCCGATGCTTGGCGGACCTGCCTGCGGCCCGTTCCCGCATGACGGCCGCGTTCGACTGGGCGGAGCGTACGCTCACCGTCGAGCGCATGGTGGCGGCCACCCGGGATGTGTATCTGTCGGTGCTGCGATGACGCCGCTGGCGGCACTGGTGCTCTCCGATGGCCTGCCGGGGCACGTCAACCAGTCCCGGGGGCTGGTGCGCTGGCTGGGCGAACGTTTCGACGTGCGGGCGGAGGAAATGCCGCTCGCCATGCGCGCCAAGGCCCTCGGCCGCCCGCTGCTGCCGATGGTCGCCAATCGCGCCAGCCGCGGCGGCACGGAACGCGCTGGCAGCAGGAGCGCCCTGGCGGGCTTCAAGGCGTTCCATCGCGGCATCGTGCCGGCGGTTGCTCCGGACGTGGTGATCTCGGCTGGAGGCAACACGGCAGCCGCCAACGTCCTGCTTGCCCGCCACTGGCAGTGCGCCAACGTCTTCATCGGCTCGCGGCGCCGCGTCGATGCCCGGGGCTTCGCCGCGCACCTGACTCTCGAACCCACCGGGGAGGCCGCCAACATCGTCATGAACATCGCCCCCAGCCCGCTCCTGCCGGGGGAGGCCGCTGCCGCCGGCTGCCGCTTCCGGGCCGCCCACGGCCTTGGCGGAGCCCTGTGGCTGATGGCCTGCGGCGGCAACGGCGCAGGCAAGACGTACCGGCCGGCGCATTGGCGGCGCCTGGGCGCATGGATGAACGACATCGCGGGACGCCACGGCATCCGCTGGCTGGTGTCCACGTCCCGGCGCACCGGGGCGGCAGCCGAGGCGGCGCTGGCCGGCAGCCTCGCGCCCCGGCACTTGGCCTACGGCGTTTGGTGGAGCCAAGCGCCGGAGCGGGTGCTCGGCGCTCTGATCGGCGCCGCCGAGCGGCTGTTCGCCACCGTGGACAGCATGGCGATGATCTGCGAGTGCATCGGCAGCGGCAAGCCGCTGACGCTGGTTCACGCCGGCATCGGCCAGCCCGATCGGCGCTACCGCGACGCGCTGGCGAAGTTCGAGCGCCTCGGCGCCTGCCACGCCGCCAGCATCGACGCCGCCTTTCGGCCGCAAGCGCTGGCGCCGCCGCCGACGGAGACCCTCATGGCGGCGCCCCTCGACGAACTGGAAGCCCGCCTGCGGGGGGCTGGCTGATGCCCCCCGGACGCCTCGCTCTCGAGCTCGCCGCCAAGCGCTGGCGGGCGTCCTTGTTCCGGCTGGCGCATGTGCGCAAGGAGCGGTTCGAGTGCCCGATATGCGGCTACCGCGGACCGTTCAAGGACAAGGGGCCCCGGCGCGACGCCAAGTGCCCAGCCTGCGGCGCGTTGGAACGGGCACGGTTGCAGTTCCTGGTGCTGCGGCGGCTGCTTGCGGACTTCGCGCCCGGTGCCAAGCGAGCGTTGCACATCGCCCCGGAGCCGCCGCTGCGGCGCTACCTCGAAGCGCGCTTCGCGAGCTACCTCACCGGCGACCTGGTGCGCCCGGACGTGGACCGGCAATTCGATGTCCAGCGGCTGCCTTTCGCGGACGCCAGCTTCGACTTCGTGCTCGCCTCCCACGTGTTGGAGTACCCTCGCGACGACCGCCGCGCCATCGGCGAGATCCGCCGCGTCCTCGGCAGCGGCGGCGTGGCCGTGCTGCCAGTGCCGCTCATGGGCGAACATACGGTGGATCGCCGCAGTCGGCATCCGGTGTCGCGGCTGATGCACGAACCGGGGCTCGACTACTTCGACCGCATGCGCAAGCACTTCCGGCGCGTGGAGATCGTTCGCTCCACCGACGTGGACCCCCGCTGCCAGCCCTTCGTGCGCTGCCCCGGGGGCGGCGAGCGGATGCCGGTGCAGCATCGCCCCGGGGTGTTCGTGGACATGGTGCCGATTTGCCACGCTTGACGACGAAGCGCCTGCTGCTGGCGAAGGCGCTGGCGGCAGCGACCGCCGCGTGGCTGCCGGCGGCGGTGGCGCAGCCCCGGGCCGCGGCCGCGGTCGAGTGGCGCTACGACACGCAGATAGCCTGGATAAACGCCGGCCAGCTGGTGCTCTGGCTGCGCCGCAACGAGGACCTCTACCGGCTCTCCGGGGCCGTCTCCACCAGCCCGATGATGTCGCGCTTCCTGCGCTGGCGCGGCCACTTCGTGGCCACCGGACGCTTCGTGGACGGCGAGCCGCGCACCAACGCCTACCTGCTGCGGGGCGACGAAGGCACCGAGAGCCGCGTGCTGTTCTCCTTCGGCGGGCGCACCACCATCCGCCATCCGGACGGCAGCCACGAGGAAGTGCCCAAGCCGCCGGGGTCCGACTTCGTCTCCGTGACCTTCCTGGCGCCCCACTGCCTGCCGTCGGCGACGACGCTGCACGACGGCGAGCACGTCTATCGCCTTGCCAATCTCGGCGTCGGGGAAGACGTGCTGCGGCAGCGCCCGCCCTACTACTCGGGGCCGAGCCAGCGCTGCGACTACCTGTTCAAGTCCCGGCGGAACACGCGCCGCGTTTCGGTGTGGATGGCCGAGTGGCGCGGCCACCGCCTGCCGGTGCTGATCCGCGTGCGCGTGCCGCTCCTGCCCGACGGCATGGTGCGGCTGCGGGTGATGGCGGACCCGCCGACCGAGCAGGCCGGGGCGGCGCCTGGACTGCCAGCTGGCTAGATCTAGCCCGGGCAGGAGGGACGGGTCGACGGAGACTCGCCCGAGGTGGGCATCCGGTAGTTCGCTGCTTCGGGACAGCCAGGTGGCGCTCCAAAAACTTCCCAAGTGCTATCCCTGCCGTCTTTCGTCCCGGTCCGAGTGCCGTGCATACCGAGCCTCCTAAGCCGCGGCGGGTTCCACGCCGCCGCTTGCTTGGTCGTCGTCGTTTGTTCCGCCATCGTCGATCCTCCGGCAGTCGCCTACTTGAGTTTCGTAATCCGCACCGCTCCGGAGTAGGAAGCCAGCGGTTTGCCGTCGGTGAAGTCAGGCCAGCAGCCCGGCCCCAGCCGAAGGCACGGTCCTCCGTCGCGAACGCGGCTATCCAACCACGGGGGGGGGGGGGGGTCAACCCTTGTGGCGAAGAAAGTCGAGCTTTCTGAACTTTCCTTCTGCGATCAATGGTTTGCGAGCGATCTGCGCTGCCCTAGATGGCTGTCAGCAGTCTGGGCCTTCCGGCAGCGCCATTGGCCGCTAGGCATGATTGTGGGGCGCTTTGCGCGGCCAAGACGCCTCCGGCAGCCGATCAACCCTGCCAAGCGCCGCGCGGCGCGCTCGCAACGAACGCAACCGGCGACCACCAGCGGCAAGCAAACTGCCTAGCGCCTCGCGCCGCGCCGCCAGCGGTGGAACCTGCCCACCCAGTCGAGAAGGCCCTCGGGCGCGTGGCGCTTGCGCCAGGTGCTGGCGGCGAACTTGGCGGCTTCGGCGAGGGTGGGGTAGACGTGGATGGTGCCCATCAGCTTCTTGAGGCCAAGGCCCCACTTCATGGCGACCACGAACTCCGCCAACAGGTCGCCGGCGTGGTGGCCGACGATGGTGGCGCCGAGGATTCTGTCCTTGCCTGGCGGCGTCAGCACCTTCACGAAGCCCCTGCCTTCGCCGTCGGCCAGCGCCCGGTCCAGGTCCGCGAAGTGGAAGCGGGTGGCCTCGACGGCAATGCCCTGGCGCTCGGCGTCCTGCTCGTTCAAGCCCACGCGAGCCACTTCCGGGTCCGTGAAGGTGGTCCAGGGAATCACCGAGTAGTCCGCCTTGAAGCGCTTGAGCGGCCCGAACAGGGGGTTCACGGCCGCGTACCACGCCTGGTGGGACGCGGTGTGCGTGAACTGGTAGGGGCCGGCGACGTCGCCGCAGGCGTAGATGGTGGGCACGCTGGTGCGCAGGTACTCGTCCACCGCCACGGCGCCCCGTTCGTCCAGCGCCACGCCGACTTCCTCGAGGCCGAGGCCGGCGGTGTTGGGCGCCCGGCCCGTGGCCACCAGGATGAGGTCGAAGGGGATGGCCACCGCGGCGCCGGCGGCGTCTCGGCACAGCAGCCGTTTCGCGCCGTTCTCCGTCTCTGCCCGTTCGACGACGTGGCTGGCGAGCACGCGAACGCCTTCGGCAGCGAACTGGGCCTGCAGCACGGCCGCCACGTCCTCGTCTTCGCGCATCAGCAGCCGACCGTTGCGCTCCACCTGCGTGACCGTCGAGCCGAAGCGGGCGAAGGCCTGGGCGAGTTCGCAGCCGATGGGCCCGCCGCCGAGGACCACCAGCCGCGGCGGCAGCTCGCGCAGTTCCCAGACGGTGTCGGAGGTGACGCAGTCAGCCTCCGCCAGCCCCGGAATCGGCGGCACGAAGGGACTGCCGCCGGTGGCCAGGACGATGTTGCGGGTGGCGATCCGCCGTTCGCCGACGCGCACTTCGTAGGGCGAGGCGATGGTGGCGTCGCCCAGGACGCAGTCCACGCCGAGGCTGGCGTAGCGCTCCACCGAATCGTTGGGCGCGATGGCGGCGATGACGCGCTGCACCCGTTCCATCACCGTGGCGAAGTCGAACTCCACCTGGGCGCTGGCGAGGCCGAACTCCTTGGCCCGGGCCGCGTAGGAGAGCATCTTGGCGGAGCGCAGCAGCGACTTGCTGGGCACGCAGCCGGTGTTCAGGCAGTCGCCGCCCATGCGGTGGCGTTCGATCAGCGTCACCTTGGCCTTCACCGTGGCGGCGATCAGCGCCGCCACCAGGCCGCCGGAGCCGGCGCCGACCACCACCAGGTTGGCGTCGAAGCGCCGCGGCTTCTTGAAGCGGCGCAGGACGGCCCGGGCCTTGAAGGCATCGAGCAGCTTCTTCGCCAGCAGCGGGAACACGCCGAGCAGCGCGAAGGACGCCAGGAGCGGCCACGACAGAATGCCGGCCAGCGAGTCGATCTGCCCCAGCTGGACGCCGGCGTTGACGTACACGACGGTGCCGGCAAGCATCCCCGCCTGGCTCACCCAGTAGAAGGTCCAGGCGCGGATGGGAGTGACCGCCATCGCCAGGTTGACGGCGAAGAACGGAAAGGCCGGCACCAGCCGCAGGGCGAACAGGTAGAAGGCGCCGTCCTTCTCGATGCCGCGGTCTATGGCCGCGAGCTGGCTGGCGAAGCGCCGCCGCACCAGATCCCGCAGCAGGTAGCGGGCGATCAGAAACGCGCAGGCGGCCCCCAGGCTGCTGGCGAAGGAGACCAGCACGAACCCTTGCGCCAGGCCGAACACCGCCCCTGCCGCCAGCGTCAGCAACGCCGCCCCCGGCAGCGACAGCGCCGCCACCGCCACGTAGAGCAGGAAGAACGCCGCCGCCGCCAGCAGCGGATTGGCCGCCTCGAAGGCCGCAATCGCCTCGCGCTGGGCGGCGAAGAACTCGAGGCTCAGGAAGCGGCCGAGGTCGAAGACGAAGAAGGCCGCGATCGCGGCGGCCACGGCCAGCAGCAGGGCGGCTCGGGTGACCGTCATGGCGCTCCTCGGCCCAAGCGGTGAGGTGCGGCACGTTAGCACGAGGCGGGATGGCAGTCCGCGGCCCGTTGGCCGCGGCCGTTGGCGCGGCCGTTGGCCGCGGCCGTTGGCCAGCGGCATCGTTTGACCAGCCCGCGAGGCAAGCCTAAAGTGCGGGCATGGCGAGCGACCACAACATCTCGCAGGCTTGGCTGGGTCTGCTGGACGCCGAACGGCTGTCGCGGTACTACGCGGCGATGGCGGCGCGCCTGCAACGCTGGCACATGGGGCTGATGGCGCTGGTGGCCCTTGGTTCCACCGGGGCCGTGGGCACCCTGCTGTTCAACGCGCCTGCTGGCGTGGCGGAGGGTCTCGCCGGCGTCGTAGCGGCAGCGGCAGTGTGGACTTCCTACTACGGCCATGCATCCAAAGCGGCCATGATGGAGGCCGCAAGGGACGGCTGTGCGGACCTGGCGCTGCGCTGGCGCGATCTCTGGGCGCGGTTGGAGAGCTTGGACGAGGCCGATGCGTGGCGGGAGATACAACTCCTGCAACGACAGGAGGAGCAGGCCACGGCCCGCGTGCCGGCCCACCTGACCGCGAAGCGGCGGCTCAACGAGCGATGCGCCGAAGAAGCCTATTCCGTGTTGGGCCACGAGTATGCCGTCGCGCATTGAACCCACAGAAGAGGCGTCGAGGCCGCCACGGCCGCCCGACCCGAAGCCGCCACCGCCGCCCAAGCCGCCGCCACCGCCGCCTGATCGGCCGCCGCCTCCCAAGCCGCCACGTCGGTAGGCCGGCAGCGCGGCGAGGGCCGCCGGCACACTTTCGCCCAGGACACCGAAGCCGGCCCGGCCACGCCCCGGCCGAGGCGTCGTGTTCGGCGCACTGCCGGCTACAATGCCGCCACTCGCGCAACGTTGGTGGGGCCTCTCTTGCCGCAACGGGCTGCCAGAGTTCTGCACGACATCGGCGCCATCGACGCCGCGGCGTGGAACCGTTGCGCCAATCCTCCCAGTCAGACGTACAACCCGTTTCTGGACCACGCCTTCCTGTCCGCTTTGGAAGAGAGCGGCAGCGTTGCGGCCAAGACCGGCTGGCAGCCCTTCCACGTCGTGCTCTCGCCGGCGGAAGGCGGCGTCGACGACGCCATCGGCGTGATGCCGATGTACTTGAAGTCCCACTCCCGGGGCGAGTACGTGTTCGACGGCGGCTGGGCGGAAGCCTTCTACCGGGCCGGCGGCCGCTACTACCCGAAGCTGCAAGCGAGCGTGCCGTTCACGCCAGCCACCGGGCCGCGGCTGCTGGTCGCGGATGCAGAGAGCGCGGAGGGGAACGGCGCCGGCGAAGGGAAGGAAGCAGTGGGCCGGCAGCTGCTCGGCGTCGCCATCGAGGTGGCGGAGCGCAGCGGCGTCAGCTCCCTGCACATCACCTTCATGCCCGAAGCGGAGCAGCGTCTGGCGGCCGGCCTCGGCTGTCTGGCGCGCATCGACACCCAGTTCCACTGGCGCAACAACGGCTACGGCGCCTTTGAGGACTTCCTGGCCGAGCTGTCGTCCAAGAAGCGCAAGAACATCCGCCGCGAGCGGCGCGAAGCGCTGGCCGGCGGCATCGCCGTCGAGTGCTTGAGCGGCGCCATCACGGAGGCGCAGTGGGACGCCTTCTACGCCTTCTACCGGGATACGGGCAATCGCAAGTGGGGCGCGCCCTACCTCAACCGCGCCTTCTTCAGCCTGGTCGGCGAACGCATGGGGGACCGGGTGCTGCTGATCATGTGCAAGCGCAACGGCCGCTACATCGCCGGTGCCATCAACTTCATCGGCGGCGACACGCTCTACGGCCGCAACTGGGGCTGCCTCGAAGACCACCGCTTCCTGCATTTCGAGACGTGCTACTACCAGGCCATCGACTACGCCATCGCCGCCGGCCTCAATCATGTGGAAGCGGGCGCCCAAGGGGCCCACAAGCTGGCCAGAGGCTACCTGCCGAAGCCCACCTACTCCGCGCACTGGATACGCGATGCCGGGTTCCGTGCCGCGGTGGCCCGCTACCTGGGCGAGGAGCGGCGCTACGTCGAGGAGGACATCGACGTCGTCGAGGAGCGGCACTCGCCGTTCCGCAGCGACGTGGACGTGGGCCGCTACGCCGCCGAACGCGCCGCGGCAGTGGCGGACCTCGGTGGGGCGCGATGACGGCCGCGGCGGTTCCCGTGGTGGCGGCACGGGAGGTGCTGGCCGGCGCCGTCGCCCCAGGGCGCGAGGTAGAGGTGCGGGGCTGGGTGAAGTCCCGGCGTTCCTCCAAGGGCGGCTTCTCCTTCGTGGCGCTGAACGACGGCTCCTGCGTGGCGGACCTGCAGCTGGTGGCGGACGAAGCGCTGCCGAACTACGCCGAGGTGCTTGGCCTCACCGCCGGCTGCGCCGTTGCCGCTGCCGGCACGGTGGCGGAGTCCCCGGGCCGCGGCCAGGCGTGGGAGCTCAAGGCCACGGCGGTGCGCGTGGTCGGTTCCGTCGAGCACCCGGAGACCTATCCCATCGCCAAGAAGCGCCACACCTTCGAGCAGCTGCGCAACGTCGCGCACCTGCGCCCGCGCACCAACACCTTCGGCGCCGTCGCCCGCGTCCGCAACGGCATGGCCCAGGCCGTACACCGCTACTTCGACAGCCGCGGCTTCCTGTGGGTGGCGACGCCGATCATCACCGGCAGCGACTGCGAGGGCGCTGGCGAACTGTTCCAGGTGGCGGCGCCGAAGCAGCCCGGGTTCTTCGGCCGCGACGCCTTCCTCACCGTGTCCGGCCAGCTCAATGCCGAGGCATACTGCCTGGCCCTTGACAAGGTGTACACCTTCGGCCCCACCTTCCGGGCGGAGAACTCCCACACCAGCCGGCATCTCGCCGAGTTCTGGATGATCGAGCCCGAGATCGCCTTCGCCGACTTGGAGGACCTCGCCGCGCTGGCGGAGGACTTCCTCAAGACCATCTTCCGGGAGCTGCTCGAACGCCACGGCGAAGACCTGGCGTTCTTCCGGGACCGCATCGACAAGGCCGCGATCGAGCGCCTGGAGCGGGTCGCCGGGGCCGATTTCGTCCGCTTGGAGTACGGCGAGGCGATTGCCATTCTGGAGGCTGCGCCGGCCCGCTTCGAGCATCCGGTGGCCTGGGGACGGGACTTGCAGTCCGAGCACGAGCGCTATCTCGCCGAGGAACACTGCCAAGGGCCGGTGGTGGTGGTGAACTACCCCAAGGAGCTCAAGGCCTTCTACATGCGCCTCAACGACGACGGGCGCACCGTGGCGGCGATGGACGTGCTGGTGCCGGGGGTCGGCGAGATCATCGGCGGCAGCCAGCGGGAAGAGCGGCTGGCGGTGCTCGACGAACGCATGGGGCACTTGGGGCACATGGCGAAGGCAGCCCAGGAGGAGCTGGCCTGGTACCGGGACCTGCGCCGCTACGGCAGCGCGCCCCATGCTGGCTTCGGGCTGGGCTTCGAGCGGCTGGTGCTGTACGTCACCGGCATGGAGAACATCCGCGATGCCATCCCGTTCCCCCGGGTGCCGGGCAACGCGGCGTTCTGACGCCATGCCCCCGCCCGCCCCGACAAGCGGCGCCAAGTACCGCACGCCGCAGGGATTCAGCGCCGTCAAGGACGGCCTCATCGCCCGCGAGCGCCGGCCGTCGGCGAACGAGAGCGACCCCGGCGCCTGTGGAGCGCCGCCATCCCTTGAGCAGCCCCGCCCGAAACGCCGCCCGAAGCCGGCGTGGCTGCGGGTGCGCCTCGGCGGCGACGGCCGCACCGCCGCGGTGCGCCGCGCCGTGCGTGAGCACGGCCTCGCCACCGTCTGCGAGGAATCCCACTGCCCCAACATCGGCGAGTGCTGGGCGGCCGGCACCGCCACCATCATGCTGATGGGCAGCGTCTGCACCCGCGCCTGCCGCTTCTGCGCCGTGGACACCGGCAACCCCCGGGGCCATCTCGATGCCGCCGAACCGGCCCGCGCGGCGAACTCGGTGCGGCGCATGGGCCTGCGCTACGTGGTGCTCACCTCCGTGGACCGGGACGATCTGGCGGACGGCGGCGCCGCCCACTACGCGGCCTGCGTTCGCGCCGTGAAGGCCTACTGCCCGAACACCAGGGTGGAAGCGCTGACGCCGGACTTCCGCGGCGACCTCGACGCCGTGGCAACGGTGGTGGGTGCCGGCGTGGACGTGTTCGCCCAGAACCTGGAGACGGTGCGCCGTCTCACCCATCCGGTGCGGGACCCCCGCGCCGGCTACCAGCAGACGCTCTCGGTGCTGGCGGCGGCCAGCGCCCTGGGCGTACCCTGCAAGAGCAGCCTGATGCTCGGCCTCGGCGAGACCGACGCCGAAATCCGTACGGCGATGGACGACTTGAAGGCCCACGGCGTGGACCTGCTGACCCTCGGCCAGTACCTGCAGCCGACGCCGGCGCACCTGCCGGTGGCGCGCTGGGTGCATCCGGACGAGTTCGCCCGCTATCGGCGGTGGGGGCTGGCGGCGGGCTTCAAGGAGGTGGCCGCGGGGCCGCTGGTGCGGTCCAGCTATCGCGCCGATGAGCTCGCCCGGGCAGCGGTGCGGTGCTGATTCTCGACGACGGCCGCCCGGCGAGGGCCGTGGAGGTGGTCGCCGAACCGGCGCTGGCGGCCTGGCGGGCAGCCCAGGACGAGGCAGTTGGCCCTTGGCTGGACGCCGCTGGCTTCGCCGGGGCCGCAGGCGAGTTCGCGCTGCTGCCGGACGCCGACGGCGGAGTCGGCCGAGTGGTTGCCGGCGTCGGCGAGCAGCCGTCTCTGGCGAGCTTGGGCGCCTTGGCTGCCAAGCTGCCGCCCATGGACTACCGCCTGGCCAACGCCGGCGCCTACGCGGACAAGCTGGCCCTCGGCTGGGCGCTGGGCGGCTACCGGTTCGACGCCTACAAGTCCAAGCCCCGGGCCATGCCGCGGCTGCTGGTAGGCAATCCGGCGCTGCTCGACGAGTGGCGTGCGCTCGTCCTGTGCCGGGACCTCGTCAACACGCCGGCGGCGGACATGCTGCCGCACGATCTGGAAGCCGCCGCCCGCGCCGTCGCCGCCCGGCACGGCGCGACGGTCGAAGCCACCACCGGCGTCGCGCTGCTTCGCCGCGGATTCGAGGCGGTGCATGCGGTCGGCCGCGCCAGCGCCTCGGCGCCGCGGCTGATCGATTTGCGCTGGGGTTCGCCGGAGCACCCCAAGGTGACCCTCGTGGGCAAGGGCGTGTGTTTCGACAGCGGCGGCCTGGATCTCAAGCCCGCCGCGGGCATGCGCTTGATGAAGAAGGACATGGGCGGCGCGGCGCACGTGCTGGCGCTGGCGCAGCTGGTCATGGCGCGGGAGCTGCCGGTGCGCCTGCGGGTGCTGGTGCCGGCGGTGGAGAACGCCGTCTCCGGCCAGGCGTTCCGGCCCGGCGACGTGATTCGCACCTACGCGGGGCTCAGCGTGGAGGTCGGCAACACCGACGCCGAGGGGCGGCTGGTGCTGGCCGACGCGCTGGCGCTGGCGGCCCGGGAAGCGCCGGCGCTGCTGGTGGACTTCGCCACCTTGACCGGTGCCGCCCGGGTCGCCCTGGGCCCGGACCTGCCGGCGCTGTTCGCCAACGACGACGCGCTGGCGGCGGATGTCGCCGCGGCAGCGCTCAAGGCGGAGGACCCGCTCTGGCGCCTGCCGCTGTTCGCGCCCTATCGACGCTGGATCGAGAGCGAAGTGGCGGACCTCGGCAACGTGCCAGCCGGCACCGAGAGCGGCTACGGCGGCGCCATCGCCGCGGCGCTGTTCCTCGAGCGCTTCGTGGGCGATGCGCCCTGGCTGCACCTGGACGTGATGGCCTGGAACCTGGCGCCGCGGCCCGCCCGCCCGTCGGGCGGCGAAGCGATGGGCCTGCGAGCGGTGTACGCCTATCTGGCCGAACGCTTCGGCTGACCTTGCGGTGTGAGGGCTGACGCGCCAGTCGGCGCGGATGGGCGCTGGCAGAACCGCTGGGCTAGACTACGCCACCAGCACGGCCGCAATGGTCTTCGTCCCTGCGGGCGCATCGTGGAAATCCGCCTTCACAACACCCGCTCCGGGGCCAAGGAGCGCTTCGAGCCGCGCCTGCCGGGCGAGGTGAGCGTCTACGTCTGCGGCCCCACGGTGTACGGCCTGGCGCACATCGGCAATGGCGTGCCGGCGGTGGCCTTCGACGTGCTCGTGCGGCTGCTGCGGGCCGTCTATCCCCGGGTGAAGTACGTCCGCAACATCACCGACGTGGACGACAAGATCAACGCCGCGGCGGCGGAGACCGGCCGCCCCATCGGCGACCTCGCCGCCGCCTACGCGGCCGAGTACCGACGGGACGTGGCGGCGCTGGGCGTGCTGGCGCCGGACGTCGAGCCCCGGGCCACCGATCACATCGCCGAGATCGTCGCCATGATCGAACGCCTGATCGGCCTCCGCCACGCCTACCAGGCCGAGGGCCATGTGCTGTTCCACGTGCCCTCGGATCCGGAGTACGGCTCGCTCGCCAGACGCAGCCTGGCGGAGATGCGCGACGGCGCCCGGGTGGAGGTGGCGCCGTACAAGAAGGACCCCAAGGACTTCGTGCTCTGGAAGCCGTCCCCTGCCGAACTGCCGGGCTGGGACAGTCCCTGGGGACGCGGGCGCCCCGGCTGGCACATCGAGTGCTCGGCGATGATCGACAAGCATCTCGGCGCGGTCATCGACATCCACGGCGGCGGCAGCGATCTCGCCTTCCCGCACCACGAGAACGAGTGCGCCCAAAGCCGCTGCCTGAACGGCGGCGCCCCGAGCGTGCGCTACTGGCTGCACAACGGCATGCTCACCTTCGGCGCCGCGAAGATGGCCAAGAGCGTGGGCAACGTGGTGACCATCCGCGAGCTGTTGGCGCGGCACCACGGCGAGACGCTGCGCTACGCGCTGCTCTCCGGCCACTACCGGCAGAGCCTGGCGTGGACCGACGGCCTGCTGGCCCAGGCGAGCGCCAGCTTGGATTCGCTCTACGGCGCCCTGCGCCATCGCGGCGAAGGCGACGGCAACGGCGGGGCCACGAGCCAGGCCGAGTACGCGAAAGCGCCGGCGCCGGCGTTTCCCGGCCCGGTGCTGGCCGCCCTCTGCGACGACGTCAACACGCCACGGGCGCTGGCCGCGCTGCACCAGCTGGCGGCGGATCTGCGTCGCGCCGAGAGCCCGAAGGAGGTCCGCGAGCAGCGCGAGCGGCTGCTGGCCGGCGGCTGGCTGCTCGGCCTTCTGGCGCGGCAGCCGAGTGCCTACTTCCAAGACGCGCCGCAGGTGGACGCGGCAGCCGTGGAGCGTCTTGTCGCCGAACGGGAAGCCGCCCGCAAGGCCCGGAACTTCCAGCGCGCCGACGCGATCCGCGCCGAGCTGGCAGCGCAAGGGATCGCCCTCGAAGACACCCGCCACGGCACCCGCTGGCGGACGTAAGCGAGGCCGCATAGCGGCCGTCGACGACGCTCCCGTCATCCACGAAAATCCAACGCCGGACTTTGGATTTTCATGGAATTCGACCTTATGGAAGTGCCAGCTCCGTCCCGGGGGGCGCAAGGTGGCGTTCGAGTTCAGGATACTCGTCTGCGCCCAAGGCCACCCGTTCCATGCGGGCGGCGTTGGAAAGTCTGGGCATCGACCAGGTCACCATCGTCTGCCCCGGCCAGGACACCTATCCCTTGGCGGAACGCATCCGCGTCACCAATCTCGCGGGCCTGGCCAAGGAACGGCTAGGCTGACGCGCCTTGCCGCTTGTCGGGCCTTCGGCCACACTTCGGGCGGCAGCGGAGTGCGGGGGGCCTATGCAGCAAGGGCCGCAGGTGCAGCGAGCGCGGAGGACGGGCCAGGTCGACTTCGGCGCCGTGCGGGTGTCGCCGGCGGAGAAGACGCGCCGCGTCGCCGGCGTGTTCGATGCCGCCGCCGAACGCTACGACGCCATGAACGATCTGATGTCCCTGGGCAGCCATCGTCTGTTCAAGCGCGCGGCCGTGGAAATGGCCCGGTTGCGCCCCGGCAAGCGCGTCCTGGACCTGGCTGGCGGCACCGGCGACGTGGCGGCGCTGGCTGCGCGGCAGGTGGGCGCCGGCGGAGAGGTGGTGCTGGCGGACATCAACGCCCGGATGCTGGAGGCGGGACGGGAGCGGCTCTTGAACCGCGGCTGCGCCAACGTCCGGTTCGCCCAGGCGGACGCCGCGGCGCTGCCTTTCGCCGACGGCACCTTCGACGCGCTGATCGTTGCCTTCGGCGTCCGCAACTTCACGGATCAGGCGGCCGGCCTCGAGGAAATGGCGCGGGTGCTCGCGGCAGGCGGCGCCGCGGTGGTGTTGGAGTTCTCCACCGTCGCCAATCCGCTGCTGGCGCCTGGCTACGCCGCCCTCAAGGCCTGCTGGCCGTGGCTGGGGCGCCTGGTCGCGGGCAGCGCGGCCCCGTACCGCTACCTGGTCGAGTCCATCGACCGCCATCCGCGGCAGGACGCCTTCGCGGCCATGCTGCGCTCCGCCGGCCTTGGCGACGTGACCTGCCACAACCTGGCGGCCGGTGCGGCCGCCATCCACAGGGGGTTCAAGCGATGAGTCCTTTTGCCGATGCCTTGCGGCTTGCCTTGGCCGCGGCCATCCGCGCCAACGAAGACGCCCGGGACGCGACCGGCCGTCTGGCGGGGAAGACGATGCTGCTCGAGACCGTCGGCCAGCGCTGGCGGCTGCGGTTCGAGGCCGGCGCGGTCGCCGTCGACGCGTCGGTCGAGGACGACGCCGATGCGGACGTGACGGTGCGGGGTTCGCTGCCCGCCCTGCTGCGCGCTTTCGCCAGCGACCAGGCCGCAGAGCGCGTCGCCGTCGTCGGCGACGAGGCCATGTTCGAGGATTTCCGTACCGCCTTCCGGCCCCACCTGCAGCTGCCGGACTCCGTGAGCCACCTCGCGGAAGATGCCGGGGACGCGATGCGGGTGGGGGTGCAGGCGGCGCGTTCGGCCGCCGAGGGCGTTGGCCGGGCGGTTCGGGACAAGGCGCAGGACTACTTCGCCCGCAGCGACGAGCACGCCGCGCAGCTGGCGGCGCTGGCCGAGCGGGTCGCCGCCCTCGAAGCCCGAGTGCGGGAACTGGAGGCTGGCTCGGGAGGCGAGTAGGCCGTCAGCGGCAGTGGCGGCGATGGCGTCGCGGCTGCCGATCCAAGGCTCCGAAGAGATGGTTCTGGTAGCGGCATGACGCGCCTTGGCCGGATGGCGAAGATCCTGCTCACGGTGCTGCGCTACCGGCTGGACCGCAATCTGGTTCGCGCCTTGGGCCAGCCAGCGTGGTACCGCTACTCGCCGCTTGGCCTGCTGCCGGCCCCGGCCAAAGCAGACGCCGTGCGTCTGCGCGAGGCCCTCGAGCACTTGGGGCCGATCTTCGTCAAGTTCGGGCAGATTCTCTCCACTCGCCGGGACCTCCTGCCGCCGGACTACGCCGACGAGCTGGCGCTGTTGCAGGATCAGGTGCCGCCGTTTCCGGGAGCGGTGGCGGTGGCCACGGTGGAACGCAGCCTCGGCGAGCCCATCGATGCGCTGTTCGCGAGCTTCGACTCGACGCCGCTGGCGTCGGCGTCGCTGGCGCAGGTGCATGCCGCCACCACGCACGACGGCGAAGCGGTGGTGGTGAAGGTCATCCGGCCCCGCATCGAGCGCGTGATCCGCAAGGACCTGGCGCTTATCCACATGTTGGCGGCGCTGCTGGAGCGGGCCTCCAGGGAAGCGCGGCGGCTGCGGCTGCGGGCCGTGGTGGCGGACTACGAGCGCGTCGTCTCGGGGGAGCTCGATCTGCTCAAGGAGGCGGCCAACACGGCGACGCTGCGGCGCAACTTCGCCGGCTCGCCGCTGCTCTACGCGCCGGAAGTGTACTGGCAGCGCTGTACCCAATCGGTGCTGGTGGCGGAGCGCGTCTACGGCACGCCGATTGCGGACACCGACGCGCTCAAGCGCGCCGGCACGAACATGGAGAAGCTCGCCGAACGCGGCGTGGAGACCTTCTTCAAGCAGGTGTTCGAGCACAACTTCTTCCATGCGGACATGCACCCCGGCAACATCTTCGTGGACATCCGCGATCCCGCCAACCCCAGCTACATCGCCGTCGACTGCGCCATCATCGGCTCGCTGACGACGGCGGACCAGAGCTATCTGGCGCGCAACATCGTCGCGTTCTTCAACCGCGACTACGGGCGCATCGCCGAGCTGCACATCGAATCCGGCTGGGTGCCGCCGGAAACGGACGCTGCCGAGTTCGAGGCGGTCATCCGCGCTCTCTGCGAACCGTTGTTCCAGCGGCCGTTGAAGGAAATATCGTTCGGCGCGTTCCTGGTGGCGCTGTTCCAGACCGCCCGCCGCTTCGACATGGCCGTGCAGCCGCAGCTGGTGCTGCTGCAGAAGACGCTGCTGAACATCGAGGGGCTCGGCCGCCAGCTCTATCCCGACCTGGACCTGTGGTCCACGGCCAAGCCCTTCATGGAAACTTGGATGCGCCAGCGCTACGGCATCCGCGCCTTTGCCAAGGCCGTGGCGGACAGTGCGCCGACGCTGCTTCTGGAACTGCCGACGCTGCCGCAGACGGTGGCCGCTGCGGCGCGCCAGCTCGGCGATCTGCACCGGCTGGCGAACGCCCAGCAGCAGGCGATGGCGCGGCTGACCGCGGCGCTGGACGGGCAGCGGCGGCGAACGCGGCGGCGCCGTGCTGCCGGCATCGGCCTTCTGCTGGCGGCGGCGGCCCTGCTTTGGCAGCCGCTGCGGGACGTGCTGGCGGCCTTCGACGGCCCCTTGGCGACCGACGCTCCGGTATCGACGGCCGCGGCTCTGGCGGCAGCCGTGGTGGGCGCCGTGCTGCTGGCCCGGGGCTAGTGGGCCAACCCGACTGCAATGATGGATGAGCTGGCGGCACGGTTGCCGATCTGAACCATCACTCCAATATGGCTTTGGTACTAGCTGCGCCTCGGACCGTCCAGGCTTGCGAGCCCAGTCGGTGGCCGCCATTCCGATGGGGCCAGGCTTCAGGGGCGCGTCAGCCAACCCGCTGCTGCGGCAGAAGGCCGAGGGTCGCCACCAGCTCCGGCACCACGCGCGCCTGGTCGAAACGACGACCGGACGCGAGCGCGCCGCGAGCCAGCCGTTCGCGCAGATATTCGTCCGAAGCCAACTGCCGCATCGCGCTCGCCAGTGCCGGGGCATCCCCAACCGGCACGATCAAGCCGTTGACGCCGTGCTCGACGATCTCCCGAGGCCCGGGCAAGTCGGTGGCGATCACGGGGACGCCGGCCATGAACGCCTCGATGACGACTCCGGGATGGCCCTCGAACGGATAGCAGCTAGGGAACAGCAGCACGTCGCTGCCGGCCAGCGCCTGCCGCAGCCGATCGTTCGGCAAGTAGCCGTGCAGCGTCGTCGGAACGCCAGCGAACGCCTGCCCCAGGGCCAGAGGCCTGCCATAGACGTGCAGCTCCAGGCGGTCGGCGTGGTCGTCCAGGCGGGCTAGGGCGTCGCCGAGCACGGCCTCGCCCTTGGCCGGGTCCGCCCGAATTACGAACGCCAAGCGCATGCGACGGCCCCGGCGCCGGGCGGCACGGCGAACGGCGGGACCTGGCCGATATCCCCGCACCGGCGCCAGCTTCCCCTGCAGCAGCGCCGGCAGGTCCTCCCGGGCGATCTCGGTCTGTATCGAGATGACCGCGACCAGACGCGCGATCGAGAAGCAGACCGGCCGAACCAGGCGCGGCACCTTGTCCGTCGAGAATCGCGCCCGACCGCCAGTGATGCGCATGGCGCAGTGCTTGCGGAACAGAGCCGCGCCAAGCACGAAGGCCAAGCCGTAGGTGAAGCACAGGTCCACGGTGCCGAACAGCAGCACCGCATCGTGTCTCGGCAGCTGGCGCAAGGCCGCCAACGCTCTGCGCAACGTGGCCCCTTGGCAGAGAGGGCCCGGGGTACCGTCGTCCTGGTAGAGGGGCCGATGGACCGGCAGATCGTAATGGGACACCGCCAGACCAGCCTGTCCCTGGAGATAGCCCAGCAGCAGCTCGAAGGAAATCCTGGCGCCGCTGTCCGTGTGCGGCGACGGGCCAATCACCAGAACACGCCTAGCGGCGCCGGTTGCTGTGGGCATCGTGCATCCTAGCGGCTCACGCCGGTGCGCCGTCGCCGGCCAGTCGGGAGGCCCCGCACCGCGGGCAGGAATGTAGCACCTCCAGCGCTGTCAACGAGTGCTGTTCAACGCTCGGTTGGGGCTATGATCCGTCCGACAAGACGGCATCGGAGCGGTTGGCCCATGCACATCGGCATCGTCGGCATGGGCACTGTCGGCAGCGCGCTGGCGCATGGATTCGACAAGGTCGGGCATCGGGTCAGCGTCCACGACAAGAAGCTCGCGACCAGCATAGAGGCCATCCTCGACGCCGACATCGCCTACGTCTGCGTCGACACCCCCTCCGCCGAAGACGGCGCGTGCGACACGACGGCGGTGCGTTCGGTCGCGGACGAACTTGCGGCGCACGGCTTTGCCGGCATCGTCGTCTTGAAGTCCACAGTGACCCCCGGCACTACCGTCGGTTTGCAGCGCAAACACCCCCGGTGCCGTTTCGCCCATGTGCCCGAGTTCCTCCGCGAGCGCACGGCGCTCTCCGACTTCGTAGACAACCACGACGTCTGCATCGTCGGCGCCGACTCCAAGGAGGACTTTGCGCAGATCAAGAAATCCCACGGTTCTCTTCCAGATGCGTTTCGCCACGTGACGCCTACCGAGGCCGAACTGGCGAAGTACTTCGGCAACGTCTACAACGCCATGCTCGTCACCTTCGCCAACGACTTCTACGAGATATGCCAGCACTACGACGCCGACTACACGACCATCAAGGACAGCATGGTTCTGCGCCGCCACATTCACGACAAATACCTGACGTGCAACCGGAACATGCGCGGCTTCGGCGGCGCTTGCCTGCCCAAGGACATCCGTGCCATCGCCAGCTTGTGCAGGAAACTCGGCTTGGATGTGCAAATGTTCGACGCCATCCTGTCGGACAACGACAAGTACGTCGACGACCGCTCTTAGCCCCCGGCAGGAAGCCCGGAAGACTGACGGAACTGCTCGTCAGCGGCAGCGAAGGTCGTTTCCGATGCAGCGCACCGTCCCCTGCTCGCAGGAGCACGCCATTGCGTCGACAACATGGCCCGCTACGGCCATGTCGACCGAGAGCGGGCCTACGAATTAGCCTGCGACGTTCCATCCAGGCGACGGCTACGAGCGCATCCTGCCGTACGGCGTGGGATGCGGACCCTGGCCGCCAGCTCGCTCTGCCGCAGGCACATCGTGCCGACGCGCCGGGCACCGCTAGCCGGTGACGATCTCGTAGGCGCCGCCCTCCCGCAGCAGGCGGCGCAGCAGGCCGTGGTTGGAAGCGTGGCCGGACTGGTAGCCGGTGAACGCGCCGAGCACGGGAAAGCCGCAGAGAAACAGGTCCCCGATGGCGTCCAGTATCTTGTGCTTGGGCAGTTCGTCGCTGAAGCGCAAGCCGCCGTCGTTGAGAACGCCGTGGTCGTCGATGACGATGGCATTGTCGAGGCTGCCGCCACGGGCCAGCCCATCCCGCCAAAGCCGCTCGATGTCCGCGAGGAAGCCGAACGTCCGTGCCCGGCTCAAGTCCTCCCGGAAGCTGGCGGTGGAGAAGTCCACGGCCGCGTGCTGGCGGGGCGCGCTGCCGTTTGCCGCACTGCCGAAGTACGGGTGGTCGTAGCGCATCGTGTACTCGGCGCGGAAGCCGTCGTGCGGTGCCAGCTTGGCCACGGCGTCGCCGTCCCGATAGCACACCTCGCGGACGACCTTGAGATAGCGCCGCGGCACTTCCTGGTCCACCGAGCCCGCCTGCTCCAGGCGATCCGTGAACAGCGCGGCGCTGCCGTCCATGATCGGCAGTTCCGGGCCGGCGACGTCGACCACCGCATTGTCGATGCCGGCGCCTGCCAACGCCGCCATGAGATGTTCCACGGTGGCGACCCGAACGCCCTGGTGCTCCAGCGTGACGGCAAGCTGGGTATCCACGACGTTGGCGGGACACGCCTTGATGGTCGCGGGCGGGCACACGTCGCCGCGACGAAACACGATGCCGGTGTCCGGCGGCGCCGGGCCGATGGTCGCCCGCACCCGCGCCCCGGAATGGAGCCCGATGCCGGCGACGTCGACTGCCCTGCGGACTGTTCTTTGCGCGATCACTGGCCCTCGCCCTTGCCCGGCTGCGGCCAAACGCGACAGCGCATGACGCGGCCGCCGCCCATCCGCGACGCACCTTAGCAGCAGGCAGCGGGCGAATCTGTAACGTTTTGTTTCCCTTGTTTTCGACGCCGGTGGCAGTCCCCGGTGGCCGTTTCACGCCCGCCGTGCAAGGAACGATGCGACGTCCAGGGGCGGGTCCTCGACTGGCGACGGCGCCTCGGCGCGGCTGCGCTGGCTCCGGGCGGGTCCTCGCCGGGAGCGCGTCTGGGCCTCCTGGCCTAGGCCGGTGGCGACCACGGTCACGCGCAGCTCCTCGCCGAGCTCCGGGGCCTTCACCAAGCCGAGGATCACCTTGCTCTGCGGATTGGTAAGTTGCCGAATGGTCGCGCCGACCTCGCGGAACTCCCGCACGGACTCGCGCTGCATGGTCACGTTCACGAGCACGCCCCGGGCGTCCCGCAGCGCGACGTCCTCGAGGATGGGGTTCCTGATCGCCGCGTCGATGGCCTCGCGCACGCGGCCCGCTCCCCGGCTCTGCCCGGTGCCGAGCACGGCCACGCCGCTGTAGGACATGACCCGCCGGACATCCTGGAAATCCGCATTGATCAGCCCCGGGCGCAGCACGATGTCGGCGATGCCCTCGACGGCGCCGCGCAGCACCTCGTTGGCGGCGGCGAAGGCGCTCTCGAGGCTCGCGTCGTCGCCGAGGGTGTCCAGCAGCCGATCGTTGGGGATGGCGATCAAGGAGTCCACCTGGGAGCGCAGATCGCCTATGCCCTCGTCGGCGATGCGGCTGCGGTTCTCGAAGCAGAACGGCCGGGTCACCACCGCCACGGTCAGAATGTCCAGCGCCTTGGCCACATGGGCCACCACCGGCGCGGCGCCGGTGCCGGTGCCGCCGCCCATGCCGGCGGCCACGAACACCATGTCGGCGCCCTCCAGCGCCCGCTGGATCAGCTCCCGGTCCTCCACCGCCGCGGCGCGGCCTACCGCCGGGTCCGCCCCGGCGCCCAGCCCTCGGGTGCGGGCGGCGCCGAGTTGCAGCGTGTTCGGCACCGGCAGGTTGCGCAAGGCCTGGTCGTCGGTGTTCGCCGCGATGTAGCGCACGCCGTCCACGGCGTGGGCCGCCATGTGGGCCACGGCGTTGCCGCCGCCGCCGCCGACGCCCACCACGACGATGCGGGCCGTGGGCGGCGCGGCGACCGGTTCGAACGCGAGAGGCAGGTCGTCGGGTGGGGCCATTGTCGGGTCCTCGGCGGCGGGCGCGGCTACTGGGCCTGGCGGCGGATGAAGGTCGGCACCTTCTCCATCAGCTCGTCGTAGTCGAGCAGCTCCTGATGACGGGGATCGACGTCGCTGCCGACGGCCCGCTGCGCCGGCGCCGCGCGCGTTTCGCGCTCGTCGTAGCCGCCGCTGCGGGCAGCTCGCGCCGGCGGCGCCGCCCGGGTGTTGTCGACCGCTATCTCCGGCCGGTCGATGCCGGGCCGGTTGCTGCCGCCGAGGCCCGTCGCCACCACGGTCACCCGCATCTCCTCGCCAACCGTGGGGTCGTAGACCATGCCGACGATCACCGTGCTCTGCGGCGTGGTGAGCTCGCGGATGGTGTCGCCGACGATGCGGAACTCGCGCACCGTCATGTTCGCCGACGGCGACGTCGTGGCGTTCACGAGCACCGCGCGGGCGCCCCGCAAGTCGACGTCGTCGAGCAGCGGGTTGTGGATGGCGCGTTCCGTGGCCTGCTTCGCCCGGTCGTCGCCGGCGGCTTGGCCGGTGCCCATGATGGCCATGCCGCCTTCGGACATGACGGTGCGCACGTCTCGGAAGTCCGCATTGATCTTGCCCGGCCGCAAAATGACGTCCGCCACGCCTTGCACGGCGCCGCGCAGCACCTCGTTGGCCGCCGCGAAGGCTTCCTCCATGTCGGCATCGTCGCCGAGCACGTCCAGGACCTTGTCGTTGGGGATGGCGATCAGCGAGTCCACGTTGGCGCGCAGCGCCGCGATGCCCTCCTCGGCGACGCGGGTGCGGTTCTCGAAGTCGAAGGGCTTGGTGACCACGGCGACGGTCAGAATGTCGAGGCCCTTGGCGATCTCCGCGATCACCGGCGCGGCGCCGGTTCCCGTTCCGCCGCCCATGCCGGCGGTGATGAACACCATGTCGGCGCCATCCAGGGCATGCACGATGGCCTCTCGGTCTGCCGCCGCGGAAGCGCGGCCGACTTCCGGGTCCGCCCCGGCGCCGAGGCCCTTGGTCTGGGCGGCGCCGAGCTGCAGCGTGTTCGGGCCGGCGAGGTTGCGCAGCGCCTGGTCGTCGGTGTTGGCGGCGATGTACTCGACGCCGTCCAGCGCATCGGCCACCATGTGCTGCACGGCGTTGCCGCCGCCGCCGCCGACGCCCACCACCTTGATCTGCGCGTTGCGCGGCGCGGTGGCCGGCTCGAAGGTCAGTTCGCCGTTTCCCGGTTGCGCGTCCGGGTTCGCTTCGCTTGGCGGGGCCATCTCTCGTCTCCTTGAGGCTGTGTTCCTGGGTTCCGTCTCTTGTGCCGCTTGCCGCTACAGGCTGTCTTGCAGCCAGCGGCGGACGGCCTGCACGACGCCGCCGGCGGATCCGAGGCGGGGCCAGCGCCACCGTCCCAGCGACCCGCCGGGGCCGTCTTGCGTCTCTTGCTCGAAGCCGTACAGCGCCAGGCCGATGCCGGTGGCGTAGATCGGACTTCGGGCGGCGTCGGTCAGGCCGCACAGGTGGCGCGGTGCGCCGATGCACACCGGCATGTGGAATATCTCCTCGGCGAGTTCCACCAGCCCCTCCATCTTGGCGGCGCCGCCGGTGAGCACCACGCCGGAGGCGACCATCTCCTCGTGGCCGCTGCGCCGCAGTTCCGCCTGCACCAGGGTGAACAGCTCCTCGTAGCGGGGCTCCACCACCTCGGCGAGGGTCTGCCGTGACAGTTCCCGGGGGGCCCGCTCGGCAGCGCCCGGCACCAGGATGGTCTCCTCTGGCCTTGCCAGCTGCGTCAGGGCGCAGCCGTGCTTCACCTTGATGGCCTCGGCGTGCTTGATGGGCGTGCGCAGGGCCATGGCGATGTCGCTGGTCACCTGGTCGCCGGCTATCGGTATGACCGCGGTGTGGCGAATGGCGCCGTCGGTGAACACGGCGATGTCCGTCGTGCCGGCGCCGATGTCGAGCAGGCAGACGCCGAGGTCCCGCTCGTCGGCGGCCAGCGTCGCGTAGCTGGAGGCGAGCGGCTCCAGAATGACGTCTCGGGTCGCCAGGCCGCACCGTTTGACGCACTTCTCCACATTCTGCATGGCGTTGTCGGCGCAGGTGACGACATGGACTTTGGCTTCCAGGCGCACGCCGGACATGCCAAGCGGCTCCCGGACGCCGTCCTGGGCGTCGACGACGTACTCCTGCGGCAGGATGTGCAGCACCTTCCGATCGGCGGGAATGGCCACCGCCTGGGCCGCGTCGATGGCGCGGTCGACGTCCTGCTGGCGCACCTCGCCCTCCCGAATCGCCGCGCTGCCGTCGGAGTTGAGGCTGCGGACGTGGCTGCCAGCGACGCCGACGTACACCGCGTCGATGCTCCCTCCCGCCATGAGCTCCGCTTCCTCCACGGCGCGGGCGATGGCCTCGACCGTGGACTCGATGTTCACCACCACGCCCTTCTTCAAGCCGTGGCAGGGATGCGTGCCGATGCCGGCCAGTTCCGGCTGGCCCCCGGGCGTCGCCTCGGCGACCACCGCCGCCACCTTGCTGGTGCCCACGTCGAGGCCGACGATGCGGCGCTGCTGCTCGGTCGGCACGATCAGTTCCCCCCGCCCGAAGCGCCCGCCTGGGCGCCAGGCGCGGCAGCGGCAAGCAGGTTCGGCGATCCGGGCGGCTGCCGCCAACGTACCGCCACGCCGCTGTCGTAGCGGGCGTCGGCAAGCGCAATCGGCTCGGCGTAGCGCAGCGCCTGCCGGTAGACGTGTACGAACCGCAGCGTGCGTGCGGCCAGATCTTCGCGGCCGACGACCAGCCGCAGGCCGCCGTCGAGGACCGCCGTCCAGCCGTTGGCGGAGTCCTCCTCGAGACGCGCCACGGCGAGCCCGCCGGTGCTCGCAGCCGCGTTCACGACCTCGAAGACGCGCATCGCCTCGCGCCCGTCCGCGTCGACGGTGGCGAAGGTCGGCACGTTCGACGGCGGCGGGGCATGGCCACGATGGTCGACGACGAAACCGCCGCTGGTCGTCAGCCAGCCGCCGCCCCAGCGCGCCGCAAGCGTCTCCCGCGCCACTTGCACCACCAGCGCGTCTGGCCACTGCCGACGCGCCCGCGCTTCGCGCACCCAGCCCAAGGCGCCGACGGCGCTGGCCACCGCGCCGGCATGGCCGGGAGGCCGCTTCGCCAGCTCGCGGCCCACTGCGGCCTCCACTTGCCGCCGTTCGGCGGCATCGAGGTCGCCGGCAATCCGCACCACGCCAACCGGGGCCGTTGCCACCAGTCTGGCGAAGCAAAGCGCGCCGGCTAGGGTCAGCGCCACGCCGGCCGCCAGAGCCACGACAACGGGCCGCATCGCTACCCGCTGCCGCAGCGCCGCAGCGCCGCGGCGACATCGGCGACATCGCCGGCGCCCTGCACCGCCACCACGTCGCCATCGGCGAGCACGGCCTGCAGCCGCTCCAGCGCTTCGGCGGGCGTGGCGGCGAGGCGCGGCCGCGAGCCGTACGCAGCGACCGCCGTGGCCAGCGCGGCGCCGTCGGCGCCGGCGATGGGGGCTTCGCTGGCGGCGTACACCTCCGCCAGCACCAGCTCGTCGACGCGCCGGAGCTCGGCCGCGAACGCCGGCATGAGGTCCCGGGTGCGGGTGTAGCGATGCGGCTGGAAGACCATCACCAGCCGCCGCCCCGGCCACACCTCGCGCACCGTGTCGATCACGTGCGCCAGCTCGGTAGGGTGGTGGCCGTAGTCGTCGACCAGGGTGAAGCGCTTTCCGCCAGCGGCGCAGGCCGCGACCTGGAACCGGCGCTGCACTCCCGCGAAGCCCTCGATGCCAGCGGCTGCCGCGTCTTCCGGGACGCCCAGCGCTCGACAGGCGGCGAGGGCCGCGAGGGCGTTGCTGACGTTGGCGAGGCCCGGCAGCGGCACCCGGATGCGCCGTTCGCGGCCGTTCTCGTCGGCGACGCCGAAGCGGCTGCCGTCCGCGCCGAGCGCTACGCCGCTGCCCCGGACCTCGGCATCGGCGCCGAGGCCGTAGGTGAGTGTGCGGCCGCGGACGTGCCTCGCGAGCCCCGCGGCGCCCGCGTCGTCGGCGCAGAGCACGGCCGTGCCGTCGGCCGGCAGGCGGCCGACGAAGTCCGCGAATGCCGCTTGCAGGCGCGCGTAGCTCTGTCCGTAGGCGTCCAGGTGGTCCCGGTCGATGTTGGTCACCACCGCCAGCCGCGGGCCGAGCTGCAAAAAGGAGGCGTCGCTCTCGTCGGCTTCCGCCACCAGGTGCCGGCCCTGGCCCAGCCCGGCGTTGCCGCCAACCGCGCGCAGCGTGGCGCCGATCAGAAACGTGGGGTCCGAACCGGCCGCGGCGAGGGCCGCGACGATCAGGCTGGCGGTGGTGGTCTTGCCGTGGCTGCCGGCTACCGCCACGCCCTCTCGGCCGCGCATCAGCGCCGCCAGCAGAGCGCCGCGGGCGACCGTCGGCACGCCCCGGGAACGCGCTGCCGCCAGCTCCGCGTTGTCCGCGCGGATGGCGCTCGACGCAACCACCAGGTCGGCGCCGTCGATGGCCTCCGGGGCGTGGCCATGGCGCACTGCGGCACCGAGGGCCGCAAGCCGCGCCGTGGCCGCGGACGCAACCAGATCGGAGCCGCGCACCGCATAGCCCTGGCGCAGCAGGATCTCCGCCAAGGCGCACATGCCGGCGCCGCCGATGCCGACGAAGTGGACCCGGCGGACGCCGCGCAGCATCGCCGGCGTCTCCGGCCCGTTCGCCGGCTCAGCCACTTCGCGCCTCGACCGGCCTTGTGCCGCGTTCGCAGTGGACGCGGCTGGCGAGCGCCACCAGGCCCGTGCAGACCAACAGGCTGTTGCCGCCGAAACTCAGGAACGGCAGCGTCAGTCCCTTGGTGGGCAGGACGCCGGTGTTGACGCCGACGTTGACCACAGTTTGCGCGCCGACGAGGAGGGCGGCGCCGCAGGCCACGAGGCCAGCGAACACGCGCCGCTCGGCGATCGCCCGTCGGCCGATGTGCATCATGCGCAGTGTCAGGACCCCGAGCAGGACCAAGACGGCGACCGCGCCGACGACGCCGAGTTCCTCGACCACCACCGCGTAGATGAAGTCGTTGTGCGCCTCCGGCAGGTAGGCGAGCTTGCCGATGCCCTCGCCAAGGCCAAGGCCGAAGAACTCTCCGCGGCCGAAGGCCATCAGCGCTTGGGTGAGCTGGTAGCCGCCCTCGAACTGCGCCTGCCAGGGATCGAGGAAGGTCGTGAGCCGCGCCACGCGATAGGGATCGAACACCGCTGCGGCGGCCAGCGCCACGGCGCCGAACACCGCCAGCAGCGCGAAGTCGAGCAGCCGGGCGCCGCCCAGAAAGAGCACGCCGGCGGCAATCGTCGCCAGCACCGCCACGGTGCCGAAATCCGGCTGCAGCAGGATCAGCACCAGCAGTGCGCCGACCCAGGCCAAGGGCCGCAGCAAGCCGGCCCAGCCATTGGCCAGCGCCTCCCCGGCACGCGCCGCGTAGCCAGCGAGATACACGACCGCCAGCAGCTTCGCGGCTTCTGCCGGCTGGAATCGGAATACGCCGAGATCGATCCAGCGCCGGGCGCCGTTGACCTCGACGGAAATCCCCGGCAGCAGCGCCAGGGCGCAGAGACCGAAGGCGGCCAGCAGGCACGGTCGGTGAAACCGCTCCCAGGCTGCCGTCGGCACCACGGCGAAGCTGGCGAACACCGCCACCGCGGCGACGGCGAACAGCAGCTGCTTGCCCAGGTGGTAGTCCGCCCCGCCGGGCTGCCCGACCGCGGCCGAAGCCACCAGCACCAAGCCAAGCAGCAGCAGCACCGCCCATGCCACCAGCAACGTCGCGTCCAGCCGTTCGATCATGGGCGCGCGCCCGGCAGCATCCGCACCGCGGCAGCGAAGGCGTCGCCGCGGGCGGCGAAGTCCCGGAACATGTCGAAGCTGGCGCAGGCCGGGGCCAGGAGCACGGTGTCGCCGGGCTTGGCGGCTGCCGCGGCAAGGGCCACGGCCTCGGTCATGCCGTCGGCGTACACCACGGCCGCGGCGTCGGCGAGCGCCATCGCCAGCTCTTCGGCGTCGCGACCGATCAGCACCAGGGTCGAGACGTGCCGTCGCACCGGTTCGGCGAGGGGCTCGAAGCTCGCGCCCTTGGCTTCGCCGCCGGCGACAAGGACGATGTTCCGGTCGCCGGTGCCGAAGCCAGCGAGGGCCGCCTGGCAGGCATCGACGTTGGTGGCCTTCGAGTCGTCGACGTAGGCAACGCCGCCGGCCTCGGCCACCGTGGCCGCCCGATGCGGCAGGCCGGGGAAGTTCGCCAGCACTTCCAAGTGGGCTTGCGGCGCCATGCCGGCTTGGGCGGCGACGGCCGCCGCGGCAACGACGTTGAAGTGGTTGTGGCGGCCCCGTAGGGCCAAGTCGCCGGTGGCCAGCCGGGTGCCGCCGAGCACCAGTTCCTCCCGCCCGACTCGCCAATCCGAACAGCCGCCGACGGCGATGGCCGGCAGGCCGGCCGGGGGCGTGGTGCGGGCGTCGTCGGCGTTGCACACCGCCCGGGCCGCGCCGCCGTAGATGCGCCGCTTGCTGGCCCCGTAGGCGTCGATGTCCGGGTAGCGATCCAGGTGGTCCGCACCGACATTGAGCACCGCGGCCGTTTGCAGCCGTGGCGGTTCGACGAGCCGTTCGAGCTGGAAGCTGGACAGTTCCAGGACGTAGAGCTCCCGGTCCGCCGCGAGCAGGTCCAGGGCCGGGACGCCGAAGTTGCCGCCGACGGCGACCCTCCGGCCGGCCGCCTCGGCCAGCGCCCCCACCAGGGCGGTCACCGTGCTCTTGCCGTTGGTGCCGGTGATGCCGACCACGGGCGCGGCGCAGGCTTCGAGGAACAGCGCGATGTCGCTGGTGACCGCTACGCCGGCACGGCTCGCGGCCCGCACCAGGCAGTGCGCGAGCGGGATCCCCGGGCTCGCCAGGACCCGGTCCGCGCCAGCCAGCGCCGCCGGCCAGTCCGATTCGGCGAGCAGTTCCACCTGCGGCAGCTCTCTCGCCACCGCGTCCCGGTACGGCGGCGCCGGGCGGGTGTCCAGCGCCAGCAGCCGGTCCTGGCCGGCCAAGTGGCGGATGCAGGAGTAGCCCGTTGCGCCGAGGCCGAGTACCAACGTGGTGCGGCGGGTCATCGCAGCTTCAACGTCGACAGCCCGACCAGCACCAGCACCAGGGTGATGATCCACAGCCGCACGATGATGCGCGGCTCCGGCCAGCCGAGCAGTTCGAAGTGGTGGTGAATGGGCGCCATGCGGAACACGCGCCTGCCGGTGAGGCGGAAGGACGCCACCTGGACGATGACCGACACCGCCTCGACCACGAACAGCCCGCCCATGATCAGCAGCACGATCTCGTGGCGGACCACGACGGCCACCACCCCCAGCGCCGCGCCCAGCGCCAAGGCGCCGATGTCGCCCATGAACACCTGGGCCGGGTAGGCGTTCCACCAGAGAAAGCCGAGGCCAGCGCCGATCAGGGCGCCGCAGAACACCGCCAGCTCCCCGGCGCCGGCGATGTAGGGGATCTGCAGGTAGCGGGCGAACTCGATGTGTCCGGCCAGGTACGCGATGAGGCCAAGCGCCGCCGCCACCATCACCGTCGGCAGCGTCGCCAGTCCGTCGAGGCCGTCGGTCAAGTTCACGGCATTGCTCATGAACACGATCAGGAGATAGGCGAGCACGACGAAGCCGATGCCCAGCGGCAGCACCGCCTCCTTGAAGAAGGGCACGATGAGGCTGGTCTCCGCAGCGCTCGAAGCGCTGGCGAACAGCACCACCGCGGCGGCGAAGCCGAAGGCGGACTGCCACAGGTACTTCCAGCCGGCGGTGAGGCCCCGGGAGCTCTTCTCGCTGATCTTCAGGTAGTCGTCCACCCAGCCGATGGCGCCGAAGGCCACCACCACGCCAAGCACGATCCAGATGTAGCGGTTGCCGAGATCGCCCCACAGCAGCGTGGCGACGATGATGGACACGAGGATCAAGGCGCCGCCCATGGTCGGCGTCCCCGCCTTGCGCTGGTGCGACTTGGGCCCGAGGTCGCGGATCACCTGGCCGATCTGGTAGTGGGAGAGCTTGCGGATCATCGTCGGCCCCACCAGGAGCGAGATCGCCAGCGCCGTCAGCGCCGCGACGACGGTGCGGAACGTCAGGTACTGGAACACCGCGAAGCCGCTGACGTGCGCGGCCAGATAGTCCGTCAGCCACAGCAGCATCAGCCGTCCTCCTGCTCGGGGGCCGAAACCCGCGGCGGCACCCCGGCTGCCTCCCGGGCCGCAGCGGCGTCGTCGAAGGGCCGCCGCTCGTCGCCGACGATCTGCACCGTCTCGTGGCCCTTGCCGGCCAGCAGGACGCTGTCGCCGGGTTCCGCCATGCCGACCGCGGCGGCAATCGCCGCGCGCCGGTCCGCGATGCGGCGTGCCGCGTTCGGCCGCGCGAATCCGGCCGCCGCGTCGTCGAGGATGGCCTCGGGGTCTTCGTGGCGCGGGTTGTCCGAAGTCAGCACCACGGCATCCGCGCCAGCTTCCGCCACCGCGGCCATCTGCGGCCGCTTGCCGCGGTCCCGGTCGCCGCCGCAGCCGAACAGGACGATGACCCGGCCGCCGCCGGCGTGGGCGCGCACCGCGGCCAGCGCCACGCGCAGCGCTTCGGGGGTGTGGGCGTAGTCGACGATCACCGCCGGCCGTTCGCAAACCCGCTGCATGCGCCCGGGCAGACCCGGCAGCCCCCGCATGGCGTCCACCGCATCCGCCAACGGCACCTCCAGGACGCAGCAGATCGCCAGCGCCGCGGCGGCGTTGTAGAGCGAGAACTCCCCGAAGGCGGCCGGCAGGACGAATCGGCGCCGGCCCCAGGGCGTGTGCCAGACGCCCTCCAGGCCGATCCGACGGTAGGCCACGTCGGACCAGCTCAGCTCGGCGTTCCGGCCGTAGGCGACCACCCGCGTCGTGCGCTTCGCCGCTCGGCCGATGGCCCGCCCGACGGCGTCGTCGGCGTTCACCACCGCAGCGTCGAGGGGACGCTCGAACAGGCGGCGCTTGGCCGCGCCGTAACGATCCAAGCTGCCGTGGTAGTCCAAGTGGTCGCGGCTCAAGTTGGTGAACGCGGCCACTCGGAAGCGCACCGCGTCGACGCGCCCCTGGTGCAGGGCATGGGAGCTCGCCTCCAGGGCCACGGTGCCGGCGCCGTCGGCGGCAAGCCGGCGCAGCCGCGCCTGCAGCGCCACGGCATCCGGCGTGGTCAGCGCACTCGGGCACAGCCGCGGCGGTCGGCCCCAGCCCAGGGTGCCTATGTAGCCGCCGCCGGTGACGCTGGCGACCGTGTGCGCCACCGTGGTCTTGCCGTTGGTGCCGGTGACGCCGGCCACGTCCAGAGCAGCGCTCGGGTTGCCGTAGGCGCGGCTGGCGAGCCCGGGCACCCGGGCCTTGAGGTCCGCGACCACGACGTTCGGTGCCGCCACCTCCACGGCGCGTTCCGACAGCACCGCCGCCGCGCCGGCGGCAACCGCCGCGGTGGCGTGGTCGTGGCCGTCGAAGGTGCCGCCGCGACAGGCGACGAATGCGTCCCCCGGCTTCACCTGCCGCGAATCGGCGCACAGGCCGCCGACGGGCACTGGCGGCACGTTGCCGTCGTCGAGCAGCGTCCGCAGCGTCATCACGCCCGCCGCCTTGGCTGCGCCTGCGCCGGTTGCAGCGGCGCATCCGGCGGCACGCCAAGCGCGCGCAGCGTCCGCGCCGCCACCCGAGCGAACACCGGCGCCGCGACTTCGCCGCCGCCGACCACGCCGCGGCGGGGTTCGTTCACGACCACCACCAGCACGATGCGCGGCGCCGCCGCTGGCGCGAAGCCGGCGAAGTACGCCACATGGGCGGTGTCGTCGTAGCCGCCCTCGGTGACCTTGCGCACGGTGCCGGTCTTGCCGGCGGCGGTGTAGCCCGGCGGACGCGCCTTGGGCGCGGTGCCGTCGGCGGCGAGCACGCCGCGCATCATCGCCGTCACCGCAGCCGTTGCGGCGGCGGCAAAGACCCGCTCGCCGGCGGTTCGCTCAGGTTCCGCCCGCAGCACGGCGATGTCCTTGCGCAGCCCGCCGCCGGCGAGGGCCAGGTAGGCGCGGGCGATCTGCATAGGCGACGCCGTCAGGCCGTAGCCGTAGGCGAGCGCTGCCCGGCCGATGGGCTTGTCCAGATCGCCAGCGGCCAGTGCCCCGATGGCTTCGCCTGGCAGCCCGCAGCCGGTGTAGTCGCCGAAGCCAGCGCGCCGGAAGACGTCGAACACGGCGCGCTCCGGCATCGCCAGCGCCATCTTGGCGATGCCCACCTGGCTGGACTTGGCCAGCACCCGGGCGACGCTCAAGCGGCCCCGGTTCACCGGATCCTCGACGACCTTGCCGCCGACGCGAAAGTAGCCTGGCGCCGTGTCGACTTCGGTCTCCGGCGCGTACCAGCCCCCCTCCAGCGCCGCGAGCACCGTCAGCGGCTTGACGGTGGATCCGGGTTCGTAGAGGTCGGTGACGGCGCGGTTGCGAACGCCTTCGGCGCCCCGGCGGCGCCAGTCGTTGGGATTGAAGGAAGGCTGGTTGGCAAGCGCCAGCACTTCGCCGGTGGCGGCGTCCAGCATCACCAGCGACCCGGAAACGGCGCCGTGGTGCTGCACCGCGGCCTTGAGCTCCCGATAGGCGACGAACTGCAAGCGCAGGTCCAATGCGAGGTGGATGTTCGCGCCCCGCTGCGGGCGTCGCAGATAGCCGAGTTCCTCGACCACCTGGCTGCCGCCGCCGTGCAGCGGGCCGCTGCGCAGCACGCGCTTGGCGCCGGACGCGCCGGCGAGGGTGTCGTCGAGGGCGAGTTCGATGCCCTCCTGGCCGGCGTCGTCGATGTCCGCCCGGCCCACCAGGTGCGCCGCGGTTTCGCCGGCGGGATAGAAGCGGTGGTAGGCGCGCCCGACGTGGACGCCATCGATGGCCAGCCCCGCCACCTGTTCGGCGACCGCTGGCGGCACCCGTCGCGCCAAGTACGCGAAGCGGCGGCTGCCGCCGGCCAGGCGGCGGCGCAGCGCCGCTGGCGGTGCGCCAAGCACCCCCGCCAGCCGCTCGAGGTCCGCCGGCGCCGGGCTCGCCTGCTGGGGGTCCACCCACACCGTGTGCATCGGCGCGCTGACCGCCAGCGGCTCGCCGTGGCGGTCCAGGATCATGCCGCGGTGCACCGGCACGGCGACGACGCGAAGCGCCCGCGCCTCGCCCTGGCGCTTTAAGAATTCCCGTTCGGTGGTGGCCAGAAAGACCACGCGGGCCGCCAGCAGCGCCAGCGCGAGCACGAACAGCGCCGACACGGCATGGAAGCGCCAGGGCCGCCACGCCGGCATGCGTACCGGGGTGCGGCGACGGTCCAGGGCCGCCTTGCCGGGGGCGCGCCTCGCCATGCTCGCCTTGATCACCGCGCCGGTGCGCCGATGTCGCCGGTTCGCCGCCCGACTCGCACCACCGCCTCGGGAAAGCGCATGTCGAGTTCTGCGGCGGCGACCCGCTCGACGTTCTGGTAGCCAGCGAAGGTCGCCCGTTCCAGCAGCAGCAGCCGGTACTCGCGCAGGTAGTCGTCTTCCTGCTGGCGCGCCGCCGCGAGCTGCGCGAAGGACTCGCGCATCTGCGTCGTCTGGCGAGCGGTCTGCACGCCGGCCAGCGCCACCGCCACGGCCGCGCCCAAGGCCAGCGCCAGCCACCGGGTCCTGGACCGGACCCTCACCAGGCGCTCCCCGCCGCGGCAGCGGGGGCCTGACCCGGCGCGGCAGCGGGGGCCTGCCCCGCCGCGGTTTTCTCTACGACCTGCAACAGGGCGCTGCGGGCCCGCGGGTTGGCTGCCACCTCGGCAGCCGAGGGCCGGCAGCCCTTGCCGACTGCGGCAACGTAACGCGCCAGGCCGCCAGCGGCCGGCGCTGGCAGCCGCGGCGGCGCCGGCGGCCCGGCGACCCAGCAGCGAAACAGGCGGCGCACTAGCCGGTGCTCCAGACTGTGGAACGTGATCGCGGCCAGTCGGCCGCCGACGGCGAGGGCGGCGAAGGCCGCCTCCAAACCCGTCCGAAGCTGCTGCTGCTCGTCGTTGACGTGGATGCGGACGGCTTGGAACACCCTGGCGTAGCTGGCCGTGCTGGCACCCGGGACGGCTTGGGCGATGGCCGCAGCCAAGTCGGCCGTGGTCGCCAGCGGCCTCGCCCGGCATACCTGCCTGGCGACGCGTCCAGCGTGGTGGTCCTCGCCGTAGCGGCGGATGACGGCGGCAATGTCCTGCTCCCGCGCGGCGTTCAGCCATGCGCCGGCGGTGGCCCGCTGACGTTGGTCCATGCGCATGTCCAACGGCCCTTCGCTGGCGAAACCGAAGCCGCGCGCGGCATCCGCCAACTGCGCGGAAGAGAGGCCGACGTCGAACAGTGCGCCGGCCAAGGTCTGGAACCCGGCCGCGCCGAGGTGCGCGGCGAAGTCCGCGAAGGCGCCCCGCCGCGAGACCACTCGGCGGTCCCGGGCTGCCAGGGCAGCGGCCCTGGCGGCGGCGTCCGCGTCGCGGTCCAGCGCCAACAGGCGCCCCCGGCTGGACAACTGCGCCAGGACGCGGCCGGCGTGGCCGCCGCAACCGAAGGTGGCATCGACGAAGGCGCCGTCGCGGTCGGCCACCAGCGCCCGCACCGCCGCCGCCGCCATTACCGGCACATGGTCCGTGCTGGCGCGCTCTTCCCTGGCGCTTGGGTCTTTGCCGGCTGCCGAGGCCCCCGGCGACGAACCGGCGGCGGCGAACTTCTCGGCGGCGGTGCGGGTGTTGCGATCCAAGCCATGCCCCTCCTTGGGCCCGGCGGCGCCTCGCCGCCGCAACGCTACAGCTGTATGCCCGCCAGCTCGTCGAGCCCGGTGCCGCTCTCGGCGTGGCGCCAGCTGTTCACGGCTTCGCGCCACTGGGTCTGCCCCCACAGCTCGACCTTGTTTATCTGCCCAAGCAGCACGGCCTTGCGATCGACGTCCGCGTAGTCCCGCAGTTCGCCGGGAACGAGGATGCGCCCGTTGCCGTCCAGCTCCGCTTCGGTGGCGAAGCCGATGAGCTTGCGTTGCAGGCTGCGTATGGCATCCTGCGTGTTGTCCAAGGCGCGGAGCTTCTGTTCAAGGGCTTCGTAGTCCTGCTGCGGATAGATGAGGAGGCAGGGGTTGGCGACGTCGATGGTGACCACCAGCCGCCCAGCGGACCCTTGGAAGCCCTCTCGATAGCGGGCCGGCATGGCAAACCGTCCCCGCGCATCCAAGCTGACCTTGGCGACCCCTCGGAACACGTCGGCGCGGTCTCGTCAGTGGCCGCCGAACGAGGGCTGGGCGGGTCCGGCTGGCCGGGTAGGCGGAACAGGCAAGAAGGGCCCTCCGTGGCCCCCGAAGGCGGGGTCTCCCCCGGCCCCAGTCGCTTCCATAGCAATGACCTGTCTCCAGTTCGCCGCCAAACGGCCGCTCCGTACGTCCGGTCCCCATGGGCGCTGGATCCACACAGCCACCCAAAAAACCCACCAAACGCCACGCGCGGAAACCTACCGGTGGTTCGATCTTCCGGTCAAGCTGTTCCTTTAGCCAGTGTCGCGCGCCACCACGTCGACGGACCAGAGGCCCAACCCTTCCGGCGCCTCGGCACCGGCGCGGACGGTGCCAGCGACGCCCCGCCGAGCGGCCACCGTGCTTGTGGTGCGGGAACAGGCGGACGGCATTGGCGTGTTCATGGTGCAGCGTCCCGGCCGCGGCGTGTTCCCGAACCTGCATGTGTTTCCCGGCGGCAAGGTGGAAGGCGCCGACGACGGCCTCTCGCACCTCTGCGTGGGGCTCGCCGACCGCGCGGCTTCGGCAGCGCTCGGCCTGGCGGCCGGCGGCCTGCGCTACTGGGTGACGGCCATTCGCGAGTGCTTCGAGGAATGCGGCGTGCTGCTCGCCTACCGCGGCGGCGCCCTGTTCGCGCCACGCGACGATGCCGAACGGCGGCGCTTCGACGCCTACCGCGACGCCTTGGCCAGCGGCGCCCTGTCGCTGCCGGCGCTGGCGCGTCGGGAAGGGCTCCTGCTGGCCACCGATCGGGTGCATTACTTCAGCCACTGGATAACGCCGCCATCGGCGCCGGCGCGGTTCGACACGCGGTTCTTTCTGGCGGCGATGCCGCCCCGCCAGTGCGCCGTGGGCCACCGCCGGGAGACGGTGGCTGGCGGCTGGACCACGCCGGCGGCGGCGCTGGCGCGGCACGCCGCCGGCGACTGGCAGATGATCCATCCCACTCTGACCACGCTGCGCACCGCCGCTGGCTACGCCACGGTTGCGGACCTCGTCGCCGCAGTTGCGGCCCGGCGGCACCTTGCCGTAGACGAAGAACTGCACCGGCAGGGAATGCAGTTCGAAGGCACGGGCGGCGTGGCGGCAAGGCGCTGAGCCCTTGGCGTCGGCCGACAACGCCACGCCTGCGGACAACGCCGCCGCCGGCGCTCGCGGCCGGGGCTGCCGAGGCGCCGGCGAGGGCGGGCGACAAGCCCCGGCGCTGCTGGTCGCCGCCGGCGTCGGCAAGCGCTTCGTCGACGGCGGCGAGGAGCGGTGGCCGCTGGACGGCGTGGACTGCACCGTCGCCAGGGGCGCTACGGTGGCCTTGTGGGGCCCGAGCGGCAGCGGCAAGTCGACCCTGCTCAAGGTGCTGGCGGGCATTCTGACCCCCGATGCCGGGCGGGTGCTGTTCCAGGAGGCCGACGGCGGCTGCTTCGAGGTTTCCGCCGCCACCGAGCCGGACCGGGTTCGCTACCGTCGCCGCTGCGTCGGCTTCGTTTTCCAGGCGTTCAACCTCGTCGACACCCTTACCGTCGCCGAGAACGTGCTGCTGCCGCTGGCCCTGAACGGCCTGCGGAAGGAACGCGAGGCCGCCCTCGGTCGCCTGGCCGTGCTGGGCGTCGACCACTGCCAAGGGCGGTTTCCCGCCACGCTCTCCGCCGGGGAGCAGCAGCGCGTCGCCATCGCCCGGGCGCTCGCGCATCGGCCGCCGCTGCTGCTGGCCGACGAACCTACCGGCAACCTGGATCGGGCCAATGCCGAAGGCGTCGCCGCCATGCTCCTCGAGGCGGCTGCGGAGGCCGGCAGCGCACTGGTCGTCGCCACCCACAGCGAGCGCATCGCCGCCCGCGCCGAGCAGGTGATCGACCTCGGCAGTCGCTCCGAGGACGACAGGCAGCCTCCCGGCGCACCCGCCCGCCCCGCGGCCGGCGGTGGCGGCTTGCGCCTCTCCTAGAAGACTGCGCCTCACACTGTAGGCTTGCGAGTCCAGTCGAGACGCCACCCCTGTATGCACGAACCAACGCTCGTCGCGGGCGGCTTCCAGATCAATCCCTACATCGCCTTCGCGTCGCGCATGAAGCCGCCTCGTCCTCCATCTTCCAAGCCATGCACATCCAGGAACTCGACCCATTCGTGAAGGTCCTCGCCACTCAAGCAGGCTAGCCGCATCCGCAGCGCCCATGGCGCTTGCCGCCGCGTCGCTGCTGCTGCGCAGCCAGCTGCGCTTCGCCAGCCGGCATCCGGTGGCCGTCGGCGCCGCCTTGGCTGGCATCTGCCTGGCGGTCGCGGCCGTCTCCGTCGTGCATCTCGTGGCCAAGGGCGTCCGCGCCGACCTCGCCGCCCGCACGGCCGGCAGCGCCTTCGGCCACACCCATGTCCTCACCGCAGACGATCTGGACCAGGCTGCCTACTTCGCGCTGCGTCGACAATGGCGGACCGGAGAGCCGGCCCTGGCGGCCGTAGCAGGCATGGTGCCGGTGATCGAGGGCAACGTGGCCACGGGCGGCCGCGTTCTGCCACTGGTCGGCTTCGACCCGCTGGCGGATGCGCTGCGCGGCAGTACCCCGCTGCCAGCGCTCGGCAGTCGGCTCGCGGACTTCCTCGCCGCAGACACGGTGCTCGCGCCCCCCGAGGCCGCCGCGGCTTTGCGGGCTGGCGGGGCCGTCGCCGGAGTCCCGGTGCAGGTGATCGAGGTGGCCGAGGCGCAGATGCTGATCGCGGATCTGCCGACGGCGCAGCGGCTTCTGGGGCGCCCCGGGGCATTGGATGCAGTGTGGCTGCGGGTCGCCGACCAGCGTCGCTCCTTGGTCGCCTGGCTGGACGGGCTGCTGCCCGGAATCGAGGCGGCGCTGCCGGACCAGGCCGGGCCGGTCGTGCCCGGCTACGTCGTCTCCGCCGCCAGCCGCTGGCAGCCGCTGCGCCGATTCGGGGACGCGACGATGTTCCTGCTCGGCGCGCTGGCGCTGTTGTCCGTGTTCATGGCCAGCGCGCTGGCGGCCCAGGCCAGCCTGACCAACGCGGCCCGCCGCCAGCAGGAACGCGACCGGCTGCTGGCGCTGGGGGTCTCCGCAGCAGCGCAGCGGTGGCTGGCAGCGGCGGAAGGGATGGTCGTGGGCACCCTCGCCTCTGGTCTCGGCCTCGCCATCGGCGCGGCGCTTGCGGTTTGGCTGCTGCGGCTGGGGGCCGTGGACACTGCGGCCGCGCGCATCGACCCTTGGCTGGTCGCCAAGGCGCTGGCATGCGGCGTGCTGGTGGCCGGAGCGGCGGCCGGTTTTGCCGGCGGCAAGGGCATGGCCCGGCCTCGAATCGCGTGGATGCTTGCCGGCGCGGTAGCAGTCGCCGCCGCTGGCCTGTGGCACGGTACGCTGGCCGGCGCCTTCGCGGCGCTGTTCGCCGTCGCGCTGGTCCACCTTGCCGGCGCGGTGCCGCTGCTGGCGCGCCTGGTTCAGGCTGCGGCCGGCCACGCGCTGCGGCGCCGACCGTCTGTTCGCCTCGCCAACCTCGGCGCCCGCGCCACGCTGCGGGCCGTGGCGGTCCGGGCTGGCGAGATCCGGCTCGCGCTCGGCGCTCTCAGCGTCGCTGCCGCGGTAGCGGTGGCGATGGGGTCGATGGTGGCCAGCCTGCGCATGGACTTCCTCGCCATGCTGGACCAGAGGCTGTGGTCCGGCATCTCGGTGCGGCTGCCGGCCGAGGCGCCCGGCTTCGACGTCGCGGACCTGCGCTGGCTGCAGGCGCTGCCGGGGGTGCTGGAGGTGCGTCGCTACGGCGACCTCGCCGCCCGCCTGCCCGCCGGGCCGCTGCGCCTCGCGTTCGCCGAGCTGGACGCTGCCGAGACGGCCCGCTACGGATTCGACGGCAGCCTGGCGCGAGGCGCCATGCTGAACGAGGTCGGCGCGCGGCGGCACGGCCTTGGGATCGGGCAGACCGCGGTGGTGCATGCGGCCGGCGTGCGCGTCGAGGTGCCGATCGCCCATGTGTTCCCGGACTACGGCGCCGCCCAGACGCGCCTGATCCTGCCGATGGCGTGGCGCAACCGCTTCCCGGCTGCGGACCCGGCCGCTGGCGGCATCGGCTGGCGGCGTCTGACGGTGCGCGGGGCCGGGCACCGCCTCGGCGCGGTCCGGGAACGGCTTGCGGCGCGTTTCGGCGCCGATGCGGTTGCGGACCACGCCCAGGCCCGCGCCCTGGCGTTGGCGGTGTTCGACCGCACCTTCGCCGTCAGCCGCCTGCTTACCGTGGTCGCCCTGGCGCTGGCCGCCATCGGCCTGTACGCGGCGCTGGCCGCCACGCTAAGCGGGCGCGAACGGGAGTTCGCGCTGCTCCGCGCCACTGGCTGGTTGCGGGCCGAAGTCTGGCGTCTGGCGCTGGCCCAGGCGACGCTGCTCGGCGGCATCGCGGCGCTGGCAGCGCTGCCCCTTGGCGCGTTCATGGCCTGGGTGCTGTGCGCGGTCGTCAATCCCCTGGCCTTCGGCTGGAGCATCGCGCTGCGCTTCGACTGGCCGGCCGTCGGCCTGCCGCTGGCGCTCTGCGTGGCGGCGGCAGTCGCCGCCGGCGCGCTGCCGAGCTACCGCTTGTCGTATCGCGTCGCGTGAAACTCGCACTGCGGACAGCGCTGCTGGCGGCGACGCTCCTCGGCGGCTGCGAGGCGGCGGGGCCAGCGCCGGCGTCGCCGGTCGGCGGTCTGCGAGCCGTACTGGGCATTGACGAGGCCGGGCCGTCGTTCTCCCAGGCGGACCGGGTGGTGGACTTCGCCTTCCCTCGGGACCACGGCGCCCATCCGGCGTTCCGCAGCGAGTGGTGGTACTTGACCAGCGTGTTGGAAACGCCCGGCGGGCGCCGGTTCGGCGTGCAGTTCACGCTCTTCCGGCAGGCGCTCCGCCCCGCGACCGGCGCCGATCCCGCGGCGAATGGATGGCGCACCGGCCAGGCCTACCTGGGGCACTTCGCGGTGTCCGACGTGGCGGCGCGACGCCACTGGCACGCCGAACGCCTGGCCCGCGGCCATCCGGCCCTGGCCGGCGTTCGCGCCGCTCCGTTCGTCGCCGGCATCGACGGCTGGCGGCTCGCCTCCGCCGGCAGCGGCTTCTGGCCGCTGCGCCTCGACGCCCGCAGCGCAGCCAGCGCCCATGCGCCGGCGTTCGCCGTGGACCTGACGCTGACCGCCACTCGGCCCATCGTTCGCCAGGGAGATCGCGGTCTGTCCCGAAAGGGCCCCGGCAGCGCCTCCTACTACTACTCCGTGCCGCGCATCGAAGCCGCCGGCACGGTGACCGTGGCCGACGCCCGCCACCGCGTGGCCGGTAACGCGTGGCTGGACCGGGAATGGACCAGCGGCGCGCTCGAACGGCAGCACGCTGGCTGGGACTGGTTCGCGCTGCATCTGCGCGACGGTCGGGATCTCATGGTTTGCCAGCTGCGGCGACACGACGGCAAGCGCTCCGGCTACGACTTCGGCGCCCTGACCGCCGCCGATAGCAAGACGCGTGCGCTCGGGCCGACAGATTTCGCCCTAGAGGTGCGCCGCCGTTGGCGCGGCTGGCCGGTGGCCTGGCGACTGACGCTGCACGGAACTGCAACGGACGGCGGCACCGAGGAGCTGGCGATCGGCGCCGCCTTTCCCGACCAGGCGATGGAACTCTCGGTGCTCTATTGGGAGGGGGTGGTGGATGCCACCGACGCCCAAGGGAAGACCGTCGGCAGCGGCTACATGGAGCTCACGGGATACCCGTGACGGCAGCCGGCTCTTCCGGCTGGGCCCGTTTGGGCGTCTCTCGACCACTGGGCGGCGGCTGCGCTACGCTTGTGCGCCACAACCGCCTCTGCCGCCCAAGGGCTCGCCGATGTCGGACCAGATGCAACGGATGCGCGCCGGTGCGGGCTTCATCGCCGCCTTGGACCAAAGCGGCGGCAGCACGCCGAAGGCGCTGGGCTTGTACGGCGTGGATGCAGCCGCGTACGCCAGCGACGAGGAGATGTTCGACCTCGTGCATGGGATGCGCACCCGCATCCTGACCAATCCCCGTTTCGACAGCGCCAGGATTCTCGGCGCGATCCTGTTCCAGAACACGGTGGATCGGACCATTGAGGGAGCGCCGAGCAGCGAGTACCTGTGGCGGCGCAAAGGCATCCTGCCGTTTCTGAAGGTGGACTACGGCCTCGCCGAAGCGGCCGACGGCGTCCAGCGCATGAAGCCGATCCCGGATCTGGCCGAGCGTCTGCCGGCCGCCAAGGCCAAGGGCGTGTTCGGCACCAAGATGCGTTCCGTCATCGGGGCCGCGAACGAAGCCGGCATTCGGGCGGTTGTGGCGCAGCAGTTCGCCTTCGCAAGGGACATCCTGGACCACGATCTCGTGCCCATCATCGAACCGGAGGTGGACATCCACGCCGCGGACAAGGCCGCCTGCGAGGAGCTCCTGCGGGACCAGCTCCGGGCCGGCTTGGCGGGCCTCGGCGGCGGCGATCGGGTGATGTTCAAGCTCACGCTGCCGGAGGCGCCGAATTTCTATTCGGAGTTCTGCGGCCACGCCAACGTGCTGCGGGTGGTGGCCCTGTCCGGGGGCTACTCGCGGCAGACCGCGAACGCCAAGCTGGCCGCCAACCACGGCGTCGTCGCCAGCTTCTCCCGCGCCCTCACCGAGGGCCTGCGGATCGATCAGAGCGACGCGGAGTTCTCCGCCTTGCTCGACGCCTCCATCGAGAGCATCGCCCAGGCTTCCGCGACCTGAAGACCCACAGGGCGAAACCCGGCCCCGGCAGTCAGCCGTCGGCGCTCTGCCGCTTCTCCCGCCGGTGTTCGGCATATTCGGCATATTCGGCGTAGCTGCCGGCCGTCACCAACGACCGGGCCGGACCGCGCTCGTCGTTCGCCATTCGCCAGGAGAGCAGCTTCTCCACGGCTTCCAGAACGTCCCCGCGGCGCTGCGGGTCCCTGCCGAGATCGACGGTCTCGCCCGGGTCGGCGGCAAGGTCGAAGTACACCGGCGGCAGGGTTTCGACGTGCGGGAAGTGGACGTACTTGAAGTTCTCGCCCCGAACCACGTCGAGCTTGCACTGCCGCGGCGGCAGCCCCAGCGCCTTCGGCGCCTCCCCGTGGCTGAAGTCGTACTGCCAGTGTACTTCGCTGCGCCAGGGCTGCGGCAGCCGGCCGGTTTCGGTGGCGGCCAGGAGCGACGCGCCGTCGCACTGCGGCGGCGGCTCCACGCCGAGCCAGTCGAGCATCGTCGGCGCGAGGTCCACGCTCTCGGTGAACGCGGCGTGCCGCCCGCCCCGGTGCGCGTCCGCCGCCGGCAAGGGGTTGCGGACGATCAGCGGCACGGCAAAGGACTCGTCGAAGTAGCCGAGCTTGCCAACCAGCCAGTGGTCGCCCATCTGCTCGCCGTGGTCGGAGGTGAACACGATCAGCGTGTCGTGCCACGCGCCGGATGCCTTGAGCGCTTCGAACAATCGGCCGAGGTTGCTGTCCACTTCGGTCATCAGCCCGAAGTAGCCCGCCTGCCAACGCCGCAAGCGGCCGTCGTCCGCCGGCGCCCTGCCGTGCTTCTGCGCCAGCGCGAAGGCGAGGTAGGGGTGGCGGCGGGCCTCCTCGTCCGCGGTTGCGGCGCGGCGCAAGGGCGGCAGTTCCCCGGCCGGATACAGGCCGTTGTAGGGCGCCGGCGCGAGCCACGGCGGATGCGGGCGCAGCAGCGACAGGTGGACGCACCAGCCCCGGCGGGCGGCGATGTAGTCCAGCACTTGGTCCACGAGAAACCAAGTGTCGTGCAGCTCCGCCGGCACCGCCAGCGGCGGCGGCACGTCGCGCCGGCCGCTTGGTTGCTCGCCCGCGGCCGTGTAGAGCTCGATGGGCGCCGCCGGCACCGGGTACCCCTTGGCCTTCAGCCAGGCCGCCCAGGCATCCGGCGCCCAGATGGACTTGCCGAGCTGCGCCACCGGGTCGAGGCCGGGGAGCACGCCGTCCCAGGCTTCGCCCGCCGCCGCGTGGCGCGGATCCCGGGTGGTGTCCGTGTAGCCGAACAGCGCCGGCGCGTAGCCGGCCTGCCGGGCCGAGAGCGCCCAGTTGCCGTGGCGGGCGTCCAGCGGCGCGCCGTTGGCGACCACGCGATGGTTCTGCTGGTACATGCCGGTGTGGATGCTGGCCCGGGACGGCCCGCACGGGGCGGTGTTGGCGAAGTGCCGCGTGAACAGCGTGCCGTCCGCGGCCAAGGCGTCGAGGTTCGGCGTACGCACCAGATGCCCCAGTGCCGACAGGCACTCCCCCCGCCACTGATCGGCGGTGATGAACAGCAGGTTCCTGGTGTTCCCGGAGCGTTCCGGGCCGCTCCTTTCGCCCTGCATCGGCCAGGCTAGGCAGCTGCCGTCTTGCCAGGCGCCGCTCCGGCCCCGGTGCCGTTGGCGGCGCTGCGGCTCCAGTAGAACAGCGCCACGGCTCGGCGCGGCACGTCGGTCTGGTTGTTCTCGCTCCAGTGGACCGTGCGGGCGCTGTGGATGAACGCATCCCCCGGTGCCGCCTCCATGGCTTGGGCGTCGGCCAGATGGGCGCTCACGTCGATGTCGAGGCTCGTCTCGAAGGACTGCTTGTGGGAGCGGCGCAGGTAGTGCAGACAGCCGCTGCGCCGGGAGATCGGATCCAGCGCTATCCACATCGTCGCGCCGGCCGACGGCGAGCGCCCCACGGCGTCCACGTGGGGCGCCACGCGATCCGTTTCCCGCGGACGCTTGCCGAACCAGCCGAAGCTCGCCGGCACGGCATCGCCAAGGAGCCCTTCGATGATCGGCACCTGCGGCCCTCGATGGAGGAAGTCCCGCGCCCACGGATCGTGCCGTTCAAGCCCCTTGCGCACCGTCGCGTACTTGGCCGAACGCGCCCGGCTCGGACCGCCGTCCAACGCATCGAGCCGTGCCACCAGCGCAACCGCGCGCCGCTTGAAGTCCTCGAACGCGGCCCCGGCAAGATAGCCCCGCAGCTCCACGAAGCCGTCCTCGTGGAAGGCTCGGGCCAGGGCCGGGAGGTGCAGGTCAGTCATCGCATCGATACGTCGGCGGTTCGTGCCGCTAACTTACCACGGCAAGCGCCCGCAGGCCGCCAGAGGTGATGCGATGGGCAGTGCAGACCGTTGACCGCGGTACAGGCCCCCACTACGCTAGGCGTCCTTCGAGGGGCAAGGACAGCGATGGCCGGCATCGACGTGACGGCCCTGCGGCCGGTGGGCGAGTTCGGGTCGCTGGCCTGGTGCGAGGCCTGTGCCAGGTACGGTGCGCGGCTGCTGCGCGAGGGCGACCTGCCGGCTGGCATCGAGTGGGGGTTCAGCGAAATCTACACCCATCCGCCGGCGCGGCTGCTGGCCGGCGGGCGGGCGATGTCCGCCTACTACATCATGGTGAAGGACGGCGAGATCACTGGCGGCGACGGTGCGCCGGCGGCCTGCCGGGCGCTGCCGGGCTTCCACGTGGAGATGCCCTGGGCGGCCATCTGCAACCAGTCCCGCAGCAAGTACGGGCGCGCCGGCCAGCGGCAGCGCTCGGCGGAGGAGCAGGTCCTGTACGCGGCCATCGCGGCCCATGTCGGACGGCCCAATCCCCTCGAACTCGGCGGCGGGCCGAAGCCGGCGTGGCCGCCGGCGATTGCCGCCGCGCTCGGCAAGGGCGCCGAGGAAGGCGGCGGCCTGCACAACATCGCCGCCAGCCTGCAGGCGCCGTCGCCGGAGTTCGCCGGCCTGCCCACCACCGACCTGGGCGTGCCGCTGTTCGCAGAGATGACGGATTCGCAAAAGCGGGAGTTCCTGGCGCTGTGCGCGGTGGCCCCGGCGGAGCGGGAACCCGTTTGAGAGCGTCCGGCGGCGGCCCGCGGCGCAAGCCTTCCTTGGCCTGAGCGGGCGAGCGTCGATGTCCGCGTCTGCCGCGCCCAGCGCCCGGCCCTTCATCCTGCCCCTCGACACGCCGGAGGACGGGCTCGAAGTCGTTGGCGGCAAGGGGCGCTCCCTGGCGCGTCTGGCCCGGGCCGGCTTCGACGTGCCCGGAGGATTCCAGATCGCCACCGCCGCGTACCGTCGGTTCGTGGCCGATCACGCGCTGCAGGCGCGCATCCTGGCGCTGGCTCGGCCGGCGCTCAAGCAGGGCGCCGTGTCCTTCGAGCAGGCCGCGGCCGACATTCAGTCGCTGTTCGGTTCGCATGCCGTGGCGGACGACATCGCGGGCGCGATAGCGGCCGCCTACGGCAGCTTGCCGAATGCGCCGGCGGTGGCGGTGCGCTCATCCGCCACCGCGGAGGATCTGCCGGATCTCTCCTTCGCCGGGCAGCAGGAGACGTTCCTCAACGTCGCCGGCGCCGATGCCGTGGTTGCGGCGGCGAGAAAGTGCTGGGCGTCGCTGTGGACGCCGCAAGCCATCAGCTACCGGCATCGCAACGGCGTGGACCATGGCGCGGTGAGCATGGCGGTGGTGGTGCAGGCGATGGTGCCGGCGGAGGTGTCCGGCATCCTGTTCACGGCCAATCCCGCCACCGGCGAGCGCAGCGAGATGGTCGTCAACGCCAGCTTCGGCCTCGGCGAGGCGGTGGTGGGCGGCCAGGTCACGCCGGACACCTACGTCCTCGATCGCCGCACCTTGGCGGCGAAGCGAACCGACATCGGCGCCAAGGAACGCCAGATCGTCGCCGACGGCAAGCAGGGCACGCGGCTTGCGGAGGTGCCGGCGAAGGAACGCCAGCGGGCGGCGTTGACGGCTGCCATGCTGCGCCAGCTCGCCGAAACGGCCCTCGAGGTCGAGGCGCTGCACGGAACTCCCCAGGACATCGAGTGGGCCTTCTGCGGCGGCAAGCTGCGGCTGCTGCAGTCGCGCCCCATCACCAACCTGCCGGTGCAGCCGATTGCCGTGGAGTGGGCGCCGAAACCGCCGGCGCGCTACCTCTCCCGCCGCCAGATCGTGGAGAACATGCCGGACCCCATCTGCCCGCTGTTCGAAGAGGTGTATCTCACCGAGGGGCTCGAGTCGCCGCGCAAGGGCAAGAGCCTCATGGTGGGCGGCGGGCCGCTGTTCGTCACCCTGAACGGCTACGCCTACCAGCGCTTCGACTGGCCGCAGCTTGTCGCGGAATCCGACTCGACCTCGGACTCCGCCCAGGAGCGGTCGGAGCAGCCGGAGAAGAACCCCGGCGGCCCGGAGCTGGAACTGGCGGAACAGGAGGCTGGCCGCGCCGAGCAGGGCAAGCGCCCGCCGACCGCCCTGGAGCGGGCGGTGCAGGAGGGTCGGGCCCGCCAGAGCAAGCAGGCGAAGACGGACCTCGCGCGCTTCCTGGCGGCCCTCTCCCCGGAGGACCGAACGGCCTTCGATGCATGGGCGGCGCAGCAGGCCGGCGACGCGGTGGCCTTCGAGGTGACCATGCCGGCCAGCGACAACCCCACCTACACCGCCTTCAACAACACCGCGATGAACGACCGGCAGCTCGAGGAGTGGCACGACGTGACGCGGCCGCGGCTGCTCGCCGCCGAGGCCCGATGGCGGCAGCTGGACATGGCCGCGGCAACCGACGAGACGCTGCTGGCTGGCATCCGCGAGCTGGGCATCGAGGAGGGCTACTACTGGTCCAGCAACGCCAGCCACACCTTCGGCGTGGCGAAGAGCACGGACGACCAGCTGCAGTGCTTTCTGCGCGAAACGCTGCCGGAGCACCACTTCATCAGCGGCCAGTTCCTCTCCGGCATCGCCTCGAAGGCCATGCAGGCCAACGCGGACCTGTTCGCCATCGCCCGGCTGGTGCGGAAGAGCGAAGCGCTGGCGTTCACGGTGCTGGCCACGCCGCCGAAGTTCCTGCTGGGCGCCTTGCGCGAGCGGGACGACAGCGGCGCCGTCCTCGAGGCCCTCGACGGCTACCTGGCCAGCTACGGCCACCAGGGCTACAGCCTGGACTTCGTGGAGCCGCCGCAAGCGGAGGCCCCCTCGGCGCTGTTCGCCACCCTCAAGCGCATGGTGCAGGACGCGGACTACGACCCCAGGGAGCAGGAGCGGCGGGCGGCGGCGGTGCGCGACGAAAAGCATGCGGAGATCGCCCGGCTGCTCGACGGGCTGCCCTACTGGCAGTTCCGCTTTCGCCTGTGGCTCGCCCGCAAGTACAACCACATCCGCGAGGAGGTGGCCTTCCATCTGGGCTACACATGGCCCGTGCTGCGGCCGATGGCGCGGGAACTCGGCCGCCGGCTGACAGAAGCCGGCACGTTCGGGCAGCACGACGACGTCTACTTCCTCGTTACCGCCGAGCTGCGCCGCGCCATCGCCGCCCGGGAACGCGGCGAGGCGCTGCCGGAACTCGGGCGCCTGGCTGCCGAGCGCCGCGAACTGCGGGAGGCCCGCAAGCGCCACCACCCGCCGGGCACGGTTCCCGAGGAAGCAAGCCGAATCAAAGGCATCGCGTTCAAGGAGACGCAGATCAAGAACGACGACGCCAGCGCCACCATGCGCGGCTTCGCGGTGAGTTCCGGCCGGGTCACGGCCCCGGCCAGCGTGGTGCTTGGCCCCGAGGATTTCGACGCCATGCGCCCGGGCACGATCCTCGTCAGTCCGTTGACGACGCCAGCGTGGACCCAGCTGTTCGCCCATGCGGTGGGGCTGGTGACGGACATCGGCAGCATCCTCGCCCACGGCTCCATCGTCGCCCGGGAGTACGGGATTCCCGCGGTGCTCGGCGTCGGCAACGGCACGGTGCGCATCAAGCACGGGCAGACGCTCACCGTCGACGGCGACGCCGGCACGGTGCTCCTCCACGACGCCCGCGACCAGGAGGGCGAGGGGGCCGCCAGCGAGACCCTATAATCGCCGCATGGAGCAGCTGTTCGAGTTCGTCGCCAACCATCCGCTGCTGGTCGGCGCTTTCGCGCTGCTGCTGGCGCTGTTCGTGCGCAACGAGGTGGCCCGAGGCGGCCGCTCCGTGAGCGCCCAGGAACTCGTGAATCTGGTCAACCGCGACGGCGCCGTGGTGATCGACGTGCGCGACGCCAACGAGTTCTCGCAAGGCCACATCGTCGATGCCGTCAACGTCCCCCACGCCGCCATCGCCGGGCGGCTTGCCGAGCTTGGCAAGTACAAGGAGAAGCCCGTGGTGCTGGCCTGCAAGATGGGCCAGCACGCCGGCAGCGCCGGCACGGTGCTGCGCAAGGCCGGCTTTGCGAACGTGGCGCGGCTTCGGGGCGGCGTCGCCGAGTGGCGCAACCAGAATCTGCCGCTCGTGAAACGCTAGCCAACCGTGGCAGCGACGGATGGGATGGCGGCGCGGCTGCCGATCTGGACCATCACTCCAATGCGGCTTTGGTACTAGCGGGGCCGAGCCGAGTCGATGGACGCAGCGCCCGGCCCCCAGGTTTCCGTGGAGCGCATCTACTTGCGCGATGCGTCCTTCGAGTCGCCGAAGGCGCCGGACGTGTTCGCCGGCGAGTGGCAGCCCAAAGTGCAGGTGGACATCAACGCCAGCAACCGGCACCTCGAGGGCAGCCGCTACGAGGTGAACCTCACCGTCACCTTGGAGGCCAAGGTGCGCGCCGCCTCGGAGGACCCGCAGGACGACGAGGTGGCGCTGATCGTCGAGGTGCAGCAGGCCGGCATCTTTCGGCTCGAGGGCATGGACGACGCCCTCCGCGCGCGGGTGCTGGCGACCACCTGCCCGGCGACGCTGTTCCCCTACGTGCGCGAAGCCGCGGACAGCCTCGCCGTTCGCGGCAGCTTCCCGCCGTTCCTGCTGGCGCCGATGAACTTCGACGCCCTGTACGCCGAGGCCCAGCGCCGCTTCGCCGAAGACGCCGGCTTCGCCGAAGACGCCGGCTTTGCCGAAGACGCCGGCTTTGCCGAAGACGCCGGCTTTGCCGAAGACGCCGGCTTTGCCGAAGACGCCGGCTTTGCCGAAGACGCCGGCTTTGCCGAAGACGGCGGCGGCAACGGCGACGCCCGCTAGCACTGGCCCGGCGCCGGCGCCCGAGGCGAGGGCGGCGCGGCGCCCTCGAAATCCAGCTGCCGCCAGGCTTCGTAGACGGCGACGGCTGCGGCGTTGGCCAGGTTGAGGCTGCGCGAGCCGGGACGCATTGGAATGCGCAAGCGGTGCGCCGGCGCAAAGGTGGCCAGCAAGCTGGCCGGCAGGCCAGCGCTCTCGCAACCGAACAGCAGCACGTCGTCCTGGCGGTAGGCGGCCTGGTCGTGGCGTCGAACGCCGCGCGCGGAGAACGCCAGTACGCGCCGCCCGCCAAGCGCAGCCGCGAATGCGGCGTAGTTCGCAAACACGGTGGTGCGGGCCAGGTGCCGATAGTCCAGCCCCGCCCGCCGCAGCCTGGCGTCGTCCAGCGCGAAGCCGAGCGGCTCGATCAACGCCAGCTCGGCGCCCACGTTGGCGGCCAGGCGCATGATGCTGCCGGTGTTGGGCGGAATCTCCGGCGCCACGAGGGCGATGCCAAGCACTGTTCTCCACCTCCTCCGGCCCCTGGGCCCAGGTCCTCGCAATGGCGTTGCGCTACTATCGCGCAGTCACCGTCCGGCGCAACCCGATGACCAGCGTCGTCTATCCCGGCAGCTTCAACCCGATCACCTACGGCCACCGAGACATCGTGGCCCGGGCGCTGCGTCTGTTCGACAAAGTGGTCGTCGCCGTCGGCACGTCCGCAGACAAGGATCCAGAGACCTATCTGGCGACTCGCATCCGGCTGTGCCGGGAAGCGCTGGCGGAGTTCGGCGAGCGGGTGGTGGTGGAGGGCTTCAACGTCCTGCTTGTGGACTACATGCGCGCCAAGAGCTGCCGGTGCGTGGTCCGCGGCCTGCGCACCATGTCCGACTTCGACTACGAATACCAGATGATCGCCATGAACCAGACGCTGGACCCGGACCTCGAGTACGTGCTGCTGCCCACGTCGCGCCAGTGGTCCTTCCTGTCGTCCTCCCGGGTTCGGGAGATCGCCGGCCTCGGCGGCGACATCTCCGAGTTCGTCCATCCGGCCGTCGCCGCCCACTACGCGAAGCAGTAGCCGCCTGGCGAGGCTGCCGGCGCACTCGGTCCATCCCGCACCCCCCGCTGCCGACCTCGCCGCTGCCATGCAGCGGCGGTTGCGTTATCGTCAACCAAGGAAGCGGCGGTCGCCGCACGGCACGGGAGAGCTCGCTTGGACTTCGACAGAGTCACCTTGGACCTGCACGCCCCGGAGGATGGCGAGAGTGGCGGCGCCGTTGCCGTGCTGACCTTCGACCACCCGGAGGTGATGAACGCCATCGGCGCGGAGATGCTCGGCGGTCTGCACGCGGCCATCGGCGCGGTGCAGGATCCCGCCAACGAGGTCCGCTGCCTGCTGCTCACCGGCGCCGGCCGGGGCTTCTGCGCCGGGGCCAACCTCGCGGATCCCGCCCGCGGCGGCGCCGGCAGCTCGCTGCGCGGCGGCTACCACCCGCTGCTGCTGACGCTGCGGGATCTGGACATGCCCATCGTCAGCGCGGTGAACGGCGCTGCCGCCGGCGTCGGCATGAGCTTCGCCATCATGGCGGACATCGTGTGCGCCTCCCGGACGGCGTTCTTTCTGCAGGCTTTCGCCCGCATCGGGCTGGTGCCGGACGGCGGCGCCACGTTCCTGCTGCCGCGGCTGATCGGCTGGGGGCGGGCGGTGGAGCTGTCGCTGCTCGCCGAACGGCTGCCGGCCCCGAAGGCGGCCGAGTGGGGGCTCGTGAACCGCCTGTACGAGGACAACGCGGCGCTGCTCGAAGGCGCCCTTGGCATCGCCCGGCAGCTGGCGGCAGGGCCCAGGTCGCTGGCCCTCATCCGCCGCCTGTACTGGGCGAGCTGGCACAACGCCTACGAACAGCAGCTGGACCTCGAAGCCCGGCTGCAGGCCGCCGCCGGCGGAACCGAAGACCATCGGGAAGGCGTGCAGGCGTTCTTCGAGAAACGCGACGCCCGGTTCCTCGGACGCTAGGCGCGCGCCGCCACGGCAGTGACCGCGGGAAGCCGGCCGGGCCTCGCCGGCAGCCGGATGCCGCTGCACGGCCGAGTCGCCCTCGTCACCGGCGGCGGGCGCGGCATCGGGCGCGCGATTGCCCTTGCGCTGGCGGCGGACGGCGCGGCCGTGGCGGTGAACTACCGCCGCCACGAGCAGGCCGCCCAGGAGACCGTGGAGCGCATCGTCGCCGAGGGCGGCCAGGCGCGACGCTATCTCGCCACCGTGGACGATTTCGAGCGCGCCGAAGAGATGGTGGCGATGGTGTCCGAGGAGCTCGGCCCGGTGAGCATTCTGGTGAACAACGCCGGCATCGCCAGCCGCGGGCTCTCGGTGGTGGACACGGACCCCGCCGAACTGCGGCGGGTGGTGGCCGTGGACGCGTTCGGCTCGCACTACCTCTCGAAGCTGGTGATTCCGCGGATGCGCCGCCTCGGACGCGGCGACATCGTGATGATCTCCAGCGTCGCCTCCCGGGGCCTTGCCGCCAACGGCGGTCCCTACAACATGGCGAAGGCCGCCATGGAGGCGCTGGCGGTGACGCTGTCCCGGGAGGAGCGCGAGCACGGCATCCGCGTGAACATCGTGGCGCCGGGTCTGGTGGAGACGGAGATGGGCCGGCGCCTGGTGAAGGCCACCGCCGGCGTTACGGACATGCGCACTCTGGACAGCACCATGCCCTTCGGCAAGGTGTGCCAGCCGGAAGACGTTGCCAACGTGGTGCGTTTCCTGGTCTCCGACCAGAACGTCTACATCACCGGCGAGCGCATCTACTGCGACGGCAGGATGTACTGACTGCCGCCCTGGCGAAGCGAGGCGCCGCGGGCGGCTGCCGGGCTATAGCCTTGAACGCTGCTCGCGAGCGGCCGCCATGCGCTGCCGATGGCCTTTCGGGTCGAGAATCATCGAACAGAAGTAGAGCAGCAGCTGGCGGTGTCGGCGGGGCACCTTGAGCCGTTCGAGGGCCTGTTCGCCCGCCTTCGTGTCGATGAAGCGGTAGGCGGCCTTGATCGCTTCGTCGTCGCCGAGCACCCGACCGGCTGCGAGGTTGATGACGTCGTGGGCGGCTTCGAGATCGGCCTCGTCGATGCCCGCCGCCGCCGGGTCCATCACCACGTTGGCCCACAGTGTTGCCACGTGTATCCGGTAGAGGTCCTTGTCCACGACACGGTCCGCCACGCTTGCCTGCTTCGCCGCAGCGGCAAGAACGGGCTGGAAGATGTGCGCCAGATCGGCTTCGGATCGAGTTCCCAAGGCCGTCTCGGGTGGTCAAGCGACACTCGGATCATAGCCGTGCGCCCCGCGCTCCCGGCTCCTCGCCAGGCCCGCATCCGGTCCACGGCCTCCGGCTCCTTCAGCCGTCGCAGCGCCTGCGGTCCGCCGTCTCGTTCGCTCGTTCGCACAGCCGCTTGGCGTAGCGGCGCAACATCGGTATAGTGCGCCGCCGTTGGAAGCGGCTCCGCTCGGCGGGGCCAGGGGCGGGACGGCCTGTGGCAGGCCATGCGAGAGCGTGGCCGTGGCGCGTGTCCGCGTTGGCGCCAAGTCGGCGTCTTGGCAATCGAAGAACGGAGTATCTGAAGATGCAGCTCAGCTTGCAAACGGTCGCCGCCCGGTGGCTAGGCGTTGGAGTCGCCGCGGCAGTCGCTCTGCCGGCGCTTGCCCAGGCGCAAGGCGGGCAGGACGACGGGCAGAACGCGCAGATGGTGGAGGAGCTGGTGGTGGTCGGCTCCCGCCGCCAGGACCGCTCGGCGGCGGATTCCCCGGTGCCGGTGGACGTCATCACCGGCGACAACCTGCGCAACCTCGGCGACACGGACATGGATTCGCTGCTCGCCGCGCTGGTGCCGTCCTACAACGTGGACGTCCAGCCCATCAGCGACGCTGGCACCGTGGTGCGCCCGGCCAGCCTGCGGGCGCTGCCGTCGGACGCCACGCTCATCCTGCTGAACGGCAAGCGCCGCCATCGCGGCTCGGTGATCAGCTTTCTCGGCGGCGGCATCAGCGACGGCGCCCACGGCCCGGACGTGGCCGCCATTCCCGCCATCGCCCTGGATCGGGTCGAGGTGCTGCGCGACGGCGCCTCCGCCCAGTACGGCTCGGACGCCATCGCCGGCGTCATCAACTTCGTGCTGCGGGAAGACAGCGACGGCGCCTCCGTGGAGGCGCGCTGGGGCCAGTTCTACGAACGCGACGGCGCGGCGCTCACGATCGCCGGCAACGTCGGCCTGCCGATCGGCGACAACGGCTTCCTGAACCTGAGCGGCGAGTTCCGGCAGGCGGATCCCACCAGCCGCAGCGTGCAGCGCGCGGACGCCGAAGGGCTGATCGAGGCCGGCAACAACCGCGTCCGCCAGCCGGCGGCGCAGATCTGGGGTTCGCCGGAGGTCCGCGACGACTACAAGCTGTTCGCCAACATGGGCGTGGACGTGGGCGAGGGCAGCGAGTTCTACGCCTTCGGCAACTATGCCCAGCGCACCGTCGAGGGCGGCTTCTTCTTCCGCAATCCGCACACCCGCGGCGGCGTGTTCGCAGGGCCGACCGTGGACGGCAGGGACACGGTGAAGGTGGCGGATCTCAGCGGCGACGGCATGAGCGGCAGCTGCCCGGCGATTCCCATCGTGGACAACGTGCCGGACGCCGTTTCGCTGGCGGACGTAGCCGCCAACCCGAACTGCTTCTCGTTCATCGAGCGCTTCCCCGGCGGCTTTACGCCGCAGTTCGGCGGCGACGTGCAGGACACCAGCCTCGCCTTCGGCCTGCGCGGCAACCTGCCGAGCGGCTGGTTCTACGACGTGAGCGCGGTGTTCGGGCGCAACGAAGTGGCGCACTTCATGCACAACACCATCAATCCGCAACTGGCGGACCGGCGCATGGAGATTCCCACCACCTACTACCCGGGCACCTACACGCAGTCCGACCAGGTGTTCGACCTGACCTTCTCCAAGCCCCTGGACGTCGGCTTGAACGCGCCGCTGCACTTCGCCGCTGGCTTCGAGCTGCGCGAGGAGACCTTCGAGCGCGAGGCCGGCGACCCGAACTCGTACTTCGTGGACTCGCGGCTGGCGGCCCAAGGCTTCGGCGTCGGCTCCAACGGCTTCCCCGGCCTCGCGCCCCGCAACGCCGGCAAGAGTTCCCGCAGCAGCTACGCCGCGTACCTGGACTTCGAGTCCAACGTCCACGACGACCTGCTGCTCGGCACCGCCGTGCGCTACGAGAACTACGACGACTTCGGCAACACGCTGGACGGCAAGCTGACGTTCCGCTACCAGGCGGCGGACAACCTGGCCTTCCGCGGCGCCGTGAGCACCGGCTATCGCGCCCCGACGGTGGGACAGTCCAACGTCCGCAACGTCACCACGGCCTTCGCCGGCGGCATGCTCGCCGACGAAGCGACGCTGCCGCCGACCCACCCGATCTCCGTGCTCAAGGGCGGCAAGCCGCTGACGCCGGAGGAGTCCGTGAACACCACCCTCGGCCTGGTGCTCAGCCTCGGCGCCGCGGACATCACGGTGGACTTCTACCGCATCGCAGTGGAGGACCGCATCGCCCGCAGCTCCATCACGCCGCTCACCCAGGCCGACGTGGACTCGCTGCTTGCCATGGGCGTCGAGGACGCGCGCAGCATCACCAGCGTGACCTTCTTCACCAACGACTTCGACACCACCAGCCGCGGCCTGGACGTGGTGCTGACGATGCCCATCGAAACCAAGGGTGGCGACACCATGCTCACGATTGCGGCCAACCGCAACGACACCAACGTCGACACGGCGCTCTGCGACGGCCAGCTGCTCATCCGGGAGAACGGCGACAACTGCACGGATCTCATCGACGAGCTGCGCGTGGACCAGCTGATGAGCGCGCTGCCGAGCAACCGCGTCTCCGCCTCGCTGGACCATGTTCGGGAAGACTGGCGCTTCCTCGCCCGCTTCACGCGGTACGGAGAGTTCTTCGGCGCCCCGGCCAACGCCGCAGGGTGGGCGAGCACCTACGAATCGCGCTGGTTCCTGGATGCCGAAGCTGCCTACGACGTGACGGACGCGCTGACGGTCGTGGTCGGGGCGCAGAACCTCCTGGACAAGTACCCGCAGAAGACCACGCAGGCCGCCCAGGACGGCGTGGGCATGCTCTATCCCGAGAACTCGCCCTACGGCTTCAACGGCGGCTTCTACTACCTGCGGGCGATCTGGGACTTCAACTAGAACCGGCGGGAAGCTCTTTGGGCTCTCGGGCCCTTCGGCATAGGTGTTCCGCCGGAGCACTCGCCAACTAGCGCTGGCGGCAGTCCTTGGGATTGCCGCCAGCGTTGCCGCCGAACAGTCGGCGTCCGGTTCCGGCATCGACTATTCCCACGGCTACGCGTTCCTCGCCGAACCGCAGTATCCGCCGGACTTCTCCCACTTCCGCTACGTCGACCCCAACGCCCCCAAGGGCGGCGTGCTGCGTCGCCACGGCACCGGCAGCTGGGATTCCTTCAATCCTTCGGCGCTGCGCGCGGCGCAAGTGGTGGCGGGCCTCAGCATGGCCGCGCCCCACGCCAACTTCCTGCACGACTCCCTGCTCGCGGAAGCCGCGGACGAACCGGCGGCCTGGTACGGGCGGCTGGCGGACGGCGTCGCCGTAGCGCCGGACGGCGCCTGGATCGCCTTCCGGCTGCGCGGCAACGGGCGCTGGCACGACGGCGCGCCGATCACGGTGGAGGACGTGGCCTTCACCTACCGCATGTACCGGGACGTGGCCACCGCCACCGTCTCGACGCCGCTCCAACCCATCGAGGCCATCGAGGTGCTGGGGCCGCGGGAGATCCGCTTCCGCATCGCCGAGGCGTCCCGGGGCGACGCCCTGCTGCCGATCCGCATCGGCCAGGTGCCGATCATTCCCAAGCACTACTGGGAGACCCGGGACCTCTCCAAGACCACCGTCGAACCGCCGCTCGGCTCCGGCCCCTATCGCGTCCAGGACTTCCAGGTCGGCCGCTGGATCCGCTGGCAGCGGGTATCCGACTACTGGGGCCGGGATCTGCCGGTGATGAAGGGGCGGTTCAACTTCGACGTCATGAAGTTCGACTACTTCAGCGACGACCGCGTGAAGACGGAGGCCGTGAAGGGCGACGTGATCGACTTCCACGTCGAGAACGTGCCCCAGTACTGGGAGCGGGACTACGACACGCCAGCCTTTCGGGCCGGCGTCTTCAAGCGCGAGTGGCTGCCGGTGCAGCAGCCCTGGGGCCTGTGGTGGCCGGTGTTCTGGAATCTCGACCAGCGGCGCTTCCAGGACGGCCGGGTCCGCGAGGCGCTGTGGCTGGTATCCGACTTCGTGTGGCTGAACCGCAAGGGCTACGACTTCTTCGATCTGGCCACGAGCTACTTCCACGGCTCCGAACTGGCCGCCGCTGGCCTGCCGGACGAACGCGAGCTGGCCCTCTTCGAGCCGATTCGGGAGCTGGTGCCGCCCCGGGTGTTCACCGAGCCGTACCGGCCGCCGCCCAACGGCGGCGGCGGCTGGCACCGCGACAATCTGGTGCGGGCGCAAGCGCTGCTGCGGGAAGCCGGCTGGGTGGTGCGCGACAACCGGCTGGTCCATGGCAAGACGGGCGAGTTCTTCGACATCCGCTTCATCGCCGTCTCCCCGGCCCTGGGCGGCTCCTTCATCCCCTACACCCGCAATCTCGAACGCCTCGGCATCCGCTCCTCCATCAAGTCCCCGGAGATTTCCAACTGGCTGTACCGCTCGCGCTCCGGCGACTTCGACGCCGGCGCCCACTGGTTCCGGCCGAGCTACACGCCCACCCTGCTCATCTTCCAGAGCTTCCACAGCGTGATGGCGGACCAGGACTACAGCCTGAACTGGCCCAACATGAGGGACCCGGCGGTGGACCACCTGATCGCCGCCATCGCCGCCGCCGCCACCTACGACGACTACGCGGCCGCCATACGGGCCTTGGACCGGGTGCTGCTGTGGAACTTCTACTACGTGCCGGGCATGACCAAGACGCGCATCGGCGCGGTGTTCTGGGATCGCTTCGGGCGCCCGGAGCTGCCGGACGGCAAGTCCTTGAAGCGCGAGGTGTTCTGGGACACCTGGTGGTACGACGACGAGCGCGCCGCCAAGGTGGCGCGGTTCCGAGGCCAGGGGGGATAGCGCCGGCATGGGCCGCTACCTGCTGCGGCGCCTGTTCCTGATCGTGCCGACGCTGTTCGGCATCATGGTGATCAACTTCGTCATCGTCCAGTTCGCGCCCGGCGGCCCGGTCGAGCAGGCCATCATCCAAGCCTCCGGCCTCGGCGCTTCCACCACCGCCACCGTGTCCAGCGCCAGCATGGGCCCCGCCACCCAGGACGGCTACACCGGCAGCGAGGGACTGGACCCCGAGTTCGTGGCGCGGCTGGAGAAGGAGTTCGGCTTCGACCGCCCGGCCCCGGAGCGCTTCGCGCTGATGATGTGGAACTACCTGCGGCTGGACTTCGGCAACAGCTACTTCCAGGACCGGCCGGTGATGGCGTTGGTGCTGGACAAGCTGCCGGTGTCCGTGTCGCTGGGGCTGTGGTCCCTGCTGCTCATCTACAGCATTTCCATTCCTCTCGGGGTGGCCAAGGCGGTGCGGGACGGCCAGCGCTTCGACGTGTGGACCTCGGCGGTGGTGTTCACCGCCTACGCCATCCCCGGTTTCCTGTTCGCCGTGCTGCTGATCGTGTTCTTCGCCGGCGGCTCCTATCTCGACTGGTTTCCCATGCGCGGCCTGGTCTCCGAGAACTTCGCCGAACTCTCCTTCTTCGGCAAGGTAGGCGACTACTTCTGGCACTTGGCGCTGCCGCTCACGGCCATGACCATCGGCGGCTTCGCCACCCTCACCATGCTCACCAAGAACAGCTTCCTCGAGGAGATCAACAAGCAGTTCGTGCTTACCGCCCGGGCCAAGGGCCTCGCCGAACCGCGGGTGCTGTTCGGCCACGTGTTCCGCAACGCGATGCTGATCGTGATCGCCGGCTTTCCAGCGGCATTCGTGGGGCTGCTGTTCACCGCGGCGCTGCTCATCGAGGTGATCTTCTCCCTGGACGGCATCGGCCGCCTCGGCTACGAAGCGGTGGTGAAGCGCGACTATCCGGTGTTCTTCGGGACGCTGTTCTGCTTTACGTTGATCGGACTGGTCATGCAGCTCATCGGCGACATGGTGTACACGTTCGTCGACCCGCGCATCGACTTCGAACGCCGATGAGCGCCGGGTGAAGCGATGGCCCGCGGACTGAGCCCCGTAAACCGCCGCCGGCTGGAGCTGTTCCGCGCCAACCGCCGCGGCTACGTTTCCTTCTGGCTGTTCTGCGCGTTGTTCGCGCTGTCGCTGGGCGCGGAGTTCATCGCCAACGACAAGCCCATCGTGTTTTCGTTCAAGGGCGAGCTGCACTTTCCCATCTGGTTCGGCTATGCGGAGACGGAACTCGGCGGCGTGCTGGAAACCGAAGCGGAGTATCGCGATCCCTTCGTGATGGCGCTGATCGAAGCGGATGGCTGGGCGCTGTGGCCGCCGCTCCGTTTCGCCCACGACACCATCGACTACAGCTACGCGATCACGCCATCGCCGCCGGACGAGAACCACTTGCTGGGCACGGACAGCAGCGCTTCGGACCTGTTCGCCAAGCTGCTCTACTCGTTCCGTCTCTCGGTGTTGTTCGGCCTGGGCTTGACGCTGATCAGCGCCGCCATCGGCGTCACGGTGGGGGCCGTGCAGGGCTACTTCGGGGGCCTCGTGGACCTTCTCGGCCAGCGGCTGGTGGAGATCCAAACCGGGCTGCCGATACTGTTCGTGCTCATCATTCTGGCCAGCATCGTCGAGCCGAACGTCTACTGGCTGCTGCTGATCCTGGCGCTGTTCAGCTGGATGGCGCTGGTGGGCGTGGTGCGCGCCGAGTTCCTGCGCGCCCGCAACTTCGAGTTCGTGCGCGCCGCCAAGGCCCTCGGCGTGTCCGACTGGACCATCCTGCGCCGCCACGTGCTGCCGAACGCGATGGTCGCCACGCTCACCTATCTGCCGTTCATCTTGAACGGCTCCATCACTTCCCTCACGGCGCTCGACTTCCTCGGCTTCGGCCTGCCCCTCGACGCGCCCTCCTTCGGGCGCCTGCTGTCCGCCGCGAAGTCGAATCTCCATGCGCCGTGGCTCGGGGTTTCGGTGTTCCTCACCCTGGCGCTGCTGCTGACGCTGCTGATCTTCGTCGGCGAAGCGGTCCGCGACGCGCTGGATCCGCGCCGGGCCCTCGCCGGCAGCAACGACGACGCCCGCGAGGGCGAAATCGTCAACCTGCAAACGGCTACCTGAACCTCCGGGGGTTCCCTGCTGCCGCTGCCCGCCAAGCTCTCGTTCGCGCTCGCCGCTTTCACGACGGAGTGCGACAACGAGTTCGAGCGCGCGATCCTGGCATCCGCCGGAATGGACTTCGCGACTTGGAAGGCGAGCCGGCCGCCGGTGTTTCTCGTGTCGGTGGCGATGTGGGCCAACTACCTCCGGCACCTGGCGCAGGACCTCGCTGTTCGGGACCTCGCGGCCCGGGCCGGCGACAACGACGCAGCCATCCACCGCACCCTGAACGGCCTGCGGCGCTGGCGCTACGTGACGGTCGAACCAGCATCGCAAGGGCGTCGGTCCCGGCTGGATGATCTGGTGCGGCTGACGGCGGCCGGGCGCCGATGCGTGCGGGTGTGGCAGCCGCTTCCGGACCTCGTGGAGGCGCGCTGGCGACAGCGGCTCGGCGCCCGGACCGTGTCCGAACTCCGGCGCCGGCTCGCAGCGCTGCTGGCCGACCGCGGCGATCACTGGCCCTACTGCATGCCCATTGTCAGTTCCCGCCGCGAGATGTTCTCGGAGCCGACGTGCGCGGCCTACGCCGGCCCGGCCGTCGACCGGCCGCTTCTGGCGCTGCTCTCGCAAGCGCTGCTGGCGTTTACCTTGGAGTTCGAACGCGAATCGCCGTTGCCGTTGCCGGTCGCCGGCAACGCGCTGCGGGTGCTCTCGCCGCAGGGCGCGCCGGAACGCGGCATGGCGCTGCGCGACCTCCCGCAGCACGCCGGCATCTCTGCCGCCGCGACAGCGCAGTCGCTGACCCTGCTGCGCCGGCACGGCCTGGCCGTGGTCGCCGCGGACACGACCGGCCAAAGGCGAGCTGGGCGACGGGTGCATCTGACGCGCTCGGGAGCGACCGCCCAGGAAGACGCCCGGAAACTCGTCCTCCGCATAGAGAGACGTTGGCGCCGACGGTTCGGCGCCGCCGCGGTGACCGCCACGCACCATGCGCTGGACCGCGTCATCGGCGACGGGTCGCCGGGCAAGCCGCCGCTAGTCGCAGCGCTGGCCGCGCCGCCGGGGACGTGGCGCAGCGCAGCGCCGACGCCGACGACGCTGCCGCACCATCCCATGCCCTTGGGCCGTGGCGGCTGGCCGGACGGCGCCTGACCCTGGCGACCCGCCCGCTCGCCGCGGATGGCGAGCGCGGCGGATCAGAACAGCGCGATGCCCGGTACCCGCACCCGCGTCCGGTAGAGGCCCGTGGACGCGGTGAGGAAGAACGTGCGGAGGTCCTCCCCGCCCCAGGCGAAGTTGGCGCAGAACGCCGGCGTGCGGATCACGCCCAGGCAGGCGCCGTCGTCCGGGTGGTAGATGTGGACGCCGCCCGGGCCAGCGCAGAAGACGTGCCCGGCGCTGTCCGTCTTCAGCCCGTCCGGGGCGCCTGGACCGTCGCCGGCGGCAATCGCGAACACCTCGCCGCCGGTCAGCGCCCCGCGCTCGTCGATGCCGAACTTGCGCACCTGCATGCGCGGGGTGTCGGCCACGTACAGGCTCTTCTGGTCCGGCGTGAAGGCGAGGCCGTTGGGCATCTCGAGGTCCTTGGTGAGCAGCGTGATGGCGCCGCTCTCCGGATCGAGCCGATAGACGCCGCAGAAGTCGAGCTCCGGTTCGCGCAACGTGCCGGTGCCGTCCCGCCTGCCGTAGGTGGGGTCCGTGAACCACACCGTGCCGTCGCCGCGCACCACGATGTCGTTCGGGCTGTTCAGTTCCCGGCCTTGGTAGTGGCTGGCCAGCACCGTCACGGCGCCGTCGTGCTCGGTACGCGTCACGCGGCTGGTGGCGTGTTCGCAGGTGAGCATCCGGCCCTCGGCGTCGTAGGTGTTGCCGTTGGCCATGTTGCTCGGCTCCCGGAACAGGGCGACGCCGCCCGCCTCGTTCCACCGAAACAGCCGATTGGCCGGGATGTCGCTGAAGGTGAGATGCCGCGCCGTCGGGTGCCAGATCGGACCTTCGGTAAACCGGAAGCCGTCGCCGAGCTGCTCCAGCGTCAGCCCTTCGTCCACCACTTCCAGCAGGCGCGGATCGCGCATTTCGATGCTCAAGCCGCTCTCCACAGGTTTGCCGGCTCCACAGGTTCGCCGGCTCCACAGGTTCGCCAGTGCCGGTTGGCAGCATAGCACTGCCTCGCAACGACGCTTGGGGAGTTCCCTTCTCGTCCGTGTCGTCCTTCGTGCCACGGCGAACCGGCCATCGGCCGGGCCGCATGGCGCGTGCCGCGGGAGAGCGAGCGCGGCGGCTGGATGCTGCGGGCGGGAAGGCTTGGCGGCGGAACAGGCGCTGCTGTGCAGCTTTGGCTGCCGGCGTTTCGGCGCTGCCACCGGCACGGAGCTCGCTGGCGTTCTCGCCGGCGTCGAGGACAGCGACGAACTGGCCCGTTGGCACTCCGAGCCGCTGCCGCAATCGATGATCAGGACCTGCTCGCCCAGGCCCGGCCTCGCTAGGAACCTGGCACATCCGCAAGACTGTCGGCATCGCGCCGGCACACGGCGCGACGGGCCGTGGCTTCGACCATGGTGTCCGCCACCGCCAGCAACGGTGCGTCCGCGGCAACGCAGGCGGACGTCTCGGGCGCATCGCCGACGCGCCAGGCAACGTGCTGCGGGCAGGTTTCGAGCTTGGCCGGATCGAGCTCCCGCAACGCTTCGAACAGGGCCAAGTGATCCCGGCGGCGCCCGTCGCCTTCGCAGTGCCAGCCGCCAGGACGCACCGCCCGGTAGGCGTGGCCCTCGTAGGCCAGCGCCGAGAAGGGGTGCCGGCCAGCGTTGCCGGTCTCTAGCGAGAAGGCGAACGGCGGCACCTGCGCGTAGGCGGCGTCGAAGGCGCGGCTCTGGGCCATTCTGTCGACCACGAAGTGCCGTGTCGCGTACACCATCACCGCGAACGACGCGCCGCCTAGAACGAAGGTGAGCACGCGAGCGGCACGGGGGCGGAGGGCCATGGCGGCGCCCCCGGCGAAGAGCGCCAGCGCGGCAGCTCCGAAAGCGCCGCAGCCGGCGATGGCCAGCGCTGCCGCTCCCTGCGCCCCCGGGGCCGCTTCAGCCGGCGCCAGCAGGCGAGCGCCGACCAGGGTGCCCGCGGCGAAGCCCACCGGCAGCGCCGCCAAGGCAGCGGCCGCAAGTCGGAAGGCATGGCGCGGCTGGGAGGGGGCCGCCGCCGCGACGCGTCCGATCAAGAAACGCTGCCCGCCCCGCTGGCTACATGGGCCGATGCCAGGGGCGACGGGCTAGGCCTGCTGCAACGCCTCCAGCACCTTCTGCGGATGGTCGGCCGCCTTCGCCACCCGGCGCCAGTGCTTCACCACCTTGCCGTCCGGCCCGATCAGCACCGACAGCCGGTTGTGCCATGGCCTTTGCCCTCTCGAATGGAACGATGCGGCGGACCTTATCACCGGCCGCCGCGTCGCCGGGCGCCGCGCGAACCGTGCCCGCCAGCGGCGGGGTGGTGGATGAACTGCCGTGGCGCCTTCCGGGTCCTTGCAGTAGAAGCTGCGCGCGCCGTCCCGGTGGGTGCGCGGCGGGGCGTCGCGACGGAAGGGCGCTCGGTGCCAGCGTGCGCCTGCCGGTTGCCGTGCTATGGTGCGCGCATGAGAGATTGGATTAGGCGGTCGCCGTTGAAAGAACAGCTCAAGGCGGCGAGCGGGTCTATGAGCCAGCGACTCCTGGAGCGGACGCGGAAGCCCATCCGGGAGAAGGCCATCAAAAAGGTCAAGACGAAGCTCGCCCTGCAGCAACGTCGAGTGGAGGACTACACGGAAGATGAACTCGAGGAACTCGTGGCGGCCGAGGAGGCCACGATCAGGAACCGCCTCAAGCTCCTGCCATTTGGCGCACTGCTCGCGTACCTTGGCTTGGGTTGAGTAACCGACGCCATGCTGCGAGGCATTTCCAGCTTGGTGTTCGCCTCATCCGGATTTCTGCTGCTTCGTCCTCGGTGGAAGTGGCTTGCCTCATGCGCGGGCCTTGTCGTACTCGCAGAGTACATCTACGGCGAATATGTGGAGTTCGTTCAGCTCTTGGCGTCCATGGGCGAGGGAGATTCCATCGTCGGTTCCCTCTCGGCTGTATTTGCGTTGAAAAACGTCCTGCTCGCTGGTTTGCTCGTTGCGTACATTGGCTTTGAGGTTCGGCTGGCGAAGCGCAAGAGAGAGGGTGCCCCGACCATAGGCGGCAAGGGTGAGCCCGGCTTCAGCGCAGCCGAAGGTGGCAGTCTGGGTGATAAAGGAGGACACCCGGAGGCGTCGGATGGTCAAAACAAGCCGCCATCCGTCGCTGCAGATGGGGACGACGGCTTCGACTTCCTGCGGCACGGACGCAAGCTCAGAACACGCTCGGAGAAGATCATGGGGCGCTAGTGACAGTGCCTGCCTGTCTCAGCCGTCGGAGATCGGTTCAACGCCCAAGCGAGACTGTTCCTTCGCTTGGATGACGTAGATGATGACCGGAGTCAATTTTCTCCAATCGGCAGAGGTTACCTTTAGGAACGTCCAGAGCCCAACGCCAAGCCAGCCCGCGGGACCGAGAACGAAGGCTATGGTTGAACTAAGCCCCGTGTAGGCAGCGAAAGGCAGCGAGATGCCTACTGCTTGGGTGACGAATGCCAAAGCCGTCGTCGCCGTTTGGTAGAGGCCGAAACCCCATGCGTTTGCCAGCCCCAGCGCACTCGCCGTCCGAAGCGGCCCTTTGAGCCGCCCCTTTTTGTGGGCATCCTCTGCCACAGCTGTTGCAGACGCCCCTGCCTCGAAGAACTGCCGGCGCTGTTTGGGGCTCATCTTGGCCATGGCATCAACGATGACGCGATCGCAGATGTACCACTCGTTGTCCACCACATCCGCATCGGCGTCGTGAACTCGGAGTTTCCGTCCCAGCCCCTCGACCAGATGTTCCCATGTAGGTGGCGGATAGTCTTTGTCAACTGCCCGCACGCGCTTGCCAGTGGTCTTCGAGAGAACCGTGTCGGCCAACGCGTTGCCTTGAGCCCTCAAGCCAGCGCGTACCTTGGAGTGGTAGAGCCAACGAACGCGTTCGCAGATCGCAGACGTGTCTTCACTCTCGATTTCAAGGATGCAGGCAAGGTTGGCACGGTGCGCGTGGGGAAGGCCCGCGACCAACGACTGGAAGGTGGTAGCTGTCATGCGGCGTTCGGCCCCTTACTTTCCATTCCCTTCAGCCCATTGTTGCAACCCGGCGGCAATGCGGACAATAGCAATCGACGCGGTTCCGGCGGGCAAGTTGAACTAGCGGTACGGTCACTGGTGGGCAGATGTCCTACAGTGCTTGCAGCCTGCTGCCGTTTCGCGGGGACGCGGCGTCAGCGCACAGTGGCGCAGATGGCACGAGCGGTCCGCCACAGCGACCCGGCGAACAAGCGGCTGTTCTCCCACCGCCGCATGGTCGCGGATCTGATCCGCCTGCTCGGCGACGACTGGATCGACCGCCTGGACCTCGGCCGTCTGGAGCGGCTGCCGGCGGAACACGTCACCGAGAGCCTGCGCCGGCGCATCGCGGACATGCCGTGGTGGGCGCCGTTGAGAGCGGGACGCGGGGCGCCCGGTGCCGGAGTGCTGTTCCACATCGAGTTCCAGTCCCGGCCGGATCCCCACATGGACGAGCGCATGCTGGAGTACGCGGTGCTGCTGCGCCGGGACCTGCGCCGCTCCGGCTGGATGTCGGCGGTCCGGGCCCGGGCGGTGGCGCACGTGCCGCTGGTGGCGTACAGCGGCCGGGCCGCATGGAACGCGCCGCCGGACATCGAGCAGGGCGGCTGGATGCCGCGGGAACTGGCGCTGCGGCAGCCGCGCTACGAGCTGCGCGTGGTTGACGCCAAGGACTACGCCGGCGACGATGCTGCGGACGGCAACTTGGCGCGGGCGCTGATGGCGGTGGACGCGGCGCCGGCGGAAGGGCTGGCGGCGGTGCTTCGGCGGGCCGCGGAGCTGCTGGCGGCGACGGGCGACGAGGAGCTGGCGCGGTCGTTCGAGGCGTGGTGCGACGGGGTCCTGCGGCCGCGCCTGAAGAGACGGCTGCCGGGTTTGGCGAACATGATGGAGGCACCGACGATGCTTGAGGAGACGCTGCGGGAGTGGGAGGAGCGCAAGCTCGACGAGGGCCGGCGGGAAGGCCGGCAGGAGGCCCGGCGGGAAGGCCTGGCGGCGGAACGGGCGCTGCTGTGCAGCCAGGCTGGCCGGCGCTTCGGCGCGGCCGTCGGCACGGAGCTCGCTGGCGTTCTCGCCGGCGTGGAGGACAGCGACGAACTGGCCCGCGTCGGCGCCCTGATCATCGACTGCGGCAGCGGCTTGGACCTGCTCGCCCAGGCCCGGCCTCGCTAGTGTGCCGCTTCCAAAATGACGTGTGCTCCAGCGGCGGGTTTCGTCGCAGGGCCGGGATGCCGGCGGCCTTGCGGGCGGCACATCCTCAAGTAGCGCACGCCGAGGCGACGACAGACGAACGTGCCATTTGCCATGTCAATTCGGAATCGAACCACTAGGAACCCGTTACGTCGGCAAGACTGTCGGCATTGCGCAGGCATACGGCGCGGCGCGTCCGGTCAAGAACGCTGCCCGCCCCGCCGGCTACATGGGCCGAGCCCAAGGGCGGCGGGCTACGCCTGCTGCAATGCCTCCAGCACCTTCTGGGGATGGTCGGCCGCCTTCGCCACCCGGCGCCAGTGCTTCACCACCTTGCCGTCCGGCCCGATCAGCACCGTCGAGCGGATCACGCCCTGGGTCTTCCTGCCGTACATCGTCTTCTCGCCGAAGGCGCCGTACTTGGCCATCACCTTGCGCTCCGGGTCCGAGAGCAGCGTGAACGGCAGCGCGTACTTGTCGCGGAACTTGCGGTGGGACGCCTCGCTGTCCGGCGAGATGCCGAGCACCGCCGCGCCGGCGTCTTCGACGGCGCCCCACAGGTCTCGGAAGCCGCAGGCTTCCTTGGTGCAGCCGGGGGTGTCGTCCCGGGGGTAGAAGTAGACGACCACGTGCCGGCCCTTAAGGTCCTTCAGCGCGACCTTGTTGCCGTCCGCATCCGGCAGCGTGAACAGCGGCGCCGCCTTGCCTTCTTCGATAGCTGTCTGTGCCACGGCCTTCCCCTCTCGATCCGAACGAATGGGGCGGACCTTATCACCGGCCGCCGCGTCGCCGGGCGCCGCGCGAACCGTGCCCGCCAGCGGCGGGTGGTGGATGAACTGCACCGTGGCGCCTTCCGGGTCCTTGCAGTAGAAGCTGCGCGCGCCGTCCCGGTGGGTGCGCGGCGGGGCGTCCAGGGCGACGCCGTGGGCTGCCAGATAGTCGTGCCAGCGGTCCACGTCGTCCGCAGCTTCCAGCACGAAGCCGATGTGGTCCAGACGCTGGCCGGCAGCGGCGACGGGGCCCTCGGCGCGATGGATGGCAAGGTTGTCCACGCCGCTGGTGAGGTAGGCGTTGTCCGTGTCCGGCCGCCACTCCACCCGCATCCCAAGCAGATCGCGGTAGAACGCCAAGGTGGCCTCGAAGCGGCGGACATGCAGGGCCACATGGCGCAGGCCCGAGGTCGGCGGCGGCTTCACGGTTGCCGCGGCCCGTCGCCGAACAGCGCTTCGAGGGCGGCACCGGGATCCTTGGCTTGCATGAACGCCGTGCCCACCAGAAACGCCCGCACCCCGGCGGCGGCGAGCTGCGCCACGTCCTCGGGTGCGCCAATGCCGCTCTCGCTGACGACGGCGACGCCGGCGGGCACCGCCGGCAGCAGACGGAGGGTGGTTTCGATGCGTGTGCGGAAGGTGGCCAGATCTCGGTTGTTGATGCCGAGCAGCCGAGGCGCCAGCGCGAGCGCCCGCTCCAGTTCGCGCTCGTCGTGGACCTCGACGAGGGCATCCATGCCGAGTTCGTTCGCTAGCTGTGCGAGCTCCGCCAACTGCGACGCATCGAGGGCCGCGACGATCAGCAACACGCAGTCCGCACCCAAGGTGCGGGCTTCGTACAGCTGGTAGGCGTCCACCACGAAGTCCTTGCGCAGCACCGGCAGGGCGCACGCCTGCCGCGCTAGGCGCAGGTGGCAGTCCGCGCCCTGGAAGTAGCGTTGGTCGGTGAGCACGGAGAGGCAAGCTGCGCCGGCGGCCTCGTAGGCGCTGGCAATGGCGGCGGGGTCGAAGTCCGCCCGCAGGATGCCAGCGCTCGGCGACGCCTTCTTGATCTCGGCAATAACGACTGGCCTGGCGGCGTCCAGCAGCGCCTGGCGAAAGCCCCGGCATGGCGCCGCAGCCTCCGCCGCTCGGCGCAGCTCGGGCAGCGGGCGCCGGGCCTGCCGAGCCGCCACTTCGGCGCGCTTGTGCGCCGTGATCTCGGCGAGGATGCCGCTCACGCCGCGGCCAGCCGGGTGAAATCCACGAATTCCCGAAACTTCTCCGCAGCCTGGCCGGTGGCGATCACGTCCTGCGCCAGGGTGACGCCGTGGGCCAGCGTGGTCGCCGTGTCCGCCGCATAGAGCGCGGCGCCAGCGTTCAACGCCACGAGGTCCGCGGCGGCTTCGTTGCTGCCGTTCAAGGCCGCCCGCACCAGCGCCAGGCTGGCCTCGGGCGTCGCCGCGCCGAGGCCGTCCATGCTGCGTTCCGGCAAGCCGAAATCCGCCGGCGCCACTTCGTAGGCGTCGATGCGCCCGTCCACCAGCTCCACCACCTGCGAAGCCCCGTCGATGGCCAGCTCGTCGAGGCCCTGGCTGTGTACCGCCAGCACATGGCGGGAACCGAGGGCCTGGCAGACCTCGGCCAGCGGTCGCTGCCACTCGGCTGCGAAGACGCCCACCACCTGGCAGGGCGCGTTGGCCGGATTGGTGAGCGGGCCGAGCAGGTTGAACACCGTGCCGATGCCGAGCTCCCGGCGCACCGGACCGGCGTGGCGCATGGCCGGATGGTGGTTCGGCGCGAACAGGAAGCCCACGCCCACCGCCTCGATGCAGCGCCCGATCTGGGCGGCATCGAGGCCAAGCTCGGCGCCGGCCGCTTCCAGCACGTCCGCGCTGCCGCTGCGGCTGGACATGGCGCGGTTGCCGTGCTTGGCCACTTGGGCCCCGGCGGCGGCGGCCACGAAGGCCGCGGCCGTGGAGACGTTGAAGCGTTTGGCGGCGCCGCTGCCGCCGGTGCCGCAGGTGTCCACCAGGTACGGTGCGCGGACAGCCACTTTCGTCGAGGCGGCGCGCATGGCCTCGGCTGCGCCCGCGATCTCGGCAACCGCCTCGCCTTTGCATTTCAGGGCGATCAGCACCGCGGCGATCTGCGCCGGTGCCAGCTCGCCGGCCATGATGTCGTCGAACAGGCGCCTTGCTTCGGCCTGGGTCAGGTCGCAGCCGGCCGTCAGGGCGGCGAGCGCCTTGGCTACGTCCGCCACGGTGCTCAGGCCGCCTTGAGAAAGTTGGCAAGCAGCCGCTTGCCGGTGGGCGTCTTGATGGACTCCGGATGGAACTGCACACCCTCCACGGGGTGTTCCCGATGCTTGATGCCCATGATTTCGTCCGGCGTGCCATCCTCGTGGGTGGTCCAAGCCGTCACCTCGAGGCACTCCGGCAAGTCGGCCACGATCAGCGAGTGGTAGCGGGTGGCCTCGAACGCCGGCGGCAGATCCCGAAAGACGCCCCGGCCGCCGTGGTGGATGGCGCTGGTCTTGCCGTGCATTACGCGCCGCGCCCGCCGCACGCTGCCGCCATAGGCCGCGGCGATGCTCTGATGGCCAAGGCAGATGCCAAGCAGCGGCACCCGGGGCCCGAACTTCTCCACCACTGCAACGGAGATGCCCGCCTCCGTCGGCGTACACGGCCCCGGCGAGATGACGATCCGCTCCGGCGCGATCCGTTCGACGTCTTCCACCGAGACCTCGTCGTTGCGATGCACCACCACCTCGGCCCCAAGCTCGCCGAGATACTGCACCACGTTGTAGGTGAAGGAATCGTAGTTGTCGATCATTAGGAGCATGGGGGAGGGCTCGGGGGTTGGCGGGTGGATTATAGGATGCTGGGCCGCTCGGCGAGCAGGCGATCTCCACGACGCCGGAAACTCCACGTCTACTCTGATGCAAGTGACTGGCGGATCATGGTCCGCCGTGCGGGCGGCGTCTACGAACGTCCGGTAGCACAGAGACTAGGTGGTAGAGCTTCTCTCGCAGCTCCGCCACGTCAGTCCAGATGATGTGTCTATACTGGCGCGTGTCGAAGTGCATGTCTTCCTTCTCCTCCTCTTTCACGGTCCAGATCACCGGGCGGCCAAGGCCCATAGCAAAACCGGCCTCATAGTAGACTCCTTGGTTCTGCTCTGTCACATCAGCCACGACGAAAACAGAGTTGCGTATTTCGTGCTCAATCTTCGCGTCTATTCTCTGGACATGTGAGTCGTGATCCACACGATACGTATCGTAGCCGGCTTTCTCAAGTGCAGGTTTGATGCCGTCGCTAAAGGCCGGCCTCATGGCCTCGGAAAACGACATGGCCACGAAGGCCTGATTCCCGACGTCGACCGCCGGATGGTCGTCCAGATATGCCCAACCATCGGTGGTTATCGTCGCCTGCTCTATCTGTTTAATCCGCAGGGACGGATCGTAGGTCGGACTTCTCTGCAATATCTTAGTGTCGATGAACCCTCTCCGGGCGAGCTCTCGTAGGTGGAATAGCAGCTCGTCACTATTGTGCGCCCAAATGACGGGGAGGTCATCGTCCAGATCGACTTGCACTCGGTCCCCTGGATGGTTCGTCATATCCTCCAGATGACGAAGTAGGAGTAGCTGTTGATCCAAGACCCGATAATTGGGGAAACTCTGTACGGTATCTTCTAAATTCTCGTTGGTGATTACGAAATCACTCGGACGTTTGGTCCTAATCCACGCCGACAACCTCATGCGCTCTTTCTTCTGCATCTGCCGGATTAAAACCTCCAATAGCGGGAGGCCAGCAATCTCGAAATTGCCACAGCGTGGACACTTGATGGACTTGCGCCCCCCATAGTCTCCAGCCTTAGGTGGGGCTTCTAAGCTTCGATCGCAAACAAGGCACTCAGGCATAGTTAGTCTCCCTTCGCTGACATCTACACAGGCACCAGATCGCGTCGTCTTCCCTTGGCCAGCAAGGCCAGCCGCCGACCGGGGTTCCCCGTGGTGATGTCAAGCACCGCCCCTAGAGGTCGCGCCACGCATTCTCGTCTTCCGGCGAGTTCCATTCATCGAGCGTGGCCTCCACGGTGCATAGATACGCGTCTTCGGCCACCGGCATCTTGCGGACGATCAGATGGTCCGCCTTCACCTCGAAAGCGAGCGTGTCGCCAGCGCTGAGATCAGCCGCCATCCTCACGCGCTTGGGTATCGTGGTTTGGCCACGGGTACCGATTCTTGCGAGTTCCAATGAGTAGCCCTCACTGCAATAGCCAACGCCAAGACAGTATATCGGTTGTATCCAGCCCCCATGCCGAACACCGCCGTCACTGCGCTGCAGGCCCGGAGGTCAGCGAAGCCGTGGCGAGGTAGTACGCGCTCCGACATCGGCCGGCGGCAACTCAGCCACCCGCCATCGCCGCATCCCGGGCCCGCCTCATCGCATCGCGCAGCCTGGTCGCGGCGCTGCGTACCGCGGTGGGCCAGTGGGTGTCGTCGCCCTCCCCGGCGAAGACGATGCTGCGGGAGGCGTTCACCACCAGGCCGCCGCCGTCGGCGTCCAAGCCGTGGGCGAATACCGCCGCCACGTCGCCGCCCTGGGCGCCGACGCCGGGCACCAGCAGAGGGAGCGTGGGCGCCAGGGCCCGCACCGAGGCAAGCTGCGCGGGAAAGGTCGCGCCCACGACCAAGCCGAGATCGCCATCGGACCGGGCAGCCGCGAGTTCGGCAACGCGCAGGTAGGCGGGCGCCTCCGGCGGGTGCTCTTGCAGCCAAGGCGCGTCCGGGTTGGAGGTGTGGCAGAGCAGGAACGCGCCGTGGCCGGGGCGGGAGGCGAAGGGCGCGATGGCGTCCCAGCCGAGGTAGGGGTTTACCGTCACGGCATCGGCGCGGTAACGGCCGAACGCCTCCTCGGCGTAGAGCTCGGCCGTGGCGCCGATGTCGCCGCGCTTGGCGTCGAGAATCACCGGCGTGTCCGGGTGATCGGCGTGGATGCCGGCGATCAGCGCCGCCAGCTCTTCCTCGGCGCCGACGGCGTGGAAGCAGGCCGCCTGGGGCTTGTAGGCGCAGGCCAGGTGCGCGGTAGCGGCCACCACCTGCCGGCAGAACGCGAGCAGCGGCTGCGGCTCGCTGCGGCAGCCGGGCGGCAGGCGGTCGAGGCGCGGGTCGAGGCCGATGCACAGCGCCGAGTCCTGCGCCTGGCTGGCGGTGCGGAGCTTGTCGTGGAACGTGGGCATCGGCGGCGCGTCTCTGGGGAGCAGGGGCGGCGCAAGCGTAACCGATGCGGTCGATGCTCCCCGAACGTCATGATCCTACCGAGGCGGTCCACGACGCCCGCATCGTGTACATATGAACGGCGAACACAAAACTGGCCTCGACCATCACGGCCCATCGCGCACATGCAGCGAATTACGCGGACGACATGCACACTAGTATTCCGTCACGATTCAATTTGGGGGTAGAGACGCTTGAGTTTGGTGCGGGCGTTGTCGACGGTGTACTGCCAGTCGATGCCCGTTTGCCGTCTGTTCCTGTCCTCCGCCCAAGCGTGCGCTCGGACCCGAACCTCCTCCGTGCTGGCGATGCGGTCGCCGAGGGCCTGGCGTGTCAGGACGCTCAGTTCCGGCTCGGCCATGTTCAGCCAGCTGCCGTGCGCCGGGGTGAAGACCAGGTCCAGCCGCCGCGCGATGCGTCTCGCCTCGTCGGGAGGGAACGCGTCGTACAGGGAGCCGATGTCGTGGGTGTTCAGGTTGTCGCACACCAGCGTGATCCGCTCGGCGCCGGCGAAGCGCGGATGGTCGACCAGCCACCGCATCCGCGCGGCCCAGTCGGCCGCCGTCCGCCGCTCGGTCACCCGCACGCCGCGCCACGCGCCGAGCGGCTCGACGAACATCCACGCCACGCAGACGCCCTCGCGCACGTACTCGTGGTCCACGCGCTCCACGGCGCCGGGAGACATCGGGACCGGCGCCCGCGTTTCGGAGATCAGCTGCTTCGGCTGCTCGTCCATGCACACCACCGGACGCTTCGGATCCCGGGGCCGCCCGTACACCTCCAGAACCTCCTCCATCCGCGCCACGAACCGCCCGTCGCCTTTCGGAGGAATGCACCACATCGCCCGGCGCCACGGCTTCAAGTCGTTTTTTTTAGCGTCTGCCGCACCGTCTCGTGGCTGATCGACTCCACCACATCCAACTCCACCAGACGCTCCGCCAGCAGCCGCAGGGTCCAGCGCGACCGGCCGTCCGGCGCTTGCGAGCACGCCAGCTGCGCCAGCCGCGCCTCGCCTTCGCCGTCCAGCGCCCGCGCCCTCGGCGGCGTCGGCGGCCGCTTGCGCCGCAGCACCGCCAGCGGCCCGTCCTCCACCGCCGTCCGACGCCACCGGGCGATCGTGTTCTCGCTCGCGCCCACCGCCTCCGCGCACTCCTTGTCGGTCCATCCCGAACCGGAGGCCCCTTGGTCACACAGCAGCAGCGCCCGGGCGCGTTCCATCTTCCAACGCGCCACTCTCCGATTGCCTCTCCTTCCCTTCGCCACCCCCTCCAGCTCTTCCCGCTCCTCCGCCAACAGCTTCAACACATGCCTCTTGTGCATCCCGTCCTCCGTGACGAGTTCCAGCAACAGAAACATAGTAACCCACTACTTCAAAGTTGACGGAATACTAGGCGACTTCAGGCACATCGCGGTGCAGCGACGCTTGCCCAGCGGCGGGAGGCCAACGCTTCCCACGGGATCCCGGCCGATGCCCAGCAGCGCAACCCGCTTCGGCTAGACTGCGCCGCACCACCGGCGACCAAGCGAGGCAGCGCGATGCGCGACTGGAACGAACCCGTGCGCTATCCGGACCCGGCCGTGAAGGTGCTGGACCGCCGCTTCCGGCAGTACGTGCTGGGCAGCGCGGCCGTCGAACGGCTGTACACCGGCTGCCGCTGGGCGGAAGGGCCGGTGTGGTTCGGCGACTCCCGGCAGCTGCTGTGGAGCGACATCCCCAACGACCGCATCCTGCGCTGGGACGAAGACACCGGCGCCGTCTCCGTGTACCGCCAGCCGGCCGACAACGCCAACGGCAACACCCGGGACCGGCAGGGGCGGCTGGTGACCTGCGAGCACGGCGCCCGCCGGGTGACCCGCACCGAACACGACGGCACCGTCACGGTGCTCATGGACGCCTTCGAGGGCAAGCGCCTCAACGCGCCCAACGACGTGGCGGTACACCCGGACGGCGGCATCTGGTTCACGGACCCGGGCTACGGCATCCATGCGAACTACGAGGGCCACAAGGCGCCCTTCGAGCTGCCGGAGCACACCTACCGCATCGATCCCGCGACGCTGGAGGCGAGCGTGGTGGAAGACGCCCTGGTGAAGCCCAACGGCCTCGCCTTCTCGCCGGACCACGGCGTGCTCTACATCGTCGACACCGGCGCCTCCCACCGCCGGGGCCACCCCCGCACCATCAGCGCCTTCGATGTGGTGGACGGGCGCTCCCTCGCCAACGGGCGCGTGTTCTGCGACATGGGCAAGGGTGGTTCGGACGGCATTCGCGTGGACATGGACGGCAACGTCTGGTCCGCCGCCGGCTGGGGCGGCGACGGCTACGACGGCGTCCACGTGTTCGCGCCGGACGGCACGAAGATCGGCGCCATCGAACTGCCGGAGGCGGTCTCCAACGTCTGCTTCGGCGGCGTCAAGCGCAACAGACTGTTCATCACCGCATCGCAGTCGTTGTACTCGGTGTATGTGGAAACCCAAGGCGTTCCGTACATCTGACGCCGGCCGGGACCCGGAGCGACGCGCAGAGTCGCAGTCGGTGTACTCGGTGTACGTCGAAACCCAGGGCGTTCCATACATCTGACGCCGGCCGGAACCCGGAGCGACGCGCAGAGTCGCAGTCGGGTACTCGGTGTACGTCGAAACCCAGGGAGTTCCGTACATCTGACGCCGGCCCGGGCCGGGCACTTGCGTAGGGTAAGATGCGGGGCATGCGCAGGATGGGTGGCCATGGCCGTGGGCTTGCCGCCCCCTTGGTTGCCGCGCTGGCAATCTGCCCGGTGGTTCTCGCCGATCAGAGAGAGCCAGGCAGCGTAGGCAGCGCCATGCGGGAAGCGCCGACGGCCCCGGCGCCAGCGTCCACGGCGCATCGGACCACGCGGCTGGCGGCAGAGCCGGGATTGCGCATCGCCCTTCCGCCCGAGGCGAGGCCCTTGCCTCGATCCGCACCCGGCGGGCCGTTGCGCATCGGCTTCCATCGCTCGTTGCCGGCGGGTTTCCAAGGCGAGTTGGCGGGACGTCTTGAATGGACGGACTTGGCCGACGGCAGTGTGGCGGGTTCGCTTGCGGTGGCTTCGCCAGGCGCCGCGGCCATCCGGGTGGCGCTCTCGGCGCGGCTGCCGCCGAAGGGCGAGATTCGCTTCTTCAAGCCGGATGAGCCGAGGGGCGGCGTTTTTCGCGTGACGGTGCCGAGGGACTTCCACACCCGCTCCGATGGGACCTTGGAGCCGCTCTGGTCGCCGGTGGTCGAGGGGGCAGCCATCGGCGTCGAGGTCACGCTGCCCTCGCGCTCGGCGCTCGCCGCCTTTTCGTTGCGCGTCGACAAGGTCTCCCACCGCTCGCAAGGGACCGTGGCCACCGCGGCCCAAAGCTCGCAGTGTACTGGCCAAGTCGATGTGCAATGCCGCGTCGGCCTCTTTCCGGCCGGAGTTCAGGACGCCGTGGTCAGAATCGTGTTCGAGGCAGAGGATGGGCCGAGTGTCTGCACCGCCACGTTGTTGAACAACCAACTGCAGGACTTCACGCCCTACCTCCTGACCGCCAACCACTGCATATCCACCCCGGCGGTGGCGCGAACCCTTGAGGCGAGTTGGTTCTACGAACGCCCCGCGTGCGGGTCCACGGCAGCCCCTGTGGGCAGAGTCGACACCACCGGCAGTACGCAGCTCGTGACCACTGCCCGAGATCAGGATGCAACGCTCCTGCGGCTCCTGGGCCATCGCGTGCCGCTGGACGCGGTGTACTCGGGCTGGAATCCCAATCCGCTAACGCATCCGACAGACGTCTACGGCATCCACCATCCCCAGGGCGACTACAAGAAGTATTCGGCTGGCGAGACCAAGGGTCACGAAGCGTTCGATGATGTTGTGAACAGCATTGCGGTCGAGTGGTACGACGGCGTGACGGAGGGGGGCAGCAGCGGTTCTGGACTCTTTGCCGGCGGGCACCTCGTCGGCATCCTGTCCGGCGGCGACGAAGAGTGCGGCACATCGGATTGGTACGGCAACTTCTCGGACTTCTACCCCAAGGCATGTCCTTGGCTCAACCCCGACGGCGTCTGCGTCGGTCGCGACATGCCTCTCTTCCTGTCCGCCTCGAACCCGGTTCGGCAGGGGTTCGCGCGCATCGTCAATCGTTCGGACTGGGCTGGCGAAGTGCGGATCACCGGTATCGACGACGCCGGGGCCAGGTTCGGCCCCGTCACTTTGGAACTGGGCGCTGGCCGTACCGTCCACTTCAACTCGGAGGACTTGGAGCGCGGCAACCCGGGCAAGGGCCTCGCACAGGGGCTGGGCATTGGCCAAGGCGATTGGCGTCTGGAATTCGACAGCGACCTCGACATCGAGGCGCTGGCCTACGTCCGCACCGCCGACGGTTTCGTCACCACCATGCACGACGTGGCGCCTAGCTTCGCCACCGAGGCCAGCGTCGGCTACTTCGTGCCGTTCTTCAACCCCGGCAGCAACACGCGCCAGGTGAGCAAGCTGCGCCTCGTCAATCCAACTGATCGCACGGCGACCGTGGAGATACAGGGCCGCGACGACTCGGGCTTCACGCCCCGCGCAGTCGCCTTAAGCCTGCCGGCCGGCACGGCGCGGACGATCACGGCGCACCAGCTGGAGCGGGGCGAAGGGCTGAGCGGCCGCCTGGGCGACGGCGTCGGCAAGTGGTCGCTGATTGTTGCATCCGACACCCCCATCCAGGTGATGAACCTGCTGGATGCGCCCACTGGCAACCTCGCCAACCTGTCCTCGCCCAACCTCGGCTCCGACCTGGCCCGGAGCGGAATCCTGCCGCTTTTCCTGGCAGCGGGGAATTCTCAACGGCAAGGTTTCGCCCGGGTGCGCAACCAGACCAGCGTACCGGGAACAGTGACGATCCACGCCATCGACGAGCACGGCAGGGTCTTCGGCCCCGTGGAACTCAGGCTTGCGCCATTGCAGACGGCCCACTTCAACTCCACCGATCTGGAACAGGGCAATCCGGACAAGGGTCTGGTCGGCCGGATCGGCACCAGCAGCGGCGACTGGGCGCTCGCCCTCACGACGAATCTGGAGTCAGTGCTGGCCTGGGCTTACGTAAGGACAACCGATGGATTCGTCACCGGCATGGACGACGTGGTGCGCTACGCGGACGGGCAGTACGCCGTGCCGACCTTCAATCCCGGCAGCAATCGAAATCAGGAAAGCAGCTTGCGCCTCATCAACCTCGGCGAGAGCGACGCGGCGTTGACCATCACGGCCATCGACGATGCCGGCCGGCGCTCGGGGGACGTGCGACTTACGCTGGGGGAGGACCGATCCCGCACACTCACCGCACGGGAGCTGGAGTTGGGAACCAGCGGCATCGCCGGCCGCCTCGGCGATGGCGCTGGCAAGTGGCGCTTGACGGTTCGGGCGGACCAGCCCGTCGCCGTGATGAGCCTGCTTCTCAGCCCCACGGGGAACTTGGCCAACCTATCCACCACGACGGCACCGTAATCCTGCCAGCCTGCCTTGAGCGGCGCTCGCTGCTCAGTGGGCGGGCCACGGCTACCGAGGTCGCCCGCCCGCGTTACCGTAGAGCTTCCAGGCGTAGTCGAGCGCCGCTTGCAGCGATTCGGTGAACGCCTTGCCCTGCCAGGCGATGTCGAATGCGGTGCCGTGGTCTACGGAGGTGCGGACGATGGGCAGGCCGATGGTGACGTTCACGGCGGTCTCGAAGTCGATGAGCTTGATCGGCGCGTGGCCCTGATCGTGGTACATGCAGACGATGCCGTCAAAGCGGCGGCGGCGAATGGCCTGGTGGAACACGGTGTCCGCCGGCAGCGGCCCGGCCACGTCGATGCCCCGGCCGCGTGCCGCGGCGACCGCCGGCGCGATGCGCTCGGCATCCTCGCCGCCGAACATGCCGCCTTCCCCGGCGTGGGGGTTCAGGCCGCACGCCGCCAGGCGCGGCTGCGGCAGGAAGCGGCGCAGCGCCGCATCGGCGAGGCGGATGACGGCGCCCACGCGGGCCGTCGTCACCTGGGCAATGGCCTCCGCGAGGGGCACGTGGGCGCTGACGTGGGCGACGGCCACCTCCCGTGTCGCCAGCATCATGGCGAACTCGTCGATGCCGCAGAGGCCGGCGACGAACTCGGTGTGGCCGACGAAGCCGGGCGCCGCAGCCCGGGTCGCGGCCTTGTTCAGCGGCAGCGTGACGACGCCGGCGACCAGGCCGTCCAAGGCGTCCAGCGTGGCCCGGCGCACGTACTCCCGGGCCGCGCCGCCGACTTTCGGGCTTGTCGTCCCCGGCGCCAGGTCCTCGGCGCCGAGGGTGGCCGAATCGACGACGTTCAGCCGACCCGGCAGCGCCTCTCCCGCCCGCGCCACCTCGTGCAGCGGCACGTCGAGGCGCAGCAGCCGCGCGCCGGCGCGCAGGATGGCCGCATCGCCGTAGACCAGGGCGTCGTCGCCCAGCCGGCCGGCCGCGTAGCGGCGCAGCAGTATCTCCGGTCCGACGCCGTTGGCGTCGCCCATGGTCACGGCCATCCGAAGCGGAACGGCCGTGCTCATCGGCCTAGGCGCTGTCGCGCCGCCGGCGCCTCCCGGGCCCGCGGCGGCGTTGCGTTCGGCGGCTAGGCGAGGGCCTCCTTGGTCGTCTTGACGATGGCGGCGGCCACCTTGTACGGATCCGCGTTGGAGGCCGGGCGGCGATCCTCCAGGCGCCCCTTCCAGCCGTCTTCCAGCGTGGCGATTGGGATGCGGATGGAGGCGCCGCGGTCCGAAATGCCGTAGCTGAACTTGTCGATGGACTGGGTTTCGTGCAGGCCCGTCAGCCGCATGTCGTTGTCGGCGCCGTACACGGCGATGTGGCGGGCGATGTTGCGTCCGAAGTGGTCGCAGATCTTGGTGAACGTCTCCTCCTCGCCGGATTCGCGCATGGCGCCGTTGGAGAAGTTGGCGTGCATGCCGGAGCCGTTCCAGTCCCCCTGCACCGGCTTCGGGTGCCAGTTGATGGAGAGCGCGTACTTTTCGCCGACGCGCTCGGCGAGGTAGCGGGCCATCCAGGTTTCGTCGCCGGCGCGGGCGGCGCCCTTGGCGAACACCTGGAACTCCCACTGGCCGGCGGCCACCTCGGCGTTGATGCCCTCGACGTTGATGCCCGCGGCGAGGCATGCGTCCAGGTGTTCGTCCACGCACTCTCGGCCGTAGGCGTTGCGGGCGCCCACGGAGCAGTAGTACGCGCCCTGGGGTCCCGGGTAGCCGCCGATGGGAAAGCCCGGCGGCAGGTTGGTGCGGGTATCCCACAGGAAGTACTCCTGCTCGAAGCCGAACCAGAAGTCCGCGTCGTCGTCCTCGATGGTGGCCCGACCGTTCGTCTCGTGGGGCGTGCCGTCGGCGTTCATCACTTCCGTCATCACCAGAAACGCGTTCTCGCGGCCCGGGTCCGGATAGATCGCCACCGGCTTCAGCAGGCAGTCGGAGGCGCTGCCGTCCGCCTGCTGGGTGGAACTGCCGTCGAAGGACCACATGGGGCAGTCCTCCAGGTGGCCGGTGAAGTCCGATTCCACGCGGGTCTTGCCGCGCAGGCTCTGGGTGGGCATGAAGCCGTCCAGCCAGACGTACTCCAACTTCGTTTTCATGTTCGTTGCTTGCTCCCTTGGGTTCAGTCCAGTTCCAGTTGGGCGCTCGGTTCCGGCGACAACGCCCAAACGCACTAGTGTAACGCGCCGAGACGGCTTCCCGCCGCCGCGGCCGCGCTGTCGCGCGGGGTCAGTCCGGCCGCAGCAGGTTCCGATACTCGGAGAAGCGCGTCTCCTGGCGGGTGCGGATCTCTATCATCGCCACCTCGCCGTCCGCATTGGCGCGCTTGGCTTCCTCCAGCGCCGGGCCGATGCCGGCGACCTCGTCCACATGGACGGCCTTGGCGCCGAGGGCCCGGGCCACCGCCGCGTAGTCGCCGGACTGGTTGCCGACGCCGTAGCGCTCCATCGCCACGGGCATCTTCTCGTCGTAGCCGCCCATGGTGAGATTGTTGATCACCACCGTGGTGATGGGGATGCCGGCCCGCACCGCGGTCTCGAGTTCGAGACCGGTGTGGCCGAAGGCGAGGTCGCCCATGAAGTTCAGGCAGAACTTCTCCGGCGCCGCGGCCTTGGCGCCGATGGCCAGCGGGATGCCGTAGCCGAGGTGGGTGGTCTTGCCCCAGCCGATGTAGCCGTGGGGGCGGCTGGCGTGGAAGAACGGCATGATCTGGTCCCGGGGGTTGCCGGCGTCGTGGGTGACCACCGATTCGGCGTGGTCCAGGTGGCGGTTCAGTTCCCGGATCACCCGGTACGGGTTGATGGGCGTCTCCTCCGAGTCGAGCAGCGGCGCCCACTCGGCCAGCCACTCGGCCTTGGTGGCGGCGATGCTGTCCTGGAGGCGGGCGTCCGCGCCCCGCCCCTGCTCGCCAAGCGCCGCTTTCGCTTCGTCCAGCATGGCCGCCAGCGCGAGCTTGGCGTCGCCCACCAGGCCGATGTCCGCGGCGTAGTCCTTGTTGATGTCCTCGGCGGAGACGGTGGCGTGGATGAGGAATTTGCCAGGGGGGATGGGCAGCCCGAAGCCGGTGCGGGTGAGCCCGGAGCCGATGGCGAGCACCGTGTCCGCGGCGCCAAGCCACTTGAACACCGCCTTCGGCGCGGTGCGGTTGGCGCTGCCGAGGGCCAGCGGGTGGTCGTCCGGGAAGGCGCTCTTGCCCTGCATGGTGGTGACGACGGGGATCTGCGCCAGTTCCGCCAGCGCCTTGAGCTCGGCGCAGGCATCGGCGTACAGCACGCCCTGCCCGGCCCAGATCACCGGCCGCTTGGCCGCGAGCAGCGCCCGCACCGCATCCTGCACGTCGCCGCGGGCCGGGACGCTGCGCATGAGCGTGGAGGGCCGGTAGCTCTCGGCGGCCCCGGCCGGCGCCTCCTGGCCGAGCACGTCGCCGTGCATCTCCACCAGCACCGGCCCTGGCCGGCCCTGGCGGGCGAGGTGGAAGGCCCGCCGGATCTGCGTGGCGGTGCGGTCGATGCGGTCGATGGAGAGCGCCGCCTTGGTGACCGATGCGTAGTTCCTGGTGGCGGAGAAGTTCGGCTGCACGTCGTAGCCGCCGAGGCCGGCGCCGCCGGGCAGGAAGACCATCGGCACCGCCTCGCCCCAGGCCTGGGCGATGCCGCCGAAGGAGTTCTCCACCCCCGGACCGGACTGCGATGCGAACACGCCCACCGGAGCGCCGCGGGTTTGCCGGCTGTAGCCGTCCGCAGCGTTGATGCCGCCCCGCTCCTGGCGAAACACCAGCGGCCGAATGCCTACCCGGGCCGCCGCCTCGATCAGCGGGTTGGCCGGAAAGCAGGGCATCCAGGCGACCCCTTCGGCCTTCAGGCAGTGCGCGATCAACTCGTAGCCGTTCATTCTCTCCCCCCTGGGAATCCGCAGCCGACGCAGTTTGCGGACTGGCGCCGCGTTGGGCAAGGGCCGCTCGCCGGCATCGGGCGGCGCCCGAAGCCCAGACTCAGCGCGGCGGCTGGTAGCCCTCGATGGGTCCGCGCCACCAGTCGCAGCGGCGGCCGTCCCGGTAGCGGTCGCTGATCTGCGCCATGAACCTGGCCCGTCGCGCTTGCCGGTCCTCCTCCTTGCCGTACACCGCCTGCATCCGTACCTCGATGGTGTAGCGCATGGGCGCGTCCGGCGGCGTGTTCGGGTCCGCCACCGCGGTGTGGAACACGGTGCGCAGGTTCAGCGCCTCCTGCCGCGTGTCGTACTGGCGGAACAGCAGCACCTCCTCCGGGCGCATGGCGGGAAAGTAGTACCAGCGCTGCGCGGGGGCGAACACCAGCTTCTGATCGACCACCTTGCGGTAGGCGCGCACGTCGCCGGTGTTCACGCCGTCGCCGAACGCCATGTCCGCAGGGTCCACCGAAGGCATGGCGCACACCGCCAGCGGCATCGTCCGTATCGTCTCCGGCGTGGCGCTGCGCCAGATGTTGATGCTCTCGAAGTGCCGGTCCGCCGGCAGGATCCGGTCGAAGGCGCCTTCCACCGCGGCGCACATGTCCGCGTGGATGCCTTGGGCGTAGGCGCCGCCGCTGCCGTTGGGCGTCGGGCGAACGCCCCGGGCGCCGGTTTCGCCGCCGAAGCCGTTGCGGTACTCGTGGCTGCCGCCGCGCACCTCGCGGCAGCCCGTCGTTCGCCGCAGCAGCGCCCGACACTCCGGGTAGAAGCGCTCGCGCACGGCGTCCGTGTCCAGAAGGTCCACCGCGGTGGGCGCCTCCACCAGCTGGAAGCCGTGGCTGTCGAGGGTCGGCTGCGGGCGCAGCCGCCGGGCGTTGTGGACGACGATCTCCTGCTGTACGCCGAGGGTCTTCAGTTCCGCCGGATCCTGCGCGGACCAGCGGTTCGGCACCCGAAAGCCGCGGTAGCGCGGGTGGACGAAGTTGGCGCGGGTGGCGATGCTGGCGACGGCGCTGGTCATGTCCGGCGCGGCGTTGGCGAGGTCGCGCTGGCCGACGCGGCCGACGTCGGCAGCTTAGGCGAGAAGCCGTAGATGCGCGTCAGCGCCCCGCCCATCAGCATGGCGCGGTCCTCGGCCGAGAGGCGGTCCGTCGCCCGAAACGCCTCCACGCCTTCGCGGTAGGTCAGGAGTTCGACCGCCCGCGTCCAGTCCGTGCCCCACAGGCAGCGTTCCAGGCCGAAGGCGTCGAACACCCGGGCGAGGGGATCCCAGATGTCGTCGAAGGGGAACGGCCGATGCGAAAGCGTGCCGGCGCCGGAGACTTTGATGGCGACGTTCGGCAGTTCCGCCAGCGCCAGCACCGCCGGCAGCTCCCGGAACGGCTGCGCCGGCGGCGGCGGATGGAACGGCTGCGGCAGCCCCAGGTGGTCGATGACGATGCGCGTATCCGGGTGGCGCTCCGCCAGCGCCCGCGCCAACGGCAGCGCGCCCCAGCAGAGGACGTTCACCGGCAGCCCCAGCCGCGCCGCGCCGTCGAGCAGCCGATGGACGCCGGGATGTTCCGCGCTCCCGGTGCCGCTGCCGAAACCGTCCGTGAGCATCAGCCGGGCCCCGACCACGCCCGGCTTTTCCGCCCAGGCGGCGAGCTCCGCAGCCACGTCCGCGGCGTTCGGATCGAAGGGCTTGACGAGGCCGAAGCGGCCGGGGTGCGCGGCCTGCACGGTCAGCGCGTAGCTGCCGTCGTAGCGGTACATGCGATAGGGCGAGACGAGCAGGGCGCCGTCCACGCCCACCGCATCCATCGCCGCCACCATCTCGTCGCCGGTAGCCGATGCCGGGCCCGCCAGGCTGCCGGCCCAGGGCCGCTCGGGGCGATCGCGATCGTAGGCGTGGACCTGGCAGTCGATGACGGGCGCCATGCGGTCGATGGTGGCAGCAGGCCGATCTCGTGGCAACTGCTAATCCGTGGATTCCGCAGCGCCAGCGCGACGCGGCGACTCGCGTACTTCCCTATCCCATAGTCCGCGGCAGCCACAGCACCAGATCCGGAAACGCCAGCAGCACAGCCACGGTGAGCACGTCCGCAACGAAGAACGGAGCGATGCCGCGGAACACGTCCTGCAGGGGGATCGCCAGGGATTCGCCGCCCGGGCCCCGCAGTTCCCGGGCCACGCCGGCCACCACGAAGCAGTTGAGGCCGATGGGCGGCGTGATGAGGCAGATCTCCGCCATCTTCACCACCACGATGCCGAACCAGATGGGGTCGTAGCCGAGCGCCACCACCGCCGGATACACCACCGGCAGGGTGAGCACCAGCATGCCGATGGCGTCCATGAACATGCCGAGCACGGCGTAGGCCAGCAGGATGCACACCACGATGGCCAGCGGCGGCATGTCCAGCCCCACCACCCAGTCCGCGAAGGCGGCCGGCAGGCCGGCGAAGCCCAGGAAGCGCACGAACAGGAACACGCCCCACACCAGCGTGAAGATCATCACCGTGAGCTTGGCGGTTTCCATCAGCGCTTCCCGCAGACGCGGCAGGAAACCCTCGGCCGGCGCCGCGCCATCGCCGCTCGGCTGCCGCCAGGCCCGCCAGGCGTAGATGACGAACACCACCATCGCGCCGAGCGCGCCGGCCTCGGTGGGGGTGGCGGCGCCGGAGTACAGGGCGCCGAAGATGATGCCCACCACCAGCACGATGGGCAGGGCGCCCGGCAGGCTGATCATGCGTTCGCGCCAGCCGACGCCCCGCACCCGGGCGCCGAGGTCGGGGCGGGCGACGCACAGCCCCACGATCAGCCCGGCGTAGATCAGCACCGAGACGACGCCCGGCAGCAAGCCGGCCAGCAGCAGCTTGCCGACCGATTCCTCCACGATGATGGCGTAGATCACCAGGATGGCCGACGGCGGGATGAGCGACGCCAGCGTGCCGCCAGCGGCGATGGCGCCGGCCGTCAGGCGCTTGCCGTAGCGGTTGCGCAGCATGTCCGGGATCGCGACGCGAGAGAACACGGCCGCGGTGGCCGTCGAGGCGCCGGACACCGCCGCGAAGCCGGCGCTGGCGAACACCGTGGCCACGGCCAGCCCGCCGGGTACCCAGCCCACCCAGCAGCGGGCCGCGGCGAACAGGCGGCGGGTGAGGCCGGCGTGGAAGGCGAGGAAGCCGATGAGGATGAAGAGCGGCAGCACCGACAGCGGGTAGGTGACCGTCTTCGAGTGCGGAATCGTGCCCGCGACGGCCGCCGCCACGTCCCATCCCTTCAGCCAGACGAGGCCCAGGAATCCCGTGAGGGCGGCTGCGACGTAGACGCGCACGCCGATGGCCACCAGCGCCACCAGAGCGCAGACGCCGACGACGCCGGCCAGCAGGGCCTCGTTCATCGCTCGGGCGCGGCCGCCGCCGAACCGCCGCTCAGCGCGACTTCCTCTCGGGCCTGGGCGGCGACGTCCTTGGCCGCCGGCACCGCCGCCGGCGGCAGATTCGGATGGCGAACCAGGCGCAGGTAGCCGCCGAGTTGCAGCGCCAGCCGCGCCAGCAGCACGCCCAGCGCCACCGGCACCACCAGCTTGGCGGGCCAGGTAGGCAGTTCCACGTCGATGGTGCTGTCGCCGTAGTCGAAGGCGCGGCCGAAGTGGCGCCAGGAGGCGGGGATGAGCACGGCGACCACGAACGCGGCCGCCAGGGTGGCGGCGGCCTCCAGCAGCCACAGCGGACGGCCGGCCAGTCGGCCAAGCAGAAGCTCCATGCGCACGTGGCCGCCGACCCGCTGCACGAAGGCGATGGAGAGCACCGCGAAGCCCACCATCGCCACCTCCACGACGTCGATGTAGCCGAGGATCGGCGCTTCGAACAACGTGCGAGCGACGATCTGCGCGACGCCGAACAGCATCAGCGCGAAGATCAGGCCGCCGGCAACCAGGTTGAGGCCGTTCTCCAGGCGCCCGAGCCACAGATCGCTGCGGTCCAGCCAGCGGCCGAGGGCGTCGCGCACGGGCGGGTTGGTCGGGAGCACCCCCACGGGGCCGGACGCTCGAAGCGCTATTCGTAGCGCTGGTCGACGGCCGCGAAGACGGTCTCCACCAGGCCCTGGGCGTCGAAGCTCTCCTGGTGGGCGGCGATCCACGCTTCGATCACCGGCCTGCCGGCCTCGGCCCGGAACGCCGCAAGCTGGGCATCGGTGTAGCGAATCTCCGCGAGCGTCTGCCGCAGCATGGGCAGATTCTCCTGGTCCACCTCCAAGTAGGCTTGGATCTGCGCTGCTACCACCTCTTCCCTCACGTCTTCGAGCAGCCGCTGGTACTGCGGCGGCAGGGCGGCGTAGGCGTCTGCCGAGAAGGCCAGCGGACAGTCCGCAGTGCCCGGCGAGAAGTTGCCCGTGAACCACGCCGCCACCTCGTGGATGCGGTAGGCCACGTGGCTGTAGGTGAAGGGAAACGCGGCGGCATCCATGGTGCCCTGCTGCACGCCGGTGTACACCTCGGTGGCGGTGGAACTCGCGGGGGTGGCGCCGAGGCGCTGCATCGCCTGGCCGAGGCCGCCGCCGGCGCGCACCGTCAGGCCCCGCCAGCCATCCAGATCCAAAGGCGGCTCGCCCCGCCCCAGAAACTCGTACTGGGGCAGAAACGAGGACGTGTACAGGCGGGCGTTCCAGCGGGCCGCCTCCGCCACGACCGCCGGGTGGGCGTACACCGCTTCCCGCGCGCGGCGGTTGTCGGCCGGGTCCGCGAGGGGTAGGAACGGCAGCGTCAGCACCATCAGCGCCGGATTCTTGCGCGGGTGGTAGAAGTTGCAGAACATCGCCGCCTCGAAGGCGCCGATGGCCAAGCCGTCGAGATTCTCCCTGGCCTTGGAAAGCGCCTCGCCGTAGTGCAGCACGAGGCGCCAGTTGCCGCCGGTCCTGGCATCCACCGCAGCGGCCAGGGCGTCCGCCACCACGGTGCCGGCCCGGGGCTTGCCCCACAGGGAAACGTCCCAGCGCAGCACCGGGCCCGGAACTTCGGCAGCGGTTGCCGGCGCGTCGGCTGGCGGCGGCGCTTCGCCGCAGGCCGCGGCCAGCACCAGGCCGCCAAGTACCAGCCCGGCTCGGGCGACCGCGAACATAGCGCTCATGCGAACCTATCGTACACGCTGCGGGGTTGCTGGCACGCCAAGGGCAGGCCCTAGCGCACGGTCCATCGGCAGGAGCCGCCGGGCCCGGGCCGCGCCAGGCAGTCAGCAGGTCGGCGGCTGGCGACGCTGCTTGATCTCGCTGCGACGACGCTTCTCCGCCAGGCGCCTGGCCTTCTGGGCGGCCGAAGGCCGGCTGGCGATGCGGGGTTTGGGCACCTGTCGGGCCTGGGCGACCAGCGCATCCAGGCGGGCCAGCGCCGCGGCGCGATTGCGGGCCTGGGAGCGCTCGCCGTCCGCTTGCAGCACCACTTCCCCGGCGGCCGTCAGGCGACTGCCCGCCAGCCGCTCGAGACGACGGCGCAGCGACGGAGCGAACCCCGCCTGGTTCAGATCCAAGCGGCACTCCACGGCCGTCGAAACCTTGTTCACATGCTGGCCGCCGGGACCGGACGCCCGCATGAAGCGCCAGGCGACGGCCGCCTCCGGCACGGCTAGGCCGCCGAGTTCGAGCGTTGGCATGGCGTACGTGTCGATGGTTCGGGTTCTTGCGTGTTCGGGCGCGATGCGCGACGTAAGGCAGCAAGGCATCGCCACCTCCGCGACTGGTACAGCTTAAGCTGCCTCTTGTTCGATCTTCAATTCCAAATCCTAGTGGTTCGATTCCGAATTGACATGGCAAATGGCACGTTCGTCTGTCGTCGCCTCGGCGTGCGCTGCTTGAGGATGTGCCGCCCCGCAAGGCCGCCGGCATCCCGGCCCTGCGACGAAACCCGCCCGCTGGAACACACGTCATTTCGGAAGCGGCACACTAGGTAGGCGAGCGTGGCCTGCGCTTGTGGCGTCGATGGTGCGCGAACCGGCCTTCCAGGGCATGCAGCTGGCGTATAGTCCGGTCCCGCGCATGAACGGCGCACAGGCCTACGCAAGCGCGGTGGAACCCCAAGCCTGCCGTCGCGGGAGAACGGACCATGGATATGCGCGCGATCATACTCCCGCTCTACGAGGCGAAGGGATGGATGAAGTTCCTCGGCGGCGCGCTGGTGGGCATTGGCGTCTTCTATGCGCTCACCATCGTCGGCTTGCTCATCGCATGGCTGTTCATCTGGCTGGGGGCATTGCTGTGGCAAGCCGGCAACCGAATCGACCGGGCGTTTGCGAACGGCGAAGAAGCTCCGATCTCGATGGCGTTCGGCAAGCTGCGGCGGTTCTTCGTGGTCGCCGGCGTCGCGATGCTGATCTACCTCGTAGTGGCCGTGTTGGCTCTCGCCGTCGTGGGCGTCCTGGCCCTACTTGGGTTTGTCGGGTGGTAGCCGAAGTCGCAAGTCCTGCGCTGTCGCGGCCAAGCCCGCAGCCGAGGAACGCCTCGCGGTGGCACTTTCTCCCGCCAGCGCTTATGTTGTGCGCTGCTCCACGTCACCCAAGGGCCGTCCAATGAACCACGTCAAGGATATGCTCAAAGCCGGCAAGACCGCCATCGGCACCACGGCAGGCGCTGCCAGCGAGACGCGCTTTCTGGCCAACGCGGGCTTCGATTTCCTGCTGTTCGACACGCAGCACTCCACGGACGACATCAAGGGGCTGGCGCGCGCCGTCGCCAGCACCCGCGGGGCGGCCGCAGCGCCCATCGTTCGGGTGGGGGACCTGCGCCCGGATCAGATCTGCTACGCGCTGGACATCGGCGCCAAGGGCATCGTGGTGCCGATGGTGAACACGCCTGCCGAGGCCCAGGACATGGTGAAGTGGTGCCGCTATCCCTTCGAGGGGGTGCGCAGCTCCGCGGGGATGCGCGGCGAGTGGGGCGAGTTCAAGAGCTACCGCGAGTACATGGACGCGGTGAATGCGCAGCTGCTCATCGTGCCGATGATCGAAACGCGGGAGGCGCTGGACGCCATCGACGACATCCTCGCCGTGCCGGGCATCGACGTGCTGCTGGTGGGGCCTTCGGACCTTTCGATCAACCTAGACGTGCCGCTGGACTACCGGAACGCCAAGTACCAGGCGGCGCTGGACCGCATCGGCACAGCCTGCCAGAAGGCGGGCGTGGCCGCCGGCATGTTCTTCGTGCCGCCGGGCATCGAACCGCAAACGCTGAAGGACAAGGGTTTCCGGTTCTTCACCCTGCCTTGGGCGGGGTGGGCCGCCGAAGGCATCCGCAGCGGCTTGGCCGGGGTGCGGTAGCGCAAACTCCCGTAGCTGCCACAAGATTGGCTGGCCAGCCGTGGCGGGAGGCCGCGTTTGACAACGCAACGCACGGCGACGGCAAAGCGCAAGCTGCCCATCGGCATCCAGACCTTCAGCAAGGTTCGGGAAGAGTGCTACTACGTCGACAAGACCCCCTTCATCGGGCAGTTGATCGAAGACGGCAGGCACTACTTCCTCTCCCGCCCGCGGCGCTTCGGCAAGAGCTTGCTGCTGGACACGATCAAGGAGCTGTTCGAGGGCAACGAGGCGCTGTTCGCGGGGCTGGACATCCACGGCAAGTGGGACTGGTCCGTTCGCCATCCCGTTCTGCGCTTGAGCTTCGGCGCCGGGAACTTCAAGGCGCCGGGTTTTCTCACGGCCAACTTCATGGAGAAACTGGCTGCCGCCGAGCGGGAAGCGCAGATCTCCGTCGAATACGCGACGGCACCCGGCCGCTTCGCCAATTTGATCGCGGCGCTGCATCGCCAAGCGGACCGGCCCGTGGTCGTGCTGGTGGACGAGTACGACAAGCCGATTCTCGATGCTCTGGACGAACCGGAGGTGGCCCGTGCCAATCGCGATTTCCTGCGCGGCGTCTACTCGGTGATCAAGGATTCCGACGCCCACGTTCGCTTCACGTTCCTAACCGGCGTCAGCAAGTTCTCCAAGGTGAGCCTGTTCTCCGGCCTCAACAACCTCACGGACATCACGTTGGAACCCGCGTATTCGGCCGTGTGCGGCTACACCGAGCAGGACCTGGACTGCGTGTTCGCACCGGAACTCGAGGGGCTGGACCGCAACGAAGTGCGGCATTGGTACAACGGCTACAGCTGGCTCGGCGAGACGGTGTACAACCCCTTCGACATTCTGCTCCTGCTGCGCCGCCGCGAGTTCGGCGCCTACTGGTTCGAGACCGGCAGCCCGGCGTTTCTGGTGGGAACCCTGACGAGCCGCGGCGTGAGCCCGGTGGATTTGGAAACGGTCCTGGGCACGGAGGATTTGCTCTCCGCCTTCGACGTGGAGGACATCGCCACCGAGGCCCTGCTATTCCAAACGGGCTACCTCACTATCCAAGAGCGCAGCAACGTCGACGGCGAGACGCTGTTTCGGCTTGGCTATCCCAACCGGGAGGTGCGGCAGAGCCTGAACAGGAGCCTGCTGCGCCACTTGGTGGGACGAACCACGCGCCAAGGCCCGAACAGTATCCGGCTCCGCGAGCTGCTTTCCGCCAACGACTTCGACGGCCTTGAGGGACTCTTCCACGCCTTCTACGCCAGCATCCCCCACTAGTGGTACACCAACAACGACATCGCTGGTTTCGAGGGCTACTATGCGGCGGTGTTCTACGCCTACTTCGCCGGACTGGGCCTCGACGTCGCCGTGGAGGACAGCACCAGCCTTGGCCGACTGGACATGGCGGTGCGCTTCAACGGCAACGTCTATCTGTTCGAGTTCAAGGTGGTGGAACTTGCGCCCGAGGGCGGCGCCATGGCGCAGCTGAAGGCGAAAGGCTACGCAGACAAATACCGCCATCTGGGCCAGCCGATCCACTTGATCGCCGTGGAGTTCAGCAAGGCATCCCGCAACGTAACGGCGTTGGACGTAGAACAGGCGTAGCGTCTGGCGCATCGACGGCTGCCTCGCGGCACTGCCGCTGCGGATGTTCGTCAGCGCGTCGCCACTCGCAGCAGTAGTTCCGGGCGCGCCTTCATCGAAGGGCGATTCCCTACACCCGGACTGGGCAATGGCGTACAACGGCGCTGGCGGCGGCGCGGTACGGTGCGCATCATGAGCAATGCGACTCCGCTGAACAGCGACCCCATCTACAAGCGCCTCTACGCCTTCCCGCGCATGGTGGCGGACCTACTGTGCAGTTTCTTCACCGACGCCGAGCTCGATGCCGACGCCGACACGCTCGAGAGGCTCCCCGCCGAGTACGTCGGCGACGCCTTCCAGCAACGACGCGGCGATACAGCGTGGCGGCTTCGCGTCCGCCGTGCGAACGACGGCGACGGCTGGCTGCATGTGCTGGTGATGCTGGAGTATCAGTCCAGCGCCGACTCGGCCATGGCGCTGCGGGTGCTGGAGTACACGGCATTGCTGCACGGCGAACTGCTGCGTGCCGGCAGCCACGCGCCGGGCGCGCTGCCGCCAGTGCTGCCGGTGGTGCTGTACAACGGCGATTCGCCGTGGCACCCGGCGACCGAGATGCGCGAGCTGATCGCCGCGCCGCCGGCCGTGCTGGTGCCGTACCAGCCGTCGCAGCGCCACCTCGTGCTTGACGAGCGCCGCGTGCGGGCGGAAGAATTGAAGCTGCACGAGCTGACGCTGGCGGTGGCGCAGCTGGAGCAGAGCCGTTCGGTGGCGGACTTGGCGCACGTGGCACGGTGGCTGACGAGGCGGCTGTCCGGTGCTGGCGAAGGCGAGTTGAGGCGGACGTTCGCGGACTGGCTGCGCACACTGGAGAGGCGGCTTGGCGCCGGCGACCGGACGCAGCGTCCGCCCGACAACTTGAGCTTGGAGGACATGACGGTGAGTTTGGAAGAACGCGTGGCGGAGTGGCCGAAGCCGTACATTCAGCAGGGCCGCGAAGAAGGGCGCAGAGAAGGCATCAGCCTCGGGCGCGAGCAGGGCATCGAGCATGAGCGCCAGATGCTGCGCCGCCTGGCATCCGTGCGGTTCGATGCGACCACTGCGGATCGCCTAGCGGCGGCCATCGGCGCGGAAGCCGATCCGCAGCGCTTGATGGAAGTGGCCGAGGCCATAGTGCGCTGCGCAACGGGCAGCGAACTGCTGCGGGAAATCGGCGCTACTTGATCGCCGTGGAGTTCAGCAAGGCATCCCGCAACGTAACGGCGTTCGATGTGGAAACCGGCCTAGTGTGCCGCTTCCAAAATGACGTGTGTTCCAGCGGGCGGGTTTCGTCGCAGGGCCGGGATGCCGGCGGCCTTGCGGGGCGGCACATCCTCAAGCAGCGCACTACGAGGCGACGACAGACGAACGTGCCATTTGCCATGTCAATTCGGAAATCGAACCGCTAGTGTGCCGCTTCCAAAATGACGTGTGTTCCAGCGGGCGGGTTTCGTCGCAGGGCCGGGATGCCGGCGGCCTTGCGGGGCGGCACATCCTCAAGCAGCGCACTACGAGGCGACGACAGACGAACGTGCCATTTGCCATGTCAATTCGGAAATCGAACCGCTAGTGTGCCGCTTCCAAAATGACGTGTGTTCCAGCGGGCGGGTTTCGTCGCAGGGCCGGGATGCCGGCGGCCTTGCGGGGCGGCACATCCTCAAGCAGCGCACTACGAGGCGACGACAGACGAACGTGCCATTTGCCATGTCAATTCGGAAATCGAACCGCTAGTGTGCCGCTTCCAAAATGACGTGTGTTCCAGCGGGCGGGTTTCGTCGCAGGGCCGGGATGCCGGCGGCCTTGCGGGGCGGCACATCCTCAAGCAGCGCACTACGAGGCGACGACAGACGAACGTGCCATTTGCCATGTCAATTCGGAAATCGAACCGCTAGTGTGCCGCTTCCAGAATGACGCGTGTTCCAGCGGGCGGGTTTCGTCGCAGGGCCGGGATGCCGGCGGCCTTGCGGGGCGGCACATCCTCAAGTAGCGCACGCCGAGGCGACGACATACGAACGTGCCATTTGCCATGTCGATTCGGAATCGAACCACTAGCGTACCGCTTCCGAATCAATATGCGTCTCGACGGTGCCAGCCCCGTCGCCGGGAACAAGCGCGCGACGCGCTGCGGGGCGGCACATCCTCGTTCTGGGCATGCCGAAGCCGGAGCGGTTGCCATTGCCACGTCAATTCGCAAGCGGACCACGAGGAACGTCAGCCCGCTGTCCTCGCGTCCAACAGTCCCGTGTGCAGCCGCCCGGCAATGAACGGTTCGCTGCCGAGCGTGTCCATCAGCAGGCGGCGATTGGTGGCGACGCCGTCGATGGCGAACGCCTTTACGCCTAGCAGCGTCCGCCCGATCGCCCTCGCTCGCGTGTCCGCCGCGCCGATCACCTTGGCGAGCAGGGGATCGAAGTAGGGCGTTATCCACTGGCCTTCCGCGTAGCCGGTTTCGATGCGCACGCCGGCCAGGCTCGGCGGCCGGAACACCGCCAGGCGGCCGGTTGCCGGCAGCAGCGTGATCGGATCCTCCGCATAGATGCGCGCCTCGACGGCGTGCCCCGTGGCCTGGACTTCTGCCGGCGCCACCGCCGCCAGCGGTTCCCCGGCGGCGATCCGCATCTGCGCGGCCACGAGATCGATGCCGAGGATCTCCTCGGTGACGCCATGCTCCACCTGCAAGCGCGTGTTCATTTCGAGAAAGCCGTAGTCGCCGTCCGCCAGCAGCGTCTCCACGGTGCCGAGGCCCTCGTAGCCGGCGAGGGCCGCGACCGCCGCGGCCTCGGTGGTCGCCAGCCGTTCACGGTCCACCGCCGGCGCTGGCGCTTCTTCGATCACCTTCTGGTGGCGCCGCTGCACGGAACACTCCCGTTCCATCAGGCCGATGCAGCGCTCGCCGTCGCCGACGATCTGGAACTCGATGTGCCGGGGCCGTTCGAGCCACGCTTCCAGGTAGAGCGCGCCGTCGCCGAACGCGGCCTCGGCTTGCGCCCGGGCGGTGGCGAAGGCGATCGGAAGCTCCGCTTCCGCATCCACCCGCGTCATGCCGATGCCGCCGCCTCCCGCCGCCGGCTTCAGCAGCGCCGGCAGGCCCAGCTCCCGCGCGGCGGCCACGGCATGCTCGGCGTCCTTCAGCACCGGGCTGCCCGGGCGCACCGGAAAGCCGGCGGCCGCCATCTTGGCCCGGGCGCGGGTCTTCTCGCCCATCGCCTCCATCCACTCCGGCTGCGGACCGACGAAGCGAATGCCCGCCGCCGCCACGGCACGGGCGAAAGTCGCGTTCTCCGCCAGGAAGCCGTAGCCCGGATGCAGGGCGTCCGCGCCGGCCGCCAGCGCGGCGGCGATCAACCGCTCCTGGTTCAAGTAGGTGTCTGCCGCCAGATAGCCGGGCAGGCGCGCCGTGGCGGTCGCCTCGCCGAGATGCGGCGCCTCGGCGTCGATGTCCGCGTAGGCGGCCACGCTGTCGCAGCCGACGGCCCGGCAGGCCCGCGCGATGCGCCGGGCGACGGCGCCGCGATTGGCGATGAAGACGGAACGGAACAACGGACGTCAGTGATGGAACAGCCGCACGCCGGTGTAGGCCATGGTGATGCCGTGTTCGCGGCAGGCGGCCTCCACTTCGCCGTCCCGCGCCGAACCGCCGGGCTGGGCGATGTACCGCACCCCGTGCCGCCGGGCATGGTCCACGTTGTCCCGGAAGGGAATGAAGCCGTCGCTGGCCAGCGCCACGGCGTCGAGCTCCGCCTGCCACCGGCTGCGTTCGGCAGCGGCGAGAGGCGGCGCGGGGGCGGCCAGGGCGTCGCCCAACTCGGCGGCCTCGGCGGGCGTCAGGTCGCCCTCGATGGCGCGCACCCGCCAGTTGATGCGCTGCTGGCGCCTGACGCCGGGGCGGAACGCCAGTCCGAGCACTTGCGGATGGCGGCCCAGGTGCCATGCGTCCGCCTTGGCGCCGGCCAGCTTGGTGCAGTCGACGCGGGACTGCTGTCCGGCCCCGACGCCGATGGTCTGCCCGTCGAGTGCGTACACGACGGCGTTGGACTGCGTGTACTTGGCGGTTGCCAGCGCCAGCAGCAGGTCCCGCACCGCCGCGCCGGGCAGCGCTTCGCCAACCACGATCCGCAAGTCCTTGGGCACGAGGCGCCGGTTGTTGCGCTCCTGGGCGAACGTCACCCCGAACACCTCGCGCTTCTCCAACGCCGGCGGCTGGTAGTTCGGGTCCGCTTCGAGGACGATGAACGTGCCGTTCTTCTTGGCGGCCAGAGCGGCGAAGGCGCCCGCCTCGAACCCCGGCGCCACCACGCCGTCGCTCACCACGCCGCGCAGATAGTCGGCGGTGGCGGCGTCCACCGGATCCGAGAGCGCCACGAAGTCCCCGAAGGAACACTTGGGGTCCGTGCCCCGGGCCCGTGCATAGGCGGTGGCCAGCGGCGAGAGTTTCCGCTCGCCCACTTCGTAGGCCCGGCGCAGCGGCGGCGGCAGGGGAACGGCAACCGCGGCGCCGGCCGGCGAGACGTGCTTGAAGGAAGCCGCCGCCGGCAATCCCAGCGCATCGCGCAGCTCGCGCACCAGCTGCCAGCCGTTGAGGGCGTCGAGCAGGTTGACGAGAGACGGCTGGCCCGCCCGCACCCGAACGGGAGCGTCCGCCGCCGTTTCCGCCGCGGCCTGGCCCTGGTGCGGATTGCAGCCGTATCGCAGCGGGATGCGCAGGGCGCTTCTCCTAGAGGGCCAGCTCGCTGCCGGTGAGCCGCCGGTACGCCTCCAGATAGCGGGCCATGGTGTTCTCCAGCACGGCTTGCGGCAGGGCGGGGCCGGGCGCCGTCTTGTCCCACTGGCCGTCGGCCACCAGCGTTTCCAGGTAGTCGCGCACGTACTGCTTGTCGAAGCTCGGCTGCTCGCCGCCGGGCCGCCACTGGTCCGCTGGCCAGAAGCGGGAGCTGTCCGGCGTGAATATCTCGTCGATCAGAATCGGTTCGCCGGCGCTGCCGGCGCCACCGCCGGCCACGACGCCGAACTCGAACTTGGTGTCCGCCAGCACGATGCCCCGGGCGAAGGCGTAGTCCCGGGCCAAGCCGTAGAGGCGCAGCGTCTTGTCCTTCAGCCACGCCATCGTCTCCTCGCCGACCAGGGCCGCGCCCTCGGCGAAGCTGATGTTCTCGTCGTGGCCCGTCTCCGCCTTGGTGGACGGCGTGAACAACGGCGCTTCCAGCCGGCTGCCGTTGGCCAGATCCCTCGGCAGGGCGATGCCGCAGACGCTGCCGGTGCGCTGGTAGTCCTTCCAGCCGCTGCCGGCGAGATAGCCCCGGGCGATGCACTCCACGGGCACCACGTTGGTCGCCCGGCACAGCATCATGCGGCCGGCCAGGCTCGCCCGCTGCGAGGCGTCGATGCCCGGCACGTCCGCCGGGTCCGTGGAAACCAGGTGGTGCTCCACAGCGCTTGCGAAGTGCTCGAACCAGAACTTCGAGATCTGCGTGAGCACCACGCCCTTGCCGGCGAGGCCGTTCGCCATCACCACGTCGAAGGCGCTGATGCGGTCCGTGGCCACGATCAAGAGCCCCGGTTTCCCGCCCGGCAGCGGCACGTCGTACAAGTCTCGCACCTTGCCGCTGCGCCGGTTCGGCAACGGCAGATCGGTCTCCATGACCAACGGGGCCAATGGCGTTCTCCTGCAAACGATAGGGGAAGGCGAGAGGATGGGCCAGGGGCCATGCGAGTGGCAAGCGTGTTGCGCGGGCGCCGCTTGCCGCTTGCGCCCGTCAGCCCGCCTCCAGTCCCGCGTATTGCAGCACCAGCCACTTCGTGCCCCACTGCTCGAAGCGCACCTGCACCTGGGCTTGCGGTCCGTAGCCCTCCGCCTGCAACACCGTGCCGTGGCCGAACTTGGGATGGGTGACGGACTGGCCGACATACAGGCCGCCGCCTTCGTCGCCGTCGGCTTCGTCGCCGTTCGCGCCGGGCCTCGGCCGGGGGCGGAAGGGGCGGGCGACGGTGCCCCCCAGCCGCACTTCTTCGAGGCAGTCGGGGGGCATTTCGTCGATGAAGCGGGATGGCGGCGCATGGCTTTCGCTGCCGTACAGGCGCCGGGTCTCCGCATGGGTGAGGTACAGCTGGCGCATCGCCCGGGTGATGCCCACGTAGGCCAGGCGCCGTTCCTCTTCGAGCCGCCGCGGGTCCTGCATCGAACGGACGCCGGGGAACAGGCCCTCCTCCATGCCGGCGACGAACACCAGGGGAAACTCCAAGCCCTTGGCGGCGTGGAGCGTCATCAGCTGCACCGCCGGGCCGCCGCTCTGGTAGTCGCCGCTCTCGAGGGCCGCCTGGTCCAGGAACTCGTCGAGTTCGGACAGCGCCGGTTCCCGGTCGTCTTCGCCGGTGGGCGCCAGCGGGAAAACGCCTTCGCGGCCGAACTGCCGGCAGGCGCGAACCAGCTCTTCGAGGTTCTCCTTGCGGGCGATGCCGCTCTCGCCGCGTTCGTTGGCGTGGAAGGCCATCAGGCCGCTGGCTTCGATGCAGTGCTCGGCGATTTCCTGCAACGCCGCGCCACCCACTTCGGCGGCGATGCCGTCCACCAGCTTCAGGAACGCCGCCACGCTGGTCGCCTGGCGGCCCTTCAAGCGGCCGTCGGCGAGGCCCTGCTTGGCCGCCTGCCACAGCGACACGTCCTCGCCGCGGGCGATGTCCCGGAGCGCCTGCATGGTGACGTCGCCGATGCCCCGGGGCGGCGTGTTCGCCACCCGCTCGAAGGCGACGTCCGCGTGGCGCTGGCTCGCCAGGCGCATGTAGGCGAGGGCGTTGCGTATCTCGGCGCGCTCGTAGAAGCGCAGGCCGCCGTAGATGCGGTAGGGAATGTCCAGGCGCAGGAACGCTTCCTCGATCACCCGGGACTGGGCGTTGGAGCGGTACAGCACCGCTACTTCGGTGGCGTGGCCGCCGTCCTCGATCCAGCTCTGGGCGCGGCCGGCGATGAAGCGGGCTTCGTCGAGATCGTTGTAGCCGGCGTACACGCGGATGCGGCTGCCGTCGCCAGCGTCCGTCCACAGGTTCTTGCCGAGGCGGTCCGCGTTCTTGCCGATCAGGCCGTTGGCGGCGCGCAGGATGGTGCCGGTGGAACGGTAGTTCTGTTCCAGGCGGACGGTGGCGGCGCCGTCCTTGCCGCGGCCGGCTTCCCTGCTCCCGCCGCCGGCGAAGTCCCGCTGGAAGTGGTGGATGTTCTCCACCTTCGCGCCCCGCCAGCTGTAGATGGATTGATCGTCGTCGCCCACCGCCCAGATGTTGCCGGCGGCGCCGGCCAGCACCCGCAGCCAAGCGTACTGGATGCGGTTGGTGTCCTGGAACTCGTCCACCAAGAGGTGCCGGAAGCGGCCCTGGTAGTGTGCCAGAAGGTCCGCTCGTTCCAGCCACAGCTCGTGGCTGCGCAGCAGCAGCTCCGCGAAGTCCACGAGGCCCCCCTGGCGGCATAGCTGCTCGTAGGCGGCGTACACCCTGGCGTGGGTGGCGAGGTACGGATCCGGGCTGTCCGCCGGCACGTCCTTGGCGCGCTTGCCGTCGTCCTTCTGATCGTTGATGAAGGCGGCCGCCTGGCGCACGGGCCACCTCTGCTCGTCCAGCTGGAGTTCCCGCAGCACGCGCTTGACCAGCCGGCGCTGATCGTCGGCGTCCAGAATCTGGAAGCCTTCGGGCAGCCCCGCGTCCCGCCAGTGCATGCGCAGCAGCCGGTGGGCGACCCCGTGGAAGGTGCCCACCCACATGGCCTGGGCCGGCCCTTGCAGCAGGCGTTCCACCCGGGCGCGCATCTCGGCGGCGGCCTTGTTGGTGAAGGTCACCGCCAGGATGCTGCTCGGCGATGCGTTCATGGCCTCCACCAGCCAGGCGATGCGATGCACCAGCACCCGCGTCTTGCCGCTGCCGGCGCCGGCCACTACCAAGAGGTTGCCCGCCGGCGCCGTCACCGCCTGGCGCTGGCGGTCGTTCAAGCCGTCGAGAATGTGGGTGACGTCCACGGCTGCGGCGGTTCTTGGGTTTCTCGTCGAGGCTGGACGAGCGCACAGTATAGCGCAGCCGTTTGACGCTGGCGTGAGCTAGGCGCGAGTTGCTCCTGCGCCGGGCACTTCGTCAAGCGGTACCCCCAGCCACTCGGCGATCTCCCTCCTCATATCCTCCCGGCCACGCTCGTAGGCGCAGATTGCGCAAGCGTGCCGGGCCAGTTTCTCGCCGGACTGGTTGCGCGGCAGGTCGCGCATGATGGGATCGTAAGGCTCCCGCGCTGGGAGGTTGCTTGGCCCGTGGTGGAGCGGACAGTCGGAGTCCAATCAGATCACCCCTGTTTGCTGCAATCTTGTAATACCGTGCATGTCTACGACCTCAATCAGCTTCTCGTTCCGTTGGCCTAGCAGCCACTGCTTCGCCCCGTCGCGGTAGCCGCTTCCGTCCAAGACGACAATTGTCGGAAAGCGCCCCTGGTTGATGCACTCCACCTCGAACGGGAGCTTCTCGTCCGTGGTTCCACTGGTCGATTGCCATTTGCATTGAATGACAAGGCTAGCAGGCCATTTGCTTGGATGGTGGAGGATGAAGTCCACCTTGCGCGGGGTGGCATAGATGGTCAAGCCGATGGTGACTTGGGTGCCAAAAATCGGCTGTCGCAAGCAGCGTGCTGCGAAGAAGACGTCGTTGGGCACACACTCGTACTCCTCGGTCAGCAACTCCTCGACGTGCTGTGCAAGCCTCCTGCGGTGTCCTTTCCCACCGCCTCCGTTAGCCATTGGTGACAATGAGCTCCGGCACTGCGTCCCGCCCATCGCCGACGGAGTTGATCACTCTTGGTGCTGCCGCAGCGTGGATGGTCCACGGTTGGTCAGCGTAGAGTGTGCGCATTGCCGGCGTATCCGCGTTGCTGAGAATAACTGTCGCGCCGTTATCGGCCCACTTCTTGGCAGCTTTACACAGACGAACTTGGTCATCCCTATTGAACCCGCCTGCTTGATAGCCGGCAAATGTGCCGTCGTAGGGCGGATCGCAGTACACCAGATCGCCCTTGCCCGGCGTGATGCGGGAGAAGTCACTAAGCTGCAGCATCGCGTTGGACAAGGCGCAGCTAGCGGCTTCAAGGCGCTGCTCGTTGCAGATGTCGGGTCTGGCGTAGCTGCCTTCGGGCACGTTGAATCGGCCACTCTTGTTCACCCGGTACAGCCCGTTGAAGCACGTCCTGTTCAGATAGATGAACCGGGCGGCCACTTCCACTTCCTCCTTCGGCTGGCTGGCTCGCACCTTTAGGTAGTAGGTCTTGCCGTCGGCGTACTTCCTGCCTCTGCGCAGCTCGTGCTTGCGTTCGTGTTCACGCAATTTCGCAAGCAGATCGGGCAGCCGCTCCTTGACCATCTGGTAGGTGACCATGAGATGGACGTTCGAATCAGATAGCTGTGCGCGTCGGATGCGGTTGGCGAAGGCGAAGAACACCGCACCGCCGCCTAGGAACGGCTCCCAATAGGTATCGACATCGTTCGGGAAGTGCGGTGCCAACTGCGGCAGCAGGGAGCGCTTGCCGCCCGCCCACTTGACGAATGGTGCGGCAGCGGCCGGACCAACGCGTTCGTTGCGCTTGAGGGTCCTCTTGAACGCGACCACGTTGCTTGTGCTCAATGTCCAGTCCCCTTCATGCTCACTCCACGGTGACGGACTTGGCGAGGTTGCGCGGCTGGTCCACGTCCGTGCCCTTGTGGACAGCCGTGTGGTAGGCGAGCAGCTGCAGCGGCACGGTGAAGACGATGGGCGCCAGGAGGTCGTGCCCCTTGGGCACTTCCAGAACCGTGACGCCGGCTGCGCTGGCGATGCCGGCTTCTGCGTCCGCGAATACGTACAGGCGGCCGCCCCGGGCCCGCACTTCCTCCAGGTTGGACTGCACCTTGCGCAGCAGTTCGCCGCTCGGTGCCACCGCCACCACCGGCATGTCCTCGTCCACCAGCGCCAGCGGCCCGTGCTTCAGCTCGCCGGCGGGGTAGCCCTCGGCGTGGATGTAGGAGATCTCCTTCAGCTTGAGGGCGCCCTCCAAGGCTACGGGATAGTGGGCGCCGCGGCCCAGGAACAGCGCGTGGTGGCGATGCATGAACTCCAGCGCCAGGGCGCGTATCGGGGCGTCCAGCGCCAGCGCGTCGCGCAGCACGCCGGGCAGCTCCCGAAGGGCGGCTACCACCTCCCGCTCCCGCGCCGGGTCTGGCCGGTGGCGGCGGGCCAGCAGCAGCGCCAGCATCATCAGCACCACCAGCTGGGTGGTGAACGCCTTGGTGGACGCCACGCCGATCTCCGGCCCGGCCTCGGTGAGGAAGACGATGTCCGATTCGCGCACCTGCGAACTGGTGGGCACGTTGCACACCGTCAGCGTGTGGGCGAAGCCGGCCTCCTTGGCGACCGCGGTGGCGGCCAGCGTGTCCGCCGTTTCGCCGGACTGGGTGATGGCGACGAACAGGCCGTTCGGTGGCGCCACGAACTTGCGGTAGCGGAACTCCGAGGCGATCTCCACGTTGCAGGGCACGCCGGCGAGCTCCTCGATCCAGTAGCGGCCGACGCAGCCGGCGTAGTACGCGGTGCCGCAGGCGGCGATGGTCACCGCCTGCGCGCGGTCCAGAACCGCCTTGGCGTCGATGCCGAACGCCGCCTCCAGCACTTGCGTCCGCCCCAGCCGGCCCTCGCAGGTGTTCTGCACGGCGGCCGGCTGTTCGTGGATCTCCTTCTGCATGTGGTGGCGGAAGCGGCCCTTGTCCGCAGCGTCGGCGGGCTGCTCGATGCGCACCGTGGCCCGCACCACGGCGCGGTTGTCGGCGTTCCAGATCTCGAAGCCGGCCGGCGAGAGGTCCACGATGTCGCCCTGCTCCAGGTAGATGAAGCGGTCCGTCACCGGGCGCAGCGCCAGCGCATCCGAGGCGATGAAGTTCTCGCCGATGCCAACGCCCACCACCAGCGGGCTGCCGGCCCGGGCGGCGACGATGCGCGTCGGCTGCTCGCGGCAGATCACGCCCAGCGCGTAGGCGCCGTCGAGGCGGCGCACCGCCTTGCCGACGGCTTCCAGGAGATCGCCCTCCTGCTCGAAGTAGCGGTCGATCAGGTGCGCCACCACTTCGGAGTCCGTATCCGAGGCGAAGGCGTAGCCGTGGCCCTTCAGTTCGTCGCGCAGCGCCTCGTAGTTCTCGATGATGCCGTTGTGGACCAGGCCGATGCGGCCCCCGGAGAGGTGCGGGTGGGCGTTCTCCTCCGCCGGCGCGCCGTGGGTCGCCCAGCGGGTGTGGGCGATGCCGGTGGTGCCGCGAACGGGATCGGCCCGCAGGCGCTGCGCCAGCTCGGCCACTCGGCCGACGGTGCGGCGGCGGCTGATTTCGGCGGTGCCGTTGGCGGTGACGGCGATGCCGGCGGAGTCGTAGCCCCGGTATTCCAGCCGTTGCAGGCCGGCCAGCAGAATCGGCGGCACGTCGCGCCCGGCGGCTGCGCCAACGATGCCGCACACGGCGCGCCCCTCAGCCGCCGGGCCGCCGCGCTGGCGGCGTCCAGCCTTCGATGTTGCGCTGCCGGCCGCGGCCGATGGCGAGGTCCCGGGGCGGCACGTCGTCGGTGATCGTGGAGCCGGCGCCCACGTAGGCGCCGTCGCCGATGGCCAGCGGCGCCACCAGCGTGGCGTTGGTGCCCACGAACGCGCCGTCGCCGATGGCGGTGCGGTGCTTGTCCACGCCGTCGTAGTTGCAGGTGACGGCGCCAGCGCCGATGTTGCAGCCAGCGCCGACGCTGGCGTCGCCCAGATAGGCCAGATGGTTGGCCTTCGCCGCGGCGCCCAGTTGCGCCTTCTTGGTTTCCACGAAGTTGCCGATGCGGACCTCCGCGCCGAGGCGGGTGCCGGGCCGCAGCCGGGCGAAGGGGCCGATGCGGCAGCCGGCGTCCACTTCCGCGCCGTCGATGCAGCACATCGGCAGCACCTGCACGTCGTCGCCGAGGCGGGCGTCCCGGACCACGCAGCCGGCGCCGATGTGGACGCCGCGGCCGAGGGTCACCTGGCCCTCGAAGACGACGCCGACGTCTATCACGCAGTCCTCGCCGACGGCGACGTCGCCGCGCACGTCCACGCGCGCCGGGTCCATCACCGTCGCCCCGGCGGCCATCAGCGCCTCCGCCTGGCGGCGCTGGTAGCAGCGCTCCAAGCGGGCGAGCTGCGCCCGGTCGTTGACGCCGAGGATCTCCTCGGCGCTGGTCGCGGCCACTCCGGTAACGGCCTGGCCCTCGGCGACCGCCAGCCCCACCACGTCCGTGAGGTAGTGCTCGCCTTGGGCGTTGTCCGGCGCCGGCGCCGCGAGCAGCCTGGCGAGCACGCCGCGGGGCGCGGCGAGGATGCCGGCGTTCACTTCGGTGATGGCGCGCTGCCTGGCACTGGCGTCCCGGTCTTCGACGATGCCGGCGATGCTGCCGCTGGCGCGCAGGATGCGCCCGAAGCCGGCCGGGTTCGCAAGTTGCGCGGTGACGACGGCAACGGCGGCACCGCCGGCCGCCGCGGCTGCCGCCAGCGTTGCTGCGCCCACCAGGGGCGCGTCGCCCGGTAGCACCAGCACCGTGGCGTCCGCCGCCACTGCCGGCAGCGCCTGCGCCACGGCGTGTCCGGTACCCAGCGGCGGGCGCTGCGTCACCCAGGAGATTCCCCGCTCCTCGGCGGATGCGTCGGCAAAGGCGGCTTGAATCGTCTCCGCGTGCTCGCCGACCACCACGTGGATGCGGCTCGGCGCCAGCTCGCCAGCTGCGCCAAGCACATGGGACAGGAGCGGCCGGCCCCCCAGAGGATGCAGCACCTTCGGCAGCCGCGAGCGCATCCGCTTGCCAGCGCCAGCGGCCAGCACTATCACCTCGAGGGCCATTGGGCGATTATAGGCACGGGCTGGCGCTGGCGAGGGACGGCTTTGACCCAGGGCTGCACAAGACGACTGGCACAGCCGCGCCCCAGCGGCGCGGGGCCGTCCGGCCGACGCCGCACCCGCGGAGCGGCGGCGTGACGCTGCCGCCGCCAGCGGCCGATGCGCCCATCACCAAGGCGGTGATCGCCGCCGCCGGCAGCGGCACCCGCTTTCTGCCGGCCACCAAGGCCATCCCGAAGGAAATGATCCCCCTCGTCGACCAGCCCATCATCCAGTACGTGGTGGAGGAACTGGCGGCGAGCGGCATCCGCGACGTGGCTTTCGTGTCGCGCTGGGACAAGAAGGTGCTGGAGGATCACTTCGACCAGCACCCGACCCTGGAGGACAGTCTGGCGACGCCGGGCAAGGAGCGCTACCTGGCCGCGATCCGGCGTCCCGGCGAACTCGTGAACGCGGTGTATCTGCGCCAGCGCGGCCGCTACGGCAACGGCACCCCGGCTCTCAACGCGGCGCCGCTGATGGGCGATGCGCCCTTCGTCTACGCCTTCGGCGACGATCTGGTCCACGCCGAGGTGCCTTTCACGCGGCAGCTCGTAGAGCGCTACCGCCGAACGCCGGGCCTCATCGTCGGTGTGCAGGAGGTTCCCAGGGCCGAAGTGCCGAACTACGGCATGGTGGAGACCGATTCCGAAGGGCGGGTCACGCGCATCGTCGAGAAGCCCGCCGCCGCCGAGGTGACCTCGACGCTGGTGGGCTTCGGGCGCTACATCCTGCCGCCGCGGGTAGCGGACATCCTCGCCGAAACCCCGGCCGGCAAGGATGGCGAGCTGTGGATGGTGGACGCCATCCGCAGCTACATGCAGCGTGGCGGCGCCGCCTACGCCTGCCCGGTCGAGGGCGGGCGCTGGCTCACCACGGGGGACCCGGCCAGCTATCTGGAGGCGCTGTTCCACTACGCCATGCAGCGCGAGGACCTGAAGCCGCACCTCGAGCGCCTGGCGCGGCGCCTGGTCGGCGGCTGACGCAGCCCGGCCAGCCCCGATGGACCCGCGCCTCGCGGCGAACCGCCGCAACTGGAACGAACGCACACCCATCCACGTGGCGTCGCGCTTCTACGACGTGGCCGGCTTCAAGGCTGGCCGCATCACGCTGAACGACGTCGAGCGGCGGGAGGTGGGGCCGGTGGTGGGGCGCTCGCTGCTGCACTTGCAGTGCCACTTCGGGCTGGACACGATGTCCTGGGCGCGGCTGGGGGCGGCGGCGACCGGCGTGGACTTCTCCGACGCCGCCATCCGCCAGGCCCGGGCCCTCTCGGCCGAGGTGGGCGTCGGGGCGCGCTTCGTGGAAGCGGACGTGTACGACCTGCCGCAGCGCCTGGACGAGCGCTTCGACATCGTCTACACCGCCGTCGGCGTGCTCTGCTGGCTGCCGGACCTGGCGGCCTGGGCGCAGGTGGCGGCGCGCTTCGTGAAGCCCGGCGGCACGTTCTACATCATGGACGTGCATCCGTTCCTCGGCGTCTTCGAGGCGGCGGACGCCGACGGCGGCGCGGCGCCGTTCGAGAACCTGCGCGTGCGCTACCCCTACTTTCCGCACGCCGAAGGGCTCTACTTCGCCGGCGGCGCGCCTTCCTACGCTGGCGACGAGGCGGTCGAGGCCGGCTGCTACGAGTGGCCGCACAGCGTCGGCGAGATACTGGGCGCCATCGCCGAGGCCGGCCTCGTCGTCGAGTTCTTCCACGAGTTCGACGCCAACCGCTACCAGGCGTTCCCTGGCATGGTCGCCGACGGCGACGGCTGGTGGCGCTTCCCCGGCAAGTCCCGGGGGCCGGGCGGCCGGTCCTTGCCGCAGCTGTTCTCGCTGAGGGCGCAGAAGCCGGCCTGAAGCGCCTTGGCGCGTCAGTCCTCGGTGTCCTCGATCATCCCGAGCTCCGCCATGGAGATGTGCCGCATGGCGCCGACGACGATGTGGTCCACCACCCGAACGCCGATTTCCGAGAGCACGTTCACCAGACGCTCCGTGAGCTGCTTGTCCTTTTCGCTGGGTCCCGGGTCCCCGGAGGGATGGTTGTGGTAGAGCACCGCGGCAGCCGCGTTGTGGTGCAGGCAGCGGCCGACGACTTCCCGCGGATACACGCTGGCGCGATCGATGGTGCCGAAGAACAGCTCTTCGGCGGCCAGGAAGCGCAACCGGGCATTCAGCATCACCATGCCGAACACCTCGCGCTTGTGCCGGGCCATGCGCAGCGACACGTAGCGGCCGAGAATCTTGGAGCGCGGCTTGCACTTGCGCTTCTTCAACCGTGCCAGCTCCGCCCTTTCGAGCAGTTCGCGCATGGCCAGGAGGGCGGCCACCTTGCTGGCCCCGAGACCGCGTACTTCGAGCAGCTGGTCGGCGCTCTGGGAGAGCATGCCGTTGATGCCGCCGAATCGTCGAAGAAGGGCCCGCGCCATCGCCAGGGCGTCCTGCTGGCCGTCGCCGGTGCGCAGCACCAGAGCGACCAGCTCGGCCTCCGCCAGGTCGTCCGGCCCGGCCCGCAGCAGGCGCTCCCGGGGCCTCTCCTGCAGGGGCATTTCCACTAGCCGCGCGACGCCGCCGATGCTTCGCAAGAGGTCCCCTCCCTTCGCTTCGATGTCAACCGCTTCGATGCCAACGCAGTTCGGTGCGGAGTCGGCCTGAACCACGCCCGTGGTATGGTTCGCATCTCATTGAGCGCCCACCGCGCCGGCCACTCGCCGGAACAGGAACATGGGCAACCAACGTTGAGCGGGCCAATGCCGTCCGAACCGCGCACGAAACGCATCCTACTGGGCATCGGCGGCGGCGTCGCCGCGTACAAAGCCATGGAGCTTGTAAGAATTTTGCGCGGCGCCGGGGCAGAAATCACCCCGGTTCTGACGGCGAACGGGCAGCGGTTCGTCACGCCCACGGCGCTGCAGGCGGTGGCTGGGCGGCGGCCCCGCCTCGATCTCTTCGATGCCGAGGCCGAAGCGGCCATGGGGCACATCGAGCTGGCGCGCTGGGCGGACGCGGTGGTGGTGGCGCCGGCGACCGCGAATCTGATCGCCCGGCTGGCAAACGGCCTCGCGGACGACCTGCTCGCCACGCTGTGCCTCGCCACCACGGCGCCGCTGTTCCTGGCCCCGGCGATGAACGTGCGGATGTGGCAGCACCCGGCGACGCAGCGCAACGTGGCGCGGCTGGCGGCGGACGGCGCCGCCATCCTCGGGCCCGCCGACGGCGAGCAGGCCTGCGGCGAGACGGGACCGGGGCGAATGCTCGAACCCGCCGCCATCGCCGAAGCGCTGCTGCCGCGTCTCGCCGCCTCGGCGCGCCTGGCTGGCGTTCGCGTGCTGGTGACGGCTGGCCCCACCCGCGAGTTCCTGGACCCGGTGCGCTTCATCAGCAACTGCAGCTCCGGGCGGCAGGGCTTCGCCCTCGCGCAAGCGGCGCAGCGGGCCGGGGCGGAGGTCACCTTGGTGGCCGGACCGGTGCAGCTGCCGACGCCGGCCGGGGTGGCCCGCATCGACGTGGTGAGCGCCCAGGACATGCAACGGGCCGTGGCCGAGCGGGCGGCCGGCGCGGACGTCTTCATCGCGGTGGCCGCGGTCGCGGACTACCGCCCGAGCCGCTGCCACCCGGAGAAAATGAAGAAGAGCGCCGAGGCCGAGGCCGAGGCCGAGGCCGAAATCAACCTGCCGCTGCGGCAGAACGAGGACATCGTCGCCTCGGTTGCGAGGGCCAAGCCGCGGCCCTTCGTGGTGGGCTTCGCGGCGGAGACGGAGAACGCCCTCGCCCACGCCCGCGCCAAGCGCCTCCGCAAGGGCCTGGACGCCATCGTGGTGAACGACGTCGCGGACCGCGCCATCGGCTTCGACAGCCCGGACAACGCGGTGACGCTGATCCACGCCGGCGGCGAAACGACGCTGCCGAAGGCGCCCAAAGACGCCATCGCCCACGGCCTGATCGCGGAACTCGCAACCCTGTACGCCGCTGCCAAGCGGGCCGCCTGATGGCGGCGCCCGTCGCAGCGCCGGTGGCGGCGGAGATATTCCGCGCCTACGACATTCGCGGCGTGGTAGGCGAAACCCTCGATGCCGCTGCCGCCACGGCCGTCGGCCGCGCTTTCGCGGCCGAGGCGCTGGCGAACGGACAGCGCCGAACCGTGGTCGGCGGCGACGGCCGGCGCAGCACGCCGCTCTTGCGTCGGGCGCTGATCGCCGGCCTGACCCGGGGCGGGCTGGACGTGCTGGACGTCGGCACCGTGCCGACGCCGCTCACGTACTACGCCACGCACCGCCTGGGAACCGGCACCGGCGTGATGATCACCGGCTCCCACAACCCGCCGGAGTACAACGGCCTGAAGATGGTGATCGGCGGCGCCACGCTGGCGGAGGAGCGCATCGACGCGCTGCGGCGGCGCATCGCCGCCGGCGACCTCGGCGACGGCGCTGGCAGCGTCGCCGCGGTGGACATCGCCGGACCCTACGCCAGCGCAGTGGCCGCCGACGTGCGGCTGGCACGCCCGCTGCGCGCCGTGGTCGACTGCGGCAACGGCGTCGCTGGCCTGGTCGCCCCGCAGCTCCTGGCCAGGCTCGGCTGCGATGTGGTGCCCCTCTACGCGGATGTGGACGGCGCCTTCCCGAACCACCACCCGGATCCCGCCGAAGCCGCCAACCTGGCGGATCTGGTGGCCTCGGTGCGCGCCGAGGGCGCCGACGTCGGCATCGCCTTCGACGGCGACGGCGATCGCCTGGGCGTGGTTACGAACGAGGGCGAGATCATCTGGCCGGACCGGGCGATGATGCTGTTCGCGGACCACATCCTGCGCCAGCACCCCGGCGCCGGGATCGTGTTCGACGTGAAGTGCAGCCGCCATCTGCCGGCGCTGATCCGCGCCCGGGGCGGCAAGCCGGTGATGTGGAAGACGGGCCACTCCCACATCAAGGCCAAGCTGCGGGCCAGCGGGGCCCTGTTCGGCGGCGAGTTTTCCGGCCACCTCTGCTTCGCGGACCGCTGGTACGGATTCGACGATGCGATCTACAGCGCCGCCCGCCTGCTGGAAATTCTGGCCGCGCAGGCCGCGCAGGCCGCGCCGGCCAACGCCGTGTTCGCCCGCTACCCGGCTGCCCTCGCCACGCCCGAGATCAAGATCGCCACCACCGAGCAGGCCAAGTTCGACATCGTCGATGCGCTGGCCGAGCACGACTTCGGCGACGGCCGCATGGACACCATCGACGGCGTCCGCGTCGACTACGCGGACGGCTGGGGCCTGGCCCGGGCCTCCAACACCAGCCCGGTGCTTAGCCTGCGTTTCGAGGCGGACGACGCCGCGGCGCTGGCCCGCATCCAAGGCGTCTTCGCGGCTGCCCTGCACGGCATCGACCCAGCGCTCGCCTGGCCCGGCGGCGACGCCAACGGGGCCAACCCGTGACGGACCACGCCGAAACGGCCCGGGTGCTCGCCGAGGCGCTGCCCTACATCCGCGAGTTCCACGGCGCCACCGTGGTGGTGAAGTACGGCGGCAGCGCGATGGTGGACGAGGCGTTGAAGAGCGCCTTCGCCCGGGACGTGGTGCTGATGAAGCTGGTGGGCATCAACCCGGTGGTCGTCCACGGCGGCGGGCCGCAGATCGGCGACCTGCTGGGGCGCCTGGGAATTCCCACCAAGTTCGTCGACGGCCTGCGGGTGACCGATGCGGCCACCATGGACGTGGTGCAGATGGTGCTCGGCGGCCTCGTGAACAAGCAGATAGTCTCGCTGCTGAACACCGCCGGCGGCCGGGCCGTGGGCGTGAGCGGCAAGGACGGCGACCTGATTCGCGCCCGCAAGCTCGCCCTCAAGCGTCGCGACCATCTGCCGGACGGCGCCTCGGAGCTCATCGACATCGGCCACGTGGGCGAGGTGGATCACGTGGACCGGCGCCTGCTCGACACTCTCGTCGGCAGCGGCTTCATTCCGGTGATCGCGCCGGTGGGCGTGGGACCGGACGGCGAGTCCTACAACATCAACGCGGACACCGTGGCCAGTGCCGTGGCCGAACGCCTGGCCGCCGAGAAGCTGGTGCTGCTCACCAACACGCCGGGCATCGTCGATGCGGACGGCAAGACGCTCACCGGCCTGTCGCCGGAGGCGGCCGGGGCGCTGGTTCGAGAGGGCGTGGTGACCGCCGGCATGCGCCCGAAGGTGGAGTGCGCCCTGCACGCCGTGGGCAGCGGCGTGGCCTCCGCCCACATCATCGACGGCCGCGTGCCCCATGCGCTGCTGCTCGAGGTGCTGACGGTGGGCGGCGTGGGCACGCTGCTGACCGCGGAACGGAACCGCTAGTGGGCAACCCGACTGCAATGACGGATGGGCTGGCGGCTCAGGCGCCGATCTGGACCATCACTCCAATGTGGCTTTGGTATGGGGTTCCGTTTGCGAACGGACGTGGCAAACCGCCCCGGGGCCGCTTCGGCATGCCTAGGACGAGGATGTACCGCCCCGCAGCGCGACGCGCGCTTGTTCCCGGCGACGGGGCTGGCGCCGTCGAGACGCATTCGGAAGCGGTGCGCTAGATCGTGCCGCGCCCGAACCGCCGCCAGGACATCCTGCAAGCCTTCGCGGCGATGCTGGAAACCCACCCCGGCGCCCGCATCACCACCGCCGCCCTCGCCGCCAGGCTGGGCGTATCCGAATCCGCCCTGTACCGGCACTTCGCCAGCAAGGCCAAGATCATCACCGGCCTCATCGAGTTCGCCGAGGAGACGCTGTTCGACAGCGTGGCCCGGATCCTCGCCCAGCGCCAGGACGCCGCCGAGCGCTGCCGCGCCATCCTGCTGCTGCTGCTCACGTTCTGCGAACGCAACGCCGGTTTCGCGCGCCTCTTCGCCGGCGACGGCCTGCAGGGCGAACCGGAACGCCTGCGCTTGCGCATGGGGCAGCTCTACGACCGCCTGGAAACCCAGCTGCGGCAGATTCTCCGCGAGGCGGCTGCCCTGCATGGCGCTTCCGGCGCACTGTCGCCGGACGCCGCCGCCAACCTGCTCTTGGCCGCCGCCGAAGGCCGCATCAACCAGTTCGTGCGCAGCGAGTTCAAGCGCCAGCCCACCGAGGGCTGGGCGGAACAGTGGGCGGCGCTGGCGGCAGCGGCGCTCTAGTATTCCGTCAACTTTGAAGTAGTGGGTTACTATGTTTCTGTTGCTGGAACTCGTCACGGAGGACGGGATGCACAAGAGGCATGTGTTGAAGCTGTTGGCGGAGGAGCGGGAAGAGCTGGAGGGGGTGGCGAAGGGAAGGAGAGGCAATCGGAGAGTGGCGCGTTGGAAGATGGAACGCGCCCGGGCGCTGCTGCTGTGTGACCAAGGGGCCTCCGGTTCGGGATGGACCGACAAGGAGTGCGCGGAGGCGGTGGGCGCGAGCGAGAACACGATCGCCCGGTGGCGTCGGACGGCGGTGGAGGACGGGCCGCTGGCGGTGCTGCGGCGCAAGCGGCCGCCGACGCCGCCGAGGGCGCGGGCGCTGGACGGCGAAGGCGAGGCGCGGCTGGCGCAGCTGGCGTGCTCGCAAGCGCCGGACGGCCGGTCGCGCTGGACCCTGCGGCTGCTGGCGGAGCGTCTGGTGGAGTTGGATGTGGTGGAGTCGATCAGCCACGAGACGGTGCGGCAGACGCTAAAAAAAACGACTTGAAGCCGTGGCGCCGGGCGATGTGGTGCATTCCTCCGAAAGGCGACGGGCGGTTCGTGGCGCGGATGGAGGAGGTTCTGGAGGTGTACGGGCGGCCCCGGGATCCGAAGCGTCCGGTGGTGTGCATGGACGAGCAGCCGAAGCAGCTGATCTCCGAAACGCGGGCGCCGGTCCCGATGTCTCCCGGCGCCGTGGAGCGCGTGGACCACGAGTACGTGCGCGAGGGCGTCTGCGTGGCGTGGATGTTCGTCGAGCCGCTCGGCGCGTGGCGCGGCGTGCGGGTGACCGAGCGGCGGACGGCGGCCGACTGGGCCGCGCGGATGCGGTGGCTGGTCGACCATCCGCGCTTCGCCGGCGCCGAGCGGATCACGCTGGTGTGCGACAACCTGAACACCCACGACATCGGCTCCCTGTACGACGCGTTCCCTCCCGACGAGGCGAGACGCATCGCGCGGCGGCTGGACCTGGTCTTCACCCCGGCGCACGGCAGCTGGCTGAACATGGCCGAGCCGGAACTGAGCGTCCTGACACGCCAGGCCCTCGGCGACCGCATCGCCAGCACGGAGGAGGTTCGGGTCCGAGCGCACGCTTGGGCGGAGGACAGGAACAGACGGCAAACGGGCATCGACTGGCAGTACACCGTCGACAACGCCCGCACCAAACTCAAGCGTCTCTACCCCCAAATTGAATCGTGACGGAATACTAGGGCGCTACTGCGCCTTTGGCTGCGACTGGATGGGCGTCTGCGGCTCCCGCTTCACTGCCAGCGAGAGATCGGCAACCTGCCGGAGCCGAAGCGCCACACTGCCAATCGTGGGAGAGCCCGCGCTGGCAGAATCCAGCAGCCGATTGCAGCCACGATCGAAGGCCGGCGTGTTGACAACGGGCGAGTTGTTGTAGTTGTTCCACAGCCCCACGGAACGCAGTCCATTACGGCGTTCGAGGTAGACGTGACGAAAACGGCTCTTAGCCAAGTTGCCAGGGTTGCCGTTGCCGCGCTAGGCTGTCCCCGGGTTGCGCAGCACCAGCCCGGCGCGCTCGCCGGTGTGCTCGTCGTCGAGCAGGATCGGCGTGCCGTTGCACACCGTCGCCTTGTAGCCGACGGCCTGCTGGATGAGGCGGGGGGCGCCGCCGGGGAAGTCGTGGACCAGCCGCGGCTGGCGTTCCGCGACCCGGCCGAGATCGATCACGTTCGCGTCCGCCTTCATGCCCGGCGCCAGGGTGCCGCGATCGGAGAAGCCGAGCACCCGGGCGGAAGCGCTGGTCATGCGCCGCACCGCCTCCTCGATGCTGAACAGGCCCTGCTCGCGCACCCAGTGCGCCAGCAGGAAGGACGTCCAGCCCGAGTCCATGATCTGGCTCACATGGGCGCCGGCGTCGCCGATGCCGGGCAGAATCCAGTCCTCGGCCAGAAAGGAGCGCAGCGCCTCCAGGTCTTGGTTGAAGAAGCGAATGTGGAACAGCGCCTCGCCGTCCGTCTCCACCATCTTGTCCAGCCACAGTTCGATGGGGTGTACGCCGGCGGCTTCGGCGAGGCTGTAGAGGCTCTCGCTGTCCGGCCGGGTGTAGTGGGGCCGGTCCCCGTCGCCCAGCCAGAAGCAGGCGCGGAAGCGGTCCTTCATCTCCGGTTGCGCCTTCGCCTCCGCCACCAGCGCGGCCCGGGTCTCGGCGTTCCGGATCGCCGCCAGGCGGCCCTCGAAGTCCAGCTTGCGGATGGCTTCCCAGGCCGGCGTGCGGAACAGCGCGTCCGTGTGCAGGCCGGAGAGGAAGCCGCCGCTGCGGGGCAGGGTGAGGGCGTTCACGTCCAGCCCTTCGCGCTGCATGGCGGCGATGGCGGCGTCGTAGCCGGTGCCCCTGCCTTCGGGCCCCGGGCCGTAGGGGGCGCTGAACAGGATGCGCGTACCAGCGGCCCGCACCTGGCTGGTGAGAATGGACATCTCTTCGTCGAGCTTGCCGTAGTTGAGCACGCTCTGCAGGATGCCGCCGTGTTCGCCCACGGCCTTGGAGATGGCCACCAGTTCCTCCTCCTTGGCGAAGGTGCCGGGGATGGAGCGGCCGTCCGGCAGCACGTGGGCCGGCAGGCGGTTGGTGGAGAAGCCGATGGCCCCTTCCTTCACGGAGCGGCCCACCAGCGCGGCGATGCGGCCGATCTCCTCCTCCGTGGCGTCGTCGGTGATGGCCCGCTCGCCCATGACGTAGAAGCGCGACGCGCAGTGGCCGACGAGGCCGGTGATGTTGATGGCGGGATGGAGCTTCTCGATGGAATCCAGGTACTCGCCGTAGGACTCCCAGTCCCAGGGCAGGCCGGTGAGGATGGCGTTGCGCGGGATGTCCTCCACCGTTTCCATCATGCCGGCCAGGAACTCCCGGTCCGCCGGCTTGCACGGCGCGAACGTGACGCCGCAGTTGCCGAACAGGGCCGTGGTGACGCCGTGCCAGGACACCGGCGTGAGCAGCGGATCCCAGCCCGCCTGGGCGTCGAAGTGGGTGTGCAGATCGACGAAGCCCGGCGTGACGACGTGCCCTTCGGCGTCGATCTCCCGCCGCCCCCGCCCGGACACGGCACCCACTTCGGCGACGGCGTCGCCGTTGATGGCGACGTCCCCGACGAACGGCTCGGCGCCGGTGCCGTCGACGATGTTGCCGCCTCGGATTACGAGATCGTGGGCCATGGGTTCCCTCCTGCGTTCAATCCCCTCTAGCCCCATCATACGCCCGTCCGAACACGTTGGCCCAGCTAGTGAGCGGCTGCCGATCCATCAGCTCTCGCGATGGACACTGCCAGCCAGTGGGCGCCGGGGGCAACGTTACCGTACACATGTGTACGGTACGCACTATCCGTGGCACGGCACCACCTGCTCCACGCGCCACGGGCCATGGAGCCGAACCGCGGGGCCCCGGACCCGTGCCCGACATTACGGCGCGACCACGGCCGAGCTGCCGGCTTCCAATCCCGAAGAATCTGCCGCGTCGATTGCGCTTTGGTCTCTGCCGAAGTACGACCAAGCGAACGCCAGCCACGGATCGTCCGGCAGTTCGCGTTCGCGCCAGAACTGCGCCTGTTCGAGGATCACGTCCTTGGCAGAACCGTAGGGCTTGGCGATTCGCGTTGCGAGTTCGACAGTGGAAGGCTGGTTGCGGATAACGTGCCTTGCGACTTCCCTAGCAGACCATTGCGGATTGCGCTCGGCGGAGAGTTTTACCGCGGCGTTGCACGTTAGCCAGTTCGCCTTGTCTCTGTCGCTGCCGAACGTCCTGATAGACGCCCTAAGTTCAGTTCGGAAAATCCTGCCGCGCAGAACTTCGATTGACGCCATTTTTTTTCGCCAGTTTCTTTTCTTCGCCGCGGCTAGCGGCGCGAAAAACTTGCCTGCCTTGAAAGCGCAGAAAAAGCCGGCCGCGCACCTTTTTTCAAGCGTTCAGAGCTAGGCAGAAACTCGCCGCTAGATAGGAAAAGCCCGCCGCGGCGTTGAAGAAACTTCGTCGTCTTCCGCGGCGAGCGTTCGAGTTAGGTTTGCCAATCGTTGCGAGCAAGGCTTGTGTCGATTGGAAACCGCGCTGCCAGTGTGCCTTGAGAGCGCCTTAGGTGGCACTGGCGAAGCAAGCGCTTTCGACTATTGGCAATTGGGCAGGGCGGATTCACCGGACAATGGCATACGGTAGCCGCAAGTGCTTTGTGTGGGCACATAATACGGAGCCCCTTCGTAGATAATTTCCCCTGGAATAGAAGGGGCTTTTGATGCCGCTGTCGGTGCTTCCAAGAGAGAGCTTGCTAAGCCGCGGCGGTTTCCAAACCGCCGCTTGCTTGGTCGTCGTTTGTTTCGCCATCGTTGAACCTCCGGCAGTCGCCTACTTGAGTTTCGTAATCCGCACCGCGCCGGTGTAGCTGGCGAAGGATTTGGCGTTTGCCCTTTCCGTTGCCGACAGGGTTGTGTCCTCGCTGAACTTCAAGCCAGGTGGCCACTTGTGGCGCAGCTGGAAACTCGCCGGCGTCGCGTAGGTGTAGATGCCGTAGCCATCCTCCAGCCTCGTGCTGTTGTTGAACGGATGCAGGCGCACCCTGGGGCAGGCGGCAACGTACCGAGAACCAGCATTGGCGATGCCATGCCTTCGAGAGAGCCCCCTTTGGCAGATCGTGTTGTCGCCGTAGGGTTGCTGCAATTCGAAAAGGTAGGTGCCGGCCGGCAGCGTGGCATCCGTAAACGATCCGTTCGTGCCTACGGTTCCCGCTGGGAAGCCTGGGATAGTGCTTTCGCCTATGAGGTAGTGGGGTTGGGCAAAGTAGCCGGGAGCATCGCTGGCAAGCCCGTTGAAGCGCGACAGCCATTGCGGAACCGACATTACCACTGCCATCTGCGGCGCGAACTTCCCGACGATGGTTGTGTGGTTGGCGGAGACAGTGCTAGAGAGCGTGCGTACTTCGGTTGTGAGCGCGTCCACGTCTGTTGCCGTCGAGACCGTGGCCGTGAGAGTGCCAAGACGCCTAACAACATGGTCGATCTTGTTCGCCAGTTCGCGCATGGTCGGCTGGCTGACGCCGGCGTTTGGGTCTCTGTCGCTGTCGCCCTCCGCGGCCATTGCGAAAGGCGCGAGCGCTGCCAAAGCCACCGCCAGGATGGCGAGCATGGCGTTTTTCATTCGTCTGTCTCCGTTGCGTTCCCAAGTCTGCAATCCGGCCAGTGACCGGGCCGTGCTTGACTCGAGAACGCACTATGTCCTTCCTGCCTATTGGGCCGTTGCTTGCGCGACCACGGACGGAGCGACCGCCAATGGTCTCGCCAACCTTGTTCGGCAGGCGCCCCGGCCCCAAGCCGAAGGCTCGAATCCTCCGTCGCGAACGCGGCTATCCAACCACGGGGGGGGGGGGGGGGGGGGGATTCGTCTTGGCGTTGCATCCTGCCCTCTTCCAATCGAAGTACGCTCGCCGCGGCAAGCCTTTGGTCGCTTGGAAGCGCACCGGCCGCCGGCTGGCAAGCCCATTGGCGACCAAGACGCCTTCCGGCAGCTCGCCGGTGCGAAGCGCCCGATGTCGCCCAAGCGCCGCTCGACTTATGGCAAACTCTTATGTCAAGCCATCGCGCCTTCGGGAAAACCTTGCTAGATCAAGGACTTGCGGCGACTAGGTGGCACACACTACACTAGGGCCTGGTACGCCAGCCGCTGGAAGTCCTCCTGGTAGGTGTTGTTGGGCATGGTGCCGTGGGCCATCACCTGGGTGAGGCAGACGCCGAGCAGTTCTTCGGCGGGGTCCGCGAAATAGACGGTGCCGGCGGCGCCGCCCCAGCCGTAGGTGCCAGGTGAGCGGATCAGCGGGAAGCGGCCGCGGCCGTGGTAGACGCCGACGCCCAGGCCCCAGTGGAAGCCCGGTCCGGTAATGGGAATCTTCATGTCGCCGGTGTGGTTGCCGAGCATCAGCTCCACCGTCTTGCGGCCGAGGATGCGGACGCCGTCCAGCTCGCCGCCGTTCAGCAGCATCTGGCCGAAGCGGGCGTAGTCGCCGGCGGTCGAGAGGACGCCGCCCAGGTCGCCGCCAGCGGCGAACTCCGTCCTCGGGCCGGTGGTCTTCTCGCTGGTGGCGGCCTTGTTGACGGCGACGAGGCGCATCTCGCCGTCCACCTTGCGGGGCATGTAGCTGGCGCCGAAGCGGGGCAGGGCGCCGTCCTCGAGATAGAAGCCCGTGTCCTTCATGCCGAGGGGCGCGAAGATGCTGTCCTGGAACAGCGCGTCGAGGCGCTGGCCGCTGGCTTCCTCGAGCACTGCGGAGAGGAGCGGATAGCCCAGGTGGTAGCTGAACTCCTCGCCCGGGTGTGCCGCGAGAGGCAGGGCGGCCTGGGCGCGGACGCGCTCGCGGCTGGTCGGCGGCGGTGCGCCGTCCTGGCCCTTCGGCCGCGCCAGCATGTTGGCGTCGTCCCGCAGCCAGCCGACGGTGGCGAGGGCCTCGCGGTGCTGCTGGCGGTAGACGTGCGGCATGGTCGTCGGATTGGCGAGGCCGGTGGTGTTGGTGAGGCAGTCGCGAACGGTGATGCCGCGTTTGGCGGCCACCGGCGCCATCGGCTCGGCGGGGTTGAACACGCGCTGGTCCGCGTACTCCGGCAGGAACTTGGCCACCGGATCGTCCGGCGTCAGCAGGCCGCGTTCGTAGAGGATCAGCGTCGCTGCGCCGGCGATGGGCTTGGTGTTGGACCACATGCGGAACAGCGTGTCGACGCCAGCCGGCGCGTCGTCGTCCAGGTCCAGCACGCCGCAGGCGTGGTGGTGGACGATGCGCCCGCGCCGGGCCAGCAAGGTGACGAGGTTCGGCACCCGGGCGTCGGCGACGAACGCCTCCATCGCCGGCGCGATGCGGGAGAGACGCTCCGGGTCGAACCCCAGGTCCTTGGGGTCGCCGAGGGGCAGCGGCGCGGCGTTGGCATCGGGCATGGCTTTGTCCTGTTTGCGGAACGTGAAGTGGCTGGAGCGGGCCGTCTTGGCGACTGCGGCTACGACAGCTCGACGCCGTCCATCGCGCCGGTCTCGCGCCAATCGCGCAGAATCTGGAAGAACGCCTCCGGGCCGCCGCCGTACTGGCTGCCGAGCAGCGAGTTGCCCTGCCCCGGCTTGCCCTCGTTGTTGTAGTAGCCGGGCGTGCATTCCTCGAGGAAGCGCTGGTTGAAGACGGCCATTGTGCGGATGGTCTCCACCCAGCCGTCCTCGCCGGCGGCGGTGGCCTCGATGCTTCTAGCGTTGCTGCCGAGCACCTGGCCGACCATGTAGGCGATGTGCCGGCTCTGCTCGTTCAGCATGTGCGGGAAGTTGGCGGTGAAGCCGCCTTGGGTGACGCCCATGAAGAAGCAGTTGGGAAAGCCGTGGGTCTGGAAGCCGTGCAGCGTGCGCAAGCCGCCGGCCCACTTGTCGGAGAGCTTGAGGCCGCGCCGGCCGGCGATGTCGTAGCCGGCGCGGCGGGTGTAGGCCGTGCCCACCTCGAAGCCGGTGGCGAAGATCAGGCAGTCGAGCTCGTACTCCCGCCCGTTCGCCACCACGCCGCTTTCGGTGATGCGTTCCACGCCGCGACCATCCGTGTCCACCAGCGTCACGTTGGGGCGGTTGAAGGCCAGAAGGTACTCGTCGTGGAAGCAGGGGCGTTTGCAGAACTGCCGGTACCAGGGCTTTAGCGCCGCGGCCGTTGCCGGATCCTCCACCAGGCTGTCCACGCGAGCGCGGATCTGCTCCATCTTCTTGAAGTCCGCGAGCTCGACGCGGGCCATCGCTTCCTCCGGCGTCGCCTGCTTGTTCCGCCGGCTGGCGGCGACGGAGGCGAGGTTGCGGATGATGTCCGTCCAGCCGTCGCTCACCAGATCCTCGTCCTGCAGGCCGCCGGTGACCAGGACGTTGAAGTTGGTCATGCGGTGCTGCTGCCAGCCGGGTTGCAGCGCGTCCGCCCACGCCGGGTCCGTGGGCTTGTTGCCGCGCACGTCGATGGACGACGGCGTGCGTTGGAAGACGCACAGCTGCCGGGCGTGTTCGCCGAGGTGGGGTACGCACTGCACAGCGGTGGCGCCGGTGCCGATGATGCCCACGCGCTTGTCCGCCAGCCCGGTCAGGTGGCCTTCGGCGTTGCCGCCGGTGTAGCCGTAGTCCCAGCGGCTGGTGTGGAAGGCGTGGCCGCGGAAGGAACCCACGCCGGGGATGCCGGGCAGCTTCGGCCGGTTCAGCGGCCCGTTGGACATGGCCACGAACTGCGCCCGCATGGCATCGCCGCGGTTGGTCTCGATGATCCAGAGGCGTTCCGCGTCGTCCCAGCGCATCGCCGTGACCTCGGTTTGGAAGCAGGCGTTGCGATACAGATCGTAGCGTTCGCCGATGGCGCGGGCGTGGGCGAGTATTTCCGGCGCGAAGCTGTACTTCTCCTTGGGCATGTAGCCCGTCTCTTCGAGCAGCGGCAGATAGATGTAGGACTCGATGTCGCACTGGGCGCCGGGATAGCGGTTCCAGTACCAGGTGCCGCCGAAGTCGCCGCCCTTCTCGATGATGCGGATGTCGCGGACGCCGGCTTTCCGCAGCCGCGCCGCGGCCAGCAGCCCGCCGAAGCCGCCGCCGATCACGACGACCTGCACCGAGTCCGCGAGCGGCTCGCGGGCGAAACCCGGTGCCACGTAGGGATCGTCCAGGAAGCCGGCGAAGGCGCCCTTCACCTCGACGTACTGCTCGTTGCCGTCGTCCCGCAGGCGTTTGTCCCGCTCCGCCCGATACCGGGCGCGAAGCGCGTCCGGGTCGAAACCGAGGTGGACGTTGCCGTCCGTCATGGCGCTTAAGTCCTTGGCCGCAAAGGAGGTGGATTGTAGGGGCAACGAGGCGAGAAGCGGGCGCCTTAGGCCCCGGGGCCCTCCGCAAGATCGGCCATACGCACGGCAATGGCCGGAAAACCGCTGAGAATGCGCTGGTCCCCTGTAACCAGCGGAATGTTCATCGCCGCTGCCAAAGCCACGAACTCGCAGTCGTAGGCGGAGCAATTCGACTGCGAGACGAAATCCAGGACCCGCACGGAACTCACCTCCCGCTCGCAATCCGCCAAGGCGGCCTCCGCGGCCTTCATGGTCGCTTGCGCTTGCGCCAGACTCAGGTGGCCACGGCGCAGAAAGCCTGCAAGGACGCTGCGGAACTCGGACCGCCAGAGTGTTGGCGCGTACCAAAGGTCCGTGGCGCGGCGCAAGCCGACGGCCAGGTCCGTGTGCGCTCCCGGGAGCCAGTAGCAGGCGAGAACGTTGGTGTCCACGACGATGTTCACGGGCGACCGCGGCGCTTGAGGCCGTCCACCAAGCCGTGATCCAAGGCAGGGAGCTTGGCCCGTAGCGCGGCCGCCTGTGCCAGCAGCTCCTCCTTGGGCGGAGAGGACCGTTCCACATGACGCTCCAAACAGGAGAGGACCTCGTTCTGCAAGCTGCGCCGGTTGCGCAACGCAACGGACTTCAGGCGTTCATGCACCTGAGCCGGTACACCCTTGATGGTGATCGACGTCATTTAAGAACTTCCGATTCGCAACCAAATTGGAAGCATCGTACCGAGGCTAGAGGCCGGCATCAATCTGGCCGCCTTGGGCGTCTCGCTGCAACAGTGCTACACTGAAGCCGTTGGCGAGGATGCCGCAAGTACCGGCGGGTTCGAGGAGATGCCAATGGCACAGTGCGCTGTGCGCCAAGCCACCCGCGACCCGCCATCCGGAACGCTTTCGCGGCTTGGCGCGAGCGCCGGGGCGGCGCTGCTGGCGTTCGTCGTCCAGTCTGTCGCCGCGAGCCCCGAGCACCTGCCTCCGGCGCTTGAATTCGGTGCCCGGGACTGCGGCTTCTGCCACCTGACGCCGCAAGGCGGCCAGGGCCACAACGAACGCGGCCTGTGGCTGCTCGCGGAACGCGATCGGCGGGGCGTCGCCGCCATAGACGTGGCGTGGCTGGGGGGGGGGGGGGGGGGGCGCAGCCGCGAGAGGTCCCCGCGCACCGAGGAGCAGGCCCTCGCCGACCGCACGGCCCAGGCGGGGCAGCCCGATCCCAGCGCCGAGGAGTCTTCGCCGGCGGAGCAGACCGGGCCGCCCCGGGACCACAAGCGCCCCTTCGACTACTCCACGGCCCACGGCGACTGGCCTGCCTACGGCGGCGATCTCGGCGCCCGCAAGTACTCGCCGCTGGCGCAGATAGACGCGGCGAACTCCGGGAAGCTCCAGGTCGCCTGGGTCTGGGAGGCGTTCGACAACCACCGCTACCTCGGCGGCGGCGAGCGCAAGGTGCCGGACGGCTTCAAGGCGACGCCGTTGATGGTCGGCGGGCGGTTGTTCGTGCGCACGGCGTTCTCCGCCGTCGCCGCGCTGGACCCGATCACCGGCAAGGCGCTTTGGACCTTCGATCCGGGCACCGGCGACGGCCCGCGGCCGGCGATGTTCGGGTTCTCCACCCGCGGCGTTGCCTACCATCGAGATGCCAGGCAAGAAGGCAAAGGCGAAGACCGCATACTGCTCACCGCCAGCGACGGCTGGCTGTACGCGCTCTCCCCGGAAACCGGCGAACCCTACAAGGGCTTCGGCAAGGACGGCCGCGTCGACTTGACGCAGGGCCTGCGGCGCCCCATTCGCCGCCGCGCCGCGTCCTGGAACTACGCGCCGGCGGTGTGCGGCGACGTGCTGGTGGTCGGCAACCAGACCTCGGACAACTCGCACTTCGCCCATCGGGGCGGCAACTGGCGTCGGGGCGGCAACTGGCAGGACAACGTGCCGCTCGGCGACGTGCGCGGCTTCGACGTGTACACCGGCAAGCAGCTGTGGGCGTTCAAGACGGTGCCGCAGCCGGGCGAGTTCGGCCACGAAACCTGGGGCGACGAGTCCTGGCGCTGGATGGGCAATACCAACGTCTGGTCCATGATGAGCTGCGATGCCGGGCGCGGCCACGTCTATCTGCCGGTGACGGCGCCGACCAGCCACTTCTACGGTGGCCTGCGCCCCGGCGACAACCTGTTCGGCACGTCCGTGGTCGCCCTCGACGCCCGTTCCGGCAAGCGCATCTGGCACTTCCAGACGGTTCGCCACGACATCTGGAACTACGACCTGCCGGCGGCGCCGGTGGTCGCGGACTTGGTGCAGGGCGGCAAGCCCGTGCCGGCGTTGGCGCAGGTGAGCAAGGTGGGCTTCCTGTACGTCTTCAACCGCGCCACCGGCGAGCCGCTGTGGCCGATCCAGGACAAGGCCGTGCCGGGGAGCGATCTGGCCGGCGAGCAGGCGTCTGCCACGCAGCCCTTCCCCAGCTGGCCGCCGCCGTTCGAAATGCAGGGCGCGAGCGAAGAGGATCTCCTTGATCTGACGCCGAGCCTGCGGGAGAGGGCGCTCGCCGCGATGGAGGGCGTCCGCCTCGGCGGCCTGTTCCTGCCGGCGTCCGAAGCCGGCAGCCTGGTGGTGCCGGGCTGGGGCGGCGCCAACTGGGGCGGCGCCGCGTTCGATCCCGAATCCCGCATGCTGTACGTGGCGTCTCGGCGCTGGCCCTTCCTGCTCAAGGCGCGGAAGATCGACGCCAAGCGTTTCGGCTTTCCCTATCGAATACGCCCGTCGGGCGTCGACGTGGAAGGCTTGCCGGTGGTCAAGCCGCCCTGGGCCAGCATCACCGCCTACCGGCTGGACACCGGCGACATCGCCTGGCAGGTCGCCAACGGCGTCGGCCCCAAGGAGCATCCGCTGCTCGAAGGGCTGGACCTGCCGGACCTGGGCGTGCCCCAAAACGCCCCCGGCCTGCTTGTGACCAGGACGCTGATCTTCCACGGCCACCGCAACGGCTGGCAGCAGCCGTCGAGCCTGCGGGCGCTGGACAAGGCCACCGGCGCGGTGGTCTGGACGCACGAGCTGCAAGGTACGCACAGGTCCGCGCCGCCGATGACGTATCTAGCCGGCGGCAGGCAGTTCGTCGTCGTCGCCACCGGCACGGGCCTGGAGCCGGGGCGTCTGACGGCGTTTCGACTGCCGTAGCTTCTCGTTCGATCGACGCCAGTGCCGCCGCGATGCCGTTCACGGCAGGGAGCGCGACGGTAAGCCTCGCAAGAAGAGAGGGTCGCCGCCTCTAGTACCAAAGCCACATTGGAGTGATGGTCCAGATCGGCACCCGTGCCGCCAGCCCATCCGTCATTGCAATCGGGTCACCGCCTCTAGTGTGCCGCTTCCAAAATGACGCGTGTTCCAGCGGGCGGGTTTCGTCGCAGGGCCGGGATGCCGGCGGCCTTGCGGGGCGGCACATCCTCAAGCAGCGCACGCCGAGGCGACGACAGACGAAACGTGCCATTTGCCATGTCAAATTCGGAATCGAACCTCTAGGCCGAGCTGGCCTCAAGCGCCGTCACGCGGCTGCCAACCGTCCTCAGCTCGCCGCGCACCTCGCCCAGCTCGCCGCGCACCTCGCCCAGCTCGCCGCGCACCTCCTGCAGCCCGTCGCGGACCTGGCGCAGTTCCTCGCGCAGCTGGCGCTGGCCTTCCGAGAGGGTCGCGAGCCGTTCGGTGACCATGCCGCGAAAGTAGCCCTCCTCCTGGCCTCGTTTGGCGGCTTCGCGCTCGAAGTCGCTGCGGGCGTTGCTGAGGTTCTGCTTGCCCAGGTACCAGGTGACGAACACCGCTGCCAGCGCCGCCAGAGGGGTCGTCAACCACTGCCACTCTTCCATGTCGTGCTCCTCTTGATTCTTGTTGGTGTCGGAACAGCCGAGAGTCTACACCGCACGTCAATAGAGAACGTCCGGCAGCCAGGTCGCCAGCTGCGGCGCCGCGACCAGCACCGCCATCAGCAGCACCTGCAGGCCCACGAACGGCAGCACGCCGCGATAGACGTCCACGGTGGCCACTTGCGGCGGCGCGACGCCGCGCAGGTAGAACAGGGCGAAGCCGAACGGCGGCGTCAGGAACGACGTTTGCAGGTTCACGGCGAGAAGGACGCCGAGCCAGACCGGGTCCAGCCCCATCGCCAGCAGCAGCGGCGCGACGATGGGCACCACGACGTAGGTGATCTCTATGAAGTCGAGGATGAAGCCCAGGCAGAACACCACCAGCATCACGATGGCGGTGGCGCCCCAGACGCCGCCGGGCATGGCGTCGAACAGGTCCCGCACCAGTTCGTCGCCGCCGTAGCCGCGAAACACCAGCGAGAACACGGAGGCGCCGATGAGGATGAAGAACACCATGCTGGTGGTCTTCAGCGTCGCGGTGCATATCTCCCGCAGCCCGCCCAGGTTCAGAGCCCGGCGGCCGGCCGCCAGCAGCAGGGCGCCGCCAGCGCCCACGCCGGCGGCCTCCGTCGGCGTAGCGTAGCCAGCCAGAATGGAACCGAGCACCAGAGCGATCAGCGCCAGCGGCGGCGCCAGGCTGCGCAGCAGGGGCGCGATCTCGAGGGGAGTCCCGTCCGCGGCTTCGCGCCGCGCCGGTGCGCGTTCCGGGCGCAGCGCGGCGGCGACGGCGATGTAGGCCAGGTACAGCCCCACCAGCGCCACGCCCGGCAGCAGCGCGCCGGCGAACAGATCCCCCACCGAAACCGTGCGCGGCGAGAACACCCCCTGGGCCAGCTGCGCCTGCTGGTAGGCGCTCGACAGCACGTCGCCGAGCAGCACCAGGGCGATGGACGGGGGGATGATCTGCCCCAGCGTGCCGGTGGCGCAGATGGCGCCGGCGGCGAGCTTCGGGTCGTAGCCCTGGCGCAGCATGGTGGGCAGCGCCAGAAGGCCCATCGTCACCACCGTGGCGCCGACGATGCCGGTGCTGGCCGCCAGCAGCATGCCCACCGCGGTCACCGCCAGCCCCAGGCCGCCGCGCACGCCGCCCAGCAGCGCCGCCAGGCTCGCCAGCAGCCCTTCCGCGATGCGCGAGCGCTCCAAGGTGACGCCCATCAGCACGAACAGCGGCACCGCCACCAGGGTTGGATTGGTGACGATGCCGAACAGGCGGTTCGGCAGGAACCCCAGGTCCCGCAGGTCGAAGACGCCGAACGCCGCGCCGCCGAAGGCGAACAGCAGCGCCACGCCAGCCAGCGTCGGCGCCACGGCGTAGCCGGCCACGAGGCCCAGGACCACCGCCCCGAACAGCGCCAGCGGCAGCAGCTCAAGCACTTCCGACCATGGATCTTTCTCTAGCCGCTGGGGCTTGACCGGCCGCTGCCACTGGCGCCGGGACCCACGCCGACCCGCAGCCGCCGCCAGTTCCGAAGCGCGGTGGCAGCGGCCTGGACGAACAGCAGCACCGCCGAGACCGGCAGCAGCGTCTTCAGCAGGAACACCGCCGGCAGCCCGCCGACTTCCGGCGAACCTTCGAGAACCCGCCAGGAGTCGAAGACGTAGTCGTAGCTCGTGGCGACCATGGTTGCCGCCACGGGCATCAGCAGCGCCGTGGCGCCGAGGCAGTCCACCAGCGCCCGCGTTCGCGCCGAGAATCGCGCGTAGAGCACGTCCACGCGCACATGGGCATCGTGGCGCAGGGCGTAGGAAAGTCCCAGCAGGAGCGCCGCGGCATGCATGTAGACGACGCTCTCCTGCAGCCAGATGGCGCCGGCGTCCAGCAGGTAGCGCAACGCCACCACGATGCACGTGGTGGCCGCCATCCCGAGAGTCAGCCACGCCGCGGCGCGGCCGATGCCGTCTATCGCGCGGTCGACGAGCCCGCCGGCGTCAACAGCCTGGTTGGCGCTCACGCCCAGGCGTAGTCGAAGGCGGTGCCGGCAAACAGCGCGAGGCCCACCCAGACGTTGTTGCCGAAGGCCCGGAAGCAGGCCCCCGGAAGCCGGCTGCGAATGAGCCACTGCTGATAGGCGAAGAGGCCGGCAACCGCCGCCAAACCGGCGAAGTAGGCATGGCGCAGATCGAGCGCGGCGCCAAGCGCGGCGAGCAGGCCGAGGGCTGCCAGCTGCAAGATGCCGACCGCGGCGCGATCGCCGCGGCCGAAGGCGATGGCGGCGGACTTCACGCCGACTCGCACGTCGTCCTCCCGGTCCACCATCGCATAGAGAGTGTCGTAGGCGACGATCCAGCACGCGCTGGCGGCGAAGTACAGCCAAGCCGTGGCCGGCACTTCGCCGAGCACCGCGGCAAAGGCCATCGGAATGCCCCAGCTGAAGGCCACCCCCAAGGCGGCCTGGGGAAAGTGCGTCCAGCGCTTGAGGAACGGATAGGCCGCTGCCACGGCGGCGCCGGCGACGGCGAGCAGCCAAACCAGCGGCCGCAGCGCCAGCGCCACGGCAACGGCGCCTGCTGCCAGCGCTGCCGCCAGGGCCAGCGCCTCCCGCAGCGATGCCTCGCCGGTGGCCAAGGGCCTCAGCCGCGTACGGCGCACATGGCCGTCCACTTTCCGATCGGCGATGTCGTTGACGACGCATCCCGCGGAGCGCGCCAGCAACGTACCGGCCACGAACGCCGCCAGCACGCCCGCCGGCGGTACTCCGCCAGCCGCCATCCACAATGCCGCCAGGGTGGGCCACAGCAGCAGCAGCGTGCCCACGGGCCGGTCCAGGCGCGCCAGACGCCAGTAGACGCTGCCGCGGCGGCGAAGCGCGATGGCCGCCGCGGGCATCGCGCGGCCCCGCAGGACGCCGGGCCGCTAGGCGGAAGCGGCGCTCTCCCGTGGCCCGCCGCGAGACACCGGCAGTTCCTCTCCTTCGCCGGCGGCTACCAGAGCGGTCACCGTCAGGTCGCTGGTGACGTTCACGGAGGTGCGGCACATGTCGAGCAGCCGGTCCACCACCAGCACCACCGCCAGGCCCTCCACCGGCAGCCCCACGGCTGGCAGGATGAGGGCGATGGCCACCAGGCTCGCCGAGGGAATGCCGGCCACGCCGATGGAGGTGAGCAGAGCCAGCGTCACCACCGTGATCTGGCCGCCGAGGCCGAGGTCTATGCCGTATATCTGCGCGATGAAGATCACCACCACGCACTCGTACAGCGCCGTGCCGTCCATGTTCACCGTGGCACCCAGGGGCAGCACGAAGCCCGTGGTCTTCTTCGAGATGCCGGCCTGTTCCGCGCAGTTCAAGGTGACCGGCAGAGTGGCGGACGAAGAGGAGGTGGAGAACGCCGTGAGCTGCGCCGGCAGGATGCGTCCGTAGTAGGCGTAGGGGCGGATGCCGCCGACGAAGTGCTGCAAGAGCGGCAGCGTCAGGAAGAAATGCACCGCCAGCGCCCCGAGCACGGTGAAGAAGAACCACGCCAGCGCCCCGAGGCTGCCGAGGCCCGCCACCATCAGCGTCTTGGCGACCAGCGCGAACACGCCGATGGGCGCGAACCGCATCACCCACATCGTGATGGCCACCATCACGTCGTGGACGCCGACCCAGAAGCTCTCCAGGGCGTCTGCCGGCGCGCCGCGCAGCCGCGACATGAAGTAGCCGAACACCACGCTCACGAAAATGAGCGCCAGGAGGTCCGTATTGGCGGCCGCCTCGACCACGTTCGACGGGATGGCGCGGGAGATCACCTCGACCAGATCGCCCGTGCCCCGCCCTTCCACGCGGCTCATCACCAGCTCGGCATCCGGCAGCGCGTTGCGCAGCGCTTGCGCCGACTCGCTGCTGCCCGGAGCGAAGAGGTTGACGAGGATCAGGCCCGTCGTGACCGCGGCGACGCCGGTGACGAGGTAGAAGCCCACCGTCTTGGCGCCGACCCGGCCGAAGCTGTCCTGCCCGGCCATGTTGCGCACGCCGACGATGATCGAGGAGACGATCAGCGGCACCACCACCATCTTCAAGGCGCTCAGGAACAGGCCGCCGAAGAAATCCAGCACGTCCACCAGCGCCACGCCGGCGAGAGTGGTCTCCGGGCTGCTCGGCCAGGCCACGAGGACGGCCAGCCCCAGGGCGATGGCGATCTGCCAGTGCAGCGGCAGCCCCGCCACTCGCGCCCAGGTGTTCTGCGTCGTTGCGTTCATTGGTCCCCCTTCGCTCTCCCCGTGATGGTCCCGGTTCGCCATTGGCGCCGGTGTGGGCCCGCCGCTCCGGACGGGCTGTTCGTACTTGGGCTAGCCGATCTCGATCATCTCGAAATCCTCCTTGCCTACGCCGCACTCCGGGCACACGAAGTCGTCCGGCACGTCCTCCCAGCGCGTACCCGGCGGAATGCCCTCCTCTTCGCAGCCCTCGGCTTCGTCGTAGATCCAGCCGCAGACGATGCACTGCCACTTCTTCACCGACCGTCCTTAGCTCACGGGCCGGTCCGAGGAGGTTCGCCGTCCGGTGCTGCCAAGCCGTTTGCGTCGCGCCAGCATCGGCCAATGGTACAACGCCAACTTCTCGCTGCTTGGGGTGCTGCCTGCCGCCTCTAGGTCCCCTCTGTGTCCCCGCCAGCCAGCCGGTCGGCAGACTCGTACACTTGTGTACGATATTGATTTGCAAGAAAAATGCTTGCGAGCGGCCGGCCGACGGGCTACGCTGATCCCATGAGCGAACCACGCGCCAGCTACGACGCCGGGCCCCGGCAACGCGCCCGCCCCGCGGGGCGGTCCGGCCGTCGTCGTCGATCCGGCACGGAGGCTGGCTTCCCCGGCTGCAGAGCGGTGCCCATGAGCGCGGCGGAGGTCGCCGAGGGCGACGGCCCGCGAATCGAGTACTGGGACGCCGAGGAAGGCGTCGCCTGGATGGTGTGCGAGCCGGTGCTGCCCGTCCACGAGGTGCCTGCCCAACGCCTTGCGGCACTGCTGGACCGCATCGCGGACGCTCGGGGCGCAGCGATTCTGTGCTGCGGCAACACGACCTTCTACGAACGCGGGGCGAACGGCCGGCACATCCGGGCGATGGAGGCGGACCAGACGGTGTACTTGGACGCAGCCGGCGGCCGCGCCATGCGCCTGCCGCCGGTGGTTCTCGGCAGCGCGGCGCCTCCGGACGTGGTGCTGGAGGTGGACCACACCACGGACGTTCGCGCCAGGAAGCTCGACGAATACGAACGCTGGCGCTTCCCGGAGGTGTGGGTGGAAGTGCCGGAACCGTGGCAGGAGCGCCGCTCCCGCCGCCGTCCCGGGCTGACGATCCACGTGCTGGACACCGAGACGGGCCGCTATCTGGAGGCGAGCGCCAGCCAGGCGCTCCCGGACTGGACCGCCAAGGAGATCCACTTGGCGCTGAACGAGCCCAAGCGCTCTGCGGCGACCTGGACGGCACTCGCCCGGGTGGGCCGTGCTCTGGGCCGCCAGGAGGGGACGCGGCCCACCGGCGATCCGCTCCTGCAGGGCCTGCTGCAGGAAGTGCGGGAAGAAGGCCGGACCGAAGAGCGCGTCGCCACGGTGCGCCAAGTCCTTGCGGAGCGCGGCATCGCCTGCTCGACAGGCTTTCTCGTCGGCCCCGAGGCCACGCGCCAACTCGCGGCGCTCACGCCAGCGCAAGTCGCTGCCGCCGCCTTCGCCTGCCGAAGCGAGACGGACTTTCTGTCCCTGCTCGGCGGAGCCTGACCGCCACAGCAACGCTTCCGCAATCGGCAAGCGCATGGCCGGCCGGCACCACTGGCAGTCGCCCGCACTCCCTGCTCGAGCCCCTACCAAGTGTCGATGTACGGATACTTCTTGCCCACCCGCTCGGCCTTCGGCGGCAGGCGCTTCAGGCTGCTGGCGATCCAGCTGCGGGTATCTGCGGGATCGATGACGTCGTCGAGGCCGCCGCCGACGCCGGCGTTGATCGCCTTGGCGCCCTCGTAGGCGCCGGCAACGCGGCGCTCGAACTCGAGGCGGCGCTGTTCCGGGTCTGCCATGGCCGCCAGCTCCTTGCGGTAGCCGAGCTTCACCGATCCCTCGATGTTCATGCCGGCGAACTCCGCCGTGGGCCAGGCCACGGTGAAGAACCCCACCAGCGAGCTCGCGCCGCACATCGCCTGCACGCCGAGCCCGTATGCCTTGCGCACCACCACGCCGAAGAGCGGCACCGTCAGGTTGGCGCCGGCGTTGAACATGCGCACGCAGTGGCGCACGAGGGCCGTGCGCTCGACGTCCGGCCCCACCATCATGCCGGGGCAGTCCATCAGGCTGAGCACGGGAATGTCGAAGGCGTCGCAAAGCTGGATGAAACGCGCCCCCTTGTCGGCGCCGTCGGAGTCGATGGCGCCGGCCAGGTGGTGCGGATTGTTGGCGATCACGCCCAGCGGGCGGCCTTCCACGCGAATGAACGCAGTGACGACGCCGATGCCGAACTTCTCCCGGATCTCCAGTACCGAGCCCACGTCCGCGATGGTGTGGACGATGTCCTTCATGTCGTACAGGCGCAGCCTGTTCTCCGGCACCACATGGCGCAGCGGGCGCTGGTCGTGGGCTTCCCAGTCCCGAACGCGCCCTTGGAAGTACGAGAGGTACTTCTTGGCCACCTCCACTGCGTCCGCTTCGTCCTTGGCGAGAATGTCCACCACGCCGTTCGGCACCTGGAAGGACATCGGGCCCACTTCCTCCGGCGTGTAGATGCCGAGGCCGCCGCCTTCGATCATCGCCGGGCCGCCCATTGCCACGGTGGTGCGTTCGGTGGCGATGATCACGTCGCAGCAGGCCACCAGCGCGGTATTGCCGGCGAAGGTGCGGCCGTTGATCACGCTCACCAGCGGCACGAGGCCCGAGAGCTGCGAGAAGCGGGTGAAGGTGTGGGTGTCGAAGGCGACGCCCGGGCCGTTGCCGTCGTCGCCCGGTCGGCCGCCGCCGCCTTCGCCGAACAATACGAGCGGGATGCCGAAGCGGTGCGCCAGCTCGAACATCCGATCCTGCTTGTAGTGGTTGCGTCCGCCTTGCGTGCCGGCCAGCACGGTGTAGTCGTAGTGGACCAGCATGGTGCGCGCCGCTTCCTCGCCGAAGAAGTCCGCGTTCACCGTGCCGATGCCGGCGATCAGGCCGTCCGCTGGCGTGTTCCTGCGCAGCGTCTCCATGTCGTGGCGGCGGTGCTGGCGGGCGACGACGAGCGGCCAGTACTCCTTGAAGGAGCCGGGATCCATGAGCTGGGCGATGTTCTCCCTGGGCATTCGGTAGCCGCGGGCGGTGCGCTTGGCGACGGCTTCCGGGCGGTTCTCGTCCAGGACGTAGGCATGGCGTTCGTAGACGAGGGCCAGATCGGGGCGGATGTGGTCCGGGTCCAGCGCCTCCGTCTGCGCCGTGTCGCCGCCGGTCACCTCCGCTTCCTCGATGAACACGATGGGGTAGCCCTCGCGCACCACGTCGCCCTGTCGCATCGTCACTTCGCGCACGATGCCGTCGTGCAGGGCCGCGATCACGTGTTCCATCTTCATGGCTTCCACCACCGCCACCTGCTGGCCGGCGCGCACTTCGTCGCCGGGCGCCACGGCGAGCGCGACGATGGTGCCTTGGATGGGCGAACTCACGCCGGTGGCGCCCTCCGGCGCGGCCGGCCCTGCCGCCTTGGGTTCCGCCGCCGCCGTGGCCGCCTGAGCCGCCTTCACCTTGGCATCGTGGTCGAACAGCGCCAGCGGATCGCTGGTGTCCACGCGAGCCCCGGCGAAGCCGCCGCCGTCGCCGTCCGCACTGGCCGGAGTCGCTGCGAACCTTTGCCGAGCGTCGGCGGGCGGCGGCGCCAGTTCCGCCAGGTGCTCGTCCACCCATCGGGTGTGAATCCGGCCGGCGGCGAAGTCCTCGTGGCGAAGCACGTTGCGCAGGAACGGGATGTTCGCTCCCACGCCCTCCAAACGGAACTCGGAGAGGGCGCGGTCGGCGCGAGCGATGGCCGCGGCGAAGTCCGTGGACGGGGTGTGAGCGATCACTTTCGCGAGCAGGGAGTCGAACGACGTGCTGGTCTGGTAACCGGCGTAGCCGAAGCCGTCGGTGCGCACGCCAGGACCGTTCGGCGCTTCGTAGGCGCGGAGCGTGCCGCTGCCGGGCCGTACGCTGCCGTCCTCGCCGATCGTCTCCATGTTCACCCGTGCCTGGATGGCGAAGCCCCGGGGGCGGGCCGCGTCCGGCGCGTCCAGACCGAGTTCGGCAAGCGTGGTGCCGGCCGCCAGGCGGATCTGCGCCTGCACGATGTCGACGCCGGTCACCTCCTCGGTCACCGTGTGCTCCACTTGCAGGCGGGCGTTGGTTTCGATGAACACGAACGGCTGCCGGCCCTCCCCGGCGGCAGCCGCAGACGCATCCACGAGAAACTCGAAGGTGCCGAGGTTCTGGTAGCCCTCCTGCCTGGCGAACCGCATCGCGGCATCGATCAAGCCGTCGCGGACCTCCTCCGCAAGTGCCGGCGCTGGCGCCACCTCCACCACCTTCTGGTACCGGCGCTGCACGCTGCACTCGCGCTCGCCCAAGTGCGCCACGGCGCCCTGGCAGTCGCCGAGAATCTGCACCTCGACATGGCGGGCCCGGGGCAGGAACTGCTCCACGTACACGTCCGGCACGCCGAACGCGGCCTTGGCCTCCGATTGGCAACGCGCGTAGGCGTCTTGGATTGCCGCGGCCTCCGCGACCACCCGAGTGCCGCGGCCGCCGCCGCCGGCCAGTGCCTTGACGATCATGGCGGCATCGTCTGCGCCGCCCTGCCCGTCCCGCAACGAAGCGAAGAACGCTTCCGCCTCCTCGAGGGATACCGCCCGGTCCAAGCCGGCGAGCACCGGCACGCCAGCAGCGCTGGCCGCGGCCCGGGCGCGGCCCTTGTCGCCGAACAACGCGAGGTGTTCCTGCTTTGGACCGATGAAAACGATGCCGGCCTCGGCGCAGCGCCCGGCGAAGCTGGCGCGTTCGGCAAGAAACCCGTAGCCCGGGTGGATGGCGTCGCAGCCAGCGGCCTTGGCAGCCTCGACCACCGCTGCTTCGTCCAGGTAGGCCGCAGCGCCGACGCCGTCCAGGGCGCGGGCTTCGTCGGCGACGCGGACGTGCAAGCTGGCCGTGTCGTCTTCGGAGTACACCGCAACCGAGCGCACGCCCAGGTCCGCAGCAGCGCGGGCGATGCGGATGGCGATTTCGCCGCGGTTGGCGATCAGCAGGGCGTTGAAGGTCACTGGCATCCTCGGCGGCGGGAGCGGCCCGAAGCGTAGTGGACGCGCCTAGGCGCTGCCAATCCCCCAGGTGTCCCGCCATGCCTCGAACATCAGCACGGACCACACTTGGCCCGCCAGGCGTTCGCTGCCGGCCTTGCCGGCGCAGAGCGCCGACCACGCCTGGCGAACGGGCGCCGGCGCGATGTAGCCGCTCTGGCGCAGGCGATCTTCAGCCAAGAGCGGCGCCGCCCAGTTCCGCAGTTCGCCCCGCAGCCACTCGCCAAGTGGCACCTCGAAGCCCGCCTTTGGCCGCTCCGTGAGCGCCGGCGGCACGTAGTCGGCGAGCACCTGCCGAAGCAGCCACTTGCTCTGGCCGCGCCTGATGCGCATTGCCGCCGGCAGTTGCCAAGCGAACTCGACCACCCGGTGATCGAGCAAGGGTACGCGCACCTCGAGGCCAACGGCCATGCTGGCCCTGTCCACCTTCGCAAGGATGTCGTCCGGCAGGTAGGTCGTGGTGTCGTAGAACTGCATCCGATCCAGGAACAGTGGAATTTCTCGCCGGATGCTTCGATCCGCAGCCACGCCGGCGGGTTCGCGGCCGCCGCGCACGAGCTGCTCCGGCGTCCGCCATTTCGAGACGGCGCGGCGATACGCGTCGTCGTCGTCCGCGCAGCGCAGCAGCTCCGCGAGGCGATGGGCGCGGGCGCCGGCTCGTGCCGGGCGCAATGGCGCTGGGACGGCCTTCGCCAACGCGTCCCAGACCGCCGGCGAGAGCAGTTGCAGGGCTCCCGCCGCGGCGCTCCGCGCCGCCGGCGGCCAGCCTCGGAACAAGCGCGCCAGCGTGTTGCAGGAACGGTGGTGCATGTAGCCAGCGAACAACTCGTCGCCGCCATCGCCGGAGAGCGCCACGGTCACGTCCTGCCGGGCCAGTTCGGAGAGCAGCAGCGTCGGCACTTGCGAAGAATCGGCGAAAGGCTCGTCGTACCGTTCCGCCAGTTGCGGCAGCACTGCCAGCGCCCGTTCCGTGGAGACCACCATCTCGGTGTGATCGGTACCAAGATGGGCAGCCACTGCCCGTGCATGCGGCGCTTCGTTGAGCGTCTCGTCCTCGAAGCCGATGGCAAAGGAACGCACCGGCCGTTCCGCCTGGGCCTGCATCAGTGCCAGCACGGTGCTGCTGTCGATGCCGCCGGAGAGGAACGCGCCGAGGGGCACGTCCGCCACCATTCGGCGGCGCACGGCGTCGCGCAGCAGCTCGTCCAATGCCGCCGTGGCGTCGCCGTCCCCAAGGGCGCCGCGCCGCCTGAGGCCGGCGCGGGCCACCGCCCGCAGGTCCCAATAGCGCCGCCGTCGGGGCTCGGCGCCGGCTTCGATCTCCACCAGGCACCCCGGCGGCAGCTTTTCGATGCCGCGATAGATGGAGTAGGGCGCCGGCACGTAGCCGTGGCGGAGGAAGAGCGTCAGCGCTTCCAGATCGACCGCCGGCTGCCAACTCGGGTGGGCGGCGAACGCCTTGGGCTGGGAACCGAAGAACAGTACGCCGCCGCTCCTGCCCCAGTACATCGGCTTGATGCCGAGACGATCCCGCACCAGCGTCAAGCGGCGGCTGGCATCGTCCCAGAAGGCGAAGGCGAACATGCCGATGGCCTGCTCCACGGCCCGTTGCACCCCCCAGGCTTCGCAGGCCTCCACCAGCACTTCGGTGTCCGAGGTGCCACGGAACCGGCGCCCCTGCCCTTCAAGGCGCTGGCGCAGCTCGTCGGCGTTGTAGATTTCGCCGTTGTAGGCGAGCACCGAGCGGCCGCTCGCGGACTGCATCGGCTGGCTGCCAGCCGCGGAGAGGTCGATCACCGCCAGTCGGCGGTGGCCGAGGGCGATGCCGGCCGGTGCCGAGACCCAGCAGCCGGCGTCGTCGGGCCCTCGGCTCTCGAGCCGGTCGGCCATGTTCGCGGCCAGCCGTGCCAAGGTCCCCGGCGCGGCGCTGTTGGGTGCTGCGAGAAAGCCGGCTACACCGCACACGGCGGTGGCACCCGGATCGGCGCCCGTGCTCCCGTGTCATCCATCGTGCAGTCCGGTCAGCGCTGCCGTGCCGCTGCGCCGCCGCCGACCAGGGACTCCAAGAACCAGGCGGTGGTGTCCGGATAGTTCGGCCAGCCTTCGCCGAGCTGGCGGTCGAGGCGCTCCAGCACTTGCCGCAGAGCCGCGACGGCCTTGCCGTACCGTCGCTGCCAGTCCTGCTCCACCGCCTCCACCAAATAGGCGTGGGAGTCTCTCGCGCGTTGGCCCTTGGGCGTCAGATGTACGCGCCGGCTGCCGTCGCCGGGCCTGCCGGGCTCCACCACCACCACCAGATGCCGCTCCAGGCCGGACTTGCCGTTGCCGCGCACGTCGCCCCGGGCCGCGGCTTCTTCGAGTTCCATGCCCGACGCCTTGACGAACTGCAGCAGGTTGCTGGTGGACCACAGCCCCGCGCCGTAGCCGAAGGCGTCCCACTCGTAGTCCGCCGTGAACGCCGCCAACACCTCCGACAGCAGCGCCGGCAGGGGAGGGCGGCGGGCGGGGGCGGCGTCCTTGCGCAGCACCACGGGCCAGTCCGCGCCGTGGGCCGGAATCCGCGGCGGACCCACGACGCCAGGCACGTGGCCGCCGCCGGCGACGCTTGCGTCGCCAGGCCCGTAGCCGGTGAGGCTCCAAGGCCAGCAGACGTCGAACTGGCGCGCGATGTCCGCCAGCGCCGCGTGCAGTGCCGACACTTCGCCAGCGCCGAACCGTCGCCGCCACCGGCGCTCGATGTTGGCGACGATCCTGGGGCCCGCGTCCCGGGCTTGACGGCCGCTGGCAGTCAGCCGCAGCAGATGAACGCCGCGCCCCAGCTTCTCGCTGGTCAGCCAGCTGCGGCGTTCCAGGTCCCGCAGCACCGCTCGCATGCCGCGCAAGGAGAGCACGGTTCGCGCCGGCAGCTCGCGGCGGTCCAGCCCGGCATCGGGGATGGCCCGCAGCACGTTCGCCCAGAGGCCCATGGAGGGCCGAGAGCGGTCTTCGCCGACGGCCTGCCGGTAGCCGTCCTGGAAGGCGCACAGGGCATGGCTGAGCAGCACCGGCAAGGGTGCCGACGAAAGCAGTGCATGCGGCCGCGACGGACCCTGGGTGTTCGCGCTGGCGTAGCGGAGCATTCGCGCCGCGATGGCGGCCTGGCGCGGCGTACAGACGTAGTGGACCGCGTTCGGCGTACCGCAGCCGCACCCAGGCCCCGTGCGCTGTTGCACCGGCGCATGGCTGTCCAGACGCCGGTCCCGACCCATGTGCGACATGATGAAATCCACCACCAGGGCGGCTACCCGGCCCGTGCGCCCGGCGGCGAACACCAGCACGACGACGACTTCGCCAGCGGTTTCGTGAACATGGCTGGCGGCGCCTACGGCGCGACGGGTGACGATGCCGGGAAACCCCCGCAGCGCCGCGCCCAAGGCACCGCCGGCAGCGGCCATTAGCGGGAAGGAACCGTCATTTCAACGGGCTTGGATGCTGCATGGGCGTCAACTGCGCGCCGGTGCCACTTAGCCAAGCTGCCAATGCACCAGCGTGTGCGGCGGGTCGTCGTTCCGGTGGTGTTCGAACACGGCCCGCACAGCCGCGCCGATGGGCACGGCTTGGCGGGGGTCGCCGAGCAGGTTGCCCACCATGCGCGCCCGGTCGTGGTCCGGAAACTCCACCAGCACCACGATGTAGGGCCCCTGCCCCTGCAACGCCGGGTGTACCGGATGCCACACCCGCTCGTAGCTGTAGACGAGCGCGGTGTGCGGCACTTCCTCGAAACCGAGATCGAAGCTGTGGCAGGCGTGGCAGGTCCACTCCGGCCCCCACTGCCAGGTGCCGCAGGCCCGGCAGCGCTGCATCACCAGCCGCCCTTCGGCGGCCGCCTGCCAATAGGGCGCGTCCAGGCCGTCTGGCGCGGGCGCCGGCTTCGGCAGCCCGGGTTGCAGGTAGAACGGGCCGTCCCCCGTGTTCACAGCGTCGCCTCGGAACCGAAGATGCAGGAACTCACCGGCGTCACCATCGGGCCGGACACCACCATCGACACGTCCACGTCCGGCACCTGGCTGGTGGAGGCGCCGCGCAGCTGGCGCACCGCCTCGATGTTGAGTTCCAGCCCGTGCATGTAGCACTCGGCCAGATTGCCGCCGCTGGTGTTCATCGGCAGCCTGCCGGCCGGGGCCAAGAGGTTGTCCTTGGTGAGGAACTCGTTGCACGCCTCCGGGGCGCAGAAGCCGTGCTCGACGATGCTCATCAGCACGCCGCCGGTGAAGTTCTCGTAGCACTGCAGCACGTCCACGTCCTCTGGCTTGCACTGCGCCATCTGGTACAGCCGCGGCACGCAGGTCTTGAAGTTCGAAGTGGCGTAGTCCGGCGTGTTGTGTACGGAGGCGCCGGCCCGGTAGTGGGAGCCGGTGACGGCGGCGAGGACGTAGGCGGGAGGCTGGGCGAAGTCCCGGGCGCGTTCCGCTGGCACCACGATCATCGCCGCGGCGCCGTCGTTCTCCAGGCAGCAGTCGAACAGCCGGAACGGCTCCACGATCCAGCGCGAGCCGTCGTACTTCTCCTCGTCGAGGGGCCGGCCGTGCATCACGGCGCGGGGATTGGCCTGGGCGTGGTGGTAGGAGGCGAGCGAGATGGCCCGCAGGGCGCTTCGTTCCACGCCGTGTTCGTGCATGAAGCGCTGCACCTTCATGGCGAAGCTCTGCGCCGGCGACATCAGCCCGTAGGGAACGGTGTAGGCGCCGGCGCCGGAGACGGCGTTGCTGCGCGGACCTTGGCCGAAGCGGCCGAACTGGCCCTGGGCCAGGGCGCGGAACACCACCACGCACTCGGCGAGGCCGGTGGCCACCGCCGCCGCGGCGTGGGCCACCGCTGCCGAACCGCCACCGCCGCCGCCGCCCCACTGCATGTTCGAGAACCGCAGGTCGTGGATGCCCAGCGCGTTCGCCAGCCGCGAAGGGTCGCTGCGGTCGTTGGAGAAGGAGGCGAAGCCGTCCACGTCCTTCGGCGAGATGCCGGCGTCTTCGCAGGCCGCCAAGGTGGCCATCAGCGCCAGCTTGAACTCGGCGTCCGGCGACTGGCCGCGCTTGTAGTAGGCGGTCTCGCCGACGCCGACTACGGCGGCCGCGCCCCGCAAGGTTCGTGACATGGCACCCCCGCACACTCCCTGCCGCGCAACATAGCCGTTCCCGCGGCTGCTGTTCAAGCGCCGCGTCGGCGGGCTATGCTCGCATCCCGTTGCGGAGGACGGAGCAGCGGATGGCGGACAACGGATTTCTGGAGCGGCGCGAGATCGGGCGCACCGGGCTCGCCACCGCGCGCCTCGGCATCGGTTCCACCTTCAACGCGCCGACGGCGGTGATCGAGGCGGCCTTCGAGCGCGGCATCAACTACCTGTACTGGGGCACCGTGCGGCAGCCGAGCTTCGCCCGGGCCATGGTCAACCTCGCCAAGCGCCACCGGGACGAGCTGGTGCTGACGATCCAGTCCTATTCGCCGGACCCCGGCACCATCGCCGGCGAGGTGGAGGAGACGCTGCGCGCCTCCGGCGTGGACAGCTTCGACTTTCTGCTGCTCGGCAGTCGCAGCGCGACGCCCGCGGACGCCTTCGTGGAAGTGTTCGAACGCCTGCGGGACACTGGCAAGGTGCGCCACCTTTCGCTCAGCAGCCACAACCGGCCGCTGTTGCCGAAGCTGCTGGCGGACTACGCCGCCGGCCGCAGCCCCTACGAACTGCTGATGCTGCGCTACAACGGCGTGCATCGGGGCGCCGAGAAGGACGTGTTCCCCTTCGTGCCGGCGGACCGCCGCCAGAGGCCGTTCATCGTCGCCTACACGGCAACCCGCTGGGGCCACCTGCTCGATCCGGCCAAGATGCCGCCCGGCGAGACGCCGCCGAGCGCTAGGGACTGCTACCGCTATTCGCTCTCGCACCCGGCCGTGGACATGGTGCTGTGCGGCCCGGCGAACGCCGCGCAGATGGACGAGGCCATCGCCGCGCTGGAGGCGGGGCCGCTCACGGACGAAGAGCGCCAGCGCATCGAACGCATCGGCGCCCACCTGTACGCCGAGTACGCGCCGGCGTACCCCGACGCCGGGGATGCGGAGGACGTGCAAGCGGGGGTGGCACGGTAGGCTTTGCGGCTAGCGGGCCTTCGTCCTGCCGCCAACGCTGCTCGTCATGCGAAGTCCGATCGCCACAGGTGCGCTGCCCGTTCCGCGAGCCGGCGCTGGCGTTCGTCCACCAACTCCGGCGTCCATCGTTCTGGCGCCATCTCGGCAAGCTGCCGGGTGAGGGCGTAGCGGCTGCCGCGATAGGCGTCGACCTTGTCCGCGTAGGTGCTGTTCCCCACGTCGCGGTTGGCGGCGGGTTCCAAGAAGGTGAGGTTGCCGAGCCGATACATGGACGTTTCCCACCGTTCGGCGGGGAAGGCCCCCTCCCAGGCATCCGAGGGACTCTCCGGGAGTACATGCTCGATGCTGCCGGGGTCGGTCTCCGGGTCGAAGGCACGGCCGGCGGCGTCCTGTTCGAGCCGCGCGAGGATGTACCTTGCGAGCTTCTTCCTCTGACCGCGGGTATTGACGACGAGCAGGGCGAAGTTCTGCCTTGTTCTTTCGTCATCGACGTAAATCGGCTTGAGGCGATCGAAAGCGGCCGCAGGAGTCCGTGCATCGCCGTCCATGACCGCCTTTGCGGCACGGTGGTACACGGATTCGAGTGCATTGGGATTGAGGCCGCAGACCACCGTGTAGCGGAATGAAATGACGCTGACGAGTTTCAACATGCGAACGAAGTCGTCTGGGGAAAAGCTCTCCCAGGCAGTGAACAGCAGCGGCGTCTCCTGCCGCACCCGAAACAGATTGAGATCGCGGATGTGTTCCTTCGCCCCGCGCCGTTCCATCCAGTAGCCGTGATTCGGATCCGAGAGCGCGGCGAACAGTTCGGCGCGGTCTTCGAGATCGTCGATGAGCTTGAAGGCGTCCTGCGCCGTTCTAGTCCGATCCCGCACCAGCTTGAACAGGCGTCGGCCTGGAACCCTCGGCAGCTCGCAGAGCAGACGGTAACGAAGAAACTCCGGGAACCGCTGCTGGTCCACCGTGGCCACGAGCGACCGCCAGCGGCGCTGGAGGGCTTCGAGATCGGCGGGGACGCCAATCCGGGAGAAGAGGTGGTTCTTGAGCAGGTCGGTCGTCGTCAGTTCCAGTGTGCGGGCATTGAGCGTCTCGAAGACGGTATAGGCGTTCAGCTCGTCGTCCACGGTGATCAGGATGAAGATAAGCTGGCGGGCTGCCGTCTCGGATAGCAGGCTGGCCACGGCCAGTCCGTTCTCTCGAAGTTCTTCCAGAGAGTCGAGTTGCTTCTCGAAGTAGCGGAAGCAATCCCAGAGCCGGCGGTTCGACTGCGGCAGCCCTCTCGGGTTGCGCGGCGCCCGGAGTTGAACCAGATAGTCCTGGTAGAAGGCGTTGTCCGTTTCGTTCAGGTAGAGGCGGCTGCTTTCGATGAGGGACGCAGGGTCCTTCTCGCCGACGAAGCGATTGCGGATCTCTCGGCCCCGCTCCCGGTTCGCATCGGAGTCGATTCCGCTCTCGGCCATGGCGTGCAGCCTGGCAATCACGGCGAGGGCCAGAAGACTCAGGGTGGCGAGGCGCTGCTGGCCGTCGATGACGAGAAACTCGCGGTCGCTCTTGCCTTCGACGACGAGAGCGCCCAGATAATGGTGGTCTTCCGAGCGGCATCTCAAGTCGGCGATGTCGTTCCAGAGGTCCTCCCACTGCTCTTCCGACCAGGAGTAGTCGCGCTGGTACGGAGGCACCCGATACGACCTGCCATTGCCGATCAGTTCCAGATAGTTGATCGTACGGCTATTCAAGATGCTGGTTCCTGCCATGGGAGCTGTCCCTTGTACGGCCGCCAGGCGCCATTCTAGCGCCTCGCCACCGCAGCGGATGATCGCGCTGGCTCCGTCTGATCTAGAGAGTGTTGGATGAGCTCGTCATCGGCGTCCGAGGTCGAGCAAGATCCGAAGGGTCGATGCGACTATTGCACTTGCCGGCCCTTGGGGGAACTGCTCGATGCTGGGGGCGCCTCATACGTCGCCGCTAGCCGTCACGGCCGCCCGCAGCTAGTTCCTTCGTATAGCCCCACGTCGTCGAGGTCCACGTTGTGCTCGCTCTGGGCGAAGTCGAAGGCGACCCGGCCGGTGAGGTCCGTCTCGGCGATGGTGAAGGTGTGCCGGAACTGGCGGTAGCGGCGGCCTAGGTCCGCCTGGAACTGGCCGCCGCTGGTATTGCGCCAGTTCGGCGTGTTGGTATCCGTGTAGGCGGTGATGAAGCGCGGTTCGGCGGCCCTGGCGCGGTAGCAGAGGGTGTACTCCCGGCCGCCCACGACGGAAACGGGGTGGCTCAGCTGCACATGCCACGGTTCGTCCGATGCGGCTGCGAGGCGCACATGGACGTGGCCGCGGTTGCCGTCCACGGAAGCGCCCTCCGGCACCAGCACGGTGTTCCAGTGGGAACGGCGGCCGCCGGCCCACAGGCGCTGCAGGCCGTTGTCCCAGTCCCCGGGACGGAAGCTGCCGCCGCTGGCGATGAGATTGCCGGGACGCCGCCGCACCGCCTGTTCGGCGAAGAACATGAGATCGTTGCTGAACAGGCCGTCCCGATTCTGCACCTGCAGGAAGTGCAGCCCGTACCAGCCGCTGTTGGCCCGGGGCGGCGCCGCCAAGCGGACGACGGCGATCTCGTTCGCGCAGTGTGGGAGCGCGCCGGCTTCGCAGTTCAGCTCCCCCTCCACCCGGCGTCCGTTCACGAACACCGAAGCCCCCGCCTCGACATGCCGGGCGCTGATGCGCAGCGCGAGATCCTCGGCCAGGAACGGCACCTCCATGGAGCGCGTCTGGGTTTGGATGGGCGCTGCCGGCCAGATGCCCGGTTGGGCGTGGTTGGGCGTGGCGTTGGCGCCGGCGCGACCGGTGAGCGTCAGCAGCAGATCGCCGGCTTCGGCGGCGGCCAGCAGTTCCTCGCGGGTCAAGCGGCGGGAAAGGTCCTGCCGGTGGCGGTAGGCGCTGGCGCGGTACTCCAAGGCCAGCGGCTCGCGTTCGCCGTCGACGAAGCGCACGCCCTCCGCTTGCAGACGGATGGCGCCTTCCCTGGCGGCGGCTTCCAGCCGGCGCAGAATGGCGATGGTTTGGGGCGCTGGGGCGGTGTTCTCGTTCAGCGTGAGCTGCCGGGCGAAGCTGCCGTGGAAGCCCGTGCTGCCCTCCACCACCATTCGCCAGATGTTCGCCGAGGCGCCGCCGAGGATCCACATGTCCCGCTCGGGGAAGCTTAAGTCCATGTTCACGATCTGCATCAGATAGAAGATGTTGGTGCGGGCCTGGGGCGTGATCATCCAGCGTTCGTAGGCGCCCCGCCAGGTGGGCGCTTCCATGCCCGTTCCGGGGGTGTTGGTGCTCACTAGGAACGGCGGCCGGTGGCAGGCGCCGCAGGCCTGGGCGCCGGTGGTGCGATCCGAGCTCTCGTTGATGAAGTTGAACTCGTGGAAGCCGTCCCGGGCGGCCCGGGTGAGGACGTTGTCGAGCGACCGCGCCGGCGCCGGGGGATACGGCACGCTCAGGATGTACTTCGCCAGCGCGTCCCGGTCCTCGGCGTCGAGCAGGCCGCCCTTGCCCTCGTCGTTCAGCGGGCAGTTGCCGACGTCGCACATGGTGGTGGCCAAGCTGCCGTCCACCAGCACCCGGCTGCAGCCTTCGGCATCGTCGATGGCGCAGTTGGGGTCCACGTCCGCGTTGATCGAGGCGGTGTTGTTGCCGCCGTAGGGGTCGCCGGGAATGCCGTCCCAGTGGTAGGGCTCGGTGTCCCGCAGGCCCCGGGCCGGCATGGTGAGGCGCGGCGGAATCTGGGTACATCCTTCCACGTCGCACACCGGCGTATCGAGCACCCAGATCAGCTGGTCCGTGTGGTTGTCCGGGTGGCAGCTCTCGCAGGAGAACGTGCCGGTGGAAGAAACGTTCGCGTCGTTGAACGCCATGCGTCCGCGCTTCACCGCCGCCGGCGTGGGATCTTCCAAGGCGATGGTGGCGAGGCGGCGCGGGTTGCGGGGCGACGACAGGTCCAGCACGGAGACGCTGTTGCCCACGGCGTTGTACACCCAGCCGCGTCGCGCTCGGCCTTGGGCGTTGGCCACCAGCGCGATGCCCCGGGGCGCGGCGCCGACGTCCACCCGGCCGAGCAGCCGGCCGGTGTTCGCGCTCATGGTGAACACCTTGTTGGATCCGGCCGCGGTGGCCACCACCAGCCTGTCGTCCGGGCTCACGGCAATGCCAAAAGGCGTGGCCAGCGCCATGCCCGGCGCAGGATGCGCCGGCGGCAGCGGCTCCAAGTCGATGAACTCCGCCCCGGAACAGTCGGTTGCGCAGTCGACGCGCGTGATCTGGTTCAGGAACGCCCGGTTCTCCATCTCCGCGAGGCCGTGCTTGGCCGTTCCCGCCTTGCCGTTGGCGTCGTTGCGGGCATCCGCCTGGGCGATGTAGACGGTGCCGGCGCCGCTCACCGCCACGCCGTAGAGCAGCGTGCCGAGCGTCTCCACCGTGTCGACGAGGCGGTCCGTGCCGGTATCGAACACGAACAGGTCCCGGTCCGGAATGTCCGGGTTCTTCACGATGTCCGCGTCGTAGTTGGCGGAGAGCACGTTGTTGTTGGTGAACACGTGCTCCACCGCATCGAAGGTGCAGCGCTCGCCGTCGATGTCCTCGGCCCGGCAGCCGGAGAGCTGGCTCTGGTTGTTGGATTCGAACGGCACCACGAACAGCCGCCCGTCGCGCACGGCGATGGCCCGGGGATCCTGGGCGGGAACGGCGAGATGCCGCACCACCCGGCGGTTGGCAACGTCCACCACCGCTATGCGGTTGCTGTTGGAGAGCGCGACGTACGCCTTGGCGTTGCCAGCGAAGGCGATGCCCACCGGCTCGTCGAAGCGCGTCGCCAGCGTGTCCGGCGACAGCGCCTGCACGGTGGCGAGCACCTGGTGGAAGGTGCGGCTGCCGGGCGCCGCATCGATGACGCTTACCGAATCCGACACGTGGTTCGCCACCCACACTTCCCGGCCGTCGGGCCGCACGGCGATGCTCACCGGGTCGATCCCCACGCGGACCCGTGCCACCACCCGGCGGTTGCGGCGGTCGAACACGTCCACCGTGTCCGCCGGCGTGTTGGTCACGTAGACGTAGTTGCCGTTGACGGCAATGGGATTGACGTGGGGGCTGGCGAACAACGGATGGCCGATGTCGCTCGGCTCGAAGCTGGCGCCCGCCGCAGCGAGGCCGCCAATGCCCGCCAAAACGAGGATGGCGGCGCACCAGCGGCTGCGCTTCGGCGTTGGCGCGAATAGGACCTGACGCATGGCTGCTCTCCCGCTTCCCGTCCGGGAGCTACGCTCCTCGCTGCGACCGCATGGCCGCCGACGCGGACGGCTGGCGCCACCCGCGACAACGTGAACTACTAGCTCTTGGCGGTCGCCGTGTCAAGCGCATGCGTGCATGCCTAGGGCCAAGCGGGCCATCCTGTTGTCGGCGGCAGGCGCGAGGCGGCTGGCGGGCGTGGTCGGCGCGCTAGAGAAGGCCGTAGCCGATTTCTTCGCCAACCACCCCCAGTGCCCTGTGCAGCACCGGGTCCGCCAAGGCGCGATGGAAGACGGGATGGGCGGGAAACAGGGCGGGATGGTTCGCTCGTTTGAACAGCGCAACCGCCGGCCGGCTAGAGGCGCCGCGCGAGCTGCGCCAGCCTGTTCGCTTCCCCGCCGCTGCGCAGCCAATCCAAGGGGCTGACGCGAGCATCCACGTCGTCGCCAAGGAAGAGGTCTACATGCGACTGCGTGTACCAAGCCTGCACCTCGACGGGATGCAGGTCCTCGGGCAGAGCGGCATTGACCTTGGCGATGTTCGGCACCAGGCCGCCATTCGGGGCGAACTGAAAGGTGGGGATGCGCCGGCGGCTGTCGAGCAGGACGCTGTACAGGGTGCGCCGGGCGATCATCTGCCGGATGCGGCTCTCCGGGATGCCCAATCGCTTGGCCGCCTCCTTCGTGGTGAGGCTGGTGCTGACGAGCGCCGCAAACTGCACCGTTGTCGCCGCCAGTGGATCGCCTGCTGGCCTCGCATCCAAGCGCACGCCGCCACCAATAAGCACCTCGCGCTCAGCTTCCGTCAACTCCCCGGGCTGATCGCCGTAAAGCATCGTTGGCATCGCATCCAGCACCTGCCGGAGCGCGGCGTTCAGAGCTTCAGGCGCCGTCGGGGCAAGCCCGCGAACAGCGAAGTAGCCCAAGGCTGCTGTTGGAATGGCATCTGGCACCGCCTCCAGTCGTGGAGCAACAGTGAGCACGCTACACCAACTCCACTTTCTGCCAAGCCACAACAAGCGTCCGAGCGCTCACCACCAAGCCAGTGTCTTGGTATAGTGCGTTTCGCTTTCTACCCTAGGTGTGGTCGGCATGGGGCTCAACATCAAGAACGAGGAGACGTGCCGCTTGGCCAGCGAGCTGGCGAGGCTCACGGGCACAACCAAGACTGGCGCGATCACACTGGCGCTGCGCGAACGTTTGGAACGCGAGTCGAAGCGCCACGGCGTCGGGGCTCGTCTGCGCGTCATGCGCCGCAGTGCCGAGCGGTGCGCTGCGCTGGTGGGCCCCGGGGCTTCGTCGGGGCAACACGGCGACATGCTCTATGACGAGCGGGGGCTGCCTAAGTGATCGTGGACACGTCCGCGTTGCTGGCGGTGCTCTTCCGCGAGGCCGAGGCGCCGCGGTTCGAGGCGCTGATCGCCGCCTCGCCCTGTCGCATGTCGGCAGCGAACGTGTTGGAAGCCGCCTTGGTGGTGGAAGGCCGTGGCGGGTGGCAGGCGGGCGATGCGCTGGACGAATTCCTGGCAGCGGCCGAAATCGCGGCGGCACCCATCTCGACGGATCAACTCGAAGTCGCACGAGAGGCTTGGCGCCGCTACGGCAAGGGCAATCATCCGGCAGCACTGAACTTCAGGGACTGTTTCGCGTACGCGCTCGCAGGAGCGGAGAACGAGCCGCTGCTGTTCAAGGGAAGCGACTTCGCCCAAACGGACATAGCGGCGGCGGCACAACCCATCACCGGCAAGGCCTGAACGGCGACGTGCTCATCGGCCAGATCGTGCTCAAGTTCCTGGACTTGATGGCCGACTATCGCTGAGCACCTTGTACTGCGAATGCCGGCTATCCCTTCTAGGGCATGAAGTAGCCGCTCTTCCAAGCCGTATCACCTCGCGTTCAGGCACGGTTCAGGGAGCACCCATTAGGGTTCAGCCTCCAATCCACAGCAAGAGGAACAATCATGTCGAAGTCCAGCGACGGCAAGGGCGGCCGTGACGGCCAAGGCGGCAAGAGCGGCGGTGGCCAAGACAAGGGCGGGCAAGGCGGCGGTTGGCCGAGCAAGACGGGCGAACCCTCCGGCCCCGACCGCGACAACGCCCCGCCGGGCGGCGGCCGCAAGAGCTGAAGCCCGTGGCCGGCGGCGCATCGGCGTCGTCCGGCCAACTGCTGAAGGCCGCTTCCGTCGTTGCAGCAACCTCGTCCAAGGGTGGTGGTCGAACTGCGACAGGGGGGCGACATGGCGAAAGGCTTCCCACAGCGTTGGGAAGTTTTCGGTGACACCCTCGACGCCACATGCTTGCCGCCACGCTCGTAGATTCGATGGAGGCGGATGCCAACAACACGGAGGCTTGGCGCCGTGTCGCGCACGGCCGTTCGTCGCCGAGCGCGACGCAACAGCGTAACGGTGGCGGATCCTAGCAGCCACTGCCGGTTGCTGCGCCATGTTTCGACGGGCGCCCACGCCACGTCGCCATCGAGCTCACGCGCCGGCGAACGCCCTCTCAAGTGCGCCGACGTCGAGTTTCGACATCTCCAGCATGGCCTTGAAGACCCGCTCGCGCGCGGCGTCGTCGGCATCGCTTCCGAGCCATTGCAGCCATCTTTCCGGAACGACTTGCCAACTGACGCCGAAACGATCCTTCAGCCAGCCGCATTGGCCGGGTTCGCCGCCTTGGGAGAGTTCGGCCCAGTAGCGATCCACTTCCGCCTGTCCCGTGCAGAGGACTTGCAGCGACACGGCCTCGTTGAAGCCGAAGCCGTGGTCGAGCGGACTGTCCATCGCGGCGAAGCCGTGGCCGGAAAGAACGAAGCGGGCGTGCTTGACGGCGCCCGCGCCTTCTTCGCCCGCCGCGAATCGTTCCACCTCGACCACATGCGAGTTCGGGAACACGCCGCAAAGACGCTCCATCGCCGCCGTGGCGGCGCCGAACTGCTCGCCGCAGAACATCAACGCCGGCGCGATGGCCGGTTCCGACTCGCCAGCGGCCATCACCTGCCAGGAGACGCCGAAGCGGTCCGCCGCCCACCCGAAGCAAGCGCTCCAAGGGTATGCGCCGAGCGGCATCAGCGTCTCGCCGCCGCTCGATAATGCGGCGAACAAGCGTTCCACCTGGGCGGAGGAGTCCACGCGGACGAAGAACGAGATGCTTGGATTGACGATGAACCGCGGCCCGCCGTTCAGTGCCGTGAAGCGCTGCCCAAGCACCTCGAAATCCATGCTCATCAGGCTGCCGGGCGGCAGCCCGGCTGGATTGTCGACCGAGCGCGGAAATCGGGCGCCGGCGAGGAGGCGGCCGTCGCCGAAGGTCTCGACGTAGAACGCCGCAGCCTCTTCGGCCTGTCCGTTCAGCCACAGGCACGGCGCGAGAATCGGATCGTCCAAGCAGGTTCCTCGTGGCAAGGGGGCGAACGGCCGCGTTGAGTTCGATTGTCCGTCGGCTGGCGGGAATGTCAACACACACGACAGGGTCAGGGTCGAGCGGCGAGCTTGACGACCTCTACGAGGACTTCTGGGCAGCCGCCAAGCGATTCCCTCCGAAGGCACCGGATTTCCGGCGGCGTATACTGCCCATCATGGCATCGACCGAGCAGCGCTTGTTCGCACCCGGCGACGGTGCCGTGCCGCCCGAACTGGCGGGCCGCAGTACGCAGCAGGCGGTGCTCTCACGTTGCTTGGGGGACTTGGTCGGCGGCTTGGCACCGCCGCACAACGTCGTCTTGGTCGGGCCGCGCGGCAACGGCAAGACGGTGTTGCTGAACTGGTTCAAGGCCGCCTGCGACGACGCTGCGCCGGTGGAAGTGCTGGCCCTGACGCCCGGACCGATGGCGCACTCGGTGAACGCTTGCCCGTAGCCGGCGGCGAGCCATGCGTCCGCAATCGATGCCCATCCTTGCCAAATCGCTGAATGCCGCTCCCACGGAAGAACACGATGCCAGTGTGCCCAGCTACAGTCCCGGCCAACCTAGCGTTGGGTCACACGACCGCTTTCCAAGAGCAGTTTGTATACGCTTCCTTGTGTCAAGCCGAACTCCTTCATTAGCTGAACATAGGTTGCGCCTTCATCCTTTCTCGCCAAAAGTCTTCTAACCGTGGCCGCAGGCATTTTCTTCGGCGTTGTCTTGCCCCTCAAGGGGCGACGGACGACCTTCGGTCTTGCTTCGTGGCCCGTCGGTCGCAGATCTTGAGCGGTGTCTGTCACCGCAGCTTCAGTTCCGCCTATTTCGCGTTGAACTCGGAGAGCTTTCAGCATCACCACTTTGCCGGAATCGGATCGACGAACACCCCAAAAAGACCAACCGTCGGCCGTGTCTTGTCCAGTGACAGCTTTTGCGGCTGCTGAAGGGCTTCCAAAGAGCTCGTCCTGGTAGCGCATGCCCCTTGGCTCGACGGTCGCAGTGGCAGGGTGTTTTCGCGAGGTGGACTCGAGCTGCGTTCCGGACTTAACGACATCGAGCAGCTTGAGATGTACTTTTCCGATTGTCGCTGGCGTGGTCTCTTCCGGTTCCAACTCGGCTGTCTGTGCGGACACTTGCTGCTGCTGCCCCGTGGGGTCGTAACCCAGCAGCACGAGTGCATCCTGGATGACGCCAACGTAATTCTCGAGAATCCTCTGTCTGGCCACATTGAGCGTGTCGTCTTGTGGTTTCTGCACGTTCTTGAGTTCAACACCCCTCGCCTCCAGAAGTCCGTGTATTCTCCCTTCCAACCAACCTATCTCGGCGCTGTCGAACGGTTCTGAACGGCGAACGATCAACGCTCGATTCCACTCGAATTTTCGGTCTTGTGGAATCCGCGCACTGAGTTGCGTAGCCCTGCCGACATAAGCACACCAACTGTCCGCCCACCCATCAACGAGAACGTAGATGCCGGGACACTGCCACTGATCATCCAAGTCCTTTATGTCCTTGCGCGAGACTATAGCCATTTTCAGGAAGTACAGGCTGTCGGTGAGCTCTACCATGCGGTCCGACACCGTGACTTCCTCGAAACGTGCCATCGTGCCTCCTTTGCGCTTCGCGAGATCGTTATGCGTCCCACCCAACTCCGTCGGTGGCTCCGACCGTCCCATCTGGCATCACTTGGGCCTGTAGAACGAACGGCAGAACAGGGGGCCGAGCTCGTGGCGCACCATAGCACGGTGCCCGTGCTGGTGGTCAAGCTGGCGTACTCCCTCCAAAGCACGACGTGGCGAGTTCTACATTCTTCGTTGGCGGAGGGCTAGACCAGCCCCCCTCAAGGGCAACGCGACAGCCCCGCGTAGTACGCCGCCAGATCCTCTACGTCCTGATCCGTCAAGTTCGCCACGAACGGCTGCATCGACACGTCCACCCGTTCCCCGTCGCGGAACGCCTTGATCTGCTTGGCCAAATACGCCTCCTGCTGTCCCGCCAGGCTCGGCCACAGCGGATTGCTGCTGATGCCGTTCTGGCCGTGGCAGGCGGCGCAGAGGGCCGCCTTGGCGGCGCCGGCCTGGGCGTCGCCGACAGCGACGGCGGTGCGCGGCCACGCCAGCAGCAGCGCGCCCAGCGCGAGGGCGGCGAACAGCGCCCAGCCGCGTCTTGCGGTCATGGGGCGTCCGGCTCGCGGGGGACGGGCTTCGCCGGGCGGGTTTCGTTGCGGCCGATGGCGAGGAAGTCCCACAGCAGCAGCGCCAGGCCGAGGGTCATCATCACGCCGAAGATCATGCGCCAGTACATGGCCTGCACGAACCACATCGTCGTCTGCCCCTCGAAGTAGGCCTGCCACGTCGAGCCGCCGATGGCGCGTTCCGTGAAGGACTGCTCGTAGCCGGCGATCAAGAGCGCGATGGTCATGCCCAAGGCGCCGACGTTCAGCAGAGCGAGCGCCCACTTCCACTTCCAGCCGCGGTCGGGCAGGTCGCCGGACATCCACACGTCGCCGCGCCAGCGCTGCAGGGCCAGGTAGACGAAGGCCACCACGATGGTGGCGTAGGCGCCGAAGAACGCCAGGTGGCCGTGGGACGCAGACCACTGGGTGCCGTGGGTGTAGATGTTGATCTGCGGCAGGGTCTGGATGAAGCCCCACACGCCGGCGCCCAGGAAGTTGCCGAAGGCGTGGGCGATGAGCCACGCCAGCGCCGGGTGGTTGTTGCTCTGGAAGCCGTGCCGGCCGGCGTCGTAGACGGCATGCACCACCATCGCCACCAGCGGCACGGGTTCGAGGGCCGAGAAGAAGCCGCCGATGCCCAGCCAGTACTCCGGCGTGCCGATCCAGAAGTAGTGGTGGCCGAGGCCGAGGATGCCGGAGCCGAACATCAGCGCCACCTCGATGTACAGCCAGGTGGTGACGATCCTGCGCCGCACGCCCAGGGTCTTCATCAAGCCCCAGGCCATGATGCAGCCCACCAGCACTTCCCAGGTGGCCTCCACCCACAGGTGAACCACCCACCACCACCAGTACTGGTCCACCGAGAGGTTGGTGGTGTAGAACATGCCGGCGAAGTACAGCCCGGCGAGCGCGATGAGGTCCAGCACCAGCGTGCCGGAGATGCCGCTCCAGCGCCCCTTCATGAAGGTGGCGGCGACGTTGTAGAAGAACGCCGCCATGCACACGACGATGCCGATGTCCGCCCAGCGCGGCGCCTCGATGTACTCGCGCCCTTCGTTGATGAGCCAGATGCAGTTGGCGACTCGTGCCGAGAACAAACGATCAGACCACGAAGGTGTAGCCGGCGCAGGTCGTTGCGCCACTTCCGCTTCAAGCCGCCCTCAGAGCGGTCGCTTACCGTCTCGAGCGACCAGAGCCCCACGCGAACAGAACGAACGCCATGTTGAAGTGCGCGAGAACCCCCGCACCCCTGGAACTCCGAAAGTTGGAAATTTCTTGCATTTCAAGCATAATGGATGTCCCTGAAAGCGTTCTGCTAGGGAGCGGGATAACCAGCGACTATGAAGATGCGAGACGGAGGCTGGTCGACAGGCTTCGCCAAGACGCGGACAACCCAAGTTGCCGTGCGAAATGGTCCCGCGACATCAGCACGCGGGTGACGCCAACTCGCCCCACCCGAACGCTGAGGTCAACCACGATAACGAAGAAGGACTTGAACCAACTGCTGTGGGACGGCCAAGCACATGGACTCCACGGCCGACTGAAGGAATGACCATGGCCGACGATACGGAGAAGCGAGAGGTAGGCAGCGGGTTGACGACAGCGTTGGCGGTGCTTTGCGTGTTGGGCGCATTGCTGATGCTCTTTGCTCCGCTCACGTATCTGGCGTTCACGCTGGCCATGGGAGTTCTGTGCGGCTGGATAGCGCGTACGCGCGGCCTAGACGGCCCCGTATATGGCATGTGCGGGTTCCTGTTCTGGCTGCTAGCGCTCCCTATGGCGCTACTCGCTGAAGGCTCCCGACTCGTTGCACAGATCACGATCTGGTTGTTCGTCGCATCGTTGGTCTTGTTAACCCTAATCGTGGCAACAATAGCCGGTGCAGGGGCATAAGAGCTCGTCTAGCGCACCATCACCACCAGCGTCGCCGTGCTGACCTTCGATCCAAGCGGTGTCCACAGCCTTCGCCGTCTGCTAACCGTTCAATCCGTCCGCCAGACGCCATCCAGCTCGCCCGCCTCGGTGGCCGTCGATCACTCCGTAAACCTCTCCTCCACGATTCGCACCGCGTCACGGCTCAACGTCGAGCTCTCGAACGTCTCGATTAGACGTCCGGGAAAGTGTTCATCGTACCACGCCAACTTGGTCTTCCGATGGTCACGGTATGTCTCTTTCGACATCATTCCCCAATGCTCCCAGAACCATCTCACACCCTGGTGGACAATCGAGAAATCCGGCAAATACATTGTTCCGTCCGGGGCAAGCAGCGGCATCTCGTATTCAAATGATATCCCGCGTTCAGCGAGGAGATTGGCAATGATTAGCTCAGATTTGGATCGAACCATATCCCCCGTTAGTGCTTCGTGTACGCGGCCCTCAACATACCAGTCCGACCGCCTTAGAAGCGCGTCCGGCACCGCGTGAAAAAGACCCTCGAACAAAGATGAGTTAACTTGCCTGATCTGCCCGTTTTCAGGGCGCCGCGCAGAAAGCAGCGTGGCAGCGCTCTGCTCGATCAGCAACGTGCAGTGTTTGGTAGCTCGGGTTAGTGCGGTGTACAGCAGTTCCGAAGAAAGAGAGCGTCCGTGGTTCCTAGGCACGACAATATAGGTATGGTCGAACTCGCTTCCTTGCGCCTTATGGATGGAGACCGCGTACGCAAGTTCTAGGTTATCCTCCACCTCGCTAGAACCCGAGTAATCCACGATCCAGTTTTCCTTATGAGCAAATCGAACACTCAAGTTATAGCGTTTCTTATTCCTGTCTGAAATGTGCTTGGAAACAAAGCCCATTTGGCCATTGTATATCTCAATACGATCGCGGCGTTTGGTGTCCAAATCGTATGCCGAGATAGGGTTCGACCGCGACCTGTTTCGGACCTGAATTACTTTGTCATACAAGGTTATGCCATTTAGCATGCCGTACGCTTGGACCGCCGTCGCGGCCACCCGGTCTTGAACAGCACTATTCAACGCCTCCACGCCGTGCAGCTCCCCGCGGTGGGGCGTGAGTATTTGATAGACGTCCGCCTTCCACTCCGTGGCAGCTCGCCACAGCTTGTAGGGTTTGTCAGGGTCCTGCGCCTGGCCAGTGTTATTTGACATTTCCCATTCAATAGTATCCACTAGCTGTGCGGCTAGTCCTTGCGCGTCGCTCCAATATACGACACGCAGATCTGCATCGACCTCCCCACCACGATGTACCTGAGTCAACAACTCCTCGGCATCGGGCGTGGTCGCCTCGCCGTTGCCGTCAGCGCTTTGGGCGATGAAAAGGTTGGCTAGGCGAAGAATCGCGGTCCCGTTGCCAGCGATCTCGTTCTCGAGCTGACGTAAGTTGTGCTTGAGTTTGGCCACACAAGTGGACGGCTTGCCGGATAGCCACTCGATGGTATCGGCAAACACACGACCGCGCCCTATGGGAGGAAGCTGATTGGGGTCGCCTACAAGGACCAAACGACGAACGGCCCGCCAGTCGATGGCACGAACAAACGTGGCCATCAGGTCCAGATCCAACATGGATGCCTCGTCGATAATGATGGTTCCTTGGCCGCGGCGGCCACCACCTTGCCTCCGGTAGGTAAGGTTGTCGTTCAACCAGCCTTCCCTAGCCAGATAGGAATGCACGGTCGAAATCTCCACGCCTTCGATTTCGCGTTGCTGGAGCTTGGTACGGAGGCGATCGGACGCTTTGCCTGTGGGTGCCAATACGGTAATTGATGCACCTTCTCCTTCGGTAGTACGCACCGCTAAGATCATGGCGCAGACCGCTGTCGTCTTGCCCGTTCCTGCAGCTCCCGTGACGACAGCCAATGGTCGTCGAAAGACCGAGCAGCAAGCGTCCGCTTGGCCTTCGACTGCCTCGACGTAGCGTTCCCGAGCGTTGGTAAGCAGGTTGCTTCTGGGGTCCAATATGTTGTCTACCCACTGTTCTTTGGAGAAAGGCCGCGCAAGAGCTATATCCGGTCTCGCGGACAGCTTCATCAGCGCTGCCTCCACTTCACGCTCGTCTTCATGAACCGAACGTAGATATAGCCAATGGTGGCCGACGCCTTCGCCCTCTTCACCTTCGGTGCGCGGACGAAAAACCAGCGCCTCATCCAATGTCTTGCCGTCGACTTCGAAGTACCGTTCGGTGAAGGTGGCCGTCTTCCACTCCGGCAGTGTCTTAAGCCGCTCGTTCACGCGTTCCAGCACTTTGTTGGACGCTTGGAAGGTGTGATTGGGCTCACGTCCGATTTCATCCACGCAAAGCGCCCGCAAACGCCGCCCGTCGTCAACCTCCATATCTGAGTATGCTGCTCCACCGAGCTCTGGTGATGGGAGGACGGCGCGGTCCACTGCTGGCCATGAAATACGGTCGTCGGGATTGTCGCCCAGATAACATTCGGAAATCAGATATGGATTGCGAAGCGGTGCATCGACCGCAAACGTCAGACCGTGCGTATCCCTCTGCCTTTCGTTAGTCGATGCTATGCGCGACATCTGATCGAGATCGAGATCCAAGCGTGGCAGCAAAGATGCGAGCAGTGCGCGTTCTGCCTCGGTACGAAGCTTCCACTGACGAGAGGCCCTCTCCAAAGGACGGTCAGTAAGGCCGATCTCCGATGCTTCCCGACCTTCGTCAAGTGCAGCGAAAACCTCCGCATGTATCTCTTGGGCTTTGCCTGCATTTATCGATTCGATCACCGGCCTCACGGAGGCAGTGGCACCCAGCAGGCGAAGAACATTGGGTAAGCCCGGGTAAAGACCGCGGCGGTGCCACAAGTCGGTGATGCAGCCGAGTATCCACTCTTGGCGCTGATCCCAATTTTCACTATCGTCGCCAATGTGACGCAGTTGCTCAACGGCGCTGAGGAACTGTTCCAGAAGGCCGATCGCGTCGTCGTCCGTTATGCGCCGGGCACCGTACTTACATACGCGCGGGTTCTCCGGGAAAACGACCAAGCGTGCGAGAGTTTCAGGGTCATCGCGGTAGCGATGGTAGGGCAGTCTCAGACCTTGTTCCGGATAGTGGGACGTGATGTTGCGGGCCCAGATCATGCCGCCGGCGTACCGCCGGCGTACATATTCCGTAGTGTCGGCGTAGTGAAGTGCCGGGCCGATTTGCCGTACTCGGGAGACGCCCAGCAGCACATAGCGCGGGCGTTCGTCCTCGGAGAACGGATTTGAATAATTCGCGTAATAGAAGATAAGGCTTGTGTCTGCCTTGATGTCCGCGATGAACTCCTCAACCTTTTGGGCACGGGCGTCGTTGTCGTATCGCCCTTGATTGTCCTTTACTTCTTCAGAAAAGACCTCCTCGTAGGGCCACACGCAAACCGTTGCCGGTGGGATGTCCCACTCTGTTCTCGCTGCGCCCTCGCGCATCCAATCGGGAGGGTTGGAGAAACCCTTGATCGTAGCGTCGCCAAACGCGTTCACACTGTAGACGCAGGGCGGCAAGTCGGGCCCTTGCAGAGATGTCACAGGGCGGCCAGCATTGTCCGTCTCGCGCCGGACATCGCGTTGTCTGGCTATTACGTCGCCAGGATAAGACTGGCTGCCAACGCAATAAGTATTGCACTGGGGTTGCTGGCAGATGGTGCCATTCCATCCGCTGTCGTGCCAAGCGAGTCGTGCTGTCAAATGCATAGCGAGGTCTCAATTGGAAGCATGGACACGCCTTATCCCGCTTCCATCTGCCGAAAACCGCATGGAGTCACGACGTCATGCGCGACAGCGGACACGCTGGCAACCGAACCGCCCCTAGAGCAGGCAGTCGGGTGTCGGAGCCCGTACTCTGGCAGACACGGCCCGTCGCCCCATCACCCGAATCGTATTGGGTGCCCGCGCTCGCGTCAACCGACCGTTTGTGGGCGCAGTTGGAACCAGCGCCTCAAGGGCAAGGCGACAGCCCCGCGTAATGCGCCGCCAGATCCTCGACATCCTGATCCGTCAAGTTCGCCACGAACGGCTGCATCGACACGTCCGACCGTTCGCCGTCGCGGAACGCCTTGATCTGCTTGGCCAGATACGCCTCCTGCTGCCCCGCCAGGCTTGGCCACAGCGGATTGCTGCTGATGCCGTTCTGGCCGTGGCAGGCGGCGCAGAGGGCGGCCTTGGCGGCGCCGGCATCGGCGTCGCCGACCGCCACGGCGGTGCGCGGCCACGCCAGCAGCAGCGCACCAATGGCGAAGGCCGCGAACAGCGTCCAGCCGCGTCTTGCGCTCATGGGGCGTCCGGTTCGCGGGGGACGGGCTTCGCCGGGCGGGTCTCGTTTCGGCCGATGGCGAGGAAGTCCCACAGCAGCAGCACCAGGCCGAGGGTCATCATCACGCCGAAGACCATGCGCCAGTACATCGCCTGCACGAACCACATCGTCGTCTGCCCCTCGAAGTAGGCCTGCCACGTCGAGCCGCCGATGGCGCGTTCCGTGAACGACTGCTCGTAGCCGGCGATCAGCAGCGCGATGGTCATGCCCAAGGCCCCGACGTTCAGCAGAGCGAGCGCCCACTTCCACTTCCAGCCGCGGTCCGGCAGGTCGCCGGACATCCACACGTCGCCGCGCCAGCGCTGCAGGGCCAGGTAGACGAAGGCCACCACGATGGTGGCGTAGGCGCCGAAGAACGCCAGGTGGCCGTGGGACGCAGACCACTGGGTGCCGTGGGTGTAGATGTTGATCTGCGGCAGGGTCTGGATGAAGCCCCACACGCCGGCGCCCAGGAAGTTGCCGAAGGCGTGGGCGATGAGCCACGCCAGCGCCGGGTGGTTGTTGCTCTGGAAGCCGTGCCGGCCGGCGTCGTAGACGGCATGCACCACCATCGCCACCAGCGGCACGGGTTCGAGGGCCGAGAAGAAGCCGCCGATGCCCAGCCAGTACTCCGGCGTGCCGATCCAGAAGTAGTGGTGGCCGAGGCCGAGGATGCCGGAGCCGAACATCAGCGCCACCTCGATGTACAGCCAGGTGGTGACGATCCTGCGCCGCACGCCCAGGGTCTTCATCAAGCCCCAGGCCATGATGCAGCCCACCAGCACTTCCCAGGTGGCCTCCACCCACAGGTGAACCACCCACCACCACCAGTACTGGTCCACCGAGAGGTTGGTGGTGTAGAACATGCCGGCGAAGTACAGCCCGGCGAGCGCGATGAGGTCCAGCACCAGCGTGCCGGAGATGCCGCTCCAGCGCCCCTTCATGAAGGTGGCGGCGACGTTGTAGAAGAACGCCGCCATGCACACGACGATGCCGATGTCCGCCCAGCGCGGCGCCTCGATGTACTCGCGCCCTTCGTTGATGAGCCAGATGCTGCGCATCTCGCCGGGCCCCGCCTGCACGACGAGGAACACCACCACCACCGCCGCCACGGCGGTCGTCAGCACCCAGAACGTGGCCTGGGCGATGCGGATGCCCACCAGCGGCACGCCGGCTTCGTCCTCCACCAGCCAGTAGATGGCGCCGATGAAGCCGTACAGCATCCACACGATCATGGCGTTGATGTGCACCATGCGGTTGACGTTGAAGTCCAGCACGCCGTGCAGGAAGTCCGGCATCAGGAACTGCAGGCCGGCGATCAAGCCGAACACCATCTGCGCGAAGAACAGCACCATCGCCACGAGGAAGTACTTGAGCGCCAACCGCTGCGCCGCGCTCAACGGCGTCGCTTCGGCGGAGACGGGCCGGGCAGAAACACCAACCCCGCCCGCGGGCATGTCCACGGCGGCTTCGGCCATCACGCGCCTCCCTGCGGCAGCGGGGTGAAGCCACGCGGGAAGCCGTTGGTGTCCACGGCGGACATCCACTTCAGGAAGGCGATGACGCCGCGCACTTCGTCGTCCGTGAGGTCCATGTCCGGCATGCGCCGGCCGGTGCCGAAGGTGCGGGCGTTGGCAATCGGATCCTTGAGGAACAGCGTCATCAAGGTCTCCCGCGCCTGTTCGTTGCCCCAGCCCGGGTCCAGCCAAGCCTTGGTGAGGTCTGGCGCGTAGTAGGCGCCGTTGCCGAGCAGCGTGTGGCAGTTCATGCAGTTCTTCGCCTGCACCGTGAGCTTGCCCAGATCGACCAGTTCCTCGGCCTCGGCTTCCGTGAGCTTGCGCCCGAACAGCGGCGCTTCTTCGCCGATCACCGGCACCTGGTAGCCGCGTTCACGATCCATCCGGTAGTCGATGCGGTGGTTGACGACGGAGTACGCCGGCACCCGGCCTGCGCCGCTCTGAATGGCCGCCAGCGAATGGAAGGTGAGCAGGATGAGCGCCAGCGCCATGAACGCGGTGACGAAGATGGCGCACTTGCGCCAGAAGTCCTCGGCGGCCCACCACGGTGCGCTCTCCGCGTCAGCCATCGTCGCCCCCGGGATGCCGATGCGTCGCCACCGACAGCCGCCACACCGCCCTGGGCGCGACGAAGTAGCCGACGAGCAGGACGGCGACGAGCAGCAGCCACGGCCCTTGCAGCTCCAGCGCCCAGGAGAGCCCCGCCGCGGCCAGCACCACGCCCGCGTACGCGATCAAGGCGGCGCGGCGGAGAACGGCGGAGCCCCGCGCGCGGCCGAGCGCCAGCAGCAGCGCGTAGCCGGCGCCGCACAGCACCACCGCCGCGGCCGAGAGCCCGGCGGCGGCCAGTTGGGGAATGTGCTCTGGTTCCATTCCTAGCCGAGGCGATGCGGACACGAGGCATATCGAACTACCTCCGCGGATGCGCGGCTATAAGGAATTACCGAAGGTGGCGGCGGCACGTCCGTCGCCCGCGTCGGCGTCCCTGACCTACAATCCGCACGGTTGCAACGACGTGACTTGCAGACGGCCGCGCTGCCACGAGACGCCATGCACTTCTACACCGATGCCGAACTCGAAGCGCTGCTCGCGGACGTGGAGTCGGATCTGGTCGAACGCAAGGAGACCTTTGCCGGGGCGGCGCCAAGAACCGTGCGCCAAGCCATTTGCGCGTTCGCCAACGACTTGCCCGGGCACCGTCGGCCGGGCGTTGTCTTCGTGGGCGCTCGCGACGACGGCTCGCCGTCGGGGCTGGAGATCAACGACGCCCTGTTGCTGCACCTCGCGCACTGCAAGACGGACGGCAACATTCTGCCGATCCCCACCATGACGGTGAGCAAACGGCGGTTGGCGGGCGCGGACATCGCGGTCGTGATGGTGGCGCCGGCCGATTCGCCCCCGGTGCGCTACCAGGGCCGCATCTGGACCCGCGTCGGCCCGCGACGAAGCATCGCCAGCGCCCAGGACGAACGCATGCTGAACGAAAAGCGCAGGCATGGCGACGCGCCCTTCGACTTGGCGCCGGTGCGCGGCGCAACCCTTGCGGACATCGACCTGCCGCGCTTCCAGTATCTTCACTTGCCGCAGGCGTTCGCCGCGGAGGTGCTGGCGCGCAACGACCGCACCGTGGAGGAACGCCTCGCGGCGACGAAGATGATCGTCCACCCGGACGATCCCACGCCGACTGTGCTCGGCATCCTCGCGCTGTGCCCCAAGCCGGCGCGCTTCCTGCCGGGCGCCTACGTGCAGTTCGTGCGCTTCGATGGCGAAGAGCGCGCCGCCCCCATTCTCGACAACGAGCGGATCGAGGGCCCGCTCGCGGATGCGATGGCGGAGGTGGACCGTCTATTGCGCGCCAACGTCCGTGAATCCGTGCAGCTTGGACGCACGGAAGTCCGCCGCGCCACTTACGCCGTGGCGGCATTGCGGGAGCTGGTGCGCAACGCGGTGCTGCATCGTTCCTACGAAGGCACGAACAGCCCGGTTGCGCTGCACTGGTTCGCCGAACACGTTGAAATCACCAGCCCAGGCGGGCCGTACGGGCAGGTCACGCCGGACAACTTCGGCCGGCCTGGCTTGGTGGACTACCGCAATCCGAACTTGGCGGACGCGATGCGCGTTGCCGGCCTCGTGCAGCGTTTCGGCGTCGGCCTTGCCGAGGTGCGCGCAGCGCTTAACGCCAACGCGCAGGAGGAACCGCGCTTCGAGGTGGACGCGCAGTGGGTGCGGTGTCTTGTTCGCGCACGGCCGGACTGGCCGGGCAACCTGCCGCCGAATCGCCAGCCGCCGCGTGGATTGCGATGAACGCGAGTGGGAACCGGCCGACGGGCAGGGCGGCGACGAGCAGCAGCCACGGCCTTGCAAGCTCCAGCCCAGGCTGCGACGGGAGTTGGGCCCGCGGCAAGACGGCGTTCTTCCACCTGGACTCGCAGCCTTGACTGTCTGAGGCGCAGCCTCGCTAGTCCATGTAGTAGAGCTCGTACAGGCGGCCATCGTTCCAATACACAATCCACGCCGCCGCCTCGAAATAGATCCGCAAGATCGCGTCGTGCGTGGTGTTGAGTTCCCGCAGCTCGCGCTCGGGGCAGTCCCTCGTCCCCCTGCGTGCGAACCGGTCCGCGCAGAAGGCCGTGTATTTGCCGGGCGGCAGCGTGCGCACGCCTATTCGGGAGACGGAAGCCATCTCGGCACCCAGGAACACGGGCGCCTCCGCTCCGCTCCTGTCGAGGACGAGCAGGTAGGTGCCTCGGGCCCGTACGAAGTACGCTTCGTCCGGCTGGCCGTCGCCGTCGAAGTCGCCCGTTGCCGAGAGATCCTCGGTACCGACGTAGTCGCCGGTGGTCCGTTCGGCTACGCGAGGGAGCTCCTCCGGCGCCACCTCCGGGGGCAGCAGCACCCACTCGACGCCGTCGAAGTCGATCCAGTGCTCGGCCCCGTCGGCGTCGATCCAGTGCTCCACGCCGTCGTAGTCCTGCCAGCGCGACAGGCCGCCGTCGTCCACCCAGGCGGCGGACCTCGGCCGCTGCCGCTTGCCAAGCATCGTGTTCGAGCCGGTTTCCGTTTCGCCGCTTTCCGAGTACCAGTGGGTGGGTACGCCGTGGTCGTCGAACCAGGCCTCGTCGCCGTTCGCGTATGTCCAGCGCAGCGTTCCGTCCGCGGCGAGTCGTCGTCGTATGGTGCGAACTTCCACCACCCTGGGCGCTACGGCCCAAGGCCAGACGGCATCCGAATCGGCGAAGTCGGCGGGGTTCCAAGCGCCCAGCCGTGCGTTCGCCCAGGGGCTGCCGAGCCGGGCGGCGGCAACCAGGAGCTCCAGCTCCTGGCCCCGGAAGCGGAACTGGACGGGCGTCTTCCGCACGGTGACGATCCGCTGCCGCGCCGCCACGGTGCCGCGGCACTTCCGCAAGCGCCAGGCAAAGTGCAGCTCGCTCTCCTCGAGCGCAGCCAGGCGGTCGCGGCGGCCCTCGGCCGTCGGGTCCAGATGCTCGCGAGCCCGCTCCCAATAGGCGGCCCACTCGTTCGGCTGGTCGACCAGTTCGAGGCCCCAATGGCGCGTCCTGCCGCAGGCGCCGTGCAGCACGGACAGCCGGGCGAAGGCGTCCGCCGCGCAGGCCTCGCGCAAGTGGTGCGGCGCCTCGCCGCGCTTCGCCTGGCACTGCGGGTTGTCGGCTGCTCGACGGACGGTGCCGCGCAGCGCCCGCGGGTCCTCGAACACCTCGCGCCAAGTCACCGATCCGGCGGCTGCGGCCCTTCCGAACGGCGATGCGGCCGCCTCTGCCACGGCGTCGAAGCCGAGGTTGCGGCCTGCGTCTCGATCCAGATAGACGCGATCCAGCTCGGCCATGCAGTCCGGGGACAGTTCCGCCCACAGTGGCGCACAGAGGGTCCGCAGCCAGGGCAGGTCCGCAGCCAACTCGGCGTCTATCGCGAATGGCGCAGCGGCGTTCGGGCGGCTGCCGCCAAGGAACGTGAGGGCCAGCAGAGCCATCGCGGTCAGGCGCAAGGGTTTCATGTTCCCTCCCAAGCCCGCCTTCCTGCCCTGGCCTGCCCTGGCGCTAGTGGTCCGTTTGCGAATTGACGTGGTAATGGCAAACCGCCCCAGCGTCGCTTCGGCATGTCCAAGACTAGGATATACCGCCCGCAGCACGACGTGCGCTTGTTTTCCCGCGACGGGGCTGGCGCCGTCGAGACGCATATTGATTCGGAAGCGGTACGCTAGCTCAGAAGTGGGCGATGGCCACGATCTCGTACTCGCGTTCGCCGCCAGGCGTCGCCACCACGGCCGCGTCGCCCTCGGCCTTGCCGATGAGGGCCTTGGCCAGCGGCGACATCACGGAGAGCTTGGCCTGCTTCAAGTCCGCTTCGTCCTCGCCGACGATCTTGTAGCGCACCTCGGCGTCCGCCTCGTGGTCGTAGAGCGTCACCGTGGCGCCGAAGATCACCTTGCCGGCGGGGGGGATCTTGGCGATGTCGATCACCTGCGCGTCCGCCAGCCGGGATTCGATGTGGCGGATGCGCGCCTCGGCGAGGCCCTGGCGCTCCTTGGCGGCGTGGTACTCGGCGTTCTCGCGCAGATCGCCGTGTTCCCGGGCCGCGCCGATGGCCTTGGCAATGGCCGGGCGCAGGACGTTCTTGAGCTCGGCAAGCTCCTCCCGCAGCTGTGCCGCGCCGGTCACGGTCATTGGCGTCATCTGGCTGTCCTGCTTCTACCGTGCTTCCGCCATCCGGCCGCGATGCCTCGCCCGCGCACCTTGCTGTGCGGGAGCGGACTGGTCGCGGATGTTCGGCGCGTCCGCACGCTGCTACGACCCCAGCCCGGCGTGCAGGTCCTGCAGGCGCCGCACCTTGTCCACCCGGCCGTCGCGAATGGCCGTGCAGAACGCTTCGCCGCCGGCCAAGGTGGTTGTGTAGCACACTTTGTTTTGCAGCGCGAGCCGGCGAATCACCGCCGAATCCGCCACCGCCTGGCGCCCTTCGGTGCTGTTGACGATCAAGTCGACGGCTTCGTTCTTCAGCAGATCCGCGATGTCCGGCCGGCCTTCCGTCACCTTGTTGACGACGTCGCAGGCTACGCCGGCGGCGGCCAGCTCCCGGGCCGTGCCGCGGGTGGCGACGATGTCGAAGCCGAGCTCGGCGAGGGAGCGTCCCACCTTGCCGACGAAGGGCCGGTCCGAGGGCTTGACGCTCACGAACGCCTTGCCGCCCCGGGGCAGGCGCACGCCGGCGCTCAAGGCCGCCTTGGCGAAGGCTTCCGCGAAGGTGTCGCCAGCGCCCATCACTTCCCCCGTGGACTTCATTTCGGGGCCGAGAATCGGGTCCACGCCCGGGAACTTCGGGAACGGAAAGACGGATTCCTTGACGCACATGAAGTTGGGAATCACCTCCCGCGTGAAGCCCTGCTCGGCCAGGGACTCGCCCACCATGCACCGCGCCGCCACCTTCGCCAGCGAGACGCCGATGCACTTGGAAACGAAAGGCACGGTGCGCGAGGCCCTCGGGTTCGCTTCCAGGACGTAGATGCTGCTGCCGGGCTGCCCGGCGGCGCCTGGCCGGCCCTCGGGCGCCGTCACCGCGAGCTGCACGTTCATCAGTCCCACCACGCCGAGTTCGAGCGCCATCGCCGCCGTCTGGCGGCGGATTTCGTCTTGCAGCGCCGGCGCCAGCGAGAAGGGCGGCAGGGCGCAAGCGGAGTCGCCGGAATGCACGCCGGCCTGTTCGATGTGCTGCATGATGGCGCCGATGACCACCTGCTCGCCGTCGCAGACGGCATCCACGTCCACCTCCACCGCCTGGTCCAGAAAGCGATCGAGCAACACCGGCGCGGAGTTGGAGACGTCCACCGCCTCGGCGAAGTAGCGGGCCAGCTCGTCGCCGTCGTAGACGATCTCCATCGCCCGACCGCCAAGCACGTAGGACGGGCGCACCACCAGCGGATAGCCGATCTCGGCGGCGGCGGCGAGGCCGCTCCGCAAATCCCGCGCCGTGCGGTTGGGCGGCTGCAACAGCCCCGCCTTCTCGATGACGGCCTGGAAGCGCTGGCGATCCTCGGCGCGGTCGATGGCGTCCGAACTGGTGCCGACGATGTGTACGCCGGCAGCGTGCAGCCTGTCCACCAGCTTGAGCGGCGTCTGGCCGCCGAACTGCACGATGACGCCGTCCGGCCGTTCCACATCGACGATGGCCAGCACGTCTTCCAGCGTCACCGGCTCGAAGTACAGGCGATCCGAGGTGTCGTAGTCCGTGGACACCGTCTCCGGGTTGCAGTTCACCATGATGGTCTCGAAGCCGTCCTCGCGCATGGCGAGGGCGGCATGGACGCAGCAGTAGTCGAACTCGATGCCCTGGCCGATGCGGTTGGGGCCGCCGCCGAGCACCATGATCTTGCGCCGCGGGCTCGGTTCGGCCTCGCACTCCTCCTCGTAGGTGGAGTAGAGGTAGGCGGTAGCGGCGGGGAACTCGGCGGCGCAGGTGTCCACGCGCTTGAACACCGGAGCGACGCCGTGGGCAAGCCGGGCCGCCCGCACCGCGTCTTCCGTGGCGCCGAGCAGATGCGCAAGGCGCGCGTCCGAAAACCCGTCGCGCTTCAGCTGCCGCCAGTCGCCGGCGCTCAAGGTCTTCTCGGAGCGTCCAGCCAGCTCGGCCTCCGTCGCTACGAGGTCCGCTATCTGGCTCAGGAACCAGGGATCGATGCCGGTGGCGGCGGCCACCCCGGCGACGTCGTAGCCAAGGCGGAACGCATCCGCCACGTAGAGGATGCGCTCGGCGCCGGCGCGGCTCAGCTCCGCCGTCAGCGCGTTTTCCACCTGGCTTGCGTCCATGCCGCCGACGCGGGAATCGAAGCCGACGACGCCGGTCTCCAGGCTGCGCAGCGCCTTGTGGAGGGATTCCTTGAAGGTCCGCCCTATCGCCATCGCCTCGCCGACGGACTTCATCTGCGTGGTCAGGCGGTCGTCCGCCTGGTGGAACTTCTCGAAGGTGAAGCGCGGCGCCTTGGTGACCACGTAGTCGATGGCCGGCTCGAAGGACGCCGGCGTGACGCCGGTGATGTCGTTGGCGAGCTCGTCGAGCGTGTAGCCCACGGCGAGTTTCGCGGCCACCTTGGCGATGGGAAAGCCGGTGGCCTTCGAGGCGAGGGCGGAGGAACGCGAGACCCGCGGATTCATCTCGATCACCACCATGCGGCCGGTTGCCGGCTCCGTGGCGAACTGGACGTTGGAACCGCCGGTCTCGACGCCGATCTCCCGCAGCACCGCGATGGCGGCGTTGCGCAGCCGCTGGTATTCCTTGTCCGTAAGCGTCTGCGCTGGGGCGACGGTGATCGAGTCCCCGGTGTGGATGCCCATCGGATCCAGGTTCTCGATGGAACACACGATGATGCAGTTGTCCCGCCGGTCGCGCACCACCTCCATCTCGAACTCCTTCCAGCCGAGCAGGGATTCGTCGATGAGGAGTTCCCGGGTGGGCGAGAGGTCCAGGCCGCGGCGGCAGATGACGAGGAACTCGTCGCGGTTGTAGGCGACGCCGCCGCCGCTGCCGCCGAGGGTGAAGGACGGGCGGATGATGCAGGGGAAGCCGATGCGGCTTTGCACTTGCAGCGCCTCTTCGACGCTGTGGGCGATGGCGGAGCGCGGCGTGGCGAGGCCGATGCGGTCCATGGCGGCGATGAACCGTTCGCGATCTTCGGCCTTGTCGATGGCGTCCTGGCTGGCGCCGATCATCTCCACGCCGGCCGCTTCGAGCACCCCTTCCCGCACCAGATCCAGGGCGCAGTTGAGGGCCGTCTGGCCGCCCATCGTCGGCAGCAGCGCGTCCGGCCGCTCGGCGGCGATCACCTGGGCCACGGTTCGCCACTCCACCGGTTCGATGTAGGTGGCGTCGGCGGTGGCCGGATCCGTCATGATGGTTGCCGGGTTGGAGTTCACCAGCACCACCCGGCAGCCTTCGTCCTTGAGCGCCTTGCAGGCTTGGGCGCCGGAGTAGTCGAACTCGCAGGCCTGGCCGATGACGATGGGCCCGGCGCCCAGCACCAGCACCGTTTCGAGGTCCTCGCGCCTAGGCATCGGGACGCATCAGGTTCTTGAAACGGTCGAACAGGTAGCCGCAGTCCTGGGGGCCGGGGCTCGCCTCCGGGTGTCCCTGGAAGCCGAACGCCGGCGCATCGGCGCAGGCGATGCCCTGCACGGAACCGTCGAACAGCGAGCGGTGGGTGATCCACACGTTCCCCGGCAGCGACTCGCCGTCCACGGCGAAGCCGTGGTTCTGGCTGGTGATCACCACGGCCTTGGTGGCTAGATCCTGCACCGGGTGGTTGGCGCCGTGGTGTCCGAAGGGCATCTTCGCCGTTCGCCCGCCGGCCGCCAGCGCCAGAATCTGATGACCGAGGCAGATGCCGAACAGCGGCAGCCGCCGCGCCAGAAACGCCTTCGCGGCGGCAATGGCGTAGCCGCAGGGCGCGGGATCCCCCGGACCGTTGGAAAGAAATACGCCGTCTGGCGCCAGCGCCAGCGCCTCTTCGGCGGTCGTTTGCGCCGGCACCACGGTGACGCGGCAGCCGCGCTCCGCCAGCAGCCGCAGAATGTTGCGCTTGACGCCGAAGTCGTAGGCCACCACGTGGGGCGCGTCGGGGCCCGGCTGGGCTTCCCGATAGCGGCCCTCCGGCGACCAGTCGCCGCCTGTCCAAGCGGTGGCGGCGCTGCGCGTGACCGCCTTGGCCAGATCCATGCCGCCGAGGCCCGGAAACGCCCGCGCCCTGGCCAGCGCGGCGTCCGCGCTCGCCTCGCCGCCGGCGGCGACGCAGCCGGCCAACGCGCCGTGCTGGCGAATGTGGCGGGTGAGGCTGCGGGTGTCGACGTCGGCGACGGCGACGACGTCGTTCGCCGCCAGGTAGTCCGGCAGCGTCTGCTCGAGGCGCCAGCTCGACGGCTGCCGGGGACAGTCCCGAATCACCAGTCCGGCAGCCCACGGCCGCTCGGACTCCGCATCGGCCGCGTTGACGCCGGTGTTGCCGACGTGGGGATAGGTGAGCGTGACGATCTGCCGAGCGTAGGAGGGGTCCGTGAGGATCTCCTGATAGCCCGTCATGGCGGTGTTGAACACCACCTCGCCAACGCCAAAGCCGCTTGCGCCGACAGAGCGGCCGTGGAAAACACTGCCGTCTTCCAGCACGAGCAACGCGGTCATGGCATCCCGAAGCGCACCGGCGGGGCGACGCACCCGCCCGCGAGAGAGGATTCTAGGGCAAGGCGCTGGCGGTGGCTAGTGGGCCAACCCGATTGCGATGACGGATGATCTGGCGGCACGGGTGCCGATCTGGACCATCACTCCAACGCGGCTTTGGTGGTCGCCGTTCGCAGGCGCGGGGAAGCTCTCAGCCAGCTGGGTCGAATGGCGCCCGCGCCCTCGTCAGGACTCCTCCGCCCCGCTCTCCGTCTCGGCGTCTTCGCCGCCATCGCCCCCGGTGGTCACCCGCAGCCCGGTGACGGCGTTCGACAGTTGCGAGACCAGGATGCGGGCGCCGGGCTCGAGGGCCTCGGCCTGCACCAGCAGGCGTTGCTGGCCTTCGGCGGTGGTCGTCTCGCCGAAGCGGTCCACGTCGATGCCCGTCAGCAGGCCGTCTTCGATCAGGAACAGCCGGCGTTGGCCGTACACGGCTTGGACCGGCACTGCCGCGACGTCGGAGACCGGCGGGAGCTTAAGGCGCAGGCCCACGGCGCGACCAAGGTCCGGAGGCGCCTCGCCAGCGTCGAGACGCACGAGGCCGTCGACGCCGGATTGGCCCTCCGCCACGGCGCCCACCAGGCGCACCAGTTCGCCTTCGGCCTGGTAGGCGCCGAAGTCCATGCTGGCGGCGGGCGGTTCGCCGTCGGCCAGCGCCTGCTGCAACGCCGGCAGGTGGGCGGTGGGGATCTGCACCCGGATTTCCAGCGTCCTGTCGTCGTAGATCTCCGCCACCGCGCGTCCCGGCGACACCAGTTCCCCCGGTGCCACGGCGATGCGCGTGACGCGGCCGGAAAACGGCGCCTCGATGCGGCACCTTGCCAGGCCCGCCTCCGCTTCCGCGACGGCCGCGGCGGCACGGTCCCGCTGCGCTTCGGCTCTCGCCAAGCGGTGCTCGAAGCCCTGCACCAGATTGCGCTGCCGGGAGAGGGCAATGGCCTGGGCGTGGCTCTCCTGCAGCACGCCGTTCAACGTCTCGCCGGCAATCGAGCCCTGCTCGCGCAGCTGCCGGTGTCTTGCCACCTTGTCTAAGGCTAGGGCATGGAGCTGCTGCTGGTGGGCGAGCACCTCGCGATCGTCCTGGCCGGCGAGCAGCAGCGCCTGCAGATCGGCCTCGGCTTCCGCCAGCTCCGCCCGGCGCCGGCGGAGCAGCAGTCGGGCGTCGGTTTCGTCCAGCTGCACCAAGAGGTCCCCGGCGGCAACCCGATCCCCCTCCCGGGCTTCGAGGCTCGCTACCGTTGCCGAGACCAGCGCCGTCAGGCTGGCGGCGTGGGGCGTCTCGACCCGGCCGTAGAGGCTCAGCTCCGGCGAGAAGCTGCCCAGGGCAACCACCTCGCTGGCAACCGGCACCGCGGTCCGGTGGATGGGGCGGTGGGCGGGTTCCGGCGCGAAGGCGATGAGCGCAGTGCTCGCCAGCAGGGTGGCGAAGGCGATGCCGAGGAGCAGCCAGGTCTTCCGCTTCGGCCGCGCCAGCAGCGCGCGGCCGTGCGCTCGAACCCGCGCCAGGCGGCTCGCCCCCGGCCTCGGGGAAGGCATGGAGGGGGCCGTCATCGAAGGCCCCCTCCATGCGTCAGCCGCCGCCCCGCTCGGCCCAGCCATGCCGGAACGCCGCGCTGGCCCCGCCTTTGGGACCAGCCGGCAAGCCGCGCCTGGCCGTCGATGACGAGGGACAGCAGCACCGGAATCACCACCAGCACCAGCAGCGTGCCGTACAGGAGGCCGAAGCAGATGGCGGCCGCCAGCGGCTTGAACATGGCGCCGATGGGGGCCTGCTCCAGCATCAGCGGAATCAGCCCGGCCATGGTCGTCACCGAGGTGAGCAGCACCGGCCGCAGCCGCCGGCACACCGCGTCGACGATGGCGTCCCTGGGCGCGGCGCCGTCGCCCACCAGGCGCTTGTAGGTGCTCACCAGGATGATCGAGTCGTTGACGATGATGCCGGTGAGGGTGAAGAGGCCCAAGAGCGACATCGGATTGATGTGCAGGCCGAGCAGCACATGGCCGACGAGGGCTCCGGTGAGCCCGAGGGGAATGGCCGCCATCACTGCCAGCGGCCAGCTCCAGGAGGCGAACACCCACGCCAGCACGACGTAGATCAGCGCCAGCGCGATGGGAAACTGCAGCGCGAAGTCGCTGGCGGCTTCCGCCTGCGCCAGGCTCAGCTCGTCGAGGCCGGTGTCGATGCCGTATTCCTGCGCCAGCCGGCCGGCGATGCGCTCGTTGAAGTAGGCCACCACCTCGCCGCCGGTGATGACGGCGGGGTCCACGTCGCCGCGCACCGTGAGCGTGCGCTGGGTGTTGTGGTGGCGAATGGCGTCGATGCCGCGCCGCGCCTCCATGTCCGCCACGGTCGCCAGCGGCAGCATGGTGCCGGCTGGCGTCTTCACCGGGAACCGGCCGATACTGGCCATGTCGGTGCGTTCGGCCTCCGGCAGCATCAGCCGCACCTCCAGCTCGTTCTCCCGATCCTGGAAGATCTGGATGCGGCGGCCGTCGTAGGCGGCCCGCAGCTGGCGCCCGAGTTCGCCGGTGGAGAGGCCCAGCGCCCGCCCTTCGGTGGTGAGGTTCAGCAGCCACTGGTCCTTGCCCCAGGGCAGGTTGTCGCGGAGGTTGGAGACGCCGCGCAGGGTCGCCAGTTCGCTGATGGCGTCGTCCGCGGCGCGCTTCAGCGTCGCCGCGTCCGCGCCCTTGAGCAGGATGGAGAAATCCGAGGACCAGCGCCGGTCCCGGGCGATGGCCAGCGCGTCCACCACCGGCGCCCGCCGCACCCGTTCCAGCCAGCGGGCGGCGAACTCGTCGGCGGAGAGCGTTCGCTTCTCCGGCGACACCATTTCGGCGCGAATGGAGGCGAACTGGGGCCCGTTCTTCCACTCGTTGTTGATGCTCGCAGTGTTCATCTGCACCAGGTGGTTCACCAGGTTGTTGCCGCCGTGGTCCGCGTCCGTGGCCGCCAGCGCTTCTTCGAGGTGGGCGATGAAGGCTCTCCTGGCCGGCGGATCGTCCGCGGCCACGAAACGCACGTCCGCCCGAATCTCCTCGAAATCCAGGTTCAGGTTCAGCTCCGTCTTCAGCCAACCGGTCATCCACACCAGCAGCATCACCAGGAACATGCCGCAGGCGCTGCCCACCACCACGCCTCGATTCGCCATCGCGGCCTCGACGAGGGTCCGAAACCGCCCGTCCCGAAAGCGTTCGAAGCCGGCGTTGAAGCGCTGCCGCAGCGCGCTCGGCGGGCGCTTCGAGGAGCGCTCGAAAGCGTGGCGCAGGTGGCCCGGCAGGATCAGGAAGCACTCCACCAGGGAGGCGGCGATGACCACCGCCATGATGGCCGCGATCTCCACGAGCGGCGCCGAGTCGTCGACCAGGAGCGGCGTGAAGGCGCACAGCGTCGTCAGCGAAGACGCCACCACCGGCGCGAACATCCGCCGGGCCCCGGCAGCGGCGGCCTCGGCGGGCGCCTTGCCGGCGTCGAACTGCGTCAGCGACTCCTCGCCGACCACGATGGCGTCGTCCACGACGATGCCGAGGGCCATGATGAAGCCGATGAGGCTGACGGCGTTGATGGTGCCGCCGAGCAGATGGAAGCCCAGCAGCGACGCCATGAAGGTGACCGGAATGCCCATCGTCACCCAGAACGCCGGCATGGCGCGCAGGAAGATCACCAGCGCGACTATCACCAGCGCCAAGCCGCCGGCGCCGTTGCCCAGGATCAGCCGCAGCTCGTCGCGGATGAAGGCCCAGGCTTCGAGGAACAGGTTGACGCCAACGCCCTCCGGCAGCGTCGGCCGCTTCGCCTCCAGATAGGCGTTGAGGTTCTCCGCCGCCTGCAGCGAGTCCGTTTCCATGTCCCGGCGCACGAACAGGGCGATGGCCGGCTGGCCGCGCACCATGAGGTAGGGCTGGTCCACCAGCGGGCGGCGTTCCACGGTGGCCACGTCGCCGAGGCGCACCAGGCCGCCGCTGGCGGTGGCAATCGGCAGTGCTTCGAACTCGGCGGCGCCGCGGCGCTGGTCTAGGCTGCGCAGCTGGCGCGCCAGCGCCCCGGTGCCGATGGTGCCGCCGGGAGCGTCCGTGGAGAGCGCGGCCAGCTGCGCGCCGAGTTCGTCGAAGGTGAGACCGAGCTCGAGCAGCGTTCGGCTCTCCACCTGGATGGCGATTTCCTGGCGCGGCAGGCCGACGAACTCCACCATGTCCAGCCCGCGGCCGAGCAGTTCGTCTTCCATGGCCCGGGCCAGGGGGATCAGCTCCTCGAGGTCGCCGCTGCCGGTTACCAGCACCGCGGCCACCAGATCCCGCTGCCGCAAGGCGTACACCTGCGGCGGTTCGATCTCCGGCGGAAAACTGCGGATCTGCGCCACGCCCTGCTTCACGCGGTCCACCGCGTCCTGCAAGTTCGCGTCCGGCTCGATCTCCACTTGCACGAAGGCCCCGGCGTCGCGGGTGACGCTCCAGACGGATCGCACGTCCGGGATGGTCTTGAGCTGCTGCTCGAGGGGCGTGGTAACGAGCTTCTCGACGTCCTCTGCGCTTGCGCCGCGCCAGCCGATGTCGGCGTTGACGTAGGGCCGCGGCTGGTTCGGGTTCAGCTGCACGGTGAGCTGGCCGATGGCCCAGACCCCGGCCAGCACCATCAGCACCATGCCGAGGTTGGCGGCCAGGCGATGCTCTACGAAGATGCGGATGAGGCCCATGCCGGCGACAATGCATCATCCGTGCCATGTTCGCCATTGGCCGACTGGCGGCTGGTTAGTCGCCAAGCCGGCGGCGCGCCGGTTACCGCCTTGGCCAAATTCTGGCGAAACCTGCCGAGCGGCTGGCGTTCCTGCTAGCTGCCAGATCGGTCGTCGTCGAGCGCGAGCTTCATGCGCACCAGCTCGGCCAGGCTGCGGGCGCGCATCTTCTTCATCAGGCGGCTGCGGTGTATCTCCACCGTCCTTGCGCTTATCCCCAGCTCCATGGCCACGCTCTTGTTGGCTTCGCCGGCGGCAACGCGCTCGAACACCTGCCGTTCCCGCGGCGACAGGGTAGCGGCGCGGGCGCGGATCGCCGCCAGGCCGCAGCGCGCGTCGCGGCGCTGCGCGTGGGCATGCAGCGCCTCGCGGATGCGCGCCAGAAGAACCTCGGCATCGAAGGGCTTGGCGAGAAAGTCCACGGCGCCGCCCTTCATGGCGCGAACCGCGCTCGGCAGATCGCCGTAGCCGGTGACGAAGACGACGGGAATGTCGATGCCGCAGGCGTTGAGCCGCTCCTGCACGTCCAGGCCGCTCGGCCCCGGCAGGCGCAGATCCAGCACCAGGCAGGCGCAGGACTCCGGCCGCCAGTCGGCGAGTCCGTCCAGGAAGGACGCGGCGTCGGCGTAGGTCTCGCAAGCCAAGCCTTCGGCTTCGAGCAGCGTGGCCATGGCGTCCCGCAGCCCTTCGTCGTCGTCCACCACGAACACGGTGGGCGCGGCTTCAGCCAGCGTCGGACGCATCGCTTGGCAACGGCAGGGTGAAATGGAAGGTCGCGCCGGGACGCGGCGCATTGTTGCGAAAGCCCAGGCTGCCGCCGTGGTTGGCGACGATGGTGTTGCAGATGGCGAGTCCCAGGCCCATGCCGTGCCGCTTGTTCGTGTGGAAGGGCTTGAACACCGCCTCGCCGTCCACGCCGTCGCCCACGTCCTCCACGCAGACGCGCAGCGCGCCGTCGGCGCGGCGAACGCAGAGGCGCACGACGTCGCCGTGCGCCCGCCCGGCGGCAGCGACGGCGTCGATGGCGTTGCGAAGGAGATTCAGCGCCACCTGCTGGATCTGCACCGGATCGCAGCGCACCGCAGGCAGGCGCGAGGCGCGCTCGAAGGTCACGGTGACGCCCTGCTTGCGGGCGCCGGCGCGGGCCAGCGCCACCACGCCCGCCAGCAGCTCGCCGACGTCGGCATGGCGCAAGTGCGTCGAATCGCCGCCGAGGCCATTCACCAAGCGCTGCACGCGGCCCACCACGCTGCTTGCCCGCAGCGATTGCTCCACCACTTTGTCGAGCGTGGTGACGAGCTCGCCGGCGCCGCCATCGGCCTGGCGCCGAGCGGCTTGGGCGTAGGCGGCGATGGCCGCAAGCGGCTGGTTGAGTTCGTGGGCCAGCGCCGCCGTGGTCTCGGCAAGGGCGCTGACGCCCTCGGCCTGGGCCAGCAGCTCCCGGAGTTCGCGGGCTTCGAGGTCTGCGGAGACGTCGTGCAGAACGCCGGCGAAACGCCGTTCCCCGTCAACCGAAAACTCGCTCACCGCCAGATAGACCGGTACGCGGGAACCATCCTTGCGCTGCGCCTCCACCTCCCGGCCGATGCCGATGACGCGGGCCTCGCCGGTCGCCAGGTAGCGATCGATGTACTGCTGGTGGCGGAAGCGGTCCGGTTCCGGCATCAAGAGGCTGATGGATTCGCCGACCGCCTCATCGGGCCGATGGCCGAACAAACGCTCGGCCGCTCGGTTGAACGAGCGGATGACGCCGCGCTCGTCCACGGTGACGATGGCGTCCACGGCGGAATCCATGATCGCCCGCACCTCGTCGGCCGCGTCCTGCTGCGTACGCAAACGGGTTCCTCGGCACAGTTCCGCGCCGCACCTTAACACTTGGCCTCTACAGCCTTGACGCGCCCGCAGTCCGCGCACCCGCAGCGCCCATCGCCAGCCGACCGCGCCCGGTGCCGTCAGCGAACGCTCCGGACGCTCCGCCTCCAGAACCGTCTCCCGCAAGCAGACAGTCCAGATGCCATCCAACTGCTCCAACTGCACAGGCTGTGTCTAGGCTCGCCTCATCCGTGTACAATGCACGCCTCAGCTAAGGATGGCGCACTGTGACAGAGGATCTGTACAAGATTGGGGCGGTGGCCAAGCGCACTGGCATCACCCCGGAGTGCCTGCGAGCGTGGGAACGTCGCTACGGCCTGCTGCCGGCGGAACGCATCGGCAAGACCCGCTTCTACAGTGCTGCCCAGGTGGACCGACTGCTGGCCGTCAAGGCGCTGCTGGACCAAGGCGACTCCATCAGCGAGGTCGTCGGGCTGGACGAAGGCGAACTGGCCGCCCGCTTGCGCGTCGCGCCGCAAGCCGGCGACGGCGCCGGGGACGGCGTACCGCGCCTCGGCCTGATCGGCGGGCCGTTGGTGAAGGCGCACCGCGAAGCCGTGGGCCCGCAGGCCAACGTGGTGGCAAAGTGGGTCACGCTGGAAGCCGCGCAGGCCCTTGCAGGGGCCTTGCCGGCGCTCGATGCAGTGTTCGTACATATGCCATCGTTGACTCCGGAACCGATTGATTCCATTAGCAATCTCTTTCCGAAGGCCAAGATCGCCGCGGCCTACCGATTCACTTCGAAGCAGGACCATGCGCGTTTGCAAGCGGCGGGCGTTCCACTGCTCCGATGGCCGGCCGGCTGGGATGCCGTCGAGGATCTGCTGGGGACGATGTCGTTCGATGCCGAGGACGGCGACGGCGCTCGCTTGTACAGCGACGACGAGTTGGACCACATCGACCAGATGGCCGACCGTGCGCCCTGCGAGTGTCCGCGCCACCTGGCCGAACTCGTCGCCGCCCTCAACGCCCTCGACGCCCACGGCGATCGTTGCGACGGCGCGGACGACCACCAGCCGCTCCAGGCCCACCTGCGCCTGGGCCGAGCGCAGGTGGAACTGGCGCTGCAACGGCTTGTCGAGCGCCACGGGCTGCTCGTCGCGCCGAACTGAGACGTTGTGGCATCGTGTCCAAGGGTCGGTCCTAGTCCTGTACAAAAATATGTAGAAAAATGCTTGACAATGCCTCCACGCATCGTTCAACGTACAGGACAGGTGAGCGAAGTGCCAGTCGAGAAGGACTGGCGCCACCGAAATTGAGGCAGCGACGGCGGGGGCACCTCCCTGCTCCTTCCCCTTCCCCCCGCCCCTGTCGTCGCTGTACCTCGAAGGCTCCGCTTGGCGCAGGGAGGCGCCGCGGAGCCTGCCATTTTTGCCCCTTCCCGCGCTCCTTCCGCTTGTGGCGCAGGGTCTATTTCTATTTTCAGGCGCGGTTGGGCGCGGGAGCGCTAGCGGCGTCCCTCAGCTCAGCAGCGCCAGGGCGGACTCCGCGCGCTGATGGATGCCGAGCTTGTACTTCTCCAGGTCGAAGTCCCGGTTCTTGCCCATCGCGCCCACCAGATAGCGCTTGTACACGCCCTGGGCGATGGCGCCCAGACGCCAGTGGGAGAAGGCGCGGTAGTAGTCGATGCGGCCGAGGTCCCGCCCCGTTCGGGCGGCGTAGACGGCGCATACGTGGTCGCGGCTCGGAAATCCGCCGGCGCCGGTGGGATTGGCTTCGGCGCCCGTTTCGCCAGGCTGCGTCCAGTTGTTCAGCATGTAGCCGACGTCCGCCAGCGGATCGCCGAGCGTGCAGAGTTCCCAGTCCAGCAGCGCGGCCATGCGTCCGTTCCGAATCATCATGTTGCCGATGCGGTAGTCGCCGTGAACGATGGCGGCGCCGACCTGGGCGGGCATGTCTTCGTGCAGCAGCCGGGCGCTTTCCTCCATTTCCGGGATCTCGTGGGTCTTGGTGGCCTCCCACTGCTGCGTCCAGCGTTTGAGCTGGCGGGCCACGTAGCCCTCCTTGCGAGCCAGCGTGCCGAGGCCGACGGCGTCCACGTCCACCAGATGCAGCGTCGCCAGCACCTCGACGATGTGCTCGCCGGCGCTGCGGCGCTCGGCTGCGGGGATGGCGGCGGCCAACTTGGCGTCGTGCGGCACCACGCCGTCCACGAAGGCCATCACGTAGAAGGGCTGGCCGTTCACCGCTCGGTCCTCGCACAGGCCGTAGGTGGCCGGCACCGGTACGTCGGTGGCCGCCAACGCCGAGATGATTCGATGCTCCCGGGCCATGTCGTGGGCGCTCTCCAGGATGTGCCCCAAGGGCGGACGCCGCAGCACGTAGGCATTGCCGCTGGCGTCGGTGAACTTGTAGGTGAGGTTGGAATGGCCGCCGGCGATCAGCTCGAAGGCCAGCGGCGGCGCCAGGTTCGCGATGTGCTCCACGGCCCAGGCGGTGACGTTCGGGACGTCGATGCCCTCCACCGCCGCCGCGCCCGCTCCGCCTGCCGCTGCCGTCGCCATCGCATCGCGCTCCGCACTGACTGGCGTGGTTCATACCGCTTGCCGTGCGGTGCGTCAACCCACCCATGCTCGACCGGCCCGCCCTCCCCATGCGGCACAACGCGGACGCTCGCCCTGCTTCGCTCTCGAGCCTGCCTTCCCTTGTACCTCCACCGCCGATGCGCCAAGCTCGACGCCAACGCGGCCGGCGGGAAGGCAAATTCGGATGAAGCTGTGGATCGGCGCCGTCGCCGCTGTCGTGTGGGCGGCTGCGGCGCAGGGGCAGGGGCAGGGGCAGGAAGAGGAAGAGGAAGAGGAAGAGGAAGAGGAAGAGGGCTACGCGCCGGTCACGGACGCGCGCCTCGCGAATCCGGCGCCGGAGAACTGGCTGATGTACCGGCGCACCTACGACTCCCAGGGCTACAGCCCGCTGGCGGAGATCAACACCGAGAACGTGGCGGGCCTCAAGCCGCTGTGGACCTTTTCCACCGGCCTGCGGGAGGGGCACCAGGCGCCGCCGGTGGTGAACGACGGGGCGATGTTCGTCACCACGCCGCAGAACCACGTGATCGCCCTCGATGCGGCCACCGGAGAGCAGCGCTGGCGCTATCGGCGCGAACTGCCGGAGGACCTGGCGCAGATGCATCCCACCAATCGCGGCGTGGCCCTCCACGGCAAGCTGGTGTTCATGGCCACTGCGGATTGCTATCTGGTCGCCCTCGATGCCGCCTCCGGCGCGGTGGTTTGGGAAGCCGAGGTGGAGGACTACGGCGCCGGCTACTACATGACGCTGGCGCCGCTGGCGGCCGAGGGCCGGGTGATGGTGGGCGTCTCCGGCGGCGAGTTCGGCATCCGCGGCTTCGTCGCCGCGTTCGACGCCGCCACCGGCAAGCCGGCCTGGAAGACCTACACCATTCCCGCGCCGGGCGAACCCGGCAGCGCGTCCTGGCCGGGGGATTCGTGGAAGACCGGCGGCGTGCCGGTGTGGATCACCGGCTCCTACGATCCGGCCACGGCCTTGAGCTACTGGGGCACCGGCAACGGCGGGCCGTGGACCGGCGACACCCGCAGCGGCGACAACCTCTACGCTACCTCGGTGATCGCCCTGGACGTGGCCACCGGCGCCCTTCGGGGGCACCACCAGTACCACTGGAACGACTCCTGGGACTGGGACGAGGTCTCGGCGCCGCTGCTGATCGACTTCGAACGCGGCGGCGAACGCATCGCCGGCCTCGTCCATCCCGGCCGCAACGGCTACCTGTGGTTCCTGGAACGCGAGGCCAGCGGCGCCATCGGCTTCGTGGACGCCAAGCCCTACGTGAAGCAGGACGTGTTCACGGCGCTCGATCCCAACACCGGCCGCCCGAGCTACGACGAGACCAAGAAGCCCCGGGTCGGTGCGCCGGCCACCTTCTGCCCGTCCCACTGGGGCGGCAAGGACTGGCCGCCAGCGGCGTTCTCGCCGCGTACGCGGCTGCTGTACGTGCCGGCCAACGACAACGTGTGCGCCACCTTGGGCGGCGTCGCCGAGGAGTACCGTGCCGGACGCACCTTCATGGGCGCGGACATGGAGACCTTCACGCTGGTGATGGATGCGGACGCGCCCTCCATCGGCGAGCTGCAAGCGTGGCACGTGGACACCTTCGAGCAGGCCTGGCGGGTGCCGTTCGAGAGCCACAACTGGGGGCCGGTGCTGGCCACCGGCGGCGATCTGGTGTTCATGGGCGGCACCAGCGACCGCTACTTCCGGGCCTTCGACGCCAACGACGGGCGCGAGCTGTGGCGCATCGGCACCAACTCCGGCATCACCGGCGTGCCGTCCTCCTACGCCGTGAACGGCAAGCAGTACATCGCCGTGCTGGCTGGCTGGGGCGTGGATGCGGAGCGGCAGCAGGACGCGCTGCGGAGCATCGGCCGCACCAGGCGCGTGGTGCCCCAGGGCGGCGTGCTGTGGGCCTTCGGCCTGTAGCCGCGGCGCAGGCAGGCCGGAGAACGCGATGGACGAAGCGAAGGAACTGCGCAACTACCTCTACGACCTGCAGGGCTACCTGGTGATCGAGAACGTGCTGGACGCCGCCCAGGTAGCCGCGTTGAACGCCGTTCTGGACGAACGGCTGCCGCCGGTGCCAGCGGACTGGCAGGAACGGCGCAAGACGGCGCCACGAGGCCCCTACGGCACCTACCGGTTCGGCATGGCCGGCGGCTCCCACGAAACGAACCCCGGCTTCCTCGCCTGGGGCCAGCCCTTCGTGGACCTCATGGACCACCCGCTGGTGATGGACGTGATGCGCGGCCAGCTTGGCGACTGCTTCCGGCTGGACCGCATCTTCGGCATGCGGATGCGCGCCGGGATGCCGAGCGGCCAGCTGCACTCGGACTACGGCGCCTCCGAACCCTTCACCCGCGCCGAACCGGGCCGGTTCTACCCGCAGCCGGCGTTCCAGGCCCTGCACGGCTTCGGCGTCGCCGCCTTCAACCTGACGGACTGCGGCCCGGAGACCGGCGGCCTGTGCTGCATTCCCGGCAGCCACAACGGCCACATCAAGCTGCCGCGGCAGATTCGCGACGGCGAGTACGACGAAGTGGTGGTGGTGCCGCGAGCGCCGGCCGGCAGCGTGACGATCTTCAGCGAGGCGACCACCCACGGCACGATGGCGTGGACGGCGAAGCACGAACGGCGAACGCTGCTCTACAAGTACTGCGCTTCCCAGCTCACCTGGTCCCGGGCCCGGGTGACGCCGCCGCCGGGCGTGGCCCTCAGCCGCCGCCAGCAGCTGCTGCTGGCGGAGCCGGCCGGCGCGCACTGGTTCTTTCCGTCCTTGTTCGAGACGCCGGAGGAGGCATCCGGGGCGACCAAGACGGCCGAACCGGCGCTTGCCACGACGGCCGCGCCGGAACCCAAGGCGTGAAGATCGCCGCCGTCACGCCGCTGGTGGTGCGAACGCCCCCGCCGCATCGGGGCGGGCGCACTTGGGTGTTCGTGAAGCTGGAGACGGACGACGGCATCGCCGGCATCGGCGAGGTGTACAAGGCGCCGTTCCATCCGCACACCGTCGCCAGGCTGATCGAGGACGTGGGCGCCACCTACGTGGTGGGGTCCGATCCGTTCCAGATCGAGCGGCTGTGGCGGGCCGTCTACTACGGCGAGGGCTACGAATCCCACGACCACCACCAGCACCCGGACCACACGGTGACCGGCGTGCTGAGCGCCATCGAAATGGCCTGCTGGGACATCGTCGGCAAGGCCCTGGACCAGCCCGTCTACAACCTGCTTGGCGGGCGCTACCACGACAAGCTGCGCTCCTACACCTACCTGTGGCCGGCCCCGGGCGCGCCCCGCGGCAGCTCGCCGCACACGGACCCGGCCGCCGCCGCGGCCAGCGCCAGGGCCCACGTGGCGCAGGGCTTCACGGCGCTGAAGTTCGACCCGTTGATCGACGTGATGGGCTGGCAGGATCCCCGGGAGCCGCCCCTCGACCGGCTGGACAACGCCGAGGCGGTGGTGCGGGCCGTGCGCGAAGCCGTCGGCGGCAAGGCGGACATCCTGCTTGGCACCCACGGCCAGTCCACCACCAGCGGCAGCATCCGCTTCGCCCGCCGCGTGGAACGCTACGATCCGCTGTGGTTCGAGGAGCCGGTGCCGCCGGAAAACCGCGACGAGATGGCCCGGGTGGCCCGGGCCACGACGATTCCGGTGGCCAGCGGCGAACGCCTGGCCACCAAGTTCGAGTTCCGCGAGCTGCTCGAGAAGCAGGCCGCCGCCATCCTGCAGATGGCCCTCGGGCGCGTCGGCGGCATCCTGGAGGCGCGCAAGATCGCCGGCATGGCGGAGGCATACTACGCGCAGATCGCCCCGCACCTGTACTGCGGCCCGGTCGAGGCGGCGGCGAACATCCAGGTGGATGCGTGCAGCCCGAACTTCCTGGTGCAGGAGAGCATCGGCCGCTTCGACGGCTTCCACGCCGAGATTCTCACCGAACCCATCCGCTGGGAGAACGGCTACATCATCCCGCCAACCAAGCCCGGGCTAGGCGTGGAGCTAAACGAAGAGGTGGTGGCGGCGCACCTGCTTGGGGCCGGGGAGCGCTGAGCGGTGGGTGCGCAGCTGGTGCTGCTGCCGGAAGCGGTTCCCCTGCAAGGGCGCTACCGCGAGAGCACGTCCGGGAGCTTCGTCGGCAACATGGAGCTGCCGGTCCATCGCTGGTTCCGCTACAGCGCCGGCTTCAGCGGCGCTTGGGCCGAGGCCGTCATTGCCGCCGACTCCAAGGACCAGCCACGGGTGTTCGATCCGTTCGCCGGCTGCGGCACCACGCTGATTGCGGCGGAATGGTGTGGCGTGGAGGCATGGGGCATCGACTCGCACCCGTTCGTGGCCCGGGTAGCGCGGGCGAAGCTGGCGTACCGCTCGTCGGTGGCGGCCTACCGAGAGTTGGCGCTGCGAGTGTTGGCGAACGCCAGACGCCGCAAGCCATCCTTGGCCAGCTATGCGCCGATCGTTCGCAGATGCTATAGGGACGAGGCGCTTGGGGAGCTCGATTGCCTGCTCGGTGCGATCAGAGAAGCCGACGGCGGTGACGAGGCCGGCCGGCTCGTCTGGCTGACCCTCGTGGCGGTGCTGCGTTCGACCTCCCATGTCGGCACGGCCAACTGGCAGTACCTGCTGCCGGATCGGCGCAAGGCGCGGGTACCACGGCCCTTCGCTGCCTACCAGGCCATGGCGGCTACGTTCGCGGAGGACATGATCGCTGCGGAGGACCTGTCCGGCCCCCGCGCCAGGTTCTCGGTTGGCGACGCACGTATGTGCAAGGCGATGCCTGCGGACCATTTCGACCTCGTCGTTACCTCGCCGCCCTATCCAAACAACTACGACTACGCGGACGCCACGCGGCTGGAGCTGGCGTTCCTCGGCGAAATCGAGGGTTGGAGCGATCTGCAAGGGGCGGTGCGTCAGCACTTGCTGCGTTCCTGCACCCAGCATGTGCCCAACCGGGCCGTGGACATTGACGCCGTGCTGGCCAGCCCGGAACTGGGCCCCATACGCGACGACCTTGAGCCAGTCTGCGCCGAGCTCGGAGCACGGCGCTTGACCCGCGGCGGCAAGAAGACCTACCACAACATGGTTGCCTGCTATTTCCTGGACCTGGCGCGAGTGTGGCGGGCACTGCGACGAGTGTGCCGATCCCCGTCCCGCGCCTGCTTCGTCGTCGGCGACTCGGCCCCCTACGGCGTATACGTGCCGGCAATCGACTGGCTGGGCGCACTGGCGTTGGCGGCGGGCTTCAAGGACTATCGATTCGAGAAGACCAGGGACCGCAACACCAAGTGGAAGAATCGCAAGCACCGTGTGCCCCTGTGCGAAGGACGCCTTTGGGTGACGGGCTGACGGGATGGCCGCCTCGCCGGCGCACAAGCTGGGCCAGATCATTGGCGACGCGCTTGAATTGGCGGTTCGCGGGCAGCTGGCGGCCGTAGCCACGGAGTTCGGCCTCTATCTGGATTACAGCCACCCGAGGCAGGTACGTGGCAACAAACGAAAGGTGGCGTGGCAGGACGCCTTCGGCAACTCCCACGATTTGGACTATGTGCTGGAACAAGGCGGGAAGGAGAACGAGCGAGGCGCACCTCGTGCATTCATCGAGATTGCGTGGCGACGCTACACCAAGCACTCCCGCAACAAGGTGCAAGAGATACAAGGCGCGGTGCTGCCGTTGGCCGAGACGTACCAGCTATCTCGGCCGTTCAAAGGGGCAGTATTGGCTGGAGATTTCACAGTGGCAGCCCGCGAACAGCTGCAGGCGCATGGATTCGAGATCGCGTACTGTCGCTACGAGGCCATCGTCGATGCCTTTCGCGCAGTCGGCGTGGATGTCGATTCGGATGAGCAGACGCCGGAGAAGGAGCTGCGCCGCAAGGTCAGATCCTACGAACGTCTCTCCAACGTCCAAAGACGCAGGTTGACCGATGAGATTCGCCGAGCATGCGAGAGCGAGATCGCGCCGTTCCTAGAGAGTCTGCGGACAAGCCTGAGACGCCGAGTGTCGCAAGTGTTCGTGATTCCCCTCGCGGGCAGCTCCAATCGGTTCGTGGCCATAGACGATGCCGTGCGGTTCATTGTCCGCTACGACGAGTCGGTTCCTGTTGCTGGATTTCAACGCTACGAACTGGCTGTGCGCTACACTAACGGCGACGAGATTCGCTGTTCGTTCCGAGAGAAGGCCACGGCCATCGACTTTTTGCGGGCGGCGCAGTGAGTCCGCGACAGCCGATGCGATGCCCCTGTCAGGGAGAGTCTGACGATGGCTAGGCGTGTGGAGCGTGAGGTCGAACGATTCCTCTTCCAATCGCGACAACGATCGACGGAGTGGAGCGAGGACTTTTGCCTAGGGTATCGGCGGTCCTGCGAGACCGGCCGCGTCGTCCTGGTTGGCAACGAGGCGCTCGACACCGTGGCCGAGGAGACCCCGGAGGTTCGGCGAAGCAAACGGGAGATCGTGGCCGCCGTGCTGACGCACTGCAAGCCGCAGCGGGCATCTGGGGGGATCGGTCTGACCTTCCGGACTTCGGTGAAGTGCGACATTCTTGGGACAGGTCGTGAGCAGCGAGCCTCCTGAGCCCGGCCGTGCAGGAGGCGTCTGCGCGAGTACAGCGACCAACGGAGGAACTTGACCATGCAGATCGCTACCACCCTGCGCAACATGGGCGAGGCGTCCTCGGCGGAGACCATGCTTCGCTGCGCGGCGCTGGCCGAGCAGACGGCGTTGGAGAGCTTGTGGGTGGTGGACCACGTCGCCATCCCGCCGGAGGATTCGGAGGGCTCCGGCGGGCGCTACGTGGATCCGCTCGCCACGCTGGCATGGCTGGCCGGCGCAACGAGCCGCCTGCGGCTTGGCGTTGGCGTGCTGGTGCTGCCGTACCGTCCGGCGTTGCCGACGGCGAAGCAGATCGCGGCCATACAGGAGCTCTCCGGCGGCCGACTGATCCTGGGCGTCGGCGTCGGCTGGATGCCAGCGGAGTTTCGGGCGTTGGGCGTGCCGCGCAGCCGGCGCGGCAGGGCGACGGACGCCGCGCTCGATCTGCTGCACCGCTGCTTCGCCGGCGACGAGGTGGTCGAGAACGGCCAGCGGTTTCTGTTCAAGCCCCGGCCGCCGAAGCCGCCGGTGCTGGTGGGCGGCGGCCCGCCCCATGCCCTCGCCCGCGCCGCCCGCTACGGCGACGGCTGGCTGCCGATGGCGTTGCCGCCGGACAAGCTGGCCCGGCACCTCGCCACCTATCGGGCGCTGTGCGCGGAACAGGGCCGGCAGCCCGGCCCCGCCACGGTGATGGGTTCGCTGCCCCTGGACGACCTAGGCGAGAGTACCGAACGGCTTGCCGCCTACGAGGCCGCCGGCGCAAGCCGCTTCGTCCACGGCAGCCGCTACCGGACGGCCGACGAGTTCCAACAGCGCTTGGAGCGGTTGCAGGCGTTGGCGGGCTGACCGCAGGTGGGAAGCGAATCGAGGGCGAGCCAGAGCAACACGGACCCATCGCCGTGCAGGAACACTGGCAGATCCGCAAGCCGGCCGTCTCGGGACGCCGGGGCCTGGTCGCCACCCAGCATGCGCTGGCTTCCGAGGCGGGCGCCAGTGTGCTGCGGCGGGGCGGAAACGCGGTGGATGCCGCGGTGGCGGCCGGCCTCGCTCTCGGCACGGTGGAGCCGTGGATGAGCGGCATCGGCGGCGGCGGCTACATGACGGTCCATCTGGCCGCCGAGGACCGGGTTCGCGTGGTCGAGTTCGGCATGCGGGCGCCGCTCGACGCCGTTGCCGAGGACTTCCCCCTCGCCGGCGGCACCACCGGCGCCGCGACGTTCAACTGGCCCCGCGTGGCCGGCGATGCCAACGTCCACGGCCCGCTGGCGGTGGCCGTTCCGGGCCATGTGAAGGGCCTGGCGCTGGCCCTCGAACGCTTTGGCACTTGGACCTGGCGGGACGCCATCGCCCCGGCCTGCGAACTCGCCGAAGCGGGGCTGCCGGTCGACTGGTACGCGACGCTGCTGATCGTGCGCATGGCCCGCGGCCTCGCCATGTACGACCAAACCCGGCGCACCTACCTGGCCGACGGGCTTCCCCCGGTGCCGGGGGCGGAGGAAGCCGAGAGCCGTCTGCGCCTCGGCAATCTGGCCGCCACCTATCGGACCCTGCAAGCGGAGGGGCCGGACGCCTTCTACCGCGGCGAACTGGCGCAGCGCATCGCCGCGGACCTCGCCGCCGCGGGTTCCCGCATCCGCCTTGCCGACCTGCACGAGTACACGGCCCGGGTGGCGGAACCGCTGGCGCTCGACTATCGCGGCGCCACCGTGTTCGCCCCCGGCCACCTGACGGCTGGCCCGACCATTCGCGACGCCCTGCGCGAACTCGCCACGCGCCTGGCGCCGGGCGGCGAACCGGACGCCGACGCCTACGCGGCCTATGCCGAGACCCTGCTCGACTCCTACCGCTACCGCCTGGCCCACCTCGGCGAAGGCGCGGATCCGCGGCCCGGCCACACGTCCCACCTGTGCGTGGCGGACGCCGCCGGCAACGTCGTTTCCCTGACGCAGACCATCATGTCCGGCTTCGGCGCCCGCATCATGCTGCCGAGCACCGGCATTCTGATGAACAACGGCATGATGTGGTTCGACCCGCGTCCCGGCGGCCCCAACTCCGTGGCTGGCGGACGACGGCCCCTGTGCAACATGTGCCCGGTGGTCGGACGCCGGGAGGACGGCGCCTGGTTCGCCGTCGGCGCCTGCGGCGGTCGGCGGATTCTCGCGTCGGTGTTCCAGCTGGTGTCGTTCCTGGTGGACTACGGCATGAGCGTGGACGACGCCGTGCATCAGCCGCGCCTGGACGTCTCCGGCACGGACCTGGTCACCATCATGGCGCACATGGACGAAGACGTCGCCCTGCGCCTCGAGCGGCGCTTCGCCGAGACGCGGGTGGCGCCGAACGGCGTCGGCGGCTTCCTGTTCGCGCTGCCGCAGCTGGTGCTGCGCCACCCGGACGGGCTGTTCGAGGGCGGCTGCTTCGTGCCGTCGCCGAACGCGCGGGTGGTGGCGGCGTGATCGGCTCAATGTGCAATCGAGTAGGCTATGCGGTGTCGCCATTGCGGATGCGGAAAATGCCAGCGGACGACTTGAAGCCCCGCGTTCCAAACCGCGCCGGCGCCTGCTGCCGCCTGGCGGCATTCGCGCTGGCGCTGTGCTGCGCCGGCCAGGCTTCCGCGGATGCCGGACTCTACGTTGGCGTGGGCGGCGTGGCGGAGCGCTTCGCGGCCTCCTACGACAAGACGGTGGTGAATGTCTTTCCGAGCCCCCGGGCCGGGCAAGTACACCGCGACGGCGGTTCCGGCAACGACTGGGCCTTCGGCGCCGGCGTCTTCCTCGGCTACCGCGTCGGCCTCGGCGAGACGCTCTATCTGCGCGCCGAGGTGGACGCCCAGTTGCAGCGCCCGAGGGTTGCCGGCCGGCTGGCTGGCGTCGGCGAGTCTGCGGGGCGCAACCAGCCCGGCGAGAGCTGGCCGGACGACTGGACGGTGACCAGGGACCGCAGCCTCGGGCTGACGTTCAAGCTCGGCGGCCGGCCGCCCTTGCCGGCGCTGCCGGACACCAGCCTCTACCTGCTGGCCGGCGTGCGCCGGGTGGAGGCGGACTTCCGCCTCGACTTCTACGGCTGCCTGCTGGACACGGACTGTTCGCCGGCCGCGTTCGAGAGCGGCACCTTGACCGAGCGGCGGGAACTCGCCGCTTGGACCGCTGGCATCGGCCTCGACCGCGCCATCGGCGAGCGCCTGGCCATCCAAGGCGAAGTGCGCTACGTGGGCTACCTGCCGTACGACTGGCTGAGCTTCGCGCTGCGCAACGGGGTGAGCGTGCCGGCGGAAATCAGCGGCAGCGAGGTGACTGCGGGCGTGAACCTGGTGTGGAAGTTCTGACGATCGCCGCATGCGGGATCATTCCGTGGCCAGCGGCTGTACGCCGGCATGCTCGCCATGCTCACGAAGGAGCATGGCGATGCCACGCGCATTAGGCGCCCTTGTCGCCGTTGCGGCCCTCGCTGCTCTGGGCTGCGCCGGTACGCCGCCGCAACGCGTGGATCACGAGAGCCATGAGACGGGCCGCGCATCTGTCGATGCGAAGGTGCCAGACGCGCCAGACGCGCCAGACGCGCCAGACGCGAAGGCGCTGGAGCCTGGCGTGGCGCCGAACGAGGACGTCGTCGCCGAATCTGCGCGAACATGCGAGCGCATCGGCGACGGGCTCGTGCCTCGTTTCGTTGCGGCACGATCCGGGTCCCGTGCGGATTTCGGCAACAGCTGGGTGCGCTACACGTTCCAGTGCGAGCCTGTCGACGAACGCCAAGGGGAGGCCTCCCAGGCCGCCAACGCGGAAGAACCTGGCTGAGCCAGCCTGGGCAAGAGCGCGGCCCGCGCCGAAGTCACCCGAACGCAACGCTCAGCGCCAGCAAGCCGCCGAGCATGGGCCATCGGGGAACTCCGCCCATCAGGCTTCGCACTGCAACGGACGCCACTGCCACCCCGAACCCCAGCGTTGTCAACAAGCAAGTTGACAACAGTATTGTTGACGGGCCCGTGGAACAGGGCGCACAGCGTCGCTTGCTTGAAGTCACCCGGAACTGATCGGTTGCGGCCTCTCAGAGCAGGACCTTCTGACAGTCTTCGGGAAAGACCAACGGAGAGAGCCATGGATCGGCCCCATGATCGGGGTGTTGCGCCTTCGCAACGGCGAGAAGGTGCGTGTGCCTGCCGAAGTGCTGGCCGTCGCGCAGGACCTGGCAAAGCTGGTGGACCAGTCCATCGCCCAAGTACGGGCAAGGCGGCGCGGCGCGAAGCCGGCGTCGATCGGTCACGCCAGATGAGCGCCAGCTAGCGATCTGTGCATTGAAGAGGTCGATGCGCTGGCCGCCGGCGAGAGGCCCGCAGCGTCCAGTGCATGTCCGATTCCGGCGAGTACCCGCTCGAAGCCGTGGCTATAGTCCGCACCCATGTTGCCGAACGCCGACGTCTGCCGCCGGGCGCACCTTGCCCGGGACCCCCGCTTCGACGGCCGATTCGTCGTCGGGGTGCTCACCACGGGCGTCTTCTGCCGGCCCGTCTGCCCGGCGCGAACGCCGAAGGCGGAGAACGCCCGGTACTTCGCGTCGCCGGCGGCGGCGCTGGCGCAGGGCTACCGGCCCTGCCGCCGTTGCCGGCCGGAAGCAGCGCCGGCACGGCCCGCCGGCACTCTGGCGAACGAGACCGTGGCCCGGGCGCTGCGGCTGGTGGACGCCGGCTACCTGGACGATCACGCCGTCGCCGAACTCGCTGCTAGGGCGGGAGTCGGGCTGCGCCAGCTGAACCGGCTGTTCGTTGCCGAACTTGGCGCCACGCCAGCGGCGGTGGCCCGGGGGCGGCGGCTGCTGCTGGCGCTGCGGCTGCTCCAGGAGACGTCGGTGCCGATCACGGACGCGGCCCTGGCCGCCGGCTACGGCAGCGTTCGCGCCTGCAACGCGGACTTCAAGCGCACCTTCGGGTCCCCGCCTTCGGCGCTGCGCCGGCAGGGCGCGCCGTGCGATCCTGGCCCGGACCTCGCGCTGCGGCTGCGCTGGCGTCCGCCGTACCGGGGCGCGGCGCTGCTCGCCTTCCTCGAAGGCCGCACGATTGCGGGCCTCGAGTGCGTTGCCGAAGGCGCCTATCGGAGGCGCGTTGGCGAGACGGCCTGGGTGCAGGCGCGGCTGGTCGAGGACGGGCTGCTGGTCGCCATCCCCTCGGCCATCGACCGCGTTGCCGAGGTATTGGAACGGCTCCGGCATCTGTTCGATCTGGCGGCGGATTCGGCGGCCATCGACGCCCACCTGGCGAAGTCCAGCCGGCTGGCGGCGGCGGTGCGGACCGCGCCGGGCACTCGGGTGCCGGGCGTGTGGGACGCCTACGAGGGCGCGGTGCGGGCCGTTCTCGGCCAGCAGGTGAGCGTGGCGCGGGCAACGACGCTGGCGACCAAGCTGTGCGAGCGCTTTGGCGACGGCGAGTTCCCGGAACCGGCGGACCTTGCCAGGGCGGACGTCGCCAGCCTCGGCATGCCCGGCACCCGAGGCCGGGCCGTGGCCGCGGTGGCGCGGCGGGTGGCCGCCGAGGGCGACGGCTGGCTGCGGGACGCGAACGCGCTGCGCTCGGCCTTCGCCGCCATTGCCGGCGTGGGGCCGTGGACCACGGAGTACGCGGCGATGCGGGTGGCGGCGGACCCGGACGCCTTCCCGGATTCGGACTGGGGCGTCGTCAAGGCGCTTGGCGTAAAGGGGGCGGCGGCGCGGCGCTGGGCCGAACCGTGCCGCCCGTGGCGGGCCTACGCCACGATGCACCTCTGGCAAGGCCTGCGGCAGCCAGCGAAGTAAGCGGAGGAAGGGAAGGGAAGAGGGGGAACGCGATGCAGTACACCGAGACGCCGAGCCCGGTAGGGCCGCTGCTGCTGGCCGGAGCGGCCGGGCGCCTCCGCCTCGTCGCCTTCGCAACCGGCGCTGCCGGCGGCGCACGGGAACCGTTGCCGGACTGGCAGCGCGACGACGACGCCTTCGCCAGCGCGACGCGGCAGCTCGAGGAGTACTTCGCCGGCGAGCGGCAGACGTTCGAGTTGGCGCTGGACATGACGGGAACGCCCTTCCAGCGCAGCGTGCAAGCGGCGCTGCGGGCCATTCCGTATGGAGAGACGCGAAGCTACAGCGACATCGCCGCCGCCATCGGCCGCCCCAAGGCGGTGCGGGCCGTGGGCGCGGCGAACGCCCGCAATCTGCTGCCCATAGTCGTGCCCTGCCACCGCGTGGTCGGCAAGCACGGGGCGCTGACCGGCTTCGGCGGCGGCCTGCCCGCCAAGCGCCACCTGCTGGCGCTGGAACGGCGGGTGGCAAGCGGCGAGACGCTTTCGACGCAATAGGCAGCGCGAGCCCGGACTGCCTAGCGTTCCCGCGGTTCTGGCGCTGGCGGGCCCGCCGAGTCGCTGGTTTCGACGCCACCCTCTCTAGCCTTGGTTCTGGCGCTGCGCTCGCTTCTGTCTCGCGCCGGCCCGTCGCCGCGCCGGCTGCGCGGCCCCTTGCGCATCGTCGCCACGAACCGCTGCCGTTCGGCTGGCGTCATGCGGGCCGCGGCGGCCACGAAGGCCGCGTGGCTGGCGGCTTGGCTGGCGGCGAACTGCTCGCGGAAGCGGCCGAGAGTTGCCGCCAGCGCCTGCTCGTCGAAGGGCTCCTGGGAGAGGTGCTCCGCCAGCGTGCGCTGGGTGCGGCGGACGCTGCCCAGGGACTTGCGGATGTCGCGCCTGGCGATGCCGTCGAGCACCTCGGAACGCCGGTCTTCCGGCAGGAAGCGCAGCAGGCGGCCCAGGCCCGCCGCAGGGTCGAAGTTCGCCGGCGACGGCCGCAGGAAGGGCGGCGGCCCGGCGGCCCGGCCTACCAGGAAGCCGGCCAAGGCGAGATTCAACGCCAGGGAGACGCCCAGCGCAATCAGCAGCCAACGCGTGTTCATGATGCTTCCTCCTGCCGCGGCCGCGCCCCGCTGCTAGTGCCAGGCCGCCAGATCGGCGCCTGTGCCGCCAGCTCGTCCGTCATTGCAGTGGCCCGCTCGCACTGCCGCGCGGCAGCTCGTAGTCCGCGAAATCGCCCTCGAACGCCACCAGCGCCCGATCCTCCAAAGCGGCATCCGCGCCCGTCTCCGGCACGGCTGCGGCACCGACCGCGAGGCCGAGCAGCAGCGGCATGCTCGCGAGGCCCACGGGCCGCCAGAGGCGGTTCGCCAGCCAGTCCAGCCACGCATCCCGCGGCGGCGTTCGGGCCACGATGCGCTCGCAGAGGCCCAGCGGGCAGCCCGGCGCGCGCAGGGCGGCGTCCAGAGCGGCGTCGAGCCGTTCGGCGGTGCGCAGCAGAGCGCCGGCGTCCGAGTGGGACCGAAGCAGGGCCTCGGCGGCGTTGCGCTGTTCGGCTGGCCAGCGCGCCCGGTCGCCGCCGTGGCGGTCCAGCAGCGCCTCGAATTTGGCCACCGCGAGGGGCCGCTGGCGAGTGTGGTCGCTCACTGCTGCTCCAAGTCGCTGCGGAGGTCCTTAAGCTCCCGGCGCAAGGTGCGGCGGGCCCGGGCCAGCAGCGACTCCACCGCCTCCACGCTCGTTGCCAGCACCTGCGCCGCCTGGGCGTTGCTCATGCCTTGGCTGTGGCAGAGCACCAGCGCCGTGCGCTGGCGCTCCGGCAGCGCCGCCAGCGCCCGGCCGAGGGCCGCCTGCAAACGCGCCTGGGCCGGCGCCGCTTCCACTGGCGCTCCGTCCGCCAAGAGGGTTGCGTCCTCGGCGGGCGTAGTGTCGCGGCGGCGGCGATGGGCGTCGATGCACAGATTGCGGGCGATGCGGTAGAGCCAGGTGGCGAAGCGCACCCGGCCGGGGCGCCAGCTCCCCGCCCGGCGCCAAACTCGCAGAAAGGTCTCCTGGGCCAGGTCTGCCGCATCGTCTGCATTGCGCGTCAGGCGGTAGTTGAAGGCGTGGACGGCGTCCAGGTGCCGCTCGACGAGAATCGAGAATGCCTCGCGATCCTGTTCCACCACCCGGGCCATGAGCGCTTCGTCATCCATCCGTGCCGTGGTTCGGCAGGACCGGGTCGCCTTCAAGCTGCCGCCCTGCCTCCGCTGCCGCCAACGGCGGACCGCGGGGCTGCGCGGGCCCGCCGCGGCTACCGCCGGCGGCGCTGGCGCATTTCCTCGCGGGTGAGCAGGCCATCGCCGTCGGCGTCCAACGCCGCCAGGCGGTCGGCGCGGGAGGGGAACTCGTCCTCGGAGAGGCCGCCGTCGCCGTCGGCGTCGAGGTGCTCGAAGAGGCGTTGCGCGCGCGCCGCGCGTCGCGCTTCCGGCAGCGCCTCGAACTCTTCGCGGGAGAGGGCGCCGTCGCCGTCGGCATCGCCAAGGTCGAAGTTCCTGCCGTCGAAGACATGCGCCGAGCCGCCGCGCTTGCCGGCATGCCTTTGCCGGATGCGGGGACCGTCGCTGACGGCGAACTCGGCGGCGGAAACCGCGCCGTCGCGATCCGCGTCGGCCGCCTCGAAGGCGGCGGCCTCCTTGGCGCGAAGCGCTTCGAGGTCGATTGGGAAGCGCTCGCGGGGAGCTGCTGCGAACGCGTCGGCGGCAAGCGCGACGACGGCGGCGGCGCCGAGAGCGAAACCGAGGAAGCTGCGATTCGAGAGCTGCATGGGTACTCCTTATCCAGTGTGCCTACGCTTCTACGCCCCGCGTCCATGAATCCGTCGCTCCGAGGGCAGCCATCGCCGGGGCGCGCCGGCGGCGCGCCTCGGATGGGCGTAGCATCTTGGGCGCCGGCAACGAGGGAGCGGGAACATGGTGGCACAGAGGATATCGGCGACGTGCCGCGTGGCCGCAGCCGCCTGGCTGGCGTGTCTGCTGGCTGCGGCGACGCCTGCCCTCGGCGCATCCGGCAGCCCGCCAGCTTGGGCGACTGCGTCGGCCGTGCCGCGGCTGTCCGCGGGCCTGCCGCTAGGGGGACCGTTGCGCATCGATCTCGCGCAGCTTGGCGAAGCGCGTCAGCGCGTGGAGCGGGAACAGGAGGCGCGGCTGACGCTGACGCTGAACCCCGGCGACGGCGGACCGCCGCGCCCGGTCACCCTGCTCGTCAGTCGCACCACGTCCACGCCCCGCGGCTACGCGCTTGCGGGCCGCATCGAGGGCGAGGTCGGCGGGCGCTGCGTTCTGGTGGTGAACGGCAGCCTGCTGACCGGTACGCTGTGGATGCGGGACGGCGCGTTCAACATCCGCACCGTCGCCGAAGACAACTACGTCGTGACGCGGGTGCCGGCCCGCCGCCTGCCGCTGGGGCAGCCGCGGCTGCCGCCGCAGACGCCGCGCCACGGCGTACTGCCGCGGGCATCGGCCAGTGGCGACGACTCGGGCACGTCGCAAGTGGACGTGCTGGTGCTGTGGAGCCCCGCAGCGCGCATCTTGCTCGGCGGCCTCGCGCGCACCGAGGCCAAGGTGGATCTGTTCGTGGCCGCCGCCAACGACGCCTACCAGGTGGGCGGCGTGGCGCAGCGTCTCGAACTCGTCGGCGCCGCGGAGATCGACTACCGCGACGAGACCGCGGAGCACATCGATCTGCTGCCGGATGCCACGGACGGCTTTCTGGACCAGATCCACGAACTGCGGAACAGCTACGCGGCGGACATCGTGACCCTGGTGGGGGAGTTCGAGATCGGCGGCATCGCCATTCTCATGGCGGAACTGCACACCGACTTCGCGCGCTTCGCCTTCAACATGGTGGATGCGAGGGTCCAGCTGCCTACCGTGTACGCCCACGAACTCGGCCACACCATGGGCTTGCAGCACGATCGCTACGAGACGCTGCGGCGGCTGCCGCCGGATCTGTCTCCGGACGTGAAGCTGGCGCTCTTTCCCTACAGCTTCGGCTACGTGAACCAACGCGCCTTCGGCCACGGCACGCCCTGCTTCCACACCATCATGGCGTATCCGGACCAGTGCGACGAAGCCGGCCTGGCCGCCGTCCCGCTGCCGTTCTTCTCCCATCCCGAGCAGCGCTTCCCGCCGCCGGACGGCGACCCCATCGGCGCGCCCGAAGACCAGTTCGTAACTGGCTTCCACGGACCGGCCCATGCCGCGCGCAGCCTGAACGAATCCCGGCGGACGGTGGCGGCCTTCCGGGACGGCTCGACGGGCTGCCGGTACGCCCTGACGCCGGCCGACGGCGCGGATCCCATGGCCTTGAAGGCGAACGGCGACTCGTTGACGGTGGAGATCGCCACCGACGCCGGCTGCGCCTGGCGGGCCCACCACCAACAGGACTTCCTCGCCGTCGTCGGCGCCGGGGCTGGCATCGGACCCGGCGCCGTGGAGTACCGGGCGCGCCCGAATCCGGGCGTGTTCCGCACCGGGGTCCTGTCCATCGCCGCCAGGACCATCGCCGTGCGCCAGCGCGGGGCCGTCGCGCCTACCGCCGTCTGCGATCGCACGCCGGCGGTGCGCGACGCCATCGTTGCCGCCCTCGGCGGCACGGGGTGCGGCGCCATCGACGTATTCGCCCTGGCCGAGGTGGTGACCTTGTCGATCGTCGGCGCGGACGTGGCGTTGCGGCCGGACGACCTGCAAGGGCTTGCGAATCTCACCTCGCTCGCCTTCGTCGGCAGCGTCGCCGATCTCGCGCCGCTGGCCGCGCTCGCCAACCTGCGCCGCCTGGATCTGTCCGGCAACGGGCTCGCGGACATCGGGGCGCTGGCTGGTCTTGGCCAGTTGCAGGAACTGGGCTTGAGCGGCAACCGGGTGGCGGATCTTTCGCCCCTTGCGGGACTGACGCGGCTGACGCTGCTGGATCTCAACGGCAATCTCGTGACTTCGCTGTCGCCCTTGGCCGGCTTGATGGAACTCCAGGCTCTGTTCGCCCAGGACAACGCCATAGCGGACCTCTCGCCGCTCGCCGACCTGCCGACGGTGTTTCTGCTGCTGGCCGACAACGCCATAGCGGACGTCTCCCCGCTCCTGGCCATGCGCTGGCTGCGCTACGTCGACCTGCGCGGCAATCCGCTGACCGATCGGAGCCTCCGCGTCCACATCCCGGCGCTGCAAGCACGGGGCGTGGTGGTGGTGTTCGACGAACCGTCGGCATCTTCGGCACGGAAGGCGTGGTGGTGGCACTTGCTGCGGACGCTGCGGGACGACGCGCAAGAGGCCAGCGCCCCGGCGGCTGCTGCGGGGAGTCCGCGGGCTGGCGGCTGAGAGGCAGGCTGCCCGGCGGCTAGGCGGTCGCCGGCGTGGACGCCCCCTTTGGCCTCTCCTTCGCGCCCCGCCTCAAGAGAATCTCCACTATTCGCCCGTTGACGCGGCGACATAATATGTCATAGGGTTCCTTCAGCGCCGCTTGGCGCGGCTTGCGTACCGTTAGGGAGTGTTCGCATGAATCTGGACGACCTGGCCTTCCGCCTCAACGACTACTCGGGCGAGGAAGGCACCACCTTCGACGCGCTCGTGACGGAGCGCGACATCCTGGAAGTCGTCTGCTCCAACAACGACGAGTTCCCCATCCACGTCACCATGACGGACACCCAGATCCTGTCGGTGACGCCGCTGTTCAACATCGGCGAAGTCGCCTCCGGCAAGCTCGACGAACTGAACGGCACGTTCCTGCGCTTGAGCCCGGCGGTGCCGCTTTCCGCCATCGGCTTGCAGGGCGACACCTACATCCTGTTCGGCGCCATGGCCCTGTCCACGCGCTTCGAGGTGATCGCCCACGAGCTGGAGGTGCAGGCCGAAAACACCATCGACGTGCTCGAGGCCGTCGAACACCTGCTGGCCTAGACGGCCGCGGGCATCTGCAAGCACAAGCAAACGAGGAGGAATACGCCATGGGTGTGCTCAGAGACATGATGACGGCGCTCAAGGGCGGCGCCAGCGAGATCGGCGAGGCCATCGTCGACGCCAACGCGATCCGCATCCTGGAGCAGGAGATCCGCGACGCCGAGGCCGCCATCGGCAGCGCCAAGCAGAGCTTGACGCGCATGAAGAGCTCGGAAATCAAGCTCAAGCGGGAGATCGCCACGCTGAACGCGGACGCCGCGGACTACGAACGCAAGGCCGTGGCGGCGCTCAACGCCGACGAGGAGGCGCTGGCGACGGAAGTGGCCGAGCGCATCGCCGAGCTGGAGGCCGAGCGCGGCGAGAAGGCCACCGAGCAGGCCGCGCTCGATGCCGAGGTGCAGAAGATCCACGCCATGATCAAGGCCCGGGAACGCACCATCCAGAAGAACAAGCGGGAGCTCGACAAGGTGCGCACGGTGCAGGAGCTGCAACGCGCCACCGAGAGCGTCTCCAAGAACTTCGCCGCCTCCGGCTCCAGCGAACATCGGGTGTCCAAGGCCCTCGAACGGGTGAAGGCCAAGCAGCAGGGCTGGCAGGACCGCATGGAAGCCGGCGAGTGGCTGGCCGGCCAGGAGGCGGGTTCGGACATCGACGCCAAGCTCCGGGCCAAGGGCATCGGCGCGGCTGGCGGCGGCGCCAGCGACGTGCTGGCGCGGCTGAAGGCCAAGCAGGCCGGCTAGGCCCGCACGGCAATAGCACGGCAGCGCGATGTTGAAGAAGCTGTTCAAGGCCCGTTTCGGCGGCGACAAGGCGTCGCCGGCGGGCCGCGAGCTGGCAACCGTGGCGGACCTCCAAGTGGGCGATCTGGTGACCTTCAAGCACCGGCTGGCGCTGCCGCCGAGCGTCCAGGGCCAGACCTTCGAGGTGGCCCGCATCGGCGCCTACGAGTACGAAGACGGGCTGTACCCGCAGCTGGCCCTCGAGGGCACCGAGGCCGGGCGCATCTATCTGGGCTTCAAGGACGGCGACAGCGGCGAGCTGTGCCTGTCCCGGGATGCGCCGCGCCAGGACCTGCTGCGCCTCTTCGACGAACAGGCATTCGGTGCGCTTTGGGACGAGGACTTCGCGGAGATCGCCGTGGCCGAAGCGCTGGCGGACTACGAAGGCTGGCTGGGCGAGCGCTACGCGCAGACCAGGAAGTCCGCCGAGGGCTACTTCCACGACAAGGACTGCCGGGGCGTCCAGCTCTCCGAGTACCAGGACGACGACGCCGACGAGCTGCGGGTTCACGAGTGCGAGGACCCCTCCGGTCGATTCGGGCTGACGGTCGAGGTGTGGGGCGACGGCGCAACCGACGTGTCGCTGGACGTCCACTGTCTCGGCGACGTCATCGAATCGATGTGGCCCGGCGAGGGCGCGTAGCCGGTTCGTCCGCATGGCGCAGGGCAGTCGCAGGCCGCGGCGGCAGGCCGGCAAGGGCGCCGGCCCCCGCCCGGAGCCGGTGCGCTTCAGCGCCGAGCGGCGCGCCCTCGGCAAGGTCCAGCTGCACTTCGAGTTCCGCCAGGCGCTGCTGCGCAAGGTGCGTCTGGCCGCCGCCGCAGCGAACCTGAACTACTCGGACTACGTTCGCCAGGCGGTGGGGCTGCCGCTCGCCAAGGCGCAGCGGCCGCGCATCAGCCTCTCCTTCAGCGCCGCGGATCTGGCCGCCCTGGCCGAGCGCTACGGCGAGCCGAGCGGCGACCCGCAAGTGCTCAAGCGTCGCGTGATGGCCGAGATCGACCAGTGCCTGGGCGGCGACGCCTCCCGCTTGCCCGCCGCGTCCGAGGACAGGGGCGACGAGGCGCCGGCTGCGAGCGGCGGCGCGTCAGGCGGCAACGCCGGCAACGGCCGCCGCCCCCCCGCATGATCGCCTTCTGGCTGCGGCGCCGCCGCTACCTGCGTTTCACCCGCCACGTCGCTGGCGCCATCCGCCGCCGTCTGCTGCGGGTGGTGGCGGCGTTCCTGGTGCTGTTCGCCATCCATGTGGCCGTCATGGTGCTGGCGGAGGGCTACTCGCTCGCGGACGCGGCGTGGCTGACCATGACCACCGCCACCACCGTCGGCTACGGCGACATCTCCGCCGAGACGCCCGTCGGGCGCCTTGCCACGGTGGTGTGCATGTACCTGTTCGGCATCTACCTGCTGGCCCAGGCGGCGTCGGACCTGTTCGACTACCGGGCCCTGCGTCGGGAGCGCCGGCGCCGGGGCGAGTTCAAATGGAGAGACATGAAAGACCACCTGCTTGTCGTAAACGTGCCCGCCCAGGACGCGGCCTCCTACCTGGAGCGCCTGGTCCACCATGTGCGCCGCACCCCGTCCCTGGCGGACATCCCCGTGCAGCTGCTGACGCCGCGCTTCCCGGACGGGCTGCCCTCCGAGCTGGTGGAAGCCGGCGTCATCCACTTCAACGGCGTCGCGGAGAACACCGACAACCTGGCGGCGGCCAACGCCGGCCGTGCCCGCTACATGCTGATCATCGCCGACGAGCCCTACGACGCGCGTTCGGACGCCCACACCTACGACATCCTGAGCCGCATGGACGCCGCCGCCAAGAAGCGCCAGGTGATCGTCGCCGAGGTGGTGGACGACAACAACCGCAGCCGCATCCTGGCCGCCGGCGCCACCAGCACGGTGCGGCCGCTGCGCGCCTATCCGGAGATGGTGGTGCGCGCCTTCGCCTCCCCCGGCGTGGAACAGGTGCTCGAGAACCTCTTCACCCACGATGCCGACCATCTGGCCCGCTTCGAGGTGGCGTTCGCCGACCTGCCGTGGAAGCAGATCGTCACCCGCTGCATCAACGCCGGCGTCGGCCTGCCGATGGGCTACGTGGACGCCGACGGCGTACACACCAATCCGCCGCCGGACGCCCGCTGCAGCGGCAACGCGATCATCCTGCTGGTGGACGAAGCCCTGGTAGCCACGAAGGACGCAGTGGCAGCCTGCATGGAGGGGGTGCCGGCGGCGGCTTGAGAGCCGGCAACTATCTGGTCCGGTGCCGCCACCGCACAAGCGGACGAATGTTGCCGGCTCAGGCCAGCTCCCACCAGCCATGGTCGGAGTCAGGCTTGAGAACGCCCTCCTTTACCATTTGCGCTCGCTCCCAACTAGCCCTGTTCTCCCAAGCTACTTGACCGTTCTTGAGCGGCTTCATATCCGCTTCGGTAAGGTCGATTTTCCTTTCGAGCGCCCTCAGAACGTCTCCGGCCCGCCCGCGGCCACCGAGTCCTCTCAGGACGTCCATGATGGGCCCACGGAAGGCCCTCTGAGGTGTGCGCTCTAGGGTCCGTTGGCCAGTCGGCTTCCTTGCAGCACGCTTGAGGCCGCTCCGGTTCCGTTCTTCGTGGCCACGACCGGCCTCGCGCATTCGTGTGATCATGTATTTGACAGCAGGTCCGGTGAGGTCGAACTCCTTGGCGATGGCTGCCTGTGCAGCTCCTTCGCAGTGCATCTTCCAGCCGTCTTCCCACCACCCGGGCTGCTTCTTTTTGGGCGGCACTCGGGGGGAGTGCTGTTGGGCACCTACCGTTGCTGAGGACGTCGCACACCACCTGCGCATCAAAGCCAACATTGGCGTCACCTGGTCGAGTTCGATGTTGAACCACTCGCGTTCGTCCTTGAGTAGCGCCTGTCTCAGCATCGCATGGAGCGCCTTCTCGACGGCATGCATGTCGTCAACCAGCGCGTATTCGACGATCTTGATCGGCCTACCCGGTGCGCCGCCTTGGAGGTTGTTGTCCCTCTGCTGGATATCGCTCGTTCTGCCAATCTTGAAAGTGGCTGGCTTGGTTTCGTGCTTGGCTACATAGACATAGCCCGTCTCGCCCATAGCTGCTTGTTCCCCATCGCGCAGTCGGGCACGGATCATAAGCAACGCGAGTGTCCTGAATCAACGCCCCGACACCTTCGGCGGCGGCCCGTTGGGGTCGAAGATGCTGCTGATCCAGGCGCTGCGGGGGCGCACCGGCAGGCCGCCTTCCAGGATCGCCTTCATGCGGGTTTCGGCCTCCAGGCGCACGAAGCCGGGGTCCTCCTCCGCTTCCGCGAGGATGTAGAAGGTGCCGTCGGCGATGGCGTCGAACACGGCGTCCGCGCAGCGGGCCGGCGGCATGCCGTATGCCTTGAAGCGCTCCGCGATGCGGCCCGCGGCGCTGGCCGCAGCTCCCGTCACCGGGCCGCCGAAGCGCTCGGGCCGATTGCGCCCGGAGGTGACGATGTTGGTCGCCACCACGTTGGGGCACAGCACATGCACCGAGAGCCGGCCGCCGAGTTCCTGGTAGAGCGCCTCCGCCAGGGCCACGCAGGCGTGCTTGGAGACGCCGTAGACGCCCTGGGCCGCGCACAGGCCGTCCTGGGAAGAGGTGGCGACTACGGCGCCGGCGCGATCCCCGGCCGCCATTCCGGGCACGAACGCCCGCACGCAGTTGGCCACGCCCTTGACGTTGACGCCAAGCACGAAGTCCCAGTCGACGTCCTGCGCCCGCACCACCGAGCCGCCGCCGCCGACGCCGGCGTTGCAGCACAGCAGCGACACGCCGTTGTCGGGGAACCGTTCGGCAACCGCGGTGGCCAGCGCGTCGACTTCGGCCGCGTTCGAGACGTCCACCCGGTGGCCGTACACCTCCACCCCGGCCGCCCGTGCCGCCGGCGCCAGCCGCGCTTCCGCGGCGGCGATGGCCGCCTCTTCGATGTCCGCCAGCACCGGGTGCATGCCTTGGGCGATGGCCCGCTCGGCCAAGGCGAAGCCGATGCCGGAGGCGCCGCCGGTGACGACCGCGACGCCGCCGGCGAGCGCTTCGAGGCGCGGATGCGCGTTGCGGCGAGCGTGGTGTTCGTTTGCCATCGATCCTTCCCTGCTTTGATTGCCGGTCGATTCCGCGATCCCTCAAGGATCGCCTTCCCGCCGCCCCTCGATCCGGCTGGCCCAGTCCAGCTTGCTGCGGCAGGATTCGTAGAAGTTGTGGCCGAGCGGGAACGCCAGCCGCAGCGGATGCGGGTGCTTGGCCACCTGCACGTCGTCGTTGGGTTCGAGGGCGCAGTCCACCTGCGAATCGCAGCTCACCTTGGGCGTCTGCGCGCCGCCGCCGATGCGGATGCGGATGCGCGACTCGCCATGCACCACCAAGGGCCGCGAGTTGAGGGTGTGCGGGAACATCGGCACCACGGCCACCGCATCCAGACGGGGGTGCATGATGGGGCCGCCTGCGGAGAGGGCGTAGGCGGTGGAGCCAGTGGGCGTGGACACGATCACGCCGTCCGAGCGCTGCTGGTAGACGAACTCTTCGTCCACGAACAGGCTGAAGTCCATCATCCGCGAGACGCTGCCGGCATGCACCACGACGTCGTTCAAGGCCGCCATCGGCGGACCCTGGGCCGCGCCGCCCCGCCGCACCACGGCTTCCAGCAGGAAGCGTTCCTCCACCGTGTAGACGCCTGCCGCCACGGCGCCGAGCTTGGCCGCGATCTGCTGCGGCGCGATGTCCGCCAGGAAGCCGAGGCCGCCCCGATTGACGCCCAGTACCGGCACTCCGGCGTGGGCGACGTCCCGGGCCACGCCGAGAATGCTGCCGTCGCCGCCGACTACCACCACCAGATCCACGCCGGCGCCGATTTCCGTCCGGGAAACGCCGCCGGTCTCGCCCAGCATCGCCGCGGTGCCGGCTTCCAGCCGCGCCTCGACGCCGGCGGCGGCAAGCGTCTGCCGAACCACGGCCAGCGACTCCACGACGCCGGCGCTGCCGGCGCGCCCGACCACGGACACCCGCTCGAGCGGCGGCAAGCGGGCTTCTCGGTCCGACGCCGCCACTTTCCGCGCTAGCGCGCCGCTTCCGAATCGACAGGCGTTCGACCGTGGCCGGCACCGTCGGCAGGAACGGGCGCAGATCGCGCTGCGGGGCGGTACGTCATCGCCAAGCGCGTGCCGAAGCAACGCCGGATGGGTGCGCCATTTGCCACGTCGATTCGGAATGGAACCGCTAGTAGATGGACGCCATCTCCCAGACGTCGAGCCGCGTCAGCCGGCTCGCGGCGCCTTGGGAGCGGAAGGAGATGCCGGTGCTGTCGGAGCGTTCCGGATACACCCGGGCCGCCACGCACTGGCGGCCGTTCACGAAGGCCTCGACGATGCTGCGATCCACGAACACCCGCAGTTCCAGAGGTTCGTCCGGCAGCAGCCGCACGCTGGCGGTTTCCGGCGCGCGGCTGCGCACCCCGGCGGCGGTGGAGGAATAGGAGGTGTCCAGCGTCACCAGACTCTCGACATGCCGGCGGCGCTGCACGGCGTCCCGGTAGCCCCGGTCCCGATAGAAGGCGATGCGCGTGCATTCCTCCCGGTTCGGCGACCGCAGTACGTTCAGTTCCAGCATGGATTCCTCGCCGGGGGCGAGGGTCGCCTGGACCTCCAACGCATCGCCAGCCAGCCCGGGCAGCACCACCTCGCGGTTGGCGGGCAGCATGGCCGGTTCTCCGCCGAGGCGCGTCCGACGGCAGCTGGCCACCGCCGCCACGGGTTCCTGGCGCAGCTCGCCGGCCGCGTCGAGGGACAAACGGCGCGGCAGGCTCATGATCTGGTTCCAGCCGGCGGTGCGCTTGCCGGGGTTCATGTTGAAGATCACTACGAGATCGCCGCCGTCCGGCGTCGCCGATGGCGCATGGACGCCAGCCGGCCCCACCGGGCCCATGTTGAACTTGCCGGCGCCGGTCACCGCGAGCTTCTGCCGCTCCGTGTCGTAGTCCCCGATTAGGTACTGGCCGCCGCTCATGTGGCTGAAGAACAGCAGCATGTGCCGGTCTCCGATGGGCCAGAAGTAGGGGCAGGCGCCGTCGTCGCCGAGCAGCGTGAAGCGATCGCCTTCGGTGAACGGGTGCAGATACTCCCACCGCTCGAGGTCCGCGGATCGGAACAGGAAGTCCGCTGCCACCGGCGCGGCGCCGGGACCGTCCGGAACCTGGCCGCCGGACAGCGCGTAGTAGTGGTCTCCCTGGCGCCAGATGCAGGGGTCGAACACCCGGTACGGCGACGCGGCCTTGGTCTTCGGCATCGGGATCACCGGCGCGCCGCCGTTGCCGCCGAGCTTTCGCCAGTTCAGCAGCAGCGGGTCGCTGGCGGTGGCGATCATGTTGCCGGCCTTGGTGCCGTGGTACATGGCGATCACCCGCTCCGGCTCCACCAGCGTGGCGCCGGAGTAGCAGCACTCTTCCGGGTGCGGATAGATGCAGTACGGCAGGTCCCGCCAGTGCATCAGATCGTCGCTCACCGCATGGCCCCAGTGCTGGCGCGGATCTTCCGGCGGATACGCCTGGTAGAAGAGGTGCCAGCGGCCTTGCCAGAAGCACAGGCCGTTCGGATCGTTGAGCATCGCCTCCGGGTTGACGTAGTGGTAGATGGGCCGGTGCCTGTCCCCGGCCAGCGCCGCCCGCGCCCGGGCCAGGCGTTCCAGCATCGGGTGCCCGGCGAGCGCGGCCTCCTGCTCGGCGAGGGTGTCCGGGAAGGTGTGGAAGGGGACCTTGGATCGATAGTCCGGCATCGCGGCGTTGCCTTCCACTAGAGCGTTCCGGTTGCGCCTTGTTGCGTCGGGAGCCTCGCTCGGCCAGCAGCCGGCGGTCGCCCTGGCCGCCGGGGCCGGGCCCCTGCGCCGCTCATCCTACCACCTGCTGCCGTGGCCACCCGCGTTCGGCTGGCAGTCCGCGGGAGGTGGGTTAAGCTCTCCCGCCATGTGGATCGACTTCGCAACGGCGAGTGCCAAGGCAGTGCGCTGAAGCCAGGGGCGCCGGCCGCTAGGCCAGCCGCTGGCGGGAGCGAAGCGACACCACGGGAGCGGCGCCCCGACCGCCCGAGGGGCGCGTTCACCGGCGGCGGCGTCGGTCGCCACCTGCTGCGTCTCGGTTCGTTCATGGCGATGGGTTCGCTGTCCATGAACGTGGCGCAGGTGGCGGAGGTGGTGTTCCTGGGCCGCCTCGGCACCGAGGCCCTCGCGGCCCTCGGCTACGCCTTTCCGATCACCATCACGCTGTACGCGTTCGCTGGCGGCCTCGGCACCGGCGCGTCCTCTGTGGTGGCGCGCACCTTCGGCGCCGGCGACCGGCGGCGGGCCGCGGTGCTCATCGCCCACGCGCACCTCCTGGTGGTGTTCGTCGGCATCGCCGTCGGCACGTTGTTCGCCGTCTTCGCGCCGCACATCGCGGCGGCCCTCGGCGCGCGCGGCGAGGTGCATGGCATGGCGGTGTCCTATCTCACCGTGTTCGGCCTGGGCTTTCCGCTGTTCATGGTGTCCATCGCCGGCTCGATGCTGCTGCGGGCCACCGGCAACGCCGCCAGTCCCGGCCTGCTCATGACCGCCGGCTCCATCCTGCAAACGGCGCTTTGCCCGGTGCTGGTGTTCGGCTGGTTCGGCGCTCCGGAGCTCAGCGTGGCCGGCGCCGCCTGGGCCTACGCGCTGTCGCGGGGCTCGACGACGGTGTTCTACGTCTTCCTGCTTGCCCGGCTGCGCCTGGTGCGTTGGACCTGGACCGGGCTCAAGGACTCCTGGGCGAGCGTCCTGCACGTCGGCGGCCCGGCCGTCGCCAGCGGGCTGGTGATGCCGGCCTCCATGTACATCGTCACGCGGATGCTCTCCGGGCACGGCGACGCGGTGGTGGCCGGCTTCAACGTGGCGTCCCGGGTGGAGATGATGGCGCACATGATTCTGTGGTCCGCGACTTCCTCGGTGGAGCCCTTCGTGGGCCAGAACTGGGGCGCCGGGCTGGTTGGCCGCGTACGCCGGGCGCTGAAGCTCGTCAACAACTTCTGTCTCGGCTGGGGCGTGGTGACCTTCCTGCTGATGGTTGCCGTCGGCGAGCACCTGGTGCGCCTGATCGACGCCAACCCCACGGTGGTGGAGGTGGCGGTGTGGTTCTTCTACATCATCCCCTTGAGCATCGGCTTCATGGGCATGACGCAGGTGGCCAGCAGCTGCTTCAACGCCCTGGGCAAGCCGATGCCGTCGCTGGCGATCTCCATACTGCGGGCGCTGGCGGTGTACGTCCCGCTGGCCATGCTCGGCAACCACCTCCTGGGCTACGTCGGCATCTTCCTCGCCACCGCCGCCACCAACGTGCTGGTCGGCGCCTTGGCCTGGCACTGGAACCGCAGCTTCGTGCGCCGTGCCGGCGCCAAGGCGGGCGGTGTCGGGGAGGGCGCATGAACCGCGGCGTCGTCAGCCCCGCTCCGCCTCGAAGCCGACGATGTTGCGGCCCTCGCGGCTGAAGGTGACGCCCACCAGGTGGACCTCTTGGCCCGGGCGCCGATGCTTGGCCGCGTAGCCCCGCTGCTTGATCTGCGCGAGCGCCTTTCCCATCCGCCCCTTCCTGGGTTCCATCGACGGTCTTGAACTCGAACACGTAGACGGCGCCGCTGCCGCGCACCACCATGTCCGCCCGGCCGCTCGAGCTCTCCTCCGGCACCAGGTCCAAGCCCTGGGCGGCAAAGCAGGAGTAGAACACGCTGGCGTAGTAGCCCCTGCCGATGTCGTTGCGGGCGTGCCACTCGTAGGGGATGCCGGCGAAGAGGGCCCGGAAGAAACGCCTCCGGGCCGGCGAAGTCCCGGGCCGCCAGCAACTCCCGCAGGGGCGCTGCGTCGGCCGTCCGCCGCGACCCCTCCGGCAGCAGCGCAACCAGCAGCCGTTCGTTGAGGCTCTGCCGCACTTCGTAGTTCGGATAGCCTAGGCGGTAGCGGATGCGCCCGTCCCGCTCCGCTTCGTCCAGAATGGTCAAGTAGCCGGTTTGGAACAGCAGCGCTTCGGTGGACATCTCGTCCACGTCGAAAGCGGAGAGCAGCGCCTCCGAGCTGGTCATGCCTTCCAAGTCGAAGGTGCGGACGCCGCGCCGCAGCAAGGCGTCGATCAGGAACTTCGGCGAACCGGTCTCGAACCAGTGCGCCCTGAAGCGGCGGCTGTCGAACAACAGCAGAATGGCGAAAGGGTTGTACACCGTCTCTTCCCCCAGCCAGCTGTAGCCGTTGTACCAGCGGCGTATCCGTTGGCGATCCAAACCGGGCAGTTCCTGCGCGAAAACCGCGTCCAAATCGTCGTCCGTGTAGCCGCAGATGGCGGAGTAGGCCGGCTCCAGCGTGATGTCGGCGAGGTTGTTGAGGCCGGAGAAGAGGCTGACCTTGGCGAACTTGCTGACGCCGGTGAGCAGCGAGAAGCGGATGTGCGCGTCGCAGGACTTCACCACGGCGTACAGACCGCGCAGGAAGTTGCGGTTGGCGCGAGCTACCTGCGGCGTCTCGAGCGCATCGAGAATCGGCTTGTCGTACTCGTCCACCAGGACGACCACGCGCCGCCCGGTGCGTTCATGCAGCGCGGCGACCAGCCGGCGCAAGCGGGCCGGAGCGCTGCCGCCGCCGAGGTCGACGTCCGCGTTCCTCGCCAGCGCATCGAGCTGCTCCGTCGCGTCTTCGGCCAGCCAGCCCGGCTCGGCGAAGTCGCCGCCGCCGAAGTCGAGCCGCAGCACCGGATGCCGCGCCTGCCAATCCCACTCGTCGTGGATGGCGAGGCCTCGGAACAGTTCTTCGCTGCCCTCGAACAGCACCTTGACGGTGTCCAGCAGCAGACTCTTGCCGAACCGCCGCGGGCGAGACAGAAAGTAGTGCCGCCCCTCCGCGACCAGACGTTGGATCAAGGCGGTCTTGTCGACGTAGTAGCAGCCGCCCTCGCGGATCAGCCGGAAGGTCTGGATGCCGACAGGCAGCTTGCGCTTGGCGGTTGCGTCCATGCGGGCACTGTAGCCGCTTGCGCTGGGGGCTCAAAGGAGCGCCGGTGGAGGACGGCGATGCGGCAAGTAGGCTACACTCCGTCGCTGGCCAAGCAAGTACGCCGCAGCTTCCGCAGTGACACTCGCGCCACCCCTCGACGCAGAGGACCAGCAGGACTTCGCTGTCGGCCCCGATGTGTGCGAGAGAGATTTCGCTAGGTTCTTTGGAGCTCTTTGGGGGCATGCGCCTTTTGCGTGGCAGGCGGACTTGGCGAGCAGAGTTCTGTCCGCGGAAGCGACGCAAGGAGCAGAGTGTGCCGTTCGCGTCTGGCCCGAGGCCATCGCCCTGCCGACGGCATCGGGCAAGACCGCCTGCATGGACATCGCTCTCTTCGCTTTGGCGGCTCAGGCGTCGCGACTGAGTTCCAGGCAGCCGATTACTGCACCGCGGCGCATTTTCTTCGTCGTCGACCGGCGCGTGATCGTCGACGAGGCGTTTGAGCGGGCACGGCGCATGGCCAGCAAGCTGGCGCAGGCCAAAGCGGGCATTCTGAAGACGGTCGCAGACGAGCTGCGGCGCATCGCGCACGGGGGATCGGGTGTCGAGCACAACGATGATCCCCCGCTCGCCGTCCATGCCCTGCGCGGCGGCATCTATCGGTCGGAAGCGTGGGTGCGCAATCCTCTGCAGCCGACGATAGTGGCCTCGACGGTCGATCAGCTCGGCTCGCGGCTGCTGTTCCGCGCCTACGGCCGCGGCTTCCGCACTTGGCCGATCTGTGCTGCGCTCGCCGCCAACGACAGTCTTATTCTGCTTGACGAAGCGCACTGCGCCCAGCCCTTCCTGCAGACTTTGCAGGCTGTCCGCCGCTACCGCGAGTGGGCGGATGCGCCGCTGAAGCGCTGCTTCCACCCGGTAGTGATGTCGGCCACTCCGCCGCCCGGGTTGGACGACGTGTTCACCGACGCATCGGGCGAGGGCCGCGACCCGAACCACCTGCTCGGGCGGCGGCAGTTGGCCAGCAAGCCGGCGAAATTGCACGCTGTGCCCGGCAAAGGAGAAGACGGTCGATTCGCTTCGGCGCTCAAGGAAAGCGCTCTGCGGCTGCTGGACAACGGCCGGCAGGCGGTCGTGGTGTTCGTCAACCGTGTGGCGACGGCTAGGGAGACCTGCCGGGTGCTACATGAGAAGGAAGGCATCGATGCAGTCCTGCTGACGGGCCGCATGCGTCCGTTGGACAAGGATGCAACCATCTGCAAGCTGCGCGCCTTCGACCTGCATTCTGCTTCATCCGCAGACCGTCGTTTGGCCAGGCCTATCGTCGTTGTTGCCACTCAAACCCTTGAAGTGGGCGCGGACTTTGATTTCGACGGCTTGGTCACCGAGTGCGCCAGCCTGGACGCTTTACGGCAGCGGTTTGGCCGGCTGAACCGCATGGGGCGGGGCGTGGATGCCCGTGCGGAGGTGCTGATTCGCACCGACCAAGCGAAGGCGGGGGCTGAAGATCCGGTGTACGGAGAGGCGCTGGTCGGAACCTGGCAATGGCTCAACGCTCGCAAGAACACAGACGACGAAGTGGATTTTGGTATTGCGGCTCTCGACGCGTTGGCGGAACCGGATTCCCTCGACCAGCTCAACGCCCCGTCGGACGATGCGCTCGTGATGCTGCCAGCGCATGTCGATTGCTGGGCACAGACGGCACCAGAACCTCGGCCCACGCCGGATGTGGCGCACTTTCTGCACGGCCCTCGCGACAGCGCCCCGGACGTACTGGTGTGCTGGCGTGCGGACATCGACCTTGCCGGCGTAGCCGCCCAAGACGAGGCGATTGAGTCCTTGACGCTGTGCCCGCCATGCAGCGGCGAAACTCTGCCGGTGCCCATTGGCGTGTTCAAGCGTTGGCTGGCAGGAAAAGATGTGGACGACTTGGGTGACGTGGAAGGTATTGGGAGTACCGACGACGGTGCAGAAGTACGAGGCGGGATTCCCCCGAGCCGCCGAGTCATCCGCTGGCGAGGCAACCAAACGAACGCCGAGGACATCACCGCCGATCCCAATGCCGTCCGACCGGGCGACGTCGTGGTGATCCCGTGCAACCATCCCGGCGACCCGCGCGATCTTGGAGATCTTCCCCAAGAAGCGTCGGACCGCGCATCGCTCGATGTGGGCGATGCCGCACACCGAATAGCCCGCGCCAAGTCGATATTGCGCCTGCACCCGGCGCTGGTGGAGACATGGCCAGATTCCCTCGCCGCCAAGACAACGGCGCACTCCCTGTTGGACGGCCTTGCACAGAAGTACGACGACGACCCGCACCAGGTCGCAGAGAGCGTTAGTCAGATTCTGTTGAAGCTCTCGAAGGATGAACTGCCAGCGCGGTTGGCTTGGCTTGGGTGCTTGGCGAAGGAGTTTCGTACCACCAGCCAGCTTCGCCGCGAGTGTCGCATCGTCGGTTCTCACTCACTGGTCCTTGCGGGGCGGCGGCGCGTGGATGCGCTCGTTCCGGAAGCCACCCTGTTCAGCGACGAGGACGACGCGGCCGCATCCGGCATCTCCCACAAGGACGGCAAACCGGTGCCGCTGCGCACCCATCTCCCCGGAGTAGAGTGTTTCGCCCGCCGTCATGCCGAAGCCTGCGGCTTGCCCGAGGATTTGACGGAAGCCATAGCCCGCGCCGGACTGCTGCACGACCTCGGCAAGGCCGATCCGCGCTTTCAAGCCATGCTGCGTGGAGGCTCCGCTTGGTTTGCTGGCGAGCCCTTGGCCAAGTCCGCGGGGATGCCGAAGACGCCGGCCGCTCGGAAGAGCGCTCGCGCCGCTTCGGGCTACCCGCAAGGTGCCAGGCACGAGCTCTTGTCCGTGCGCTTGGCCGAAGCGGCCCCCGCACTGCTGCCTGATGGCGAATTGCGCGACCTCGTGCTTCACCTCGTGGCCAGCCACCACGGCCACTGTCGCCCCTTCGCGCCCGTTGTGATCGATGACTCGCCCGCGCCGGCGGAGTACACGTTGCGTGGCCACCGGATGCAGTGGGCCGGCCCCACAGGTTTGGAGAGACTGGATTCCGGCGTTGCCGACCGCTATTGGCGGCTCACCCGCCGCTATGGTTGGTGGGGACTTGCCTGGCTCGAAGCTCTGCTGCGCCTCGCCGACTGGCGACGCAGCGAGTGGGAGGAGGCGCACGATGCCAGCGCCTGACACCGGATGCTCCGACGTTCAGGGCTTGTTGTTGAGCGGTCTGGACGGCAGCAATCCGTTGGCATTTCTAGCCGCGGTCGGAACGCTGCGGACGGTCTGCCTCGCAGAACCGGACGCCTATTGGCGCATGAAGTGGCTGATGCGCGACGGCGTCTGGAGGCCGGCGCTCTCGGCCGACCGGCCTCCCTCGGCCGTCGCGCTGGTTGACCTGCTTTGCCGCGAACTGCAATTGGAGTCCACGCCGGAGCTTGACTTCGGCAAGAACTTGAGCGTCAAGCCTGAGCAGTTCAGGGCCGAAGCTGTGTCGGCTCAATCACAAGCTCGGCCGCACCATCGACGCCATGCGGACTTCATCGCGGCTTTCGGGTGCGAGCTCTACGAAACGAAAGATCGCAAGAGCATTCAGGACACCGCGTTGAGAACGATGAACGGTGCCGGACATCAACACTTCCTCGGCACCATGAAGCAATTGGTCCAAGAGACAGAGAATGCCCACTTGCACAGTTCGCTGTTCAAGACATGGAACTACTCTGATGCCAGACTCGGACTACGCTGGGATCCAGAAGAGGACCGGCGACACGCCCTGCGTTGGGACAACCCGAGTGACGGCCGCGGCGTAAAGACCGTCCGGGGCGCCAACCGCCTTGCCGTCGAAGCGCTGCCAATGTTGCCAACTGCGCTTGGTACACGCGAACTGCAAACGACTGGATTCACCACGCAGGACAGAGCTGTGTTGTTCACATGGCCTATCTGGCAAGATGCAATCGACATGAACGTAGTACGGTCTCTGCTTGCTCTACCAGAAATTCAAAGACCCGAACCGAACCGTGATCATCTCAGCGCGATAGGAGTCGCAGAGGTGTACAGGAGTCAGCGTATTACGGTTGGAAACTATCGGAACTTTACCCATGCGCTACCCGCATGAACATGCACAGGAGGGACGAGGATGTCCAATGGCCTTGATCTGACGACTTTGCGAGACGCCGTTGCAGGCACGGCCGCGGCGTTTCGCTGCGTGACTGACTATCAGCCGGCGGGAGGACCCGGCGACAAGGTGTTCCCACCAACCTACGAAGGCGGCAAGTACGCCACCGAGAAACGCATCGATCCCGCGACCGGCGAGATCAAGCCCTGCGTACTCCTCGATTCCGTGCAGTCGCAGGCTAACCGTATGGAGCTGGCGCTTCTAGAAGCGCATCGCGCCGGCAAGGTGGCGCTTCCGCTGATCGTGACGACCTTCAAGCAACCAGAGTTGCTCAAGAAATTCACTGTGACCAGCCTGGAGGCGCCGCATCGCGCAGCGGACGCGCTGTTTCGTGACAGCCGGCTAAACGGCGTGGCGTTTCGCGATTCGGACAAGGGCCGGGTGCTCGATACGGCGGACGCCCGCCATGCTAGAGGCCTGTTCGGTCTCTGCCCCACCGCCTTGGTCTTTGGACTGTGGGATTCGACGGGCCCGCGCGGAGGACTGGGCACGAAGTTCCAAAGGGCGCTGGTGTCGGAGATCGTCGGATACGACGCGGTGCCGGGCGTCAAGACGGCGAGCCGCATCGACCCGGCAGCGATTGAGCGGAGCGCGGGTCCAATCTTCAGAACGGCGGACGGAGGCTGGACTTTGGATCCAAGCAAAGCGAAGAAAATCCGGGAAAAGCCTGTTCTTTACAAACGTCATCAGGGAAAGGATGTCGTGTATGACGTCGAGTCGGGGAGAGACGTGCCCGATCAGGGACGGCCGTCGGTGATCAATCACGGCAACGTCACGCCGGACTACGATGTCGTAAAGAACAACAGTAATCAGATCCAATACGAAACGCGGCTCAGCGACCGCGGCGAGACCGTGAGGGTCAGACCTCGCATACGGGGCGGTTTCACGATCTCCAAGGCCACGCAGACGACGGTGTTGTCCCTCGCCGCGCTGCGCCGGCTTCGTTTCCCGCTAGAAGACGCGGTGGAATCCGATCACGAAGCGGACGTCACGGCGCGCACTACGCTGGCCGCGTTGGGCCTCGCCGCTGGTACGCTGGCGCGGAGCGACGTGGACCTCCGCTCTCGTTGCCATCTGTTCGCCGAGAGCGAGCCGGCGTGGGAGTTGATAGACCGGCCCGGCAAGCCGCCTACCGAGTTCGCGCTCTCCTCGGATGCCGCGCTGCAACTGCTTGCGGACGCGATCGAGAACGCGACGAAGGCGGGCCTGCCTTGGGAGGGTCGGATCGAACTGACGCCTTCCCCTGATCTGGTGAAGCTTGTTCGCCGCAGCCAAGAAGCGAGTCAAGAGGGAGCGGACGACGACTGATGTTCGCGCTGTGTCTCCGCTACCTGAACGGATGGTCGATGGCCGCCGCCGACGGGACGCGGAAAGAAAGGGCCGAGTGGCCGCCGCACCCCGATCGAGTGTTCATGGCCGTCGCGGCCGCATGGTTCGAGACTGAAGAGGACACTGACGAGTACGCCGAGGAAGGCGATGCGCTGCGCTGGTTGCAAGCTCTGCCCCCGCCCGCCATCGCCGCTTCCTGCCATAACAGTCGGACTCTGGTGACCAGCTATGTGCCGGTGAACGACGACAAGCTGGGCTTGGCGCTGGTTCCGGAACACCGCCTGCGCAAACCCCGCGGATTCCCCGTCGCAATACCCCACGATCCCGTCGTCCGCCTGATATGGCGAGATGAGGTGCTGAACAGCCACCATGCTCCCTTGGAACGGTTGGCGGCCAAGGTCACGCATGTTGGGCACTCGGCATCATTCGTGCAAGCTTGGGTAGACCAAGAGTGCGACACCGGTCCGAACTGGGTGCCGACGGGAGGCACCCCCCAGCGGTGGTTGCGGATCCCTTCGGCCGGACGGCTCGACCTCCTAGCCCGAAAGTACCAAGAGGCCAGCGGTGCGATCGAGCGAGCGGAGACGGATCTGAAGGCCATGGTCCCGCCACCGAGGAAGCCGTGGCGACGGAATTTCCCCGACGCCGTTTTGCTGGCGAACGAGACGCAAACGAAGCGCCATCCCCAGTATCCCGCCGCGAAGGCCGGAGACGAGTCCGCCGCGGCGGGCCTCGTTAACTCGCTGGTGGATGGAGTGAGATTGGCTGCCGTCCGAACGCTTGTCGTCACAGCAAGCAAGGCCGGCGGCCCCATCCTTGTCTGCGCCCACGCTTACGAACGAGAGGGCGTCAACGCGATACCGAGCGCACTTTCGGAACTGTTGAGTCAACAGCTCGATGTGCCGTTCTGCACCGCCGTGGTGCAGTCCAACGTCGTTGCACACACCGGTGCCGACGGGTACGGACGACTAGCGCGCCAAGCACGCTTTGAGGGTGATGTCGAGAGGGGCCGCGAGTACATTATGGTGGATGACTTCATCGGCCAAGGTGGAACGCTGGCGAATCTGCGCGGTTGGGTGGAGAAACAAGGTGGCAAGGTCATCGGCGCGGTCGGATTGACAGGCAAACCCTATTCGGCGAAATTGAACCCAAGCAAGGAGCAGATCCATGAACTCAGACAGAAACACGGGCCGGACTTCGAGCAGTGGTGGCGGAGGCGTTTCGGCCACGCCTTCGACTGCCTTACTCAATCGGAGGCTCGGTACCTCGCCCGCTCCCCGGATGTTGACACCATACGAAATCGACTTGCTGCGGCGGAGCGCCGAGGAGATCGCCCAGTCGACGCGCAGGATGTTCGCGAACAAGGAAAGCGCATCAAGGCGTTGAAGGCGCACCCGCCCATGCCCCTGCGGCCGACTCCCGGCAAGTGGCAGGGCTACGCCAGACCTGCGCCACCGGAATCTGCGTCCGTGCCGCATTCCGTCTTCGACTCCCGCTTCGTCGTCCTCACGATCAGTGGCAGGCGCGCGTCACTGCCGGCAACTCTCAAGCTCACCACTGCCCTGCGCGGCCTGCTGATGAGCGAGTGTCCTGTGCAACCACCGCCGGAGTGGTTCAGCGGGCACCGTCCGGACGGCAGCGCTAGTTCGATGCCGCACATGGCCCTCGCACCGATGGCCTTCACGGGTTCGCAGCACGCGGACGGTCGCATCATGGGTCTGGCTCTGATCCCGCCTCGCGGGCTGGTGGCACAGGAGGCCAGCCGATGTCTCGGGCCCCTTCTGACCGATGCGGAAACTGGCCTGCCGCGTAACGATCTCCGCCTGTTCGACGGCGACTGGCTGGAGTGCGGCATCGAACAGGAAACCCGCGAACGTCCGCCGGCGAATCTCAACGCCAGGACTTGGACCAAGGCGTCCCGCGTGTGGGCCAGCGTGACCCCTGTGGTGCTGAACCGTCACTTTGGCGGCGAAGACAAGTGGGAGCGTGCGGCAGAGAGCGTGAAGGAGATGTGCGGCCACATTGGTTTGCCACGTCCCCGAGAGGTCCTATTGCATCCGGTGTCGCTGATAGAGGGCGTTCCTCATGCGAGGGAGTATCCCCAGCTGGTGCGCAAGGAAGACCGCAGCCGGCGCAGCCATAGCCATGCCGTCGTCATCTTCGATCAACCGGTGCGCGGCCCAGTGCTGCTCGGCGCTGGGCGATTCCGCGGCTACGGGCTCTGCAGGCCTATCGACGGACACGAGAGACCTGCCGCGGGGAGAACATAGAGGGCGGCCTCGGGGCCGCTGCGAGGTTGGCTACAACGATGGCGACGAGCAAGGATGAAGCCCCGCTGCCGGCGGTAGAGAAGCCCGACCGGGCCGGCCCACTACGCGCCGGCCGGCACTCCAAGGAAGCGCCGCTGATTCCCGCTAGAATGTTGAACGAGTTCGTCTATTGCCCAAGGCTGGCCTATCTGGAGTGGGTGCAGAAGGAGTTCGAGGACTCTGCCGACACCGTTCAAGGCCGCCATGTCCACCGCCGAGTGGACCGCGCGGGTGGCGGGCTTCCCGCAGCGGAGGCTGCGGACGTGAGGGTGGTGCGGTCCTTGGAGCTGTCGTCGCAGAAGCTGAACCTGATCGCGAAGATCGACCTAGTGGAGGTCGCCGATGGCGAGGCGACCCCCGTCGACTACAAGCGCGGCAAACGCCCGCATGTGCCGCGCCATGCCTACGATCCGGAACGGGTGCAGCTGTGTGCGCAGGGTCTGCTTCTCGAAGAGCATGGCTACAAGTGCTCCGCTGGCGTTCTCTACTTCGCCGGCTCTCGGGAGCGCGTTCATGTGCCGTTCGACGATGAACTGCGATTGCTGACCAGAACCTCCATCCGCGAGTTGGGCCTGCTTGCCAACGATGGGCAGATCCCGCCGCCGTTGGAGGATAGCCCAAAGTGTCCGCGCTGCTCGCTGGTGGGCGTCTGCCTGCCAGACGAGGTGAACTGGCTGCGGACCGTGGCCGAGAATGTGCGGCCGCTGACCGTCCATCAAACGCGGGCGCTGCCGCTGTATGTTCAGGCGCATCGGGGCAAGGTGGCCAAGAAGGGCGAGCTCTTGGTCGTTACGAAGGACGACGACGAGACAACTCGAGTGCGGCTGGCGGAAGTCTCGCAGCTGGTTCTCCTCGGCAGCATCTATGTAACCACCCCCACGCTGCACGAGTTGATGCGCCGCAACATTCCGGTGACATGGCAGTCCTACAGCGGCTGGCTGTTCGGCCACACGGTTGGCACCGGCCACGCCAACGTAGAACTGCGAACCGCCCAGTACCGAGGTTCGTTCGACGAGAGCGTGTGCCTGCGCCTAGCGCAGGGCTGGATACAGGCGAAGATCCGCAACTGCCGGACCATGCTGCGGCGCAACACCCGCACTAGCTGCGACATTGACGAGGCGCTGACGGACCTCAAGCGCCTCGCAGACAGAGCGGGCCGAGTACGCGATCTGGCGACGCTGCTTGGCGTGGAGGGTGCCGCTGCCGCTGTCTACTTCGGAAGACTGCCTCGTACCTTCCGAGCCGATAGCGTGGTCGGTGGATTCCAGATGAGCGAGCGCAATCGTCGCCCGCCTGTCGACCCGGTCAATGCGATGTTGTCGTTTGGCTACGCCATGCTCACCCGCACGTTCTTGACGGCCCTCACCGCCGTGGGCTTCGATGGCTATCGCGGCTTCTATCACCAGCCTAGATACGGCCGCCCTGCCTTGGCGCTGGACATGATGGAACCCTTCCGGCCACTGATCGTGGACTCTGCCGTGATGACGGCCATCAACAACGGCGAGATTCGGCCGACGGACTTCGTGCGTACAACGATTGGCGTGAACCTCAGCGACACTGGCAGGAGGCGGTTCCTCGCTACTCTGGAGCGACGTCTGGGCCATGAGGTCACGCATCCCGTATTTGGCTATCGTGTTGAATATCGCCGACTGATCGAAATCCAGTCGCGCCTGCTCGGTCGGTTCCTGCTTGGCGAGATCCCCCACTATCCGAACTTCGTCACTCGGTAGCGGCGTTGTCGTTGAACTTGCATGACACGCCACGACAGGCTGTACTTTGTGGTCTACGACATCGCCAGTCAAAGCCGGTGGCGTTCCGTATTCCGCACGATGCAGGGCTACGGCGAGTGGGTGCAGCTGTCGGTGTTCCACTGTCGCCTCGCGCCGGTGCGTCACGCGGAGCTGATTGCCGACTTGGACAGCCTGATCCACCACGACGAGGACCACGTTGTGATCATCGACGTCGGCCCAGCGGATCAAGTAGAGCCCCGCGTAGTCTCTCTCGGCAAGCGACCGTACACGGCGATAGCCAACGACGTAACCATCGTCTAGGCTGTCTGCCCAGTTGCTGCGAGTGCTCAGGTGGCGTCACCGCCTCTATGGAGCACTCGACACGATGAGATCTTTAACAAAATCAGCTAGTTGTGTGAGGTGGCACCGCGGATGCCGCCCCTTGCATGGCCCGGAGAGCGTGTTAAAGTGGAGTTGCTCGCTGTGGGGCGCAGCCATGACCACGGGTACGACACTGGCGGCACCGCCACTTTCCCCCGCGAACTGCGGGGGCCTCATTGAAGCGACGACCACGCGCTCGCCGCCGGCCAGCGCCAGCCGACTTTCCCCCGCGAACTGCGGGGGCCTCATTGAAGCAAGCTGGATGCGTTTTCCCCCAACAACAACTTTCCTACTTTCCCCCGCGAACTGCGGGGGCCTCATTGAAGCCGGTGAAATTCATACAGTATGCCGATTTCGCTTCAGACTTTCCCCCGCGAACTGCGGGGGCCTCATTGAAGCTTCATCGCGATGTGCGTGGCGGTAGTTGGATGCCACACTTTCCCCCGCGAACTGCGGGGGCCTCATTGAAGCCCGTCCGTGGACCGCGAACCGTCCGCGCCGAAGCCGACTTTCCCCCGCGAACTGCGGGGGCCTCATTGAAGCTACGGCGTCATGGTCGGCGAGGAAGGGTTCGACAGACTTTCCCCCGCGAACTGCGGGGGCCTCATTGAAGCAACCCAATGACATCGACAATCCTAGCGGCGCCGACCACTTTCCCCCGCGAACTGCGGGGGCCTCATTGAAGCCTGTCTGCACGGTGCATGTGGCGGTTGCGATTGCGGTACTTTCCCCCGCGAACTGCGGGGGCCTCATTGAAGCCCCGCCGCCGACGCGCAGGGCATGGCGGTGGGCGACACTTTCCCCCGCGAACTGCGGGGGCCTCATTGAAGCTTCGGATGGTCGCGCACCACCGTCCACCAGTTGGTCAAACTTTCCCCCGCGAACTGCGGGGGCCTCATTGAAGCCCGCATCAAGGTAGGAGGGCCGCCGTAGAGGAAATACTTTCCCCCGCGAACTGCGGGGGCCTCATTGAAGCACCGGACACCACTGGTGGGCTGGTCCCGAGGCCGAAACTTTCCCCCGCGAACTGCGGGGGCCTCATTGAAGCGTGCGCGCCGCAAAGTGAGTCACTTTCGGCGGCGCCACTTTCCCCCGCGAACTGCGGGGGCCTCATTGAAGCGTGCGCGCCGCAAAGTGAGTCACTTTCGGCGGCGCCACTTTCCCCCGCGAACTGCGGGGGCCTCATTGAAGCGGCGCAGGGTTGATGGCGCGGCGCTGGCCAGCAGGGACTTTCCCCCGCGAACTGCGGGGGCCTCATTGAAGCTCCTCGCGCGCTACCACGTGGCGCGGGGCGAGGATTACTTTCCCCCGCGAACTGCGGGGGCCTCATTGAAGCGTGGTTCCGCGCAGCCACGCACCCCACTGAAGCGGACACTTTCCCCCGCGAACTGCGGGGGCCTCATTGAAGCTGCCAGCTGGTGGTGATGCTGAACCACATCCGCGCAACTTTCCCCCGCGAACTGCGGGGGCCTCATTGAAGCCTGCTCGGTTCGGCAGGGTTCGGCGGCCCACCTACGCGACTTTCCCCCGCGAACTGCGGGGGCCTCATTGAAGCGTGGGCATGGACGATATACGCAACAGTGGCGCGGCGGACTTTCCCCCGCGAACTGCGGGGGCCTCATTGAAGCGCGTCTGGCCCTTCTCATCGGTTCGCTGGCTGCCGTACTTTCCCCCGCGAACTGCGGGGGCCTCATTGAAGCTTCCCGCGAGCACCAGCCTGGCGCCCTTCGATGCTCACTTTCCCCCGCGAACTGCGGGGGCCTCATTGAAGCGTCCGGGCCGCGTTCGTCCACAGCGAGCCCGGCGCACTTTCCCCCGCGAACTGCGGGGGCCTCATTGAAGCGGCGTCGGCGTCGGGCCGATCGCCGACGTCCGCATCACTTTCCCCCGCGAACTGCGGGGGCCTCATTGAAGCAAGGATCTCGTCGTCGGCGGCGCCAACCCGAATACCACACTTTCCCCCGCGAACTGCGGGGGCCTCATTGAAGCCCCGACCTCGCGGCCCGGGAGTACGCCGAGTGGCGCACTTTCCCCCGCGAACTGCGGGGGCCTCATTGAAGCCGCCGGGCCTTGCGCCGGGCCTTGCGCCGGGCCTTACACTTTCCCCCGCGAACTGCGGGGGCCTCATTGAAGCGCCCTCGTCGGCGGGGACAGGGACTCCGAGGAGGCGCACTTTCCCCCGCGAACTGCGGGGGCCTCATTGAAGCGCCCGGACGCGGGCCAGCGCGACGGCGCAGATCGCCACTTTCCCCCGCGAACTGCGGGGGCCTCATTGAAGCGCGCACCTCGCGCCGCAGTTCGTCAAGGTCAAGGTCACTTTCCCCCGCGAACTGCGGGGGCCTCATTGAAGCTCGGCGCAGATGTGGCGCTTCCGGGAGCGGACCCTACTTTCCCCCGCGAACTGCGGGGGCCTCATTGAAGCGCGTCCGCGCGCCGGTACAGGCGCAGGTACTCGGCGACTTTCCCCCGCGAACTGCGGGGGCCTCATTGAAGCACGCTGTCCGTCGCGACGGAGCGCGTGCAGATCTACCAACTTTCCCCCGCGAACTGCGGGGGCCTCATTGAAGCTGGGTACCCCGGAACACAGGTGGAATTCTCAAGCAGAACTTTCCCCCGCGAACTGCGGGGGCCTCATTGAAGCCTCCCGTAGCGCCTCGAAGGTTCCCGCCGGCATCCGACTTTCCCCCGCGAACTGCGGGGGCCTCATTGAAGCACGACAGCGTTGCTGATTGGGCGGAAACGGGCAACGACTTTCCCCCGCGAACTGCGGGGGCCTCATTGAAGCGTTGCTGGAGTGAAGCTCTATGCCGCGGTATGACCGAACTTTCCCCCGCGAACTGCGGGGGCCTCATTGAAGCTTGTTGAACGCATCATCGACGTGATGCCAACCGGTCACTTTCCCCCGCGAACTGCGGGGGCCTCATTGAAGCTGCGCGACCGGCCCGTCCGGGTGGTAGATCTGCACGCACTTTCCCCCGCGAACTGCGGGGGCCTCATTGAAGCTGGCGCTCGGCACCCTCGGCGTCTTTCGGGCGATCTGACTTTCCCCCGCGAACTGCGGGGGCCTCATTGAAGCCTTACCCTGCCGTTGGCCACAAACGCCCGCCGCACCACTTTCCCCCGCGAACTGCGGGGGCCTCATTGAAGCCGCCAGCCGAATTTGATGCCGAGGACCGACAGCGAGACTTTCCCCCGCGAACTGCGGGGGCCTCATTGAAGCGATATGCTCATATGGCAGAACCTGAACGATGACGGGACTTTCCCCCGCGAACTGCGGGGGCCTCATTGAAGCGCCGGCGGCCCCGGCGTCACGGGCAGCGTGGCCGCGCACTTTCCCCCGCGAACTGCGGGGGCCTCATTGAAGCGACTACGCGACGCTGCACATCAAGACCGCTTCGCAAACTTTCCCCCGCGAACTGCGGGGGCCTCATTGAAGCTTCGGCCACCCGTACGTCAGCCCCGTGTCGCCGCCGGACTTTCCCCCGCGAACTGCGGGGGCCTCATTGAAGCACCGCCGCCGCCGCCGCGTACATATCGAGAGACAAGACTTTCCCCCGCGAACTGCGGGGGCCTCATTGAAGCGATCCGCTCGCGGAACTCGAGCCTGGCGCCGTCGCCACTTTCCCCCGCGAACTGCGGGGGCCTCATTGAAGCTGGTCGCTGGCGCTGGCCGTGGCGGCCAGCGCCGAGCACTTTCCCCCGCGAACTGCGGGGGCCTCATTGAAGCAACTCCGTGGTGCGGGCCGCCACCTGCGATGCCGTCACTTTCCCCCGCGAACTGCGGGGGCCTCATTGAAGCACGCAGGCCACGGCGACGGGCGTGGACGTGACCTGACTTTCCCCCGCGAACTGCGGGGGCCTCATTGAAGCCGCCGATCCCTCGGCAAGCATCCACTTGTCAAGGTAACTTTCCCCCGCGAACTGCGGGGGCCTCATTGAAGCCCCGGCAGGCCGGCGGCGAAGCGCAGGTAGGCGTCACTTTCCCCCGCGAACTGCGGGGGCCTCATTGAAGCCCCGAAGCGGCGCAATCTCCCTCGGCGGTTCCGGCCCACTTTCCCCCGCGAACTGCGGGGGCCTCATTGAAGCTGCTCGTCCGCGGCCCTGCCCGCGGCGACCGTTCTCACTTTCCCCCGCGAACTGCGGGGGCCTCATTGAAGCGATGGCGAGCCGATTGGCGGCTGGGGCGGCGCGGCCTACTTTCCCCCGCGAACTGCGGGGGCCTCATTGAAGCGCCAGGCAGCGGAGCACCGCGTCCGCGCGCACCGCCTACTTTCCCCCGCGAACTGCGGGGGCCTCATTGAAGCATGTGCGCGCCGTTGTATTTTCGCATCGCCGCGAAACTTTCCCCCGCGAACTGCGGGGGCCTCATTGAAGCCGGTATCCGTGGGCAAGCGCAACAAGCCCGTGGCGTACTTTCCCCCGCGAACTGCGGGGGCCTCATTGAAGCGTGGCGTCGGCGCGCGCCAGCGCCGCCAGCGCCTCGGACTTTCCCCCGCGAACTGCGGGGGCCTCATTGAAGCGCCACGAGGACGATGCCCAACACCGCTTCGTCCAAGACTTTCCCCCGCGAACTGCGGGGGCCTCATTGAAGCGCCATGCGCGTCAACTCAGCGGACGCCGCAGGCGAAACTTTCCCCCGCGAACTGCGGGGGCCTCATTGAAGCGTGCCCGGGTCGTGGACGGCGCATAAAATGATGGCCGACTTTCCCCCGCGAACTGCGGGGGCCTCATTGAAGCGCGGTCTTCAACAAGGCGTAGTCGGTTACGCCGTCACTTTCCCCCGCGAACTGCGGGGGCCTCATTGAAGCTCGAGATCGGCGAAGGTGAGTTGCGGCGCAGATCCGAACTTTCCCCCGCGAACTGCGGGGGCCTCATTGAAGCCCCCGCTCCAAACCAAGCACCTCCCCCTCTGCCATCCCACTTTCCCCCGCGAACTGCGGGGGCCTCATTGAAGCGCGTCGACGCCGAAGAGGGCGCTGGCCACGAGGAACGACTTTCCCCCGCGAACTGCGGGGGCCTCATTGAAGCGCCACCAAGTTCGACGCCGACATAGCCAACGGCCGCAACTTTCCCCCGCGAACTGCGGGGGCCTCATTGAAGCCGGATCGGGTCGCGGAACGCGGGCTGGCCGGCGCCACTTTCCCCCGCGAACTGCGGGGGCCTCATTGAAGCTTCGAGAAGCACCACGCCGGCGGAGCAGCCGTCGCCTCACTTTCCCCCGCGAACTGCGGGGGCCTCATTGAAGCCACCGGAGAGCGAAATGGCGACAGCAAAGCAGGCGGACTTTCCCCCGCGAACTGCGGGGGCCTCATTGAAGCACCGTCCCGGAAACCGCCAGGTCGTGCGCGGCAGGCGACTTTCCCCCGCGAACTGCGGGGGCCTCATTGAAGCAAGTCGCCCATCGTGGTGGGCGACGACGGCGAGCCGTACTTTCCCCCGCGAACTGCGGGGGCCTCATTGAAGCGAGGGCCACTGCAGATCGTCGGGCCAGCGATCCGAACTTTCCCCCGCGAACTGCGGGGGCCTCATTGAAGCTGCGTCAAGCTGGACACGAGCAAGCTGCAAAGGGCCACTTTCCCCCGCGAACTGCGGGGGCCTCATTGAAGCACCGCGCGGTACAGCGGCGTTGCGGTGGATTGGACGGACTTTCCCCCGCGAACTGCGGGGGCCTCATTGAAGCGCGACGATCACGTCGCGCCAGTTCCCGTAGAACAGCGACTTTCCCCCGCGAACTGCGGGGGCCTCATTGAAGCATCAACAGGCGCCGGCCAGCCGGCACGACCACCGTGACTTTCCCCCGCGAACTGCGGGGGCCTCATTGAAGCCCGCCGGGACTGTCGGCGTACACGTTGACTTGGACGCACTTTCCCCCGCGAACTGCGGGGGCCTCATTGAAGCGCGCGCGCGGTCGGCGCGCGCCTTCTCGGCCGCCGTCACTTTCCCCCGCGAACTGCGGGGGCCTCATTGAAGCCGCGCGCGCGGTCGGCGCGCGCCTTCTCGGCCGCCGACTTTCCCCCGCGAACTGCGGGGGCCTCATTGAAGCAGCGCCGAGGGGCTGACGGCCGCCGAAACCCTGGGAACTTTCCCCCGCGAACTGCGGGGGCCTCATTGAAGCCGTCCGGCCGCGCCGTCCGCGTCGTCGACGACGGAGAACTTTCCCCCGCGAACTGCGGGGGCCTCATTGAAGCGCCCACGTCGAGGCCGCCGACGACCACCTCGATGCCTACTTTCCCCCGCGAACTGCGGGGGCCTCATTGAAGCACCTTGTCGGGAAGGAGCAGCAATTCGATTGGGTTCACTTTCCCCCGCGAACTGCGGGGGCCTCATTGAAGCTACCGCCTGCACGTCGAGCCCATGTTCGCCCGGCACACTTTCCCCCGCGAACTGCGGGGGCCTCATTGAAGCCGGACGTAGACGCCGCGGACGATGGCGATCTGGGCACTTTCCCCCGCGAACTGCGGGGGCCTCATTGAAGCGCGTCGGCGAAGCGGGTGCCGTTGGTGATCGAGGCGACTTTCCCCCGCGAACTGCGGGGGCCTCATTGGAGCCGGTCGGCGTTGAGCAGTACTATCAGATCCCGCATCGCGATCTATACGATCTCGAAGTACCGCGCCAGCTGCCAGTCGTTCACGTGCCGCTCCTGCTCCTGGGCTTCCCGCAGGCGGGTGGCGGCGTAGTGGCGCACGAACACTTCGCCGAACAGGTCCCGCGCCAGCGCGGATGCGGCAAATCGCTCCGCGGCGTGGCGCAGCGTCGGTGCGAAGCGTTGCTCCGGCGGCAGCTCGTCCTCCACGTCGTAGGCGTTGCCCACTACCGCGGCCGGCGGTTCGATGCGCTGCTCGATGCCGGCCAGCGCCGCGCCCAACGTGGCTGCGGCCACCAGATAGGGGTTGCCGTCGGCGCCGCCGACGCGGCACTCGATGCGTTGCTGCGCCATGTCCTGGCCGCCGGGCACCAGCCGGAACGCCGCGGTGCGGTTGTCCACGCCCCAGGTGGCGGCAGTGGGGGCCCAGGCGCCCTTCACCAGGCGGGTGAAGCTGTTGGTGGTGGGGGCCAGCATCGGCAGCAGTTCCGGGATGAACGCGCTAAGGCCGCCGAGGGCCCAGCGGGCGCGTGTCGGCAAGGTGGCGGCACCCTCGGCAGCGTGGTCGGCACCGAACACGTTGGCGCCGGAGTCGTCGAGCAGCGAGAAGTGGCAGTGGCCGCTCTGCCCCGGATAGTCCATGGACCACTTGGCCATGAACGTCGCCACGGCATCGCGGTGCTGGAAGAAGACCTTGGAGAAGGTCTTGAACAGCGTCGCCCGGTCCGCCGCTTCCAAGCCCTCCGCGGCCGCCAGCGCCGCCTCCCAAACGCCCGGTCCGGTCTCGCAGTGCAGCCCTTCGAGGGGCATTCGGAAGTCCTCGCAGTAGCGTAAGAGAGCCTGGAATTCGTCGGCGTTGGCGGCCGCGCGCAGCACCGAGTAGCCGAAGTTGCCCGGCGTGAACGGCGCGAGCCCCCGGTAGCCCTTGGCGCGGATGGTGGCCGGCGTCTCCCGGAACACGAACAGCTCGTACTCGAAGCCAGCCCTGGCGGCGAGGCCAGCGTCGGCGGCGCGGAACAGCACCCGCCGCAGCACGGCGCGGGGGCACACGGGGTGTTCCTCGTCCTCGTCCGCCACGAACTCGCCGATGAAGTACGGGGTACCGTCCGGCAGGGTGCGCTCGGTGTCCACCACCAGGCGGTAGCGGGCGTCCGGAAAGCCGCTGTGCCAGCCGGTCACGTCGGCGTCGCCAGCATCGTAGAGCCGATCGTCCATGTCCCAGCCGAACACGCAGTCGCAGAAGCCGCCGCCCTTGCGCAGCAGGCTGGCGAACTTGGCCAGGCTCACGTACTTGCCTCGCAGCACGCCGTCGATGTCCGCCAGCCCCAGCATCACTTGGCGGACGCCACGATCGCGATAGGCGTCGAGCTTGGCGTCTACGTCATCCGCCACTTGATCTCCACAAATCCTTGATCTAGCAGCGTTTTTATGAAAGCACGATGGCTTGTCATAAGCGTTTGCCATAAGTCGAGCGGCGCTTGGGCGACATTGGGCGCTCGCACTGGCGGATTTTTCCCGAGATGCCGGAAGGCGTCCTGGTCGCCAATGGGCTGCCACCCGGCGGCCAGTGCGCTTCCAAGCGCCAAAAGGCTTGCCCCGCGGGATAGAGAGCATGGCGTGTTCGCACGACGGCTGCAAGGCGTTCCTATGCGAGCATGGCCGCGGCGAGCGCTTGGCAGGGTTGCTCGGTTGAGCATGGCCGTGCGGCGCTTGGCAGCATCGAACGGCTGCCGGAAGGCGTCCAGGGCTGCTGGCAGCCGCCTAGGGCGCTCTCCGGTCGCAAGATGCTCGCAAGCCATTGATTACAGAAGGAAAGTTCAGAAAGTTCTGGTTTTGCGCCACAAGGGGTTGACCTCCCCCCCGTGGTTAAGTAGCCGCGTTTCGCGGGCCTTCAGCTAGGGCCGGGGCACCTGTCGAACAAGGTTGGCGAGACCATCGCGGGTTGCTCCATCGTGGTTCGCGCGAGCAACGGCCCGGCCACTGGCCGATTACGAACTCAAGTAGGGAACAGCCGGCGGTTCAACGATGGCCGGAACAACGACGACGACCAAGCCGCGGCGGTTTTGGAAACCGCCGCGGCTTATGAACTCGCACTCGGCAGCACTCGGAACGACGGAGGCAGAACAGAGGCCAACACCTGGGAAACCAATTGCCCCGGAAACCCGGCCGCAAACTACAGGATGCCCACCTCGGGCAAGGTTGGGAGGCAACCCACCGCCTGCTAGATTTCGTCGTTTCGTCGCAAGAAACCAGCGTTGCAGGCAAGACGCCTAGAGTCGAAAACGCTTGCTTCGCCAGTGCCACCTAGAGCGCTCTCAAGGCACACTGGCAGCGACAGAGACGCACGAGACGCACTGGCGAACGTGCAACGCCGCGGTAAACTCTCCGCCGAGCGCAATCCGCAATGGTTTGCAAGGGAAAATCGCAAGGCACGTTCTCTGCAACCAGCCATCCACTGTGAACGCGCAACGCGAATCGCCAAGTCCTACGGTTCCGCCAAGACGTTATCCTCGAACAGGCGCAGTTCTGGCGCGAACGCGAACTGCCGGGCGATCCGTGGCTGGCGTTCGCTTGGTCGCACTTCGGCAGAGACCAAAGCAGAATCGACGCGGCGGATTCTTCGGAATTAGAAATCGGCAGCGCGGCCGTGTTCGCGCACCGCGGCCGGAATCGGGTCGAGGCTCTCGGCGTCAGTGCAGGAGGTTGAACATGCGCCGTCGATACTGCTTGGCGGCGTCGGAACCCTTGCCCATCAGCGCCATGATGCGGATCATCGTCAGCCGCCCCAAGTCGTCCCGGAAGGAGCGGTCCTGGCGCAGGATCGCCATCGCCTGTTCCAGCGCTTCCGGGTAGCAGCGCTCTGCCGCCAGCAGCACGGCGGCGCGGTAGCGGGCATCCAGGTCCCCGTCGTCGGCTTCCACGGCCGCCAGCGCCGCCTTGAGCTTGCCGCTGTCGGCAGCTTCCTCCAACAGCGCTAGGCGCGTGGCGGGACGGTCTCGTTCGGCGGTGTCCTCGGGTACGCTCGCCAGCACCGTGCGCCCGCCATCCAAGTCTCCTTTGAGGAGCAGCACGTCCGCCCACTCCACCTTGAAGCCAGCGTTGCCGGGCTCCGCCTCTATGGCTTGGCGCAGAATCGCCAGTGCGCCGTCGAAGTCCTCCGCTGCCAGGAAGTTCGCCAGCTGGTCTTTCAGCGCTTCGGCAGGAGACTGGGTGAGCTGGTCGATCATGCGCCGCAGCGCCGGCTCGCCTTGCGGGCCATCCAGCTGGTCGGCCAGCTGTCCGTCGCGGATGACGCGGATGCTTGGAATGCCCTGCACCCGCAGTTGCTGGGCCAGGGACTGATCCTTGGCGATGTCCGAGAGCGCCAGCGCGAACTTGCCTTGGTACTGTGCGGCAAGGCGCTCCAAGGCGGCCTTGGTTTCCGCCGCCGGCGCCACCTGGTCCGTCCAGAACAGGATCACCACCGGCACTTGCCGCGAGCGCTCGACCACATCCCCCTGGAAGCTCGCCAGGTCGATCTCGAAGACGCTTGGGTTGTCCATGGGCTCCGGGCCGGCTCAAGCAAGCGGCAACCATACCATGCCACGGAACCCGCATCCGCGCCGCCGGCAAGCGGGCAAGCGGGAGAGGCGCGGTTGCGGCGGCGGCGGCGGCTGCCATAGACTCTCCGCAGGCTGGACGGAGCCAGGACTTGCAGGCCGCGACGGATTTCAAGGTCGTCTCCGACTACCGCCCGGCGGGCGACCAGCCGGGGGCCATCGCCGGCTTGGTTGCCGGCATCGAGGCCGGCTTGGCCCATCAGACGCTGCTAGGCGTCACCGGGTCCGGCAAGACCTTCGCGGTAGCCAACGTCATCGAGGAGGTGCAGCGGCCGACCTTGGTGCTGGCTCCGAACAAGACGCTCGCGGCGCAGCTGTACGGCGAGTTTCGGGAGTTCTTTCCGCGCAACGCGGTGGAGTACTTCGTCTCCTACTACGACTACTACCAGCCCGAGGCGTATGTGCCAGCCTCGGACACCTACATCGAAAAAGACGCCTCGGTCAACGCCCACATCGAGCAGATGCGGCTGTCCGCCACCAAGGCGCTGCTCGAGCGCCGGGACACAGTGATCGTGGCCTCGGTGTCGGCCATCTACGGCTTGGGGGATCCGCAGTCCTACCACCAGATGGTGCTGCACCTGGACCGCGGCGATCGCATCGATCAGCGGTACATCCTGCGACGCCTAGCGGAGCTGCAGTACACGCGCAACGACATGGCCTTCGGCCGCGGCACCTATCGTGTACGCGGCGACGTGGTCGACATATTTCCTGCGGAATCGGAACAGGAAGCGGTGCGCGTGGAGCTGTTCGACGACGAAATCGACAATCTGTCCACCTTCGATCCCCTGACCGGCGAGGTGCGCAGCCGCGTGCCCCGATACACGGTGTTCCCCAAGACGCACTACGTGACGCCCCGGGAGCGCATCCTGGCGGTGGTGGACGAGATCCGCGAGGAGCTGGCGGAGCGCCTGCGGGTGCTCAAGGAAGCCAACAAGCTCGTGGAAGCCCAGCGCCTCGAGCAGCGCACCCGTTTCGACTTGGAGATGATCAAGGAGCTCGGCTACTGCAGCGGCATAGAGAACTACTCGCGCTACCTCTCCGGGAGGGCGCCTGGCGAACCGCCGCCGACGTTGTTCGACTACCTGCCCAAGAACGCGTTGCTGATCCTCGACGAGTCCCACGTCACGGTGCCGCAGCTCGGCGCCATGTACAAGGGCGACCGGTCCCGCAAGGAGACGCTGGTGGAGTACGGCTTCCGGCTGCCTTCGGCGTTGGACAACCGGCCGCTGCGGTTCGACGAGTGGGAGCGGCTGGCGCCGCAGATGATCTTCGTATCGGCCACGCCCGGTGCCTACGAAGGCGAACTCGCTGGCGGCGTGGTCGAACAGGTGGTGCGCCCGACGGGTCTGGTGGACCCGGAAGTGGAGGTGCGGCCAGCCGCTACGCAGGTGGACGACCTGTTCGAGCAGATCCGCGCCACCGTCGCCGGCGGCGAGCGCGTTCTGGTGACGACGCTGACCAAGCGCATGGCCGAAGACCTCACCGAGTATCTCGACGACCACGGGGTGCGGGTGCGCTACCTGCACTCGGACATCGACACCGTGGAGCGCATGGAGATCGTGCGGGACCTGCGCCTCGGCAAGTTCGACGTGCTGGTGGGCATCAATCTGCTGCGGGAGGGTCTGGACATGCCGGAGGTATCGCTGGTGGCCATCCTCGATGCCGACAAGGAGGGCTTCCTGCGAGCCGAGCGCTCGTTGATCCAGACCATCGGTCGCGCCGCCCGCAACCTGCATGGTCGCGCCATCCTCTATGCCGACCAAACAACTGGTTCCATGCAGCGGGCCATTGACGAGACCAATCGTCGCCGCGCCAAGCAGCTGGCGTTCAACGCGGAGCACGGCATCGTGCCGCGCACGGTCACCAAGGCGGTCGCGGACGTGATGGAGGGGGCCCGTGCGGCCCCGGGGGCGCCGAAGACGCAGAAGGACCGCCGGAAAAGCCGCAACGGCCGCGCCGCGGTCCAGGCGAAGGCGGAGGATCCGAAGGCGCTCGGCAAGCTGATCGCGGACTTGGAGGCGGCCATGCTGACACACGCCAAGAATCTGGAGTTCGAGGAAGCGGCCCAAGCCCGCGACGAGATCCGCGAACTGCGGGCCACCTACCTGGCCGGCTAGGAGGGCCCTCGTCGCCGGCCCTGTGGCCTGGCGGTCGACAGGCTGTTGCCGTAGAGATTGAGGTACTCGAGCCTCGGCAACGAACCGAGTGCCGAGGGGATGGAACCGGTGAGGGAGTTGGCGCCGAGGTCGAGCCGCCGGAGCCGGGTCAAGTTGGCGAGCTGGTCCGGGATCGTGCCCGCGAGCCGATTGCCGAACGCGCTGAATACCTGGAGGCGCCGCAACGAACCGATCGTCGGCGGGAGGGGGCCGTCGAGAAGGTTGCAGTCGAGATTGGCCGATGCGAGTCGAGTCATGCCGCTCAACGGCGGGATGGGGCCGCTGAGTTCGTTGCCTCGCAAGTCCAAATGCGTCAAGTTCCTCAGATAGCCCAGTGACCATGGAATGGGACCCCGGAGCCTGTTGTTGCCAAGCAGGAGGTTCTCAAGCTTGGTCAAGTTCCCCAACTCCTCTGGAATGGTGCCCGTGAGGCGATTCGATGTGAGGACAAAGGTTTGGAGGTTCCGCAGCGAACCGAGAGCGGCCGGGATGGTGCCGGTCAGGCCGTTGCCGTAGAGATTGAGGTCCTTGAGCCGCGTCAGACCGCCGAGGAACTCCGGGATGCCGCCGGTGCGGTTGCTGTCGGCCAACGTCAGGATCTCGAGGCGAGCCAGCCTGCCCACCCACGCGGGAATGGGGCCGGCGTCCAGGTTGGTGCCGGCCACTTGCAGCTGCCTCAGCTTCGCGAGGTTGCCGAAGGACGTCGGGATGCCGCCGGAAAGCCCGGCGTGCATCAGGTCCAGGGTTTCGAGTTCGGTCAGCGAGCTGATCCATGGGGGAATATCGCCGTCGAGCTTGTTGCTGCGAAGCCGCAGCTCCCTCAGCCTAGTCAGACTGGCGAGCGCTGGCGGAACGGCGCCGACCAGCGCGTTGCCGCGCAGGTCCAGGTGGCGGAGACCTTGGAGCGAACCAAGGCTGGCGGGAATCTCGCCCTGCAGGTCCAGCTTGGCCAAGTGCAGCTCGACGATGCGCCCTGCCGAGACGCCGACGCCGGTCCACTCGTCGAGCGCCAGGTCGCGGTCCCAGTTCAGCGCCCCGTTCGGGTCCAGCGTCGCCTTCGCCGCCAGCAGCGTCGCGCAGTCCTGCGCCAGCCCGGCATCGCTGCCGCATCTCGCAGGTCGCCGGCGGCTGCCCGACGTGCCGGCGCTGGCGCCGACGTTGCTTGGGCGCTGCCCGGTCGCTTTGCTCGCGGGGTCGGGGCCCTTGAGATCGTTGCCGTCAAGGAACAGACGTTCTAGGCGTGGCAGGGAACCCAGCGTCGGCGGGACGGCGCCAGTGAGCGCGTTGTCGCGGAGGTTGAGGTGCGTCAGGCGTTTGAGCTCTCCGAGTTCGGGCGGGATGGGGCCCCGGAGGTCGTTGCTGGCGAGAGCGAGATGTTGCAGGCGCCGCAGGGAACCGAGCGTCCGCGGGATGGCGCCAGTGAGCGCGTTGTCGCGGAGGTCGAGGTGCGTCAGGCGTTTGAGCTCTCCGAGTTCGGGCGGGATGGGGCCCCGGAGGTCGTTGCTGGCGAGAACGAGATGTTGCAGGCGCCGCAGGGAACCGAGCGTCCGCGGGATGGCGCCAGTGAGCGCGTTGTCGCGGAGGTCGAGGTGCGTCAGGCGTTTGAGCTCTCCGAGTTCGGGCGGGATGGGGCCCCGGAGGTCGTTGCTGGCGAGAACGAGACGTTGCAGGCGCCGCAGGGAACCGAGCGTCGGCGGGACGCCAGTGAGCAGATTGTCGTGGAGGTTGAGGAGCGTCAAATGCTGGAGTCTTCCGAGCTCGGGTGGGATGGGGCCGACGAAGTCGTTGCCGCCGAGGGTGAGCTCTTCCAGGTCCGCCAGCGAACCGAGAGCGGCCGGGATGGTGCCGGTCAGGCCGTTGCCGTAGAGATTGAGGTCCTTGAGCCGCGTCAGACCGCCGAGGAACTCCGGGATGCCGCCGGTGCGGTTGCTGTCGGCCAAGTTCAGGACCTCGAGGCGAGCCAGCCTGCCCACCCACGCGGGAATGGGGCCGGCGTCCAGGCCGGCACCGGCCACTCGCAGCTGCCTCAGCTTCGCAAGGTTGCCGAAGGACGTCGGGATGGCACCGGAAAGCCCGGTGTGAACCAAGGCCAGCACCTCGAGTTCGGTCAGCGAGCCGATCCATAGGGGAACGTCGCCGTCGAGCTTGTTGCCACCAAGCCGCAGCTCCCTCAGCTTGGCCAAGCTGGCGAGCGCTGGCGGAACGGCGCCGACCAGCGCGTTGCCGCCCAGATGCAGGTGGCGGAGACCTTGGAGCGAACCAAGGCTGGCGGGAATCTCGCCCTGCAGGTGCAGCTTGGCCAAGTGCAGCCCGACGATGCGCCCTGCCGAGATGCCGACGCCGGTCCACTCGTCGAGCGCCAGGTCGCGGTCCCAGTTCAGCGCCCCGTTCGGGTCCAGCGTCGCCTTCGCCGCCAGCAGCGTCGCGCAGTCCCGCGCCAGCCCCGGTGCCGCCGAGTCGTCGCACCGTGCGAGCGGCCCGCTGGCTGCCGACGCTTGGAGCGCGACGATTGCGCAGCAAACCGCCGCCGGGGCGCACCATGACAGGTTGTACTTCGCTGCGGTCAAGCTGGTCGGCGGACTCAAGGTGGTACAGGTGCCAAGAGGCTCGGTCGTCTCCACAGCCGCGACAGCGGGACGCCACGCTTGCAGAGTGTGCATATGGTAGCAAGCTCGTGCCTCCGTAGGGCAGGAGCGTCGGTGGGTTCCGCCCCAGCGCCATCGTGTCGTATGCTCGCAATGCTTATCTTCGTGGTGGATGCGGCGGGCCGTGAACTGGCTGGGGCTTGGCGCCGAGGCGCTGGCGAAGCACCTCTGGGGCGCCTACGCCTACGTCTTCCTGATCGTCTTCGCCACGTTGCTGTGCCGCTTTGCGGTGCGCTTGGTCTTCGACCGTCTGGCGCGGCAGTTGCGGCGTACGCAGAACCTCTACGACGACGCGCTGCTGGAGTCCGCCCGCAAGCCGATAGGCTGGGGAATCTGGACCTTCGGCATCCTGTTTGCCGCGGACGTCGCCGGGCAGGGAACCGAATCGGAGCTGTTCAGGCACGTCGACGCGCTGCGCGACGTGGCCGCCATCGGGCTTCTGGCGTGGTTCGGGGTGCGCTTCATCGGCTTCGTGGAGCGGCATGTGGCGGATCCCGCCTACCGGCGTGCGCCGGTGGACCCCGCCACGGCCGCGGTCATCGGCAAGCTGCTGCGGGCGTCGGTGCTGATCACCGCGGTGCTGATGGTGCTGCAATCCCTCGGCTTCTCCGTCGCCGGCGTGCTCGCCTTCGGCGGCCTGGGCGGCTTGGCGGTGGGATTCGCGGCCCGGGACATGCTCGCCAACTTCTTCGGCGCGCTGATGCTGTTCCTGGATCGCCCCTTCGCCGTGGGCGACTGGATACGGTCGCCGGACCGCGACATCGAAGGCACGGTGGAGGACATCGGCTGGCGCTCGACGCGCATCCGCACCTTCGACGAGCGTCCGCTCTACGTGCCCAACGCCACCTTCGCCACGCTGGCCGTCGAGAACCCGTCGCGAATGCGCAATCGGCGCATCTACGAGACCGTGGGCGTTCGCTACGACGACGCAGCGGCGGTGCCGGCCATCGTCGGCGACGTCCGCGAGATGCTCCGCGGGCATCCGGCGATCGACACCGGCCGTACTCTCATCGTCAACCTGCTGCGGTTCGGCCCCTCGTCCCTGGACATCATGGTGTACACGTTCACCAAGACCACCGATTGGATCGAGTTCCATGGCATCAAGGAGGACGTGCTGCTGAAGATCGCCGGCATCGTCGCCGCGCACGGCGGCGGGATCGCCTTCCCCACCCGCACCGTGCAGGTGGCCGCGTTGCCGGCGCCGGAGCCGCCAGCGCTGGCAACCGCGACGCCGCCCTGACGTGGGAAGCCCGCAACTGCCGCCTGGCGCCGTCTGCCTGTACACGGCGCAAACGGTGGATTCGGCCGTGGACCGGCTTGCAGTGCGCTTGGCCGTGCGTCTGTGGGACGCGCACCCGGTGGTCGTCTGCCTGATGAACGGCGCCCTGCCGTTCACCGCGGATCTGCTGCGTCGCTTCTATTTCGACGTCGAACTGGACCACATGACGATGCGCCGCTATTGCGGCCGCCGTGGCTGCAGGAGCGCCGCTCCGCTCGCATCCATCGCCCGTGGTGGGCGAGCGGTGGACGTCGAGCGGCCGCTGCGGCGCAGCGTCGCCGGGCGCACCGTGCTGCTGGTGGACGACGTGCTGGACCAGGGCGTTACGCTCAAGGCGGCCCAGCAGGCGCTGGCGGAGGCCGGCGCCGGCGCCGTGCTCACCGCGGTGCTGGTGCGCAAGGCGGTGCCGGGCGCGGTCGCCGAGGCGGACTATGCGGCCTTGGAGGCGCCGGACGAATTTCTGGTGGGGCGGGGCATGGACATGGGCGGCGCCTTTCGGCAGCTGTCCGCCATCTACAGCCTGGGCGCGGCGCCTCGACCTTAGGAGCGGCCGGGAGTGCGGCTCGCGATCATCGGCGGCACGGGGCTGGCGGCCCTCGAGGACGCGGCGCCCGGGGCGCAGAGCCGGCGCACGCCTTACGGGGAAGCCTCGGCCTTGCCGCAGCGCTGCCGGGCGCTCGGCGATGCGCTGTTCGTCAATCGCCACGGCGAGGGCCATGTCCTGCTGCCCCACGAGATCAACTACCGCGCCAATCTGTGGCTGCTCCGGGAACTTGGCGTCGAGGCCGTGGTGGCGGTGCTGACCGTCGGCGGCATCGCGCCGGGGCTGTCCAGCGGCGACTTCCTGCTGCCCCGGCAGATCGTCGACTACACCTGGGGACGCCGGCACACGTTCTCGACCGGCGCCAAGCCGCTCCATGCGGACTTCACGGTACCCTTCGATGCGAACCTGCGGGCGCGTCTCGCCGCTGCCGCCGACGCCGCGCCGCTGGTGCTGGCGGAGGACGCCGGCGTCTACGGCTGCACCCAGGGGCCGCGCTTGGAGACGGCGGCGGAGATCGACCGCATGGAGCGGGACGGCTGCACCGTGGTGGGCATGACGGCCATGCCCGAGGCGGCGCTGGCCCGGGAGCTCGGCCTGGCCTACGCCGGCATCTGCCTGGTGGTGAACCCGGCGGCCGGGCGCGGCGCCGGCGAACTCACCCTCGCCGCGATGCGCGCCGTGGTCGCTGCCAGCGAACCGCGCCTGCTCCGCCTGCTGACGGCTTTCACCGCCGGGTGAGCGCAGGGCAACGCCCTAGTGTGCCGCTTCCGAAATGACGTGTGTTCCAGCGGGCAGGTTTCGTCGCAGGGCCGGGATGCCTGCGGCCTTGCGGGGCGGCACATCCTCAAGCAGCGCACGCCGAGGCGGCGACGGACGAACGTGCCATTTGCCATGTCAATTCGGAAGCGAACCGCTAGTGTGCCGCTTCCAAAATGACGTGTGTTCCAGCGGGCAGGTTCGTCGCAGGGCCGGGATGCCTGCGGCCTTGCGGGGCGGCACATCCTCAAGCAGCGCACGCCGAGGCGGCGACGGACGAACGTGCCATTTGCCATGTCAATTCGGAATCGAACCGCTAGTGTGCCGCTTCCAAAATGACGTGTGTTCCAGCGGGCAGGTCTCGTCGCAGGGCCGGGATGCCTGCGGCCTTGCGGGGCGGCACATCCTCAAGCAGCGCACGCCGAGGCGGCGACGGACGAACGTGCCATTTGCCATGTCAATTCGGAATCGAACCGCTAGTGTGCCGCTTCCAAAATGACGTGTGTTCCAGCGGGCAGGTCTCGTCGCAGGGCCGGGATGCCTGCGGCCTTGCGGGGCGGCACATCCTCAAGCAGCGCACGCCGAGGCGGCGACGGACGAACGTGCCATTTGCCATGTCAATTCGGAATCGAACCACTAGTACCAAAGCCATATTGGAGTGATGGTTCAGATCGGCAACCGTGCCGCCAGCTCATCCATCATTGCAGTCGGGTTGGCCCACTAGCGACTCGAAGCGCACTCGCAGGGTGCGCCCCGCCCTTGATCGTCTCCGAGGCGGGGGCTACGGTGCGCCCCATGACGAAGCGCAAGCTGCCCATCGGCATCCAGACCTTCCGCACGATCCGGGAGGAGGGCTGGTACTACGTGGACAAGACGGCCTACGCCCAGCGGCTGGCGGACGGGGGAACCCACTACTTCCTGTCCCGCCCGCGGCGTTTCGGCAAGAGCCTGTTCGTGGACACGCTCAAGGAGCTGTTCGAGGGCAACGAGCCGTTGTTCCGGGGCCTCGCCGTCCACGACGGCTGGGACTGGTCGGTGCGCCATCCGGTCGTGCGCCTCGACTTCAGCGCCGGCGACTTCAACGACCCGGACTACCTCCAGGAAGACGTGGCGGCGCAGCTGGCCGCCATCGAACGCCGCGCCGGCCTTGCCCCGGGCCCTGCCAAGGCGTCCATCCGCTTCCGCCAGCTCCTCGATGCGCTGCACGAGCGCAGCGGGCAGCGGGTGGCGGTGCTGGTGGACGAATACGACCGGCCCATCCTGGACGCGCTGGGCAACCCGGAATTGGCCCGCGCCAACCGCGACGCCCTGCGCGGCCTGTACTCGGCCATCAAGGCCAGCGACGCGCACGTCAAGTTCACCTTTCTCACCGGCGTGAGCAAGTTCTCCAAGGTCGGCATCTTCTCCGGGCTGAACAACCTCATCGACATCACCTTGGAACCGGCGTATTCCGCCATCTGCGGCTACACCGACGGGGATCTGGACACCGTGTTCGCGGCGGAGCTGCCGGGCCTGGACCGCAACGAGATCCGCCGCTGGTACAACGGCTATGGCTGGCGGGGCGAGGAGAAGGTGTACAACCCCTTCGACATCCTGCTGCTGTTCCGCCAGCGCGAATTCAAGGCGCACTGGTTCGAGACCGGATCGCCGAGGTTCCTCATCGACACGCTGCTGCGCCGGGGCGTCGCCTCCCCGGAACTGGACGGCATGAGCGGCACCGACGCGCTGCTCTCCGCCTTCGACGTGGACGAGATGGCCACCGAGGCGCTGCTGTTCCAGACCGGCTACCTGACGATCGCCGGCGAGGAGGACTTCGACGGGGAGGCCGTCTACCGGCTGGAGTATCCGAACCGCGAGGTGTGCCAGAGCCTCAACGGCAGCCTGTTCCGGGCCATGACGCCGGACACGCCGCACCGGGCAAAGGCCCCCGTTCGCCTCCGCCAGCTACTGCGGGAGAACGACTTCGACGGGCTGGAAGCCCTGTTCCGGTCGTTCTTCGCCGGCATTCCCTACCAGTGGCATGTGAAGAACGACATCGCCCGCTACGAGGGGTACTACGCGAGCGTGTTCTACTCCTGGTTCGCGGCCGCGGGATTGGACGTGCGGGTGGAAGAAAGCACCAACCACGGTCGTCTGGACATGGCGGTGGTGGACGCCGGGCAGGTCTGGCTGTTCGAGTTCAAGACGGTGGGACGGGGGCCTGACGCGCCGGAGGGGCGCGCGCTGGCACAGATCAGGGAGAAGGGCTACGCGGACAAGTACCGCCATCTCGGCGAGCCCACCCATCTGATCGGGGTGGAGTTCAGCCGCGAGGAGCGCAACATCGCCCGGTTCGAGGTGGAGCGCACCTGAACTGGGCGGGCAAGCTGTCAGTTCACTATCTCGTCGCGCCACAGGCGCTCGAGAAACTGCTGCCAAGGCAGGATGTCGATGCCCTCGACGGTCCGCCGCGCTGCCGGCTCGGTGCCGACCACGATGGCGCGTCGGGGGCGGTGCTCGTCCACATAGGCCCTGACGCCGGCCAGCCGCCGGCGATCCAGGGCACCGGCCTTGGCCTCGATGGCGACCTCGCCGGCGCGGCCGAGCACGAAATCGCACTCGAGGCCGGTCTTGGTGCGCCAGAAACGCACCGGCACGTCGCGCTCCCGGTAGCTGCGGTAGGCGAGCAGCTCCATGAGCACGAAGTGTTCGAAAGCGCGCCCGAACTCGGCGCCCGCCAGCCGGTCCAGACGCCGTCCCGCGAGGTGGCCGGCGACCCCCACGTCGAACAGGTAGAACTTCGGCGCGCGGCTGACGACGGCCCGGGATCGGCGGCTGGCAAAGGGCTCGAGAAACGTGCCGAGCAGCGTGTCCACGAGAATCTGGAAGTACTCGCGCACGGTCTTCGAATCCACCGCGCAGTCCCGGGCGATGGCGCTGAAGTTCAGCAGCTCCCCGTGGCAGAACGCCAGCGCGTCGAAGAAGCGCGCGAAGGCGGCCACGTTGCGCGTCAGGCCCTCGTCGAACACCTCCTCCTTGAGATAGTCGTCGACGTAGCCGGCCAGGCTGCGCCGTGGCCGGGCGGCGTCGTAGTGCGCGGGCACGAGGCCGTGGCCCAAGGCCCGTAGCAGGTCGAAGTTCGGGATCTCCGCCCAGGTGAGGGGGTGCAGGCCGAACCGCCAGGCCCGCCCGCCAAGCAGGTTGGCGCGCCCGCGCTTCAGCTTGCGGGCGCTCGAACCGCACAGGACGAAACGCAGTCCGGCGTTCTCGATCAGCCAATGGACCTCGTCTAGCAGTGCCGGCGTCTTCTGCACTTCGTCGACGACGATCGGCAAGGCGCGGGTCGCGGCATCCAGCGCCTGCACGCGGTCCCGCAGCGCCCACGGTCGTCGCGTCAGCTCCAGCATCAAGCGGGTGTCGAGCAGATCGAAACGCGCGGCCTGCGGGAAGCGCTGCCGCAGCAGCGTGGACTTGCCGGTCTTGCGCGGCCCCCAAAGGAAGGCCGACTGCCCGGACGGCAGCTCGATAGACAAGGCTCGACGGTAGACCATCTTGGACGATGTTCCGAAATGGTGAGACCAAATCGGAATATCGCCCGAAACGGCGCACTAAGCAAGGCGCGAGGCGCACGCCAGAAATGACGCAACTCTGAGAGCCTTGTCGCCGCCCTCGGACGGAGCCGCTCCCGGTGGAACGACGTCGACGGCCGCGACAGCGCTGCCCTTGCGCCTTGAGGGCGCTACGGCTTGCGGAACAGCAGCGTGAACCGATCCGTGTTGCCGGTGACCGTCTTGCGCCCCACTTCGTAGCGCAGCTCGTCGTCCGGGCGGTAGTGCAGGTCCGAGTAGTCCTCGAAGTCGAAGCCGGCGGCTTCGATCTCCCGGATCGCCAGCACCGGGTCCATGCGCCGCCAGTTCTCGTAGGTGTCGGCCTGCATGTGGCGGCGGGTGTGGTCCACGACGCCGTAGCGCCCGCCGCTCTTCAGGGCGCGAAACGCCGCCTCGTTGATGGCGGTTCGTCCCACGGCGTTGAAGTTGTGGAGGTTGCGGAAGGTCAGCACCATGTCGAACTGCTCGCTGCCGAAGTCGACGCCGGTGATCTCGAACAGCGGCGACCCCTCGACCCGCGAGAAGTCGCCGCTCTCGATTGCCGCGACGTCCCAGCCCTGTTCAGCGATGACGGCCGCCACGCCCTGGGTGCCGATGGCTACTGCCAGGTGCCCGTTCTCAGCCAGCACCGGCGCGAGCAGCTTGGTGTACCAGCCGCCGCCGGGCACCAGTTCGAGCACCGCCATGTCGTCCCGCAGGCCGAAGAACTTGAGCGTCTCCAACGGTTTGCGGTTGGCGTCGCGCGCGGTCTCGGCGTCGCTGCGAATGTTCGCCGCCTGCGCGGCGTGCACCTTGTCGTCGATGTCCCCGGCGCTGGCCGCCTCGGCGCCTGCGGCGGTGGCGGAGAAGGCGGCGGTGGCGGAGAGTGCGGAGGCCGCAGAGAAGGCGGCCAGTCGGCCGAGAGCGGTTCGGATCGGTTTCATCGGATGGGTCCTCGATTCATGTGGGTCGGCGTCGACGCCGTGCGCTTGGCGGTTGCGGTCGTCCGCGAGGGTCACGGCGCACTGCGGGCCGCGAGCTTCTCCACGGCCTCCTGCCGCAGGCCGCGCTTGAAGATCTTCTCGGAGGCGATGCGCGGCAGACGCTCGACGCGAATCCACACGTGGTCCGGCACCTTGAACCTGGCCAGGCGCTCGGCGGCGAAATCCCGTACCTCTTCCGCGCCGAGGTCGCATCCGGGCCTCGCCACCACCACTGCCGCAAGCGTCTCGCCCAGGCGTTCGTCCGGGACGCCGAACACCGCCGCCTCCTGCACCTCCGGATGGTCGTGGAGCACCGCTTCGACCTCCTGGCAGCCAATGTTCTCGCCGCCCCGCAGCACCATGTCCTTCAGCCGGTCGGTGATGAAGACGTAGCCTTCTTCGTCGACGTGGCCGATGTCGCCGGTGTGTACCCAGCCATCGGTGAGGCTCGCCGCGGTGGCCTCCGGCTTGTTCCAGTAGCCGGAGAAATTCATCGCCCCCCAGATCCACAGCTCGCCGGTCTCGTTCGCCGCCGCGTCGCTGCCGTCGCTCTTGACGGCCTTCACCTTGACGATGGGCGGCACCGCGCGACCGCAGCTGCGGGGGCGGGCCAGAAAGGCTGCGCCGCCGATGGTGGTGGCGAGGCCTTGGGTTTCCGTCATGCCCCAGCCGGTGCCCGGGGCGCCCTTGGCGATGGTCTTATCGATCTGCCGGGCGTGTTCCGGGGCCATGGGTGCCCCGCCGCCGCCGGCGCTCTTCAGGCTCGAGAGGTCGTACTTGGCGCGATCCGGCGACTGCACCAGCTCCCACGCCATGGTCGGCACGCCGTTGAACTCGGTGATGCGCTCGGCGTCGATGATCCGCAGCGCCTGCTCGGCGTCCCACTTGTACATGCCCACCACCTTGCGCCCGCGCCGGAAGGAGGAGAGCAGCTGCACCACGAGGCCGGTGACGTGGAACAGCGGCACGGTGAGGATGACGGCCGGGGGATCCGTCGTCGGCGGCGCCGAGCGACCGACGGCCGCGCCGAGCGCCGGATTCATCGCCATCGCCACGGCGCCGCCGCACTCCCAGCCGAGCAGCGCGTTGGCGATGGCGCGGTGGGTGGAGAGCACGCCCTTGGGGTGGGCGGTGGAGCCGGACGTGTAGAGGATCGTGGCGTTGTCGTCGGGACGGAGATCCGGTTCCGGCATGGTCGTGTCGGCGCCGGCCAGGAACGCCTCCCAGGTCGCTAGGCCGCCATGCCGATGGCGCACGGTTACCAACTCGACGCCGAGTTCGTCCACGCGCCCGGCCAGGCGCTCGGTGCGCTCGCGGTCCGCGAACAGCAGTTCGAGGCCGCTGTCTTCGATGCCGTAGACCAGCTCGTCCGCGGACCACCAGGCGTTCATCGCCACCGCCACCGCACCGATGCTGGTGATGCCCATGAACGCCGCGATCCACTCCGGATAGTTGCGCAGCGCGATGCCGACCCGGTCGCCGGGCCGAACGCCGCGCTGGCCCAGCGCATTGGCGCACTGGGCCGCCAGCTCCCACATTCGCTGGTACGAGTAGCGCTCGCCCTGGTAGACGTAGAAGTCCTTGTCCGCATGGGCAAGCCCGCTCTGGTACAGCGCCCGCAAGTGCGCCGGCGCGTTGGCGAACACCGTGAAGGAAACGCCGCGCACAACCTCGGTGCGGGTCTCGTAGGGCTGCCCGGGCGCCGTCGCTTGCGCCACGGCCGCGGCCAGCTCGGCTGGCGCGTTCGGCTCCGGCTGCGCCCTCTCTCCTGCCGGAAACTTCGCCACTCGATGCCCCATCCGTAGCGGAGCGCCGAGTCTATACAATCCGCCGCCGGGGTTGCGCTGGCACTCGCACGCGCAGCACGCGCATGAACGAGGGGGATGCATGAGAGAGAACGCATCGCTGGCCACGTGGCGGGCCGGCGGCAGCACCGTGGGCGGCTGGCTGAGCATCGGCAACGCCTACACCGCGGAGACCATGGCGAGCCTGGGGTTCGACTGGCTGTGCGTGGACTTGCAGCACGGCATGATCAGCCACGACGACCTCGCCGCCATGCTGCCGGCGATCTCCACCCGGGCGGCGACGCCGCTGGTGCGCGTTCCCTGGAACGAACCCCGGGAGATCATGAGGGCGCTGGACGCCGGCGCATACGGCGTCATCGTGCCCATGGTGAACAACCAGGCCGAAGCTGCCCAGGCCGTGGCCGCCTGCCGCTATCCGCCGGCGGGCATGCGCTCCTTCGGGCCGATCCGCGCCGCCCTGTACGGCGGCCCGGGCTATACCGCCGAGGCGAACGGGCAGCTGGCCTGCATTGCGATGGTGGAGACGGAGGAGGGGCTGGCGAATCTCGAGGCGATCGCCGCCACGCCGGGCCTCGACGCGATCTACATCGGCCCGGCGGATCTCGCTTTCGCGCTGGGGCTTGCGCCGGGCCAGGACGACGATCCGAAGCATGTGCAGGCGGTGGCGAGCATCCTGGCGGCCTGCCGCCGGCACGGCATCGCCGCTGGCATCCACACCGGCAGCCTCGGGCGCACCCGGCAGTACCTCGAACAGGGCTTCAACCTCGTCGCCCTCGGCTCGGACGGCGGCTTCATGGCCCGCGCCGCGGCAGCGGACCTGGCGGCGGTCAGAGATCCGGCCTAAAGCGGCGGCTCGCCCCGGGGCTGGGGCTGGAAGTCCTCCGGGAACCGGCGCAATGCGCTGGCGACCGGGATCGGCGTCATCCCGCCCATTTGGCACAGGCTCGCGGCCTCCATCACTTCGCACAGATCTTCGAGCACGGCGATGCGTTCGGCGGTGGGTTCGCCGGCGGCGCGGGCGCGGATCACGGCGTCCATGGTCTCCTTGCCCCGCACCGCGCCGAGGCGGCAGGGGGTGCATTTGCCGCAGGATTCCACCTCGCAGAAGGCGAACGCGTAGCGCGCTTGGACAGCGAGATCAACGCTGTCGTCATGCACCACCACACCGCCGTGGCCAATGCCGGCACCGAGGTCCGCCAAGGCCTCGTAGGTGAGCGGCGTACCGAACTCGTCCGGCCCCAGATACGCGCCGAGCGGCCCGCCGATCTGCACAGTGCGAATCGGCCTGCCGCTGCGGGTGCCACCGCCGTAGCCATGCACCAGCTCGTCGATGGTGAGGCCGAACGGCGCCTCGACCAGGCCGCCGCGCTTGACGTTGCCCGCGAGCTGGAAGGGCATGGTGCCGGTGGAAGGGCCTACGCCGAGCTCGGCGTAGGCGGTGCCGCCAAGCCGCAGGATGGCGGGCACCGAGGCGAAGGAGACCACGTTGTGTACCAGCGTCGGCCGCCCGAACAGGCCGGCCACCGCTGGCACCGGCGGTTTGGCGCGGATTTCGCCGCGCTTGCCTTCCAGACTCTCGAGCAGCGAGGTCTCCTCGCCGCATATGTAGGCGCCGGCGCCGACGAACAGTTCCAGCGTGAAGCGCTTGCCGCTGCCGAGCGCGTCGTCGCCGAGGACGCCGGCCTGGTAGCAGGCGTCCAGAGCGGCTTGGAACACGCCAGCGGCGATCGGATATTCGGACCGCAGGTAGACGTAGCCCTCCGTGGCGCCAGTCGCCAGAGCCGCCAGCGCCATGCCTTCGATCAGGCGATAGGGGTCGCCTTCGAGCAGCAGCCGGTCCGCGAACGTGCCGGAGTCGCCTTCGTCGGCGTTGCAGACGAGCACCTTGGCCTCTCCGGGCGCCTCGGCAACGGTGCGCCACTTGATGTGCGCGGGAAACCCGGCGCCGCCGCGGCCGCGCAGGCCCGAGGCTTCCACCTCGGCGATCATCTCGTCGCCTGGCCGACCTTGCCACTCGGCGAGCACGGTCGTCTTGGCGAGTTCGAGGGGGTTCTCGCTGCCGCTGCGGTCGAACACCGTGCGGTTCTGCCGGCGCAGATAATCGATCGCCTGCACCTCGCCGAGGCATTTCGGATGGCGCTCGTCGGCGCGCAGGATGGCCGCCGCGTCTGCCGGGGCGGCATTGCGGTAGGCAAGGCGGCGACCGCCGGTCGCCACCTCCACCAGCGGCTCCGCCCACGCCAATCCCCGCGAGCCGTTGCGCAGAACGCGCGCCTCGGGGCGGGCGTCGAGGGCCTTGGCGACCTCGTCGGCACCAGCGGCGACAGCCGAGGTGTCGAGGGGCACGTAGACGACCGTCATCTGCTCGTGCCACGGCGATCTTGCATCGGACGATTATGCCAAGTTGCCGTCCGCGGCGATGCGCAGCGGAGCTCGCCTCTCAAGTAGGCTAGGCTTCGCCGTCCGCAACAACCGCGAAGACCCATGAACTACGAGACCATCCGCTGCGAGACGGCCGGCAATCTGGCCACCGTCACCCTGAACCGCCCAGACAACCTCAACGGCATCACCAACACCATGATGCGCGAGCTCTACGAGTGCCTGAACGCCGTGGCGCAGGACGCCGAGGTGCGCGTGGTGCTGTTCACGGGCGCCGGCCGCGGCTTCTGCCCGGGCGTGGACTTGAAGGCGTCCACCAGCGGCGCGAAGCAGGAGCCGAACCGCCGCGAGTACTTCCACATCACCACGCTGCTGCACGAAATGCCCAAGGTCACCATCGCCGCCGTCAACGGCGCCTGCGCCGGCGCTGGCTTCGGCTGGGCATGCGCTTGCGACCTGCGCTACGCCAGCGAACGCGCCGTGTTCAACTCGGCGTTTCTCGGCGTCGCCATCTCCGGCGACATGGCCGGCCCCTGGCTGCTGCCGCGCATCGTCGGCGCCACCAAGGCCCGGGAGCTGTTCTTCATGTCGCAGAAGTTCGGCGCCGACGAAGCGGAGCGCATCGGCCTGGTGCTCAAGACCTTCCCGGAGGCCGAATTCCGCGCCGAGGTGCAGGCCATCGCCGAGCGGCTTGCGAAGTCGGCGCCGCTCGCCATCGGCGAGATGAAGAAGAACTTCGTCAACGCCGAGACCATGCCGCTCAAGGACTACATCGAGCTGGAGACGGAACGGCACACCCGCACCGGCGCCAGCGAAGACTCCCGGGAGGCGTTCCGGGCGTTCGTCGAGAAGCGCGAGCCGCAGTTCCAAGGCCGTTGAGACGGCCCGGCCGGTGGGACGCGCTGGCTGCTGAGGCGCTCTGGCCGCTGAGGGGCGGCCGGACGGCGGGGCGCTGGAGGCCATGACCGGCCCCGTCGTCGTCGCCGGCGGCGGCATCGGCGGCTTGGCGGCCGCGCTGTGCCTGGCACGCGCTGGCGTCGAGACGGTGCTGCTCGAGCAGGCGCCGGCCTTTGCCGAGGTGGGTGCCGGGGTGCAGCTGACGCCCAACGCCAGTCGCATCCTGCACCGCCTAGGGCTCGGCCGGCCGTTGGCGGCGTGCGCCAGCCAGCCAGCCGGCATCGAGTACCGCCACTGGCGCACCGGCCAGCTCGTCGCCCGCTGGACCTTCGATGGTCGCTGGGCCGCTGCCGGCGCCCCCTACTACCAGCTGCACCGCGCGGATCTGCTGCGGGTGCTGGCGTCGGCGGCTGCCCGGGCGCCCGGCGTGGAGCTTCGTCCAGGCGCCCGGGTGGTCGGCTTCTCGGCCAACGGCGGCGGCGTGCGCGTGGCGCTGGCTGGAGGCGGCGAGCCCGTGGCCGGCGCGGCCTTGATCGGTGCCGATGGCATCCATTCCACCGTTCGCGGCCAGTTGTTCGGCAACGCGGCGCCGCGCTCGACGGGCCTCGCTGCCTGGCGGGCGCTGGTGCCGGCCCCGCGCTTGCCGTCGGGTTGCGTTCGTCCCTGGGCGACGGTGTGGTGGGGGCCGCGACGGCACTTCGTCCACTATCCCGTGCGCGGCGGCGAGCTGGTGAACTGCGTGGGCGTGGTGCGGCTCTCCGGGCCTGGCGAAGTCTCGGAGTCCTGGAGCCAGCGCGGGCAGGCACAGGAACTCAAGGAACACTTTGCCGGCTGGCACCGGGGAGTGCGGATGCTGACCGACGCCGTGGTACCGGAGTCGTTGCACAAGTGGGCGCTGCTCGATCGGCCGCCGCTGCGGCGCTGGGGCACGGGGCCGGCGACGCTGCTCGGCGACGCCGCCCACCCGATGCTGCCGTTCGTGGCCCAGGGCGCGGCGATGGCGGTGGAGGATGCCGCGGTGCTGGCTGCCAGCGTCGCCGGCGGCGCGGATGCGGGCGCGGGCGACGCGAGCGTTGCGGCGGCGCTGCGGCGCTACGAAGCGTCTCGCTTGCCGCGGACGGCGCGGGTGCAGCGGCTGGCCCGCGGCAACGCCCGCCTGTTCCACCTCGTCGGCGCCGCGGCCTGGCTGCGGGACCGTGCCGCGCCAGCCGCGGCCCGGCTGGCGTTGGCCCGCCTCTACGCCTACGACGCGCCGTGGACAGCGCGGACTGCGGCGAGCTTCGGGTGCGGGGCCGCGGGGCATCCGAGCCATGCGAGGGATGCGAGACAAGCCAAGGGATAGCGGTTATGATCGCCGGCCTTGAACGTCAACAGCACCGTTAGGAGGAGCGCATGGAGGTGGGGGTCGAGCGTCAGGAGGGTACGCTGGTCGCCAAGGCCCAGGGCCGCATCGACGGCATCAACGCCAGCGAGTTCGAACAGGCGTTGCGCCAGGCCATCGCGGAGGACGACAAGGCGGTGGTTCTGGACCTCGCCGAGCTGTCCTACATCAGCAGTGCGGGGCTGCGCGCCATCCTGCTCATCGCCAAGCTGCTTTCCCAGCGCGGCGCCAAGTTCGGCCTGTGCGAACTGTCGGCGCCCATCCGCGAGGTCTTCGAGATCAGCGGTTTCGACAAGATCGTCTCCATCCACCAGTCCCGTGCCGACGCGGTCTCGGCGGTAGCCCACTGACGGGACCGCTGCCGGCCTTGCCACGTAGATTGCGAGCTTCGACGGTCTTAGGCGCAGCGCTCCTGCGCTAGCAGCTCGCCGCCGCGTCCGCTTCCTTCTCAGCTCGTCGCCGGATCGCCGTCTTCGTCGGCGCCTGCGTCAGCGCTGGCGTCCTCGTCGGCATCGGCCCGCGGCGGCAAAGGCGGCGCTTCCAAGGGCAGGGTTACCGTCATCTCGGTGAAGTCGCCGGCTTCGGTGGCCACGCGAATGGCGCCGCCGTGCTGGCGCACGATGTCGTTGGAGAGGGCCAGGCCCAGCCCCGTGCCCTTGTCCGTGGGCTTGGTGGTGAAGAAGGGGTTGAAGATCTTGTCCACCACGTCCTTGGGGATGCCGCCGCCGTTGTCGCGGATGGCGACCTCCACATGCTCCTCGAGGCGTCGTGTGGCAATCCGCAGCGTCGGCTTGTACGCCTTGTTGCCGGCTTCCGCTTCCTTGGCGCTGCGCTCGCCGGTGGCGTAGCAGGCGTTGGTCACCATGTTCAGGAACACGCGGCCGAGATCCTGCGGCACCACCTGCAACGGTTCGAGGGATTTGTCGAAGTCCTCGTCGATGCTGAGCTGGAAATCCGAGTCGCTGGCCCGGGCGGCGTGGAAGGCGAGCTGGGTGTGTTCGTGGAGCAGCGCGTTCAAGTCCGTCTCGGCGCGTTCGCCAGCGTCCCGGCCCATCACCAGCATGTCGCGGACGATGCGGTCGGCGCGGTTGCCGTGGTGGCGAATGCGGCCCATGTTCTCCACCAGATCCTGGCTGATCTCGGTGATCAGGTCGCGCTGCTCGGCATCGAGCGCTTCGCCGGCCTCGGCCAGCGTCTCGCCGAGCTCCTCGATCAGCTCCTCGGACGCCTCGGAGAAGTTCTTCACGAAGTTCAGGGGGTTCTTTATCTCGTGGGCGACCCCGGCCGTCAGTTCCCCCAGGGCGGCCAGCTTCTCCTGGGCCACCATCTGATCCTGCACCCGTTCGAGGTCCGCGAGCGCCGTCTCCAGCTGCTCGTTCTTGCCCCGCAGCTCGTCCGCCAGCTTCTCCACGAGGTTCAGCCGCTGCACCTCCAGCGCGTGGCGGCGGAACACCTCCAGCGCCTTGGCCATGTCCGCGACCTCGTCGTGGCCGCCGATGTCCACTTCGCCTTCCAGATCCCCCTCCGCCATCGCCTGCATCCGCACCGACAGCGCCTCGATGCGTCGCAGCAGAACGCGGCCGACGAACAGCCAGGCGATCAGCACCGCGCCGACGATGCTGAGCACGTTCAGGGCCAGCAGCAACACCCTGCCGGTGTTGATCGTGGCCGTGGACGCCTCCGTCGCCGCATGCGCCTTGTCGCCGGCGGCGCCCACCAGGCTCTCCACTTCGGAGACCAGCCGCGTGGCGAGATCGCGGTTCTCCGCCAGCAGCGTCTGCTGGTGCCGGCTCAGCGCCAGCTCCCTGCCGCGCACTGCGAAGCCGCCGTCCTCGCCGAGCCCGAGCTGCCGCAAACGCGCCAGGGCAGGGCGGACGGCCGCTGCCACCTCGGCGTTGTCGACGGCCGCGAGGTCGCGGTCTATGCCGCCGGCGGTGGCGAGGAACCGGTCGCGCTGGGGTTCGATGAGAGCGGCATCGTCGAGGTTGGAGACGCTGGCGAGGATCTGGACGCCGAAGCTGGCGGCGGCCTGCAGACCGGCCAGGTGCCGGTAGCGGCTCACCTGCGACTCCGACAAGTGCTCGGCGCGGGCCTGCGGCGGCTGGCCCAGCTCGCGGAAGCCAGTCATCGCGTAGAAGAGCTGGTCGTCGATGGCGGGGATGAGCACGTCCTCCAGCGCGTTCTGCACCGCGGCCAGCTCGGTGCGCAGGACCGCGCTGCGGGCCGCCAAGGCGAAGCGTTCGGTCAGCGAGTTCTCGATGACGTCGATGTTGGCCATCAGCGCCTCGCCGTGCTCGCGCACGTGCGCGTAGCTCTCGCCCTCGCCGACCAGGGCGGCCAGGTCGTTCTCGAACGCCTCGCGCTCGCCGCGGATGCTGCTGGTGACCGCCGCCAGTGCCTCCGGCGTCGCCGCCGCGGCCAGGCGCGGAGCCGCCGCCACCAGCGTGCCGGCGCGCTGGGCGATGCGGAAGGCCGCGGCCATTTCCGGGACGCTGCGCTCGTTCACCAGCGCCTGGGCGTCGCCGACCCGGTCGAAGGAGAACCAGGCCACCAGGCTCGCCAGCATGGTGATCGCCGCCGCGGCGCCGATGCCGGCGTACATCTGCGTGGAGATGCGGAACCAGGCTGCGGCGGGGCGGCTGGGTGCCGATGTCACTTGGACGTCCCTCGGGTCGCGGCGTCGCGCATGCTGGCGACCGGGCGATAGCGGCCCGCTTGGTCGATGACGGTGAGGAAGACCTGGTCCGAACCCTGGTTGTCCGTGGGCCCGTAGGCCAGTTCGAAGCCGTCGAGGTCCACCGCGTCGCCCTCGCGCAGCGCCGCCAAAAAGCAGCTCCGGTCCGGCACCCCCCGGCAGCGCTCCGCGGCGGCGATGGCCAAGCGACCTGCCAGGTAGCCTTCGAGAGAGACGAAGCCCGGCGTCGCGTCGGGCGCCGATGCCGCCAAGGCCCGGGTGTAGGCGGCCACCACGGGCTCCTCGCCTTGCGGGAAAGGCACCACCTGGGTGACGAACACCCCGGCGCCGCCAGTGCCCAGCTCCCGCACCAGAGCGTTGCTGCCGACGAAGGAGATGGTCATGAACACCGGAGAGAAGCGGATGTGCCTGGCCCAGGCGATCATGGTGGCCACCGGCTTGTACGCGCCCACGAGGATCACCGCCTCCGGCCGCCCGGTGCGCACGTCGAGCAGCGCGGTCTTCACTGCGGTGGTGTTGCGGGGGTAGACGCCTACCGCCACCGGTGCCATGTCGCGCCGCCGCATCGCTTTGAGGACGCCGCTGTGCCCGGCGCGGCCGAAGGAGTCGTCCTGGTACATCACGGCGATGCGCTCGATGCCGAGATCGCCGATCAGGTGCGCCACCATCGCTTCCGTCTCGTCGTCGTAGGACGCCCGCAGGTTGACGACGTTGTCGCCGCTGCCGGGCACCTCGCGCAGAAACGCGGCGCCGGTGAACGGCGCGACGTAGGGCACGCCAGCCTCGGCCGCGACCGGCACCGCGGCCAGCGACGTGGGGGTGCCCACGGCGCCGATCATGGCGAACACGCCGGCGTCGAGCAGCGTCCGCGTGTTGGCGATGGCGCGCTCGGGCTCGTAGGCGTCGTCCAGCGAACGCAGCGCTAGCTGCCGGCCATGCACGCCGCCCTTGGCGTTGGCCTCCGCGAACGCGGCCTCGATGCCGAGGCGCATGTTGATGCCGAGGTCCTGGGCCGGGCCGGAGAACGCCGCGGACTGGCCGAACAGCAGCTGCGGCGCATCGCCAGCCGTGGCGACAAGCGCCGGCAGGCCCAGCGCCACGGCGACTGCGAGGCGGCGCTTCATGGCGCGCGGCGTTTGGTCATCGTCACGTGGTTGCGGCCCGCCTCGTGCCGATACGCCACTTCGTCCATCATCTCCTTGACGAAGAACACCCCCAGGCCGCCCACGGGCCGGTGCTCGACGTCCGAGTCCAGATCCGGCGGCGGCGCTTCGGTGAACGGATCGAAGGCTCTGCCGTCGTCCACGATGTCGATGGCGAGGGTTTCCGGCGACGAGGCCACGGCGACGTCGATGCGGTGCGAGCCGTCGCCGCCGTGGTTGACCACGTTCACGCACAGTTCTTCGACCACCAGTTCCACCTGGTAAAGCAGTTCCGGCCCCCAGCCTTCGGCCTCGCCGAAGGCGGCTATCCGCGCTTGCAGCTCCGCGAGCTCCGGGAGAGTCGCCTTGATGGACAAGGACAGCCTGGCGCCCATGGGAAGGCCCGCTCAACCCTTGCGCAGCAGCGTCAGGCAGGTGATGTCGTCGGACTGCGGCGTTTCGGCGGCGAAGGCATGCACGGCGTCGAACACGGCGCGGCTGGCGCTGGCGGCGTCCGTTGGCGGCGAGCCGGCGAACACCTGCTTCAGCCGTTCCATGCCGAACTCCTCCGCAGCGGCGTTCATCGCCTCGGAGACGCCGTCGGTGTACATCAGCACGGTGTCGTTCGGTTCCAGGGTCACGGCCGTCTGCTCGTATTCCACCTCCGGCATCACCCCAAGGGCGACGCCCTCGGTGGAGGGCAGCTCTTCCGAGCTGCCGTCGGCATGGACCACCAGCGGCGGATTGTGGCCGCCGTTGGCGTAGGCGAGGATGCCGGTCGCCGGGTCGTACACCGCGTAGAACAGCGTCACGAACATCATGGACTCGTTGTCCTGCTCGAGCAGCGTATTGACTTCCTTGAGCACCTCGCCGGGACGCGCGTCCCCGACGCCGATGGCGGAGCCCTTGAGCAGCGTTCGGCTGGACATCATGAACAGCGCGGCCGGCACGCCCTTGCCCGAGACGTCGGCGATGGCGATGCCGAGCTTGCCGTCCGCCAGCGGGAACAGGTCAAAGAAATCCCCGCCCACCTCCCGAGCCGCTTCCATGTTGCCGAACGCCTCGAACTCGGGTTCGTTCGGGAACACCGTCGGCAGGATGGACTGCTGCATGTTGCTGGCGACATCGAGCTCGTTCTGGATCGCCACCAGCTTGTCTCTGGTCGCCAGCGCGTCGCGCAGGACGTTCAGGTGCCGGAACGTCTTGTCGATGGTGATGCGCAGGTCGTTGAAGTCGATGGGCTTGGTGACGAAATCGAAAGCGCCGCGGTTCATGGCGGTGCGGATGTTCTGCATGTCGCCGTAGGCGGAGACGATAATGGCGCGGATGTTCGGATCCACGGTGGGGATCTGATCGAGCAGCGTCAGCCCGTCCATCTCCGGCATGTTGATGTCCGACAGCACCAGATCGATGTCTCGGTCCCCCTCGAGCATGGCCAGCGCTTCCACCCCGTTGTGGGCGAACAGCAGCTCGAAGCGCCCGGCGCGCATGTCCCGGCGCATGCGCTGGCGCATGAGGTGTTCGAGATCCGGCTCGTCGTCGACGACGAGGATCTTGTTCTTGCCCCTGCTCATGGCTTCCGCTGCCTCCCCGCTGCCTCCGGTTCCCTGCCGGACAGCATACGCCGACGGCCGCTGGCAGTCGCCGTCGCCGCGGCGTCAGTGGTTCTCGGTCCAGTCCTCGAGGAAGTTCCGCAGGTGCTCGCTGCGGCTCGGGTGGCGCAGCTTGCGCAGCGCCTTGGCTTCGATCTGGCGAATGCGCTCGCGGGTCACGTCGAACTGCTTGCCCACCTCCTCGAGGGTGTGGTCCGTGTTCATGTCGATGCCGAAGCGCATGCGCAGCACCTTGGCCTCTCGGGCCGTCAGGCCGCCTAGCACCGTGCGCGTCGCCTCCTTGAGGCCTTGGCCGGTGGCCAGCTCCGCCGGCGAGCCGACGTTCACGTCTTCGATGAAGTCGCCGAGGTGGGAGTCCTCGTCGTCGCCCACCGGCGTCTCCATCGAGATCGGGTCCTTGGCGATCTTCAGTACGCGCCGCACTTTGTCCTCCGGCATTTCCATGCGTTCGCCGAGCTCCTCGGGGGTGGGTTCGCGCCCCTTCTCCTGGAGCATCTGCCGGGAGATGCGCAGCAGCTTGTTGATGGTCTCGATCATGTGCACCGGAATGCGGATGGTGCGGGCCTGGTCGGCGATGGAGCGGGTGATGGCCTGGCGGATCCACCAGGTGGCGTAGGTGGAGAACTTGTAGCCGCGCCGGTACTCGAACTTGTCCACCGCCTTCATCAGGCCGATGTTGCCCTCCTGAATGAGATCCAGGAACTGCAGGCCGCGGTTGGTGTACTTCTTGGCGATGGAGATCACCAGCCGCAGGTTGGCCTCCACCATGTCCTTCTTGGCGCGGCGCATCTTCGCCTCGCCAATCGACATGCGGCGGTTGATGTCCTTGATGTCGGCCACGGTCAGACCGGTGCCGCGCAGCACGGCGCGCATCTTCTTCTGGGCGTGGGCGATGTCGTCCTTCACCCGGGCCAGGCGGCGGCTGTAGTCGCGGCGGGCGTCGATGCGCCGCCGCAGCCAGACCAGGGAGGTCTCGTGGCCCTGGTAGTCGCGCAGGAAGTCGCGCCGCGGCATGCCGGCTTGGTCGACGCAGGCGCTCATGACGATGCGCTCTTGGCGGCGGATGCGGCGCAGCGCCTCCCGGGGCATGTCGACGATGGCCTCGTAGTGCTTGGGCACCAGCTTGAAGAAGCTGAACACGTCGGCGGTGGCGGCGAGCGCCGCCGACGCGTCGCCGTCCGGGGCCCGCTTGGCCGCGTGTAGCCGCTGCCGTGCGTCCTCGAGCGCCCCGAATCGCCGGGCCGCCTCCGCGGGGTCCGGCCCCTTGCGTTCCTCGGTTTCGTCGTCCTTGTCGTCCCCGTCCTTGTTGGCGTCGTCCTTGCGGGCGGCGGCTGCGGCCACCGCGACGGGATCGACCTTGGCCGCCGGCGGCACGTGATCGGCGGGGTCCAGATAGCCGACCAGCAGATCGGGCAGCTTGTCCGCGGCGCAGACCTCCTCGTAGCGGTCCAGCAGATAGTCGACCGGGCCCGGGAAGTGCGCCGCCGCGAACAGCACGTCGCGGATGCCCTCTTCGATGCGCTTGGCGATGGCGATCTCACCTTCGCGGGTGAGCAGTTCCACGGTGCCCATTTCGCGCATGTACATGCGCACCGGGTCCGTGGTGCGGCCGGTTTCGGTCTCCACGGCCGCCAAGGCCGCTGCCGCTTCCGCGGCGGCGACTTCGTCCGTGGTGTTGTCGCCGGCGTTCAGCAGCTCGTCGGCGTCCGGCGCCGCCTCCGCGGATTCGTAGACGGTGATTCCCATGTCGTTGATCATGGAAATGATGTCTTCGATCTGGTCCGGATCGCTGATGTCGTCCGGCAAGTGGTCGTTGACCTCGGCGTAGGTCAGGTAGCCCTGCTCCTTGCCCTTGGCGATCAGCACTTTCAGTCGCGACTGCTGCTTGTCGGTTTCCGTGGCCATGTCACCTCGCGTCGCCGCCATAATCGCCGCCCTTCTGTCACCGCCTTCGGTTCGCTTGTCGGTTCGCACTGCGGTTCGCCTGCCGTAGGTTGCCGAGCGCCTTCGCCAATGCCGCGCCGGCACCGTGCGGCCCTAGTCGGCGCCGGGAAAACGGAGCATCATAGCACGACCGGCGCTGGCTCCCGTTCAGTCGGTCGGCCGCATCGGCCGCAAAAACTCGGCAGAGCAGGCCGCGGTCGACGTCGGAGCTGCGGCGAATTGGCGACGATCAACTCAGCGCATTCCTCAGCTGGCGCAGGTCCGCCAGCGAGTCGCTGTGCCGCACGGCGTCGCGAATCGACGCCCGCTGCCGCCGTTCGTCCTCCGCAACATAGCGCCGTACCCCGGCCGCGAATTCCTCGCCGCAGGCATCCGGCGGCAGCGGCAGCGGCTGTTCCGCCAGGGCGGCAAGACGCCCATAGCTCGCCTCGCCGAGAAAGCGCCCAAGCAGCGCGGCGGCGTCCGCATCGGGCGTCTGCCTGACGAAGGCCAGCACCTCTCCGAGCAGCTCGTCGCCGGCCGCTGCGGCGGCGAACTGGCGTCCTTCGTCCGCGTCCAGCGTCTTGAACAGGCGCGGTTGCCCCACGAGCAGCCGCAGCAGCTTGCCGCCGAGCTTGGAGAGCGGCCGCGGCGCCGGAGGGCTGGCCGGCGTCGCCGCGGCTGGCGCGCTGCGGAGGCGCTGCTCCAGAGTCGCTCCGTCGGTCTGGCCGAGGTCCGCCAGGCGCTCGACCAGCATCGTTCGCAGGGTGCCGGCCGGCAGCCGCGCCAGGGCCGGCAGCGCCTGGTCGCACAGCAGCGCCCTGTGGTCGAGGCGCAGCAGGTCCAGCCCCTGTTGCTGGTGCGCCAGGAAGTACTCGCCAACGGAGGCGCCGCGGCGCAGCCTGTCCTGGAACTCCGTGGCGCCGCGACGGCGCACCAGGGTGTCCGGATCCTCGCCCTCGGGCAGGAACGCGAACCGCAGCTGGCGGCCTTCGGCGAGCACCGGGAACGCCGCCGCCACCGCCTTCCAGGCGGCGCCGCGGCCGGCGTCGTCGCCGTCGAAGCAGCACACCACGTCGTCCACGTGGCGGTACAGGCGCTCGAAGTGGGCCTCGCCGACCGCGGTGCCGAGGGTCGCTACGGCGTTGTCGATGCCGTGTTGCGCCAGGGCGACGACGTCCATGTAGCCCTCCACCACCACCACGCTCTCCAGGCGGCGGCGCGTTCGTCGGGCCTCGAACAGGCCGTACAGCTCGCGGCCCTTCTTGAACACCTCCGTCTCGGGCGAGTTGAGGTACTTCGGCTGGGTGCCGTCCGTTCCTTGGCCGCCCCCGGCCTTGTAGGTGCGCCCGCCGAAGCCGACGACGCGGCCCTTGGTGTCGCGGATCGGAAAGGTGATGCGTTCCCGAAAGCGATCGTAGACGCGCCCGCCGTCGGTGCTGGCAAGCAGCCCCGCGGCCTGCAGCTTGCTCTCGTCGAACCCATGCAGCGCCGTCTTCAGGCGCTCCCACCCGGCTGGCGCCAGACCAAGCCCGAACTCCCCTGCCGTGGCCACCGAAACGCCCCGCTCGTCGAGATAGGCGCGGGCCTCGGCGTCCTCCGCCAGCCACGCCTGGAAGCGCTCGTTGGCGGCCTCCAGCACCGCGTACAGGCTGCGGTCCGGCGCCTTGCCGCTGCTGCGCTGACGGGGCACCTCCACGCCCACGAGGCCGGCCAGCGCCTCCACCGCCTCGGGAAACGTCAGACCGTCGGCGTCCATCAGGAACCCGATCGGCGTACCGTGGGCGCCGCAGCCGTAGCAGTGGAAGTGGCCGTCGGCGTAGACGTGGAAGGACGGCGTCTTTTCGTCGTGGAAGGGGCACAGGCCCATGTGGTTCGCGCCGGCCCGGCGCAGCTGCACCCGCGTGCCGACCACGTCGACGATGTCCACCCGGTCCAGAAGACCGTTGATGAAGGACTGTGGTATGCCGCCGGCCATCGCCATCAGCGTCGCCTGCCCGAACGCCACGGCCGCGAAGCGGGCGGAGGGCTCGGCGGCTGTGCGGCTGCGCCCTGGTGTTCGCGGCCCGGGCCAGCCGACCGGGCGAGGGCCCGTCCGCGGCCAAGCCCGCCGACGTCGGTGCGGAAGCCGCCCTCAGCCGCCGAGTGCGGCACGAACCAGGCGGCTGACCAGCGCCATGTCGGCGCGGCCGGCCAGTTCGGTTTTCAGGGCGGCCATCACCTTGCCCATGTCGCGCATGGCGGTTGCGCCAACCAGGTCGACCGCAGCGGCCACCTTGGCTTCCACCTCGGACTCCGTCAAGGCGGTTGGCAGGAACTCCTCGATGACGGCGATCTCGCGCTCCTCGATGGCGACCAGATCCGCGCGCCCCGCTTGGGCGAACTGGGCCACGGAGTCCTGCCGCTGCTTGCGCATTCTGGCCAGCACGGCCACTACGTCGCCGTCCCGCAGCTCCGGTGCGCCGCCGGGCCGCCGGCCGTCGATCTCCGCCTGCTTGATGGCGGCGTTGACGAGCCGCAGCGCCTTCACCCGTTCGCGCTCGCGGCCCCGCACTGCGGCGCTGGTGGCGTCGGCGATGCGTTGCCTCAGCTCAGACACGGTCCGCTCCCGGCGCAGGCGGCTTGGATTCCGTCCGCTTGGGCCTGGCCGAACGACGGCTTGCGGCCGTCAGTGGGTGCGCTCGAAGCGCCGCGCCTCCCGTTGCAGCTTCTTCAAGTGCCGCTTCACGGCAGCGGCGGCCTTGCGCTTGCGCACGGTGGTGGGCTTCTCGTAGTACTCGCGCTTGCGCACCTCGGAGAGTATCCCGGCCTTCTCGCAGGAACGCTTGAAGCGCCGCAGGGCGATGTCGAAGGGTTCGTTCTCGCGGACTTTGACGAACGGCATGGCGGCTCCAAGTGGACTGTCGCGTATTCTAGCGGCGGGCCCAGCCGGCGAGCAAGGCGAAAACGGTTGTTTGCGGGTTGCGCGGCGACTAGACTGCGCGCGCATCGGCGGCCGGGCTTGGTCCGCGTCGGCGCTGCAGCCCCGGCCCACTAGGCGCAGGCCCCAAGCAGCGCCCGTTAACCACTAGGGAGAGTGCCTATCAAGAGAGCGAGTGCGAAGATGCAGGCGGACCGCGCTGTGCTGAACGACGACATCGAAGCCCTGCGCGTTCGGCTGATCGGCGCCGACGGGGGGCAGGTTGGCATCGTTGCCCGGGAGGATGCCTTGGCGGAAGCGCAGCGGGACGGCTTGGATCTGGTGCTGATCGCCCCGGATGCGGAACCGCCGGTGGTCAAGGTGATGGACTACGGCAAGCACCTGTTCGAACAGAAGAAGACCAAGGCGGCGCAGCGCAAGCGGCAGAAGCAGATCCACGTGAAGGAGATGAAGTTCCGCCCCGGCACCGACGAGAGCGACTACCAGGTGAAGCTGCGCAACCTGGTCCGCTTCCTGGAGGACGGCGACAAGGCCAAGGTGAGCTTGCGTTTCCGCGGTAGGGAAATGGCCCACCCGGAGCTCGGCACCACGCTGCTCAAGCGCATCGAAGGCGATCTGGAGGAACTGGCCAACGTGGAGGCGCAGCCCCGCTTCGAGGGGCGGCAGATGACCATGGTGCTCGCCCCCAAGCGCCGGCAGAAGAAGCGCGCCGTGGCTTCGTAGACGCCCGGCCGAGTCGCTTGGACCAAGCTCTATGCCTGCGGCGCCGCCGACGCTCACGATACTGGCCGCGCTTCGTACACTCAGGAGAAACCATGCCAAAGCTCAAGACCAATCGTGGCGCCGCCAAGCGATTTCGGCGCACTGCCAAGGGCTTCAAGCACAAGCGCAGCAACAAGAGCCACATTCTCACCAAGATGCCGCCGAAGCGTAAGCGGCAGCTGCGCGGCTTCTGCGACGTGTCCGCCGCGGACCAGGCGGCCGTGGCCCGCCTGGTGCCGAAGAAGGGGCGCTAGCGGCGGTCGAGGAAGGAGTAACGATCCATGCCAAGAACCAAGAACAGCGTGGCGTCCCGAGCGCGACGCAAGAAGGTGCTCAAGGCGGCGAAGGGCTACTACGGAGCCCGCAGCCGCACGTTCAAGGTGGCCAAGCAGGCGGTCATCAAGGCCGGACAGTACGCCTACCGCGACAGACGGCAACGCAAGCGACAGTTCCGCGCCCTGTGGATCCTCCGCATCAATGCCGCCGCCCGAATGCACGGCCTGTCCTACAGCCGCTTCGTGGCAGGCCTGAAAAAGGCCGCCATCGACGTGGACCGCCGCGTCCTCGCGGATCTGGCGCTCAACGAGCAGGACGCCTTCCGGGCTCTCGCCGAGCGGGCCAAGGCGGCGCTCGCCAGCTAGCGCGTTCCTCCATCTTCCAAGCGCCCATGCAGATCAAAACTTGACTCATTTTGTGAGGTCCTTGCCACTCAAGTAAGCTAGCCCCGCTGGCGCCTCGGTGCCGCTGTGGCGGCGCACCTCGGCGCTGGCCGGCGGGTTTCCCTTGGAAGGTCGAACGTGGACGCACCGCTGGATGCGCAGATCGAGGGCTTGGAACGGGCAGCGCTGGCAGCCATCGACGAGGCCGAGGAGGCTCGCGCGCTCGACGCGGCGCGGGTGCGCTACGTAGGCAGGAGAGGCGCCGTGACGGCGCTGCTGAAGACCTTGCCGGATCTGCCGGCGGCCCAGCGGCCGGCCGCCGGGGCGCTCGTCAACGCGGCCAAGCGCCGCATCCTTGCCGCGGCGCAGGAACGCGCCGCCAGCCTCGCCGCGACGCAGCGAGTCCGGGACCTTGCCGGCCAGAGGGTGGACGTGACGCTCCCCGGCCGCTGCCGGGAGGGCGGCAGCCTGCATCCGCTGACCCATGTGCTGCGCCGCATAGAGAGGCTGTTCGCCAGCGCCGGCTATGCCGTGGCGGACGGCCCGGAGGTCGAGGACGACTACCACAACTTCGAGGCCCTGAACATTCCCGCGGACCATCCGGCCCGGGCCATGCACGACACCCTCTATCTGGAAGGCGGCATGCTGCTGCGCACCCACACCTCGCCGGTGCAGGTGCGGGTGATGGAGCGCCAGGCGCCGCCCATCCGCATCATCTGTCCCGGCCGCGTGTACCGCAAGGACGACATGGACGCCAGCCACAGCCCGATGTTCCACCAGGTGGAGGGGCTGGTGGTGGACGAGGGCATCTCCTTTGCGGACCTCAAGGGCACGGTGGTGGACTTCGTGCGGCGCTTCTTCGAGAAGGACCTCGGGGTGCGCTTTCGGCCTTCGTACTTTCCCTTCACCGAGCCTTCCGCGGAGGTGGACGTGCAGTGCGTCCACTGCCTCGGCGCTGGTTGCCGGGCCTGCGGCCGCACCGGCTGGACGGAAGTGCTCGGCTGCGGTCTGGTGCATCCGAACGTGCTGCGGACGGCCGGCATCGACAGCGAGCGGTTCACCGGCTTCGCGTTCGGCTTCGGAGTGGATCGCTTCGCCACGCTCTACTTCGAGATCGACGACATGCGCCTCCTGTTCGAGAACGACCAGCGCTTTCTGGCGCAGTTCCGATGAAGTTCAGCATTGGCTGGCTCAAGGAGTGGGTGGACGTGCCGCTGTCCACCGGCGAGCTTTGCGAGCAGCTCACCGCTGCTGGCCTCGAGGTGGAGGGCGTCGAGCCGGCCGGACCGACGATTGCCGGCGTGGTGGCGGCACGGGTGCTCGAGACCAGCCCCCACCCCAACGCCGATGCTCTGCGGCTGTGCCGGGTGGACGCTGGCGGACGCGCTCCCCTGACGGTGGTTTGCGGGGCGCCGGACGTTCGCGCTGGCGGACTGTATCCCCTGGCCACGGACGGCGCGACGCTGCCGGGCGGCGCCAAGGTCCGGCGCAGCCGGATCCGCGGCGCCGCCTCCGAGGGCGCGTTGTGCAGCGCTCGGGAACTCGGCCTCGGCGACGAGGCGGACGCTCTCATGGCTTTGCCGGCGTCGATGCCGATCGGCGCCGATCTGGCGACGGCGCTGGCGCTGGACGACAGCGTGGTCGACGTCAACGTGACGCCCAATCGCGGCGACTGCCTGAGCCTGCGCGGCCTGGCCCGGGAGGTGGCCGTGCTCGGCGACCTCGCCGTGCGCGCTCCGTCCTGTGCGCCGGTGCAGGCCGTCGCCGACGCCGAGTTGCCGGTGGCGGTGCAGGACGGTGCCGGATGTCCGCGCTATCTCGGCCGTGTTGTCGCCGGCGTGGACATGGACCGTCCGGCGCCGCTGTGGTTGCGCGAACGGTTGCGGCGCTGCGGGATGCGCAGCATCGACCCGGTGGTGGACGTCACCAACTACGTGATGCTGGAACTCGGCCAGCCGATGCATGCCTTCGACCTGGCAACGCTCGCCGGCGGCATAGCCGTGCGCCGCGCCCGGGCTGGCGAAGAGCTGACGCTGATCGACGGCAGAACGGTGCAAGTGGACGATCGCGTGCTGCTGATCGCGGACCGCCAAGGCCCGGTGGCCATCGCCGGCGTGATGGGCGGCCGCGGCGCCGGCGTCTCCGCGAGCACCCGGGACGTGTTCCTGGAGTCGGCGTTCTTCGCCCCCGGCGTAGTCGCGGCCAGCGCCAGACGCTTCGGCATCCGCTCCGACGCGGCGCATCGCTACGAGCGGGGCGTGGACTGGGCGCTGCCGGCTGCGGCGATGGAACGGGCGACGCGACTGCTGCTGGACATCGTCGGCGGCAGCCCGGGGCCGACGGTGGCGGTCTCCAGCGCGGCGCACCTGCCAAGGCGAACGGCCGTCACGCTGCGCCGTCGCCGCCTCGACACTCTGGTCGGCGAGCGAATCGCCACCGCCGAGGTCACCCGCATCTTCGAGCGCTTGGGATTCGCCCCGAAGATCGCCGGCGCCGGCGAGGAGCTCGCCTGGACGGTGGCCAGCCCCAGCCACCGATTCGACATCGCCCGGGAGGAGGACCTGGTGGAGGAGGTGCTGCGCATCCACGGCTACGACGCGGTCGCCAGCCGCGTGCCGCCGGCCAGGATGGCGCTCGGCGCCGAGCCCGCCGGCACGGTGCCAGCCGCGCGCCTGGCCGACCGCCTGGCCGAGCTCGGCTATGCGGAAGCCGTGACCTACAGCTTCATCGATCCAGCCGTGGCCGCGGTCCTGGACCCGGGCGGCGAGCCGGTGCGGGTGGCGAATCCGATTTCCAAGGACCACGCCGTGATGCGCGCCAACATCCTGGCGGGCCTCGCCGCCGCGGCCCGCACCAATTTGAGCCGCCAGGCGCAGCGGCTGCGGCTGTTCGAGATCGGCCAGTGCTTTCGACCGGGCGCGGATGGCGTCGAAGCGACGGTGCTCTGCGGCGGCATCGCAATAGGGCCGCGAGAGCAGCCGTCTTGGGCCCACGCTGGCGCCGAGGTGGACTTCTTCGACGTCAAGGGCGACGTGGAGCGCATCTGCGCACTCTCGGGCACCGAGGTGGGTTTCGCTCCGGCCACGGAGGATCCGATCCTCCACCCCGGCCAAGGGGCGCTGGTGACCATTGCCGGCAACCACGCCGGCCGTCTGGGCCGCTTGCATCCCGACGTCGCCGAGGCGCTGGACTTGCCGGCGGGCGCCTTCGTTTTCGAACTGGCGGTGGCCGCGGTGTCCGTGCGCGAGCCCCGCCGCCACCGGGCGCTGTCGCGGCAGCCTGCGGTGCGGCGGGACTTGGCGCTGGTGGTGGACGAGCGGGTAGCCGCCGGCCGCATCGAAGCGGCGGTGCGGCAGGCGCTCGGCGACCTGGTAGCCGAGCTGCGGGTGTTCGACGTCTATGCCGGCGCCGGCGTGCCGGCCGGCAGCAAGAGCGTGGCCATTGGCGTCGCCTTGCGGCATGCGTCGAAGACCCTCGAGGACGCCGCCGTGAATCGGCGGATGGAACAGCTGGTGGCGATCCTCGGGGCGGAGCTCGGCGCCCGCCTACGTGAGTAGGCGGCCGCCTGCGTGAGTAGGCGGCCGCCTGCCCGACCAGGTTGGGTGGGCGTGCGCCGTCGTGGCGCGTCGGGGGCGTGGTAAGGTGTCGTTCGTGGCGGTGTGCCGATTCCAAAGCGGCAGGAGGGCGGCTTGAGCGCATTGACCAAGGCGCAGATGGCCGACCGCTTGTTCGAGGAGCACGGCTTCAGCAAACGCGAAGCCAAGGAAATCGTCGAGTTCTTCTTCGAGGAGCTTTGCGCCGCCCTCGAACGCAACGAACCCGCGTGTCTGACCGGCTTCGGCAAGTTCGAGCTGCGGGACAAGGGCGAGCGCCCGGGACGCAATCCCAAGACCGGCGAGGCGATTCCGGTTTCTGCCCGCCGCGTCGTCACCTTCCGGCCCAGCCAGCGCCTGCGGGCGCGGGTGGCAGGCTATGACCCTCGCGCCGAGCACTGAACGGCTGCCGCCGGTCCCTGGCAAGCGCTACTTCACGATTGGCGAGGCGAGCCGGCTGTGCAACGTCAAGCCCCATGTGCTGCGCTACTGGGAGCAGGTGTTCGAGCAGCTGCATCCGGCGAAGCGCCGCGGCAATAGGCGCTACTACCGGCAGGGGGACATCGTCACCATACGCCGCATCCGCGCCTTGCTCTACGAACAGGGATTCACGGTAGAGGGTGCCCGGCGCCAGCTCGGGGGCCGGACCCCTGCGCACTCGCCGCTCTTGCCCGGGCAGCTGCTCGCCGAGCTGGAGGCCGTGGCGGAGGTGCTGCGGGAGTAGCATCTCCTGCCCAGCGTAGGGGTGGCCGCGGCTATTCCGGCGCAGCGTCTCCCAAGGACAGCAGGGCGAGTTCGGAGATTGGGACGATGCCGCCCGCCGACGGCAATGCGAAGGATGCTGCCCCGAGCCGGCCCCACCTCGGCAGCGGCGCGGCGAAGGCGCGGCGGAAGTCCGGCACTTCCACGAGCCGCTGGTTGCCGGCGAAGGGGCCGCCCTCGGGGTCGACGTCGACACGGGCCAGCAGCGCTTCGCCGAGGCGGCGATGGTCCGCCTGCACGAAGGCGACGATGCCGGAGTCCTGGCTTGCGAGCCGCAGGTAGCGGCCCGAGTGGATGGTGGCCGCGAGCGGCACGGCGCGGGCCGTTCGGAATTCGAAGTAGCTGCGGCCTTCTTCCTTCCACCTGCCCACGGACTCTCCCGGCGCCACCACCACCTGCTCGATGGAGGTGCCGACCCGCGCCTGCAACCGGGCCTCCTCGGTCGCCGCCGCGGCACCCCCGAGCGCCGGTACCACGTCCGCCATTGCGAACGCGGCGCCGTTGGCCAGCAGTCGAGGTCGGTCCGTCAAGCGCGGCAGCGGCGGCGCCGCCAGGACGCCAGCAAAGGCCAGGCGCAGCCTCTCGCCAGGTTCCAGGGGCCTGGCCAAGCGGAAGCGCGCCGTGCGGGGCGGGCTGGGCAGCCGTTCTCCCGTCACCGCGACGTCTTCCAGCACTAGGCCCGCCGGCAACGCGAGGCGCAGTTCCTCGGTCTCCGCCTTGGCCTCTTGCGCCAGAATGGCCACCCCGCGAACGGTCACCCGGCGTTGGCGGGGGTAGATTTCGAGGTCCAGAGTGAGGCGGGCGTAGCGCGGCTGGGGTTCGGCAGCGGCCGGAACGACGCCGGCTGGCGGCACTTCGCCGTCGTTGGCGAGCAGCCAGCCGCCGGCAACCGCGCCGAGCACGGCGGCTGCCCAGGCCACGGACGCCGTGGCCCGCAGCGTGCCCCAGGCCGCTCGCCGCTGCGGCGGCATCGCCAGCAGGCGCGCGGCCGTCAGCAGCAGGACGGCAACAGCGCTCCACGCGCCGGTCGCCGCGATCCACCCTGGCAGGAACGGTCCGAGCCCCGCCATGTCCGACCACGGCAGCAGCGGGCCGCCGAACCGCAGCAGGGGGTGGTCGACGCCGCTTGCAGCCGGCAGCACGGCGACGGCGACATAGATGGCCGCGGTTGCAGCAGCGCCACCCCAGCCCCGGCGCAAGGCTTGTCCGAAGACGACCAACGCGGCCAACTGCGCCAGATGCAGCCCGAGGCCGGGGAAGATGCCGAGGCCGTAGGTGGCTGCATCCACCACGGCATCGCCGCGCCAGGCTTGCGCCAGCGCCGCCGCCAGCGTCGCCAGCGCCAGTGCGCCGAAGGCGAGGATCGAGAGAGCCGCCGCACGGGTAGCCAAGGCGACGCCGGACCTCCCCGGGCCGAGGGATGCGCCAGCGCAAACCAGCGCCGCGCCAAGCAGCGGGGCGAAGTGGGCGTGGACCATGTCCACCGCGATGCGCGTGGCGAGGGCGACGTCCGCCGGGTGCAGGAGGAGTGCGGCTCCGAGATTCGCGAACGCGAGCCCGAGCAGCACCGGCACCGGCCAACGACGCAGCGGCCGAGCCAGGGCGTACCAAAGGAGCGCACCGCACTGGTCAAGCCGCCGCCAACGCCATGCGGGGCTTGCGGGGACGGGCTGTTGCGGCGCTAACATTGGCAGTCGAGAACTTGGAGGAACCATGAACCGCAGAAAGCTCTTGCATCGCGCCGCAGCCATCCCGGTGGCGGCGCTAGGCGCAAAGGCGCTCTGGCACGGCGGCGGGCCAGCGGCCGCAGCCGCACCTACGGAGAAAGTGAGCGAGGACAACGCCACGGCGCAAGCTCTGTCCTACGTTCACGACGCCGAGGCCAGCCCCAAGCGCGCAACGGCGGAGCAGAAGAAGCAGTTCTGCTACAACTGCCTGCATTACGACAAGACGGTCGGCGGCGAAAAGGGTTGGGGCGCCTGCGCCGTGCTCCCCGGCTATCTCGTCGCCGGCAAGGGCTGGTGCATGGTGTGGGTGGCCGAGCCGGCCTAGCGGTTCGATTCCGAATCGACGTGGCAATGGCGCGTTCCGTCTGTCGTCGCCTCGGCACGTGCTGCTTGAGGATGTGCCGCCCCGCAAGGCCACCGGTGTCCCGGCCCTGCGACGAAACCCGTCCCTCTGGAACGCACGTTGTTCTGGAAGCGGCACACTAGCGGCTAATGCGCTCCCCCGGGCTGTGGTTCTCGGGGCGGGCTCGGATCCTCGCCGAAGTACACCACCCGCGTAAGCCAGGTGTAGTCCGCCTCTATCGCCATCAGCGCCAGCAGCACCAAGAGGGCGCCCGGGGGCAGCAGCAGGGCGTAGATCAGCGCCCAGCGCTCCCACTTCAGGTGCATGAAGATGGCGACGATGTAGCCGGCCTTCACCAGCATGAAGGTGACGATCAGCGCCCAGCGCAGATAGCCGGCCTCCATGAAGTCCGTGAAGTAGGAACCGGCGCTGACGACGAACAGCAGCCCCCAAATCCAGAAGTACAGGGCGAGCGGGTGCTGCTGGCCTACCTCGGACGACACGACTGCCTCCCCGCTACCACAGGTAGAAGAACGCGAAGATGAACACCCACACCAGGTCCACGAAGTGCCAGTACAGGCCGACGATCTCCACGATCTCGTAGTTGGTGTGGTCGTACTTGCCTTTGCGGACCCGGTGCGCGATCACCAAGAGGTAGACGACGCCGGCCGAAACGTGCAGGCCGTGGAAGCCGGTGATCATGAAGAAGCAGGCGCCGAACTGCTCCGCGCCCCAGAGATTCTCGAACGGGCGCACGCCCTCGGTGATGAGCTTGTACCACTCGAACATCTGCATGCCGACGAACACCGCGCCGAAGAACGCCGTCGCCCAGATGAAGCGCACCGCCTTCTTCTTGTCCCGGCGGTAGCCGTAGTTCACCGCCAGTGCCATGGTGCCGCTGGAGGTGATGAGGTCGAAGGTCATGATGGCGATCAGCAGCAGCGGCACCGGATAGCCGAGCATGGTCAGCGAGAACACTTCGCTGGCGTTCGGCCAGGGTTCGGCGGCCGTCATCCGCACCGTCATGTAGCTGATGAGGAAGCAGGAGAAGATGAACGTGTCCGAGAGCAGGAAGATCCACATCATGGCCTTGCCCCAGGGCACGCCCTTGAACGTGGTGACGTCCGATCCCCAGTCGTCGAAGATCGTCGCGTGGCCTGCCGCTGCCGCTTGCGCCATGTCCGCTGGTCCTTAGGTTCCCGTTCTTCCTGCTCTCAAGCCCACAGAGGGCGGTGCCCCGCGCCGTAGCGCGACGGCGGGCCCCGGCGGGGCCGCCTCACGGCGCCGATGCCGTTGCCGCTGCGGATTTGTGGGGCACGTCCTGGGGCACGAAGTCCTTCTCTTCGCCCGGCATGCTGTAGTCGTAGGCCCAGCGATGCACGGTGGGCAGCTGCTCGCCCCAGTTGCCGTGTACCGGCGGCGTCTGCGGGGTGCGCCACTCCAGGGAGTTCGCTTCCCAGGGATTGTCGCCGGCGGGGCGGCCGTTCCGGTAGCTCGCCACCAGGTTGTAGACGAACAGCAGCTGCGCGGCGCCGACGATGAACGCGGCGATGGATATCCACTCGTTCAGCCACACGGCGCTGTCCGAGTAGAACGCCGAATCGCCGGCCGGCTCGTTGTGGTAGTAGCGGCGCGGCACCCCCTCGAAGCCCAGGTAGTGCATCGGGAAGTAGATCACGTAGGTGCCGACGAAGGTGATCCAGAAATGCACCTTGCCGATGGCGTCGTTGAGCATCCTGCCGGTGATCTTCGGGAACCAGTGGTAGATGCCGCCGAACACCACCAGGATCGGCGCCACGCCCATCACCATGTGGAAGTGGGCGACCACGAAGTAGGTGTCCGACAGCGGCACGTCGACGATCACGTTGCCGAGGAACAGCCCCGTCAGCCCGCCCACCACGAAGGTGATGACGAAGCCGATGGCGAACAGCATCGGCACCGTGAAGCGGATGTTGGCCCGCCACAGGGTGATCACCCAGTTGTACACCTTGATGGCCGTGGGCACGGCGATGATGAGCGTGGTGGTGGCGAAGAAGAAGCCGAAGTACGGGTGCATCCCCGCCACGTACATGTGGTGCGCCCAGACGACGAACGACAGCACGCCGATGCCGACGATGGCCCATACCATCATGCGGTAGCCGAAGATGTTCTTGCGGGCGTTGATGGAGATGAGGTCCGAGACCACGCCGAAGGCCGGCAGCGCCACGATGTACACCTCCGGGTGGCCGAAGAACCAGAACAGGTGCTGGAACAGGAGCGGGCTGCCGCCCTGGTAGTCGTTCGGGTTGCCGCCTTCGAGGGCCGAGTAGATCGCGGGCATGAAGAAGCTGGTGTGGACGAGGTTGTCGAGCAGCATCATCACCGCGCTCACGAACAGCGCCGGGAATGCCAGGAGGCCAAGCACGGTGGCGGCGAAGATGCCCCACACCGTGAGCGGCATGCGCATCAGCGTCATGCCCCGGGTGCGCGCCTGCAGGATGGTGGTGACGTAGTTGAGGCCGCCCATCGTGAAGGCGACGATGAACACCGCCAGGGACGCCAGCATGGTGACGATGCCCCAGTCCGCCCCCGGCGTGCCGGTGAGGATGGCCTGCGGCGGGTAGAGCGTCCAGCCGGCGCCGGTAGGCCCGCCCATGCCGGGCAGATAGCCGAGCAGCAGGATCACCACGCTCAGCAGGTAGACGTGGTAGCTGATCATGTTGACGAACGGGAACACCATGTCCCGGGCGCCGAGCATCAGCGGAATCACGTAGTTGCCGAAGCTGCCCAGCAGAAACGCGGTGAGCAGGTAGATCACCATGATCATGCCGTGCATGGTGATGGACTGGTAGTAGATCGCCGGCGTGATCCACTCGGCGAGGAACGAGTCCGGGAAGCCGATCTGGATGCGCATGATCTGCGACAGCCCCAGCGCCACCAGACCTACCGCCATGGCCGTGATGCCGTACTGCACGGCGATCACCTTGTGGTCCTGGCTGAACCAGTACTTCGTGATCCACGAGTGCGGATCGTGAAGCGGCATCGCTTCCTGGTAGGGGATTTCTGCCTGTGCCATCGGAACTCCTGCCGGTCGCGGCGGACTGCGGCCTATGTTACGCGATTGCCAGTCGCTAGAGTGCGGCTGCGGCGTCTGGCGCCGGCGCCTCGGCGGGCCCTGTCTCCTCCTTGAGGAACGCGACCACGGCCGCGAGATCCTCGTCCGAAAGCGTCGCCGCGTCGTAGGGAATCATCACTGGCGCGAAGCCCTCCACCATCTTGGCCGTGGGTTCGCGTACCGATTCGACGATGTAGTCCGCGTCCGCCACCACCGTGGAGCCGTCCGCCAACGGGATCTCCCGCCCCCACAGCCCCTGCCACGTCGGCCCGACCACTTGCGTGCCGTCCAGCGAGTGGCAGGCGAAGCAGCCCGTGCTCTCCGCCACCTGCCGGCCCAGCCGGCCTTGGGCGCTGTACGCCTTCGGCGTGACGCCGGCCTTCATCTGCGCCCAGGTGGGCTGGGACGCGAGCCAAGCCTCGAAGTCCTCGCGGGTGTCCACCTCCACCCAGCCGCGCATGGTGTAGTGGCCGTAGCCGCAGAGCTCGGCGCAGAGGATCTCGTACTTGCCGGGCTTGGTGGGCTCGAACCAGAAGTAGGTGATCATGCCGGGCACGCTGTCCATCTTGGCCCGGAACTCCGGCACGAAGAAGTCGTGCAGCACGTCCGTGGAGCGCAGGTTGGCCTTCATCGGCTGGTCCACGGGCAGGTGGACGGTGCCGCCCCGCACCAGCACGTCGTCCTCGCCCCGGGGGTCGTCCGGGTTCATGCCGAAGGGGTTGTCGGACTTGATGTTGGCGACGTCCACGGTGCCGAACACGCCGTCCTCGCCGGGGAAGCGGAAGCCCCACTTCCACTGCTGCGCCAGCACTTCGAACTCGTCCGCGTCCTCCGGCACGTTCACGTAGTCGTCCCAGACGACGAGGCCGGGGGCGAGCATGGCGACGACGCCGATGGTGGTGACGATGGTGAGCCCCCACTCCAGACGCGAGTTCTCCGGCTCGTAGTGCGCCTTGGCGCCTTCCTGGTGCCGGTACTTCCAGGTGGCGTAGGCCATGAACAGGCCCACCGCCACGAACACCACGCCGCACACCCAGAAGGTGATCAGCACCGTGGTGTCGATGCCGCCCCAGTTGGAGGCGATTTCCGAGAACCACCACGGGCTCACGAACGTGAACACCACCGAGCCGACCACGAGGATCAGCAGAAAGATCGCTACCGCCATGTCACCTCAGTTCCGCTTGGGCCCGCCTTCCGGCCCGATCCCGTGGCTGCCAAGCGCGTCCGGCTCGCGTCCGCAGCCGTTCTCCTTGGGCCGCCGCCCGCCGCTGACGGCGCGGGATTGTGGGGCAACGGCACGCGCCGTTCAACCGCGGCCGTCGCGCGCCGCGTCAGTCGCGTCAATTGGAACGAGCCGCTAGTGGTTCGATTCGGAATTGACATGGCAAATGGCACGTTCGTCTGTCGTCGCCTCGTCGTGCGCTGCTTGAGGATGTGCCGCCCCGCAAGGCCGCCGGCATCCCGGCCCTGCGACGAACCCGCCCGCTGGAACACACGTGGAAGCGGCCCACTAGTAGCCTTCGAGTTCGCCGTAGCGGCTGCGGTGGAAGTGTACGTCGCCGAAGGTCTGCTCCGTCACCGCCGCCCGCTTGATGAAGAAGCCGATGTCGAACTCGTCCGTCATGCCGATGCCGCCGTGCATCTGAATGCCCTCCCGAGAGACGGTGTGGAACGTCTCGCCGACCTTCGCCTTGGCGAGGCTGGCGAGCTTGGCCACCTCGCTGGCGTCGCGCTGCTCGTCGAGGGCCGTGAGCGCTTCGAGCACGCAGGACTTCGACAACTCGATCTCGCAGAACATGTTGGCCGCGCGGTGCTTCAAGGCTTGGAAGGAGCCGATGGGCACGCCGAACTGCTCCCTGTCCTTGAGGTACTGGACGGTGCGTTCGAAGCACTCCTCGGTGCTGCCGAGCATCTCCGCGCAGATGCCGATGCGGGCGATGTCCAGGGCCGGGTCCAGCACATCCGCCCCTTGGCCCTCCGCGCCGATCAAGGCGTCCTCGGCCACGGCGACGTCCTTCAGCTCGATGTTGGCGGCGTTGCGGCTGTCCACCATCCTGGTGCGCGTCACCGTCACGCCGTCGGCGCCGGCGTCCACTAGGAACAGGGAGATGCCGCTGCGATCGCCGGGCTTGCCGGCGGTTCGGGCCGCGACCACGAGGTGCTCCGCCACATGGCCGTCGAGCACGAACTTCTTGCTGCCGGAGAGCGCGTAGCCGTCGCCCTGGCGCTTGGCGGTGGTAACGATGCCGTAGGGGTCGTGGCGGTGGGACTCCTCCAAGGCCAGCGCCAGCAGCGTCTGCCCGGCGGTCACCTTCGGCAGCACCGCGGCCTTCTGCGCCGCGCTGCCGCCGAGGTTGACGATGGTGCCGCCCACCCACACCGTCGCGTAGAGGGGGCTGGCGGCGAGGGTGCGCCCGGTTTCCTCGGTGACGACGCCGAGGCCCTTGTAGCCGAACGCCAGGCCGCCGTGTTCCTCCGGGAAGGGGATGCCCGCCCAGCCGAGCTCCACCATCTTGGCCCACGTGTCCCGGTCGAAGCCGTCCGCGCTGTCCGCGTCGCGCAGCTTGCGCAGCTGGTCGATGGGCGCGTTGTTGGCGCAGAAGTCCTTGGCGGTGTCCTTGAGCATGGCCTGCTCGTCGCTCAGAATCATCGGCACGCTGCGTCTCCCGGCTTTGCCCCCTGGTCGATGGCGCGATCATATGCCACTCGCGCCGAGCGTAGTAGCGGAGTGCCCTGCGCCTTCGTCGCGGGCGGCGCGGGACGGACGCGGCGTTGGTGGCAGATACCGCTAGCTGCGGCGCTTCGAGCACTACCGGGAGGCGGTGCGGCAAGATCGTCATCGAGGGCGCGGCTGGCCTTCGTGCCGCATCGCAGGCCCAACGACATCAATGTGCGTCAAGGATGAAGCGCGTGCAGACGCTTGCAAGTCCTCGGTCAATCGGTTTGAGTAGCGCCGTCTCCCGAACGCGCAGAGCCGATCCCTTGACTCCTTCCTCCCGCTCCGACTCGGTGCCGAGCCACGGGCATTGGCGCGTCCGGGCCGTGGCGGTGCTGGCGGCGCTTGGCTTCTCGCTCGCAGGCTGCAGCGAGAGCAATCCGGTGGCGGAACAGGCGGCTTTGGCGGCCAGCGAACCGTGGCTTGCCCTGCTGGACGCCGGCGACTACGCCGGCGCTTGGGAGGCCGCGGGGCCGCTTTTCCGAGAGATGGAAGGGCGCGAGAGCTGGATCGCCAAGGCCGAGCAGTACCGCGCTCCCTTGGGCGCGTTCAAGGCCCGCCAGCCCCAGGACGCCACCTACCTGACGAACCCCTGGGGCGCCCCGGCGGGCGCCTACGCCGCAGTGGTGTACGACTCGCGCTGGGAACGGGGTGCCATCTACGAGATCGTCACCATGCAGCAGCAGCCGGACGGCGCTTGGCTGCCGGCCGGCTACGACGTGGCGGACCAGTAGGCGCGATGGCCTTCTCCAACTCGGTGGCCATCGCCGGCGTCGGCGAGACGGACTACTCCCGGGACAGCGGCCGCACCGAGCTCGAGCTGGCCCTCGAGGCCATCCTCGCCGCGCTGGCGGATGCCGGCATCGCCCCCGGCGAAGTGGACGGCCTGATGAAGTGGTGGGTGGACACCAGCCTGGAGGCGGACGTGGCCGCCAATCTCGGCATCCCGGACCTCGCCTGGTGGGGCGAGATCAACCAGGCGGGAAACGTCGGCGCCGCGCTGGTGGCCCACGCGGCCGCCGCCATCCACGCCGGTCTCGCCAACGTGGTGGTGATCTACCGCGGCGTGAACGGCCGCTCCGGGCGGCGCTACGGGCGCGGCGACGTGACCGGCCAGCGCGGCCGTGGCGGCGGCGCCTTCACGGAGCCCTACGGCCTGCTGACGCCGCAGCACGGCCTCGCCATGACGGCCCGTCGGCGGATGTCCGAGACCGGCGTCACCAGCCGCCAGTTCGGCGCCCAGGCGGTGGCCCAGCGCCGCCACGCCAACCGCAACCCCCGGGCCACGTTCTACGAGAGGAAGCTCACCCTCGACGAACATCAGGCGTCGCGGCTGATCGTGGACCCGTTCCATCTGTTCGACTGCTGCTTGGAAACAGACGGCGGCGGCGCCCTGGTGCTCGCTTCCGCCGCCTTGGCCCGGGAACGCGCCAACGGCCGTCCCGTGGCGCTGATCAGAGCAGCCGCCCAAGCCGGCCCGGGCCGAGGCGCCCCTGCGAAGCGCGTCGCCGAGCGGCTGTTCGCGATGGCGGGCCTCGGCCGGGCGGACATCGACGTGGTGCAGATCTACGACCACTTCGGCCCCTTCGTGCTGTTCGCCCTAGAGGACTACGGCTTCGTCGAGGACGCTGGCGCCTTCGTGGCCGATGGCGGCACGGCATGGGACAGCGGCCGGCTGCCGGTGAACACTTCCGGCGGGCATCTTTCGGAGGCGTATCTGCAAGGCATGAACCACCTCGTCGAGGCCACCCGGCAGGCGCGGGGCGAATCGACCGCGCAGGTGCCGGACGCCCGCTTCTCCTTCTGCGACACCGGCATCGGCGCCGGCGCCGTGATTCTGGAACGGGCGGAACCGTGAGCCGCTGGCGCTTCGAGAGGCCCGCCGCCATGCCGCTGCCGCAGCCGGACGCGCAAGCGCAGCCGTTCTTCGACGCCTTGAACGAAGGCCGCCTGGCGGTGCAGCGGTGCAAGCACTGCGAAACGCTGGCGCATCTGCCCCGGGCCCTCTGCCCCGGCTGCCAGCGCAAGGACTTCGACTGGCCCGCCATGAGCGGCAAGGGCACGGTGTACTCCTACGTCGTCACCCACCAGGCGATACACCCGGCGTTCGCTGGCTACACCCCGCTGGCGACGGTGGAGGTGGCCTTGGCGGAGGGGCCGAGGCTCACGAGCAACCTGCTGGACGTGCCGCCCGAGAAGATCGCCATCGGCATGCCGGTGGTGGCGTGCTTGGAGAGAGTGGCGGAGGGCGTGGTGCTGCCGCTCTTTCGAGCGGCGAGGGCGGAGGCTGCCTAGTCGTCGGCCCGCCTCGCCAAGCACGTTCGATGGCGCGGCCGAACTCTGCGCCCAGCCGGGCATGGTCGAACGAAACCAGAGCTGGGCGTGTCGAGCAGAATCACGGGTTGGCCACGCGGTCGGGATCGGCCTCGGCCTCCCACTCCACGTCCAGCGGACCGACGATGTCGTCGTGGATGCGGATGATGTCGCGGTCGGCGTCGAGCAGCTCTTCGGGTTGATCGCGGCACGGCACGAGGCGCGACACCGGCCGTCCGCGCTTGGTGATCGCGATCTCCTCGCCGCTTCGTGCAACCTCTTCCATCAGCCGCAGGCAGTGCGCCTTGAACTCGGACGCCTTGATCGTGCGGCCGCTGGCTGTCTTTCGGTGCTTGCCGACCATGTGGCCTTGCTCCTGCGTCGACCCAACGGCAAGGGACGGTACCATGTGGCCACTTGCGGTTGCCAAGGCGGACGGGGATGGACGCGGCATCGATCGGACACCGTCAATGTGCGGGCAAGAGGCAGTAGCTCTCGTCGCTGGCGCCTGGAACAGCGCTCTTCGCTATGCGCCTGTCGAACGTGACGAAGCGCCCGCCGTTCTTGGCCGCTAGGGCCAGCAAGTACAAATCCGTGATCTGCTTGGGCCCGGCGACTTGGCGCCAGTCGACGACGCCCGGCGCCAAAAGGCTCGCGTCCGGCCAGAACTCGTGGCTTTCCAGATCGGTCATTTCGGCCAGCGTTTCGGCAACCAAGCCGACTCGCCACGGGTGCGGATACCTGGGTTGGGACATGATCCTCAAGGCACCGTTCTGGGTGATCGCGCAAGTTGCCCAGCCATGTTGGATGTTGTCCTCCAGCCAGCGGCGGGCCGCTGCGTGGCGATCGTGCTGCCGGTCCAACAAGGCGATCAGAACGTTGACGTCCAGCAGCGCCCGCATCAGTCGCTAGCTTCTTCCCGCAACTGGTCTATCGCTTCATTGGTGACCACGCCGTCGCCGCGCTTCGGCAGCGGCCAGAAGCCGAGCGGCGGCGTCTCCGCCCAAGCCGCCGACAGCACTTCGGCCTGCTCCAACACCGTTTCCGCCGTCTTTTCGCGCTTGTCCGGCGGGTAGCCGTGCTTGTTCAGAATGCGCCTCACGGCGGTGCGCAGCTTGGCGCGAACGCTCTCGCGCTTCGTCCAGTCGATGGTGACGTTTGCGTACACGGTGCGCACCAGCTCCCAGGCGATCAGGCGCAGCTTCTCGTCGCCGAGCACCTGCACGGCGCTGTCGCTGGTCTCCAAGGCGTCGTAGAAGGCGAGCTCGTCGCCGCTGAGTCCCAGCGCCTCGCCGCGCTCGCTGGCGGTTCGCATTTCGCGGGCGAGATCGATGAGCTCCTCAATGACCTGGGCGGCCTCGACGGCACGGTTCCGGTAGCGCCGTAGTGTTTCCTCCAGCATCTCGGCGAAGGAACGCGCTTGCACGACGTTCTGCCGCCGGCGGGTGGCGATCTCGCCGCGAAGCAGTTTGCGCAGCAGTTCCACGGCGACGTTGCGGTGTTCCAGGTTGCGCACCTCGGCCAGAAACTCGTCCGAGAGGATAGAGATGTCCGGCTTGGACAAGCCTGCCGCCGCGAAGATGTCCGTTACGCCCTCCGGCGCCACCGCCCGGTCGATGATCTGGCGCACCGCGTGGTCCAACTCCTCGTCCGTTCGCGCCTCGCCCGCCGAGCGTTTCGCTAGGGCCGTCCGCACAGCTTGGAAGAAGGCCACGTCGTCGCGTATCGCCAGCGCTTCCTCCCGGGGCACCGCCAGCGCGAAGGCTTGCGAGAGTTCGCGCACGGCCTTCACGCAGCGGTCCCTGCCGTCCACCTGCGCCAGGACGTGTTCCTGCGCCGCCGGCAGCAGCGCCAACCGTTGCGCCGGCTTGCCGGCCGTCCAGCTACGCCAGTCGAAGCCGTGGAAGAGGGCGCGGCAGACCTCGTGCTTCTCCCGCATCAACGCCACCGCCTCGTTCTGGTCCAGCGCCGTGCGCCCCGTGCCGCCGCTTTCGGTGTAGGCGGCCAGCGTCTGCTTCAGTTCGTTGGCCAGGCCCAGATAGTCCACGATCAAGCCGCCGGGCTTGTCCTTGAACACGCGGTTGACGCGGGCGATGGCCTGCATCAGCGCGTGGCCGCGCATGGGCTTGTCCACGTACATGGTGTGCAGGCTGGGCGCGTCGAAGCCGGTGAGCCACATGTCGCGCACGATGGCGATTTGGAAGCCGTCGTCCGCGTCGCGGAAGCGGCTGGCCAACGCCTCGCGGCGGGCCTTGTTGCGAATATGCGGCTGCCAATCGGACGGGTCCGAAGCGGCGCCCGTCATCACCACCTTCATCGCGCCCTTGTCGTCGTCGTCCTGCTGCCAGTCCGGACGCAGCTTCGCCAGCTGCCGGTACAAGCCGATGCAGATGCGGCGGCTCATGCAGACGATCATGGCCTTGCCGGCCATCGCCTCGGTGCGCTGTTCGAAGTGCGCCACGATGTCTTTGGCGACCAGCGTCAAGCGCGGTTCGGCGCCGACGATGGCTTCCAGCTGCGCCCATTTCGTCTTTAGCATTTCCTTGCGGGCCACTTCCTCGCCTTCGGTCGCTTCCTCGAAGTCCGGGTCGATGCGTGGGCGTTCGCCTTCGTCCAGGGAGAGCTTGGCAAGCCGGTTCTCGTAGTAGATGGGCACGGTGGCTTTGTCTTCCACGGCGCGTTGGATGTCGTAGATGCTGATGTAGTCGCCGAACACGTTGCGGGTATTGGCATCGATCTTCTCCACCGGCGTGCCGGTGAAGCCGACGAAGGACGCTTGCGGCAGCGCGTCGCGCATATGCAGGGCGAAGCCGTCGATGAAGTCGTATTGGCTGCGGTGCGCTTCGTCGGCGATCACCACGACGTTGCGCCGTTCGGAGAGAACGGGATGCCGATCGCCCTGCTCGTCGGGGAAGAACTTCTGGATGGTGGTGAACACCACGCCGCCCGACTGCACGGCGAGTTTCCTGCGCAAGTCCGCCCGACTTTCCGCTTGCTTCGGCGCTTGGCGCAGTATGTCTTGACAGCGGGCGAAGGTGCCGAATAGCTGGTCGTCCAAGTCGTTGCGGTCCGTAAGCACCACTATGGTGGGGTTGGCCATCGCTGGTTCGCGCACGATGGCGCCGGCGTAGAAGGCCATCGTCAAGCTCTTGCCGGCGCCTTGGGTATGCCAGACGACGCCGATGCGCCGGTCGCCCGGCTCTCCGCCGGAACGCCGCCCCGTCTCGTAGTGGCCTTCGGTCACTTCCAGATCCGTGTCTTCAGGCACCTTGGCTCGCAGCGTCTCCGTGATGCCTGTGCGGACGGCGTGGAACTGATGGTAGCCAGCCATCTTCTTCGCCAGCTGTCCGCCGCCGTCGTCCTCGAAAACGATGAAGCCTCGCAGCAGGGCAAGAAACCGCCTCCTGTTGCAAACACCCTCTAGCAGCACTTGCAGCTCCGGCAGCTTCGCGTCTGCCAGCCGCTCCCCTTCGATGGTCCGCCACGGCTTGAACCACTCGCGCCCGGCGGTGAGCGTGCCGATGCGGGCCGCAAGACCATCCGACACGATCAGCGCCGCGTTCATGGCGAACAAGCCCGACAGCTCCGCCTTGTAGGTTTGCAGTTGCTGCCACGCCGTCCAAATCGTCGCGTCTTCGCTGGCGGCGCTCTTCAGTTCGATGACGACGAGGGGCAGGCCGTTCACGAACAGCACGATGTCCGCCCGGCGTTCTCGCTTGTTCTCCACCACCGTGAACTGATTGACCGCGAGCCAGTCGTTGTTGTCGGCGGCGTCGAAATCGACGACTTGCACTTGCGCGCCCCGAACCGCTCCCTCGTCCGCTCGGTATTCGACGCCGACGCCATCGACCAGCAGGCGATGGAAGGCGCGGTTTCGCAACTCAAGCGTGGCCCCCTCCGGTTGCGTGAGCTTGCGGTAGGCGTCTTCCAGTGCGTCGGCGGGAAGGCTTGGGTTGAGTCGTTCGAAGGCGCTCCGCAGGCGGTTGGGCAGGAACGCTTGGGCGTAGTCGACGCGTCCCGCCGCTGTTGCGTCCGGCGCGACGTCCCGACCGTTGGCCGTTGCCCAGCCGATGCCGCCGAGCCAATCAAGCGCGGCCTCTTCAACGGTGGCTTCGGACGCGCCGTTCATGTGGCGGCCTCGACCATCTTCTCTGCGCCCCGCACTCGGATTTCTCCTGAAATAAGGTTTGGTAGGAGTCGATCGCGCAACACGGCAAGCGACCTCGACTCTCGGTTGAACATGCCACTCTGGGCCATTAGTGGTGTTGCAAAGTCACCGAATTGTCGGCAGCGACTTTCGTCTGGAGCGGCGATGGCGAACTCCGAAAGTGCCTTAGCGCTAACGCGTTGTCGTCCGCTACTTCCGCCCATGTTCTTTATAGCGTAATCCCGAAATCTCTGTTCGCGGGCAAGGAAGTATGCAAACTCCCTTGGAACGGGATCTCGGGGACACATGACAATGAACTCAGTTGAGCCCCAGCCCACCTCTCCTTCCTCTAGGAAGTCAACATACGCTACCTTGCCATTCTCCAGACATGGTGTGATTCTTGCGATTAGCGTGTCGCCATTCCTGAAGCGCATACCGGAACCATATGAACGACAGGTAACAGATCGAGGGGAGTGCGTCCTGGTTGGCATGTTGGCCATCTCGAGATATGGGGCCACCTTACCTCGCATCAACGGCCGCATTGGATTAAGATGGAATAGGTCGCCGAGGCGCGCTGTTCGTTGATTGGCGTCATCCGAAACCGCAAACCAGTACTTGAACAACGTCCCAACGGTGCTTTCAAGCGCCTCGGTCATGCGACGGTTCAGTTCGATCTTGTCGTCCAGAGTGCCGAGAACATGGGCGATGGCCCGTTGTTCCGCTAGCGGTGGAAGATGCACGGTGCGATGAACGACATGCTCCCACTTCGCCCGCGGCATTCGCGTCCCTTCCGACCCTTGGCTAGCGAAATCCACAAACGGCTCGGATGCCATCAGGTAGAAAAGGAAGCCCGCATCAATGCCCACTTTCGGCCGAACTACCCAAATATCTGTCGAGCAGATTCCATCAAAATCTGGCCGCACGACCTTGCGGAAATACGGCCTGAGCTTCCCAAACAGGATGTCGCCGGCACGAAAAGCGGTCTTGGTGCTCTCCACATCCGACGCCGTGCCGTTGCCAAGCAGCGACAGCGTGCCTTGGCCGATGTGCTCCAACCCAATGTACGGCATGTCTCCACAGCTCGCTGGGTCGACTTTGTCGCCAACCAACAACGCGCAGTCGCCAAATGCTGTCTGCGACCAATCGGCACCCGCGGCCATCGGCAGCCTGACGCAGCTGGGCTCGATGAGCTTGCGGAACGCGGGTGAGGTGGCGTGCCAGTCTACGACATCGACGCGCATCGGCAAGTCGGATTCCTCAAATGCCTCGTTGAGTCGAGAGAGCGTGGCGCCGGCAACCTCCGACTGGCCGAGGACAAGCAAGTCCAGATCGGAGTAGTCCGTCGCCGTCCAAGTGGCCCGGGAGCCGAAGGCCTTGACTTCGCAGCCCGGCACATGCTCGTCGAGAATTCGCTTGACGGTCTCGAGGTGATGGGGGCTCAAATCAATCATTCCGCGCTTCCAATGCGGCTAACAGCCGCTCTGCGTCGCCGGCGAAATCCAAAGTCGCCTGGTACACGCGCAGCGCTCGCGGACCATCGTAGATGTGCGACGTTGCGTTCCTTGCCTTGTGGTGGCGCTGCCAAGCTTCGACGTCGGCGATGAGGCCGTGTTCGGCGGCCAGCCGGTACAGCTGTTTTTTGGCAATGCCATTGGCGATGCCAGGCGTGACGTTGACGTTCAGCCACCGCTGAATGAGCTTCCACGAGATTTCGTACGCCACTTCGAAGTGCTGGATGACCCCGGCGCGGATTCCGATGCGTTCGATTTCGCTGAGCTGCGCCATGCGGTCGGCATCTTCGCTGATCCGCAACAGTTCGCGCAGTGCGCCAGTCGTGCTGCGAAGGTTGTCTAGGTGCAGAGGCATGGATCGGGCCCAGTGGTGACGCACCGGGGGAGGAGCTTGAGCACCATCCGGCGGAGGCGGGCTGCGAGGTCGACGGCAGCGGCTATTGCCACGTCTTGCCGCTCATGGTCTCGTAGAGATCGATGGCATCGCACACGAAGTCAGCCGCCACGTCAAGAACCGCTTGCGCCTTCGTGCCATCGTAGTCGTCGCTGGCGTCGATGCGCGTCTGGGCGTACATCAGCCACTGATCGACGGGCGCATGGAACAGGCTGTTCTGACCAGCCAGCCTGAAGATCGGCTTGGGGCCGTTGGGTACGTGGGCAAGCCCGATCCGGTAGACGAGGTAGCGCCTCAGCACCTTCCACAGGCAGTCGTAACAGATCTTGAAGCGTCGGACGACGGATTCGGCAACCGCCTCCTCATGGAGTTGGGATAGGGCGATGTCCGGACTGCAAAAATCGGCGTATCGTTCCTCAAGCCGCGCCAGCGACTGGCGAAACTTGCCGTAGTCGAGCTCGGTGAGGAGCGCATCCTTACGCATCGTCGCTCCTCGGCCTTGTTCGAAAAACCGAAGTGTCGAAAGCCAGGCTGGCCGTCATGCTGCCAGTTCCTCTCGGGCCCCGTCACGTGCGGACCACGGCAGGGGATTGACGCCATAGCTCCGAACCGCGCCAAGCACGTTGGCAGGAACTTGCTGCTCGGCATCGTTTAGTATGGCGTAGGCGCGGCTGTCCGGAGACCGCACGTCTTTGGTGTCTATCCAGGAGAACGCCACCACTTGCGCCGTGTCGCGTCGAGGTCGATTGACGGTGCGAAGAACGCGCTCTGGTTGCTGCTTGGATTTCGGGATGACGAAGTCGAACCTGTGATCAAACCCACTCTTGCCGGCAAACTTGATGTTTGGCGTATAGCGGATGTTCGAACTGTCGAGCCATTCCACGACATCCTCGTAGAACAGGCTGGCAACGGATGGGGCGTTCAGATAGAACAGATCGCCGACAGAGAGCATCGCCTGTACTAGGTTGTGCTTGCGTAGGGAAAAGTCGGTTGGCGATGCCGTCACACTCAGGCGCGTGCCCTCAAGTCGCACACCGAATCCGGCGAGCGTCGAGTTCAGCATCGCCTTTCGCTTCGGACTGTCGATATTGCAGCCAGATTGCTCAAGGTCGTCGAGGACGTAGCCATCGTCCGTCAACAACCAACCGCCTTCGCTGCGACCAGCATAGATCTGCAGAAAGTCGTTGTGGTGGTCCAGATAGGGTGTCGTGATCTCGACCCAATCTTCAACTTCACGAAGGCTGGTTTGGTCCCGCAGCCAAGTCCAATATCGATCCATGAGGTCTTGTACTTCTTCGATCATGAAACAAGCACCAGTTGTACCGGTGGCGGCAACGTGACGTTGCAATAGTTCATGAAGTCCCGCAACGCTTGCGCTGCGCTGTCAGGATTCGGGAACTCTTCCCGCGGGACGGGAATTGCCCACCGGTCGTTGTAGCCTTCACGGTAGAGGTGGAGGTGCGGACACGGGATCAATTCATCATCCGGGTTCCGGTGGGGCGGGCCACCGACATCGAGCCGAGCAAGTACGAAGACTTGCCGCACGCGGTTTTGGTAGGTGCTTTTGGCCAAATTGATCCTTCCGCGCCTTAGGTCAAGGAGGAACGACTCGCGGCCGTCCACGGACACCAGAGGGATGGTGACGCTGCCGCCACGGTGCGGAGCAGACCACACCTTGTCGTCCACGCGGTGCTTCTCCATGGCAAGGAGGCCGTCTGCTTCGGCTTGCGTCAACGCGATGTTGGCCATCAGATCCCAGCCCGTGACGGTTCAACTGTTGCGGGCGTTGCCGCACCGTTGCCGCTCCTTGTTGCCGCAAGCCATTGATGTAGAACCTCAATTGCCTCTTGGACCAGCCGCGGCCCGGCTTCCCTCGAGAAGCTCCTCGGCGATTTCTCGATGACCAAAGCGCAATTCATGCTGTCTGTTGCAGGATCAAGGCACCTTCCGTATTGTGATGCCCAACGCCCGCTGTGCCAAGCCCTCGGCGATGGCGGTGGGGCGCTGCGCCTTTTCGCTGCCGACCATACACCATCATCGATCACGGCGGTTCCACTGCCGGAAGGTAGCGCGAAGCGCATCGACGAAGCGGTGCAGGGAAGGGTCTGCGCGTGCAGCACGTTCGATGTCCATGTGCTGCACGATATCCTCGGCGAACTCGATGCCGCCTAGCCGGGGCACGACGCCGGTGGCGCGGACCGCCTCGAACAGTTGATGCTTGTAGCGGCCACGGTCGCACTTCTGGTCAGGCGCGTCGCAGCCCTTGTCAAACACGGCCTTGAACGCGGCGCCGTCGAGCAGAAGCCACCGCTCTATGTGGGGGTCGGGAACGGCGAGAACCACTGGCGAGACCGCAGCCGACGTATCGATGTCTCTGATGCGCTGCTGCAATCCGCTGCAGTTGGCGTCCGTCGCCACCACGATCAAGTCCGGGCGTCCGCCATGCTTTGCCAAGTCGTCCAGATAACGCCTCAGTTCCCGGACAACCCTGCCGTGACCGCGAACCGCGCTGCGCCAATCGAGCCGGACGGCGATGCCGCTCTCGTTCGCCAAGCGTTGCAGGAGTGCGCCAACCACCTGTCGATGCGCATTGTCCTCCACGAACAACGCGACCTCACGCATCGAAGTCGCCGCGCAGGATGCGCTCGGAAACGGGCAGGGGCTCGCCTTCGTCATCTAGGGCCTCGTCGACGTCCGCTTTGCGTCCGAGTGCGCCCCAAGTCTTGAACGATGCCACTTGCGTTGCGCGGTTGGTGCGGCTCACCACGAACAGTGCGTCATCGGGCAGCCGATCCGGCAGGATCGGGGAGTGCGTGGTGACGATGTACTGCGTCTCCCCCGATTGCGAGCTCGTCTTCAGCAGGTCGGCAATGTGTTCGATGCGGCGTGGATGCACGCCGTTCTCGGGTTCCTCGAAGCCCACCAGCGAAGGGCTGTCTTCCACACCCGACAACGCCAGTAGGCCCAGCAGGCGCAGCGTGCCTTCGGAGAGCACTCGCGCAGGAATGGCCACGCCGTTCTCGCGCAGGCGGAACTCCGCTTCGCCCAAGTCGTTCACGTCCGTCTCGATGCTGTCCACATCCGGCAGCAGCAGCCGCAACGCCTTTTCCAAGGCTTGGAACTGCCGCGGCTGGCGCGTCTTCAGCGTGACGAGGAAGGCAGCCAGGTCCTCGCCCATCGGCCCGACATGGCGCGCTTCCTTGACGGGCGTGGCTGCCCGCATACGTTCCCGAGGCTCGAAGTAGAAGAATCGCCAGCTTTCCAGTTCGCGCCGCGTCGCTGTGAGGTGGGGGTAGTGGGGCGCGTAGTGGGGCATCGACAGGATGGTGCGGTCCAGATGGCGTTCGTAGTCGGTGGGACGCGATTGGCCTTCTCGGCGGAGGCGCACATGCTGGCCTTGCCGTTCGATGAACGGCGTGCGCCGGCGGGTGGGTTTGCCGTCCTTGGTCAGCGCAGCCAAGTATTCGTCGGTGGCGCGAAGCAGGCCCGAACTCGGCAACATCTCCACCTCCAAGCGATAGCGCAGGCGGCGTTCTCGCACGCGCGCTGGCCCTGTGTCGGTGTTGCCGGTGCCAGCGGGCTGGCGCATCTCGAATACTTCCCGGTCTACGGCCTTGGCGACGGCTTCGGAGATGTGCAGGTCCGCTTCGATGGAGAAGGCCAGCCGTTCCTGTTCGCGCAGGCTCTTGAGGCCGCCCGGCCCCATCGTGAAGGACTCCAGCGGTTTGCCCCGGCACGGGGGATCGAACGCCTCCTTCAGCGTCCCGCTGGTCGCCAACCGAGAGAGCAGTTGCACCGCGTCTAGGATGTTGCTCTTGCCAGCCGCGTTCGGCCCGAACAGCAACGTCAGAGGCTTCAGTTGCACGTCGAGGTCGCACAGCGACTTGTAGCCCTTGACGCGGATGCGGTTCAACATGGCCTATCCGGGGCCGGCAAATCGGCTATTGGCAAAAGAATCATTGCCAATGGTTCTTTTGCGGTATGGCGGGCGAGTGGTATGCAGGCGCGGCGACGAGGCGTCCGACCGGCCCGGAACGCTAACTGCCGCCCAAGTCCACATCCAAATCACGCGGGGTTTGCAGCCCCTGACGCAAATGCAGTTCAGCATGGCCTATCCCTAGCTCGCTTCCGGCCCGAAACCCAACGCCGCAAGGTTCTTCGCAATCGCCGCGTCGAGCCGCCGCGCTTCTGCCCGCTGTTCGCGCCACTCGGCGGCGAGGCGCGTCATCTTCTCGTGGAACGGTTCGTCGTCTTCCGGCTGCGGGGCCATGCCCACGTAGCGGCCTGGGGTCAAGATGTGGTCGTGGGCGCGGATGTCCTCCAACGTCGCGCTCTTGCAGAAGCCTGGCACGTCTTCGTAGTCCACATTTTCGCGCTTGCTGCGCCACGCATGGTAGACGCGGGCGATGCGGGCGATGTCCTCGTCGGTGAGTTCGCGGTGGGTGCGGTCCACCATCCTGCCCTCGCTGCGGGCGTCGATGAACAGCACCTGGCCACGGCGGTCGCGGAACTTGCCGTTGGCGCGATCGCGGGCGAGAAACCATAGGCAGACGGGTATCTGCGTGGAGTAGAAGAGCTGGCCGGGCAGGGCGATCATGCAGTCCACGAGGTTCGCTTCGATCAGGTTCCTGCGGATCTCGCCCTCGCCAGCGGCTTGGGACGACATCGAACCGTTCGCCAGCACGAAACCGGCAACGCCAGTGGGCGCCAAGTGATGCACCATGTGTTGCACCCAGGCAAAGTTGGCGTTGCGCTTGGGCGGCGTGCCGTATGCCCAGCGCTTGTCCTCGGTGAGTTGTTCGGCGCCCCAGTCGGAGACGTTGAAGGGCGGGTTGGCGAGGATGTAGTCCGCCTTCAGATCCGGGTGGCGGTCGGCGTGGAAGGTGTCGCCCTCGGCGATCATGGATGCGTCGATGCCGCGAATGGCAAGGTTCATCTTCGCCAGTCGCCAAGTGGTGTGGTTGGACTCCTGGCCGTAGATGGCAACGTCAGACGGACGGCTCGGCTTGCCGCCATTGCCGTTGCCGGTGCTGTGGGCGTCGATGAACGCCATGGACTGCACGAACATGCCGGAGGATCCGCAGCACGGATCGTACACGCGCCCTTGGTACGGTTCGATCATCTCCACCAGCAGCCGCACCACGCACCGCGCCGTGTAGAACTCCCCGCCGCGCTTGCCTTCGGCGCTGGCGAAAGCGCTAAGGAAGTACTCGTACACGCGGCCGAGCACGTCTCGGGATCGGGCCTCCGCATCGCCCACGTTGATGTTCCCAAACAGATCGATTAGCTGGCCGAGGCGCCGCTTGTCCAGCGCGAGGCGGGCGTAGTCCTTCGGCAGCACGCCTCGCAGGCTTGGGTTGTCGCGCTCCACGGCGGCCATCGCGTCGTCCACGGCCCGGCCAATGTGTGGCTGCTTGGCCTGCGCTTGCAGGGCGTTCCAACGCGCCTCCGCCGGCACCCAGAACACGTTTGCGCCAGTGTATTCGTCCGGCTCTTCAGGGTCCGCGCCCTCGTCGCGCTCGGCGACGAGTTGCGCGTGCCGCTCCTCGAAGGCGTCGGAAATGTACTTCAGGAAGATGAGGCCCAGCACCACATGCTTGTACTCGGCTGCATCCATGTTGCCACGCAGGGTGTTGGCGGCAGCCCAGAGTTCCGTCTCGTAGCCAGTGGTGGCGGTAGTCTGGGCGTTGGCCCTGGCCTCTCGACGCAGCTTCGTGGCGACTGCCGGAGCGCCGCCAGCGGGGCTCCGGCCGTTGCGCTTCTTGCCGGCTTGCGGGGCGCTCGCAGGGTTGCTCGCGGACGGGCCCGGACCGGCGGCGAGCAAGCGCTCCCGAAGCTCGGGCTTGCGGCCGCCGCCATCCACGCCCATCAGTTCGCAGATCCTTCTCACCTCCGCTGCGTGCAGGGGCGCGAGCAGCGCCTCCGGCCCAGCCCGACGAGCACCACGCAAGCGTTTGCGCATGGCGACAGGGCTGCGCTTGTCTACGCCGTCCGCCAAGTCGAAGCGGACCAGTGCGGCACGCAAGGCGTCGCGCTCCATCGCCTCCAAGATCGCGTGCTTGAGCTTCATCCCCCGACCCGTCGCACAGCGGGTCCAGCCCCGCATCTGTCAAACTACTGCGCCGTCGTTGCGGCGTCAACAAACCGTCGTGTCAGATGGCGAGACCGGAGATCATGTGCTCCAACATCCAGGCAAGTGCTTGGTGTGGTGCGGTTGTTGCGCGGTATCGTCCTGCGGCCATGAGACTCCGTCGCACTGCCCTGCCTTTCCTGTTCGCGACCGGCCTGGCCTGCTTGCCGGGTGCCCGCGGCGCACCGGCACCGGTGCCCGGGGAGGATGCCGGTGGCCCGTGGCTCAGCGCGTCGCCGCTCGGCGAGAACCAGTGGGCGTTGACCTTGGAGCTGCCCGTGCTGGACGCGGACCATGGCGAGATGCAGCAGCTCCTCATGCCCGCGGCTGCCAAGCTGTGCGGCGACCTGACGCCGAGGCTGGACGCTTTCGAGCACACGAGCCTGTTGGCGCCGGTTGCGTCCGCCGGCGAGAAGGAGGAGGGAGAGGCAGTCGGGAACGGCGAGACGGCGCGCGAACCGCCGGACGATCGTGTGCGCCTCGTGCAGGTGGTTCTGTGCGAACCCGCGCCGATCAATATGCCCCCGCCAAGCCGCGCGCTGACGGCCGCGGAGCGTGCGGCGATGGAGGACGAGATTCGAAGCAAGACGCTGGCCTACTTCGCCGGCCTCGACGCCGGCGGCGATGCCCGCGCTTCCTACGCGATGCTGAGCGAGTACCTGCGCTCCGAGACGTTCGCCGCTTGGCGGCAGGAACGGGACGAGGATCGCGCCGAGATGGGCGGCGTGACCGAACGGCGCGTGTGGCGCACGACCGTGTACGTGGACCCGCCAGAAGCTCCGACGCCGGGCATCTACGTCGCCGCCGACTACCAGGCGGCCTACGAGCGTGCTCTGTTCGAGTGCGGCTACCTGATGTGGCGGGAACGGTCGGACGGGAGCTTCCACGTCATTCGTCGCGAGAGCGGGCACCTCCCCAGGGACCACGCGGCGGACATGACGAATGCCCAGATTTCAGCCGTGCGCGAGAAAATGCGATGCCCCGGAGACGAGGAGGCAGAAACAGGCACGCCTCGCTAGGCGGCGGTCGCTGAACGTCATCTCGCCCACAAGGCCAGCCGTCCATCGGTTCTCCGCCGGTCTAGCCCACGTGGCGGGGGCGAAGTGTCCCAGTTCGCCTGGTGAATTCCTGCGGCTATGCCTGCGGGCCGAGCTTCCGCGCGAGGTGGTCTCTCGCCCGATCGCTGGCCGGCGTCGTCGGGAACAGCCGGTCGTGAATCGCCAATGCCTCCTCGCTGGTCGCGATCTGCAGATGGGCCAGCAACGTGTCGATGTCGTCGAGGTCCGCTTCTCTGCCGGCTTGCAGCTTCATCGCCAGCATGTGCTCCGCCGAGGCGCCGGTTACCACGAGGTGGGGCGAGTCGAACAGCACTGGCGCTCTCCTATCTTCTCCAGACGGCATGAACATCGTTGCCAGTTCGTTCAGCCAGTCTTCCGGCAGCCCGTGCTTGTCGGCTACGCGCCGCGCCGCTTCCATGACATCCGCGTGCTCGGCGCCTTGGTTGCGAACGTAGGCGTCTACGTCCCGCGTCGTCCGGCTGCGCCCGAACGCGAGCATCATGGTTGCGCCGCCGACGATGTAGATGTGGCCACGGACTCCTCGCTCCCGCAAACGATCGGAGAGGTCCTCGAACAGCTCGATCAGCTTGCCGCGATCAAGGCGCCCACGCATGGCGCTCCCCGCCCCTGGCGTCAAGGTCGCGAGGGTCCGGCAACGCGCCGTGGCGAATGAAGGCGCCGGGCGCGAAGGCTAGGGACTCGTGGCGGATCAAGGGCAGCCGAGAGACGATCCACGGGCTTTTCAGGAAGCGCTCGGGCTCCTGCACCCACGCCGGAATCTCGCGGCCGTGCAGCGTCGCCACATGCTCGACCACCGCCGCGATCAGCGCGTCCCATGCGGTGCCTGTCAGTTTCGGCGCATCCTCGATGGCCTCGCGTTGCGCTTGGGCGCCTTGGCTGTGGAAGAGCCTGGGCAGCTCGTGGACGATCGCCCGGTAGAGGTCCGCTTCCTTCCATCCTTCGGCCACGGCGTCGCTGTAGTCCTGCAGCCGCAAACAGCGTCGAGCGGGTTGCGCTCTCATGGCGACAACAAAGTCAAGCGTCCACCACCACGGCGTAGCCCCGTTCGATTCGCCGATGAAAGCTGTCCGGCAAGCGGGCCCAGTCGTGTACGTCCACCAGGAACGGCAGCGTGGACTCTCGCAGCGCTTCCTCGAACATGGCGACCTGCGTGCTGGAACCTCCGCCAATCCGACGCCGCGAAGAACCAGGTCGAGGTCGCTGCCGTCGTGGCTCTCCCCGTTCACTCGGCTTCCATAGGCCCAGATATCGGCGCCGGGAAGGTGCCGCCGCGCCAGCCCTTCGATCAGCCTCCGATGTCTCGGTTGCAGATGGACTTCCTTAGCCATTCGATCCCTCCTGCTCCACCTTAGGCGCAGAGTTTCAAATAGGACGCATCGATTTCCGGCGCGCTGGCCATGCGTTCATTCCGCCACCAGCCTGTCGAGCACGAACTGCAGGATGCCGCCGCTCTTGAAGTAGGCGATCTCGTTGTCCGTGTCCAGGCGGGAACGTACGCGGGTTTCCGTAGTGGCGCCGTCGGCGCGCTTGAGGCGCAGCAGGAGTTCCTGCCTGGGCGCGATGGCGTCTGCTTCGCTCGGCAGGGCGATGTCCACGACTTCCTCGCCAGTGAGGGCGAGCGTCCGCCGGGATTCGCCGGGTGCGAACTCCAGCGGCAGCACGCCCATGCCTATGAGGTTCGAGCGGTGGATGCGTTCGAAGCTCTCCGCCAGCACCGCCCGTACGCCCAGGAGGCGGGTGCCCTTGGCGGCCCAGTCGCGGCTGGAGCCGGTGCCGTACTCCTTGCCGGCGACGAGCACCAGCGGCGTGCCTTCGCCTTGGTAGCGCATGGCGGCGTCGTAGATCGGGAGCTCGTCGCCAGTGGAAAGGTGGCGGGTGTAGCCGCCTTCCCGATGCGGCGTCATCTCGTTCCTGATGCGGATGTTGGCGAGAGTGCCGCGCATCATCACTTCGTGGTTGCCGCGGCGGGAACCGTAGGAGTTGAAGTCCGCGACGGGCACGCCCTGCTGCTGCAAGTACTCGCCGGCGGGGCTGGCCGGCGCAATCGCTCCGGCCGGGGAGATGTGGTCCGTGGTCACGGAATCGCCGAGCAGCGCCAGGATGCGGGCGCCCCGCACGGCCCCGGTCTGGTTCAAGCCGCCGCCGACGGAGAAGAACGGCGGCTCCTTGATGTAGGTGGAACCCTCCCACGCGTAGGCGGCGCCGGGGGTCACGTCGATGGCCTGCCACGCCGCCGGGCCGGTGAACACGTCCGCGTACTGGCGCTCGAACATGGTTGCGGACACTTGCGCCGCAGCGGCCCGCACCTCTTTGGCGGTGGGCCAGATGTCGCGCAGGAACACGTCGCGGCCGGCGGCGTCTTGGCCGATTGGCTGCCGCGTCAAATCGATGCGCACCGTGCCGGCGAGGGCGTAGGCGACCACCAGCGGCGGCGAGGCCAGCCAGTTGGTGCGTACCTCCTGGTGGACGCGCCCCTCGAAGTTGCGGTTGCCGGAGAGCACGGACGCCACCGCCAGGTCGCCGCCGGCGATGGCTTCGGAGACGGGCCGCGGCAGCGGCCCGGAGTTGCCGATGCAGGTGGTGCAGCCGTAGCCCACCAAATGGAAGCCGACGTCGGCCAGGGCGCTGTCGAGCTCCGTGGCCCGCAGGTACTCGGTGACCACCTTGGAGCCGGGTGCGAGGGAGGTCTTCACCCAGGGCTTCGCCCGCAAGCCCTGGGCCAGCGCCTTCTGCGCCACGAGGCCGGCGCCGAGCATCACTGCGGGATTGGAAGTGTTGGTGCAGGAAGTGATGGCGGCGATCACCACGTCGCCGTCGCCGAGATCGTAGTCCGCGCCCGGCACCGGCACGCGAGGGCTTCCCTGGGCTCGGCCGGCCAGTGCGAGGGCGTCGTCGAAGGCTCGTGGCAGGCGATCCATCTCCACCCGGTCCTGCGGCCGTTTCGGCCCGGCCAGCGCTGGCCGGATGGTGGCGAGGTCCAAGGTCACCTTGGACGCATACCGGGTCTCGGCGTCGTCGTTCCGCCACATGCCCTGGGCCTTGGCGTAGGCGGCCGCCAGCGCGACCGTCGCCGGCGGCCGGCCCGACAGCTCGAGATAGCGGATGGTCTCCGCGTCCACCGGGAAGAAGCCGCAGGTGGCGCCGTACTCCGGGGCCATGTTGGCGATGGTGGCGCGATCGGCGAGGGGCAGATGGGCGAGGCCCGGGCCGTGGAACTCCACGAACTTGCCCACCACGCCGTGCTGGCGCAACAGCTCCACCACCCGCAGCACGAGGTCCGTGGCGGTGGCGCCCTCCGGCAGTTCGCCGAGGAGCTCGAAGCCCACCACCTCCGGAATGAGCATGGAGACCGGCTGCCCGAGCATGGCGGCCTCCGCCTCGATGCCGCCGACGCCCCAGCCGAGCACCCCGAGGCCGTTGATCATCGTGGTGTGGCTGTCGGTGCCCACCAGCGTGTCCGGGTAGGCCGTGGTCGCGCCGTCCACAGTGCTGGTCCAGACGGCGCGGGCAAGATACTCGAGGTTCACCTGGTGGCAGATGCCGGTGCCCGGCGGCACCACGCGGAAGTTGTCGAACGCGCTCTGGCCCCAGCGCAGGAACCGATAGCGCTCCTGGTTGCGCTGCATCTCGATGGCGACGTTGGCCTCGAACGCCGCGCTGTCGCCGAAGCGGTCCACCATCACCGAGTGGTCGATCACCAGGTCCACGGGCGACAGCGGGTTGACGATGTTCGGGTCCTTGCCGGCGGCAGCCACGGCGCTGCGCATGGCGGCCAGGTCCGCCACCGCCGGCACGCCGGTGAAGTCCTGCATCAGCACCCGGGCCGGGCGGAAGGCTATCTCCTGCGCTTGCGGCCCCGCCTCGGCAGCGTTCGCCAGCGCTTGGATGTCCTCCCGGCGCACGGAGGCGCCGTCTTCGTGCCGCAGCAGGTTCTCGAGGAGGATCTTCAGCGAAACGGGCAGTCTATCGATGGCGCCGGCGCCGCCGGCGGCAGCGGCCGGCAGGCTGAAGTAGGCGTAGCTGTCGCCGCCCACGGTCAGGGTTTGCAGGGCCTTGAAGCTGTTGCGACTCATGCCGGTTGGCGGCTCCTTCGTCGGTTGCGGAGGTCGTAGGTACAAGGGCAACTACCCATGCTACTACGGGCTGCGGCACCGCCGCCGAACAGGGCAACGGGCGTGCATTGGACGGCCGCAGCCGCCGATACCGGCTAGGCGGAGCTTTCGCGGCGCGGCAGAGGCAGGACGTTGCTGCGGGCCGGCAGATCGCTCAGCTGCTCGGCCAGGTCGGCGCCGTCCACCAGACCCTCGATGAAGCCCTTGATGGAAGCCACGTCGTAGGTGTCGCAGGCCCGTTCCAGATTGGCCAGCACCGCCTGCAGCTCCGGCCACGGCAGATGCGCTTCCGAAGCGCGCATGATCTTGCGGTGCTCGGTGCCGAAGGAGGCGTCGCCGAGCAGCAGCTCTTCGTTCAGCTTCTCGCCCGGGCGCAGGCCCGTGAAGCGGATTTCGATGTCGCCGTGGGGCGCCGCTTCGTCGCGCACCTTGTAGCCGCGCAGGCGGATGGTCTTCCTGGCCAGTTCGAGGATGCTCACCGGTTCGCCCATGTCGAGCAGAAAGATGTCGCCGCCGGTAGCGAGGCTAGCGGCCTGCAACACCAGCTCCGCGGCTTCGGAAATGGTCATGAAGTAGCGGGTGGCCTCCGGGTGCGTCACGGTCACCGGCCCGCCCTTGTCGATCTGTTCCAGAAACAGCGGCACCACGGAGCCGGAGGACACCAACACGTTGCCGAAGCGCACGATGGAGAAGCAGGTGCCGCCGCCGCACCCCTGCAAGGCCTGAAGCGTCATCTCCGCCAGCCGTTTGCTCGCCCCCATGACGCTGCGGGTTCGCACTGCCTTGTCCGTGGAGATGAGGATGAAGTTGGCGACGCCGGCGGCAGCCGCGGCCTGGGCCGCCCGCAGGGTGCCGAAGGTGTTGTTCTTGACGCCTTGAATGACGTTGTTCTCCACCACGCTCACATGCTTGTACGCCGCAGCGTGGTAGACCGTGTCCACCTCGTAGCCGCGCATCGTGCGTTCCATCAGCCCGCTGTCGAGCACCGAACCGAGCACCGCGGCCACCGGCGTACCGATGCCGTCGCGCTCGCGCATGCGCCGCAGCTCGTTCTCGACCTGGAACAAAGCGAACTCGCTCTGGTCCAGGACCACCAAGAGGCGCGGCTGCAAGCGCATGATCTGGCGGCACAGCTCGGCGCCAATCGAACCTCCTGCGCCGGTGACCAGCACCACCAGCCTGGTCACCGAGCCGCGCAGCAGATGCGGCAGCGGCGCCACTTCGTCGCGGCCGAGCAGATCGCCGACGTCCACGTCGCGGATCTCGGCCGTGCCGGCGCGGGCGACGATGGCGTCCATCCCCGGAATGACGCGCACCTGCACCGGATGCGGTTCGAGGCTCTCGATGACGCGGCGGCGTTCCGCCGCCGCCAGCGGCGCCACCAGCACCTGGCCCACTACGTGTTCTTCCACCAGCCCCGGCAAGGCCGCCACCGGATGCACCGCAAGGCCGGCCACCACGCCGCCCTGCTTGTCCTCGTCGTCGTCGAGGAAGGCCACCGGCCGGAACTCCCGCCCGCGTTCCAGCTGGTGCGCCAGGTAGGCGCCGGCCGCGTTGGCGCCGTAGATGGCCACCGGCTTCCTGCCGACGTTGCTGCGCCCCACGGCCTCGGCGTAGGCGCGTACCGAGAAGCGCGTGACGATCATGTAGAAGAAGGCCAGCAGCCAGAAGATCGCCAGCGCCGAGCGCGGCACGTCGCCGAGCTTCGCCAGGTAGGCCACCGCGGCGAGACCGAGGGTGGTGACGGTGATGCCCCAGAACATCGCCGCCACCGCGGCGCGCCCGATGTGGCGGATGATGTGCCGGTACAGGCCCAGCCGGGCGAAGAGCGGTACGCAGGCCAGCGTCACCGCGAAAGCCGGCCAGAACTGCCACCAGTCGAACTGCCAGTGGCCGTGGCGCAGCACCAAGGCGCACCACAGCGCGAACGGCAGCGCGACGCTGTCTATCAGCGCCGCGACAGCCTGCTTCTGGCGGCTGCCGAGCCGCTCGATGGCATGCACCAGGGCGCGAGCGCCGGGCGGCGTGGTCACGGGCAAAGCGCCCTCACACCGGGCCTGCATGCCGCGTTGAGTGCCGGATTGACAGCGAAGTACTCGTACACGTAGGCAGCCCAAGCGGACATGGGACTGAACTGTACGGCCTCGCTGCCCCGAGACTCAAGCTCGGAATCGATAGGCTTCGCCACCGGCACTGCCACTTCGGCGGCGGGTCATGGTTCGGCCTTTGCCTCCGGATTCGGCAGGGAGCTTGGCGAACTTGCCGGCATGATTCGTGATGTGGCGGGAGGATGCCTACGCCGACCCAGGCAGATTCTTCCCAGCCAGTGCAGCGCGTTCGTCGCCGATGACAGGGCCAGCACTTCGTAGGCACCAGCGGCCGGGCCTTCTCGCAATGGCATCGACGTGAACAGGACGCTTGGGGCGCTACGGCGTCGGGGCGTCGTACGCACGGTGCATGGATTCGACATTGCGGAATTCCACGATGCGTACGAATGCCAGCACATCGGCGACAAGTACGATCCCACTGGCGGACTTGCACCAAGTCGATCGTTTGCTCCGTCGAGCCAACCACTGTCCGAGACGTAGGCGGCGACCCGATGCGAGTAGTACCAAGCCCGGAGGCAAGAGATGGAAGCAGCGCTGGCAGTTGCGCTTCCGACTAGCCTTCACGGGCTTCAAGGACGGCCACTCGCTCGCGCACGTCTGCCACGCCATCACTCGCCTTCGACACTTCGGCCCGGTTCTCGCGCAGTTCGGCCCGAAGTTCGGCGAACAGGGCTTCCATCCGCGTCTCAAGCCCGCCTACTCGCTGCACTAGCCGGCCGGCATAGAACACTGCCGTGGACAGCAGCGCCACCAGCGCCCAAATTGGCCATTGCGTTAGCGCGTCAATGTCCGTCTCCTCCGTAGCTAGTCAACGGTCGCGGGTTCGATCCCCGGCCCCAGTCGGCGCGACGTTCGCGGGGCCAGCGCCTCCGTTGCGCCCCGGCTCTGCCGGCCGCGCAAGGCGCGTCGGCGCGGTTGACGCTGGCGCAGCAGCCCACCCATGTCAAGCAGCCCGGCGTCTGCAAGTTCAAACCGAGACGCCACCACAGATGCAGCACCGCCAACTGCCTACTGCAGCGGGTCAGCGGGCGCCCAGGTACCACTGCGCCAGCTCCGCGAGGCCCTCGTCCAGCGTCTGCGGCGGCGACCAGCGGAATGCGCGACGGAAGGCGCTGGCGTCGAGCCGCAACGGCTCGAAGGCGCTCGCAACCAGACTGGCTGCGTTGGTGCGGAGCTTCGGCAGCAGACGCAAGGCCACGGCGCATGCGGCCGCCGGTACCGGCAGCAGTCGCGCCGGGCGCCCGAGGCGGTGCGCGAGGCGGCGGCACAGGGTGGCGCAGTCGATGTCCTCGTCGTCGGCGACGTGCCAGATGCCGTCGCTGCGCTCCGGCGTCGCCCCGAGGGCGGCCAGCGCCGAGGTCAGGTTGCCCACGGAGACGAAGCTGCGGTGCCCCCGGGCCAGGCCCAGCGGGAGCGGCAGGCCGCGGGCCAGCGCCCACGTCAGCGGCCGCAGGTTGCCTCGGGCACCGGGACCATAGATCAACGGCGGGCGGACGATGGCTACCGGCACCGGCCCGCGAAGCCGCGCCGCCAGCAGCCGGCGCTCCGCCGCCGCCTTGCTGGCGGCATAGCCGCCTTGCGGTCGTCGGGGCGCATCGACGCCAAGCACCGCCGGGCTGGCGTCGCCAAGCACCTTGCTGCTGCTGACGTACACGAAGGCCCGTGCCTCGGCGCCGCAGGCGAGATCGTAGAGAGCGAGCGCCAGATCGCAGTTGGCCGCCATGTGCTCCGCGGCTGCCGCGTGGCGATGGGCAACGCCGGCCAGGTGGTACACCACGTCGCCACTGGCCGGCGCTGCCCCTTGCCGCGGCCTGCCGGGGCGCACCCGGGCAGTCGCCACGCGCCAACCGGCGCGGCGCAGCGCTCGCGTCAGGTGGCCGCCGACGAAGCCCCCGGCGCCGGTGATCCAGGCGGACGTGCCGCCGGTCGCCGTCGCCGGCGGGGCGGCCGGCGGCGTCGACTCGGCGTCATCCATGTGTCGGCTGGCGGCTACGGCGCGCCGGCCTCGGCGTCGTCAGCGCTGCTGACGGCGATGCGGTCGGCGTTGCGGGCGACGGTGGCCGCGCCGATGCCCTTCACGTTGGCCAGATCCGCAGCCGCGTCAAAGCGACCGTTCGCTTCCCGGTAGCTGACGATGGCTTGCGCCTTCTTCAGGCCAACGCCGTCGAGCTTGGCGGCGATGGTTGCCGCATCCGCGGTGTTGACGTTGACGCGCTCGTCGGCGGCGGCGGGGGCCAGGGCGGCGAGGGCCAGCACGAGGATCGACAGTTTCGTTCGCAGGCGAGTCATTGCGTTCTCCGGTAGGTTGTTGGACGGAGAAGGTAGGCTGCCGGCAGCCGGGAGGGGGTGCGAAATCGCCGCATCGAGCCGTAGGAAATCGCCGCGCCATGAAGTAGGAGAAGCGACATCACGACACGCCGTCGTCCACGCCACGCCGGCGGCTTCAGCGCTGTTTCCTCACGAACCCTCTCGTGCCGTCAAGGCCCGCCGTAGGCGGCGTTCGCGGAGTTTGGCGCGGCCGAGGGCGGTGCCGCAGAGTGCGCAGCCAACGACGGCGCCGCCTGCGAAGGCGGCATACAGCCACCAGAACACCGGCAGCGCCGGCGTTTCGAAGTCGAGAAAGCGCAGCGCCACCGCATTGTGGTTGTCCACGCCGACGAGCAGTCCCAACGCCACCACGCCGAGCAGCAGGAGCCCTAGAAGAATCCGCTTGAGGCGCGTCACCTCGGGTTCGAGGGGCCGGTGCAGGCGCGATTGACGCGAGTGCGCAGCGCCTTGCCGGCCCTGAAGAAGGGCACGTGCTTGGACGCCAGGCTTACCGACTCCCCGGTCTTGGGATTGCGGCCGGTGCGGGCCGTCCGGTAGTGGAGGCAAAAGCTGCCGAAGCTGCGCACTTCAACCCGCTCCCCCTGCTCCAAGGTCTCGGCGATGTGCGTCAGAATGGAGTTGACGGCCAGCTCCATGTCCTTGACGGTGAGCATGGGCTGCCGTTTGGACAAGCGCTCGATCAACTCGAACTTCGTCATGGACCGGGCCCTCTCCGTGCGCCTGCGCCGTGCGCCGTTAGCGGACCGCGTCAGTCTTCCTTGCGCTTCATCTGCGCCTTGATGAGGTCGCCGAGGGTCGTGGGTCCGGGGCGGGCGGCTTCCTGCTCCCGGTACTCCTGGTGGGCCTGCCTTTCGTCGTCGTGCTCCCGGGCCTTGATGGACAGGTTGATGACTCGGTTGCGACGGTCCACGCCAATGATCTTGGCAGTCACTTCGGTGCCGACGGACAGCACCGCGCGGGCGTCTTCCACCCGATCCACGTCGATTTCCGACGCCTTGAGCTGGCCGTCGACGTCGGCGGCCAGGCGCAAGGTCGCGGCCTTCGGTTCCACCGCTATCACGTCGCCGGTGACGATGCTGTTGCGCGGATGCGCCTCGACGTAGTCGCTGAACGGATCCTGGTCCAGCTGCCGGATGCCCAGCGAGATGCGCTCGCGGTTGGGATCGATGGAGAGGATCACCGAGTCGATCTCCTCGCCCTTGCTGTAGCGCCGCACGGCCGTCTCGCCCGGTTCGTTCCAGGAGATGTCGGAGAGATACACGAGGCCGTCGATGCCGCCCGGCAGGCCGACGAAGATGCCGAAGTCCGTGATGGACTTGATCCGCCCGCTTACGCGGTCGCCCTCGCCGTGGGCCGCCGCGAACTCGTCCCAGGGATTCGGTCGGCACTGCTTGATGCCGAGAGAGATGCGGCGCCGGTCCTCGTCGATGTCGAGCACCATCACTTCCACCTGATCGCCCACCGCGACCACCTTGGTGGGGTGGATGTTCTTGTTGGTCCAGTCCATCTCGGAGACGTGGACCAAGCCCTCGACGCCCTCTTCGATTTCCGCGAAACAGCCGTAGTCGGTGAGGTTGGTGACGGTTGCCGGCACCCGGCTGCCCTGCGCGTAGCGGCGGGTGATGTTCACCCAGGGATCGTCGCCGAGCTGCTTCATGCCCAGCGACACCCGGTTCCGCTCCCGGTCGAAGCGCAGGATCTTCACCTGCAGCTCGTCGCCGACGGTGACCATCTCGCTCGGATGGCGAACGCGCCGCCATGCCATGTCGGTGATGTGCAGCAGGCCGTCGACGCCGCCGAGGTCGACGAAGGCGCCGTAGTCGGTGAGGTTCTTGACGACGCCCTTGAGTTCTTGGCCCTCCTGGAGCGACGCCAGAAGCGCTTCCCGCTCGGCGCTGTTCTCTTCCTCGAGCACCGCCCGGCGGGACACCACGACGTTGTTGCGGCGCTGGTCGAGCTTGATGACCTTGAAGTCCAGCCGCCGGCCTTCGAGGTGCGCGGTTTCGCGCAGCGGGCGGATGTCCACCAGCGACCCGGGCAGGAACGCGCGAATGTCGCTGACGTCGACGGTGAATCCGCCCTTGACCTTGCCGTTGAGCATGCCCTTGACGGCCTCGCCGTTCTCGAAGGCGTGTTCCAGCATCTCCCAGGACTCGGCGCGACGGGCCTTCTCCCGGGACAGTCGCGTCTCCCCCCAGCCGTCGTCCACGGTTTCCATGGCGACCTTCACCTGATCGCCAACCGCTAAGCCGAACTCGCCGTTCTCCGCCAGGAACTGGCTGCGCGGGATGTGGCCCTCGGACTTCAGCCCGGCATGCACCACCACGTAGTCCTTGTCGATGTCCACGACGGTGCCGGTGACGATGGAACCTGGTTCCATCACCACGCCGGCGACGCTCTGCTCGAACAGGGCGGCAAAGCTCTCGTCGTCGCCGGCCTCGTGCGCTGCCTGTGCGATGTCGGGCGCGCCGACGGAATCGGCGAGCGCCCCGGCAAGGGCCTCCCCTTCGGTTGCTTGCAGGTTTTCGGCCATGGGTTCCTGTTGCGTTGTCCTGTCTTGGCGCTGGTGCGCCGGTTGCGTTTTCGGCCTTCTTGCCGCTGGTTCAAGCCTCGCCCTGGCCAAGCGCCACGACGGCGGCGACCACCTCCTCCACCGTCATCCGCGTGGTGTCGATGGTCACTGCGTCCGGCGCTGCGACGAGGGGCGAAACGGCACGGTCGCGATCCCGGCGATCGCGCTCCTCGATGGCCTCGGAAAGGTCGCGTAACCTAACATTCGGCTGCTTCGGCTTCAACTGCCGATAGCGGCGCAGCGCCCTCTCTGCCACGGTGGCGGTGAGAAAAACCTTGAGCGCTGCGTCCGGGAACACCACCGTGCCCATGTCGCGGCCGTCGGCCACCAGCCCCGGCGGCCTTCGGAACGCCCGCTGGGTGGCCAGCAGCGCGGCTCGCACCAGCGGCTTGGCGGCGGCCCGCGACGCCGCCGCGGCCACCGCCGGGGCGCGGATGGCGGCGGTTTCGTCGCGGCCGTCGACGAGGACGCGGCCGCCCGCGAAGGACACCGTCGCCCCCCGGGCCGCCCCGGCCAGCTCGCACTGTGCGGCGAGCGACAGCCCCCGTCGCAGCGCCAGGAGGCCCACCACGCGGTACAAGGCGCCGCTGTCCAGCAGGCGCCAGCTCCAGCGCGCCGCCAGCGTCGCGGCCACCGTGCCCTTGCCGGCCCCGGCCGGGCCGTCTATGGCCACCACCGGCACGGAAGCGGTCAAGGTTCGGCGGCGTCCAGGGCGCGGCGCACTTCGGCGGCGGCGGCGATGCGTTGGCGCAGGTCGCCGTTGCCGGCTCCGGCGCCTGCCTCGGCACTGGCGGCGAAGCTCCGCAAGGTCGCCAGCAGATCGTCCAGATAGGGGCGCACGTTGTCGGCGTTGCTGCTCAGAATGTCCCCCCACACCCGGGCGTCGGCGGCGGCGATGCGGGTGAAGTCCCTGAATCCGGCGCCGGCCCCGGTCAGCGTGTCCGCTCGACCGGCCACCTCCATGAAGGCGAACGCCACCAGATGCGGCAGGTGGCTGAGCAGCGCAAGGCGCTGGTCGTGGGCCGCCGGCGCCTCCTCCAGAACTCGCGCCCCCAGTCTTTCCCAGTAGCCGCGTACCGTCCGGGCCGCCCCGGCGTCGGTGTGCGGCGCCGGCGTCAGCGCCACCACGCGGTCCTTGAACAGATCGGCCCGCGCCGCGGCGGGACCGGCGCGTTCGGAACCGGCGACGGGGTGGCAGGGCACGTAGTTCGCCGGCGGCGGCGCCAGGGCATCGACGATGGCGCCCTTGACGCTGCCGACGTCGAACACCACCTCGGCGCGGGGCGCCGCGGCGCGCACGCAAGCGGCGACGTCGCCAACGGGCACGGCGACGCACGCGGCGTCGAAGCGCCCGGGCGACCCCGCGGCGCCTTCGGCCAGCGCCTCCGCCACGGCGCCCTCGAGGACGGTGTCCACGATTCCGAGCGCCAGGGCTTCGCGCAGCGTTGCGGGGTCCCGGTCCATGCCCACCACGCGGTCGAACAGGCCTGCTGCCTTGGCGGCCAGGGCGAAGGAGCCGCCGACGAGGCCGGTGCCGATCAGCAGCAGCGAAGGCACGGCGTCTTTAGATGGCTGCCGGCGCCGGCCCGGCTGCGCTGCGGCGTCATGCCGGGTCGAGGGCCCGGGCCAACGCGGCCAGGAAGCGCTCGTTCTCCGCCGGCTGGCCGATGGTCGTCCGCAGGTGGCGCGGCATGCCGTAGTTGGCCACCGGGCGCACGATCACGCCGTCGTCGAGCATGGCGTCGTACACGGCCGCCGCCGTGGGACCCCCGTCCCACTCCGCCTCGAAGGTCACGAAGTTGCCGCTTGACGGAAGAAAGGCAAGGTCCAGCGCCGCGAGGCCGGCTTCCAGCTGCGCCATGCCGGCCGCGTTCAGGCGCCGGCTTTCGGCCACGTAGTCCTCGTCGCCGAGGGCCGCCTCGGCCGCGGCGAGGGCCAGGCTGTTGGCGTTGAACGGCTGCCGGACGCGGTTCATCAGCTCCGCGACCCGCTCCGAGCTGACCGCGTAGCCGATGCGCAGCGCCGCCAGGCCGTAGATCTTCGAGAACGTGCGGGTGACGACGAGATTGGGGAACTCCCGCAGCAGGGCGACGCCGTCCGGGTAGTCGGGCGCGGCGACGTATTCCGCGTAGGCTTCGTCCAGCACCACCCAGACGTCCGTCGGCACGCGTCGCAGGAAGGCGCGCAAGGCGGCCTCGGCCACATGGGTGCCGGTGGGATTGTTGGGATTGGCGATGTAGACGATGCGCGTCTCGGCATCGACGGCGGCGGCCATGGCGGCGAGATCGTGGCCCCAGGCCGCGGAAGGCGCCCGCACGACCACGCCACCCGCGGCCGCGATGGCCAGTGGATAGACCACGAAGCAGTGCGCGTCCACGACGCCCCGGCGGCCCGGCGAGATGGCCACCTTGGCGGCCAGCTCCAGCACGTCGTTGGAGCCGTTGCCGATGGTGATCTGCGCCGTCGCCACGCCGAGGCGGTCCGCCAGCGCGTGCTTCAGCCGCCAGGCGCTGCCGTCGGGATAGCGCGACACGTCGTCCACCGCGGCGGCGAGCGCCTGCCGCACCGCCGGCCCCGGACCCCGCGGGTTCTCGTTGCTGGCGAGCTTTACGGCGCCCGCCACGCCGCGCTCGCGCATCAGCTCCTCGACCGGCTTGCCCGGCTGATAGGGCGTCAAGCCGACCACCGCGGGGTTGACGTTTGCCGGCGTCGTCATGGCTTCAACGGCGACGCTACGAAGCCCGGGGATAGGAGCCGAGGTGCTTCACGTCCGTGGCCACCCGGGCGATTTCCTCAAGCACCGCGGCAGTCGCCGGCTCGCTGCGGTGGCCCTCGAAGTCGATGAAGAACACGTAGCTCCAGGAGGAGACCTTGGAGGGGCGGGATTCGATCCGCGTCAGACTGATGCCGTGCCGATGGAAGGGTTCCAGCACCTTGTAGAGGGCGCCCGGTTCGTTGCGGGTGGACACCATGATGGAGGTCCGATCGCGGCCGCTCGGAGTGACCGACTGATCGCCGACCACGAAGAAGCGCGTCTTGTTGTCTCCCTGATCCTCTATGTGGGCGTGCAGCACGGCCAGGGCGTAGCGGTCCGCCGCGGCTTCGCTGGCGATGGCGGCGATGCCTGCGCCCTCGGCGGCGAGCCGCGCCGCCTCGCCGTTGCTGGCCACCGGGCGCCGGGGCACATCGGGCAGGTTGTTGTCCAGCCACCGTCGGCACTGCGCCAGGGACTGTTCGTGGGCGCAGACCTCGAGCAGCGCTTCGGCGTCCTCGCCGCGGCGGAACAGGAGGGCGTGGTGGATGGGCAGTTCCACCTCCGCGCAGACGCGCAGCCGCGACGCCATGAAGCAGTCCAGGGTGTGCGTCACCATGCCCTCGGTGCTGTTCTCCACGGCCACCACGCCGTAATGCGCGGCGCCGGCTTCCACCTCTCGAAACACGTCCGCCACCGAAGGCAGCGCCCGCATTCTGGCGAAGTGGCCGAACTGCTTGATGGCCGCGGCCTCGGTGTAGGTGCCGGCGGGGCCCAGATGGGCGATGGTGAGGGGCTGCTCGAGGGACAGGCAGCAGGAGATGATCTCCCGGAACAGGCGCTCGACGTGCGCGTCCGGCAGCGGTCCCTCGTTCTCTTCCCGAAGCCGGGCGAGAATCTGCGCCTCGCGCTCCGGCCGGTAGTAGACGGGCGCCTCGCCGGCGTTGGACTCGGCCTTGATGCGGGCCACGGCCTGGCTGTGCGCGGCGCGTTCGTTGAGCAGCGCCCGCAGCTGCCGGTCCACGGCGTCGATGCGGTCCCGCACCACCGCCAGGCGCGCCGCCTCGTCCTGCCCGCCGTCGTTCTTGCCGCCTTGGCCGCGCCCGGTCATGCCCGTTCCTTCTCGAAGGCCGCCATGTAGTCGACGAGCGCGTCCACGGCGGCTTCGTCGACGGCGTTGTAGAGGCTGGCGCGCATGCCGCCGACGCTGCGGTGGCCCCTGAGGTTCAGCAAGCCGCACCGCTCGGCGCCGGCCAGGAAGGCGGCATCCAGGGCTGGTTCGGCCAGGGTGAAGGGCACGTTCATGATCGAGCGGTGCGGGGCCGCCACCGCCGCGTGGTAGAGGCCGCTGCGATCGATGGCCGCGTAGAGCTTGCGCGCCTTGCGCCGGTTGACCGCTTCCATCGCCGCCACGCCGCCGTTGCTCCGCAGCCACTCGAAGACGAGCCCCGCCAGGTACCAGGCGTAGGTCGGCGGCGTGTTGAACATCGAGCCGTGGGCCGCGTGGGCGGCGTACTCCATCATTCGCGGCAGCGGGCGCCGCGAACGCTCCGCCATGTCCTTGTGGACGATCGCTACCGCAAGGCCAGCGGGGCCGAGGTTCTTCTGCGCCCCGGCGTAGATCAGCGCAAAGCGGCGCACGTCTATGGCGCGGGACAGGAGCTCCGACGACATGTCCGCCACCAGCGGCGCCGGCGTCTTCGGAAAGTCGTGGAACTGCACGCCGCCGATGGTCTCGTTGGCGACGATGTGGCAGTAGGCGGCATCGGCGGTGAGCCGCCAGCCGGCCGGCGTCGGCACGTGGGCGAAGTCCGGTGCGGCGCTGGCGGCGATGTTGACCTTGGCCACGCGCTCGGCCTCGGCGATGGCCTTGGCGCTCCAGGCGCCGGTGTTGACGTAGTCCACGGTGTCCGTCGGCGCGGCGAGGTTCAGCGGCAGCATGGCGAACTGCAGCGTGGCGCCCCCGTGCAGGAACAGCACGTGGTAGTCGTCGTCTATGGCGAGCAGCGATCGCAGATCGGCCTCGGCCCGCTCGGCGATGGCGACGAACTCGGCGGACCGGTGGCTCATCTCCATCACCGACAGGCCCCTGCCCTGGTAGTCGAGCAGCTCCGCGCGCGCCTGCTCCAGCACCGGCTCTGGCAGCGCCGCCGGTCCAGGGGAGAAGTTGAACGCTCTGGCCATCGACTGTTGGGACGCTCCGGATGGGGAACCGCTTGCGCTGGGACGAGGGTCTTCCCGCCGTAGCGCGCGTGCGGACCCGGCGCGGGGCATTATAGAGGCGCGGGCGGTCGCGCCGTCGCGTCGTTCGCCGCTCCGCTGGCGAGCGCGGCCAGTTCCTCGAGCGTGGCCGCCAGCCGGGCCTCGCCGCCCGGCTGCCAGCCAAGCTGTCGGAGCGCGGTGGCGCGCATGGCGTGGCGCAGCGTATTGGTCGCCGGCGGCAGCGAGACGGCGCGGCCCAGGAGTTCGCCCAGTCGCGCCGCCACCAGGCCGGTGTCCACGACCAGGTCCGCGCAGTTGAATGCCCGGCCGGCCACTTGCGCCGCCGACCGCGTCAGCAGCAGCCAGACGGCGCTGGCGACGTCTTCGCCATGCACTTCCGTGGCCCGCCGCGGCGGTGGCGGTACCTTGCCTTCGGCGAGGGCGACGGCCAGGTCGAACCACTTGCTTCTCGCAACCGGCGCCCCGATGCCGTAGACGCCCGTGGGCCGCAGGCTGGCGGCGCACAGGCCGTCGACTTCGGCGAGCGCGCCGAGGTGCGCCTCCAGAGCCAGCTTCAGGGCGCCGTAGTAGGTGTCCGGCAGCGGCCGGACGGATTCGTCCACCGCAGCCGCAGGCGCCGTGCGCCGGCCGTAGACCGCCCGGCTCGACAGCAGCACCACGCGGCGCACGCCGGCCTGCCGGGCCTCGTCCATGAGCACCAGGCTGCCGAGCAGGTTGGTGCGCCAGAACCGCTGTCGGTCATTGCCTTCGCCGCCGCGATAGCGGCCGGGAACATGGTCGTAGGCGCAGTGGACCAGGGCGTCCGCGCCGGCGAGGAGTCCCTTGGCGGCCTTGGCGCTGCCGAGTTCGCCAGCGATCCACCGCACGGGGAGATCCGGTGCGCGGCGGCTGTCGGGCCGTGCCAAGGCATGCACTTCGGCGCCTTGCGCGAGCAACTTCCTGGCGACGAAGCCGCCGACGTAGCCGCTGGCGCCGGTGAGGGCGACCTTCACCGCTGCGCGCCGAGTTCAGCAGGCACCGGGGACTCGGGCAGCAGGGGCGGCGGATCCGCCAGTGCCGGAATGGGCCCGCCGTCGTACACGGCATGCCACAGGTCGATGAGCGGGCGCAGGGCGTCGGCCTTGGGATGGTCCGCTTGCCAAGGCTTCTCGTACTGGTAGTGGACCACGCGGATGCTCGACCAGCGCCACAGGGCCGGCAGGTTGAAATACAGGTACTGCAGCGCGTTGCAGGTGTAGGGCAGGCCGTGCCAGTCCGGGAAGTAGCGCTCGAGGAAGGTCTGGTCCGTACGCCGCCAGAATGCGCCCGGCGCGTCGAGGCGGCGCAGCATCGCGTCGTAGGTGGCTGCGTCCGGCGTCGCCACGAACACGCCGGCGTTGAGCCGATGCATGTCCGCCAGCGTCTCGTAGAGGTTGGGCGCGGCGCAGAACTCGGGGTAGCCGAACAGCTTGTCGATGTTCTTCACGACCAGCGTGTCGGCATCGAGGAACACCGCTCGCCGATAGCGCGCGAGGTGCCACAGGGAGAGCTTGCAGAAGTTGTCGAGGGGGTCGTGGAACGCTGGCTTCGCGCCCTTGGTGAAGGGTACGCGGGCATGCAGCGCCGGCCCGGCGTGCCGTTGCCGAAAAGCCTCGGAGAGCGCCGGCGGTGCCGCCGGCTCGATCCGGCAGCCTTCGCGGGCGAGCGCTTCCAGGCAGGCATCTCCGGCCACCGCCGGCGTTGCCAGCACTACCAGCGGCCAGGCGCTGCCCACCAGCCGCAGCGATCGGGCCAGCGCCAACGCGCCCAAGCCATAGTCCGGATTGGTCACCAGCGTGACGTAGGCGAACAACTCGAGGCGGCCTTTCGGGGCGTCGTGTCTCAGGCGGCGCCGTTCTCCTGCGCTTTCGCCGCGACTGCGGCGGCCAGCTCGCGGGTCCACGCGGAAGTGCTCGGCACCTTGGATCGATCGACGCGATGGATGAACTTGCGCGCCACGTCCACCAGCTCGGCGAGCAGTCCGGCCGCCAGCGTGGTGGGGTTCAGCCCAAGGGCCAGGAACTGCTCGTTCCTCACGGCCAGATCGTTCTCGGCGGCCTCCTTGCGCGGGTTGGGCAGGTAGGCCACGCGTGCGCCGGTGAGCCGGCTGACCAGTTCGGCCAGGTCGCGCACGCGATGCACCTCCGTCATCTGGTTGAAGATCCTCGTGCGTTCGCCGCGCTGCGGCGGGTTGGCGAGGGCGAGCTCGATGCAGCGCACCGAGTCCTCGATGTGGATGAAGGCCCGGGTCTGGCCGCCGGTGCCGTGAACGGTGAGCGGATGGTCGAGGGCTGCCTGGATCAGAAAGCGGTTCAGCACCGTGCCGTAGTCGCCGTCGTAGTCGAAGCGGTTGACTAGCTGCGGGCGCCGGCGGGTGTGCGCCGTCTGGCTACCCCAGACGATGCCCTGGTGCAGGTCCGTGATGCGCACCGAGTCGTTCTTGGCGTAGAACTGGAACAGGAGCTGATCGAGGCACTTGGTCATGTGGTAGATGCTGCCGGCGTCCGTCGGATAGAGAATCTCCCGCGCTGCCCTGCTGCCGTCGTCCCGGGCCGCCTCCACCGTCAGGTAGCCCTCGGGAATGGCGGCGCCAGCGGTGGCGTAGCCGTAGACGCCCATGGTGCCGAGGTGGATCACGTGGGCGTCCGTCTCGGTGGCGACCAGCGCGTTCAGCAGGTTGTGGGTGGCGTTGACGTTGTTGTCGACGGTGTACGCCTTGTGGCGGTCGCTCTTCATGGAGTACGGCGCCGCCCGCTGTTCGGCGAAATGCACCACGGCGTCCGGCCGCCACGCCGCCAGCCAGGCCTTGAAGCGCTCGTATTCCGAGGCGACGTCCAGCCGTTCGAAGTCGAGAGTTCGGCCGCTCTCCTGCTGCCAGACGCGGCGCCGTTCCAGGATGGGGGCTATCGGCGTCAACGACCGGACGCCGAGCTCGTCGTCGATCCGCCGTCGACTGAGGTTGTCGACGATGGCCACGTCGTGGCCGGCGCTGGACAGGTGCAGCGTCGCCGGCCAGCCGATGAAGCCGTCGCCGCCCAGTATCGCGATGCGCACTGCGGCCCCCGGGAGTCGCCGACTGATCCGAGCGAAGCCTACAGGAGTGTCGCCTCGAACCCAAGTTTCGCGCCGCGCGGTCCGCGTTGGCCTGCTGGCGCGAAGAAGCCGCCCGGCACCGGACCTTTTCGCCGGCGTCCTTGCCAAGGGCTTAGAATCGACCGGGCGGGCCGTCCGCCGTCAACGCCGTCGGGAGCCGCCGTGGCCGTCATCAAGCAGCAGGATGTGATCGAGAGCGTCGCGGACGCCTTGCAGTACATCTCCTACTACCACCCGCCGGACTTCATTCGCGCCATGGCCGCCGCCTACGAGCGCGAACAGGCGCCGGCCGCCAGGACGGCCCTCGGCCAGGTGCTGGCCAACTCGCGCCTGTGCGCCCTCGGCAAGCGCCCGATCTGCCAGGACACGGGCATCGTGGTGGTGTTCCTGGACGTCGGCATGGACGTGCGCTGGGCCGGCGCCGGCAGCGTTGAGGACTGGATCAACGAAGGCGTGCGCCAAGGCTGGACCCGACCGGAGAACGTGCTGCGGGGCTCGGTGCTTGCGGACCCGGACGGCGACCGCGCCAACACCGGCGACAATACGCCAGCGGTGGTACACGCCCGCCTGGTGCCGGGGGACCGGGTGGCAGTGGAAGTCGCCGCCAAAGGCGGCGGCAGCGAGGCCAAGGCCATGTTCGCCATGCTGAACCCTTCGGACTCGGTCGCGGACTGGATCGTCGACGCGGTGCCGAAGATGGGCGCCGGCTGGTGCCCGCCGGGCATCCTCGGCGTCGGCGTCGGCGGCACGCCGGAGAAGGCGATGCTGCTCGCCAAGGAAGCCATGATGGCGCCCATAGACATCCACGAGCTGCAGGCGAGGGGCCCGCAAAGCCGCGCCGAAGCGCTGCGCCTCGAACTGTTCGAGCGCGTCAACGCCCTCGGCATCGGTGCCCAGGGGCTCGGCGGCCTCACCACCGTGCTGGACGTGAAGGTGCTGGAGTATCCCACCCACGCCGCCAACAAGCCGGTGGCGGTGATTCCCAACTGCACCGCCACCCGCCACGTGCGTTTCGAACTCGACGGCAGCGGTCCGGCGCGCCTGCCGCCGCCGGCGTTGAGCGACTGGCCGGACGTCGCCTTCGAACCGGGCGCCGACGCCAAGCGCGTGCAGCTGGACACGGCGACGGCCGAGGAGGTCGCCCGCTGGCGGGCCGGCGACACGCTGCTGTTGACCGGGCGGATGCTCACCGGCCGGGACGCCGCGCACAAGCGTCTGGCGGACATGCTGGAACGGGGCGAGCCGCTGCCGGTGAGCTTCGAGAATCGCTTCATCTACTACGTGGGTCCGGTCGATCCGGTAGGCGACGAGGTGATCGGTCCGGCCGGACCCACCACCGCCACGCGCATGGACAAGTTCACGCGCACCATGCTGGAACGCACCGGCCTGCTCGGCATGATCGGCAAGGCCGAACGCGGCGCCGCCGCCATCGACGCCATCCGGGAGCATGGCGCGGTGTCGCTGATCGCCGTCGGCGGCGCGGCCTATCTCATCGCCAAGGCGATCACCCGCGCCGAGCTGCGCGCCTTCCCGGATCTCGGCATGGAGGCGATCTACGAGTTCGAGGTGCGGGACATGCCGGTCACCGTGTCCGTCGACGCCCGGGGCGAGTCCATCCACCGCACCGGGCCGCAGCAGTGGGCGCCGAGGGCCGCCGCGGCGGCCGCGGCCCGCATCCCGGCGGCGCTGGCGCCATGACCGCCCGGCGTTCGCTGCACTTCGTGCCCGGCGGCAACGAACGCATGTTCGCCAAGGCCCTCGGCACCGCCGCCGACGCCTTGGTGCTGGACCTGGAGGATGGGGTGGCCCCGGAGCGCAAGGGCGCGGCCCGGACCGCGGTGGCGGAATGGCTGGCGCAGGCGGATTTCGGCGGCAAGGAGGCGCTGGTGCGCATCAATCCGCTGGCAACCGCCTGGGGCATCGCCGATCTGCGGGAGACGGCCGCAGCGCCGCCGGCCGCCTACCTGGTGCCGAAGCCCGAGTCCGCGGAGGCGCTGGCAGCCATCGACACGCTGCTGACCCGGCTGGAAGGCGATCACGGCCATGCGCGGGCCGGCATCGGGCTGATGCCCATCGTCGAGACGCCGCTCGGTGTACGCAACGCGCCGGCATTGGCGGAATGTCGCCGGCTGGCGGGCCTCACCTGGGGCGCGGAGGATCTGGCGGCAAGCCTGGGCGCGGCCGACAATCGGGACGCGGCCGGCGAATACCTGCCCGTCTACCAGCACTGTCGGACCCAGACGCTGCTCTGCGCCGCCGGCGCCGGCGTGGCGGCGATCGACACGGTGACCGTGGAGTTCCGCGACCCGGGTCGCCTCGCCCGGGACTGCGAGCGGGCGGCCCGGGACGGTTTCGCCGGCAAGCTCTCGATCCACCCGGACCAGATCGACGCCATCAACGCCGCCTTCACGCCCACCGCGGCCCAGGTGGCCGAAGCCGAAGGGCTGCTGGCGGCGTTCGCCGCCGCCCAGGCCGAGGGGCGCATGGCCTTCGCGTTCAACGGCCAGATGGTGGACGCGCCCCACTTGAGCCGGGCCCGGGCCCTGCTGGCCCGCGCCGAGCGGATCGGCGCGGCCTAGCGATGCCGAAGCTGATAGGCGCCGGCTTCGGCCGCACCGGCACGCTCTTGCCGGAGACGGGCCGCCGGCGCAGTGTGGGCCGATGCCGCTGAAGCTGATAGGCGCCGGCTTCGGCCGCACCGGCACGCTCTCCCTCAAGAAAGCCTTGGAGACCCTCGGCTACGCCAAGTGCTACCACATGGCGGAGGTAGCCGAGCATCCGGAGCATGCGGAGCTGTGGAGCGCCGCCTGGCGGGGAGAGGACCCCTGGGAGACGCTGTTCGCCGGCTACGCGGCGGCGGTGGATTGGCCGGTGGCCGCGTTCTGGCAGCGGCTGATGCGCGTCTACCCGCAAGCGAAGGTGATTCTCACCGTGCGCGACGCCGAAGCCTGGTACCAAAGCGCGGCCGGCACGATCTTCCAGTCGATGAAGGACGGCTTGGCGCGGCTGGACCCGGCGCGGGAGAGCCGTCTGCGGATGGCCAGGGAGATCATCGTCGACGGCACCTTCGGCGGCGATCTGGACGACAAGGCGAACGCCCTCGCCGTGTACCGCGCCAACGTGGCGAGCGCCAAGGCGGTCCCCGCCGAGCGCTTGATCGTCTTCGACCCCCGCGACGGCTGGGCGCCGCTGTGCGCTGGCCTTGGCGTGGCCGTCCCGGACGTCTCCTATCCGCACGTCAACACCACCGCCGAGTTCGTCGAACGCTGGCGCGGCGGACCGCCAGCCCGGGACCTCGGGCAAGACCAGGGAGCCTCGGGGTGACGGCGCCAACGCCGGCCGTCGTGGCTCGGGTACGCCTCGACAGCTATCTGTGGGCGGCGCGGTTCTTCAAGACGCGCAGCTTGGCCAAAGCCGCCGTGCTCGGCGGCAAGGTGCGCTGCAACGGCGTCGGCGCCAAGCCGGCGAAGGCGGTCGGCATTGGCGACGAGGTCACCGTCGCTCGCGGCGACGAGGTGCTGACCGTGGTGGTCACCGCGGTTGCCGAACGCCGAGGCAGCGCGGCTGCCGCGGCGGCGCTCTATGCGGAGACATCCGCCTCGGCTGCCGGAAGGGAAGCAAGCCGCGCCGAGCGGGCGCAGGGGCGCACCGGGATGCGGCCGCCGCCGGGCCGCCCGGACAAGCGCGGACGGCGGCGACTGCGGACCGTGAAGGAGCAGTCGCCGCTGGCTCCAAGCTCCGGCGACGGATTCGGCCCGTCCAGCCCAGCCACCTGAGCAATCGATCGAGCAGGACGGGGCGTTCATGCTGGAAGTGAAGGCCGTCGTGCTGCACCTCGGCGAACGACTGCTGTTCGACAAGCTGAGCGTCACGGTCCACCACGGGCACAAGGTCGGCGTGGTCGGCAGGAACGGCGTCGGCAAGAGCACCTTCTTCGACCTGCTGCGCCGCCGCGTACTGCCGGAGGAAGGCGTCGTGCTGTGGCCCCAGGCGTGGCGCGTGGCTTGTCTGGACCAGAACGTCGCTCCCTCGCCGCGCCCGGCCCTCGACTTCGTGCTCGACGGCGACAAGCGCCTGCGTCGCATCGAGGGTGCCATCGCGGCGGCAGGGACGGGCGACGACGAACGTCTCGCCCACCTGTACGGCGAGTTGGAGGATGCCGGCGGCTACCACGCCCACGCCCGCGCCGGCGAGATCCTCCACGGCCTCGGGTTCGCAGGCGCGGATTTCGGCAAGCCCCACCGCGCCTTCTCGGGTGGCTGGCGCATCCGGCTGAATCTGGCCCAGGCGCTGATGGCCCCGTCGGACCTGCTGCTCCTGGACGAACCCACCAATCACCTGGACCTCGAAGCCACGCTGTGGCTGGAGGCGTGGGTGCGCAAGTACCCGGGCACGCTGCTGACCATCGCCCACGATCGCGACTTCCTCGACAAGACCGTGCAGGCCGTGGTCCACGTCGATCGCGGACGCGCCACGACGTACACGGGCAACTACAGCGCCTTCGAGCGGCAACGGGCGGAGGCGCTGGCGCAGCAGGCGGCGCTGCACAAGCACCAGCAGCGGCGGGTGCAGGAGATCCGCCGCTTCGTGGATCGCTTCCGGGCCAAGGACAGCAAGGCCAAGCAGGTGCAGAGCCGCCTGAAGGCGCTGCAGCGCATGGAGCTGGTGGCGCCGGTGCTGGCCGAGTCGCCCTACCGGTTCGTCTTTTCCGAGCCGCGCAAGATCTCCAACCCGATCCTGCAGCTCGACGATGCGGCCCTGGGCTACGGCGGCCCGGCCGTTCTCGGGGACGTCACCCTGCGCGTCTACAGCGCGGACCGCATCGGCGTCCTCGGCGCCAACGGCGCCGGCAAGACGACGCTGCTGCGCTGCCTGGCGGGGGAGCTGGCGCCGCAGCAGGGGCGCCTCGGCCGCGGACCGCACTCGGCGGTGGGGTACTTCGCCCAGCACCAGCTGGAGTCCCTGGACCCGGATCGGACGCCGCTTGAGCAACTGCTGGACCAGACGGCCGCGAGCGGCCAACCACGCTTCGGCAGCCAAGCGGCGCGGGACTACCTTGGCGGCTGGGGCCTCTCCGCCGACCACGCCAATCGGCCGGCGGGCACGCTGTCCGGCGGCGAGAAGGCGCGTCTGGTGCTGGCGCTGCTGGCCTGCGCCGAACCGGCGGTGCTGGTTCTGGACGAACCGACCAACCACCTGGACCTCGAAATGCGGGAGGCGCTGGCACTGGCCTTGCAGCAGTACCGCGGCGCGCTGCTGCTGGTCTCCCACGACCGCCACCTGCTGCGGCGCTGCGTGGACTCCTTCTGGCTGCTGGCCGAGGGCCGCGTACAGCCGTTCCAAGGCGATCTGGAGAACTATGCCGGCTACGCCCAGGACGCCCGGCGCCGCGGCGCCAAGGTGCGCCAGCGCCTCCCGCATCCCAAGCCCGACGGCCAGGCCCGCCTTCGCTCGAAGGCGCACCCTCCTTCGAAGGTGCGCCGCCAATTGAACGCGCGTCGGCGCCAGCTCGAAGCGGAGGTGGATCGCTACGCCAGCGCCATCCAGGCGCTCGAAGAGCGTCTGGGCGACGCCGCGATGGACAACGCTACGGACGACCTGGTGCGGCTGGCGAAGGAACACGAAGAGGCCCGTGCCGCCGCGCAGCGGGCGGAGCGGGCGTGGCTGGACGTGGAAGAAGCGCTGGACCGACTCGACCGTGACGCTGACGACACCCGCAACTCGGCCGAAGCTACAATCGCTTCAACGTAGTTGGCTTGGAAGGCAAGGCCCGTGCTGACGGGCAGGCCGCGACCGCCATGAGCTATCCCGCAACGCGCATGAGGCGCAACCGTCGAGCGGCATTTGCGCGGCGCCTGGTGCGCGAGACGACCCTTGCGGTGGACGACCTCATCTATCCGATGTTCGTCGTCGACGGCCCAGGGCGGCGGGAGCCGGTAGCCGCCATGCCGGGCGTCGAGCGCCTCGGCATCGATCAGCTGGTGCTCGAGGCGAGACAGGCCGAGGCCCTCGGCATCCCCGCGGTGGCGCTGTTCCCGCATGTGGCGCCGACGCTCAAGACCGCCGACGGCGCCGAGGCGCGCAACCCCGAGGGCCTCGTGCCCCGGGCCGTGGCGGCGGTGAAGTCGGCGTGCCCGGCCCTCGGCGTCGTCACGGATGCCGCTTTGGACCCCTATACGACCCACGGCCACGACGGGCTGCTCGACGCCGAGGGCGCGGTACGGAACGACGACACCGTCGAGGCGTTGGTGGCGCAGGCTCTGGTCTGCGCACGGGCCGGCGCCGACGTGATCGCGCCTTCGGACATGATGGACGGACGGGTGGGCGCCATCCGTGACGCCCTGGAACAGCAGGGCTTCGTCGACACGCAGATCATGGCCTACGCGGCCAAGTACGCGTCCGCCTTCTATGCGCCGTTCCGCGACGCCGTGGGTTCCGCCGCCGCCCTGCAAGGCGACAAGCGCACCTATCAGATGGATCCGGCCAACAGCGACGAAGCGCTGCGGGAGGTGGAGTTGGACCTCGAAGAAGGGGCGGACATGGTGATGGTGAAGCCGGGCATGCCGTACCTGGACATCGTCGCCCGCGTCAAGGAGACCTTCGGCGTGCCGACCTTCGCCTACCAGGTGAGCGGCGAGTACACGATGCTGAAGATGGCGATCGACAGCGGCGTATTGGAAGAGCGCGCGATCCTCGAGACGCTGCTCGGCATCAAGCGCGCCGGCGCCGACGGCATCCTCACCTACTTCGCGCCCCAGGCCGCGGCGCTGCTGCGGGGCCCGCCTGACGGTTAGGATCGGCTCAAGAGGCGCCAACGTCCATCGCGAGAGACCTTGCTTGCCGACACCAATCTCATTGCGCTATTTCTACAGAAGCCGTGCGAGAGCCATCGCGTCTTGCTCGATGCGTTCGGCGTCGAGGCACTCGCTACGCCCATGTCGATATCCAATCTCCACGACATGCCAATGGAGACTAGGAGCCAACGCGGTCAAGTTGTTGGCAAGTTGATCCGGAACGCCCGTCAGGCCATCCGCCATGCCCGAAAGATGTTGGCAGCCGTTCACAATGAGTTGAATGGCCGTGAGAACAAGACCTGCCTTCTCTTGCCGCCGAAAACCTTCGGTAGTGGATTTCAGCAAGTACAGCAACGTGTGTGGAGGGCAGCGGCCGAGAGACAGTCCACCAGTCGCTTTGTCGAGGGCATAAAGGGCCTCCGCATCAACAAACGAGAGAGACACTATGAGGGGCAGAACGGCCTTGTCTTCAAGGCACCGTCGAAAGCCGGACCGCGGCATGGACTTCCACCAGTCTGGGACGACGGTCACGAACCTTCATGCGTCATCCGCGGTCGGCTGAGATTCGGGGCACCCTGCTCCCCGCACTTCCACTACGACTGCGAGATACAGCGCGACAGCCCTCGCCGGTTCCCAGGCTGCCACGAACCGATCAGACTGCCGCGGGCCCGCTCGCATGCGAACTGCGCCCCGAACGACGGGGTACGTTGAATCAGGATTGCCGCATCACGCCAGTAGTGCTGATGCGGCAAATCCCAAGTTTGCCACATAAGGTAGCGACGGACCGCTCAATTCTAGGTTCAACCTAGCGGGTCCGTCTCGACGCCTTTAAGCCAAGTTAGCCAACGCGGAGGGACGGCCCGGTCGTCACCGGTCGTCGAAGTCCGCGCTCTAGCCTCTTGGCCACGCTCCCCGATGCCTGCAAACCGGCGTCAAGGAACTCCGCTCGGGGAATCTCTACGCCATCCATGCCTTAGCAGCAGCTTCAGGTGCTTCGATTTCCGCGCCAACCGCGAAGCAGCTTGGTGGGCTGGTTCTTGGATGTCAAGGGGCTCGCAAATGCGTTACGCGACGCGGCACGGCTGGGACCTGCCTGTCACCGCCGCCGCTTGATTCCAGCGCCAACGTGCGGTCAAACTCCACCACTTGCGGCCGCTGCACGACGGTTGGCCCTAGAACAACGGCCATTGCGGGCATCCGGTCCGCAGGCACGGGGGATGGCGATGACGAATCTGATGCGCGGCTGCGCAGCCGCTGCGGCGCTGCTCGGCGGCAGTGTCGCGTGGGGCGCGGCGCCGGACAGCGGCGACAGCGCGTGGATACTGGCTTCCACCGCGCTGGTGCTGTTCATGACCATCCCGGGCCTGGCGCTCTTCTATGGCGGCCTGGTGCGCTCCAACAACGTGCTCTCCGTGCTCTTGCAGTGCTTCGCCATCACCTGTCTGGTGACGATTCTCTGGCTGGTGGCGGGCTACAGCCTGGCGTTCGGCAACAGCCTGGCGGTGGTGGGCGACTGGAGCAAGATGCTCTACAACGGCGTCACCGAGGGCGCCTTGAACGGCACCATCCCGGAATCGCTGTTCGCCACCTTTCAGCTCACCTTCGCGATCATCACGCCGGCCCTGGTGGTGGGCGCCTTCGTCGAACGCATGCGGTTCTCGGCGGTGCTGCTGTTCACCGCGTTCTGGTCCCTCCTGGTGTACGCGCCGATAGCGCACTGGGTGTGGGGCGGCGGCTGGCTCGGCGCGGTGGGGCTGATGGACTTCGCCGGCGGCACCGTGGTGCATGTCACCGCCGGCACCGCGGCGGTGGTGGCCGCGGTGGTGCTTGGACCTCGACGGGGATTTCCCGGACACCTGCAACCGCCGCACAACATGACGCTCACGGTGGCTGGCGCGGCCATGCTGTGGGTCGGCTGGTTCGGCTTCAACGGCGGCAGCGCGCTGGCCGCCAACGGCGATGCGGCGATGGCGTTGACGGTCACCCACATCTCCGCCGCCGCTGGCGCCTTCACTTGGCTCTTGATCGAATGGCGGCGCTACGGCAAGCCGAGCGCCCTCGGCGCGGTGACGGGCATGGTGGCCGGCCTCGGCACGATCACGCCGGCTTCCGGCTACGTGGGGCCTGCCGGGGCGCTGGTGATCGGCATTGCCGCCGGCGCGATCTGCTTCTTCGCCACCAACTTCATGAAGCAGCGGCTGCGCATCGACGATTCGTTGGACGTGTTCCCGGTGCATGGCGTCGGCGGCGCCCTGGGCACCATCCTCACTGGCGTCTTCGCCAGCAACGCCCTGGGGATATTCAGCGGCCAGGAGGACATCGCCATCGCCAGCCAGGTCGGCAAGCAGGCGCTGGGCGTGGCGGCGACCGTCGCCTACACCGCCCTCGCCACCTGGGTGATCCTCAAGGTCGTCGGAGCGCTGGTGGGCAGCCGCGTCTCCGACGAGGAGGAGACGGAGGGGCTGGACCTCGTCTCCCACAACGAACGCGGCTACATCCTGTAGCGGTTGGACGCCACCAAGCGGGCAGCGCAAGAGGTTCGCGGCCGTGAGCAGACCCATCCGACAACTGCCGAAGGGCTACGAGGACACGCCGGTGCTGCCCGGCGGCCGCTGGCGCGTACACGATCCGCAGCGGCCAGCGCCGCCGGTGGTGCGCCCGCCGACGTTCTCCACCGAAGCGCAGCCCGGCCGGCCGCCGGCGGACGCGACGGTGCTGTTCGACGGCGCCAGCCTCGCGGCCTGGATCGGGCGCGACGGCGGCGCCGCGCCCTGGCGTCTGGTGGAAGGCGAGGCGATGGAAGTGGCGCCCGGCGCCGGCAACATCCGCACCCGCGAATCCTTCGCCGCTTGCCAGCTGCACTTGGAGTGGCGGGCGCCCACGGAGATCACGGCGGACAGCCAGGGCCGGGGCAACAGCGGCGTGTTCCTGCTGGGCCTCTACGAAGTGCAGGTGCTCGACGGCTACGACAACGCCACCTACGCCGACGGCGCCGCCGGCGCCATCTACGGCCAGCATCCGCCTCTGGTGAACGCCTGCGTGCCGCCGGGCCAGTGGCACGTCTACGACATCGCCTTCGAACCGCCGCGCTACGCGGACGGCGCCCTGCGAACGCCCGCCTACATGACCGTGCTGCACAACGGCCTGGTGGTGCAGCACCGGCAGGCCATGCAGGGCCCCACCAGGCACCGGCAGCTTGCGAGCTACGCCGACGCCCACGGTCCCGCCGGCCCGGTGGTGCTGCAGGACCACGGCGATCCGGTGCGGTTCCGCAACATCTGGATCCGTCCGCTGCGCCGCCACGCGGACTAGCCGCCAAGGCGCGAGGGCCAGCCGGGTTCAGGCCAGCGCTCGCGGCAGCGGGTACACCTGCGACCGATACGGGCTGCCGAACCCCGCGAGCCGCTTGAACAGCGCAGGATCGGCGCAGTCGTCGGCAAGCGCCTTCGGAAAGTGGTTGGGAATGTCGTCTTGCGGCAGTATCGCCATGTGCCGATAGAAGTAGGAAAGCGTCAGCCGCAGGCCGGGCGTCCTCTTGGGGAACGCGCCATGCCACAGAGCGCCGTGAAAGGCGATGAGCGAGCCGCGCGGACACTCCACCGGGATCGCGTCGGCAACGCACTCGGGCAGCGGCGGATGGCACTTGCGCCGATGCGAGCCAGGCACGCATGCGAACGCGCCGTCTTCCCGGGTGTAGTCCGTCAGGCACCAGTTGCAGTTGGCGTTCAGCGCCTTGTCGCCCCACGGCAGCGGAATGCCGGCCTGGTCGGCGTGCAGGCCTAGGGAATCGCCGTAGCCTTCGCCGGCCCACTTGACGAAGCAGTTGTGCGAGCTGAAGCGGGCCGGGCTTGAAGGCGCCGCATCGCCAGCGGCGCCGAACAGGTGGTCGATGAGCGCCGTCGCCACGGGATTCACCGCAAGGTCGCGGAACACGCGGTGGTAGGTGCACAGCTGCATCAACTGGAACTGGCTGGGTTCGGCGCCGGAGATGCGCTCCAGGAAGCCGCGGAAGCCGCCGTAGTCGAGCGTACGCTCCGGCCCTTCCTCCACGGAGAACTTGCAGCCCACCAGTTCCTCGGACTTGTCGAGCAGTCGATTCGCCAGTTCGTCGATGGTCGAAGTCGACAGGCCCGTCGCCTCCGGCGGCACCACGACGTAGCCCTGCTCGTCTAGCTGCTCTAGGTACGGCACCATATCCGCAAGGCAGCCGGGAGCGGCGGAACGGTTGGCGGGATCGTTCATCGACGTTCGCCTCGGAAGGACCGGCGTTTTCGGCACAGTATGCACCCATCGGCGTTGGGCTCGTGCCCCGTGCGTTCCACGGCGTGGAGTTGCCGAGCCCGAGTTCCTGTGCTGGCGGTCGTATTGGCGTAGCATGGACGCATGAACGAATCGAAGCCCCGCAAGGATGCGGCCGTGCCGCCGGAGTTTCTGCCGGAGAACGTCGCCGCGTTGTCCGACGAGAACTCGCGGATGCGCGATGCGCTGTGGTTCAAGTCCGGCGAGCCGTTCCGGTCCATGCATCGCAACAACCCGTGGCTGAAGCCGCCGGTGGGCGGCAACGGGGTGCGGGCGACAAGGCCGGACGGGTCGCTTGCCGAGCGCTTCCGGTGCCCGTTGTTCGAGGCCGGGCGCAGCGCCGAAGGCGGCGGGTTGAACGGTACGCCGTACTACGACACCACGGTGCCCCGCAAGCACGACTACTGGAAGCGGTTCGACGACCTGCCGCGGGAAACCAAGGACATCAACAAGGCCAGGCGCGACTTGCAGAAGTACGGCTTCTGCCTGATCGAAGACGCCATGAGCGAATACCAGTGCGCCGCCATGCGCAACCGCTTGGAAGAGCAGGCGCGGGCCGAACGCGAGTGCGGCCTGGCGGACATGACGCCGCACTTCCACATCATGTGGACGCTGGTGAACAAGGGCGAATGCTTCGCCAAGTGCATCGAGTTCGACCCGCAGTGGGTGCAAGGCGGGCCGATGATCGAACAGCTCAACAACGAACTGCTCGGTCCCGGCCACTACGCCTATTCGTTCGCTTCCAACATCGCCCGCCCCGGCAGCTATCCGCAGAACCTGCATCAGGACTCCGGCGCGATCCATCCCATCCAAACGCCCCATGCGCCGATTCTGGTGAACACCGTCTACATCATGCAGGACGTAAGCGAAGTCAACGGCGGCACGCTGGTGATCCCCACCAGCCATCGGCTGGTTTCCCAGGTTCCCGCCGGCGGAGAAGTGGGGCCGCTGCCGCCGGCGGTGAACGTCGAGGCCAGAGGCGGCACCGTGATGCTGATGGACGGCCGACTGCTGCACGGCACCGGCGTCAACCACACCGACGAGTGGCGCTACATCATGACCAATTCCAACGTCAAGCCGTGGCTGCGCCAGCAGGAGAACTGGCAGCTTTCCATCGCCCCCGAGGTGCTGGAGAACGCATCCGAGAAGCTGCTGGCGCGAATGGGCTACTACACCTCCGGCCTGATCGAGATCGGCACCTACTCCGGGCCGAAGACCACGGTGGGGATGCGCCTGGCGATGGAGAAGGGCGAGTACCGGCGCATTCGAGGCATGAAGCCGCCAGTGTCCGAAGCGCTGCGGGAAGGTCTCGGCATCTATCGGATGAAGAAGAAAATCGACGCGGCGCGGGCCGCCAAGGCGCCCCGCTCCGACAGTAGGGAGAGCGGCGCGAACTAGGCCCACAGCGCGGCTGGGCGCGTTCTGGGGTCCTGGCATCGCCAGTGCCGTCTAGAGGTTCGATTCCGAATCGACATGGCAATGGCACGTTCGTCTGTCGTCGCCTCGTCGTGCGCTACTTGAGGATGTGCCGCCCCGCAAGGCCGCCGGCATCCCGGCCCTGCGACGAAACCCGCCCGCTGGAACACGCGTCATTTTGGAAGCGGCACACTAGAGCGCTTGCAGTGCGCGTTGGGCGAGCGCTCTCTACAGGCACAGGCCTTGCGAAACCGCGCCCGGTTGCCTATGGCGGAGTACTATCCGCTCGATGGCCGTACACGCAGGACCGGGGGAAGCGGAAGCGCTGCGGGATCGCCGCAAGCAGGAGGCGGCGCTCGGCTATCGGCTGTTCGCGGCCCTCGGCTGGGGCGACCTTGGCGATGGCCACATCAGCGCCAGGGACCCCGAGCGGCCGGACTGCTTCTGGCTGCTGGACGTGGGCGTGCCCTTCGCCGACGCCACGCCGGAGGCGCTGGTGCTGACGGCTCCGGACGGCCGGCTGATAGGCGGCGGCCGGGGCACGAACTGGCCCGGCTACTACATCCACCAGCCGATTCTGGCGCAGCGGCCGGACGTCGCCAGCGCAGTCCACACGCACACGCCGTTCGGCACCGCGTTCGCGGCCGAGGCTCGACTGCTCCAGCCCATCACCCAGGAGGCCTGCGTGTTCTTCGAGGACCACGCCCTGTTCGACGACGAGGAAGTGCAGGTGCAGAGCCTGGCCTGCGGCGAACGCATCGCCGAGGCGCTCGGCCGCAACCGCGCCGTGGTGCTGCGCAACCACGGCTTGCTGACGGTGGGCGCCACGGTCAAGGAGGCGGTGGCCTGGTTCGTGATGATGGAACGGGTGGCGGAGGCGCACCTCCGGGCTAGGTCGCCGCGGCCCATCTCCCACAATGCGGCGCTCTACGCGAAGGCGGATCTCGCCACCGAGCGCCAGGCGCATGGCGCCTTCGACCACCTCGTGCGCCGCTACCTGCCGGCGACCGCGGCGGCCGGCGTCGTGGGCGCTGCGGCGCTGGCGCGGTAGCTCCAAGCCGCCGCCGGTGTACTACGTTTCCACCCGGGGCGGTTCGCGGCCGCTGCCGTTCACCGACGCCGTACTGGCCGGGCTGGCGCCGGATGGCGGCCTGCTGCTGCCGGAGACCTTTCCGTGCATCCGCCATCGGCTGTCGGCCTGGCAGGGGCTCTCGTACACCGAACTCGCCCAGGCGCTGTTCCGCCTCTACGTGGACGACATCCCCGGCCAGCGCCTGGACGCCATCGTGGCGGACGCCTTCGGCGCCTTCGAGCACCCGGACGTGGCGCCCCTCGTGCGTGTGGGGGAGAGGCAGCTGCTGGAGCTGTTCCACGGCCCCACGCTGTCGTTCAAGGACATCGCGTTGCAGGTGCTCGGGCGGCTGTTCGAGCACGTCCTGGGGACACGCGGCGGACGCTTGAACATCGTCGGCGCCACCAGCGGCGATACCGGCAGCGCCGCCATCGCAGGCGTGCGCGGGCGCCCGGGCATGAGCATCTTCATGCTCTACCCGGCCGGCCGCACCAGCGCCTTGCAGGAACTGCAGATGACCACGGTGACGGACGCCAACGTCCACTGCCTGGCCATCGACGGCAGCTTCGACGACTGCCAAGCGATCGTGAAGGCCCTGTTGGGGGATCCGGCCCTCAAGCGGCGCCACTGCCTCGGCGCGGTGAACTCCATCAACTGGGCCCGGGTGCTGGCGCAGATGTCCTACTACGCCTACGCGGCGCTCAAGAGCCCCGCGCCGCCGGTGTTCGTCGTGCCTACCGGCAACTTCGGCAACATCTTCGCTGGCCTCGCGGTGCGCGAGATGGGCGTGCCGATCGCCGGCTTCGTGCTGGCCACCAACGACAACGACATCCTGGCGCGGTTCTTCCAAACCGGCGTCTACCAGCGCGGCAAGGTGCGGCAGACGCTGTCGCCGTCCATGGACATCCAGGTGGCGAGCAACTTCGAGCGTTTCGTCCACTTGCGCCTGGGCCGCGATCCGGCGCGGACGAGAGCCTTCATGGCCGCCTTCGCCGAGACCGGCCAAGCGAGCCTCGCCGACGACGCGGCGCCGGCTGCCGACATCGAAGCCGTGGCCATCGACAACGCGACGACGCTGGCGACGATGCGCGCCTTCCACGTCGACTACGGCTATCTGCCGGATCCGCATACGGCAGTCGGCATCGCGGCTGCGGAGCGGCTGGCCAGAGGTCGCGATGCGCCGACGATCTGCCTCGCCGCGGCGCATCCGGCAAAGTTCCCGCAGGCCGTGGCCCGCGCCATCGGCGAAGCCGGCGTCGCCGTGCATCCGACTCTCGCCGCCTTGGCCGGTGCCCCCTGTCGCCGAACCGAGTTGCCGGCCGAGCGACAGGCGGTGCTGCGCTACATCCGCAGTCATGCCGGCTGATGCCGAGGGCCCGTCGTTGGGCCTGCATCGCCGCTGCGTTCGGCGCTGGCGCTGGCGCGGCCGGCGAATCGACGCCGGCTGCCGACGACTTGGAAGTGGTCGCGGTGGCGGCGCCGCTGGACGACGCAGCCGCTGCCGCCAACGCCCAGATCGCCGATGCCGACGCCCTCGCCGCCTCCCGAAGTCTGGATGTAGGAGAGTTCCTGAAGCGCCGAATGGCGAGCGTCTTCGTCAACGAGGCGCAAGGCAATCCGCTGCAACCGGACCTCCAGTACCGGGGCTTCGTCGGCTCGCCGCTGCTGGGCCTGCCGCAGGGCATCGCCGTCTACCAGGACGGCGTTCGCCAGAACGAGCCCTTCGGCGACACCGTCAGCTGGGCGCTCATTCCCGTCTCCGCCATCGACCGCGTCGCACTGGCAACCGGCGCCAATCCGCTGTTTGGCCTCAACGCCCTCGGCGGTGCCGTCGCCATCGACACCAAGGACGGCTTCGGCCAGCCGGGCGCCGTGGCGACGGTGCAGGTCGGCGACTTCGGCCGCCGCTCGCTGGCCGGCGAACTCGGCGCAGCCGTGGGCGAGCGCTGGGGCTACTTCGGCACCGTCGCCGCGTTGCGCGAGGACGGCTGGCGCGACTATTCGCCCACGGCCGCGGACCAAGCCTTCGCCAAGCTCAGCTGGCGTTCCGGCGCCGCCCGCGTGGACGCCAGCCTGGCCGCGGCGGCGACGGACCTGGTGGGCAACGGCGCGGCGCCGGTGGCGCTCTTGGCCGAGCGGCCGAGCGCCGTCTTCACGCGCCCGGACCGCACCCGGAACCACTTGGGCGCCCTCAATCTGCGCATCAGCGCCGAGCTTCGCCCAGGGCTCGCCGTCGAGGCCGCGGCGTACCGGCGGCGCAGCAACATCGCCACCTACAACGGCGACGACTCGGACTACGCCGCCTGCGACGACGACGCGGCGCTGCTCTGCCTGGAGGCTGAGACCGGCGATGACGATGACGATGCCGGCAGCCCGTGGAGCAGTCGCGTTCTCGACGCCGGTGGCCTGCCCGTTCCGGCAGTGCATACGTTGATCGGCGCCACCATCAACCGTACGCGCACGGCGCAGGCCAGCGCCGGCGCGAGCGTGCAAGCGGAGCGGCGGGCCATGCTCGGCGGCGTTCGCCACCGCCTCGCCGTCGGCGTCGCCTACGACCGCGGGGGCGTCGACTTCCGGTCCAGCACCGAGCTCGGTCGCCTGGACGCCACCCGCAAGGCAGTTCCCGGCGGCGTCCAGGTGCGCGACGCCTTCGTCCGCGTCGCCGTCGATGCGCGCAACGCCTCCATCTACATCGCCGATGCGCTGCGCATCGGTTCGCGCTTGCGCGTCGCCGCCGCGGTGCGCTACAACCGGGCGGACGTCGTGCTCGAGGACCAGCTCGGCACGGCCTTGAACGGCAGCCACCGGTTCCGGCGCGCCAATCCCGCGCTGCGGGTCGAAGTCCAGGCCACGGGCACGGTCGCGGCCTATGCGGCCTACGGCGAGACCAGTCGGGCCCCGTCGCCGGTGGAACTCACCTGCGCCGACGCCGACGCGCCCTGCCGCCTGCCGAACGCTTTCCTGGCGGATCCGCCCCTTTCGCAAGTGGTGGTGCGCACCGCCGAGGTGGGACTGCGGGGCACCGGCGCCGTCGCGTGGCGGGCCGGCGTCTTCGAGGCCCGCAGCGAGGACGACATCCTGTTCGTCAGCGCGGGTCCGCGCACCAGCGAGGGCTACTTCGACAACGTCGGCCGTACCCGCCGGCGCGGCCTGGAGCTCGCCTTGGAGAGCGCCCAGCGAGGTGCGCTGCTGCGCTGGTTCGTGAACTGCACGCTGCTGCGGGCGACCTTCGAGGACGCCTTCTCGGTGCCCAGCCCCAACCACCCGTCGACTGCGGGGGGCGGCATCGCAGTGGTGCCAGGAGATCGACTGCCGCTGGTGCCGGAGCGCCTGGCCAAGGCCGGAGCGACCTGGCGTCTGCGCCCGTGGCTGTCCATCGCCGGCGAGCTGCTGCACGCCGGGCGGGTGCGGCTGCGGGGCGACGAGGCCAACTTGGCGCCGGCGCTGCCCGGCTACACGGTGTTGAACCTGCGCCTGGACGTCCGCCTGCGGCGCGGCGTCCGGGTCTTTGCCAGCATCGACAACGCGCTGGACGAACGCTACGCGACATTCGGCGTCTTCGGCGAAGCGGACGACGTGCTGGGCGAGGGTTTCGAGAACCCGCGTTTCGTGACGCCGGCGGCGCCTCGGGGGGCCTGGGTGGGCCTCGAGCTGCGGCGCTGACCCCCGGCACGGCGACAGGTTCGCCCTGGCCCTGTCTCCGTATAATCACCGCCTTCGTCCCTGCCCACCATCGAGGCCCGGATCGCCGAATGGCCGGCACCCAAGCCCAAGCGCCGCACGTCCAGTTCGATGCCGTCACCAAGTCCTACGACGGCGCCACCGCCGTGGTCCGCAGCCTGGACCTGGCGGTCCGGCGCGGCGAGCTGGTCACCCTGCTCGGGCCCTCCGGTTCCGGCAAGACCACCTGCCTCATGATGCTCGCCGGCTTCGAGACGCCCACCTCCGGCACCATCCGCATCGACGGGCGCAACGTCGCCCACCTGCCGGCGCGCAAGCGCGACATCGGCTTCGTGTTCCAGAACTACGCGCTGTTTCCGCATCTGACGGTAGCCGGCAACCTTCGCTTTCCGCTCCGTGTGCGGGGCATCAAGGGCGCCGAGCAGCGCCGCCGCATCCGCAATGCCGTGCGCATCGCCCGCATAGACGGGTTGGAAGAACGCCGGCCCTGGGAACTGTCCGGCGGCCAGCAGCAGCGGGTGGCCATCGCCCGGGCGTTGGTGTTTGAACCCAGCCTCGTGCTCATGGACGAACCCTTGGGCGCCTTGGACCGGCGCCTGCGGGAGGAGCTGCAGTTCGAGATCCGCGGCATCCAGCAGAGCGTCGGCGTGACCGTCGTGTACGTCACCCACGACCAGCAGGAGGCGATGGCGATCTCGGATCGCGTGGCGGTGTTCCGCAACGGGCGCATCGAGCAGATCGCCAAGCCGGAGGCGCTCTACGAAGAACCCGAGCGGGAGTTCGTTGCCCGGTTCATCGGCGACAACAACCTGCTTGCGGGGCGGATCCTCTCGGTCGATGGCGACATCTGCCGGGTGCAGACGGCGGGCGGGGTGGTGACCGCCTTCCACGTCGCCGGGCAGGCGCCGGGCAGCGATGCCGTGCTCGCGATTCGTCCGGAACGGGTCGCCCTGGCCCCCCTGTCCGCCGGCACCTACCGCAACCTGTTCAAGGCGGACGTTCTCGAGGTGACCTTCATGGGCGACCATCTGAGGGTGCGGCTGCGGGTTTGCGGCAGCACCGCCTTCTACGCCAAGATTCCCAACATTGTCGGCCACGGGGCGGTGCTCAAGGGCGACCGGGTGGACGTCGGCTGGGGCGTCACCGACTGCCGCGCCCTGCCGGACGAGAGCGGCGCCGAGGCGGCTTGAGGCGTCTTCGATGTCGGCCGCCAACGGCGCCGCCGGGAATCCGCCGGCCCGCCGCACCCGAACCATTGCCCTTGCGTGCGCTCTCGCTGGCATCGGTTCGGCGAGCGCCGAGACGCTTGTGCTTGCGTCCTGGGGCGGACCCTACGCCGACGCCCAGCGCGCCGCGTTCATCGACGACTTCGAACGCGAGACCGGCATCGCCGTGCGCATGGACGAGTTCAGCGGCGGACTGGCCCAGGTGCGCGCCCAGGTCGAGGTGCAGGACATCCACTGGGACGTCGTCGATCTGGAGATCGCGGACGTCGCCCTCGGCTGCGAAGAAGGGCTGCTCGAGCATTTCGATGCGGAGGAGCTGCCGCCGGCGCCCGATGGCACTCGGGCCAAGGACGACTACTTCGAGAGCGCGTACTCCGAGTGCGGCGGCGGCGGCATCATCTACGCCACCGTGGTGGCCTACAACGCCGAGGCGTACCCGGAGCATCCGCCGACCACGCTCGCGGATTTCTTCGACATCGCCAAGTATCCCGGCCAGCGTGGCCTGCGGCGGACGCCGATGGTGAACCTGGAGCTGGCGCTCTTGGCGGACGGCGTCGCTGCGGCGGACGTCTACCGCACGTTGGCGACGGAGGCCGGCAAGGCCCGGGCCTTCCGCAAGCTGGACGAGATCAAACGGCACGTGCTTTGGTGGGAAGCGGCCCCTCAGCCGGCGCAGATGCTGGCGGATCACGAAGTGGAGATGGCCACGTCCTTCAACGGCCGCATCTTCCACGAGGCGGTGGTGGAAGGACGGCCGTTCGTGACCATCTGGCAGGGCGAGGTGCTGGACGCCAGCCTGTTCGCCATTGTCGCCGGCACGCCGCGCCTGGACGCCGCCAAGAGCTTCCTGCGCTTCGCCTCCCGCACCGAGAGCATGGCGGCGATGGCGCACCACCTGCCGTTCACGCCGGCTCGGCGTTCGGCAGCGAAACTGGCGGCGACCCATGCGACCACCGGCGTGGAGATGCTGCAACACATGCCGGGCAGCGACGAGCACCTGCGGGAGGCGATACGCAGCGACTGGCGGTGGTGGCAGGACAATCTGGACGAGCTGACGGAACGCTTCGCCGCATGGCTCCTGGACTGAGCCGCCGGGCGCAGTCCGTCGCCTTGACGCTGCCGCTGGTGGCCTTTCTGGCCGCGACCTTCCTGGCCCCCCTCGGGGTCATGCTCTGGCGCAGCATCTACGAGCCGGACGTAGCTGCCGCACTGCCGAAGACGCTGGCGCTGCTGGCGGACTGGGACGGCCGCCAGGCGCCCTCCGAGCGGGTGTTCGATGCCGCCGCCGGCGAGCTGCTGGCACTGCACGAGCGTCGTGCGCTTGGGCGCTTGGCGACCGACGTGAACCGTGTTGCCGGCGGTACCCGCAGCGTCATCGTGCGCACCGGGCGACGGCTCCACGGCAGCGCGCCGGAGTCGTGGCGGGCGGCGATGCTGGCTGCGGACCCCGCTTGGGGCGACGCCAGGATCTGGGGCGCCATCCGTGGCGCCGGCCAGCGCTACACGGCCCGCCACTACTTGCACGCCTTGGACCTCGATCTGGACATCGACGGCGACATCGTCCAGCTGCCCGAGGGTCGCGCCATCTACCTCGAGCTGCTCGGACGGACCCTGTTGTCGAGCGCCGGCGTCACCGTCGTGTGTCTGCTGCTCGGCTATCCGTTGGCTTTCGTGATCGCCAACAGCCGGCGGCTCGTGGCCAACGTCGTGCTCGCGATGGTGCTGGTGCCGTTCACGATGTCGCTGATCGCCCGCTCCGTTGCGTGGCTCGTTCTGTTGCAGAAGGAAGGCGTGGTGAACGACCTGCTGGTGGGCGCGGGCCTCGTCGCCGACGACGAACGCCTGTCGCTGGCCTACAACCTGGGCGGCACGCTGGTGGCGCTGTCGCACTCGCTGCTGCCGTTCCTGGTGCTGCCGCTGTATGCCGTGCTGCACACGATCCCCAAGGATTGCCTGCGCGCTGCCACTTCGCTCGGCGCGAACCCCTGGCAGCTGTTCCGACACGTCTACTGGCCGCAGTCCCTGCCCGGCGTCGGCGCCGGGGCGCTCTTGGTGTTCATCCTGGCCATCGGCCAGTTCGTTGCGCCGGCGGTGGTGGGCGGCCGCACGGGCCAGTTCATCTCGAATCTCATCGCCTACCACATGCAGACGTCGCTGAACTGGGGCCTGGCGGCGGCGCTCAGCTTCGTGCTGCTGGCCTGCGTGGCCGTCGTCTACCTCCTCTACGACAGGCTGTTCGGCATCGAACGGCTGCGCCTCGATCCGTGAGGCCGCCGCGGGCCATCGGCGACCGGCTGGCCAATGCGGCCCTCGCCGCGTTCTGCGCGCTCGTGCTGCTGTTCCTCATGGCGCCGGTGCTGGTGCTGGTGCCGCTCAGCTTCAACGCCGAGGCGGGCTTCTCCTTCACCGACGGCATGCTGCGGCTGGACGCCGATGCGTTCTCGTTGCGCTGGTACGCCAGCGTCGTGGCGGAGGACGACTGGCTGGACGCGCTCGGCAACAGCGTCCTGATCGGCGTCGGCGCCACGGCCATCGCCACCGTGCTCGGCACCCTGGCGGCGCTCGGCCTCGCCAGCCCGCACATGCCAGCCCGGTCTGCGTTGACCGCCCTGGCCGTCTCGCCGCTGGTAGTGCCGATCATCATCTCCGCCACCGGGATGTCGTTCTTCTTTGCCGAAATGGGCCTGTTGCGCACCCACGCCGGCATCGTCCTTGCCCACGCCGCCCTCGGCGCACCCTTGGTGGTGGTGACGGTCACTGCCGCCCTGGCCGGCTACGACGACGACCTCAGCCGGGCCGCCGCCAGCTTGGGCGCGGGTCCGCTGGCCACGTTCTTCGGCGTGCAGCTGCCGCAGATCTCCCGGGGCGTGGCCTCCGGCGCGGTGTTCGCGTTCGTCGCGTCCCTGGACGAGGTGGTGGTGGTGACCTTCGTCGGCGGCCTGGACCAGCGCACCATTCCGCGGCGGATGTGGTCCGGCATCCGCGAGCACTTGAGCCCGGAGATCCTGGCCGTGGCGAGCGTACTGATCGTCTTCGCGGTGGTGGTGGTGGCCACTGTCGAGTGGCTGCGGCATCGGTCGCCGAGCGTTCGGGCGGGGCCTTAGATCGCTACCAGCGTTCGAGGCGGGTGCGCACGTCCACCTCGAAGGACCAGGCCGTGGCTGGCTGGTCGTGCAGGAACTCGAAGGCGCCGACGATGCCGTCGAGGCTCACCATGCCTTCGGTGCCCAAGCGCTCCGCCACCTGGGGCAGTCCGGCGATGATCTTCTCGCCGGCGATGGCGCCGTCCACCACCACGTGGCCGACGTGGATGCCGTCCGCGGCGACTTCCTTGGCCAGCGCCTGGGCGAAGTTGCGCAGTGCGCCCTTGGCCGCGTTGAAAGCGCCGAAGTTGGCGCGGCCCCGCAGCGAGGCGCTGGCGCCGGTGAACAGCACGCTGCCGGCAGTCATCCGCTGGGCAGCTTCGCGCCCGAACAGGAATCCTCCGAAGCAACCCACCCGCCAGCACTTCTCGAAGTAGCCCGGGTCCATGTCCCGAATGCGGCCGGGGAAGTTGTTGCCAGCGTTGTAGATGGCAAGCCGCACGCTGCCGATCCGACCTGCGGCGTCGAACAGCGACGCGACCGCCGCGGCATCCGTGGCATCGGTGGGGCAGGCCGTGGCGGCGCCACCGTCCCGGGCGATGCTGGCGACGACGGCATCGAGCTTCGCCGGCGTTCGCCCGGCGACTAGGACGTGCATGCCCCGAGCGGCGAAGCGCTTGCACAGCGCCCCGCCGAGGCCCTGTTCCGGACCGACGCCGAGCACGATTGCGGCTGATGCTGCCATCTACAGAGCCTCCCTGAGAGCGGCGCAAGCATCGTCCATGGCCGCCCGGGCGGCGGCGACGGTGCGGGTGTGGCCAAAGAACCCGTGGATGAAGCCATCGTAGCGCGCCAGCCGCGCCGAGACGCCGGCGGTCGCGAGCTTGCGGGCGTACGCCTCCCCTTCGTCGCGCAGCGGGTCGAACTCGGCGGTCATGACCAGCGCCGGCGGCAGCCCCTGCCAACGCTCTGCCAGCAGCGGCGAGGCGTAGGGGCCGCGTCGATCCTCGAGGTCCGGCGCGTAGTGGTTCCAGAACCAGTGCATGGCTTCGGCGGTCAGCAGGTAGCCGTCGGCGTTGTCGCGATAGGACGCGTTGTCGAAGTGGACGCCGTCCGTCGCCGGATAGACGAGCAGCTGGAAGGCGATGTCCGGGCCTTGCCGGTCCCGTGCCATGTGGGCTACGACGGCCGCCAAGTTGCCTCCTGCGCTGTCGCCCACCACGGCCAGCCGCTTGCCGTCGCCGCCGTGCCGGCCGGCGTTTTCGACGGCCCAGGCAGTGGCGGCGTAGCAGTCCTCCGCGGCCGCCGGGAAGCGGTGCTCCGGCGCCAGGCGGTAGTCCACCGAGATCACCAGCGCGCCGGCGGATCGACACACTTCGCGGCTTTGGCGATCCGCAGTTGCCAAGTCCCCGATCACCCAGCCGCCGCCGTGGAACATCATTGCCACCGGAAACGGGCCTGCGCCGAACGGACGGTAGATGCGCACGGCTGTGCCAGCGGCGTCCACGTCTTCGACCGCGCCAACGGGGAGGTCCGGCGCTGCCGGCTGCATGGCCCTATAGAGGTCGCGGGCCGCCGCAGGGGGCAGATCGACCAAGGCGGGGCCCGCTTGCTCGGCCAGCTCGCGGAGCATGGCTTGATACTCGGGGTGCAGAGGCATGGCCCGCCGTCGCGTTAGGCGGCCAAGCTCTTGCCCAGAGGTTTCCGAGTGGCATGGATCCAGCCGTTCACGGTCAAGCGGCAGTCGGCGAAGTCCAATGGATCGCCCGTGGGCGAAACAACCCGAGTGATTTCGTGAATGGAGTCGCTGGGAAATACCACCAGACTATTGGGCAACGGCGCGACCCGTGTGTAGAGGTGTGGCCCATTGATCCCCTTCTGGCCCTTGTCGTAGTTGGTGTCGTAGAGCAGCAAGTCGCCACCGTTGAAGCGGCGGGGCACCTGCCCAAAGTAGAAGACGAAGGAGAGCCGGCGTTCGACACGTTCGTCGTCGTCCTCGTCGGAAGTGTCCTTGTGGGCTTGGTAAAAGCCCCCGGTCTGATGCAGCGTGAGATTGGTCTCGAATCGGTAGTCGGACAGCTGATCCGACCGCAGTCCCCGGCAGTCGGACGCCAGGCGCGTCAATATCGCCGGCAGCGCGGCCTGCAACTTCGGAACGAACCAGAGTCGGACGTCGTGCCGCAACGGCTGGTCTGCCACGAAGGACCGCCGAAAGTCCGGATCCGCCGTGCGGTCGCCGATCCTGGCCGGCACCATGCAGTGCGGTGCCGCCATGGTGGTCCGCAGCAGCCAATCGTAGTCGGTGGCGCCCAGGACGTCGGTCACTCGGGCGAACGGCACTGCCCGAAGGCCCGGCGGCGGCGTCGGCAGGGGTTCGCTACCCAACACGTCGAATAGCCAGTCGACGGCCGGATCCGGCGCCAGCGCGAGCAGGCGACGGTAGCTTTCCCGCGCCTTCTCGAGCTGCCCCAGCATGCGTTGCGTGTCTGCCAGCCGGTGCAGGAGACTTGCGTTCTCTGGCTGCGACGCAAGCCGTCGCCGCAACTGATCCTCCGCTGGCGCAAGCAGATCGCTGTCGGCAGCGACGATGGCGGTCCTCCGCCTCCTTGCGCGTCTCCTCTTGCGCTCGGCTTCGTTCTGCAAATCTCCCTCGCAACCGTGCATCCGCCCAAGGCAGGCCACGTACCTTACCACGACGATGCAGCGGCGGGGCGATGGCGGGTCCGGCCGGGCACCGCACTTCCGGTAAGATTCGCCCTTGGCAGAGGACGCGACGAGGAGCAACATGGCGGACGTCCCCGGCGGCGAGGCTCCTGACGCGGAGGAGGCTCCTGACGCAGAGAAGGAAGCGGCGGAAACCGTCAAGCAGCTGGCTTACCTGGAGAACACGCTTCTCAAGAACCGTACGCTCACCATCTTCGGCGAGATCGACAAGGCGGTGGCGCAGCGCACGGTGGAAAAGCTGTTGGCGCTTTCCTTCGACAACGAGGAACCGATCACGGTGTTCATCGGTTCGCCAGGCGGACACGTCGAGTCCGGCGACACCATCTTCGACATGATCCGCTTCGTCAAGCCTGTGGTGCGCATTGTCGGCACCGGCTGGGTCGGAAGCATCGCAACCCACATCTACTTGGCGGCCGAGCGCGAGCACCGGCTGGCGCTGCCGAACACCCGCTTCCTCATCCACCAGCCTGCCGGCGGCTTCGGCGGCGACGCCTCCGACATCGAGATCCATGCCCGGGAAATGCTCAAGACCCGGGAGCGCATCAACGCCACCATCGCCGAACGCACCGGCCAGCCTCTCGAGCGCGTAGCCGAGGACACGGACCGGGACCACTGGATGAGCGTGGAGGAGAGCATCGAGTACGGACTGGTCGGGCGGGTCGTGTCGGCGGCGGCCGACATCGACCACTGAGCGGGCCGCTTGCCGCCATGGCAGAGGAGCTGGACATTGGCGTTGACGGCTCGGACCGCCTTGGGCAACGGCGGGTCAGCGCGTTGCTGCAACCGGCGGAGGGCCGGCGACGCGGGACCCTGGTGTTCGGCCACGGCGCTGGCGCGGACATGCGGCACTGGAGCATGGAGGCGCTGGCGGCTGCGTTCGCCGGCATTGGGCTGACGACGATGCGCTTCAATTTTCCGTTCAAGGAGGCCGGGGCCTCCCGGGTGGACAGCCAGGCCGTCTCCACCGGGACCATCGCCGCGGCACTCTCCCGCGCTTGCGACGAAGCGCCCGGTCCGTACTGGTTGGGCGGCCACAGCTTTGGCGGCCGCATGGCCTCCCATGCCGTCGTCGAGCATCGGCTGGACGTCGCTGGCCTGGTGTTCTGCTCGTTTCCGCTGCATGCGGCCGGACGGCCGGGCGCGACCCGCGCCGACCACTTGGGCGGCATCGCAGCGCCGATGCTATTTCTCTCCGGCAGCCGCGACGCGATGGCCGAGGCGCCGCTGCTCGAAGAGGTGGCGACTCGCGCCGGCGCAACGCTGCGCCGGCTCGACGACGCCGATCACGGCTACAAGACGCGCAAGCGCAGCCGGACGCGCTCGGACGACGTGTTCGAAGAGATTGCGAAACACGCTTCGGCGTGGCTGGACGGACTGGATGCGGCCCGGAGCGGGCGATGAAGCTCTGCACGTTCACCCACGGCCAGCGCACCCGCATCGGCGTGGTGGTTGGCGAGCTGGTCATCGACGTCGCGGCCGTGACGCAGGGCCTACCCAGCGACATGATCGGGTTTCTCGCCGCGGGCGATCAGGCGATGGCGGCCGCCCGAGAGGCGCAGACCAATCCCGAAGTGGCGTTTCCGGTGGCAGACGTGGTGCTCGAGGCGCCGGTGCCGCGCCCCGGCAAGATTCTCGCCATAGCCTTGAACTACGCGGACCACGTCGCCGAGTCCGGGGGCCAAGCGCCCAAGGTGCAAACCTGGTTCAACAAGCAGCGCAACGCCGCCAACCGACCCTACGGCAGCATCAACAAGCCAGCGGTCTCGGACATGCTCGACTACGAGGGCGAACTGGCGTTCGTGATCGGCAGGCGCGCCAAGCATGTGCCCGCCGAACGCGCCCACGAGGTGATCGCCGGCTATTGCTGCGGCAACGACGTGAGCGTACGGGACTGGCAGGCTGCTGCCCGCACCATGCAGATCGGCAAGTCCTTCGACAGCCATGCGCCCTTCGGCCCCTGGATCGTCACCGCCGACGAGGTGGGGGATCCGCACGACCTAGGCATACGCACGGTAGTGAACGACGAGGTGCGGCAGAACTCGAACACCAGGCACCTGATCTTCAACTGCTTCGAGCAGGTCGCGCACCTCACCCAGGCCTTCACGCTGGACCCGGGCGACGTGATCTTCACCGGCACTTCGGCCGGCGTCGGCGCCGCCATGCGGCCGCCGCGGTGGCTGAAAGTGGGCGACGAAGTGCGGGTGGAGATCGAGAAGATCGGCTACATCGAGCACCAGGTGGCGGCGGAGGACGCGACGACGATCATCGGCTGACGGGGCCCGGCCGTGGCGACGGGGCCGGGCTTGGCCAGACGCCGCACCCGACTCGCCAAGTCGGCCACGCGAACATCGTCGGCGCCTAGGCCGACGCTGGCAGGGCGGGCGGCCTTAGTCCGCGGCTCCGTCACTCGGAGACAAGGTGCGCCGGCCTTACGGCTGCGCTGCCGCGGATCGGTGCGCGAATGCCTGCGGCAGGTAGCGCTGGGCGCGTTGGAGGAGCTCTTCGTCCTTCGTCGCCCGCGTGGGCTGGCAGGCGATGCGGTGCTTCAGCCAACGCCACAGACGCCCGATGCCGGGTTCCTGGGGATCCACGGCGGACTCGGCCGCCAGGCCGAGCTCTTGATTCAACCAGGCGGCCAGTTCGGCCGGCGTCGCCAGCTCCAGCCGCTGCCGATGGCGACGGTAGTTCTGCCTCGCGGCGCCCCGGTGCATGTGGCCGTGGCGCTTCATGGTGCCGAGCAACGCTTGCGAGCCGCGGGAATCGGCCATCAGGGCGTCGAGCTCGGGCCGCAGAGCGCGCAGCAGCGCATGCCAATCGGCATTGCGCGCGGCCTTGTCCGAGAGCGTGCCGATGGCGTGGGCCGCCTGCCTGCGCTCCTTGATGCCGCCATGCCGCGCCTTGTGGAACACCGCCCGCCAGACCGCGACGTGCTGCACTTTGCCGTTCCGGCACGGGCAGATGTCCCGAAGCGTTCGGCAGCGAACCCTGTGGCTGGACGCGGCCAAGTCGGCCAACAGCCGATCGACGGCGACGGCGTCGGAGATCTGGTCCGCGGTTGGGGTCCCCATGCAGGTGAGTCTAGGCCCGCCGTGACCTACCGCGCCACCGTCGTCCCTGCCCGGACCCAGCGCTGCCCGCTTCTCGGCAGGCACTTCCACTACCCGCGCACAGTAGACGAACCCGCCCCGGGCATAACAACGCCATAGGGACGAAAGGCGCATTCAAGGGATTTCGCGCCAATCGTGATCCTGTCTGCCCCAGCACTCGGCAAACGCCGATGGCAGCGGCGCCTCGAAGCTGCGCCGGGCGCCCCCGATCTCGCACTCGATGCAGCTGGCGTGCAGCATCAGTCGAGGCGCCTCGGGCGCAGAACGGCGGCCGTACTTGTCGTCCCCCAGCACCGGGTGGCCGACGCAGGCCGCATGGACGCGGATCTGGTGGGTGCGGCCGGTTCGGGGCCTCGCTTCCAGCCAGGTGGCGTGATCGGCTTGGCGGGTCACGCGGAAATCCGTGCGCGCCGGTTCTCCCTCGGCGCTTACCCGCACCCGCCGTTCGCCACTGGCAAGCCGGTAGCGTTCGAGGGGCTCGGCCACCCGGCGCTGGTGCCGCGGCCAGAGCCCGCCGACGATCAGGTCGTAGCGCTTGTACACCCTGCCGGCGCGGAACTGGGCGTGCAGGCGCAGTAGCGCCGCTCGCCGCTTGGCCAACAGCAGGCAGCCGGAGGTGTCCCGATCCAAGCGATGCGCGAGCTCGTAGGCCAGCTCCGGCCGAGCACGGCGCAGCGTCTCCACGACGCCGAAGGCGACCCCGCTGCCGCCGTGGACCGCCAGGCCGCTCGGCTTGTCGAGCACCAGCAGGTCGTCGTTCTCGTAGAGGATGCGCTCGCGCAACGTCGACAGCAGCCGCGTCGGCGGACCGCCACGGTCGACGTCCCGGTCCGGGGTTCCGTAGGGCGGCAGGCGAACCAGGTCGCCCTGCTCGACGCGCTGCCGTGGCTGCGCGCGGGCACCGTTCACGCGTACTTCCCCCCGCCGCACCATGCGGTAGACGCGGCTGCGCGGCAGGCCCTTGAGCCGGGACAGGAGAAAGTTGTCCAAGCGCTGGCCGTGTTCGGCGCCCACCTGCACGGTGCGGGGAGCGCTCCTGCTCTCTGCCATGCGAGCATGCCTCGGCGGATAGAAGGGAGACGCAGCTCTTGGTTCGACGGCGTACGCGCCGGCCGAGCCGCCGGCGACAGTGCCTTTACAATGCCCGCCATGCAAGGGCCGCGGGAGCACTCCGGCCGCCACGCAGCGGCAGCGCTCGCCGGCTGGGGCCGCCAGCGCGTGCTTTCCTGCCGTCTGGCGACTGCGCGGCAGGCGGCGGACGCGCACCACTACCTGGCTTCTGGCGGCAGCCTGATAGCCCGCGGCGCCGGGCGGGCGTATGGCGACGCCGCCCTCAACCCGCAGCTGACGCTGTCCATGCTGGGGCTGGACCGCCTGCAGCGTTTCGACGCCGACAGCGGCGCCCTGACCTGCGAGGCAGGCGTTCTGCTGGCGGACATCGTCCGCGTGTTCGTGCCCCGGGGCTGGTTCCCGCCGGTGGTGCCCGGCACGCGCTTCGTCACCGTTGGCGGCATGATCGCCGCCGACGTCCACGGTAAGAACCACCAGCGCGACGGCAGCTTCGGCGGCCACTTGGAGTCGTTCGTGCTGCTGACCGGCGATGGCCAGACCCGCCATTGCAGCCGTGAGCAGAACGCCGAGCTGTTCTGGGCGACGCAGGGCGGCATGGGCCTCACCGGGGCGATACTGGCCGCTACTTTCCGCCTGCGGCGCATCGAAACCGCCTTTGTGGAAACCAAGACCGCCGCTACCCGCAGCCTCGCCGAGGCCATGTCGCTGTTCGAGGCCGGCGAACAGTCGGACGAGGACGACTGGCCCTTCAGCGTCGCGTGGGTCGACTGCCAGGGGCGCAACGGGCCCCGGGGTCGATGCGTTCTCTCGCTTGGCCGGTTCGCGCCACGGTCGAGGCTGCCTCCGGAGCAGCAACGAGCACCGCTGGCAGCGGCTGCCGGCAACCCGTTGCGGCCGCCTTGGAAGGCGCTGGCGCCCCTGCTTCGGCCGACCACCGTAGCGGCCTTCAACCACCTTCACTACGCCCTCTCGGCCCGGCGCAGCCGCCCCCGGGGCAGGCGTCCGCCGCCTTCCGCAACCCACTGCGAGCGCTTCTTCTTTCCCCTCGACCGGCTGCGCGACTGGAACCTCGCGTACGGCCGCCGCGGCTTCGTTCAGCATCAGTGCGTCCTGCCGATGGCGGCCAGCGCGGCGGGGCTGCTGGCGCTGATGAAGGCAATGGAAAGGGCCGGCCTCGGCGCCTATCTGGCGGTGCTGAAGCTGTTCGGCGCCGGCAGCGACGCGCCGCTGTCCTTTCCCATGCGCGGCTACACGCTGGCGCTGGACCTGCCGATGCGCCGAGAGACGCCGGCGTTGCTCGATGCCCTGGACGCGGTAGCCCACGATCACGGTGGTCGGGTGTATCTGGCCAAGGACGCCCACAGTACGCCCCGGCGGTTGCGGCAGGGCTACCCTCGGGTGGGTGCCTTCACCGCGGTCCGAACCAGCGTCGGCAGCGCTCCAAAGTTCACGTCCGCGTTGGCAGAGCGACTGCGACTGTGAGTGCGGAACCCTCGGCAGTCGGACCGAGCACGGCGCTGGTTCTGGGTGCCACCTCGGACATCGGCCGCGCCATCGCCCGGGAGCTGGCGGCCGATGGCTGGCGCTTGCAGCTGGCTGCTCGAAACGCGGACCAGCTGCAGCGCGAGGCGGCCGACATCGGGGCGCGGAGCCGCGTACCCGTGCAGACGCACCTGTTCGAGGCGCTGGCGCAGGCCGGGGACGGCAGCTGGGCGGATGGCCTTGCGCCGCTGCCGGATCTGGCCGTTTGCGCTGTCGGTCTGCTCGGCGAACAGGCCGCCAGCGAAAAAGACCCCGGCGAGGCGGCGCTGGTGATGCGCACCAACTACGAAGCGCCGGCGCTCGCCCTGGGCGTCCTGGCGGCCCGCTTCGCCCAACGCGGCAGCGGCGTCCTGGTGGGCGTCAGCTCGGTGGCTGGCGAGCGCGGCCGGGCCGCGAACTACGTCTACGGCTCGGCGAAGGCCGGCTTCTCGGCGTTTCTCTCCGGGCTGCGGGCCAGGCTGACCGGCACTGGCGTCCACGTGCTGACGGTCAAGCCGGGCTTCGTGTACACGCGCATGACGGCCGGCATGGCGCTGCCGCCCATGCTCACGGCGACGCCGGAGCAGGTCGCCAGGACAGTCCTGCGGGCAGTCCGGCGACGGCGGGACGTGGTCTACTCGCCCGCCATCTGGCGCTTGATCGCGCTGGCCGTGCGGGCGATGCCGGAGCGCTTGTTCAAGCGTCTGCGTTTCTGATCTCGGCCAGTCGGCGCTTACGGCAAGGCCAGGGCGAACGCGACCAACAGCCCGAGGACCATGAGCCAGCTGGCCCGGTCCCGAAGCGCGAACACGATCGGATCCTCGTCCAGAGCGCCGCGGTTGGCCAGCAGCACCACGCGACTCAGCCAGTAGATCAACAGCGGGCAAGCGAGCCAAAGGGCCGCCGGCCGGTCGTAGAGCGCCGCAACGACCGGGCTCTGGATGTACAGCGCCAGCACCACCACCGCGGCGAAGGCGCTGGCGCCGCCGAGTACCGTCAGCGCCACTGCGTCCTGGCCGACGTAGCCGCGGCCGCCTAGCACTGGTGCCTCGTCGCGCAGTGCCGTCGAGCGCTTGGCGATTGCCAGCGACAGGAACAGGAACAGCGAAAACGCCACCAGCCAGGCCGAGATCGGCACTGCCGCCGCAACGGCGCCGGCGACCAGGCGAACCGCGAACAGTCCGGCGATGACCAGCACGTCCAGGAACAACTGCCGTTTCAGAGCCAGCGTGTAGGCCGACGTCAGCAGCAGATACGCGAGCAGGCACAAGCCGCCCGCAGTCGACAACGCAAACGCGGTCGCCAAGCCTCCGGCGAGCAGCGCCAGAGCAACGCCGAGCGCACGTCCCACCCGCAGCCGGCCGCTGGCCAGCGGCCGGCGCCGCTTATGCGCATGGCGGCGGTCGTGGGGCAGGTCCAGGAGATCGTTCAGCACGTAGGTGCCGGAGACGAGGGCCGAGAACGCCGCAAACATGCCAAGCACCGCAAGCCACGATGCCAAGGCCGTCTCGTGGGCCGCCAGAAGCGGCACGAACAGCAACGCGTTCTTGCTCCAATGCGCCGGCCGCAGCGCCTGGACGTAGGCCCGGAGACCGCCGCTCTGCCCCTGCAGGAACCGCGCCTGCGGGTCGATGCCGCGCACCTTGGCCTGCAAGCGCCGGCCGAGACCAGCGCCAACCGCCCGCCTGGCGCACCGCCACACCGGCAAGTCCCGTCGCTCGTCGCCGATGTAGTCGAAGCCGCCCCGGCCGAACGCGGCGACCAGCGCCTCGGCCTTCTTGCGTCCGACCAGATTCGCCCTGCCGTCGGATGCGAACACGTCGGCCACGCCGACTGCCATGGCCACCGGTGCCGCCGCCAGCGCATCGGCACCGGTGGCGAGATGCACTGGCCGACCGGCGCTACGAGCGGCTTCGATTTCCGCAGCCACCTGCGGGTTGCGGACCAGCGTCTCCGGCGCCACCGTCGCCGCTTCGGCCACCTTGCGCTTGAGGAACGCCCGTCCGCGCAGCAGCCACGGCAACAGCGCCAGTACCTTGGCCGGCGCCCGGGCAAGTAGCTGCGCCAGGCCCTCGACCAGCAGGTTGCCTTGGATCAGCGTGCCGTCGACGTCGACGACCAAGGGCGTGGCATCGCGTCTTGGCGGCGGTGCTCCATTCGCCATGCTCATGGCCCCAGTCTCTCCTGCCAGCGCACTAGCCCGCGCTCAGCCCTTCGGTGCCGGCGGCGAGGACTCGGGCGGCACCCGCGAGTCCGCGGGCGCGCCGCTGCTCGGCGCCAGATCGGCTGGCGCAAAGGCCCCGCCCGTGTGTCGAGGCTCGGCCTCCGTGCCGTCCCCGCTTGCTGTCTGCGGCACGTCCAGGCTGCCGGGCGCGAACAGATCGAAGGCCGGCGTCTCGCCGATCTCCCCGCCCGGCGCCGGCGCGGAAACCGGCGCCGGCAACGCTTGCAGCCGCTCCCGGGCCCGCCGCTGCTTCTCCGCTGCGACCGCGGCCTTGCACTCGTCGACGCCCAGCGTCCCCGCGAAGTAGACGGTGCCGACGCCGGCGACGGCGATGGCCGCGAGCACCGCCAAGGCCGGGCTCGCCAGCTGCGCCGACCAGCGCCGGCTCGGGGCCGGCGTCCCGCCGGCCTTCGCCTCCCGACGCTTGAGGATCTCGTAGGCCGCGGCGCCGAGCAGCGTCAGGCCCACGATGAGCACCGCGAGGGCGCTGATCGACGGGCTGATGCCCAAGCGGACCTTGCTCGCCAGCACCGTCACCAGGGTCTCGGTGGTGAGGCTGGTGAACACCGTGGTGTTGTAGTTCTCGAAGGACGCCAGGAAGGCGAGCACCGCGGCCGAACCTACGGCCGGCTTCAGGAAAGGCAACAGCACTCTGCGGAACGACTGGGCAGGGGTTGCGCCGAGGTCCCTGGCCGCTTCCTCCTGCGCGGCGTCGAACCGTTGCAGCCGGGCCAGAAAAATCAGCAGGCAGTAGGCGGATACGAAGGTCGTCTGGCCGACGATGGTGAGGAAGATGCCATCGTAGAAGACGCTCTCCTCGCTGGCGCCGAACATTCGGCCGAGGCGGTCCCAGAACACCAGCGTGGCGATGCCCAGCACCACTCCGGGGATGAGAATCGGCGAAATCCCCACGGTGTAGTACCACGGCCGCAGGCGGTCCGGCGCCTGGGTCAGCAGCAGGGCGGCGGCCAGGCCGATGGGCACCGACAGCGCCACCACGCCAATGCCGATGACGACGCTGCTGGCAAGCCCCGCCATGAGCCGGCCGTCGGCGGTCAGCGCCCCGAACCATTCCACGGTGAAGCACTCGAAGGGCGCAATGCGCGGGAAGGGCGCGCTGTTGAAGGCGGTCACGCCCATGACCAGAAGCGGCGCGAGCAGGTAGAGGAAGAACAGGCCGACGAACGCCGCCAGGCAGACCTTGGCGAAGGCGTCCGCGGTCATTGGCCCAGCTGCGCCAGGCGCACCTTGAACAGGCGCATGGCCAGCAGCACCAGCAGCACCGTGGAGACCAGCAGCACGATGGCGTAGGCCGAGCCCCGGGGCCAGTTGTTGCCGGTGTTGAACCACTGGTAGACGAGCTGCGTGAACCAGAGGCTGCTCGGCCCGCCCAGGATCTGCGGCACGGCGAGGGCGCCGGCGCTCAGCATGAACACCATCGTGCAGCCGGCGCTGATGCCCGGTTTGGCGAACGGGATCACCACCCGCCAATGGGTGGCGACGACGGAGGCGCCCATGTCCCGCGCCGCCTCGACCTGGCTGCGGTCCAGGCTCTCCAAGGCGTTGTAGAGCGGGAAGATCATGAGCAGGACGAAGGCGTAGGCCAAACCGCCGTAGAGGGCGACGTCGGCACGGATGAAGTCCACCGGCTGCTCCGCAACGCCGAGGCCCAGCAGCAAGCCGTTCAGCACGCCGCTGTCGCCGAACAGGATGCGGAACGCGAAGGCCCGCAGGATTTCGTTCACCCAGAACGGCACCACCAGCGCCAGCACCATCAGCCGCGTCCAGCCGCCCTGTCCCGACCGCGGCGCCGACTGCGCCAGGAGGTAGGCGACGGGGTAGCAGAGCGCGAGGTCGACGACGGTGACGCAGAGCGCTGCCAGCAGGGTGCGCGCGAACACGGCGAGGTCGACCGTGTTGAAGGTGCCGGACTGGCCGCTGCCGAACACCAGGTAGGCATAGTGTTCCAGCGTGTACCCGTCGAGGGGCCCGCCGCGTTCCGCCGGCGGCAGATTGGGCCGCAGCGAAAAGTCCGCCATCGTCAACTGCGGCAGCAGGATGAGCAGAAGCACCCAGAATCCCGCCAGCGCCAGCAAGGCGGCGCCGACGCCAGCGCCGTAGCGAGCGAATACCGCCCTCGGCCAGAGAACCATCGTCGCGGTCAGGCAGGCGAAGGGCAGCCGCTAGCCGGCGGCAAGGGGGCCAGCCGGCAGCGCCACGGCGCGCTTCGCCGAGAATCCGACCTGCAGCCCGCCGCGAGGGCCCTGCCCCGCCGGGCCGCCGCCGTGCAGCTGGGCCGCGATCGCCGGACGACGCGCTCCGCCTACTTCGAGGAAGACGTGCCAGAACCGACCTTCGAACTCCCTCGCCTTCTCGGCGGCGTGGAGCACGTTGTCCATCTCGCCCAAGGTCCCTTCGGCACCCAGCCGCAGCGCCTCCGGGCGCACGAATACGATGGCCTCGTCCCCCGGCGCCAGCGGCTGCTCGCCGCAGTCCGCCCGCAGTGGCCCGACGTCCGTCGCCACCGTCGCCTGCCCGGCGGCCACTGCCGAGACGCGCCCCGGGAACGCATTGTTCTCGCCAACGAAGGAAGCCACGAAAGCCGACGCCGGACGGTCGTAGAGCTCGTTGCCGTCCGCCACTTGTTCGATGCCGCCGTCGCGCATCACGGCTACCTGGTCGGACATCGCCAGGGCTTCGCCCTGGTCGTGGGTGATGTAGACGAAGGTGATGCCCACGCGCCTCTGGATCGCCCGCAACTCCGTTCGCATGTGCTGGCGCAGCTTGAGGTCCAGCGCCGACAGCGGCTCGTCGAGCAGCAGCACTTCCGGCGCTGCGGCCAGCGCTCGGGCGACCGCCACCCGCTGCCGCTGGCCGCCGGAGAGCTCGTGGCACATCCGATCGCCCTGGCCGGGCAGCGCGATGAGCTCCAGCAGTTCGTCCGCCCGCTTGCGGCGGACGCTGCGCCCCACGCCGCGCACCGCCAGCGAGAACGCGATGTTCTCCCAAACCGGCATCAGCGGGAACAGCGCGAGGCTCTGGAACACCAGCGCCGTCGGGCGCTTGTTCGGACGCAGGCCGGTCATGCTGCGGCCGCCGATGCGGATGTCGCCAGCGGAAGGCTCGACGAAGCCGGAGATGGCCCGGAGCAGCGTCGTCTTGCCGCAGCCCGACGGACCCAGAAAGCTGAAGAAGGTGCCGGCGGCGATGTCCACCCGCACGTCCCGGACGGCAAGCAGATCGCCGAAGCGGACGCTGACGCCGTCGATGCGGACCGCCCCGGTGCGCGATCTGTCGACGGCCCGCGAAGCCTCAGGCATTGACGAACCGGTTGCGGAACTCCGTGCGGGCATCGGCGTACCACTGCGGCTCCCGCGGCCACGGCCACAGGTTGGCCAAGGCGCTGCCAGGATAGACCGACGCGAACACCGGCGCATAGCGGGCGCTGGCGTGCCTGCCGGCGCCGCGCACCGCGGAGTTGTAGCCGTGCCCGCCGCCCCAGCCGGCGTCCTCGCCGCCGTCGATGCTGCGGCCGGCCACCTCGGGCCGCAAGCAGTAGTCGATGAAGGCGTATGCGGCGTCGACGTTCGCCGCCGCCTGGGACAGCGCCAGGCCGTCCACCCAGGCCAGCGCGCCTTCCACCGGCGCGCGGTACTGCACCGGTTCCCCGGCCTCCATCAGCTTTATGGGCGGGCCGTCCCAGGTTTGCCCGGCAACGACGCCTTCGTTCAGCAAGCCGTTCTTCTGGGTATCCGCGTCGTTCCAGAAGAGCTTGATCTGGCGCTTGTTGGCGATGCAGAAGTCGGCGACCGTCTGCCAGGTGCGGCGCATGGCCGCCTCGTCCTCGTAGGCGGCGCGCATGGCGCCGGCGGGCAGCGCCCCGACGGCCTCCAGGTGCAAGCCGGCGCCCAGCATCCCCGAGTGGGGGCGCATCATCGTCTTGCCTCTCAAGGCATCCTGCCAGAGCTCGCCATAGCTCGGCAGGCCGTCGGACCGCGCCGGCCGCCATCGGTCCGTGCGCCAGGCGATGCCCTCGGTGCCCCACACCAGCGGCAGCCAGTGCGGTCCCTCGCCGCCGAAGTTCCACTCCGCCTCGCCTACTCGGCGCATGGCCGGATTGAGCAGCTCGACGTTGCCCAGGCGGGTGAAGTCGAGGGGCTGCAACAGGCCGAGGGGCGCCCACTGCGGAGATCGCATGTTGGTGGGGCTCACGAGATCGATGCCGCGCCCCCGGGTCGCCCTCATCTTGGCGATCATCTCCTCGTTGGAGCCGATGCCGGTGTGGTGGACGGCGACGCCCGTCTCCGCCTCGAAGGCCGCCAGCATGGCTGCCGGCAGGTAGTCCGACCACATCAGCACGTTCAGCCGCTTCGACGCGGCTGCGCGAGCCCGCGGGCCGAGAATCAGGGGGCCGGCGACCAAGGCCGCCAAGCGCTTGAGCGCAGCGCGCCGGGTGGCAGCGGCGGCAGACGCCTCGGCGGCCCGACGCACAGTGGCCGCTGTGCCTGGCAGGGCGCCAGGGGCCGGTATTGCCTGGTTCGCGGATCCCGCCCGCCCGGAAGCAGTGCGTAGTCGGCCCATTCCGTCCTCTGCTCCGCTGCGCGACAGCCTCGCGGTCCGCAAACCATAACACCGCAGCCGCGGACCAAGCCGGCCGGCAGGCCGGGACGAGTAGACGCGGCGGCTGGGCCGCGGCGGATCGCAGGGGCAACAGGGGCAAAAATCGCTGTTGTGCGGCCGGTTGGCGCTGTGCTATTGTGCCGGGGATGCTCCTGCTGCCAGCCCGCACAACAGTGCCGGCCGGCTGTGTGCGCTGTTGCGTACCCAAGGGAGCCCCCCCAAGAACGACGCCTCGCAGCGCGGAGAACGCCGTCAGCAACCGTCGCCACAGACCAAACGTCCGGCGTCGGAGCGCCAGCGCCACCTGTTCGTCTCGAACCGCTGTTCGTCTCGAACCAGCAGGCTGGCCGCCAGGTCAAGGAAGATGCCCTACGCGGGCCTAGCGCACCCATGAGAGCGCACAGTCTACCGAACATCCCTGCCACGTCCGCAGGCGTCGGCGGTGCCGCGGCACCGGCCGGATCGCCGGCCGCCGATGGCGGCCGCCGGGCAGGGATGCGACCAGCCACGACGACAGTCGCGCGTTCCGAGCCGTCGGCAACACGGAACCGTCACCATGAAACGCATGCTAGTCAACGCGACCCAGCCCGAAGAGGTGCGGGTCGCCCTGGTCGATGGGCAGAAGCTCTATGACCTCGACATCGAGAACCGCACCTACGAGCAGAAGAAAGGCAACATCTACAAGGCCCGGGTCAGCCGGGTAGAACCCAGCCTCGAGGCCGCGTTCGTCGAGTTCGGGGCCGGCCGCCACGGCTTTCTGCCGGTCAAGGAGATCGCCCGCTCCTGCTTCGCCAAGGACCCGGGCGAAGGCAAGGTCAACATCCGCGACATCCTGCACGAGGGGCAGGAGCTCGTCGTCCAAGTAGAGAAGGAGGAGCGCGGCAACAAGGGCGCCGCCCTCACCACCTTCCTCAGCATCGCCGCCCGCTACCTGGTGCTGATGCCGAACAACCCCCGAGCCGGCGGCATCTCCCGCCGCATCGACGGCGACAACCGCGACTCCCTGCGGGAGGCGCTGTCCGCCTTGGACATCCCGAACGGCATGGGCGTGATCGTTCGCACCGCGGGGGTGGACCGGGACGCCACGGACCTCAAGTGGGACTTGGAGTACCTGCTGCAGCTGCACGACGCCATTGCCAAGGCGGCAGCCGAGCTGCGCGCCCCGGCGCTCCTCTACCAGGAGAACAACGTCATCGTGCGCGCCATTCGGGACTGCCTGCGGCGCGACATCGGCGAGGTGCTGATCGACGGCAAGGATGCCTACGAACAGGCCCGGGAGTTCATCGACCCGGTGATGCCGCACTACAAGGAGCGCATCAAGTTCTACGACGAGACCGTGCCGCTGTTCAACCGCTACCAGATCGAGAGCCAGATCGAGGCGGCGTCGCAGCGGGAAGTGAAACTGCAATCCGGCGGCAGCGTGGCGATCGACCCCACCGAGGCGCTGGTGTCCATCGACATCAACTCCGCGCGCGCCACCAAGGGCGCGGACATCGAGGAGACGGCCCTCACCACCAACCTCGAGGCAGCCGACGAGATCGCCCGGCAGCTGCGCCTGCGGGACATCGGCGGCCTGGTGGTGGTGGACTTCATCGACATGGCCACGAACAAGAACCAACGCGCCGTCGAAGACCGGATGCGCGCCGCCCTGCAAGCCGACCGGGCGCGAGTGCAGGTGGGCCGCATCTCCCGCTTCGGCCTGATGGAGATGTCCCGCCAGCGCCTGCGGCCGTCGCTGCAGGAACTCACCACCGAGATCTGCCCGCGCTGTTCGGGGCAAGGGCGCATCCGCGACCTCAAGTCCCTGGCGCTGTCGATCCTGCGCGTGGTGGAAGAGGAAGCGCTCAAGCAGCGCAGCTCCATGGTGCGGGCCAGGGTGCCGCTCAACATCGCTGCCTACCTGCTGAACGAAAAGCGGCGCGAAGTGGCCGATCTCGAGCACCGCACCAAGACGCATCTGGTGATCGTGCCGGCGGCCGATCTCGACACGCCCCAGTACGAGATCAAGCGCATCCGCGACGACACGCTGGAGACGGAAGGCAGCATGGCCAGCTACGAGTTCATGGACGCGACCATGGTCGACTTGCCGGAGGTGCGGGACCGTCCGCCGAGGCCGCCGCAGCAGGCAGCGGTGAAGGCCGTGCCGCCCCCGGCGCCGCCGCGGCCGGCGGTCGCCGATAGCTCGGCGGTCGCCGATGAGGCGCCCGCCAACGCCGAGGGCGATGCCGGCACCAAGGGCTTCCTAGGCAACCTGCTCGCGAAACTGTTCGGCAGCCGAACGCCAACGCCGGCCGCCGTCGAGAAGCCGACTGCCAGCCAGCGCAGTCGCGGACGCAGCGGCGCGGAGCGGACCGGCCGCGCAGCCGGCGAACGCGGGCGCCGCGCCGACGGCCAAGCGCGGCGCGGCAGCCGCGACGATCAGCGCGGTGCGCGACGACGTCGCCCGGCCCAGCGCGGCCCGCAGGAGCGCAGCGAGAACAGCGCCCGCGGCGGCCAGCGGCAGCGCAACGAGCGGCAGCGCAACGAGCGGCAGCGCAGCGTGCAGCCCCGGTCCGGCGACCACAGCCCGACCGAGGGCGGCCGGCGCCGCCGGCGGCGGGGCGGCGGCGGGCCGCGCAGCGGCGACGTCCCGCGCCAGGGTCCGCGGCAGGCCGCCTCCGACAACCAGCACCAGGAGCGGGACAGCCCCGCGCAGGAGCAGCCCGACGACGAACGCGAGCGGCGCCGCATGGCCGTGGCCGCGGCGTCCGCCGTCACGCCGGAGGCCATCGCGGCCAGCCGCCGCAAGCCGCGCCGGGACCGCCGCAGCGTCGGCGCCAACGTGCCCGCTCCGTCGCCGGCCGCGACCGCATCGGGCACCGCCGAGGCCGCCGCGGCCAGTGCGGACCAACAGCAAGCCGCCCCGGCGCCGCGAGAAGATGCGTCTACGCCGGACCAAAGGGCCAGCAACGACCCGCGCCACGGCGGCGACAGCGGCGCAACCGCCCCGGGCGAAGTAGTCGCCCGCGGCGAAGCAGTCGCCCGCGAAGCGGCAACCCCGGAGGCCGCTGGGCCGGCCCGGGAGCGCAGCGAACCGCCGGCCAGCGCCGGGGAACCAGCGTTCCCGGCCGCGGCCGCGCCTGGCCGCGCCGCCAACGATCCCCGGGAGATGCGCCGGCGGCAAGTCGCAGAGGCGGCCGAGTAGCCGGCTGCTACTGGCCCGCCGCCGGCCGCTGAGCCGGCGGCGTACCGGTCCTCGACCATGCGATGCCGTTCGCACCGGGCGGTCAGTCCACGCCGACCACGGCGGGTTCCAGTTCAAGCGCGACGCCGTACTTGGTCGCCACGTCCTCGGCTATGGCGCGAGCCAAGTCCAGGACCTGCCTGCCGCTGGCGCCGCCGCAGTTGACCAGCACCAGAGGCTGCCGAGGCCACACCGCTACCGCCCCGCGCCGAACGCCTTTCCAGCCGGCGCAGTCGATCAAACGCGCTGCGGGTATCTTCCAGCGACCACCCTCGGGATCGGCAGCCGCGCTCCCGCCCGGGACGGCAAAGGCGTCTACGTCGACGCGCGCCCGGACCCGATCCAGCTCGGTGGCGGTCAGCACCGGGTTCTTGAAGAAGCTGCCTGCGTTGCCGATGCGCCTGGGGTCCGGCAGCTTGCGCCGTCGCACCCGCACCACCGCCTCGGCGACGGCCGTGGCCGTCACGCCGCCGCCGAGGCGGGCGAGCTCCCGCGAGACGTCCTCGTAGCCGGTCTCCGGGGCCCGCTGCCGCAGCCTCAGATCGAGTTGCAGGACAACGTAGCGATCCGGCGCCGCGGTCTTGAACAGACTGTCTCGGTAGCCGAAGCCGCAGGCCGCTGCCGGCAAGCGCCTGACGACGCCGCGGCGGCGGTCGAAGACGACCACGGACTCCACCGCCTCGGCCAGCTCGCGGCCGTAGGCGCCGATGTTCTGCACCGGCGCGGCGCCCACCCAGCCGGGGATCAGGGCCAGATTCTCCAGCCCCCCTATGCCCCGGCCGAGCGCCGAGCGCACCAGCTCGTGCCATGTCTCCCCGGCGCCAGCGACCACGCGCCACTCGTCCGCCGCCAGGCGTTCGAAGGCGAGGCCCCGAATGCGCGGCCGCAACGCCATGCCCGGAAGCCGCGCCAGCGGCACCAGGTTGGAACCGCCCCCCACCACTGTCGCCGGCGCGCCTCTGGCTTCGGCATCCAGCAGGCTCTCCGCCAAGGCGTCCTGGTGCGCGACGTCCTTGAGTTCCTCGACAACGCACCGCACGCCCAGAGTGTTGGGCAGGAGGCTGGGCGGGAGGCGCGCCGTCAACGAGGGACGGCCCGTCGACGTTCGCCCCCGACCAGCCGGAAGCTCAAGTTCAGCCGCTCGCCCACCGGCCGCGCCGTGCCGGGCACCGCGTGCTTGTAGTCGCGTTGGCTTGCGCCCCACATCAGCACCAGCGAGCCGTGGGTCAGCGCGCACCCAACGCTCGCGCCGCCCCGCCGGGGCCGCACCCGCAACGTTCGCGTCGCCCCCAGGCTCAGGGAGGCGATGACGGGCGCGGGGCCGAGGTCCCGCTCGTCGTCCGCATGCCATCCCAGGCGGTCCCCGCCGTGCCGGTAGCGGGTCGCAAGCACGTAGTTGAAGCGCCAGCCGACCGCGGCCCCGGTCCGCCGCGCCAGCAGCGCCAGGCAGGAGGGCCAGCCGGTGGCGGGCCGGTCGACGCCGCTGTAGCGGTAGCTGGCGCCCGCCTCGCCGTACCATGCCATCAGGCGTGGCGCGACTCGCTCGCGGCCGAACAGCGTGATTCTCTCCGCCTGCCAGCTGCCGTCCCCGAGCAGCCACGCCAGCAGCGCATCGGCCTGGCGCTGCGGCAGAAAGCCGGGCACCAGCAGCGTGTCCGGCACGCCGAAGCGGCGGCCAGCGGCGCACAGTTCCGGCGGCGGTTCGTAGCACATGACCGCCATCATAGGCGCCAACGGATTGCAGCGGCGGGAGACGGAAAGCGGCTTGCCGCCGGCAGCTATCATTCGCGCTCGCGGCCATCGCGCGTCCGGCGGCCATTGCGGCGACGCGGCCCGTTCGCGCCAGACCGATCCACTCGCACAAGCGGAGACAGCATGGACATCAACGGCAAAGTGGCGGTCGTCACCGGCGGCGCTTCCGGCCTCGGCAGGGCCACCGCGGAGGCCGTGGTCGCCGCCGGCGGGCAAGTGGCGATCCTGGACCGCAACGCGGAGCTGGCCGCGCAGACGGCCGCGACGCTTGGCGAGGCGGCGGCTGCCTTCCCGGTGGACGTTACCGACGCCGCTTCCGGGGAGGCCGCGGTCGCCCAGGCCGCCGAGCGCTTCGGCGCCATCCACATCAACGTCAACTGCGCTGGCATCGGCGCTGCCGGACGCACCGTCGGACGGGACGGCCCGCTGGCCCTGGAGGCGTTCGCCTTCGTCGTCCAAGTGAACCTGGTGGGAACCTTCAACACGCTGCGGCTGTGCGCCGCGCACATGGCGAAGAACGAGCCCCACGGCGACGACGGCGAGCGCGGCGTGATCGTCAACACCGCGTCGGTGGCGGCGTTCGACGGCCAGATCGGCCAAGCGGCGTACAGCGCCAGCAAGGGCGGCGTGGTGGGCATGACGCTGCCCATCGCCCGGGATCTGGCCAGATCCGGCATCCGCGTCTGCACCATCGCACCGGGCATCTTCGAGACGCCGATGATGCTCGGCGCACCGGACCGGGTGCGGCAGCCGCTGCTGGAAATGGTGCAGTTTCCCCACCGCTTGGGCGCGGCCCGGGAGTTCGCGCTGCTCGCCAGGCAAATCGTGGAGAACCCCTACCTGAACGGCGAGACCATCCGTCTCGACGGCGGCATCCGCATGCAGCCCCGCTAGACCGGTGCCGACGCCGACGCGGACCCTTCCCGGATCGAGGCGCTAGCCGGGCCGGAACGCCGGAACCGCCGCTCGCCATTCCAGGCAGCGATTGCGCTATGCTGACCGTCTTGGCTCGGCTGGTGGGCCGGCCGGATTGCAGCGACGCGGGACGACGCCAAGGTGCCGACCCCAGCCATCGCTCGATGCGGCTCCGGCACTGGCGTGGGCCGCCATCAACAGTAGGGGGAAACCAATGGCTGTACGAGAAGTCGTAGTCGTCGACAGCGTCCGCACCGGGCTTGCCAAGTCCCATCGCGGCAGCTTCAACCTGACCCGGTCCGACGACATGCTGGCGCACTGCATCGACGCGCTGCTCGACAGGAACCCGAACGTCGACGCCAAGGAAGTGGAAGACGTGGTCGTCGGCGCTGCCAACCATACCGGCGAGCAGGACGGCAATCTGGCGCGGCTGGCCGTGGTGCTGTCCCGGCTGCCGATCACCACGGCTGGCATGACCATCAACCGCTTCTGCTCCTCGGGCCTGCAATCCATCGCCATCGCATCCAACCAGATCGCCTCCGGGCAGACGGAGATCGCCATGGCTGGCGGCGTGGACTCCATCTCCGGCGCCACCCGTTCGCCCCGGGGCGGCGACACCCGCAATCCGACGCTGGTCGAAGAGAAGCCGGCCATCTTCATGGCGATGGGCAATACCGCCGAAGTGGTCGCCCGCCGCTACCAGGTGACCCGCGAGATGCAGGACGAGTACGCCCTGCAAAGCCAGCAGCGCTATGCGAAGGCCCAGGCCGCGGGCTGGATCGGCGAGGAAATCGTGCCGATGACGGTGACGATGAAGAAGGTGGACAAGGCAACCGGCGAAGAGAGCATGGTGGAAGCGATCGTCGATCGCGACGAGTGCAACCGCCCCACCACCACCCTCGACGGCCTCGCCGGCTTGGCGCCAGCCTTCGAGGAGGACGGCACGGTGACCGCCGGCAACGCCTCCCAGCTCTCGGACGGCGCCTCGATGACGCTGCTGATGAGCGCCGAGCGGGCCAACCAGCTCGGCATCAAGCCGATGGGCGTGTACCGTGGCTTCACGGTGGCGGCCTGCGAGCCGGACGAGATGGGCATCGGCCCGGTGTTCGCCATCCCCCGCCTGCTGGAGAACGCCGGCCTGCACAAGGACGACGTCGACCTGTGGGAGCTGAACGAAGCCTTCGCCTCGCAGTGCGTGTACTGCCGCAACGAGCTGGACCTCGACAACGACAGGTACAACGTCAACGGCGGCAGCATTTCCATCGGCCATCCCTTCGGCATGACTGGTTCCCGCTGTACCGGCACCATCCTGCGGGAACTCGAACGCCGCAACAAGCGCTACGGCGTGGTGACCATGTGCATCGGCGGCGGCCAAGGGGCGGCAGGGCTGTTCGAGCGCGCCTGACCCGACGTGCGCGGTGCTGGCTGGTGCGGTGCGAGGTCGCCGCATCGCCAGCACGGCCACAGGGCGCAAAGGACCTGCGGCGCTGCGTCGCCGGTCCTAGCGCCAGCTGGTTTGCAGCCACGCGGACCACACCGTGGAGGCGCGACAGACGCTGCTGCTCGTCGACGACGACGCCGAGCTGCGGGAGCTGATCGGCGCGTTCCTGACCAGACAAGGCTACCGCGTCGTCGCCGTGCCGGACGGCGCCGAGATGGACGCGGCCCTCGGCGCGGAAGACGTGGCGCTGGTGATCCTGGATCTCATGCTGCCCGGCGAGGACGGTCTTTCCATTGCCAAGCGCCTGAAGCGGACCACGGACGTGCCCATCGTCATCGTCTCGGCGCAAGGCGAGGAAGTGGACCGCATCGTCGGCCTCGAGGTGGGTGCCGACGACTACCTCGGCAAGCCCTTCAATCCCCGGGAGCTGCTGGCCCGGGTGCGGGCCGTGCTGCGGCGCACCGGCGCCCCCAACACGGCTCCGGTAGTCGAGTTCAGCGATTTCCGCCTGGACGTCGCCGGCCATCGGCTCACCAAGTCCGGCAAGCCGGTTGCCCTGACCTCCGGCGAGTTCGATCTGCTGTGCATTCTGGTCCGCCATCCGAACAAGGTGTTGGACCGGGATCGCCTCCTCGATCTGCTCACCGGCGCCCCGCGCGCGCCCTTCGATCGCAGCATCGACGTGCGCGTTACGCGCCTGCGCAGCAAGATCGAGGCCAATCCGGCAGCGCCCGTGTTCATCCGCACGGTATGGGGCAAGGGCTACATGTTCTGCCCAGAGGCCAGGTAGCCCGCCGACGCCCTCGAGAATCCGCCGCGTCTGCTCCACCACCAGCATCGGCGCCACGTTCGACCGGGGCATTTCAGGCCCAGGCCGCGATCACGCGGTCCGTCCCGCCCCAAGCCACCAAGGCCACGATCATCTTCAGTCGGGTGATCGCAAGCCATTGATTGCAGAAGGAAAGCTCAGGAAGTAGGTGCCAGCCCCGCTTGAATCGGATCGACAGAGGTGGTTGCTCCGGTCTGTTGAGCCAAGAAAACGGCAATCTCAGCCGCGTCGGGCCTCGCCGGGCGGCGTCCACCGGCCCACTGGAATCGCCGGCAGCCGCGAGGCGTTCGCGGCCTTCAGCTCGGCCAGATAGTTCTGCCAGTAGCGGTCCTGGTGCTCGGCCAGATCCGCAAGAAAAGCCCAGGAGTAGATGCCGGTGTCGTGGCCGTCGTCGAAGGCGATGCGGATGGCGTAGTTGCCCACCGCCTCGATGGTGCGCACGCCAACGTGCTTCTTGCCGGTCTGGAGCACGCGCTCCGCCTCGCTGTGGCCACGCACCTCCGCCGAAGGCGAATACACGCGCAGCAGTTCCGCCGGAATTTCCTTGGAGTCGCCGTCCGCGTAGGCGAGCTCCAAGGTCTTGGAGCGCTTGTGGTAGGTGATGCCGACGGGGCTCATGCGATGCCCGAGTGCCCGATATCTTCCGAGATTCTCGAGGAACCCAACGCTAGAGCCAACGCTAGAGCCAAACGCTAGAGAATGTAGCGCGAAAGGTCCTGGTCCTCCGCGATGTCCGCCAGGTGGGCGTCCACGTACTTCGCGTCCACCACCACTTTGGCCTCGCCGTCGCTGGCGGCAAAGGAAACCTCGTCCAGGAGGCGCTCCATCACGGTATGCAGCCGCCGGGCGCCGATGTTCTCCGTGTTCTCGTTCACCGCGCAGGAGATCTCGGCGATGCGCGACAGCGCCTCCCCCTTGAACTCCACCGACACCCCCTCGGTGGCGAGCAGCGCCTGGTACTGCTCGGTGAGCGAGGCGTCCGGTTCCGAGAGGATGCGGCGGAAGTCCGCCGGCGTCAGCGCCGACAGTTCCACCCGAATCGGCAGCCGCCCTTGCAGTTCGGGAATGAGGTCCGAGGGCTTGGAGTAGTGGAACGCGCCGGAGGCGATGAACAGAACATGATCCGTGCGCACCATGCCGTACTTGGTGTTCACCGTGCTGCCCTCGATGAGCGGCAAGAGGTCCCGCTGCACGCCTTCCCGGGAGACGTCCGCCCCCATCGTCTCCCGGCGTCGCGCCACTTTGTCGATCTCGTCGAGGAAGACGATGCCGGTCTGCTCCACGGCCGCCACCGCCTCGGCCTTGAGCTCGTCCTCGTTGATGAGCTTGAGCGCTTCCTCTTCCCGCAGCCGGCGCAGGGCGTCGCGCACCTTCAGGCGCATGGTGCGTGTGCGCGTGCCGCTCATGCTGGAGAACATCCGCTGCAGCTGGCCGGTGAGCTCTTCCATGCCAGGCGGCGAGACGATCTCGAAGCCCACCGATACCGCGTCGGTTTCGATGGCGACCTCCTTGGCGTCCAGATCCCCTTCTCGCAGGCGCTTGCGCAGCACCTGCCGCGTCGTCCCGGTGTCCCGCCCGCCGTCCTCCGGCTTCGGCAGCAGCACGTCGAGAATCCTGTCCTCCGCGGCATCCTCGGCCCGGGCCTGCACCCGCGCCATCGCCTGCTCGCGCAGCATCTTCACGGCGATGTCCGCGAGGTCCCGGATGATGGACTCCACGTCCCGGCCCACGTAGCCCACCTCGGTGAACTTGGTGGCTTCCACCTTGATGAACGGGGCCCCGGCCAGCCGCGCCAGGCGGCGGGCGATCTCCGTCTTGCCCACCCCGGTGGGGCCGATCATGAGGATGTTCTTGGGGGTCACTTCGTCGCGCAGTCCGTCGGCCAGCTGCATGCGCCGCCAGCGGTTGCGCAGCGCGATCGCGACGGCGCGCTTGGCCTCGTCCTGGCCGATGATGTGCTTGTCCAGCTCGTGGACGATTTCCCGGGGGGTCATGGTCATAGGCTTTCGATGGTGGTCTCGCGATTGGTGTAGATGCAGATGTCCGCGGCTATCGCCAGGCCCTTGGCGACGATGTCCCGCGGGGCCAGTTCGGTCTCGTCGAGCAGGGCCCGGGCCGCGGCCCCGGCGTAGGGGCCGCCGGAACCGATGGCGATCAAGCCGCCCTCCGGCTCGATCACTTCGCCGTTGCCGCTGACGATCAGCGATTTGGACCGGTCCGCCACGGCCAAGAGCGCCTCCAGGCGCCGCAGCACGCGATCCGAACGCCAGTCCTTCGCCAGTTCCACCGCGGCGCGGGTGAGGTTGCCCTGGTACTTCTCCAGCGCCCCCTCGAAACGCTCGAACAGCGTGAAGGCGTCCGCGGTGCCGCCGGCGAAGCCGGCAAGAATGTCGTGCCCCGCCAGCCGCCGCACCTTGCGGGCGTTGCTCTTCAAGACGGTGTTGCCGAACGTCACCTGGCCGTCGCCGCCGAGCACCACGGCATCGCCGCGGCGCACGGACAGGATCGTGGTGCCTAGGAACTGCTGCAAGGGACTACCTCGTGGCCATCGAACCGGGCCTCACGCGCCCCCGATCTTCATGCGTCGCCCTCATGCGTCGCCGACGCGCCCGCAACGGTGGACCGTTCAGCCGGCGCCCGCCTCCTCCAGCACTTTCCGGTCGCGCAGCGGCACGTCGGTGCGGATGTCCACGGGGAGATCCTCGTAGGTCTCGAGCAGCCGCTGGGCCAGTTCCTCGGGACCCCACAGGCGGATCTTGAAGAACGACTGCTTGTTCCGCTCCTTGACCGGCTTGGTGAAGTCGCCCAGGCTCACGAGCAAACCGTGTTCGGCGCGAAAAGTCTCGAGAACGCCCATCAGACGGTCGTACTCCCCCAAGCCCACCATCCCGGATCGCCCCTTCACCTGCACACAGAGCCGTGGCCGACCGAACCCCAGCTCGTCCTTGCCAGCGACGATGTCGACGCCGCCGTCCGGCCCCCTTTCCGTCCGCTCGGCCTCGTAGCCCGATGCTCGCAGGATGCTGGCGACCAAGTGCTCCAGACGCTTCCCCGCGAATTTTCGCCTCAGCCGGGCGACGATGCGGTCCTTGATCTGCTCGTCCAGGTCCGCCTCCCCGTCCGGATCGGCATCGGGAACCACTTCAGCGTCGTCAGTCGGTTCCGAGTCCGCCTCCCTCAAGTACGCTCGCACCACTGCTTCGATCCGCGCTGTTCCTGCGACCCGTGCGCGATCCTACACGACGACCCTTGCAGCGTCAGCGTGGGGACGCCTGGTCCCTGCGCGACTGGGCCGTCGAGGACGCCGGCGCGTACAGGATCGGCATCGCTGGAATGTCCTTCTCCCGCAAGCGGCTCAGGGCGCGGCGCATTTCCCGCTGGCCCGGGAACGGCCCGACGAGGACGCGATGCCAGGCGCCTCCGGCGGGCCTCGGCACGGTGCTGATCGCAACTGCCATGCCTTCGAGAATCAGGTCCGCTCGCATGGCGTCCGCGTCGTCGCGGTTGCGGAAGGAGGCCGCTTGCAGCAGGTAGGTGCGCGACGGCGACGCCGTTTCGCCGCCGGGCGCCGGCGGCTGGTACGGCACGACACCGGTGACCACCTCGTCGTTCGGCAGCCGGTCGATGAACTCGTAGACGAGGGCTGGCAGCGCGGCCGTCTCGCCAACCGGCGCCGCGGCAGCCGCATCGGCCTCGTCTTCGGCCCAGAGCGCCGGCACATAGAGGACGAGAACGGTCCCCAGGACGCCGGATGCGGCTCCCGCCAGAAACGCCGGCAGCGCCGGCCGGCCGCGGGCCGCGACACCCAGCAGCTTTGCTGCCAGTGCCTCCGCCGGGCTGCGTGGCGGCGGGCGGCGGCGGGCTCTCGGCGCGTAGTCTCTAGGCATGCACATCCCTATGCCTTGCGCTCCGGATCATACGCCAGCGACCGCCTTGGCCGAGAGCCGGCCTCCGGCATTCAGAACGTGTCGAGGGGATCGACGTCTATCGTCCAGCGCACGCCGGGGGCTTTCGGTTCGGCGTCTTCCAGCCGCGTCAGCGCTCGGTGCAGGCTGGCGCGTCGAACCGCCAGCGCCAGCACCTGCCAGCGGACCAGATCGGCGCGACGCGCCAGCGGCGCCGGGGCGGGACCGAGCACCTCCACGGCCTCCTCCGCCGCCAGCGTGGCCGCCGCCTGGACAAGCAGCGTCTGCGCGGCGTCGCCGCGCCTGCTCTCGGCGCGGACCATGGCCAGCGCCGAGAACGGCGGCATCCCGGCAGCGGTGCGCTGCTCGCGTTCCTGCTCCGCGAAGCCGAGATAGCCGCCACCGATCAGGGCGCTCAAGTGGGCGCCGGCGGGGTCGAAGGTCTGCACCCACACCTCGCCAGGGCGCTTCGCCCTTCCGGCCCGCCCGGCCACCTGGACAACGAGCTGCGCGGTGCGCTCCGGGGCGCGGAAGTCCGGCGACAGGAAACCGGCGTCCGCGTTCAGCACCGCCACCATCGTCACGTTCGGGAAGTGGTGCCCCTTGGCGAGCATCTGCGTGCCGACCAGCAGCGCCGGCACGCCGCTGGCGACCACCGCCAGGTCCGCCGCCAGACGGCCAGCGTCGCGGGCCGTGTCGCCGTCGATGCGCAGCAGCGGCACGCCGGGGTGGCGCTCCGCGAGCGCCTCCTCCACCCGCTGGGTGCCGGCGCCAACGGGCTGGAGTTCTTCCGCGCCGCAGGCCGGGCACGCCGCCGGCGCCAGCCGCTGGTGGCCGCAGTGGTGGCAGCGGAGCCGGTGGCAGACGCGGCCGGCGCTGCGGTGGCAGGTGAGTCTGGCGTCGCAGTGGTCGCAGCGCGCCTGCCAGCCGCACTTGGCGCAGAGCAGCGTCGGCGCGTAGCCGCGCCGGTTGATGAACGCCAGCACCTGGCTGCCCGCCGCCAGGTGGCGGGCAATCGCCCGGTGCAGGGCCGGCGCGAAGCCGCGGTCCAGGCGCTCGCCGCGAATGTCCAGCACCCGGTAGACGGGCAGCGCCGCGCCGCCGGCGCGTTCGTCCAGACGCGCTCTCGCGTAGCGGCCGCGGCGGACGTTCTCGAGGGACTCCAACGACGGCGTGGCACTGCCGAGCACCACTGGCACACGCAGCAGGCTGGCGCGCTTGACGGCGACGTCCCGCGCCGAATACGGCAGCCCGTCCTGCTGCTTGAAGGAGCTGTCGTGTTCCTCGTCCACGACGATCGCGGCGAGCCTGGCGAACGGCGCGAACACCGCCGAGCGCGTGCCCACCAGCACCCGATGGACGCCGCGGGCGCACTTGGTCCAAGTGTCGAACCGCTGCCGGTCCGACGCTCCGGAGTGCAGCACCGCGGCCGTGCCGAAGCGCTCCCGAAAGCGGGCCAGCGTCTGCGGCGTCAGCGCGATCTCCGGCACCAGCACCAGCGCCTGGCCGCCCCGGCGGAGCACCTCGGCGATGATCCGCAGGTACACCTCGGTCTTGCCGCTGCCGGTGACGCCGTCGAGCAGGTGGCAGCGATGGCGGCCGAGGCTGGCCACCACGGCCGCCGCCGCCGCCCGCTGGGCCGGCGTCGGCTCGAAGCCGGGTTCCGCCGGCTCGCATGGCGCGAGGGCCTCCAGCCGAAGCGCATGGCGGCCCGTCACCAGCCGCTTGCGGCGCAGGGCCGTCAGCACCCGGCGCGGGATGCCGGCCGTCGCCAGGTCGCCGTCGGCGATGCCGCCGGCCCGGGCCAGCCGCTCCAAGGCCAGACGCTGCTGCGGCGCCCGCCGCAGCGCGGCGGCAGCGCCGGGCAGCGCCTGCCAGACCGTCTCCTGCTGCGCCGGCGCCTGGGCGCCTCGGCGCGCCAGCGCCGGCAGCATGGCGGTGAGCACCCGCCCTATCGGATGGTGGTAGTAGCCAGCCAGCCACCTTGCGAGGGCCAGCAAGTCCGCCGGCAGCAAAGGCGCCGGGTCCAGCACCTCGTCGATGGGCTTGAGGCCGGGACGGCTGGTCTCGGCGGGGCCGAGCACGACGCCGACCGTGCGCGTCGGGCCAAGCGGCACCCGCACCCGGGACCCCGGCGCCGGCGCCGGGCACGTCGCCGGCACGGCATAGTCGAAGGTCTGCCGCAACGGTCGCGGCACGGCCACTTGGACCGCGCGGGCCGCCGCAGTCGGCCTGTGTCCCGCAACCACGCCCACAGGCAGGCGTCGACGCCTTGGAAGACGGCTAGAAGACGAGCCGGCCGAGGCTTTCCGCCACGCAGCAGGGCTTGTCCTGCCCCTCCACCTCCACCACCACCTCGTTCATGGTTTCGATCATGCCGCCCTTGACCTCCACGCGCTTGAGCGTGCTGGTGGTGCGGATGCGCGCCCCCACGGGCACCGGCGACGGGAAGCGCACCCGGTCGAAGCCGTAGTTGATGGCGAGCTTCTGGCCTTCGAGCCGGGGCGCGTTCTCGGCGACGCTGCGCGGCAGGTGGCCCATCAGCGACAGCGTCAAGTGGCCGTGGGCGATGGGCCCGCCGAACGGGCCCGCCTTCGCTCGTTCGACATCGACGTGGATCCACTGGTGATCGAGGGTCACCTCGGCAAAGTCGTCGACCCGGGGCTGCGTCACCTCGAACCAGTCGCTTGGCGTTCCCGGCTGGTCGATGCGGGCGGTGAGCGTCTCCAGCGCGTTCCGCATCGCTTCGTTCATGGCTTCTCCTTTGTTCAAGCGCGGCCGACCACGGCCGGACTCCCGCGAGACTAGCACGCGCATCCGCCGACCAACTCCGCAGCGCCGGGTGGGTGCCGGAAGACAGCCGCCCGTTCTGCGCCGGCGGGCCGTCTGCGTTAGTCTCGGCGAACCAAGCGACGACACTAGGGAGGCAACCGGTGGCCACGCTACCTGCGGACTACGAGGAACGGGTGTACGCCGGCGTCCTCGGCAAGATCATCGGCGTCTACCTCGGGCGGCCCTTCGAGGGCTGGCCGAACGAAGCCATCGAGAAGCGCCTCGGCGAGATCGACTACTACGTCCACGACAAGCTGGACGTGCCGCTGATCGTCACCGACGACGACATCAGCGGCACCTTCACCTTCATCCGCGCCCTGGAAGACTACGGCTGCGACCCCGACATCACGCCGAAGCAGATCGGCCAGACGTGGCTCAACTACCTCATCGAGAACCGCACCATCCTCTGGTGGGGCGGGCTCGGCAATTCCACCGAACACACCGCCTACATGCGCCTGGCCGCCGGCATCGACGCCCCGGCCAGCGGCGCGATGGCCACCAACGGCCAGGTGGTGGCGGAACAGATAGGCGCCCAGATCTTCATCGACGGCTGGGCGATGGTGTCCCCGGGCGATCCGGAACGGGCCGCGGATCTGGCGCGACGGGCCGCCAGCGTCTCCCACGACGGCGAAGCCGTCCACGGCGCCCAGGTGCTCGCCGCGATGGAAGCCGCGGCGTTCGTCGAGGCGGACACCAACAAGCTCATCGACATCGGCGTCGCGCAGATTCCAAAGGACAGCGTACTGGCGCGCATGATCGCGGACATCCGCGGCTGGCACGCCGCCAACGGCGACGACTGGCGGGCCACCTTCCGCGAGATCAAGGCCCACTACGGCTACGACAAGTACGGCGGCAACTGCCACATGGTGCCGAACCACGGCCTCATCGTGCATGCCCTGCTGCATGGCGGCGACGACTTCCAGCAGGCGCTGAAGATCGTCAACACCTCAGGCTGGGACACGGACTGCAACTCCGGCAACCTCGGCTGCCTGCTCGGCATCCAGCACGGCCTGGCTGGCATCGACGCCGGACCGGACTGGCGCGGCCCGGTGGCGGACATCTGCTACCTGCCGAGCGCCGACAGCGGCGGCGGCGTGAGCGACGCGGTGACGCAAGCGGAGCGCATCGCGCGTCTTGGCCACGGCTTGGCCGGCACGGACTTCGAGGCGCCCAAGGGCGGCGCGCGCTACCACTTCTCCCTGCCGGGTTCGGTGCAGGGCTTTACCGGGCACAAGTGCGTGGTGAACAACCGCGCCAACGCCAGCGGCGCCAGGTGCCTGGCGCTGCACTTCGACCGCATCGAGGCCGGCGAGACGGCCCGGGCGACCACGTCGACGTTCGTGGACTCGCTGGACACCGCGAAGTACTTCGAGCGGCGCGGCTACGGCCTGATGACCAGCCCGGCGCTGTCGCCGGGGCAGACGGTGGAGGCCGCCGTGGAACTCGCCAAGAGCGCCGACGAGGCGGTGGAGGCGTCCATCTGCATCCGCGTCTTCGACGCCGAGGACCAGCTCGTCACCCTGCGCAATCCCGCCACCGCAATCGAACCCGGCGAGCGCGCCAGCCTGCGTTGGACCATGCCGGACCTCGGCGGCTACCCCATCGCCGCGGTGGGCGTGGAGATCGTCGCGGCGCCGGCCGGAGGCACCCTGTACCTGGATCGCCTGGACTGGCACGGCGCCCCGCAGGTCACCCTGTCCCGGGTGCCCGGCAGCATGTGGCACCGGGCATGGGTGAACGGCGTGGACCAGTACTCGCCCCGGTATCCGGAGTCCTTCCGTCTGGTCCACAACCGTGGCACCGGCCTGCTGCTGCACGGCGCCCGGGACTGGAGCGACTACGCCGTTGCCGCCGACGTCACGCCGCACTTGGTGCGGCGCGCCGGCATCGCCGCCCGGGTGCAGGGCATGAAGCGCTACTACGCCCTGCTGCTGCGCCCCGGTGCCAGCGGCACCGGCAAGGCGCAGCTGGTGCGGGAGCTGGACGGCACCGAGCTGCTCGCCGAGTGCGACTTCCCGGTGGCGCTGTACCGGACCTACCAGTTGGCGCTCACGGTCGCCGGCGATGCCATCGCCGGCGCCATCGACGGCAAGCCCCTGCTCCGCGCCAAGGACGACGCGCTTGCGAGCGGCGGCATCGCCCTGGTGGTGGACGAAGGCCGAACCGCCACCGCCTCCGTTGCCGTGACCGCGCCAGCGTAGCGAGGAGGCCGCGGCGCCGGCGGTCCGGCAGAGCGCCCTAGCGTCAGTGCATCTCGTAGCCGCCGGCGACGTTCAGCGCGACGCCGCTGACGTTCGGCGCGGATGCCAGAAACACGGCCGCCTGGCCCATGTCCGCCACCGTCTGCGGCCGGCCGAGAGGGATCACCTCGCCCATGCGCTCCTCGAAGGCTCCGGCGCCGGCGTTGGCCATCAGGTGGTCGTGCCACATGGCGGTGCCGACCATGCCGGGGCAGAGCGCGTTGACGCGCACGCCGTCGGCGGCCAGTTCCAACGCCAGCGACTGAGTGATGCCCACCACCGCGAACTTCGAGCCGCAGTAGGCGGCCATTCGCGCCGCCCCGCGCTTGCCGGCGATGGACGCGACGTTGACGATGGCGGCGTCCGTCGACGCCCGCAGCGCCGACAGCGCCGCCTGGGCCATCAGGAACACGCCCTTCGCGTTGACGGCGAAGATGCGGTCCCACTGCGCTTCGCTGAAGGTCTCCGTGGCGCCGCTGTCGACCACGCCGGCGTTGTTTACCAGCACGTCCAAGCCGCCGAAGGCGTCCACCGTGGCGGCAACGGCCGCCGCGCAGGAGGCGGCGTCGGTGACGTCGAGGGGCGTGGAGCGCACCGCCTCCCGAGCCGCCCCGGCCAGCTCGCGCTCGGCGGCGGCCAGTTCACCGCTGCTGCCAAGCTGGTAGCGCCAGCCATCGCCGGCGGCCAGGTCCGCCAGCATCACGTTGTCGCCGGCCGCCCGAAAGCTGGCCGCTATCCCCAAACCGATGCCACGGGCGCCGCCGGTGACGAGCACGGTCCTCTTGGCCACGAACAGTTCCTCCCTCGGCGCACTGCCTCATGCACGGTTCGACAGTCTGCCCTCTCCCCTGCCTCGTCTGCAAAGGTCTCTGCCCGCGATTGGGCTAGACTGCCTGCCATGAGCAAGCCAGCCCCGGTTGGTCTCGGCACCGAGCGCGATGCGCCCCCGTACTTCGCCGGACGGCACGACGAACTGGCCGCGTTGAACAAGCGCCTGGACCACCTGTGCCGCACCGGCGATCCAAGCGGCGGCATCGCCTTGGTGGTCGGGGTACCCGGCGCGGGGAAGACGCAGCTGGGGCGCAAGTTCTCCCAGGACGCGGCGCAACGCGGCGGCGCCCTGGACGTGCGCTGCATGGAGACCGACGTCGACATGCTGGAGTCGGACGTCGGCCTGTTCCGCCAGATCGCCAAGGCCCTGGGCTGCGAGGAGTTGGGCCGGGAAGTCGCCGAAATGGACACCCGGATAGCCGCAGCCGGCGGCGGCCTTGCAGTCGCCAAGGGCCAAGTCGCCCGGGACTTCGTGCGCCGCACCGGCGGGCTCTTCGAGCTTCTGATCGGCATCAAGGACGCCGGCGCGTGGCGCGGCAAGGCGCTTGTGCTCGTCATCGACGAACTCCAGGCCGTTCGCCCGGCCGGCATCGGAACCTTGCGGATGCTGCACCAGGGCAGCCACGGCTGCCCCATGCTGCTCGTGGGCATCGGGCTGCAACATACGCCGCAGGTGCTGGGCAACCCGGCCGACGGCACGGCCGGCATCTCCCGGCCAGCCAAGCCGATCCGCCTGCACTGCATGTCCGACGCGCAAGCCCGCGAAGCCATCGACGGCAACATGCAGGCGCTTGGCCACGACGTCGGCGGGCCATGCGCAGCCGCGCTGGCGAAGGCGTCCTACGGCTTCCCGCAGCATGTACACGGCTATTTGGAGGGCGCCCTCCAGGCGATCGACAAGCATGGCGCACTCGATGTGGGAGCACCGCTCGACGATGCGCTGGCAGCGGGGAACCAGGCCCGCGTCGACTACTACAACGCCCGACTGGGCATGCTTGCCGACCGGGACGCCGTGTTCCCCGTGGTCCGCGCCATGGCCGAAGGCAAGTGCGGTTCGCTGCCCCGGGCCGAGGCCGCTCTGGCCGTCGACCAGGCCCGCTACGACGGCGGGCACACCATCGAGCAGGCCATCAGACATGGCGTGCTGACCTTGGACGACGAAGGCTGCCTGAGCTTCGGCATCCCTTCCTTCCACACCCACATGGGGCGACTGCTTGCAGAGCGCGAGCGACGCCGGCAGGCCCCTGGCTAGTGGGCCAACCCGATTGCGATGACGGATGAGCTGGCGGCACGGGGGCCGATCTGGACCATCACTCCAATGCGGCTTTGGTACCAGCGGGCCAACCCGACTGCGATGACGGATGAGCTGGCGGCACGGGGGCCGATCTGGACCATCACTCCCAATGTGGCTTTGGTACTTAGCGTACGCGCACCCACGACAGCCGCCCGGTGAACGCCCGGCTGCCGCCGCCGCGAACCTGGCCGAAGGTCGTCTGCAACAGCACCGAGCCGCCGCCGTCCTGGGCGGTGACGCGGAACAGGTCGATGGTGGCCGGGGGCAGCGGCCGGCTGCGGGTGCCGCCGTCCGAGAACGAGCCTAGGTACTCGATCAGATAGCGCGGCTGCATCGCAACGATGGGCAGAGCGACCCCAAGCGCCGGCGCGGACCGCCAGACGCCGGTGCGCTGCCAAGGGTCCCGGTCCCCGTATGCCACGCCGGCGAAGCGGGCGCTGTCCGGCGCCGGAAACATCGTCGTTGGATCGGCGCCATGCCTGCCGAGCCACCACTCCGCTTCCCGCACCGCGGCTTCCGCCGCGAACAGCGCCTGCTCCGCGGCTGCCGCGTTGGCGGCCATGCGCAGTTCCAGCGTCGTGGTCTGGGCGGTCGCCAGGGCAGCCAGCGAAAGGGCCAGCAGCAGCGCGAGGCCCACGAACAGCACAATGCCCCGGGCCGGGCGTCGGATGGCGGAGCGCGGCCATCGCAGTCGTCCCTCTGCCGTTCGTGCCACTAGCGGGCCAACCCGACCGCAACGACGGATGGGACGGATGAGATGGTGGCACGGCTGCCGGTCTGGACCATCGTTCCAATGTGGCTTGGCGCTAGTGACTTGTCAATGGAATATTCGGATACAGATGCTTGAGCCCGCATGAAACATCCCGTTCGCTTGCCGACCGCCGCGCAAACGCACTGCCGGAATCGAGACTATTTTTCCAACCTTATGAAAATAGGTTAGCGCCTATGGGTGCCCCTCCCCGGGCGACGTTGGGCGAGCGAAGGTTGGCTAGCCACCCGCTAGGCGATCCCGCTATCGCCCTCGGCGCAGTGCGCTGCGCACCAGTCGGTCCGCAAGGTCGTCGAATTCGATGCCGTGGGCGCGGCAGGCGTCCGGGTAGAGGCTGGTCGGCGTCATGCCCGGCAGCGTGTTCACTTCCAGCAGGCAGGTGGCGTCGCCGACGATGAAGTCCGCTCGGGACAGATCCCGCAAGCCCAGGCAAAGGTGGGCGCGCACCGCCAGCGCCTGCAACTCGGCGAGCTTCCCGGCCGGCAGCGCTGGCTGGCGGTGTTCGCTGCGCCCCGGCGTGTAGCGGTTGCGGTAGTCGTACCACTCGCCTTCGGCGACGGCTATCTCGATCACCGGCAGGGGTTCCGGCGGCTGGCCGTGTTCGTGCAGCACGCCGACGGTGATCTCCCGGCCCCGCATGTAGCGCTCGACGAGCGCGCCCTCGCCGAAGGCAAGCGCCTTGCGGAGCGGCTCGGCCAGATCGCCGCCCTCCGGCAGCGGCGTCAGTCCCAGGGCGGAGCCTTGGCGGCGGGGCTTGACCACTACCCGGCGGCCGAGCTCGGCGGCCACCGCCTCGGCGGCGCGCAAGGGATCGCTCTCGGCGGCAATCAGCATGTCCTCCGCCACCGGCAGCCCCTCGGCGCGGAACAGCGCCTTGGCGACGTGCTTGTCCATGGCCGTCGCGCAGCCCTGCACGCCGCTGCCGACGAAGGGCAGGCGGAGCATGGCCAGAAGGCCCTGCACCGTGCCGTCTTCGCCGGGGGGGCCGTGCAGCATCGGAAACACCACGTCCGGGCCGATGGCCTGCAGCCGCTCCGCCAGGTCCGCCGCCACTTCCACGGTGTGGCAGCGATGGCCGCGCTGCCCCAACGCGGCTGCGACTCCGGCGGCCGAGGATCGGGAGACCTCCGCCTCGGCGGAGTCGCCCCCGGCGAGCACGGCGACCGTCAGGCCGGCGGCGCTCACGTGTCGCCTGTATCGATTCCGAACACGCGTGTATCGATTCCGAACACGCGTGTATCGATTCCGAACACGCGGCAGAAGAAGGCGTACTCGGCGGCAATGGCGCGGCGCACGTTCTCGGCCCTGCGGAAGCCGTGGCCTTCGCCTTCGAACAGCACGTACTCCACCTCGATGCCTTTGCGCAGCAGCGCGTCGCGCATCGCTTCGGCCTGGTTCGGGGGCACGATGGCATCGTCGCTGCCTTGGAAGAAGATCACCGGGCAGCGCAGGCCGTCGACGTGGTTGATGGGGGAGCGTTCGTCGGTGGCCGCGCCGACCAGGGTTTCCAGATAGCGCGATTCGAACTTGTGGGTGTCGCGGCTCAAGGCGTTTAGGTCCCCGATGCCGTAGTGGCTGGCGCCGGCGCGAAAGACATCGGCGAAGGCGAGCGCCGCGAGGGTGGTGAAGCCGCCGGCGCTGCCGCCGCGGATGGCCACGCGGCCGGGGTCCGCCCGGCCTTCGGCAACGAGGTGCCGTACGCAGGCTACGCAGTCGGCCACGTCGGCGACGCCCCATGCGCCCCGCAGCCGGTCCCGGTAGGCGCGCCCGTAGCCGGTGCTGCCCCGGTAGTTGACGTCCGCAACCAGCCAGCCGCGGGTGGCGTAGAACTGCACCAGCCACGAAAGCGCCGCATCGGCGCTGCCGGTGGGGCCGCCGTGGGTGGTGACGAGGAGCGGCGGCAGTTCCCCGCCTAGCCCTTGCCAATCCGCGTTGCGCGGCGCGTAGACGAAGGCGTGGGCGGCCTCGCCGCGTTCGGTCTCGAAACGCACGGCCCCAGGCGCCGAGAGCGCCGCTCGTGGCACTGGCGATGCCGTCGTTGCCACCATGCGCCGGCGGCGCGTGGCGAGGTCCAGCTCGGCGACGCCGAGGGGCGCGTCCGCGAAGCCGGCGATGAACGCCACGCTGCCGGCGCTTTCCCCGCCGCCAGCAGCCGTGCCGCAGGCCACCACGTCCTCGTAGCTGGCGCAGGCGTCGTCGATGGGACTGGCGAGGCCCTGGGCCACGTCCACGGCGACCAGCGACTGTTCGCCGTTGGCCACGCGGCGGGCCACCAGGTGGTCCGGCCCCACCACCGCGAAGTAGCTGCCAGCCAGCTGCCAGGCCGGGCCGCCGAACTCCGCCGCCTCCGCGTGTACGCAGTACACGCCCGAGTCGTCGTAGGCATGGAGGTTCCAGTAGCCGTCGGGGTCCGACGCGAACAGCAGCCGCGAGCCGCACCAGGTGGGCTGCACCACGGATTCGGCCGCGCCGCCTGCCACGACCGTGGCGTTGGCGAGAGCCGCGCCGTCGTAGTCGGCGACGAGGAGCTGCGTGCCGTCCCACGGCATGTTCGGATGGTCCCAGACCAGAAACGCCAATCGGCCGTCGGCCGAGGGCCGCGGCGCGGCGTAGAAGTCGTGGCCCCGATGCAGCGCCGAGGCGCGCCCGGTGTCCACCGCTACGCGGACGAGGTCGTTCTCCGGTTCGCCGTCGCCGTGGGTCTCGCGCACGGCCAGCAGCCGGGCGCCGTCCCACTCCAGGTCCCCGAAGCGCTCGCTGGCGTCGCCCCGGGTAACCTGGCGCACGGTGCCGCCGTCGATGGGCACGGCGTAGATGTTCTGGTCCGCGAAGTCCACGAAGTACGCCGTCTCGCCGCCTACGCAGTAGGCGCCGCCGCCGTATTCATGCACCCGGGAGCGCGGATTCGCCGGCGCTGGCGTGAGCTCCCGGCTGCGGCCAGCGTCGTAGCGCATCAGCGTCGACCGCCCGCCTTCGTCTGGCCGGGTTTCGATCCAGGCGAGGCCGGCGGCGGCAGCCTTGAGGTTGCCGTAGCGCCGGGCGCCGGCGGCGACCACGCCGGCGTCCACTGGCGACGGCCAGGCGCCGAAGGCCCTCTGCTTCACCGCAGCTCCTCGCGGTCGTCTATCGCCGCCCAGCGTTCGTGGTCCCGCCAGGCGCCGGCGATGAACAGGAATCGCCGCGACAGTCCCTCGAACACGAAGCCGCAGGCGCGCACCAGCGCGATGGAGGCGGCGTTGCCAGGCTGGATGTTGGCCTCCAGGCGGTGCAGGCCGAGGTCCCGGAACAGGTGCGCCTTCACCTGCGCCAGTCCTTCGCGCATGTAGCCGTTGCCGGCGTGGGCCTCGGCGGCGTAGTAGCCCAGAGACGCGGAGCGGAAGGACCCCATGACGATGTTGTTGACGTTGACGACCCCGACGATGGCATCGCCGTCGCGGCGGCAGATCGCGAATCCGCGATGGTCGTCGCGTTCCGTGCGGCGCAGGTAGACCTTGAACATGTGCGGCGTCAGCGGCGGCGCTATCCACGGCGCGTGCAGCGCCCTGCTGGCAGCGGCCAGTGCCAGCAGCTCCCGCCGGTCGCGGCCGGTAATGGCGCGGAAATAGGTGCGCGGCGGCGACGCCGGCCGTGCGGAGCGGCTCGCCTCGGCGGCCACCGGGAGCGGCGCCTCAGCCACGGCTGGGCTCGACGTCGGTGTCCTTGTCCCCAAGGTCCGTGTCCCGGGCCCGGTGCCTCGCATCCTGCCAGAAGATCTCCCACATGGCCGGCGGCAGCGCGCCGAGGCCGAGCACCAGCAGATGCAGGGGGTGGGGCCGCCAGTCGTTGTCGTACAGCAGCAGCCCGACCATGCTGAGGCCGGAGTCGTGCCAGCCGATCACGCCGTAGGTGGTAAGGGCCGCCGCGGCCGTAAGCAGCAGATAGTGGCGGAAGCGAGGACGTGCGCTCACCATGCCGCGACGGCGCCCACCAACGCAGGGACATTGCCGAGCAGCGGCAGCCGGTGGCGGATTCGAGGACGCACGATCACCTCGCCGTGGCGGCGCCCGTCGGGGCAAGGTCGCTGCCGAGCGATTGGAGACGGTGGCGGGTGCGAGGACGCGCGCTCACCATGCCGCGACGGCGCCCTCCAACGCAGGGACATTGCCGAGCAGGCAGCCGGTGGCGGATGCGGCGACGCACGAATCGAGCGCCCTACGCGCCGCCTCGGTCCAGGGACGGCAAGTCGTCCACCGTCGCGCCGGCCACCGGCCGCCCGTTCACCAGCATCGACGGGCCCTGGGCGCACAGGCCCAGGCAGTAGACGGCGCCGAGGGCCACTTGGCCATTGGCTTCGCCGAGCCGCAGCCCGAGGCGGGCCTCGACGCGGCGCGTCAGATCGCGGCTGCCGACGGCCTGGCAGGCCTCGGCCTGGCAGATGCGCACTTCGTTGGGCGGCGGCGGGGTGGTGCGCAGGTCGTGGTAGAAGGAGACCACGCCCCGCACCTCCGCTTTGCTGAGGTTGAACACGTCGGCCACGACATGCTCGTGCTCCCGCGCTACGTAGCCGAACTCCCGTACCAGGTTGCGCAAGGCCCGCAACACGCCGCCGGTGCGCATGGCCTCCGCCTCGGCGATGGCGCGCACTCGGTCCAGCGCCGTCATGCGACAGCCGAGCGGTGCGCCTTCAAGCCGCAGCGGATGGCAGTGGCGAGTGCGCGCCGAGCTCCGCCAGTACGCCGTTGAACCACTCGATCACCTCGGGGTGGTACGGAATGCCGTTGGCGCGGCGGTCCTGCTCCGCTTCGTGCTCCGGGATGCCGGGATACACCACGCGGCGTTCGCCGGCGGCCGGCTTGCAGGCGAGGATCGAGCCGAGGTAGGCGTCCATGTCGGCCTTGAACGTGTCCACCTCGGTGAAGGCGCCGACGTTGTAGGCCATGAAGTAGTGCGCGATGCCCTGGCGCCGATGCGGCCCGGCGCCGGTGCCGGTGAGAGCGCTGCACAGCACCTCCACCAGCATGGAGAGTCCGAAGCCCTTGTGGGAGCCGATCTCGCGTGTAGCGCCTAGAGGCAGCATCAGGAACTTTCCCGGTACCGTCGTCTCGGCCATGATGGGGGTGCCGTCCTCGGCGGCGATCCAGCCCGGCAGCACCTCGCCGCCGACGCGCCTCAGCAGCTGGATCTTGTTGCCTGCGACGGAACTCATGGAGGCGTCGAAGATGAACGGCGGCTGCTCGTCGGCCGGCGCGGCGATGCCGATCGGGTTCAGCCCCAACAGCGGTTCGGCGCCCTGCGTGGGCGCCACCTGCAGGCCGCCGGCCGTCATGGACACGCCGATCATGTCGTGGGCAAGGGCGAGGTGGGCGAAATAGGCCGACGGCCCGTAGTGGCCGCTGTTGAAGGCCGTCACGACGGCGACGCCGTTCGCCTTGGCGCGCTCGCAGGCGAGCTCCATGAGCGCCTTGCCCTGGCCGAGGCCGAGGCCCTTGTCGCCGTCCACCGACACCGCCGCCGGCAGGTCCCGCACCCGCCGCATCACGGGCCGCGGGTTGATGTGCCCGCTCTTGAGGCCGGCCACGTAGGGCCGCATCATGTTGCTGACGCCGTGCGAGTCGATGCCGCGCACGTCGGCGTAGATCAGCACGTCGGCACACTTGGCGGCGTCGCCCTCGGACATCCCGAGGCGAGCGAATATCGCCTCGACGGCTTCGCGCATCGCTTCCGGCGCGACCCGAACGGCAATGTCGGCGGGAACCTTGAACCGATCAAGCACGGTGCCTGCTCCTGGTCTCTTGCGGCGTGGCGGCTGTGGGAGGAGAGCGCCGCGGGCTGCTGCCGTCCACCGAAGTCGGTCACCAGCCTAGCGAGCGCGGCTGCCGAGACAGTCGCCAAACATAGCACGACGGCGCCGCGCTTGATCGCGCCAGGGCAGTCGCCGCGGCGTCGAGTGCGGCGTCTTCGGGCGCGTAGGCGCGGGTGCTAAAGTAGCAGCCGTTTCAAGCCGCCAAAGGAGACAGTCTTGCCTGCCGCCGCTTCGAGCAATGCGCTCCGCGCCATCCCCGCGCCGGACGCCAACAACGCCTGGCGTCTCGAAACCCCGGGCGTTGCCGGCTGGTCGCGCACCGCCCGTCCGGAGGACCCCGACAAGTACTTCATGGTGTCCACGGACGGCCATGTGCAGGAACCGTCGGACCTCTGGCGCACGCGCATGGACAAGCGCTACCGCGAGCGCCTGCCGGGCGTGGCCGTGGACGCCCAAGGGCGCAAGTACCAGAAGACCGAGGGGTTTCGCCCGGTGCGCATCCGCAGCATCAAGTTCGAGGGCGAGGACGGATTGCGCAACCACGCTGGCGAGACGCCCGGGGAGCGGCTGGCGGACCTGGCCGCGGACGGCGTGGATGCCGAGGTGCTGTTCCCCAACAAGGGCCTCGCCGTCTGGGCGACGCCGGACCCGGCGTTCAGCCAGGCCATGTGCCGGGTGTGGAACGACTGGGCGTGGGAGACCTTCGCCGACTACAACGACCGCCTGGCGCCGATGGGCTGCGTGGCGGCTGCGGACGTGCCGGGCGCCGTCGCCGAGATCCAGCGCGTCGCCGCGCTCGGCTTTCGCGGCCTGGCGCTGCCCTGCAAGCCCATATGGGGGCCGCCCGATCACGAGCACGCGAACTACAACCTGCCGGAATTCGATCCGCTCTGGGCCTGCATCGAGGAAGCGGGCCTGCCGATCACGTTCCATGTCTCCACCGGAAGGGACCCGCGCACGTCCCGGGGCAACGGCGGCGCGGTGGTGAACTACGCCGTCCACTCCCTGGCGCCCACCATGGAACCCATCGCCAACCTGTGCGCCTCCGGCGTGCTGGAGCGCTTCCCGAACCTCTCCTTCGGCAGCGTCGAGGCCGGCATCGGCTGGGTGCCCTGGGCCATCTGGGCCTTGGACGAGGCCTACCGCAAGCACCACATGTTCGTGCGCCCGAAGCTCGAGCGGCTGCCGAGCGAGCACTTCCGGCGCTGCGGCTTCGCCACGTTCCAGGAAGACAAGCCAGGCCTGGACCTGGCACGGGAACACGGCTTGATCGACAACTTCCTGTGGGCCAACGACTATCCGCACCACGAGGGCACCTGGCCGCACTCGGCGGCGGCCATCGAGCGCACCATGGGCCAGCTCACCGATGCCGAGCGGGCCAAGGTGCTGGGTCTGAACGCGGCGCGGGTGTTCAAGTTTCCGATACCGGAGCGCTACCACCGGCAGCCGGATGTCCGGGCGCTGCTTGCCTGACGGCGACGGCGCTGCGAGACCGGTCCCACGCGCACCCGACCGGCGCGTTTAGCCAATGGCCGAGGACCAGGGCCGAACGCTGGTGTTCTGCTTCGACGGCACCGGCAACGAACCGAGCGACGCCGGCGAGTTCAAGCAGGACCAGAGCGTCAGCAACATCCTCAAGCTGCACATTCTGATGGGCGGCCACTTCGAGGAACCGGCGGCGGATGCGCCGCAGCTGAACTTCTACTACAACGGCATCGGCACCCGGGAAGGCAAGAGCCGCATTCCGTTGCTGGGGCGGCTGTACGCCGCCGGGCGTTCCAGCCTGAACATGCTGATCGCGCCCACCTTCGGCGACGCGAAACGCATTCTGGACGAGGCGCAGGCGGACTTCGACGCCCACTACCGGCCGGGGGACCGCGTCGTCGTCTTCGGCTACAGCCGCGGCGCCGCCCTGGGACGCAAGTTCGCGAGCCTGCTGCTGGCGGATCACGAGGCCCGCACCATCGCGTTTCTCGGCGCCTTCGACACGGTGGCGGCCATGAGCGGCATCCATCGCCGCGGCGACAAGATCAGCAGCGACGTGGTGTTCGAGAACGGCACCCTGAACCCGCGCATCGAACGCGCCGTGCATCTGGTGGCCCTGGACGAGGACCGGGTGACCTTCACGCCGACGCTGATGAACAAGGACCCGGAGCACCCGGGGCGCATTCTGGAAGCGTGGTTCCCCGGCGTCCACGGCGACGTTGGCGGCGGCTACTGGGTGGATGGCCTGTCGGACGTGGCGCTGGCGTTCATGATCGCCCGCTGCCGTGAGGCGCTGGGTTCCAGCATCGACATCGCGGCTGCCGAGCCCTCGAGCATCCGCGGCCTGCTCGCGGCCCACGGCGGCGGCTTGGCTGGCATCGACGTGGACGACGTCAACGTCAACCCGAACGTTGCCGGCCCGCTGCACAGCCACTCCGGGATGCGCATGGCGGTGCTCGACCAGGACGTGCGCGCCGTGCATGTCTGCGCGGACGACGAGCCCTGCGAGGATCCGCCTACGCTGCACGTCTCCGTGCAGCGGCGCTTCGCCCGGGTGCCGGACTACCGGCCGCCGGCGCTGCGCGGCTTGCGCTTCCGCTTGCTGTTCGACAGCGGCCGGCTGAGCGAACCGATCACCGGCGTCAGCGGCCTGCACCGCTACCGGCGTTCGCCGGGGTCCGCTGCGGACGATGCCGGGTGACGTCCGCCCCGACTGCCGCCCAATCGACTGACGCCAACGCGCTAGCGCTGGCAGCGCCGGCAGTACACGGTGGCGCGCCCGGCCAGGCGCACTTCCCGCAGCGGCGCCGAGCAGTTGCGGCAGGGCTGCCCGGCGCGCCCGTAGACCGCCAGCTGCTGCTGGAAGTAGCCCGGCCTGCCGTCCGCGGCGGCGAAGTCCCGCAGCGTGGTGCCGCCGTCGGCGATGGCGCGGCCAAGCGTCGTCTTCACCGCGTCGGCCAAGGCGCCTAGGCGTTGTCTCGGCACCCGTTGGGCCGCCGTTCTCGGACGTACGCCAGCCACGAACAGGGACTCGTTGGCGTAGATGTTGCCAACGCCGACCACCACCTTGGCGTCCATCAGCAGCGACTTGACGGGGATGCGGCGGCCGCGGGCCCGCGCGGCCAGGTAGGGGCCGTTGAAGGCTGGCGACAACGGCTCCGGCCCCAGATCGCGCAGCAGCCGGTGGGCTGCCACCGGGCGAGGCTGCCAGTGGATGCTGCCGAAACGGCGCGGATCCGTCAGGCGCACGGCCTTGCCGTCGTCCAGAACGAGATCCACGTGGTCGTGGGGCCCGGGCGGGGCGTCCGCCGGCACCAGGGACAAGTGGCCGGACATCCCCAAGTGGACGATCAGGCCGCCGGTTTCGAGGTGGAACAGCAGGTACTTGGCTCGCCGCCGCAGCGCGACCAGCGGCTGCCCGTGGATCGCGGCCGGGACGGCCACCGGCCAGCGCAAGGCCGGGTTGCGGACCAGCACCCGCCGCAGGCGGCGGCCACGGAGCGCCGGCGCCAGGCCCCGCCGCGTGGTCTCTACTTCGGGGAGTTCGGGCAGGGGCGCCTACTTGATCTTGTCTTCCCGATACACCACGTGCCTGCGTACCACCGGATCGTACTTGCGCAGCTCCAGCTTGCCTTCCATGGTGCGCTTGTTCTTGGTGGTGGTGTAGTAGTGGCCCGTGCCGGCGGTGGAAACCAGCTTGATCTTGTCGCGCATTCGTCTTGTCCGCCTCGGCTACCTGTTGGACTGCCGGCGCTCGCCCGGCTTCCGCCGCTCCCGCGCCTGCCGTTTCTCGATGTCCTTCAGCACCACCTCGATGCCTTTCTTGTCGATGGTGCGCATCCCGGCAGCGGACACCCGCAGGCGCACGAAGCGGCTCTCCGAGGGCACCCAGAAGCGGTGCATGTGCAGGTTCGGCGCGAACCGCCGCCGCGTCTTGTTGTGCGCGTGCGAGACGTTGTTGCCGCTCATCGGGCGCTTGCCCGTTACTTGGCAGACTTTGGACATGGCCGTGGCCGAAGGACGTTCAAGGGCGCTTTATACCAGAAACGGACGGGATTGGAGGCGCCCCAAGAGACGCCTCGACTGGCGAAGAACCGCTGCGCCCCTACGCGGTCTGCATGGCTGCGAGATCGTGCTTGGCTACCGGCAGCTCGCGCAGGCGTACGCCGGTGGCGTCGCAGATTGCGTTGGCGAGGGCCGGCGCCACCGGCGGCGTACCGGGTTCGCCGCCGCCGCCGAGCGCCTCGCCGCTGTTGACGATGACGGTATCCACCGTCGGCATCTCGTCGATGCGCAGCACCGGATAGTCGTGGAAGTTGCTCTGCCGCACACGGCCGGCCTCGATGCCGATCTCGCCATGGAGCGCAGCGCTCAAGCCGTAGACGATGCCGCTCTCCATCTGCGCCGCCAGACCGTCCGGGTTCACGGCGAAGCCGGCGTCCACGGCGCAGCAGACGCGCTCCACGGAGACCTTGCCGTCGGCCACGGCCACTTCCGCCACCTGCGCGACGATCGTGCCGAAGGATGCGTGTACGGCAATGCCGCGGCCCTTGCCAGCCGTCCGTGGCGCTTCCCAGTTCGCGGCTTTGGCGGCGGCGTCCAGCACCGCTAGGTGCCGGGGGGCCTCGGCCAGCAGGCTGCGGCGATAGGCGTAGGGGTCCCGACCGGCAAGCCGCGCCAGCTCGTCGACGAAGGATTCGGTGAAGAACGCATGCTGGGAGTGGTCCACGCTGCGCCACACGCCGAACGGCACGTGGGTGGGGCTCGCCACGTGGCGGATGCGCTGATTGGCGATGGCGTAGGGGACGAGGGGCGCTTCGGGCGGTTCGTGCTTGTCCACGTACAGGTTGGCCCAGGCCACTGGCCGGCCGTCGGCGTCGAGGCCAGCGCGAAAGCGGCTGAGCACCGCGGGGCGGTAGAAGTCCTGGGCGATGTCCTCCTCCCGGGACCAGATGAGCTTCACCGGAGTGCCAGGCACGGCCTTGGCGATCGCAGCCGCCTGCCGCACGTAGTCGTCCACGAATCGACGGCCGAAGCCGCCGCCGAGATAGGCGTTGTGGACGGTGACAGCGGCTGGTTCCAACCCTAGGATTTCGGCGACCTGGGTGCGCGCGCCAAGAGGGTTCTGAGTGCCGGTCCAGACATCGCAGATGCCGTTGCGCAGCCAGACGGTGCAGTTCGGCGGCTCCATCGCGGCGTGGGCCAGATACGGCACCCGGTACTCCGCCTCGAAGCGCCTGCTGGCGTTGGCCAGGGCCGCCTCCACGTCGCCTCGGTCGAGGTCCGCTTCGCCGCCGCCCTCCGCCTCGGCCCGGGTCAGATCCCGGGCGAACTGCGCGAAGATGGCGGCTTGGTCGACGCCGCCGTTGCCGTTGTTCTCCCAGGCCGCGTCCACGGCCGCCAGGCCCTTGCGGGCCGCCGCGTAGCCGTCCGCCACCACCGCCACGGCATCGCCCAGGTTCACCACCTGGCGCACGCCCGGCACCGCCAGCGCGGCATCGTCCCGCAGCGCCGCCACCGTGCCGCCGAACACCGGCGACCGGCGCACGGTGGCGACCTTCGTCTCCCGCTCTTGCCCCGGCACCTGCGCGTCGATGCCGAACACGGCGCTGCCGTCCACCTTCGCCGGGATGTCGAGCCGGGGCATTGGCGCGCCGATCAGCCGGAACTCGGCGGGCGTCTTCAGCCGCGGCTTGTCCGGCGGCGACAGGGCTGCGGCGGCGAGCGCGAAATCCGCGTAGGTGGCGGTTCGATCCGTCGGCTTGTGGCCGATGCGGCTGTCCGCCAGCGCCAGTTCGTCGACCGGCACCTGCCAGGCGGCGGCCGCCGCTTGCGCCAGCATGTGCCGCGCCGCGGCGCCGGCAACCCGCATGGCGTGCAAGCCGGTGCTGCGGATGCTCATGCTGCCGCCGGTGACCTGCATGTCCCATAGCCGCATGAGCTTCAGGAAGGCGCCGTCCACGACACCCGCCAAAGGCCGGGGAATGTCCGCGTCGCCCAGCAGGTAGCCCCTGCCGAGGGCGTAGTTGGCGTACTCCTCGTGGGCCGGCGCCTCCTGCACGGACACCAGGCGCCAGTCCGCGTCGAGTTCGTCCGCCAGCATCTGCGCCAGCACGGAGTGGGCGCCTTGGCCCATTTCGGCGTGGGGCACGATGACCGTTGCGCGGTTGTCCCGGCCGATCTTCAGCCACGCCGTGAGCAGCGCCTCGTCGCCGGCCGCTACCAAGCCGCGCAACCGGGGCCCGCGATTGCCGGGGTGCAGCGCCACGCCAATGGCCAGTGCGCCGCCGGCCGCCACGCCAGTGGCGATGAGCGCTCGGCGCGTCCACTTACCCACGTGTGCGCTCTTCGTCCTCGCCTGCCTCCGGCGGGCCCGCCGCGGGCGATGCCGTTGCCGCCGCGGCGCGCTTGATGGCGCGGCGGATGCGGGCGTAGGCGCCGCAGCGGCAGATGTTGCCGCGCATGGCGCGGTCTATGTCCTCGTCGGCAGGCGCGGGGTTCTCGGCCAGGAGCGCCGTGGCGGACATGATCTGGCCGGACTGGCAGTAGCCGCACTGGGGCACCTGCTCGTCGATCCAGGCCTGCTGCACCGACGTCAGAGCGCCGCCGGCCGCCAGCCCCTCAATGGTGGTCACGGCCCGTTCGCCGATGCTGCCCACCGGCGTCGTGCAGGACCGCGCCGGCCGGCCGTCCAGATGCACCGTGCAGGCGCCGCACTGGGCAATGCCGCAGCCGAACTTGGTGCCGACGAGGCCGAGCTGCTCGCGGATCACCCACAGCAGCGGCTCCTCCGGCGCCGCATCGACCGCGTGCGTCTCGCCGTTCACGTTCAGGCTGATCACTTCGGCGTGGTCTCCGACACGGCGTGGCCCGTCGCTTGCCGGCGCTACGAGTAGGCGCAGCTGCCCTGGTCGATCACCACCTCGCCGCGCTGATTGGTGGTGCGGAACAGCGCCTCGCCACCGTTCGCCCAGATCGACACGGTGAGTTGGTCGCCGGGGACGACGGGCTTCGAGAAGCGCCCGTTCATGCGGCGAAAGCGCGCTGGATCGCCGTTGCACAGCGCGTGCAGCAGGGCCCGGCCGGTGAAGCCGTAGGTACACAGACCGTGCAGGATGGGTTTGTCGAAACCGCCTCGTGCCGCGAAGTCCGGATCCGTGTGCAGGGGGTTGCGGTCCCCGGAGAGGCGGTAGGTGAGCGCCTGATCCGCCCGCGTGGCGTAGCTGACTTGGTGCGTCGGCGGCGCATCCGGGTAGGCGAGCTTCGCCGACGGGCCGCGTTCGCCGCCCCAGCCGCCCTCGCCCCGGCAGAACAGCATCGAGCGCGTCTTCAGCAGCGGCTTGCCGGTGGCGCGGCTCACGGACTCGGACTCGAACTCGAGCACCGCCGCGCTGCCCTTGTCCCAAATGCCCACCACGCGGCCGGTGCTCTCCACTTCCCCCGCCGGCGGGATCTCGTCGAACAGCTCGATGCCCTGCTCGCCATGCACCATCAGCGCCGGATTGAAGCTGCCTACCTTGTCCATAGGAGCGCCGCCGCCGCCGATGATGACGGCGAAGGTGGGCAGCACCTGCTGCGGCACGTTGGCGGTGTTCTCGGTGGTGAACTGCAGCTCGTCCGTACCGGCGCCGACGCCCACCGCGTACAGCAGGGCGTCCTTGGAGGTCCAGCTGCGGGAGACGGGGCCGCCGGAGGCGCCGACGGCATGGGGATCGATGGGCATGGTGGCTTCTCCTGCGGCCAAGGGCGTCCCGAGGTCGGTCGGCAGGCCGCGGGCGATGCGGCTGCCGTGGAGCGATTGAAGCACGAAGGCCCTTGAGTTGCACGTTCGGCGACGGTCCGCGGATCGGCCGCAAGCTGTTGCGCGGCTGCCTGCCGGCGCCTACAATGCCGCGCCCTTCGCGCACGGCCCGGCGCCGTCCGCAGGGCAGCGCAAACCACGCCGGGATAGCAGCCCGCCGGGAACAAGCCGCCGGGATCTTAAAGAGGGAGCCGCCTACACGCATGGCCACGATCAGCCAGCTCGTGCGCAAGCCGCGCAAGCGCAGAGTGTCGAAGAACATGGTGCCGGCGCTGCAGGCCAGCCCGCAGAAGCGCGGCACCTGCACCCGCGTCTACACCACCACGCCCAAGAAGCCGAACTCGGCGCTGCGCAAGGTGTGCCGGGTACGCCTCACCAACGGCTACGAGGTGAACTCCTACATCGGCGGCGAGGGGCACAACCTGCAGGAACACTCGGTGGTGCTGATTCGCGGCGGCCGGGTGAAGGACCTGCCCGGCGTCCGCTACCACACCATCCGCGGCACCCTCGACACCGCCGGCGTCGCCGACCGCCGGCAGCGCCGTTCCAAGTACGGCACCAAGAAGCCGAAGTAGGGCTGCCCGCCTATCGGAGCGCCAAGTAAGGCCGTCCCGGACGCCCGCCGCTGGCCGCGGCGGGAGCGCCGGTGGCGGAGCCACCTGAAGACCGTCCGGCGAACGCGCCGGGCCCAAGAGAGTTCGCAACATGCCAAGACGCCGAGTGGTCGCCAAGCGGGAAATCCTGCCGGACCCCAAGTACGGCAACCAGACGGTTGCCAAGTTCATCAACCACGTGATGGTGAGCGGCAAGAAGTCCATTGCCGAGAGCATCGTCTACGGGGCGCTGCGGCGCATCGAGGAGCGGGACCGGCGCGAGCCCGTGGAGACCTTCGAGAAGGCCCTCGAGGCCGTCGCCCCGATGGTGGAGGTGAAGTCCCGGCGCGTCGGCGGCGCCACCTACCAGGTGCCGGTGGAGGTGCGGCCCACGCGCCGCCAGGCGCTCGCCATGCGTTGGCTGGTGGACAGCGCCAGGGCCCGCAGCGAAAAGTCCATGGCGGCACGGCTCGCTGGCGAACTGGTTGATGCGGCCGAGGGGCGCGGCACTGCGGTGCGGCGGCGGGAAGAGACCCACCGCATGGCGGAAGCCAACCGAGCGTTCGCCCACTACCGCTTCTAGCCGACTCCGGCGCGGCGCCCGGCACCGGCGCCGCGGCCCGCACTACCGCGCCTTAGGCGCAGAGGATCAACCAATGGCCCGCAGCACGCCCATTGCCCGCTACCGCAACATCGGCATCGTCGCCCACGTCGACGCCGGCAAGACCACCACCACCGAACGGGTGCTGTTCTACACCGGGCTGTCGCACAAGATCGGCGAGGTCCACGACGGCGCCGCGGTGATGGACTGGATGGAGCAGGAGCAGGAACGCGGCATCACCATCACATCCGCCGCCACCACCTGCTTCTGGCGCGGCATGGACCAGCAGTACGACCAGCACCGCATCAACATCATCGACACGCCAGGGCACGTGGACTTCACCATCGAGGTGGAGCGTTCGCTGCGGGTGCTCGACGGCGCGGTGGTGGTGTTCTGCGGCACCGCCGGCGTGGAGCCGCAGTCCGAGACCGTCTGGCGCCAGGCGAACCGCTACGAGGTGCCCCGGGTGGTGTTCGTGAACAAGATGGACCGCGCCGGCGCCGACTTCCTGCGCGTGGTGGATCAGATCAAGCACCGCCTCGGCGCGGCGCCGGTGCCGCTGCAGCTCGCCATCGGCGCCGAGGAGAACTTCCGTGGCGTGGTGGATCTGGTGCGGATGAGGGCCATCTACTGGAACGAGGAAGACCAGGGCTTGAGCTACGAGGTCGAAGCGATTCCCGAGGCGCTGCGGGCCGAAGCCGAGCGCCTGCGCGAGGAACTGGTGGAGACCGCCGCCGAGGCCAACGAAGAGCTCATGGAGAAGTACGTCGAGGAGGGCGAACTCGCGGAGGACGAGGTCCGGCAAGGCATACGCATCCGCACCCTGGCCAACGAGATCGTGCCCGCCCTGTGCGGCTCGGCGTTCAAGAACAAGGGCGTGCAGGCGATGCTGGACGCGGTTGTCGACTACCTGCCAGCGCCCACCGAGGTGAAGGCCATCGAGGGCGTGCTCGACGACGGCGAGACCCGGGACGTGCGCCGCTCGAACGACGACGAACCCTTCGCCGCGCTGGCCTTCAAGGTGGCGACGGACCCCTACGTCGGTACGCTCACCTTCTTCCGCGTCTACTCCGGGGTGCTCAGCTCCGGCGACCAGGTGTTCAACGCCACCCGAACGCGCCGCGAGCGGATTGGCCGAATGGTGCAGATGCACTCCAAGGAGCGCAACGAGATCAAGGAGGTGCGGGCGGGCGACATCGCCGCGGCGATTGGCCTCAAGGACACCACCACCGGCGACACGCTGTGCGCCGGCGAGCACCTCATCACGCTGGAGCGAATGGACTTCCCGGACCCCGTGATCTCCGTGGCCGTGGAGCCGAAGTCCGTGGCCGATCAGGAGAAGATGGGCACGGCCCTGGGCAAGCTCGCCCAGGAGGACCCGTCCTTCCGGGTGGCCACGGACGAGGAGTCCGGCCAGACCATCATCTCCGGCATGGGCGAACTGCACCTCGACATCCTGGTGGACCGGATGCGGCGGGAGTTCGGCGTGGAGGCCAACATCGGCAAGCCGCAGGTGGCCTACCGCGAGACCATCCGGCGGCCAATCGACCAGGAGGCCAAGTACATCCGCCAGACCGGCGGCCGGGGCCAGTACGGGCATGTGTGGGTGCAGCTCGAGCCCACCTACGGCGACGAGGACGCGCCGAACTTCGAGTTCGTGGACAAGATCGTCGGCGGCGTGGTGCCCCGGGAGTACATTCCGGCCGTGGCCAAGGGCCTCGAGGAGCAGATGGCCAACGGCGTCATCGCCGGCTATCCGCTCATCAACGTCCGCGCCACGCTGCACGACGGCTCCTTCCACGAAGTGGATTCCAGCGAGATGGCGTTCAAGATCGCCGGCGCGATGGCGATGCGCGAAGGCGCGGTGCGGGCGGACCCGGTGCTGCTGGAGCCGGTGATGGCGGTGGAAGTGGTCACGCCGGAGGACTACATGGGCGACGTGGTGGGGGACCTGAACCGGCGCCGGGGGCTGATCGAAGGCATGGACGAGAACCCCGCCGGCAAGATCGTCCGCGCCTCGGTGCCGCTTGCGGAGATGTTCGGCTACTCCACGGACCTGCGTTCGTCCACCCAGGGCAGGGCCACCTTCACCATGGAGTTCGCCCGCTACGCGGAGGTGCCGGAGAACATCGCCGCCGGCATCGTCAAGAAGTCCTAGCGAGGCTGCGCCTCAGACCGTCAAGGCTTGCGAGTCCAAGCGGAAGAACGCCGTCTTGCCGCGGGCCGACACCCGTCGCAGCCTCGTCCTCCGTCTCCCTGGTGCGCTACGGTGCCGAAACCTGGCTCATTTGTGAAGGTCCTCGCCCTTCCAGTAGTCTAGCGCTGGCGGAGGACGGGCGCTCGGTTGCGGGCGTCGGCGGCGCGCGCTTTAGGTGTTACAATTCGCTAACACTTCGGCGGCCCGGCGCCCCGCAACCGAACAACACGCGCCTTCACGCACCCCCACACTTTCACGTTTCGGAGATCGCAGCATGTCGAACACCAAGAGCGGCCCGGCCGCCCGCATCGCGTTTCGGCTGGGCCTGATGGCCGCGTTCGTCGCCTCGGGCACCGTCGGCCAGGCGCAGCCCGCAAGCAGCGAAGAGGAAGCCGACGCGGACGAAGTCGTCGTCGTCACCGGCTCCCGCATCGTCCGCAAGAACCTGGTCAGCTCCAGCCCGGTCACGCAGGTGGACGCGGAGGAGCTGCTGTTCCAAGGCACGGTCCGGGTCGAGGACATGGCGCGTACGCTGCCGCAGGTGTATTCGGACCAGAACACCGGCCAGTCCAACGGCGCCACCGGCACCGCCACCGTGGATCTGCGCAACCTCGGCACCACCCGCACGCTGGTGCTGGTGAACGGCCGGCGGCTGCCGGTGGGCTCGCCGCTGCACGCCGGCGGCGCCGACATCAACCAGATTCCGGGCGCCCTCATCCGCAGCGTGGAAGTGCTCACCGGCGGCGCCTCCGCCACCTACGGTTCCGATGCCGTCGCCGGCGTGGTGAACTTCCTGATGAAGGACAACTTCCAGGGCTTCCGGCTGGACTACCAGTACAGCGGCTACCAGCACAACAACGACGCCGGCAACTGGCAACGGATCGTCGAGGACGCTGGCTATCCCGCTGCCGAAGGCAGCGTACGGGACGGGGAGATGAGCTACATCTCCATGGTCCTCGGCGGCAACTTCGACGACGGCCGCGGCAACATGACCGCCTACGCCACCTACCGCGACATCGCCGCGGTGTGGCAGGCGAACCGGGACTACAGTTCCTGCGCCTTGAGCGACGACACCGAGTTCTGCTTCGGCTCGTCCACCATTCCCCAAGGGCGCTTCACCAACTTCGGCGCCTCGCCCCCGGGCGAGAGCTATCCGTTCGTAGACTTCATCGTGCAGGGCGACGAGTTCGTGCCCCGTCGCGGCGAGACCTTCAACTACGGCCCGCTCAACTACTACCAGCGGCCGGACGAGCAGTACGCCTTCGGCGCCTTCGGCCGCTACGCCATCAACGAGGTGGCGGAGGCGTACACCGAGCTGATGTACATGGACGACCACACGGTTTCGCAGATCGCGCCGTCCGGGGCGTTCTTCGTCACCAACCAGCTCAACTGCGGCAACCCGCTGATGTCCGAGCAGCAGTTCGAGGCGGTGTGCGGCGCGGTGGGGCTCACCAGGGACGACGTGCGGCCGCTGTTCTGGATCGGCCGGCGCAACGTCGAGGGCGGCAACCGACAGCAGGACCTGCGCCACACCACGTTCCGCGGCGTCTTCGGCGTGCGCGGCGACCTGAACCCCAACTGGCGCTACGACGCCTACTTCATGCGCTCCGAAGTGAGCATGGAGAACACCTACCTGAACGACCTCGGCACGACCAAGATCCGGCGCGCTCTCGATGCGGTGCGCAACGACGACGGCGAGATCGTCTGCCGCTCCGTGGTGGACGGCTCCGATCCCAACTGCGTGCCCTGGAACATCTTCCGCAGCGGCGGCGTCGAGCAGGCGGCCCTCGACTACATCGTGCTGCCGCTGTTCGCCCGCGGCACCACGGACCAGACCATCGCCTCCGCCTACGTGGCCGGCGATCTGGGCGACTACGGCTGGCGCTCCCCGGCGGCGGACACCGGCGTGGCGGTGGTGCTCGGCGTGGAGTCCCGGGAAGAGAACATGGACTTCAACCCGGACGAGGGCTTCCGCAACGGCGAAGGCGCCGGGCAGGGCGGCGCCACCAACCCGGTGAGCGGCGGCTACAAGGTGTCCGAGCTCTTCCTGGAGGCGAACGTGCCCCTCGCCGAGGGCCAGCCCTGGATGGAGGAGCTGACGGTCGATCTGGGCTACCGCTATTCGGACTACGACTACGGCGTCACCGCCAACACCTTCGGCGTCCGCGCCGGCTGGGCCCTCAACTACGACGTCAAGCTGCGCGGCAGCTTCCAGCGCGCCATCCGCGGCGCCAACGTGCGGGAACTGTTCCAGCCCCAGGGCTTCAACCTGTTCGACATGACCGGCGACCCCTGCGGCGGGCCGGTGGAGAACGGCCGCACCGCGGAAGGGCGCTCCTTCGAGGAGTGCGCCCGCAGCGGCGTGACCGCGGCGCAGTTCGGCAACATCGCCCACTCTCCGGCTGGCCAGTACAACTTCCTGCAGGGCGGCAACCCGAGCCTCGAACCGGAGCAGGCGGACACGTTCACCTTCGGCGTGGTGTTTTCTCCAAGCGCCGTGGACGGCCTGACCGTGAGCCTCGACTACTACAACATCACCATCGAGGAAGGGATCAGCAACCTGACGCCGGAGTTCATCCTCAACGAGTGCCTGGACGGCAACGCGGCGCAGTGCGAGAACGTCAAGCGCGGCGTCCCGGGCGACCTGTGGATCGGTTCCGACCTTCGCAGCAGCGGCCACATCGTCGCCTTGCAGGACAACCTCGCCATCGAGGAGGTGATCGGCTACGACCTGGTGGCGGACTACGCCTTCGGCCTCGGCGAGTACGGCACGTTGAGCATCGCCAACGTGCTCTCCTACATCGACACCTGGGACCAGCAGGAGCTCGTCGGAGCGCCGACGGAGATGTGCTCCGGCATGTGGGGCTCGGTGTGCGGCTACCCGACGCCGGACGTGCGCAACAAGCTGCGCGCCATCTGGACCACGCCTTGGAACCTGACGGTGACCGGCATGTGGCGGTACTTCAGCGCCGTGGACGACGTGAACGAGAGCGACATCGAGCTCGAGAGCACTTCCTACATCGACCTGTCGGCGATCTGGGAGGTGCGCGAGAGCGTGCAGCTGCGCGGCGGCGTGAGCAACGTCTTCGACGTCGATCCGCCGATCGCCGGCAATGGCGCGGGCCCGTCGATCTCGGGCAACGGCAATACCTTCCCCGGCATGTACGATGCCCTGGGCCGGTACTGGTTCGTGGCCGCCGGCATCAGCTTCTAGCGTTCGCGCCAGGGCCGGCAGGCGGCGTCCCCCGGCCCTGCGCGCTTCGTTCGAGCTGCTGGAACCACGGCGCTCCCCCGCGACGCGGTGGTTCCGGCGGCAGCGAACGACACTGGACGCCGCCCGAGGGCGTTGCCAAGGACGTGACGGACCGTGCCCCCGCTGGCGGCTCGCGGGCCATTGCCGGGGCGGAGGACCCGACCAGCAGCCACGACGTAGCCGCCAAGGGCGTGGTCGTGGCCGCGATGACGATGCTGTCGCGGGCCTCCGGGCTGCTGCGCGATGTGGTGCTGTCCCACGTGCTCGGCGCCAGCGCTGGCGCCGATGCCTTCTTCCTTGCCTTTCGCATCCCCAACTTCTTTCGCCGGCTGTTTGCCGAGGGCGCCTTCGCCCAGGCATTCGTGCCGGTGCTGGCGGACTATCGCCGCCAGGGCGATCGGCTGGCGCTGCGGGAGTTCGTGGCCGTCATGGCTGGCAACCTCGGCGTGGCGCTGGGGGCGGCGACCGCGCTTGGCGTGCTCGGCGCTGGCGCGCTGGCGGCGCTGTTCATGTGGGGGCTGCGGGAGGATCCGGCGCAGTTCGCGCTGGGCGTGGAGCTCACCCGCATCGTCTTCCCGTACCTCGCCCTGGTGTCGCTGACGGCGTTTGCGGCCGCGGTGCAGAATGCCGCCAACCGCTACGCCGTTCCGGCCTTCACCCCGGTGCTGCTCAACCTGGCGCTCGTCCTGGCGGCGCTGTGGGCGGCGCATGCGGCCAGCGGAGCGGAGACGTATGCGGCCTACGCCCTGGCCTGGGGCGTGCTGGCTGCTGGGGTCGCCCAGCTGCTGTTCAACCTGCCGTCTCTGGCCCGCGCCGGCCTGTTGGTCCTGCCGCGTCCCGACTGGCGGCATCCGGGCGCTCGGCGGGTGGGCGCCCTGCTGCTGCCGGCGATCTTCGGGGCCTCGGCGGGGCAGGTGAACGCCCTGGTGGGCACGGTGCTGGCGTCGCACCTAGGCACCGGCGGCGTCGCTTGGCTGTACTACGCGGACCGGCTGATGGAACTGCCCATCGGCGTGGTGGCCATCGCCCTCGGCACGGTGCTGCTGCCCAACCTGTCGCGGCTCTACGGCGCCGGCGACTCCACGGCATTCAACGACACCTTGGATTGGGGCATGCGCATGGGTCTGCTGCTCGCGGTGCCCGCCGCGGCGGCGCTCGGGGTGCTGGCAGTGCCCTTGGTGGCGACCTTGTTCCTGCACGGCGAGATGCTGCCCCGGGATGCCCAGATGACCAGCGCAGCCCTGTTGGCGTTCGCAGTGGGCCTGGTGCCTCTGGCGCTGGTGAAGATCGCGGCCCCCGGCTACTTCGCCCGCCAGGACACGGCCACGCCCTTCAAGTTCGCGGTGGCGTCGGTGGCGGCGAACATCGTCGCCAGCCTTGCGATGTTCGCTTGGCTGGGCCATGTGGCCTTGGCCCTGGCAACCAGCATCGCTGCGGCGCTCAACGCTGGCTTGCTGCTCGCCGGTCTGGTGCGCCAGCGGCACTATCGGCCGGGCCGGCCGTTGGTCCATGCCGGCGCTGCGGCAGGGCTCGGCGCCGTCGGCATGGGCACGGCGCTCTACTTCGCCGCGCCGCCGACGGCGTGGTGGCTGACGGCGCCGCCGGCCACGCGGGTCGCCGTTCTGGCGCTGGTGGTGCTGGTCGGCGCTGCCGTCTACGCTGGCATCGTGTTCGCCCTCGGAATTCGGCCCCGGCACCTGCGCCAACGGGCTTGACGCACGAGGCCCGGTGCGCCTATAGTCCGCGCACCTGATGCGGGGTGGAGCAGTCTGGTAGCTCACTGGGCTCATAACCCAGAGGTCGCGGGTTCAAATCCTGCCCCCGCTACCAATCAGGAGGCCCGCTGGGCCTTTTGCATTGGGCTTGGTCGCCGCACCCGGAAACGGGTGCGCAGGCAGCTTGGCCCGTGGTAGGCACGCCGCGTCGGGGGCTCGGCGTGCCGTCTCGTGTGGGCCTTCGGGCCCACTTTTCTTAGGGACGTTGGGCATCGGCAGCCGGCTCGCGCAGGATGCGCAGGAAGCACAGAGCAGGAAGCACAGAGAGAGCGACAGGGCACGGACATTGCAGAGCGACACCATCGAAGATCGCATCGAGCATGACGCAGCGGGCGCGACTGCCCCCGCCGGCGTGGCGGGCCCCGGTAGCGCGGCCCCGGGCGGCACGGCCAGCACGACCAGCAAGGAGCAGGAGCTCGCCGCCCTCCTGGCACCTACCGTGCAAGGGCTCGGCTGTGAAATCTGGGGCTTGGAGTACCGTCCCTGGGGCCGTCGCCGCGCCACGCTCAAGCTCTTCATCGAAGCGCCCGGCGGCGTCACGATCGAGCACTGCGAGCGCGTCAGCCGCCAGGTGAGCGCCCTCTTGGATGTGGAAGATCCAATCGTCAGCGCCTACCGCCTGGAAGTGTCCTCGCCGGGTTTGGATCGAGCGCTGTTCAGCCGCGCCCACTACCAGGCCAGCATCGGCGAGCAGGTGGACGTGCGCCTCGCGCTGCCCGTGGCAGGGCGTCGGCGGGTCGAAGGCCAGCTCCTGGGCATCGAGGGCGACGAGGTGGTCGTCCGCGACGGCGAGCACGAGTATCTGCTGCCGTTCGGACACATCCTGCGCACCAGAATCGTGCCTAGCTTCTCCAGCGCGACAGCGCCGCAAGCTCCGCAAGCGACGGCCGCAGCGGGTCTCGCCGATGCGGACTGCGGCTTGGCGTAGCCGGTGTAGCGGAAGGACGCGGCCATGGCGGAAATGAACAAGGAAGTGCTGACGGTCGTGGAGTCCGTCTCCAACGAGAAGGGCGTCACCAAGGACGTCATCTTTGAAGCCATCGAACTGGCCTTGGCGATGGCCACCAAACGTCGGCATCACGAGATCGTCGAAGACGAGCACGGGCGGCGGGAAGCCGACGCCGAGTTCGTGGTGCGGATCGATCGCGAGAGCGGCAACTACGAGACCTTCCGGCGGTGGGAAGTGATAGGCCCCGACCGCGTGCTGGAGGAGGACCAGGAGCCCAACCCCGACGCCGAGCTGACGCCGGAGCAAGCCAAGGCAATAGACCCCGGCCTAGCCATCGGCGACTCCCACGAAGTGCCTGTGCCATCGGTGGAGTTCGGCCGCATCGCCGCGCAGACCGCCAAGCAGGTGATCGTGCAGAAGGTGCGCGAGGCGGAACGCGCCCAGGTGCTGGACCTGTACGAATCCCGCGTCGGCCAGCTGGTAAGCGGCACCATCAAGAAGACGTCCCGGGACAGCGTGATCGTCGACCTCGGCAACAACGCCGAGGCCATCCTCACCAGAGAGAACCTGATTCCCCGGGACAGCTTCCGCATCGGCGACCGGGTGCGCGCGCTGCTGCAGGAGATTCGCCCCGAGGCACGGGGGCCGCAGCTCGTTCTCACCCGCACGACGCCGAAGGTGCTCATCGAACTGTTCAAGATCGAAGTGCCGGAGATCGCGGAGGACGTCATCGAGATCCGCGCTGCGGCGAGGGAACCGGGTTCCCGGGCCAAGATCGCCGTGAAGACCAACGACGGCCGCATCGACGCGGTGGGCGCCTGCGTGGGGATGCGGGGCTCCCGGGTACAGGCCGTGTCCGGCGAGCTGGCGGGCGAAAAGATCGACGTCGTGCTGTGGGACGACGATTCGGCGCAGCTGGCCATCAGCGCGATGTCGCCGGCCGAGGTGAAGTCCATCGTCAAGGACGAAGAGCGCCATACCATGGACATAGCCGTCGCCGAAGACAACCTGGCGCAAGCCATCGGCCGCGGCGGCCAGAACGTGCGGCTGGCCAGCGAGCTGACCGGCTGGAACTTGCAGGTGATGGACGAAGCCGCAGCCGCCCAGAAGCAGGAGCAGGAGCTGCGCGAATACGTGGACGAGTTCATGACGCTGCTCTCGGTGGACGAAGACATGGCCACGACGCTGGTGGAGGAAGGCTTTACCGGCGTGGAGGAAGTGGCCTACGTGCCCCTCGAGGAACTCATGGCCATCGACGGCTTCGACCGCGAGCTGGTGGACGAGCTGCGCAGCCGAGCGCGGGACGCGCTGGTCACCCGGGAACTGGCTGGCGGCCGTGGCACGCCAGCGCAGGATTTGCTGGAAATGGAGGGCATGGACCAGGCGCTGGCCTACGAACTGGCCGCCGGCGGCATCGTCACCATGGAGGACCTGGCCGAGCTGGCGGTGGCGGACCTCCTGGAAATCAACGCGGACGTGGGCGAGGAACGCGCCGCGGCGCTGATCATGACGGCTCGGGCGCCTTGGTTCGCGGCAGAAGAGGAAGCGTCGCCGGAGGAACCGGAAGAGGGAGCAGCCGGGGAGGGAGCAGCCGGGGAGGCAGACGCCGCGGCGGCGGACGAGGCCGCGGCCGAAGCCCGAGGAGCCGCCGATGGTTGACGTCACGGTAGAGCAGCTCGCCAAGACGTTGCAGCTGCCTTCGGAGCGGATGCGCAGCCTGATCCGCCAGGCCGGGCTGCCCCACGAGGGCGACACCGACGTGCTCTCGGATCCGCAGAAGCGCCAGTTGCTGGATTTCATTCGCAAACGGCACGCCGGCGAACCGACCGACCGCAAGAAGATCGTCCTGCGGCAGCGCAACGTGAGCACCTTGCGCGCGGGAAAGGCCGGTCGCGGCGGCGCGGTGACGGTGGTCACGAAAGGCAAGAAGGTGCTTGGTCTGCGCACCGCTGCCGGCGCGAAGGGGCCGCGCCCTGCCGCTGTCCCGCAGCCGGACGCGCCGGCGTCGCCGAGCAGCACCCCGCTCGCAGCCACGGCGGGAGCGGCATCGCCGGAACCGTCGGCCGCGGCGCCGGCCAGCGAAGTGCGCGAAGGGCCGCCGCCGGCAGCGGCCGCTGCGGCAGCGCCGAGCGAAACGGCAGCGCCGCTGCCCCAGCGCGACGAGACCGCGCCAAGACAGGCCGCCCGTGCCGGGCCAAGCCGGCCAGTGCGAAGCGAGCGGCCGGAAGCCGCCGCAAGGCGCACGGAGCGAACGCCGGGCCAATTGGCGGCAGCCGTGGCGGCGGCGGAGGCGGCTGCCAAGGCGCAAGCGACCGCGAAGGCGGCCGAGAGCGGCAATCGCCGCGCCCCGGGCCGGGCCGGCGCCCGGCAGCGGGATCGCCGCGGCGATGGCGACTTCCCCCGCGCCCGTCGGCGCGAACTCTCCCTCAAGGCGACTGCCCGTCGCGGCAAGCGCCGCGCTCTGGCGGTTGAAAAGCAGGGCGGAGAGTTCGAGAAGCCCCAGGAGGTCATCGTCCGCGAGGTGGAGCTCGGCGAGATGGCGACCGTGGGCGAACTGGCGCAGCGCATGAGCGTGAAGGCCGGCGAGGTCATCAAGGCGCTCATGGGCATGGGCGTGATGGCGACGATCAATCAGGCTCTCGATCAGGACACCGCAGTGCTGGTGGTGGAAGAACTCGGCCACAAGGTGAAGCTGGTTGCCGAGGATGCCGTGGAGCAGGTGCTCGTGCAGTCGCTCAAGGTGGAGGGCGAACAGGCGCCGCGTCCGCCGGTGGTAACCGTGATGGGCCATGTCGATCACGGCAAGACGTCGCTCCTGGACCACATTCGCAGCAGCCGCGTGGTGGCCGGCGAAGCCGGCGGCATCACCCAGCACATCGGCGCCTACCACGTGGCGACCGAACGCGGCAGCGTCACCTTCATCGACACGCCAGGCCACGCCGCGTTCACCGCCATGCGGGCCCGGGGCGCGAGCTCCACGGACGTGGTGATCCTGGTGGTGGCGGCCGACGACGGCGTGATGCCGCAGACCGAGGAGGCCGTCAACCACGCCCGCGCCGCCAACGTGCCCTTGGTGGTGGCGGTGAACAAGTGCGACCTGGAGGCGGCGGACCCGGAGCGGGTGCGGAACGAACTGGGGGCGTTGAACGTCATCCCCGAGGAGTGGGGCGGCGACACGCAGTTCGTCGACGTCTCCGCGGAGACCGGCGACGGCATCGACGCGCTGCTGGAAGCCGTGGTCCTGCAAGCGGAACTGCTGGAGCTCAAGGCCGTGCCCAGCGCCCCGGGCCAAGGCGTGGTGGTGGAGTCGCGCCTTGACCGAGGGCGCGGGCCGGTGGCTACGCTGCTGGTGCAGAACGGCACCCTCAAGCGCGGCGACGTGGTCATCGCCGGCCAGTGCTACGGCCGCGTGCGGGCGCTCACCAACGAGCGCGGCGAGGGCGTTTCCGAAGCGCCGCCTTCCACGCCGGTGGAAATGCTCGGCCTGAGCGGCACCCCGGAGGCCGGCGACGAGTTCTCCGCGGTCGCCGACGAACGCCAGGCGCGGGAAGTGGCGGACTTCCGCACCAACCGCAGCCAGGCCCAGCGCCACGCGGCGCTGCCCCAGGCAGCGTCGCTGGAGACCATGTTCGCGCACCTCGGCCAGGGCGAGCGGCGGGTGCTCAAGCTGATCGTCAAAGCCGACGTGCGCGGCTCCCTCGAAGCCATCGTGCAGGCCTGCGGCGGCATCGGCAACGACGAAGTGTCGGTGAACATCCTCGCCGCCGGCGTCGGCGGCATCACCGAATCGGACGTCACCATGGCGCTCACCTACGGCGGTGCCATCTTCGGCTTCAACACCCGCGCCGACAGCGCCGCCAAGGCCATCATCGAGCGCGAAGGCATCGACATCCGCTACTACAGCGTCATCTACGAACTCCTGGACGACGTCAAGGCGATCCTCGAAGGCATGCTCGCCCCGGAGGTGCGCGAGGAACTCGTGGGCCTTGCCGAGGTGCGGGACGTGTTCCGGTCGCCGCGTTTCGGCGCCATCGCCGGCTGCATGGTGGTGGAAGGCACCGTGGCCCGCAACAAGCAGATCCGCGTGTTGCGGGACAACGTGGTGATCTTCGAGGGCGAACTGGAGTCCCTGCGCCGCTTCAAGGAGGACGTGCTCGAAGTGCGCGGCGGCCTCGAGTGCGGCATCGGTGTGCGCAACTACAACGACGTGCATGCTGGCGACAAGATCGAAGTGTTCGAGTCCCGCGAAGTCGCCCGGTCGTTGAGCCAAGAGGCGTGAGGTAGGCCCTTGTCGCCGGACCGCTCGCATCGGGTGGCGGAATCCATCCGCGCCCAGCTGGCCAGCGTGGTGCTCACCGAGGTGGCCGACCCGCGCATTTCGCTGCTGTCGGTAACGGATGCCAAGGTCAGCCGGGATCTGTCGGTGGCGGACGTCTACGTCTCGTCGTTGGCAGCCGAGGACGCTGGCGCTCGGACCGAGCTGGTAGCGGTGCTGAACCGAGCCGCGGGTTTTCTGCGCAGCGCAGTGGCGCGGCGGATGGCATTGCGCAGCACGCCGCGGCTGCGCTTCCACTACGACGAACTGCCGGAACAAGGGCCTCGCTTGGACACGCTCATCCGCCAAGCGGTGGCCAGCGACGAGCGCGAGGCGCGCACCGCCACCGGGGGACGCCGGTGAGCCGCCGGCGACGCGGGCGGGCCGTCGACGGCGTGATCGTGCTGGACAAGCCGGCGGGCATCAGCTCCAACGCCGCCGTGCAGCGCGTGAAGCGGCTGTTCGGGGCGGCGAAGGTGGGGCACACCGGCAGCCTGGACCCCCTCGCCACCGGCGTGCTGCCGCTGTGCCTGGGCCATGCCACGAAGTTCTCCCAGTATCTGCTCGACGCCGACAAGCGCTACTTCACCAAGGTGCGCCTGGGCGTTGCGACCGACAGCGGCGATGCCGATGGACAGGTGCTCAGCCGGGGCGCATGCGACGGCATCACGCGCACTGCCATCGACGATGCCTTGCAGGCGTTCCGTGGCGAGCTCCGCCAGGTGCCCTCCATGTACTCGGCCGTCAAGCAGGGCGGCCAGCCCCTCTACAAGCTCGCTCGGCAGGGCATCGAGGTGGAGCGGGAGGCGCGCCCGATCACCGTGTACCGCAACGACATCGTCTGTTTCGAGGGCGACGAGCTGACCCTCGACATCCACTGCAGCAAGGGCACCTACGTGCGCACCATCGCCGCGGATCTCGGCGCCGCCCTCGGCTGCGGCGCCCACGTGTTCGCGCTGCGCCGCACCATGGCCGGGCCCTACGGCGAAGGGGACCTGGTGACGCTGGAGGAACTCGCTTGCCGGCGCGCCGCCGGCAGCCTCGACGCCGCGTTGCGGCCGGTGGCGAGTGCGGTGCGCCACTGGCCGGCGCTGCATTTGACCGGTGCGCCGGCGTTCTACCTGAAGCAGGGCCAGCCGGTGCTCGTGCCCCACGCCCCCACCGCTGGCTGGGTGCGTTTGTACGAGGAGGGGGGGACGGCCTCGGCGGTCGCCGAGGCGGCGGACCCGGACGGGCGGTTCCTCGGCGTCGGCGAGATGCTGGACGACGGCCGGGTGGCGCCGCGGCGGCTGATTGCGAGCTAGACGCAGCCCAAGTTCACCAGCGACCCACAAAGCGGCCGGCGACTGCAACCATGCGTGGCGCCGGCCAGCACAAAGCAAGGCATGGCGAAGAGGAGACTCGAGGACATGGCGCTGAACGCCGAAACCAAAAGCAAGGTCGTCGCGGACTACCGCACCGGCGACAACGATACCGGCTCGCCGGAGGTGCAAGTGGCACTGCTCACCTACAACATCAACTCGTTGCAGGACCACTTTCGCGCCCACGGCAAGGACCATCACTCGCGCCGGGGGCTGATCCGCATGATCAACCGCCGCCGCAAGCTGCTCGACTACCTGCGGGGCAAGGATCAGCAACGCTACGCGACGCTGATCGCCCGCTTGGGCCTGCGCCGCTGAGGCGCCAGGACGAACGAACTACGGAAGGCAACAGGCCGACTTGCGGCCGAACACATGGGAGAGCATTTTGAGCTCAGCTAGCAGCAGCGCCGGGCCGGCCCGGCAGACGTTCCAATTCGGCGACCACACGGTGGTGCTGGAAACGAACAGGATCGCCCGCCAAGCCACGGGCGCGGTCATGGCGACCATGGGCGACACCGTGGTGCTTTGCACCGTCGTGGCCAACCGGAAGGCGAACCCGGGGCAGGATTTCTTCCCGCTCACGGTGAACTACCAGGAGAAGTTCTACGCCACCGGCAAGATTCCCGGCGGCTTCCCTCGGCGCGAGGGCCGCCCGACCGAAAAGGAAACGCTCACTTCGCGCCTGATCGACCGGCCCGTTCGGCCCCTGTTCCCGGAGGGCTTCACCAACGCGGTGCAGATCATCGCCACGGTGATGTCCGTGGACCGCGACATGGACCCGGACATCATCGCCCTGATCGGCTCTTCGGCCGCCTTGGCCGTGTCCGGCATTCCCTTCGCCGGCCCCATCGGCGCCGCCCGCGTCGGCTACGCCGACGGCCGCTACGTGCTGAACCCGGGGCATGAGGCGCTCAAGTCCTCGGCGCTGAACATGGTGGTCGCGGGCACCGAATCCGCGGTGCTGATGGTCGAGTCCCAGGCGGACCAGCTGTCCGAAGATCAGATGCTCGGCGGCGTGCTCTACGGACACATGGAAATGCAGAAGGCCATCGCCGCCATCAAGGCCCTTGCCGCCGAGGCCGGCAAGCCGGCTTGGACCTTCGAGGCGCCGGCCGTGGATGCGGCGCTGACGGCCAGGCTCGACGCCGTGCGCGATAGCGTTGGCGCGGCCTACCGAGTGACCGACAAGCAGCAGCGCCAGAGGGCGGTCGCCGAAGTCCGCAACGCCCTGCTGGCGGAGATCGGCGACGACGCCCCCTTCGCCGTGGAAGACGTGAAGAACGCCTTCCATGCGCTGGAGGCGGAAGTCGTGCGCGCCGGCATCCTGGACGGCCAGCCCCGCATCGACGGCCGGGACGCGAAGACGGTGCGTCCGCTCTCCGTGGAAGTGGGCGTGCTGCCCCGAGCCCACGGCTCGGCGCTGTTCCAGCGCGGCGAAACCCAGGCCATCGTGGCCGCCACGTTGGGCACGCTGCGCGACGCCAAGCTGGTGGAGGCCCTCGAGGGCACCTACAAGGACAACTTCATGCTCCACTACAACTTCCCGCCGTTCAGCGTTGGCGAGGAGGCGTTCCTCGGCGGCCCCAAGCGCCGCGAGATCGGCCACGGCAATCTGGCGCGACGGGGCATCGCCACCTGCCTGCCGACCGAGGAGGAATTCCCCTACACGGTGCGGGTGGTGTCCGAGATCACGGAGAGCAACGGCTCCTCCTCGATGGCCTCCGTGTGCGGCAGCTCCCTGGCGCTCATGGACGCCGGCGTGCCCATGAAGGCGCCGGTGGCCGGCGTGGCGATGGGGCTGGTGAAGGAAGGGGATCGGTTCGCGGTGCTGACGGACATCCTCGGCGACGAGGACCACCTCGGCGACATGGACTTCAAGGTGGCCGGCACCGCCGACGGGGTGACCGCGCTGCAGATGGACATCAAGATCGACGGCATCACCGAGGAGATCATGGAAGCCGCCCTGGCCCAGGCCCACGAAGCCCGCCTGCACATCCTCGGCGAGATGAACAAGGTGCTTTCGGCATCGCGGCCCACCGTCGCCGACCATGCGCCGTCGATGGTGACGCTGAAGGTGGACCCGGAGAAGATCCGCGACATCATCGGCAAGGGCGGCGCCACCATCCGCTCCATCGTCGAAGAGACCGGCGCCGAAGTGGACGTGCAGGACGACGGCAGCGTGCGCATCTACGCCGAGGACGGCGAAGCCAAGGATGCCGCGGTGGCCCGCATCGAGGCCATCACCGCCGAGGCCGAGGTGGGCAAGATCTACCGTGGCCGGGTGGCCAGCATCGTCGACTACGGGGCGTTCGTGAACATCCTGCCGGGCAAGGACGGCCTGCTGCACATCTCCCAGATCGCCCAGGAGCGGGTGGAGAAGGTGACGGACTACCTGCAGGAGGGCCAGGAGGTGGACGTGGTGTGTCTCGACCTGGACCAGCGCGGCCGCATCAAGCTCTCCATGAAGGAAGTGGCCAACTACGCCGTGGACTAGGCCCGCGCCGCCAGCGCCAGCCGAACGGCCCGCTGGGGACAGCTCGGCGGGCCGCCTAGGTGGCCGATCAGGCGCTGGCGACGACGGTTCTGATGGCGGCAACGAAGGCGCGGAAGCTGCGGGACGTATTCCCGTCGGCCATGCAGGGGCCTATCGTCCGAGAGCCAGCGACCTGTAGGCGTTGCGCGTGATCTTCCTCAACTCGGAAGATGGAGAGTGGATGGAATCCGGGGTCCGATACCGGCGCTGGCCGGCGTAGCGTTGAAGATTCGGGATGCGGAGGCCATGCTCCACTGCGGCCAAGTCTCCGAAGTACCAGCTCTCCAACTCCCCGGCAGACGATCCGGACCTTCGCGGACGCTTGGCCCGCCTCGGCGCACCTTCTCGCTAGCCGAGCCTTCAACGCCTTGCAGTCGTTGGCATCCTGATCCTGGAGGACGATGAACGCGGTGTCTGGAGTACGCCAGCCGCGTAGTCGCCGGAGGAGGTTCCTGTCGAGGTCGTGCTTGCCTTCGAACACGACGTACCGAACGATTACCTGCGGCGACAGCAACCGTGGCAGGAGACCCTTCAGCATCTCCATTGCCGAGGTTTCTTCCAAGAAGAATGCCAAGGTCATCCTTAGGGATCGACGCCCTCGAAGAAGCCCTGTTTCCATAGCTGCCCCATCTTGTCGCCATCCGCCATGTAGGCGCTGAGCTGCGGATCGTCTCGGGCGCGCTCGACTCGGGTGTAGCCGCCGCTCTTTCGAAGCAGAAACACCTCGTCGATCTCGGCGGCATTGAGGAAGTCCGGCGAGTGCGTGGATACGAACACCTGCCCGCCCCGATTGGCGTAGGCCCTGAACTCCTCGGCGAGTTCGTGCAGCAGCTTGGGATAGAGCTGGTTTTCCGGCTCCTCCACGCCCAGCAGCGGATGCGGTGCAGGGTCGTACAGCAGCGTCAAGTAGGCCAGCATCTTGATGGTCCCATCGGAGACGTGTCGCGCCAGAAAGGGGTCCGCAAACGCCTCGTCCTTGAAGCGCAGCAGGATGCGCCCTTCTTCCGTCTGCTTGGCTTCCACATGCGAGACTCCCGGCACGCGCATCTTGAGGCGGGCAAGGATCTCCTGGAACGTCTTCCGGTGTTCGTCGTGCAGGTACTCGACCACGAGCGCCAGATTTTCGCCTTCGCGGGAGAGGTGCTCCGCGTGGCCCACTTCCTGCTCCGGGCGCGCCTTGCTGATGTGGAAGTCCGAGACGTGCCAGTTCTCCACCAGGTCGCCGAGCGCGACCACGGCGGGAAAGCGCTCGAACTGCGCGAGTCCCTTGATGGCCAGCAGGTCCGGAGACTTCAAGGACTGCTCTTGTCGCTCTAGCTGGGATGCATCGGTCGTTTCTTCGGCTTCGTTGGTTACGGCGAAGCCTCGGCCACGGCGAAAGTCCAGAAAGTGCCACGGCCTGCCGTGCTGGAAACGGCGGTAGCGCAGCAGTTCGCGGGCCACGTAAGGCCGTCCATTTTCTTCGTCGATCCACAGCCCATAGGTCACCAAGGACTCCCGGGGCTTCCTGCGGTACTTGATCTCGATTTCGATGGGGCCGTCCGTGTCCCGGCTCCGCACTTCCCGGAAGCCCCGGCTGCCGCCGAGCTTGGCGAGGGCAGTTCGCACGTTGGTGTTCATGGCGTCCCGCAGAAAGCCGAAGATGGCGAACAACGTCGACTTCCCCGTGCCATTGGCCCCGACCAGGATGGCCAGCGGCGGGATCGCCGCCAGTTCGACTTCCTTGAACGCGCGGAAGTTCCTTATTCGGATGTGCTCGATCTGCATGGCGGGATCGCTCGCGGAGACGGCTCGCTTCGGCGACGCGCGGGACTATAGCCGATGGTCTAGGTGTCGCCCGTCCTCGGCAGGCGGCCGTTCTTCGGGCTCGCGCGCAGTTCCCCAAGCGGCGCCGGATCGTAGTGCCCAATGCCCATCATCTGCTTGAGCCGTGGCGACAGCTGCTCGTAGACGTCGCTCGGCACATGCAGGTTCGCGGTGGACTGCTCGTGCAGCGGGCGAATGAAGTGGCGGTTGTAGTGGCAGCGCATGGCGTAGCGCGTGCCGGGCGCGGTGCGGCGTCCGCCGCAGTGCAGCACGCGGGTGTCCGTGAGGATGCAGGTGCCGGGCGGCGCGCAGATGGCCACCAGCCCTGCCTCGGCGTCCACGAGGCGTCTCAAGTCCGCGCCATCATGGAAGCGGGTGGCGCCGCTGGCGGTGCGGTGCGAACCCGGCACGATGTAGGTGCCGCCAGCGGCCAGGTCGAACTCGCTGTAGCACCAGATGACGAGGGAACCGAACGGAAACCGCGGATAGGGCAGCGGCAGGCCCGCCTGGTCCACGTGCAGTTCCTGCAGGCCGCCGCCCTCGTGGACTATGGAGCCGTGGGCGCAGCCGAGGCCGAAGCCCTCGCCCATCACCTTGGCGAGCAGCCGATCCACCAGCGGCCCGCGCGCGGCGGCGGACTCCTTGAACTCCACCGCGTCGCGGAACACGGCGCCCTTGAGCACCAGATTCGCCACCAGCTGCGCCCGCTCGCCGGAGCTGGTCATCGTGGCCTTGCCGAGCTGCCGTTCGGCCGCGGCCTGTTCCACCAGCCGGTCCGCCTGCGCCCACACCTGCGCAGGCGTCATGGCGTCCGCCACCAGGCAGTACCCCCAGCGCACGAAGTCCGCCTCCAGCCGCGCTTGGTCGGCGCAGGGGCGGGGCAGACAGTCGATGTCGCTGCTGTTGCGGATGCGTCCGGCCGCCAGCCGTTCCCTGGAGAGGCCCGCAAGCTGCTTGAGCAGCCGCCCCGCCGAGAGCCCGCTGGTGGACGAAGCGCCGTCGGCGTAGGCGATGCCGCCGCGCATTGCCGAGTCCCAACGGGAGGCGTCCTCGGCACCCTCGGGCGCAGGCGTTTGCGGCCGACCACGCAGCAGCGCGACTTCCGCCCGCAGCCGGGCGTTCTCGTCGCGCAGCCGGGCCAGGGCTTCGATGTCCGTGGGCGTCGCGGACAGCTCGCCGGAGGCCGACGACGTACGGTCCTGGCGCAGCGCTGCCATCTCCCCGACCCTCATTCTGCCCGAACAGCCGCACCATGCTAGCAACTGCCTCTTCGCCGCCGCCAGCGCGCTGGCCCGACCGCGCCTCGACAACGCTTCAAGACTTCGACGATGCCCGGGGCCTCGCCCGGCGCGCCGCAACATGGCAGAGTTCGCACTGGCGAAGGAACGGTGGCGGAGGCGGCCATGCGAATTGGCGTAATGCTCGGGGCCAGCGGTGGCGACGGCGACCTGGACGAGGTCGTGGCGGCGGCCAAGCGGGTGGAGGCCGCTGGCCTGCACAACCTGTGGCTGGCGAACATCTTCTCTTTCGACGCCATCGCCGCCTTGGCCGTCGTCGGCCGGGAAGTGCCGCGCATCGGCCTCGGCACGGCCGTCACGCCCACCTATCCGCGCCATCCCACGGCCATGGCCCAGCAGGCGCTCACCGCCGCCGCGGCCACCGGCAACCGCTTCACCCTCGGCATCGGCCTCTCGCACAAGGTCGTCATCGAGACCATGCTCGGCCTCTCCTACGACCGGCCAGCGGCGCACATGCGCGAATACCTCGGCGTGCTGATGCCGCTGCTGCGGGGCGAGGCGGCCAACTGGCAGGGCGAGGAATACCGCGTCGCCGGCCTGCAGCTGACGGTGCCGGGCGCGGAACCGGTGCCAACGGTGGTGGCGGCGCTCGGTCCGCTGATGCTGCGCATCGCTGGCGAACTGACGGACGGCACCAACACCTGGATGGTCGGGCCGCGGACGATGGAGGGGCACATCGTCAAGCGGCTCGCCGCGGCCGCCGACGCCGCCGGTCGGCCGGCGCCACGGGTGGTGGGCGGGGTGCCCATCGTGCTCACGCGGCAACCGGAAGAAGCCCGGCAGCGCATCGCGCAGGGCCTGGCCATGTACGGCCAGCTGCCCTCCTACCGCGCCATGCTGGATCGAGAAGGTGTCGCCGGCCCGGCGGACATCGCCCTGGTCGGCGACGAGAACGCCCTGCGCGGCGGCATCGAGCGCTTCCGCAGCGCCGGCGTCACGGATTTCAACGCCGCCATCATGGCAGTGGAACCGGATGCCTACGACCGGACGCTTCGGTTCCTGGCGAGCTTGGCGGCGGCGGAGGGCTGACGCCGCCGGCCTCCCGCTGCGCCACTACCCAAGCAGGCGCCCTCAGACCCCCCACGGCCTTCGCGGCCGTCAACCGCTCGATCTCGGCGCCAGGCAGCCGGAGCCCCTCGTGCAGCACCCGCTCGGTATGCTCGCCGAGCAGGGGCGCCCGGCGCAGGGGCAGGCGTTCGCCGTTGGCCAGCACCGGCACGCCGGTGTAGTGCCGCGTACCGGCCGTCGGATGGCTCAAGGCCGGGAAGAAGGGCGCGTCGCTGGCGGCCATGTCGTCGCCGGTCGCCACGCGGGAGGCGTGTACGCCGGCCCGTCGCAGGGCGGCCTCCATGTCGTCCAGCTCCCGGGTCCGCAGATGCGCCGCGAGCGCCTCGTCGATGGCGTCGGCGGCGGCCAGCCGTTCGGCGGCCGTGGATGCCGGCAGCTCGGCCAGGGGCGGCAGCAGCGCTTGCAGAGCGGCCCACTGCTCGTCGGTCTCCACGGCCAGCGCCAGCCAGCGTTCGCGGCCCTCCGCATCGTCGGCGCAGCGGTAGCAGCCGTGGGGCGCCATGTCCAGGCTGCGGTTGCCGAGCGGCGGCAGGTCCTGGTCCGCGAACGTCTGCTGGAGGTGGCGGTCGGCAATGAGAAACGCGGCCGTCTCCACCTGCGTCGCGTCCAGTAGGCAGCCGGCGCCGGTGCGGTCCCGCCGCAGGAGGGCCGCCAAGAGGGGCGCCAGCGCCTGCTTGCCGGCGATGTGGTCCGGGTGGTTCAGGGTCGTTCCCACCGGGAAGGGATCGTCCGGGTGCGCCCACTGGTGGGTGATGCCGGAGAAGGTTTGCAGGTTCGGGCCGTAGGTTTGGAAGCCGTCGTAGGGGCCGGTTCCCAGGCCCTGGCTGCGCAGATAGACGACGTCCGGGCGCAGCGCCCTGGCGCCGGCGTAGTCCAGCCCCCAGCGCCCGACGACGGGGCCGCGCATGTTCTCCATCACCACGTCGCACTTTGCCGCCAGCCGGTGCAGCACGGCCACGCCGGCTTCGGTTCGCAAGTCCAGCGCCAGGCTCTGGACGCCGAGGTTCAGCTGGTTGAAGGTGGGGCTGTTGTTCACGTCCATGGCGCCGGCGAGGCCGTTGCGGCGCAGGAAGTCCACGTGCGCGAGAGACTCCACCTTCACCACCTCCGCGCCGAGCAGCGCCAGCAGCGACGCCGCCTCCGGCACCACCGCGCCGACGCCCAGGTTCAGCACCCGCAGCCCGGCGAGAGGCGCGAGGGGCCGGGGAGGCGCGCCTTGCGGCCGTTCCCGCACCGGGGTCGCCGCTATCGCCAGCGCTTCCGGGCGATGCTCGTCCAGCGCCGGCGCGGGTCGCGGCGGGACGTTCAGGCTGGCCGGGTCCGCCACCAGCGGCGTTCGCACCTGCGTCAGGGGCCCGAACTCCGGGTCCGCGACGGTGGCGAACACGCCCCGGGCCGCAACGTGGGCATCCGCCCGAAACTGCCGCAGCGAATGCACCGGCGAGATGGTGAGGCCCAAACGCTGCCCCTCGAGAAACAGCTCTTCGGTGCCGCGTTCGCGGATAAGGCCGGCGCACAGCAGCTTGAGCGCGTCCGCGTTCTCGGCGCGGAACGCCGGATCGGCGAACGGTCCCGAGACGATCTCCTCCGGTTCGCCGAGCAGCGCCACGAACGCCTGCCACTGCTTGGGCGTGCCTGCCAGAATTCGCACGTGCCCGTCGCGGGTCTCGTAGATGGGAAATCCGTTCGGGCCCAGGCGGGCCGTGAGCGCGCCCTGGCCGGCGGCCTGCATGGCGTAGGCGTGCAGGCAGCGGGTCCAAGGAGTGATGGACGCCGTCGCCGCCTCGGCGAGGGGAATCTCGTAGCGCAGGGCGCCGCCGGCACGGGTGGCGAGCAGACCCGCCACGGCCATCGCCGCCGCGTACACGCCGGCCCCGTCCAGCGCCAGCCAGGAGGGCGCGTTGCAGGGCGGCTGCTGCGGCCAGCCGCTGGAGGCCATGCCGCCGCTCGCCGCGAAAGGCACGATGGACGAAGTGCCAAGCCCCAGCGCGTCGGTGACGGTCACCGCGACCCGGGTGTTGGCTTTGCACACCGTGGCGTTCAACGGCGAAGCGCTGGCGCCGAGGGTCACGTCCGCGCGCTCGCAGAGGCGGCGCAAGGCGCGCCGGTCCTCTGCCGAAGCGGCGTCGATGGCAATGCTCTTCTTGCCGCCGTTGCGGGCCAGAAAGGGGATGCCGCCGCGGCAGGAAGCGCCGGCGCCCGGGACGCGGGGCCGCCGCCAGCGGGTGGCGGCGCCCCGGGGCGGTTCCACCAGCCACACTTCGGCGCCGAGACCAGCCAGAACCAGCCCCGCGTACTCGGTGTGGGGGTGCGCCACCTCCACCACGCGAATGTCGTCCAGCAGGCCTGCCATCGGCTTGCGGCACCGCTCCGCGCAGACTCCGGCGGCGGCGGTTCCGCCCAGTTCAATCCCGTTGCGCCGGCAGTATAGACTCTGGGCGGACTACCGGAGATCGGCAGCGCGGGCTGGCGACGATCAGCATGGCGAAGCGCAAGGACAAGGTCGCTCGGCTGCGGCTGGGCATCGTCGGCGCCGTGGCGGCGTTGGCGGTCCTCGTGACTGCCTTCGGGCTGCTGTACGAAGGCGACGCTGGCGATCCCTATCGGGTGCTGGAGGTGCCCGACGGGGACGGCGACGTGGGCGACGTGAGGGTGGTGGCGTACTTTTCGTTCGCCTGCCCCCACTGTCGACGCCTCGAGGAACTGATGGAGGGCTGGGCGGAGACGCTGCCGGCGGGGGTGGCGTTCCGCCGCGCCCACGTGGCCTACTCCTCCACCAATCGGCTGCTCGCCAAGGCCCACCTGGCGCTGCTGCGGCACGACGCCGCCGAGGCCAATCGCAGCCGGCTGTTCGCGGCCATCCAGGACCGCAGTCGGCAGTTTTCCACGTTGGCGGCCCTGGCGGACTACGTGGCCGATCACGGCATCGAACGGCAGACGTTTCTGCGCACCGCCGAGTCGCCGCGCATCGCCCGTCTGGTTGCCGCAGACGAGGCCGCCTTCGCGGCTGCTGGCCTCACCGGCGTGCCGGCGCTGGTGGTGGACGGCAAGTACGTGATCAACATGGCGCTTGGCAGAAAGCAGGCGCTTGCCGCGGCGCGGCAGCTGGCCGCGGAGCTGGCGGCCGAGCGTGCGAGTACGCGTGTGGAAGCCGAGGCGGAACACGAGCCCTGACCGAACAAGACGAGAGGAGAGCGAGCATGGCGTTTGCCGACAGGTGCCTGGAGAGGAACGCGGACTACGCGGCGGCCTTCGAGAAAGGCGGCTTGCCCATCCCGCCCGGGCAGAAGGCAGCGGTGGTGACCTGCATGGACGCGCGTCTGGACCCGGCCCGGGCCTTCGGCATGGAGGAAGGCGACGTGCATGTGATCCGCAACGCCGGCGGCGTGGTCACGGAGGACGTGCTGCGCTCGCTGGTGATCTCCCAGCGGCTGCTCGGCACCGAGGAGATCGTGGTGGTGCATCACACGGGCTGCGGCATGTTGACCTTCCGCGACGACGACGTGAAGGACGCGATAGAAGCGGACACCGGCCTGCGCCCCTCCTTCGCCCTGGAGGCGTTCGCGGACTTGGAAGGCGACGTTCGCCAGTCCATCCGCCGCATCGAGGGGTGCCCGTTCCTGCCGGTGCGGGACCGGGTGCGGGGCTTCGTCTACGCCGTGGAGACGGGCCGCCTGCAGGAGGTGCGCTGAGCCGCTCCGCCGTCGAGGCGCGCGGGGCCGGCCACAAGCCCTGCTGTCCCCCGGCTTCAGTAGCCGAAGCGCCGGCCGAACTTCAGCCCGATCTCGCGCCGGTCGTTGCTGTTGATGACGAGCACGGTGGGGTCCAGGTCCAGCTTGGCCAGGGGATAGACCGCGTCCGTGACGTTGTGCGCGTAGAGCGCCAGCGTCCAGTCCTGCCCGGGGCTGTCGTAGGACAGGCTGGCGTTGGCCAGCGTCAGCGCTGGCATCTCGTTCAGCGGCGTGTTGATCGGCTGGCCGTACATGCGCCCGCGCCGGTAGGCGTCCACGCGGCCCGTGACGCTGCCGCCGCCGGCCAGCTGCCAGACGTAGCGCGGCGACAGCGACAGCGTGTATCTCGGCGTCAGCGCTGGCGTATCGCCCGCCGAGATGCCCTGCACCCGGTCGTCGACCTCGGCGATGGCGATGTCTATGGCGCCGAGAGCGAACGCCACCTCGAAGGCGTCGCTCGGCCGCCAGACGCCTTCCAGCTCCGCGCCCGTCGCTCGGGAGGCCGCGGCGTTCTGGCTCAGCGTCAGGAACCCGGCCGGAATCAACTCGTTCACCTGCACCACCAGATCCGCATAGCGCACGTGGAAGGCGCTGGCCGCCAGCTCGCCCCAGGCGAAGGCGCCCTTGAGGCCCAGTTCCCAGGAATCCGCCAGCGTGGGATCGAAGGCCGCGAAGGTCGCCGCGCCGCCGAAGGGCCGGGGCGGGTAGCCGCCGGCCTGGTAGCCCCGGGCGTAGCGCAGCCAGGCGTTGACGCCGCCGCCGAACCGGTAGCCGAGCGTGGCGTCGCCGGTGGTCTCCCGCCAGCGCCCGTGCCGCACCGCGGGCGCCGGAAAGTAGTGCAGGCTGCCGACGGCGCGCTTGTCGTCCCGGGTGTGGCGCAGCCCTAGGCCCAAGGTCACGCGTTCGGCGATATCCACGTTGGCGTGGCCGAAGACGGCGCGGCTTTCTGTCTGCTGCTCCAGGTAGAGGCGGCCGTCGAAGTCGCTCTCCGGAATCACCGCTGGCCGGCCGTCGGACACGCCGCCGGGGCGGAACACGAACGGGCTGTCGTTGAAGCCGTCCTCGTCGAAGGCGTAGAAGCCGGCCACGTAGTCGCCCCAGCCGGCCCGGCCGGCGAGCTGGAGTTCCAGCGTCTCCTGTTCCGCTTCGCCCCGCTCCGGGAACTCGATCAGCGTCGCCGCCACCTTCTCGTTGTCCAGGCCGCCTTCGAACCACATCGAGCGGCGGCCGAAGATCGCCTTCAGCGCGGTGCGCCCGATGGTCCAGTCCACCGTCAGCGAATAGCCCTTGGTTTCGTCCGCGGTGGACAGCAGCGCGTTGTTCAGGGAGTAGGTGTCGTCCGGGTTCGGGGGTTGATCGGCCGGCAGCAGGCCGAAGCCGTTGACGGGGTTGAACACCTCCACGGCGTGGGGCGTGACGCCCTGGTCCGAACGCGAGACGTCCGCGGTGAACAGCAACGCCAGTTCCGGCCTCGCCTGCCACCGCAGGGCGGCGCGGCCGAACCCCTGCAGGATCTGGCCGATGTCCGCTTCCGGGTTGTCGACGCCCAAGGCTCGACCAACGCCGTCCCGGGACTTGACGCCGCCGGAGACCGTCGTCGCCAGAGCGTCTCCAAGGCCCGCGTCCAACAGGAAGTTGGCGTTGCGGCGGCCGAGGCTGCCGATCCTCAAGTCGATCCGGCCGCTGCCGTCGCCCCGGGGCTTGCGGGTGACGATGTTCAGGGCCCCGCCCAAGGTGTTGCGCCCGGAGAGGCTGCCCTGGGGTCCCCGCAGCACCTCCACCCGCTCGATGTTCAAGAGGTCCATGTTGGCGCCCATGTTGCGGCCGAGGTACACGCCGTCGATGTAGATGCCCACCGCGGGGTCCGTGGTGATGATGTGGTCCTGCAAGCCGATGCCGCGCATGAACACCGCGGCGTGGCCGGTGTTGCCCTGGCCGAAGTTGGTCTGCACCACGTTCGGCACGTGCTTTTCCAGCTGGTTCAGTTCGGTGACGCCCCGCTCCCGAATGGCCGTCTCCGCCAGCACGGTGACCGCGGCGGGCACCTCCGCGGCCCGTTCGACGCGCCGCCGAGCGGTGACCACCACCACTTCGACGGTGCCGGGGACCGCCTGATCCCCCGCCGACGCCTCGGCGGCAGTCGGCCAGCCAGGAGCGCCCGAGAGGATCGCCACCAGAGCGAGGGCTTGGCGCCGGGCTGCCGGACGTCGCCGACGCCGGGCGCTGCAAGCGGATATGCCGTTGCCTGCCATTGCGTAGACAATAGCCCGTCGCCTACCGACGGGGGAAGCTCAGCGTGGCAGGTGCCTTGGAAGGGGTTCGCGTGGTCGATCTCTCGGATCGGCTGTCCGGCGCCTGGGCGGCGCGGCTGTTCGGGGACTTCGGCGCGCACGTCCTGCTCGTGGAACCGCCCGAGGGGCATCCGTTGCGGGCCGAGCCGCCGTTCCTGGCAGCGGACGACAGCGGAGCCGGCGGCGCACCGGCGGGCGCCGCGGCATCGGAATCGCTGCTGCACGCCTACGCGAACTGGAACAAGCGCTCCGTGGCGGCGGCGGACCAGGGCGACGTCGAGGCGGCCTGCGCGGGAGCGGACGTGGTGGTCAGCACCGGCAGCGCGCCGCGCGTGCCCGCCAGCGCGGTGCATCTCTCCATCACGCCGCACGGCCTGACCGGGCCGCTGGCCGGGACGCCCGGCAACAATCTCACCGCCTGCGCCCGCGTCGGCTGGGCGGCCGTCAACAAGCTGGCGGACGCGGCGCCGCTGCAGCTGCCGGTTCGGCAGTCCGGCTACGTCGCCGGCGTGGCCGGCTTCGTCGGCGCCGCGGCGGCGCTGTACCGGGGCGGCGGCGAGACGGTGGACGTGAGCGAAACGGAGGCGCTGGCGCTCACCTGCGCCCCGTGGGCGCTGATGGGCCTCTTCATCGGCGGACGCGCGGCCGATCACGGCCCCGCCGGCGGCCGCAAGCGCGGCCAGCCCGGGCCCCTGTGGCGCACCGCCGACGGCCTGATCAACTACGGCTACGGCGACTGGCAGCAGTGGACCGCGGCCATGCGCTTCCTCGGCCTCGACGAACTGGCTCAGGACGAGCGCTTCGTGAGCGCCTGGGGGCGGCATCAGCAGGACACCCGCGCGGTGCGCGACGGCCTGGCGGCGGTGTCCGCCAGGCGCGGCAAGTGGGAGCTGTTCCACGGCCTCGCGGCGCGGCGCTGCATCGCCGGCGTGGTGCAGGACGCGCGGGAACTGCGGCAGAGCGAGCAGCTGGCGGCGCGGCAGTTCCTGGTGCCGACCCGGGTGGCCGGGCGCACGATGCATGGCCCGGGCCCCGTCGCCAAGCTCTCCGAAACGCCCTGGGCGCTGCGGCGGCCGGCGCCGGCGCTCGGCGAACACGGCGAGGCCCGCTGGCCGGCGCGTCCCGAGCGGACCTCCGGCAAGCCGGGCCAGCCCCTCGCCGACGTTCGCGTGCTGTGCTTCACCCAGGCTTGGGCGGGCACCTTCTGCACCGAGCTGCTGGCGCTGATGGGCGCGGACGTGGTGCAGATCGAAACGGTGCGGCGCCCGGACGTGTGGCGCGGCGCCGGGGCGCCGGTGCCGCCGGCGGTGCGCGATCCCGCCATCCGGCAGCAGGGCATCAACACCAACGGCATGTACAACAGCGTCAACCTGAACAAGCGGGCCATCACGCTGGACGTGGCGCAGCCGCAAGGCAGGGCCATGTTCTGGCGGCTGGTGGCGAACTTCGACGTGCTGGTGGACAACTTCAGCCCGCATGTGACCACCAACTGGGGCGTCACCCTCGAGACGCTGCGGGAGCGGCGGCCGGACATCGTGTTCGCGTCCGTCTCCGGCTACGGCCGGCAGGGGCCGCTGGCGGAATATCCCGCCAACGGCGCCACGACGGAGCCGATGGCGGGCCTCTCCTCGATCCACGGCTACGAGGGCGAGGAACCGATGAACACCGGCGGCCTGATACCCGACCCCATCTCCGGCTACTACCTGGCGGCGGCCATCGTCGCGGCCCTGAACCACCGGCGGCGCACCGGCGTCGGCCAGCGCATCGACGCCGCGATGCTGGAATCGGTGGCTCTGCAGGTGGGCGACGCCGTGCTCGAGTACGACGCCAACGGCGCCGTCCGCGGCCCGGGCGGCAACCGCCACCCCCGCTTCGCGCCCCACGGCGTGTACCGCTGCGCCGACGACGAGTGGCTGGCGCTGGCCGCCGAGACGGATGCCGCCTTCCGGGCCCTCGCGGCGCACATGGACGCCGCGGAGTTGGCGGTCGACGTCCGTTTCGCCACCAACGCGGCCCGCAAGCGCCACGAGGACGCCCTCGACGCCGCGCTCGGCGGCTGGTTCGCGGACCGCGACGCCGCCAGCGAAGCGGCAGCGCTCGGCGCACTCGGCCTCTGCGCGGCCAGGTGCGAGCCCTTCAAGCCCGTCTACGCCAACTCCAACCCCCAGTTCGACGCCCGCGGCTTTCTGGCGCCGGTGGCGCACCCCGAGTCCGGCACCCACCTCATGCCGGTGCTGCCCTGGCGGCTGGCCAACACGCCACGCATCCCGGTGCGCCCCGCCCCTCGCTTCGGCGAGCACAGCCGGGAGGTGTTCGCGGAAGAGCTGGGTATGGGCGAACGCGAGTACGAGGAACTGGTGCGCCAGGAGGTGACGGGCACCCGGCGGGTGGAGTAGGGTGGCGTAGAGGGGTGGAGCTGCGGCGCGATCTCGCGCAGCGACGGGGCCGCCTGCCGGGCCGGTCTACGGCTGATGTGCCCGCTACGGCGTTGCGGGAACCACGCGCTCGCCAGACTCGGCCGAGCGGGCGATCCGGCACGGACGCCAGTTTCGGGTCCAGTGTTCGTCCGTCTGCACGTGGCCGACGCGGACGCTCTTGCAGACGTTGTGGGCGAACTCCGCCGCTGGGAATCCCCGCGCTAGTCGCAGCACCACGCCCTCCCGTTCGCCGCCAAGCGCGGAGGGCTGGCGCTGGGCTTCGTTCATGAACTCCCGAAGCTCGGCAACGGACCGGAAGCGGCCCCGGTACAGCACCGGTGCCACGGGAATCCGCCGCTCCGCCGCGTAGCCTTCGAGCGCCGCGAACGCCGCGAACGTTCCTTCTCCATCGCGCAGCGCGAACGCATGGAAGGTGGCCGCCTCCGGCACCGGATCGTAGGCGATGCTGTGCTGGCCGTAGATGTCCTCGCCGTACAGATACGCGTCTGGTTCCGTCACCTTCCAAGCGTGGTGCTTCTTCACCATCGCCATCCACTTGCCCTCGGACGGCGCGGCCACGCTGCGGGCGTAGACGCCGCCGCGGTGCAGCAGCGTGTTGCCGCCGTCGAGCTTCTCCGTCGCCACCACGTCCTCGCTCACGAACCGCTCCGGTGCCTCGTGAACCGCATCGCCGCGGCCGATCGTCGGCGACCAAGGCCAGTAGGGAGTGCTGGGGTACTTGGCGGATGGCGGCAGGCTGGGGTTGGCGCTCACCGTTGCTACTCCTCGGCGGCGTCGCTGGCCACAGTAGGCGCTCTCGCCATGCGACTCGGTTCAGTCAGTTCAGTGTACACGCTTGCAATCGCGTTCCCGATCGGCGAGTGTCCGCCGAAGGGAGGGAGGCGCCATGCGACGACGGTGGCTCTTCGCCGCGGCGTTCGCGCTGGCGCCGGCGGCGGCTTCGGGCGAGGCGCCCGGACGCCCCGCCGCGCCCACCGTGGCCGCCGCCAGCGGCAGCGCCCTGGACATCGCCTGGACGGCGCCGGCGAACGCCGGCGGCCCGATCACGGACTACGACCTGCGCTACCGCAAGGGCGCCGCCTCGGACTGGTCCTCCCACGCCTTCGAGGGCGCCGGCACCAGCACCACCATCGCCGGCCTCGCCGCCGGCGCCGCCTACGAGGTGCAGGTGCGCGCCGGCAACGCCTCCGGCAAGGGCGCGTACTCGCCCTCCGGCAGCGGTACGCCGAACGAGACGCCGGGGCGTCCGGCGCCGCCTTCGCTGTCGCTGGCGGCGGGCGGGGCGTCGGTGCTGGTCGCCTGGCAGCCGCCGGCGAACGCCGGCACGCCGATCACCCACTACGCGGTGCGCCACCGCGCCGCGACGGCCAGCGCCTGGGCGCAGCAGAGCTCGCCGGGCGTCGGCACCTCGGTCACCATCCGGCCGCCGACCGTGGAGCCCTGCGTGGCCCTCCAGGTGGGCGTCTGCGCCAGCAACGCCGCCGGCGACGGCGCGTTCTCCGCTTCCGCCGAGCTGATCCTGCGGCTGCAGCCGCCGGCCGCGCCGACGCCGCTGCTGGTCAGCGCCGCCAGCGCCACCAGCCTGGCGCTCGCCTGGGCGGGGCCGGTGTCCGCGTCCTGCCCGGTCTCCGACTACGACGTGCGCTACCGGCGGAGCACGGACGCCGCATGGACCGACCACCCCTTCCAGGGCACGGGCACCTCCACGACCATAACCGGCCTCGCGACCGGCACGGCCTACATCCTCGGAGTGCGCGCCAGCAACAGCGCCGGCGCGAGCGCCTGGGCGGAGAGCCTCGGGACGCCGAACGAAGCGCCGGGCAAGCCCGCCAGGCCGACGGTGGAGGCGCTCGGCGCCACCAGCGCGAGGGCCGGCTGGACGCCGCCGTCGAACCGGGGCACTGCGATCACCGGCTACGACGTGAGCTACCGCCGCGCCGGCGCCGCTGCCGCCGTGGTCTCCGCCGGCGCCGCCGCGAGAACCGCCACCCTTTCGGGGCTGACGACGGGCCGCCGCTACGACGTCCGCGTCCGCGCCCGCAACGCGCACGGGGCCGGTCCGTACTCGGACCCCGCGAGCGTCACGCCCCGGGCCGCGCCGGTGCAGCCCAAGGTTCCCGGCAAGCCCGCCGCGCCGACAGCGCGGGTGGCGAGCGGCACCAGCGTAGCGCTGTCGTGGAGCGCGCCGGCGAGCCCGGGCTCGGCGATCACCGGCTACAACGTGCGCTACAAGAGCGGGGCGGCGGCGTGGTCCCCGCACACGCACACGGGCACGGCGACGACGACCACGGTGACGGGGCTGACCGCCGGTACCACCTACGCCTTCCAGGTGCGGGCCTCGAACGCGGCCGGTGCCGGCGCCTACTCGGACTCCGCGACCGCGAAACCGGACGAGGCGCCGGGGGCGCCAACGGTCTCGGCCAGCGTGGCGAGCGGCAGCAGCGTCCGCCTGACGTGGACCGCGCCGAGCAACGGCGGCACGGCCGTCACCGGCTACGACGTCGGCTACCGCAAGTCGACCGCGGCGACGTGGAGCGACGCCGGCCACTCCGGCACGGGACGAACCGCGACCGTCACCAGGCTGACGCCCGGCACCGCCTACGAGTTCCAGGTCCGCGCCCGCAACGACCACGGCGCTGGTTCGTACGGCACGGCCGCCGCGAAGCCGGACGAGGCGCCGGGTGCGCCGGCGGTCTCGGCCAGCGCCGCCAGCGCCAGCAGCGTCCGCCTGACGTGGACGGCGCCGAGCAACGGCGGCACGGCCGTCACCGGCTACGACGTCGGCTACCGCAAGTCGACGTCGGCGACGTGGAGCGACGCCGGCCACTCCGGCACGGGACGAACCGCGACGATCACCGGGCTGACGGCCGGAACCCCCTACCGGTTCCGGGTCCGCGCCCGCAACGCCCACGGGGCGGGCGCCTACGGCACGGCCGGCGCGACCCCGAGCGGTACGCCGGGAACGCCGACCGTGAGCGCCAGCACGGCCAGCGGCAGCAGCGTCCGCCTGGCTTGGACGGCGCCCGACAGCGGCGGCGCGGCCATCTCCGGCTACGACGTCGGCTACCGCAAGTCGACGTCGGCAACCTGGACCGATGCCAGACACGCCGGCACCGGCCGAACCGCCACGATCACAGGGCTGACGCCCGGCACGCCCTACGAGTTCCGCGTCCGCGCAGTCAACGCCAACGGCGCCGGTTCGTACGACATGGCGACCGCGAAACCGGACGAGGTCCCGGGCGCGCCGACGGTCACGGCCAGCGTGGCGAGCGGCAGCAGCGTCCGCCTGAGCTGGCCAGCGCCGAGCAACGGCGGCACGGCGATCGCCGACTACGACGTGCGCTACGGCAAGAGCGGCGCGATGGCGTGGGTCCAGCACACGCACACGGGCACGGCGACGACGGCCACGGTGACGGGGCTGACCGCCGGCACCACCTACGCCTTCCAGGTGCGGGCCTCGAACGCGGCCGGCGCCGGCGCCTACTCGGGCTCCGCGACCGCGAAGCCGGACGAGGCCCCGGGCGCGCCGACGGTCACGGCCAGCGTGGCGAGCGGCAGCAGCGTCCGCCTGACGTGGCCGGCGCCGGGCAACCGCGGCACCCCGGTGGCGAGCTACGACGTCGACTACCGGGCCACGGGCGCCGACTCCTGGAAGGACGCCAACCACTCCGGCACGGGACGAACCGCGACGATCACCGAACTGACGCCCGGCACCGCCTACGAGTTCCGGGTCCGCGCCCGCAACGACTACGGCGCCGGCGCCTACGGCACGGCGACCGCGAAGCCGGACGAGGCCCCGGGCGCGCCGACGGTCTCGGCCAGCGTGGCGAGCGGCAGCAGCGTCCGCCTGACGTGGCCGGCGCCGGGCAACCGCGGCACCCCGGTGGCGAGCTACGACGTCGACTACCGGGCCACGGGCGCCGACTCCTGGAAGGACGCCAACCACTCCGGCACCGGCCGAACCGAGACCGTCGCCGAGCTGACGCCCGGCACCGCCTACGAGTTCCGGGTCCGCGCCCGCAACGCCCACGGGGCCGGTTCGTACGGCATGGCGACCGCGAAGCCGGACGAGGCCCCGGGCGCGCCGGCGGTCTCGGCCAGCGTGGCGAGCGGCAGCAGCGTCCGCCTGACATGGCCGGCGCCGGGCAACCGCGGCACCGCGGTGGCGGGCTACGACGTCGACTACCGGGCCACGGGCGCCGCCTCCTGGAAGGACGCCGACCACTCCGGCACGGGACGAACCGCGACGATCACCGGGCTGACGCCCGGCACCGCCTACGAGTTCCAGGTCCGCGCCCGCAACGACTACGGCGCCGGCGCCTACGGCACGGCGACCGCGAAGCCGGACGAGGCCCCGGGAGCGCCGACGGTCTCGGCCAGCGTGGCGAGCGGCAGCAGCGTCCGCCTGACATGGCCGGCGCCGAGCAACGGCGGCACCGCGGTGGCGGGCTACGACGTCGACTACCGGGCCACGGGCGCCGCCTCCTGGAAGGACGCCAACCACTCCGGCACCGGCCGGACCGAGACCGTCGCCGAACTGACGCCCGGCACCGCCTACGAGTTCCGGGTCCGCGCCCGCAACGCCCACGGGGCCGGTTCGTACGGCATGGCGACCGCGAAGCCGAACGAGGCGCCGGGAACGCCTGCGGCGCCGACCGCGACGCCGACCAGCAGCACCAGCATCGCGGTCTCCTGGAAGGCGCCGTCCAACCGCGGCACCGCGATCACCGGCTACGATCTGCGCCACAAGCCCGCCTCGTCGTCCTCGTGGACCGTGGTCGCGCACGGCGACGGCGCCGAGGACACGGCGGCGACCGTTGCCGGGCTGGCGCCGAAGACCGCCTACGACTTCCAGGTGCGGGCCGTGAACGCCTACGCGGCCGGCGGCTACTCGCCCTCCGCCTCCGCCACCACGCCGCCCGGCGAGCGCAAGCCGGACAAGCCGAAGAAGCCGACCGCGACGGTGGAGAGCGGCAGCAGCCTCTCGGCGGCGTGGACGGCGCCGGACGATGGCGGCTCGCCCATCGAACGCTACGACCTCCAGTACCGCAAGGCCACGGTGGCCGCGTGGACGGACCACGAGCCGGCCGGTGCCGCCACGGCGACCCGCGCGACCCTCGAGGGCCTCTCTCCGGGCGAGCGCTACCGCCTGCGCGTGCGTGCGGTCAACGCCGTCGGCGCCGGCGAGTACTCGGATCCCGCCGAGGCCGTCCCCAACGAGGCGCCGGGCCGGCCGGGGAAGCCGCGGGCGGTCGCGGCCAGCGCGGCCAGCGCCTTCGTGGCGTGGAAGGAACCTCCCAACGGCGGCTCCCCGATCACCCACTACGTCCTGCGCCATCGGCAGGTCGACGCGGAGCGCTGGTCCGAGCGCGTCGTCGCCGGCGCCGTCCGGACGGCGACCCTATCGGGCCTCGAGGAGAACCGGCGCCACCTGGTGACAGTGCGCGCCCGCAACGCCTTCGGCGACGGCCCGGACTCGGAAGACGCCGCCGTGGACCTGGAACATCTGCCCGAGGCGAAGATGGCGGCCCGCTACGACGCGGACTCGCACCGCATCGTGCTCGACTTCGAGAGCCTCCTGGCGGAGCACTTCGACGTGGAGCACACCGGGCCGGCGGGCGCCGTGCGCCGGTTCGCCGTCGCCGAAACCACCCACGCCGTCCCCAATCCGCTGGAAGGCGAGCACGCCTTCCGCGCCATGGGGTGCATCAAGGAGCGCGAGTTCGACCCGCCGCTGGAGATCTGCGGCGGCTGGTCCGCCATCGTCAAGGTGGTCGTGAAGGTGGACGGCCCGTTCTCCCGGGAGCCGGCGCTGGTCGGCGACGCCGTGCCCGGCAGCCTCCCCTACGACGTCGGCGTCACCAAGGGCGGCGACGCCTACGTGAACATCCCGGTGCTCCCCGCGCCGGGCGTGAACGGCCTGGCGCCGCGGCTTTCGATCGACTACGGCGGCGGGCGTCCGCGCCAGCTGCGCGACGAGGACCGGCCCGGCGACACCCTGGGCCACGGCTGGCGGCTCGGCGGCGTCTCCGCCGTCCGCAGGTGCGCCCGCGGCCAGCCGGACGGCGACGTCGAGCACCGCAGCCTGTGCCTGGACGGCGAGCCGCTGGTGCTGGTGGCGGGCCGGCACCTGGCCGACGGCGCCGAGTACCGCACCTGGCGGGAGAGCTACGCGAGGGTGTCGGCCCGCGCCGTCGGCACGGCGCTCTCCTTCGACGTGCGGCTGCCGGACGGCGGCCTGCGGCGCTACGGCGGCACCGCGGACAGCCGCGCGCGCCCGGCGAACGGGCTGGAGGACCTGGTGTGGCTGATCGACCGCGAGACGGACCCGTTCGGCAACGAGATGGCCTACGAGTACCACGCGGACCGCGCCGCCGGCGTCCACGTGCCGAAGCGCATCGTCTACGGGCACGGCGGCGACGCCGAGGTGCGCTTCCGCTACGCGGCCCGGGTCGACGAGCGGACGTCGACCCAGGAGCTGCGTGTCCAGCGCCTGCTGCTGCACACCGTGGAGACCCGGCTGGCGGGGAAGCCGGTGCGCGAGTACCGGCTGCTGAGCGGGACCGCCGACGACGGCCGGCGGCGGCTGGACAGGCTGCAGCTGTGCGCTTGGGACGAGCGGGGCGAGTCGCGCCAGTGCCTGGCGCCGATGGACTTCGACTGGATCGACACGGACCACCCGGACGTCTACGGGACCTGCCTGAGCGGGGTGGCGGACCCCCTCGGCGCGGCGACGGCGTTCGGCTACGGGACGCTGCGCGCCGGCGGGGCGCATCCGTTCCTGTTCGACGAGAAGCCGTTCGGGGCGTTCGCGGCGCCGGCGGACGTCCGCCCGCACCCGGCGGAGGCGGACGGGACGATCAAGCCGGTGGTGGCGACGCTGTGGCGCGACGACGGCGCCGGCGGCATGCGCCGCCTGGACTACGCCTACTTCGGCCGCCCGTACGACGGCCGGCGCAACTGGGGCTTCTTCGGCTTCGCCGCCACCCGCGTGGTCGATCGGCAGTCCGGCATCGCGACCTACCGGCAGTTCCGGCTGGACCTGCCCCACGCGGCGCGGCTGGCGGCGGAGCACCGCTACCTGGGGCGCTACGCGGCGGGCGGCGGCAACGCGATCTCCCGGGTCGAGATCGAGCATGCCCGCGCGACGTTCCGCCACGCCTCGGGCGCGGAGACGGTGCTGCCGTACGTCCGCCGGGAGACCCGGGAGGCGTTCGAGGGCGGCCGCAGCCTCGGCGCGACGGAGACCGCCTGGGAGCGGGAGTTCGACGCCGCCGGCCTGCCGAAGCGCGTCCTGGCGGCGGCGACGACGGGCGTCGGCGCGTTCGGCCCCCGGCCGGCGGCCTGGGGGCGGGCGCCGGCGTACGCGTTCGCCACGACGCTGCGCCGCTCGACGACGGCGACGGCGCTGCGCAGCCGCCCGGAGAAGTGGCTGGTGGGATTCGCGTGCGAGGTGGCGCACCGGCAGCACGGCGCCGGCGGTTCGCCGCTTCGGACGCAGTGGACGGCCTTCGAGCCCCACGGCGACACGCTGCTGGCGGCGTCGGCGACGCGGTTCGCCTCGGCGCCGGCGGCGGGCTGCGCCTCGGAGGCGGCGGGCGCCTCGGAGCCCGGGCTGGAGCTGCGCGCCGAGTTCGGCTACGACGCCCGCGGCAACCCGACCGGCGCGGCGGTCTCCGGCTTCCGGGGCCATGTGCCGGAGCGCCGGACGAGCGCCGGCGGCTTCGACCGCGGGCGCTGGCCCCGGCGCCTCGCGAACGCCGCCGGGCACGCCGAGGCCCGCACCTGGGACCCGCGCTTCGGGCTGCCGACGTCGGCGACGGACGCCAACGGGCGGACGGCGGCCGGCGCCTACGACCCGTTCGGGCGGCAGGTCCTCCACGAGACCGCCGACGGCGCCAAGACGAGGACGGCCTACGAGTGGTGCGGCGGCGCCTGCGGCAAGCCCTTCGGGGTGGCGCCGGCCATGAGGGTCGTCGTCGAGTCCGACGTCGCCCCGACCGAGACCCGCTACCTGGACCGGCTGGGGCGGACGGTGCGCGTCGAGCGGGAGGCCCTGGAGGCGGGGCGGACGATCCGCGAGGACTTCGCCTACGACGGCCTGGGGCGCCTGGCGAAGGCGACGGTCCCCCACTTCGTCCGCGACGAGCGGGGGCGCCCGAACGCGGACCCGCCGACGGCGGCCTACGCATACGACGCCCGCGGGCGCCTGGTCCGGGAGGCCCGCGCCGACGGCGGCGCCACGGACCACGCCTACTCCGCCCGCCCGGAGGGCGGCGTCGAGGTCGCGGCGGCGGAGACGATCCTGTCGCCGCTCGGCGGGCGCGAGACGCGGCGGCGCGTGGACGCCTACGACGCCATGGGCGACCACGTCCTGGCCGTGGAGGCGGCGGGAACGGCCGAGGAGACCCGCACGGAGTACGCCTACGACGGCTCGGGCCTGCTGGTCTCGGCGTCGGTCGGCGGCGCGGCGGCGACCACGTTCGGGCACGACGCCGCCGGCAACCGCGTCCGCGTCGTCGACCCGCACCGCGGCGAGGCGCGCTACGAGTGGACCGCGCTCGGCGAGCTGCGGCGGCGGACCGACGCCGACGGCGCGACCGTCTGGGCCTACGACCGCCTCGGGCGCAAGGTGTCCCGGGACGGCCCGGACGGCTTCGCGCGCTGGGCCTACGACGCGCCGAACGGCGCGGGGATGCTGGCCGCCCGCTGCCTCTACGCTTCCGCGCCCCGCCCGGACTGCGGCGGCTCGCCGGAGTTCGCGGAGCGGGCCGTCTACGGCGCCGACGCCCGGCCTTCCTCCGCCGCGACCGCGATCCGCGCTGGCGGCGAGGTCCGGGAGCACGTCCACCGCTACGCCTACGACCGCTTCGGGCGCCTGTCGGAGACCGCCTACCCTTCCGGCCTGGAGACGCGGCGGGAGTACAACCGGCGCGGCTACCGGACGGGCCTCTGGACGGGCGGGACGCTTCTGCTGGAGACGAAGGCGACGGACGCCCGGGGCAGCGCGACGCTGCTCGCGCACCTCGGCGGCGGCGAGACCAGGCGGGAGTTCGATCCCGCGAGCGGGCGGCCGGTCTCGGTGTCGGCGAAGGCGGCCGACGGCTCCGCGCCGATGCGCCAGGCCTACGCCTGGCGCACGGACGCGACGCTGGCGTGGCGGGAGGACCGGGGCCTGCTGGCGGACGGCGCGGCGCCGCTGCGCCGGGAGACCTTCGAGCGCGACGCGCTGGGGCGGATCGCGGCGGCCAGCACCAAGACGGGCGACCGGGAGCGGCGGCTGTCCTACGCCTACGACGCCCTGGGCAGCCTGCTGTCCCGCGGGGACTCCGCCGGCGGCGCGATGTCCGCGTCCGGGTACGGCGAAGGCGCCCTCGGCCCGAACGCCGCCCGCCATGCCACCGTGGACGGCGTCCGGCGGGAGCTGGAGTACGACGCGCTGGGGCGCGTGACGGCCTACCGGGCCTGCGGGTCCGCGACGGGGAAGTGCGAACACGGGGGCGCCGAAGCCGACCTGTCCGTGAAGTGGAACGCCCGGGGCCTCGCCACGGAGGTCGCCGCCGGCGCGGACCGCGGCGGCGCGCGGGAGTTCCTCGCCTACGGCCCCGACGGCGCGCGGCACTACCGGGAGAGCGAATGGCTGGAGAAGGACGAAGAAGGCGGGGAGGTCCGGCGGAAGCGCCGCGCCTACCGGGTCGGCGCCTACGAGGAGATCCTGCCGGACGCCTCCTCCCCCTGGGCCTCGGTGGAGCGCGTCTCGCTCGCCGGCGGCTCCGTGCTGCACGTCCGCGCCGTGCGCCGGGACGGCACGGTCGAGACGGCGATCCGCCACCTGCACGCGGACCAGGCCGGATCGCCGGCGGCGACGACCGGCGCGGCGGGCGGGGCGCTGCGGCGGACGGCCCACGACCCCTACGGCGCCCGCCGCTCGGCGGACTGGTCCGGCGCCCTGGACGAGGCGGGCCTGGAGGCCCTGCTGGCGGACGAGGACCTCGGCGGCGCCCTCGGCTTCGGCGGCCACGGGCAGCTGGACCGCGTCGGCCTGGTGGACATGGCCGGCCGCCTCTACGACCCGGAGCTCGGCCGGTTCCTGTCCCCGGACCCCTACGTGGCGGACATGGCCTCCGGCCAGGACTGGAACGCCTACGCCTACGTCGGCGGCCGCCCCGCCAGCCGCACCGACCCCACGGGCCGCATCCGGGCCGGCCCGATGTGCAACCTGCCGGGCGTCATCTGCATGACGGGAGGCGACGCCGGCGGCGCGTCCTCGGCCGCCCCGGCCCGGGGCTGGGCCGGGCTGTTCGGCATCGACGTCTCCGTCAGCTGGATCCCGACGTGGACCTTCGACGGCTTCGGCGGCGGCGGAAACGAACGCCCGTCGTCGATGTGGGGCGGCGCGTGGTCCGTCGCCTGGACCCCGGTGGCGACCTGGGACCTGTGGGGCCTCTACTACGAGGCGACGGCGCACGGCGCCGCCGAGCGGCAGCCGGCCGACGAGCCGATGTTCTCCCTGCGCGGCTTGGCCTCCATAGGCATCGGGGCGCTGCCGGTCGCCGGCTCCGTCCAGTCCGTCGTCGAACTCGCGACCGGCCACGACTACATCGCCGGCGAAGCGGTGGACCGGCGGCTCGCGGCGGCCGGCATCCTGGCCGGCGTGGTTCCAGGCGGCAAGGCCCTCCTCAAGACCGGCGCCAAGGTGGTCTCGAAGGCCGAAAGAAGGGCGGCAGTGTTCGCTAGGGGAATCGCCTCGGAGAGACGGGCCCTCGCCGAGCTGGGACTGGTCAAGAACACCCGGAAGATCCGCGGCACGGAAGGCGCCTCGATTCCGGACGCGATCACCGATCGCGCCGTGATCGAGATCAAGGACGTCAAGCGGATCAGCTTCACCAGGCAGCTCAGAATCCAGGCGGAGTTCGCAAGAGATACGGGGCGCGAGGCGATTCTCTATGTGGGACCCAACACTCATGTAGCTGGACCAGTGTTCGAACACTTCAAGGTCGAAACACTCCCGTTCTTGGGACCACAATGACATCCATGCATTGGCGATCACTCCCTACAAGTTCCTTGAAGGAGTTCAGATGAAAATACATGCCAGACTGGAGTTGGAACCGGGCTTGGGATCCTTGCGTACGCTGGTCCGTGAGCTATGCACACTGCCAGACAGCCTGTGCGCCACGCGACACAGTCAAGGGGAAGACGAAGCCGGTCGGGCTATTGACGACATCGAGCAGTACCTGGCATCTCTCAAGGGAGGACCGCTCCTTCGGGGCAGAGGCGTCCTCTACGACATTCTGGCGCCAATGCGAAGAAGCGACCTGCCCATTAGCTGCAGCTGCTACTTCAACGCGACTCCGCCGAATCTCGTGCGGATGTTCATGGAAAGGATGGCGGCAATCGGGATTCTGTTCGGCTACGCCTGCACATGGGAGGAAAAGCAACACAGAAACCGCATTTTCGCGGAGATCGACGGAGGCAAGGGAGGAACTTCCGAGGGCTTTTATGGGACAGACATTTCCAAGTACGTGCCGGGGCTGTACTGGCTGACGCTGCTGCCGGAGGCGCTGGCGGAGCGACACGGCGTTCCGCTGGCGGAAGTGTCGCAGGCGGCTCTCGAGCGCGTCGACCTTGGCGGCGGACAGCATCTGTTCCGTTTCCACGACCATCCCGAAGACTGGCGGAAGCGAACCGACGCGATGGACGCCCTCTGCGCTCGCTTGCCGGGCGTGTTCGATGTCCACGAGGTGCGTCGGCTTGTCGCCAAGGGAGTCAAGACCTTCGCCGAGCTGCACGCTCTCCTCGATCCTTGGTCGTGACCGGGCATCCAAGCAGGCTGGCTTGTGGCGCCCAATGACCGTCGGCGACATAGGCAATACGTCCGCCTGCATTGGGTGTCTCTAAACGAAATACTCCAAGGAGTTTGTCCTTGAAATTTCGATCCAGAATACACTTCGAGCTCGGACCACATCCGCGGGAGGACGCTATTCGTGCGATATGCGATCTGCCGAAAGAGCTTCGCCCTATGCGACATAGCGATGAAGAAAAAGGAGTAGGAAAGTCCATCGGTAATGTCGAAGACTATCTGGCTTTGCCAGAGCCGGGAGATTTTCTATTCGGCAGCGGTGTGAGCTATATCTTTTTCGGGCCAGAGTGCGACTGCGAATTGGACGTTGACCCGAGTCTCGCACGAACCTTCCTAGAGCGGATGTCCGCCACAGCCCCGGTGTTCGGCTACGTCTACACATGGGAGGAGTTGCACTACCGCAACGGGATCTCTGTGGAGATTGACGGTGGGAAGGGGGGGAGTTCGAGAGGCTTCAACGGCAGAGACATTTCCAAGTACGTGCCGGGCTTGTACTGGCTGACGCTGCTGCCGGAGGCGTTTGCGGAGCGGCACGGGGTACCGCTGGACGAGGTGGCGGAGGCAGCCTTGGAGCATGTCGATCTCGGGGCCGGACAACATCTGTTCCGGTTCTACGATCGCCCCGAGGAATGGCGGGAACGAGCAGACGTCATTGATGGCCTCTGCGCCCGCCTGCCGGGGATATTCGACATCCATCATGTGCGCCGGATCGTCGGCGATGGAGTCAAGACGTTTGCCGAATTGCGCGTTCTCCTCCGCCCTTGGCGATGATTGGCATGTCGGGTGTAGTCCGGCGGACGTCCACCCGCACCCAGCGGAGGCGGACGACGCTGCCCTACTTGGACCGGCTGGGGCGGACGATCCGCGAGGACTTCGCCTACGACGGCTCGGGCCTGCTGGTCTCGGCGTCCGTCGGCGGCGCGGCGGCGACCGCGTTCGGGCACGACGCCGCCGGCAACCGGGTCCGCGTCGACGACCCGCACCGCGGCGAGGCGCGCTACGAGTGGACCGCGCTCGGCGAGCTGCGGCGGCGGACCGACGCCGACGGCGCGACCGTCTGGGCCTACGACCGCCTCGGGCGCGCGGTGTCCCGGGACGGCCCGGACGGCTTCGCGCGCTGGGCCTACGACGCGCCGAACGGCGCCGGGATGCTGGCCGCCCGGTGCCTCTACGCCTCCGCGCCCCGCGCCGACTGCGGCGGCTCGCCGGAGTTCGCGGAGCGGGCCGTCTACGGCGCCGACGCCCGGCCTTCCTCGGCCACGACCACGATCCGCGCCGGCGGCGAGACGAGGGAGCACGTCCACCGCTACGCCTACGACCGCTTCGGGCGCCTCTCCGAGACGGCCTACCCCTCCGGGCTGAGGACGCGGCGGGAGTACAACGCCCGCGGCCACCGGACGGCCCTCTGGACGGGCGGGACGCTGCTGCTGGAGACGAAGGCGACGGACGCCCGGGGCAGCGCGACGCTGCTCGCGCACCTCGGCGGCGGCGAGACCGCGCGGGAGTTCGACCCGGCGAGCGGGCGGCCGGTCTCGGTGTCGGCGAAGGCGGCCGACGGCTCCGCGCCGATGCGCCAGGCCTACGCCTGGCGCACCGACGCGACGCTGGCGTGGCGGGAGGACCGGGGCCTGCTGGCGGACGGCGCGGCGCCGCCGCGCCGGGAGGCCTTCGAGCGCGACGCGCTGGGAAGGCTGGTCGCGGCGCGGACCAAGACCGGCGACCGGGAGCGCACCCTGTCCTACGCCTACGACGCCCTCGGCAGCCTGCTGTCCCGCGGGGACTCCGCCGGCGGCGCGATGTCCACGGCCGGCTACGGCACCGGCGCCCTCGGCCCGAACGCCGCCCGCCATGCCACCGTGGACGGCGTCCGGCGGGAGCTGGAATACGACGCGCTGGGGCGGGTGACGGCGTACCGCGCCTGCGCCTCGCCGGCCGGCAGGTGCGAGCGTTCCAACGCCGAAGCCGACCTGACCGTGAAGTGGAACGCCCGGGGCCTGGCCACCGAGGTCGCCGCCGGCGCGGACCGCGGCGGCGCGCGGGAGTTCCTCGCCTACGGCCCGGACGGCGCGCGCCGCTACCGCGAGAGCGAATGGACCGAGAAGGACGGGGAAGGCGTGGAGGTCCGCCGGAAGCGCCGCGCCTACCGGGTCGGCGCCTACGAGGAGATCCTGCCGGACGCCTCCTCGCCCTGGGCCTCGGTGGAGCGGACGTCCCTGGCCGGCGGCTCGGTGCTGCACGTCCGCGCCACGCGCCGGGACGGCTCCGTGGAGACGACGATCCGCCACCTGCACGCGGACCAGGCCGGATCGCCGGCGGCGACGACCGGCGCCGCCGGCGGGGCGCTGCGGCGGACGGCCCACGACCCCTACGGCGCCCGCCGCTCGGCGGACTGGTCCGGGACCCTGGACGAGGCGGGCCTGGAGGCCCTGCTGGCGGACGAGGACCTCGGCGGCGCCCTCGGCTTCGGCGGCCACGAACAGCTGGACCGCGTGGGCCTCGTGGACATGGCCGGCCGCCTCTACGACCCGGAGCTCGGCCGGTTCCTGGGCCCGGACCCCTACGTGGCGGACATGGCCTCCGGCCAGGACTGGAACGCCTACGCCTACGTCGGCGGCCGCCCCGCCAGCCGCACCGACCCCACCGGCCGCATCCGGGCCGGCCCGATGTGCAACCTGCCGGGCGTGATCTGCATGCAGGGCGGCGACGCCGGCGGCGCGTCCTCGGCCGCCCCGGCCCGGGGCTGGGCCGGGCTGTTCGGCATCGACGTCTCCGTCAGCTGGATCCCGATATACGGCTACGAGGGCCCCGGATACGAGGACATCGGGCCGGGGGGCCTGTGGTCCGTCACCTACCACCCCGTGCTGATCTGGAACGTGTGGGCGCTCTACTACGAGGCGACGGCGCACGGCGCCGCCGAGCGGCAGCCGGCCGACGAGCCGATGTTCTCCCTGCGCGACCTGGCCTCCATAGGCATCGGGGTGCTGCCGGTCGCCGGCGCCGTCCAGTCCGGCGTCGAGCTGACGACCGGCCACGACCACATCGCCGGCGAAGAAGCGAGCCGCGCTCTCGCGGCCGTCGGCGTGGCCGCCGGCGTCTTTCCGTTCGGCAAGGCCGCGCTCAAGGCCGGCGCCAAGCTGGCCCCGAAGGCGAGACTGCTCGCGAACGCCGCGCGGGGGCCGTCGCCGAGGCGAGGACCCCTGCGCCATCTCGGCCTGCCCAAGAACACGCGGCGGGTGTACGCGAGGGACGGAAGCGGCTACTCGGTTCCGGACGCGCTCACCGATCGTGAATTGATCGAGATCAAGGACGCCAGGCGCGTCAGCTTCACCAGGCAGCTACAGATTCAGGCGCAGTTCGCCGAAGACACCGGACGCAGAGCGATTCTGTATGTAGGACCCAACACCCATGTGACTGGACAGGTGTTCGAACACTTCAAGGTCGAGAGACTTCCGTTCTTGGGTCCACAATGACACCCCGGTGCTAGCCAGCTTGCTCTGTGGTCTGCTATGCGTACGGAGCTCTTCCCCATATCCTTGAAGGAGGTTTCCAATGGAAATTCACGCTAGACTGAACCTCGAATCTGGTCTGAGTTCCTTGCGTACGCTGGTCCGCGGACTATGTGAACTGCCAGACAGTCTGCGCGCCACGCGACACAGCCAAGGGGAAGACGAAGTCGGCCAGGCTATTGACGACATCGAGCAGTACCTGGCATCTCTCAAGGGCGGGCCGCTCCTTCGGGGCAGTGGCGTCTTCTACAGTATCTCGGCACCAATGCGGAGAAGCGACCTGCCCATTATCTGCAGCTGCCACTTCAAGGAGACTCCGCCGAATCTCGTGCGGATGTTCATGGAAAGGATGGCGGCAATCGGGATTCTGTTCGGCTACGCCTGCACATGGGAGGAACTCCAGCATCGAAACTGGATCTTCGCAGAGGTTGACGGTGGCAAGGAGGGGACCTCCGAGGGATTCGAGGGTCGTGACATTTCCAAGTACGTGCCGGGGCTGTACTGGCTGACGCTGCTGCCGGAGGCGCTGGCGGAGCGACACGGCGTTCCGCTGGCGGAAGTGTCGCAGGCGGCTCTCGAGCGCGTCGACCTCGGCGGCGGACAGCATCTGTTTCGTTTCCACGACCATCCCGAAGACTGGCGGAAGCGAACCGACGCGATGGACGACCTCTGCGCCCGACTGCCGGGCGTGTTCGATGTCCACGAGGTGCGTCGGCTTGTCGCCAAAGGAGTCAAGACCTTCGCCGAGCTGCACGCTCTCCTCGATCCTTGGCCGTGACCGGGCATCCAAGCAGGCTGGCTTGTGGCGTCCCAATGACCGTCGGCGACATCCGCCGGTCCGAGACACGACTCGGGATCTTCGGTAGTGCCTCATCCGTACGCTTTGCTCACGGTCGCCCGCGGTGAGCGAGCAGTCGTCCACCCAGGAGCCGCGGCCCCAGCGCCTGCTGCTGCACACCGTGGAGGCCCGGCTGGCGGGGAAGCCGGTGCGCGAGTACCGGCTGCTGAGCGGGACCACCGCCGACGGCTGGCGGCGGCTGGACAGGCTGCAGCTGTGCGCCTGGGACGAGCGGGGGGAGGCCCGCGAGTGCCTGGCGGCGATGGACTTCGACTGGATCGACACGGACCACCCGGGCGTCTACAAGACCTGCCTGAGCGGCGTGGCGGACCCCCTCGGCGCTGCGACGGCGTTCGGCTACGGGACGCTGCGCGCCGGCGGGGCGCATCCGTTCCTGTTCGACGAGAGGCCGTTCGGGGCGTTCGCGGCGCCGGCGGACGTCCGCCCGCACCCGGCGGAGGCGGACGGGACGATCAAGCCGGTGGTGGCGACGCTGTGGCGCGACGACGGCGCCGGCGGCATGCGCCGCCTGGACTACGCCTACTTCGGCCGCCCGTACGACGGCCGGCGCAGCTGGGGCTTCTTCGGCTTCGCCGCCACCCGCGTGGTCGATCGGCAGTCCGGCATCGCGACCTACCGGCAGTTCCGGCTGGACCTGCCCCACGCGGCGCGGCTGGCGGCGGAGCACGTCGACCTCGGCGGTGGACAGCACCTGTTCCGGTTCCACGACCATCCCGAAGACTGGCAGGAACGGGTGGATGACATGGACGACCTCTGCGCCCGACTGCCGGGCGTGTTCGGTGTCCACGAGGTGCGCCGCCTAGTCGCCAAGGGAGTCAAGACCTTCGCAGAGCTGCACGATATCCTGCGTCCTTGGCGCTGACGGAAATGTCGACCATGACCCCGCTCGTATCCCGGGCGCTGGCCATCGGCGTCCTCCTCGGCGGCTGCGGAGACGTCGGGAGCGTCCGGCCGCACTACAATGCGGCCGACCCCCCGCCGCCGTTGGCGGAAGAAGCGCGTTTGCGCGATCAAGAGCCAGGAGGAACGACCATGCCCGGCCCGGATCGGAACCCCTTGCCGGGAGGCGGCTTGGTTCCCGACCACCTTGAGACCGAGCCGGCGCAGCGCGTGCGCCGATGGACCGCCGAGATCGAGGCACGGGAAGAAGCCCAGGCCGATGCGCCGCATCTGGCCCGCGCCTACAACAACCGCGGCGCGTACCTGCTCGAACTGGCCGGCCACGCGGAAGCCGCAGCGGCAGAGGGCGGGAGCGGCGAGAGCATCCGCGCCAAGCCGCTCGGTGCCGACCTGCGCATGGCCGGCAGCTTCGCGCAGGTCGGCGAAGGCGAGGAAGTGCGCTCCGCGATCGAGGACTTTTCGGCGGCCCTGCGCCTGCAGCCCGACAACGCCGATGCGTACTACAACAGGGGCGTAGCGCTACAGGCCCTGCCGGACCGGCACGAACGCGCACTGGCGGACTTCGACGAGGCGCTTCGTCTGCAACCGAATGCTGCGGATGCCCTTGTTCAACGCGGCGTGTCGCTGCACTTGCGCGGCGAGCACGCCAAGGCGATTGCGGATTTCGACGCCGCCATTCGCCTGCAAGGCGCCGCCCGGACGTTCCGCTACCGCGCCATCGCCTTGACGGCAATGGACGAATCGGAGCGAGCCGTGGCTGACTTCACGGAAGCCATCCGTCTGAATCCGGCGGACGTCTCGCTGCGCTACGAGCGCGGCAACGCCTACATGAAACGCGCCGAGTACAGGGCGGCCATCGACGATTTCGGCGCGGCAGTCGACGCCGATCCCGACCATGCCCCGGCACTCTTCAACCGCGGCGCTGCGCGGCAGCGGCTTGGCGACCATCGCAGTGCGCTGCGGGACTTCGATGCATACGTCGAACTGAACTCGGAAGACGCGGACGGCTACTTCGCGCGCGGGCTCAGCCTGCACCGGCTGGGGGAGCATGCGCGCGCGGTCGATGATCTCGAGAGCGCTGCGCGTCTGAATCCTGACCATGCCGAGAGCCACTTCATTCGTGGCGTCTCGCTGCACCGTCTCGGCGACGATCGGCAGGCCGTGGCGGTATTGGGCGAGGCGATTCGGCTTGCGCCAACGGCCAATGCCCACTTCAGCCGTGGCGTCTCGCGGCAGCGGCTCGGCGAGCACGAGCAGGCCCGCGAGGATTTCATGGAGGCGATCCTGTTGGATGAGGCCCATCCGTACGCCTTCTACGGCCTCGGCTTGTCGCTGATCGAACTGGAGAGCTACGAAGCGGCGGCGGATGCGCTGGCCCAGGCCATCGAGGCAAGGCCGGACCTCGCCGCCCAGTACGACGCCCACTACGAGCGCGGCAGCGCCTTGCTGGAGATGGAGGAGCTGGAACAGGCGAGGGAGAGTCTCGACACCGCCTTGGCTGCGAACCCGAAGCACGCCGACGCCTACTACAAGCGCGGGCGATGTTCCTTCGGGGCGGACGAATACGCCGCCGCCATAGACGACTTCAGCAAGGCGGTGAAGTTGCAGCCGGACCACGACGAGGCTCTGCTGTTTCGGGGCATGTCGCTGCGCTTGAGCGGCAACGCCAAACGCGCATTGAAGGACCTGAACCAAGCCATTCGGCTGAATCCCGAGCTGACGATTGCATACTACAGCCGGGGCTGGGCTCGCAGCGAGCTGGGAAGGTACGGCGACGCCGCAGAGGACTTCAGCGAGGTCTTGCGGCGAAGCCCGCGCTATGCGGCTGCGTTGTTCGGGCGCGGCATCTGCTTCGCGGCGCTCGACGAAGACGAGAAGGCGGTGGCGGATTTCGACGCGTCCCTCTCCCTTGACGCCAACGATCCGATGGCGTACTTCTACCGCGGCGGTTCGCTGCTCGAACTCGGCGAGCGCGACAGAGCGCTCGCGGACTTCCGCAAGGCGATCGCCATGGATCCGGCGCTTCGGAAGGAACTGCCGGCGTATGGCATCGACGAGAACCTGCGATGAGGCGCATCGGGCGTCGTCGCAGGCGTAATGGGCGGCGGTGCATCCGACTTGGCCCGCCTTCGCCCGGCGGGGGAGTAGAGGGAGGAGCTGCGGCGGCGGCACGACGCGGCCAGCCGTCGAACCGCGCGTTCCCACCGCCGCTCTTGAAGCGAAGGGGATCGCGTCCGTGGAAAGACCGTGGAAACGCGTCCCGGATCGCCAGGCGAAGATCGCTGCGCCTGTCCTGCGCCCACCGCTTGGGCGTCGAGGGGCGGCGAAGCAGGAGCGCCAGTTTCCCGACTCGGCCCAGGCAACGGCGGATCGCCCTTACGTCCAGGCTCACTTCGGTATTGGAACCGACTTGCCCAGATCGAAGGCCGCGGCGAGGGCCAGCAGGTAGCTGGCCACGCCCCAGAGCAGGCCGACCACGACGCCCAGGTCCAGCGCGGCTCGCCAGGGCTGCGGCAGCGCGTGGATCGCCAGCACCGCGGCGACGATGCCGATGGTGAGGCCGTAGACGGTCGCCAGCCGGCGCTTCGGCGCTGCGAAGTAGCCCATCACGAACAGCGGCGCCAGCAGGGTCCGCAGCGCCGTCGGCTGCTTCAGCAGGCACTTGGTGCGTGCCGCGCATCGCGGCGAGAAGCTCTTCTGGAAGCCTCGGTAGCCTTCCGACCAGGCCATGAACACCACGTTGGCGGCGGCCAGCGCGATGTGTTCGGTGCGCCACGGGTGTTCCAAGCCGGCCAGCGCCACGCTGCCGATCCGCCAGATCGCGTAGCCGAGCAGGGCCAGCAGGCCAAGCGCTCCCCACGCCGCGGCAAGGCGGCCCATGGCGGTTGCCCGCATCACGGCGGCGAGCCGCTGGACGGAGACGCCCCGCCAGGCACCGCAGCCGCGTAGCGTTCGGCCAGGGCGGCGGCCAACCGGGCGGCGTAGTCCGGCGCGTCGGCATCCAGCGCCGCTGCCAGCTCCACCAGGTGGGCGTTGTCCTCCCGGCCCTGCCACACCTTGCGGTAGGCGCCCGTTCGATAGCCGTGGCGCTGGCGGAAGGCGTTGAGGACGTTCTTGCCGATGTAGATGCGGTACAGCTCGTCGAAGCCGAGGGGCAGGGCCCGCATGACGGCGGCGAAGGCGGCCACGTCGAAGCGCCGGGTGGCGAGGCTGGCGCTCGCCAGCGCCTCGACCGCGGCCGGGAAGCCGTCCGCCGGGGCAGCCCGCCACGACGCCAGCAGGCGCGCCGCCAGGGCGCGATCGACCTCTCCGGCGCGGATGTGCTCGGAGAGCCCGAAGTGCCAGATGTCCACCACCTCCAGTTTCGCCTGCCCCAGGGCCGGGACCTGCCGCTTCCACCACTTCCAGCCGAAGTGGTCGAGCAGTTCGGCGCACTCCACCCACACCGCGCGGTAGTAGGGATGCCCCTGGCGCTGCCAAGCCGGATGCACAAGGCGGTTGTGCTCGGCCTGGAGCTCCGCCATGGCGGCCAGCTGCCGCCAGAGAACGTCCACGGGTTCTGCCACTGCTGCTCCTTCCATCCGGGCTCTTGGCCACCGCGCCGCGCCCGCCGCATGGCCAATGTCTCACAGTCGAGGCGGAGAAAAACGATGGCAGGGACCGCTGCAACGGCGTATGGTGCGCCCCTGAACGTGTCGGGGCAGGGCGGCTGCCCGGTTCCGACGCACTTGGATTCGCAACGCGAGACGACTGTGGCGTCCTCGCCAGGAGAGCAATTTGAAGATCTACGTTGGGAACATGCCCTACTCCACCAGCTCGGAGGACCTCCACGAGCTGTTCGCGGAACACGGCAATGTTGTGGATGCCAATGTCGTCATGGACCGCGAAACGGGGCGTTCCAAGGGCTTCGGCTTCGTCGAGATGCCGAACGATGCCGAGGCGCGGGAAGCCATCGAGGCCCTGAACTCCTCGCAGCTGAGCGGCCGCACCTTGCGCGTCAGCGAGGCCCGGCCGCGCCCGGATCGCGGTGGCGGCGGGGGTGGCCGCAACTGGCGCTAGGGCGAAGAGGGACGCTGCCGCCGACGCAAGCACGCAACGCAGGGGCGTCCCGTCCGGGTCCCGAACAGCGAATTTCCGGCACCGCCGGCGGGGCGGCTCGGCCGCGGCTGGCTTGCGGACGTGGTCCGGCGCCGCGGCCCGCCTCCTGGGCTCCCAGGAGGTGCCCGGGGCGCCCGTTCGCTTCCCGACACGCGGGCTGGCGCTTGCTTTCGCGAGCGGGTTGAAATCATCGTAGCGGGCCGCAAATTGCCCCCACGGTCGTCGCCAGCGGCGACCGACGCACGGTAGCCGTGCCGCCGATCGACCGAGCCAATCAGGCGCTACCCGCACGGGACGGCACTCCGGCGACCTGCCAGCGCAACGGACGAGGAGGCCCACCTTGACCACCCACAAGCTCCCGCTCCTGCCGCTGAAGGACGTCACGGTCTTTCCGGAGCTGATCCAGGCGCTCATCGTCGGCCGCCCGGCCTCGCTGGCGGCAGTGAAGGCGGCCATCGACGGCGAACGGGAGATCCTCACCGTGCTGCAGCGGCAGCCGGACGAGGAGCATCCGGACCAGGACGGCCTGTACGAGATCGGCACCCTCTCCACGGTCACCCGGGTGGACCAGCGGGAGGGCGGCGCCCAGGTCATCGTCCGTGGCGAGCAGCGGGTCCGCGTCCGCAGCGTCTCCGAAGTCGCGCTCGAGGCGCCCGAATCCGAAGAACCGGCGGAAGCCAAGCCCAAGGCGTCGAAAAGCGCCAAGGCGCCTAGGCGCTCCAAGGAGCGAGCCGCCCCGAAGGCCGCCAAGGAAGAGCTGCGCTACCTCGAAGCGGAAGTCGAAGTGCTGCCCACGCCAGCGGTGCCGAAGGACAGCGAGGAACGCGCCAAGGCCACGGCGCTGATGCGCGAGAACTTGGACATTGCGCGCCGCGTCGCCCAGATCATGTCCCAGAACCCGGAACAGATCTTCCAGCAGATGGTGGGCGGCATCGACAACCCCATCACGCAGATGTACCGCTTGGTGGATCTGCTGCGCAATGCCGAGCAGGCCGAGAAGCAGAAGGTGCTGGAGATCGAGGATGTGCAACCGTTCCTGACGGCCATCCACGCCCTGCTGCGCCAGGAGATCGCCGTCGTCGAGATGCAGCGGGACTTGCAGTCCCAGGCCCGCGAGGAAGTGGAGCAGAGCCAGCGCGAGCACCTGCTGCGGCACCAGAAGCGCGTCATCGAGGAGGCGCTCGGCGAACAGGGCGACGACGAGGACGTGGCCGAACTGCGCGAGCAGCTGCGCGGCCTCAAGCTCGGCGACGACGTGCGCAAGGAGGTGGATCGGGAGCTCAAGCGGCTTTCCCGAATGTCCGCCCACGCCGCGGACTACCAGGTGGCGCGGGGCTATCTGGAACTGGTGGCGGAACTGCCGTGGAACGTCGTCACCGAGGACACGCTCGACCTCGACCACGCCCAGACCGTGCTCGACGAAGACCACTACGGCCTCGGCGACATCAAGGAGCGCATCCTCGAAGCCCTCGCCGTGCTGCAGCTGAACCCCGAGGCCAAGGCGTCCATCCTGTGCTTCGTGGGCCCGCCGGGGGTCGGCAAGACGTCCCTCGGCCAATCCATCGCCCGGGCCATGGGGCGCAAGTTCGAACGCATGAGCCTCGGCGGCATGCACGACGAATCCGAACTGCGCGGCCACCGCCGCACCTACATCGGCGCCATGCCGGGTCGCGTGCTGCAGGCGGTGCGCCGCGCCGGGGTGAAGAACCCGCTGCTCATGCTCGACGAGGTGGACAAGCTCGGGCGGGACTTCCGCGGGGATCCGGCCGCGGCGCTGATGGAGATCCTGGACCCCGCCCAGAACAAGGACTTCCGGGACAACTACCTGAACCTGCCCTTCGATCTCTCGAAGGTGTTCTTCATCACCACCGCCAACGACATCGGCGGCATCCCGCGGCCGCTGCTGGATCGCATGGAAGTGCTTGATCTTTCTGGGTACAGCGAGCAGGAGAAGCTGGAGATCGCCCGCCGCTACCTGATTCCCCGACAGCGCGAGAACGCGGGGCTCAAGGAAGGCCAGCTGGTGTTCACCGACGAGGCCCTGTCGTCGATGACCCGCCGCCACACCCGCGAGGCCGGGGTGAGGGAGCTGGACCGGGTGATCGGCCGGGTCGCTTCCAAGCGCGCCCGGCACATCGTGGAGGCCGGGCCCAAGGCGGGAGATGCTCCGGGGCAGATCACCGTGGACGACCTGTCGCAGCTGCTCGGCCCGGAGAAGTTCAAGAGCGACCGGCAGCGGGAGAACATGGCCCCCGGCGTCGCCCCCGGCCTCGCCTACACCGAGACCGGCGGCGACGTGCTGTACGTGGAAGCGACGCTGACGCACAAGGACGACAAGACCATCACCACCGGCCATCTCGGCCAGGTGATGCAGGAGTCCATCCAGGCGGCGCGTTCCTACATATGGTCGGTGGCGGAGGAGCTCAACATCGACCGCGCCACCATCGAAGACAACGGCATCCACGTGCATGTGCCGGCCGGCGCCGTGCCCAAGGACGGTCCGTCGGCAGGCATCACGATGGCGACCGCCCTGGCCTCGCTCTACAGCAACAAGAGCGTGCGCGACGACGTCGCACTGACCGGCGAACTCACCCTCACGGGGCTGGTGCTGCCGGTCGGCGGCATTCGCGAGAAGGTGCTCGCCGCGCACCGCACCGGCATCCGCCACGTGATCCTGCCCCGGGACAACGAGGCGGAACTCGCCAAGCTGCCGGCGCCGGTGCGCGAGGAGATGCAGGTGACGCTGGTGGATCGGCTGGAAGAGGCCGTGCGGGTCGCCATACCGGGCCTCGAGCAGAACGCCTGAGCGCGCTTTTGCGCGCCGGGGCGCAGGCCGCAGCCGCTCTGTCATACTCGGCGCGCAGGCACCACACACCGCATCAAGAGGGGGGATAGACCATGAGCGACATCAACGGCGTCTGGGAGACGACAGTGAACTCGCCGATGGGGCAGCAGAAGGCCACGCTCACGCTCGAGGTGGACGGCGACGCCTTGACCGGCACCATGGCCGGCGCCCAGGGCAGCATGGCCATCGAGGATGGCAAGGTGGACGGCAACTCGGCCACCTGGACGGCGAACATGACCAGCCCCATGCCCATGAAGCTGGAGTTCTCCGCCAGCGCGGAAGGCGACGAAATCAGCGGCAACGTGAAGCTCGGCGCCTTCGGCAACGCCTCCTTCAAGGGCGCCCGGCAGACGTAGCGCGATGGCGGACTACATCGTCGTCGGCTCCGAGGAGTCGCCCTATTCGGTGAAGGTGCGGGCCTACTTCCGCTACAAGGGCATCCCCCACCAGTGGCGGGAGCGGAGCGCGGCCCAGGACCTCTTCGCCAAGCATGCCCGTCTGCCGCTGATCCCGCTGGTGGTGACGCCGGAGGACGCCGGCATGCAGGACTCCACGCCGATCATCGACGCCATGGAAGCGCGTTACCCGGAACCGGGCGTCCACCCGCCCGGCGCGGCTGGCTTCGTCTCCGCCCTGCTCGAGGAGTTCGGCGACGAGTGGGGCAACAAGTGGATGTTCCACATGCGCTGGGCGCGGGAAGTGGACCAGGTGGCGGTGTCGCGCCGGTTCGCCGCCAAGGCGGAGGACGTGGAAGCCGCCGCCAGGACCATCCGCGAGCGCATGGTGCCGAGGGTGTGGTTCGTGGGCGCCAACGACGTGACCGCGCCGCAGATCGAGCAGAGCCTGGCGGACGCCCTGCCCTTGCTGGACGCCCACTTGGCGCATCGTCCGTACCTGTTCGGCCGGCGGCCGGCGTTCGCGGACTTCGGCCTCTGGGGGCAGATCTACGAGTGCGGTCGGGATCCCACCGCCGGTGCCCTGGTCGCCAAGGCGCCCCGCGTGGTCGCCTGGGTGGAGCGCATGGCGCAGCCGGCAAACGACGGTCCCTTCGAGAACTGGCCGGCCCTCGCGCCCACCCTTGCGCCCCTCGTCGCGGACCAGGTGGGGGCGCTGTTCCTGCCCTGGAGCGCAGCCAACGCCGCGGCCATCGCCGCCGGCGAGGACGAGTTCGAGGTGACGCTCAAGGGCCAGCGCTGGACCCAGAAACCCCAGAAGTACCACGCCCGCAGCCTTGCGGCGCTGCGTTCCCGGTATGCCGAGGCGGCCGAAGACGCCGAGCTGGAGACATTCCTGGCCGACACCGGCTGCAAGCCGTTTCTGGGGGGTGCCGGCTGACGCACCGACTGGACGCGCCGAGGCCCGAGGCGCAGAACTTGAGGAGAGAGCCATGACCGCCATCCAACTGCGGCAGATCTGCCTGGTCGCCCGGGACCTCGAAAGCACCATCGAGGACTTGGAGCAAGTCTTCGGCATCCGCCGCTGCTACGTGGATCCGGGCGTCGGCAAATGGGGCCTTGTCAACACCTTGCTGCCAATCGGCCGCAATCTCATCGAGGTGGTGGCGCCGGTGCAGGACAACACCGCCGCCGGCCGCTATCTGGACCGCCGCGGCGGCGACGGCGGCTACATGGTGATCTGCCAGGCGGACTCCCGGGCAACGCAGCAGGCCGTGCGCCAGCGGGCGCTGGACCACGGCGTCCGCATCGCCTGGGAGGCGGATCGGGACAACTGGAACATCTGCCAGATCCACCCCGGCGACATGCGCGCCGCGTTCTTCGAGATCGACTGGGACGCCGCCAACGACTTCGCCGGCAACTGGGAGCCCGCCGGCGGCACCGCATGGTTCGACAAGGTGGACCAGTCCGTGACCGTGGACTACGCGGCTGTGGAACTCCAAGGGCCGGACCCGGTAGGGCTGGCGGAACTGTGGGGCGCAGTCGCCGGCCTGCCGGTGCGCCGGGACGGCAGCGTCCTGCACATGGCCTTGAACAACGTGGACGTGCGTTTCGTCGAGGCCACCGACGGCCGCGGCTACGGTCTCGGCGGCCTGGACCTCGAGGTCGCCGACCGCCAGCGCATCGTCGCCAAGGCGAAGGAGCGCGGCTGCCCGGCCACGGAGGACGAAGTAACCGTGTGCGGGGTGCGATTCAGGCTGCTCGAGGGCTGAAGGGGAGATGGCTTGGGGGACCTGGGACGAAGGAAGAATATGGCGGAACGACTTGATTTGGCGGTGATTGAGAGCCGTTGGTGGGACGCGAGCAACGATTCCGTTCGCGGACTCTTCGACATGCTTGCCGGGATCCTCATGGACAACCCTTTCGCGTATCACTACGAGATGTTCAGCAACGCGGATGCACTCGAGGAAGTGATTCTGCGGATCTCTGCCGAAAAGGATATCCACAATCTGTACATAGCAGCGCATGGTGACAGAAAGTACCTCCGTGGGGCAGGAAAAAAGAACAAGATATCTAGAACTAAACTGCGCAATACATTGGGCAAGATTGGCCCAAGAAGACTCTATGGACTTTTCATTGGTTCGTGCGAGTTCGGGATCAACCTCAGTAAGATAGCTGAAAGAACACGCCTTACATGGATAGCCGGCTATACAAGGGAAATACCTTGGGTTCATTCCTCGTTGATGGACATCTACTTTTGGAACGCATACTACCAGAGCGATGTACCGGCAGCGACAGACCGCAAGCAGAGAGCAGCGTTGATGTTGTGGATGCTTGGGTGCCTATACGAACGTGTGCCTTCAATGTTCAGTGAACTGGGATTCCGAGTGTTACTCGATCTAGACAAGGAGTACGTTCCTGTCTCTCAGGACTTTTTCGAGAGCGACGAGGGCAAGAAGCACCTGAAGGATGTTCGCGAGTGGATTAGGCAGCAGGGGCGATCAGGCAACGTAGGAGCATGGCGGGAGGACGAATAGTCGCCACAGTAGCGGCTGTAGCAGCGAGAGGCCCTAGCCCAACGCAGCCCACAGAATCCTCAATGGGGCGCCAGCACCAGCGCGATGCTGATGAGGTCCGGCGGGAAGCCGGGCCACGGCATGTCGTCGATCTTCGGCACCGCGCCATCGAAATCCGGCATCGCCGCGAGCTTCTGATCGCCCGGCACCACGATGTCCCCGCCGTCGTCCTGCCAGCCCACGGAGGACGAAGTAACCGTGTGCGGGGTGCGATTCAGGCTGCTCGAGAGCTAGGGCCGGAATCGCAGGCGCAGACCCATGCCGGTCGCCAGTTGCAGCGCCCGGCCGGCGGCGCGGTGGTTTCGTGGGCTTGCGATGGCGCGGCGGCAGCGAGCCCCATGCGCATCGATGCTAGAGTCGTCCGATGGACCGCTCGGTGCTGCTAAGCCACATTCGCAGAACCCGCTTCGCGCCCGGCGACAAGACCCGAGCGCTTGCCGACGCGCACCGCATCGCCCGGTATCTGCACGGCGCGGGAGCATGTCGGGTGATCGGCATCGGCTCCGCGTTCGAGCCGCAGCGCACATTCACGTCCCGATCCGACATCGATCTGGTGGCAGAGGGCATCGATCCCGGCGCGTTCTATGCCGTGTCGGCACGAGCGGCCAATCTGACCGACTACCACCTCGACCTAACCCCCTTGGAGTGCGCGACCGAATCCCTGCGCCGCGTCGTGGAAGCGCAGGGGGTCGAGCTGTGAAGCTCGAAGAAGTGCTCGCGCGCCGCTTGGCTGCCGAGATCGACAGCGAGTTGGACAGTCTCGATGCCCTGCTGCGGGAAATCGCCCATGCGCCGCAAGGAGAGGACAGCTATTCGCGCCGAGCCCGGGGCTCCATCCTGCACGACTTCTACAACGGCGTCGAACGCATATTCGTGCGCGTGGCCCGGGAGTTGAACGGCGGCATCCCGCAGGCCGAACAGTGGCATCGAGAACTCGTCAACAACATGGCCCTTGCCATCCCAGAGGTGCGACCGGCGTTGATCGACCCGCCGCTGGCGGCAAATCTGCTGGAGTATCTGCGCTTCCGCCACGTTTTCCGAAACGTCTACGGAACGGTATTGGAAGCCGACCGCCTGCGTTCCCTTGAGCAGAAGCTGCCGGCGACGCTCCGTGCCTTCCGCGAGCAGATGTCTGCGTTTCTGCACTGGATGCTGGGCGACGGGGATGCCTGAGCAGCCCAACGGCTACCGGCCCGTAGCATGTCGTTGGACGATGAAGTCCGCTTCGTCGTCGCAGTGCATCGCCGCATTGAGGCTTCGGCGCAAGCGAGGGACGCCGTTCTCCTTGCCGCGAGACGCCTAGCCCAACCCGGCCCGCAGCTCCTCGATGAACGCCGCCTGGGCGTCCCCTTTCGTTTCCACATGGCACACCGGATTGGCGGCGCCGGTGTTGGCGAACAGCACGTCGAAGGGGAGGGCCGCCAGGCGATCCAGCGTCGCCAGCATGGTCTTGCGGTTCTTCTTGCTCGCCAGCGCCCGCCAGCGCTTGCCGTCGTGGTAGATGGTGTCGCCGGCGAACAGGCACCGGCGGCTGCCCACGTCCACCAGGTAGCACACCGCGCCGGGGCGGTGGCCTGGGGTAGGCACCACCTCCACGCCGGGGGTCAGAACGTGCTGCTCGAAGGGAAAGTCGGACACGTTCGCCACCTTGCGCCGCACGTCCGGCGCTTCCAGGGCGCTGCACATGGTCGCCGTGCCGAAGCGGCGGTCCACGTCGTCGTTGTAGCGGGCGGCGAAGTGCATGTCGCCGAGCAGGTGCCAGGCCACGCCCCCCAGGGCGTCGATGGCGTTGAAGCTGCCCTCGATGCTGCTGTGGCCGCCGAGGCAGGAAAACAGCAGGTTGCCGGCGTCCCGGCGCACGAACAGGCTGGTGTACTTGCTCGGCGTCGCCTTGGTGGGCGGAATGCGGTAGATGTCCTCGAACAGGCGCTGCATGGTTCCTCCCGCGGCTGCTGTCTGGCTGGCCAAGCCTACTCCTCGAGGCGCTCGATGCCGGCGCCGATGCCGCGCAGCCGCTCGTCGAGGCGTTCGTAGCCGCGGTCGATCTGGCCGATGTTGTGGATGGTGCTCTCGCCTTCGGCGCAGAGCGCCGCGATCACCAGCGCCATCCCAGCGCGGATGTCCGGCGACACCAGGCGTTCGCCCCGCAGCCGCGTCGGCCCCATCACCAGCGCCCGGTGGGGGTCGCACAGGACGATGCCGGCGCCCATGTCGATCAGGCGGTCCACGAACACCAGCCGCCGGTCGAACATCTTCTGGTGGATGAGCACCGTGCCGGCGCTCTGGGTCGCCAGCACCAGCGCGATGCTGATGAGGTCCGGCGGGAATCCGGGCCACGGCATGTCGTCGATCTTCGGCACCGCGCCGTCGAAATCCGGCATCGCCGCGAGCTTCTGACCGCCCGGCACCAGGATGTCCCCGCCGTCGTCCTGCCAGCCGACGCCCAGGCGCCCGTACATGATGCGCGTCATGCGGTGTTCGTGGGGATGGGCATCGACGATGCGCAGGCCCGAGCCGGTGGCGGCGGCCAGGCCGATCAGGGACCCCACCTCCATGTAGTCCGGGCCGATGCGGTAGCGGGCGCCGTGCAGCGCCGGCACCCCGGCAATCGTCAGATCGTGGGTGCCGATGCCCTCGATGCGGGCGCCCATGGCGTTCAGGCAGCGGCAGACGTCCTGCACGTGCGGTTCCATGGCGGCGTTGGCGATGGTGGTCGTGCCCTCCGCGAGCACGGCCGCCAGCACGGCCTGCTCGGTGCCGGTGACGCTCATTTCGTCCAGGAAAAGGTCCGCGCCGCGCAGTCTGCTTGTCCGCAGCAGGTAGCGATCCCGCTCGACGGCGATGTCCGCGCCAAGCGCCTTGAGCGCCAAGAGGTGCGTGTCGAGACGGCGACGGCCGATGCGGTCGCCGCCGGGGCGGAAGATCTCGGCGCGGCCGAACCGGGCCAGAAGCGGTGCCGCCAGCAGCACCGAGGTGCGAATGGCGGCGCTCTCGGCCGCGTCCGGCGCCGCGTCCCGCACCTCCGCTGCGGCGAGGGTGCAGGCGTTGTTCGAGAAGCAGGCGTCGACGCCGATGCCGCGCAGCAGCGCCAGCTTGCTGTGGACGTCGCCGATGTCCGGCACGTTTTCGATGGTGAGCGGCTCGTCCGCGAGCACCGCTGCGGCCAAGAGCGGCAGTGCCGCGTTCTTGTTGCCCATGGGCACGAAAGTGCCGCCGAGACGCCGCCCGCCCTGTATGCGGAGGTAGTCCATCGCCTTGCTGCCTGCTATTCGCCGGCGGCCTGGGCACCGCCGGCCGCCCCGCTCACCATGCCCGGCGATCTTGAAGAACGGCCGCAACCAGTAGTGAGAACCAGTGAAGCCGCGAACCCGCGCCTAGCCGGAGACGGCGCCCCTTCGACCGGACTACGCGCCCGTCTCTACCAGAGCGCCTGCTGCTACCAGAGATAGCGCACCTTCAGGTAGTACTCGCCGCCACTCAAGCCGAAGGGCGCCGTAGTGGGGTACTTGGAGCCGGCAACGCGCTGGTAGGCGTGCTGCACCGGGAAGTTGTTGAGCAGGTTCACGGCGCCGGCAACGAGCTCCCAGCCGCGCCCCACCTCGTAGCCGACTTCGGCGTCCAGCGTCCGCTCGCCCTCGGCGTCGATCCACAGGCTGCCGTTGTCGAGATGCGCCTCGCCGTAGGGGCCGTGGAAGTTCAGGCGCAGCAGCGTCCGCCACTGGCCCCAGCGATGCCGCCAGCTGGCGTTGCCCTTCCACTTGGGCAGACCCTCCTCGAGCTGCCGCAGGCGCGTAGCGCCGAGACCGCCCGGGTGGACCACGTCCGTGGCGGTGTAGTTCGCGGCGATGGCGAACTCGCCGTCGCCGCCGAACAGCTCGAAGCCGGCGGAGGCGACCAGGTCCGCGCCCCGGGTTCGGGTGTCGAAGTCGTTGCCGAAGAAGCCGAAGGTGGCCAGGTCCTCGGCGCCGGCGAAGTCCGCGGCGTTGAGGACGCCAGCGGCGTCGAGAGCGTTCAGGATCTTGCTGGTTTCGCCGTCGCCGGCGTCGATGGCGCCGTCGCCGTTGGCGTCCGCGGCGATCTGCAAATCCGCCAGCGTCAAGCCCTGGCGCAGCCCTGCCGCCACCAAGAGGCCCCGGAAGTCCTGCTGTTCGGAGATGGCGATGCGGCCGTCCACGGCGATGTCGAAGTAGTCGACGGTGACATCGAACGGACCGACCGGGAACGCCGCCCCCAGCGAGAAGCTGCGGGCGGTCTCGGCGTCCAGGGTGTAGCGTCCGCCGAGCTCGGCGTTCACGAACCGGCCAGCCGGGCTCGATAGCGGCAGGGTGCCCTCCTCGAAGATGCGGCTGCCCGAGAACGCGGTGGTGACGTTGGTGACGTTGGCCTGGCCGGCGGTGGGCGCCCGGAAGCCGGTGGAGAACGCTCCCCGCAGCCGCACCAGATCCGTTGCCCGCCACAACACGGCGAGCTTGGTATTGGTGGTGCTGCCGAAGGTGCTGAAGTCCTCCCACCGCAGCGCGCCCTGCACCGTCAGCGCGCTAGTGGCGTCGGCTTCGAGCTCGGCGTACACGGCCACGTTGTCCTCGCTGCTCGAACTGCTGTCCGCGAAGCCGCCGAAGCCGTTGGAGCTGGAGGCGAAGCCCTGCCCGGCCGGGAACGCCGAGCTTGGCCGGGCGAGGGGCCCCAAGGCGTAGGAGGCGGGGTCCCCGGCGGTCACGTCGAACCGCTCCCGGCGCAGCTCGGCGCCGGCGGCGACGTGCAGGTCCGAGGCCAGCGCCGGCATCGGCACGGCGTAGGTCAAGTCCAGGTTGAAGTTGCCGTCGATCTGCTCGTAGCGGCCGGGCTCGAAGCTCGTGGGCGAATCCGGCCCCAGGCTGGCGTTGACGGTGTTCTTGATGAAGTAGGCGATGCTGTTGTAGCCGTAGGCGTAGCTCACGTCGTAGCCGAGGCCGGCGCCGATGGCGAGCCGCCCGCGCAGCCCCACCACCAGCGAGCGGTCCGTGCTGTCGCCGCCGAAGCGGGGCACGAAGCCGCCGGGGAAGCGCTCGACGAAGGCGAAGCAGTTCGGGTCCGCCTGTACGCGGGCCAGGATGGCCGGGTCCGGCAGCAGGCCCGCGGCCACGGTGGGAATGCCGGCCGGGCAGTCGCCGCGGCTGTCGCCGGACAGGTCGCCCACCCGCACCGAGGCCGCCGCGGCCGGAATCGCCGCGCCGGTCACCGCGTCCCGCACGACGCCGTCGGCACCGACCGCCACCGGGTTGCCGTTGGCCGGATTCACCGGCGGGCCGTCGTAGATGCGACGGCCGTCGAGGCCCGTCGGGTGGCGGAAGAAGAAGCCCCCCTCGGCGGTGCGCGCCGCGTAGTTGCCGAAGGCGTATGCCTCCGCGCCGCTGCCGACCGGAATGCCGGCGTTGGCGAACAGCTTCACGCTGTCGCGCACTTCCGGCTGTCCCCAGATCTGCGTCACTTCCCGGGTGATGCCGTTGACGCCGAGATCCCGCACCGCGGCGTTGCCGACGGCGATGAGCGCCAGCGCGTCGCCGCGCTGCACCGAGCGGATGGTGGGTTCGACGGCGCCGTACTCCGCCGAGACGTTCAGGAAGCCGTCGCCGAGGGGCAGGCCGATGTTGCCGGCCAGCTGGTAGCTCTCGCCGTCGCCGGCGTAGGTGGAACCCGCCTTGGCCTCGAAGGCGCGGCCGGCGGCGTCGTCCTTCAGCACGAAGTTGATGACGCCAGCGATGGCGTCGGAACCGTACTGCGAGGCGGCGCCGTCGCGCAGCACCTCCACCTGCTTGAGGCCGATGGCGGGGAACACGCCGACGTCCGGCCCGTGGGCGCCGTCCGCCAGGCCGCCGCCGAGGAAGGTGATCACCGCGGCGCGATGGCGGCGCTTGCCGTTCAGCAGCACCAGCGTCTGGTCCGGCGACAGGCCGCGCAGATTCGCCGGGCGGACGATGGTGGCGCCGTCCGAGATGGGCTGCGTGCCCACGTTGTAGGCCGGCACCAGCACCCGCAGCAGATTGGCCATGTCCGTCTGGGCGTGGTCCGTGAACGCCTCGGTGCCGATGGAGTCCACCGGTGCCGGCGAATCCACCGCCGAGCGGGCCGGGCGCCGGGAGCCGACGCTCACCACTACTTCGTCGTAGTCGCCGACGGGCCCGGTCTCCTCGGCCCCATCGGCGCCCCTCGCCGGCATCGCCGTCAGCGCGCCCAGAGCCAGCGCGGCCGCCAGCGGCCCGCGGATCACGTCGCGAACTCCTGGGCGACCTGCCAGAACCGGCCGATGGCGTCGATGTGCGCCTGCGGGCCCTCGAGGCCGGCGTTCATCGTCGCCACCGCGGCGTGGCTCGCGCCCAGCGCCTTGAGCCCTTGCAGCCGGCTGCGAACGGCGTCGGCTTCCCCCAGCGCCGTGATGCACTCGATGCCGATGGCGGCAGGATCCCGTCCCGCCGCCTCCGCCGCCCGCCGCACCGCGTCCAGCTGTTCGCCGAGCTTCGGGTTGTGGAACGGGAACCAGCCGTCGGCAATGCGCCCGACCCGCTCGATCACCTGCGGCGCCATGCCACCCAGCCAAACCGGGATGCGTCGGTTCACCGGCAGCGGATTGAGGCCCGCCTCGGTGATGCGGTGCCAGCGGCCCTCGTAGCTCACCACTTCGTCCGCCCAGAGCGCCCGCAGCACCGCGATCTGCTCCTCCGAGCGAACGCCGCGATCGTGGAAGTTCTGCGCCAGGGCCTCGTACTCCACGGCATTCCAGCCGGTGCCGACGCCTAGCCGCAGACGGCCGCCGGAGAGCACGTCCACGCAGGCCGCCTGCTTCGCCACCAGCGCGGTTTGGCGCTGGGGAAGAATGACGACGGCGGTGACCAGTTCCAGCGTCCTGGTGAGGCCGGCCAGGTAGCCGAACAGCACGAACGGCTCGTGGAACAGGCTCTCGGACGTGTAGGGACCCTGCCAGTCCGGCCGATTGGCCGTGCTGGCGCCCAGCACGTGGTCGTAGGCGATGAGGTGCGAGTAGCCCAGACTCTCCGCGGTGGCCGCGAAGTCCGCCACCGCGCCGGGGTCCGTGCCGATCTCCGTCTGCGGGAACACGACGCCGATCTTCATCGCTTGGCTCTTTGCTCTCGATGGGTGGCTCTGCCTTGACGCCGGTTCAAGGCCGCGGCAGCGAGTATAAGCCCGCGGCCGCTAGGCGTTGGCCAGTGCCCGTCGTCGGGTGGCGTTTGATTTTCCTAAGAACTCGCACATGACGTCTGGCAAACGTCCTACAGACAAGCGCTTTCCAAGCCAAGACACTGTCTGCCGAAACCGTGCCCGCCGCACCGGCAGTCCGAAGGCGAGACTATGCTACTTTCACCATCGGCCACCATCGGCGCGGCGCGGGCCGCGTCAGCGAGCCACGGAGCACAGCCACATGCCAGCGCCCCTGCCGGCCTCGGCCGATTCGAACCCCCGCGCCGTTGCCGCGGAGGACGCCTTCTACCCCTGCTCGGACGGTAGGCCGATGGCGGACAACATGTGGCAGGCGGAGGCCATCATGGCGGCCGCGGGCGACATCCGAGCAGTGCGCCCGCTGGCGCTGGTGGCGGCGGACATTCTGGTGTACCCAGAGCGGGGGAACAGGGACAACAGGATCGCGCCGGACGTGCTGGTGGCGCTCGGGCTGGGAACGCACAACCGCTCAAGCTATCTCGTCTGGGCCGAGGGCAAGCCGCCGGACTGGGTGCTGGAAGTGGCGTCGCCGGGCACGCAGGCGGAGGATCGAGGTTGCAAGCGCCGCCGCTACGCGGAGATCGGGGTGCCGGAGTACTGGCTGTTCGACGCGAAGGGCGGCGTGTACCCGCGCGGAACGCCCCGGCTGCAAGGGCTGAAGCTGGTGGATGGCGAGTACCGCCCGCTGGAGTCGCGGCCGGTGGACGGCGAGCGGACGATCCGCAGCGATGTGCTGGGCTTGGAGGTGCGGGTGGACGGCGAGCTGCTTCGCTTCCGGAACGTGGCGACGGGCAGGGACGTCCGCCATCGGGCCGAGGTCGAGGCGGACGAGGCACGGGCCAAAGCCCAGGCCAGACGGGAGGCCGCTCAGCGCAAGACGGCCGAAGCTCGGGCCGAACGGGAGTCGGCCGCCCGCACGGCCGCCGAGGCTCGCGTTGCGGAGCTGGAGGCCGCGCTGCGGCGTTCGAGGGTCGACCATCCGCCCTGAGCGATCACGGACCGCCCATGCATGTACGCAGCGACACCGCCAGTCGGCGAACCTGAACTGCTCCGTGATCGGCCCCGCCTCGTTCTCGGCATGGGAACACCCCGTCGGGTGCCGTCGTTGGCGCTGCCTCGTCGGCCGCGCTACGCTCCGCCGCCTCGCTCCGACAAGGCGGAACCTTGCCCAACCGAAGCCGCTGGCGCGAACGCCAGGAGTGGCAGTTCATCGGCGTCCTGCCCCGGGCGAACGCGCCCCTGGCGGCGGCCTGGTGGCTGCTGCTGGTGCTGCGCGGGCTGCTGCCGGCGGCGTTCGCCATCGTCATGGGCGTCCTGACGGGCGCGGTGCAGGCCGGCGCGGCGCTGGCTGCGCCGCTGGCGGTGGTGGGGGTGGTGTTCCTGCTGACGCAGGTGCTCGCACCGCTGCATCAGGCAGTGAGCGCCAATCTCGGCTTCCAGACCGCGGCGTGGCTCTACGACCGGCTCACCGTGGCCTGCGTTCGGCCCCCCGGCATCGCGCACCTCGAAGATCCGGCGCTCGCCAGCGACATCACCATGGCCCGGGACTTCGACCTCGGCATCAGCGGCCCGCCGCTTTCGATCTCGATGGACTTCATCGCCGCCGGGCTGGTGGAGCTTGTCGCCGGCCTCGCCTGCGCTGCGGTGCTGGCCGGTTTCGCGTGGTGGGCGCCGCTGGTGCTGGCCGGGGCCTGGCTCGCCACCCACTGGCTGCTGCGCGAGAGCGGCGTGTGGAAGGACCGCAATACCGACGAAGTGCGGGAAGCCCAGCGCCATGCGGACTACGCCTACCGGCTGGCCGTCGACGCCCCGGCGGCGAAGGAGATGCGCCTCTTCGGCCTTGCCGGCTGGACGCTGGACCGCTTCCGCCGCCACCGCCGCCGGCTGCACGACCTGCGCTGGCAGGCGACCCGGCTGCGGGAACGGCCGCTGGCGGCCAGCTTGGCCGTGGTGGGGCTCGCCAACGCCATCGTGTTCGGTGCCGCGGCCGTGGAGGTGGCCGCCGGGAATCTGACGCTGGCCGAGGTGGTCACCTTCGCGACTGCGGCCTTCGGCGTCAGCGCCATTGCCTTCGGCGGCCTCTCCTGGGCCCTCGACGGCGCCGCTGCGCCGGCCGCGGCGGTGTTGCGCCTCGGCAGCGCCATGGCGGCCCGGGGTTCCCTTGCGGAACGGCCCGAAGCCAGCGATCCGGCGCCCGATGCGGCTGGCTTGCCAGCCCGGGAGATCCGCTTCCGCAACGTCCGCTTCGCGTATCCGACCAAGCCGGAGCATCCGGTGCTCGACGGTTTCGATCTCGCCATCGCCGCCGGTACTTCCCTCGCCATCGTCGGCCAGAACGGCGCCGGCAAGACGACCTTGGCGAAGCTCCTGTGCCGGCTGTACGACCCGACCAGCGGCGCCGTCGAAGTCGACGGCGTGGACTTGCGGACCCTCGACGTGGACGCCTGGCGGCAGCGGGTGACCGCGGTGTTCCAGGATTTCGCCCGTTTCGAGCTGCCGCTGCGGGACAACGTGGCGCCGGCCGGAGCCCCGGACGCCGTGATCCGCGGAGCGCTGGAGCAGGCCGGCGCGGCGGACCTCGCGGCCCTGGACACGATCCTCGCCAAGGGCTACGACGGCGGCATCGATCTCTCCGGCGGCCAGTGGCAGCGCGTCGCGCTGGCCCGGGCCTTGGCGGCCACCCAAGCGGCCCACGGCCGAGCCGCGGCCGGCGTCATCCTGCTGGACGAACCCACGGCGCAGCTGGACGTGCGCGGCGAGGCGGAAATCTTCGACCGCATCCTGAAGGCCACCCGCGGCATCACCACCATCCTCGTCTCCCACCGCTTCTCCACCGTTCGTCATGCGGAGCGCATCTGCGTGGTGGAAGGCGGCCGAGTGGTGGAACTCGGCAGCCACGCGGAACTCATGGCCTTGGGCGGGCGCTACCAGACGATGTTCGACTTGCAGGCGCAGCGCTTTGACGCGGAAGACGCCGCGGCCACGGCGGACCATGCCGGCTGACGCCCAGCCCCGCGCCATCGACCCGATGCCGGCGGCGCTGCCGGCCATGTGGCGGGCCGTCAAGCGCGGCTACGTGGCGGAACCGCTGCTGATCGTCGTCGCCTTCTCCCTGACGCTGCTGGCGGCGCTGCCGGATGCCCTGGTGGCGCTGTGGGTGAAGTTCCTGGCCGACGGCGTGCAGGCCGGCGATGCCGCCCTGATCTACGGCGGCTGCGCCGGGCTCGCCATCTGCGCCGCGCTGACGTGGGTGCTGCGGGTAGTGAGCGATCGCACCCAGCGCCGGTTCCGGGACCGCGTCGCCATCGCCTTGGAGGCTCACGTCGCCGAACTGCAGGCCCGCGTAGGCACCGTGGAACACCACGAGCGGCCGGACTACCTGGATCGTCTCGCCATCCTGCGCGACCAGGTGTTCACCCTGGACCACATGTACATGTCGCTGTTCGGCACCTGCGGCTGGATTCTGCGCCTCGTGGTGATGCTGGCGCTGCTCGCCTCGGTGCATCCGGCGCTGGCGCTGCTGGCGGCCTTCGCGCTGCCCATCGTCGCCGCTTCGTCTTGGCGGCCCGGCGTGGAGCGGGCCGTGGAGCAGGCCGGCGCCCAGGCGCAGCGGCTGGCCCGGCACCTGTTCGACCTCGCAACCACTGCGGCCCCCGGCAAGGAAGTCCGCATCAATGGCATCGGCGAGCGCCTGGTGCGGGACCGGCGGGCGGCCTGGGAGCGCTGGTACCGGCCGGTGGCCCGCTCCCGCTGGGCGAGCGCCGCCTGGCACACCGTCGGCTGGGCCGTGTTCGGCGCCGGCTACGTCGGCGCGGTGGTGTTCGTGGCCTACAGCCTGCAAGCCACCGCTGGCGAGGTGGTGCTGGTGCTGGTGGCCGGCGCCCGCCTCTCCGCCTACATCACCGCGACGGTCGGCGAAATCGGCTTCCTGCGCGGCATCTGGATGGACGGTGCCAAGCGCATGGCTTGGCTGGAGGACTACGCCGCCAGCAAGGCCGAGCGCGCGGACCGGTCGGTGCCGGCCGCGCTCGAAGGCGGCATCGTGCTCGAGGACGTGTCCTTCGCCTATCCGGCAACGGATCGGCTGGCCTTGGAGAACGTGAACCTGCGGCTGCCGGCCGGTGCCGTGGTGGCGCTGGTGGGCGAGAACGGCGCCGGCAAGACGACGCTGGTGAAGCTGCTGGCCAAGATGTACGAACCCACCGCAGGGCGCATCGCCGTCGATGGCCTGGACCTCGCCCGCATCCGCGCCGAGGACTGGCGAGGTCGCCTTGCCGGAGCCTTCCAGGACTTCTTTCGCTTCGAGTTCCGCGCCGCGCAGACGGTCGGCATCGGCGATCTGGCCCGCGCCGAGCAGCGGCCGGCGGTGACGGCCGCGGTGGCCCGGGCCGGCGCCGAGGACGTGGCGGCAGCGCTGCCGAACGGCCTCGACACGCAACTCGGCGCCAACTGGCCGGAAGGCAAGGAGGTGAGCTTCGGCCAGTGGCAGAAGCTCTCCCTGGCCCGGGGCTTCATGCGCGACGAACCGCTGCTGCTGCTGCTCGACGAACCCACCGCGGCCCTGGACGCCGAAACCGAGCACGCCCTGTTCGAGCGCTACGCCGCCGCCGCGCAGGGCCAGCCGCCGGCCAACGGGCGCATAACGCTGCTGGTATCCCACCGCTTCAGCACGGTGCGGATGGCGGACCTCATCGTGGTGCTCGACGGCGCGAAGGTGGCGGAAGCCGGCAGCCACGAAGAACTGATGGCCGCCGGCGGGCAATACGCGGAGCTGTACGAGATACAGGCTTCGGCGTATCGGTGATGAGCACATCCATCCGCCAGCAGCACCGTCGGCGCTTCATTCGCTACTTCTCCCACTCCCCCGCCAGCCTCCTCATGCCCTCGCGTTCGAGGCCCAGAATCTCGGCGGCTCTACCGAGAGAGATGCGCCCGCGCTCCAAGGCTTGGCGCACAAGGCGGTGCAGCCGATCTTCCATGAAGTCGTGGCGCGAGAGGCCGTCCGGCTCCCCGGCGCGGCCCCAACCCCACGCGAACTCGCTCTTGCCTAGGGCCTGCGGTTCGTCGGCCTTGAGCAACGTCTTGCCGAAGTAGGCTCGATGCTGGGCTTGGAATGCTTGCCACACCCTTGGCGCCTGCACCCGACCCGACTGCACCAGCCGGTAGAGCACGGTCTTGTAGCTCACTCGGAAGATGCGCTTCACCTTGAGAACCCGGGAGAGCAGGGAGTACCCGCTGGTGGCGTCCCACGCTTCGGCGAAGGCGCATTCGGGCATCAGGAATTCGCTGGCGAACTCGTCCGCCTCGCGCTCGGCATCTTCGGGGACGTCCGTCGCTTGGACCTGGTACTCGTGGGGATGGAGCAGGAGATGCCCCAACTCGTGCGCCGCCGTGAAGATCCACCGCTCCACGGAGATGCGCTCCCAAGTGTTCACCACGACGGCTGGGCCACCGTCCGGTTCACCGACGCTCAGGCCGAAGAAGGAGTCCCGCGTGGTCTCCAAGAGCAGGAGCTTCACGCCGCCACGGTCCAGCAGCCCGCAGATATCCCGCACAGCCACCTCCGGTGCCAAGCCCACCGCTTCGCGGGCAGCCTGCGCCACAGCGTCCGGCTCGGCACCGCCGCTCGACGGCCGCGCCTTGCCGAAGCGGAAGTCCGCCCGCTCGCCAAGCTCCTCCTCCAGCCACGCATAGGCTTCGAGCCACTTGGACACCTCGGCGAGGATCTGCTCGCGAGAGCGCACCTTCGCCTTGGCGCGGAACCGGACGCTCTCAAGCGGGCGCACCGGCATGACCAGTTCGCCCACGGGCACGCCGAGCGCCTTGGCCAGCGCCCGCACGGTGCTCGCCCTCGGGATGGCGGCACCGCGCTCGATGCGCCCCAGCGCCAGCCGCGACAGTCCAGCCTTTGAGGCCAAGCCCTCCTGGGTCAAGCCACCGTCCAGCCGCAGCCGGGCCACGTTGGCGGCGATGGTCGATCCGTCGTCCGTGCCCGGCCCTTTGAATCGGTTACTTGAAATCCCTTAGAATGGCCCCACATGGCAGAGTCGTCCCTGCCCATTGTCGAGGAACCATTATGGACAATACAAAAGCACTGGTCGTCGCCCCACACGGCGAAGTAGCTCTCCCAACAAACCTCCCTGCCATGCTCGCACGGGTCAGAGAGGAGTGGCGGTCGAAGAAACTGATCGAACGAGTCGAGAAGCTGCTTCCCGTAGACCCAAGTAGTGCTTGCCAACGGTTACTTAACGCTAGCATCCACGATCTCCGAGAGAAGATCCAAATTGCCGGTCTAGACATCGCGTCGGAGGCAGCTACGCAGCAAAAGCTGCCAACCGTAGCGAAGGCCGAGGACATTGAGCAGTACACCACGACAAACGTCCTCCAGCTAGCGTACCACATGGGCCTTTTATCCCGCCCGGCTTGGAGGCGCCTTAAGCGTGCATATGACATCCGCAAAGACTTAGAACATGAGGACGACGAATACGAGGCAAGTGACGCGGAGTGCATCTACGTCTTCGAGACGTGCATTCGGGACGTCCTTTCTCAGGATCCTATACAAGTGATCAAACTAGCTGACGTTAAGGAAATAGTGGAACAGTCAGAACCTTCCGTATTGGAAGGACTGGCGCTTGAGGAGTTCGAGCACGCTCCAGAGCCACGTCAGAGGGATATATACAGATATCTCATCAGCGTCTCGTTGGACGGCAAGAAACCCGACATCGTCCGGCAGAACTGTTACCGTACTCTTACTTGCTTGCATGACATCGCACGGAGTAATGTGTTGATTGAGGTAGCCAAAGACTTCGTTAGGCGCATCGGCCGTAAGGAGCCAAGCGCGATCGAGTTTCGAGTTGCCCACGCCGCGGGAGTTGTACCCTATCTTAAAAAGCTCCAAGTCAGAGCGTATTTCGAAGGCTATTGGAAAAAACTGAGCTCTACTTCACATCACTGGTCTAGTCACGGGTCCCATCGCACCGTGCTAGCGGATTTGGAGGAAATAGATGGACTGAGATTCTGCCCAGAAGAACTTATGGGCAAGTTTGTGGAGTGGCTGATTCTCTGCTACATCGGTGAGCCGGGCGGATATGGGCGAGGTATCAACAGGCGGGTCTTCTACAGTGACATTGGTGCACCAATTTGCTTGCGGATTCTCCAAATATCTAAGCTTGATAGCAACTTCGTGCATGGATTGAGAGAGTCTAGTAGTCAAGTCCGGCAGGCATGTTCGAACAAACACGTTGCACGTCGGTTGGAGCATGTGATCGATGCGACTGGGCAGTAAGCTTGTCGGGGAATCTTGCCGATAGGAGAATGTGGCAGTGTTGGTAACCAAGTAGTGGTCGCTACTCGAACAAACTAGGGTCGTCACGCCCCGTCAGCTCGTACTTCGCCCTCGGCTCCGCCACTTCGAGCAACGGCCTTTCAGGCTGAATTTGACGTTCGATTTCGCGCAGCAGACGGGCATGATCCAACTCGCCTAGCAGGGCTTCTGGCATGCAGGTGACACTCGCGGACGGGTTCGTCGGCACTCTGGCCAAGCTGCCAGTCGGAGAGCCGCGGGCTTAGGTGGGTCGCAACGGGCTGCGGATGCTGTGCGCGGTGGTCGTGGCCGAGGCCGTAATCCGCGAGGCACAGTGCCTCTGGGAGCTGCCATCCGTCGCCGGCGTTTTGGCTGAGGAATGCCTCAATGCCCGCTTGTTTGATCCGCAGCCGAGGCGATGTGCGCTTGCAGGTCGTGGAAAGCAACCAGAGTCAGGACGGTGTGGCGGAGTTCGGGGTCTTTGTCTTTATCGACACGACGCTCCCAGCCACCGGTGCCGCTGTCCACTGACCCACATAGATCATCTTGCCACATACACCGGCAACGCCATCCCCCGCACCCGATCCTCCCGAATCCAAGCGTCCCCCTCCCGCGATAGCACCACCCCCGCCGGAATCGCCGCTCTTGCCACCGGCAACTCGTCGTACGGCGGCTGCGCACACCGCACACGCCAGTCCGTCCGCGCCACGTCCCCGGGCTTCAGCAAGTGCCCATGAACAAACCGCGCCTCCGCCACCCGCCGCTCCGGCCCGGCGCTCGAATCGAACAACCAGTCCTCGAGCTCCACCGCCGCCGCCACCGGCCGAGACGCATCCACGCCCATCTCCGCCCACAGTTCCCCGATCGGCCGCCAGTCGCCCAGCAGCCAGCGGCTGTACTCGTCTGGGCGGTAGCCCTTGGCCTCCCACTGCGGGCGGGGCGGGAACAGGCGCGAGTCGTTGGTCATGTGGAACTCGGTGGCGTAGCGGATGCCCCAGCCGTTCGGGCCGTCGTCGCCGAGCAAGACAGAGCCCTCAGCCGGGGAGCGCGAGGGGGAACCCCTCGCATGGGAAGGCGCGTAGATCTTCTCCAGAATCTCCAAGTCCCGCGGCGATTGGATTTCCAGAATCGCTCGGCTCTTGGGGCTGAATCGCGCCACTTGGCGGGCGGCGTAGGGCGTGGCCAGTGCCTCGGCGCGTTCCCAGTCGTCCAGGTTGCGGCGCATGAAGGCGGTGCGGATGGCCGCCGTGGCGCCGCCCTTCTGCACGATCACCGGGTTGAACTTGTAGCTGCGATGAATTGGAAACAGGCCCTCGCGGTTCTCGAAGCCGAACAGCCACTCCCATCGGCAGCGCGTCAGGGAACAGGCGGCGCAGCGCGGCGGTGCCGTTGTCCGAATAGAGGCCGGAGGGCACCACGAAGCCCAGCCGCCCGCCGGGGTGCAGCAGCGCGTGAGTTGCTTCCAGGAACAGCTTGTAGGAGTTGAGGTCTGCCGAACCCTGGTGCCGGAACGGGTGCGCGGGGTCGGCGTAGCCGGTGGATTGCGCCCGCGCCCCGCGCCACTCGTTGTGCAGACGCTGGTTCTCGTGGCCGCGCGCGATGGCGAAGCGGTTCGGGGCGGTGGCGGAGCGCGGATCGCCGAACGGCTGCGCGGCGCGGCCCATGAAGTTGGATTGGGCGCGGAAGCGGGCGTTGTAGTCCAGCCAGCTGCGCTCCACGTCCGCGTCCTCAAAGTAGCCGGACTGGCGGCGGATCGCCTCCTGCTTGCCGTAGGAGCGGTACAGCGGGTCGATGTTGGAGAAGAACTCCTTGGAAACCGGCTTGGCGATGTCCCACGGCGGATTGCCCAGCATCGCGTCGAAGCCGGCGCCGGGCTGGTCGAACACGTCCGGGAACTCCAGCTCCCAATGGAAGAAGCGCAGTGCTTGCGCCAGCCGGCCCGCCACGGTGCGGGTCTCTTCCGACGGCGCGGCGAAGGTTCTCGGCAGCGGGGCGCAGTCGAGTTCTTCGGCGGGCCAGAACCAGCAGGCGCACCACAAGTCCATCGCGGCTTTCAGCGAACGCCACGCGGCGGAACCCAGGAAGCGTTCGCGGTATTTGGCGGCGCGTTCCTTGGCGTCTTGGATCGGCAGGGCGTACATTTCCGCCAGCACCGCCAGCGCGTCGTCGTGGGCCTTGCCAGCCTCGGCCAGCAAATCGCCCTGCAGCAGGTCCGGGCCGCGCAGGAACAAGCGCAAGTCCGGCGTCAGGCGCTCCTTCACGAACGCCTTGAGCGCCTTGGTGCGGGCGTTCTTCGGGTAATGCACGCCGTTGCCGTGGTTCTTGTCGCCGCCTTCGCGGTGCTTCCACGCCATCGCCGGATAGTGGGCGAACTGGTCGAACCAAGCGCCGATCAGCGCGTTGCCGCACTTCACTTTGTGGTCGAGGAAGCCGAACGGCAGGGTGCGGTCCATCGTTTCTATGACCGCTTCCTTCAAGCTCGCGAACAGCGCCTTCAACGCGCCGTCTTCCATCGCCTCCAAACGCGAGAGCGGCAGCGCCGGCTGATCGCCCACGGCGAGGAAGATCACCGGGTCGCCGGCGGGCGCCGTCTTCAGCTCGTAGTCCGGCAGGCCCTCGTAGATGATGCCGATGTACTCGGAGGAGAGATCGGAGAAATCCACTGGCACGTCTGCGCGGATGCTGCCGCGGCCTTGGCGAATGCGCATGGTGGTGCGGGTGAGCAGGCGCAGCATTTGGTGAACGTGCCAATCGTTGCAGCATTCGCTCTCGAAGCACGCCGTCTCGAACACGGCGAGCGCTTGCGAAAGGCCGTCTGCGCTGGCGCCTGCGCTGCCGCCGGGCGCGAACAGTTCGCCGCCGTATGCCGCCACCGGCAGGTCCGGGAAGTGCGAACCTCGGTATACCAAGCGGAACAGCGCCAGCACGCGGGGCCATGCGGCATGGCTCTCGGCCAGCGCCACGCCCCGCGCCGCCTCGGCGGCCAGCCGCGACCGCAGCCCTTCGATGCCGTAGCTCGCGTCGTACAAGGCGTTGCTGCGCGGCAGCAGCTCGCGGGATTCGGCGAACAGCGCCACCACCAGCCGCATCGCCACCCGGCAGGCGGCGCGGTAGATGTCCGCCGGTCCACGTTCGCGCAGCGTTCCTGCAACGCCTCGCCGTGGCCTTGAATGAGAATCTCCACCGCTTTGCGCACCCGTTCGCCCAGTACTTCGGAGAGCTCCGCCTGGCCCTTGCGGGTGTCGCGGATGCCTTGCAGCAGCGGCGGCGCGGCGTCCTGCGCCGGCGTCCACAGCTTGGGTTGCAGCAAAGTACGCAGCGCCGTCACTTGCGGCGCCAGCTCGCCTTGCGCGAACCAGGACTCCGCATCCCACTGGCAGGAGGCGTCGAAGTCCATGCCCGCGAACAACAGGCGCCAGTGACGGCCGTTGGTGAGCAGCGCCAAGTGTTCTCGGCCAGCGCGCAGATAGGCCAGCGCTTGGCCCACGGCGCGACGGCTTCTGCCAATGCCGAGCCGCGCGGCATCGTCCAGGAATACCGGCAAGCGAGCGCCGCGCGGGCCCTTCCACAAGTGGCGAGGCTTCACCGTCTCGCCAGTGACGATTCGCCGGCCTTCGGCAGGCGGAACATGGCTGCCCCGCTGCCAGACGCCGGTGGCCGCATCGAAGCCGCACGCCTCTTCAAGCACGAAGGCGACGAAGCGGGAGACTTCGGCGCTGTCCGTTTGCGCACCGTCGAGGAGCGCGATGGCGCGGCGGCGCAGCTTGTCCTTCGCGTAGTTGCCGAGCGGCGCTGGAGTGTAGCCGGCGAGTCCCGCGATGCGGGCGGCGTCGAGGAGCAGGCCGCTGTGGCTCAGGTCCTCCCAGCCGGGAAGGCTGTGGTTCGACGCTGGCGTAAGCGACGCGGAGATGTGGGGGTGTCGAGGCAACCGGGCCTTCCTGCAAGCCGTCTGTCAGTGGTGAGCATCGTACTTGCGTGTACGAGGGTGGGGCAACGACGGTGTGTGCGGGGAGGAGGGGAGGAGGGCGCGGCTCGGTCAGCCGCCCACCTTTGGATCGGCCTAGTTTGACACCGCAATCTGCTACGCCTTAGGGTTGCGGAGTCGCCGCCCGTGCTCTATGGCGGTTGGTGAGCGTCAAACGACGAGAGCGCTGGCCTAGCGCCGTAAGCAAGGAGATCGATGTGTCAACCCCGTATTTCGCCGCGATCTCGTGGGACGATGAAGCTGGCGTCTGGTACGTCTCCGATACGGACTTTCCCGGATTGGTGGCAGAAGCCGAGACGCAGCAGCAGTTGGTGCAGAAAGTCAGAGACTTGGTTCCCGATCTGTACGATGCCAATCGGCACTTGGTACGCCAAGACCATGCGCGGGGGGAGGTCGCCATTCAGTTGACGCTAAAGCGGCTGGAGACCATCAGGCTCGCGGCGAGCTGAGCTAGGCTTCGTGGCGAGCACGCGGAGGTTGAAGCAGAGGCTCCGTGCAGCGCACTGCCACTTCGTGAGACATGGCCGTGGCGATCATGAGATTTGGTACAGCCCCATCTCCAATCGCAGCTTCCCGATTGACGGCAACATCAAGTCCCGGCACACCGCCAATGCCGTACTCACCCAAGCGGGGTTGGAGAAGGCGTTCTAGGGAGCGTTGACAATCAGGCCAGCGCGAGCCAGACGGCGACCATGCGGATCATCGCCGCGTAGCTCGACTCGGTCTGGTCGTAGCGGGTGGCGATGCGGCGGAAGTTCTTGATCCGGCAGAAGAAGTTCTCCACCCGGTGCCGCCTCGCGTACTTCTCCATGTCGCAGGCGATGGCCTCGGTCCGGTTCGACTTCGGCGGCGCCACCGCCTCCGCGCCCAGCGACGCCAGCAGCGCCCGCAGACGGTCGCTGTCGAAGCCACGGTCGACCAGCAGCGCCCCGAACGACAGGCCCGCCAGCAGACCCGGCGCCGCCGGCGACTCGTGGCGGTGGCCCGCCAGCAGCGCGAACCGCGACAGCCTCCCCAACGCGTCCACCAGCGCCACCATCTTCGTCGTCAGCCCGCCGCGCGACCGCCCCGACTTTTCGGCGCCCCCTTTTTCCCAGTCGCATGCTGGTGGACGCGCACGTTCGTGCCGTCGATCCGCACTTCCCCGAAGTCCAGGTCCGGCGACAGCTCCTCGAACATCCGCTTGAAGACGCCTTCTTCGCCCAGCGGCGGAAGCGCTGGAACACCGTGTTCCACTTGCCGAACCGCGGCGGCAGGTCGCGCCACGGCGCACCCGTCCGCCCTATCCACGGCACCGCCTCCACGAAGCGCCGGTTGTCGTCGCCCGTGCGGCCGGCATCCCCTTCCTTGCCCGCGCACAGCGGCTCGATCCGCTTCCACTGGGCATCGCCCAGCATCGTCCGCTCGACCTGCATCGCCATCGCCCGCCTCCTTGCTTCCACCCATTGCCACTCGGATTCGTCGGGCACGCTGTGCGGGTCGCCGAAGGTGCCGGCGGCAGCGGCCAAGGGCACCAGGGGCACGCAACCTACGTAGCGCGTGTGCGGCGTGGGCGTCACCAGGCGCCCCGCGGGCCTTTCGCCCGCGGGGCGCTCGCCGCGAAACCATGCGCGATCCTCGCGCACCCGCCGGCGCAAGTCGCCCGGCCGAGATAGCCAGCCAAGCGTCGGAAGTGCTTCGCCATCGCCTGTTCGTCGCCGAGTTCGCTCTCCGCGACCTCCAGCACCTCGTAGCCGCTGCCGCACAGCCAGGCGCAGATTTGGCGATCCCGCTCGGCCGTTTCCGGGTTGCCGTGGATGTGACGGCTCAGGCTGTCCAAGTAGATGCACACGCCTTCGTCCGGTTCGTGATCTTCGGTGCAGTAAAGACGTCCGGCGTGGTGCTGCCGAGGGCGCTGTTCAAGCGAATCCGCTTGCCGCGCGCGCATTCGCCGAAGCCGGCCGCCAGCAGCATACGGCGCAGCCTGGCCTCGGCCTCGTTCGCCGGCATCGAGTTCTCGAGCGAAGCCGCCGTGCTCTCACGCGGCGGAATGTCGTGCTCCAGCGTCAGCCGCCCGCCCCACTCCTGCAAGCGCTCGGCGGCGATGGCGCGGTCCAGATAGCGGTGATAGTAGGCGCAGATCCTCTTTGTCCGAGATGTGCGAGGCGTGGATGAGGTCCGCGTCGCACACCGCGATGGCGCACAGCACGTGGCCGCCGAGCAGCGAGCCTTCGCCGTGGGCGCTGGGGCGCACCGCCTGGCGTTCTGCGGACACTTCGTAGTACGGCATCTCCGCCCTCTCGTCGCGCAGCTCGCGGTGGAAGCGCCGCCCAGCCGACGACGGCGCCCACGTCCAGCCCGTAGCCGGCAGGAAGCCCTCCGCGGCCAGCCCGCTGAAGGTGTTGACGTCGTCGTTCGTCGCTGGTGCGGTGGCGACTTTCGCCTTGGTGGCTAGACCCCCTCAGCCGGAACAATCGCCGCCGCGGTTGGGCGGAGAACGTTCTCCCCTAGCGCAGCGCGCCGCGGATGAAGTCGAGGATCTCCTCGCGCACGTCCGCGGCGTCTCCGGCCGACAGTCCCAGGTAGGGGCGGGCGGGGATCGCGTCGCGGCCGAACTGGTGGGTGGCGCCGTAGACCAGGGGGCTGCCGACCTCCACCCAGCCGTCGCCGACCTGGTAGGCGAGGGTGCCGCGCAGGCGGCCCTCCTCGGTGAGGATCTTGTCGCGGTTGCGCTTCTTGCTCGCCAGCGTGCGCGGCTTGAGCGGCGTCCACCGCTCGCCCTCCGGGGACCGCTCGGCTGCGAAGCGGGCGCGGGTCGAGTCGAGCAGCAGCTCGCCGACGGAGCGCAGCGCCGGCTTCAGGCTCCCGCCGCGCCGCAGCAGTTCCGCGAGGGCGCGGACGGCTTGGCGGTCGTCGATCTGGATGTCGAATCGCATGTGCTAGTCTTCCTCTTGCCGCCGGGTAGGCCGGGTAAATGCGCAATCCCGGTAGATGGTTTTTTCCGCGCCCCTGGGCGGACTAAGCGTACTGGATCGAGGGTCGCGTCTCGTCCCGGCGGCCTCACTACCCTTCCGGCACCGCGCCCCACAGCACTTCGTAGCGCTTGTCGCGCAGGTTGTGGAGCTCGATGTATTGGCCCGACCGCACGTAGTTGCCCACCTCGTCCCGCCGGCGCACCCTCCGCCGCACGTCCACTTGCACGACCGCCTTGCCCATCTTGCCGGCTCGCTCGGCGGGCTCGAACACGTAGAGCAGGGCGTCCCTGTCGCGCTCGTACAACACCGCGACGGGAGACGCCAGGACGTCGGGCAGCCGGTCCCAGTCGGCGCGGTCGAGCGCCTTGGCGCCCTTCGCCGCGCGCGCGGCGTGGCCCCAGTCCGATGCCGCGACCCTGATGGCCGCGGTGGCGATCTCGCCGCGGCGCCGCTCCAGCGCCTCCAGCAGCGCCGGCAGCAGCGCTCCGACCTCGATTGCGCTTCCGCTGGCGTGGCGGCCACGCCAGCGGAGCCAGCCCTCGCGCAGGGCGCCGAGGACGGTCGGGCGCGACAGCATGGCCGCCACGCCGGACGCGGCGACCGCGGGCGGCTGCCGGAGGCTGGCGAGCAGCCGCTGGCGCACGGCGCCGCGCAGCTGCGCCGCGCGGCCCGGGGCGTAGGAGAATCCGGCGTCCACGCCCTCCGCCACGTCCACGATGCGCGTCGACGCGCCGCTGCCGACGCGCTCCTCGCGCCAGATCGTCGGCGGCGCTTCGCCGGCGCCGCCGGCGCGCTCGGCCTCGCGGGGGGACAGGCTCTCGACCCAGCACCTGCAGCCCCAGCCGTTGGGCGGGTAGTGGACCTGCCACCACGGGTCGTCGTGGCGCAGGATCAGGCCGCCCCAGGCGACGTGCTTCTCGCGCGGCTCGACGGACGCCGGGCTGTGGCGGTAGCGCCAGTAGGGGCGCCGGTCGGCGGCGGCCTGCAGCTGCCGCCAGCGGCCCGCCGCGTAGGACGTGGCCAGGTTGGTGTCGTAGATCACGCGGGTGCGCCAGTCGCGCCCGCCGACGTAGCTCCACCCGTGCCGCGCGACGATGCCGTCGAAGCGGCGGCGGAACCGGCGCAGCGTCTCGCCGTCCGCGACGGCCGCGTCCACGGCCTCGCGCAGATCGGAGAGCAGCGCGTCGCGGGCCGCGCCGGCGACGACGAACGGCTGCAGTGGCCGTCTTCAGAAACGTCGCCGCAAACATTCCTACCGGATTGCCTACGATAGTCACCCGACACGGCACGGCAGCTGTACGGGACACTCTATCTAGTCAACAGGCTCCCAAATCCCTCGGCGGAACACGAACCCCGCCGGCTCCTCCGTTGCCCGAAGCAATTGCTGCGCGAACTGGACTCCAGCCTTCTTGTCTACATCTTCGGTCGATCGTGGCGGAACAATGCAATTTGGGCACCCTGCGGCACACCCACATCCTTCGGCTACGCTAGTCGAGATCGGCGCGAGGGAAAATACTGTACATAGGCACACTCTGCAAGGCGCGGACGCACGGCGCACACTCAAAGCCCGCTTGCTGGTCGAAGCGGGCGAGGGAAGACGTCACGCGATGACCCAACTGACGGCAGATCAGATCGAGCGCTATCGGCGGGACGGCTTCGTGGCGCCGCTGCCGGCGTTCTCCACAGCCGAAGCGCAGGGGCTGCGGGCGCGGCTGGAGGATGCCGAGGCCGCCGGCGCAAGCGCCGAGGCCGCCGGCGCAAGCGCCGCCGGCAAGGAGCGGGCGGTTCGGGCGAGGCTGCATGTCACCCACGCCTGGGCCTGGGATCTGATCCACGACCCCCGCATCGTCGAACCCGTCGCCAGCGTGCTCGGCCCCAACCTTCTGCTGTGGTCGCTGGACTGGTTCGTCAAGCCGCCGGGCGGGCCGGCGTACATCTCCTACCACCAGGACGCCACCTACTGGGGCCTCGAACCGCACCGCGTGGCGAGCGCCTGGGTGGCGCTTTCGGATGCCGGGCCCAGCACCGGCCCCATGCGCTTCCTCCCGGGCAGCCACAGGGGCCCGGTGTGGGAGCAGCACGACACCTACGCCGCCGACAATCTCCTGAGCCGCGGCCAGGTGGTGAAGGTGCCGGTGGAGGAGGCGCGGACGGTGCTCGCGCCGCTGGCACTGGGCGAGATGTCCATCCACCACGTGCGCGTCATCCACGGCTCCGAGCCGAACCGCGGCGGCGACCGGCGCATCGGCATGGTGCTGCGCTACTGCGCCACCGACGTTCGCCAGACCAAGGTGACCGGCGACCACGCGGTGCTGGTGCGCGGCAAGGACGAGCATCGCCACTTCCTGCCGGTGCCGCGGCCGAGGCAGGACATGGGGGCCGAGGAGCGGGCGCTGGCGCGGCGCTACGACCGCGTACGCCGCAAGGCGCTCATGGAGGACTGACGCCGGCTGCCACGGAACCGTTCTCGCGCCCAGCGGTTTGCGTCCGCACCGCGCGGTCGGTTACAAACGCCGTTCCGCCTAGGCCGGTCGTCGCCCACCGCCATGCGCGTGCTGCACGTCTATCGCACCTCGCTGCCGCAGACCCAGGGCGGCGCCGAGGAGATGATCCGCCAGATCTGCCTCGGCACCCGCCGCCACGGCGTCGAGAGCCGGGTGCTGTCCCTGAGCCGTTCGGTGCGGCCGCGGGTGGTGCGGCGGGAGGAAGCCGTCGTGTACAGGGCGCGTCTGCACCTCGAGGTCGCGTCCTGCAGCCTCTCGTGGCAGGCGTTGCCGATGTTCCGCCGCCTGCTGGGCTGGGCGGACCTGGTCCACTACCACTTCCCGTGGCCGTTCGCGGACGCGCTGCACTTCGCGGCCCGGGTGCGCCAGCCGACGGTGCTCACCTACCACTCGGACATCGTGCGCCAGCGGGCGCTGGCGTGGCTCTACGGGCCCCTCATGCGCCGCTTCCTGCGCTCCATGGATCGGATCGTCTGCACGTCGCCGAACTACCTGGCGAGCTCGCCGGTGCTGTCGCGCCTGCGGGCGCCGCTGGAGGTGATTCCCATTGGCCTCGATCCCGCTTCCTACCCGCAGCCGACGCCGGCGCGCCTTGCGGAGGTGCGGCGGCGGTTCGGCACCGGGTTCTTCCTGTTCGTCGGCGTGCTGCGCTACTACAAGTGCCTGCACATTCTGATCGAGGCGCTGCGCGGCACGCCGCTGCGGGCAGTGATCGCAGGGGCGGGCCCGACGGAGGCGGAACTCAAGCGCCAGGCCCGCAACCTTGGCCTTGGCAACGTGGTTTTCGCCGGCCACGTTTCCGACGAGACCAAGACGGCACTGCTGGCGCTCAGCCGGGCGGTGGTGTTCCCCTCCTACCTGCGGGCGGAGGCGTTCGGCGTGGGCCTGCTCGAAGGTGCCATGCAGGGGCGGCCGCTCGTCTCCACGGAGGTGGGTTCCGGCACCAGCCATGTGAACGTGGACGGCGAGACCGGGCTGGTAGTGGCGCCGGCCTCGCCGGCGGCACTGCGTAGCGCCATGATGCGCCTCGACGCCTGCCCGGCGCTGGCGGCGCGCTTGGGCCTAGGTGCGCAGCAGCGTTTCGCGCGCCTGTTCACCGGCGCTCTGATGGGCGACCGCTACGCCCGCTTGTACACGACTCTGGCGTCTTGACGCCGCCGGCGGGCGACGAGGGCGAGAGTCCGCCGCATCGGCGTCGGCGGTTCCTGCTCGGCCTGCTGCTGCTGGTCGGCTTCCGCAAGGCGGTGGCGTTCGCCGGCGGCTGGCGGCGCTTCCTGGCGATCGTCTGGGGCCTGTGGCGCAGCCACGGCTATCGTGCCGTGGCCGGTTGGGCCGTGGGCGCCGTCTCCCATGGCCAGCACGCCAACGCCAAGCGCTATCGGGTCTGGTTGCGGCAGCGGCCGGCGCCGGCCGGCCCGTCCGGCTCCCTGCTCGCGGTGATGTCCACGGAGGGGGTGCCGGCCGCCGAGCTGCCCGCGTACCTTCGGCTTGCGGAAGCCCGCAAGCCGGCGGATGCGAAGCTGGTGCTGGTTGCCGACGCCGCCAGTGCCGCGATCGGCTCGGCCGCGCCGGAAACGGTGGTGGTGGAGTCGCTGGGCGTCGATGCCGTGGTCGCCACGGCCCGTGCGCGCTGCGAACAGGCGGACTTCGTCGCGCTGCTCGGGCCTGGCTGCGTACTGGGCGCCGCACCCTGTCCGCGAACGCAGGACCTGGCGCTCTACTACGGCGACGAGGATCGCATCGACGCGGCCGGGGTTCGCTCGCAGCCGTACTTCAAGCCTGGCTACTCGCCGGATCTGCTGTTCGCCAGCGACTACGTGTCGTCTTGTCTCCTGCTTGCCTCCAGCCTTGCCGCAACGCTGCCGGCGGCGCCGTGCGGGGACTACCACAGCCTGGCGCTGCGGGTGGCGGAGCAGGCGCAGCGGGTGGTCCATCTGGATGCCTTCTTGGCGCACCGCTTCCGTCCGCCGCCAGTGCCAACGCCGCCTGCGGCCCTCGCGGACGTCCTCAGGCGACGCTACGGCGACGGCGCTGGCGTCGAGATCGCGGGACGGGAGTGGCGCTGCGTATTCGGCAACGCGGGCGCCAAAGTGACGGTAGTGATTCCCACCCGGGACCGGCTGGATCTGCTGCGGCGCTGCGTTGCCGGCGTCTTTGCCACCAACTTCGGCGAGAGCTTCGACGTGCTGGTGCTGGACAACGGCTCCACGGAGGGCGCGACCCTCGCCTGGTTCGCCGAGGCCGAGCGGCGCTGGCCGCGCCTCAAGGTGCTGCCGGCGCCGGGCGAGTTCAACTGGAGCCGCCTCAACAACCAGGGCATGGCGGCGTCGGACGCGGACGTGTTCGTATTCCTCAACAACGACACCGAACCGGCGTGCGAGAATTGGCTGGCGCAGCTGGCGGACGTCGCCCTGCGCCCGGACGTCGGCCTGGTGGGCGCCTTGCTGCTCTACGAAACCGGCGCCATCCAGCACGCCGGAGTCGTGACCGGCTACGGGCGCTGCGCGGACCACGTCTACCGGCACACGCGGCCGGAAGAGCAGGGGCACATGTTCGTTGCGCCCACGCTGGCGCGGAACGTCGCGGCCGTGACCGGCGCCTGCATGGCCGTGGCGCGGCGCACCATCGACCGCATCGGCGCCTTCGACGAGGCGTATCGCGTGTCTGGCGGCGATGTCGAGATCTGCATACGCGCCATGAACGCCGGCTACCTCAACGTATATCTGCCGGCGGTGCGGCTGCTGCACTACGAGATGCAGACCCGGGGGCGCAAGGATCCGCCTGGCGACGTGGCCCGGCTGATGGCGTTTCTGGCGGAGAACTGCCCCGAGGATCCCTACTACAACCGCAATCTGTCGCTCAGGTCGCTGTACCCGAGCTATCCGCTCTGACCGCTCCCGAACCGTCGCGGTGCGCCGAGTCGAGCGTGGCGGCCTTCGATCCGGCCTTGGCGCTTAAAGCAGCTTGTAGTGGTTGCGGACGTTGTCGTGATCGAGGTAGGCATCCTGCAGGTGGCGGTGCCCGCGCATCGCCGCCGCTCCGCTTGCCGGCATGGTCGATCTCGCACAGGGCTTGGAGCTTTCCGCCATTTCTCCCGACGCGGTCGCGGCGCACAGTGCCGCCCATGGCGCGACAGCCCCGGCACAGCGACGAGGCCAGCAAACGGCTGTTCTCCCATCCCCGGATGGTCGCCGACCTCGTCCGCCTGCTCGGCGACTCCTGGGTGGGCGACCTGGATATCGACCGCCTGGAGCGCCTGCCGACGGAGCACGTCGCGGACGACCTGCGCGCCCGGCGGACCGACATGCTCTGGTGGGCGCCGTTCAAGCGCGACACGGCCTGGCCCGCCGGTGCCGGGGCGCTGTTCCACGTCGAATTCCAGTCGAGCCCCGACGCCCACGTGGCCGAGCGGCTGCTGGAGTACGTTGCGCTGCTGTCCCGGGACCTGCGCCGCTCCGGCTGGATGGCGGCGGCCGGTGGCCGGGTCGTGGCGCATGTGCCGCTGGTGGTGTACAACGGCCGGGCCGAATGGAACGCGCCGCTGCGGCTGGACGAGCGCGGCTGGGCGCCGCCCGAACTGCGCGACCTGCAGCCGCGCCTGGCCTGCCGGCTGGTCGATGCGAAGGACTGCGCCAGCGGCGGCGATGCGGCGGACGGCAATCTGGCCCGGGCCGCGCTGGCGCTGGACGCGGCGTCTGCGGACGGGCTGCCGCTGGCGCTGGAGAGGGCCGAGGAGCTGTTCGCGGCGGCGGGCGATCGGGAACTGCGGCGGTCGTTCGCGGCATGGTGCGGCGGCATGCTGGGTCCGCGCCTGGGCGATCGGCTGCCGGCTTTGGACGACAAGGAGACGACGATGCTTGCGGAAACGCTTCGGGAACGGGACGAGATGAAGATAGACGAAGGCCGGCGGCAAGGGATGCGGGCCGGGCGCCAAGAGGGCCTTCAGCAGGGAATGCGGGCCGGACGCCAAGAGGTGCTCGCGGAGGAACGGACGCTGCTGTGCAGCTTGGCCGGCCGGCGCTTCGGCGCCGACACCGGCTCCGAGCTGGCCGCCTTGCTCGCTGGCGTCGAGGACGGTGCCGAACTGGCGCGGATCGGCACGTTGATCATCGACTGCCGCAGCGGCGCCGACTTCCTCGCTCGCGCGCGGCTTCGCCGGTAGCGGACAGGACGCCCCCGCGCTCCGGGAGAGGCGGCGAACTGCCCGAGGATCCCTGCTACAACCGCAATCCGTCGCTCAAGCCGCTGTGCCCGAGCTATCCGCTCTGACCGCTCCCGAAGAATCGTCGCGGTGCGCCGAGTCGAGCGAGCGGCCTTCGATCCGGCCTTGGCGCTTGAGCAGCTTGTAGTGGTTGCGGACGTTGTCGTGGTCGAAGTAGGCGTCCTGCAGGTGGCGGCGCCCGGCGCCGACGATGGGGGTGCGGGCGTGCAGCACCCGGTGGCCAGCGACGAGCAGCACTTCGCCGGCCGCCAGGCGCAGCTGCACCCGGAACCCGGGGCCGGCGACGAGTTCCGCGAGTTGCCGAAACGCCTGGTAGAACTCGCCGAGCTTCGGCTGCCACAGCGGCAGCGGCTGCATGAGCTGATTGGAGAAGCGCAGCAGCCGCAGTTCGCCTTCGCAGTCCACCTCGACGACTGGCTGCGCGGCCGAGGTTTCGTTGTTCGCGTCGAACTGCCGGAACGGCACCGGCACGATGCACAGCGTTTCGAACATCGCCGGGTGTTCGGCACGGAACCGGCGCAGCACGGCGAAGCCGTCGACCACGCCCGATTCGCCGCCGGCGCAGTCGTTCGCCAGCATGTGCAGGGCCTGCACGCTCGGCGGCCAGGAGTAGCTCACCATGTCGTTGTGGGGCGGCACGTCCTCGCTGGTGTGGGCGATGTTGTAGCCGGCGGGGTCCAGTTGAACGTTGTGGATGCGCTCGAACAGCACCTCGCGGATCGGTCCGAGGCGCGGGCACAGGCGCTCGACGCTGCCGGGCGCCGTGGGGGCCCCGGTCAGGACGCAGACGCCGGAGGCGAGGAACTCGGCGATGGCGCGGGCAGCGCTGTCGTCGTCGTCGAGGAATGCCTCGAAGTCGAACCGGCGGGGCGCGAAACGGCAGTCCCAGTAGCGCACCGCAGGCTTCGAGCAGACCATGAGCTCCCGCAGCATGGCGCTCCGGTAGCGGCTGCGGTGGCCGTCCGGCCAGTCGACGACGAGACAGTCCGCTTCGGCGTCGACGGCCGCCGCTGCCGGCCGCAGATCCGCGGGCGCCCAGACGATCCGGTAGCGCTTCTCGCCCGTTTGCCGCACGACGCACTCCGGGCAGTCGCAGTTGTGGCGCAGCCACAGGAAGGGCATGGGGATCGACGCGCCGTCCTGCCAAGTGGCGCTCACGGCGTCGCCGGCCAAGGCAGCGGCGGCGAGGCGGGGCCACGGTGTCGCGTTCGCCACGTGTACCTCCATCTGCCCATGGCGCAAGGCACGTACAGCCCTTGTGGCGGATCGCCGACCTTCTGGGCGTTTGGGTCAGGCAGCCTCGCCGTCATCGTAGCGAATTCGGCCGGAGTCCTCATGTCCATGTGCGGGAATGCGGGAATCAGCCTGCCTCGCCCCTCGCCGGGCATTGCGCCGCTGCGCCGGAGCGTGGCCCGCTTCTTCGGCTGCGAGTGCCGCTGCCTGTGCGATCTGTTCTACCCGCGGGGGTTGACGCAGCGCTTCCGGTCGTCCTCTCGGACCTTCGGGCCTGTCGCGGGCCGCTCGCCCGCGACACTGGCGCAAGCCGAGGGGCCACTCGGCTTCAGGTTAGGTCCGAAAGCCACATTGGCGGCCAGCGTTGCGGGGATGCGAGAACGCCTCCGAGCGCCGAGGCGGCCCGCGGTGCCGGCGGTATTCCTCCATGCGGTACAGGAAGTGGGCGTGGTTGCCGGGGGTCAAGGCGCGCGCGCCAGGAATCCGGGGCGCCGCAACGAACTCCGCGCCCGCCGCGCGCTCGATGGCCGGGACCAGGACGCGGCCGGTGAAGTAGAAGTGGCTCCGCCAATGCAACGGCGTGCGCGCCGAACCCAGCGGGACGTAGACGACGCTCCCCTCGGGCAACGCCCGGCGGATCGCAGCGACGTCGTCGTGCAGCGCCCGCTCCCGTTCCGCCGTCTCCGGGTCGCGATCCAGCCGCCCCATGTGGTACGCGGACGCGGCGAACGCCAGCCACAGCGCCGCCACGCAGACGGCCGCCGCCGCGCGGCGCGGCATGCCAGCGCGGGCGCCGGGCGCCGGCAGCAGCAGTCCCGGCAGGGCGAACAGCGCCAGCGGCGCCCCCACGTGGAACATCGCCTCGAAGACGTCCCACCCGACCATGCCGGGACCTGGGCACCGGTAGCTTGCAAAGTTGCCGCGCATGCCGACCGCCCACGCGTGGCCGGCCGCGGCCAGCGGCAGCAGCGCCAGGCAGGCCGCCCGGGCATGCGCCCGCCCCGCGCCGCCCGCCCGGCGCCCGCCCCGCGCCGCGACAGCCCCGACGCCGAGGATCGCCGCCAGCCCCAGCCCGCCGACGAGCGGCCAGCCCGGCCAGAAGAGGCCCGCGCGGGACGCCGCGTACGGAACCAGCGACAGCCCCGCCAGCCGCAGCTGGTCCGCCGCGAACGCCAGCCAGCGCCCGTCGTCCATGCTGCGGAACACGGACTTGCGGTACGCGGAGTAGAGGGAAGGCAGATCCCGGACCGGCACTTCCCCGCCAAGTCCGGCGTGTTCCCGGGCCAGGTTCTGCGCCAGCACGGCCAGCCCGAACAGCAGCGCGAGCGCCCCGAACAGCGCCAGCCGGCGCAGCTCCGCCGGGTTCCCGCCGGCCAGCGCCGCCCCGGCGCCGAGCGCGATGAACGGCGCCAGCAGCGCGTACACGTGCCAGCCGAGCAGCAGTGCCGCGCACGACTTCGCCAGCAGCTGCCCGAAGCGCCGCTGCTCTCCGGGCGCCGCAGGCGCGCCCGGCGCTCCGGGGAAGCAGTAGCGGGCGATGCCGTGGAAGGCGAGCATGGAACCGAACAGGTCCGCCGCGCCCTCGGTGGCGACCATGTCGCTGGCGTACAGGGCCGTGTAGGAGCCGAAGGCCGCGAGGGTCGCCGAGACGGCCAGCCACCGGCGGCCGGTGATCAGAACCAGCGCCGCGCAGGCGAGCATCGCCGCGCCGGCGTAGAGCGCCAGCATGAGCATGCGCGCCGCCTGCACCTGACCCGCCAAGTCGCTGGGCTGTGCCAGGACGGCGAGCTTGATCAGGAAGTAGCCGGCTGGCGGGAAGCGGTGGTAGACGAAGTACGCCGGCTCGCCGTCGCCGTCCACGATGCGCGAGTAGAAGCCGAGCCAGCCGTGCTCGGCGGAGAGATTCCTGGCGACCGCGAGATGGTGGAACGAGATTACGTCGTAGGCCTGCTCCGACCGGAACAGCGGCCCGGACTCGTGGAAGAACGGGAACAGCGTCGCGAGCGCGGTGGCCAGCACGAGAAACGGCCAGCAGCGGCGCAGCAGCGGCGCAAGGCCGCCCGGTCTCGGCCCACGGCGCATCGGCCTAAGCGTCCTCCGAACCGCCTATCCGCCGACTCATCTCAACCACGACCACCTCGAGGTCGCTTTGACGTTCCGGGAACGGGCCGGGCAACCTATCCGCCTTCCTAGCCGAAGGTGTCTCTCAACCGAAGCGCTTGCTCCGCCAGTGCCGCTTGGCCTGCTTCGATGGCTGGCGGCAGTACGCCGCCATGCGACTGTTTGTACTCCTCGACTCGCTGAGCCTGCGCGCCCGCTGCGGCCTACAGCGTCCAGACGGCCACTCGCCGCCCGTCTCGTTCGTGCTCCTCGTCGGGGCATCGTCCCGGCGGGTCCCGAACCGCGCCGGGTTCCCCCTCGCGCTCGCCGCGGCGGTCGAACACCAGCAGGTGGCCTTCCTCGGCGCCGCACCTGGCCATGTAGCCGAGGGTCTGCTCCACGCCCCGCTCGACGGTCGCCTCCAGGCTCCGGCGGTCCGAGTCGCGCAGCGCCTTGCACTCGATGACGAAGCGCCGCCACAGGTCGTAGGGCGCACCGGCCTCGCTCGGCCACAGCACCAGCAGGTCCGTGCGCCCGCGGCCCAGGCCGTACTCCCGCTCGATGCGCCCGCCGCCGTTGACGATGCGCTGCAGGTACGCCTGCAGGATCAGCTGCGGCGCCGCCTCGCTGTAGTCCTCGAAGCGCCGCAGCCAGTGCCCGGCGCGCTCGCCGTAGAACGCGGCGAAGGCGGCCAGCAGCCGGCGCAGGTCCACCACGCCGGCGGCGTCCACGTACCAGGCGGCGTCCTCGTCTAGGCTGCTCTGCAGGATGTAGCCGAGTTCCCGGGGCACCACCTCGGCGTAGATGGGGTTCGCCATGCGCGGCGGCTGGCCGGCGTCGATCAGCCCGAGGTCGCGGACGTACTCCAGGTCCCGCACCTCGTGCTGGGCGTTCGCGCCGGCGAGGATCGGCTCGACCACGCGGCGCACCCGCTCCTCCTCCAGCTTGTGCGCCAGCTGGTCGAGGTGCGTGCGCCGGGAGAGGATCAGCTCCTCCCGGGCGGCGTTGACGTCCTCCACGCCGATGGTCCGGGAGCGGTCCCGCCCGGCGTCGCTGTCGAAGCAGGCACCGGCGCAGAGCGCGTTCACGAGCCACGGCTGCCCCTTGGTCTGCTCCCACACCGCCCTGCGCGCCGCCGGCGTGAACCGCTGGCCGGTCTCCAGGACGTGCTGCAGCATCAGCCGGCGCGTCTCCCTGCGGGTGAAGTCGCCTAGGCGCAGGGACTTCGCGGCGACGTTGAACGGGCTGCCGCCGGCGACCACCTCGCCGGAGCTCGAACGGATGCGGTAGTCGCGGATGTCGCGCACGCCGCAGAGCACGACGCTCTGCGGGAACCCCCGCGGACGCTGCTGGTAGCCGGCGCGCAGCTGGCGCAGCACCGAGAGCAGGGTGTCGCCTACCAGCGAATCGATCTCGTCCACCAGCAGCACCAGCGGCGTCGGGTTCGCCAGGCACCACTCGATCAGCAGTTCCTTCAAGGCGTCGTCGGGGCCGGACCGCTCGAAGACGCCGGGCCAGGTCCGCTTCGGGAAGTCGTCGCCCAGGAGGCGCGCGCTGCTCGCCAGGCTGCTCAGGATGGCTCGCATGCCGCGGGCGGTGTCGTCCCGCGCCACCTGCCCGACCTCCACGTTGACGTCCACGCAGCGGAAGTTACCCCCGCCTTCGGGTGCGCCTCCGCCGCTGTTCAGGAGGTCCCGCAGGGCGATGAGCGCCGACGTCTTGCCGGTCTGCCGCGGCGCGTGCAGCACGAAGTAGCGCTTGTTCCGGATCAGCCGCAGAATTTCGTCGGCGTTGCCGCGCTCGAGGGGCGGAATCGCGTAGTGGTCTTTCGGGCGAACCGGCCCTTCTGTGTTGAAGAAGCGCATGGGGCGATTGTGGCACGTCTCTCGCCAGTACCGAAGATCGGGGTTGTTGACTCCAGGACAATCGCATTTGGAATCCCGCGCCTACTCGTGCTTGCGGACGCGCCGGATCATGTCGAGCAGGAAGTTGTCGTCGCGCTGGGTGCGGGTGAACTTGCGGCGGATGGAGCGCTTGTCGGGATGCATCCGCGCGATGTTCAGAGCCAGCCGGCGGACCACCGCCAGACAGGCGGCGGAGTTGCCCTTGCGGTTGGGGCGTTCAACCGGGTATTCCAGGCGCATGCGACCCCTTGGCGCACTTCGGCTGCGAGCGGATGGCACAGCCCTTGATGCCGCCCGCCCACGACACCGCCGCGGCTGCGGACCCGGGCGGCGGCTGGTTCTTCGCCATCCCCTTCGACGCCATCGCCGGCTTCGAGGAAGTGGCCGACACCGCTCGCTTGCTGGCGACGCTGCCGGCCGGCCTGGACCTGGAGCGCTACTCGGGCGCGGACGTCGGGCTGGGGAGGCGGCGGCTGCTGGCGCCGCCGGACGTGGAGCGGATGTCGTTCCTCGAGCGCCGCTCGACCAGCGCTTCGGCTCTGCGGCGGCACGTGCAACGAATCGAGGCGGCGAGGGGGGCGAGGGGAGAAGGGCCAGGCGAACTCCCCGGAGGAGCGGCCGAATGGCGGAGCGGCCCCACCTGCTACTACATGGATCACCCCTCGCCGCGCATTGCGCCGCTGCGCCGGAGCGTGGCCCGCTTCTTCGGCTGCGAGTGCCGCTGCGTGAGCGATCAGTGCTACCCGCCGGGGGCGTTCAGGCGCTGGCACACGGACCGATGGAGCGGCTACCTCGGCTGGGAGGTGTTCCTGGTGGAGGTAGCGCAGCCGGGCAAGTCCTCTTTCCGCTACGTGGATCCTCGTACCGGTACGATGGTCGTGGTGCCGAACCGCAACGACGTGGCGTACTTCTTCCGCGTGACCGGCGAGGAACCGCTATTCTGGCACGGGGTGCTGTGCGAGGACACGTTCCGCTGGAGCCAGGGCTTCCAGGTCCCGCAGGACTGGCGGTCGCGCATTCGCCTTGGAACGCCGGAGGGCGCATGACGCGCCGCGGCGTCGGGGGAGGCCGATGATCGTCTCGCATCGTCACCAGTTCGTCTTCTTCGCCGTGCCGCGCACCGGCTCCCACGCCGTCCGCACGGCCCTGCGGCCCTTTCTGGGTCCGGGGGACTGGGAACAGGAGGGACTGGAGACTCGGGTGCTCAGCCCGCTGCCAGCGCTGCGCCGCATGGGCCACGGGCACATCACCCTGCGGCAGGCCCGGCGGCACCTGCCGGAGGCGGTCTGGCGGACGTACTTCAAGTTCGCCTTCGTGCGCAACCCCTACGACCGCTGCGTCTCCGCCTGCGCGATGCTGAACGCCCGCAAGATCGCGTATGCCGGCAACGAGACGGCGGTCATGAAGCGAACGCTCTCCAGCCTGAAGGGTGCAGTCGACGCGGCCGATTTTTCCGATCTGATGCTGCTCCGGACGCAGACGGGCCTCTTGATGGACGAGGCCGGGCGGCTGGGCATGGACTTCCTCGGCCGGTACGAGACCCTGCAGGATTCGTTCCGGGAGGCCTGCCGGCGCATCGGCATCCCCGAGCAGCAGCTCGCCGTCGTCAACGCCACCGCCCATCGGCCTTGGGAGGACTGCTACGACGACGAGCTCCGCCGCTTGGCGACGGGCTTCTACCGCCGGGATTTCGAGATGCTGGACTATCCGCCCGCCATCGGGCTGCGCGAACCGGGCTAGCAGTCCGCCGCAGTTTCGCTTAGCGCCGCTCGAACTGAGACATTGCCACGGGGTCCCTGGGGCGCCGGGGCGCCGCAAACGCCGCGGTGTGCCGCGCCTGTGCGATAATCGGCGCTTTGCGGCCGCACCCGAGGAGGCGTTAGGAGACGCTATGGACCAAACCGAGGCCAATGGCAGTGCGGCATTAGCTGCGGCGACGACGGACGCCTACGTGCCGCCGTTCCAGCTCACCGCCGGCCAGGCGCCGCCCCGTGCGGCCAACGGCGGCCGCTCCTACATGGCGTTCGATCAGGACGGCGACGCCGGAACGGCTGCGGCGCTGGCCGCGGCGCTGGCGCAGATCGCCGAGGGCAAGGGGCAGGCCGTGGTCGACATGATCGACAATGCGCCCGCCGGGCCCATCGAGACGAAATGGGGCCTCGGCTTTCGCAGCTACGACGAGTGCCTGGCGCACATCCGCGAGCAGGGCATCGAGGTGCCCGAGGGCGGGCTGGCGCTGCCGCTGCGCTACACCGTCTGCGAGCAGCCCTCCTACTCGGTCGTCTCCTCCAACGCCCTGTGGCGGGATCCGGCGCGGCAGGCGGAGGCGAAGGCGCTGCGCGAGGAAGAGCGGCAGATCGGCCGGCGATGCCTCTACTTCCCGCAGGTGCTGCGCGATGCGCGGCGCATGGAGGCGTACTACCCCGGCTTGTCGCCGAACAGCCCGGAATGCATGGACCGGCTCGGCGTCGCGCTGGCGCACTGCGAATCGAAGTGCCGGAACTTCTACGACGCGGCCGAAGTGGAGCGGGTGTTCTATCCGGAGATGGAGCGCCTGCTGCTGGATTTCTTCCCCGGGGCGACCGATGCGCTGGTGTACAACCACGACGTGTTCGACAAGGACTACGAAGGCGACAGAACCGAGGACCAGGAGCGCAAGATTCCCGGCGTGAACGCCCACTACGCCAACCTGGTCCACAACGACCTCAACGACAACAGCGGCCGGGTGCGCTGCCGGGAGCTGCTCACCCGCAACCTGCGCAACTTCGGCCGCGCCCAGCGCTGCACGGAGCAGGAGGCGGACGCGAAGATGGCCCGCCGCTTCATGTCCATCAACCTGGCCAAACCCATGCAGACCGTGGGCCAGCATCCCTTCGTGCTCTGCGCCTGGCCCTCCTTCGCGGACCAGCCCTACATCACCAACTACCGCATCTACGACGATCGCGTCGGCGAAACCACGCGCTTCACCTACCGCCCGGAGCACGAGTGGTACTGGTTTCCGCAGCAGCGGCCAGACGAGGTCTCCATGCTCAAGTGCTACGACTCGGTGGTCGACGGTTCCGTTTCGCGCTGGTCCTTCCACACCGCCTGCGTCGACCCGACCGCGCCGGCGGACGCGCCCTGCCGCAAGAACGTGGTGGTGCGTTCCTTCGTGTTCTTCTAGCCCTGCCGCCGGGGCCCGGCCCCAAGGCCGTCGGTGGAGAAGTACTCCTTCCTCAGCCTGCTGAGGCACGCCTGGGGCCATCACGAGCGCTGGCCGCCGGCGTGGCGGCATCCGGAACCCAAGCCGCGCTACGACGTGGTGATCGTCGGCGGCGGCGGCCACGGCCTGGCGACCGCCTACTACCTGGCGCGCAACCACGGCGCGAACAGCGTCGCCGTGGTGGAGAAGGGCTGGCTGGGCGGCGGCAACACCGGCCGCAACACTACCATCGTGCGCTCCAACTACCTGCGCGACGAAGCGGCGCACCTGTACGACTTCGCGCTGGGCCTGTGGGGCGGCCTCAGCCGGGAGCTCAACTTCAACGTCATGTTCAGCCGGCGGGGGGTGCTGAACCTCGGCCACTCCCTGCAGGACATGCGCGACATCGAGCGGCGCGTGGGCGCCAACCGGCGCTGCGGCATCGAAAGCGAGGTGCTCGGCCCGGCCGAGGTGCAGGAGAAGGCGCCGCTGCTCGACTGCTCGCCGGCCGCCCGCTACCCGGTGCTGGGGGCCTCGTGGCAGGCTGGAGGCGGCGTAGCCCGCCACGACGCGGTGGCCTGGGGCTATGCTAGGGCCGCGGACGCGCTGGGCGTGGATCTCTTGCAGCACACGGAGGCGACCGGCATGCACATCGCCGACGGCGCGGTGCGGGGCGTGGAGACGACGCGGGGCTTCATCGGCGCGGACAAGGTCGCCTGCGTTGCCGCCGGCCACTCCGGCGTGCTGGCCGCCATGGCCGGCTTCGCGCTGCCCATCGAGTCCCGGCCGCTGCAGGCGCTGGTGTCCGAACCGCTGAAGCCCTGCCTGGACCCGGTGGTGATGTCCAATGCCGTGCATTGCTACATCAGCCAGTCCGCCAAGGGCGACCTGGTGATCGGCGCCGGCACGGATGCCTACAACGGCTACGGCCAGCGGGGCTCGTTCCATGTCGTCGAGCACGCCTTGCAGGCCGTCTGCGAGCTGTTTCCCGCCTTCAGCGCGGTGCGCATGAATCGGCAGTGGGGCGGCATCGTCGACGTCTGCCCGGACGCCTGCCCCGTCATCGGCGCCACCTCCGTAGCTGGTCTCTATTTCAACTGCGGCTGGGGCACCGGCGGCTTCAAGGCGACGCCGGGTTCGGGGTGGGTGTTCGCCGACACCGTGGCCAACGACCGCCCGCATCCGCTGGCGGAACCCTTCGCCCTGTCGCGCTTCCACACCGGGGCGCTGATCGACGAACACGGGGCTGCCGGGGTGGCGCACTGACGCAGACCGGCCGGGCGATCCCGTCGCGGCTGCGGCGCTGGTCGAAAAAACAGCGGGCAGGCGAACTTCCTACAGGAAGTCGGGGAGGCTGCCATAGGCATGGTGCTGCCGGCCCGCGAGACTGCTTGGCGCATCCCCGCCGACGGGCACCGCCATGCTACTTTCCCCAAGGTCCGGTGGCGGTGGGCCGTACCGCGACCACGCCGCCAGACGGCGCCTAGCCGGTCCTCCCGGCCCGCGTACCTGCCTGCTAGCGGAAGTTCGGCATCACTTCCTCGGCGAACAGCCGTGCCGGCTCCAACGTGTCCTTGCCGAAGAACTCCATCACGAACATCGTGCAGCCCAAGTCGATGTGCTTCTGCACTTGCTCGGCGCAGCGTTCCGGCGTACCGGTGATGGCGAGGGGGCCTTTCGGATCGCCCATGTGGCCGCCGAAGATCTTCTGGGCGCGATCGGCCATGGGGCCGGCGCTCTCGTCGTCCGGCGCGATCGTCACTAGGCACTGCTGGCTGACGACGACTTCGTCGGAGTTCCGCCCTTCGGCGTCGCAGTGGCGCCTCAGCACCTCCACTTTGCGTTCAAGCGACGGCTGCTGGCCAGCGAGGTTGTTCCAGATGTCCGCTTGCTTCGCCGCCAGCCGCAGCGTCACCTTCTCGCCGGCACCGCCAATGAGGATGGGGATGCTGGCCACAGGCTTCGGCTGGCAGACGACGTTGCGCGCCTGCACGTACTGCCCGGAGTAGGTCACCTCGTCCTCGTCGCCCCACATCCGCTTCAGCAGCTCCACCGTCTCCGCCAGCTGCTTGAGCCGTTCGCCGGTACCGAGAAACGGCATATCGAAGTCGGTGAACTCCCGCGCCATCCAGCCGCCGCCGAGGCCCGCGACGATGCGACCGCCAGCGATGTTGTCGACGCTGGCGACGACTTTGCCGAGCTGCGCCGGATTGCGCATTCCCGCTGGCGTCACCAAGGTGCCGATCTGCACCCGTTCGGTGATGGCGGCCACCGCGGCGACCATGGACCAGGCTTCGAGGATCGGCAGCTGGGGCGACTGCGGACCGTAGAGGTGGTCGCACACCCACAGCGAGTCGAAGCCCAGCTTCTCGAAACCCCGGGCCGCCTCCGCGGCGGCTGCCCAGGGGCGCTTGATCTGCGGCAGCGTCACGCCGAAGTGGGGGCGGTGGGCTGTCATGGCGTCCTCTCGCGTCTCTCCGTTCGGAACATCAAGCGTATCATTGAGGCGGAGCGGAACCGCACGGGTTCGATGGCCGACGACGCTAAACGGCAGGCGCACCAGCGCGAAGCCCGAGACAGACGAGCGGCACGGGCCAGCTGGCCCGTGCGCAGGTTCCGCTTGGGCGAGGAGCCGCCGGAGGACTTCACCACCTGCACGGTCGCGGAGCGTCTGGCGATGACTTGGCAGATGACGCGCGACGCCTGGGCGAGCGCTGGACGGCCGCTGCCCAGCTACTCCCGCTACGACATGCCGGTGCGGGTTCTGCGCAAGGTCGCTGCGGACCAAGAACGCCGAGACGCAGGCGGAAAGTGAACGACGACTTCCTGGACCTGCTGCGGGCGTTCCACGATGCGCAAGTTCGCTTCCTGGTGGTTGGCGCCCACGCCATGGCCGCGCACGGCGTGCCCCGCGCAACTGGCGACCTCGACGTCTGGGTGCAGGCAGACGCAGCCAACGCAGCACGGGTGTGGCAGGCGCTGCTGGCGTTCGGCGCACCCTTGGAGGCGTTCGGCATCAAGGCTCGGGACTTCGCCGTCCCGGGCGACGTCGTGCAGCTCGGGTTGCCTCCGCGGCGCATAGACGTGCTGACTGCAATCGACGGTCTGGACTTCGCAGCGGCCTGGGACGCCCGCCTCGTCGTCGACGTTGGCGGCGGCTCGGCGCCGGTACTCTCCTTCGAGGACCTGCTGCGCAACAAGCGCGCCAGCGCCAGGCCCAAGGATGTTCAGGACGTGGCGATGCTCCGGCAAGCGCAACGAGAACGGCAACTGTGACGGCGGGGGCCTAAAGGGCCTGCTGGCACCGGCCTGCTGGCCGGCGCATACCCGGCCTGCTGGCATCGGCCTGCTGGCATCGGCCTGCTGGCATCGGCCTGCTGGCATCGGCCTGCTGGCATCGGCCTGCTGGCATCGGCCTGCTGGCATCGGCCTGCTGGCATCGGCCTGCTGGCATCGGCCTGCTGGCATCGGCCTGCTGGCATCGGCCTGCTGGCATCGGCCTGCTGGCATCGGCCTGCTGGCATCGGCCTGCTGGCATCGGCCTGCTGGCATCGGCCTGCTGGCATCGGCCTGCTGGCATCGGCCTGCTGGCATCGGCCTACTGGCCGACGTCGTCCTCTTCGTCCTCGACGTCGTCCTCCGCCATCTCCCGCCCCACCAGCTCGATGTAGGCCACCGGAGCGGCGTCGCCGGAGCGGTAGCCGGCCCTGAGGATGCGGGTGTAGCCGCCAGCGCGCTCGGCGTAGCGGGGCCCGAGCTCGGCGAACAGCTTGCCGACCGCGGCCTGGCTGCGCAGCCGGCTGAACGCCAGGCGCCGGTTGGCCACCGAGTCCTCCTTGGCCAGGGTGATGAGCGGTTCCGCCACCCGGCGCAGTTCCTTCGCCTTCGGCACGGTGGTCTTGATCACCTCGTGCTCGATGAGCGACGCCGCCATGTTGCGGTACATCGCCCGCCGGTGGGCGCTGGTGCGGCCGAGGTGGCGGCCGCTCTTTCTGTGTCTCATCGGCGGCTGTCCGGCTAGCCAACCGTGGCCTGCAGGCTGGCTGGCGGCCACTTTTCCAGCCGCATGCCGAGGGACAGGCCGCGGGTCGCAAGGACGTCCTTGATCTCCGTCAAGGACTTCTTGCCGAGGTTCGGCGTCTTCAGGAGGTCCGTCTCGGTACGCTGAATCAGATCGCCGATGTAGTAGATGTTCTCGGCCTTCAGGCAGTTGGCGGAACGCACGGTGAGTTCCAGATCGTCCACCGGGCGCAGCAGCTCGGGATCCACCTCCTCGCGCTTCTGGGCCACCGGCAGCTCGCCTTCCGGGCTCAGATCCACGAACGCCGCCAACTGCTGCTGCAGGATGGTCGCGGCGCGGCGAATGGCCTGCTCCGGTTCGATGGTGCCGTCGGACTCCAGATCCAGGATGAGCTTGTCGAGGTCCGTGCGCTGCTCCACCCGAGCGCTCTCCACCGCGTAGGCCACGCGGCGCATGGGACTGTAGCTGGCGTCGAGGCGCAGCACGCCGATGGGGCGGGTCTCCTCTTCGTCCTCGCCGTCGACGGGATACTCCACGGGTTGGTAGCCGCGGCCCTGGGTCACTTCCGCCTCCAGGCGGATCTTGCCGCTCTCGTTCAACGTGCAGATGACGTGGTCCGGATTGGCGATCTCCACCGCGTCGGTGAGCTGGAAGTCCCCGGCCCTCACCTCGCCGGGGCCGTTGCGGGCTAGGCGGATGCTGGCGCCTTCCGGGCGATGCAGGCACACGGCAATGCCCTTGAGGTTCAGCAGCACGTCCACGACGTCCTCCCGCACCCCGGGCATCGGTCCGTACTCGTGCTCCACGCCGTCGATTCGCACCTCGGTGATCGCGGCGCCTGGCATCGACGAGAGCAGAATGCGTCGCAGCGCATTGCCCAAGGTATGGCCGAAGCCGCGCTCCAAGGGCTCGAGGGTCACTTTGGCGTGGGTCTTGCCCAGCTCCTGGACGTCGATGCGTCGCGGCGTCAGAAACTCGGTTGCCGTCTGGGGCATTCGATTCCTCCGGTAGAGTGCGTGGCTGCGCCGAACCCGCCAGGCCGGCGCTCGATGGCGGCTTCGCTACTTGGAATAGAGCTCGACGATCAGGTTCTCGTTGATTTCCTGGGGCAGCTCGCTGCGGTCCGGATCCCGCCGATAGGTGCCGGACATGGCATCGGCATCCACCTCGACCCACTCCACGGCACCGCGCTGGCCGGCCAGCTCCAACGCCTGGCGGATGCGCAGCTGGCTGCGGGCGCCGTCGCGCACCACCACCGTGTCGTCCGGATGCACCTGGTAGGAGGGAACGTTCACCGGCTTGCCGTTGACGAGGATGGCCTTGTGCGACACCAGCTGACGGCTCTCGGCTCGGGTGCAGCCGAAGCCCATGCGATACACCACGTTGTCCAGCCGCCGTTCGAGCAGTCGCAGCAGGTTCTCGCCGGTGGCGCCCTTCTGCCGATCGGCGGCCGCGTAGTAGTTGCGGAACTGCTTCTCCAACACGCCGTAGAAGCGGCGCACCTTCTGCTTCTCGCGCATCTGCACCGCGTAGTCCTTCGGCTTCTGGCGCCGCGCGGCGCCGTGCTGGCCGGGGACGGCGTCGGCGCGGCACTTGGAGTCGAGGGGCCTCACGCCGCTCTTGAGGAACAGGTCCGTCCCTTCGCGGCGGCAGAGCTTGAGCTTGGGGCCTAGGTAGCGAGCCATGCTGCGAACTCCCTTGGGTGGCTAGACGCGGCGCCGCTTCGGCGGGCGGCAGCCGTTGTGCGGCACCGGCGTCACGTCGGCAATGCTGTTGATCTTGAGCCCGGCGGCGTTCATCGCCCGCACCGAGGACTCGCGGCCGAGGCCGGGGCCCTTCACGAACACGTCCACGCTGCGCATGCCGTACTGCTCGATGGCGTCCGTTGCGGCCTTCTCGGAGGCGATCTGGGCCGCGAACGCGGTGCTCTTGCGCGAGCCCCGGTAGCCGGAACCGCCGGCGGTGGCCCAGCACAAGGCGTTGCCCTGCCGGTCCGTGATGGTGATGATGGTGTTGTTGAAGGACGCATGCACATGGGCCACGCCGTCTACGACGGTGCGCTTGCCCTTTCTGCGCGTGGGTGTCGGCTCTGCCATGCTGGTGCGGTTCCTGTTCTGTTCCGTCCTCGCCTGTCGGGCGGCGGGCCTGCTCGGGCGGACGCCGGCGACGGCTACTTGCGGATGGGTTTGCGCGGCCCCTTGCGGGTGCGGGCGTTGTTCTGGGTGCGCTGGCCGTTGACGGGCAGCCCGCGGCGATGGCGCAGGCCGCGATAGCAGCCGAGGTCCATCAGGCGCTTGATGTTCAGCTGCACCTCGCGGCGCAGATCGCCTTCGATGTTGAGCCGGGAGACATGGTTGCGCAGAGCATCGAGCTGGTGCTCTGCGAGGCTGCCGAGCTTCTCCGCGGGATCTACCCCGGCGGCTTCGCACAGCACCTGCGCCCGGCTGCGGCCCACCCCGTAGAGATGGGTGAGGGCGATGCCGGCGTGCTTGTTGTCCGGCAGGTTGATGCCTGCGATTCTGGCCATTGACGGTTCCCCTGTCTCCCGTGCCGTCGACTGCTTCAGCCTTGGCGCTGCTTGTGCCGCGGCTCCGCGGCGCAGATCACGCGCAGCACGCCGCGGCGCCGCACGATCTTGCAGTTGCGGCACATCTTCTTCACGGAGGCTCGTACCTTCACAGTTCTCTCCTCGCTTGTCCTTGGCGTCGCCCGGCTCGGCTGCGGCCGCCTACCGCCGCGACCGCTTGGCGCCGCCGCCTCGGCGACCGCCGCCGCCCCCTGCCGCCGCCCGCCCGCGCCCGTAGCTGCGCAGGTTCGACTTCTCCATCAGCTTGGCGTACTGGCTGGACATCATGTGCTGCTGCACTTGCGACATGAAGTCCATCGACACCACCACGACGATCAGCAGCGCCGTGCCGCCGAGCTGCATGGTGACGTTGAAGAACACCACCATGAGTTCCGGCAGCAGACACACCGCCGCGACGTAGATGGAACCGAACAAGGTCAGCCGGGTGATGACGTCGTCCAGGTAGGACGCCGTCTGCTGACCCGGCCGGATGCCCGGCACGTAGGCGCCCTGGCGCTTGAGATTGTCGGCGATTTCCTTGGGGTCCATCATAATCGCCGTGTAGAAGAAACTGAAGAAGATGATGCCGCCGGCGAACAGCATGATGTAGAGCGGCCGCCCGGGGGACAGTTCGAGCGCCACGTCCTGTAGCCAGGCCATGTTCGGCGCCTGCCCGAACCACTGCGCCATCGACGCCGGCGCAAGCAGCAGGCTGGAAGCGAAGATGGCCGGAATCACGCCGGCCATGTTGATCTTGAAGGGCAGCGACTGGCTCTGCGGCTGCAGCATCCGCCGCCCCTGCTGGCGTCCGGCGTAGTTCACGGTGATGCGGCGCTGGCCGCTCTCCACGAACACCACGAAACCGACGATGACGATGCCGATCAGGGCGATGCCGAGCAGCGCGATGATGTTGATGTCGCCCTGGCGGGCGGCCTCGAAGGACTGGCCCACGGCGCCCGGAAAGCCGGAGACGATGCCGGCGAAGATCAGCAGGGAAATGCCGTTGCCGACGCCGCGCTCGGTGATCTGCTCGCCGAGCCACATCATGAACAGCGCACCGGTCACCAAGGTGACGACGGACACGAACCAGAATCCGAAGTCGCTGACGAAGGCGAGACCCTGGGCCGCCAGCGTGCCGGTGAGCGCAACGCCTTGGATGACTGCTATCAGCAGCGTGCCGTAGCGCGTGTACTGGGTGATCTTGCGCCGTCCCGCCTGCCCCTCCTTGCGTAGCTGGTTGAGCGTCGGATACATCATCGTCAGAAGGTTCATGATGATGCTGGAGGTGATGTAGGGCATGACGCCGAGCGCGAGGATGCTCATGCGCTCCAAGGCGCCGCCGGAGAACATGTTGAAGAGGTCCAGGACGCCGCCCTGATTCGCCTCGAACAGGTTGCGGAGCTGGTCCGGATTGATGCCTGGCACCGGAATGTGGGTGCCGATGCGGTAGACGAGCAGCGCGAACAGCACGAACAGCAGGCGCTGGCGGAGCTCGGCGAGGTTGCCGCCGCCGAGCGCCCCGGCCCGCGCCGTCGCCAATGCCTGCGCCAAAGCCACGGCTAGCGGCCCGTCTCCGGATCGATGCCGCCGCCGGCGGCCTCGATCGCGGCCCGGGCGCCCTTGGTGACCCGCACCGCGGCGCCGCGCACGGTGACCGCGCAGGCCACCGGCCCGGACAGGAAGATGCGCGCCCGCACCATGTTCCTGGGCACCACGTTGGCCGCCTTCAAGGCCGCCAGATCCACGACGCCGTCGCCCTTGGCCGCGACCTCGCGCAGTTCGGACGTCCGCACCTCGGCGGTCTTCCTGCCGATGCGCGAGCGGAAGCCGAAGGCCGGAATGCGCTTCTGCAGGGGCAGCTGGCCGCCCTCGAAGCCGGGGCGCACGTTGCCGCCGGAACGGGAACGTTGGCCCTTGTGGCCGCGGCCGGCCGTCTTGCCGCCACCGGCGGCGATGCCGCGCCCGACCCGCTTGCGGGCCTTGCGGGCCCCGGGTCGGCCGCCAATGCTGTTCAGACGCATCTCGCTGTCCTTCTCGCTGGCTCGCTCAACTCGCTGGCTGCTGCCCGTCGCCTAGCCTTCGCCGGCGGCGACTGGCGAGACCTCCAACAGGTAGTACACCTTGTCGATCATGCCGCGCACGGCCGGCGTGTCTTCCAGTTCGCGCACGGAGCCGATGCGCCGCAGGCCGAGGCCGGCGACGCATGCCCGATGCTTCGGCAGCCGGCCCCAGGGCGACTTCACCAGCCGCACCCGTATCGTCCTGCTCTGCTCCGCCACCATCCGCTCCTGGTCCGGCCCGGCGCCTAGCCGGCGATCTCTGCCACCGTCTTGCCGCGCTTGGCGGCGATCATCTGCGGCGACCTCATGCGGGTGAGCGCATTGAAGGTGGCATGCACCACGTTGGTGGGATTTGTGGAGCCGTAGCACTTGGCGAGCACGTTGCGCACGCCGGCGCACTCGAGCACGGCGCGCATCTTCTCGCCAGCGATGATGCCGGTGCCCTCGGACGCCGGCTGCATGTAGATGGTGGAAGCGCCGTAGCTCTCCTTGACGCGATACCACAGCGTGTGGCCGTTGAGCTCCACGTCCACCATGTCGCGGCGGGCGGCTTCCATCGCTTTCTGGATGGCCGCTGGCGTTTCCCGGGCCTTGCCGCGCCCGAAGCCGACGCGCCCTTCGCCGTCGCCCACCACCGCCAGCGCCGTCACGCCCCGCTGCCGGCCGCCTTTGACCACCTTGCTCACGTAGTTGATCTGCACGAGCTTCTCGAGCAGACCCTCCTCTTTGATCTCTTCCGAGTACGCCATGCGCTTGCTGTCCTGTTTCGTGCGTGGGCCGGGCGGCGCTAGAATTTCAGGCCGCCGGCCCGTGCGCCTTCGGCGAGCGCCTGCACCCGCCCGTGGTAGCGGTAGCCAGCGCGGTCGAAGGCGACGGCATCGACGCCGGCGGCCTGCGCGCGTTCGGCGATCAGCCGGCCGACCGCTTCGGCCGCGGCCTTGTTGCCGGTGGCGCCGCCGCGCAGTGCGCCGTCCAACGTGGACGCCTGCGCCAGCACCCGATCCCCGGCGACATCGCCAGCAACGAGCTGCGCGTAGATGTGCCGGGGCGTGCGATGCACCGTCAGCCGAACCGTGCCCCGCTCGCGGATCTTCATCCGCGCGCGCCTGGCCCGCCGCAGCCGACTGCCCCGCTTGTCGATGCGTTTGTCCATGTTCTTCTTGCGGTTTCCTGCTGCGTTATTTCTTCTTGCCTTCCTTCCGCCGTACCCGCTCGTCGGCGTAGCGCACGCCCTTGCCTTTGTACGGCTCCGGCGGGCGGAGGCCGCGGATCTCGGCGGCCACCTGGCCGACGAGCTGCTTGTTCGCCCCCTTGACGACGATTTCCGTCTGCGACGCCGTTTCCACCTCGATGCCTTCGGGCACCGCATAGTCGATGGGGTGGGAGAAGCCGAGCTGCAGGCTCAACCGCCTTCCCTGGGCCTGGGCCCGGTAGCCGACGCCCTGCAGTTCGAGGCGCTTCTCGAAGCCCTCGGAGACCCCGGCGACCATGTTGCCCACCAGCGAACGCATCGTGCCGGCGAGGGCGTTCGCCTCCCGCGTCGGCGACCGGGCGGCAAACGTCAGCGCGCCTTCCTCCCGGGCCACTTCCACCTCCGCCGCCAACGGCAGGCTCAAAGTCCCGTTCGCGCCCTGCACGGTCACCCGGTCCGCAGCCAGCGTGACATCGACGCCAGCCGGCACCGGCACGGGTTTCTTGGCTATGCGCGACATCGCCTCGCTCCCGCTGGCGCCGCGTTGCGGCCGCCGGCTGGCCCCTTGCCTATGCAGCCCCTTAGAAAACGGTGCATAGCACTTCCCCGCCGACGCCGGCCCGGCGGGCGGCGCGATCCGACATCACGCCGCGGTTGGTGCTGACGATGGCGACGCCGAAGCCGTCGCGCACCCGCGGCAGGTCCCGGCTCGCCTTGTAGATGCGCAGCCCCGGCCGACTGACGCGGTCCAGCTCCTCGATTACCGGCCGCCCCTCGTGGTAGCGCAGCGTGACCGTCACCATCGGCTTGACGTCGCCGTCGACGCGGTAGTCGTCGATGTAGCCCTCGTCCCGCAGCACATCGCAGACGGCCGTCTTCAGATTGGAACTCGGCAACGACACCGTGGCATGGCGCGCGCGCTGGGCATTCCTGATGCGCGTCAGCAGGTCGGCGATGGGGTCCTGCAGGCTCATCGGGCTACCAACTCGCTTTCACTAGGCCGGGCACGTCGCCGCGCATGGCGGCTTCGCGCAGCTTGTTGCGGCCCAGGCCGAACTTCCGGTACACGCCCCGAGGCCGCCCGGTGATGGCGCACCGACGCCGCTGGCGCACCGGGGAGGCGTCCCTGGGCAGGCGCTGCAACTGCAGCTGGGCCTGCCAGCGCTCGTCGTCGGATGCGTGGCGGTCGCCGACGACCTTCTTGAGTTCGGCGCGCTTCCTGGCGTATTTCGCCACGATCTTGGCGCGCTTCTTTTCGCGCTCGATGATGGAGGTCTTGGCCATCGTGGGTTCGCTTCTTCGTTGCCTGCTAATTTCTGAACGGGAAGTTGAGCGCCCGCAGCAGGGCGAGAGCCTCTTCGTTGGTGTTGGCGGTGGTGGTGACGGTGATGTCCAGGCCGCGGATGCGGTCCACCTTGTCGTAGTCGATCTCGGGGAAGTTGATCTGTTCGGCAATGCCCATCGAGAAGTTGCCCCGACCGTCGAAGGAGCGCGGATCGAGCCCCCGGAAGTCCCTCATGCGGGGGATGGCGATGCCGATCAGGCGCTCGACGAACTCGTACATGCGGGAGCGTCGCAGCGTCACCTTGCAGCCGATGGGAAAGCCCTCGCGGATCTTGAAGCCCGCCTCGGACTTGCGGGCCCGGGTGACCACCGGGCGCTGGCCGGCGATCAAGCCCAGCTCCTCCACCGCGCTTGTCATCAGCTTGCGGTCCCCGACCGCGTCGCCAACGCCCATGTTCAGCGTCACCTTGGCGAGCCGGGGCACCGCCATCGGCGAGGCGTATCCGAACTGCGCCGCCAGCGCCGGGCGGACCTCGCTCTCGTACCGCTCGCGCAGGCCCGCGTTCTCCTTCGCTGCCTCTGCCATGGCCTTGCCCTCTCCGACGCCTCAGCCGTCCACCAAGGCGCCGGTGGACTTGAAGTAGCGCACCCGCTTGCCGTCCTCGACGCGGATGCCCACCCGATCCGCCTTCTCCGTCTCCGGGTTGAACAGCGCGACATTCGAGATCGCGATCGGCGCCTCCTGATCGATGATGCCGCCCTGCTCGTTGGTCTGCGGGTTGCCGCGCTTGTGCTTCTTCACCATGTTGACGCCAGCCACCAGCACGCGTTCCGGCGACACCATCCTGATCACCTCGCCGCGCTTGCCTTTGTCGCGCCCGGCGATGACCACCACTTCGTCCTCCCTGCGGATCCTGCGCATGACGCTCGCCAACCAGCCAAGCCGGCTAGAGCACTTCCGGGGCCAGCGAGACGATGCGCATGAAGTTCTCGGTGCGCAGTTCCCGGGTGACCGGACCGAAGATGCGCGTGCCAACCGGCTGCAGGGCGGCCGTCAGCAGCACCGCGGCGTTCTGATCGAAACGGATCAAGGAACCGTCGGTGCGCCGGACGCCGCGCTTGGTGCGCACCACCACCGCGTTCATCACTTGCCCCTTGCGCACCCGGCCCCGAGGAATCGCTTCCTTCACGGACACCTTCACGACGTCGCCGATGCCGGCATAGCGGCGCCTGGAACCGCCGAGCACCTTGATGCACTGCACCCGCCGAGCGCCGCTGTTGTCGGCGATCTCGAGCATCGTTTCGGCTTGGATCATGGCGTTCCCGCACCCGCGTCCGCTTGAGGCTCGGACGCCTTAGGCGCCGGCGCGCTCGACGACGGTGCCGAGGCGCCAGGACTTGGTCTTGGAGATCGGCCTCGTCTCGATGATGGTCACGGTGTCGCCCTCCCGACAGTCGTTGCGTTCGTCGTGGACGGCGAGCTTGGTGGAGCGGCGAACGAACTTGCCGTACACCGGGTGCTTCACCCGGCGGTCCACGCGCACGGTGACGGTCTTGTCTGCCTTGTTGGACGTGACTACGCCGGTGAGCTCCCGTGCCGGGGCCAACGCGGCAACCGGGCTCTCCGGCGTAGCCGGCACGGGCTCGGCTGCGGCAGTCGGCGCGTCGGCCGACGCTTGCGCGCCCTGTTCGTCGTCAGCTGGCATCGCTCCGCTCTCCACGTTCGCCACGTTCCCCGCGTTCTCCACGCTCTCCGCCTTCGTCGCCTTCGGCTGTCCGGGGCGCGGCGTCCTCGGCGTTCGGCTCGGGCCGGCCGTCGGTGGCTGCCACACGCCCCTGGATGTCCTGCTCCCGCATCACCGTCTTCACCCGGGCGATGTCGCGCCGCGTCGTCGCAATGAGGTGGGTCTGGGGCAGCTGTTCGCTGGCCCGCTGCATGCGCATCGCGAACTGCTCCTTGCGCAGCCGCAGCAGCTCCTCGCGCAGCTCGGCGGCGTTCTTCTCTCTCAGTTCCTGCATCTGCATTGCCGTCCGCCTGGCCTAGACCATGGCCCGTTTCACGAAGGCCGTGGGGAACGGCAGCTTCGCTGCCGCGAGCGCGAGGGCCCGCCGGGCCACGTCCTCCGCCACGCCCTCCATTTCGTACACCACGCGCCCCGGCTGGATCTGCGCCACCCAGTACTCCACGCCACCCTTGCCCTTGCCCTGCCGCACCTCCAGGGGCTTCTTGGTGATCGGCTTGTCCGGGAACACGCGGATCCAGACCTTGCCGCCACGCCGGACATGGCGCGTGAGCGCGCGCCGGCCGGCTTCGATCTGGCGGGCCGTGAGCCGGCCGCGGCCCACCGCCTTCAGGCCGTACTCGCCGAAGCTGACCCGGCTGCCGCGGCTGGCGAGGCCGCGGTTGCGGCCCTTCTGCTGCTTGCGGAACTTGGTTCGTTTCGGCTGTAGCACTTGCTTTGGGTCCGTCTACGACGACTGCCGCCGGCGCGCCGCCGGCTCGGCCGGCGGCCGTTCGGCCGGCTCCGTCTGGTCTTCCGTGCGCAGGACTTCGCCTTTGAATATCCACACCTTGACGCCGATGATCCCGTAGGTGGTGCGGGCCTCCGCAGTGGCGTAGTCGATGTCCGCGCGCAGCGTGTGCAGCGGCACGCGGCCCTCGGCGTACACCTCGTCCCGGGCGATTTCGGCGCCGTTCAGGCGCCCCGCAACCCGCACCTTGATGCCCTTCGCCCCCAGGCGCATGGCGTTCTGCATCACGCGCCGCATCGCCCGCTGATGCCGCACCCGCCGCTCGAGCTGCGAGGCGACGTTCTGCGCCACCAGCAGGGCATCGGTCTCCGGGCGCCGGATCTCCTCCACGTTGATATGCACCGGCACGCCCATCTTGCGCATCAGCTCGCCGCGCAGCTTGTCCACGTCCTCGCCCTTCTTGCCGATCACGATGCCGGGGCGGGCGGTGTGGATGGTGATGCGCGCCGTCTGCGCCGGACGCTCGATGTCGATGCGGCTCACCGACGCCGAAGCCAGCCGCCGGGCGATGTGCTCGCGCACTTCCAGGTCGCTGCGCAGATAGCGCGCGTAGTCGTCCTTGCCTGCGTACCACACGGAGGTGTGGTGCTTGACGATTCCCAGTCGAAGGCCGGTGGGGCTTACCTTCTGGCCCATTGCGCTATGTCCTCATCTCGTCGTTGCCTGCGCCTCGTCGGTCACCATCACGGTCACATGGCTGGTGCGCTTGAGGATGCGGTCCGCGCGGCCGCGGGCCCGGGGCCGAACACGCTTCATGGTCGCGCCGGCGTCCACGTGGATCCGCGCAACCACCAGTTCGTCCACGTCCGCCCCTTCGTTGTTCTCGGCGTTGGCGATTGCCGAGTCCAGCACCTTGCGCACCAGCGGTGCGCCCTTCTGGGTGCTGAAGCCGAGAATGTCGATGGCGTCGCCGACCGCCTTGCCGCGCACCTGCGCCGCCACCAGCCGCAGCTTGCGGGGGGAGATGCGAAGACGCCTCGCCGTCGCGCTCACTTGCATGGCGGGCCCTCTGCGTCAGCCACTTACCGTCGCGCCTTGCGATCGGCGCTGTGGCCGCGATAGGTGCGGGTGGGCGCGAACTCGCCGAGCTTGTGTCCCACCATGTCCTCGGACACGAACACCGGCACATGGGCTCGGCCGTTGTGGACGGCAATGGTGAGGCCCACCATGTCCGGCACCACCATCGAGCGGCGGGACCAGGTGCGAATGGGGCGTCGGTCCTTGGCCGCCGCGGCCTCGTTCACCTTGCGCATCAAGTGCAGATCCACGAACGGACCCTTGCGTAGCGACCTCGACACCTGCGTTGCTCCTCGGATCCCTGGGAGAGGCTAGCGGCGGGCGCCGCGGCGGCGCACGATGAGCTTGTCGGTGCGCTTGTTCTTGCGCGTCTTGTAGCCCTTGGTGGGCACCCCGGTAGGAGACACCGGATGCCGACCGCCGGAGGACTTGCCCTCGCCGCCCCCGTGGGGATGGTCCACCGGGTTCATGGCTACCCCCCGCACCGTGGGGCGGACGCCGCGCCAGCGTTTGGCGCCGGCCTTGCCGAGGGAGCGCAGGTTGTGTTCGCTGTTGCCCACCTCGCCCAGCGTCGCCCGGCACTCGGCCGGCACCCGGCGCATCTCGCCGGAGCGCAGCCGCAGCGTCGCGTAGGCGCCTTCCCGGGCCACCAGCTGGCAGGAGACGCCGGCGCTGCGGGCCAGCTGCGCCCCCTTGCCCGGCTTGAGCTCCACGCAGTGGACCACGCTGCCCACCGGCACGTTGCGCAGCGGCATGGCGTTGCCCGGCCGAATCGGCGCCGAAGCGCCCGACATCAGGGCATCGCCAGCCGCGACGCCCCGGGGCGCGACGACGTAGCGGTACTCGCCGTCGGCGTACTTCAGGAGGGCGATGTTGGCACTGCGGTTGGGATCGTATTCCAAGCGCGCCACCACCGCCTCGATGCCGTCCTTGTTGCGGCGAAAGTCGATGCGTCTGTAATGCTGCTTGTGGCCGCCGCCGCGATGCCGCGTGGTGATGCGTCCGGCGCCGTTGCGTCCGCCGGTGCTGGACTGCTTCTCGGTGAGCGCCTTGTGCGGCCGGCCCTTGTGCAGGCCGTGGTCCACGACCGTGACGACAAAGCGCCGGCCCGGCGAGGTGGGTTTGGCCTTGACGACCGCCATGCCTAGCGGCTCCGTTCCGAATCAACGTGGCAAATGGCGCACCGCTCCGGCGTTGCTTCGGCGTGCGCCATGCGAGGATGTGCCGCCCCGCAGCGCGGCCTGCCCACTTTGCCGCCGATGGACCTAGCCACGGTCGAGCGCATGTCGATTCGGAAGCGGCACACTTAGGCGTCCACCACGTTGTAATTCAGATCCTCGCCGTCGGCGAGGCGCACGTAAGCCTTCTTCCAAGCCTTCTTGCGCGACACCACGCCGCGGAAGTTGCGCTTGCTGCGCCCCTTGACGTTCAGCGTGGTGACGCTTCGGACGGTGACGCCGAACAGCGTCTCCACCGCCAGCCGGACCTCCCGCTTCGTGGCGCCGGCAGCAACCTTGAAGGCGTACTGATTGCTGGACTCGCCAAGCTGGGTCGCCTTCTCCGTGATGTGGGGTTCCAGAAGCACCGCGTACAGCCGCTCGCTCACCGACGTCGCGTCCGTCTCGCGGCTGCGGAACCTGAGCCCCCTCGCCATCGCGTTCACCGAAGCCTCCTGCAGGCAGCCTACAGCCGGGCCTCGAGGGCCGGCAGGGCGTCCACGGCGATCGCCACCTTCTCGTGGCGGATCAGGTTCACGGGGTTGACGCCGGCGACATCGCAGGCTTCCACCCGGGGCAGGTTCCGAGCCGCCAGCGCCAGATTGCGATGCAGCTCGTTCACCACCAGCAGCGCGTCTTGCAGGCCGAGGGCCGCCAGCCGCTTGGCAAAGGGGCCGGTCTTGGGGGCGTCGAGAGCAAGCAGGGAAGGCGGCAGGGCCTGCAGGCGGCCCAAGCGCAGGAGTTCGGAGAAAATACAGCCAAGCGCACCCCGATACATCTTGCGGTTCAGCTTCATGGCGTGGTTCTGCGGTTTCGCCGCAAACGCCCGGCCGCCGCCGCGCCACAGCGGGCTGCGGATGGAACCGGCCCGGGCCCGGCCGGTGCGCTTCTGCCGCCAGGGCTTGCGGCCGCCGCCGCGCACCTCCGCCCGCGTCTTCTGCGCCCGGCTGCCCTGGCGGGCGCCGGCAAGATAGGCAACCACCGCTTGATGTACCAGCGCTTCGTTGAAGGGGCGGCCGAACGCATCCGAGAGGTCCACGCTGGCCTCCCCATCGCCGTCCGACGCCTGGATCACAGCCACGGAAACGCTCATCGGGCTGCCGCGCCCGCCCGGGACTTGACGGCTGGCCGGATGCAGACGTCGCCGCCGGGCGCTCCCGGCACGGCCCCTTTCACCAGCAGGACGTTGTCCTCGGGCAGCACGTCCACGACGACGAGGTTCTGCACGGTGACGCGACAACTGCCTAGGTGGCCGGCCATCTTCTTGCCCTTGAAGACGCGTCCCGGCGTTTGGCACTGGCCGATGGATCCCGGTGCGCGGTGGGAGACGGAGTTGCCGTGGGAAGCGTCCTGGCTGTGGAAGTTCCAGCGCTTGATGGTGCCGGCAAAGCCCTTGCCCTTGGAGACTCCGGACACGTCCACTTTCTGGCCCTTCTCGAACTGGCCGACGCCAAGCACCGCGCCAGCGGCCAGCCGCCCCCCGGCCGGCGCGTCGAGGCGAAACTCCCACAAGCCGCGCCCTGCCGCGGTCTGCGCCTTGGCGAAATGCCCCGCCTGGGGACGGTTGACGCGGCTGGAACGAATGCTGCCGGCGGTGACCTGCACGGCGTCGTAGCCGTCCGCCGGCACCGTCTTCACCTGCGTCACGCGGTTGGGCTCGGCGACGATCACGGTCACGGGAATGGATTCGCCCTCGGCGGTGAACACCCGCGTCATGCCGCTCTTGGTACCGATGACGCCTATGGCCATGTCTTTGCCTGCTTCCTGGCCTGCCGTTCGCCCTAGCCTTCGCTCGCCGCTCGCCGCTCTTGGCCGCTTGCTGGCTAGTTGAGGCTGATCTGCACGTCCACGCCGGCGGCGAGGTCGAGCTTCATCAAGGCGTCAACCGTCTTTTCGGTTGGCTCGAGGATGTCCAGCAGCCGCTTGTGGGTGCGAATCTCGTACTGATCCCGGGCGTCCTTGTTGACGAACGGCGAGATGAGCACGGTGTAGCGCTCCTTTCGCGTCGGCAGCGGGATCGGCCCCCGCACCTGCGCGCCAGTGCGCCTCGCCGTATCGACGATCTCCTCCGTAGAGACGTCGATCAGGCGATGGTCGAACGCCTTCAAGCGGATGCGGATGCGCTGGTTGTCAGCCACCTAAGCCTCGGACCTTCCCAAACGCGCAAGAAACCCGCAGGCGCCACCTAAACGCGGCGCCCGAGGGCGGTCTTGCGTCTGTCGAATCGAACGGCGCACAGTACACGCGTTCTCGCTGCGTGGCAATGGCTTTTTTCGCTGTTTCATGCCCCCTTGACGCCGGCCGCGCTTCCACTATGCTTCCCGCAACCAAGCCGCCATGCAATGGAGCCAACTTGGCGAACAGTCCCCAGGCCCGCAAGCGCGCCCGTCAAGCGGAGCGCCGTCGCATCCGCAACGCCAGCGATCGGTCGCGGGCTCGCAGCTCCGTCAAGAAGGTGGTCGCTGCCATCGAGGCCGGCGATCGGGAAGCGGCTGCATCCGCGCTGCGGCTTGCGGAGCCGGTGATCGACAAGATGGCCGCCAAGGGCATCCTGCACCGGAACAAGGCTGCCCGCCACAAGCGCCGGCTGGCGGCGCGGATCAGGCAGCTGGCCTAGCGGCTTGGCGGGTGGCCGGCCGAGCCCCGGCGTACCGCTTCCGAATCGACATGCGTTCGACCGCGGCCAGGTCCATCGGCAGATAACGGCGCAGGTCGCGCTACGGGCAGCGGGCAGTACATCCTCGCATGGCGCGTACCGAAGCGACGCCGGATGGAGCGCCTTCGGCGGGCAGGCGGGGCGAAGGCGTACGCCACGTCAATTCGGAATGGAACCCTTGGCCACGACCAGGTTGTCGCTGTGGATCAGTTCCGGCTCGTTGCCGTAGCCGAGGATGCCCTCGATCTCGTCCGACTTGCGCCCCAGCAGCTTGCGGGTGGCTGCGGCGTCGTAGTTGACCAGTCCTTGGCCCAGCTCGCGGCCGGCCGCGTCGCAGACGCGGACCATGTCGCCGCGCCGATAGTCGCCTGCGGCGGCCACGGCGCCGGCTGGCAGGATGCTTGCTCCCCGGCGCGCGATGGCGCGCACCGCCCCGGCGTCTATGGTCAGGGTCCCCTTGGCCCGCGGCTGGCCGGCGATCCAGCGCTTGCGGGCGTCCAGCGGCGCCACGTCGGCCGTGAGCAGCGTCCCCAGCGCGTCGCCGCCGAACAGCCGCCCCAGCACGTTCGGCTCGCGCCCGTTCGCAATCACGGTGTGGGCGCCGGAGCGCGCCGCCAGCCGGGCTGCCGCCAGCTTGGTGGTCATGCCGCCACGGCCCAGGCGTCCGGCGCCGGCGCCGGCCATCGGCGTCAACGCCGGGTCCGCGGCCAATGCCTCGCGGACTAGGGCTGCGTTCGGCCGCCGAGCGGGGTCGGCCTGGTGCAGGCCGGCGCGATCGGTCAGCAGCACGAGCACATCGGCCGACAGCAGGCTGGCGACCATGCCGGCCAGGGTGTCGTTGTCGCCGAGTTTGATCTCCTCCGTCGCCACGGAGTCGTTCTCGTTGATCACGGGCACCACGCCGAGCGCCAGCAGCGTCGTCAGCGTCGCCCGGGCGTTCAGGTAGCGCTCGCGATTGGCAAGGTCGTCGTGGGTCAGCAGCACTTGGGCGATGCGCCTGCCGTGGCGGGCGAAGGCGCGCTCGTAGGCTTCGATCAAGCCGGACTGCCCCACCGCGGCCGCAGCCTGCAGATCGCGCAGAGTCGTTGGCCGCCGCGCCAGCCCGAGCCGTCGGCAGCCCTCCGCCACTGCGCCGCTGGACACCAGCACCAGGCGGCGCCCGGCGTCCGCGCCAGCGGCAATCTGGCTGCTCCAGTCCGCAAGACCGCCGGACGCCAGCCCTTGTCCGCCAGCGGTGAGCAGAGCGCTGCCCACCTTTACCACCCACGTCTGCGCTTGGACGAGAGCGGCGCGCGTCCTGCTGCGCCCCTCAGCCACGTCGGTGCGTCGCTGCTGGCGCCTGCCCCGGGATACCGTTCGGATCCGCCTTGCTCTCGAACCCCCGCTGGCGCACGTCGTCGCCGATGCGCTCCGCCAAGCGGCGTTCCGCCAGCGCGAAGGCCGCGTCCGTCGCCAGTCGCCGCCGCCGCTCCGCGACATGCCGCATGATCGCGCCAAGCAGCGCCGCCACGCCCTGGCCGGCAAGGGCCGAGACGGCGTAGCAGGGGCGATCGGGGAAGGTCTCCTCGAGGCGCGCCAGCACGGTGCCAGCGGCAGGCAAGTCCGCCTTGGTCGCCACCATCCAGATGGCGCGTTCCCGGAACGCTTCGCTGAAGGCGAACAGCTCCGCCTCGATGGCGCGGGCGTTGTCGATGGGGTCGCCGAGCGTCGGCGCGCAGTCCACCAGATGCAGCAGCAGGCGGGTGCGCGAGAGGTGCTTGAGGAAGCGTGCGCCGAGCCCGGCGCCAGCAGCCGCCCCGGGCACCAGGCCAGGCACATCCGCCATGACGAAGCTGCCTTCGGGGTTTCCGTCGTGGCCAACGCGCACCGTTCCGAGGTTCGGCACCAAAGTGGTGAACGGATACGGCGCCACCTTCGGCCGGGCCGCGGACACTCGGCCTACGAGCGTGGACTTGCCGGCGTTCGGCATGCCGAGCAGGCCGACGTCCGCTATCACCCGCAGTTCCAGCCGCAGCCGTCGACGCTCCCCCGGCATGCCGGGCGTGGTGCGCCTCGGCGCGCGGCTGGTGCTCGACTTGAAGTGGGCGTTGCCGAGGCCGCGGCGGCCGCCCCGGGCCACCAGCATCCGTTCGCCCTCGTCCTCGACGTCGCCGAGGGCGCCTCGGGTGTCGACGTCCGCCACCGCGGTGCCCACCGGAACGCGCACCGCCAAATCCGTTCCCGATGCGCCTTTCTTGCCGCCGCTGCCGCCAGGCCGCCCATCCTCGGCTCGGCGGCGGGGCATGAAGCGGAAATCCACCAAGGTGTTCAGGGCGTGGTCGCCAACCAGGTAGACGCTGCCGCCGTTGCCGCCGTTGCCGCCGTCCGGTCCGCCCCGAGGCAGGTTGCGGGCGCGATGGAAGCTCAAGGCGCCGGCGCCGCCCTTGCCCGCCTGCACTTCGATGGTCGCCTCGTCGACGAACTGCACGGCATGGCACCAGCAGTTGGGCGATGCTTGGGATCGAAGTCCAGGCTGGCCTCGCAGCCGGCGGCCCCCTGCTGTTCCGGCCGGTGAAGCCGGGCGAGGGGCAAGGGCCGCTAGCCGTCCGCGACCACGCTGACCGTCTTCCGCTGCGCCGCGCCGCGCACGGCGAACTGAACGGTACCGCCGGCGGTGGCGAACAGGGTGTGATCGCGGCCGCAGCGAACGTTGGCGCCCGGGTGGAACTTGGTGCCCCGCTGCCGAACGATGATGTTCCCGGCGCGTACGCGCTCGCCGCCGAACTTCTTCACGCCGAGGCGTTTCGACTCCGAGTCGCGTCCGTTGCGGGTGCTGCCGCCTGCCTTCTTGTGTGCCAAGGCTCCCTCCGATGGGCGTCGATCAACGCGAAATGGCGGTGATCTTCACGTCCGTATATGCCTGCCGGTGCCCTTTGCGCCGCAGGTAGTTCTTGCGCCGCTTGAACTTGACGACGCGGATCTTCCTGCCCCGGCCCTGGGCCACCACCTCGCCGGCGACGCGGCCGCCAGCCACGTAGGGCGCGCCGATGTCGAGGTCCCGCTCGGCGCCGACCATGAGCACCCGTTCGAACACCACGCCATCGCCTGGATCTCCGGGCAGGCGCTCCAGACGAACCACCTCGCCTTCGACGACCCGGTGCTGCTTGCCGCCGCTCTCGATCACCGCGAACATCCGCCTGGCACCTCCGCCTTTGATCATCCTCGGGCGGTCCGCCCGCGATGTGTATGATGCGACCCACGACACCATCGGACAAGGCGCCAGGCGCACACAACGGCCGCGGCCACCGCTCGGACCGCAAGGCGCGGCATTCTAGGCGCAGCGCCGAGCGGATGCAACGCCAGCGCCCCGGCGGGGCGGACGTGCCAGCGACCTGTCGCAGCCACCACGGGAACCGCGTGCCCCACTTCGCCAGCCACACTCCCGCCGCGCTCCCGTTCGCCACTCTGAAGGATGTCTTCGCGCTGGTGCGCGAGGACTTCGACTGCGTGAATCGAGTCATTCCGGAGCAGCTTTCCTCCGGCGTTGCGCTGGTGGAGGACATCGGCCGCTACATCGTCGACGCCGGCGGCAAGCGGCTGCGGCCGCTGATCGTCCTTCTCACCGCCCGCGCCTGCGGCTTCCGCGGCACGGACCACGTGCATCTCGCCACGCTGATCGAGTTCCTGCACACCGCGACGCTGCTGCACGACGACGTGGTGGACAAGAGCGCCCGCCGCCGCGGACGCACCTCCGCCAACGCCCTGTGGGGCAACGCGGCAAGCGTGCTGGTGGGCGACTTCCTCTATTCCCGAGGCTTCCAGCTGATGGTGGAGCTCGACAGCATGGCCATCATGGCGATCGTCGCCGACGCTACGAACGTGATCGCGGAGGGCGAAGTGATGCAGCTTGCCAGCATCGGCAAGACCGACGTGACCGAGCAAGACTATTTGGAAGTGGTGCGCCGCAAGACGGCCATGCTGTTCCAGGCCTCCGCCCATACCGGCGCCACGCTGTGCTCCGAGGATCCGGCCGTGGTCGCGGCGCTGCGCCGCTACGGCCTGCGTTTCGGCATGGCCTACCAGCTAGTGGACGACTGGCTGGACTACGCCGGCGACAGCGAGCAGATGGGCAAGGACCGCGGCGACGACCTGGCGGAGGGAAAGGTGACGCTGCCCTTGATCCACGCCATGGCCAACGGCTGCGCCGCCGACGCCGCGCTCGTGCGCCGGGCGATCCAGGCCCGTTCCGGGGACAGCTTCGCGCAGGTGGCAGGCGCCGTCCGGCGCAGCGGCGGGCTGCGCTACACCAAGGCCCGTGCCGTGGAGGAGGCGAAGCAGGCGATGGCGGAGACGCGGGCGCTGCCGCCAAGCCGCTATCGGGACGCCCTCGCCGCGCTGGCGGAGCTGGCGGTGGCCCGGCTGCATTGAACCGACGCGGCAACGTCGAAGCGTGGGATTGGGCCCCAAGGGAAAGCAATCTCGGCCAACCGCCAGCAAAGGCTATAATCGCCGCCGTCTGGCAGCGAGCGGAGTGTAGCTCAGCCTGGTAGAGCACTGCCTTCGGGAGGCAGGGGCCCCCGGTTCAAGTCCGGGCACTCCGACCAGACGCGGAGCGCGGCACCGGCGAGGCGACTTGCGCCGGTACAGACCGCCATCGGTGCCTTCGCCGCCGAACTGGTGCTGCAGACGTCTAGGACGCTCCGTGAAAGCGCTCGGCGACGCTTGGACACTGTGGAGGCCGAGGCCATGCACCAGCTCGTTGCCCACACGGCGGAGATTCAACCGCGCGGCGGAGTCCCGCCAGTCTGCCACATGGGCACGAAGTAGTCGGCGGCCATCGGTGAACCTCCGCCGAAGCGCGGCAGCCGCCGCACCGTGCGCCGCTGATGGCGAACGCGGCAGGCGGCCCGCCGAGCGTTGGAAGCGGCCGGCCCGCCGCGGCCACATCTTGAAGTGCGATCTAAGCGAGCAGTGCCCCGACGCGCCCACGTCCTCTCGAACTAGGCTAGGTTCACAAGGCGTTCTCCGGCAGGAAGCCGTCGTCGCCGGAGTCGCCGCCCGCGAAGTTGCGTGAATATGTCTCACTTCTAGAGGAACCATCCGAGTACGTTTCCTCTACTGTCACACCCGCGGCGCTGATCTGGAACGTTATAACTGAATCCAGCGTTTGGTTACGCCACCGCCCCGGGGTTCCATCCTCCCTTATCGACGCCCACACCACTCGGCTGCCTTCAAGACGACAGAGATTCCGCCAAACGGTTCCGTCACTCTGCCTTCGGTAGCTCGTGGTTATGAGATTGTTCCTACCTTCTTTAGCCTTGATGATGGCTAGTGGCCTTCCCATGACGGTGGCGATTGCTGCTCGGCATACGAGCTGCCTTTCCTCTGCCGACACTCCTTCTTTCGCCTCAACCGTTGCGCCGGTGCCAAGCACTACCGCCAAGAGGATGGCGCAGATGGCCTTCCCCGCGTTCATCAGACTGCCCGATGCTGATGGTGACGGGGTAGAGCCACCTTCACCGCAGCCAGCCACGCTCCTTGCGAATCTCGCGCCGTGCGCAGCCGCCACCACCTCGATGGCGAACTCGACCGTTGCCCCGGCCGTGGCTCTCGGTCTCGACGACGAAGGCGTCATCGCGCAGCACCCGCTTCGGGAACGTCCGGGCTCCGACACGGGCTTGGCGCCCACCCGCACCCCGTGGTTCTCTCTGTAGAGCAGTTCGATGGCCCTCGGCACGTCCCGCAGCAGCGCATCTCGATCCCGGCTCGCGAGATCGAGGCCGAAGACGTCGTCGCTCGTCGCATAGTGAAAGTCGCCCTCGGTCGAGATCGCCACCTCGACCACGGTTGTGACTGCTTCGCCCATGTGTTCTCTCCAGCACACAAGCGCATTACGCTCGCCGACTGCGGGTTCGCAAGTCAATATGCTGTGTTTCCATCCACTAGGCGGCATCCGTCGGCGCCGCTCAGAGTCGATCACCGCGCCAGCACTGCCGCGCGGACAGCCCCATGCGCCCGGCTATCCACGCCCCCGCGAGCCCCCTGCGCCCGTAGCTCGGCGATGCGCTCTCGCGATCCACGAGTGCGTAGTCCGTCCGCACCCGCTCCTCAGTAACGGGCGCTGGCCGCGGCGCGCCTACACGAACAGCTTCTCGCTCCGGTAGCGGCGGATCGTCGCCGCCACCGCCACCGCGCCGAGCGCCAGCGTGCTGGCCGCGGACGCCAGGGCATGCGCCGGGTCGATGGCCTCCCCCTTGATGACGGCCGTGGCCAGCAGATGGTGCGAGAGGCTGGGCACCAGCATCCACGGCAGGCTTGCCTGCATGGGGTTGAACAACACCAGCAGGATCGGCAGCGGCGGCACCGCCATGGCGATGCCGGTGTACGTCTGCGCTTCGCGGAAACTGCGGGTGTAGGAGGCGACGATCATCATCAGCCCAGCCCCCAGCACGGCGAACGGCAGCATGGCGCCGAAGATGGCAAGGCAGCCTTGCGCATCGAGGCTGGTGGCCATGCCGATCTCGGCCAGCGGCAGGAAGCTCGCCGCCACGGCGAAGGAAGCGATGGCGAGAGCCAACGAGGCGGCCATGAACACGGTAGTGGCCGCGAACTTGCCGAGCACCAGGCTCGCTCGCGGCGCCGGCAGAGTGAGCAGCGCTTCCAGCGTGCCCCGTTCGCGCTCCCCGGCGGTGGTGTCGATGGCCACCTGCACACCGCCGATCAGAATCGAGAACAGCAGAAAGTAGGTCATCATGCCGAGCAGGATCACGGCGCGGCCGGAAGGCGTGGCGACGTCGTCCGAGAGCACAGCCAGCGGCTGCGCCAAGGCGGGGTCCACGCCCCGCAGCACCAGCCGCCCGGCGCCGACCCAGCGCCCGTACTGCCGCAGCGCGGCCTCCACTCTGCCAACCGCAGCGCGAGTGGCGGAGTTGGCGCTGTCCTGGACCACCCACACCCTGGCCGGCGCTCCGCTGGCGAAGGCCGCGGCGAAGTCCTCGGCCACGACCACCCCAACCTCCACTTCGCCGCGCCGCACGGCCTCGCGCAGCGCGGCCTGGTCCGGCACCGCCTCGGCGTCGACGTCGATGGCGTGGGTGGCGAGGTGGGCCGCCAGATTGGGCGCCGTCTCCCCGCCGAGCACGGGGACCGCGATCGGCGCCAGCGCCTCGTCCATCTGCTGCGACACGGCGAAGTTGATCACCACGCCGAACAGCACCGGGCCGAGCAGCGGGCCGAACAGGAACGCGGAGACCACGGCTCGTCGCTCGCGCAGGCTGTCGGAGAGTTCCTTGCGGAACACCGCCAGCGCCAGCCGGACGCCGCCGGCGGCGGGGAACCGTTCCATGCCGGGCGTAGCCTGGATCGGCAACTGCCTTGCCTCCGGCTCCGCCTAGCCGGCAGTGGCGCGGCCGACCACGCTGATGAACGCTTCCTCGAGATCCTCGCGGCCCGTGGCGGCGCGGATCTCCTCGGCGCTGCCGGCCACCGCCACCGCGCCGTCGGCCAGGATCACGATGCGGTCGCACAGCGCCGCCACTTCCTGCATCACATGGCTGGAGAACAGCACGCAGCAGCCAGCGTCGCGGCGGGCGCGAACCGCGGCGCGGAATGCTCGCGTCGCCATCACGTCCAGGCCGTTGGTCGGCTCGTCCAGAATCAACGTCCGCGGGTTGTGGACCAGAGCTCGGGCCAGCGCCACGCGAATGCGCTGGCCCTGGGAGAAGCCTTTGGCGCGGCGGCCGGCGATGTCGCCGATGCCGACGGTGTCGATGGCGCGGTCCACCAGCGCCGTGCGCGACGCCTTGTCGCCAACGCCCTGCATGGCGGCGTAGTAGGCGATGTTCTCCCGGGCCGTCAGGTTGCCGTAGAGGCTGGCGTTGTGCGGCAGCACGCCGATGCGGCGGCGCACCGCCACCGGCTCCGAGGCGACGTCCAGGCCGTCCACGCTGGCCTTGCCGGCGTCTGCCCGCAAGGCCGTGTAGAGAATGCGCAGCGCCGTGGACTTGCCGGCGCCGTTGGGCCCGAGCAGCCCGGTGATGCGGCCGTCCTCGGCGCGGAAGCTCGTTCCCCGCAACGCCTCGACGGCGCCGAAACGCTTGCTGAGACCAAGCGCCTCGATCACGGTCCCGGGCCCAGTCTGGAGACGAACAGCGGCGCCGGCCGGATGCGCTCGACGCAGCTAACGTCGAGCCCGGCAACCGAGCCGGCGGCCACGAAGTCCGCCATGATCCGCGCCGCGCAGGGTACGACGACCATGCCGTGGCCCTGGCCCGGACCGACGACGTGCAGGGCGCCGGCAAGGTCCGCGGCCACGGCGCTGCCGTAGCGCGGCGGCGTTATGGGGTCCAGCTCGCCGCTCAGCAGCAGCGCCGGCTTGTCGCTGGCGAGCGGCGCTTTCAGATCGTTGTCCAGAATGCCCCGGGGCCACTCCCGGCAGACGCCTTCGGTGACCGCCGCGAACGCCGCCCCCATGTAGGTGGCGGCCTGCGCCGCCCAGTCCACATCGCCCCAGAACGGCGCGTCTTCGGTACACAGCACGGCGTAGTTCAGCCCCACGGCGAGGTCGCCGACCGCGTCCGCCACCGCGGTGGCCTGGGTCGCCAGGGGAACGTAGTCGCCGTCGTAGGCGGCGGCGACGGCCGGCGGCCACAGGCTCGCAGTGAGCGGCGAGTACACCAGGAGCCGGGTGATGCCGGCGACGGCATGGCGGTTGAGGGCCAGCGTGGTGGCAACGCCGGTGAGAGGATGGTCCACGGTCACTTCCACCGGCACCGCGGTCAGCCGCGCCAGCAAGGCCTGAAACTGGCTGCCAAGACGCGGGAACGCCGCCTCGCAGGCGGCATCCTGCCGACAGCGTTCGAGCAGGGCGTCGAGGGCGGCCTGGCTGGCCGGCGCGACGTCCGGGCCAAGGGCCAGCGTCGGCGGCAGGACGCCGTCCAGCACCACGCTGCGAACGCGCTGCGGGTAGCGCCGCAGGTAGTGCTGCGCCACCCGGGTGCCGTAGGAGATGCCGTACAGGTTCAGGCGTTGGTAGCCGAGGCGTTGGCGGACCGCATCCAGGTCCCGCACCGCGGCGCTGGTAGTGAAGAAGCGCGGATCGTGTACAAGCTCGGTCAGGCAGGCGAGCACCGCGTACACCCAGGCCGCCACCCAATCCGCTTCGTCTGGCGCCGAAGGCCCCAGCGGGCCGAGCGCGTCGACATTGTCGCAAGCGAGCGCTGCGGAGCCGCCGGTGCCCCGTTGGTCGACGAGCAGCACGTCCCGCTCCCGGGCCACCAGGTCGAAGGCCGAATGGCCGCTGGCGTAGAACTCGGTGGCCGCCTGCCCAGGGCCGCCAGCGAGCACCACCAGCGGGTCCGGCAACGGCTGCTCGGCCAGCGCCGGCACGATGGCGACGGCCAGCTCGATGTCGCCGCCGCCGGCATCGTCCCAGTCGAGGGGCACGGACAACGTGCCGCACTGCGCGTCCACCTCGATCCGCCCCTCGGCGGCGGCGAGGTGGCAGGGCGCCAGCGGCAGCGGGTCGGCAAGCGCCGGCCACGCCGCGGCGAGCACAAGGGCGGCCGTTGACGATCCGCCGCGCCTCACTGTCGTCGGCGCGCCGCCAGGGAGATCACGTTGCCGCCGCGCCCCTTGCCCTTGCTGCCGTCCGGTTGCGGCGCGCCGCGTTGCCGCTGCCCGGGTTGCAGCGCCAGCTCCCAGGTCCAGACTTCCTCGCCCCGGCGGCGGAAGCCGCGAATGCCGTGGCTGTCGCGCAGCACGAAGACGGCGAAAGCGATGTGGGCCCCGGCGTCGTCCCACAGGAGGCCCAGGTGCGGTTCGCTGTCGAGCTTCGCGGTGCCTTGCGCGTCCATGCCCTCGCCGCGCAGGGAAACGGCGTAGGTGCCCACTTCGTCGGCCGCCACCCAAGCCAACAGGCGGGCGTCGTGCCCCTGCAACTCCAGCTTGGCGTCGAGCAGCCAGCCCGCGGCGCCGGACTGTTTGGCTTCGTCGGTCACTTGGATGCGGGCCGTGAACGGGGTCCCGGTGGCGGCATTCGCGGGGCGCAGGGAGCCCCGGCCGCGCCACTCCCCTGGCTGCAAGAGCACTGTCGTGAAAGGCGGCGCTCAGGCGCCGAACGCGCCTCGCCTACTCCTCGTGCTCGAACGCCATCGGCGTCAACTCCCGAACCGATAGCGCAGCTTCAGCACCAGGTTCTCGCCGGTGGTCTCGGCCAGGGTGCGCCCGAACAGATCGCCGAAGCCCTGCCCGACGGCGTCCGCGTAGGGCGCCGCGGCGTTTCTGGTGTACACCACGAACAGATCCGAGAGCGGCGCGATCTCCCACCGGTAGCGCAGCTGCATGTTCATGCGCGAGATGGCGAAGTCGTCCGTGCCGGCAGAGTCCTCCTTGACGCGCGGCAGCAGCAGGCCCGGCTCCGCGGGCATGCGGAAGAAGCGGCGTTCGTCGGCGTCGATGGCCACCCACTGGAACGCCATGCGCAGTTGCTGGCGGGCCGTGAAGAAGTAGCTCAGATCGAAGTTCGGCATCAGCTCGTTGGCCGCGTAGGCCGTGAAGTCGCCGCCGGCGCGATGCAGCAGCCAGGCTTCCCGGTCCACGTAGCGCAAACCCAAGCCCATCGTGACGCGGTCCGTCGGGCGCCAGCGCAGGAAGCCCTGGGTGCGCAGCGCCAGACCGCCGGCGGGTTCCTGGGACCAGCGCTGGCGAACGGAATACGCGAGGCGGCGCGACGAATCCGAGTAGTAGCGCAGCTCCACCTCCCAGCCGTCGTCGATGCGGAAGATGCCGTTGCCGAAGCTGGCCCGGTCGTCGTAGCGGCCTGGTCGCACGCCGCCGCTGACGCGGATCTGAGAGAGATTCCGCAGGATCAGCCGCTGATCGAAGGAAATCTCGGCGCCCACGACCTTGCCCGCGGTGTTCCACATGCGATCGAACCGCAGCTGGGTGCGGGTGTCGCGGAAACCGGCGACCTGCGGCATCGACAGACGCATCCGATAGTTGAGACGGCGATAGTCGTTGCGGCGCAGGTAGCCGAGGTCGCTCAAGTCGATGGCGTCGTCGAAGGCATCCAGGGAGAGGTAGTGGGAGAGCCCCTGCCGGGGCGTGTACTTGACGTCCACGAAGCCGCCCCTGCCGTCGGCGCCGCCGCCGTGGATGCTGGTCTGGACGAGCTGCGTGGACGCATGCCAGCGCCCCTCGGGGCTCACGTACTGGCTGTCGATGCCGTGGACGGTGGCTCGGCGCTGCGGGTGCTGGACGCTGGTCGTCAACATCCCCAGCGCCCGGTAGTCGCCGTTGGCGCGCTCGTACACGAGGCGCATGGCGCCGAAGCGCCGGCCTTCTTGGCGCAACGTGATCGGGGTTTCGCCCTGGAAGGCATCGAAGCTGGTGTCGTCCTCCTGAGCGCCCAGAAATCCGTAGCGGAAGGCACCGTTCTGGCCGGTCGCCTTCAGAGCGCCGCGCAAGTCGGTTGGCCGCCCGCCGCCGCCTCCGGCGAGGGACACCCCCGGCGCGGTCTCCGGCGGCGGCGCCGGCCCGCCGATGCGCCGGGTGTGCAGCAGCCGGATGTCGCCGAACATGCGCCCGTTGGTCGTGAACACCTCCTGGCCCTCCTGGAAGAACAGGCGCTTCTCCGGGAAGAAGGTCTCGTAGTTGGCGAGATTGACGATGACGTCGTCCGCCTCGACGTTGCCGAAATCCGGATTCAGCGTCGACGTGAGCTGCAGGTTGCTCGACGGCCGCCAGAACAGATCGACGCCCGCCTTGGGCGCCGCGCCTGTGCCAGCGAACCGGTCGTAGCTGGCGGAGACGTAGGGCGTGACGCTCACCTGCTGCCGGGGACTCACGTCGCGCAGCGCCAGCGGCACGAACTCGGAAAGGAACTTCGGCTTGGTCCACGGCAGCGGCGGCCAGGCGTAGCGCTCGTCCGCATGCGCGACGTTGCGCTGGGCGAAGATGCCGATGGTGCGCGTGCCGTTTGCCCGGGGCATGTTCACCAGCGACCAGGGGATGAAGTACTCGGCGCTCCAGCCTTCTTCGGTGCGCGCCGTGGCCCCCCGCCAGGCGCCGTCCCAGCTTTGGCTGTACTGCCGCTCCGGCAGGATGGTGCCGTCGGAGACGCTGTTGCCGAGGTTGAGCTGGAACCAGAATCCGTAGCGGCCCTCGCCGGAGGTGTCGAGGGTGAAGGAGAAGTAGTCGCGGTTCAGGAAGCCTTGGTCCCGCCCGCTCAGGTGTTCCACCAGCGTGTCCGCGGGCTGTGCCATGTCCACGCCGAGGTAGAAGCCGCGCTCGGTGTAGAACATCTTGAGGCGCGTCGGCAGCTTGCCGGGGCGGAGGGTGTCCGGATCGATGAGGCGAAAGTCCTCATGCGCCTCGATGCCCTCCCACGCCGGCTCGTCCAGGGCGCCGTCGATACGCATGCGGACCTCGGCTGGCCGCCGCGCCAGCGCCACATGGCCGTTGGCGGCGACATCGAGCGTGGCGGGCAAGGGCCCCACCGGCGGCTCGGCGGTCGCGAGGGCGGCCGCGGCAGTCCCGACAAGCAAGGCCCATGGGGCCGAACGCGCGATCCGCAGGAGTACGAACCGGAGCAGCATGGAGATCCCGGATGCGCCGGGGGAAGAACTCAAACCTCAGCTCTCTTGCGGGCAAGCCGTTAAGCATACACCCGTTCGCGCTTTTGCGTCCCGCGTCGGAAGCGAGAACAGCGAGAACGACGAAACGACGGTGCGGGTTCTATCGCTCGAGCGCCGATCGCATGAAGGTCCGCGCCCGTCAAGCAGGTCAGGCGCCCGGCCGCCGCAGCGTCTCGTCATGCGCCGGCGTTACGCTTGCCCGATCCGCTTCGGACGCAACCGAGAACGAGGCATGGCATCGAGGCAGCTGGCCGCCGAGACGCTGGGCACGCTGCTGCTGCTGGCCGCGGTGGTCGGCTCCGGCATCATGGCCGAGCGCCTCGCTGGCGGCAACGACGCGCTGGCGCTGATCGGCAACACCCTCGCCACCGGCGCCATGCTGGCGGTGCTGATCACCATGTTCGGCCCGATCTCGGGCGCCCACTTCAATCCGGCCGTCACGCTCGCCTTCCTGGCGCGGCGGGAGATCGGCCGCGGCCGCGCCGTGGCCTTCGTCCTCGTCCAGTTCGCCGGCGGCCTGCTCGGCGTCGCCCTGGCGCACGCGATGTTCGAGTTGGACGTGGCGCAGTTCTCCTCCAGAACGCGCAGCGGCGGCGGCCAGTGGCTGGCGGAGGGCGTGGCGACCTTCGGCCTGGTGACCACCATCCTCGCCACGCGCCACGCCCGGCCGTCGGCGGTGGCGGCGATGGTGGGCCTCTACGTCAGCGCCGGCTACTGGTTCACGGCGTCCACGTCCTTCGCCAATCCCGCAGTGACCGTGGCGCGGGCGTTTACCGACACCTTCAGCGGCATCGCGCCAGCGGACGCGCCGGCTTTCATCGCCGCGCAGCTGGTCGGCGCCCTTGTGGCGACGGGCCTCGTCGGCTGGCTGCTCCGCCCTCCGGCCAGCCCGTCGCCCTGAGGGGACCCGAGGACGGACGGCTGGTACCAAAGCCACATTGGAGTGATGGTCCAGATCGGCCCGTGCCGCCAGCCCACCCGTCATCGCAATCGGTTGGCCTGGCGGTCCGTTTGCGAACCGACGTGGCGAATGGCAAACCGCCCCGGTGTCGCTTCGGCATGCCATAAGGACGAGGACGTGCCGCCCCGCAGCGCGACGCGCGCTTGTTCCGGCGACGGGGCCGCGCTGTTCGGAAGCGGTACGCTAGGGCATCGGTCCGATGCGGTTCTGGAATTCTTCCCGCAGCCGCCGCCACTCGAGTTTCAGCCAAGGCGCGAAGGTGTCCGGCGCCTGGCGCATCTCCTGGTCCAAGGCCGCTGCCCCAACCCAGCGCCACTCGGCGATCTCGGCCCGGTTGATGCGCGGCGCGGCGCCAGCGGCGATGCGGCCGATGTAGACCGAGCACAGTTCGAACTCGGTTCCCTCTTCCGCAAACGCGGCCCGATACTGGAACTTGAACAGAAACTCGGCCCGGATCGTCAAGCCGAGCTCGTCTTCCGCCCGGCGCCGTACCGCCGCCAGCGTGTCCTCGCCGACGCGGGGATGCGAGCAGCAGCTGTTCGCCCAGTAGCCCGGCCACAGCCGCTTGCTCGGATGGCGGCGCTGCAGCAGCGTCTCGCCAGCGGCGTTGAACACGAACAGCGAAAAGGCCCGATGCAGGACGCCGCCGCCGTCGTGGCAGGCGGACTTCGCCAGGCTGCCAACGGGTTGGTCGCGTTCGTCGACGAGGATCAGCGGCTCGTCTTCGCAGGACACCACGTCGTAGCGGCCAAGGGTGCTGTCGGTCTGCGCCATCGGGGCAGTCTAGCAGCCACCGCCGCCGCTTCCGTGCTGTAGGATGGCCAGGTGGCTGCACACCCCGTCGCCCCCGCCGAGCGCATCGAAGCCATCGACGTGGTGCGGGGCTTTGCGCTGCTGGGCATTCTGCTGCTGAACATCCTGGCCTTCGGGCTGCCTTTCCGCGCCTACTCGGACCCCACCACCGACGGTGCCACGGCCGGCATCGACTTCGCCGTCTACGCCGCCGTGGAGCTCGGCGCCGAGGGCGTGCTGCGGGCGCTCTTTTCCATGCTGTTCGGCGCTGGTGTGGTGATCTTCGCCACGGGGCCGCGGGCCAAGCCCGCTGGCATCTACTACCGGCGGCAGATGCTGCTGCTGGCCTTTGGCCTCATCGACGCCTTCGTGCTGCTGTGGACCGGCGATATCCTGATGCTCTACGCGCTGGCCGGCATGGCGCTCTATCCGCTGCGGAATTTCTCGCCCAAGGCGCTGTTCGCCACCGCCGGCCTGGTGTTCGGCTACCTGCTGCTGTTCTACGGCGCGATGTTCGCGCTGCTGACGGAACTGCCGGCCGAGGCCGCCGCGGTCGAGGCGCGCATGGCGGCCGGCGAAGCCGTAGCCGCATCGGAGCAGGCCGTGGTTGGCGAGTGGGCCGAGCTGCGGGCGAACTTCTACCCCCCTGCCGAGGCGCTCGCCAACGAACGGACCAAGTTCGGCGCGGACTACGCAGCGGCTTTCGTCGCCAACGCCAAGGACGTCGGCAGCCTGCTGGCCGTCTATCCGCTGTTCCTGTTCTGGGACGCCCTCGGCTGCATGGTGCTCGGCATGGCGCTGTACAAGAACGGCGTGCTGCGCGGCAGCCGCAGTCCCGGCTTCTACCGGCGGCTGGCCGGCGGCGGTCTGGCCCTCGGCCTCGGCGTCAACGCCTTCGAGGTGGCAATGAAGGCCCGCAGCGGCTTCGCGGTGCAGTGGGTGTCCGGCATTTCGGTGCCGAGCCAGGACCTCGGCCGCGTGGCGCTGGCCCTCGGATATCTCGGCCTCGTCGCCCTCGTGTGCTTGGGCGGCAGCTGGCCGAGGCTGCGCCGGGCGCTGGCCGCGGTCGGCCGTATGGCGCTCACCAACTACATCCTGCAGAGCGTTCTGGGGCTCGCGGTATTCCACGGGTTCGGCCTGGCGCTGTGGAACGAACTGCCCCGGCACCAGCTGTACGGCGTCGTGCTGGCCGAGTGGCTGCTGGCCATCGTGTTCAGCGTCTACTGGCTGCGGCGCCATCGATTCGGCCCCTTGGAGTGGCTGTGGCGACGCCTCACCTACGCCGGCGCGGACCGCCAGCACTGACCGATCCGGCCGCTCCGATCGCCACGTCGCGGCGTGGCCGCCGCGCTATAATCGCGCTACGACCAACCGGATGAGGAGCTTCGAGTGGAACTGAACGACAGCAGAACCTTGCAGAACCTGAAGGATGCCTTCGCCGGCGAATCCCAAGCCAATCGCCGGTACCTGTACTTCGCCTCGAAGGCGGACATCGAAGGCGAGAACGACGTCGCGGCGGTGTTCCGGTCCACCGCGGAAGGCGAGACCGGCCATGCCCACGGCCACCTCGAGTACATGGAGGGCGTCGGCGATCCGGCCACCGGCCTGCCCATCGGCACCACCAGCGACAACCTCAAGGCCGCGGTGGCCGGGGAGACCCACGAGTACACGGACATGTACCCCGGCATGGCGAAGACGGCCCGGGACGAAGGCTTCGACGAGATCGCCGACTGGTTCGAGACCTTGGCCAAGGCCGAACGCTCCCACGCCAACCGCTTCCAGAAGGCCTTGGACGCGATGGTCTGACCGCGGAAGGCCCCGTGTCGCGCGGGGCCTTTTCCGGCGCTCGTTCCGGGATGGGCCGCGTTGGGGCCGCGATGGGACTGCGATGGAAAAGCTAGCTCGCGCCAAGCTCTGGAGCCTCGAGGAGTACGCCGCTGAACGCGCGGCCTTTCGGCGGCTGGTGATCGCCCACAAGAAGCCTCGCCGGGTGGCCCTTGGACCCCACGCGACGCTGCTGTTCGAGGACTTCCTCACCATCAAGTACCAAGTGCAGGAGATGCTGCGCGTAGAGCGCATTTTCGAGCCCGCCGCCATAGAGGCGGAGATCGCCACCTACAACCCGTTGATTCCAGACGGCCGCAACTGGAAGGCCACCTTTCTCATCGAGTACGAGGATGCGCGGCAACGCGCCGCCGCCTTGGCTCGGATGCCGGGCGTGGAGCACCGGGTGTGGCTGCGCCTCGCGGACCTGCCGCCGAACTTCGCGTTCGCCAACGACGACTTGCAGCGCACCGACCGGGACAAGACGGCGGCGGTGCATTTTCTGCGCTTCGAGCTGGACGACGCGCAGCGGCAGGCGGTTCGCGCCGGCGGCGCCGTCACGTTCGGCATCGACCACGACGAGCTGCGCTGCCAAGCGACGCTGGCCGCAGAGAGCGCCGCGGCGCTGGCGGCGGACCTCTCGCCGACGTGACGCCACGCCGGACCGCTGGCAGCGGCCGGCGGCACAGCAGATATCCAGGAGAGACGAGCCCCTAGCCTGCTTGACAGGCGGGGTTCCTCACCGCGCTAGTGTGCCGCTTCCAAAATGACGTGTGTTCCAGCGGGCGGGATACCCGGCGGCCTTGCGGGGCGGCACATCCCCAAGTAGCGTACGCCGAGGCGACGACAGACGAACGCGCCATTTGCCATGTCAATTCGGAATCGAACCGCTAGTCGGTAGCCAGCAGGCCGCAGAGCGCCGCCGGCGATAGCGCCAGCGCCTCGGCGACCATGTTGAAGAACCTGGCTTCCTTGGCGGTGACGCGCTGGTCCGCGAGAATCACTTCCGCCAGCGCCTTGGCGATGGTCACGCGGTCTGCCTCGTCGATCTGCCCGCGCACGTTCGCCAAGTGGCGTTCCAAGGGCGCGTCTTCGTAGATCTTCGAGCGCGCCGCCACCCGCACGTCTGCGGCGCTGACGTCTTCGCCGGTGGTCTTGCGGACGATTTCCCGGACCGTTTCCACTTCCACCGGCTTGATGTTGGCGTCGGACTCGGTGGCCCGCGCTAGCACCAGCAGCACCGTCTCGTTGACGACCGCCTGACGATCCGCCGGGACTGGCTTGCCCCCGCTCAGCAGGTCCAAAAGGTGGTTGAGCGAAGAGAGGATCATCGAAGGTATCTCCGTGTGTGTCTGTCAGCGACAGCGCCTCGACTGCCCGGCACGGGCAGTCCCAGCAGCTCCGCTCTCGCGCCAAGCGCAGGCGCGGAGTATAGCAACGGCGGGTGCGCGACGGCCATGACGGGCCAGCCGGCAGTGTCTCAGTTTTGCTGGCGCGGCTCTTGTTGAAGATCTGGCCGCTTGGGCTGCGGGGCTCGTCCACGAGTCCCACTGCCCATCCTAGCCGTCCAGCGCTTCGAGGGCGGAGACCCCGCTCGCGGACGTCGGCAATCTCGCGCCGTTGTTCGCGCAGTTCGGTGCGGATGTCGGCGAACAGGGCCGCCATGCGCGTTTCCATCGCGTCCATGCGGGACTCCACGCGGGCCAGACCGGCCTCCGCGCCGGCAAGCCTCTGGTCCATGCCGCCGAGATAGTAGGTCGCCGGCACCACGACGGCCAGCAGCGCCACCAGCACTGCCAGCGTCGGCGCCCACTGCGGCAGCCAGCGCCGCCAGCTTGCTTCGCGGTATCGCCTGGCATCTTGCTCGCTCTCCTCGTCTGCCGACCGCAGCCAAGGCGCAGGTACGAGTGAAGGTGGCCAGCAGCCGCCCATTGTCAAGCGGGTTCGAGTTCCGACCGAGACGCTGCCCTGCGCCCAGCCGTGGCCAAAGCCGCCAACCGCCCCGCGGCAGCCAGTGGGCCGCGGGGCGGAGCCGGCCTACCAGGGCGTGCAGCCGGCGTAGGGGCAGGTCGTCTCGGGCCAGTCCCAATAGCCCGACGTGTGCTGCGGCTCGGTCCGCTCCACGGCCGCCAGCGCGGACCGCGACGCGGCATCCGCAGCCGCGAAGTTCGCCGCCAACGCCAGGCCGACTGCCACGCCGGCGAGCCCGCGTCGGGCTGTCTGTGCCACTCGTTTGCGCATGGTGATTGCTCCTCTTGCTGGTGTACAAGGCAACCGCCACCCTAGTCGTCGAGGCGCGTCGCCAGGCAGAGACGCCCGCCGGCGGCGCCGTGCGAGATGTCCGCCGGCCACTGGCAGAGATCGCGCAGACCAGCTCGGCGGCTGGCGACAGTTCGCGCCGTCCGGTGCGTATGGTGCTAGTGTGTACCGCCTCCGAATCAATATGCGTCTCGACGGCGCCAGCCCCGTCGCTGGGAACAAGCGCACGTCGTGCTGCGGGGCGGTACATCCCCGTCTTGGGCAGGCCGAAGCGACGCTGGGGCGGTTTGCCATTTGCCACGTCAATTCGCAAACGGACCAGTGTGCCGGAACCTGAAGACCGTGCTTCGAGCGTGGCCCACGTGAACGAGCGTCCGAACGATCCCGCCGCAGCCAACGCCCGGGCGCCGGTCATCGACGTGCGCGGCCTGCGCAAGCGCTATCGCATGGGCAGCGAGGTCATCGACGCCTTGAGCGGCGTGGACTGCGCCATTGGCGAGAACGAGTACGTGGCCGTCATGGGGCCGTCCGGCTCCGGCAAGTCCACGCTGATGAACATCATCGGCTGCCTGGACCGACCCTCCCACGGGGAGTACCGCCTCTCCGGCGAGGATGTGGCAGGGCTTGGCGACCGGGCCCTGGCGAGGGTGCGGAATCGACGCATCGGCTTCGTGTTCCAGACGTTCAACCTGCTGCCCCGGGCCAATGCGTTGCAGAACGTCGAGGTGCCGCTGATGTACGGCGGCTGCGGGCGTCGCGAACGGCGCGAACGGGCGCAGGAGGCGCTGCGGCGCGTGGGCCTCCGGGAGCGCATGGGGCACCGGCCCAACGAGCTGTCCGGCGGCCAGCGGCAGCGGGTGGCCGTGGCCCGGGCCTTGGTGAACGAACCGGACATCCTGCTCGCGGACGAACCGACGGGCAATCTCGACAGCCGCACCGGCCGCGAAATCATGGACCTGTTCGGGGCCCTCCACGACGCCGGCCAGACCATCATCCTCGTCACCCACGAGGCGGAGGTCGCCGCCCGCGCCAAGCGCCACCTGCACCTGCGGGACGGGGTGGTGACCAGAGACTACTTCACCAAGCGCCCGGCAGCCGTCGCCGGCCCTGAACACTGAACATGGCGCCAAGCACTCTTGGACGATCGAATCCCGGCTTAGCTGCCGGCATCTGCTGTCTGGCCGCCACGCTCCTCGCCGGCTGCGAACAGCTGCGCGACTTGGCGGGCGGCGAACAGGCCGCGGCGGAAGCCCCAGCCGCGCTGTACCAGGCCGTGCCGGTGCAGCGGCGCTCCATTCGCATCGCCGTCGACGCCGCCGGCGCCATCGAACCAGTCACCACCGTGGAAGTGAAGTCCAAGGCTTCCGGCGAGATTCTCTCCTTGCCCGTGGACACCGGCGACGACGTGGCGGCCGGTACCCTGCTGGCCCGCATCGACCGCCGGGTGCTCAACAACTCCTTGCAGCTTGCCGAGGCGAATCTGGAGGTGGCCAAGGCGCAGCTCGCCAATGCCGAATCCGCCCTCGAACGAGGGAGTTCGCTCTACGAACGGCAGTCGCTGTCGAAGGCGGACTGGGAGCGCACCAACCTCGAACACGCCACCGCGAAGTCCGCCGTGGTGCAGCGCGAGATCCAGCTGGAGAACGCCGCCATCGCGCTCGAAGACGCGGACGTCCTCTCGCCCATCGCTGGCACGGTGATCGAACGCCTGGTGGAGCAGGGCCAGGTGATCTCCTCTCCCATGGGCGACGTCGGCGGCGGCACGCTGCTCATGAAGATGGCGGACCTGTCGCATGTGCAGGTGCGCATGCTCGTGGACGAGATAGACATCGGCAAGGTGCGTCCTGGCGAGCTTGCGACGGTGAACGTCGCCGCCTATCCGAGCCGGCCGTTCCAGGGCGCGGTCATCAAGGTGGAGCCCCAGGCCGAGGCGGTACAGAACGTCACCATGTTTCCGGTGCTGATCGACATCGAAAACCAGGACCGGCTGCTGAAGCCGGGCATGAATGCCGAGGTGGAACTGCTGATCGCCCAGCGCGACGACGTGCCCGCCGTCCCCAACGCGGCGCTGCGCACGCCGGAGGACGTCTATGCCGCTGGCAGCGTGCTCGGCCTCGCCGTGGCCGAGGTGCGCGCCATGCTGGAGGCCGCGCCGGCCCCGCCGCTCCGGGACGGCGAGCGGCAGAGCCCCCGGCGGGCCGGCAGCGGACCGCCGGCTGGCAGCCGGGAACGCATGCGGGCGGTGTTCGCCAAGCTGCGCCGAGGCGAGACGCTGACGGCCGAAGAGCGGCAGCTGGCGGACGCCGCGCGACGGCGCATGGCCGCGCGGGCCGGCAACGGCCGGGGTTCGGCGGGCGGGCGGCGCGGCGGGTCCGAGGCGGCGAGCCCGGGCGCCAACGCGCCACCCCGCCGGCGCGGCGCCGCGTCGCAAACCGGCGGCGACCACCTGGTGTTCGCGCTGCGCGACGGCATGCCCACGGCGCTGCGCGTACGCACCGGCATCACGGACCTGGACTACGCGGAGGTGGTGTTCGGGCTGGCCGAGGGCGACCAGGTGCTCATCCTGCCGAGCGCCTCGCTGGTACGGGCGCAGGAGAGTTTCCAGCGCCGCATCAGCGGACGCATGGGGATTCCCGGCCTGAGCCGCGGCAGCGGCCGCTAGCCGTGTCCCTGCTCGAGACCGTTCGCGTGGCGCTGTCGTCCATTGTCGCCAATCTGCTGCGTTCCAGCCTCACCATGCTTGGCATCATCATCGGCATCGCCGCGGTGATCACCATGGTCGCGTTGGGCTCGGGTGCCCAGCGGGCCATTGACGAGCAGATCGAGAGCCTCGGGGCCCGGGTGCTGTCGGTGATGCCAGGGCAGTCCTTCTTCCGCGGCGTCGCCTCGGCCAACCGCGTCTCGCTCACCGTGGACGACTACGAAGCGCTGCGTCGGGACAGCCAGGTGCTGGCCGCGGTGGTGCCGGAGCTGGGCGCCGGACGGCAGATCAAGTTCGGCAACAGGAACCTGCACCACACGGTGAACGGCACCACGGAACGCTACCCCGAAGTGCATCGCCTGGCGGTGGCCCACGGGCGCATGTTCACCGCCGGGGACCTGGCGGCCAAGCGCCGCCTCGCGGTGCTCGGCGCCGAGGTGCCGGCGAATCTGGAGATGGATGCCGAGCTCTTGGTCGGTCGCACGCTGCTGATCGGGCGCATCCCCTTCGAGATCATCGGCGTGTTCGCGGAGGTGGGCGCTCGCTTCGGGCCCAACCCGGACGACGACGTCTTCATACCCCTTACTACCGCGGAACTCCGCGTTTTCGGGCACGACCGGCTGCGGGGCCTCTCCGCCCAGGTGGCGGACGGCTACTCGCTGGAAGCCGGCATGGTGGACATCGAGCGCGTGCTGCGCCGGGAACACAAGATCCGCCCCGGCGAGGACAACGACTTCATGATCCTCAACCGTCGCCAGTTCATCGACATGGCAGCGGCTTCAGCGGACATCTTCGCGGTGCTGCTCGCCAGCATCGCCGGGGTCTCCCTGCTGGTCGGCGGCATCGGCATCATGAACATCATGCTGGTGTCCGTCACGGAACGCACCCGGGAGATCGGCGTCCGCAAGGCCCTCGGCGCCACGCGCATGAACATTCTGATGCAGTTCGTCATCGAAGCGTTGACCATCGGCGCTCTCGGCGGCCTGCTCGGCATCGGCCTCGGCGCCGGCGGCGCTTGGGCGCTGGCGTCGCTCGCCAACTGGAACGTGTTCATTTCCGCCGACGCGGTGGCCTTGGCGGTGGCCTTCAGCGTCGGCGTCGGCCTGTTCTTCGGCATTTGGCCGGCCCGCCGCGCGGCACAGCTGGATCCGATAGAAGCGCTGCGCCACGACTAGGCGGCATGGCGCCCGCCGCGGCTTCAGCGCTCCTGGACGTAGCGGGTGCGCACCGTGAAGACCCCGTCGCCGGCGAGCACGCCGCCCCGGGCGAACAGCCGTCCGTGCTCCCAGTTCGAGAGCCCAAGCTCCGGCTTGCCGAGGGCGAACTGGCCGTCCACCCAGCGCGAGTAGCCGTCGCCGACGAAGGGCGCGTCCAGGGTGGCGAAGAAGCGCTCGTGTTCGGCGGCGTCGGCGGACACGAGACAGCCGACGAGGCGCGGGCTCAACGCATTGAACAGCCCCACCGCGGCGTCCACGGACTCCACCGCCGCCAGGGAGATCTCCGGCGTCTCCTCCCACTCCCATTCCGTGCCAAGCGCTTCTGTGGCGATGCTCTCGGCCTGCGGTTCGCACACCGTGCCGGCGGCACGGACCACGGGCACCCGCTCCCGGAAGAGGCGCGCCGGCACCAGCTGCTCGCTGCCGGCCGCAACATGGAGCTTGAAGCCGGTGTCGCGCCGCCGCCCGGCCTCTGCCAGCGCCGCCAGCGCGACCTGCCCTCGAGAAGCCCCGCGGCCGTCGGCGGCGACCACGCACAGGGTGTTCAGCGTGTTGCAGACCTTGCGATCCAGCGACGCCACGATGGCGCGGTGGAGGTCCCGGTCCTCGGCATGGGCGGACGCGACGATCCAGGCGCCGCCGGTGCCGTGCAGGCTCACCGGCGTGCCGACGCTGCGGGCCAGATGGCCCAGTGCGGCCACCGCGGCCCCGGAGCCGCGGGCCACGGCCAGGGACAGCCGGTTGTCGAGGAACAACGCCCAGCCGGCGGCGTGGGCGACGCTGTCCACCAGCGCCACCGCGCCAGCGGGAAGACCGGCTTTTGCCAGCGCCGGCGCCAGCGCCAAGCGCAGGATGGCGCGGGCGGTGGCCAGGGCGTCGCTGCCGATGCGCAGCACCACGGCGTTGCCGCCGCGCAGCACGCCGCAGGCGTCCGCCAGCACGTTCGGGCGTCCCTCGAAGACGAACGCCACGATGCCGAGTGCCGCACCGACCATCTCCACCCGAAAGCCCTCGTGCCGCACCGTCTCCATGACCGCCCCGCGCCGCGACGGTATCGCCGCCCAGCCCCGCAGCCCGGCGACCATGTTCGCCCGCATCGCCGCCGAGACTTCGAGGCGCGTGGTGGCACGGCCGCGGCGCTTGGCGGCGGCGACGTCTTCGGCGTTGACGGCGGCAATGCCCTGCCACACCGCGTCGTCTTCCAGCGCCTTGGCGGCATAGCGGTAGAAGGCGACGATGGCCGCATCGTCGACATCGTGCATGGCCCCGAAGGCGGCCTGGGCAGCGTCCACGGCCGCCGCCGCCCGCGCCTGTTCGGCAGCCGGAATGTGCAGCAGGCCGGCGCGCCCGGCAGCCGCTAGCCGGTCGCCGGGCCGGTACGCCGCCGCCAGCGCGGCGCCGACGGTGAACGCGGTGCCATCCCCGGCGAGCACCCGCATGCCCGCCGCCAAGCTGGCCGGCTGCGCCGAGGAACGGCCACCCGCTTGGCTGTCCAGAAGTGCCTTGGCCATGCGCAGAGTCTAGCGGACGCCGCCGCAAGGACCAGACGGGCGTTGCGAACGCCCTGCCGCACCCTCGGCATCCACACGTTCCGCATGGGATACTGAACCCAATGAACAGGCTCGCAATCGTCCTGGCACTTAAGCGTTCACAGTTCTGGCAGAACTCGCCGCAACGAAAACCCGCCGCGGCGTTGCGGACTTCGGTTTGTGCCGCGGCGATCGTACGCGTTGGTTTCCCTTGCTGTTTAGTAGCTGGGCGAAGCGTCGGCCGAACTTTTCAGTCCTCGTCGATCCAGGCGCACAGCCGTTCCACGACCGCCTTCGTGGCGCCGCGGTTGGCGGCGACCACGGCCTTCGCCCGCCGGCCTTCTTCGAGGCGGCGCTCGGGGTTCTCCAGCAGGCGCTGCACGGCATCCGCGATGTCGGCGGCGTCCCGCACCGGGTGGCAGCACTGCGCCGCTGCGAAGCGCCGCCAGATCTCCTCGATCTTGAATCGGGCGGGACCCATCAGGAATGGCACGCCGTGCAGCGCCGCCTCGATGGGATTGTGGCCGCCGGTGCGATCCAGGCTGCCACCGACGAAGGCCACGTCGGCGACGCCGTAGAGGCCCGCCAGTGCTCCCATCACGTCCACTACCAGCACGGCCGCGTTCTCCCCTGCCTGCCGCTCGGAGAGCAGGGCATGGGAGAACCCGTGCTGGCGGACCAGGCCTGCGACTTCCGCCGCCCGTGCCGGGTGGCGGGGCACGAGGATCAGGCGCAGGCGCGGGCAGCGTTGCCGCAGCCGCCGATGGGCGGCGAGCAGCACCGCCTCCTCTCCCGGATGGGTGCTGCCGGCGATCCACGTCGGCGTGTCGGCGCCGCCCATGTCCGCCGCTGCCTGGTCGGCCGGCGGCTCGGCGTCGAACTTGACGCTGCCGGTGACCGCCACGCGCCCCGCGCCGAGGGCCCGCAGGCGCCGGGCCGTGTCCTCGTACTGGCAGAGCGCGCCGTCGAGGCGGGCCAGGGTCGGCGCCATGAGCCGGCGCACCCGGGCGTAGCGGCGAGCGGCGCGGTCCGACAGCCGGGCATTGACCAGATAGGCGCCGGCGCCGCCGGCAACCGCCGCGGCGATGGTGTTCGGCCACAGCTCCGTCTCCATCAGCACCAGCGCCTTCGGCCGCACGCGGCCCAGAAAGCGCCGCACCGCCCAGGGATAGTCGTAGGGCGCGTAGCAGTGCGTCGCGATGCCGCCGAGCAGGGCGCGTACGCGCTCGCTGCCGGCCGGCGTCATGGTGGTCACAAGCAGGGGCCGCCCCGGGCGGCGTTCGTGGAAGGCGCGGATGATCGGCGCCGCGGCGTTGGCCTCGCCAGCGGAGACGGTGTGGAACCAGACGGCGCCCGGCGGCTGCCGGGGTACGCCGCCGAACCGTTCGCCGATGCGCTCCCGGTAGGCCGGCTCGCGCCAGGAGCGCCAGTACAGCCGCCCGAGCACCCACGGCAGGGCGACCAGCAGCAGCGTGTTGTAGGCCGCGTTGTGGGCGGAGTTGCGGGCAGAGTTGCGGACAGAAAGGGGGAGGTTCACGCTGCTCGCCGGCAGACGGTTATGCTCGCCCGGAGCGAGCGCGGCCCACGGCGCGGCGTCCGCCATCGGAATGGAAGATCGCATCGACGTAGACGTGGCCATCGTCGGCGCCGGCGTTGCCGGCTTGTGGCTGGCGAACGTGTTCGCGCGGCGATCCCTGGCGGTGGCGGTGTGCGAGGCCGGCGCAATAGGCGGCACCCAGACGGCGGCGGCGCAAGGCATCGTCCACAGTGGCTTCAAGTATCGCCTCGGTGGGCGCGGTGCCGCTGCGGCGGGGGCGCTCGAGTCCATGCCGGCGCGCTGGCGAGCGGCGTTGGCGGGCCAGGGCGATGTCGATCTGCGCGGCGTTCCGGTCCTCGCCGAGCAACTCCACCTGTACTGTCCGGCCGGCTGGGCGATGCCGCGGGCCCTGCTTGCGGGCGCCTTCTTCGGCGCCTCGGGCTCCTGCGCGTCGGGCGGGCGCTGGACAGCGGCGCCAAGCCCCTACCGCCGCGGCCTGCTGCTGCCGCTTCGGGACTTCGTGATCGACGTGCCGAGGCTGATCGGCCGTCTGGCCGCCCCGGTCCGCCTTCGGCTGGTACGCGCCGACGTTGCGCCGCAGGACATCGTCCGCGCAGCCGGGGGCGTCGCCGGCATCGAGACCGCCGCCGGCGTCGTTCGCGCCAGCGCCTACGTCTTCGCGGCCGGCGCCGGCAACGGCGCCTTGGCGGTCCGGGCTGGCTTTGCCGACGTGGCGATGGTGCGCCGGCCGCTGCGCCAGGCGAGCGTGCGGTTGCGCCAGCCGCCGAGGTTGTTCGCCCACTGCCTGACGCGGCCCTTCGGCACCATGCCGGACCTCACCATCACCAGCCATGGCCGGACACTCTACCTGGGCGGGCGGGCAGCGACCGGGGGCGTCGGCCGCACCGCGGCGGCGCAGCTGGCCGCGGTGCGCCGCTTGCTGGCTAGGACCGTGCCAGCGCTGGACCTGGCCGGGGCCGAGTTCCGCCTGCACGCCGTGGATCGCGCCGAGCCAGCCCGGGGCGGCCATCGGTTCGAGGACGTGTTCGTCGCGCAACGCGGCAACTGCCTGCTGTGCTGGCCGGGCAAGCTCTCCCTTGCGCCGCGCCTCGGCGACGTGGTGGGGGCCCGCCTGGCGCACTTGCGGCCGCGAGCGGATCCCTGGCTTGGCGGCGCGAACGGGGGTTTGCAGCGGGCCACGCCGCCCTACGACCAGCCTGCTGCCGGCAAGACGTGAGCGGCAAGAAGCCGGCAGCCATGCCGAAGCGCCCGTTGGCTTGCGGCGTCGCCGTCTCGCTGCTCGGCCTCGGCACGGTAAAGTTCGGGCGCAACAGCGGCGTCAAGTACCCGCGTCCCTTCGAGTTGCCCAGCGACGGCCAGATCGCCGACCTCCTGGCGACGGCGAAACGTCTCGGCATCGATCTTCTGGACACGGCGCCGGCCTACGGCCGCAGCGAGCAGCGGCTCGGCGAGGCCATTGCCGGAGATCGACGGCACTGGGTGCTCGCCACCAAGGTGGGGGAGGAGTTCGCTGCTGGCGCATCGCGCTACGACTTCGGCGCCGACCACGTGCTGCGCAGCGTCGAGCGGTCGCTGCGGCGCTTGCGCACGGACATGCTGGACGTGGTGTCGGTGCATTCGGACGGCCGCGCCGTGGCCGCTGTCGAAACCGCCGGCGCCTTCGCCGCCCTCCGCCGCTTGCAGCGGGAGGGCGTGGTGCGCTGCGTGGGGTATTCCGGCAAGCGACTGGATGATGGACGGGCGGCCTTGCGCCTCGCCGACGTGGTGATGTGCGCCGTCAATGCCGGCGACGGCAGCCAGACGCCGCTCGTTGTCGAAGCCGCTGCTGCTGGCGTTGGGGTGCTGGTGAAGAAGCCGATGGGCAGCGGCGCCCGGGCGGACCCGGCCGGGCTGGGCGCGATAGTCCGCCTGCCAGGGGTGAGCGCCGTCGTCACCGGCACGCTGCGCCGGGATCACCTTCAAGCCAACGCCGCGGCGGTGCTCGGCGGCGGTGGCGGTGCGACGCCTTAGCGGGCCGATTTGATGTGGGCGACGATGTTGCTGGTGGAGCAGTTCTCCACGCGGCCAAGCACCTGCACGTCGCCGCCGTAGCCGCGCACGAAATCCGCCCCCACCACGTCGTCGAGCGCATAGTCGCCGCCCTTGACTAGCACGTCCGGCCGAATGTCCGCCAGCAACGCTTCCGGCGTGTCCTCGGCAAACGGCACCACCCAATCCACAGCCGCCAGCCCTTCGAGCACGCGCATGCGCTGTTCCAGCTGATTCACCGGGCGATCGCGGCCCTTGAGCCGACGCACGGAGTCGTCGTCGTTGACCGCCACCACCAGCCGATCGCCCAGCCGCCGCGCTTCGTTGAGATAGCCGACGTGCCCGGCGTGCAGGATGTCGAAGCAGCCGTTGGTGAACACGATGCGTTCGCCGCGCCGCTTGGCGCGAGCCACGGTACGGGCCAGCTGCCGGCGGGGCAGGGTTTCGAAACTGCGGCGCTGGCCACGGCGAGGCTGGCGGCCCAAGGCACCGTTGAGTTCCTCGGCGGAGACGGTTGCGGTGCCGGACTTGGCGCACACCAAGCCGCCGGCGACGTTGGCCACGCGCACGCTCTCCGCCAAGGGCCAATGCAGCGCCGCGCAGATGCCTAGGGTGGCGGCGACCGTGTCTCCGGCGCCGGTGGAGTCGTACACGTCGACGCTTGCCGCTGGCAGGTGCAGGCACTCGCCGGAAGCCTCGAACAGCGTCAGGCCCTCGTCGCCCCGGGTAAGCGCGATGGCCGCCAGTCCGCTGGCCTGGGCGAGGCCGCAGCCGGCTTCTCGCAGGTCCGCCTCTTGCGGCCAATAGCCGAGTGCTTGCTCGAACTCCCGCCGGTTGGGCTTGAGCACTTCCACGCCGCGGTACTCGGCGAAGGGCTTGAACTTGGGATCGGCAATGGCGGTGACGCCCGCCTCGTGGGCTTGCGAGATGATCTCGCCCGGGGCGGCGACCGCGCCCTTGTCGTAGTCCTCGATCACCAGCACGTCCACTGCGCCCAGATGCCGTGCCGCCCGCGCCCTCACCTCGGCGGCGGCCTCGGCCGGCAGCGGTGCTTCGATATCCATGCGCAGCAGTTGCTTGTGCCGGCTCACCACGCGCTCCTTCAACGTGGTGCGCCCGCCGGGCACGATGGCGAGATCCGCCTCGATGCCGGCGGCGCTCAGCAGGCCGGCGACCGTTCGGCCATTGGGATCGTTGCCCACGGCGCTTACCAAGGTGCAGCGGGCGCCTAGGGAGACCACGTTCAGCGCCACGTTGGCGGCACCGCCGAGGCGATCTTCGCTGCCCTCCACTTGGACGACGGGAACGGGCGCCTCCGGCGAGACCCGGTCCGTTCGACCGTGTATGTAGCGGTCCAGCATCACGTCGCCGACCACCAGCACATGCACGTCCGCTGCCGCGGGAAGAAGGCGACTCATCCACGCGATCCTAGCACAGTGCGCCGTGCCGACGGTCCGCCAGTCGGCACTCCCAACACGCAACAAGCACCCGCATCAAGGGCATCAAGGCTGTAGTGTGCCGCTTCCAAAATTACATGTGTTCCAGCGGGCGGGTTCGTCGCTCGACTGGGATGCCGGCGGCCTTGCGGGGCGGCACATCCTCAAGTAGCGCACGCCGAGGCGACGACAGACGAAGCGCCTTCACCGGGCTGGCGGGAAGGCGCGTGCCATTTGCCATGTCGATTCCGAATCGAACCTGTAGGCTTGTGCCCGGCTGTAGCGCGCGCAAACGGAGGCGGGATGGCAAGTGCAGCGGAAACGATTCCCGCAACGCGCCCGGCGAAGGTGGCGGTGGTCACCGGCGCCGGCACCGGCATAGGCAAGCACACCACCTTGGCCCTGCTCGAACGCGGCTACGGCGTAGTGTTGGCCGGCCGCCGGCTGCCGCTGCTCGAAGCCGTCGCGGCGGAGTCCGGCGCCGGCGAGCGGGCGCGACCGGTGCGCGCCGACGTGGCGGACGCCGCGTCGGTAGCGGCGCTCTTCGAGGCGACGGCCAGTGCCTTCGGCCGCTTGGATCTCCTGTTCAATAACGCCGGCGTCGGCGCTCCGCCGGTACCCGTCGAGGAACTGACGCTTGAGCAGTGGCGGCGCGTGGTGGACGTGAACCTCACCGGCACGTTTCTGTGTACGCAGCAGGCCGTGCGGCTGATGAAGAACCAGACGCCCCCCGGTGGTCGAATCATCAACAACGGCTCCGTCTCCGCCCAAGTGCCGCGCCCGAACTCCGCGCCGTACACCGCCACCAAGCATGCCCTCACTGGCCTCACCCGTTCCACCTGCCTCGACGGCCGCGCCCACGGCATCGTCTGCGGCCAGATCGACATTGGCAACGCGCTCACGGACATGACGTCGCGCATGGGCCGCGGCATGCCGCAGCCGGACGGCAGCATCAGACCGGAACCGACGATGGCGGTGGAGAACGTCGCCCGGGCGGTGGTGTACATGGACAGCCTGCCCCTCGACGCGAACGTGCCGTTCCTCACCGTGATGGCCTCGTCCATGCCGTTCATGGGCCGGGGCTGACGCCGCGCTTGGCTGCGCTTCGCAAAAACACAACGGAAATCAATGACTTGTGAATGTCACATGGCGGAGCGGACGGGACTCGAACCCGCGACCCCCGGCGTGACAGGCCGGTATTCTAACCAGCTGAACTACCGCTCCGTGGTGGGTGTTGCAGGGCTTGAACCTGCGACCTACGGCTTGTAAGGCCGTTGCTCTCCCAACTGAGCTAAACACCCGACACCCGCACGCTGCCGGCCTGAACCATGAGCCCCGTGCGAGTGGAGCTTATGTTAGCGCCGCCGAAGAGGCTGTCAATGGCGTGTGCTTCAGCACCTTCTGGACGGAGTCGCGCCCGAGGAAGCCTCCGGCGCGACGATGCCTTGGTTGGCGCCGATGAACAGGTTGAGCTTGCCGATCCCAATGTCGTCAAGCAGGCTGCGTAGCTTCTGGCGTGATAAGGCGATGGGTTCACTGGTCAATCGGAAACCACGCCACGCCGCGCCTACTCCGGTGTGCGGACACCTCCGTTCTCCACCGCTGCGACGAATCCTCGGAAGCTGGGGCTGCGCTGGGCAATCGTGTCTGCGTCCAGTTCGGCAGCGACGGCTTGAGACACGAGCGCGGTGTAGGGGCGTGGTCCGAGCAGGTGCTTGAGGTGGAGCTTGGGGTTCACGATCGCGTCCGGCTCGGATGGATCGGCGTTGCCCAGATCGCGGCCGAGATAGCGTCTCAACCCATCTGCGTCCGCGAAATACCACGCTTCAAGGTGTTGGCGGGCGAAGGCGAACTGGATGCTGGCGCTGATGTCTCGAAGACGGTCTTGCAACAGGTCTTGAATCGGCTTGATCACGTCGTCTGGCGAAGCCCTGTCAGTGTCGAGCAATACCACGAACTTGCCGGGCCGTGCATCTTCTGCCCTCTCGAACCAAACCGAACGGATGAGCTTCTCGGCAATGTCAACGTTGATCGCTCTGTGTCTTGGCGGGATGCGAACGTCCTCGACGACGGTGCCCTGCGCCGCCAAGTGCCGAATCAGAAGCGGCAGCGCCCTTCGCTCGGTCTCTCCCGACGCTATGACGACAACGCGTTTCGACACGTCAGTTGCCGAATCCCCGCGTTTGGTAGTACTCGCCTAGACCGAAACCCGACGCATCCAACGCCTTTCGTACGCCTTCAGCGTCTCCGGCCTCGACGACGGTGCCCCATTGCGGGTGGCGGCGGACGACGCGTACCACGCCTGGGTCGCGCAACGCGTCGAGAACCAAGGGCGAGTGGGTGGTGATGACAAGCTGGATGTTCTCGCCGACGCCGCCAAGGTACTCGACGAAGGCCGACAACGCGCCCGGATGGACGTAGTTCTCGGGCTCTTCGATGCCAATGAGCTTCGCTTCGGCACTCGTGTGCAACGCCGTCATCAAAGCGAGTACGCGCAACGTGCCGCTGGACACGCCCATCTGGTGGACGCGGTATCGAAGGCCTTCCTCCTGCTGCACGAAGTAGAAGCGGTCCTCGTCTTCCGCCGATCTTGGTTCGATGGCGTCCGGCAACCCGACAATCGCTCTTGTCGCCTCCAGGATGTCCTGTCGCGTCGCCTCGTCGAGGCGAAATAGGGTCTGGCCCAAGTTGCGGCCGAAGTGATCGAGTCGAGAGGATTCGATGCTGTTCCAGTCTCGGCGCAACAGGAAGGGATTGGGATCGAAGAAGCCCCAGCGGGCGATGAACCGGGCGACGTGGTGCGCGGGGAAGGATGCATCTGCGGCGGCGGCAGCCAATGCGCAGGACGTAGGGTTTTGGCTCAACGGAACATTCTTGCTTCTCTCGCCGGACCACCACGCGCCTCTGCCGCCAGATGACTCCAACAGTTGCGTCGGAGCAGCGCCAGCTTGAATCTGCATCACACGTTCTTCAACGTCGAACTCGTAATCCCGTCTCCGGAGGCGAACGCGCCACTCGAACGTGCTGTCGCCGTCGGCAACCCGGGCCGCGAGTTCAACCTGAGAAGCCGCGGCACCTTTCCATGCCAAGTGGATCATGCCGCCGCGCGAGAACATCGGCCCCTCGAAATCTCTCTCCAGCACTGCTTCGCTCAGGAATCGAAGGGCATCGAGGATCGTGCTCTTGCCCGAAGCGTTGGCGCCGATGAAGATGTTGAGGTCGCCGGCTTCGACGTCCTGATCGAGCAGGCTGCGGTAGCGCTTGGCTTGGAATCCGACGAGTTTCATCGGTCAAGGATGTTCAAGGAGCAACGGTTGCTTCGGTGGTGCGCTCTGCTCCACCTACTCGAACCTCCCAAAAATCTCCCCCAGCTTCTCTGCCGTCACGTCGCCGATCAGCTCGTCGTCGATCATCATCGTCGGCGCCTTGTCGCAGGCGCCTAGGCAGACGATGGGCAGCAGGGTGAATCGATTGTCGTCGGTGGTCTCGCCGAGCTTGATGCCGAGGTGGGCCTCGACGGCGGCGCGCAGGCCGTCGGCGCCCATCACGTAGCAGGAGACGCTGTCGCACACCATCACCACGTGGCGGCCCACGGGCTTGCGGTAGATGAGGTTGTAGAAGGTGGCGATGCTGTCCAGGTTGGATGCGGACATGCCGAGCAATCTGGCGATGGCGGCCAGGGATTCGTCGGAAACCCAGCCCCGGCGGCGCTGGACGATCATCATGGCGTCGATGGCGGCGGACTTGCGGTCCGGCAGGTGGATGCACTCGGCCTCGATCTCGCGCACTTCCTCGCTCGACAGGACTTGGATCAATGCCGGTTCGGCCATGAAATGGATCCTCCCCGCCGCCTACCTGTCCACGTCCGCCATCACGAAGTCGATGCTGGCGATGATGGCGATCAAGTCCGCCACCATGAAGCCGCGGCTGATGAGGGGGATCTGCTGCAACGCCGGGAAGGACGGGGTGCGGATGCGGGTGCGGTAGGCCATCGTGCCGCCGTCCGAAATCGAATAGTAGGAGTTCCAGCCCTTGGTGGCTTCCACGGTGGTGGCGGATTCGCCGGGGGGAATCACCGGCCCCCAGCTGACGTTCAGGAAGTGGTGGATGAGCGTTTCGATGTCCTGCATCGTGCGCTCCTTCCGGGGCGGCGTCGTCAGACGGTGCTCCGACTTCACCGGACCGCTTGGCATGTTCTCCACGCATTGGCGGAGAATCCGCAGGCTCTGGCGGATTTCCTCCACCCGCACTTCGCAGCGGGCGTAGCAGTCGCCGGCCTCGGCGGTGGGCACGTCGAACTCGAACTCCTCGTACATGCTGTAGGGACGCTTCTTGCGCAGGTCCCAGTCGTGGCCGGTGGCGCGCAGGGACGGCCCGGTAATGCCCCAGTCCAGCCCTTCGGCAGTGGTGTAGGCGCCGATGCCTTGGGTACGCCGCTTGAGGATCTTGTTGCGCATGGCCATCTTGTCGTAATGGTCCAGGCGCGCCGGCATGTAGTCGCAGAAGTCCAGCACCATCTTGTCCCAGCCCTCGGGCAGGTCCGTGGTGACGCCGCCGATGCGGAACCAGCTCGGATGCATTCGGCCGCCGGTGATGGCCTCGACGATGGAGAACAGGCGCTCCCTGTCCGCGAACATGTAGAACACCGGCGACATCTGCCCCACGTCCTGGGCGAAGGTGCCGTAGAACAAGAGGTGGCTGGCGATGCGGAAGCACTCGCTGAGCATCACGCGGATCACCTGGGCGCGCTCGGGCACCTCGATGCCGGCGAGCTTCTCGACGTTCAGAACGTACGGCAGGTTGTTCATCACGCCGCCGAGATAGTCCACGCGGTCCGTGTACGGAATGTAGGTGTGCCAACTCTGCCGCTCGGCCATCTTCTCCTGGGCGCGATGGTGGTAGCCGATGTCCGGCACGGCCTGGACGATGATCTCGCCGTCGAGCTGCAGGGCGATGCGGAACACGCCGTGAACGCTCGGGTGGTTCGGCCCCAGGTTCAGGAACATGAAGTCCGTGTGCTTGGCGCTGCGGCTCATGCCCCATTCTTCCGGCACGAAGCGCAGCGCCTCCTGCTGCGCCTTCTGGAATTCCGGCGTCATCTTGAACGGCTCCATCTCCGTGGCCCGGGCCGGATGCTCCTTGCGCAGGGGGTGCCCCTCCCACAGCGCCGGCGTGAGGATGCGGCACAGGTTGGCGTGGCCGTCGAAGCGAATGCCGAACATGTCGAAGGCTTCGCGCTCGTACCAGTTGGCCACTGGATAGATGGATTCGATGGAGTCGAGGCTCTCGCCGTCCTTTAGCGGCACCTTCAGCCGGATGTCGTCGTCGCCGGCAAGGGACATCAGGTGGTAGAAGACGGTGAAGTCCGAATCCGGCTGGCCTTGGCGGTGGGCGCGGGTGCGCTCGTCGATGGCGGATAGGTCCAGCATCAGCTCGAAGCGCACCGGCGCGTCGTGCTTCAGGTAGCGCAGAACCTCCAGGGCCTTGGCCTTCGGCACCCACACCGTGGGGATGCCGTCGGCAGTGCGCTGGGCGGCGCAGTCCTCGCCGAAGTGGGTGGCCAAGTCCGCCGGCAGGTGGTGGTGCGGGTCCGCCGCTTGTTCCAGAACGGCCGCCATCAGGCTAGCGGGCCAGGCCGACTGCGGTTGTGCTGGCGGACGAGGCAGAGGGGCCGGGCGCCATCTGGACCATTGCTAGCTGGCGCGCTTCTTGCCGAGCAGGTCGCCGGAGAGCGGCGCATCGCCCACCGTGGTAGGTTCCGCCAGCGTCGTGGCGCGCATGCGCTGCGGCGTGTGCAGATCCCGCTGGCTGGGCTGGTATTTCGCCACGCTGCCGTCCTCGCCGATCAGCCAGGAGAGCGGACGGCGGGTGTTCTGCACGGATTCCTGCAGCAGCGTCAGCCCCTGCATGAACGCCTCGGGCCGGGGCGGGCAGCCAGGAACGTACACGTCCACCGGCAGGAACTTGTCCGCGCCCTGCACCACGCTGTACACGTCGAACATGCCGCCGGAGTTGGCGCAGGACCCCATCGAGATCACCCAGCGCGGCTCCAGCAGCTGTTCGTAGAGGTGCTGCAGCACCGGCGCCATCTTGCGGAACACGGTGCCGGACACCACGATGAGGTCCGCCTGCCTCGGCGTGGCGCGGATCACCTCGGCGCCGAAACGGGAGAGATCGTGGCGGGAAGTGAAGGAGGTGGCCATCTCCACGTAGCAGCAGGAAAGGCCGAAGTTGAAGGGCCAGATCGAGTGCGCGCGGCCCCAGGCCACCAGATCCTCCAGCTTGGCGGTGAGGAAGCTCTTGCCGGCTTCCTCGTTGTAGGCGTCGTCCACTGCCTGCATGGGCGCGTCCGCCTCGGCCTTCACCAGGCGCCACTGCATCGTCAGGCCGCCTCGGGCTGGGCCCGGCGCAGGGCGTAGCGTCCGGGGGCTGGCGCCCGCCGCTTGAGGCCCCAGTCGAGTGCGCCGCTGCGCCATTCGTAGAAGAGCGCCGCCAGCAGGATCACGATGAACACCGACGCGCCGGCGTAGCCCCGCCAGCCGACGTCGAAGAACGCCACCGCCCAGGCGATGATGAAGATCGTCTCCAGATCGAAGATCACGAAGAACACCGCGATCAGGTAGTACTCGATGGAAAGACGCATCTCCTCGGCGTCGCCCACCGGCACGATGCCGGACTCGAAGGGCAGGGTCCGCGCACCGCCGTGCCGCGCCTTGGCGCCGATGAACCAGGCCGCCGCCAAGGCGATGCCAAGCACCGCGCCGACAGCGAGGATGAACAGCAGCAACGGCAGCATGTCGGGAGCGGCGGCAGCCGCGCCGTCTTCAGGCACCAAGCCTCTCCTAAACGCCCCGCAGGGCGCAGCGCGCCAGAACCCGGAACGGCAAGCACGATACCGCCAGGGCGGGCTGCGGGCAAGCGGGTGTGCGACCATTGGTGGCGGAAGGTTCTCGGCCCGCCTTGAACAGTGGTTCGGAGGTCGCAAGGAATGACCGTCCGCGCGGGACGGAACGGGCTTGGGCGCACACGGCGCTCAGTCCGCGCTAGCGAAGCCGTGCGCGGGCGAGGAAGTCCAGGCCGCTGCGGCAGTCGATGATCAACGTGCCGATCCGCGCCAGTTCCGAGGCATCCTCGACGCCGGCGAGAACGGCGGCCAACTCGGTGCCGGTGGCTGCGTCGAAGCGTCGGGCGGCCAAGCTGCACAGCAGCGCCCGTTCCTCCGCCAGCACCTCTTGGCGCCCGGCCCGCCGGCCCTCTTGGCGCCCGACCCGCATCCCCTGCCGCCGCCCCTCGTCGCTCTTCATCTCGTCCCGCTCTCGAAGCGTTTCCGCAAGCATCGTCGCCTCCTTGTCGTCCACCAAAGCCGGCAGCCGGTCGCCCAGGCGCGGACTCAGAATGCCGCCGCACCATGCCACGAACGACCGCCACAGTTCTTGATCGTCCACGGCCGAGAACAGCGCCGCAACCCGCTCCAGTGCCGGCGGCAGCCCCTCGGCCGAGGCCGCGTCCAACGCCAGCGCGGCCCGCGCCAAGCGGCGCGGGCTTCGGCAGGCGGGGTCCGGGCGGTAGCAGCTGCCCCTGCGCCGTGCTGGGGAGAGTGGGAGTCGCTAGGCCACTGCGGCCAGCGCCGGCTCTCGGACCGAGCGGGCGGCCTTCGCCAGCAGTTCCTGTGCCATCGCGTCCGCAACCATGGATTCCGGGTCGCCGGTGGCATCGGAACGGTCGAAGATGCGCTGGAGACGGGAAGCGATCTCCTGCACTTGGTTCTCGAAGCCGTCCTGGCCGAGGTACTCCAGGCCAGCGCTGACGACGCCGCCGGCGTTGATCACGTAGTCCGGCGCGTAGCAGATGCCGCGCCGCCGCAGCTCTGCGGCCACGGCATCGCTGGCCAGCTGGTTGTTGGCGGAGCCGGCGACGGCCCGGGCCGGCATGGCGCTGGCGAGCGCCGAGGTGATGGCCCCGCCGAGGGCGCAGGGAGAGACGATGTCCACGTCCGCCGCCAGTACCTGGTCGACGGGGAGCACCCGGGCCTGGAAGCGCCGCTCTGCCTCGGCCGTCTTGGCGGTGTCGAGATCCGCCACCACCAGACGGGCGTCGGCCTGGTGCAGCAGTTCGCACAACGCCATGCCGACGTTGCCGAGGCCCTGCACGGCCACCCGGGCGTTCGCCAAGGCGAGACCAAGCCGCTCCGCCACCACGCCGATGCCTACGAAGACGCCGAGGGCCGTCTTCGGCCCGGGGTTGCCGCCGCGGCCGTCGCGGCCGATGCCGGTGACGTGCCGAGTCGCCGGCCTCATCCCGGCTAGATCGGCGACCGTCATGCCGACGTCCTCCGCCGCCACGTAGTCGCCGCCCAGGGCGTCGATCCAGCGTCCGAACCGCTCGCGCTCGGCGGCGGTCATGGGCTGCGCCGCCGGGCCGGGTGCGCCATCGTCGCCGGGTGCCAGCACGACGCTCTTGCCGCCGCCGAAGGGCAGCCCGGCGAGGGCGTTCTTGGCCGTCATGCCCCGCGCCAGGGCGGTCACGTCGGCCAGAGCTTCCCGGTCGCTTCGGTAGTGCCAGCGGCGGACGCCGCCCAAGGCCGGGCCGAGGGTCAGGTCGTGCAGGGCGAAGATGGCGCGGAGGCCGGTGGCGGGGTCGTGGCGAAAGACGATGCGCTCGAAATCCTTGTGCATGGCGTGAGTCTCCGAAGCCGGGGTTGCGCCCAGAAGGGCCTGCGCCGCATCGCAACGGGGCCGGTATCCGTCGCAACTCGTTGGCAGTCACGCTAGAGCGAATTGAGGGATATTTCCTTGCTTTGTTTTCTTCATTCTATCGTATTCTAGACTAGAATATGCACTAAATGAAGAAACAAGGAATGATTCATGCACATGGACGACTTCGACCGCCGCATCCTCGACATCGTGCAGCGCGACGCCGGCGCTCCGCAGCGGAAATCGGCGAGCGCGTGGGGCTCCCAGTCGCCCTGCTGGCGGCGCCCTGCGCCGGCTGGAGCAGGCCGGCTACATCGAGCGCCGGGTGGCGCTCCTGGATCGCCATCGGCTGGGGAGGACGAGAGGGCGTTGACGGTGGCGGAGGCGGACAGGCTGGCGGTTGTGGAAAGGCGGCTGGGGCAGAAGGAGGCGGCGGTGCGCCTTGGGCTGGGCGCGAGGCAGGCGAGGCGTCTGGCGAAGCGTACCGGGAGCGGGGCGCGGCGGGGCTGGCGGCGGAGCATCGCGGCAAGGTTCCGAACAACGTGCTGGGGGAGGGGGTTCGCAAGGCGGCGCTGTCGGCGGTGCGGGAGCGCTACGCGGACTTCGGGCCGACGCTGGCGGCGGAGAAGCCTGCCGAGGCGCACGGTCGGTGTCGCGCGAGACGCTGCGGAAGTGGATGGCGAAGGACGGGCTGTGGCGTCCGAAGGGCCGTCGGCAGGCGCAGGTCCGCCAGAGCAGCCGCGGCGGCCTCGGTCGGCAGCTGGTGCAGGTGGACGGTTCGCCGCGCGACTGGTTCGAGGGCCGCGGCCCGCGCTGCACGCTGATCGTGTTCGTGGACGACGCGACGGCGGACTCTGCGAGTCCGGCCGGCTGACGGCGCCGCGGTTCTTCGAGGCGGAGACGACGCGGCGTGCTGCGCAAGGGGCGCAGGCTGGACTTCCGTGTGCTGGAGGAAGGCGAGGTGGCGGTTCCGGTGGAGGACGGGAAGGGGGTGCGGGACCGGGTGGAGGAAGCGGGCGGAGCAGGCGCGAGGCCGGCCTGGAAGCCGGCGCCCGACCACCCGTGGCGGTGCGGGGTCCAAGCCCTCGAAGCGGACGCGGCATGAGCATCCTCGGAGCGGGTTCGGAGGCGACCGACGAGACGGCGTCGGGCGGGGTTGACCACCCTTTGCCCACCGCTCCGATCGGCGGCGGGACGAGCCGTGGACGAAGCGTGGACAACCCCGTCGAAGGGACGTGCTGCGGAGGCGCTCGGGAGGCAAGGGGACATTCTGCTTTGCACGAAAGGGGACATTTCTGCTTTGCGTTGACATCTTCGCCACAAGCGGTTGACGCCGCGCCCGGCCGCGTGGTTCTCTTGTCTCGCTGCTTGAGGTTGCGCCTTCGGCCTAGGGCCGGCACCTGCTGAATAAAGGTTGGCGCAACCGGATGGGTTTGATTCCCGTTGCCGGTCGCGCAGCAACGGCCCCAATAGGCAGGGTGAGAGCTTTGCGCTATCTCAAGTAGCAACGGCCCGGCCACTGGTCGGATTGGAGACTTGGGAACGCGCGGGAGACAACCGAATGAGGAACATCATGCTCGCCATCCTGGCGGTGGCTTTTTTAGCGCTCGCGTCTTTCGCACTGGCCGCGGAAGGGCAGGGCAACAACGACGGAGACGGCAACAAACAGCCGACGATGGCCGAGCTCGGCAACAAAGTCGATTCCATCGTCAGGCAGCTCAGCACTCTCACGGCCACGGTAGGCAGCCTGCAGACAGAGCTTGGTACTTCCACAGGCAGTGTCGCCAGCAAGGTTGACGCGCTCTCAACCACGGTAGCCGCCAACCGCGTAACCATCGTCGGCAAGTTCGCGCAACAGATGGCGGTGGTAATGACAGTGCCAAACGCGACCAGTGGCCACAACGCCACCTACTACCTGGTGGGCGACAGTTCCATCGCCGGCTTTCCCCAAGGCACGGTGGTAGCGCTGAACCGACGGTTCACCGACAGGGCGCTGCCGACTGGCACCTACCTCTTCGAAGTGCAGCAGCCGTACAGCGACAACGTGCTGTGCAACGGGAAGGTGTCGATATCTCTGTGGGGACACGCACCCGCAAGGCACTACGGCGTCTGTCCTCGGGTGGTCGTGACAATCGACAGAGGGACCGGGGTCGGCATTGCCGCCGGCACTGCCGCTGGCGACAAGCTCTACGATGGTTTCGGCATCTACGACATTACCGAGAAGTCGTCGGGCAACTTCCGTGTCTCGCACAAGTTCCCATCCGGCTTTGCGTTTACCGACGCCAAGCCGCTAGGTTCCTACAGTGCCGCGGTCAGGATTACGAAGATCAAGTAGGGAACTGCCGGAAGGTTCCTGCGTTATAGGTAAGGTCCCTAGAAGCGAACAGCCTGCTTCGCCAGTGCCACCCAGAGCATTCTCAAGGCATGCTGGCAACGCGACTTTGGGAACCGAACTCGAACGCTCGCCGCGGAGACAAGCCGAAGTTCCGACGCCGCGGCGGGCTTTTTTCTTTCTTGCAGCGAGTGCCCGTCAAACTCTGAACACTTGAGAAAGGTGCGATGCCGGCTTTGGGCGCGTTCAAGACCGGCAAGTTTTTTTTTCGCATCGCTGGGTTGCGGTGAAGAAAAGATACGCGACAACAACAATGGCGACAGTCGAAGTTCTGCGCGGCAGGGTTTTCCGAACGGAACTGAGGGCGTCGATCAAGACGTTCGGCAGCGACAGAGACAAGGTGAACTGGCGAACGTGCAACGCCGCGGTCAACTCGCCGCCGAGCGCAATCCGCAATGATCTGCAAGGGAAGTCGCGAAGCACGTTCTCCACAACCAGCCACGCTGCCCAGGGCCGGGCCGAGGTCAGGTCGTGCAGGGCGAAGATGGCGCGGAGGCCGGTGGCGGGGTCGTGGTGAAAGAAGATGCGCTCGAATCCTTGTGCATGGCGTGAATCTCCGAAGCCGGGGTTGGCCCAGAAGGCTGGCGCCGCATCGCAACGAGGTCGGTATCCCGTCGCAACTCGTTGGCAGTCACGCTAGAGCGAATTGAGGGATATTCCCTTGCTTGTTTCTTCATTATGTCGTAAACGAGACTAGAATATGCACCAAGCGACGAAACAAGGAATGATTCATGCACATGGACGACTTCGACCGCCGCATCCTCGACATTGTGCAGCGCGACGCCGGCGCTTCCGCAGCGGAAATCGGCGAGCGCGTGGGGCTCTCCCAATCGCCCTGCTGGCGGCGCCTGCGCCGGCTGGAGCAGGCCGGCTACATCGAGCGCCGGGTGGCGCTCCTGGATCGCCATCGGCTGGGGCTGGACGTGCTGGTCTACGCCACCGTCAAGCTCACCGCCCACGGACGGCGCTCCCTGCCGGCGTTCGCGGAGGCCATGGAACGGTTCGACGAGGTGCAGGAGTGCTACACGCTCACCGGCGAGATGGACTTCCTGCTGCGCATCGTCACCCGGGACATGGAGGCCTACGAGCGCTTCTTCTTCGACCACCTCTCGCAGGCGCCCGGCGTCGGCGAGGTGCATTCCTCCGTGGTGATGTCCCAGATCAAGCACACCACGGCGTACCCGCTGGCGCCGCCGATGCCGCCCGCGGAGCCGCGGAAGGCGGGATAGTAGAATCGTCCATCCGCAAGCATCGGTACGCAGCCAATGGTGAATCCGCAGCCGACGCTGTTCGGCCATCCGGCCGGCCTCTACACCCTGTTCTTCGCGGAGATGTGGGAGCGCTTCTCCTTCTACGGGATGCGCGCGCTGCTGCTCTTCTACATGATCAAGGGCTTCCTCGGCTACGGCGACAGCGACGCCTATGCGGTGTACGGCGCCTACACGGCGCTCGTCTACCTGACGCCGTTCTTCGGGGGAATGCTGGCGGATCGGCTGCTCGGGGCGCGCCGGGCCGTGGTGCTTGGCGGTCTGCTGATGGCGGCCGGCCACCTGACGATGACGGTGGAGAACGAGGTCGCCTTCTTTGCGGCGCTGGCGCTGCTCATCTGCGGCAACGGCTTCTTCAAGCCGAACATCTCCACCATGGTGGGCACGCTCTATCCGGCCGGCAGCCCGCGGCGGGACGCCGGCTTCACGCTGTTCTACATGGGCATCAATCTCGGCGCCGCGATGTCGCCGCTGCTGTGCGGCTACATCGGCGAAACCTACGGCTGGCACTACGGCTTTGGGTTGGCCACGGTGGGCATGCTCACCGGCCTTGCGGTATTCGTGGCGCCGCGCCGGGTCACCCAGGGGCTGATTCTGGCTGGCGCCTTGGCGGGGGCCGTGGGCCTCGTGGTCTTCAGCCCGGACAGCGCCCTGCAGGTGGGCATCAGCCTGTTCGTCGCCTTGGCCCTGGTGCTGGCCGGCGTCCTGGCCTGGCTGGCCCTCGGCCGCGGCGGCCTGCCGGCGGCGGCCGGCGAAGCGCGGGACGTGGCGCACCTGCGCCAGCGGGCGTTCGCCGGCGCCTCGCGGGAGTGGCTGGTGTACCTCGGCGCACTGCTGTTCGTGCCGGTGGCGATGCTGTTCGTCTCCGGCTTTTCGCCGCTGATGCCGGGCGGCGAGGCGGTGGTGCTGGTGCCGGAGAGCTTCCTCGCCGGCCTGCGGGATGGCGGCAGTCTGGCGCAGGTGCTGGCGGTGTTCGTGGCGGAGATGAGCCGTCCCGCCGGACTGGTGCTGATGGTCGCCGGGGTGGTCGCCCTCGGCTATCTGGCGACCCAGACCTTCCGCTTGCAGAAGGTGCCCCGGGAGCGGATGTTCGTGGTGCTCATCCTCACTTTCTTCTCGCTGCTGTTCTGGGCGTTCTTCGAGCAGGGCGGCAGTTCGCTGAACAACTTCGCGGACCGCAACGTGGGCCGGGTGGCGGAGCTGCGCCGAATCGAGGCGGCGGAGGTGGGCGCCGTCATTCGCCTGCAGCCGACCCAGGCCCAGCTCGGCTACAGCAACGGCGGCGAGACCTTCACGCTGGATGCCCTGACGGCGCTGCGGGAAGCCAATGCGGATCCGAACTTCGAGATCGATTGGCAGGTGGCCGCGGACAACGTGGGCATGGCCATCGCCGAGCGCCGGGGGGAGACCCCGGCCAGCGTCTACCAGGCGTTCAATCCGGTCTACATCCTGCTGTTCGGCCTGGCGTTCACGGCGTTGTGGGGCTACCTCGGCGCCCGCGGCCGGGAACCCGCCACGCCGGTGAAGTTCGCGCTTGGGCTGGCGCAGCTTGCGTTGGGCTTCGCGGCGTTCTGGTGGGGCGCGGCGGCGGCCGACGAGCGCGGCATGGTGGCGCTGGCGTGGCTGGCGGTCGGCTACCTGCTGCTCACCACCGGCGAGCTGTGCTTGTCGCCGGTGGGGCTGTCGATGGTCACCAAGCTGGCGCCAGCGCGGCTGGTGAGCACGGTGATGGGTGCCTGGTTCTTGGCCACGGCCTTCTCGCAGTTCCTCGCCGCCATCATCGCCCAGTTCACGGGCGTTGCCGGCCCGCAGGAAACCGGCGGAGCGATTCCGCCGCCTGTCGAAACCGTGGGCGTCTACGGCGGCGTGTTCGGCGGCATCGCCGTGCTGGCCGGCGTGTCCGCCGGCGTCTGCCTGCTGCTGTCGCCCCTGCTCACGCGCTGGATGCACGCGGAGGCGACGGAGGGGGAGGAGACGGCCGAAGCCGCCTCTTCCGGCTAGGCGCTGCCGCAGGCGGCGCTTGGCGTCCGAAATAGACAGGCACTCGAATCGTGAGCACACAGGATCACTCGGGGGCCGTTTCCTCCACGCCTACTTCTGCCAAGCCGGTTTCGATCCGCTGCGGCGCGCTGCGGCGCCAGTCGGCCCGCCGTCTCTCGATGGCGAGCGCGACGGACTTCGATGCCAGTGCGTGCGCGTCGAGCAGTATCTCCTCCAAGTTCTCGTCGGTGTCATAGGCGTTGAGCAGGCGCTGCGCCACGTCCGGCATGTTCACGCCCGAAGCGAGCCTGGTGCATAGGCCATCCAGTACCGACTTGGCTTCTGCCATGTCGAGCGGACGCAGATGGTCCGGCCAAGACGACGCCAGAGCGGTCACCAGCAAGTGGCGGGACGCCTCCCCCGACGGGTGCGCCGACAGCATGGCGTTGTCGGCAGTGACGAGCAGGCCGGAGTTCCGCCCGAAGTGGGCCATGGCGACGGCGTTCACCTCGAAGTGGTCGATGCTCCGCATGTTGTTGGTGATGATGACGTCGGCACCGTACGCCAGCCCTTGAGCGACGATCTCCGCGTCTGGGCTTCGTGCTATCTCACCCACTTCGTTGAGGGAAGGGAAGCACCGGAGGTTGAATCTCGTCATGAGGTCCGCTGCGGCGTCTTTCTGATCTTCGCTCAATTCCACCAACAGGTAGGGGGAATCTGGCGACTGGATCGCCTGTTCCCAGGTCTCTGCCTGAATGTTGCGGCCTTTGTGTCGCTTGTCGCGCTGCGCCAAGGTTGGCGCCGTCAGTTCCTCGTAGACCCGAGGGAGGACCAGTGTCCGACAGTCGGCTTGCTCAAGCCACAACGTCATCAAGCGCCGCGGCGTTGGCTTCGCAAGCATGTTGGTGTCGAAGGCAATGCTGTCGTCCACTGCCGCGTTTCCGCTAACGGCCCGCTACTTAGCTTTCCGACGTTGGGCGAAGTCCGCGTCCTTCGCGCAGAGCGCGGTTGAGTTGGCGCATGCGGTGCTGCCGCCACGACGGCTGCGGCGGCTGATCCTCCCAAGGAGGTACGAACGGGTGCGCGATTTCCTCGATAGGCACGGTGCAGCGATAGGTGGCGCGGGCGAGGCCGCGCAGGCCCTCCTTGTTCTTCGGATAGCCCATGGCAGTCTCCGTCGCAGCGACGCTTGCAGTATAGCGCCCCGTCGTCGACCAGCCACGGTCCCGAGGCGCCGAGCGCCGCGCCGCGGCTTCCGGGAGGGCACGGCGCGTAGCGGCCGCCTTGAATCTCCACGCTGCCGGCGTGGAGGACGCGTTCTACCCCAGCTCGGACGGTAGGCCAATGGTGGAGAACATGTGGCAGTCGCGGGCCATCGTGAACGCCGTGGTCGACAATCGGGGTGGCGCATCCGCAGGCGCTGGTAGCCGCGGTGAGTGGCCGTGCTCGGTGCGGCCACGCCTTGGCGGTGCTTCGCCGAGGCCGTCCCCCTGCCACAGTAGCCGATCGTCGCTTCGCGGCCAGCGCTGGCTGGCATTGCGGAACGGCGGTACCGGTGCAGGCCAGGTGCCGGCGCCGGGCTGCTGCCGGTCTGGTTCGGCGTGTGCCGCGCACGCCGCGCACAGCTCGGCTTGCCCGTCCCTTGGCCAGTCTGTATCGTGCGCGGCGTTCGTGCCGGGGTTGCGCTGGCTGGCCTAGGGCGGGTCTGGCAACGCCTAGGTCGGGCTCGGTTTGGGAGGGGAGGGCTCTCTTGGCAGGAGGCATTTGCCCGCTGGCGGGGTATGGGAGCGCCGCGGCGGGAGACGCCAACCGGGGCCCCCCGCGTCGCGCCAGGGTTCGTCTTGCTGGCGGGCGGGTATGACGGCGATGGCCCGGGTCAACATCGACGGTCAGGACTACGACCTGGAGGCTGGCCAGAACCTGCTGCACGCCTGCCTCTCCAAGCACCTCGAGATACCGTACTTCTGCTGGCATCCGGCGCTGGGGGCCGTGGGCTCCTGCCGGCTGTGCGCGATCATCCAGTACGCCGACGAGGCCGACCAGCGCGGACGCCTGCAGATGGCCTGCATGGTGCCGGTGCGGGACGGCATGCGCATCTCCGTCGGCGCCGCCTTCGCGGCGGACTTCCGCAAGCAGGTGATCGAGTGGCTGATGGAGAACCATCCCCACGACTGCCCGGTGTGCGAGGAGGGCGGCGAGTGCCACCTGCAGGACATGACGGTGATGACGGGGCACTCGATGCGGCGCTACGGCGGCGCCAAGCGCACCTGGCGGAACCAGTACCTCGGCCCCTTCGTCGGCCACGAGATGAACCGCTGCATCACCTGCTACCGCTGCGTGCGCTTCTACCGGGACTACGCCGGCGGCAGGGATCTGGACGCCTTCGGCTCCCGGGGGCGAATGTTCTTCGGCCGCGAGGAGGACGGTGTGCTCGACAGCGAGTTCGCCGGCAACCTGGTGGAGGTGTGCCCCACCGGCGTGTTCACGGACAAGCCCTTCGGAAAGCTCTACAGCCGCAAGTGGGACCTGCAGTCGGCGCCGTCGCTGTGTCCGCACTGCTCGGTGGGCTGCAACACCTTCCCGGCGGAACGCTACGGCGTCCTGCGCCGGGTCCAGAATCGCTACCACGGCGAGCTGAACGGCTACTTCCTGTGCGATGCCGGCCGCTTCGGCGCCCACTTCGTCAACCACGAGCGGCGCATTCGCCGGGCCGGCCTGCGGGGCGCGGACGGCGTGTTCGAGGCGCAGGGCGCGGAAACCGTGCTGGCGGCGGTGGCCGGCCGCGCCGAGGGGCCGGCGCTGGGCATCGGTTCGCCCCGGGCGTCGCTGGAGGCGAACTTCGCGCTGAGGCAGTTGGTCGGCGAGGCCAACTTCTGCGCCGGCGTCTCCGACGACGAGGCCGCAGCGATGGACGCGGCGCTGGAGGCGTATCGCGCCGGCGGCTTTCGCATTCCGACCATCGCCGACGTCGAGCAGGCGGACGCGGTGCTGATCCTCGGCGTCGACCTGCCCAACACCGCAGCGCGGATGGCGCTGGCCGTTCGCCAGGCGGTGCGCGGCGCGACCCTGGACATGGCGAAGGAGGCCAGCATCCCCACCTGGCAGGACGCCAGCGTGCGCGGCCACGGCCAGGACGGACGCCATCCGCTGTTCGTCGCCACGCCGGCCAGCACGCGCCTCGACGAGCTGGCCCGGCGCACGGCGCGGGCTGCGCCAGCCGCCCTGGCGCAAACCGGCTTCGCCGTCGCCCACGCCATCGACGCGGCGTTGCCGCAGAGCGCGTCCGGCGGCGGCGCGGACGAAGCCTTTGCCGCCGCGGCGGCGCAGGCGCTGGTCGGTGCCGAGAAGCCGCTGATCATCGCCGGCAGCGAGGCGCGGGAACCCGTGCTGATACAGGCGGCGGCGAACATCGCCCGGGCGCTCAAGGGCCAGGGCAGGGACGTCGCCTTGGCCTTGACCGCGATGGAGGCCAACAGCTACGGCGTGGCGCTGCTTGGCGGCGGCCTCTCCCTGGCCGATGCGCTGCGCCGGATGCGCGCCGGCGAGACGGCGCTGGTGCTCGAGAACGACCTGTACCGCCGGGCGCCGGCGACGGACGTCGCCCTCGGCGACGCGGTGGCGATCGACGCCCTCGAGACCCCCACGGCGGAAGGCGCGGCGGCGGTGCTGCCGGCCGCCACCTACGCCGAACAAACGGGTACCTTCGTGAACTACGAGGCCCGGGCCCAACGCTTCTACCAGGTGTTCGAGCCGGGCGCCGCGAGCGGCCCGGCCAGGGAGGCCGCAGGCATCGACGAGACGCTTCCGGCGTGGCGCTGGATCGCCGCGCTGGCCGAACGCTGCGGGCAGCCCCTCGGCTTCAAGCACGTCGACGACGTGACGGCCGCCTGCGCCGCGGCGCTGCCTTGCTTCGCCGGGCTCGGGCAAGCGGCGCCGTCGGCCGCCTACCGGGCCCGGGCCGACACGCGAATTCCGCGCCAGCCGCACCGCTACAGCGGCCGCACCGCGATGCGGGCGCAGGCGAGCGTCCACGAGCCGAAGGCGACCGTGGACGAGGAGACGCCGCTGGCGTACTCGATGGAAGGCCAGAACGTCGGCGACCAGCCGGGCGCCTTGGTGCCCTACGTCTGGGCGCCGGGCTGGAACTCGAACCAATCGGTGTTCAAGTTCCAGCAGGAAGTCGGCGGGCCCCTCGCCGGCGGCGACCCGGGCGTCCGGCTGCTGGACGCCGGGGCAGCGCCAGCGGACGCCGCCTACGCGCCGCCGCCGGTGCCAGCCGAGGTGGCCGCCGGGACGCATCTTGCGGTATCCGTGCATGCGCTGTTCGGAAGCGGCGAGCTGGCGGCGGCCTCGGCACCCGTGCTGGAACGCTCGCCAGTCCCCTTCGTGCTGCTGAACGGGGCCACGGCAAAGGCCCTCGGCGTCGCCGAGGGCGACGGCGTCCGCATCGACGAACTCGGCGTCAGCCTGGCTGCCGCCATCGACGACGGCATGGCCGCCGGGGTGGTGGGCGTCGCCCAGGGTCTGCCGGGCGCGCCGCTCTTGCCGGCCGCGGCGGTCGCCGTGAATCTGAGGGCCGATCCGGCCTACGAGCCGCCGCCCAAGCGCGGCCTCGGCAACGTCATCGCCCGGGGCTGACGTGTTCGGCTTCGACATCAACTGGAGCTACGTGCTGGTGCTGCCGGTGGCGGCCGGCACGCTCTTGGCGGTGATGTTCCTGCAGTGGTGGGAACGCCGCCTGCTCGGCTGGTGGCAGGACCGGCGCGGCCCCAATCGGGTGGGCTGGTTCGGCGTCTTGCAGGGGGTGGCGGACGGCATCAAGTTCGTCACCAAGGACGACTGGGTGCCGCCCTTCGGGGACCGGGCGCTGTTCGTGGCCGCGCCGGTGATCGTCTGCGCGTCGATGCTGCTGGTGCTGGGCGTCGTTCCGTTCGCGCCGGCGCTGCACATCGTGGACGTGAACATCGCGCTCTTGTGGTTTCTGGCGATGTCCTCGCTGGCGGTGTACGGCGTGCTGCTCGGCGGCTTCGCCAGCAACAACAAGTACGCGCTGCTCGGCAGCCTGCGGGCGGGGGCGCAGATGGTCACCTACGAAGTGTTCATGGGGCTTTCGATCATGGGCGTGGTGATCCACGCCGGTTCCTTCAGCCTGGTGGACATCGTCGAGCAGCAGCGGGAACTGTGGTTCATCCTGCCCCAGTGCGTCGGCTTCGTGATCTTCCTGATCGCGGGGCTTGCGGAGTCCCACCGCCTGCCTTTCGATCTGCCGGAAGCCGAGCATGAACTCACGGCCGGCTTCCACACCGAGTACTCGGGCATGAAGTTCGCGCTGCTCATGTGCGGCGAGTACGTGGCCATGATCGCGACGTCTTGCCTCATCGTGCTGCTGTTCTTCGGCGGCTGGCTGGTGCCGGGCTTCCTGGACTTCCTGTCGCCGGTGATCGGCGAGACCTTCGCCGGCCTCTTCTGGTTCGGCGTCAAGGTGGCGTTCTTCATCCACCTGTTCGTGCTGCTGCGGGCGGCCATACCTCGGCCGCGCTACGATCAGCTGATGAGCCTGGGGTGGAAGATCCTGCTGCCGCTGACGTTGCTGAACCTCTTGGCCACCGGCGCCTTGGTGGCTTGGCGGACTTGGGGGTTCTGAGGTGATCAGCCAGCTGCGAACGTTGTGGACGGTGTTCCGGCACACCTTCATGCGCAACGAGACGGTGCAGTACCCGGAGGAGATGCCGTACCAGGCGCCGCGCTACCGGGGCCGCATCGTGCTCACCCGGGACCCGGACGGCGAGGAGCGCTGCGTGGCCTGCAACCTGTGCGCGGTGGCGTGTCCGGTGGACTGCATCGCCCTGCAGAAGACGGAGCGCGAGGAAGACGGGCGCTGGTATCCGGAGTTCTTCCGCATCAACTTCTCCCGCTGCATCATGTGCGGGCTGTGCGAGGAGGCCTGCCCCACCTACTCGATCCAGCTGACGCCCGATTTCGAGCTGTGCGAGTTCGACCGCACCAACATGGTCTACGAGAAGGAACACCTGCTGATCGACGGTCCCGGCAAGTATCCGGACTACAGCTTCTGGCAGGTCGCCGGCAAGACCATCGCCGGCAAGGCCAAGGGCGAGGCGCAGCGGGAAGCGCCGCCGACGGACGTGCGGAGCCTGCTGCCTTGAGCAATCTCCTGGTGTTCTGGCTGCCGGCGCTGGTGGCCGTGGTGGCCACCTTCGGCGTCGTGGTCCACGCCAACGCCTCCCGGGCGCTGGTGTACCTGGTGGTCTCGCTGCTTGCGGTGGCGGTCGTCTTCTTCGTCCTCGGCGCGCCGTTCGCGGCGGCGCTGGAAGTGGTGGTGTACGCCGGCGCCATCGTGGTGCTGTTCCTGTTCGTGGTGATGATGCTGAATCTCGGCCGCTCGTCGGTGCTGCGCGAGCGGCGCTGGCTGAAGCCCGGCATGTGGGTGCTGCCGGGCATCCTCGCCTTCGTGCTGCTCGGCGTGATGGTCAACGTGCTGTTCGGGTCCACCGCCAACACCAAGGGCGAGCTGGTGGGCCCGCGGGCCGTGGGCGGGGCGCTGTTCGGGCCGTACCTCCTGGCCGTGGAACTCGCCGGCTTTCTGCTCCTCGCCGCGCTGGTAGGCGCCTACCACCTGGGGCGGCGCTATCTGGAGGAGCGGCGGCAGGGCGATCCGGACCAAGGCTGACCGTGGCGGTCGTCGTTCCCCTCGAGCATGTGCTGGCGCTGGCCGGCGTGCTGTTCCTGATGGGGCTGGCGGGGGTCCTGGTGCGGCGCAACGTCATGTTCCTGCTGATGTCGCTGGAAGTGATGATGAACGCCGCCGGCCTCGCCTTCATCGCCGCCGGCGCCAGGTGGGGCGCGCCGGACGGCCAGATCATGTTCATGCTGATCCTGGCCTTGGCGGCGGCGGAAGTAGCGGTGGCGCTGGGGCTGGTGCTGCAGCTGTCGCGGCGCTTCGAGACGCTGGACGTGGACGTCGCCAGCGAGATGAGCGGGTGAGTGCGCCGGAGACGATGACGCTCTTGTGGCTGGTGCCGGCGCTGCCCCTCGGCGGCTTCCTGGTGCTGTTCGCCACCGAGGGACGGCTGCCGGACAAGCTGGTGGCGGCGATCGGCGCCGGCACGGTTGGCGCAGCGGCGCTGGTGGCGCTGTTCGTCGGCAACGCCTTTCTGGCGAGTGGCCAGGCGGCCTTCGAGCTGCCGCTGTGGACCTGGATGGCGGTGGGCGCCTTCCAGCCGGAGATCGTCCTCTACCTGGATGCCCTGTCGCTGGTGATGGTGGGCGTCGTCACCGGCGTCGGCTTCCTCATCCACGTGTACGCCACCGGCTACATGTGGCAGGACCACGAGGAACCCGAGGGCTACAGCCGCTTCTTCGCCTACATGAACCTGTTCGTGTTCGCGATGCTGATGCTGGTGCTCGGCGACAGCCTGCTGGTGCTGTTCCTCGGCTGGGAGGGCGTGGGGCTTTGCAGCTACCTGCTGATCGGCTTCTACCACCGGGACCCCGCCAACGGCCTTGCGGCCCGCAAGGCGTTCGTGGTGACCCGGGTGGGCGACACCGCCTTCGCGCTCGGCTTGTTCCTGCTGTTCTGGCAGGTTGGGACGTTGGAAATCCAGGCCGCCCTCGGCGAAGCCGCGGCGCTGTCTCCCGGCATGGCGACCGCCATCTGCCTGCTGCTGCTCGGCGGCGCGGTGGGCAAATCCGCCCAGCTGCCGCTGCAAACGTGGCTGCCGGACGCGATGGCCGGGCCGACGCCGGTGTCGGCGCTGATCCACGCCGCCACCATGGTGACCGCCGGCGTCTATCTGATCGCCCGGATGCAGGGGCTGTATCTGGCGTCGCCGAGCGCCCAGCTGGCGGTGGCGGTGGTGGGCCTCGCCACGCTGTTCGTCGCCTCCTGCGCGGCGCTGGCGCAGAACGACATCAAGCGCATTCTGGCGTATTCGACGATGAGCCAGATCGGCTACATGTTCATGGCCCTCGGCGTCGGCGCCTGGTCCGCGGCCGTCTTCCACCTGATGACCCACGCCTTCTTCAAGGCGCTGCTGTTTCTGGCCGCCGGCTCGGTGATTCTGGCCCTGCACCACGAACAGGACATCTTCAAGATGGGCGGCTTGCGCAAGAAGCTGCCGGTGCCGTTCTGGGCGATGCTGGTCGGCTCCCTGGGCCTGGTGGCGTTTCCCTTCACCTCCGGCTTCTTCAGCAAGGACGCCATTCTGCTCGCCGCCTACGGCCACGGCGGCTTCGGCTGGATGTTCTGGGGCGGAGGCCTGCTGGCAGCCGCTCTGACCGCGCTCTACACCACGCGCATGATGGTGATCGCCTTCTGGGGCGAGGCGAAGGCGTCGCCGCGCGGCGACAGCCGGGCCAACATGTGGCTGCCGCTGGCGGTGCTGGCGGCGCTGTCGCTCGGCGGCGGCTGGTTCGGCATCGGCGTGCTCGACGGTCTGCTCGGCGGCGTCGAGGCCTTCTCCCACTTCGAGCCCGTGGCGCTCGCCACCACGCTGGTGCCGCTGGTCGCCATCGGCGTCGGCTGGCTGGTGTTCGGCGGCCGCGTGGACCTGCGCGGCTTCGTGGAATCCCGCATCGGCGCTGGGCTGCGGCGGTTCTTCGCCAGCGGCTGGGCCTTCGACTGGATCTACGACCGCGCCGTGGTGCGGCCCTTCGTCGCCGTGGCGCGGACGAACAGGAACGACGTCGTGGACTTCCTGTACCGGATCGTCGTGGCCATCGTGCGCGGCTTCCATCACGTTGGTGCGCTGCTGCAGACCGGGCGCCTGCGCTGGTACGCGGCCAACATGGCGCTGGGGCTGGCGCTGCTGTTCCTGATCGTGGTGCTGGCGTGATTCTCGGCGCGATTCTCGGCCTGCTGGCGGCCGGCGTCGTCGCCTGGGCGGCCGAGCGCCTGGCCGGGGGCAAGGCGCCGCGCTGGGTGAGCCTCGCCGCCTTCGGCGTTGGCCTCGCCTGGACCGGGGCGCTGTGGCAGGGCGGGGCGGATGCGAACGGCCTCTACGCGGCCCAGGCCATCGAGTGGATTCCGCGCTTCGGCATCGCCGTGATCCTGGAGCTGGACGGCTTGAGCCTCCTGATGGTGGCGCTGACGATGTTCCTCGGCATCGTTGCCGTGGTTTCGTCCTGGGGCGAGATAGAGACCGGCAAGGGTTTCTTCCAGTTCAACATTCTGTGGGTGATGGCCGGCGTGGTCGGGGTGTTCACGGCGCTGGACCTGTTCCTGTTCTTCTTCTTCTGGGAAGTGATGCTGATTCCCATGTACTTCCTGATCGCCATCTGGGGGCACGAGAACAAGGGCTACGCCGCCATGAAGTTCTTCCTGTTCACCCAGGCGAGCGGCCTGGTGATGCTGCTGGCGATCCTGGCCCTGGTGCTGTTCCACTACGGCAGCAGCGGCACGGTGACCTTCGGCTATCGGGAGCTTCTGGCCGCGGACATTGCGCCGGAGCTGCGCATGTGGCTGATGCTCGGCTTCTTCGTCGCCTTCGCCACCAAGCTGCCGTCGGTGCCGGTCCACACCTGGCTGCCGGACGCCCACACCCAGGCGCCCACCGCTGGCAGCGTGATTCTGGCCGGCATCCTGCTCAAGACCGGCGCCTACGGCCTCATCCGCTTCGCCGTGCCGCTGTTCCCGGAGGCATCCCGGGACTTCGCCTGGTGGGCGATGCTGCTGGGCGCCGCCAGCATCCTCTACGGCGGCGCGATGGCCTTCAGCCAGTCGGACTTCAAGCGCCTGGTGGCCTACAGCTCGATTGCCCACATGGGCTTCGTGCTGCTCGGCGTCTACGCCTTCAACGAGCAGGGCATGCAGGGCGCCATCGTGACCATGATCGCCCACGGGTTCTCCACCGCGGCGCTGTTCATGATGGCCGGCGCCATCCAGCAGCGGCTGCACACCCGGGAGATGTCGCGCATGGGCGGGCTGTGGACGTACGCCCCGCGCATGGGCGTGACGACGCTGTTCTTCGTGGTGGCGTCCGTGGGCATGCCGGGGCTTGGCAACTTCGTCGGCGAGTTCCTGGCGCTCTTGGGTGCCTTCCAGGCGAGCGTGCCGCTGACCGTGGCGGCCACCATCGGCATCGTCGTCGCCGCGGTGTACGGCCTGTATCTGATGCAGTGCTCGTTCCAGGGCGAACCGAACCCGCAGGTGGCCGCCATGCCGGACTTCGGCTTGCGGGAGATGAGCGTGATGGCGGCGATGATGGCCGGCCTGGTGTGGGTTGGCGTGTACCCGCAGCCGGTGCTCGACATGTCCGCCGCCACCATCGCCGCGCTGGGCGTGCTCCCGTGACGGCGCTGCAAGCCCAGGCCCTGTTGCCGTTCTTCGTGCTCGCCGGCGGCACCGTGCTGCTGTTGCTGCTGGTGGCCTGGCTGCGTTCGGAGGCCATCGCCTTCAGCGGCGCCTTGGCGGTGCTGCTGGCGTCCGCCGCGGCGGCACCGTTCGCGGCAGCGGCCGGGCCGGTGCTGGTGGACGGCATGCTGCGCGTGGACGGCTACGCGCTGTTCTTTCTGGTGCTGTTCGCGCTGGCCGGCGTGGCCACGGCCGTCTTGGCCTTTCGCTACCTGGCGCCTCGCGCCGCGCACCGCCAGGAGTTCTACATCCTGCTGGTGATTGCCGTGCTCGGCGCGGCGACCACCGCGAGCGCGGCGAACTTCGCCGGCCTGCTGCTCGGCCTGGAGGTGCTCTCGGTTTCCCTCTACGCGATGATCGCGTACCCGGAGCACAGCCGGCCGCCGCTGGAAGCGGCGCTGAAGTACCTCGTGCTCTCCGGCGCGGCGTCGAGCACGATGCTGTTCGGCATGGCGCTGGTCTACGCGGCGACCGGCACCTTGGCGTTCGCCTTCGACGGCGGCGCTCTCGGCGCGAACGACCGGGACCTTCTGGCCCTCGGCCAAGCGCTGCTGCTCGCCGGCGTCTTCTTCAAGCTGTCCCTGGTACCCTTCCACATGTGGACGCCGGACGTCTACCAGGGCGCCCCGGCGCCGGTGACCGGCTTCGTGGCCACGGTCTCCAAGGGCGCGGTGTTCGCGGTGCTGCTGCGCTACGCCGTGGACTCGGGGCTGCTCGCCGCCGAAGCGCTGCGCACGGCGGTGGTGGTAGTCGCCGTGCTCTCGATGATCGGCGGCAACCTGCTGGCCCTCTTGCAGACCAACCTGAAGCGCCTGTTGGCGTACTCCTCCATCGCCCACCTCGGCTATCTGCTGATCGCGCTCTTGGTGGCCGCGAGCCCGGGCGGCGACCTGGCCCTGGGCGTGGAGACGAGCCTCGTGTATCTGGTGGCCTACTTCCTGATGACGCTGGCCGCCTTCGGCGTGATCGCGGTGCTCTCCGGCGCCGACGCGGAAGCGGAGCAGGTAGAGGCTTGCGAAGGCTTGTTCTGGCGTCGCCCGCTGCTCGCCGCGGTGCTGGCCGCGGCGGCGCTGTCGCTGGCAGGCATCCCCCTCACGGTGGGCTTCATCGCCAAGTTCTACGTTGTGTACGCGGGGGTGGAGGGGGCTGCCTGGACGCTTGTGTGGGCCCTCGTCGTCGGCAGCGCCATCGGCGTGTACTACTACCTGCGCATCGTGTTTGCGATGACGAAGCGCGAGGGAGCAGAGCAGGAAGGCCCGCGCCCGGCGGCGTGGGAGGCGACCTTCGCGGCGGTGGCGCTTGGCATAGGCGTTGTCGTGCTCGGGGTGTATCCCGCGCCGTTGGTGGATCTGTTGCGGGGGTTGAGCGGGCTGTGAACCGCCCGCCCATGTCGCCAAGGGCGAGTACGGCCGGCAGTTGACAGGGTAGGTCGTTCTTGCCCCTCCTGCCAAGTCCTATCGACCAGTTCCCCATGGGCGCTCGTGAAGCCGCCAGTCACCTGCTCCGATTCCTTGTAGATGATGTTCACATCGACGATGGGGCATCGTCCCTGGGGTCGCTCTTGTCGTGTTCGCTGTCTAGCGGCAGCAGACGGCCTCGGCGGCGGTATCTGAGCGGGCGAAGGTGTTTCTCCACGGCACCCCCATCCACCAAGCTTCTCAAACAAGAACGGGCGTACTTTCTGGGTACCTGAAGCAACTCCGCGACCTCTTCCTCCGTCCTGTAAACGTCGGCTTCGAATAGTTGCTTGGCTCTCCCTGCGACAAAGCGCTTAAGCCATGTGTCGGCTTGCGCCTTTGAGACTTGCAGCGCATCGGCCACATCGGCAGCTGTCCGTGGCCCGTTCATGCCTTCGACCAGTTCTGCGACCTTGGCGAACAATAAGTCGGCCGGACGGGGAGCGCTGACGGACTCGGCTTGGATGGTGCCAGTCGAAGGATGCAGTCTTTCCATCCTGGGTTGTTTGTGGTTGTGCGTGCCATCCAGCAACTGCTTAAGCGCGTCGGCATCGGGATTGGGCCATGCCCTTGCGCCTCGGGCGCAGAGTTCATCGAGACCTCGTGTCGCTGCCCCGGTGGAACGGACGTAAATCGGCACTAGCTTCAGTTCGTCGAGCTGCTCGACGGCACCGGTCCATGTCCCTCCTCTTCCACAGTCTGCCTCGACGACGAGCGCGGCGTCCGAAAGTGCGTAGATCAGCTTGTTGCGTCGCATCGCGTGGCCGACGTGAAATTGGGATGCAGGATCGTATGGGCTGGCCAACACCAGCTGCCCCTCCATTAGAGCGCTGCGGTGTTCGCGGTGCATTGCCGCTCTTTCGAGGCCGTTGGCGAGAATGCCTGTCACGCGCCCGCCTGCACCCAAGGCCCCCCGCATCCCCGCCTTGTCCACGCCGCGGGCGTCGCCAGACGTCAGCCCGTGATCCGATTCGGCAACGAGCCGTCCAACATCTTCGGCGTATCTCACGAGCGTGTCGGGAACATCTCGTGAGCCGACTACCGCCAGGCCGCCAATGTTGAGAATCGCGGGGTCTCCGCATCCATAGAGCACTGGCGGAGCGTCTTCGCCCAGTCGCTTCTTTAGTCGGCGCGGGTAGTCTGCGTCTGCGCGGCTTCGAACCCAGATGGCGCGTGTGCGCCAACGTTCCACTGCTTGGGCCAAGAGAAAGCCTCGGTCAAGCAGCCGTTGCAGACGTTCGGCGTCCAGTTCGGCACCGCAATCTTCAATGACCTCGCGCGTTCCCAGAGACAGCAGATCAGAGGGTTGACGCTCCCGCTCACGGAGTCGAAAGGCAAGGTCGCGGTACTCGCGAGGCCCTAGGGGATTCACGGCAGGTTCGCCTTGGCCTTGGCCGGCAATCAGCGGGGCCGTCAGCAGCAAAATCGCTTGCGTGTTGGTGGAGAGCTCGAAAGTCATCGTGGCTAACTCGACACCGCGAGTGCTAGCGGCCAAACGGCGCCGCTGCCCTTCGAGCGCAGGAGCCACGCAGCGACCGTGAAGGTCCAGCGCGAATCCACCATGTCGTCCACGAGTAACAATGGCCTGCTGGGCAGGGGATCGAGAGAGACCGCGAGCGAACCATCGACATTGCGCGCCTGCTGGACGCCGTTCGTCATCGACTTCTGCTCTGGCCGATCTTCGATTTTTGCAAGCGACAGATGGAACGGCAGTTCCAGCGCGCTCGCCAGACGTCTGGCGAAGTCCGGGACAAGATTGGGATGTCGTCGCGACGGGATGCAGGTCACCCACTCCGGTGCCGGTTGCGGGTTCCACTCCGCTACGAGCTGAACGCAGGCTTGGACGAGATCGTCCGCGAATCTGCGGTTCTGGTACTTGCCACGACGAACGAGCCCACCCCAGCCTGCATCGCCCCACACGCCGAGGGCCTTTCCTGTGCGGGCTTGGTGTTGCGGGGAGAGCAGACCGCGAACGCCGTAGCCCGGCATCCCGCCCGCTGGCCACCGCTTGCGCGGTTCGATGGGTAGGCTGGTGCGGCGGAGGAACTTCACCGCCTCCTGCAAAAGTCCTGGATCGACCTCCGTGGGCAGCCGCGGCAGGTCGGGCGGGTGAACGGTTCCGGGGTCTCCGTCCAGCGCCCGGATGAGGAACTCCATGTGTCCGGACTTGAGCTGAACGTAGTCCTGCATCTGGCTCTGTTCTTGCTGCCGCAGCACCGTTAGGCGCTCGGCCCGCTCCCAGAACTCCTCACTCAGATCTGCGATCGTCAACTGCCACCGCGTCGCCTGCTTTGCGATGGGTGCCGGTGATTCGAGCGAGAGCAGCTCGATCGTCTTCTCTATACGTGGTTGGCCGAGATTGACCAATCCGAGCAGCTCCCGCACCGAGAGGCCCTCCGGCGCTGCTTCGAGTGCTTCGATCACCAGTTCCACTTCGGCGTGAGTCGGGAAAGCACTGGCGATAAAGTAGTTCGTGATGTCCGTATCTTCGGTGCCGCTCAGCAACACGCCATAGGCATTGTCGAGCGCACGGCCTGCTCGGCCCACTTGCTGGTAGTAGGCCACGACCGAGCCTGGCGTCTGGAAGTGGATTACGAAGCCAAGGTCCGGCTTGTCGAACCCCATTCCGAGCGCTATCGTCGCGACCAACGCCTTCACACGGTTGTCCAGCAACGCCTGTTCAAGAGCCTCTCGATCGTCGGTTTGTCCTGTATAGGACTCCACAGCCAGCCCCTCGCGATTGAAGCCATTGCGCCACCCGTTCCGCATCCCGGACAGTGAGCGTGTACACGATCCCGTGGCCGGGCAAATGCGGAAAGCTGTTCGGCGAGCCACGCCAGCCGCTCCGATTGGCCGGGCAACCGTATCGTCTGGAGCATGAGCGAGGGCCGGTTGAGATCGCCACGAACTACTTCCAGATCGGGTCCGAGCACGTCTTTGAGGTCGGCCATCACCCGGTCGTTTGCGGTCGCCGTGGTTGCCAGAAGCCGAAGGTTCGCAGGGAGCATTTGTACGATCCGCTCAATCAGCCGGTAGTGGGGTCTGAAATCGTGCCCCCAATCGGAAATGCAATGGGCTTCGTCGATGACGAGCAGGCTGATACGTCCGGCAAAGCGCACCAACACCTGGGTACGGAAGTATTCGTTCCCGAGCCGCTCGGGGGAAATGAGCAGGATGTCCGCCTCGTCGCGCCACAGGCGTTCCTCCGCCTCCTGCCAGTGTTCTTGGTTGTCGGAAGTGATCCTAATCGCACGGACGCCCATCCGCTCTGCGGTAGCGATCTGGTTCCGCATCAGAGCGAGCAGGGGAGAGATGAGGAGTGCGGGGCCAGCCCCACGCTCGCGCAGCAGTTTGGTGGCAATGAAGTAGACGAAGCTCTTGCCCCAGCCGGTTCTCTGCACCACAAGCAAGCGGCCGCGACCCTCCACGACGTGTTGAATCGCCTGCTCCTGCCCCTCGCGAAACGTCGCATCGGGTTGTCCGGCACCGGCTCTCAACAGAGCCAACGCACGTTGAGGGGAGTACGTCGCGGATTGTTCCATCGTTGCCAACACGCAGTCGCCCGATGATGCGCTACGTTTGTTGTGCGGTGCCATCGCGCTCGCACAGACCTATCTCTCGCCTGCAGCCAACCACGTTCGAGCAGTTCGTAGGATTCTTCCCAGCCCGGCACAGATCCGCCCGTCGCGGCCGGCGGGGGTTGAGCTCCACAAGGGCGGCGGCGAGCTGCAGGAGGTGCTCCGGCTCCACGACACGCTACTCCGGCTCTTCTCCGACTTCTGAGTCGGCGATGAACGAGACGACCGGAGACGCTTCGACGTCCGCGTCCCGGAGTTCGGTACACAAGCGATCGATCAGCTTGATCTGCGCCAAGGAGTCGGGGATACCCTTGGTGCCGTTGCCGTCATAGGCGAAGCGTATCAAGAGGAGCTCGTCGCCGTAGCCGTCCACTTCCGGGTTCACCGACAGCACGCTGAGCGTGGCATCCGCACACTGTTGATGCAGGAAGCCTTCCGCGGTGCGCCGTGCGCGTTCCAGAATCTGCTGTTTCATCTGTCCGTCACAGCCAAGTGGGCTGAACGACAGGAGTTTACCTGTCGCTGGCGTGGTCCGCACGGGCCGGCGATGTGCCGGCGTGATGGCGTGCCCGCCGAGCGGTCCGCCCCGAGTCGTACGCGTGTGGCTGATGCTCGGCTTCTTCGCCGCCTTCGCCACCAAGCTGCCGTCGGTGCCGGTTCACACCTGGCTGCCGGACGCCCACACTCAGGCGTCCACCGCTAGCAGCGTGATTCTGGCCGGCATTCTGCTCAAGGCCGACGCCTACGGCCTCGTTCGCTTCGCCGTGCCACTGTTCCCGGAGGAATCACGGGACTTCGCCTGGTGGGCGATGCTGCTGGGCGCCGCCAGCATCCTCTATGGCGGCGCGATGGCCCTTCAGCCAGTCGGACTTCAAGCGCCTGGTGGCCTACAGCTCGATTGCCCACATGGGCTTCGTGCTGCTCGGCGTCTGACCGCTGGCCGCCGCCGCGGTGTACGGCCTGTATCTGATGCAGCGTTCCTTCCAGGGCGAACCGAACCCGCAGGTGACCGCCATGCCGGGCTTCGGCTTGCGGGAGATGAGCGTGATGACGCCGATATGGCAAGCCTGGTGTGGGTTGGCGTGTTTCCCGCAGCCGGTGCTCGACCTCTCGGCGGCGACCATCCGCGGCTTGGGCGTACTGCCGCGACCCCTCGCCGGGGGTGGTGGCATGGCGGTTGTTGTGCTTGGCTGTATCCCGCGCCGTTGGTGGATCTGTTGCGAGATTTGTCGCTATGACGCTGCCACAGGCCCATTGCGCCACGGCTTCGCAAGCGCCGAATGTTGCCTCTGACTTAGAGGGTCCAACGCGAGTCCACCATGTCGTCCACGAGCAACATGGCCCGTTGGGTAGGGATCAAGAACCTCGAGCGAACCGTCCACGTCGGATGGCGTCAGATGGCTGCAGGGTCGCGCTCACCGAGGCCGGACTTGGCGATGAAGTTGACGCAGGGGTAGCCAAGGTCATCCTTTCCTTCCCGCCACGTCTTGTCGACGAGTTCCGTCCGGGCGCTCACGAGGCCGTGGCCGGTCACCTGCCCGGATTCGTCGTCGTAGATGATGTTCACGTCCACGATAGGGGAATCGTCCTCGAAGCCGACGCCCTGCCGGATGTTGATTCTGACGATGTCGATGTCGTCGAACTGGCGCTTGAAAGCAGCCTCGGCGATCTCGCGTAGCTGTTGTTCGTCCATCTAGGACCTCCTATGGTTGCCGCCGCTTGAACAGCACATGAACGATGAAGCTACGCTGGTGCTGGACATCGGCTCGCTCGAACTTGCTGATAGCGTCCTCGGTTGCGTTGATTATCGCAAGAACCTCTGGCTTGGAATACTCCCCCTCATGCGCGTAGTCCGCCTGCTGGCGCGCTTTCTGCAAGTCGATGAACGTGTCGCCGAAGGCGCGGACTTCCAACGGGAACGTCCGCATCACGTCTTGCTGCTGACACGCGCTGCGGGCCTTCCCGTGCTCAAGGGCGCGGTACACCTGATGCCATTCCCGGCTGCCGCTGCCGGTGCCGGTGAGCAGGTCGGCGGCAGTGCCAGCCAGGCAGTGGAACAGCCCGTAGTACGCCGTGCTGACGGCGCGGCGCAGGTCCGCTTGCGTGGGCGGTGCCGCGCCGGATTCTGTCAGGCGGCGGGCGGTCTCTATCAAGTCTTGCGAGTTCACGGCGCGAGTCTTGCGGCACCAGTTTCAGCCTACTCGGAATCATACTACAGGGTCACTTCTGAGCAGGACTGTCGGTGGCCTCGTGCATGGCCCGGCGATGTGCCTGACCGACGCGAGCGGGTTGGTGGTGCCATCCTTACACCGCGCTGACGCAGCGCGACATCAAGCGCATCCTCGCCTATTCCACCACGAGCCAGATCGGCTACATGTTCATGGCGGTGGGCGTGGGCGCGTGGTCGGCGGCGATCTTCCACCTGATGATCCGCACGATGCTGTCGGCATGGCGCTCGTCTACACGGCGACCTGCACCTGGCGTTCGCCTTCGACGGCGGCGCTCTCGGCGCGAACGACCGGGACCTTCTGGCCCTCGGCCAAGCGCTGCTGCTCGCCGGCGTCTTCTTCAAGCTGTCTCGCCCCTTGGGCGTGGAGATGAGCCTCGGTACCTGGTGGCCTACTTCCTGATGACGCTAGCCGCGAACGTCCGCGTCTAGACGCCGCCTAGCCCGCTGGCGCACGGCCACGAAGCCCTCGGCAATCGCCTAACATCGCCCCTGACAGTCGCGGAGCAGCGGAGGGCAGGGCATGGGCGAGGGGCGCTTGGCGGGCAGGGTGGCGTGGGTGACGGGTTCCTCCCGGGGCATCGGCCGCGTGGTTGCCGATCACCTCGCGGCGTTGGGCGCGAAGGTGGCGATCCACGGCACCACGCCTACCTCCACCCGGGCCTTCGGCGAAGCGGAGTCTCTGGCGGCGGTGGCGGCGGAGATCGCGGACGCCCACGGCGGCGAGGTGCTGTCGGTTCACGGAGACCTTGGGGACCCTGCCGTGGTCGAGAGGGCGACGGCGGAGATAGAGGAGCGCTTCGGCGACATCGACATCCTCGTCAACAACGCCGGCGGCGACATCGGCTCCCAGGGCACCGGCGGCGAGCGCGGCGGCAAGCCGGTGGTGAACGACGCGTTGGAGATCCCCCTCGAAGACGTTCGCACCATCCTGGAACGCAACCTGATGACCTGCATCCTGGCCTGCCGGGCCGTCGCGCCCGGGATGATGCGGCGGCAGCGAGGCTGGATCGTCACCATCGGCAGCATCGCTGGCCTCTCCGGCCACGCCTCGGAAGTGGCCTACGGCACCGCGAAGGCCGCCGTTCACGAGTACACGCGATGCCTGGCGGCGCAGCTGCGTCCCCACGGCGTCTACGCCAACGTCATCGCGCCCGGCGAGATCATCACCGCCCGGTTCGAGGCCAGCCGTCCGACGCGAGAGGAACGCAAGGTGCGCGCCGGCGCCCTCACGCGCTACGGCTGGCCGGAGGAGATCGCCCGGGCCGTGGAGTTCCTAGCGACGTACGACTCCTCCTACATCACCGGCCAGGTGCTGCGCGTCGACGGCGGCGCCCAGCTGTTCCCCGCCTGAGCGCCGGCCATGCCCAGCAGGACCATAGCCGTCATCGAGGGCGACGACGCCGCGCCGGAGGCGGTGCGGCCGGCGGTGGCGCTGCTCGACGGCATGGGCCTCGGCCTGGCCTGGCGCCATCCCGTGGTCGGCGAGCGGGCGGAGGTGGCCACCGGCACGGCGCTGCCGCCGGAAGCCAAACGGATCATCGACGATGCGGATGCGACGCTGTTCGGCGCCACCAGCGGCAAGTCCGGCGCCGCCCTGCACTATCTGCGCTGGGGCAAGAACACCTACGCCAACGTGCGCCCCTGCCGGTTCCTGCCGGGCTGCGCCAGCCCCTTGGCGTCTCCCGACGGCATCGACTTCGTGATCGTCCGCGAGAATCTCGAAGATCTGTACGTGGGGGCGGAAGGGGAGCTGGCGGCCCTGGCGCCCTTGGACCTGCGCGGCAGGAACGTGCGGCGGCCGTTGCACGAGCTCGGCGCGGGGCGCTTCGCCGTGAAGGCGATCACCCGCGCCGGCACCGAGCGCGTGGTGCGCTTCGCGTTGGAACTCGCCCGCAAGCGCCGCCGCCAGCTGGCCTGCGCCACCAAGCACAACATGCTGCAGGGCACGGACGGCTTCTTCCTGGAGGTGGCCCGGGAGGTGGCGGCCGGCTACCCGGACGTGGCCTTCGAGAGCTTCATCGTCGACGATTTCGCCTGCCGCATGATCCGCGAGCCGCAGCGATTCGACGTGGTGGTGATGCCGAACCAGTACGGCGACATCCTCTCCGATGCCGCCGGCGGCCTGCTCGGCAGCCTGGGCCTCGCGGCGAGCGGCTGCTACGGCGACGGCTACGCCTACTTCGAGCCCGCCCACGGCACGGCGCCGGACATCGCCGGACGCAACATCGTCAATCCCACCGCGACCCTGCTCAGCGCCGCCATGATGCTCGACTACCTGGGATTGGCGAGCGCGGCGGAGCGCTTGGAGGCCGCGGTTGCCTGCGTCTACGCGGCCGGCAGCACACTGACGCCGGACCAGGGCGGCAGCGCCTCCACCACCGAGTTCTGCGCCGCGGTCGCCAAGGCGCTCTGATGGCGGCGGCAGCGCCGCACTGGGAGCTGTGCGGCGGCCAGGGTCCCCATCTGCTGCTGATACACGGCTTTCTGGCCAGCCGGGCGCAGTGGCAGCCGAACCTCGACGCCCTGCGGCGGGTGTGCCGGCCGGTGCTGCTCGAACTCTACGGCCACGGACGTTCGCCGACGCCGCCGGCGCTCGGCTGCTACGAGGCTCGCAGCTACGCCACGGCCATCGAGGCGGTTCGCCGCCAACTCGGCGTCTTGGACTGGTTCGTGTGCGGCTACTCCCTGGGCGCCGCCATCAGCCTGCGGTACGCGCTCGACTTCCCGGAGCGCGTCCGCGGCCACGCGTTCACCAACTCGGCGTCCGCGTTCGCGGAACCACAGCAGGTGGCCGCCTGGCGGGCTGGCGCCCGCGAATCCGCCGAGCGCGTCCGCAGCGGCGGCCGAGCAGCCGTGGAGCGCATGGCGGTGCATCCGAAACGGGCCCGCAGGCTGCCGGAAGCGGTGCGCTCGGCGCTGCTGGCCGATGCGGCGCTGATCGATCCGGACGGCGTGGCCGGCGCCTTGGAGGCCACCCTGCCCACCGCATCCGTGCGGACGGAACTGAAGAACAACACGCGGCCGGCGCTCCTGGTTTGCGGCCGTTTCGAGAAGCGCTTCGCGCCGCACCGGGAATACGCCGCAGCCGCCATGCCGCGCCTCGCCATCGCCGACGTGGACAGCGGCCACGCCGTGAACATGCAGGCGGCGGGCGCCTTCAACGACGCCTTGGCGGCGTTCGTGGCGGAGCTCTCGCCGTCGCCGGGGCCATGAGCCACATCGTCGATGCGCTCATCGAGGAGCGCGCGACCCGCTGGCGCCGCCATCCCCGGCTGTGGCGGCGCGTCCGGGGCTGGCTGAAGCCGATTCTGCTGTACGACACGGCCCGGGAGATGGCGGACGCCATCGCGCCTCTGGCCGGCATGGAGACGCTGGCGTACATGCAGCGAACGCTGGCCATGGACGTCTCCGTGACCGGGCTCGAGAACGTGCCCCGGCAGGGCCTTGCGGTGGCGACGCCGAACCACCCGGCCGGCATCGCCGACGGCATTGCCGTGTTCGACGCCCTTGCCCGGGTGCGCCAGGACATCACGTTCTTCGCCAACCGGGACGCTGTCCGCGTCTGCCCCGGCCTTGCGGACTGCATCGTGCCGGTGGAGTGGCGCGACGCCGCCCGCACCCGCGCCAAGACGCGGGACATGCTGCGGGGGATTCGCCGGGCGTTCGAGAGGGAGCGCCTGGTCGTCGTCTTCCCCTCCGGGCGGCTGGCGCGGCCCACGCCCGTCGGCCTGTGGGAGCGGCCTTGGCAGGCCACCGCCTTCGCGCTGGCGCAGAAGCACGGCGCCCGCATCGTGCCGGTGCACGTGCAGGGGCACAACTCGCTGCTCTACTACCTGTTCTGGTTCTTGAGCCGCGAGCTGAAGGACATGACGCTGTTTCGGGAGGTCGTCAACAAGCGCGGCGGCAGCTACCGCATCGCCATCGGCGAGGCGTTCCCGCCGACGGGCGATCCGGAGGCACTGGCGGCGGCGCTGCGGCGGTTCGTGGTTCGGGAGATGCGCCGGGGACGAACGCGCTTTCCGGCGCCGGCGGCATTGGGCTAGCTGGCAACCGGCAGCCGTTTCTGCGCCACGCCGAGGGCGGACGCCATGCCGTAGACTGGACCGCGACACCGGCACCACGAAGGAGGGAGCATGGCCGAAGAAGATCTGGTTCTCGCAGAGCGGCGCGGCGGCAAGGACGGCATCCTGTGGCTGACGCTCAACCGCCCCAACAAGCTCAACGCGCTCACCTTTCCGCTGCTGCGCCAGTTGCGGGAGATCTTCGTGGAGGCGCGCTTCGACCGCAGCGTCCGCTGCCTGGTGATCACCGGCGCCGGGCGCGGCTTCTGCGCCGGCATGGACATGGGCGGCGCCGCCAACCCGGACCGCGAGCCGCCGCCGGGCCCGGGGCCGGACCCGGAGGGCTACCGTCTGAACTTCCGCCACGAAACGGAGACGTACATCGCCTTCCGCCGCCTGGAAGTGCCGGTGATCGCCATGATCAACGGCCCCTGCGTGGGCGCCGGGTTCGATCTGGCCAGCCACTGCGATCTCGCGGTGGGTTCCACCGCTGCCCGCTACCAGGTGGCCTACGTGAAGCGCGGCGTCTACGCGGACCTCGGTGGCTTCTGGTCCCTGCCGAAGATCCTCGGCTGGCGCAAGGCCATGGAACTGATGATGACCGGCCGCTTCATGAGCGCCGAGGAAGCCCACGCCGCCGGCCTCACCAACTACCTGGTGCCGCCGGAGGAGCTGGAAGCGAAGACCATGGAACTCGCCGAGGCCGTGGAAGCCGGCCCGCCCATCGCCCAGAAGCTCGGCAAGATGCTCGCCTGGCGCACCGCCCACCTGGACTTCGACACCGCCATGCAATGGTCCGAATCCGCCATCCCGGTAGTGGGCCTCTCCCAGGACTCGGTGGAAGGCATGCGTGCGTTCGCAGATAGGAGGGAGACGGACTTCAAGGGGTTCTGAGCGTGTAAAACCCTACTAAGGCCTCGGGGCTGAGCGAGGAGATACGCACCACGAGGCGAGGGCGGCAGAAGTTCCTACGGGCGGCGTCGTGGTTTAGCATGACAGGGGAACACACTGCGGACTTGACAGGGTTAGGCGCATTGAAATCAGCATTGGGGAAACCTGAGTACGGAGGGAAAGATGTGGAGAAGAAGGGCTGCCTAGGGATCATCGTGTTGGTGGCAGTATTGGCGCTGTTCGGCATAGGGGCAACGGCTTGTAGAGACATCATTGAAGCCACAATGACCGAGGAAGAAAAGGCGGAGCGAGACGCGAGGCGGGCTGCGGCGGAGGCCGAGAAATGGGCGAAGGGAGCTCACTGCGTCGTTGGTGCTGACACCACTAGCGTTACCGGGGACAACACAACGGGGCCGTGGTCTTGCAAATACTGCTTTTCTTTTGCCATCGACAACGCCATCAAGCAACGGCTGAGGGCATCCGGCAGCTACGACAGCGGCACACTTGCTTGGGACGTCGTGGGGCTGCCCACCGGCGAGGTGTGGAACCCTGAGACCGGCGAGCTGCTGGGCAAGGTGCCGCCAAGATTCAAGTTCATACAGGGCTTTACGGCGCAGAACGTCTACGGTGCGACCCTTGACTACCGCGCGGTGGGCGAGTTTGCAAGCAGCAACTGCAAGGTGCTTTCCATCGAGATTGTCGATGGTAGGTAGGGATGTTAATATTTAGTTGGTTCCAACCATCGAGGAATCTGCCATGAAAGCCACCATCGCAGCCCTGCTCACGGCGCTGCTCGCAACAAGCGCCGACGCGCAGCCCAATCTTGCGGAAGTCTGCCGAGACGTGGACATGCCGACTAGGGCCGAGTACGAAAGCAACGCCATCGCCTACGCGGACAATTTCTGCGCTTTGGCGACATACGAGCCGCATCGGGCGGCCAGGCAGTTCGACAGCATGATTGCGCTGATTCGCGCCCACAACAACCCCAATCGGCACTACTGGGATCGCAGGTTCGAACCGACTGCGGAGCACCTGCAGCTCCTACGTCCGTGGATGGCGGATCGGAACTGGCAAGTAGTGCGGCTGCGACCGCCATACTGGATACCCCACGCGCTCCTGTTTGCCGTAGATAATGCTAGGGGCCAGCCTGAATACGATGGTGACGGGCGCCCGCGTGCTTACGTCCACATGGTGATTACAGGAGGCGTTGTGTTTCCTCCACATATGCCGAGATACAGTGTCTCATTCGATAGGGGGGGCGCTTGGCCCAGACGCTCGGGCCTTCGAGCGGCTATCACTCGAAGCGGTAATCAAGAGTACATAAATTTCACTACGGATCTTGCCTTTTATGAGGAATTCGAGATGGGCAACGAGGATCTTGTTTCGACGACAAGCGAGACCATCGCGCGCCTTGTACACTCCGCGTTGGATTGCCTAGGCAAAGACAACGGGATTTATGAGGCGATCTTGTCGTTCCCGGAAAGTATAGCCAGCCGCGAGGACGAGCATTACTTCTGCGACATTGGTAGGCTGGCGGAGTAGGCTAGGCGGTTCCAACCATCGAGGAACCGCCAATGAAAGCCATCATCTCAACCCTGCCTGCGGCCCTGGCCGCGTCTCCGGCGCTTGCCTGCATCGGGGTACGTGAGCTTGGAGATCTGATGGAGAAAACTACATGGACAGTGGAGACCGACGCGAACTACGCGCAGCTGCTCGGTCGTTTCGCCGATGAAGTCCAGGGCCCCGGTGGAGTCCGCCACGTTGCCCGGACGGTGCAGCACGTCGAGCGCCTGGCCGCTCTGCGCGACGGTGGGGAACAGCGGCCACCAGTAGCTGCGCTGCCCCTTCTTCGCCGGGTTGTAGCCGACCACCGTGCCTTCCGCCAGCCGGCCGGTCCCAGCACCGTGCCGTTGAAGTCCGCCGTGACCCGCCGCGGCGACAACGCCCGCAGCCGCTCGGTGCCGCGCGCGTCCATGTCCGACAGCGCTCACGACACCGTCGACACGTCCGGCAGCCCCACCGCCCGACGCACCGCCTCGTCGTTCCGGTAGCGCCATGTCTCGGCTGCCGCGAACTGCGCGAGGCGCTGCTGCTGGTGTGCATCCGACCCGTGGCGCACAAGTAATTTGGGCCGATAACTCAGGCATCTGCTCAAGCTGGTGCCGAGACATGAGTTCGAGCGGCTGGCGAACAACCGCGGGAGGGGCGGAAGGTGCGCAGGTTGACACGGTGGGGGCCAGTTCGTTCCGATGGGATGGTGCAGCTATCGGACCTGCGGCCTTCGGGACATCCGTGTCGAGCCTGTAGGCGCAGTCGCGCAAGCTGTACCACTTGGGAGGGGGCGGGTGTCGCGGTCGTCGCTGGCGCGGGTGAGCGCCGATGAAGCCGTGGGAGTTGATCCCGACCAGTGACGGGTCGGTCGGAGCCTATTGCCGCCGTTGTTCGTTCAGCCGATCTTCAAGACGTGCCAACAAATCAGCCTTGTCTCTTGTGCCTTCCGCAAAGAGTTCTCTCGCGAGACGCAACGTGTCTCCAACCTCTGGTCCGGGCAGCAGTCCAAACCGCTCCATGACGTCATTGCCGCTGATGGGCAGCAGGCTTCTTTCATATTCTAGGAGGTCACCTTCTATCCGACGCTCGACGACTTCGATTGGATCGTCTTCTTCCGGGATGTTGAGCAGAAGCAATCGCCACGCATCAACCCGAGGTCCACGGAACTTCACGACGTTAATACTAACGCCCAGTCGGTAGGCCGCGTCGCCGACAAGCTCATCGAACCGATGGGGTGGCCAGTAGCGTTCGATCCGATGCCGAAGGTCTTTAATCAACGCCTGGCCGTCGTCGGGCGAAAACAACACGACGTTGGCGGCTTGCCGACATTCGCCCACGACTTCGCTCACTAGGGCGCATAGCTTCTCAAAGCACCTATTCCAGCTTGCATCGACGTCTGGCGTCGACTGCCTACAAACATCGTGAAACCAACGATGGACGCGCCGTGATAGGTCACGGTCACGATCGCTGGCAAAGCCGAGATTGTGAAAACACCACGTCCTGAGGTCGCGGATCAGTTCCAACGACTCGCGTTGTTTGTCGTAGGTACCCGATGAGCGCAAAAGAAAGGGGATCGACACCCGCCCCGCCTCGAAGATGAGCACATAGCTCCACGCGACCAACCGAAGGAACGAAACTTCGCCGCCGCCATCGTCTGGTGGCCGTAGGCTGATCTCGCTCAGAGCGGAAGGACCAACGAAGCTCGCCAGCGAGTCCCGCAAATCCGTCACCGAGACGTTGAGTTCGGAAAAGGTCATTGCCTAGTGATCGGCGTCGCAATTGGCCCAATGAAGTTAAAGGCCACACCAAATCCCCGAACTTGGCGGCCATAGGCAATGTGGTCCTGAGGAAAGTCCCTGGTGCGGAGTCGCACGACCTGTCGGGAACCACCCTCAAGCCTCACCTTGCACGTGCCCGAGTGGGGTTCATCCTCCACACGTCCGTCAAATACCTGTGTGTGGCCGTGCTGGTCGGCGATGAGGTGGTGCTGAACAACGCGCCGAGCATCTTCGTACTCTGTGTCTTGCGCCAGGTCCCGGAACATCTCCAACGCAACGCGTTCACTGCCAACAACCCAAGTCAGCGTAGCGGCCAAATAGCGGACCATGCTCCTTGGGTTCTCGGCACAGGCTTCGTTTAGTCTCGTGGCGACGTCCAAGAGAAGGAGCGTCGCACGCTCCGTTCCCGGCAGCGGCTGTCTTTGATTGACGAAAGGGCGTCGGCCCACCTCCGAAATCCACATGCACTCGAGGAGCAGCGACAGGCTTCGGGGGTCCCCTTTGATAAGAGACATGTGTTCATCCAAGAATTCAGCAGCAGATTTTGCCTGCGCTCTCTCTCCCTTCGAGAAGGTCTCAGCGTGATCGTCCCAGTCCGGCGCAAGTTGGCGAGCCTGGAGATAGCACCCTGCCGGCGAACCAAGTTCAACCAGGTCGGCGAGTGCAGCCTCAGACAGTTCCTGGTCACCAACCGCAAGTCCAGTTTTGAATCGACGCTTGTTGAACCGCTCTCGTTGTTCCGGCCCCAGCACATCCAAGTCGATCTGGTCCAGAGTGTCGTAGATGTCCGCTATAAGCTCGGCACGTTGTTGCTCATTCATGTTGCCCATTTTCAAAAGATCGGCTGGGGTCCACAGGCCCACATCCATCGGGAAATAGTTGTCTGTTGCACTAGCTGCTTGGCGAATTGAAGACCTTGCCGCCAAGTAGGTTGACCAAACCTCGCCATTGGAGTAGCGGGCAGCGGCCTGGCGGTAAGCGATAAAGCCATAAAGAGTCGCCAATTCGGCTTTGAGATACCGTTGCGTACGACGAGGGGCGTAGAGTGAGCCAGTTGTTATGTCTTCGATAGCCGTTTGGACAACGTCACGTGCGTCCGTCAGTAAGGCCATGATGACATCATTTTGCTGGACTGCGCCTTCTCTCACCGCATGGCGCCGAAAAGCCGACTCTTGGAGGACTAGGCTCGCATCGATCACGCCGTAGTGGGTCCGGAGCTTTGTCAACGTCCTAGCGATGCGCCCATAGGCATCCCTATAGCGGTTGCCACGCGGTCCATTGGGCCCGACTTGTCGGAGTACTCTGAAGAGGAATCGCTTTTCATGGTCCCTCTCCACGCTGATCCCACGGATGGCGCCGATGAGGGCGATTATCTGCCGTGCTTCCCCTTCGGCACCCCCTAACCTCCGGCGGCAGATCAACTCCGCTTCAAGGGCTATGCGTGGGCTCACAAGCAGTTCGTTGTTTTCGTCATCCATGACCCAGCGAAACAAATCTAGGCCGCCGAAGATTTCGGAGGCCTCTGTCAGGGACATTGCGTGGCTGTCGGTGGTCAACCTCAGGAGAAGATTGAAGGGAACCGGACAGCTTAGACTTCCGGCGGCCATCACGAGGTCTATGATCTGCGCGGCTGGGTCGGTGGACTCTATGGCCCGACGCTGCCTGTTGTCGAAAAGATGCTCGAAGGCATCCTTGGCGCCCGCTTCAACAAGTCGTTGCGCCATGAGAGTCTTCGGCGGTTGGGACGTCAAATAGTCGGCGCGGTGATCACGGACCATTTGCTCGGTCTGGCTTGCTTCCGCGCTAAGGCCGGAACTGATGCGGGATCGGGTAGGCGGTAGGGCTCGATAGAGAAACGAGAGTATGTGGTGGTCGGCTAGGTGTATCGGAGCCACGTCTTGGTTCGAGACTCTTCGCAACAAACTAGAAAGCTCACTGCGCTCTCGTTCGGTGAGGACTGCCGGTGCTTCAATGGAGTTGTCGAGCCGCTCTCCTTTGTCGTCGATGAATCTGTATCTCGACCCGAGGACCACGACACGATGGCCGCGGCTCCGCAAGCCAGAAAGCAAGTCGGCGTACGGTCGAACATCCTGGTTCGTATCGCAGACGATCAACGTCACCTTGGCGCCGGCCTTGTGGCAGAATTCTGTAATCTCGGCGGGATGTGGGACCCGGTTCTTGGCGTAGAGGACGGCGGCCGCTCCGTCTTCGCGTACCTTCGCGACGATGCGAGCGAGAGCAATCGACTTGCCGGTTGCTGACTGCCCGTGCAGGATGATTGGCGTCTTGACTCTCGCGTGATGGCAGATGGCTGCGAATACCCGCACGCCTAAGTCGTCCTCGTAGTCTCTCTCGATGGCGAAGCCGCGTCGGACGCCCTCCACAAGCGACCGCCCACTGCCCGGTTCGCCATGAAAGTTACGGAATGCGGCAAATTCGGGGCCCTGTGCCAAGGCTGCTAGCGGTGCTGTCCAAGCGTCGTCGACAATTGATGCCACCGCTCCGACCCGCAAGCGGTCTTCGGGGGACAGGCCAAGTGAGCTACCGTCTTTGAACGTTATTCTTCCCGCTTCTTCCGCCCCCGGAGTGAGCAGATCGGCGATGCTCCCCATCGTGAGAAGTTGGGAGATCGCCGTGCTCAGGCGTTCTTCTACCACCAAGATGCGCGAGTCCTCGACCGCAGCGGAGAAGTCATCGCCCTCGGGGAGCAGCATCGAACTACCATTGAACCAGATGACTTGGTGCTCGCCTGCGTTGCCCACGGCGCCAAGGATGTCGTCGATGCGCAGCCAGTCTCGTTTGGCGACGAAGCCGTCGACCAGGATGAGGCCGATTCGGGTGGCCGTGTCCAGCATCCTGCTGAGCAGGGGCAGCGCGTGGTTGACCCGTCGGGTATTGAGGCCGCTGCGGTCCAGCGGCGGCTGCGCCTTGGGGTCCACCACGTCTGCATGGCCGAACAAGTGGTAGATGGGTGGCCGCGTTCTGCTGCGAATGGCGGGAGGCATCTCGGCATTCGTAAGGACGAGTTCCGGGCGCTGCCGCTCGCTGAACAACTTGCAGAGGGTCGGATCTATCGACGAGGTGAACACCGCACTCCACGGGATCTTGCCCAGTTCGCTCAGCCAGTCCGGTGCGGGGCGACGCTCGAAGCGCTCGGTCAGCCACTCGTAGAACGTCGGTGGCAGAGGCTTGTCGAGCAGGGCGCGCCAGCCCGGCTGCGCCGTGTCGTCATCTTGTCGTTGGAGATGTGTGAAGGCGCTGGCCAGAACGGTGTCTTCCCGACCACTCTCGCGCCAAGCGTCCTGCCCTAGAACGAGCACCAGAGGGCGCTTCTCTTCAATGGCGGCGATCAAGAGGTTACGCATCTCACCCATCTGTGACTCCTTAGAGGTTGCCGAGGTCGGCCCAAGCCTCGACGGGCGGCCAGAACCACGCCGTGGCGCCGCCCCGCCGGGCCTAACCCACAGCGTAGTTCCACCCTTCCGGCTCTTCAACCGCCTTGGCAGAACATCCGGTGGTTGATCTTGTTCCACTTGTTGGTGCCCGGCGGAAAGTGGCAAACCGAGACCTCCAGCCCGGTCTCGTCCGCGAAGCGCTGCAGCTCCAGCTTCCACAGCCGGTTGCGCGGTCCGTTCGAGCCGCCCGCGTTCGCTGTCGCAGCAGGCGCTTCGCGTCCGGGTACGCGCGGCTGCCCATCCGCTCCCACCAGCGCTGCATCGTCTCCACCGCGAACGACGCCGTGTCGTGGTCCTGACAACGCCGCCGGCGTGCGCCCCGCCGCCAAACGGTCAGCCCAACCACAGGGCGTATAGTGCCTCTCACGATGCCAAGGACGGCATCCCTCCACCCCTGTGGAGGCGGCTCCCGTCCGGCATCGGACCTCGCGTCTCGTCGCAGCACTGCGCGGATGGATGTCGCATGGAACTATCGCGGTTGCGCGTGGATCTGCAGGCGCTCTGCGCCAACTACCGCTTCGTCGCCAGCGCGGCGCCGGGCGCTGGCGCGGTGGTCAAGGCGGACGCCTATGGCCTCGGCGCGCTGCCGGTGGCCCGCGCCTTGCGCCGGGAAGGATGCGCGGACTTCTTCGTCGCCACGTTGGCGGAAGGTCTGGCGCTGCGCGAAGACAGCCGGGACGGGCGCGTGTACGTCTTCGCTGGCCCGATGGACGCGGCGGACGCCGCGGCGATGGCTGCCCACGGGTTGACGCCGGTGCTCAACGACGCCGCGCAGGTGGAGCGCTGGCTGCCGCACCGCGAGGCGCCGGCGGCCGTTCACGTCGACACCGGCATGCACCGCCTCGGCTTTGCCGTCGAGGGCTTGAGCCCGAGCCTGTTCGCCGGCATTCGCGTGGGGCTGGTGCTCTCCCATCTCGCCAACGCCGACGATCCGGCCCACCCGGCCAATCGCCGCCAGCTGGAGCGGTTTCGCGCAGTGGCGAGGCTGTTCCCGGATGCCGGCGCCAGCTTGGGCAACTCCGGCGGGGCGCTGATCGGCGCGGCGGCGGGGATGGCGCGGCCGGGCATCGCCCTGTACGGCGGCAATCCGCTGAACGCGCCGCGCAATCCGATGCGCACGGTGGCGACCCTCGAGGCCCGGGTCATCGCCCTGCGCAGCGTGGCCGGCGGCGAGAGCGTGGGCTACGGCGGCGCCTACGTCACGGACCGCGAGACCTGCCTGGCGGTGCTCGGCATCGGCTATGCGGACGGCGTTCGCCGCGGCCTGCGCGGGGCGGAGGTGGCCTGGCAGGGCACCCGGCTGCCGGTGGTGGCGCGCATCTCGATGGACATGATGCACGTGGATGCCACTGCGGTGCGGGCGGACATCGCCCTGGGCGACTGGGTGGAGCTTTTCGGGCCTACCATCGGCATCGAGGAGGTCGCCGCGTGGGCTGGCACCATCAGCTACGAGATCCTGGCTGGTATCGGCAGGCGGGTGCCGAGGTGCTACATGGGCGACCGAGGCGTATGATGCCTGGCGCGGGCAAGAGGCGGGCAAGAGGAAGGAGGAGCAGGTGGCAGCGATCGACAGGAACGGTCTCTTGGCCGGCCAGGTGGCGGTGGTGACCGGCGCCAGCCGGGGCATCGGCGAGGCCATTGCCAAGCGCTACGCGATGGAAGGCGCGCGGGTGGTGGTTTCGGCCCGCTCCGTGGAACCGGCGGACCACTTCCTCCCCGGCTCCATCAACGAAACGGTGGAGGCCATCCGCAGCGCCGGCGGCGAGGCCACGGCCGTGAAGGCGGATCTGGCGATCGCCGAGGATCGCCGCCACCTGATCGAGGCGGCGGAGGCCGCCTACGGCGCCGTGGACATCCTGGTGAACAACGCCGCCGTCACCTGGTTCGTCCCGGTGGCGAAGTTCCCGGAGAAGCGCTTCCGCATCATGATGGACGTGCAGGTGTGGGCGCCCTTCGAGCTGGCGCAGCTGTGCCTGCCGGGCATGATCGAGCGGGGCGCGGGCTGGGTCCTCAACATCTCCTCCCACGCCGCCATCCACCCCCAGGCGAAGGCCCCGGGGGGCCACGGCGGCACCGTGTACGGCATGTGCAAGGCGGCGCTGGAGCGCTTCACCACCGGCCTTGCCCAGGAACTCCACGGCACCGGCGTGGGCGTCAACGTCATCTCGCCGGGCCTCGTGGCCACGCCCGGCGTCATGCACCACAAGCTCATCAACGAATCCAACAAGGATCGGGTGACGCCGGTGGAACACATGGCCGAGGCATGTCTGCGGCTCTGCCACGGCGACGCCGCCGAGATCACCGGCCGCATCGACTACGCGGACCAGGTGATGAAGGAGTTCGATCTGCACCCAGCGGACTTGATCTAGGCACCACGCCGGCCGAACGCCGCCCGGGAGACCGCCATGCGCCTGCACAACGAGCTGGATCTGAACGCCTACTGGGTGCCCTTCACGGCCAACCGCGCCTACAAGGCCGCGCCCCGGCTGCTCCAATCCGCCGCCGGCATGCACTACCGCACGGTGGACGGGCGAGAGGTGCTGGACGGCATGTCGGGCCTGTGGTGCTGCAACGCCGGCCACTGCCATCCCGCCATCGTGCGGGCGATTGCCGAACAGGCCGCCGAGATGGACTACGCCACGGCGTTCGGGCTCGCCCATCCGGCGGCGTTCCAGTTGGCGTCGCGTCTGGCGGCTTTGGCGCCGGGGGAACTCGATACCGTGTTCTTCGCCAACTCCGGCTCCGAAGCGGTGGATACCGCGCTCAAGATCGCGCTCGCCTACCACCACGCCCGGGGCGAGTCCTCGCGCACTCGGCTGGTGGGTCGGGAGCGCGGCTACCACGGCGTCGGCTTCGGGGGCACGAGCGTCGGCGGCATCGGCAACAACCGCAAGCAGTTCGGGCCGCTCCTGCCCGGCGTGCTGCATCTGCCGCAGACCTACAGCTTCGAGCACCATGCGTTCACCCGCGGCCAGCCGGACTGGGGCGGGCATCTGGCGGACGAACTCGAGCGGCTGATCGCCGTCCACCATGCCTCCACCATCGCCGCGGTGATCGTCGAGCCCTTCGCCGGCTCCGCCGGCGTGCTGCCGCCGCCGGTCGGCTATCTGGAGCGGCTGCGGGAGATCACCTCCGCGCACGGCATCCTGCTGGTGTTCGACGAGGTGATCGCGGCCTTCGGGCGCGTCGGCACGGCCTTCGCCGCGGAGCGCTTCGGCGTGGTGCCGGACATCGTCACCGTCGCCAAGGGCATCACCAGCGGCACGGTGCCGATGGGCGCGGTGCTGGTGCGCGGGGACGTTCGCGACGCCATCGTCGACGCCGCGCCGGACGCCATCGAGTTCTTCCACGGCTACACCTACTCCGGGCATCCGCTGGCCTGCGCGGCGGCGATGGCGACGCTGGACGTCTACGAATCCGAAGGGCTGTTCGCCCGTTCCCAGGCACTCGAACCGGTGCTCGAATCCGCTGTCCACGATTTGGCGGACCGGCCCCATGTGCGGGACATCCGCAACATCGGCCTCGCGGCCGCAGTGGAGCTCGAACCCCGGGCCGGTGCGCCCGGCGCTCGTGGCGCGGCCGTCTTCGAGCGCGCCTTCGACCGCGGCGTGCTGCTGCGCGCCACCGCCGACACCGTCGCCATCGCCCCGGCCCCGATCGCCTCGGAGGAGAACATCCGCGCGGCTGCCGGTGTACTCGGCGAGGTGCTTGCGGCACTGGACTGAACCGCAAGAGAGCAAGAGTCGTGGCGATGCCGCATGCCAACGCTCACGGGCTACGAGTTTGAGTGGAACGAAGTCAAGGCCCAAGCGAATGTTCGGCGTCACGGCGTTTCGTTCGAGGAAGCTTCGACTGTATTCGGAGTTCCGCTGGCGATTCTGCTGCCCGATCCCGACCACTCCCAAGGAGAGGACCGCTTTCTCGTGTTGGGCATGTCGTCCCGCCAGCGGGTGCTTGTCGTCAGTCATGCGGAGCGCCCGCCGAGGACGCGCTTGATCAGTGCGCGACCAGCCACACGACACGAAAGAGGGCAATATGAAGACACAAGGCGAGGGGGTGGCCGAGGATGAGGACGCCATGCGCCCGGAGTACGATTTCTCCGGAGGAGTGCGCGGCGCCACCGCGCAAAGGTACGCGCAAGGCGCAAATGTGGTCGTCATCTCGCCGGAGGTGCTTGACGTGTTTCCCGACGGTGCGGCAGTCAACGAAGCCCTGCGGGCTCTTGCCCCCGTCCTGAGACGCCGCCGAGCGGCAGAGCGCTAAGCTAATTGAGTCGCCATCTATGCTGAGTGCGACCGTCTGCTCGCGGTGCGCTTACGCTGCGGCCGACGTCTGCAACTCCACGAACCGCCGATAGCTGCCGTCTTCTTTTGCCATCAGTTCCGCGTGGCTGCCCTGCTCGGTGACGCGGCCTTCCTCCAGGAAGACGATCTTGTCCGCCTGGGCGATGGTGGAGAGGCGGTGGGCGATGATGACCACGAGGCGGTCCTTGGCGGCTTCGTGCAGGGACTGCACCAGATACTGCTCCGTCTCCGGGTCCAAGGCCGAGGTGGGTTCGTCCAGAATCAGGATGCGCGACTCCCGCAGGAGGCCCCGGGCGATGGAGATGCGCTGCTTCTGGCCCACCGAGAGCTTGCTGGCCGCGGCGCCGCCGAGCTTGGTGTCGTAGCCCTCCGGCAGCTGCGCCACGAAGTCGTGGATGCCGGCGATCCGGGCCACCCGCTCCACCTCATCCTGGGTGGCCGCCGGCTTGCCGTAGCGGATGTTGTCGCCGATGGAATCCGAGAACAGCTGGGTTTCCTGGAAGACGTAGGTGACCTGTCGGCGCAGGCTCTCGAGAGTCAAGTCGTTCACGTTCACGCCGTCGATGCGGACTTCGCCCTCCGTGGCGGCGCGGTAGCGGGGAATCAGGTAGGCGAGGCTGGTCTTGCCAGCGCCGGTTGGACCGACGAAGGCGACGATGTCGCCGACCTTGGCCTCGAAGTCCACGTTGTCGAGGGCGCGGCGGCCGTCGGGAAAGACGAGGCCGGCGCCGCGCATCGAGATGCCGTCGGCAACGGTGTCGAGGCGCCTGGTGCCCACGTCCGTCTCCGCCGGCAGATCCAGCATGGCGAACACCCGCCGCATGCCGGCCACGTTGTCCTGGAAGCGGATCCAGAAGATGCCGAGGGCCATCGCCGGCCCCCGCAGGAAGCCCCAGAACACGAACATCGCGCCGAAGTCGCCCGGTGTCATGGCACCGTCGATGATGAGGCCGATCAGCAACACGAAGAACGCCGTCTGGGCGATGGCGTTGATGGTGTCGCCCACCTGCGGGATGATCATCCACATCAGCGCGACGCCCCGGAAGCGCTGGAAGGACTGGCCGCTGTCGCTGTCGAAGCGGCCCTTCTCCTCGGCGTTGGCGCCGAGGCTCTGCACCGCCAGCACGTTGTCCATGCCTTCTTCGATGGTGCTGGTGGTCACGGCGCCGGCGGCCCGGGCCGCCTGGCCGCGCCGCCGCACGATGCGGGAGAACAGGCTGGAAGTGAAGGCGTAGAGGGGGAAGATCGCCAGCGTGATCCAGAAGATCTCCGGCACGGCGGGATAGGTGGCGAGAACCAGTCCCAGCGCCCACAGGTACAGGAACGTGGACATCACCGGCGTGTGGGTGATCTCGTAGAAGACCTCCTGCACCTGCGGCGTGTCGTACAGCACCCGGTAGACCGAGTCGCCGATGCGCTGGTCCTCCAGCTGGGTCAGCGACAGGCCGCCGATGCGGTTGAACAGCTGGCCGCGCAGAGTGTGGTTCAACGCCTGGGTCAAGCGCGTGTTGAGCTTGAACTCCACATAGCCCCAGAGGCCCCCGAAGGTGCTGTGGCCGCCGTGGATCTTGTTCTCGGTCTGGGTCGCGTAGTCGTGCCCCTGGGCGAGGCCCGCCTCCACTTCGTCGTTGTAGCCGGTGGTGATGAAGCGCCCCAGCACCACCACGCAGGCGAGGCCCAGCGCCGCCATCCAGAACAGCACCTCGAGGGGCGAGAAGCCGACCATGGCGTCCAGCACCGGCTGCCAGAAGGGGGGATAGTTCTTCGCTTCCGCCACCGGCCGGGCGAGGATGACGTGGTCCACGATCATCTTCGCCGGCCACGGCAGCACCGTTAGCTGGATCACGTAGGCAACCAGCTTCAGCGCGAACTTGCCGACGTAGCGCCAGAAGAAGTAGCGGATGTAGGCGGCGCTGCGCAGCAGAATCCGCAGCGAGTCGCGCTCGCGGATCTGCGTCTGCGTGTCGATGCCGCTGGCGCGTTCGTCCAGCGAGCGCGGACCGCCCGGCGCCCCGGCCCCCGCGGCGGTGTCGAGAGTGCCCTCAGCCACCCGCGCCGGCCTGCTGTCGTTCGCCTGCGCCTGGCGCAGCGCGCAGGTTGGACTCCGCCTCGACGAAGGCGCGGTAGCGGCCGTTCGGCAGGCCCATCAGCGTCTCGTGATCGCCCTGTTCCACGATGCGGCCGTCCGTAAGATACAGGATGTTGTCCGCCCGCCGGATGGTCGAGATGCGGTGGGTGACGAGAAAGATGGCCCGCTCCCGGCCCCAGGCGGCCAGGTTGCGCATCACCGTCTGCTCGGTGGCGGCGTCGAGGGCCGCGGTGGGTTCGTCGAGCACCAGGATCGGCGTGTTGCGGACCACGGCCCGGGCGATGGAGAGCCGCTGGCGCTGACCGGTGGAGAGCTTGCCGCCGCGATCCGAGAGCACCGTGTCGAGACCCTCCGGCAGGCTGGCGACGTAGTCTTCCATGCCCGCCACGCGCACCGCTTCCCGCACCCGCTCGTCGTCGGCGCCGGCGACGGCGTAGCGAATGTTCTCGCGCACGGACATGGCGAACAGCACGTTCTCCTGCAACGCGATGGCGACGTTGGCGCGCAGGCTGGCGATGCGGTATTCCCGCAGGTCCCTGCCGTCGATGCTGATGCTGCCGCGCTCCGGATCGAACAGCCGGAGCAGCAGGGCGGTGATGGTGCTCTTGCCAGCGCCGGTGGGGCCGATGATGGCGGTGATGGAGCCGGGCTTGGCGGCGAAGCTCACGTCCGCCAGCACCGGTCTGTCCCGTTCGTAGGAAAAGCCCACGCCCTGGTAGCGGATCTCCTGCTTGAAGCCGGCGAACGGCACGGCGTCGGGGCGATCCTCCACGTCCGGCTTCAGATCGAGGATGTCGAACACCCGCCGCAGGCCCATGGCCATGTCCTGGGCCGTCATCCAGTCCCGCAGCAGCTTGCGGATGTCGCCGCTGGATTCGTGCAGGGTGTTCTTGGTCCAGTCGTAGCTGGCGAGGTTCCACACCACCCAGCTGAGGCCAAGCACGGCCATCAGGTTGATGGCGAAGGTGGGATCGCCCCGCTGCGCCCAGAAGGCCATCAGGAACGTGCCGCCGGCCATGAACGTGGCGGCGATGGTGAACATGACGATGGTGACCAGCGCGATCAGCACCCGCACCCGGTAGGCGGCGTTGAACGCGATGGCCGAGTCCCGCTCCAGCCGCTGCTGGGCGCGGCCCAAGGCGCCGAACGCCTTGATCAGGCGAATGTGGGCGAATCCCTCCTGCACCGTCGAGGTCAGATCCGAGGTCGCGGCGCGGTAGACGAGGGTGCGGGTTCTCATGCGCGGCATCGCCCAGCTGGCCCACAGCAGCGCCGGCGCCACCAGGACCCCGGCGACGAGGCCGAGCCAGGGGCTCAGCAGGGTCACCAGCGCCACGCAGCTGTAGTAGCTCATCATCGCCAGCGTCATGCCGATCAGGTGCCCCACCACGGCGGTGACCATGGCGCTGTCCTGGTAGATGCGGTAGATCGAGTCGCCGGTGCGGTGGCCGCTGTGGTAGTTCATGGACAGCGCGTGCCAGCGGGAGAGCAGGTCCAGCCGCAGGTCCTGGTTGATGCCCTGCATGATCCACATGTTGTAGTAGGGGTTGAAGATGCGCAGCGGCAGCCGGCAGAGGTGCGCCCCCAGGGCGACGACCACGTAGGCCCACTTGAGGTCGTGGCGCTGTTCCTGGGTGAGCGTCTCGGCGGCACCGGCGGCGAGCTCCGGATAGCCGAGCAGCGCGGCGAGGCCCGGCGCCAGCGGTTCTGCCTGCAAGAGGCTCTGGTTGAGCAGGTCCGCCAGCACCACGGCGAGGAACAGATCGAGAAAGCGTTCGAAGAAGTTGATGGCGTAGAAGGCCACCAGGTGGGTGCGTACGCGCACCCGGCAGGTGATGCGCCCGTCCGCCACCCGAAACTGCACCAGCCAGCCCAGAATCGCGGCCCCCACCAGGGCGAGAACGTACAGGCCGGAGGTGTAGGCGTCGATCAGGAACATGCCCGAGAGGATCGCGCCGATGGAGGAGAGCAGGATGGCGGCGACGCCGATGCCCTGCAGGAAGCTGCCGGCGTAGTTCATCATGAACGTGCCGAGCACGACCATCGCCACCGGGATGTAGAGCAGCGCCGTGGGGGCGACCCGCTCCTCGTCCGCGCCGACTTCGCCGAGCATGGCGAGGGTGGGCTCCGTCCACCCCGTCGTCGGCCCCAGGAAGGCCACCACGGTCACCAGCAGGGGCGCATAGGAGCGGTAGCCGTCGCTGCTCGACAGCGGCGCCACGCCCGCCTTGACGCCTGCGCCCGGATACCACCACTGGCCGAGGAAGCGCGGCCGGATGTAGGGCCAGGAACGCAGCAGCAGCAGCAGAATGTCGCGGAAGCCGCCCGCGTCGTGGCGAAGACCTTGGTAGCGATCGAGGGGCACATGGCCGTCCCCGAACATCGGCAGCTGCCGCGCCCGCCGGCGGTTGCCGGAGTGCATCTCCGCGGCGTCCGTCATGCGGTTCGGTTCCGAGACAGCGCACTAGCCGCCCCGGCCTCCGGCGATCCGCCAGGCCCAGCGCCGCCAGCGTCGGCGCGTGCCGCCGCGGCCTTCAGTTCGGCAGTTGCTATCTGTCCATCCCCAAGCCGCGCCAGTCCCACGGCCCACACAGGGCGAACCTACAGGGTTTTACAGCGGCCGCCAAGCGTTATTGCAACGCTCCGCACTCGTTCCGGGGAGGCGTGTTGCCGGTTGCCGCGCACCCACTGGTCAAGCGGCTGCCGGCGCATCGGTTCTGCCGTCGCGGAGACACCAGGAGGACGGTCGCGCCCGTCGGTTCCTTCAGCGGGCCTGTACTACGCGGAGGCGTCCGGAGCCAGTGCCCGGCTGGTCGGCGCTTGGATCCGCGAAAGGGGCGGCGTAGCGGATCTTGCTCCATTGCCTCATTCCCGATCCATCAGACTTCGGCCCATAGTGACGCGGTGTGCTGCCCTCCCCGGCGCGGGAGCAGACCCGCCCAAGGAGGAGCGCACCCGATAGGGCGGGCCACACGCGGCACACGCACACCACGTCCGGCGGGGCAGCCCAAGAGTGCTATAGTGCCGCCCGTGCGACGCGACGGAGTGGACGCCCATGTCCCAGCGATCGAACACGCTACCTCACCCGGACGCGGTGTTTCTGTCGAGGCCGGAAATACGCGGCGGCGTCGCGTGCTTCGCCGGCACCCGCGTAGGCGTGTCCCAGCTGCTCGGCTACCTTCGAGACGGCTACACCATCGACGACTTCCTCAGCGACTTCCCGACCGTCAAGAAAGACCAAGCGCAGTTTGCGATCGAACGGATCGACAACGAGTACGTCAGGGCCATCGAGCAGGCATGTGCAGCCGACCGCCACTCGGCGCACCGCCTCGACCCCGCCGGTGGGAGTGTTGGTTGACGAGTGCCTGCCCGAGCGCGTCGTCGACGTTCTCGACAGGATGAGGCCAGAGCACGAGTTCGAGCATGTGCGCACCCTCGGGTGGGCGGGAGCGACGAACGGGGAGCTGCAGGCGGATGCACGTGGCGAGGGTTTCGAGGCAATGGTCACCGCCGACGTGAACATGGAGTTCCAAACGCCAAGGCCACCGATGCCTGTTGTCGTCATCCCAACGAATCGTAGTTTCGGCGATGTGAGTCGCTACCTTGTGGAGGTCGCCGAGAAGCTCGATCAGTCGTTGTCCGCTGGCTACCACAGGATCACGCCGCACGAGGGAACCCCCGAGTGGCGCAAACTGCAGTTGGAGATCCGGCAGGGGCGCAAGAGAGCGCACGGGGTGACGAAACTTCAGTCGCTCCGGTAGCAGCTGCCGCTAAGGAGTCGGGTTCTTCGGCAACAGCACACCGAGTCATGGATCGTGTTCCAACTCCGGCGACGGTCCTTATCGCACGTCCCATTGCTCGGTCGAATTCTCCCGACTCAACCGATGTCGGGCCAGAAACTCTGCCGTCACGAAACGAGACAGGTGTCTTGCGTTCGTGGTCGCCACGATCACCCCGTCGCGGTCCAGCGTCGCAGCCTGTGCGGCTAGGATGACGTCGCCGTCGAGGGCGGGATCGGCTGCGGTGGGGCGGCCCTGTTGACGCGCCTCGGCCCAGAACCGTGCGGCTTGGCGCATGGCGATGTGGTGATCGCCAGATACTCGACTTCGGCGATGAGTGCTCGAGCCGGTCGATGCCCGCGCTCCGGCGTGCTCGGAGCAGCTCTCGCCGGACCTCGTAGTCGGCGATTTCGGGAACCACCACCATTGCGCCGCCGGTCGCGCGTTCTAAAAGCCACTGGCCACAGGCGGCAGCCTGCTTCGACCCGCCGGGGTTCGTAGCCATGTTCATTGCCTCGTGCCGTTTCAGTCCGCGGCCAAGGTGCGTACCGTACATGAAGGGATGGAGAACCAGGACATTGGATGACGTAATGGCGCGAGACGTCCACGAACGGCCGGACCTGCACGACGTGCTGCCCTGCAGACCGCGCTCCGTCTAGCGTGGCCCGCGTACGCCTCAGGCCACCTCGAAGCTGAGCGCCTCGTAGCCGGCGTCGCGGATGGCGGCGGCCACCGCGTCCTGGCCGTTCGGGCACAACGCCACGATGGATCCGCCGCCGCCGCCGCCGGTGAGCTTGGCACCCGCCGCGCCGTGGCTGCGGGCGATGTCGGCGAGGGTTTCGAGCTCCCGGGTGGAGACCTGCAAGGCGTTCAGGTAGCCGTGGCCGAGGTTCATCAGTTCGCCGAGTTCGGCGAGGTCCCCGGCCCGGGCCGCATCGGCGGCATGACGGGCCAAGCCGTCGATCTGGTCGAAGACGGCTTCGTAGCGGCGCTGGTTGCGCTGCCAGGCGGCGGCTACCCGGGCGACGCTGCTGGCGGTCAGGCTCTCCTTGCCGGAAAGGCCGATCACCAGCGGCAGCGGCGCGCCGAGCTTCACCACCTCGAAGGACGCTGGCCGACTTGCGCTGGCGGCTCGAAACAGGAGCGGCGCGCCGTAGGTGGCCAGCGTGTTGTCGACGCCGGAGGCGGTGCCGTGGGCTGCCTGTTCGCAGGCGAAGGCGTAGTCGTTGATCGCTTCGGCGCCGAGGCCCAGCCGGAAGTGGCTGTCGAGCGCCCGGATCACGCTCACCGCCAGCGCCGAAGAGCCGCCGAGGCCCATCGCCCGGGGCACGTTCGGGAACACCTCGATGGTCATGGCCCGGTCCGAGAGGTCCAGCTGCTCGAGCAGCAGCGCCAGGATGCCGGCAACGCCCGCCGGATGCTCGCCCACGGCGGGCACCCGCTGCTCCACGCCCCAGCGGGGGATCACCAGCTGCACGCCGTCGGCAGCGTCCACCACCCGGGCTTCCACCGCCAACGGGATCGGCGTTGCCAGGGCATGCCGCCCGTACACCACGGCGTGTTCGCCAAGCAGGATCACCTTGCCGCAGGCGCTGCTGCGCGGCTCGTCGCCCACCGGCGCCAGGCTGCCGCCGCGCCCCGTCTGCCGGGCGCTGGCGAAGTGGCGGGCCAGCTCCTCGGCCTTCCACACCTTGATGTCGCCGCTCTCGATCAGGGCTTCCACGACGTCGTCGAAGTGCGCCGCCGGCACGTTGGCCGCAAGGGCCACGCTGCGGGCGTGCAGCGTCATGTGGTTCTGCTGGATGCCGGCCGTCGACAGCGCCCGCAGCGCGGCGTAGTTCTGCGCCAGGCCGACGGCGCCCATCACCGCGGCCAGTTCGGCGGCGTTGGGCGAGCCCAGCAACCGGTGGTTGAGGCGCACCGTGGGGTTGGTCTCCAGAGAGCCGCCGACCGTGCCCACCTTCATCGGCATCTCGATCTCGCCGGCCAGATCGCCGGACTCGGTTTGGTGCCAGCGGGTGAGGCCGCGATAGCGCCCGCTGCGGGCGGCGTAGGCGTGGGCGGCGGCTTCGATGGCGCGGAAGTCGTTGCCGGTGGCGATGGCGACGGCGTCCACGCCGTTCATGATGCCCTTGTTGTGGGTGGCGGCCCGGTAGGGGTCCACCAGCGCCAGGTCGTTGGCGAGCACGATGCCGTCGCGCACTTCGGCGCCGGAGAAGCCCTTCACCGCCAGCTTCTCGGCGGCTATGCGCACCTTGGCCCGCACCAGGGCGCGATCGGTCAGATTGGAGAGGATGCGCAGGAAGACCCTGCCGCCGGTGATGGTCTCGACTAGGCTGGCGACGCCCTCGCACATGCCGTTGACCACGTTGGCGCCCATGGCGTCGCGGGTGTCCACCAGCAGGTGCAGCACCAGCATCCGGTGGCGGCCGGAACCGCGCCCGCCGTCCGTCGGCGCCTCGTGGGCAAAGGCTTCCACGTCGCGCACGCCGCCGCCCCTGGCGACCATCTTCGGGTGCAGGCTGTTGGCCAGGTTGACGATCTCCTGCTTGCGCGCCAGGACCGCTGCCCGGGCCGCGGCGACATCCCGCAGCTCCACCACCTGCACCTGGCCGATCAGAATCGGCGCCGTCACTTCGGTTTGGAAGCCGCCAGAGAGCCGCGCCGTGCGCGCCGCGCCCGAGAGGCCGGCGACGATGGAGGGTTCCTCCACGGCGAGGGGCACGACGAAGTCCCGGCCGTCGACGAGGAAGTTCAGGCCGACGCCGAGGGGCAGGCCGAACACGCCCACGACGTTCTCGATCATCTTGTCCGCGACGCGCAGCTTCAGCGTGTGTTCGCCGCTCTGCAGGGCCCGCAGATCCGCCTCGGCGAGCAGCCCCCCGGCCCGAAGCGCCCGGGTGCGCTCGGCGATCCCCATCTTGAAGAAGCCGGGAATGCGCGAGCTGGCGGTTCGATCCCGAGACAACGCGCTACCGGGCGGGGCCTTCGGCGGGGTCCGGTTGCTGGTGGGTGCGGACGACCACGCCATCGACGTCCACCTCCAAGTCCACGACGGTGAGTTCCGCGGCGCTCGCAGCCGCGCGGAACGCCGCCAGCCGCTCTGCGTCGGTTGCCAGCGCCAAGCCCATGTCGCCGCCGCCGGCGCCGGAGGGCTTGTAGACCACGCGGCAGCTCGCGGCCAGCGCCTGCGCGGCGACGTGGCCCTCGCCGTAGATGCCGATGCCCGCGGCGCGGTCCAAGCGTTGCAGCACGGCCGCATACTCGCCCAACGCTGCGACGAAAGTCTCCGCAGTTACTGTGCAATCCTCGCAGCAGCCCGCCACCTCGTGGGCGGCGTCGAGGAGCCGATCGAGCACCTTCGGCCCGTCGCTGCGCCATGCGTGGAACCTGGCCAGGAGGTCCGCGGTGCGGGTGCCGGTGCCGGTGAACACGAATGCCAGGCGCAGGCCGGGGGGCAGTCGCGCCGGCGCCACGCGCCCCCGCTCGAAACGGATCACTCCGCCGGTGACGGCCGCGGCCACGTCCAGGCCGCTGCCGCCGCCTTGGAACGCCTGGTGGATGGCGATCAACGCTGGCAGCGTCATCGTGCCGCCGCCAAGGGCCGCAGCGGCGGTGGCGAGCGCCGTCACCGTGGCGGCGCTGGAACCGAGCCCGAGCTTGACGCCGCGAAGGTAGCAGGCGGAGGAGTCGACCGCGACGTGCAAGTGGTCCGGCGCCTCGGCCGCCGCCATCGCCTGGCGCAGAATGCCCGGCGTGGTGTCCGGCGGCGCCGCGAACGCGGCTTCCTTGGTGAGCGCCAGCCGCTCGGCGAAGCCGCGGCCGTCAATGCGCCAGCCGCCGTCGGACTGCGGCGTCAACGCGCAGCGAACGCGGCGGCCGACGGCGAGCACCAGCGCTGGGGCGCCAGCCAACACCGCGTATTCGCCGCTGAGCACCAGCTTGCCTGGCGCGGAGGCGACGGTTCGCTCAGCCATCGGCCGGCACGGCATGGGCGCCGGGGCCCAGTCCGGTGGCGAGCACTTCCCGGACGCCGGTGGTCTTGCGCAGAGCCGCGGCCACGCGGGCGCCGTGGCCCGGGGCGCAGACCGCCTTCGCCTGCGGCCCGGCGTCGATGGTGAAGAAAGCCGGCACGCCGCCGGCCGCGAGCCGACGCACCGTTTCCGTGGCGGCCACGGTGCCGGCGTTCCAGTACAGCAGCGGCGGGCGGCTGGCGAACATCACGGCGTGCATCTTGAGACAGCTGTGTTCCGCCACCGAGGCGAGCGCCGCGAAGTCCCGTTCGCGCACCGCCCGGCAGGCGGCGGCGAAATCCTCTTCGGCCGTTTCGCGCCAGGCGTCGTAGAACGGCGAGGTGGCCCGGGACGCCGCCATGCCGGCAGTGGAAGGCACCGCCTTCGCAGTCCGGGAAGTGAGCGCTACCGCCACTTCCAGCGGCCACTCGTCGGCTGCGCGGAGCGGCGCGCCGACCCACCCGGAGGATGCGGCGAGGGTGGCGAAACCGCCGAACACGGAGCGCGCCGCGGACGCCGAGCCCCGCCGCGCCCACTCGGAGCGCTCGGCGGCGGACAGGCCCAGCTCGAACGCCGCGTCCACTGCGGTCACCAGCGCGGCGAAACCGGATGCGGAGGAAGCGAGGCCAGCGCCGGCGGGGAAATTGCTGCGGCTTTCGATGGCCAAGGGCGGCAGGCCGAAGGTGCGGCGCAGCGCCGCGACCAAAGCCGCCGCCTTGGCATCCGACACCGGCCGGCCGTCGATGGAGAGGCTCGGCTTGGCGGCGGCGGCCACCGTGGTTCGCGTTGCCAGCGCCTGCAACGTGATCGACAACGACGGCGTCGCCGGGACGTTGGCCGCGTCGTCCCGCTTGCCCCAGTACTTCACCAGAGCGACGTTGGGATGGGCGATGGCGGTCGCGGCCGTCAATGGCTAGCGGTCGCCGGCGCGGCGCCCGCGAGTTCGCGGTACACCGCGTCCAGGCTCTCGTCTTGGCTCGTCCGGCCGCACGTCGCGCCGGGCCGGGCTTCAGCCGTAGCCTGGCGGCGGCGCGAAGGCGAACCCCTCTGCTTCAAGCAGCTTGGCGATGCCCAAGGTGGCGAGGTCGCCGTACTCCGGGCCGACTATCTGCACGCCGATGGGCAGGCCGCTCGCATCCAGCCCCGCCGGCACCACCGTGGCCGGCAGGTAGGCGACGCTGGCCAGCCCCGCCCAGAACACCTGATCGAAATAGGGGACATCCTCGCCGTTAACGCTGACGGTGCGCTCGCCGAACGGGCGATGATCGTGGGGGAACGCGGAGGTGGCCATCACCGGCGCCAAGAGGACGTCGAAATCCTCGAAGAAGGCATGCCACTGCCAGCGCAGATGGGTGCGCTTCTCGTTGTTGGCCGTCCAGTCCCGAAAGCGGGCCACTTGCGAGCGCTGGATGGTCGCCGCGAGGCTCTCGTCCTCCGGGTCCAGCGCTTCCACCTGTCGCAGCACCGCCTGGTAGCGTTCCTCGGGCAGGCGGGCGGACATGGTGGCCTGCAGCAGCGACTGGTAGACCGTGTGGGCGTGCTCCGCGGCGACCGGCCGGGTCTCGTAGTCCACCTGCGCCCCGCCATCCGCCAGCGCCGTCGCTACTCGCGCCACGGCTGCCGCCACGGCGTCGTCCACCGGCGCCACGGCATCGTCCTGCCACACCGCCACCTTGAGTTCGGCGACGGACTTGGCGAGGGGCGCCAGGGCGAGCTTCAAGCCGCGGCCGGCGATTTCGTCCGGCCCGGCCATGGCGTGGACGGCGGTTTCGAGATCCGCTGCGGATCTGGCCAGAGGACCGATCACCGAGATGTCCGACGGCGACAGGATGCCCGGCATTGCATGGCCCCGTGGCGGCAGCAGGTTCCAAGTGGGCTTGTGCCCGAAGACGCCGCAGAAGTGCGCCGGATTGCGGATGGAACCGCCGATGTCCGAGCCGGTCTCGATGCCGGTGAGCCCGGCGGCCAGCGCCGCGGCGGAACCGCCGGAGGAACCGCCCGGCGTGCGATCCGTCGCCCAGGGATTGTTGGTGGTGCCGTAGACGTCGTTGTAGCTTTGGAAGTCCGACAGCATCAGCGGCACGTTGGTCTTGCCGAAGACCACCACGCCAGCGGCCTCGAGGCGGGAGATGGCGAGGGCGTCCTTGGCGGCGACGTTGTCCTTGAGCTGCGGCGCGCCCCAGGTGGTGGGCGTGCCAGCGACGTCGTAGGACTCCTTCACCGTCATCGGCACGCCGTGCAGCGGCCCCCAGCGCTCGTCCCGGGCCAGCGCCTCGTCCGCCCGCTTGGCCCTCGCCAGGGCGGTCTCCCGGCGCTGGACGACGATGGCGTTCAGGGCCGGGTTGAAGCGATCCACCCGATCGAAGTAGTGATTCAGCAGCTCGACGCTGCTCACCGCCTTGCTGGCGATCTTCGCCGCCAGCGCGGTGGCGCTGGCGAAGGCCACCTCGTCCACGTCAGCTCACCACCGAGTGCGGCGTCGGCACGATGCGGGTGACCTCGATGTCCGGCTGCATGAGCTCGGCCACCTTGGGCGCTATGTCGTTCCTCCATTCGTCCGTCTGATAGACGGCTTCGTAGAGCCGCTCGCGCTCGGCCTCGGAAGCGAATCGCCGCAGCCAAACGTAGGTGGTGTCGTCCTCGCCGCGAAAGCTGCCGGCGATCACCATGCCCTTGGCCACCTGGAACGGGATGATGGTCTCCTCCATGAAGCGCACCCACTCTTCCATGCGGCCTTCGTTGATCCGGTAGCGCCGCAACTCGTAGAACACCTTCCCCCCTCGACCGCCCGGCCACTGTTGCCGGCGAGTTTACACGGTGGCCAGCGCGGCGTAGTCGTCGAGCAGCGGCAGCAGCCGCTCCGGGCCCGCCGATGGCAGCGGCAGCACGGCGCGGTGGATGCCGGCGGCCCGGTAGGCGTCCAGCACCGCGGCCTTCGCCGGGGCGCCGAAGACGCTGATGGTGAGGGTGCTGAAGTCGCGCTCGCCCTGGTCGGCCACGGCGCGCAGCCGGGCCGCCTCGGCGGCGGCGTCGAAGCCGCGCCTAGCCCGCGGGAACCAGCCGTCGCCGAAGGCCACGACCCGGCGCAGCGTATGCACGGACTCGCCGCCGATCAGGATCGGCGGATGCGGCCGCTGCATCGGCTTGGGGTAGCTCCACACCTTGTCGAAGTGGACGAACCGGCCGTGGAAGGAGGGTTCTTCGTCCTGCCACAGCGCCTTGATGGCGCGGGCCCGCTCGCTCATCACGGCGAAGCGGCTGCCGAAGGCGGTGCCGTGGTTCTCCATCTCCTCGGCGTTCCAGCCGGCGCCGATGCCGAACTCGGCCCGTCCGCCGGAGAGCAGATCGAGGCTGGCGACGGCCTTGGCGGCGGTGATCGGGCTGTGCTCCGTGAGCAGGCAGATGCCGGTGCCGATGCGAAGGCTGGTGGTGGCCGCCGCGGCGGCGGTGAGGGCGACGAAGGGGTCCAGCGTATGCCAGTACTCCTTCGGCAGCTGTGCGCCCCCCGGCCAGGGGCTGCGGCGGCTCGCCGGGATGTGCGTATGCTCCGGCACGAACAGGGACTCGAGGCCCCGCTCCTCGGCGGCCTTCGCCACTTCGTCGATGCGCATGGCGTACCCGGTGGCGAAGATGAAGACGCCGATGTTCATGGCTGTGCTCCGTTGCTTGGCGCTGGGCTGGCTCCCGCCGCCGCTGGGACGACGGCGAGCACCCGAGGTCGCAGCGGCGGGCCTCGTTGGTGCAACATACTCCAAAGCCACTGGCGATGCGGGCAGGCGCTTCCATGGAGGTGATTCGCGGGCTGCACAACATCCGCAGCCGGCATGCCGGCTGCGTGGCCACGATCGGCAACTTCGACGGCGTCCACCATGGCCACCAGATGCTGCTCGCGCACTTGGTGGCCAAGGGCGAGGAACTCGGCGCCCCAAGCCTGCTGGCGACCTTCGAGCCCCAGCCCCGGGAGTACTTCTCCGCCCACGTCTCGGGGGGCGCCAGGGCGGCTTCCGGGCATGGCGACGGGGGCCGCGCCGTGCCGGCTCGCTTGACGCGCTTCCGGGAGAAGATCCACCTGCTGCGCGGCACCGGCATAGACCGCGTGCTGTGCATCCCCTTCAACGAGCGCACGCGCTCGATTTCCGCCGCCGAGGTGGTGGAGCGCTTCCTGGTGGGAATGCTCGGCGTGCGCTACGTCGTGGTCGGGGACGACTTCCGGTTCGGCAAGGATCGCGAAGGCGACTACGGCATGCTCCGCGCCGCCGGCGACCGCTTCGGCTTCGGCGTCAGCCACATCGGCACGCTCACCTTCGAGCACGGCCGGGTGAGCAGCAGCCGCATTCGCGAGGTGCTGCAGGACGGGGACTTCGCCCTTGCCGAGAAGCTGCTCGGCCGCCCCTACTTCATGATGGGCCGGGTGGTCTACGGCCAGCGCATTGGCCGCACCATCGGCGTGCCGACCGCCAACATCCGCTTGCAGCGCTACCGCGCGGCCCTCGCCGGCGTGTTCGCCGTTACCGTCGACGGCTTGGGGCCGAGGCGCCAGGGTGCCGCCAACATCGGCGTGCGGCCGACCGTCGCCGGCACCGAGCCGCTGCTGGAGGTGCATGTGCTCGATTTCGACGAGAGCATCTACGGGCGCCTGCTCACCGTCACGCTGCGCTGGAAGATCCGCGACGAGCGGCGCTTTTCGTCGCTGGCGGCGATGAAGGCGGAGATCGACCGCGACATCGAGAAGACCCGCGGCTTCTTCGCCGCGGCCGCCGTCGGCGAAGAAGCCGCCAGCCCACGGTGAACGCCGGCGGATCGGCCGACCGTGCCGCGCCGGCCGCGAGCGGCGCCGGCCGGAAGATTCTGGGCGCGGGGCGCTGGTACGCCTTGGCGGCGGCGACCGCCGGCGTCGATCAGGCGGCGAAGTGGGTGGCGGTGGCGTTGCTGGCGCCGAACCACTCGGTGCCGGCGCTGCCGTTCCTCTCCTGGACCTTCGCTTGCAACACCGGCGCGGCGTTCAGCCTGTTCCAAGGCTTCAGCGCCTGGCTGGGTTGGCTCGCGCTGCTGGTGGCGGCGTATCTGGCGGTCGAGATCTGGCGCTGGCGGCAGGGGCTGCTGGAGGGCCTGGCGTATGGTCTGGTGCTGGGCGGCGCCATCGGCAACCTGGTGGATCGGCTGCTGCACGGCTGCGTGGTGGACTTCGTCCACCTGCACTACGGCTGGTTCAACTTCCCGGTGTTCAACGTCGCCGACAGCGCCATCACGGTGGGCGCCGCCTGCTGGATCTGGACGGCGCTGCGCGCCGGCGCGGCTCCGGAGAAGGCTTGAACGCCTGATCGGCAGTCCGGCTGCCGTCTCGAAGGGGCGAAGTCCTACAGTTCGCATGGTCGAAGTCGCTTTGCGGCCTGCCGGTGCCTTGCGATCCTGCCAAGCCTTGCGGGCACTCCGGCGGATCGCCGGTTCCGCGCCGATGATCGGGTGGCGCAACGTTGGCAATGGCAAGCGTTCTCGCGGAGGGTACGCGGCGGGCGGCAGGCCTGTCGCTGGTGGAAGTGATGGCGGTGCTGGCGATTCTCGCCGTTCTCGCCGCGGTGGCGCTGCCGATCTATCGCGGCTACGCGCTGCGGGCGGAGCGCACCAGCGCCCAGGCGGAACTGCTGCGCTGCGCCCAGGGCATGGAACGGCATGCCGGCCGCACCGGCAGCTACGCGGGCGCGGCAGATGCCGATGGCGACGGCGCCCCGGACGCGGACACGGGCCCCGTCTCGGCCGACGTCTGCGCTGTGGACGCGAACGCCTACCGGGTGACGGTGGCGTCGGCGGACGCCCGGCGCTTCGTCCTGCAAGCGACCCCGGCTGCTGGCGGCGTTGCCGCCGGGGACGGGATGCTGGCCTTGGACAGCGTCGGCGCTCGGCGCTGGGACCGCAACGCCGACGGCGACTTCGACGACGCGGACGAGAACTCGTGGCGCTGGTAGTGGGCCAACCCGACTGCAATGATGGATGGGCTGGCGGCACGGTGCCGATATGGACCATCACTCCAATGCGGCTTTGGTAGTAGTGGCGCGGCGCGGCGGCCGAGGCACTTCGCTGATGGAAGTGCTGGTGGCCGTGCTGGTGGTTGCGGTGGGCGCTCTCGGAGTGGCCAGGCTGCAGCTGGAGAGCGCACGGAACAACCGGGCGGCGTTGGAGCGGACCCTGGCCGCTCTTCTGGCCACCGACCTGGCGGAGCGCTGGCGGGCCAATCCGCAGGGCGGCTACGCGACGGCCCTGGGACGGGCCCCGCCGCCGTTCGTGGACTGCTTGGCCCGTAGCTGCACCTCCGGTGAGCTGGCGACCTTCGACTTGGCGGCATGGAAGTGCGCCTTGGGCCGCTGGCGCGAGGCCGCGCCCTGCCAGGCGGCCCGCGCGGCCGGCGTCCTGCCGCCGCCGGCGCTGGCGCCCGGCCTGCCGGGCGGCGACGGCAGTTTCGAGTTGCGGGGCGGCGGCATGGTGGTCACCGTGGCTTGGGCCGGGGCCGAGGCTGGCCGGCTGTCGCTGGCGCTGCGGCGATGATCCGGCACCGTGGCGCAAGCGGCCAGGCGCTGATCGAGGTGCTGTTGGCGGCAGCCATCGGGGTGGCCATCGCCGCGGCATTGGCGCAGCTCTTCGTCGGCAGCAGCCGCGCCGGGGCTGCCACTGCCAGTCGTGCCGCGCTGCAGGAGTCCGCGCGCCATGCCTTCGAGTTCCTGCGCCGTTCGGCGCGCAGCGCCGGCTACCTCGGCTGCGGCGTCGACGGCAGTCTGGCGTCCGCGCTGAACGGTGTTCCCGCTCCGCCGGAAGTGGCGCTGCTGCCGGCGGTGGCGGGTTTCGACGGCGCCGCCGATGGCCGTGCGTTGGCTTGGCGACCGCCGCTCTCGGCGCTGCCGGCGAGAGGCCCGGGCGCTCCGGCGTTCAGATCCCGGAATCGCCTGGTCCCTGCGCGGCTGCGGCCAGGGACGGACGTGGTCGTGTTCCGGCGCGTCGACGTCGGCGTCCCGCTGGCGCAGCAGATGCGCCGGGACGGCGACCCGGTGTCTGGCCTGGACCCCGACCGCACGCTGGCGCGGACCGCCTTCGCCGTGGTTTCGACTTGCCGCCAAGCGGCCTTGTTCCGTGCCACTTCGAGCCGTGCCACCGGCGGCGTGACGCGCCTCCGACACGCCGCCGGCGGCGGTCCGTTCGGCAATCGTCCCGGGGCGCAGCTGGCGGTTGCCGGGCTGCCTTACGGCGGCGGCGACGGACCGGCAGGCGCCCGGGTCGGGCCGCCGCTGGTGGAGATCTACTTCGTCGGCAGACGCGCCAGGGACACCGGGGCGCCGGCTCGTGCCGGCGCACCGGCTTGGGCACTGTGGCGCAAGTCCGGCACCGCGCCGCCTGCCGAGCTGGTGGCTGGCATCGACGACCTGCAACTGCTGTTCGGCATCGACGCCGTGCCCGACGACGGCAGCCGTCTGCCGCAGCGCTACGTGACAGCCGACGCCGTGGGCGCCAGCGCCATTCGCTCGTTGCGGCTCGCGATCACCGCCACCGCAGCGGTGGCGCCAGGAGAGCCGGCGTTGCGCCGGACGTTCACGCAGACGGTGGCGCTGCGCAACTAGTGGACCAACCCGATTGCGATGACGGATGAGCTGGCGGCATGGGCGCCGATCTGGACCATCACTCCAACGGCTTTGGTACTAGTGCCTCGCCAGTGAGCAATCGCCAGTCGTCGGACGTACCGACACTTCCGACAGCGACACGTCCCCGCCCTAGGACCCGTTGCCATGATATCTCCGCCATCCGCGACGGGACACATGCCGAACCTCCAGATCGCCGATGTCCAGTGCCGTCTGCTTCCCCTATCCTTCCAACAACCTCGCAAACATTGGATTGCCTGGCCGATCCCGCACAGGCGATTGCGCGGTCCCTGTCGAACTGCCACACTCGCTGGCGTATCCCGCTCACTGGCGACCGTTGAGACTGCCATGGGGCAAGCGGCCACGTTCGGCGCACTCAAGGCCTCCGGCTACCGCTCGACGCCGGTGAAGGCGGAGCTGCGGCGCAATCTCATCGCCCGGCTGAAGCGGGGCGAGAAGCTCTTTCCCGGCGTCGTCGGCTACGACGACACCGTGATTCCGCAAGTGGCGAACGCCGTTCTCGGCGGCCAGGACATCATGCTGCTCGGCGAACGCGGGCAGGCCAAGTCGCGCATCGTGCGCGGCTTGGCGGCGCTGCTCGACGCGGAGATCCCCATCATCGCCGGCACCGACATTCCGGAGGATCCGTGGCGTCCGGTGACCGCCCAGGGCCGCGCCCTGGTGCGCGACGCCGGGGACGACACGCCCATTGCCTGGCTGCCGCGGGAACAGCGCTACGGCGAGAAGCTCGCCACGCCCGACATCACCATCGCCGATCTCATCGGCGAAGTGGATCCCATCAAGGTGGCGGAAGGCCGCTACCTCGACGACGAACTCACCCTCCACTTCGGCCTCCTGCCCCGGGTCAATCGCGGCATCTTCGCGGTGAACGAACTGCCGGACCTGGCCGAGCGCATCCAGGTAGGCCTGCTCAACGTCCTCGAAGAGCGCGACGTGCAGATCCGTGGCCACAAGGTGCGCCTGCCCCTGGACGTGCTGCTGGTCGCCACCGCCAACCCGGAGGACTACACCAACCGCGGGCGCATCATCACGCCGCTCAAGGATCGCTACGGAGCGCAGATCCGCACCCACTATCCGGCCCGCCTGGCGCACGAGATCGACATCATGGAGCAGGAAGCGGCGGCCCTCGACATGGGCGACTACCGGGTCACGGTGCCGCCGTGGATGAAGGAAATCGTCGCCGAGATCACCCACCAGGCCCGCCGTTCCCCGGACGTCAGCCAGCGCTCCGGCGTGTCCGTGCGCGCCTCGGTGGCCAACTACGAAGCACTGCTCGCCAACGCCTTTCGCCGGGCCCTGCGGCTCGGCGAGACGGACGTGGTGCCGCGCATTTCCGATCTGCCGTTCATGCTGCCGTCGCTGCAAGGCAAAGTGGAGTTCGAGGCGATGGAGGAGGGCCAGGAGGATCGCATCACCCACGCCCTCTTCGCCGCGGCCGTCAAGGCCGTGTTCGCCCGCCACCTGGACGTGGACGACCTGGAGGAAGTGGTGCTCGCCTTCGGCGACGGCACCGAGGTGGACACCGGCGAGGCGCTAGGGCAGGCGCACTACGAAGAAGTGGCGACCCGCATCCCGGCACTCGGCGCGGCCATTGCCGCCCTCGACGGTGGCGAAGCAAGCCCGGCGGTCCGGCCTGCCGCCATCGAGTTCGTGCTCGAGGGCCTGCACCTCGGCAAACTGCTGAACAAGAGCAGCGCGTTCGGCCACGCCCGCTACGCCGGCTGACGGCGCCGCCCGGCGCAGCCACACACCGGCCAATCCACCGTGCGCCATTTCGCCACCCGCCATCGCTTCTCCGTTTGGGACGGCAGCCAGGCCGCCGGCGCCGCCGCGGACGATGTGCTCGGCGCGATGGTGGACGACCTGATGGAGCACGGCGACCTGCGCTGGGCGATGCGCAACCTGCTCTCCCGCGGCATGACGATGCCCGACGGCGGCCGGCGCCAGGGGCTGCGGGACATGCTGCGCAAGCTGCGCGAGCAGAAGCGGGCGCACCTCGACCGTTTCAACCTCGGCAGCGTGTTCGAGAGCATCGAGCGGCAGCTCGACGAAATTCTCGACATGGAACGCGCAACCATCGACCAGTGGCTGGGCAAGGCGGACGAGACCGGCCAGGAACGGGACCAACAGGCCAGCGCTTCCGAGCCGCCCTCCGCCGACTTCTCCAACCAGGTCCTCCGGGAGATCGCGGAAAGGAACCGCGCCGAACTCGACGCGCTGCCGGAGACGGCGGCGGGCCGGATGCAGCAGCTCGAGCGCTACGAGTTTCTCGACCACGATGCCCAGCGCAAGTTCGTCGACTTGCTGAACCAGCTCCGCAAGGCCATGACGCAGACCTTCTTCGACGACATCGAGAAGATGGTGCGGAACCTTTCGTCCGGGGACATGGCGCGCATGAAGGCCATGCTTCGGCAGCTGAACGAGCTGCTGTCCAAGCGGGCCAAGGGCGTGGACCCGGATGCGCTGCAATCGCACTTCGACAGGTTCATGGAGGAGTTCGGCGACATGTTCGGCGGCGAGCCGCCGAAGACGCTCGACGAACTCCTCGAACGGATGCGCGAGCAGATGTCCGCGGCGCAGTCGCTGTTCAACTCGCTGACGCCGGACCAGCGGCGGGAGCTCCAGTCTCTGCTCCAGGACAGATTCGACGACGCCGACCTCAATGCCGAGATGCAGCGCCTGGCCGAGGCCCTCGCGGCCGGCGGCCCGCGCACCAGCCGCTACCGCTTCGGCGGCAGCGAGGACATCGACCTCGAAGCCGCGCTGCGGCTGATGCGCGAGCTGCGGGACCTCGACGAACTCGTCGGCCAGGTCCAGACCGCCGATCGCAGCGGCGATCTCGACCGCATCGACAAGGACCTCTTGCAGGCGCTGCTCGGCGACGAGGACGCGGACGCCCTGGACGATCTCAAGACCCTCGCCAAGGCCCTCGAGGAGGCCGGCTACATTCGTCCCGCAGCGGACAAGTGGGAGCTGACGCCCCGGGGCGCCCGCATGATCGGCCAGCGGGCGCTCGGCGAAATCTACGCCCGCTTGCGCCACCAGAGCCTCGGCAGCCACGAGACGCCGGAGGAGGGCCGCTTCGGCGAACGCCTCGAACAGACCAAGCCCTACGAGTTCGGCGATCCCTTCCACCTGCACATGCCGCGCACGATCCGCAACGCCATCGACCGCGACGGTCCGCGAACGCCGGTGGGGCTCCGCCCCGACGATTTCGAGATATACCGCTCGGAGCGCGTCACGTCGACGGCCACTGCGATGCTGGTGGACCTTTCCTGGTCCATGGCGCTGCGCGGTTCCTTCCAGGCGGCGAAGAAGGTCGCGCTGGCGCTGCACAATCTCGTAACTTCGCAGTTTCCCAAGGACGCCTTCCACATCATCGGCTTCGCGGCCTACGCCAAGGAGCTGCCGGCCCACGAACTGCCGTTTCTGCAGTGGGACGAGTACGTTCTCGGCACCAACATGCAGCATGCGCTGCTTCTGGCCGAGCGGCTGCTTGCCAAGCATGCGGCCGGCGCCAAGCAGATCGTCATGATCTCCGACGGCGAACCCACGGCGCACCTCGAAGGCGCCAGGGCGCGATTCGCGTATCCGCCGACGGCCGCCACCTATCGCGCCACGTTCCGCGCCGTAAAGCGCTGCACCCGAAGCGGCATCGCCATCAACACCTTCATGCTGGACGCGGATCGGCACCTCAAGGCGTTCGTGGACGCCATTGCCCGCATCAACGGCGGGCGCGTGTTCTTCACCTCGCCGGACCAGCTCGGCGAGTACATCCTGGTGGACTACGTGCGCGGCAAGCGCCAGCGGGTGGGACGCTGATGGCAGCCGATGGCGCCAAGGGGATGGGGCCGGCGCCAGGCAAGGCGGCCACGATGCCCAGGCGGCGCATCAGCGCGACGGCCATCGAAGTCTCCACGCTCGGCTTCGGCGGCGCTCCCTTGGGCGCGGTGGGGGACCGAATCGACGACGACACCGCGGCCGCCATCGTCGCCGACGCCCGGGCCGGCGGCATTCGCTACTTCGACACCGCGCCCCTCTACGGCCACGGGCTGAGCGAGAAGCGGCTTGGCGCGGCGCTGCGGCAAGTGCCCCGGCAGAACTTCGTGCTCTCCACCAAGGTCGGGCGGCTGCTGGTGCCAGCGTCCCAGGGCGAGCGCTACCCGGGCATGCGGGATCGCGAGCCGGTGGCCATCCGCTACGACTACGGCGCGGATGCGGTTCGCCGGTCCTTGGAGGCCAGCCTTGAACGCCTGGGGCTCGACCGCGTGGACATTCTGCTCTGCCACGACATAGACCGCTGGACCCACGGCGACGCCCAGCCGGGGATATTCGACGCCGCTCGCCGCGGTGCCCTGCCGGCGATGCGCCGGCTGCGGGAGGAAGGCGTCGTCGGCGCCATCGGCCTTGGCGTCAACGAGTGGCAGGTGTGCCGCGACGTGCTCGCCGAGATGGACGTGGACTGCTTCCTGCTCGCCGGCCGCTTCACGCTGCTCGAACAGGCGCCGCTGGACGCCCTGCTGCCGGAGTGCCTGCGCCGTGGGGTCTCCGTCATCGTCGGCGGCCCGTACAACTCGGGCATCCTTGCCACCGACGACCGCCGCCGAGCGACCTACGACTACAAGGAGGCTTCCGCGGACCTCTACCGGAAGGCGCAGCGCATCCGCCGGCTCTGCGAATCCCACGGCGTCGATCCCCGCGCCGCGGCATTGCAGTATCCGCTGCGACATCCGGCGGTCGCGGCGGTGATTCCGGGCGTCTGGGCTAGGGAAGAGGTTGCCGCCAATCTGGACCTGTTCGCGCGGTCGATCCCGGACGCGCTGTGGCAGGAGCTGTCCGCCGCCGGGCTGGCACGGGCGATAGCGTAGAGGCTGTCGAGGGCGCCCAGGGCGTGGCCACAACTCGGGACATCTCGACGGAGCGCTTGTTCACGCCCGGCGACGGCGCCGTGCCGCCGGCTCTGGCCGGCCGCAAGACGCACCAGGACGTGTTGTCGTTGTGCCTTGCGGATCTCGCCGGCGAGCGCTCGCCGCCGCACAATGTCGTGCTGGTCGGGCCGCGCGGCAACGGCAAGACGGCGTTGCTCAACTGGTTCAAGCGCGAGTGCCAGCACCGCGGCGTGGATGCGGCAGCGCTGACCCCTCGGGACATTGCCGATCCGGAGCAGCTGACCGCAGCACTGGCACGCCCCAGCCTCTGGCGGCGGCTCGCGCCTCGCAAGGTTGCCGTGGCTGCGGTGGGGGCCTTGGAGTGGAGGGTGTCGGAGAACGCGGCAACGCATCCTGCCGGACCGCTCGCCAGGCGGCTCGCAGCGAGGTGTCGCAAGCGGCCGGTGGCGCTGCTGCTGGACGAAGCCCACACCTTGGCGCCGGCCGTCGGCGGCCTGCTGCTGAACGCCAGCGCGCAAGTGCGGGACGAAGCGCCGTTCCTGCTGGTGCTGGCCGGCACGCCCGGCTTGGCGGCCACCCTGGCGCGGACCGATGCGTCGTTCTGGAATCGTCTGGGATCGGGGCGTCTGGGCGTTGGCCTGCTGAGTTCCGAGGCGGCTGCCGAGGCCCTCGAGGCGCCGCTGCGGCAAAGAGACGTGTGCGTGACCAAGGACGCCTTGGCCTCGGTGGTCCAAGCCGCGCAGCGCTACCCGTACTTTCTGCAGCTCTGGGGCGAAGCGCTCTGGCAGCAGCGGCCGGCCACCGGCAGCGGGCGGCTCACCGAAACCCACGTCGAGGCGGCGCGGCCGCCAGTGGCAGCGCGGATCGCGGAGTACTACCAGGATCGGTTTCGGGAGCTGGAGGCCGGGGGCCTGCTGCCGGCCGCGGTCGCTGTCGCGCCGCTGTTCAGCGAGAGCTCCTCCGCCGACACGCCGGCGACGGCAACGGATCACGCCATCGACGCCGCCCTCGCCGCCGCCCATGACGATGGCGAGCAACGGCTGGCGGCCCGGGAGGCGCTGCATCGTCTCGGCTACATCTGGTGCCCGCCGGCGCAGGCGCCGCCAATCGCCTGGCAGGCCGGCATCCCGTCGCTAACGGCCTATGTGCAGCGCCGCGCTGCGGGCAACGAAGGCGGGACCTGACGGCGACGCTCGCCAGGCTCAGATACGTCCCTTGCCGAGTTCCAGCTTGCCCCGGGCGAGGTTCAGGCGCAGCACGTCGCTGGCGCCTTCCGCCAGCCGCAGCGCCCGCACCCGCTGGTACAGCGCCGCCAAGGGGTGGTCGGTGCGCAGGGCGCTGCCGCCGACCAGCTGGATGGCCGCATCGACGATGTCGCCGACCGCTTCGGTGGCGAACACCTTGGCAGCGATGCCTTCGTTGACGATGTTCTCGCCGGCGTCGCCGAGACGGGCGGTTCGGTAGACCATGCTGCGCGCCGCGTAGGCGCGGATTCGCAGATCCGCGTAGCGCAGGCGTACGCCTTCGCGGCTGCCCAGGGGCGCCCCGGAGCGGTGCGGCGCCTGAATGCGGTCCGTTACGAAATCAATCGTCCAGCGGGCGAGGCCCACGCTCTCGGCGGCGAACGCGAGGCGCGTATTCCCGATCTGCCGCAGCGCCCGGGGCAGACCTTCGCCCGGCTTGCCGATCACATGGGCCGCCGGGACATGCACGTCCTTGAACGTCATGTGGGCGTGGCGGCTGCCGTCGAGGGAGGCGAAGGTGCGCTCGACGCGCACGCCCGGGGTATCGCGGTCGATCACGACCATTGCCGGCCCGCGGCCCTCCACTTCCACCAGCGTGTTGACGAAGTCCGCCTCAGCGCCGCTGGTCACGTAGGACTTCTGGCCGTTCACCACCAGCGTGTCGCCGCGCAGCACGCCCCAGGTGGCGCGTTCGGCATCCGCCGGCTCCGTGAAGCCGAAGGCGCCGTGCTTCTCGCCAGCGAGCACCGCGGCGAGATGCGTGCTCGCAAGCGGCTCGCCGGCGCCGCCAAGAACGCCGGGCGCCGGGCCGAACAGTCCCGGCAGGTGGACGACGTTGCGGCTCGCCAGCGTGTCCCGGGCCACGGCGAGGGCCAAGAGCGACGCCCCGGCGCCGCCGAACGCCTTCGGCTGCGTCATGGCGAACAGCCCCGCCGCCTTCGACGCCGCCCGCACCTCGGCGGCGAACGCCTTCGCATCGTCCGCGCCGATCTCGCGCCGGCCCGCCGACTCCCGCAACGGCACGAGCACGTCCCGCGCCAGGGCGTCCACACGGTCCCGCAGCAGCCTCAGCTCGGCCGAAAGCAGTTCCGGCAAGGACGGAGCCTCGGGACTACAGGAAGAAGCCGGGCGCGATGGCCATGGCGGCCACCAGGAGCAGCAGCAGCCCCATCGCCAGGAAGGCGTAGTACAGCCAGGTTTCGCGGCGGGCGCGGCCATGCACCAGCGCGGCGATGCCCTCCGGCCCGCGCGCCGCCACCGACGACGCCAGCCGATAGCGGGTGATGCCGTCGCCGCGACCGGGCAGCTTCACGAACAGCTCCGGCACTTGGTCCAGAAGGCGCACGGCGTCGTAGATCGGCAGGCCGCTGCGGCGGGCCAGATGGGCCGGCGAGTGTCCTTTGTCCGGTTCCGCCAGGAAGCAGTCCACCAGCGTCAGCAGCCGCGCCGTGCGACCGCGGAAGCGGAAGGTCCACGCGTCGAGATAGCCGCTAGCCATCGCGGAGCCCGGTCACGCTCGCCAGCGGCACATTCGCAGGATCACGCTCGGCGACCGGCATATGCAGTCGGGATGCGGGCTCATCGCCGGGCCACTATAGCGGCCCGACGGGGCGCGGGATAGCCTTCGACGGTACGGGCGGGATCGCCTGGCGCCAACGCGTGAGCGAGGGATTCGAATGGCATCCACGGCGTGGCGCGCTGCTCGGCCGTGGTGGTCGTCGCCACCGCCACCACCTCGGTGCGCCGGAAGCCGGCGGCGGCCAGCCACTGGCGCAGCAGATCGACATTGGGAATCAGATGCACGTTGCGCATGCGTGCGTAGCGGTCCTTCGGTCGCAGCGGCTCGCCATCGACCACGATGGATTCGAGCACCAGCACCGAGGCGCAGTGGGCGTGCCGCGCCAAGGCGCGTACATGCTCGGCCCCGTCGCGCCGGTGGTAGACCACGCCGAGGGAGAAGACGACGTCGAAAGGCGCTGCCGGCGGCAGGTCCTGCAACCGCAGCGGCAGCACCAGATTGCCCGCGAACCCGGCGGCGCCAGCGTAGTAGGCCACCGCCGCGTGCTGCAGCACCGCCAGCAGCGAAGGATCGACGCCGGTGACGGATTCGGCGCCAGCCGCCCGCATCCGCCAGCCGTAGTAGCCGTTGCCGCAGCCTACGTCCAGTACGCGCTTGCCGCGGAGTTCCAGATGCGGCGCAATGCGGCCCCACTTTCGGTCGGCGCGCCACTCGGCGTCTATGTCGAGGCCGAACAATGCGAACGGCCCTTTTCGCCACGGCAGCAGGCCGCGCAGCGCGACGGCCAGGCGCTGCCTGTCGAGGGCGGTCAGGTCCCGCGGATCGCCGACCGTGATCGCCTCGCCTATCCGCACGGTGCTCGGCGTCGCCGCTGGCAGCGCGGCGAGGTGCCCCAACCAGCGGGGCAGGTCGCCGTGGTTGCTGGTCCGCAGGCACCGGATGCTCGCCGCCGCGAGCGGCGATGCCGAACCCCAGGCTTCGAACAGGGCCGCCACCGGGGCGCTCGACAGCAGGCACGGCACTGCCGGCAGCGACGGCATGGCCCTACTCGCGACGCTTCTCCACCAGCTTGGCGAGCAGAATGCCGGCCTCGAACAGGCACCAGGCAGGCACCGCCAGCAGCACCTGGCTGATGACGTCCGGCGGCGTCAGCAGCATGCCGACGACGAAGCAGCCGACGATGACGTAGGGCCGCTTCCTGGCCATGCTGCGGGCGGAGGTGAGGCCGGTCGCCGCCAGCAGCACCGTCGCCACTGGGATCTCGAAGGCGATGCCGAAGGCGAAGAACATCTTCAGCACGAAGTCCAGGTAGTTGTTGATGTCGGTGGCCATGTCCACGCCGGTGGGCGTCGAGCTCACGAAGAACCGGAACACCAGCGGGAAGACCGCGAAGTACGCGAACGCCATGCCGAGGTAGAACAACGCCGTGCTGGACACCAAGAGCGGCGCCGCGAAGCGCTTCTCCCGCAGATACAGCCCCGGCGACACGAAACCCCAGGCCTGATGCAGCAGCACCGGCACGGCGGCGAACACGGTCACGTAGACGGCGAGCTTGAGCGGCGTGAGGAACGGCGACGCCACCTGCGTGGCGATCATCTCGCCGGACAGCGCCGCCCGCATCGGCCCGGTGACGAAGTCGAAGATGGGATCGATGAAGTAGTAGACGGGAACGAAGCCGATCACCAGCGTCAGCAGGCTGCGCAGCAGGCGCTGGCGCAGTTCGACGAGGTGGGCGAGGAACGGACGTTCGTCGGCGTCCACCTTGGCGTCGTGAGCCTGTTCCGCCTCGGTCTTGGAAGCGACGGCGCCGCTGTCCGCCAGCTCAGCCTGCTCCGTCATTCCGGCGCGCCGCCTCCGCTGGATCCGCCGCTTCCCTTTCCCCGTCCGTCCCGTCGAGCGCCGCGGCACCGTCCGCGGCCTGGCTGCTGCCGCTTGGCGCTCCGGTGCCAGCGCTGGAAGCGCTCGACTTGGCCGTGCCGGGGTTGGCGCCGGCGGCGAGCTGCAAGTCCTCCCCCGCGCCGGCGCCGAACGCCTGCACCTCGCGTTCGACGCGGCGGACGTCCGCCATCACCTGCTCGTTGTGCAGCTGGCGGCGCACGTCGTCCATGCCGATCTCGCGCTCGATCTCGGTCTTCACGTTGTAGTAGCTGCGGCGCAGCCGCCCCAGCCACAGGCCGGCGGTGCGGAGCGCCCCCGGCAGCCGCTCCGGCCCGATGACCAGGAGCGCCACCACCGCAGCGAGGAAGAACTCCGGGAAGCCGATGTCGAACATGGCCTGTGGACCGACGCGGCCCCGTCGCCTGCTGGCCGACCGTCCGGCCCGCGCCGACTACCCGCTTGCTATCTGCTCGATTGGGCCTCGCCTGTCGGGTCCGCTTCTGGTTGTGCCGACGCGGCGTCTCCGCCGTCGTCGCGCTGCGCAACATTCGCGCCGGCCGTCTCGGCGTCCTTGTCGCGCACCGCCTGGCGGAAACCCTTGATGGCGTTGCCGAGCTCCGAACCCAGGCTCTTGATGCGCTTCGGGCCGAACACCATGACCACGATCACGAGCACGATCAGCACCACGACGATTTCCCTCGGGCCGAACATATGCGCTCTCCTCTCTCGCTTCGGGTTGCCCTGTGCGCGACACCCTGCCGGGCCTTCGCGCCCGGCGCATAATAGAGCTTTGCGTCGCGGGCGGCGAGAGACCCGAAGACGTCACGGAGGGCACCGCGTGAGCTGGCAGCCGGAAATAGACGAGCTGGCCCGACAGCTGGCCTTCGCCAAGGCCATGGGCGGTCCCGAAAGCGTCGCCTTCCACCACGGTCGGGGCAGACTGACGGTGCGCGAGCGGGTGGCGCTGCTCGCCGACCCGGGCACGTTCCACGAGATCGGCGCCATCGCCGGCACGGCCGAGTGGGCAGGCGATCGGGTGGTTGAACTGAAGCCCGCCAACTCCGTGGCCGGCACCGTGCGCGTGGATGGACGCAAGGTGGCCTTCTCAGGGGGCGACTTCACCATTCGCGGCGGCGCGGCGGACGCGGCGGTGGGCAACAAGGGGGCGTTCGCGGAGAGCTTCGCCCTGAAGGCCAGAATCCCCTACGTGCGGCTGCTCGACGCCACCGGCGGCAGCGTCCGGACCTTCGAGCAGATCGGACGAACCTACCTGCCGGGCAACTCCGGCACCTACCTTTCCGCGGAACTGTTGCAGTACGTCCCAGTGGCTTCGGCGGTGCTGGGCTCCGTGGCCGGGCTGCCGGCGGTGCAAGCCTGCCTCGCCCACTTCAACGTGATGGTGCGCGGCACCAGCCAGGTGTTCGTGGCCGGGCCGAAGGTGGTGGAGCAGGCCACCGGCGAGACCATCACCAAGGAGGAGCTCGGCGACGAGCGCATCCAGGTGAAGAACGGCGTCGTCATGAATCTCGCGGAGACGGAGCAGGACGCCATCGCCCAGGTGCGGCGCTTCCTCTCCTATCTGCCGGCCAACGTGTGGGAGGCGCCGCCCTTCGTGGCTCCGGACGACGACCCGCAGCGCCGCGAAGAGTCCCTGCTGGCGGCTGTCCCGCGCAACCGCCGCCGCATCTACGACCCGCGGCCCATCCTCGAAGCCGTGCTGGACCGAGACTCGCTGTTCGAGATGGGTCCCTTCTACGGCCGGGCCCGGTTCACGGGGCTCGGCCGCGTCAACGGCCACCCGGTGGGCGTGATGGCGAACCAGCCCAAGTTCAACGGCGGTTCGATGGACGTCGCCGCCGGCGAGAAGACCGTCCGCCTGATCGAGCTGTGCGACACCTTCCATCTGCCGCTGGTGTACTTCGCCGACGAGCCCGGCTTCTCGGTGGGCCAGCGCCAGGAGACGCAGGGCATCGTGCGCGCCGGGGCAAGAGTCGTCACCACGCTGGCCCGAAGCCGGACGCCGTACGTCTGCTTCGTGCTGCGGCAGTTGTATGGCGTGGCTGGCGGCCTGCACCAGCGCGGCGGCGACGCCCTGTACCGCCGCTACTGCTGGCCTTCCACCCACGGCGGCTCGATGCACATCGAAGGCGGCGCCGCCATCGCGTACAAGCGCGACATCGAGAACGCGCCGGACCCGGAAGCGAAGCGGCGGGAGATCGAGGCCCGGCTGCAGGCCATCTCGTCGCCGCTGCGCAACGCCCACGCCTTCGGCATCGAGGAACTCATCGACCCCCGGGACACCCGGCCGCTGCTGGTGGACTTCGTCGAAGACGCGCAGCGGGTAGTGGCCGCCCAGCTCGGCCCTTGCGGCGGGCCGAGCTATCGGCCGTGAGCGACTGGTCTTCGAGCTGGGCTTCGTCTCCGGGGCAGTCCTTGCGGCCTCAACGCCGCCGCCGCGCCAGCGGGTCGTGGGGAGCGGCGGCGTCCATGCCCTCGACCTTGCCCAGAACGTCCGTCAAGTCCTCGTAGGTGGCTGCGAGGCCGAGGGCGGCGCCTTCGTTGGTGTAGGTCTGCGAGCGCGAGAAGCGCCCGCCGGCCGCGTGGATGGTGTGCGCCGAAGGCGCGTCCTCGCTGCACATGTAGAGCACCGCTGGCGTGACCAGCGCCGGGCTCATGGCCGGCGGCGGGTTGTCCATGTCGATGGTGGAACCCGGCACGCTGGCCGTCATCCGGGTCGCGGCGCCAGGCGCCAGGCAGTTCACGCGCACGTTGTGCGACGCGCCTTCGATGGCGAGCACGTTCATCAGCCCCAGCATGGCCATCTTCGCCGCGCCGTAGTTCGCCTGCCCGAAGTTGCCGAAGATGCCGGAAGTGGAGCTGGTGAATACCACGCGGCCCCAGTTCTTCTCGTACATGATCGGCCAAGCATGGCGTGTGACGTAGGCGGTGCCGCGCAAGTGTACGTCGATGACCAGGTCGAACTCGTCCAGCGTCATGTTCTTGAAGGACTTGTCCCGCAGGATGCCGGCGTTGTTGACGACGATGTCGACGGTGCCGAAGGCCGCCACCGCATCGTCCACGATGCTCTTGGCGCCATCCCGGTCCGCGACCGAAGCCTTGTTGGCCACGGCTTCGCCGCCGCCGGCCTTGATCTCGGCGACCACCTGGTCCGCCGCGTCGGACTTGCCGTCGCCGTGGACCGAACCGCCCAGGTCGTTGACCACCACTCTGGCGCCTCGCTCCGCGAACGCGAGCGCGTGGCTGCGCCCGAGGCCGTTGCCGGCGCCGGTGACGATGACGACCTTGCCTTCGAAGTCACTCATGGATGCTGTGCCTTACGTTGAGCCGCAAAGGCGCTATTTCAACCAACCCGATTCCGCGATACAAGGGCTGGGTTAAGGCCGGCGGCCAGTGCCAAGACACCGGCGGCAGGATCGCGGGGGCTAGCGTACCGCTTCCGAATCAATATGCGTCTCGACGGCGCCAGCCCCGTCGCAGGAAACAAGCGCACGTCGTGCTGCGGGGCGGCACGTCCTCGTCCTGGACATGCCGAAGCGACGCCGGGGCGGTTTGCCATTTGCCACGTCAATTCGCAAACGGACCACTAGGCGGCGAGATCGAAGACCTTGCCGGGGTTCAGGATGCCGTTCGGGTCCAAGGCCCGCTTGAGGGTGCGCATCAGCGCGATCTCCTCGTCGTTGCGGGAGAGGTGCAGGTACTTCTTCTTGTCGAGGCCGATGCCGTGCTCGGCGGAGACGGAGCCGCCGATGGCCGCCAGCGGTTCGTAGACCGCCCGTTTCACCCCCTCCTGGGCGCTCTCGTCGCTGCCCGCGGAGGTGCCGAAGTGGATGTTGCCGTCGCCGATGTGGCCGAAGACGAAGTTCACGTAGTCGCCGAAGGCGGCCTCGAGACGGCGATTCACTTCCGCTACGTAGCCCTCCATCTTGGACAGCCGCAGGCTCACGTCGAAGATGAACATCGGCTGGTGCTGATGCACCTGCTCCACGTCGTCGCGCAGCGCCCACAGTTCCCGCCGCTGCGCTTCGCTGCTGGCTACCACGGCGTCCGCGACCAGGCCGTCCGCGTAGGCGTCCTCGAAGGCCGCCTGCAGGCGCGCCTGGTCCGCGTCGGCATCGCCGCCCATCGCTTCCACTAGGGCGTAGTACGGGTAGTCCTGGGCGAGCGGAGGCCGCTGCGCGGCCGGCGGCGTGGTCACCAGCCGGTAGAAGTTGTTCCACAGCACCTCGAAGGCGGAGAGGGTGCCGCCGAGCCTGGCGTCCATGGTCTTCAGCAGCGCGGCCACCTTGTCGAAGCTCTCCACCGCCACCAGCATGGTCCCCTGGCTGCGGGGCCTTTCGCGCAGCCGCAGCACGGCGCGGGTGACCACGCCCAGGCTGCCCTCGCTGCCGATGAACAGCTGCTTCACGTCGTAGCCGGCGTTGTTCTTGATCATCTGGTTCATGGCCGAGACCACGGTGCCGTCCGCCAGCACCGCCTCCACGCCGAGCACCATGTCCCGCGTCATGCCGTAGCGGATCACGCGGTTGCCGCCGGCGTTGGTGGCGATGTTGCCGCCCACCGTGCAGCTGCCGCGCCCGCCGATGTCCAGGGGATACATGAGGCCGTGTTCCTCGGCGGCGTTCTGCACCGCTTCCAGCACCACGCCGGACTGCACCGTCATGGTGCGTTCGACGGCGTGTACGGCCTCGATGGCGTTCATGCGCTCCAACGACAGCACTACCTCGCTCGGTGCCGTTACCGCGCCTTCGACGAGGCCGGTGAGGCCGCCGTGGGCCACCACCGGCTGCCCGGCGCGATTGCAGATCGCTAGGATGCGACTCACCTCGCCGGTGTCGCGGGGGCGGACGATGGCCTTCGCCTCGATGCCGGCGCTGCGCCAGATGCCACTGGCGCGGCTCGCGACGTCGTTGCCGGTGAGCACGCCGCCGTTGCCGACCGCCTCCCCAAGCGCTGCCAGGAGTTCGCTCATGCTGCTACCGCCATGTGTTGCGATTGGAACGGCGGCTACTGTAGCCGAGTTTGCGGCCCCTTGAGTCTAGCGAGGCTGCGTCCAGACCGTCGAGGCTTGGGAACGAGCGCGTGTCGGTCTCGGCATCAACCTCGATGGGCAAGGCTGTCGCCTCATCGCCGCCCCAGCGGGGCCGTGTTCAGATGGTTGCCGCCGTCGAGCATGAGCGTCTCGCCGGTGATCACGTCCGCGCCGGCCACGAAGTAGAGGATGGCCTCGGCTACCGTGTCCGGCGTTGTGGTCAGGCGCAGCGGCGCCGCTGCTTCGAGAGCCGCCTTGGCGGCGGCGTAGCGGTCCTTGCCGAGGCCCGCTTCCAGCCAGTCGCCCTGGATGAAGCCGGGGCACACGGCATTGACGCGGATCTCCGGCCCCAGCGCCCGCGCGAGGGAGAGGGTGAGGGTCACCATGGCGCCTTTGGAGGCGGCGTAGGCCACGGAACTGCCGACGCCGGTTACCGCGGCGATGGAGGCCACGTTGACGACGCTGCCGCGTCCGCCGCGCTTCATGACGGCGGCCACGGCGCGCGTCATCTGGTAGGCGCCCACGGTGTTGACGGCGTAGATGTCCAGGAAGTCCTGCTTGTCGAGGCCGTCGAGCGCGTGGTGGGGATTGAACTTGGTGGTGCCAGCGTTGTTCACCAGCGCGTCCACGCGGCCCCACCTGTCGAGGGCCGCTTGGGCGAGGGCGCGGCAGTCTTCGTCTTCCGCCACGTCCGCCCGCACTACCACGGTTTCGACGCCTAGGGCCTCGCAGGCCGCGGCGGTAGCCTCGGCGCCGTCGGCGTTGCGCGAGTAGTTGACGGCCACATGGCAGCCGCGCTCGGCCAGTTGCCGGGCGCAGGCCGCGCCTACGCCGGACGAGGATCCGGTGACGATGGCCACGCCGTTCTCGATGTCCATGTCTTCCCTCCTGCCGCGGGCTGGAACATCTGCCAGTCCGCCGGCGGTCAGCGCCGGAAGCCCCGCTGGCGAAGGTCGTGGCAGCCAGCGTCTACCTTAAAGAAAGGCGGGGAGGAATTTAACCAACGAGCATGCCGCTGCCAGGCTTCAGGCCAGGAGCCGCTCCACGAGTGCCGCCAGCCCGTTGTCGCGGTTGCTGCCGGTCACCCAGTCCGCCGCCGCCTTCACTTCCGGCGGGGCATTGCCCATGGCGACGCCGAAGCCGGCGCCGCGAATCATCGCCACGTCGTTCATGGAGTCGCCCACGGCGCAGACGGCCTGGCCGGGTACGCCGAGGCTTGCCGCCAGCCGTTGCAGCGCCTGCCATTTGTTCACATGCCGAAGCGTCGTCTCCAGATACCAGCCCGGCGTCTTCTTGGACTCCACAAGGACGCTGGCGAAGGTGCCGCCGTGGCGGGCCGCGATGTCGCCTTGCAGGGCTGCCAGCGGTTCGCGAGCCGCAAAGCAGCCGACCATCAGAACGTCGTCGTAGCCGCTGGCTTCGGGCGCGGCGTCCGCATGCCCGGCTTGGCGGTTGGCGCGCAGGTAGTCGCGGGTCACGGGATTCCACGGGACGCCGGCGTCGGCGACGAAATCCGGCCCGCCCCGGGCGTGGGCGTCGCGCTGCAGCAGCAGCGGCAGCCGGTGGCTGCGGGCAAGGCGCAACAGGGCGGCGACCTGCTCCGGCCGTATGCGTTCGCAGTGCAGCGTCTCGCCGTCTCGGCCCTTGGTGAGGGCGCCGCTCAAGCAGACAGCCGGCAACGGCATCTGCAAGGCGTCGATGGCCAGGCGCGTGGTGCGGTAGCGACGCCCGGTAGCCAGCACGATCCCCACGCCGGCGGCGTGGGCGCGGCGCACTGCCACAGCGGTCTCGGCAGTGATGCAGTCGCCTTGGACGACGAGGGTGCCGTCGATGTCGATGGCGAGCAGGGCGATGTCCATGCCGTCCTCGTGCCGTTTGGGCCCGGCGGTGCCGCCGAGACTCACCCGGAGAGCGCGTCCCGGGCGTTGTCGATGAGGTTCGGCAGCCTGTCCGCCACCGCCGCCATGCGCGGGTCCTTCGAGTCTCCCACTTGCCAGCGGTGGTGCAGTTGCTGGACGACGGTGGCGGTCTTCCACAGGGCGAACGCCTCGTACCAGCCTATGGCGGCCAGGTCCAGCCCGCTGTGGGCAGCGTAGGACGCAGCGACTTCTCGGCGAGTCGGCAGGCCCATGCGCTCCATGCCGGCGTGGCCGAAGCGCTTGCGGCGTTCGTCGTCCGCTGGATCCGGCCAGTAGTTCAGCAGCGTGCCGATGTCGATCAGGGGATCTCCCAAGGTGGTCATGTCCCAGTCCAGAAACGTCGTCACGTGGTCTGGATTGGCGGCGTCGAACATGCAGTTGTCCAGCTTGAGATCGTTGTGTACCAGCGACACCCGCTGCGGTTGCGGCGCCGCTGCCTCGAGTTGGGCGTGCAGCCGGGTCATGGCGGCGTCGTAGCCGGGATTCGCGACCAGATCCCAGCGCTTCCGCCAGCCAGCCAGCTGGCGGGCAACGAAGCCGTCCGGGCGCCCAAGGTCCTCGAGCCCGGCGGCGGCCGGATCCAGCGCATGGAACTCCGCGATGCGCCCCACCAGCGCCAAGCCGACGCGCCGGCCGACATTGGCATGGTCCCGCATGGCTGGCGGCACGACGCCGCGGATCACTTCGCCTCGGCGGCGTTCCATCACGAAGAAGGGGGCGCCGGCGACCGCCTCGTCGGCACAGAAGAGATGCGCCCTCGGCGCGGCGTCGAACACCCGCCACAGACGCGACAGCACGCGGTACTCGCGCTTCATGTCGTGGGCGCCGGGCGCCAGAACGCCGAACGGCGGGCGGCGCAGCACCAGCTCCGTCTGGCCGAATCGAACCAGGTAGGTGAGGTTGGCGGAACCGCCGAGGAACTGCCGCACCGCGAACGGGCCGGCAGCGCGTACGCCCAGCGGCGGCAGCGCGGTCCGCAGATGCGCCTCGATCCGATCCCAGGACAGTTCCTCCCCCGGGCGCACGGCGCCACACTCGGGCGGCGCGGCGTCTGCGAACGGATCGACAGTTGCGGTGTCCAACACGCTGCCTCCTTGCCGGTGCATTCGCGGCGTCCTTGTGCTGGCTGCCGGGCCGGCGTGGTTGCTACTCGAGAGACTGTTGACAGTTCCCGTCTACTGTATACGATGCCAGTAATGCTCGTCGCTGGCCAGCCAGCGACGGCAACCATATACCAGGTAGGCGTCTGCCACGGAACCGAACATTGGAGCCGAACATGAACCACAGCAGTCCAGATCGCTCTGTCGCGTGCCGCGAAACCCCGGCGGAGGGGTTGCTGCACGGCTGGCGGACCCTTTCCGCCGCTTCCGCCGCGTTCCTCGCCGAGCTCCGCGAGTTCGACCTGCAGCGCGGCTATCGGGCGCCGATGCCGGGGACCGCCGCCAGTCGGCCAGCAACGTCGCGGCGGCAGGAGCCACCGAGGCGAGGGCAGCGGAAGCCGCTGCCGTCAGGCGCGCCGCGCGGCGACAGCGCTGGTCCCGTGGGAAGCACCGCCAAGTGGCTGCACCTGGTGTGCGGCGTCGACGAAGCGGAGGTGCGGGAGGCGCTGCGGGTGGCCTACAAGCTCCTGAATCTGCCTCGCACCGAGGCGGCCTTCGCCGCCGGAGATCTCTCCTACCGCAAGGTGCGGGCACTCACGACGGTGGCCACCGCGGACACGGAAGCGGAGCTGCTGCCGTTCGCCGTCGTCATGACGGATGCGCAGGTGGCGCAGTACTGCAGCCGGCTGCGGGAACGGGCCGCGGCCGAAGGCGAGTGCCGGCCGCGACCGAGCGGCTAGGCGCGGGTGGTGGCGGTGGCCACGGGCCGACGCCCGGCGCTCAGCCCAGCGCCACGCGAGCGTTGCGGAACAGGCGCAGCCACGGGCCGTCCTCGCCCCAGCCAGCGTCCTGCCACGAGTTCTGCACGCTGCGGAACACGCGCTCGGGATGGGGCATCAGTGCCAGCACGCGGCCGTCTGCCGCCGTCATGCCAGCCAGTCCCTTCTCGGAGCCGTTGGGGTTCAAGGGATAGCGCTCGGTCGCTTCGCCGTCGGTTGTCGCGTACTGGGCCGCCATCGCGCCGGCGTCCATCAGCGCCGCCAGGCCGTCTCCTGGCGCGAACTCGGCCCGGCCTTCGCCGTGGGCGACCGGCGTCGGCAACAGGGCCCCGGCCATGCCGGCCAGCCAGGGCGACGGGCTCTCCGCTACCCGGAGCAGCACGGTGCGGGCTTCGAAGCGTCCGGAGCGGTTGGCGACGAAACGGGGCCAGGCGTCCGCGCCCGGCAGCAGCGCCTTGATGCCGGCGAACATCTGGCAGCCGTTGCATACGCCCAGCGCCAGGGTGTCGCGGGCGAAGAAGCGCGCGAACGCTTCGCGTAGCGCCTCGGAAAACAGAATGGACTTCGCCCAGCCGCCGCCGCCGCCAAGCACGTCGCCGTAGGAGAAGCCGCCACAGGCCGCGAGGGCCTGAAAGCCATCCAGCGCTGCGGGGCGTTCGAAGAGGTCCGTCATGTGGACGTCCACCGCCTCGAAACCAGCACGGTGGAACGCCGCCGCCATCTCCAGCTGCCCGTTCACGCCCTGTTCGCGCAGGATCGCGGCCCTCGGTCTTGCGCCAGTGGCGACGAAGGGTGCCGCGATGTCCTCTTCTGGGCTGAAGGGCGCCGCGAACGTCAGCGCTGGCACGGCGCTCTCGATGGCCCCGAACTCCTCGTCCGCGCAACCTTCGTCGTCCCGCAGCCGCTGCATCCGGTAGCTGGTTTCGGCCCACTGCCTCTCCAGGACGGCCCGTGAAGCCGTGAACAGCACCGCCTTGCCGCGGCGAATACGAACCGCCTGATCGTCCCGCACGGCGGCCACCGGCGCGAACCGCAGCCCGGCCGCCTTCGCCGCTGCCGCCGCTTGGCTGGCGTGCTGATCGCGCACGCCCACCACCACGCCAAGCTCTTCCGCGAACAGCGCCGGGAGCGGATCGGCATCGACCGCGACGTCGAGGCCGCAGCCGCTGGCGAAGGCCATCTCCAGCAGCGACGCCAGCAGTCCGCCGTCGGAGCGGTCGTGGTAGCAGACGATCCAGCCCTGTCGCCGCCAATGGGCGACGACGTCGATGAGCGTCCGCAGCGCCGCAGCGTCGTCCACGTCTGCCGGCGCGTCGCCCAGGGCGCCGTCGCCGAAGCACTGCGCCAGGACGCTGCCGCCGAGCCGCCGTTGGGCTGCGAAGGCCGGTTCCAGGAGGTACAGGCGGCGGATGCCGGCGGGAATCTCCGGCGTCAGCGTGCCGCGCACGTCGTCCACCGGCGCGAAGGCGCTGGCGATCAGCGTCACTGGGGAGACGACCGTGTGTGCGCCGGAAACGGTGCGCATGGAGAGGCTGTCCTTGCCGACGGGAATGGCGATGCCGAGGGCCGGGCACAGCTCCTCGGCGACGGCGCGCACGGCTTCGAACAGCGCCTGGTCTTCGCCGTCGTGGCCGGCGGCGGCCATCCAGTTGGCGGAAAGCACGACGCGCCGCAGCCCGTCTATGGGTGCCGCGGCCAGATTCGTGAGCGCTTCGCCAACCGCCAGCCGCGCCGCCGCCGCCGGGTGCGCAACGGCCACCGGAGAGCGCTCGCCCATCGCCATGGCCTCGCCAGAGAAGCCGCAGAAGCCGGCGAGGGTTGCCGCCACGTCCGCCACGGGCGCCTGCCGCGGCCCGACCATCTGGTCCCTGGCCACGAGGCCGGTGATGCTGCGGTCGCCGATGGTCACCAGGAACTTCTTGCTGGCGACGGCCGGGAAGCGCAGCACGCTGGCAACCGCGTCCGCCAGCGGGATGTTCCGGTGATCGAAGGCGGTGGACGGCCGAAGGGCGGATTCGAACCGCCGCGTCATGCGGGGCGGCTTGCCGAACAGCGTCGCCAGCGGCATGTCCACCGGCGCCGCGTCGCCGTCCGCCACCACCAGACGCGGTTCCAAGGTGGCGCGGCCGATCACCGCGCAGGGGCAGCGCTCGCGCTTGCAGATCGCCGCGAAGGCCGCGAGGTCCGCCTCGGCCACCGCCAGCACGTAGCGCTCCTGGGCTTCGTTGCACCAGATCTCCATGGGCGAGAGGCCAGCGTCCGCGCTGGGCACGGCATCGAGGTCGAAGCGCCCACCCCGTCCCGCCTGGTGGACCAGCTCCGGCAGCGCATTGGCGAGGCCGCCGGCGCCGACGTCGTGGATCAGGCGAATGGGGTTGCCGCTGCCGAGAGCGCAGCAACGGTCGATCACTTCCTGGCAGCGGCGCTGCATCTCGGCGTTGTCGCGCTGCACCGATGCGAAGTCCAGGCCAGCGTCGCCAGTGCCGGAAGCGACGCTCGAAGCGGCGCCGCCGCCGAGGCCGATCAGCATCGCCGGGCCGCCAAGCACCACCAGGCGGGCGTCGGGCGGCACGTCCGCCGGCTGCACCTGCTCGGCGGCGATCGCGCCGACGCCGCCGGCGATCATCACCGGCTTGTGGTAGCCCCAGCTCTCGCCAGGCCGGTGGCTTGCGGCCTCGAAGGTGCGGAAGTAGCCGCCGAGGCAGGGCCGCCCGAACTCGTTGTTGAAGCCCGCGGCCCCGAGCGGCGCCTCGAGCATGATGTCCAGCGCCGAGGCGATGCGGCCCGGAGGGCGCGCTGGCGAGCGCCAAGGCTCCGTGCCGAGGTTCAGATGGCTCGTGGTGTAGCCGACCAGGCCGGCCTTGGGCTTGGAGCCTCGGCCCACGGCGCCTTCGTCGCGGATCTCGCCGCCGCTGCCGGTCGCCGCGCCGGGATAGGGCGCTATGGCGGTGGGGTGGTTGTGGGTCTCCACTTTCATCAGCAAGTGGTTGGTTCCGGGGGCAGGCCGGTAGATCCCCTTGGCATCCGGCGCAAAGCGACCGGAATCGCCGGCGCCGACCACCACCGCGGCGTTGTCCTCGTAGGCGGAGACGATGCCGGCGCCGCCGGTGGCCTGGTAGGTGTGCCGGATCATCGCGAACAGCGAGCGGGGCTGGGGTTTGCCGTCCCGCAGCCAATCGGCGTTGAATATCTTGTGGCGGCAGTGCTCCGAGTTGGCCTGGGCGAACATCATCAGTTCGGCGTCCGTGGGGTCCCGCCCCAGCTCCGTGAAGGCCCCGGCCAGATAGTCGATTTCCTCTTGCGAGAGGGCAAGGCCGAGGGCTCTGTTGGCTCGCCGCAGCGCTTGCAGGGGCGCGGCGCCGAGGCGCACGTGGCGCAGCGGCCGGGCTTCGCCGGGGACCGCAAGGACGCTGAAGTCTCTATCGACGAGGATCGTCTCTGTCATGCGGTCGTGGAGCAGCGGAGCTGCGGGGGCGATCCAGGCGGGGAGCGCTGGCGAGGCGTCCTCGGCGTTGGGTGCCGCAGCGGCCGGGCCGCCGGCGGTCCGGTCGGGGCGGCAGTACCAGCGCACGCCCCGCTCGATGCGCTCCACGCTGTCGAGACCGCAACGCTGACAGATATCCGTGGCCTTGCTGGACCACGGCGAGATGGTGCCGGGCCTCGGCACGACGACGCACGTCTCGTTGCCGGTTCGCTCCGGCAGATCCCGGGTCGGGCCGTAGGTCAGCAGGGCAGCGAGGACTCTCTCCTGGGCGGCGCTCAGCGGCGCGTTCAGAAAAAGAAAATGGACGAACTCGGCGAACAAGCCCTCCACCGCCGGCGCGATTGCGCGAATCCGCGCGAGCTTGCCTGCGAGCTGCTCCCGCGAATGCGCCGGCGGCCCGGAACGGATTTCAAGGCGCGGCGGCATTGGCGGCGGGCATTATAGGGGCGGCCGTTCTGGCGGCGTACGGCGGGCTGCGGCGCCTGCCAGCGAGGCAGCTCCTCAACCGTCGAGGTCGGCGAGCTAGTGGACGCTGTGTCGCGCCTCCTTGCGCAGCGCGGCCACGGCGTCCTTGATGTCCGCCATCCCTGGATCGATGTGCAGGACGCGCTCGAAGGTGAGCATGGCGGAGGTGAGCAGGCCGGCGCGCACGCAGATCTGGCCGAGGCCGCTCAACGCGCCGAAGTGGCGCGGTTCCCGCTCCAGGGTGCGTACGATGTCGTCCAGGCTGTCCACATCGCGATCGGCGGCGAAGCGCAAGGTGGCCCGCTTGTTCCACACCTCGGCCCAGCCCGGCCACCGTTCGGCCATGCCGTCGAGGGTCTCCTCGATGCTCTTGAAGTCCCCGAAATCGAAGGCGTCGATCACGGAACGCATCGCCTCGGTGGCTTCGGCCTCCGGGTGCGTACACCAGAGGGACCAGATGCGGCTGGCGGTCTCGGCGCGCTGCCGTCGCCCGCCGGCCGCGCGCAGGCGCGCGAACAGGCTGTCCAGCTCCGGCGTGTTCTGCGGCGGCGGCGCGTCCATGGCCAGAAACGCCAGCTCCACGCGGGCCACAATCGGGTGGAACACGATGCCTACTCCGCCGGAGCCGGCGTCAGCGCCAGGTCGTCCGGCAGCGGCACGAACAGGATCCGCACCGGTCCCTCGACGACGGCGCTGGTGTGGCCGCGGCCGTCCACGTCCGCCGGCAGAAACGCATCTCCCGGGCCCCAGCGCCGCTTGTCGCCATCGGTGGTGCCGACTTCCCAGACCCCTTGCAGCATCACGCACAGCTGCCGCCGGGGCGCGTTGTGCCAGCTCTGGTAGGCGCCAGCCGGCGCCTCGAACACCCGCACCGCCGGCGAGGCGAAGGGGGCGCTGAAGGCAAGCCGATTGCCCCAGGCGTCCGGCGCGCCGGCGGCCACCGGAATGTCCACCTCGTCGAAGGCCGAACCGCCGTCGGCCGTGGTGTGGAAGCGGGTGACGCGCACGAGCGGGCCGGTCTCTGCCTTACGGAGCCAAGCAGTCTAGCCCAACGCGCCGCTGGTGGGGAATGGCGGCACTGGCGTGGTGACGTGGGCTGGCGGGGCTGCGGCACGGTGCATCGCGGAGGACGTCGTGCCGGAGAGGATGGTGCCGGAAGGCGGACTTGAACCGCCGACCTACTGATTACGAATCAGTTGCTCTGCCGTCTGAGCTATTCCGGCGACGGTGCCACCTGACGGGGTGGCGGCATTGTAGGCTCTCGGTTGGCGCATTGCCATGCGAGGGCGGTCGGTGGCTGACAGTCGGCTCCTGAAGAAAGAGTCCACCCCCGGTTAGCTGTCGGCGAAGTCGAGGGTCACCCGTGCCGGATCCTGCCCGCAGGCCTCCACCATTTCCCTTGCCTTGCGCAGGTGGTTCGTCGGGTTGTAGTGCGTTTCTATCCAGAGGCCGGACACCCTTCGCGGAGTGCGGAAGGGCCTGCCGTCCTTTCTCTCGGGTATCGAGTGTATGAGGTGGTTGTCACGCCCGTTCCTCAATGGAGGTTTCACGAGTTTCGCCTCGATCAACCACTTGGCTGTCTTCACCTGAATGTCTAGCCAGGCCGAAATGCTATCCGCACTGCCGTCTGGGAAGATGATCCTGCGAGGCGCTTTGGCACCTTGGGTGTAGCGACAGTCCGCGAGAGATGGAATTCTGGATTGACGGCTCGGTACGCGCAGCGGCTCCGCCGGGAGCGCAGACGGCGACTCGTGCGCACCCTGGGGACGTGTCGGCGTTCCCTTGAAATTGCCCCTCCACAACCAAAGCAGCTCGATGACGCTCCTGTTTCGGACCCCGGTGACGTCGAACTCGAAGACCGGTTTTCGGGGGTCGGCTCTGTCGCGGGCCTCCCAGCGGTCGCCGTCCGTCAGGACGAAGTGCTGGCTGCCCAACCGATTGCAGTACTTCGTCCCTTGATCGATTGCGTCGCCAGTCTCGTGCCGAGGCTCTTGGCTTCGACGACGAGGCACGGCCTCTTGCCGTGCCACATCACGTAGTCGGCGTAGTGGCGCTTGTCGTCGCCCGCGTAGGATGTTTCGTACTCGGTTAGCACCTGGTGGGGGTCGGCGAGATCCCAGCCAAGGCCGGCCAGCAGCGGATTGATCAACGCATAGCGCGTTGTCGATTCGCTCTTCGTGAGGACGCTCCGATGTTCGTTGATGCGCTGCGCCAACTCCGCCACCAGTTCGTCCAGATCATCGAGCCACATGTCCCCTCCAAGTCCTCTGCCCTGCTTCGAGCTTGGCCATAGATCACCCGAACTTCAACCCCGTAACCGCCGCCAGCTCCCGAATCGCCTGTGCCTCCGTCGCCACCTTGATGGTGGTCATGCCCATCGCCCGGGCTGGCTTCAGGTTGATGCCGAGATCGTCCAGGAACACGGAGCGTTCGGGTGCCACGCCGAGGTGTTCGCAGGCGATCCGGTAGATGCGCGGTTCGGGCTTGCGGACGCCTTCCACGCTCGATTCCACGATCACGTCGAACAGCGCCATCACCTTAGCGGCCTGGGCGGCGCGGTCGTCGCCGGCGGCCATGCTCGGGCCGTCGCTGCGCTTCATGTTGTTGGTGATGCAGCCCACCTTGTAGTGCTTCTTGCACTCCGCAAGCGCGGCGATCATGCGCGGGCGAAACTCGCCGGAGAGCAGCGCCAGCACGTCCTTGCCGCGTACGCTGTGGCCGAGGGCCTCGGCTTCTTGGCGGAACTCCTCGTCGAACCCGTCCGCGTCGATCACGGAGGACTCGAACCTTGCCCAGGCATTGTCGTTCGGGTTGGTGGAGTTGATGGTGCGGATGAAGTCCTTGGGCAGCCCCCGGGCCTTCTCGAAACGTGCGAACGCCTCGAAGGGGCTGGTGGTGAAGACACCGCCGAAGTCCCACAGGACGGCTTCGATCATGTTCGGTACCCTCTAGGAGGGCTGGCGTATCGCATTCCTCTTGGCGGCGGCTTTCTGCCAAGAACCTTTCGGAACGTCAACGAGATGCGTCGCCCGCGCGGGCGACGCCTGCCCACTTCGCCAAGCGGAGGTTCGGACTTTCGCTTTCCGATTTCGTGCTTCCACCGGTACCTTGCCTCGCCTTGCATGACGGCAACGCTTCGCCGTTCGAGCAGCCGAGGAAACTTCTCTTTGCTGCGAGGGGCATGGAAGGTCATCTCCCAGGACTCCAGCAGACTGATCGTGGCGATGCCGTCTGCGAAACCCGTGATGTCGATATGCGGCGTGATGCCTTGATCCGCCTGATATTCGTTGACAATGACCTGATCCGGCAGCCGCGGCACCAGCTTCTCCTTGAATAGACGTTCGGCTAGAACGGCAAGCTCCACCGGCAGCGGGCCGAGACGCATCGAAGAATCCACTTCACGGGCTTTGTAGTCGTAGCGCCAGCCATAGTGCTGTACGCGCCTCTTCAGTTCTCTGCTCCATTCTTGCCGGTCGATCCACTCGACTAGGCGTCGTTCGTGTGCTTCGTCGAGGAAGTCGGGCTTGTAGACGAGGCCGGGGATGTTGATCTCGAGCACTTTATCGTCGTGCTTCCGATACACTGTCACACCGCCGATCCCCGGAAGTTCATGTGCTGGATCATTTAGGCATGTCATCATGTGGTGTCATCAATCCTTTCGTGCGGATGAGCGCCGCTAGCGATTAACGCCACTGTTTTAGAAAGTTAGATATAAAGGTAGTATTGCTCCTATTACTGAGTAGTCGTTTCTGTCGAGGCCCGGCCCCCCGATTCAAGAAACCTATGCGAACTCCGTAGCGAGCGAGAACATCGGTAGCCAAGTCGTTAAGGTTGGGCTGAGAGTCGTGCGGCTGCTCTCCGTCCTCGTTGAACCAGCCGCCTGCCCACTTTGGAGCTACCGCATCACGATGGTTCTTAAGCAGTGTCTGACCTGGAACAACCTCACTCCCGTCAAGGACTGCTAGCGAATCTTCGGGGAGTCCGTAGTCCCGTACGATCTCTCTGCAAAGTGAGGAGACGGTAACTTCACCCGTATTCAATAGTGTCGATACGTTTGGTTCTGGAATCCTAGGCGGGTCGGATTGCACACTATACGAGTCATAAGACTCATCGCTAAAGTTCTGGGTTTCAGTCTCGAGCTCAAGCATGGACGCAATCCAGTCAAAGCATGATTGCGGTCGGTGGCCGGGATCATCATCCAGCGCGTTTGCGATTGCCTTCGAAAATGAGGAACCATCCTCCTCCAACTCCGCTCGTACAACGTCCAGATCCCATTTGCCGACCGCGTCGTTGTAGTGTTCATCGCCGTGCAGGACCTCGTAGGAAATCAGTGCAAGCTGAAACAGGTCGTACTGTGACCCGATGAGCGTCATATCTGACCATTCCGGCGGCAGGTACTTTCGAGTCCCGCCAACCAAGCGTGTCTCGTCCGAATTTATGCGCTTCGCGAGGCCGAGATCAACGATGACTGGTTTCCTAGTGTTTGCTTCGGGCACCATGATGATATTGGCTGGCTTCAGGTCGCGGTGAATGAGCTCGCTTGCGTGGATGTGGCTAACGCCTCGTAGAAGCGGCAACATGATGTGCCACCATGCCTTGGGCGTCCACGGGCGGTGCTTCTCGATGTATTTGTCCAACTGCTCGCCCTCTAGGTAGGGCATGACAATATAGGCTGTGTCGTCGATGATCTCGATGTCGACAACATTGACCACATTTGGATGTTCGCCCGCCTCCTTTAGTGCTTTCGCTTCCTTTTGTGCGGCTTCCTTGTCGTCAACCTCCTTCAACGCGAATTGCTTGCCTAGCGTGTTGGTCGCAAGATACACGGTACCTTGCCCACCTCGCCCAATTTGTTCTTCTATTTCCACTTTAGTAGGCTTGCTCCAGCAAGTTCAGTACAAGATAGGGACAGCCAGCCTACATCGTGCGAAACCACACTACAAGCCTCAGTATCGAATGGTGTTGCAGTCCGCACCTTGCGGCTCCACGCTCTTGCCGGTCACAGTCCCTGATCCGCCAGGAACGCGTTGATCTCCCGCGCCAGCGCTTCCGGCGCGTCAAGTTCCGGCAGGTGGCCCGCCCCCACGACGGTTCCCATGCGTACCGGCCCGGCCACCGCATCGGCGAAGCGCTGGCTGTAGGAGGCCGGCAGCACTCGGTCCTTCTCCCCACGCAGCAGCAGCGTCGGGTGGCGTATCCGGTGCAGGCGCTTGAGCACGCCGGTGTCGCCGAAGGGGAACAGCAGGCGGGCGGCGGCTTCCATGGCGCGGGTCTGCATCACTTGCCAGTCGATGGCCTCGGCGCCCTCCGGTACTTCCCACGCCCGCTTCCAGTTCTCGGGGCGCTCGCACACCAGGTTCGGGATCGAATCCGGCCCCGGCGGTTGCGCCCAGATGTCGGTGGCGGGGTCCTCGGCGTCGAAGCAGCCGAAGGGCGCGATCAGCACCAGCCGGTTGACGAGGCCGCCGGCAAGGGCCGCCACCTCCGCCGCCAGTGCGCCGCCGACGGAACTGCCGATCAGATCCACGGGCGTCTCATCCAACGCCTCAATCGTCTCCACGGCATGGACGATCCAGTCGAGCAGGCTGTCCAGATGGCGGAAGTTCTGGGCACCCGGAAAGCCCGGCAGCGAGGGGACGACGACGCGGCGGGTTGTCGCCAGTTCCTCAAGGAAGGGCAGCCACTGCGGCAGGCCGCCGATGCCGGCGAAGAACGCCGCTGGCGGAAGGCGCGGGTTGTCGCCCGCTTCCCAAACTCGAACCGAGTGGCCGCCGACGTCGATGGCGCGTTCGCTTGGCATCACGCCGCCTTGGCGGCAACGCTTGAGCGCGGGGTGGCGCGTTCGGCCAAAGGCTGCGGCCACCAGCGGTCCTGCCACTGGTCGTCGAACAGGTCCTTGATCTGGGGCAGCACCCGCTCGGCGTAGAGGCGGGTGTTGTACTGCGCGAGCTCGGTGTCCATGTTGCCGAACTGGCACAGCAGCATCAGATGGCCGACGTTCAGGTTCACGCACACCTCGCGGATGCGTTCGGCCACCTGGTCCGGATCGCCGGCGATGACGTAGCCGAGATCGAGGATGTCCTTCCAATCCCGGGCCGCGCCCATGCCGCCGCGGGAGGTCGGTGCGCTGCGCTGGGCCGCGAGCGCCACCTGGGACTGCACTCGCGCCCGAATGGTGGCCTCGGACTGGTAGCCGGCCGGCGACGCCCACTTCGGGTTCACGTGCAGGCAGCGGCCGTAGAAGTACTCCGCCGGCGCCTTGTAGAGCTCGAGCGCTTCCTGTTCCGTCTCCCCCACCGCGACGAACTGCAGGAAGCCGGCCCGGTAGGGATTGCGGTCCTTGCCGAGCCGATCCATCTCGTTCCAGAAGCCCTTCATGGTGGCTTCGCCGGCCTTGTAGCCGAAGTAGGAAAGGTAGCTGTACACGTAGTCCTTCTCCGCGCACCAGCGCCAGGTTTCCACGGAGCCGCCACCGGGAATCCACACCGGCGGATGCGGCTCTTGCACCGGACGCGGCCAAACGTTCACGTAGCGCAGCTGGTTGAAGCGGCCGTCAAAGGCGAAGGTGCCCGGTTCCTGCCAGGCCCGCATCACCAGGTCGTGGGCTTCGTAGTAGCGCTCGCGGAGCTTCGACGGGTTCTGGCCGTAGGCGAACACGGTGTCCATCGGAGTGCCCACCGGAAATCCGGCGATCAAGCGCCCGCCGGACATGCAGTCGAGCATGGCGAACTCCTCGGCCACCCGCGTCGGCGGGTTGTAGAGCGCCAGCGAGTTGCCCATCACGCAGATGGCGGGCGCCGTGGTGCGGCGGACGAGGGCGGAGGCGATCAGGTTCGGCGACGGCATCAGCCCGTAGCCGTTCTGGTGGTGCTCGTTGCAGCAGACGCCGTCGAAGCCCGCCTCGCCGGCGTACTCCAGCTCGTCCAGATACTCGTTGTAGTGCCGGTGGACGCGCTCGGCGTCCAGCAGCCCGGCGTCTATGTCCACCCACACGGAGGGGTGCGCGTCCCGGAAGTCGTCTGGGAGCGCCTTGTAGGGCATGAGATGGAACCAGAGATTCTTCAAGATCGTGCTCCGTCGGCGACTGCCGCCATGTTAGCGCTTCGCGCTCACTATAATGCGGCGATGGCCCACCGCACCGCCTGCCGCCGTCGGGAAACCCTCGAGACCGCCATCGAAGTGGCCGTGGACCTGGACGGCGCCGGCGCTGCGGAGCTCGCCGTCGGGCTGCCGTTCTTCGAGCACATGCTCGGCCAGGTGGCCCGGCATGGCTGCATCGACCTGCGGGTCGCGGCCCGGGGCGATCTGGACGTGGACGCCCACCACACGGTGGAGGACGTGGGCATCGTGTTCGGCCAGGTGGTGGCCGAGGCGGTGGGCGACAAGCAGGGCATCGGCCGCTACGGCCATGCCTACGTGCCCTTGGACGAAGCGCTTTCCCGAGTGGTGGTGGACTTCTCCGGGCGACCCGGCCTCGCCTACGACGTGCGCTACGCCCGGGCCAGAGTGGGGGACTTCGACGTGGATCTGCTGCGCGAGTTCTTCCAGGGTTTCGTCAACCACGCCCAGGTGACGCTGCACGTCGACAACCTGAGGGGCGGGAACGCCCACCACCAGGCGGAGACGGTGTTCAAGGCGTTCGGCCGAGCGCTGCGCATGGCGCTGGCGCGGGACGAGCGCATCGGCGGCGCGCCTTCCACCAAAGGTTCCCTGTAAGGCTACGAAGGTTCTGTGGGTGATGCCTTGAGAATCGAACCGGGCCCCGGCACCCTTGGGGCTGTGGTGTCCGGCGCGCGCCTGTCGGCGCTGGGCGACGGCGAGTGGCGGGCCATCGAGGCGGCCTTCCACGAGCATGCCGTGCTCGTCTTTCCGAAGGCCAACCTTGCCGAGGCGGAGCATCTTGCGTTCAGCCGCCGCTTCGGGCGGTTGGAACGCACCCTTTCGGAACGCACGCCGCGCCCGGAAATCTCTCTGCTGTCGAACGTCGAACGCAGCGGCAGGGTGGCCGGGCCGGAGGACAAGCTCGGCCTGTTCCTGAAAGGCAATCGCGCCTGGCACACGGACTCCTCCTTCAAGGTGGTGGGCGCCAAGGCGTCGCTGCTGCGGGCGGTGGAGGTGCCGTCCGAGGGCGGCGACACCGAGTGGGCGGACATGCGCGCCGCGTGGGAAGCCCTCGACGCCGCTGCGCAGCGGCGTCTCGAGGGCCTGACGGCCGTTCACTCCTACGCATGGTCCCAAGGCCAGCAGATCGGCGGCGAGACGATCCTCACCGCAGACGAGTGGGACGCCCTGCCGCCGGTGGAGCACCCGGTGGTGCGGGTTCATCCGGCGACCGGCCGGAGGAATCTGTATGTCGGCCGCCATGCCTCCCACATCGTCGGCATGGCGGAGGAGGACGGGCGGGCGCTGCTGCGTCGGCTGACCGCCGATGCCTGCCAGCCGCCGCGGCTGTTTCGGCACCGCTGGGCCGCCGGCGACCTGGTCCTGTGGGACAACCGCTGCGTGCTGCACCGCGGCCATCCGTGGCCCTTCCGCGATCGGCGCGTGATGGAGCGAACCACCGTCGCTGGCGACGGCGACAATCCCTGGGCGATGGCGCCGGCGGAAGAGGCTGCGGACGCGCCGTCGACTGCGGACGAAGACGCGGCCCATGCTTAGCCGCGTTGGCGGCTATCTGCTGCCGCGGGCCGCCGCCACGGCGCCGGCCGCCAGCCAGCAGCTGGAGCGGCAGGGCTACGCGGTGCTGCGGGGCGTGCTCGGCGCGGCGGAACTGCGCTCGGCCCGGGACGAGATCGCGGCGCTGTACGACGCGCAGCCCCCGGACCGGCGGGCGCGGGTGCAGGACGAGGACTTCCGCTACGAGATGTTCAACAGGAGCGCCGCGGCGCAACGCCTGGCCGCCTGCCCGCAAGTTCTGGCCGCGATCGAGCCGCTGCTCGGCGAGGACTGCCATGTGATCGCCAACACCTGCTGGCGCAATCGCGCCGGCGCCGCGCATCGGCATGGCGGCGGCGGCTGGCACATCGACGCCGGTCCCCACGTTCCGCGGCCGGCCGGCACGCCCTGGCCGGAGGCCGTCCCCTATCCGGTGTTCGCCATCGGCGCACACTTCTTTCTGGCGGACTGCGATCTCGAATCCGGCCCGACCGCGGTGATTCCCGGCAGCCACAGGTGCGGCGCGCCGCCGCCGGCGGAGCGGCGCATGGACGCCAGCCTCACCTGCAACGGCGTTGGCGCGGAGCCGCTGGTCGCCGCCGCCGGCGACGTGGCGCTGTTCGTCTCGGACATGTGGCATCGACGTCTGCCCGCCGGACCGGGCGATGCCGGGCGCTTCTTCCTGCAGGTCCATTACGCGCGCCGGGACATCGCCCAGCGCGTCAAGCCCACCAGCGTCGTGAACCACCTCGACGCCGCTGCCGAAGCCCGCCTGGCGTCGCCCCGGGAACGCCGGCTGTTCGGCCTGCATCCGCCGGGCTTCTACGATGGCTGAGCCGTCGCCAGTGCGCCTGCGGGCGGCGGCGATTCGGGAACGTCTGCATACCCCCACGGCGTTCCTGGTGCTGGCCAGCATCGCCATGCCGCTGGGTTTTGCCGCCTGGCAGGCGCTGCTCAACAACTTCGCCATCGAGCAGGCTGCCTTCACCGGGCGCGAGATCGGCATACTGCAAAGCCTGCGCGAGGTGCCGGGGTTCCTGGCCTTCACCGCGGTGTTCGTCATTCTGGTGTTGCGGGAGCAGACGTTCGCCGTGCTGGCGGTGGCGCTGTTCGGCATTGGCGTTGCGATCACCGGCTACTTTCCCAGCGAATACGGCCTGTACTGCACCGCCGTTCTGATGTCGATTGGCTTCCACTATTTCGAGACCATTCGCCAGTCCCTGTCCTTGCAATGGCTCGACAAGGCGGAAGCGCCGCGCATTCTCGGCCGGCTGATCGCCGTCGGCTCCGCGACGTCGCTGGTGGCCTACGCGGCCATGTACGTCCTGTTGGAGGTCTTCGCGGTTGCCTACGAGTTCATCTACCTGGCGGCCGGCGGGGTGGCGGTAGGCATCGCCGTGGCGCTCGCCGGCTTTCCCCACTTTCCGGCCAGGACGCCGCAGCGCAAGGAGATCGTGCTGCGGCGCAGCTACTGGCTCTACTACGGGCTCACGTTCCTGTCCGGGGCCCGGCGACAGATATTCGTGGTCTTCGCCGGCTTCCTGATGGTGGAGAAGTTCGGCTATTCGGCCGCCAACATCGCGGCGCTGTTTCTGGTCAACCACCTGTTCAACTTCCTCTTCGCGGAGAAGATCGGCGCCCTCATCGGCCGCATCGGCGAACGCCATGCGCTGACGCTGGAGTACGCGGGCCTCGTCGTCGTGTTCACGCTGTACGCGTTCGTCGACAACGCCTACGTGGCGGCTGGCCTGTACGTGGTCGATCACATGTTTTTCGCCTTGGCCATCGCCATCAAGACGTACTTCCAGAAGATCGCGGACCCGGCGGACATCGCCTCCACCGCTGGCGTGTCGTTCACCATCAACCACATTGCCGCGGTGGCCATTCCAGCGCTGCTCGGCTACGTCTGGCTGCAATCGCCGAGCGCCGTATTCCTCGTTGGCACGGCCTTCGCGGCTTGCTCGCTGGCGTTGGCGCAGAACGTGCCGCGTCGGCCCCGGCAGGGCAACGAGGCCGTCGTGGGCTGGACGCGCTTGGCGCAGCGCTTCGGCTGAGCCCTGCCACGGGACCGCAAGCCGTCGTCGGCGGCGCCGAGGGAGCTTTAGGGCGTGCGCTTGGGGACAAGCCTCGCCAGGAAGTCCGCCGCGTCCTTGCAGGAGAGCGCTGCCTTGACGACCGCCTCCAAGGTCGCCTCGGCGAAGCCGGGCTGGCCAAGCGGGAAGTCCTCTGGCGCGTCCAGCCCCCGGGCGGCCAGCTGGCGGCGAACCAGCGCGGCCCGACGCTCGAGCTCGACGGCGAGTGCTTCTTGCCGTGCCTCTTCCCGCGCTTCCTCCCGCGCCTGCTGGCGTTGGGAGCGCAGCAGCGGGTCGTCGTCCGGGCCGGTGCCCTCCCGCTCGCCGAGCGCAGCGCCGAGGCGCTCCAGGATCGCCACCGTGCGCAGGGACAAGGTCTCCTCGTTCAGCGCCCGGTGGATGTCCTCGGCCCGCCAGCCCGGGAACGCCCGGCTGTCGGCGCTCTCCCGGAACGCGCCGTCGTCGAGCACGTAGATCGTCGTGCCCCGGGGCTTGCGCCGCTGTGGCGCTTCGTCGGGCACGTCCACCCACAGCTCCGGGAAGCCCCAGGCCTCGTACAGCTTGAGCTTGTGGCGGCGCACGTCGGTGGAGCGGTCCACCTCCAGCACCACGTCCGGGTAGTGGTTCTCGCCCACCACCATCGCCGCCGGGCCGACCACGTTGACGCGGTGCGGGTGCAGGTAGAGGGACTGGTCCGCCTGCATGATGCGGCCCGGGCGGCCGTCCGGGCGGTTGAGGGCGAGGTCCATGGTGCCGAAGCACTGCACGGGACTTCCGCGCACCTGGGCGATGCGCTCGGCGAGGACGGCGAGGCGCTGGGAAGGGCGCTCGTGGTAGGGACTGACGGGTTCGCGGATTTCGAGGGCGGTCTCGGTGGCGCCGTCCCAGAACTCGATGCGGCCGTCGTAGTCCTCGAGCTCGTCGGCCGGCAGACGGAAGCGGCGGTAGCCGCGGTCGAAGCCGAGCTCGACGAGGGGCGGGCCGGGCCTTGGACGGACCGGCCCGCCGTTGGCGACGGACGCATCCTGCGGGTCGTTGGGTGCGATGGCTGGCTCCTTCCGCATGGCGCTGCTCCTGTTGCGTTCGCCGGAAAAGCCTAGCCTGTTGGGCGGCGACATGCATCCATTTTCTTCAAATTTTACAGCCTCGTACACATATGTACGATCTGGTGTACGGTCTGAAATCAGATGCGCCAGCTCGGAAGCGGCGCACGGTGGTGCGCTACTTCAGGGTGGCGAGTGGCGCGCCTCGCCGCTGCCGGCGGCCAGCACATGCGTCCGGCCCGCCGCCAAGCCGGTCCAAGTCTCCGTCCCGCCGCCGGGCCAGCGCACCTCCAGACGGTCCACTTGGCTGGCGCCGCCTAGGCCGAAGGTCACCGGCAGCTCCACCTGGGAGAGGTAGCTGCGGGTCGGCATCACGATGCGGGTCTGCTGCCGGTCCCCGGTGGTGGCCGTCACCACGGCGCCGATGGCGAAGCGGTTGCCGGTGTCGCTACGCAGCGACACGCGCAGATGGCGGTGGCCGAGTTCCTGGTCGTTGCGCAGCAGCACGGCGCCGAGGCCGGCCTGGGTGATGGCGAGGTCCAGGTCGCCGTCGCCGTCGACGTCGGCGTAGGCGAGGCCGCGTCCGACCCGGGGCGCAGCCAAAGCCCCCGTCGCCGCAGCCAGCGCGAAGCCGCCGGCGCACTGCGCCGCGCAGTTCCAGAACAGCTGCGCCGGCTGGGCGTAGCGCTGGCTGGCCTGTACGCGGCCGATCGCGGGTTCCACATGGCCGTTGGCGGCGAGGAGATCCAAGCGGCCGTCCAGGTCCGCGTCGAAGAACGCGAGGCCGAAGGTGAGCGCGCGGCGGCTTGGCGCGCCGATGCCGGCGACGATGGCGTCGTCGGTGAACACCTGCTCGCCGGGGCGTACCACGTAGAACGAGGACGCCTCGTTGGCGAAGTTGCCGATGGCGATGGCCAGCTTGGCGCCGTTGCCGTAGCGGGCGGCGTCGATGCCCATGGCGCCGGTGGCGCTGCCGGTGGCGTCGAAGGCGAAGCCGGTCGCCAGGCCGATCTCGCTGAAGCGCCCGTCGCCTTCGTTGCGGAACAGGAAGTTGCGCACGGTGTCGTTCGCCACCGCCAGGTCCAGATCGCCGTCGTTGTCGAAGTCGAGGGGGCGCACCGCAAGGGCCTTGCCGGCGGGCTCGCCGGTGGCGGCGTTGGCGACTTCGATGCCGGCGTCCGCGGAGACGTCCGCGAAGGCGCCGCCGTCGTTGCGGTAGAGCACGGAGTTGGTGCCGGGGAAGTCGGTCGGCGGGCCGTAGGCGCGGCCGATGCCGGTGAGGCGGAAGTCCACCCCGCGGTCGATGGTCGGGGACCAGGCGACGTAGTTGCACACGAACAGATCCAAATCGCCGTCGCCGTCGTAATCCAGGAACGCCGCGCAAGTGCTGAAGGCGTCGGCGCCGCCGGCGACGCCAGCCGCCCTGGTCGCATCCGCGAACCCCTCGCCGCGGACGTTGCGCAGCAGCCGGTTCTCACCCACCGCGGTGACGAACACGTCCACGAAGCCGTCGCCGTCGTAGTCGCCGACCGCCACGCCCATGCCGTAGAGCCGCAGCCCCATGCCGGTGGCGGCGGTGACGTCGTCGAAGCGGCCGTCGCCGCGATTGCGGTACAGGCGGCTGCGGGCGTCCACCTGCGGCTGTTCGGGCCACGTCGTGCCGTTCACCAGCAGCAGGTCCTGATCGCCGTCGTTGTCGTAGTCGAAGAACGCCACGCCGCCGCCCATGGTCTCCGGCAGCAGTCGTTCGCCGTAGGCGCCGTTGTGGTGGACGAAGTCGATGCCGGCGGCGGCGGTGATGTCCGTGAACGGCAGCGGCGGCGCCGTAGCGACCGCAAGGGCAGGGCGCGGCGGCTGGACAGGCGCCGCGTCGATCTCCGCCGCCGGCGTCTGCCGCAGCGCGATTGCGGCGATCGCTCCGCCCGCTATCGCCAGGGCGACGCCCAGGGACCACCAGAGCGCCCGCCGAATGCGCGCTTCGCCCTGGTCGCCGGTCTGTTCGGGCATCTGTGGACTCAGGGGCTGCCCGGCCGCTGCAAGTCGTGTACCACCACCGCTTCGGCGGCATGGTTGGCGGCCGCATCCCGGGCCCGCGCCAGCGCCACGGCGCGGTCGGCCGCGTTGTCGTCGATCCGGTAGCGGCCGTGCAGAGCGCGGTGGCGGTCGGCGGCGGCGGCGTTGCCGAGGCGGGCATGCACCTGGGCGAGGCCGTAGTGCGCCGCGGCGTTTTCCGGGTCTTCTTCGAGGGCCCTCTCGAAACGCGCCGCGGCGCCAGCAAGCCAGGCGTCGGCCTCGGCGCCGCCGGCCAGCTTGGCGCGCTCGAACAACGCGCCGCCGAGGGCGTTCAGCAGCCGGTAGTCGCGACTGAAGTCGAAGCCTCGGCGGCGGGCGTCGGGGAAGCGCGTCGCGGCGAGGTCCTCGAATGCCCCGATGGCGGCGTCGAAGTCGCCGGTTTGCAGGTGGACCTGGGCGCCGAACCAGGCCACACTCCACGGATAGGCGCCCTTGTCCGCGGCGGCCGCGAGGGCCCCGGCGGCCTCGTCCAGGCGGCCTTCGCGCAGCAGCACCCGGGCGAGATTGAGGTCCCCCTCGCCGCGGCCGCGAGCGGCCACGGCGCGGAAGGCCGCCTCGGCTTGGCGCAGAGCGCCTCGGCCCGGCTTCGCAAAGAGGCCAATGCCGTAGTCGTTCCAGCGCTCCCAAAGGGGAGCCGGCGGCGACGCGCTGGCCGCGGCGTCGGCTGCGGACGCGGTGCCTACCGGCAGCACCACGCGGTCGACGGCGATGTCGACGATGGGCAGGTCGTTGCGGGCGCGGGGGTCGCCTTGGAAGTGCCGCAGATAGGTGGTGTCGAACTTCCGATAGCGCAGGCGGGCGGCGATCGCGAGCGGGTTGGCGAGGTCCTCCGGCAGGCGCAGCCGGAAGTGCGCCACCGTCGCGGCGCCGGGGGGAATCTGGTGGTTGTAGAGGGGCGTGAAGATGTCCTCGGCGTTGCGTCGGTCGATGCGGTTGCCGGCCCGGTCCAGGACGTAGGCGTTGACGAAGTGCGCCCACGGATCGACGCGGCCGTCCGCCGCCATGCCGCCGCTGCGGCCGATGCGCTGGCCGCCGCTTTCGGCGACGACTTCCAGCCACACCTGGTTGGAGTCCGCGGTGCCCTCGGTGAAGAGGTGCCCAAGGCGCAAGGTGCGGACGACGACGTCGAACACGTACTCGGTGCCGGGCTCGAGGGTCGGCAGGCGCGGACGCAAGGGCGCCTCCACGGGGGCGACGATGTCGCCGCCTTCGCGGACCGCGAAGATGTCCAGCCGGACGCTGCCTTGGAGGAACTCGCGGTGGCGCTCGTATACCGCCGGCGGGAAGTCGAGCAAGTGGCCGAGGGCCGTGTTGGCCGCTGGGAAGGCATGGCCGTGTACCGTCAGGACGCCGCTGTCGTCGTTGCGGCGGGCTGCGAAGTCCCCCGACGGCAAGAGCGGCATGTGGCAGCCGTTGCAGTTGGCCTCGGCACGATCCGGGTAGTAGAAGCTCGCCACGCCGTGGCCGGAGACCCCGCTCAGCAGGAACGAATCGTAGTGGTTCTGGCCCCGCAGCCAACGGTAGCCGTTGACGGCTTCGGGCAAGTGGACCTTGTGGCAGCTGCCGCAGAAGGCGGCCGTCTTGTGCAGCGGCTTGAGGAGGGTCCGTTTGTGCAGCGCCGGTTTGGCCTTGATCAGAGAGCCGTGGATCCAGCGCAGCGCCGGATGCTCGGCATTGGCGAACGGATAGCGGGGCGGAACGCCGATCACGTAGTCTGCGTTGCCGCGCACCCCCACCGCTTCGATGGCGTGGCAGGCCACGCAGCCGATGCCGGCCATCGCGGTGGGATCGCCCACGTCGTCGAATGTCGGGTCGTCGAAGCGGCCGCTGAACAGCGGCGCCGGGTCGTGGCAGCCGGCGCAGAACCGAGCGGCCTCGACATGGCCGTCCCGGGCCAGGAGCTTGGCGCGGGTTTCGCGGACCGAGAACGCATAGGCCGGATTGTTGAAGGAAGCGAAACGGTGGGCGCTGTGCTGCCAACCGGCATGGGCGTCCGGGTGGCAGGCGGCGCACTCGTCGTCGCGCATCAGGTGTTCGGGATCGATGTGGCCGCCGGACGCGGTGCGGGCCAGAGACGGCGCGAAGTTCGCCGGCGCCGTTGCCTCGGCGCTTGGCGCCGCCCAGTAGAGGCCGGCCACGCCCAGCGCCAAGGCGCCGCCGCCGATGCCAGCGCCAACGCTCCAGCGGATGGCCCGCCCAGCCAGGCGATGCAGCACGAACAGCCACGCCACGAGCACCGGAGTGGCCACATGCGCCCAGTAGACGATGGACCGTGCCAGCGGGTCCCGCAGCTCCACCAGGCCGCGAGTGAGCGCGAGGCCGGTGCCGAGCAGCACCAACACCGTGGCGAACAGGCAAAGGCCAAGGCGCACCGCAAGGCGATTGGGCCGGCCGATGGCGCGCCGCAGGTGGGCGATGCCGTAGACGATGGCCGGCGCCAGGATGGCAAGGCCCAGTGCCAGGTGCGCGAGGAACATGGCCTGGTAGAGAGCGTCTTCGAGACTCTCGCCGCTCCACCACTGCCGCCAGCTGACCGCGCCGAGATAGACGGAGTTGACCACCAACAGCGCGAACAGCGTCAGCACCGCCAAGAGCAGTCGGCGCAGCCGTGGACCGACCACGGGGCGCGCCGGCGTCGCGCCAGCGGCCTGCGGCGACGGTGGCGGCGGCTTGGCGGCCGGCACGGCTCGCCCCCTAGAGGCCGCCTTGCCAGCGCACGTTGTAGCGCCGGTGCAGCTGGTCGCGACGGAGCGCCGCGGCGGCGCTTAGGTCCGTCGGCGTCGGCAGCGGGCCGACGGTGTCGCCGTGCTGCGTGTACAGATCCATGTCCTTGGCCCAGCCGTGGAAGCGCACGGCGACGAAGCGCTGGCGACCCGGCGCCGGCGGCGGGACGGGGAACTCCAAATGCACTTCTTCGCCGCTGCCGAAGATGGCGAGCGCGCCATCCGCCGCCTGCACCAGCGGGGTCGCGTCTCCGAGGGCGGTGTAGAAGCCTTGGGGCACCTTGGCGTCCCAGTAGGGCGCGCGCCGGGCGTAGTCGTAGTGCGGCAGCCGTTGTGCGCCGGTGGTGCGCTTGGCGAAGCCGGTTCGGGCCACCCGGGCAGACACCGGTGCCACCGTTGCCGGGACCACATCCGGAGGAGCTTCTTCAGCCACGACCCGCAGCCGGTCCCAGTAGATCTCCATGTTGGAGGACAGCCGCAGTCGGCGGGTCCCTGGCGGCAGGTCGCCCAGCGGCAGAGCCAAGGTGCGGGGCATCCCCGCCGGATAGCCGAACTCCTCTGCGACCGCCAGCCAGCGGCCGTCGGGCGCCAGCGCCTCGAGGGTTGCAGGGCGGTAGCGAAGCCCGGCTTGCCACGCCGCGAACACCGTCTGCGAGTACGGGTACTCGATCCAACCCTCGGCCACGAGCACGGCGCCTTGCGCGGGCAGCGGATCGGCAAACGCCAGCTCAAGCACCTGCTCTTGGGCCAACAGCCCGACGAAGCGCGGGTCCAGCGGCCCGGGCGCCGGCGCCTGGCGGTCCGCATGCATCGCCAGCGCAGTGACATCGTCGCCGGCGGCGTTGGCGACGTGGGCCGGCGACCAGGCGCGACGGAAGTAGACAGGCTCGCCGGTGGCCGGCGCGCCGCCCACCGCCAGACGTTCGTCGAGCACCATCGACCAGGCCGCCGGCAGGTCGTACACCGTAAGCTGCGCAGCGTCCAGATAGGCGTTCTCCTCCATGGGTTCGGCCAGCTTCACCTGATAGCGGCCGTCCCTCGGCTCGATGGCGGTTGCCGGCAGGAGATAGCTCTCCACCGGACGCGGCGGCGCGTAGCTGCCCGGAGCTTCGAGATAGCCGAGCGCGGCGCCGCCGAGCACGTCGCTGACGAAGGCGAAGCGGCTGCCGTCCCACACGAAGAACACCGGGCAGCTGGCCAGCTGGCGCTGCGTCTCCGCGATGTCGTGACGCTCGCCGGCGGCGAGCTCCAGCTCGGTCTGCGTCACGCCGTCGGACCACTCCAGCGCCACGAAGTCCGCTTGCCCGTGGCCGGCGAGGCCAGCGCTCAGGGGTTGCAGGCTCTGGCCCGGCCCCGAGTGGGGATCCAGCGCGTCGAGCACGGTCCATCGGCCAGCCACGCGCACCTTGGCCAGCGTGCCGATGCCGGAGGCGTTGGAGCGCATCTGATCGGCTTCGCTGCGTCCCGTCGGCGCCAGCGCCAGGAACCGATGCCGGCCAGGGCCGGCTGGCCACCACTGCAAGCCGCGCGCGGCGGCGCCGACGACGGCGGAGCCAGTGGCGGCATCGCGCACCAGCGCGATCGCCATGTCGAGTTCGGCTGCCGGCTCCTCGAGAACGACGGCGCCGGCGCGGGGATCGACGACGCTGAAGCCGGCGGCGTGGACCCGCAGCAGATCGGTGCCGCCGTCGCCGTCGAAGTCGGCGAGGTCGAGGGCGACGCCAGCGGCTGGGGCGGCCGCCACGACCGGCTCCCGGACCCAGCCGGAACCTTCCCGGCGCCAACGCGCCACGGCACCGTCCGGAGCGAGACCGTACAGCTCGCGGCGACCATCGGCATCCGCGTCCGCCACTGTGACGGCAACCAGGCGGGCCGCCTGCATTTCCTCGAGCCCGACGAAGGGCCGATAGCGCCAGGTTCGGTCGTTCTGCCAAACCATGTGCGGCGGTGCCTTGGCGAGCACTAGGAGGTCCTGATCGCGGTCGCCGTCGAGGTCGGCGGCCAGCACCTGGCGGCCGGGACCGCCCTGCAAGCCGTGGCTGGCGGCGAGCAGCCTGAACGATCCGTCGCGGTTGTTGTTGTAGAGCTCGCTGCCTTCGTCGCCGGTGGCGAAAACGTCCAGGTCGCCGTCGTGGTCGGCATCGAACAGCGCCGCAGCCGCGCAGGGGGCGTTGCCGAGTGTCGCTGTTTCCAGAAAACGCCCCGCCGGCGCTTGCCGCCAGAGCCGTACGCCGCCGGCGCCGCAGGCCACCACGTCGACCATGCCGTCGTTGTCGACGTCGCCCCACAGCGCCGCGGTGCCTCGGAGGGCCGCCAGATCGTGCCCGGCCGCCGGCGCGAAGCCAGCCTCGGTACCGAGCAGCAGCCGCGTACCGGCGGCGCTGGTGAAGGCCAGATCGAGCCGCCCGTCGCCATCCGCGTCGGTCGTGGTGAGCGTCTCGCCGGCGCGGCGCGGCGCGTCCAGGGGTTGCCGGGCAGCGAACAGCGGCCCCGGCGGCCTAGGCTTGGCAGCGACCGTCTTGGGCATGGCCGCTGTGGCTGTCGCCTTGGGTCCCATGCGGCCGTAGGAGAAGCCGGCCAGCCGGGCCGCGGGGTTGGCGTCGAAGCGCCGATAGTTGTCGAGCAGCGCTTCCGCCTCGTCGTCGCGCCCCGTGCGCCGCAGCGCCTGGGATCCGGCCCAATAGGCGCTCCTGAGATAGGGATCCAAAGCGGCGCTGCGTTGCAGCCACTGTGCAGCCGGGGCGTAGTCGCCCTGCTGCAGCAGCGCCTGGCCCAGAAAGTAGGCCGCGTAGGCGTCCTCGCCGTCCGCCGCGACCACTTGGCGCAGCTTGCTGGCAGCGGCAGCGGCATCTCCCAGGTAGAGGTGCAGGATGGCAGCGGTGTACAGCGCCGCGAGGTTGTCGGCGTCCTCGGCGAGCACCGTGGCGAGGATGTCGAGGGCCCGTTGCTCGTCGCCTTCCTGCTGCCGGTTCAGCGTGGCGATGGCCAGGTTCACGCGGGCCCGGTGCCAGCCGGGCCGCCGTTCGGCGACTGCGGCGAACGCATCTCGGGCCGCGGCGTATTCGTAGCGCCCCATCAGCGCGACGCCCCGGTCGTGGGCCGCCAGAAGGGCCGGCGGCGCTGTGCGCACGGCAGGCCCGCAGCCGAGCAGCGCCACCACGGTCGAGAGGGCGGCTGCGTACGCGGCGAAGCAATGCCCGTGTCCGCTCTTGCGCCAAGAGCGGACGTGCGGCCGCGGCGGGCTGCCGGCTCGAGGTTTTCCACCTAGCGGCATGGGCACCCGGGGCCGTTCGGAAGCCCCGTTCTAGGGGGCAGCGGGGTAGTCCAACGGCGGCAGCAGGGGCTCCCTGTCCAACCGCCGCAGGTCGCGCTCGATGCCCCGCTCGTGCCGCCAAAGGTGGAGATCGCGATTCGCCGCATGCTCCAGCGGCGCCAGCAGGAGTGCCTTGAGCAAGTGCATTGAGCGCACTTTCGCATGGCGCATTCCGCGCGCGCGGCGCGGATAGCCGAAACGGTCCATCAAGTCCCCCAGATGCGCCTCGACGGTTTTCACCTGGCCAGCCGACAACCCCCGTCGCCACTTGCCGAAGTTCTCGCGCAGGAGAGGCTTGTCCAAGTTGCCGTGCGACGCCGGTTCTTGCTGGCTGCGGCGCTTCGCGGCCGGCGTCTCGTGGAAGGCGAGCATGCCGTCGTCCCATCCGATGGCTAGGAACGCGGCGAGAGCGCGGAGCGTGTCTTCCGGGTTCCCCACCAGGTCCTCGTACCGCTGCAAGTGGACCCGCTCTCTGCCGAGCAGGCCGAGCGCCGCGAGGCCGAAGCGCTGATCCTGGTCCCAACAGGCAAGCATCTGCCGGGTGGAACCGAACATGTTGTGCAGCCAGCCGCCGCGCAGTCGCTGCGCGGACAGCAGCACGTCGCGCGGATCGCGGACCTGGAAGACGAACTTGGCGTTGGGGAAGGTCTCTAGAAGGAAGAACATCAGGTGCTGGAGGCCCTGTTCCTTGATGAACACAAGCCTGCCCTTGGCGTCCGCCGGCAACTCGAAGTAGAGGAAGCGCGCGAAATCGGCCGGGCAACCCGCCCCCGGCCGGTCCGCCCAGGCGCGAAGTCGTTGCGCCTCAGTTTCGTTTCGCGTCAGGGCGATTCGTGCCGCGGCGCGACTGACGAGCGCCCTCCAAGCCGTCGGTCCTTCCCAAGGCAGCGATGCTCCTCTCGGCAGCGTGTAGTGGAGGTGCTGCAGCAGACGCTGACCATGGTGGACGCTCGAGAGCACGCATACGTCCGGGTGCGCCCCCAGCATCTGCTCGATCAGGTTCGATCCGGATCGACCAGTGCAGATGAGGAAACAGGGTGCGGAACTGGTGGCGGCCGCCCGCGTCATATGCGTGGCTGCAAAGTCGTTCTCATCGCGCATGTCGTTGCCGCTTGGGGCCAAGTCGCGTCTGCGAGGCCGTGTCGCGGGCGAGTGTAACCGAACCCATCGGATGGCATTCGTGCGGCGGCGGGTGGCGGACCGCCCCCGATGGCGCAGCGCAGTGGACGAGCAGCGGGTTTCCACGCGCCGATCAAGGCACGTCGACGGCCGACCGGTCCGCCAATTCCGGCGGCAGCCACCAAGCGGAGGCGGTTGCAAACGGCCGCTTGGGCATGGCGCCGTCGTCGATGACGTGGCGCAGCATGCGCGCGTCCGGGTGCGGCAGGGCGGCGACGACGGCTTGGCGGGCTGCGGCGTTGCGGCCTGCCCGGAGATCTACGAACGCAATCGTCAGCCGCGTATCCACGGTGTCGGCCGCGTGGCGCAGCTGTTCCGCTCGCTGCCGGACCGCAGGGAGCTCCCGGATGGGGCCGCACAGCGCCGTGGCGCGGCACAGGACGATGTGCGCCTCGCCCCATTGCGGCGCCAGCCCCAACGCCGCCGCCATCGCCTGCCGGCCGCCGGTGCAGTCTCCGCCGCCGAGGCGCGCCATAGCCAGCCAGTAGCGGAAGTACGCCTCGTCGGGAAACTCGGCGGCCAAGGCCTCGTAGCCGCGGACGGCCTGCCGGAACTCTCCGGTGCGCATATGCAGCGCTGCCAGCAAGGTGCGGCCGGCGCGGCTTGGGTACAGGACCACGCCGCGCTCGGCCGCCGCGAGCGCATCCGGCAGGCGGTTGCTGCGGTGCAGCAGGAACGCTTTCAGCAGCCATGCATCGGCAGCGGCCGGGGTGTGCGCCAGGACCTCCTCGGTGGCTGCCAAGGCGGCGTCCAGGCGGTCCAGCGCCCCAAGGGCATCCGCCCGGGCCAAGGCGATGGCGGTATCCGCTGGCGCCAGGGACGCAGCGCGCTCGAAGGCGGCAAGCGCCTCCGTCCACCGTCCGCGGGCCTTGGCGCGATTGCCGGCGGCTAGGAAGAACTTCGGGCTGAGGCTGCGTTCCCCGACCGCCAGCAGACGGGGATCCGCCAGCGCCGGCGCTACGTCGTTGCGCCGTGCCAGCCAGCGCTCGGCGTCGCCGTGCCGGCCAAGCTCGCGGTAGATCACGCCCAGCCGATAGGCGACGCGCCCGGCGCCGGGGGCCAGGGCTGCGGCGCGTTCGAGGTGTTGGCGGGCGGTAGCCAGGTCGCCAGCCGCCGCCGCGCTCTCGCCGAGGGCGGCCAGCACGGCCGGGTGGTCCGGCATGGCCGCCTGCGCCTGTTCCAGGGCGGTGCCGGCAAGGCCATGATCGCCGCGCAGGAGCAGAGCCGTGCCGAGACGGTAGTTGGCGAGGCCGTCGGTGGGTGCGAGCCGCACTGCCGCTTGGTAGGCGGCGATGGCAGTGTCGAGGTCGCCGCGCTCGGCCAGGGCCGCGCCGAGCAGGTAGTGCCATTGCACCGCCGGTGCCGCGGCGAGGGCACGGCCGTAGGCGGCAATGGCCTCGGGGAGCCGCGCTTGGGCGTGGTAGAGCATGGCCAGCTCGCCGATGGCCGCGGCGCGTTCGATGCCTGCGGGCAGCTCCGGCAACCGCTCGGCAAGCCGCCTTTCGGCTTTTTCTATCGCGGCGGCGATGATCGTCTCTCGTGGCTGCGCCAGCGGCCCCGCGATCGTGGCTGTCGGCGCGTCGGTTGCCGCGACTGTTGGCGCGAGACAGGAGGTTGCCGCGGCTGCCAGCAGCAGCCGGACCGGGCCGGCAAGCCCGGGCCGACCGGTCACAGCTTCGCACCCCGGCTACCGGGCCGCAACGGCCCGCAGCAGTCGGCGACGGTGCTCGGAGCGTGTTGCGGTACGCTCGAGGCGCTCGACGACGATGGCGGCGCAGCGGGCGTTCTCCGGCGCGAAGGGGCCTGCTGGTCCGGCGGCTAGACGGCAGCCGTCGGCTAGGGAGTGAACATGGCCTTGGGCCTTGAGCAGCCGGATGCCCCGGACGTGCTTGCTCTCTCGCCGCCGCTTTGGCGGCAAGTCGATCACGCCAACGCGGGCCCGGGCCGACAGCGCTTCGTAGAGCATCGAAGCGCTGTCGGCGGTCACCCAGACGGCGTCCGCCTGCGCCAAGGCCTTCGCCAGGAAGTCGCTGCCCGCAGCTTGGCGCTCGCGGCGGTGCAGGTTGGGCAGAGCAGGCAGCGCGGCGAGCATGTCCGAAGGCGTACGGCGCGAGTCGCACACCTCCCAGGCGACTTCCGGAGACGCCTTCGCGATGGCCGCCACCTGCTTCGCCACAGCATCGCATCGCCACGCGAAATGCGGGCTGGCGCCCCCAAGCAGGATCAGCCCCTGCCGCGGCTGCTTGTCGGCACGGGTGGTGGGACAGATGACGCCTTGCGTGACGACGACGTTCGCGCCCGGCCGACAACGGTCGTGTTCGGGGACGAAGATCAGGTCGAAAAAGCGATGCGGCAGCGTTGGCTTCATCAGCGCAACGCAAACGCCGCCGCATGCGGCGCGCACCAGCAGCATGGGCAGGTGGGTGCGGTGGCCGGCGCCGAGAACCAGCCCCGGTGCGGGCACGTCGGCGCCGCCAGCCCCCAGGTGGCCGCGCAGCTGGTGCCACAGCAGGGCCTTGAAGCGCATGTCGAAGTCGTAGCACTGCACGGGCCGCCGAGCTTCGACAGCCTGCAGCAGCCCGGCGGACTGCTTGTCGTGGCCTGGCTTGCCGTCCGTCAGGCGCCAGACAACGACCGGCGCGGCGTTCACTGTCGCGACCGCCGGCCCGCCAGCCGGCGCCGCCAGCGGCCGAGCCAGGCTAGTTTGGGCGATGCCAGCAGGCGTCGCCGCAGCCCGGGGGCTTTGGCGGTGAACAGCAGGGCGGCAACGACCAGCAGCGGAATGCCCGGCAGGATGGGCAGCGCCAGCCCTACCAGGCCCAGTAGGAGCAGGACGGTGGCTAAGACGGTCATGGTGTCTCCGCTCTCTTCGGTTTGGCCTCGTTGGCCCGGTTTGACCGCTCAGCGCAGGCTGTGGTCCATGCCGAAGGCCGGGGTGTCCTCCCTGGGCGTGCCGACTACCTTGGCCGGCACGCCGGCGACGGTGACGTGGGGCGGAACGTCCTCGAGCACCACGCTGCCGGCACCCACCTTCGCCTCCGCGCCGATCTCGATGTTGCCGATCACCTTGCAGCCGGTGCCGAGCAGCACGCCCCGACGAACCTTGGGGTGCCGGTCGCCGGTGGCCTTGCCGGAGCCGCCCAGTGTGACGGCGTGCAGAATCGAGACGTCGTCCTCCACGACGGCGGTCTCGCCGATGACGATGCCGGTGGCATGGTCGATGAGAATGCCGCGCCCGACTCGGGCCGCCGGGTGGATGTCCACGCCGAGGCCAACGCTGATCTGGCTTTGGAAGAACAGCGCCAGCGTGTGCCGCTCGGCCCGCCACAGCCAATGCGCCACCCGGTGTGCCTGCAGGGCATGGAAGCCCTTGAAGAACAGAAACGGCGTCGACAGGTCCGCGCAGGCCGGATCCCGAAGATGCGTTGCGGCCATGTCGGCGACGGCGGCGGCCAGGATGGTCCCGTCGTCCATCGCCTCGTCGATGACGTCGCGGATCAGCATCGTGGGCAGCATGGGGTTGTCGAGCTTGCTCGCCAGTCGAAACGACAGCGCCGCCCGCAGGCTGCGGTGGTTCAGGATGGTGGCGTGGAAGTAGCTGCCGAGGATGGGCTCTTCCGCGGCCTTGGCGGCCGCCTCGTCGCGCATCGCCTCCCAGAGCGTTGCGCTGTCCGCGACGGCCTGCGGGGCCAAGCCCGCGGCGGCAGGGCGGGGCAACCGTTCCACTGCTTGCATCTTTGCTGTTCCGTCGGTGTGGCCTTGATGCACAACCAAGAGAGTGCGCCAGCGCTATGGCAACTGCAACCCGCTGCACAAGGGCTGCACGGACTGTACGGGTTGCGGAGCGGCCCTGCGGTGCCGCGATCGACGTTGGCCAGGCGCGTGGCGGCAAGGGCGCCATGCATGTCGATGCCCGCTCTTGCCGCTAGGGTTAGGTAGGTGGCCTCGCACTGCGCGTCGTCGCCGTGTCCTCGAACAGTGCTCGGACTCAACCCAAGGTCTTGGGCTGGTTCGCCATGCGCTGCGCCGCCGCCCGACGTTCCGCTGCGAGGGGATGCATGACGCCGGCGCCGGCCGGCCACACGCCCGGCTCGGCCTTCACCCGGCGACAGATGTGCTGGCCGTGGGGCGTCAGGGTCTTCCAGACGGCGTGGGGCATGGTGGGCTTGGCCCCTTCGTGCTGCGGCAGCCACGGTGCGCCGTACTCCACGTTCGGCAGGGCGCGGATCTCGCGGCTCAGGTTCGGCGTGGCACCGTGCCAGGCGCGGTTGTCACGGAACACGCCGGCGCCTGCGGGGGCGCCCACCAGCGTGGAGTAGCGCATCCATGCCGGCTCTTCCGCGGGAGGGGAGGGCCGCATCGGCCAAGCGTGGGAGCCGGGAATCTGCCGAATCGGGCCGTTCTCCCAAGTCAGGTCGCACATGGCGAAGTTGATGGTGACGATCGGCGGCGTGAAGTCCACGATGCGGCGGCGAGTGGCGTTTTCGATCTCGCCGGCCGCATCGGTACGCACCTCGATGCCGAGGTCGCGGGCGGTGTCGATGCGTTCCGGCGACAGCGCGTTGGACTCGGCCACATCCGCATGAAGGTGCTGGTACTCGACGGCGCCGGGCAGGCACAGATCCCCCCCGGCGCCCACCACGAGGTAGTCCATCGAACCGAAGATGGCGGCGAGGATGGGCGTGGTCGCGGGCAGATCCACCATCGCCGCCCACTCGGCCTCGTGCAGCATCTGCCGCGACGCCGAGGACGTGCCGTAGCTGTAGCGGTGCGGCAGCCGTCCGCTTTCCGTCATGTACTTGCGGCCGCCCGGACCCGGCACGGAGAGGATCTCGCGCAGGGCGCGGGCGCTGCCGGCGCGGAACTGCGCGAGATGTTCGGCGTCCAGCAGGTCCCGCACCACGACGAAGCCGTCCCGACGGAAGATCCGCGCCGCCCGATCCACTTCGTCGGGGGTACAGATCTCGAGGCCCCGAATGCCGTTTTCGCGCTGCAGCTGGCGGCGCAGCGCTACCACATCGGCGGCGTCGTAGACGCGACGCCTGGGAGCCCTTGGATCCGCCACGCCGAAGCCGCGTTCCGCGGAGGGCGGCCTGCCGTGCTCGTCGACGGTTTCGTTGACGGGCGTCGCGGCATCCCAGCCGACGTCCGTGTCGCCGTACACGGCTAGCGCAGCCGATGCTTGGGGTTCGGCAGCCGTTGCGCCCGACATGGTGCTGTGTTCCTCGCATGGTGCAGGCCGGCTCCACAGCGCGGACCGCAGCCTGCGGCAGTCCGATCATAGCGAGGGCGGGCGCCGATTTTCGTGTGCGCAGCCAGATCGTCGGGGAGCTGCTCGGCCGCACGACTCCTGCCTATGGGTGATTGAGCAGGATTCGCCTAGGATGCCATTGGCCCCCGGTAGCCTTGCACGTCATGTGGCGGAGGGGCGGGGATTCGAACCCCGGGAAGGTCGTCCTTCTCTGGTTTTCAAGACCAGCGCCATAGTCCACTCGGCCACCCCTCCGTTGCCGTTGCCATTGTCGCCGAAGCGGTCGGCCCGCCGCCAGCATGCTCAAGCGCCGCCGAAGCCGCCGGGATGTCTGCGCTGCCAGCGCCAGGCGTCCTGGCACATTCGGTGGAGATCGTGCTCGGCCCGCCAGTCCAGATCGGCGAGGGCCCGGCTCGGGTCCGCATAGCACACCGGGGCGTCGCCGGGGCGGCGGGGCGCAATGCGCAGCGGCAGCTTGCGGCCGCTGACCGCCTCGAAGGCGCGCACCACCTCGAGGACGCTGTAGCCGCGTCCGGTGCCGATGTTGTGGACGAAGAAGCCGGGGCGGGCGTTCACGTAGGCCAGCGCCCGCACATGGGCCGCCGCGAGATCGCAGACGTGGACATAGTCGCGGATGCAGGTGCCGTCGACGGTGTCGTAGTCGTCGCCGAACATATCGAGGTGCGGCCGCCGCCCCACCGCCACCTGGGCGATGCAGGGCAGCAGGTTCTCGGGCGCATGCCGCGGGTCCTCGCCCAGCTCGCCGCTGGGGTGGCCGCCGACCGGGTTGAAGTAGCGCAGCACGGACACCCGCCATGCCGGGTCCGCGCGCTGCACGTCGCGGAGCAGCGTCTCGCCGACGAGCTTGGTGCGCCCGTAGGGATTGATCGGTGCCGCCTCGAAGTCCTCGGTGATCGGCATCCGCGCCGGCATCCCGTACACCGTGGCCGAGGAGCTGAAGACGATGGTACGCACCTGGTGCGCCGCCATGGCTTCCACCAGCGTGCTGGTGCCGCCCACGTTGTTGCGGTAGTATGCCAGCGGCTGGGCGACGGACTGCGCGGCGGCCTTCAGCGCCGCGAAATGGATCACCGCGTCGAACCCGCCGCGGTTGCGGGCGGAGGAAAAGGCGGCGTCGAGCAGCGCGGGGTCGCAGACGTCGCCTTCCACGACGGCAACCGGGCGCTTGGCGACGGCGCCGATGGCGTCCACCGCGGCCCGCCGGGAGTTGGCGAAGTTGTCCAGCAGGGTCACCGCGTGGCCAGCGTCCAGGAGAGCCACGGCCGTGTGGCTGCCGATGTAGCCGGCGCCGCCGGTCAGGAGCACGTTCACGATGCGGCCCCGGCGCTGCCGTAGTAGTCGCGGTACCAGGCGACGAAACGCGCCACGCCTTCGGCGATGGAGGTGGCGGGCCGCCAGCCGCAGACCGCCGCCATCGGCCCGATGTCCGCGGCTGTGGCTCGCACGTCCCCCGGCTGCAAGGGCAGCAGGCGCCGTTTGGCGGTTCGGCCGAGGTTCTTCTCGATCAACGCGATCAAGCGGGAGAGGGACACCGGAGCCCCGCCGCCGAGATTGAACAGGCGGAACGGCGCCGGGGAAGAGGCCGGGTCCGGTTGCGCGGCGTCCCAGGAAGCACTGCCGACAGGCGGTCGATCCAGCACCCGCACCACGCCGTCCGCGATGTCGTCGATGTAGGTGAAGTCGCGCTCGTGGTCGCCGTGGTTGAAGACGTCGATAGGCTCGCCGGCCAGGATGCGCCGCGTGAACAGGAACAGCGCCATGTCCGGCCGCCCCCAGGGCCCGTACACGGTGAAGAACCGCAGGCCCGTGGTCGGTACCGCGAACAAGTGGCTGTAGGCGTGTGCCATGAGCTCGTTGGCGCGCTTGCTGGCGGCGTACAGCGACAACGGATGGTCGACGCTGCCAGCGGTGGCGAAGGGCAGCTGGGCGCTGCCGCCGTAGACGGCGCTAGTGGAAGCGTACACCAGGTGCCGGGTGCCGAACTCCCGCACGCCCTGCAGGACGTTCAGGAAGCCCGTCACGTTGGCGTCGACGTAGCTGCGCGGCGCCTCGATGGAGTGGCGCACGCCAGCCTGCGCGGCCAGATGGACGACGGCTTCCGGGCGATGCCGCCGGAACGTCGACGCCATGGCCGCCTGGTCGGCGACGTCCTGCTGCTCGAACACGAACCGCTTTCGCGCCGGGAGGCGGGCGAGGCGCGCCCGCTTCAACGCCGGGTCGTAGTAGGGGCTCAGGTTGTCGATGCCGACGACGGCGTCGCCGCGGCGCAGCAGCAGCGCCGCCACGCGGGCGCCGATGAAGCCGGCGGCACCGGTCAGCAGTACGCGCATCGTATCGGGCGGGCAGCGGCGGCCGGCTACAGTCTGCCGTCCACGGCGTTCGCCGGCAGCATGTGCTTCAAGTCGAACAGCACATGGCGCGGCTTGCCGAAGGCGCGGATGCGGTCCGCGCCCATGTCCCGGAAGGCGTCGTGGGCCACCGCCAGCACAATGGCGTCGTAGCTGCCGACGGGCGGCTCGGCCACCAGCGGCAGGTCCGTCGCTGCCGGCACGCAAGGGTCGAACACCTCCACCGTGGCCCCGGCTTCGGCCAGCGCGCTCCGCAGCGCCGTTATCTGGCTGTTGCGGACGTCGGCGCAGTTCTCCTTGAAGGCGAAGCCGAGCACCAGGATGCGGGCCTCGGCGGCACCGATGTCGGCACTGGCCATCAGCGCCAGCACGCGGCTCGCCACGTAGGCCGGCATGGCGTCGTTGATGTCGCGGCCGGCCAGCACCAGATCGGCGCGGTGGCCGACGGCTTCTGCCTTGGCGGTGAGGTAGTAGGGGTCCACGCCGATGCAGTGGCCGCCGACGAGGCCGGGCTTGAACGGCAGGAAGTTCCACTTGCTGGCGGCGGCGGCCAGCACGGCCTCGGTATCGAGGCCCATGCGGTGGAAGATCATGGCGAACTCGTTGACGAGGGCGATGTTCAGGTCGCGTTGCACGTTCTCGATCACCTTGGCGGCCTCGGCGGTGCGGATGTCCGGGGCGCGATGGGTGCCGGCGGGAACGATGCTCGCGTACAGGGCGTCCACGAATCGCGCCGCGGCGGCAGTGGAGCCGGCCGTCACCTTCACCACTTGCCGCAGGCCGTGGCGCGGGTCGCCTGGGTTGATGCGTTCGGGACTGTAGCCGACGAAGAAGTCCCGGTTGCAGACCAGCCCCGATGCCGCCTCCAGCAGCGGGACGCACACTTCCTCCGTGGCGCCGGGAAAGACGGTGGACTCGAACACCACCACGCCGCCGCGCCGCACCAGCCCGCCGACCATGCGGCTGGCAGCCTCCAGAAGCGCGAGGTGAGGACGTTTCCGGGCATCGACGGGGGTGGGCACCGCCACCACGAACACGTCGCTGCCAGCCAAGTCGGAGAGCGCCGCGGTGAAGGACGCCCGTCCGGCCGCGGCGAAGTCGGCGGTGGCCGCTTCGCCGGCGGCATCGAAGCCCGCTTGCAGCTCGGCCACTCGGTCGCCGTCGACGTCGTAGCCTCGGGTTTCGTAGCGGGCGCCGAACGCCAGCGCCACCGGCAGGCCCACGTAGCCGAGGCCAAGCACGCCCACCACCAGTTCGTCCGTGGGCGGCGGCAGTGGTGCGGCGGAAGCCAGCATGGGCGCATTGTAAGGCAGCCCCATCCGGCGCCCGGCCAACCGGCTGCTCAAGCCGCTTTGCCGCGGCCCGGCTTGGGCCTGTAGGCCCAGCCACGTTGCGTAGGCGTATGTTGGGTAGGCGTATAATGCCCGCAACAGCCAGTGGATCCAGTTGGAGAAGGCCATGAGAGGTACCGCCGCCTTTTGCACGGCTTGCACGGCGCTGCTCGCCAGTGCCGGCAGCGTGTTCGCCCAGGACGAGGACGCTCCCCCCCTGGAAGAGATCACCGTGACGGCGCAGCGCGTGGCGGAAGACGCCCAGGACGTTCCCATCGCCGTCACCGCGCTCAGCGGCGCGATGCTGGAGGACGAGCAGATCATCAATCCGTCGGACCTGCAGCTGAACGTCCCCAACGTCTCCTTCACCGCCACCAACTTCGGCGGTTCCAGCATCAGCATTCGCGGCATCGGCAACCTCGTGATCGGCCGCACCGGCGAGTCCGGCGTGTCCCTGCACCTGAACGAAATCGCGGTGCCCACCAACCTCAACTCGGTCGAGTTCTTCGACATGGAGCGGGTGGAGATCCTGCGTGGTCCCCAGGGCACGCTGTTCGGTCGCAACGCCACCGGCGGCGCCGTCAATTTCGTCACCAAGCAGCCGGAACTCGGCGCCGTGGGCGGCTTCGCGGATGTCGAGCTCGGCGCCTTCAGCCACCAGCGCTGGAAGGGCGCGGTCAACATCCCCCTCGGCAGCCGCGCCGCGGCCCGCATCGCCGGCTACAAGCTGGATCGCGACGGCTACATCGAGAACCTCGCCGCGGGCCAAACCGACGCGGAGGGCAACACGCTGCCGGGCATTGACGACGACGTGGACGGACGCGACATCCTCGCCCTGCGCGGCACCGTCGCCTGGCAGATCACGGACCGCCTCGGCGCCTGGCTGCTCTACAGCCTGTTCAGCGAGAACGACGACCGGGCCCGGGTCACCAATCAGGTGTGCGTCCGCAATCCGCTGCCCACCACGGGCTGCCTGCCGAACGCCTTCGGCTGGGAGCAGCCGCACCTCGGTGCCACCACGGCCGGCATCTTCGCTGGGCTGGCCGGGGCGCTGCCGCTGGGGGAGGCGGGTTCGGACCCGTCGCTCTACGACTACCCGCGCCCGGCGCTGGATGGCTTCAGGCAGATGCACACGGACTTCGAGCCGGTGTTCCAGGACGACGAGACCGTCTGGGCCTTCGGCGTCGACTTCGACATGGACACCATGCAGCTGAGCTTGATCGGCGCCATGCGGGAAGGGGAGTACCTCGCTCGGCAGGACTACTACATGGACGTCGGCCCCTCCTTGGCGGCTACCCGCGCGAACCCCACGGGCGCTTGGCCGGTATCCGCTCCCGCCGGCGGGGCCGGGGCGGAGTGGCGGGACGACGCCTGCAATCTGATCGCCGGCACCGCCGGCGTGCCGGGCGGCTGCATCTTCCCGGCACACCAGAACCGCATGTTCGCCTACGACCAGCAGGATTCCGCCACCGAGTTCTGGTCCGTGGAGGCCAAGGTGCGTTCCAGCCTGGACGGCAAAGTGAACTTCCTGCTCGGCGCCAGCCGCCTTGTGGGCAAGAACTACGGCGGCTACTACGTGCTGGCCAACACCTTGGATCTGGCCACCGTGGCCCCCCCGGCCGTGTTCCCGGCGCCGCTGTACCCCGGCTTCTTCATGAACGCCAACAATCCGGCTGGCGGCGCCAAGCAGAGCGGCAGCGCGGTGTTCGGCGAACTGTACGTGGAACCGACCGAGCGCCTGACCATCACCGCCGGGCTGCGCATGAACGAGGACAGCAAGAGCACCAGCGACAGCAGCGTGCTGCTGAACGCCGCCGATGCCAGCGCCGCCCTCGGCGGCTTGCTGGGGCCGGCCCCGATCTGGATCCGCTCCAGCCTCTTTGCCGAGATGGCCGCCGCCGCCGCGGATCCAACCGCGACCTTGAGCGAGGCCACGCAGCGCATGCTGGCTTTCAACGACGCGGCCGCCGCCTACGGCGCCAACGCGCCGGCCGCCGTCGGCCTGATGGCGGCGGTGGGCGCGGCTCAGCAGCTAGGCGCCCTCCTGCTGTCCGGCGCACTGCCGCCGGAGGCGTTGCCGGCCCAGCTGGCGGCACTGGGGCTGCCGCCGGCGCTGCAAGGCACGGTGCTCACGCTGCTCACCAATCCCGCTGGCTTGGCCACGGACCCGGGATTCGGCGCTGGTCTGGCGGCGTTCAGGGCCATCGCCGCCGCGGTGCCGCCGGTGCCCACCTTCGGCGAGACCCGCTTCGTCACCAACAGCCCCACCAGCGCCACTTGGCGGGAGTTCAGCGGCCGCATCGGCTTCGACTACCGCGTGACGGACGACGCAATGGTCTACGGCTTCTATTCCCGCGGCTACAAGCCCGGCGGCTTCAATCCGGCCATCCCGCCGGAGTTCCAGGACACCAGCGCCTTCACCTTCGGGCCGGAGCAGGTGGACGCCTTCGAGGCTGGCGTCAAGAGCACGCTGCTCGACGGCCGCATGGCGCTGAACGCTTCCGTGTTCACCTACGACTACGTGGGCCTGCAGGTGACGCGGATCCGCAACAACAGTTCCATCAACGAGAACATCGACGCGACTTTGCGCGGCCTCGAGATCGAGGGGCGGTGGCGGCCGGAGCGCGTGCCCGGCCTGGCGCTGGACTTCGGCTACGGGTGGCTTGCCAGCGAGGTCGGCGACTCGGCGTCTCTGGATCCGGTGAACCGCACCGCCGGCAACAGCGACTACGTTCTGCTGAACAACATCGATCCGGGCTCTCTGACGGGCGTGAACTACATCGCCCGGGAGTCCGAGATCACGGCCGCCGTCGTGGCTGCCGCCGGCGCCGCCGGCGCGGTGATTCCGGTGGCGTATCCCGCCAACTCCACCGGATTGGCCATACCGGCCTACTTCTCTCGCAACTTCCTGGACGCCGTCGGCGTCACCACCCTCGACGGCTTGCCGACGCAGCTGGCCGGCAACGAGCTGCCGAACGCCCCGGAGCACACCCTGCAGCTGGGCTTGGCGCAGACCTGGACCTTGGCGGCCGGCGCCACCTTGACGGCCCGCTGGGACTACTACTGGCAGAGCGAGTCCTACGCCCGGGAGTTCAACTCCGTCGGCGACAGGATCGACGCCTGGTCCCAGCACAACGCCACCGCCATCTACGAGAACGGGCCATGGACCGTGAAGGGGTGGGTGCGCAACGTGCTGGACGACGACAACGTGACCGGCAAGTACCTCACCTCGGACACCTCCGGCTTCTACCGCAACTACTTCCTGACGGAGCCGCGCATCTACGGCGTGTCCCTGCGCTACGGCATCGGCGGCTGATCCGGGGAGCGGCGCGCTTCATGGTTTTCCGTGAGGCGCACCGCCGAGACCTCGCCCACGGCGGCGGATCCGACCGCCGCGGGTCGTCTTCCTGCTGGCCCTGCGCGGGCCGGTCGGTTGCCGGCGGGGGCCGCCTTCGCCAAGCGCTACGGCGACGGCCGCAAGAACGACTACGGCTTACGTTGGTGCTGTCAGAGCGCCTCCGGCCAAGCAAAAAGCGGCGGCACCGGACCACGAGTCGCAGGCGTCGACGGCAGCCTGGGCCGTGCCGTCCACGAGGGTGCCACGCCCGAATCCCAGCGCCCAGCCGGTGTCCAGGATCATGATCGCCGCCCCGTCGGCGAATTCGAGGCGCATCGCCTCGGCGGTCTGCGCGCCGCCGTCGCCGGGCCACTCGCCGCTAGCCGTGCTGCTGGCGCTGACGGTGATGTGGACCAGGCCGATGTGGAGCCGGTCGCCGGTGCGGGCCTCTCTGCACGCTCCGCACGCCAGCGCCTCGGTCCTGGCGACGGTGTCGACGATACAGTCGCCGCGCTCGCGGCCGTGCGGCGTAAGCTGGAGGATGCACATGCTTCTCTCGCTGCGGCAGCGTACGCCGAGGTGATCGCCGAGAACGACTTTTAAGGTCGAGAGTGCCATTCCGCTAGACAAACTGCGCTGCGGCCTTCGGCACTCCCAACGCAACGGCTACTCAGTCGGGCCGACTCACGGCATGTACGGCGTCGGGCTGCGCCCTAGCTGCGTCTTCAGCAGCGGCTGCGCCAAGCGCACGAAGTCGCACGCCATGGGGCGGGTCTCCCGGGGGTCGATGATGTCCTCGATATTGAAGGCTTCGGCGGTGCGGAAGGGCGAGGACAGCGCTTCGAGCTTGGCCTCGATCTCGGCCTGCTTGGCGGCGGGGTCCTCGGCTTCGGCGATGATGCGCCGGTAGGCGGCGGAGACGCCGCCGGAGATGTGCATCGAACCCCAGTGCCCGGACGGCCAAGCGACGCGCTTGAACATGCCGCTCGGCCGGTCGTGGCACTGCCCGGCGACGCCGTAGAGCTGGCGGATGATGATGGACAGCCACGGCATCCGCGTGCGCAGCGTGGCGCAGAGCATCTTGGCGCCGGCGCGCACGATGCCTTGGCGCTGCTGTTCCGGCCCCACCATGAAGCCCGGCTCGTCGGCGAAGTAGATCATCGGCAGGTGGAAGGTGTCGCACAACTGCAGGAAGCGGATCACCTTGGTGCCGGCGGTCACGTCCATGGAGCCGCCGAGGCGCTTGGGGTTGTTGATCATCACCCCCACCGGATAGCCGTCCACGCGGGCCAGGCCGACGATGCGCGAGCGTCCGTAGAACGGCGTGATCTCGAAGAAGGAATCCCGGTCCAGCACCGCGTTCAGGATCCCGTAGGCGTCGTACACCCGGCGCTTCTGCCGCGGAATGGCGGACAGCAGGAACTCGTCCCGGCGCTCCGGATCGTCGCCGGTTTCCACCCGGGGCGGCAGCTGCCACACGTTGTCCGGCAGATAGCCGAGGAAGCGCTTGATCTGCTCGAAGGCGTCGGCCTCGGTGTCCGCGAGGTTGTCGACGACGCCGCTCTCGTACACCTGGCTGCGTTCGTCGCCGAGATCCTCCTTGCTGATGTCGATGCCGAGGGCGGCCTTCACCACCGGCGGCCCGCCGGGAAACACCTGGCTGATGCCCTTCACCATCACGTTGAAGTGGGCCAGGCAGGAATCCACCGCTGGCAGCCCGGCCACGGAACCGAGCACCGCCGCGGCCACCGGCACTTCGCAGAGCAGATCCTCGACGCCGGGGGTGACCGGATTGGTGGGAATGTAGGTGCGCCCGATCTGCTCGAAGGTCTTGACGCTGCCGCCGGTGGCGTCGAGCAGGCGGACGTAGGGCAGCCGCCAGTCCCGCGCCATCTTCTGGGAATGGCCGCCCTTGTTGCCGATGGACGCATCCGAGGCGCCGCCGCGTACGGTGAAGTCGCCGGCGGTGAGCACCGCCCGGCGGCCGTTGATGGCGGCGAGGCCGATCACCATGTTCGAGGGGCGCACATGGGCGAGCTCGTTGCCGTCGTAGGCCGCGGCCCCGGCCAGGGCGCCGATCTCGTGGAACGAGCCGGCGTCCGTCAGCAGGTCGATGCGTTCGCGGACGGTGAGCTTGCCCCGCCGCCGCTGCTCGGCGATGCCGGCCTCGCCGCCCATCTGCGCGGCGAACGCCCGGCGGCGGCCGAGCTCCTCGATTTCGGCTTCCCAGACCATTCCCGCAGCTACCCCGATCTATGGCTTGGGGCGGAGCTTACAGGGCGATGAGACGATGTGGCGGAGCGCCGCGTCGGCACCTTCGTTGGGCAGCCCCGGCCTTCGCCACGTGGTGCTAGTGATCCAGTGGGATGGCTGCCACCCGGGCGTTGGGCGAGCTCTCCCGTTTCGCGATCTCGTCCCGCTACGAACCGCCGGCAGTCGCCTGTTTGAGGCACTTTGTCTCAGTCGTTGTCTACAGTGGTCGGCTGTCGCCCCTCGGCGTTGTCGTTGCGTTGAAGTTCAGATGAGAGAGGCGAGCCGCCCACCGGACAACCGGATCGCCGGTGGGCGGCAAGTCGAACTCGCTACTGGCGGTTCCGGCGGGCCATCAACCAAACGTACCACGGAGGCGGGCCCCGCCAAATGAAATCGCGCAAGCTAGGGCCGTACCTCACCCAGCTGTAGAAAGCGAACGCGAACCAGTTGACGCTGCATATAAACACCCAGAAGGTGCTCTTTTCCGGCCAGATCAAGCACAGCAGGCCGATCGAACCAGCGCAGCACAGGGCGACGGTTAGCCAGTACAGCAAGTCCTTCATCGCAACTTCAGCGATGGCTGTCGCCGCCGCCGAACGATGGGCATATGTCGACAAGGCCCGCCACCGACCCTACAGCAACGGCGCAAACCATGCCTGCGGTCAGTCCACTTGGGATAGAACTGGAAGCGCAGATTGCGCCAGTCGCGGCCATCACAGCGGCAACGCAAACCGCGGGGATGATCACCTCGACGATCACCTCCGTTGTCACCGGGCAGGTGGCAACGTGTGGACACTGCCAGTGGCCGCCGATGGCTGCGCCGTATGCCTCGCCGCTGTTGCCGTTTTCCCAGGTTGCGTAGCCGCAAGGACAGTCCGGCCTAGGCGGTATGTATGTCGCAACGTTGCTGCCACCGCTGCCCGAACCGCTACTGCCGCCGGAGCTGCCGCCAGAACTGCCGCCGCCGTAGCCCCCAGACACAGGTTCTCGCTCTGCGAGGCACTGCCAAGCGACGTACACCAGTCAAGCAGCGTCATGCCATCGCAAAAGATGTCGCCGCTGTCCCGGCGCTCGCAGTTCGACGGCAAGTCCCCGTGAACGATGATCTCCGGCGGATCGTCTTGCGCCAAGGCCGCGCCACCTACGGTAGGCGCGGTATCCGCCAATCCCACCGCGCCGACGGCAACGGCGGTAGCGGCAGCGTACTGCCGGCGCTTGGGGTCAAGCCAGAGCATGACCGCGAAGAAGGCCGCCAGCGCGACGGCCATCGAAAGCAAAGTTAGCAAGGTGAGCATGACTCCCCCTCTACGTTTCCCGCACAATCCCGACCGGTGGCCGGGCCGTTGCTACAAGGGAAACGCGAGTGCGGTGTCAACCCTTGTGGCGCAGAAAATTCGACTTTCGGCATTTCCGTATGCAATCAACGACTTGCGATTCATTGCTGCGGGACCACGCCCAAAACGACTGCCCGCAAGCCCCACGCCTTCCGGCCTCCGGCGGCCAGTGGGGCGACTTGCTTCGAAAAAAAGGCGACCATCGCAGCAGCCCTGTCTCTCGCCGACGCTCTCGCCCACGCCGGCCATGCGACACGCATCGGTTCGCCGGCGCTAGTGGTAGCGATAGGGCCGCCCGGCCTTCTCCATGGTGGCGTTGTACTCCCGCAGGATGGCCACCACCCGGGCGTTGCGCGGGCTCCGCTTGGCGATCTCGTCCCAGAAATTCCGTGCCTCGGCTTCCACCTTCGCCCATTCGGCGTCGGCGATGGTGGTGAGCGTCAGCTTGCTGCCGGCTACCCGCAGCCGCGCCTCGCCGTCCCAGTACCAGTGTTGGCGGTAGTAGTGGGAACTGTCCATGCACAGGCGGAACAGCGTCCGCAGGCGCTGCGGCAGGGCGTTCCAGCGCTCGCTGTTGGCGAAGTAGGCGCCGCACCAGGCGCCGGAGATGCTGTTGGTGAGGAAGTGAGTCGTCACGTCCGCCCAGCCGACGGCGTAGTCCTCGGTGATGCCGGACCAGGCGAGGCCGTCGAGTTCGCCGGCGCGCATGGCGTCCTGCACGTCGTCCCAGGGCAGCGTCACCGGCACCACGCCGAAGCGCGACAGGAAGGCGCCGGCGGTGGGGAAGGTGAAGATCCTCAAGCCCTTCAGGTCCGCCAGCGAGCGAATGGGCTTCACGGTGTTGAAGTGGCAGGGATCCCAGGCGCCGGCGCTCAGCCAGCTGACGCCCTCCACTCCGGCGTAGGCTTGCCGCCAGATGTCGGCGAGGCCCCAGTGGTGGAACAGCGCCGGCACGTCGAGGCTGTAGCGGCAGGCGAAGGGGAAGTAGCCGCCGAACACGGCGACGTCCACCGGCGCGCCGATGGAGTCCTCGTCCGACTGCACGGCGTCCACCGTGCCCCGCTGCAGCGCCCGGAACAGCTCGTCCGTCGGCGCCAGCTCGTCGGCGTAGTGCAGGGAGATCTCCATCTCGGCCCCGGCCACTTCGTTGAAGGCGTCGATGGAAGGCTTGACGACGTGCGCCGCCAGCGCTTCGCCGGCGTAGGTTTGCAGCTTCCAGCGGATCTTCGTCTTCGGCGCCGTGTGAACCGCCGGCGCCGCCAGTGCGCCTCCGCCGGCCTGGACGGCAGTGGCCGCAACGCCGGCTGCGCCGGCGGTCTTGATCAGGCTACGGCGACTGGTCATCAGAAGGGATACAGCCCCGAGGAGAAGTCCGCCTCTGTGGGACGGCGTTTGCGGGCGCCCTCTCTGTGGATTCGCCGAAGTTCATGAACCACGCTCCAGCAAGCACAATACGCCACGCCTTGCGCGAACCACGGCCAAGGATTGGGTGCAAGGTAGTACGCCCAAGGCAGCACGAAGACGCCGCACAGCAGGGAACCGCCCAGAAGGAGAGCCCACCTGACCTGCCTAAGCACTCTCCACACTCCTCTCATCGACCTTCCGCCATTGTCGCGCCAACCCGAGCCTTGAGCGCCAAGTGACCGGACTGTTGCACATCAAGGCTGGCAACCGGGTCTCGCGCACATTCTAAGCCACCTGATTCGAGCGAAGCGCGGGCGGCCCTCAGGCTTCCCCCGCCGGCTTCAGCGTCACCCCGGCTGCCTTCAGATACGCGGCCTCCTGCGCGAGGTCCAACCGCGTCAGCGGATGCGCCGCCAGCCATTTGGCCGGGAAGCGCAGCCCGAGCACCCGCCGCTGCGGGTGCGCGTCTATGCCGAAGCGGGGCAGCGGTTCGGCGGTTCGCCCCCGGTGCAGCAGCACCGCCAGTCGCAACACGATGCACAGCGCCGCCAGCGCCGGCCCGGAGGCGGGCTCGGCGGCCGGGAACTTGCGGCGATGGCCCCGCACCAAGAGCGCCAGAGCGTGCTGTTCGGAGAGGGAGAACCCGGGCAGGTCCATGTGGTCGAGCAGGTAGCCGCCGTGCTTGTGGTACTGGCTGTGGGAGATGTCCATGCCGATCTCGTGCAGCAGGGCGGCCCAGCGCAGCCGTCGGGCCGCGCCCTTGGGGGCCGCCCGGTCGGCTGGCGGCTCGGCCGCCACGGCCGGCGCCGCCAGCTGCAGCAGCGCTGGCCAGGAGACGCCACGCAGGATGCGCTCGGCGGTGGCGGCCACGCGCTCGGCATGGGTGGCATCGACGTGGTAGCGGCGCATGAGGTCCGCCACCGTCGTCTCCCGGATGTCCTCGGCGTGGAGGCGACCGAGCAGATCGTGCAGCAGCCCTTCGCGCAGGGCGCCGCTGGCCACGGTCATGGTGTCGATGTCGAGGGCGGCCACCACGGCGGCGACGATGGCGAGGCCGCCGGGGAACACCGGCGCTCGGTCCGCGGCCACGGCGTCCAGGCGGAGCGCATCGACATGTCCGGCCTTCGCCAAGCGCGCCTTCAACGCCGCAATGCCAGCGGCCGAGATGCCGCGCGCACCCGTGATCTCGAAGATGGCGTGATGAACGGCGAGTATGGTGCCGGACGCGCCGACGGCGGCATCCCAGCCCTTGGCGCGATAGCTCTGTTCCACGGCTTCGAGTTCCTGGCGGGCGGCGTTCTCGGCGTCCTCCAGCCGGCGCTCGTCGATGCGCCCGTCGCGGAAGAACCGCGCCGACATCGACACGCAGCCCATGTGCAGGCTCTCGGTGAGCTGCGGCTCGAATTGCTCGCCGAGAATGAGCTCGGTGCTGCCGCCGCCGACGTCCACCACCAGCCGGGATTCGCGGGCTCTCGCCGTCTCCAGGGAGTGGGAGACGCCGAGGTAGATCAGCCGCCCTTCCTCGCGACCGCTGACGATCTCGATGCGATGGCCCAGTGCCCGCTGCGCGTCGGCAAGGAACGCGGCGCTGTTGCGGGCCTTGCGCAGCGTGTTGGTGCCCACCACGCGCACATGGTGGCGCGGCAGGTGGCGAAGCCGCTGGCCGAGACGCTGCAGGCATGCCAGCGCCCGCTGGCAGACCTCCGGCGACAGCGTACCGTCGGCCGTCAGCCCTTCGGCCATGCGCACCATCTCCCGGTGGCGATCCACCACTTGCAGGCGGCCGCCGCTCGGCGTCGCCGACGGCGGACCGCCGTGGTAGGTCGCAACGATCAGGTGGAAGCTGTTCGAGCCCAGATCCAGCGCTGCGTAGGCATGGCCGGGGTCGACGGTGTCGGCGGGGGAGGCCACGGCCCCATTCTAAGCGCCCTCGGTGCGTGACAGGCGTACATTGGCCTCGGAGCAACGGATGCGACGGCGCGAAGTCGCAACCCGACGACATGAAGGGACTCGGTCAACGCATTGCGCCCTTGCTCGGCCGACGCGCCGCGCTGCGGCGGGGCGGCTCTGCGCTGCGGCGCTGGCGGCGGGCGGGCGGGGCACCGTTCCAGCCGGCGCTGCGGGGCGCGGCCAGTGGCGCCGCGGCGTTGGCGCTGCTGGCGGCGTTGGCGCTTGGCTGCCAGCGCCACGCCTTCGTCGGCAAGACGATGGGCACGACCTACTCGGTGCAGGCCGCCTGCCCGGAGCGGCCGGCGGAGCAGCGGATCGCCGCGGTCCTCGCCGAGGTGGAGCGGCGCATGTCCACCTACGACGACGAATCGGAACTGTCGCGCTTCAACCGCGCCGAGGCGGGCGAACCGTTCGCTGTGTCCGCACCGCTGCTGGCCGTCGCCTCGGCAGCGATGCGCTTGGCCGAGGAGACCGGCGGCGCGCTCGATCCGACGGTGGCGCCGCTGGTGGCGCTGTGGGGCTTCGGCGCCCAAGCCAGCGCCGCTGCCGTGCCGCCCACGGCTGCGGAGATTCGCGCCGCCCGGGCGCAAGTCGGCTACCGCCAGCTCGCCCTCCGCCAGCAGCCGCCAGTGCTGACCAAGCGGACGCCGCTGACGTTGGACCTGTCCGCGGTCGCCAAGGGCTACGCCGTGGACCGGGTGGCTGCTCTGCTGGCAGCAGCGGGCTGCGACTCCTACCTGGTGGAGGTCGGCGGCGAGCTGCGGGTGGCCGGCGGCGGTCCGGGCGGGCGGGAGTGGCGCATTGGCGTCGAATCGCCCGCTGGCGGCGAGCCGATCGCGGTGCTGGCGGTCTTCGACGGCGCCGTGGCAACCGCCGGCAACTACCGCCAGGCGCGCACCGTGGGCGGCCGGCGGGTGTCCCACGTAATCGATCCGCGCAGCGGCCAGCCCGTGGCGCATGGCCTCGCCTCGGTGACCGTCGTGGCGCCCACGGCGCTGATGGCGGACGGCTACGCCACCGCCCTGCTGGTGCTGGGGCCCGACGCTGGTCGTCGGTTCGCGGAGCGCACCCGCTTGGCGGCGCTCTTCGTGACGGACGCCGCGGCCGGCCTCGAACGCCACGAGACCGCTGCCATGGCGCGCTACCTGGAGCATTGAGCAGCCCGGACGGTGGAGCAGGCGCGGTCTCTCGTCGCTATGCTCTCGAGTTTTCGGGCGGATGCCGATGCAAGAGTTCGACAGTCGCGCCTACCGCGACACCATGGGCCAGTTCGCCACCGGCGTGGTGATCGTCGCCGGCTTGGAAGCCGGCCAACTAGTCGGCTTCGCCGCGCAGTCCTTCGTGTCGCTGTCCCTGGCACCGCCGCTAGTCGCCGTCTGTCCGGCCAAGTCCAGCACCAGCTGGCCGCGCATCCGCGCCGCCGGCCGATTTTCGATCAACATGCTGGCGGCTGACCAGGCGGCGGCCAGCGACGCCTTCGCCCAGGCCGGCCAGACGGCGGACATCGGCTGGTGCCGGCACTCGAGCGGCGTGCCGATCCTCGATGGCGTGCTGGCCTACGTGGCTTGCGAGCTCGTGGCCGAGCACGACGCCGGCGACCACACCGTGGCGGTGGCCAGCGTGCTCGGCTTTGCGACGCAGCGCGAGGGGGACGCGCCGCTGCTCTACTTCCGGGGCGCCTACGGCGTACCGTGACTCCCTGCCAGGGAATCGGAGTACCCTCGCGACAGAGAACGGCGATTGGATTGGAGCAGCGGCAAGTGATCCGGTTTCACATGGAGTGGCAGGATGCGCCGGGCGTGCGGGACGTGGTACTTGCCCGCACTTGGTGTCGACTGGTCATCGAAACCGATGGGCGCTTGGTGACCGAAGCCATCCATGGTCCGTCCGAGAGCTTGCGTGGCGGCGTCTACGGTTCTGCGTTCCCACTGTGCCGGTGGCTCGTGGAAAACTGGTGGTTCCTGCTGAACGAGGCGTATCGGTTTCCTGCTCGTTTTTCGTCGTCCGAACTCGCCCGAGTGCCAAGAGACCGGGAGTGGGTGCAGCGCCACAGCCTGTTGGCCGCGCAAGAAGGATACGCGTTGCCGGATCTGACGCTCTTCCGGGATGAACAACGGGTCATCGCCCGGTGGATGCCGGACGACAGGGGGGTGACTCATCCCCCCTCCGCTTTGTTGGGGAAGGGGAGACCCAAATCAACGTTGCCGATGCCAACGTGGCGTCGCCGAAGCCATCCAAGCCGTCGTGGACAGGCTCGACGGGGTCGACGTCCCGGAGGTGGCCGCGCTCCGCGAGGACTGGGCGGCAATCGAGGGCGCAACGGAACAGGAACGCCGGCTTTGCGAGTGGTCGGCGCGCCTCGGCCTCGATCCCTACGACGAAGAAGAGCTCACCGACGACATGGAGAAGACGCTGCGCGAGTCGGTGGCGGCGCTCGACGCGTCCCTCAGACACGACTTCCTCGACGCGGCGCAGCCGCAGACCTTGCCAAGGGACCTGGACTGGCTGCACCAAGCCGAGGCACTGGCGGCCGATGCTGGAGCAGGCCGCAGCCGCAAGGAGGTCTCCTGCAACAACGGCTCGCCAACCGCTCACGGGTTTGGCTACGAGTGCGCGACGGCGCTCCGCCGAAGCCTGTTGCCGGAGAACGTCCACGATCCCATCGACGACCTGGACGAGCTGCTTGTTCGCCTCGGCTGGGCCCGTTGCCCATCTCGGACATTGGACATCGAAGCCGAAAGTCCGTTGGAAGCCGCGTTGGTCCAAAGCAGCGAAGGCGCGCCCGTGGCGATTGTGGGCGATGCAGGGCCGGACGCGAATCGGTTTCGGATTGCACGGTCCGCTTTTCTTCATCATTTCGCGCCTAGCGGTCCGTTTGCGAACGGACGTGGCAAATGGCAAACCGCCCCAGCGTCGCTTCGGCCTGTCCAGGACGGGGATGTACCGCCGCCGCAGCGCGACGTGCGCTTGTTCCCGGCGACGGGGCTGATTCGGAAGCGGTACACTAGCGGCAGAACGCACCGCAGACTCGTCACCGAAGCCCATACTTGGGAGCAACGGGCTTCCCGGGCGTTTGCCGCCGAGTTCCTTGCGCCGGCGGCGGGGCTCGCAAGGCACCTTGGCCGCAAGGCATCCCCTCTCCAGACCGACGAGCTCGCGCATCGCTATCGCGTGAGTTCGGAGGCGATCCGCCGCCAGATCGAGAACCATCGCCTCGCTTGGCCCAGCTATTCGTAGGGCCTCCGCCTTGGGGCCCCTGGGTCATGGCGTCCAAGACGGGAACTTCAGCTAGAAGCCGACATCCTCGAATATTCTGCCCTGCACTGTCACGTCGCTGCTCTTGTGCGCTCCGAAGGATGCCCCGCGCCAAACGGTCGTTGATCCAACTTGCCGATGGCCGTGCTCGCGGCCCGGGGCTTGCTGCCCTGGCGCCAATCCCTTGGTCCCGGGTCTTGTCGCCCCAAGCGCTCCCGAAAGGCAGGCCTCGCCTAGTATTCCGTCAACTTTGAAGTAGTGGGTTACTATGTTTCTGTTGCTGGAACTCGTCACGGAGGACGGGATGCACAAGAGGCATGTGTTGAAGCTGTTGGCGGAGGAGCGGGAAGAGCTGGAGGGGGTGGCGAAGGGAAGGAGAGGCAATCGGAGAGTGGCGCGTTGGAAGATGGAACGCGCCCGGGCGCTGCTGCTGTGTGACCAAGGGGCCTCCGGTTCGGGATGGACCGACAAGGAGTGCGCGGAGGCGGTGGGCGCGAGCGAGAACACGATCGCCCGGTGGCGTCGGACGGCGGTGGAGGACGGGCCGCTGGCGGTGCTGCGGCGCAAGCGGCCGCCGACGCCGCCGAGGGCGCGGGCGCTGGACGGCGAAGGCGAGGCGCGGCTGGCGCAGCTGGCGTGCTCGCAAGCGCCGGACGGCCGGTCGCGCTGGACCCTGCGGCTGCTGGCGGAGCGTCTGGTGGAGTTGGATGTGGTGGAGTCGATCAGCCACGAGACGGTGCGGCAGACGCTAAAAAAAACGACTTGAAGCCGTGGCGCCGGGCGATGTGGTGCATTCCTCCGAAAGGCGACGGGCGGTTCGTGGCGCGGATGGAGGAGGTTCTGGAGGTGTACGGGCGGCCCCGGGATCCGAAGCGTCCGGTGGTGTGCATGGACGAGCAGCCGAAGCAGCTGATCTCCGAAACGCGGGCGCCGGTCCCGATGTCTCCCGGCGCCGTGGAGCGCGTGGACCACGAGTACGTGCGCGAGGGCGTCTGCGTGGCGTGGATGTTCGTCGAGCCGCTCGGCGCGTGGCGCGGCGTGCGGGTGACCGAGCGGCGGACGGCGGCCGACTGGGCCGCGCGGATGCGGTGGCTGGTCGACCATCCGCGCTTCGCCGGCGCCGAGCGGATCACGCTGGTGTGCGACAACCTGAACACCCACGACATCGGCTCCCTGTACGACGCGTTCCCTCCCGACGAGGCGAGACGCATCGCGCGGCGGCTGGACCTGGTCTTCACCCCGGCGCACGGCAGCTGGCTGAACATGGCCGAGCCGGAACTGAGCGTCCTGACACGCCAGGCCCTCGGCGACCGCATCGCCAGCACGGAGGAGGTTCGGGTCCGAGCGCACGCTTGGGCGGAGGACAGGAACAGACGGCAAACGGGCATCGACTGGCAGTACACCGTCGACAACGCCCGCACCAAACTCAAGCGTCTCTACCCCCAAATTGAATCGTGACGGAATACTAGGCGAGCCCTTCCACTGGAATCGCCGCGCCGTGGATCGCGTCCGCGGCGGGGGAGGCTAGGAACAGCACCACGGCGGCGATCTGCGCCGGCGCCACCCAGTGCTCGAACTTGGCCTTGGGCATGTCGGCGCGGTTGCGCGGGGTGTCGATGATGCTCGGCAGGATGCAGTTGACGTTGATGCCTTGGTGCTTCGTTTCGTCCGCGAGGGTCTCGGTCAGGCGGACGACGACGCTCTTCGAGGCGATGTAGGCGCCCATCGCCGCGGCGCCCCGCAAGGCGCCTCGGGCGCCGACGTTGACGATCTTGCCGCCGCCCCGGGCGACCATGCCGGGCACCGCGGCGCGGCAGGCGTTGAACGCCGTGCGGGCGTTGAGGTTCATCATGTGGTCCCAGGTTTCGTCGCTGGTCTCGGCGATGGCGTCGCCCATCGCGAAGCCGCCGGCGATGTTGGCGAGCACGTCGATGGCGCCGGCTTCGGCCAGCGCGGCCTTGGCGGCTGCCGGGTCCATGAGGTCGGCCACGCAGGTGCGCCAGGTTGTCTGGTGGGCGACGATGTCGATGCCCACCACGGCGGCGCCAGCGGCGTGGAACGCCTCCGCCACGGCCCGGCCGGCGACCCCGGCGGCGCCGGTTACGGCCACGCGCTTGCCGTCGAAGTCGCTCACGGCGCCAGCGCCTCGAGGGTCTCCCAGTCCACTTCTCCGACCTGCCCCTTCCGATGCACGGGTTGGATGCACACGTGGCTGGCGCCGGCGGCCAGATGCTCGTCGATGCGGGCGCGGATGGCCGCGGCGTCCCCCCAGGCGAAGGTGGCGTCGACGAAGGCGTCCGAACCGTCGCCGTCGAAGTCCTCCTGGGCGAGGCCCATGCGCAGCCAGTTGTTGCGGTAGTTGGGAAGCCGCTGGTAGGTCCGCGCAGTGCTTCGCGCCAGAGCGCGAGCCTTGTCCGGGTCGGTCTCCATGACGACCTTCTGCTCCACGCACAGCCACTTGTCGGGGCCGAGGATCTCCCGGGCCATGGCCGTGTGGCGCGGCGACGTGAAGTACGGATGGGCGCCGGCGGTCGCCTCCTTGGCCAGCGCCAGCATCTTCGGCCCCAGCGCGGCTATCACCACCGGCGGCGCTTCGCTGGGCGCGATGCTGGAGTAGGGCGCCTCCGCCAGCTTGCCCAGGTAGTCCCGCATGGTGGCCACGGGCGGCCCGTAGGAAAGCCCCCGCAGCCCTTCCACCAGCGGCCGATGGGAGACGCCGAGGCCCAGCAGAAAGCGGTTGCCGGACTGTTCCGCCAGCGTCTTCTGCGCTTGGCCGGCCACGCCCGGCTCGCGGTGGTAGATGTTGGCGATGCCGGTGGCCAGCACCAGGCGCTCGGTGTTGGCGAGCAGCCAGGCGGCATGCGCGAAAGGGTCCCGGCCGACGGTCTCGGGAATCCACAGCGCGGAGTAGCCTAGGGCCTCGATGCGTTGCGCCGCGGCCCCGGCGTCCTGCGCCGTCAATCGGTCCGTGAAGAACCAGACGCCTAGCTTGCCGAGCTGCATGGTGGATTGGCGGCAGAACTCGGCTTGGGTGCTACCGGCCCGCGAAGCGGCCGGGGCGCCGCTCGGCCACGGCGCGGATGCCTTCCTCCGCGTCCGCGGTGCCGCGCAGCCGTTGCTGCTCGGCGAGCTCGTGGTCCGTGGCGGCGGCGACCTCGCCCGCCAGGCCCTGGCGCATGGTCGCCCGCACCGAGACGATGGCGAGCGGCGCGTTCTCCGCGATCTCCCGCGCCAAGGCATGGGCTGCGGCAGCAAGTTCGCCCAGGGGCACGAGCTGGTCCACCAGGCCGAGACGCAGCGCTTCCTCGCCCTTGATGCGACGCCCGGTCAGGAACAGCAGGTTGGCGGCTTGCTGGCCGACCAGGCGCGGCAGCGTGACGGTGAGCCCGAAGCCGGGGTGGATGCCGAGCTTGGCGAAGTTGGCGGCGAAACGCGCCTCCGGCGCCGCTATCCGGAAGTCCGCCGTCAACGCCAGGCCCAGACCGCCGCCGATGGCCGCGCCTTGGATGGCAGCCACCACCGGCTTCCTGGCGCCGAACAAGCGCACGCCTTCCCGATAGAGCAGCCCGGTGGTGTTCTTGAACCCCTGTTCGGTAAACTCGGCGCTGCCGGACCGGTCGCCGCTGCCGAAATTGGCGCCGGCGCAGAAGGACTTGCCGTTGGCCGCCAGCACAATCGCCCGGCAGGCTGGATCCTCGTCCAGTTCGCCGTAGGCGTCGGCAATTTGGGCGATGAGGTCGCGGTCGAAGAAGTTGTGCGGCGGCCGGTTGATCTCCACCGTCGCCACATGATCCTCGAGGCGCACGTTGATGTCGGCGAACGCGCCGGTCATGGCTTCTCCCAGGCTGTCCGTGGCCGCGGCGCTTCGTCGCCGAAGCGTTCGAGCGTAGAGATGGTAGCAGAACAGCAGCAAGGCGCAGATGCCGCCGGCGGAGACGGCGGCAAGCTCCCGGCGCAGGGCGCATCGGCGCCGGTGCCCAGGGCCCGCAGGCCACCGCAGGCCAAACTGTTCGGCTTGGCCTTCCCCTCCATCCTGGCCAACCTGCTGTTCTCCGCGGTGGCCATCGTGCAGCTCAAGTTCGTCGGCATGCTGGGGCCGGAGGCGCTGGCGGCCGTGGGGGTGGGGCAGCGGGTGTTCTTCGCCCTGCAAGCGGTGCTGATGGCGGTGAGCGCCGGCACCACGGCGCTGGTGGCCCGCGCCTGGGGCGCGGAGGACCGGGACGAAGCCAGCCGGGTGACGATGGCGAGCCTGGCCGCCGGCAGCGCCTTCGCCCTCGCGGTGACCGTGCCAGGCATCCTCGCCGCTGGGCCGGTGGCTGGCATCTTCGGCCTCGACGCCGAAACCACCGCGCTCGCGGCCAGCAACATTCGCTGGATGTCCGTCTTCAACCTCGCCTTCGCGGCGAACTTCATTCTCGGCGCGGCGCTGCGGGCCGCCGGGGACGCCTGGTCCCCGCTGTGGATCGGCGCCGGCGTGAACGTGCTGAACGTGCCGCTGCTGTACGCCTTCGTGTTCGGCCGCTTCGGGGCGCCGGCGATGGGCGTCGCCGGCGCGGCAATCGCCGGCGGCATCTCCTTCGCCCTGGGCAGCGCGGCGATGGTGGCGCTGTGGACCGCCGGGCGCTTTCGCCTCAAATACGTGGCGGCCAAGTGGTGCCGGCGGGAGCGCTTCGTCCGGCTGCTGCACATCGGCTATCCGGCCGGCCTCGAAGTGGCGGTGTTCCAGCTGGGCTACTTCGTGTTTCTCATGCTCATCGGCCACTTCTACGGCACGATGGCCTTCGCCGCCTACAACGTCGGTTCCAGCCTGCTGATGGTGGGCTTCGTGGTGGGTTTCGGCTTCTCCATCGCCGGCGCGACCCTCGCCGGCCAGCATCTGGGCGCTGGGGATCCGGCCGGCGCGGCCAGAAGCGGCTGGCGCTCGGCGGCCTGGGCGGTGGCGGCAATGGGCGGCGTCGGGGCGGCGGTCGCCCTCTACGCGCGGTCCCTCGCGGCGTTCTTTCTGGGCGACGAGCCGGAAACCGTGGCGTTGGCGGTGCAGATGGCCTACATCATGGCCGCGACGATGCCGCTCATGGCCATCGACTTCGCCATCGGCGGCGCCCTGCGCGGCGCCGGCGACACTCGCTTCCCGCTGCTGGCGACGATGGTGGGCCTTCTGGGTGCCCGTTGTACCTTGGCGGCCGGCTTCACGCTTCTGGGCTGGCCGGTGGTGTGGGTGTACGGCGCGATGATCGTCGAATGCGTGGTGAAGGCCGCCATGCTGGCGGCGCGGTTCCTTTCCGGGCGCTGGCAGACGGCGGTGGCGGCGACGCCGACGACGGCCTAGCCATGCCCGAACTGCCGGATCTCGCCGTGTACGCCGAGCATCTCGAACGGCGCGTCGCCGGTGCGCCGCTGACGGCCATACGTCTGGCGAGCCCGTTCCTGCTGCGCACCATCGCGCCGTCCGTGGTGGACGTCGCTGGCCGCCGCGTGCTGGCGGTGCGGCGCCTCGCCAAGCAGCTGGTGCTGGCGCTGGAGGGGGACTGCTTCGCGGTGCTGCACCTGATGATCGCTGGCCGGCTGCGTTGGCACGAACGCGGCCAGGCCGTGCCCAAGCGGGTGGGGCTGGCGGCCTTCGACTTCGCCACCGGCACGCTGATCCTCACCGAGGCGAGCAAGAAGAAGCGCGCCTCGCTGCGGCTGGTGCAGGGCGAGGCGGCGTTGGCGGCGCTCGACCCGGGCGGTCTCGAGGTGTTCGACTTAGACTGCGCGACGTTCCATGCCCGTCTCGCCGAGACGCCGCACACGATCAAGAGGGCGCTGACGGACCAGCGCGTATTCGCTGGCATCGGCAACGCCTACAGCGACGAGATCCTGTTTCGGGCGCGAATGTCCCCCTTCAAGCTCGGCCGCCACATGACGCCGGCGGAAGCCGAGGCCCTCTACGCCGCCTGCCGGGACGTCCTCGCCGAGTGGACGCAGCGGCTGCGGCAGCGAACTGGCGACCGCTTTCCGGGCCACGGCCGCGGCAACAAGGTGACCGCCTTCCACCCCGAGATGGCCGTCCACGGCAAGTACGGCCAGCCCTGTCCGGTGTGCGGCGCACCGGTGCAGCGCATCGTGCGGCCGGAGAACGAAAGCAACTACTGCGCGGGCTGCCAAACCGGCGGCCGGCTGCTGGCGGACCGGTCGCTGTCGCGGCTGCTCAAGGACACCTACCCGAAGCGCATCGAGGACCTGGAAGGGCAGTAGCGGGCAGCGAGCGGTTGCAGCTCCCTTTGTCGGAGGCCCCTGCCTTCACCGCTGCCGCAGCGCGGAGGAGGAGATGTCGCGGCGGAACTCCCCTGCCGGCACCCCGATGCACAGGCTCGCCAGCGTCGGCGGCAGCCGGCAGTCCTCCAGGGCGCGGAAGCGGCCGTCCACCAGGCGCCCGTAGACGAGGAACGTGCAGCCGAGTGCGCACATCCGGGCGAACGCGTCGTCCCGTGCTGCCGCGCTGGCGTAGTAGCGGCCGGCCGCGATGCGGGCCAGCGTGTCCACGCCCACCGCGAAGGCGACGCCGCCAAGCGCCTCGGCCTTGGCGAGAAACGTCGGCGCGTTGGTCACCACCACCTCCTGCGCCGGGAACTGTGCCAGCCGGCGGCGCAGTTCCACGTAGTCCAGCGGCGGCTTGTCCACGTTGGCAACGGACAGCTCGAAGCCCACCGGCGTCCCAAGCCGTCGCGCCGCATCGGCGCGCATGGCCCGGTGGCCGTCGTGCAGCGGGTTGAAGGCGCCGGGCAGCAGCGCCTGCCACTTGCGGCTCGCCAGATGGCTGCGGCGGCCGAGGACGACGTCCGCGCACTCGCCGCCGGCTGCGGCTTCGCACTCCAGCGCCGGCGCCGGACCGACCCCCAGCGAGAACGCGAGCGCGGCCACCGCGGCGTCCGTCACCTGCCGCTCCTGCGCCGCCCGACCGTGGCCGGCGTCGAGGGGCAGCCGCCAGCTGCGGGTGCAGGCCGCGTTCTGGAACGCCAGATGCGCCCGTGCCTCCCCCCGCCGCCGACGGTTGGTGGCGAGCGCCGCGGTGACGGCGAAGCCGAAGTCGCCGCCGAGCTGCCGAGCCCGGAACAGCGCCTGCATCGCCAGCGCCCGGGCCGTGCCGGCGCTGCAGGCCTGATCGGGCTTGCCGCCGAGCAGCTCCGCCAAGGCCTGGCTGGCGTAGGGGACCCGGGCCTCCAGCACCGTGGCCGATGCGCCGGGCACGCCCAGCAGCGAAGAGAGCAGCCCGCTGCCGCCGCCCGCTACCGTGAAGACGCCGCGGACCGGGGCCGCGTGGATGGCGGCCACCAAGCGCCCGTGGGCGTCAGCCATCCCCTAGGAACTGCCGCAGGATGCCCAGGAACGCGTCTAGCTGATCGTGATGCACCCAGTGGCCGGCGTTCTCCACGCCAACCGAACGGGCGTTCTGGAAATAGGCGAGGCGACCGTCCGCAGCCGGATCCGAAGCCCAGGATTCGGCACCGTGGACCAGCAGCGTCGGGCAGCCGATGCGCCGATACAGCGCCAGCGTCTGCCGCGCCGACAGCCCCACCGGCGACCAGGCCCTCATGTAGTTGTCGAATTTCCAGCTGTAGGTGCCGTCCTCGTTCTGGTTGCTGCCGTGGATGGTCAGATGCCGCGCCTGGTCCTCCGTTAAGTGGGGATTGGCTTGCTGCATGCGCTCGAAGGCATCCTCCAACGTCGGGTAGCGCTTGGGAATGCGCCCGGAGAGGGCGCGCAGATTCGCCACCCAGTCCAGCAGCCGTTCGTGGCCGGGCGCCGCGTCCTCCGCTGCGGCGGGCGACATGCCCATGCCTTCTATGGCGACCAGCTTGCGGACCTGCTGCGGATACAACCCGGCGTAGGCCAGGGCTATCGAGCCGCCCATCGAGTGCCCCACCACCACGGCGTTCTCGAGGCCCGCCTGGCGCACCAGCTGGGCGATGTCGTAGACGTAGTCGATGGTGACGTAGGAGCCGCCGACCAGCCACTGGGAGTCGCCGTGGCCGCGCAGGTCCGGCGCAACGACGTGGTAGTCGGTCTTGAACGCATGCGCCACCCAGTCCCAGTTGCGGCAGTGGTCCCGGCCGCCATGCACCAGCAGCATCGGCGGCGCGCCCTCGTTGCCCCAATCCACGTAGTGCAGGCGCAGACGCTGGGAGAAGTAGATGTGGGAGGTGGGGCCTCCCTTCAGCGCGGCACTGGGCATGGCGGTCCGTCGGCTTGCCGCTGGCAGTGTAGCAGCGTCGCCGGAAGGTACTGGCGCGAGGGCGGCGCCATCCTTCACGGATCCCCGGTGCTGCGTCGAACGGCCTTGAGGATCGCCACCGTAGCCGCCGCTCCCGTGGTGTGGCGGGCGTCGAGGCCGGCGGCCCGGGCCCCGGCTACGTTGTCGCGGTTGTCGTCGACGAACAGCACCTCGCCCTCGGCGAAGCCCATGTCCGCCGCCACCTTGCGGTAGGCGTCCGCATCCGGCTTGCGGACGCCCAACTGCCAGGAAGCGTACACCTTGGCGACTGGCGCCAGCAGGGCGCCGAGCTGCGGCTGCCACACGGCCTGGTGGGCGGCGTTGGTGTTGGAGAAGCAGTACAGCGGCAGCCGCGCCGCCAGCCCCGGCAGCAGTCGCGTCACAGTGGCGTAGTGCTTGCCGATGGGCGCGTTCCAGCCGCGCAGCCAGGCGTCGGCCGGGAGCGCGATGCCAAGGCGGAGGGAAAGCCGCCGCGCGTACTCGGCGAAGTCGATGGCGCCGACTTCGAGGGCCTTGTAGGCGTCGTCCACGGCCCAGCGGGAGGCAATCGAAGCGGCGGGGACCCCGGCGGCCTCGGCCCAGCAGTCGAAGGCGGCCTGGGGCCGATAGCGCAGCAGCACGCCGCCGAGATCGAGCAGCAGGGCCTTGGGGCGCTCATGTTGGTAGCTCGTTGCGGTGCTCGCTGGATGCTGCCGACCGAACAGCGTAATTGTTGCCGCACTCGGTGCGTGGACCATAACGGGGACTGGCGCAAGTGGGAAACGAAGGCAGCGCCGCCGCATCTGTGACGGCGCTGCCGAGCGGGCTCAGTCGAGCAGACGGCGGAGCTTGGCGGCCACCTTCGGCTTCAGCAGCAGCGCCGCGAACCGGCCTAGGTCGACGCCGCCATAGTAGACCTCGTGCCACTCGCTCAGGCCCTTGCCGTGGGGTGCCTTGAGCTCGAACAGAGACCAGCGCTTCCACTTGCGCTTGTGGCTGCGCTCCCGGAAGACGACCTGCCGTCGGTCGACGAAGACGTCGAGGCGGTACTGGCGCCCGTTCACCACCAAGCGTCCTCGGGCATCCGGTTTGCCATCGAACAGATAGGGGCTGAAGGCGCCCACGTCGCAAAACGCACCTACGTTGTCGGCGGTTGCGCCTAGGACTTCAAGGACCTCAAGCGCCAGCTCGCGTGGCAGCGTGACCTCGTCATTGGCCCGGGCGCTGATCTCAAGGACCTTGTCAGTCTCCTTGTCCACGTTCAGGAGCCACAAGAACCCGCCCTCGCCGCTAAGCGTGAAGCACCGGCTGTCGGCGAGGTAGTCGCACGCGATGTCGCGGTTGGCCACACACAGCTGGTTCTGCCGGCCCACTTCCCGCAGGGCGTCTGGCGTCGTCACCTCCGCGAGCACGCAGCCGTCGCCGAGGACTGCCGACCAGGCCTGCTCGCGCTGCTGCCGCTCCTTGCGCCGATGGCCGCTCTTGTGCAGCAAGCCAACGAACTTCCTGGCGCGGGCCTCGAGCTGTTCGAAGGTCTCGTATTGGGCCGAGCGGACA